>CAVQVN010000001.1:0-67685 GCA_963717135.1 uncultured Actinomycetota bacterium
CTCACCGGCCCCGAACTGGACCCCTCGGCCCACCAGCCGGGGGGTCTTTGGTGTTGGTGCCGGGTTGCGCCATGGGGGTCTCCTATATAGACCCCCCACCCATGGCACCTACATGAACCCCCAAGGTGCCAAACCTCCGACGGCACCCTTTGGCACCTTGGCACCTACAGGAGTTCCCGACCCCGGTCGGCCAGCAAGTAGAGACCACCTCGGTGTACACCCGGTGGCTCGACTAGGCCCTTCTCCACTAGCGATTCCCGGACATGGCGGAAGTTGCCCTTGCTGCCTCCGGCCTTCACGAACTCCTCCTCCCACTCGCTGTGGGTGATCCCGCCCGATGGCACCAAGCTGGCACCAAGCAGTTGCCCAGCGCTGAGTTTGGTGCCAAAACCCAGTGCCAACGACCGGCAGCTAGGTACCAGCCGGAGCCGCAGGTCTGGGAACGGAGCCGCCGACTTCTGCTTCTCGTTGATGAGGATCAGGTCGCCGTTGTCATCCTTTTTGGCCTTGATCGTGGTGTCCGCCGCCCCCTCCAGAACCGACGAGCCTCGGAGCAGTTTCTTGTCTTTGCCGGTGTGGGCGACGATGAGGACGGTGGCACCCGACTCGTGGCGGATGAAATCTGCGGTCTGGACCACGATCCCCATGTCTCGGGCCGAGTTCTCGTCGGCTCCGACCGAGCACCGGCTCAGGGTGTCGAACACCACCAGGCTCGGGTCCCATCGGGTCAGTATCTCGTCGCCTGCTGCCCTGCCCGTCAAGCCCAGCCGATCATACAAGTTGATCGCTTGCGGCACGTAGGCGATGCCCGGCAGCGAGTCCAACCTCCGAGCCGCCATGAACGCCTCGACCCTCTTGCTGAAGTCGCCGCCGAACCCTTCGGCGATGACATACACGGCCCGTCCGGGGGTGACCCCGTGACCGAACCAATCAATGCCTGCCGAGATAGACCCGGCCAGATCGAGGGCGGCGAACGACTTCCCGATGGCAGGAGGCCCATATAGGAAGCAGAGCGAACCCTCCACCAGGACGTCATCGACTAGCCAGTGCGGTTCCTCCAGGTAGAGGATGTCGTCCCCTATCACCATGGGAACGGTGAAGATGGAGGTACTCTCTTCGGTAGTGCGGTCCGCCTCCTGGATTTTGGTCTGGGGGCGGTACTCATGTTGAGTCCCCCTCGACCCGGTTCTCATCGATGAAGGCGTAAACGTCATCGGCTGACCAGTAGACGTTTCTACCGATCCGTATATGAGTCGGTCCCCGACCGTCTCGTGCCCATGCCCGCATGGTCCAGGCGCTTCTGTTGAAGATCAACCCGGCCATCTCGGCATCAAGCAACCGCTCGGGTTGGGCATTCTAACGATGGATTTCTTGCGTGAAGCCACGGCCACCTCCTGGTGGTCTCGGCTCCAAACCCGGTCCAAGAATGGACGGGCGCACAGGTCCCGGTGGACCCCTCTAGGTGCTCTCGAACTCGGAGCGATGTCTGTTGGGGAATTCTTTCCGTCGGGTCTGGGGAAGTATCCCACATCGCTTAACAAACTGCAACGACCCTTAACGTTGGTTGTCGCTGAGCTGCATCAGAGGTTGGACCTTCCCTGGTCGTGCCGATACCTTGCAGTCATGGCTACTAAGACCGACCCGCCGCATCCGGCTCGCCGAACTCGAACGGCAATGCAACGACCTCCATCGAGCGTGGACGAAAGCTCGGGACGAAGCGTTCAACTACCGCACGAACAGCATCAACCAGACCTACGTTGCCCGCCTGGGCGAGCGATCCTGCTCGGGCCGAGGAGGTCGACAAAAAGGTGGCCGTACTCGAAGCCGTCGTGACCAAAGCCTGGAGCGAGTACCAGGCCCTCTCCAAGGTTCGGGCCGAGCTGGCCCAGGAACTCAAAGGCGAGGGCGATGCCCTCATGATCGAGGTGAACTCGAAGCTCTCCACGCAAGAAGTTCGGGGTGCTGCGACCCATGACCATCGGTGGTCGAGAAGTGAACCCCGGCGATGAAGTCGATGCTGAGGAACTCATCAAGCTGGGGGTCAAAGCCAACAAGGTACGGAGTCTCGAAGCCCTCCGTCGCATCGTGGCAGTGAGGTGAGTGATGAAGCGTGTTAGACCCAAGCGTCGTTTCCGGCTTAAGGGTCTTGATATAGACCGCGTCGACCTCATCTCGGGTGACCCGGCCAACGCCATCCTCGACGAGAACGGCAACGTCGTCCCCTTATCCCGAATCATGATCCACAAGAGCGCCGATCCCCCGAGTGCCAACCTACCCAGGAATGCCATGGACGAACTTGAGTCTTCCCTATACAGAGTCAGTAAGGCAGTAGTCGATGGGCTAAAAAATGCCGACGTGTTCACCGACGACGCAGAAGTGGATGACTTCCTCGATTTGCTGTCGGAAGAAGACATCAGCGAGCTGGTCTCGATCATTCAGGAACTCGGATTCTCGGTCAGTCCGTCCGGCGAGCCCGTCGCCAGGGTGGCCCCGTCCGCAGCTCCCAAGTCTGCCCCCCGCAAGCCAACGCCCGGCGAGCGCAAAGGCATCGACCCCTACGCCCCCGGCATGGAAGCGCTCGCCAAATCGGCCAGCGCCCCCGAGACCGTCAAGCAGTTCATCGAGCGCCTGGTGGCCGAGCGAGCCGAACGGGTGCAAGCCCAGGATGTCAGCAAATCCCTCGAAGAGATTCGGGCCGACCTCTGGTTGAGCGAACCAGGGCAGAGCTTGTTCGCGGCAACCAGGGACCTCCGGGCCAATGAGCCGGTCGGCAAGATCGCCAAGTCCGCCGACCAGCCCGAGGTGATCGCCAAGGCTCTGGACCTGCTGGCCGGGTGGTAAATCATGTTTGGCGGCGCACCCCAATGTGTTCTTCTAGTTCGCACACGTTGGTCTTACCCCTGCTTCGGGGACCGGGTGCGCCGCCAATTTGCTGGAGCTGGAGTGGACCTCTCGTTGCGGCAACAGGGCGGAATCCTCCGCTCCACTCCAACCGGGCCTGGTGGGTAATCCTCCCTCCAGCCCCGGCCCCGGTTCCTTGGCAGACCGACATCGGATCATTGGCCCGTCCGATGCCGGTCGAAGACGGCCCCAGGGTCAGCCAGGAACTGAACCCGCCCTCTATGTCTAGGTAGGTCGCTTTGACTGACTTCCCACTAACCGATGCGAAGCGATGCAGGGGGACTACCAAGAGCGGGGACCCCTGCCGCTCGCCGATGGTTGACTCCGATGGTTGGTGCTTCTCCCACCGCCCCGGCATCGAGGATCAACGAGTCGAGGTGCGTCGCAAGGGTGGCGTCCACTCCTCGACCCTGGCCCGGATTCATAACCACCTCCCCCAGGAACTCGCCGACGTGGTCTCGACCCTGGCCGAGGTGATCGTAGAGGTTCGCAACGGCCAGACCTCCCCGGCGACCGGCAACTCGATTGCGTCGCTGTCCAGGGCCGTGATCGCCGCTCATGCCGCCGCCAGTGAAGAGGCCCGAGTCCAGGAACTCGAAAGCACGCTCGCCAGGTTGGAGGAGTTGCTGCCGACCCGTGGGCTCCTGGTGGTGACATGAGCAACGTCGACCGACTGGAGAAACGGCTGGCTGCCCTGGCTGGTCAGCTCGATTGCCCGGAGTGCGCCGACCGCATGAGCTTTTGCGCCACCTGTGGCAGGCCGGTGGGGATGTCGGAGCTGGATCGCCAGCGAGCAAGGGATGAGTTTCGGGCCATGGTCGACCACGAGGTTGCCAAGCTGGCCGAGCGGGCGAAGGGGGAATGATGACCAACCGGACCCTCCTGGCCGAGCTGGGTGACCTCATCGCCCGCACCCCCGATCCGGCAGACCAGGCCCTCCTCGCCAAGGTGGCCGCTCGCCTCCTCACGCTGGCCATCGTGGCCGAGCTGGCCGATCACCAGCAAGCCGCCGCCTAGTGGGTGTCCAGCCCAAAGCCGACCGGGAGCTGGCCAAGGTCGTCCGCCGCCTCGATGCCCTGGAGGCTTCGGTGGCCACGTTGGGGGCTTCGGTGGCCCGGTTGAATGAGCTGGTTAGTCGGCTCATGGTGGCCAGCAATGTCTCCGACCGCATGGGTAGGTCTCGGGTCTGAGGTGGGCTACAAGCAACATGCAGGCGCATAATGCTTGTATCGCCCACAAGATTTACCGGGTTGGTAAATGCCCGTTACTTCCTCCAGGACCGGCTGCCTCGCACGCCTCTCGCCCTCGCCGCCCGAATCCCCCGAAGCTGCTTCCCTGGGACCTTGGGACCCATGCGGGACCCATTTGACCCTCCTGAATGCCCTGGAGGCCCTCTACCGGCAAACGGTACGCTCCATGAATACGGGGCTATTCGGCCACCGTGGGGTGAGGAGCCGGGTTCGCAACGGATTGACGATGTGACGCCCAGACGACCCCTTTTTCAGAAAATGCCAACGATGCAGGGTGGAGGCCGGTGATTACCTGGGTGACACCACCACCACCAAAACACCCCAGAACTGGACTCGAATGCCGCTCAGCGGCGGGCCTGGCGGGCCACCTTCGCAACGTTGCCCCGAACACGGTTGTCGCCGAAGCCAGGTGGGCCGCACAAGGCGTATTGTCGGTAGCGTGCAGGGCCGAGCCATACATCACAGGGAGGAGAGTCCCGTGAGCTTCCTCAAGCGTCTTCTTGGCGGCGAACCAGAGCGGGCAGCCGATGTGACCGCAACGTTGTACGAGGGCGACGTTGACCTGGAGGTGCGTGGCGAATCGTTCTACCAGGAGAACCTCCAGCAAGTGGTCCAGCAGCTCGGTAGGTCCGTTCTCGCACTGCTGGTACCCGAGCCGAAGAACCCCTACGACTCGAACGCCGTGGCGGTCTGGGTCGGCGGATTGAAGGTCGGCCACCTAAGCCGGGAAGACGCAGAGGTGTATCAACCGGCGGTGATTCGACTCCAACGAGAGGCCGGGAACCCGGTGGCGTTGACCGGGAGGATTGTCGGTGGCGATAGCGGCAAGAGCTTCGGGATTTGGTTGAAGCACGATCCTGAGGATTTCGGTCTCGCCAAACCATCGACTGGTGAGCGACTCCATCAGGAGAACCGGGACAGTGGCGGCGTATTCACCGGTTCGGCTGCCGCCGAGATGACCTGGATGGATCGGCTGCCATCCGATCAGCTCGCTGCGATCAAGAAACTACGTCAGCTCCTCGTCTCCGAATCCGGCCCAGCCGACCGACACTTCATGTATCTGGAACTGGAGAAGTTTCTCTACAAGTGCCGGGACGTTTTCGAGTCGGCCCTGGCCGAATTCGAGACCACCTGTGAGCAGCACCATGAAGAGATGAAGACGATCCGTCCCGCCCTGGTGGCTGCGTTGGGAGGGGTTCCCTTCCTACCGACCTATCGGCAGATGGTGATCATGAAGCAGAAGGCCCATGATTTCGTCTCAGCGACAGATTGGGCGCAGCGAGGACTCTCTATGTACGGGTCGGATGCGCTTCGACAGGAAGACGTTGACGACCTTCAGAACCGGGTTGCCAAGCTCCAAGGGAAGCTTGCAGGGGGCTAGTACCGATTGCTCGCCCTCCGGGCTCACAATCCCCACCGCAGGGGAGGGGGCCTTCCGAAAGCAGGGCCCAGGGTGGCCGACTACGTGGTCAATCAGAGCAGGTGAAGAAGAAGTACGGCTCACCATCGAGGATCGTGACGTGAACTTCGTTAGTTTCTGGCGGAGAGGATTCGTACCCAGGCACTGATCTGGTCGTCGTGACCGACATGATGTACACCCGGCCTTTGGCGAGCATCCCATCGGTTCGACCACCGGGAATGATCCACCCCTCGTCCCGCTCGATGGTCGAAGCGTCAACAACGTCCTCAACTTGGAATCCTTCAAGCGGCCCTTCGGGGAAGACAAATGTCATGTAATCGTCGAAGGTGCATCTCTCGTCGGGGTAGTTGTGGTCGATCCGGTACTGGACACCTTTCTCGAAGCTGCTAAACCAGGAGTCACTGGAACCCCGCCAAAGTTGCTTGATGAGCATCACGTCGGCGTCGTACTCCATGGCTGCCAACTCTTCAGGGCTGAGCGTGGTGGTGGTCGCCTCGATCGTGGTAGTGGTGGTGGCGACGGTCGTCGGGACAGCGCTGGTTGTCGTCTCTGCGGTGCCGCTGTCGTCTCCGCACGCCGACATCAAGAGGACTGCACATAGTGAGGCGAAGGTCAACTTCCTCATCGTGATTCCTCGCTGCGAAGCCACCGTTATTCCCTTCTTCGTCAATTCTCTAGTGGCTGAACACACATTCGTCCTGTAGTTCTGTTGTGTCGCCGCACGCATCATCACGTCAACAATCAGGGAGCCGGGGCACTCGACGGTGAGCCGACCGGCATTGCCATTGAGCGTCAGAGTTGGCGTCCAAAGGGGCCAATCTGCCTCGACCACGGGGTCCGCTCCGTCGTATCCCTCGACCAGGGCAGCCCACACGTCGCGGCTGTAGGAACGAAACAGGTCCCATGTGTCGTCGCGCCACTCCTGCGGGATCACGAAGATACACACCTTTGTAGTCAATCGTGGCGTCGATAGTGACATGGTTGGCGGTCGCTGTCGTACGCAACGCGGTTGAGACTCCGGAACCGAGTAAGAATCCGACTTGATTGGATCGGCAAGATTGTTTCGAAGAGGGGCAGGTAGACGGAAGTAAACGCCGCTCTTCCAGATCGTGAGAAGCGTCCGCATCTATGGTCGTGCGGTCGCGGGCCTGGGCGTCGTCGTTGTCTTGCCCGGCGGTCGTAGTGGCAGGAGCAGTCGTCGTCGTCGTGGGATTCGTGGTGGTGTTGCGTCGTCGTGGTGGTCAGGTCCCTGTATACGATCGAGCGTCATCGCCGCCAGAAACTGCTACAGCGACGAAGATCAACATACCGCCAAGACCGCCACAACCTTGCCGATGAGGGGGCTCCGCCCAACGTTCCGGAGGGCTCTGTTTTGAGTGGCATGTCCGCTCGATCGTTGCTTCTCTGCGGCGGTTGACGGGCCGCTGAAAAGGCTCTGATCTTCCAGCCAGGTCACCCGGCAGACCCAGTTCGGGCGAACGTGATCGTCCTCGGACACGAGGCCGAAAGATGATCTGGTCGTTCGATCGTGAATGGAAGCCTCCGGGTCGCCAGTGGACAACCTCCACGTCGGGTGAGCCGCGACGACCCAAGGGCCTCGGTTTTCGAGGAGATGGAGCGTTCCCCGCCCCTCTCATAGTCACCGTGGCTCTTCATGGTGTTTGCCGGGACCGTCGTCCTGGACCCTGAGCCGCCCTCTGAAGTCTTCATGACCTTTGCCCTCCGGAATCGTTGTTGAGCCTGATGGAATGGTCGGGTTGGCTGCGCAGGGGCGAATGGCTCTTAACCGTCCAGCAACTCGACCAGACAGACGTACCGCGTGATAGTGCCCGGTTCCGGTCAGCTCGACCGACTCACGACCTGAACACCCAACCCGACGGCGAAGCTGATCGAGGACATCGTGCTCGAATCAAGGTCGTTGATCCGGCGGGGACCATCTGTCAAGGCGGCGAGAAGGTGACGTTGAGGTTCGGTGAGTTCGATGCAGGACACGACCTAAAGCTATCGCCGAGCCGTGACAGCAACGGTGAACTTGGCGACCGTTGCGAAGGTGCCCTGCCGGCGGCTCGAAGAGCCGCGTCCATTGGGGATGGGGGGTCCGGGCGGAGCAGCTCCAGGCGACCGACAAATGCCTGGGTTCACTTTCTTGGGGTAGCGACGGATGGGATGGTGTTCAATACAGGTTGAGGGAGGGCTGTTCGCAGGGAGGCAAGCTATGAAACGGATAGCAGTTGTGCTTCTGCTCAGCGGTGGCGCTGATGGTGACTGTACTTCCGGCGGCGGCAGGTGATCCGGTGGCTGGATGTCCGCCAGACCCCTTCACGGAACTCGATGAGGAGGGCGTCAACGACGCCCTCGGCACCGAATTCGCTGTAAGGATAGGAACGGTGACGGGTACGATCTGCCTTATGCGGGTGACGCCTGCGGGTCATAGGCACGTATTCGACAATCACGTTTGGATTTGTTAGGGCTGTTGGGGGTTGGTTAGTGGAGCTGCCAGGTGGTGGTTGGTTGATGAACCTGGTGTTGTCCAGGCAGAGTTAGGGTCTTCATGACAGCCGCTCCCCCCGCCCGGCTTCTATAAAATGGAGGACTGCGTGGCCTCGAAATTCGTCGGGGGCTCTTTTGAACTCAGCCGGCGACCTCGACGCCGACGCCGCCGCCGTCCTGGTGGCCGTCGAGGCGTTCTCCACCCGCTCGATGAAAAGGACTGATCCGAAGATCGGCCCCTTCGAGTGGCGCGTGACGCAAGCGTAGCGAGCATCATCGCAGCCCTAGGCGTAGTGCTCCCCCTCTTCCGCCACTCTTCAAGGCTCGCCGGGCTTGCCGCCGCGGCGATCCTGCATCCGTTGCCGAACTCCCTCTCTCCGGCCTCCGAATCGAGGGGCTCGACAGCTCCTCCCTCAATCGAATGAAGGTCGAGCTGGTTCCACGATTTGGCGATGGCCTGGCGTTGGATTGCAGCGTCGTCCTCGACCTTCCGTCTTGGTGATGATCTTCGTCGCCGATGGAGCTGGCGAGTACCCCTTCGATCAGGTCGAGCCACGCCGCGCTCACCACGCCCCCTGCAACTCCCGAATGGCTGGTCGCCGTATTCATAAGGGATCATCGAAGCTTTTGCGCGCTGCTCGGCAGTACTGTTCGATGACTCCGCCGCATCGTTGTCGTCGGAGTCGCTATCACATGGCCCTGCGGAAAACTCATCGAGCACATGCATGACCCGGCGCAGGGCCAGGTCAATATCCTCGGTGCCGGCAAGACCGAGAGCTGGCTCCTCGATTTCGCCGCAGGCCCCAAACTGAGCACCCTGGTCCAGTCCTTCACCAGGACCTGGCATCTTCCCTCGTCACGTCGAGCGATGACCTTCTTCTCGACGTATGCTCCGAGCACTCTGGGGGAGTCATGAGTTCACCGAGGGTTCCCCAGCTCGACGGCAAAGACGAACAAAACGCGCTTGCGAGGTAGGAACCGGCGACCTCATGAGGGTTTGTCCGCTCCGAACTTCGAACGGTAGAGGGTTGTCGACCGGGTTGTGGTGGTCGTGGAACATGTCCGAACTCGCCGTGCGGCAGATCGGCCTTGGCGTCGATGAGCATTTGGCCGACCTGGACGATTCCCTCGAAGTCTTCCGCCATTCTCGCCGATACGGTCGGCCCGAGCCTGAACGTCCTGCTGTGTCTGGGCCTTGGTGGCCAGGTAGGCTTCCGAATCTCGGTGCGAAAAACTTGGCCGACTTTGAGTACTGGCCGATTCCGATCTATCGCCCTGCCTCCCGTTCGCTCCTCCAACACGGCGAGAATCTGGCGAGAAACCGGGCATGGTCGGGGGAGGGGGTCTCGATCGAGTTCTCCCGATTGGGCCAGGGTCGAGCGGTTGACGCTGATCATTCCGGCCAGGTCGGACCGGGTGAGAGCTTGAGCTTCCGGCGAAGGGTCTTCAGCCGGGCGAGTTCAACCGTGCCGATGTCGGTTCGAGAAGGACCAGCGAACGAATCTGCTCGCTGATCCGGTGGGGGAGAACGATGTAGCCATGGTGGAACGCTCCTGTACAACAAGACGAGGTTTTAGGTCTTGCACAGAGAGGGGCCATAGATAGAGCTTCGTGCCGCACCGGTCGTAACGGTCGCCGTGCCTCTACGTAAACACACCCATGTGTTGCCACGGATGTTACCAGGATGTTGGGACTCACCCGGTCTGGTTTTCGACTTTTGTTGCAAAGGTCGGCTTACCAACTTGGGCACAAATGGGTCCGGTGGGTACAACCTGGTAACACGGGAGGAACAGCCGGGGGAGTCCAGACATGGCGAAAGCCCCAAGGTCATTGGGGCTTCCGCTCGTACCGGGAGTGGGATTCGAACCCACACGCCCTTTCGGACAACGGATTTTGAGTCCGTCGCGTCTACCGTTCCGCCATCCCGGCTCGGTGCCGAACATAGGCACCGCAGTTGCATCATTATGGTACGCGTCGGACGGCACCGGAACGATCCCGTGAGCATCGAAACCAAACTCTTCAAACTCAACGACACGATCGAGGCGCTGCGACGCGAGGAGAATCTCGTGGCCGAGGAGTTGGACTATCACCGCCACATCGACGACGACGCTCAACGTGACGCCGCGGTTAGTGACGATTGGCAGGACCGAGCTTTCGCTCGCGACACCTCCTGCCGACGTGGCCCGTTTCGAAAAAGCCTTAGCCGAAGTGGTCGGGCGGCGGGAACGACTGGAGCGGAAGCGGGACAAGCTGCTGAGCCGCCTGGGCGACCTATGATGCGCCCCGATGCCGACCCTCGCCATTCTGGACGGACATAACCTCGCCTACCGGGCCTTCTTCGCTCTGCCGGATGATCTGGCGACCACCGCCGGGCAGGTGACCAACTCGGTCTACGGGTTCACTTCGATGTTGATCAAGATGCTGGGTGATCATCATCCCGAGGCACTGGTGGTGACCTGGGATACCCCCAAAGCGACTTTCCGCAAGGAGGAGTACCCCGAATACAAGGCGCAGCGGGAAAAGGCCCCGGACATGTTCAGCAGCCAGCTGCCCCTCATCCGCGAGGTCGTCGACACGCTGGGAGTGCGCCAGATCGAGATGCCCGGATTCGAAGCCGACGATCTCATTGCCACCTTGGCGGAGCAAGCCAAAGGCGAAGGATGGGAGGTGCTCATCGTCAGCGGAGACCGGGATACTTTCCAGCTCATCGGCGACGGCTGCCGGGTCCTGTACACCCGGCGGGGAATCTCGGACATGGTGGTGGCCGATTCCGCCTGGGTCGGGGAACGTTACGGGATCAGACCAGATCAGTATCCCGATTACGCGGCGCTACGGGGTGACACCTCCGACAACCTTCCCGGAGTGCCGGGAGTGGGGGAGAAGACCGCCACCCGGCTCATCGCCGGGTACGGGAGCCTGGAGGGTTTGTACGACCACCTCGATGAGCAGACCCCCAAGCTGCAGGAGAACCTCTCCGCCAATCGGGAGCAAACATTCCTCAACCGGCGCTTGATGCGCCTCATCCGGGACGTTTCCCTCGACGTGCCGACCGAGAGCCTCCGTTGGGCCGGTTTCGATCGATCCGCCGCTGAAGAGATCTTCGACAGCATGGAATTCCATTCGCTGTGGGATCGGCTGATGGCCCTGGGTTCTTCCACCGGCGGGCCGAGCGCGGAGGTCCTCGATGTTGATACTTCCGTGGTCACCGACCCCGCCAGAATCGCCGAACTGGCCGGCCTGGATCCGCTGGTCCTGGAGGCCGTCTGGGATGGGCCGGACCTCGCCGGAGTCGTCGTGGCTCAAGCCGGGGACCGGGCGGCTTTCGTGCCGGGCGAGTTGCTGGAGAAGCTGGCGCCGGCACTGGGAGATCCGGCTCGTCCCAAGGTGATTCACGATGCCAAAGACCTCATCCGGTATCTACTCGAAACGGGTATCGAGTTGCGAGGATTGGCAACCGACACCGCCCTGGCCGCCTACCTTCTCAACCCGGCGGCGCGTTCCTACGACCTGGAGGATCTGGCCGCCCGCTACCTCAACATAGAAATCGAGTCGGTCGACCGGGCCGGGGAAGCCGGCGCCCAGGGCATGCTCGACTTCGGCGGAGGCCCCGACCTCGAGGCGGCCGGTCGCCGGGCGGTGACCGTCTCCCGGCTGGTCGATCGGTTGCGAGACGAACTCGATGAGCGGAACGAACTGGGTTTGCTCGACGAGATCGAGATCCCGCTGGTCGTGGTGCTGGCCCGTATGGAGGCGGCCGGGATCGGCGTCGATCGCGATTACCTGGAAGACCTTGGAGAGGATCTTCGAGACAAGCTGGCCAACTTGGAGCGGCGAATTCACGAAGCGGCCGGTGAGCCGTTCAACATCAACTCGACCGGACAGCTCCGTGAGATTCTCTTCGATCAGCTTGGCCTGCCGGTCCTCAAGAAGACCCCCAAAGGTGCCCCGTCTACCGACGCCTCGGTACTCGAGAAACTGGCCGACGCTCATCCGATGGTCTCCGATCTCCTCGAGTACCGCGAGTTGGAGAAACTTCGGTCGACTTACGTGGACGGCTATCTGCCTTTGATCACCGTCGACGGTCGAATCCACACCCGTTTCAATCAACTGGCCGCCACCACCGGCCGGTTGTCGTCCGACCGGCCGAACCTGCAAAACATCCCGGTGCGGTCCGAACGCGGCAAGACGATCCGGAAGGCGTTTGTGCCTAGACCCGGCTGGAAGTTCGTGATAGCCGACTACTCGCAGATCGAGCTGAGAGTCCTGGCCCACTTGAGCGGAGGACCCCGGTTTGCTGGAGGCGTTCGGGGGAACGGAAACGGATATCCACACCGAAACCGCGGCGCGGGTATTTGGCTTGGAGTCCGGCCACGTGACCCAGGAGATGCGGCGGCGGGCCAAGGCCATCAACTTCGGTCTTCTTTACGGAATGGAGGCCTTCGGTCTGGCCGATCGACTGCAAATCTCCCGGGAAGAAGCCCGCCAGCAGATCGACACTTACTTCGAGCAATTCCCGCTCGTGCAGGCTTTCCTGCAGAACGTCGTCACCGAAGCTCGCAATCGGGGATACACGGAGACGATGTTCGGGCGCCGCCGTTATCTGCCCGAACTGTCGAGCGACAACTTCCGGATCAGGCAAATGGGCGAGCGGATGGCGCTGAACGCACCGGTGCAAGGGTCGGCCGCCGACATCATCAAGAAGGCCATGGTTGATCTCGACAACGGTCTGCAAAACGCTGGTCTGGAGACCACCTTGCTGCTGCAGATCCACGATGAGCTCATCCTGGAAGCTCCGGAGACCGAACTGGCCGAGGCGGAGGTTCTGACCAGAACTCTCATGGAGGGGGTCGCCGATCTGAGAGTGCCGCTGCGGGTCGATCTGTCAACCGGCACCAACCTGGCCGATGCCAAGGGTTAGTGCCATCGCCAGGGAATGCGCCGCCCCGTTGTGGTAAAGTACGCGGCGCCTGAGCGCGCCGTGGCGCGCCAAGAGCACATTCTGGAGGAAAAAACCATACATGACCACTGAACACGAGTCCGCGCCCACGACCGATCCCGAAGGGATTGAAGAGCCGGACACTTCCCAGGCGACCGCGGAAGCGGCTGCCCCCGTCGACGAACCTGCTCCTGCTACCGAGGAGGTTCCGGCTCCGGCCACTTCCGAAGTCCCCCTGGTTGCCGAGGAGGCGGTCACAGCTGTCAGCGACGAAGCGGTGACCTTCGCATCCGACGAGGCCGCGCCCGTCATTGACGCGGTCGAGCCGGTCGTATCCGATCCGGTGACCGATGAAACGGCCGAAGCGGCCCCGGTCGAGACCGACGGGCCCGCGATCTTCGGGGAATCCGAAGAGGCTGTCCCGGCGGTCGACGCCGACGAAGAAAAAGAGATCTTCATTCGAGCCGAACGCCCGGCGATCGTGGCCAGAAGCTTCAGCGACCTCTCCGACGAGATGCTGGCCGACGACTTCGCCGCCGCCATCGAGCAAACAGTTCTCGAGTTCAACGAGGGCGATATCGTCGAAGGCACCGTTGCCAGCATCGACCAGGATGAGGTTCTTGTCGACATCGGCTACAAGTCAGAAGGCCACATTCCGCTCAAAGAGCTGTCGATCCGTCACAGCGTCAATCCGCTGGACATCGTGGCGATCGGTGATCGTATCGAAGCCCTCGTCCTGGACAAGGAGGACGACGAAGGTCGTCTGATTCTGTCCAAGAAACGTGCTCAGTACGAACGGGCCTGGGGACGGATCCAGCGGGTCCACGCGGAAGGCGGCACCGTGACCGGTCCGGTGATCGAGGTCGTCAAGGGTGGGTTGATCGTCGACATCGGGTTGCGTGGATTTCTCCCGGCTTCGCTGGTCGAGCTCCGTCGGGTCAGAGACCTGGAGCCGTATGTGGGTCAAGAGATCGAGGCCAAGGTGATCGAACTCGATCGCAACCGCAACAACGTCGTGCTCTCGCGACGGGCCTACCTCGAAGAACAGCAGGCCGAAGAACGTCAAGCGTTCCTCGACGACCTGGCGGTCGATGAGATCCGGTCGGGAGTTGTCTCTTCGGTGGTCAACTTCGGGGCTTTCGTGGATCTGGGCGGCATGGACGGTTTGGTCCACGTTTCGGAGCTTTCCTTCCAGCATGTGAATCACCCCTCCGAGGTCGTCAAGGTTGGCGACGAGGTCACCGTGAAGGTGCTCGAGGTCGATCTGGATCGGGAGCGAATCTCACTTTCGATCAAGCAGACCCAGGAGGATCCGTGGGTCATGTTCTCCCGGGAGCACGGGGTCGGCGACATCGTCGAAGGATCCGTGACCAAGACGGTGCCCTTCGGGGCTTTTGTCTCGGTGGGTGATGGGGTCGAGGGACTCGTTCATGTGTCTGAGATCGCCATACATCGCGTGGAATCTCCCGAACTCGAGCTCTCTATCGGCCAGGCAGTCTCCGTCAAAGTCACCGAGATGGACGAGGAGCGCCGTCGGGTCAGCCTGTCGATCAAACAGGCCAATCCCGAATGGAAGGACCGGGAACCCGAGGAGCGGGCCGCTCCCCGTCACAAGCAACCCGAGGTTCGCGAGTTCCTGCGCGAAGAGCCGGAAGAAGAGCAAGATCGCACCTTCGATGTCGATTCGTCGCTCGAAGCAATTCTGCAAGAGCTTAAAGAGCGGGGCATCGGCCGCCGATAGGTATCTCGGAAAGGTTGACACCAACCAGATCTGTGGCACTCTGTTAGGGCCGGGCAGATCGGACGGGGGAAACCGCACAGCGCTACCAGGTAGGGACGGGCGTGCCCAAACGGAGGCGACATGAAGCGTCGATTCTCCTACGACCCCGCCGGGCAGCGGTGTGCATGGTCACTGTGTGTGACCCGAAATACATGACATATCGACCCGGATCGGCCACTCTAGAGTGAAACCGAACGGGTTTTAGACTGAAGGAGATTCGATGGGCAGGCGAACCCTGGTCCTGATTGTGGCACTGCTGCTCGCCGGCATTGCCGCGTTTGCCGTATGGCAGTTCCTCTCCAATGTGGAGCAGGAGAAAGAGGCCGAGCTCGAACTGCGGCTCGTCTACCGCGTTTCCGGCGGCACGGTGGCCGAAGGTACCGAGGGAAGCCTGGTCCTATCGCAAGAACGCGCCGTGCAAAGCGAGGAGGAGACGAGATTCCTCCCCGCCAACGCCATTGGCTCGCTCGAGGAACTCACCGCCACTCTCACCGGCCGGGTGGCAGCCGGCCCAATATCGGACAATTCGATCCTCACCACGGACCAGTGGGTCGAGTTGACGGCCGATATCAAGCCCCTGGCGGAGCGGATCCCGGAGGGCAAGCAGGCGATCACGATCGGAGTCGACAATATCCAGGGTGTCAACGGTTTCATTGAAGCCGGCGACCGGATCAACATCATTGTGACCCTGACCGCTCCGATCGAGCAGATCGCCGAAGAGGTGATTGCCTCCGAGACCCTTACCGAGGAAGAGATCAGGGCGCTGGAAGAGGAACTCGAGCAAGGCATTATCAGCCGTTTCGTCATGCAGGGTCTTCCGGTGCTGGCAGTCGGGAGCGAGATCCGCGTCGACGAGGAAGCAGATCAGACGGTGACCGTGACGACCGTGCCCGTCGAAGGCCAGGAAGCCCAACAGGTGCAAACGGGGGTTTTGACCCTGGAAGTCACCCCGGAAGAGGCGGAACGCATCGTATATACCTTCTCAGCCGGTACCGTATGGCTGACGCTGGTTCCGGAGGACTTCGTTCCGGTTCCCACCGACGGAATCACCCGCGATAACCTGTTTGATGCTGCTGACGAGCTTGGTCAATAAACATGAGTGAAGGCTTGGAGGACGCGGGGATCGTCATCGTCGACGACGATGACGATTTCCTCGATGAAGCGAAGCGGCTATTCGATGGCCGCCTTCCGACGGTTCGCACCTTGGCTGATGCCCAGCGAAGCGTTGAAAAGGGCGACATCGATCTGGTCATGCTCGGTCCTTCATTTGCTCACGAAACCGGATTGCTGGGCGTCGGCCTGCTACTCGAACTGGACCCGGATCTCGCCATAGTGCTGGTGGCCGGCACCATCACGGCTCCGCTGTTGCGGTCTGCCATGCGGGCCGGGCTCAAAGACGTGATCGAAGCGCCCCTGACCGTGCAGAGCGTCACCGACGCTCTCGGCCAGGTCGAGCGGACGGTTAAACGCCAGCGGCCCTCGGCTTCGCCGGCGGAGCCGTACGCCTCCCCGCACGGAGAGGGAAAAGTCGTGACGGTCATGTCGGCCAAGGGTGGCAGCGGCAAGACGGTCACGGCCACGAATCTGGCGATGCTGCTGGCCCAGCGCCACGACCCGGCCCGGGTCTGTGTCGTCGACGCCGACCTGCAATTCGGTGATGTCTGCCTGGTCCTGCAACTAGAACCCAAGCTGACGATCGTCAACGCCGCGCACGAGTTGCATCGCCTGGACGAGCCGCTTCTCGAGTCTCTGTTGACCACCCACCCTTCCGGGCTCCGGGTGCTGGCCGCCCCCCTCGAGCCGGCTTTCGCGGATGAAATATCGACTGCGGCTATGACCGAGATCATCACCAAGCTGCGCGGGATGTTCGACTACGTCATCGTCGACACTGCTTCGCTGCTCGACGAGCTGCTTCTGTCGCTGCTCGAAAGAGCGGACCAGGTGCTGTTTGTGCTCGACATGGACCTTCCCAGCGTCAAGAACGCCAAATTGGCCCTGGAAACGCTGCGGCTACTCAAATTCCCGGCCTCCAAGGTGCAGCTGGTATTGAACCGCTCGAATGCTCGGGCCCGGCTCGACGAGAAGGAGATCGAGCGGTCGTTGAAATTGAAGATCTCGGCGGCCATTCCCTCCGACGGGATGGTGCCCGCCTCGATCAACGAGGGCCGGCCGGTGGTCGAGTCCGCCCCCAGGTCCCGGGTGGCCAAAGGGTTCGAGACTGTCTACGACCTGGTCGCCGTGACCACCAAGCAAGATACTTCAGGGAAGGCAGGCAAGCGCCGATGGATGTCCTGAAGAGAAGTGTGAAGGATTCCGCTGCGGCCCGGTTGACCGGGCGGCGCCGGAAGAATCGATAAAGGGAGAACTCGATGGCATCCCTATCCGAGCGGGTCGCCGCCGCCAAACAGGCGGAAGTGAGCTTCGATACGCAGCGTGAGGACATGTTCCGCGAGTTGCGCGGCAAGCTCCACTTCAAAGTGGTCGAAGAGCTTGGTCCGACCCTCTACGACCGCCAGATGAGCGATGCCGAGCTTCGTCTCCGGGTCCTGGAAATGCTCGAGTGGGCGCTGGATCAGGAGGAGAGCGTTCCTTTGACGCGCGCCGACCGGACCCAATTGCTCAACGAGATCGCCTCCGACGTGTTGGGTTACGGTCCCATCGATCCCCTTCTCAACGACCCGGACGTCACCGAGATCATGGTCAACGGCCCTCACAGCGTATTCGTGGAACGCCACGGCAAGATCGTCAAGACCGACTTCCGGTTCGTGGACGAGGTGCACCTCCGCCGGATCATCGACAAGATCGTCGGCCAGATCGGGCGCCGCATCGACGAAGCGACCCCGATGGTGGACGCCCGGCTCCCCGACGGGTCCCGTGTCAACGCCATCGTCCATCCGCTGGCTATCGGTGGACCTTTCCTCACCATCCGCAAGTTTGCGGTCGACCCGCTCACCGAAGCAGACCTGATCCAATTCAATACGCTCAACCAGGCCACCGCCGATTTCTTGCACCAGTGTGTCAAGGGACGGCTGAACATCATCATCAGCGGCGGTACCGGCTCCGGCAAGACGACCACCCTCAATGTGCTGTCCAGCTACCTGCCGGGCGACGAGCGCATCGTCACCATCGAGGACGCCGCCGAGTTGCAGCTGCACCAGGAACATGTGCTGAGTCTCGAATCCCGGCCCCCCAACCTGGAAGGCAAGGGTCAGATCACCATTCGCGATCTGGTCCGCAACAGCTTGCGGATGCGTCCCGACCGCATCGTGGTTGGTGAGGCGCGCGGCGGCGAGGCCCTCGACATGCTCCAGGCCATGAACACGGGTCACGACGGGTCGCTGACCACCATCCACTCGAACTCACCCCGGGACACGCTGGCCAGGATCGAGACCATGGTCTTGATGGCCGGTTTCGACCTGCCGGTGCGGGCCATCCGCGAGCAGGTGGCCTCGGCCGTCAACCTGATCGTTCACCAAACCCGGTTGCGGGACGGCACCCGCCGCATCACCCACATCACGGAAATTGAAGGGATGGAGGGCGAGATCATCACTTTGCAGGACCTGTTCCTGTTCGACTTTGGGATGGGTGTGGACGAGAGCGGGCGGTACCTGGGTCGGTTGAAAGCCACCGGCATTCGACCTACCTTCAGCGGCCACCTGGAGGACTTCGGGATCAAATTGCCGGCCAACATCTTTGATCCCGAGCCGTTTGCTCGTCGCCAGGCCCAGTACTCGACGAAGTGAAACGCCTGCGCAGCTTCCTGGCGGCTGTCATCGTCGCAGTTCTGGTGCTAGGGGCCGGTGCGGCTGCCTTCGCTCAAACGGGCAACGGCGGACCGGTCATCGAGATCACCGACATCAACATCGCTCGCTATCCGCGGGTGCAGATGGTCGTCGATTTTCTGAACCTGGAAGAAGCTATTGATCCGGCCGGTTTGGAGGTCACCGAGAACGGCAATCCGGTCGGTGATCTGGAGATCGAGACGATTGCCGAGTCCCGTGTGCAGGTCGGCATCATTCTGGTTATCGATGCCAGCGGCAGCATGGAGGGTGAACCCATCGAAGCGGCCAAGGCTGCTGCCCTGTCGTTCATCAACCAGAAACGGGCCGAGGATTTCATCGCGGTGGCCACCTTTGCCGACGAGGTGCAGGTGGTACGCGGGTTCACCAGCACCAAGTCTGCGCTCGTTGCCGCCGTCGAAGGGATCGAAGCGCAGGGCGACACTGCTTTCTACGACGGCATCATCCGGGCCACCGAACTGTTCTCCGGCGATGCCGAACGGCTGGAGCGCAACATGATTGTGCTGACCGACGGGAAGGACGAAGGCAGCACGGCCACCCTCGATGACGCCCTGGCCGCGGTCGCCGAAAAGGAAGTGAGGGTCTTTGGTGTGGCATTGGAGTCGACGGCTTTTGATCCGGCCGACCTCCAAACCGTCGTTGCAGGCTCCAGCGGTCTCTATCTCTCGACGCCGGAACCGGGCGAACTGACCGGCCTGTACGATCAAATCAAGCGGGAACTCGACAACAAGGTTGTCGTCCGTTTCACCGCCACCCAGGATCAGGCAGGCGATCTGGCCATCGGGGTCGGCTACCAGTCTCTGGCCACCAGCGCCAGCGTGAACGTGCCGGGCTTCGTCAAGCCTCCTCCGCCCACCACCACGACCACGGTGACTTTCCCGCAACCGGAGGCGTACTCGCCGGCGACGGCGGGCCCCGTTTCGGCCGGTACCTTGCGGCTCCTCGGCACCGCGGCGGTGGGGCTGGGGATTGTGTTCTTCATCATCATCCTGGCCGGGCCCGGAGAAGAGGACGGCGCCTCGACGTTCCGCAAGCGGTTACAGGCCTACGGGCGCGGCCGATCGGCAGCTCCGGAAGAGGTCAAGCGGGGATTCCTGTCGAGGATTCCCGGTTTGAGCAGATTCACCGCCTCGGCCGAGGCGGTCGCCAAACGGCGTGGTCTGCTGAGCGGTATCAATGCGGTGCTCGAGCAGGCCAATATCCCCTTGCGCGGCGGCGAGGCCCTGGCAGCCGGGCTGGGCCTCAGCGTCATCGCCGGAGTCTTGGCCGGGTTGTTCATGAGGAGCTTCATCGCCGCCGGGGTCGGTTTCCTCATCGTGTTGCTGATCGTGGCGGCGGCCATCCAGTACGCCGGAACCCGGGAGAAACGAGTATTCGAGCGCCAGCTTCCCGACACGCTCACCCTGCTGTCGACTTCGCTTCGAGCCGGGTATTCGTTGTTGCAGGCGGTTGAGGCGGTGGCGGCCGAAGCTCCCCAGCCGACTGCCCGGGAATTCGGCCGGGCGATTGCGGAAGCCCGACTCGGTAGGCCGGTGGTAGACACCATGCAAGCGGTCGCCGACCGGATGCGTTCCGAGGACTTCAAATGGGCGGTCATGGCCATCGAGATCCAGCGTGAGGTCGGGGGCAACCTCGCCGAGGTCCTCCAGACCGTGGCCGATACTATGCGGCAACGAAACCGGCTCAAGGGCGAGATCCGGGCTCTCACCGCCGAGGGTCGTCTCTCGGCAATCGTGCTTGCTCTGCTGCCTCTTGTGCTGTTTGCCTTCCTGTTTACCACCAACCGTGGATATCTCGAACCTCTCTTCGAGGAGACTGCCGGGCTGATTGCCATGGCGGCAGGTTTGTTGTTGATGGGGGCCGGTGTCTACTGGCTCAAGAAGATCGTGGATATCGAGGTCTAAATGGATCCCAAACTCTTTGCAGTCGGGTCGGTGTTCGTGGCCATGACCGGTCTTGCCCTGTGGGTTGGTTTCGGCATCGTTCGGGCTCGCAAAGCGGCGACCGAGCGCCTGGCCGTTTATGGTTCGGCCGACTTCATCCGCGAGGAGACCCTCAAGAAGCCGGTTGCCGAACGGGCGGTTGCTCCCGTTTTTCTCGCTCTAGGACGATTGCTCGGCCGATTCACCCCGGTGGGCTGGTTGAAGAAGACCCAGCGAAGAATCGTGCTGGCCGGGAGCCCGGGCAACCTGGACGCCAACTCGTGGGCGGTCATCAAGCTCTTGACATCGATCGGAGCGCTCATCCTGTGGTTCTTCCTGCAGGGCGATCTGGAATTCCGGATGAAAGTCATGACGTTCGCTCTCCTGGCGATCCTCGGGTTCTTCGGACCCGACGTTTGGCTGACTCGCAAGGTCGACAACCGCCGCCTCGCCATGCAACGAGCTCTACCGGACGTCCTCGACCTGCTGGTGATCAGTGTCGAGGCCGGCCTTGGCTTTGATTCGGCGATGGCCCGGGTGGTCGCTACCGTTCCCGGACCGCTGTCCGAAGAATTCTTCCGAATGCTGCAAGAAACCCGGGTTGGGGTGAGCCGCCGGGACGCCATGCGGCACCTCACCGACCGGACCGACCTGGATGAACTCCGCTCTTTCCTCTTGGCCATGATGCAGGCGGAAGCCTTTGGTGTGGCCATTGCCCAGGTATTGCGGGTACAGGCCGACGAGATGCGCGTCCAGCGTCGCCAGCGAGCCCAGGAGAAAGCCTTCGCGGCTCCCGTGAAGATGGTCTTTCCGCTGGTGTTCTGTATCTTCCCGGCCCTATTCATCGTCCTGTTGGGTCCGGCCGCTATTCAGATCTTCAAGACCTTCACCGAGTTGTAGGTCACGGCGTGGCCGCCGTTGACGTAGAGCCAGTTCCACCGCTCTGGCAGCGGCTTTCGGTACGCCATTTGCTACTGCTGGCCCCATGGGTCGGAGTGGCTATTGGGGCTTCTCGCCCGATCCGCGACAACTCCTTCCTCTGGCACATCCGGGCCGGTGCTCTTCAACTGACCTCCGGTGAGGTTCTCACGACCGATCCGTTTTCTTTCACCATGGCGGGAGAGCCGTGGCGCACCCAATCATGGCTGGCCGATTTACTCTACGGCTCGTTGGAGAAGGCATCCGGAGGGCTTGGGTGGGTGCCCTGGCTGCTGATGTTCTGCGGTGGGCTGGTCGTCGCGATTGGTGGGGTTCACTGCTTTTCGGCGAGTGTGCGATCCTCTGCCGGTGGCGCTGGCGCTGGTCGGCCTCATTTGGCTGGGTCTTCCCAACCTGGTGCCGAGACCGGTCGCTCTTTTCGTTCGTTCTTCTGGCCGTGCTGGTGGTGGTGCTCGAGGCGGAGGCGGAGTGGGCGGTTCCGCTGATCTTGTGGGTCTGGGCCGGTGTTGCACGGTTCGTTCGTGCTGGGAATTGGCCTGCTGGTTCTTGACGCCTTCCGGCGCAGTCTCACTTGGCGGCGATTCGCCGTGCGAGTGGGAGCTCTCACTTGGTCGCAGTTAGCCTCACCGCCCACGGATTCGGGATCTGGTCGATGCTGACGTCCTTTGTGACCAATCGGGAAGCACTCAGTTTCATCTCGGAATGGGCTGCCCCGGATTTGCTGTCCGTTGCCACATTTCCCTACGTGCTAATGATCGCCGCGGTCATCGTGGCGACGGCTCGGAGCCGAATCGAGGCTCGGGAGCTGTGGGTCGTGATCCCGTTTCTCGTCTTTGGGTTCACGTCGGCCCGCGCAATCATGCCGGCGGCCATCGTCTTGGCGCCGTTTGCCGCTTCAGTGTGGCGTCGCGGGCCTGTGGAGGAAGGCCGTTCCGGCGGTTCAGCCCGAGTTCAACCTGTTTATCGCTGCAGCGCTGATAGTGCTCCCGCTCCTCGCGGCTGGTCGGATTCGAGGGACTCGACGAAGACTCGTTTTCCGGTCGCAGGCGGCGGGTTATCTCGAGTGCCGGATACGTGTGGCACGATGACGCCACCGGTGGTTACCTGATCTACGCCAATCGGCTGCCGGTATTCATCGATGATCGGGCCGAACTGTTCGGCGCGGATTTCTTCCGGGAATTCGTCAACACTCGACGTGGCACACCGGCGTGGCGTTCGACCTTCGACCGGTACGGCATCGAGCAGGCACTGGTTGCCTCCGATGTCGGGCTTGGCCGACGTGCTCATCGCCGAGGGCTGGCGGATCGACTTCGCGGACGATCGGTGGACGGTCTTCTCGCGAAGTTGAATGGCGACCGCACACAAGAGAGTGGGGGACCCGCTCGGGTCCCCCACACGCTTGTTGCGAAGGCGACTCCGGCTAGGTTTCTGACGGAGCTTGCTATGTCGCTCCACATCTGTGAGTTCTCATCGCCGGCAAATTGCACCGCAACCAGGACCACCACTGCGATGAGGACTACGAGGAGCTCCCCACTCAACCAGCCCGGCACCTCGCTCGCTTCTGGAACTGTGCTCCTGACGAGCTCACTCAAGCGTTTCCCAGCCCATTGATCGGTCCTTCCGATTTGGCTATTGTTGAGGGCGCTGCCGATTTCGCTGAAGGTCTCCGAGACCTGATCGCCGGCGAAGGTGATCGCCAGAATCGCGATGATCGCGATCAAGCACGACCAGCAGTGCGTACTCAACCATGCTGGCGCCGCGCTCGTCCTTGAAGGACTCCCAGCGGGCTGCCAACTCACTGATTACTGTCAACACAAGAACCCTCCTACAGGCTCGGGACTCAACTGGGGTCAAGGTACCACGCAGAGCGCTCGTTTCTCCATAGGTCGGGCGCCCCATTTCCACAATCCGGCACTATCGGTTCTTGACCAGCCCCAACCGGATGGCCTCAACCGCGGCCTGAGTGCGGTCGGCGATGCCGAGCTTCTCATAGATCGAAGCCAGGTGATTCTTCACGGTCTTGGGCGATATGTACAGGCGTTCGGCCAGTTCGTCGGTGTGACTGACTCCCTCGCCGAGCAGGGTCAGCAGTTCTCGTTCGCGGGCTGTGAGTGAGGCTGCTCCCGGGTCGAGAGCGGGTTCCATGTACTGATCCAGAATCTCACGGAGAGTGGTGGATAGGGGAGTGAGGTTCTCGCCGGCCACCACCGCTCGAATGGCCGCGGCCAGCTCAGGCAAGGGGGTCGACTTCGACAAGAATCCTTTGGCTCCGGCTTCCATCGCCTGGGCGCGTCTCTTCTCGTCGGCATGCATGGTCACGATGATGGCGGGCAGGGATCCTTTCAACCGCTTGAGAACTTCGAACCCGGATAGATCGGGCATTTCCAGATCAACCAGGAGTACATCGGCGCGCTGATTCTGGGCCAACTCGAGCAACTCGACGCCGCCGGATGCGGTTCCCGCCACGTGGAGATCGGGGATGGCGGCCAAGCGCCTGGCTGACGCCTTCGGCAAACAACGTATGATCGTCGGCGACGAGTACTTCAATCAATCTGGCCCCCAGGTCGACGGTAACTGCAGTCCCAGCGCGGGTGCTGGTGATGTTCAAGGCCGCTCCGATTCTTTCCGCCCGTTCTTCCATTCCTATCAAACCGTAGTGGCCGTCGGGAACCCGGTCCCGACGAAAGCCCTTTCCCCGGTCATGCACCGTGACGGATCCCTCATCGAAATCGACGGTTCCGTGAACGGTGATGGTTTCGGATCCCGAATGCCGGATGGCGTTGCGGACCGCTTCGGTGACGATGGCGACGACATCCGGTGCTATCGACGGACGGGGTGGTCGGCGCTCGGTCAGCCGGATGTCGATCACCGGGTCATCTTCCGTCATCGAGGCGCTGAGGTTCTTCATCACCTCGGTGACGCTGGGTTGCTCGGGCATGCGCAGGTCGGCAACGGTGCTGCGAACGTCCTCAACCATGCCGCCGACCGAGGTTCGGAGTTCGCGGAGGTGTTCGGCCAGATCGGGGTCGGCGGGATGTTGCAGCAAGGCCAGATCGAGTGCCAGACCGAGCGACGCCAGCGAGGGGCCGATCTCGTCGTGAAGATCGCGCGCCAGTCGAGCCCGTTCTTCGCGGATGGCCCGGCGGGCAATGTCCTGAAGCAGCAGGATGTTGGAGAAGGCCAGGGCAACGGGTTGGAGGGACTCGACGGTTGCCTGGTGTTCGGCGCGGGAGGGTTCGTCGGCGGAGATCAACACGACCATTCCGACGTCCCGGGTTCCCACCGACAGGGGAATGATGGAACGATGGTCGTTCGGCTGTTCGGTTCCACGTCGGGCCACCACGACCGGACCGTCGTCTCCGGCCAGGGCTACCACGGCTGCGTGAAAGCGACGCGACCTCCGCCAGGCTCTCCAGTGCTTCATGGCCGACGGTCACCGGGTTGAGCTCGGCCGTGTCGGCAACTTCTGCGAATCGGGTCAACAGTGAGTTGGCGCGTTCGAGGCGATCGAGACGCAGCGACACCTCGAGCGAAGCGGCGGCCATCGCGTCGGCCCGGGCGCCTTCCTCCACCAACAGAGCGGCGGGCTTGCCCGAACGTGAATCCGATGAGCAGGTAGAGGCCCGCCCACTGAAAGAACACGGGCAGGTCGAAATCGTCGATGCCGACGGAAATAACGATCAGCACCCCGGCCGCCAGCCCGGCGGTCGCCAGTCCGCTTCGGAACCCGCCGAACACGCCGGCCAACATGATGGGTGTGAGGGAGAGAAGCAAGAAAGGGCTGTCGAGGCCACCGCTGAGGCTCACTGCCATCATCACCAATATGACTCCGACCAGCGAGGTCAATTCACGGATCCACGTGGTACGCAGAAAGGTGCGTGGCAGGATCTGGGATCCCAACACATAGACGCCACCGGCCATGGCGGCGCCAATTGCGTCGGCTCCGATGGCTTCGGTACCAAGGGCTGCCGCGTCCTGGCGTGCTTTCCAGAAGGTAACGAACACTCCGAGGGCAAGGGCCACCCACAACAAAGCGAGCAACACCTTGTGGAATCGTGATTCCCACGGGTTCGGTCGGTCGGCCATCGGGTATCAGAGTACAGTCCTTTCACGTGTCCGACAGGCAAGTACGCGTCTTGCTCACCGGCGGCATCGGCGCCGGGAAGAGTTCAGTGGGCGAGTTGTTGCGCGCTCGGGGGGCGCTGGTGATCGACGCGGACGAGATCGGCCACCAGGTGCTCGAACGGGCGGCGAAGCCTTCGATCGGGTTGCCGAGACCTGGCCGTCGGTCGTGGTCGACGGAGTGATCGATCGCAGACGACTGGCCGACATCGTGTTTGGTGATCCGGCAGAGCTCGAGACGACTCGAAGAATTCACCCACGCGGCCATTCGGAGAGCGGATCGCCGACGTGATTGGGAGGTCGACCGAGCACGTCGTCGTAGTGGAGGTGCCGCTTCTGACCGACTTCATGGGTAAGGGCTGGATCCGGGTGACCGTCGATGCAGATCCGGGTCGTTCGAGTGGAACGACTGCTCGCGCGCCGCATGGATGAGGAAGACATTGACCGCCGGATGTCGGCCCAGCCTCCGCGCCAACAGTGGTTGAGGTCTGCGGACCAGGTTATCGACAACTCCGGACCGCATGAACAGCTGGTAGCAAACGTAGACAGTCTCTGGGAGAAGCTTCAAGAGTTGGCCGAATCTTGAAGCGCAACCACTCCACCGCCCCGGCGCGGGGGCATTGACCAGAGAACCGGCAGGGCTGCTGCGGCCCGAATCCAGTTTACTGGGTGCTCGAGCACGAAGGGGCCGAACATCAGGACCAACATGCCGGTAGCGGCCCAGGACACCCGTACTCCGCCGGTTTTTTTGGTCAAGCCCACGTAGATCGTCGCGACGGCTGCGATCAGAGGAATCCCGGTGATGAGCGATGAACCCGCCGGCAGCAACCGCCACACTTCGAGGTAGCCGGCGAAGGGGATCACAATGGTCGACGGTGGGATCGGTCCACTGCCGAAAGCGGCGATCCCGACGAATCGTAGGGCCAACACCATCACCACAAAGGTGACGAAGAGGGCGGGTAGGTTCCGGCGCCGCAGCGGGAGAGCCGTCGCCAGGCTCGGCCGTACCGCCCCCAGTAGACCGGCGGCGAAGCTTGCGCCTCCACCAGTCGAGGCTACGAGCGCCACCATGAGCAGGGCGACTCCCAAGGGCTCGGCCGTGTCGGCCGCAAAACCGACGAATATCGCCGGGTTGGCGGCGAGAAGGTAGTGGGAGGGACCCCATCGGCGAGCGAATGCACTCGAGATCATGCCCACTGTGATCAGAGCCGCCGCGTTCACCAACATGAGACCGACAGGAACCCACGCAGTGCGACCGAGAGCGGCAAGCCGCCCCAGCCACGCATAGCCGACCCTCGAGAATCGGTATGCGGGCACGGCCAACTCGCGAGCCGGGCCGTTCAGATCGAGATCGGAGGCAAGCGCCACAAACGCCTGCCCGTCACCTCTCGACCAGAGAAGGAAGAAAGGGCTGTTTCCATACCATTCGGGAAGGTCCAAACCGTAGATCTCTTCGAACCTGTGCAGGTCGACCGGCGAAAGATCGGGGCTGGCCGTCCGGACCAAGGCAACTCGGACGACCAGCCCAGCGCCTAGCACCAGCAGGCCGATCAGAAGGTTTCTGCGCCACACAATCCGGCGAGCCTATCACCGGGCCAATCCGGCGAACGGACAAAACGTCTGCCCGGGCTTGAGGCCCGGTAGTGTCGCCTCGGTGATTCCTAGGTGTAGGTCGGATGAGAGATGAGACGACGGCAACTTCCCTCCCTCCAATCCCCGGCGTCCCTAAACACTCGTCCGCACCCCGGGGACGGTTTGCAGCGCCGACGGAGCGATCATATCGGAGTATTTGCCCGTGAGAAGCGGCGGGATTGGCTGCACTGCTGGCCGACCGCAGGCCCAGGTCGGCGATGACCAAGGGGCTTCGTCAGGGCCGGTCTGTGGGGTCGGTGGTGACCCAGGTCGGGTTGGTCGTCATCCTCTTTGCTCTTCTGGTGGCGTTGGTTCCGGCCCTCGCAGACCTCGCCATTCGGGGTGCCGTGTATCAGAACGTCGGCATCACCGATCTAGGTCGAGATCTCCTAGGTGTTTCGGCGATTGAGCAAGGTGGTACGCCGTACCAGCAGATTGGCGACTTGATTGAGCAATACGGGTCTCCTGACCTTCCGCTATCTGGTCCGCCCCGGTTGAGCGGCTGGGTCGTCCACCCACCGCTGGCCCTGGCCGGGGCGCGCGCCCTGGCAATCGCTTTTGGCTCTGGCGCCGAGCTAGCCGGCCGTCGGCTGGGGGTTGTGGCCGTCATCGCGTTGACCATTGCTACAATTTTGGTCCTCCGGCGACGAAGACCGTCCTGGACGATCCCGGCAGCACTCGCGATGCTGGTGTGGGTTCCGACGTTGACGGATACGATCTGGATTCAAGGGAACGCCATTGCCGGCTTGGGTCTCCTGGGAGTCGCCCTTCTGGACGGCCGCGGCCGGCGGATTGCGGCCCTGATCATCCTCGGATTGTTGGTCGCCTGGAAACCCTGGTTGGCAATCTTTGCGTTGGCGTTGCGGCGAAGTACGTCGGTGCTGAAAGATGTTGCAGCAGTGGGCTTGACGGCAGCTGTGGCGACACTTGCCATTCTTCCCTTTGTGGGTGGGTTCGAGTCGCTGTGGACATGGATAGCCGAGGCGATGCCGGGCAACGCCGAAGAAGCGCGAACCACTCCCTCCAATCTCAGCTGGACTTCGTTTGCGGGTTCCGGCTTGGCAACTTCTATCTATCTGGGAGCCGCGATCGGGATTCCGATCGTTAGGCGTCGCTTACCGCGCCAGCTTTGGCCTCTTCTGCCGGTGTGGGTGGCAACAGCCCTGGCGCCGTTCGTATGGGATCACTACTGGCTTGCCCTGGCTCCATTGGTTTGGCTCGTCATGAGTGAAGCCCAGGCGGATCTGCGGGTCCCCGCCTTCGGGTGGACGAGCTTCGCCGTGCTCCCGGTGGCGTTGTCGCTTCTTGGGCAACCCGGTCTGGAGAATCGAGTGTTGCCCATGGTTCTGGGGTGTGCAACGCTGTTTCTGGGGGTGGTGGTTGACCGACGAATCAGGCTCCCTGTTCAGGAGCCGGAGGGTTAACGCATCGGATGGCGGGATGGCATGGCCCGGCAGGACTCCCTTGTCATACCTGCCACGTACACTGGCGCGATGCCCCCCTTCAAGGTCCACTCCGACTTCCAACCGGCCGGCGATCAGCCGACCGCCATCGCGGCGCTGGCCCAAGGAATTGAAGCTGGGGAGCGTTTCCAGACCTTGCTGGGCATCACCGGCTCGGGGAAGTCGGCCACCATTGCCTGGACCATCGAGAAGATCCAACGGCCCACCCTGGTGCTGGCTCCCAACAAAGCCCTGGCGGCGCAGTTGGCTAACGAGTTCCGCCAGTTCTTTCCCGAGAACCGGGTCGAGTATTTCGTCAGCTACTACGACTACTACCAGCCCGAGGCTTACATGGCCCAGTCGGACACCTACATCGAGAAGGATGCCACGGTCAACGACGAGATCGACCGGCTCCGCCACGCCGCCACCAGCGCTCTGCTGTTTCGGGACGATGTGATCATCGTTGCCAGCGTGTCGGCGATCTACGGGCTCGGAACCCCCGACGAGTACTCCGGTCGGGTGCTGCGGCTGATCAAAGGAGTCGAGTATCCGCTGGGCGAGGCGATGCGCCGGCTGGTCGACATCCAGTACGAACGCAACGAGGTGAACCTCACCCGCGGCAAGTTCCGGGTCAAGGGAGACACCCTCGAGGTATTCCCGGCCTACGAAGAGACGGTGGCCCGGGTCGAGTACTGGGGTGACGAGGTGCAGCGCATTCTCCGCATGAACCCGGTGACCGGTGAGGTTATCGAGGAAATGCAGGAGCTTTGGATCTACCCGGCCTCCCACTACGTGGCCTCGCAGGAGCGGATGGAACGGGCCGTGGTCGGCATCGAAGCGGAGCTCGAGGAGCGCCTGTCCGAGTTCGAAGAGCAGGGGAAGCTGCTGGAAGCCCAGCGGTTGCGGATGCGGACCGGGTACGACCTCGAAATGATGAAAGAGATCGGTTTCTGTTCGGGGATCGAAAACTACAGCCGTCACATCGACGGCCGGGAGCCGGGTGAGCCGCCTTACACGCTGCTCGACTACTTCCCGGACAACTTCGTGACAGTACTGGACGAAAGCCATGTGACCGTCCCGCAGATCCACGGCCAGTTTGCCGGTGATCTGAGCCGCAAGGAGTCGCTCGTCGAGCACGGCTTCCGGCTTCCTTCTGCCATCGACAACCGTCCGCTTCGTTTTGATGAGTGGCTGGAGAAGAGCGGTCAGATCATCTTCATGTCGGCTACGCCCAGCCGCTTCGAACTGGAGCGGTCTTCGCGGGTGGTCGAGCAGATCGCCCGCCCGACCGGCCTGGTCGACCCGGAGGTGATCGTCAAACCCACCAAAGGCCAGATCGACGATCTGCTCCACGAGATACGCGAGCGAGCGGTGGCCGATCAGCGGGTGCTGGTCACCACCCTCACCAAGAAGATGGCGGAGGACCTCACGGAGTATCTACTGGAGATGGGGGTGCGGGCCCGCTACCTCCACTCGGAGATCGACACGCTCGAACGGGTCCAGATCTTGCGCGATCTGCGGCTGGGGGAGTTCGACGTGCTGGTGGGCATCAACCTGCTCCGGGAGGGCCTCGACCTGCCGGAGGTGTCGCTGGTGGCCATCCTCGACGCCGACAAGGAGGGGTTCCTCCGCTCGGCGACCAGCCTCATCCAGATCATCGGCCGCGCGTCTCGCAACGTAGAGGGCCACGTGCTCATGTACGCCGACAATGTCACGGATTCGATGCAACTGGCGATCAACGAGACCAACCGCCGGCGGGGTCTTCAGCTCCGCTACAACGAGGAGCACGGCATCGACCCGCAGACGATCCGCAAGAAGGTCTCCGACATCCTCGAGTTGCTGCAATCCCAGGACGCCCCAGCTCCCGAGCGCCGCCGACGCGAAGTGGAGCAACGCGCCATCCTGGATTTGGGAACCGAGGACCTGGGTCGCCTTATCCAGAGCCTCGAAGAAGAGATGCACGAAGCGGCCAAGGAACTTCGGTTTCGAGTACGCCGCCCGTCTCCGCGACGAGATCAACGAGCTGCGACGGGAGATGCGGGACCTGGCCGAGGCGGGTCGCTAGCACCGATTCGGGGCAGCCCATCGCTACGATGGCTGGAATCCAGGGGTGTGAAGTTGGACAGATTCGATCCGCGTAGGGTTCTCGCTAAGCCGTGGTTCTACAAAACCTTTCGGCGACTTGTCACCACCAAGGCAGGCCGGGCCGGTTTTGTGAAGGACTACCTCAAACCGCAGCCGGGCGATTCGGTATTGGACATCGGTTGCGGGACGGCTGACGTACTCGATGACCTTCCCGACGTTCAGTACCTCGGATTCGACCTCAGTGAGGAATACATCAATCTCGCTCGCGCTCGCCACGGGGAGCGCGGGATATTTGTGAATGCTTCAGTTTCAAGGGAAACCGTTACCGGCGAGTTCGACCTGGTGATGGCCCTTGGGGTCCTTCACCACATCGACGACGGTGCCGCAGAAGATCTGTTCGCGCTGGCGAGCTCGGTACTGAAGACCCACCGGCAAATTGGTAACCTTGGATCCATTCTTCCACGAAGGTCAAGCTGCCCACCGCAGATTTGTCGTTTCGCTCGATCGAGGTGGACACATCCGGCGGCTTGACGAATACCTCGAGCTTGCGCAGAAATCCTTTCAGAACATCGTCAGCCACACAAGAATCGACCTGATCAGAATCCCCTATACCCACTTCATTATGGAATGCCGTCCGTGATCAGTGGCACGCTGGGGGCGTTTCTGGCGTTGTTCGGCCGGGAGTCTCAAGCTGCGCGAATCTCGCCGGCTCGCCATCCCGGACTTCGTGACAGAGGAACCTGTCAATGGACATAGGCCAGCTAGCAGATGGTCTACACGAATTGGAACCTGGCTACTGGGTTGCAGCGGACCAGGCAGCGGTCTCCTATCCACAGCACGGACACTCATCTTGTTTTGAACTGGAAGGCAGCTCCTATTGGTTTCAACACAGGAATGCCTGTGTGGCATCGATCGTCAGGAGGTACCTGCCTGCGGGACCGATCGTTGATATCGGTGGCGGGAACGGATTTGTTTCTTTGGGGCTTCAGGAAGCCGGGTTCGAGACCCTCCTGATCGAGCCAGGAGCGGATGGAGCGCGCAATGGCTTTGCGCGCGGTCTGCGGCCGGTGGTCCAGGCGACGTTCGAGAGCGCAGGTTTCCATGCACGGTCGCTGTCCGCGGTCGGGCTTTTCGACGTTGTCGAGCACATCGAGACGGACGTAGCGTTTCTAGGTGAGATACACACGGCGCTCCGTTCCGGGGGGCGTGCGTATCTCACCGTGCCGGCCTTCGGATGGCTCTGGTCGCTGGAAGATGTCCAGGCAGGCCATTTCCGTAGATACACTCGCCGCTCTCTGACCGAGACGCTCGAGGTGGCGGGTTTCCAGGTCGAGTTCGTAACCTACATGTTCTGGCTGCTGCCGCTTCCAGTGTTCTTCCTGAGATCCCTTGCCGGGAGGTTGAGGATCAGAAAAGCCGGCAACGAAGACTTGAGTCGGCGCGAACATCAAACGCCGGGGGGCGCCTCGGGAGCCGTTCTGGCAAGTCTGTTGACATTCGAACTGGATCGTCTCGGCCAGGGAAAAAGGATGCCGATCGGCTCCAGCATCTTGGCAGTGGCGCGCAAGTGCTGAATCGAACTTGGGTCCGCCGGCGATGAGGGTGCCTCAATCACCGATCAAACGCAGCAGGTATTGACCGTACTCGTTGTGCCGTACCGGCTCAGCGAGCTTGGCGAGTTGGCTCGCATCGATATATCCCATACGGAAAGCGATCTCTTCCAGGCAGGAGATCTGGAGTCCCTGTCGTTCTTGGACTGTCTGAATGAAGCTGGCTGCTTGCTGGAGAGATCCGGGTGTACCGGTGTCCAGCCAGGCAAATCCTCGGTGCAGGATTTGAACATTCAACTGTCCCCGATCCAGATACGCGCGATTGATATCTGTGATCTCGAGCTCGCCGCGCTCTGAGGGCTTCAGATCTGCTGCCAGGCTGACTACCTGATTGTCGTAGAAGTACAACCCGGTAACCGCATACTGGGACCTCGGTTGGATCGGCTTCTCTTCGATATCGACGGGTGTACCGGACGTGTCGATAGAGACCACTCCGTAGCGTGCGGGATCCTTTACCCGATACCCGAAGACGGTGGCACCTTGCTTTTGAGCGGCAGCCTGTTGTAGAACCTCCGTCAAGCCATGTCCGTAGAAGATGTTGTCGCCCAGAACGAGCGCCGAGTGGTCATTACCTACAAAGCTCCGACCGATGATGAATGCGTCGGCCAGACCGCCGGGTTCGGGTTGCTCAGCGTACTGAAAGCTGAGGCCCCATTGGGTTCCATCCCCTAGAAGCCTCTCGAAGAGGAGTCTTTCATGCGGATTGGTGATGATGAGCATGTCTTTGATCCCGGCCAACATCAAAGTCGAGAGGGGGTAGTAGATCATCGGTTTGTCGTATACGGGCATCAATTGCTTACTGACGACCAGGGTGAGCGGATAAAGCCTGGTGCCCTGACCACCGGCGAGGATGATTCCCTTACGGTTCATCGTCTCAAACCCAACCGCTCACCGCGGTAGGCACCACTGCGAATATCTTCCCACCACGATCGGTTGTCGAGATACCAGGCAACCGTTTCCTGTAGGCCGGTCTCCCAATCGCGGACTGGCTTCCAGCCGAGCTCATTCTCGATTTTTGAGGGATCTATCGCGTAGCGCCGGTCATGACCAGGCCGATCCGGTACATGCGTTATCAAATCGCAGTAGCTGGTCCCGTCGGGTCGCGGCTGGAGCTGATCGAGGTATTGGCAGATCGCGACCACAACCTCGATGTTCGGTCGTTCGTTTCGGCTGCCGATCGTGTACACCTCACCAACACGCCCTTCGCTGATCACCGCAAGGAGGGCGTCGACGTGATCGTCGACGTGAAGCCAGTCCCGAATCTGAGCACCGTCCCCATATACAGGGAGAGGTCTGCTCTCGATTGCCGAGATGATCATATGAGGAATGAGCTTTTCGGGGAACTGATACGGACCGTAGTTATTGGAGCAGTTCGTGATGATCGTTGGGAGACCGTAGGTGTGATTCCAGGCGCGAACCAGATGATCCGCGGCTGCCTTGCTTGCAGCATATGGCGAATTCGGAGCGTAGGGCGTAGCTTCCGAAAACGGTCCATCGGATCCGACTTCGCCAAAGACTTCGTCCGTGGATACGTGAACCAGGCGGAATTCGGCGCCTTCGGCGGGTTCGAGTGTTTTCCAGTACGCCAGCGAGGTCTCGAGCAGCGTGTACGTACCCAGGATGTTTGTGTTGATGAAGGCGGCCGGTCCGTCAATTGACCGGTCCACGTGTGATTCGGCAGCAAGATGCAACACGGATGCGGGGCGATACTTGTCGAACACTTTCTTGAGCGTCTGCCCGTCGGTGACATCGACCTTTTCGGAGGTCAGGCGACTGTTGTCACCTCCTGTAGGCAACGAGGCAAGGTTCGCGGCATAAGTCAAGACGTCGACGTTGACGACGTGGTATTCATCGTTTTCGACCAGATGCCGGACAACTGCCGAGCCGATGAATCCAGCCCCGCCGGTTACGAAGATCGTTTTGTCTGGGGCCATTTGAACCTTATCGGTAGGGGGGAAGGCGCTATTGAATGTATCAGGAGGTCAACCCAGGGTATCTGTCATCATTTCCGGTCGCGGGTTGATCGGTAGAGATCCATACTCTGCTCCATGGACAATCACCCGCTTTCGGTCGCCCCTCTGCTGGATGTCGAGTCGCCCTTCTGACGCCCAGGCAATTGCCTGGCAGGCCATGATTGCTGCGTACTGAAATAGCCGATGTTGGACTGTGCCTTCGGAGTCATCCGGCGAAATGGGGGTGACGGCCTGCATGATTGGAGGTCCCATGTCCACGGATGCGTCTATCAAATGCAATGTTGCTCCACCGAGCTTTGCACCGAAAGTGACCGACCTTTCGACAGGCCGAAATCCGGGAAACGCAGGAAGGAGTGAGTAGTGAACGTTAATGATCCGATCCGACCATCTCGGGAGCACGGGTTCCGCCAACAGTTGATTGAATGTTGCAAGTATCCAATCCGGACGCCAGTCGTCGAGAACCAGGAGCAAGCGTTCGCTGTAACCGGGTGGATCTTCGCCGATGGCTCGCGAGACGACAGCAGTTCGGATACCTGCCTGTCGGGCAACAGCCAAAGCTCCGGCGTCGGTCTGGTCGGCCACAACACCGCAGAAGTCGACGTTTGGGTCTTCGGCGAATCTCGAGATCACGCGGCTCATTACGCTGCCTGTGCCGCTCGCCAGGAACCCGACCCGCGTCATCGTGGCGGGTCCGCGGTGTGAGAAGGGTGGTGCCGCTCGGGAGGTAGTGGCAGGTTGTAGGTGGTGCTGGCATCGGCGGGTCCGATGACCCGGCGCGCCAAGTAGAGGGGCCGTCGCTGTGTTTCTTGCAGGGTACGTCCCAGGTACTTCACCCAGGATGCCGAGGATCAGGAGCTGGATGCCGCCAGGGCGCTGATCAGTATCGCCAGGGTCGGGAAGCCGGATGCAGCGCCCCGCCGAACAGCACTCTCACGACGACGTAGATGCTGTATAGAAATGATCCCACGGTAACCACCAAACCCAACGCCGTTGCGAATCGGAGCGGCACGATACTCAGTGACGCCGTGGCATCCATGGCGAGGCCGGCAAGACTCTTCAGTGTGTAGTTACTTCGGGTCCGAAGGCCCGGCCCCGGGTCAACGTCGAGAACGACCGATGTGAATCCCAACCAAGCCGACAGTCCAGCGATCAGTCGGCGCCTTTCCTTGAGGCTGCGGAAAGCCCGGACATAGGTTTGCCGCATCCCTCGCATCATCAGCTGATCAGCGACTATCTCCCGGCCTCCAAGAACGCGGATGGCCTTCCAGAACCGTACGCGAGGTAGCTGTACGAACCGCCCTGCGCGGTTGAGAAGCTCGCCGTGTGTAGACGAAGTCGGCGCCGCCTTCCAGCTGCTCGATGATTGCGGGAATAGCCGACGGAGGGTCCTCGAGATCAGAGTCCAACACGATGACGTAGTCGGCAGTTGCGAAATCCAATCCGGCGGAAACGGCGATGTGCTGGCCGAAATTGCGTGATAGCTCGATAGCAACCACGTTGTCTCGTCGAGCCACCAACTCTTCGAGCTTGATCCATGACCGATCAGGGCTTCCGTCGCAGACAAAGATTATCCGGGTGTCCAGGGGTAGCTCAGCGGTCTCTGCTGTGACCGCCTCGAAGAACGCCTCAATAGTCGATTCGTCGTTGTACACGGACACCGCAATTTCCAGGCTTTGCGTCATGGTCTGTTCCCACGTCGTCGAGCGTGTGCGGGTCGCCTCATCTAACCATGCGGACGTGTCGAGATTGGGGATTCCAATGGTCTGAGGGGATGAGCAGTTGGTTTGTCAGTCTTTCGTCGTATGCTGTCTGAGCTCGGCGGAGGAGGCGTCGAGCACGATCTGGTCATTCTGCAGCCGTTCTATCTACCTTACGGAGGGGTCTTCGAACTTGTCCGGCTGGCCGATGTGTTCGTCTTTTGACGATGTCCAGTTTGTTCCTCAGCATTGGCAGACCCGGAATCGGATCAAAGTCGCCGGTGGGACCCAATGGTTGACGGTTCCCGTTAAGCGACGACATGGTCAAAGTATCAGCGAAGCGAGGATTGTCACCACCGCCAACTGGACGGACACCTCACCGCCATCGAATTGGCCTATGCCAAGGCTCCTCACTTGGCCTCGCTCGAGTCCCTCTTCGACGGTGTATACGAGAAAGACTGGGAGAACCTTGTCGATCTCAACATCGCCGCATTTCGCTTGCTGGCAGGGTTGCTGGGGCTACAAGCAGAGTTCCGGAAATCGTCCGAGAACTGGCCCTACCTGGTCGTGGGAGCGATCGAGTTCTGGCGTACTGTCGAGCGCTTGGTGCGACCCGCTACCTGTTCCAGGTCCCCTCCGGTCGTGACTATCTGGATGAGGCGAGTTTCGCCACGGCGGGAGGTCAGCTCTGGGAGTATCCACCGGTTCGAGCACCCTTTTTATTCCCAGTCTGCACGAGCCATTCGTTCCCGGGCTATCAGTAGTCGATCTGCTTGCGAACGAGGGTCCGGCCGCGGGCAAGATCCTCAAGGGTTGCGGATCGGGCCGTCTCCCAGCCTCGCGAATGGCCCGCCGAAGAGGACTGCCGAAGCCGGACTTCAGGTGTTTAGTGCGTCGACGAAAACCTCGATCGCACGATCGATTTCTTGCGATTGCAACACGTTGTAGAACGGTAGCCGTATCAACCGACCGCTGATGTCGTCAGTGACCGGGCAATCCGTCGCTTCAGCCCTGAATCGGATGCCGCCCTCCGAAGTGTGAAGGGGTACATAGTGGAAGGTGGAATGAACGTTAGCTTTCGCGCATCTGGCATAGCGCCCTATAGCGCAGGCTGCAGGTCGGGGAGCAGGACGTAGAAACTGTGATATGCCTGTTCCCGGTCGTTGGGGATTCGGGGCAGTTCGATACCGAGCTGATCGGTCATCGGCGATAGTTGGTCTTCGTAATGATCAAACACAGCTTGACGGCTCTTGAGTATCTCCCATTCTCTTCTCAAGCTGACCGAGGTTAGGTACGCCGCCAAGAGGTCAGACAACCCGAACGACGACCCAGTGTCCACCCACGTGTACTTATCGACTTCGCCGAGCTGGAAGGAACGGCGATTCGTGCCCTTATCGTGAAGCACGTGGGCGCGCTCAATATCAGCTGGCTTGTTTAGAACGAGAGCCCCGCCCTCTCCACAGCTGATGTTCTTCATTCTCGTGGAAGCTCAGAGTGGAGAACCGGCCATAACTCCCGAGCGGGGATCCTCGGTAGGTGCCGAATCAGGCCGTGAGCATTGTCTTCGATCAGGGCGACTCGATCCCAGCCCGCCAACACTGCCTGGAGGTCTTTCCAGGTCGCAGCCGACGCCGGGCGTGGTGGCACCAGCCACAACTGCTCGGACCGTCTCGGTCCATTAGCTCGGCGACGTGGCTCAGATAGATCCCGAGCGTCACCGGTTCAATATCGGCGAAGATGATTCGGGCACCCGCTCGGACGAAAGCCAGAGCACTGGAAACGAAGGTATAGTGGAAGCGGTCGCGGTGTCGCCGGGTTGCAGATCGAGCAGCAAGGCCGACATCTCGAGAGCACTAGTGCAGGACGTGGTCAAGAGAACATCGGCCGAGCCGAGAGTTCCCTGTAGGAGTGAAGATACTCTTCTCGAGAAGGGACCGCTCGCGGACATATGTCCAGACTCCAGGCTCTGGAGCAGATACTCATGCTCCCGCCCGATGGACGAGGTCCGATTGAATGGGATCGAGGTGTTTTCCACAATCATGAATCCCCGATCAGGAGCGCGGGCTCCACTCGGTGTAGTGTCTATTTTGCTGGTCGATTGTCATGATGTGGGAGATCCCATTTCATGATGCACTGTTCCGGGTCGTTATCTCAATGAGAGAGCTTGCGTACTCGCCGGCGGTGATGGTTGTCACGACCACAGATCTCGGTGGAGGAGCGTCTTGGGGACGTCCCCCTCACCGACGGGACGGGGCGCGATGGCAAATACTTCTTCGTGCAAGCTCGCGATCCATTGCTCCTCGAGCCCACCGACCACGCCGCGCTTCATGGAACGCCCCACATACCGATCACAGCGCTTGTTGTACCCGCTAATGGCGAGCGTCGGGTGATTGCTGGGCGAGACGGGGATCCTCTGGCTCATGCTGCTCATCAACGTCCTCGCAATAGGAGTGGGAACCTGGGCAACTGCCGCAGTAGCCCAATCGGCCGGTGTCAGCCGATGGTTCGGCCTAGCTTTTGCTCTAAATCCGGGAATTCTGTTCGAACTCGCCTTCGATGGATCGGGAGCGGTTGCTTGGGCGTTGGTGATGGTTGCTGTGTCTCTTCCTCCGTCCGACGCAGGTGGTTGGGAGCTGTGTTGGCTCTCTGTGGCGCAGTGCTGACCCGCGAGGTTATGTTTCTCCCGGTGGCTGGTTTGGCGATCTACTTCTGGTCTCGTGAACGCTCACAGGCGATCGCCATCCTGGCCGCACCGCTGCTTGTGCTCGCATCTTGGGCATGGTGGATCCGCCGGCAGTTGGACGTGCCTGTCTCGACTATGGAGTCGAGCGAACTCGGGCTTCCCTTCGTCGGGTTGGGTCTTAGGCCCTTCGTGAGTTTGGCTCCAGCACCCTGGTTTGCGCTTGGTCGTCGGCTTGCTGGTCTTGGTGGTGGTCGTTGTAGCTCTGCGGCAGGTCGTGGCGCAGCGTGATCTATTAGCTCTGACCGGCATCGGATTTGCAGTATTGGCGATCTTCCTCAAAGGCACCGTTTGGTTCAACTACTACGACAACACCCGGGCGATTGCTCCGCTCTTCACGACAATCGTGCTGGTTTGGGCGATCAGCGGGCAGATTGCTCGAGCCGGATCCTTGCATGGGTAACCGCCCGGCCGCCCTGCGGCGATACGCCCTGGTCCTGCTCGTAGGCGGTATGGCGGCCGTCCTGGCTGCCTGGGTGTTGTGGATGGGCGGCTTGATCGACTCCGGGGGGAGTGTCGGATCCCAACGGAAATCCGGTCGGCATCGACTACGCAATCTTCCACACTGGAGGGCGCCTGCTGGCATCCCAGAACGAGACGGGACTCTATGAGGACGATAAGTTCCTCGCCGCTCTGGCGGTCACAACCGGCGAAGAGAACCAGGACCCCTCGCGGTTGTTCGTCAACCCACCGTTCTACGCGGCATTGTTCGCACCCCTTGCCAACGCGCCATACAGGACTGGCTTCGCTATCTGGACGGGGATCGGATTGGTTGCTCTCGGTCTAGGTCTCCGGCTGTTGGGCGCTCATCGGTGGGCACTTGTCGCCACTGCGGCGCTGTTGTTCTATCCAGTGTTTGTGGCATTCCGGCTTGGACAGAACAGTTTCGTGAGCCTGCTGTTGTTGGCTGACCTGTTTCGCGTGACTTCAGAAGGGCAAGCATGGCTTGGCGGGAGTTGCTTTGGGTTTGCTCGTCTTCAAACCTCAACTCGCTCTTGGTGCTGCAATTTGGTGGACTATCGACTGGCGTCGGTACCGCAGTGCATGGCTATCAGTGAGTCGCACCCGCAGCTCTGGTGGCGATCGGCGGATGGCTGCTGTGGCCTGATGCCACTCGGGCTTATCTGGAGGATCTCCCTTCACTAGTCGGTTTCCGACACCCTCAGTTTCTGCGCAGCACCTTCAGTCCCTATGGGTTCTTTTCGCTCCTGGCGCCAGGCCAGGATACGCTCGTATACGTCTTAACGGTTGTGGCGGCCATCGGAGCCATATGGTGGTTCTGGTGGTATTGGAGGGGTCACCGCTCCGATCTGGCGGGCATCTTCTCGTTATCTGTGGTCCTAACCCTGCTGATCAGTCCGCGTGGGTCGTGGTGTACGACTGGACGCTTCTCTTGATTCCGGCGGTCATCCTGGCGTCCCAGCGGATTGATTTGCGCGACACATGGTTGGGAATCGGCGCTATCGTCGCACTGGCCGCTAACGTCAGTACCCAATTCGCCGAGGCCCAACTGAACTCCCTGGGTTGGGCAATTCAAATCGCTGTTCCGGCGCTGGTGCTGGGAGCCATCGGGGTTTCTCGGGGGCTAAAGGCGAAGCCGGCGGCTTGACCCTGTTCCAGACCTTCTTGTCACACCCTCCAACTACACTCGGCCGTCCGAGGTCTGACGCACGTATGTCCACTGATCGCATCGTTATTCGCGGCGCCCGCGAGCACAACCTGAAGAACCTTTCGCTGGAACTTCCCCGCGACCAGTTGATCGTGTTCACCGGTATCTCCGGCTCCGGGAAGTCGTCGCTGGCGTTCGATACGATCTACGCCGAGGGCCAGCGCCGCTACGTCGAAAGCCTGTCGGCCTATGCCCGCCAGTTTCTCGGCCAGATGGACAAACCCGACGTGGATTTCATCGAAGGACTATCGCCGGCTATCTCCATCGACCAGAAGACCGCCAGTCGAAATCCTCGATCTACGGTCGGGACGGTCACCGAGATCCACGACTATCTGCGACTGCTGTTCGCCCGGATCGGGACCCCCCACTGCCCGAACTGTGGCGAGCCGGTCGCCCGCCAGACCCCCCAGCAGATCGTCGACCAGATTCTCGAACTGGCCGATGGGACGCGGTTCCAGGTGCTGGCCCCGGTGGTGCGAGGCCGCAAGGGGGAGTACGAGGCGCTCCTCAAGGAACTGGCCAGGGAAGGGTTTGCTCGGGCTCGTATCGACGGTGAGATTCGCGAACTGACCGAGGAGATCAAGCTCGATCGGTACTACCAGCACACCATCGAAGTGATCGTCGATCGGTTGGTTCGTAAAGAGGGGATCGAACGGCGGCTCACCGACTCGCTGGAAACCGCGCTCCACCTGGCCGAAGGCGTGGCCATGGTTGAGATCGTCGAGGGGCCGACCCTCACCTTCAGCCAGCACCTCGCCTGCGGCAACTGTGGGCTCTCGTTTGAAGAGCTGCAACCTCGCAACTTCTCCTTCAACAGCCCCTACGGGGCTTGCACGGAATGCAGCGGGATCGGGACTCGCTATCGGGTTGATCCCGACATGATCGTCCCCAATCACGAACTGTCGATCGATGAGGGCGCCATCCTGCCCTGGTCCGGTACTCGCAGCCGCTACTACCAGCGGGTCCTCGAAGGAGTGGCCGAACACTTCGGGTTCTCGACCGGGACTCCTTTCGAGGAGTTATCAGAAGAACACCGGGAAGTCCTGATGTACGGGATGGGTGATCAACAGATCAAGGTGTCCTACGTCAACCGGTTCGGACGCAAACGGCAGTACATGGCGAGTTTTGAGGGAGCCGTGCCGTTCCTGACCCGCCGGCACGAGAACGCCGCCTCCGACTCGGCCCGCGAGTACTACCAGGAGTACATGCGCGAGGTTCCCTGCGACGCCTGCGGCGGCGCCCGCCTCAATCCCACCTCACTGGCCGTCACCATCAACGAGCTGAACATCCATGAGATCTCTTCACTGCCTCTCGGCCGGACGTCCGCAGTCCTGGCGGATCTCGAACTGACCGACCGCCAACGCAAGATCGCCGAGCGGGTCCTCAAGGAAATCCGGGCCCGACTGCAATTCCTGCTCGATGTCGGCCTCGACTATCTGACCCTGGCCCGCGGGGCGGCCAGCCTGGCCGGGGGAGAAGCCCAACGGATCAGGCTCGCTACCCAGATCGGCTCCGGGCTCGTAGGCGTGCTCTACATCCTCGACGAACCCTCTATCGGGCTGCATCAGCGCGACAACCAGCGGCTCATCGAGACCCTGATACGCCTTCGGGACCTCGGTAACACACTGATCGTCGTTGAACACGACGAGGAGACCATCCGCACTGCCGATTACATCATCGACATCGGTCCGGGAGCCGGCGAGCACGGCGGCCGGATCGTCGTCGAGGGGACCCTGGCCGATGTACTGGCCGAGCCGGCCTCGATCACCGGGGACTATCTGGCCGGCCGGCGCAAGATCCCCACTCCGGTGTCGCGGCGCGGCCCGAACGGCAGCAGCATTGAGGTGCTGGGAGCCACCGAGAACAATCTCCAAGAGATCGACGTTCGATTTCCGCTCGGCTTGTTCGTCACCGTCACCGGCGTGTCCGGATCCGGCAAGTCGTCGCTGGTGCAGGAGATCCTGTCCAAATCGCTTCATCACGCCCTCTACCGGTCGCGAGAGGTTCCCGGCCGGCACAAGAAGGTGGTAGGAGTCGAAAGCATCGATAAGGTCATCAACATCGACCAGTCACCGATCGGCCGCACCCCCCGTTCCAATCCGGCCACCTACACCAAGGTGTTCGACCACGTTCGGACCCTCTTTGCCTCCACCCCCGACGCTCGCACTCGCGGCTACCTGCCGGGGCGCTTCTCCTTCAACGTCAAGGGCGGCCGTTGTGAGGCCTGCAAAGGGGACGGCACGATCAAGATCGAGATGCACTTCCTCCCCGATGTATACGTTCCGTGTGAAGTCTGCAAAGGCAAGCGGTACAACCGGGAGACCCTGCAGATCCTCTGGAAGGGCCACACAATCTCCGATGTGCTCAACATGTCGATCGAAGAAGCCCTCACCTTCTTCGAGAACCAGCCCAAGATCGTCCGGGTGCTGCAGACCATCTACGACGTCGGGCTGGGATATGTTCGTCTCGGGCAGCCCGCCCCCACCCTGTCGGGAGGTGAGGCGCAGCGGGTCAAGCTGGCCGCCGAACTCGGCAAACGATCGACCGGACGAACCTTCTACATCCTCGACGAGCCCACCACCGGCCTGCACTTCGACGACATCCGCAAGCTGCTCGGAGTGCTCCAGCGGCTGGTCGACTCCGGCAACACGGTGGTGGTGATCGAACACAATCTGGACGTGATCAAGACCGCCGACTGGGTCATCGACCTCGGTCCCGAAGGCGGAGAGGAAGGCGGCCGGATCATCGCCGAAGGAACCCCCGAACAGGTGGCCGAGGTCCCGGAGAGTTACACCGGCAAGTTCCTGCGCGAGGTACTGGCCTGATCTGCAACCGCAGAGTGGGACTGTACCCACCAGGCTGCCCCCAACCAGGCCAACAGCCACAGCGGAGCGAAGGCCCTGACGGCGTTGTTGCCATCTCCCCACACGACTGCCGACGAGACCAGCGCCACCAGTATCCACGGGACGGTCAACCAGCCGATCAATCGGTGGCGGGTCACCACGACCACGATCACCGCGCCGACCAGGGCGACCAGCGCCACCATCGCCTGCACCAGATCCCCGGTGGTATCCCATTCGGAGAACGACTCCACCAATCCGACCAGGGGCCACGAGAAGTTGTCCTTGGCGGACAATCCGTCGCCCACCTGCCAGGACAGCCAGCCGATCCACAGCGCCAGAGGAATGACCGGAACCAGGGCTGCGGCCGACGGCAGAGCGCCGTTCGCCCTCGAAAAACATCCAGCCGGCCAACCCCAGCGCAAACAGGACGTAGGCATCTTTCGTCAGGGCGGAGGCAGCCAGAGCCAGGACCGCCCATCCGGTCCGTTTCCGTAGGGCCAGGCTCACCGCCAGCATCGCCAACGCCATCGCCAGGGCGTCGGCCGTGGCTAATTGCACGGAAAGCCAAAGCCCCAGGTTGCCGAGCACGCCCAGCACTGCCCACCATCGCGCCCCGAGCAAGGAGGCAACGTCGGCTGTGGCGGCGGTCGCGGCACCAAAACCCACAATCGTCCAGGCGGCCAACCCGAATAGGGCGGCTTGCGGTGGGAACAACCCGAATCCTCCGGCCAGCCATCCATACAGTGCCCGCCGGTAGCGGTAGGCACCGTCGTCGGCCAGGTCGGGTAGACCGTCCAAACCCAGCGGATCCCGGGCGATCAAGTAGGAGTACTGGCCGTCATGGCCGAGGCCCTCGGTCAGCGGGATGGGTCCCAGCTCCTCCTCAATCAAAGGGCGTGTGCTGGACTCATGACCGACCCGAAGCACGAAAGCCAGTTCACCCTCGACAGCCCGCAGCTGGCTCCACAAAGCGAAGCCCGCCACCAGCACGCCCAAGAGAAACCAGCCGGCCAGCCGGACGGCGACAACCGCGGCAAGGTTTCCATGGACCCGGTCATGTTGGCTACCGCGATTCGTGAGCTCGGTCTGCCCAAGGTGGCCAAGCAGAGCACGCTCAGGGTGAGGAGCGGTGCGAAGACCCGAAGCGAGTTGTTGCCGAGGTTCCACACCCATCCGGAGGAAATCATCGCTAGTACCACCCAAGGCCACGTGAGCCATTTCAAGAGTGATGACCGCACGAGAAACGGGATAACGGCTGCCAGCAGCAACCCGCACCAAAGCGATCAACGAGAAGGTGAGGTCTTTGCTTCCGGTGCCCGACCACCCGCCGGCTGCGTCAATGATTCCGACGATAGGCAGAGAGAAGTTGCCACGCGGAGTGAGCCCTTCGCCCATTGAGACCGTCAGCCAAATCGACCAGATCGCCAGCGGAACGGCAGCCCCGACGGCAACCAGGGCCGCCTCCCGTCGATTCGCCCGGAACCACTCCCACCCGGCCAGCCCAAACGCCACCAACAGGTATTGGTCCTTGCCGAGGGCCGCCAGGGCCAGAGCGACCAAGCCCCAGACTCGAAGATGCCGACTCCACAACGCCACGCCGGTCAGTGCCAAACCGAGGGCGAGCACGTCCGGGGTGAGGAGCTGGACAGACAACCAGACACCCGGATTGGCAAGGACTCCGGCGACCACCCAGGGTCGGGTTCCGAATGAGGCACCCAGGTCGGCGACGGCCGCTGTGGCCAGACCCATTCCGATGGCGGACCATACGATCAGACCGACCAAGGCTCCTTCCCCGTCCCAGACAGCCGAAACCACCCGCCAGGGCCGGAAGGAGAATGCGCCGGTAGCGGTAGGCACCATGATCGAAAAGCTGCGGGGCTTCCCCTCGACCGAGCGGATCGACGGCAATCAAGTAGGAGAACTGGCCATCGTGTCCGGCTTGCTCGACCGTTGAGACAGGACCCAACTCCGCTTCGATAAGTGGGCGGAGCGCCGACTGCCGGCCGGTGTTCACCAGGCCGGTCCAGTCTCCGCCTAGGGCTTGCACCTGCAGCCACTGCAAGAGAAGGGCTAACCACCACCCCGACCAGGAACCATGCCACCAGATGCCGGGGTTCGAGGTGAAGTCCAGTTGAGCGTGCCTGGTGGTGTTGAAGGTGCGATGGACGGCATTGTGTTTCATTCGGTCGGACTTCTCGGGGCCAAGAAGCGACTGAGTGGATCAGGAGCTGGCGAGAACTCTCGCACCAGCTCTGGGATCGTGGCGACCGTCACCGAGATATGGGAGACAGGACTGGGAATGTCGACTTAGCTGAGTGGTGGTACCGAAGACTGGTGGCTGGATCGAGTCGAGCGGGATCCCGATACCAGCGAGCACGGTTCTGCCGCTCGTGCTCGACCTGCTCAAACCACGACCGGGGACCGGCGTCTACCTGGATGTCGGCTGTGGAGAAGGTGAGAGTCATGGCTGCAGTTCGGGAAGCAGGCGCGACGGCCATCGGTTGTGACCTCAACCTGGAGTTGCTGCGCTGGCGGTCGACCAGGTGGCCCGGTGGTTGGTTGCCGTCTGCCGGACCTCGATTGGATCCGCCCAGCCGTATTCGACGGCGCCTACGCCAGCCTCGTTGTTGGAGCATCTCATCGACCTCGACCCATTCTTCTTGGGGCTGGCCGGACGCCGTGCAAGGCCGGCGGTCCACTGGTCCTGGTGGTCAACCATCCGTTGTTCACCGCTCCCGGATCCGGCCCGATAGTAGATCCAACCGACGGGGAGGTCTTCTGGAGGTGGGGCACCTACCTGGAGGTGGGGGCACGACGGAGGAACCGTGGGTTCATGACTGGTGATGTTCTGTCACCGACCAATCGCGCGAACTTCTCAATGCCGCGGCCGCGCCGGTTGGTAACTGGAGCGGGTAAGGCAAGGTGATCGATGTCAGACGCGAACAGAGACCCACTGCGCGTCCTCGCAGGTTCAGATCCGAGACTCGGCGATCCGACGGCGACTCGCCAAGTCGTAGACCTGGCACGCTCTGCCCGTCGTGCTGGGCATTGATCGAGGTCCGGCGGGCTCGCGGGCCTCATGTCAACGTTGCTCTGCTGCAAATCGCTCCATTTCGTCACGGACACTGCTGGAGTGATGGCCACACGCTTCTGGATCAAGAGAAGGGCAGATTCCGCGTCGAGCCGGGCCATGGACAACTTGCCTCGATCGAGTCGCGTGTAGAGCGGCCTGATTATCGCCTCTTCAGCTGAACCGATCGTGTCGCACGTGAGTGCGGCCGCGGTTTCTGGGTCTCCGCGATCAATCGCAATTGGAGCTCGCCATAGCACTGATTCTCTCAATGTTCTCGGCTGTTCGGCTGTCGTCGCAGGTGGTTCTCGCGTCTAGTTGGTCCGCAGTGATCCTTGACTCAGCGAGACGTCGGCGCGGGAAGATCGATCTGTCTCTGCGTGGTGACCGGGCGTCCTGGCGGCTCCTGTCCTTGCAAGCCTCTTGGGACTCTTCCTCGAGCTTCTGCGATTTGCTCGTCTTCGGACATTCGGCATCTCTGCCTACTTCAAGATCTTCGCATTCATTCGCCTGCTCTCGACTTCGCACTCGGCTTCCAGCTCTCCCTGATGGCGTGTTGAGCCGTCGGCCTCGGGCGTTACCGGTGAATGATCGCAGCAGCGATCGAGCTGCCATGGCGGCCTTTGCGCGAGCTAGTCGATGTATCCTCTCATCTGGGGCTTTCTCTGAGGTTCATCATCGGGGTGTCCTGTTGCTCTCACTTGAGGACACGGCGCTGGTCAACCGGTCGGGGGCGTCGCTGACGCTCGGTCTCTCTCTTTGGCCTGGTCGCCACTGACTTCTGTTCTGATTGGTCAGCTCATCGGCTGGCAGATCCAGGGATCCTGCTGCAATGTACTTGTGGTTGATCTGTCTATCTGCTGGCTAAGCAGGCTGTATGCTCCTGTCTGGCTTCGGCCTGCATCCGAGTCAGACTGCTGCTGTGTGTGGTTTCTGGGTGGCTGGGGTGCTGGTGAACAGTTTGTTTTGTGTCTTATTGGCGTATGTGTCTGGGCGTTGCCATCAGCTTCGATTGTGTGTTGCTTGGTGGTGTATTATAGTGAGGCCCCAAAGACATCATTTGGAGTCCCTACCAAACTGCGACCGACTTGGTGGACCAATTATGGTGCAGGTGTCTTTGATTGTTTCATCATCAAGAGAGCTGGTATGCCAGCAGATCCGCAACCTTGTATTTCTTTTGTCTGTGTGCCACATCCCTATGTGTTGGTGTAGGTAGCGCCGTCGGAGTTCTAGCTCCAACAACCTGCCTGTACCGGTTTTTGGAGAGCTGTTGTCTTGTTGTTGATACTTGGTTTGGGGACTGGGCAATGATGTGACTGATGCAAAGCGAGTGTAGTTATTGGCAATGGAAGATGGATCTAGTTATCCTGTACCTGGGCGTGGATATCGATTTCCCAGGAACCCAGTCAATGGCCTCTTGGGTCAGAGCTGTCATCAATCACGCCCACGACATCCAAAACTCCAAACACCGGTTTTATTTCTTGAATTGCCCTTGCCCCTCCCCATCCCCCACACTACGGCGTCGTATTTCTCCAATATCCGCATAGAACAATGACGTCTACACCGTCGAGGCGCTGGAGGCGGCGAGGGAGTTGCTAACCCCGAAAGGGGTTTTGGTCATCAGGTTCGGGGACGGGCACTTCATCGTGGATCGCTCGTCGTATCGACGGACTGCTCTCGAGTGTGTTCGGCTACCCCCCAGCGCCAGCGGCCGTCCGAAGGTTCTTTCAGCACCTTGGGGTAGTTGCGCGGCCTCGCCGCTACCCTCGTGCTCTGTCTACCGGTCTTCTTCGCCGGTATCGTGTTCATCCACAGCTTCGCCGCCGCCGGGTTCCGCGGCGAATCCCTCGGCTGGAACCTGCTCGGCTCGCTGGTGGGAGGATTACTCGAGAGCCTTTCAATGTGGACCGGCCTCCGCTCGATGGTGCTGCTTGCCGCGGCCCTCTACCTGGCCGCTTTCTTCTTCCGAAGCAAGGCGAATCAGACACCGACTGCTCTTTCCTATCCCACAACTGACCCTGTCGGATACGGGTAGTGGTCAAACATGGGGCTATCCCTGGGCACTCTCAAGGTTCGTCGAAAAGGCGGCATTCGCCATAAATGCGAGCGCGTAAAGAACTAGAGCCACCAAGGCCAGCGCACGGATTCCGACGATCAGAGAGATGTACTCTGTCGTCCCGCCCACCACCGAGCCGATCAGATTCACGCCGAGGGCAACCGACCCGACACGGGAATTGCGGAACCAGCGGGCAAAGAGGATACCGGCCGCAAGGATCGGGGTCCCTAGATAGAGGGCAGCTGCCGCCAGACTGGCCAGGCCGAGCCCTGGCCAGACCGACACCGGCCACGCGTACTGCGCCAGTAGCGACCCCACGATCACCCCCATCCAGACTCGATCGGAGCCGCTGCGGCCTCGAAGCACAACCAGGTTGGCGAGGAGGATGATCGCCAAGATCACCGAGAAAACAAGGGCGTTGGTCTGCCAGGTCGATCCGATGAGCAACGCAAACTCCGTGACCGACTTTGTTTCCATGAGAAGGAAGGCAGCGCCCAAGAAGAAGAACGGGAGGTCGCTCCTGGACATGGCTCGCGCCTGTCGCCGTAGCATGAGAAACCCGACCATCACCATGCCGATCAGAGCCGTCACGTATTCGGCCGGTATACCGCGCCGGCTGATGTACAGATGTGGCCAGTCGTCGGTGGCGGCTCGAAGGGCATTCGGATAGCGCTCGAACCCGTCTGCGATCTCGTCAGGCCTGATACGCTGCCACCCGTCTGGCAATGCTCCGATAGTGCCGACTGCGCCGGCGACGAGCATTCGATGCCTGTTGGTATGAATGAAATACGCCGGAGGCTCCCCAAAGACCTGTTCCATCATGTGGTACTGGCGGTACTGGACCTCCTCCCGGAAAGGGCCAAAGGACAAGACCAGCACACCCTCCTCGTTCAGGAGTTCTGCTGCTTCCTGGAGCGATTCGATCGTGTACACGAAGCTGTCCAGGCGTACGCTGCTCGTCGACGAGAGCAGCCCATGAGCGTCAAGCGTGGCGAAGAGCACCAGGTCGAATCTCTCGTCTGATCTCTTGAGGTAGGAGCGGGCGTCATCGACAACGATCTCCACCCCCGGCGCGCCGTGGGGTTTCTCGGGGTGATGATCAGCTCCATACTTCGCTACCCTCGGGTCGATCTCGACTGCGGTCACCTCGGCAAATCCTGCACGCAAGGCCGCGGCGATGTCGTTCCCGGCGCCGGCACCAAGGATCAGAACCGACTCGGGGTCGGCGATCAGGAATGGGAAGTCGTAGTACGTCGTGAGACTGTCGATGTCAGCGACCGTATCTGCACTGATGCCCTCTCGCGATGCGCCTTCGCTCAAATCGAATCCGCTGAGGAGGAATTGGTTGTTGACGTCGATAACGAAGCCAGAGTCGACGTTGGCTCCCACCGGTAGCACACGAAGCTGGTTGTACGGTGACCAGAGCACATCGCCTGTGAGCCCACCGGAGTCTGCGTAGTAGACGGCCCCAAGCACAACGATTATCAACCCCAAAACCGGCATGACATCCTTGAGAGCGGCATGGAAGAGCAGAAGTAGCAGGGCTGCTGCGAACCACACGACCGACGGTGTACCTAAGGCCGACGCCAGTGTGAATGTTGCGACACCGGCCAGACTGCCGGCGATGTTGATCGTGTAGGCCGGGATCCGCTCTAGTTCGTCAAATGGCCCGGCGATCAGTTGTCCGAAGGGGATAAACGTCCATGCCACGAGAACGAAGACCCCGACGAGGATCACGGGAAGGGGCAGTCCGACTTGGTTGGCGAGTGCGAGCTCGAGGACTCGAAAGGCGGAGAAGATGACGACCGCGATGAGCAGGCGCCATGCCGCCGTTGCGGCGGCCCTTGAGTCGGATGCCATCATCCCGACGCCCAACCCCAGGAAGCTGGCAACGAGCACCACGTTGGCAAAGAAGCCCACCAGATGAACCACGCTCGGAATCCAGCGGATGAGAATGAGTTCGACGAAGAGTGCCAGCAGACTGGCCGTGAAGAGGTTCAGCCCCGGCCCTCCGAATCGTCGCTGATCGCTCAACTTGCCAACCCTCCTTGAAGGCGCCCACATGCTGGAAAACCGGCTCCATGTTGCCATACCTCGCAGATACTGTTCTGGGCCGTCGCGCCACTCCTTCTAACTCTTGAGAATCTCGCTGCGGCCAATTCATATGGCCGGCGAGTTGTCCACCTAAAACTCGTTTGCGTCGATCAACAACCACAGGTGTAGTCGACCCAAGTATCGATAGGGCCGCGTAAGAACGACCGTCAACTGGTCAGCGCAGCACAGACAGCAGGTTGGAGTAGTCGTCGGTCCAAAGACGGAAGTCCGGGTCGATCACAAGGCGCCGCCAGCCGGGCTCCCCGCGGAGAGAATCAAGGGTGCCAGAGGCGGGAGCGAGCACCGCCCAATGCGAAGGAGTGGCGCCGGGAGCAACAGCCGAGTCGTAGGCGCGGGTGAGGGCATCGTATCCCAGCGATTGAGCCAATCCGCCGACAACCGGTTCGAGTGCGAAGTTTCGGTTCGTGATGTTGATGGTGATCAGCCCCGACGGAGCCAGCAAAACGCGGTAGGTTTCAATCGCTTCCCGGGTGACGAGATGAACTGGGATCGCGTCGGCGTTGAACGCATCAAGAATGATCAGGTCGTACGCGCTCCCTTTGAGTTGCTCGGCGGCCAATCGCCCGTCGTTGGTGATGATGTGGATGGTGCCGGGGGCATCGGACACATACGTGAATAGATCTCGATTTGTGGCGATCTCAACCACCTTCGGATCGATCTCGACGAACGTGAGGTCCGTGTCGGCGGTTGAATAGGCCGCAATACCACCCGCGCCCCAAACCGATCACCAGCACCCGTCGGGTGTTGGGAAGCAGCCGAAATACGTCCCCGAGCGGACCAGTCCGGTGATAGTAGGCCGTCGGTTGTTGCGCCGAGTCGCCGAGTTGCTGCGTGCCGTGGACGGTGAGCCCGTTGTAGAGAGTTCGGACTCCCTGAGACTCGGTGACCCGGTGAAGGCCAAAGAATGTGCGGGCCAAATAGATGCCGTCGGTGGATACCGGAGGTCGCACTAGCATCAGGAAGGCGAAGGCAAGGGCGAAAGCAGGGGGATAGCGGATGGCCAAGAGGGCGACGGCCGGCACCGCCAGCGTGATGACCACGGCCGCGGCATTCGCCAAGTCCAGACTGCCCGTGATTGCCGCCAGCCCCCCCATTGCCACCGGCACGGCCAACGCAGGCACAAAGCGAGCGATGAGCGACCGGCTGTCTGCTTTTCCCTTCCTGAGCAGCAACGCAACAACCAGAACCAGGGGATACTCGACAGGCACTACGAACAACAGCGGGGCGATGAGCGCGTTGAAGAGACCGCCCAGTACCCCGCCGAGGGAGATGAGTAGGTAGAAACGAGTCAGCTTGGTGGTGGGCGGTCGATCCTCGTAGAGCCGCCCGTGGGCCGTCATTCCGGCACCGAGCAGGAGCAGCAGGTGAAGCGCCACCAACGCCCATAGTGGCCGTTGCATTCGGAGCGCCCATGTGACGAATACGCCGATAGTCGCCAGCTTGAGGATCGTCGATCCGACGGCTATCGAACGGAGGTCCCCCCGTGAGAACGCAACGATGAAGGTGATCAGGTAGACGCCCAGCGGGAGTACCCACAGCAGCGGAATCGAACCGACTTCGGCGGTAATAAACGCCGTCGAACCCAGCAACAAGCTGGAAGGAACAAACGCCAGGGCAACCCACCGGACTTGGGTGCGCCAGGACAGGTCGATCGGTTGCGGCCGCGGTCGATCGGAAGCCTCGCTTCGGTGGCGAACCGCCAGCCAGGCAGACCCAGCCCCCGCGGCCAGGAAGAGGACATAGCCAATCGTCCAAACGTGGGATTGACCGGCCACAGCCAGGGTCCGTTCGACGACGATCGGGTATGACAACAACCCGACCAGGCTGCCAGCGTTCCCCACCGCGTAAAGGAAATAGGGATCGCCGCCCCCAGTGGCAATGGCATACCAGCGCTGAAGGACCGGACTCATCGTAGAAAGCGCGAAGAAAGGCAGGCCGATTGACACGGATAGCAAAGCGAAGATCCACAGCGGTCCGACACGAGCCGGTGGACTCCAGAAGGCTGGAAGTGCGATCGGCAAGAACACCAACGGGAGCAGAAGCAGAACCACGTGGCTGAGGGCTTGTCGGCGAAGGCCAAGCCGGTTGAAGGACGCATGGGCATACGCGTAGCCCAACAGCAACGTCAACTGAAAGAACACCAAAGCCGTGTTCCAAACCGCCGGAGACCCACCCAACTGCGGCAGGAGCATTTTGGCAATCATCGGCTCTATCAGGAACAGAAGCGCGGAGGCCAGAAAAACTGCCGCGGCGAAGAAGATGGAGATCACCGTGAACCGATCGCCTGCTCCTCGAAGACCGTGATGAAGTCCGACAAGTCCAGTACCCGCGACCGCCGGGGACAGGGATTGAACATCATTGGAATCGGGTGGTAGGTGATCGGCGGAATCTGCAAGACTCCGAACCGGGAGTTGCCGCCTTGGCCGGTGTCTCGGCGACGCCGTCGGCAACCGCGGGCTGCTCAGGGATCAGCGTTATCGGGACGGTCTGGATCCATGAGGTCATACTCACAGCTTGCCACATGCGGTCCGCCGGCAAAAGTGCCGCCCGTGGATCTTTGCCTGCGATGACCACCCGGAGTGGCGGACTTTTCTTCTCCGGCGCCTTTTGGCTCGCCGGACAAGTTGTGAGATCGGATGGCCGAGTGAACCCGGTGGGCACGCGATGATGGTGAGGTTAGAAATGGGGTTCTGGCGCGCGGATCGCCGCTCGACGGCTCTCGTCGAAATAACTACCTGGTGGTCTAGTGTCAGGCGGCGGAGCAGTGGCTGTTTCGGCTCGGCGAGTCTGGTTTCGATTCCGGCCTTGACTGCCGATAAAAGGAAGGGTGCATTGACAGGAACGGGCCACCGGGAGGGAAGATTGGGGCCTCGCCTTGCACAACCCGTCCTGCGTGCCGTCATCGGCTTCGCCGCTCTCGGGTGCGTGGTGGGATTGATTTCGCTTGCTTTTCCGATCGGATTCGATGAGGCGGAACGCCTCACCGTGGCTCGCAAGATGATGCTTGGGGACGTGCTCTACCGAGATGTTGTCAACAACAAGCCGCCTCCGATCTACGGTCTTGTGATACTGCTTGACATGCTGCCGGGCTCGTACGAAATCGCGCGTGCCCTCTTTCTTGGATTCACTTGCTTCGTATCAGGGTTCGTTTCATTTGCCATTGCTACTGAGCTGGGTGCGTTCGTGGCACGGGCGGCCATGGCAGGTGCTTTCGTTGGTTTCATCAGCGGGCTTCAAGCTGGTTTCTTGCTCACGGTCGAACTGCTTGCGCTAATGATGCTGCTGTTTGCCACGTGGCTGGTTGTGCGGGGTCGTATCGTCGCGGGCGGCGTGTTTGGTGCGTTTGCCGCGATGACCGACCTGCGCGCCGCAGTGATGCTGCTCGCTCTGTTTGTGCTGGCCGTATCTCTGGATGGCATGCGCTCTGGAAGGCGGTTGCTCGTTATTGGTGGAGTCTTGGTTGCTGCGTTGTGGGCCGTCGTGCTGGCCGTGCCGAGTATGCGTTTCTCGCTCGTCGATCTCAATCTGGCGTCACGGTCGGAAGGAATGTTCGATCCTCTCGCCGCGGCTAGCAGGTCATCTACGAGCGTTACTACCCGTCGCCGGATCCTTAGTCGCGATCGGAGGGTCAATGACTGTCGCTGCCCTTCGGGAGAATCGAAGCAGGATGCGCGTGGCCCTTTTGACTGTTCTCCTGGGCGCTTCAATACCCCTTGTGTCAATGCTCCCCTACGACCATTACTGGGCGTTTCCCCTGGTCGGCATCCCGATCGCAGCTTCGGCACTTCCTCGCTCTGTCTCTCAGGGCCGCTCAGCTCTCCTGGTAATGCCGGCGGTTCTCGTTGCCTTCCTTCCTCAAGTAATTCATTCGGTGGAAACGCAGGAAATCCAGAAGAAGGAGACACTTCACTATCAGACAGTATCCGACGTGCTGGGCCGATACTTGGATGACGATGAGACTTTCGTCCAGTTTGACCCTCATCCGTTCCTGCCGGCTATGCGCCCCTCACAGTTCGGTGGTCGATCACCTGTCCTTGGCTTCGTGACGGCGCCGGCAGCCCGCGCTCAGGTCGAAATCGATCTTCTCGCCGACGCGACACACTCCTCTTCCGCGATTGTCGATGATGGCAATGCCTTGGACAAACAGGCTTTTGAGATCAAGCCGGACCACCTCAGAGTCTGGCGGATGTTTCAAGAGCAACTCGACGGGTTCGCGTGTCGAGTTGTGGTTGGTGGGACCGTCATCCGACTGCGAACCGAGATCTGTGAGGAACTGCAACTGCCTGGGACGCTGCTGGTGCAGGAAGACACAGACTTTGGCCAGGTGTCTTCTCGTCAGCGTGAGTCGTGACTCATAAAATCACTGGTGGCCGCCCTCAAATCTGCAGATCAATCACTGATGATGGCCCTCCCCACCCACTTCTGTCGGAATGACAGTTAAGGCGCCACCGGCTCGCCGTTGAGCTTGCGGTACACGTAGGCCATCGCCAGCAGTGAAACGGGGATCGTGATCAACAAGCCAATCCCGAGAGCGATCGCTCCGGCCAGGTTGAAGAAGAACAACGCCACCCCGAACCCGAACAGATCCCACTTCTGCGCCTTGGTGATGGCGGCGCTCTGTTCGATGCTCTGCATGATCCCGTGTTCCTTGTCGACGATGTTGTAGCCGAAGAACCCGAACGTGATCGCCAGGTAGATCCCCGGGACGATCAGGAACACAAAGCCGATGGCGACCATGATGCCGACGATGAACGAAGCGATGATGTAGGGCAGCGCCAGATCGATTCGCTGGAACAGATCGGCGGTTTCGATCGGTTTGCCGTCGACGATCTTCAGCGCGATGCGGATCAAGCCCATGGAGATGAGGACCGACACGAACCATCCGATCAAGCTCATGAGACCGGCCAGGGCGCCCCGCCCCAACAGCCAGAAAAGCACATTGACGGCCAGGATGGCCAAAGCAGCCGACACCAGCGGGCCGATGTTCTCCTGCAGCTTCTTCCACCCATAGCTGAGTGCCTCGCCAATAGAAAAGCGGTTGATTTCGGGAACGGTCATCTTGCCTCCAGGTGGTGATTCTCCGCTCCGTCGACAATACCCGACGGAAACATCGAGACCGGGGAGCATCGACCCACTCTCGGTACACTTCGCCGGGCATGCGACGCCCCACCTCTGCCGAAATCCCCGACGCTCCGGGTGCCTATCTCTTTCGCGACCGGCACGGGCAGGTGCTGTACGTCGGCAAGGCTAAGTCGCTTCGCAAGCGGGTTGCCAACTATTTCACCAACGATCTCCAGACGCGCACCCAGGCGATGGTGGAGGCAGCCGACAGTGTCGAGTGGATCGTCACCGAGAGCGAAGTAGCCGCCTTGATGCTCGAGTACTCGTTGATCAAGAAGCACCGTCCCCGGTTCAATATCCGGTTGCGGGACGACAAGAGCTACCCGTACCTGGCCATCACCCGTTCCGACGAATGGCCCCGGGCTCGGGTCATGAGGGGGAAGAAACTCAAGGGCACCGAATATTTCGGCCCTTATGCCCACACCTACGCCATCCGCAAGACCCTCGACGAACTGCTCAAGACCTTCCCCATCCGAACCTGTTCGGATGGGCTCTTCCGCCGGCAGAAGGCCCAGGGAAGACCCTGTTTGTTGTTCCACATCGAGAAGTGCTCCGGTCCGTGCGTGGGTGAAGTGACCGCCGGGGATTACCAGGATTATGTCGACGGACTGGCCCGCTTCCTGGGTGGGGACACCGACCAGATCGTTGATCAGCTGCGAGCCGGCATGGGGGCGGCCGCCGAGACGCTGGCCTACGAACAGGCGGCCCGGTTCCGCGATCGTCTCCATGATGTGGAACGGGCCATTGCCCGTCAGGAGGTGGTGACCGACCGTCGAGAGGATTTCGACCTGATCGCCCTCGAAGAGGACGATCTCGAGGCCGCCGTGCAGGTGCTGAACGTGCGGCGGGGCCGGGTGGTGGGGCGGTTGGGAACCGTGCTCGACAAGGTGGAGGACGTCACCACTTCCGAAATCATCGCCAGCATGTTGCGAGAGTTGTACGGCGAGGAACTGCCGCCCAAGGCGGTGCTCGTGCAAGAACTGCCACCCGACCCCGAGCTGTGGAGCGCCTGGCTCAACGAGCGACGCGGCGGGCAGGTCTCACTACGGGTTCCGCAGCGAGGAGCCAAGCGCCGCCTGATGGAGACGGCCCGCACCAACGCCCGGGAGGCGTTCGCCCGCCATCGGCTGCGGCGCCAATCGGATCACAATGCCCGCGCCCGGGCGCTGCGAAGCCTGCAGGATGCGCTGGGTTTGCCCATTCCGCCCCTCCGGATCGAGGCGTACGACATCTCCACGATCCAGGGGACCAACACCGTCGGCTCGATGGTGGTGCTCGAAGACGGTCTGCCCAGGACCTCCGAGTACCGCCGGTTCCGGATCCGCACGGTCGACGGCCAGGACGATTTCGCCTCGATGGAGGAGGTGCTGCGCCGCCGGTTTGCCGCCTACCTGGCAGAACGGGATCTTCCGGTCGAGGAACGCGGCAGATTCTCGTATCCGCCGTCGCTGGTGTTGATCGACGGAGGAGCCGGCCAACTGTCGCGAGCGGTCAAGGTGCTGGGAGACCTCGATCTCGATATTCCCGTCGTGGGATTGGCCAAGCGAATGGAGGAGGTCTACCTGCCGGGGCGGCCCGACCCGGTCCGGATCCCTCGCGACGAAGAGGCCCTGCATTTGCTGCAAAGGGTTCGGGACGAGGCGCACCGTTTTGCCATCACCTATCACCGGCAGCTGCGCAGCCGCAGCATGATCGATTCGACGCTCGATGATGTGCCCGGTATCGGACCCACCCGCAAGAAAGCCTTGCTGCGGCAATTCGGGTCATTGAAGAGAATCCGGGCGGCCAGCCGGGAGGAACTGGCCGAGGCTCTCCCATCGGCGATCGCCGATGTTCTGTATGGCGCCCTGCACGACTCCGGGCGATGAGAACCCCGCCGGCCCGCCCGGCGTGCGACACTTAGGGCCGTTGGTAAAGCCGGCAGAAGTGGAGGCAGGTGGTGGTTAGCCGACCGCAGGTATTGGTGGTGACGGGGATGTCGGGGGCCGGGCGCTCGACGGCGGCCAAGGTTCTGGAGGATCTCGGCTATCTGGTGGTGGACAATCTTCCCCCGGCGCTGATCGGGGAGATCGTCCGCTTCAACGATCTGGCCGACGTGCCCCGCCGGCTGGCGTTGGTGATCGATGCCCGGGGAGGCTTCATTCTTGGAGATCTCAGAGTCGAGATGGATCGGTTGTTGCGGGGTGGGGTCTCGACGGCGGTGTTGTTCCTCGATGCCGAGGACGACATGCTCATCCGGCGTTACAAGGAGAATCGCCGGCCCCACCCGATGGGTCGTGACACGCTGGAGGAGTCGCTTTTCGCCGAACGGGAGATGCTGGCCGAATTGCGGGCCGAGGCGGATTTCATCATCGACACCACGGACCTCAACGTGCACCAGTTGCGGGAGCGAATCGAGGATGACTTCCGAGGGCGGCCAACCGGAGCGTCCGATGCGCATTTCGGTGTCGTCGTTCGGGTTCAAACACGGCGCCCCCCGCGATGTGGACCTGCTGTTCGACGTGCGGTTCTTGCCCAACCCCCATTGGAAGGAGGAGTTGCGTCCCCTGACCGGATGTGACGCTCCGGTGCGCGACTACGTGTTCGACAACGAGGACACCCGGGCGTTTGTCGCCAAGGTCGAGGACATGTTGTCGTTCTTGATTCCCCGCTTCCGGGCCGTCGGCAAGTCGTACGTCAGCATTGCGATCGGCTGCACCGGCGGGCGGCACCGCTCGGTGGCGATCGCCGAAGAGCTGGGCCGATGGTTGGAATCCGAAGGAATTGAAGCCACGGTGCGACATCGGGACACCGGCAAGTGACGACGCCACAGACGTCGCTCGAAGCAGAGCTGCTCCAGCTCCCCGACGACGGACCGCGGGTGGTGGCCATCGGCGGCGGGCACGGCTTGGCGCAGGCTCTGGAAGCCGCCACGTCCTACGCCTCGGATGTGACCGCGGTCGTCACCGTCGGGGACGACGGGGGGTCGTCGGGGAGATTGACCACTACTTTGCGGATTCCTCCCCCCGGCGATATTCGCAAATGCCTGCTGGCGTTGAGCCCCGAGCCGACGGTGTTCCGTGAGCTGTTCGCCTACCGGTTCGAATCGACCGACGTGGCCGGACACTCGCTTGGCAATCTGATGTTGGCGGCTCTCACGCAACTGTTCGGCGACGATTTCGACGCCGCGGTGCGGGTGGCGTCGGGGATGCTCGGAACGATGGGGCAAGTTATCCCGGTCGCCCGCAAATCATTACACCTGCAGGCCATCATCGATGGGCGTCTCGTGGACGGTCAGGCGGCCATCACCAAGACCCGGGGCGCCTTGACCGAATTGCGGTTGGTGCCGGACGGCGAACCGGCCGACCCATCGGCCATCGAGGCGGTCCAGTTCGCCGACCAGGTTCTCATCGGGCCGGGCAGCCTGTTCACTTCGGTGATGGCCGCGCTGGTGGTGCCCGGTATGACCGAGGCGCTGCACAGGGCGCCCGGTCATGTGGTGTTCATCGCCAATCTGGTCACCCAGGACGGGGAGACGTTGGGGATGACCTGTGCCGATCACCTGGAAGCTTTGCGGCGGGTCGGCGGCGTGGGCGTCACCGGTACAATCGTTGCGCATCGGGGGGAACTCAAGATGGAGCCGCCCCTTGAGCAGGTCCGGGTTGATCGGGCGGAGCTGGCGGACATGGGTTGGGATGTCATCGAAGCCGATCTGGTGGATCCGCAGGCGGACTGGCCGCAACATGATCCGATCCGGCTCGGACAGGTTCTGGCCCATCTCAGGAACTGAAAAAGGACGGTGAGGGGAACATGGGTGGATACTTGACGCTGGATGACGTCGAGGTAGCCGGCAAGCGGGTTCTGGTTCGATCGGATCTCAACGTTCCGGTTTCGGGTGGTGCGGTGACCGATGACTTCCGGATACGGGCCAGTTTGCCGACCATTGCTCGCTTGCGCGAGGCGGGTGCCACGGTGGTGGTGGGCAGCCATCTGGGACGCCCCAAAGACCGGGAACCCGAGTTTCGGATGGATCCGGTTGCGAATCGGTTGGCCGAGCTGGGCGGCTTTCCCGTCCGGAAGCTCGACGCGGTAGTGGGGGCGAGTGTCGAGGCGGCGGTGGCTTCGGCCGGCCCCGGTGACGTTCTATTGCTCGAGAACACGAGGTTCGAGCCGGGGGAGAAGCGGAACGACCCCGCAATGGCCAAAGGGTTGGCGGCGCTGGCCGATGTGTTTGTGCTCGATGCTTTCGGTTCCGCCCACCGGGCCCATGCTTCAACGGTGGGAGTGGCCGATTATCTGACTTCGGTGGCCGGTCCGTTGCTGGTCGAGGAGGTAGAGGCGCTCGGTTTGTTGCTGACCGACCCACCTCACCCTTTCACGGTGGTGCTGGGCGGAGCCAAGGTCTCTGACAAGCTGGGAGTGATCAAGTCTCTGTTGCCGAGGGTCGACATGATGCTGATCGGCGGCGGAATGTGCTTCACCCTGTTCAAAGCGGAGGGCTACGAGATCGGCAACTCACTCTATGAAGAGGACCGCCTCGAGGAGGTCGGCGAGGTGCTCGGCTCCGAATACGGCGACCGTATCCAACTTCCCGATGACCTGGTGGTTGCCGATCGGTTCGCGGCCGATGCTCAACGGGAGGTCGTCTTGCGCAACGCCATCCCGGACGACTGGATGGGTCTGGACATCGGTCCCCTTACTTCCGATAGTTTTGCGGCGGCCATCCGGGGTTCGGGGGCCGTCTTCTGGAACGGACCGATGGGGGTGTTCGAGTGGGAACGCTTCCGAAACGGGACGGAGGAAGTCGCCCGGGCGTTGACCGATCACCCGGGGTTCACGGTGGTGGGAGGCGGCGACTCGGTGGCCGCGCTGCGGATGCTCGGTCTGGAGGGAGAAGTGTCGCATCTGTCGACCGGCGGAGGGGCCGGCCTCGAAATGCTGGAAGGCAAGACGCTGCCGGGATTGACGGCGCTGGAACGGTGGGCGCGAAACTGATGCCCCGGTCGGGGGCTCAACCGCCGAGGAACGCCCGGTCGAGCATCGCCGCCATCTGGGCGCGGTTCACCAAGTCCTGCGGGTGGTAGTGCCCGTCGGGGTTGCCGAACACCACTCCGAGCTCATGCAGGGTCTCCACATACGGGGCGTACCAGGCTGCCGCCGGAACGTCGGGGAAATACCCGTGGTAGGGGGCACCCGGGTTTTCGGCGTTGAGTGCCCGCACCAGAAAGGCGGCCATTTCTGCCCGGGTGACCGATTTGGCGGGACAGTAGCGAAGAGGATCGGGAGCGCATCCTTCGGTGATGCTCTCCTCGTAGAGCCGCCCCACCACCCCCGCATACCAGGCGCGTGGCCTCGACGTCGGCGAAGTAACTCGACACCGGGCTGGCGGTACTACCTTCGAGACCCAAGGAACGGACCAGGAAGGCAGCCATCTGGGCGCGAGTGACCGGCTCCGCCGGACAATACTTGAGAGGAGTCGAAGAGCATCCCTCCGTTATGCCGGCCGCATAGATCCTCTCGATAGAGGCGAGCGCCCAGTGGTCGACCGTCACGTCTACCCAGATATCACACAGGTCGCCGATCCCGTTGCCGTTGGCGTCGGCCTGATCGGCGTTGGGGACGGTGGGGCAGTTGTCGGATCCGTCCAGTACTCCGTCCCCGTCCGTGTCGGCGGGTCCCGGTACGGTGATGACGGTCGCGGCCAGCAGGCTCTCGTACGGGTTGAACTTCGTTCCGTCCGGCCGATGAAGCTCGAAGTGGAGGTGGGGGGAAACCGCCTCGGCATTGCCGCTGTCGCCCACCCAGCCGATCAGCTGGCCGGCCGAAACGTGAACCCCCTGGGCGATGCCGTCGGCGATACCCCACCCCATGCCGTCGTCGGTACCGGGCGTGTCGTTGTTCAGGTGTATGTACCAGCTCGACCAGCCGTCATCGTGGTTGATCTCCAGGTCGCAGCAATTGCCGCCCTGCTCGGCGTGCATCCAACCGACTGGTCCCGTCGGCGGCGGCCACCACCGGGATCATTTTGTCGGCCATGATGTCGGTGGCACCGTGGGTGCGGCCGCCCGATCGGGGAGCGTCGAAAGTGTCGGTGTAGTGGTTCGGTCCCAGCACGGGGAAGATGATCGGATACAACTCGGCGGCTTCGGCGGGCGGGGGACCGGGCAACGTGAGCGCGGGCAGCAAGAGCGCCGCTGTGATAACGGCCACTCCGATTCTGCGCAGTGGTGTTCGTGCCCCCACTTTTGGGGTATCGGCAAACGATGCGATGACTTGAGCGAGGCCGCCGGTGTTCCGTGGGTCGGAAATCTCTGTCAACGCCGCCGCTACTCTGACGGTCAGACACCCGGGAGAGGGAATGACGCGCAAGAGCCTGATGGTCGGTAATTGGAAGATGAACAGCAACCATCTGGAGGCGATCCAGATGCTGCAAAAACTGCACTACCGGCTCGATGTCAACGACTACGACCGGGTCGACGTGGGGGTGGCACCGCCTTTCACCTCGCTTCGCTCCGTACAGACGGTGATCGAAGCCGATCACATGAGTATCAAGCTTGCCGCGCAGAACTGCTACTTCGAGGAGAAGGGGGCGTACACCGGAGAGGTGGCACCGAGCATGCTGGCCAAGCTGTCGGTCGATTTCGTGATCGTCGGCCACTCCGAACGCCGCCAGATCTTCGGGGAGACGGACGAATGGGTAAACAGAAAAGCCAAGGCAGTCCTGGCCCATGATATGACCCCGATCGTCTGTGTTGGCGAGTCACTCGAGGAGCGGGAAGAGGGCATCGCCTTTGATCGGGTGGGATCCCAGATTCAACAGAGCTTGACCGGCTTGTCGGCCGAGCAGATCGAAGCGATCGTCGTCGCCTACGAACCGATCTGGGCGATCGGGACGGGACGCACCGCCGACCCGTCCGACGCGCAAGAGATGATCGAGTTCATCCGCGCTCAACTCGATCGGCAGTGGGGGAGCGCCGCCCAGCAAACGCGGATCCTCTACGGCGGTTCGGTGAATCCGGGCAATATCGGAGCGATCATGGCCAAAAAGGACATCGACGGCGGTCTGGTGGGCGGAGCCTCGCTCGACCCGGACACCTTCGCCTCAGTGGTGCGCTACTGGATCTGACAGCCAAGCTCCGGGTGGCAGGTTTCGGCGTTCAGGTGGGGAGCGGATTTGAAACTTTGAACCTGAAACTTGAAACTCCCGAGTGACGGAGGAACGAGGGGATATGACCTACACAATGGTGCTGCTTCGCCACGGAGAGAGCGTCTGGAACAAAGCCAACCTGTTTACCGGTTGGACCGACGTTCCCCTTTCCGAGAAGGGTGTGGAAGAAGCGAGAGCGGCCGGGCGTCTGCTGGCGGAGGAGGGGTACACCTTCGACCACGTCCATACGTCGCTGCAGTTGCGGGCGATCCAGACCGCCAACCTCACCCTCGAGGAGATGGGGCTTTCCTGGCTGCCGGTTACCAGGCACTGGCGGCTCAACGAGCGCCATTACGGAGCCTTGCAGGGGTTGAACAAGAAAGAAACGGCGGAGAAGTACGGCAAGGAGCAGGTCTTCGAATGGCGGCGCAGCTACGACGTGCCGCCGCCGGCGCTGGAAATCGATGACGAGCGCCATCCCCGCCATGATCGCCGGTACGCCGATCTTGCTCCCGATGTGCTTCCGGCGACGGAATGCTTGAAGGATGTGGTGGCCAGAATGCTGCCCTACTGGCACGATCGGCTGGTTCCAGATATCCGGGCGGGTCAACGGTTGCTCATTGCCGCGCACGGCAACAGCTTGCGGGCGTTGGTCAAGCACCTCGACGGTATCTCCGACGACGAGATCCCGGGACTCAACATCCCGACCGGGATTCCTTTGGTTTATCAACTGGATGAGCGGTTTGCCCGGATAGACAGCTACTATCTGGGCGATCCTGAGGCGGCCGCCAAGGCCGCCGAAGCGGTGGCCAGGCAAGCAGGTTGACCGGAGAGCTTGACCATAGGCGGTAAGCCCGGTCATACTTGTTCGACTCATTTGTATTCGCCGCTCGATCGCGCGTGGCGGTGACTTGGAGAAACGATGGACATACTCACCACGATCATCATCGTCGTGCACGTCATAGTGTCGCTGGCGTTGATAGTGCTGATCCTGCTGCACGCAGGGCGAGGCGGCGGAATGTCGGACCTCTTCGGAGGGGGCATGGGGCCGGCGGCGGCGATGAGCGGCTCGACTGTCGTAGAGCGGAACCTGGACCGTCTCACCGTCATCACCGGTGTGACTTTTGCCGTGACGACCATGCTGCTCTCCTGGCTCCTGGGGCGTTAAGGCCCGCGCGTGGGCGTCCACGCTGAACCCCCCATCTCCCCGAACCGGCGGATGGGCCGGATTGCATTGGGGTTGACCGCGGTTGTCGCTCTGGCGGCCGGAGTGTGGGTGCTCAACACCAACGGCCCAACTGAAGCAGCGACCACAACGGGCGCTCCACCCACGATCGCCCCCACCTCGACTACTTCGGCGACCACCACGACCACCGAAGCCGTCCCGGTGGAGCACCCTTACGGGGGCGACGTCACGGTCGGTATTTCGGCCGAACCGATCACCCTCAATCCTTTCCTGGAGGGCGGGGGAGCGGAGGTCCTCCAACTGATCGGCAGGACCTCCTGGGCCGGGGCCGTGGCGTTGCACGGCGCGACCCTCGATCCGGTTCCCGTCCTTCTGAGCGAGATCCCCACTCTGGACAATGGTGGCTTGGTGGAGAACGAGGACGGGACCGTCACCGTCACCTATCGGATTAGTTCCGACGCTAAATGGGAGGATGGTTCCGCCGTCACCGGCGCCGATTTCCTGGCGACCTATCGGTTGGCCACCGATCCTTCACTCCCCATCCGTGACGATATCCGCGACCCCTACGCGTCGATTGTCCCCGACTCGTTGAAGTTCGACGTGGAAACGGTCACCTTCGATCTGGTGGGTCCGTCGCTTGCCTACCTAGATGTCTTTTCGATCGTGGTCCCGGCAGCCCAGCTTGCCGAAAGCGATTTTGTGGCCGACTGGACCGACCGGTTCTGGATGAGTGCCGGACCTTTTCGGTTTGGTGAGTGGATTCCCGGCGAGGCGATCATCATGGAGCGCAACAGTGAGTATTGGGAGACTGATCCGGAGACCGGTCAGGCGTTGCCGTACCTCGACAGCCTGATCTTTGCAGTGGCCTCCGGACCGGGCGGCGTGATCGGCGGATTCCAGACGGGCAGGTTCGACATCGTGGCGGTGCCCCCGGACCCGAACGTGGTTTCGGAACTCGAGGCGCTGGACGGGACAGACGTCCAGGTTGGCTGGGGGCCGACCTGGGAGCATCTCAGCTTCCAGTTTGGTTCCGGCCGGTTTGAGCGAAATCCCGATTCGATGAACGAGCATCTCGACTACCGGCAGGCGGTTGCCCACGCCATCGATCGAAGCCAAATCGCCGAAGCCGTTTCTGCGGGTCTGGTCCCGGCTCTGGAGTCGCCGATGAGCGTCATGTGGCCGGCAGCCGCCTCGCCGGGCTGGTCCGGATACCGGGGTGAGGCAGACTCGGCCAAGGAGGCACTCGACGTGCTCCGTGAAACGGTTGATGTGTCGACTCCCCGAGCGGTGCTGACCACCAACAACACCCCAGAACGCAATATTGCCGCGGCGGAATTAGGTCCGATGCTCGGCGCCGCGGGGATAACCCTCGAGGTGGAACCCCCCGAAGAGACCGGGGTCTACTTCCTGGAGACGATCGGCCCCGGTCGATTTGATCTTGCCGAATGGGCCTGGGTTCCAACTCCGGGCCCTTCGGGAGCTGTGGCGGATGTGCGGCGGTGGTTTCTCCTGACCCCGGAAGCCGGCGGATCGGGATTCAGCCGGTGGGCCGTCTCGGCTCAGGAACCCGCTGATGAGGTGGCGAGGTTGGACGCCCTCCTCGAAGATGTTGCTTCGGAGGTGGACCTCGAGAACGTCAAGACGATGCTGGGTGAGATCGAGACCCTCATGGCCGACCTGGTCGTCACCGTGCCGCTCTATGCCGAGCTCAATGCCGGGGCAGTTCGCACCGATTCGGTGTCCGGCTACCAGCATTCGATCATCTCCGGCGGTGACACCTGGAACGCCGCGATGTGGTACCGAACCGACGATTGACCCGGAATGGGCAGCGGATGGTTGGTAGGTATACTCCCGTCGCTACGTCGGAGTGGCGGAATTGGCAGACGCGCTAGGTTGAGGGCCTAGTGCCCTAATAGGGCGTGGGGGTTCAAGTCCCCCCTCCGACACCAAGAAACCCCCATGTATTGGTAGGGATACACCCCCGAAGTCGGGGGTGGTCACCTAGCGTGGCCTCGGGAGGGATCCCGGCGGTGACGGAAAACCCCTGAGCTTTGAAGGCTCGTTGACCTGATCGTTGCTGGGGTCCGCTCTCGAGCAGACTCGGTTGAGGAAATTGGTGGGACTGTTCGGCCTGTGGCCGTCGGTCCGGTGCACCGTATGAATCACATGGCTGGGTGGGCTAGGTCGTCCGCTCTGTGGTGTCGGGTGGGGTCGGGAGCATCTCTGGCTGGTGGTCGAGCGCGAGCGAGGGGTTCTCCCGGTCAATAACCGTTGCGGGCTCCGGCCGAGGATGAGTTGAACGGCATCGAGGCCGGGCTGTCCGCTCGTGAGAAGGGAGAACCCCTCGATGCAAGTGAACACCAGAACAACCCGGGTGTCGATCGGGATCGACGCGGCGGTCGTGGCTGCCACATCAGATCGCGGTCCGAGGAGAGGTCCGTGAGGACTTCAGGGTTTCGCCGACATTGGCTGGGTTGGCCAAACTGACCGAGCGTCTCGAGCCGTATGCGGGGTCGATGGTGGTGGCGGAACCGACGGCGGGGACGTGGCTGCCGTTGGCCCACGCGGTGGCTGATGCCGGCTGTGAGATCGGGTTCGTCGCCAACCGGGACTCGGCCCGGCTCCGCAAAGCGATCGTCGGGGCATCCAAGACCGACGTGATCGATGCCGACATGCTGGCCCGCTGCCAAGACGTTCTGGGCGTCGTGGCGGCGCCGTGTTCCGCCACCGGGCCAGATCGCCTTGCGGCGGGCGATGCGGCGCCGCCATGTCGCCACGATCGACGCCCACCGGGTCGAGTGTCGCCTCTGGGCGCTGGGGGCGTGGGCGTTCCCGGATCTGTGGCGAGCCTCCGGCGGTCACACGCTCGCCCAGCCGCTGCTGGGCCGTTGGCCCCATCTGGAGCGCTTGCGCAGGCCCGGATCTCGTCGATCGTCGAGGTCGTCGCCGCTCACAGCCGCGACCAACGACCCGACCGGCGGGCGGAACGGATCCGTGACGCCGCGGGCGGGTGGGCCGCGTTCTGGGCGGGCCGTCTCGATCTCGACGCGCTCGCCTGGGAGGTCACCGCCATGCTCGACGACATCGCTGCTGCTGACCGGCGCCACCGCCAGCCACTACCCACGCGGTCGGTCTGTGGCAACGACACTGGCCCGACGACGTACTGACCACAATCCCCGGACTCGGCCCGATCTGCGCGTCAGCGATCCGGGGCTGGTGGGGCGACGCCACCCACCTCCAGTCGGCCAAAGCCGCGGCCGCTCACGCCGGGTTGAACCCGTCGATGTGGTCCTCGGGACTGACCGAGGCGCCATCGCGCAAGATCACCAAACAAGGACCGGCCGAGCTCCGCCTCGCGCTCTACCAGGCCGCCAACGTCGCCCGCCGCCGCGATCCCCAACTCGCCGAGCACTACCGGCGGCTCATGTTCGAACGAGGCCACAACCACATCTCGGCCAACACCGCCGTCGCCCGCAAACTCGCCTGCCGGGCGTGGGCGATCGCCACCACCGGCCGACCCTACGAACCCCGCGACCTCGACGGGAACCCGATCAGCCTCGACGAGGCAGCCGCCTCGCCGTCGAGCTCGCAGTGCCCGACGACATCCGGTCCCGCCGACGCGGACACACCCGCCGAGGACGACTCAACCCCACCTGACCAGCCGCCACAACCAGCGCTCGACCACCCCAGCAGGCCACCGGCTCACCCCGACGCGCCCACCCACCGTGAACCACCACCAAGTTGACAACCGTTAGGAAAT
>CAVQVN010000002.1:0-155000 GCA_963717135.1 uncultured Actinomycetota bacterium
GAGAATCACATCCACCTGGTCGCCTCGCTTGATCTGCGTGATCGGATCAGCGAGGGCGTTCCTCTGAGATATTGGGCTGGCGCAGCTCGTGGAGCAGGAGGTTCATCATCGCCAGCAGGTAGGGAAGTGGTTTCTTCTCGATACCTATGAGGCTCTCCTCGAGCATGTGAAGATCCTCGACACTCTCCACCTGAGGGCGCATGTTCGAGCCTCGACCAGGGAACCACCCGTCCCACTGCTGGGTCGAGCACCATCTCGCCGATACGCGGTCGACTTGCTGGACCATGAAGCGAATTACGGGACGGGGGGTGTAGAACTCGCCGGAGTCACCCGCGGCGTCCCGCATTTCTCGGAGCATCGACTCGTAGAGGTGGGCCATCGTATGGATGTCGTCGGACGACGTGAAGTTGATCTCGTTCACCTTGTCGACGACGTCGCGCAGTAGGTATCCGGAGAGCATCCGGTTGTTTGTCTCCTTGAACACCTGAGCGAGGACGTCGCGCGGGTCGCGCGGTATCGGTGAGCAGGACCCTCGGAGGTACGGGAGCAGGTCGCCGTTGACGAAGTGCAGCAGAGCCTCACCGGTCCGCCCGTCACCGGGTCGCCGCCCAGTCACGCCACCGGTACGGCTCCTCGATCGCCGTCCGATAGTCAGGGTCCGGGATCTCTCGCTTCCGCTCTACATCATCGAAGGCCTTCAGGAACAGCAGCCACGCCAGCTGGGGGATTCGGTCGGTGTCCCCGCTCAGGCCGGCGTCCTTCCGCATGGTGTCGCGCGCCGTCTTGATCGCCGGCTCAGCTTGGCCTGGGGCGTGGTCCTGGCGGACCCCTTCTTCTTGCCATGTTCTTACTCCTTGGATTCTGGGTCGCCGACCAGAAGTCCCGCAGGGTGACCATGGCGTCGTCGATTGTGGACTCGGGGATATCGAGGTCGGCGGCTAAACGATCGTCGTCCTCGCCATCCAGCCGGGGGGTCGGCGAGTTCGGTTGGCACAGCGTGAGTGGCCCGGGTCGTGAGAACGTGGTCAACGACAGCTCGTCGCCGCGCATCAGGCTCGAGACCATCGTGGATGAGCACCAGCGTGTCCGGAAGATCCCGAACACGACTGTTCAACCGGGCTGCGTAGTCTCGTGTGAAGGCGTGCAGCTTTTCGGCGAAGTGCTGTCGTCGATCGACTACCTCGACTTCGGTGGGCTGGATTCCAGCGAAGCTGAGCTCCAGCCGATGATGAGACGCTCGGTCCCCGTGACTTCTTCCGCCCTCGCCACAACATCGATACGTATGTTGGCGAACACGCGTCCTGCCATACGTACTTCGATGGGCAACCGCCAGCCCGGCCTTCCAGCCTCGTCCGGTTCGAGTTTCTGTGGCGATCCGACGATGAAATCGATTCGGTCGCCATCGGGGTCGGTGGCGAGACACTCACTAGGTCGGCGCGGACCTGTTCGCCGCTCTGATCGGCGTCACGCCACGTCACGTCCGCGAGTGGCCCGAGCTCGGGTCGCCGATACGAAGTTCGAGCCATTCCACCCTTGAGAATCCACCTGCCCGGTTGGTGAGCCTCCAAACGGGCAAGTAGGCGACCAACGACCCAACCTGCGGCGAATCCGATCGAGGTCAACCCCAGTGGCGCGTGCCCGATTGGCCAGTCGCGCCTCAACTGCCTGCACAGCTTCACGGGCGTTTCGTCGGTCATAGGAGCCCTTCGAGTCGGAGCGCACGTTCGATGCGGAGTGCTGCAAGGGGGCCCGATTCCTCGGCACGACGAAGTAGCCCCTCTTTGGTGGCGGAGCCTCGGTCGCACGCCGAACAGCTCTGGCGAACTGGTCAAGCTCCAGGTCCGAAGCGGCGACATCGAGCAGTGTCCGGAATGGAGTGGTCGCACGGAACCCTTCCCGTCGCTCGAGGTCCTGAGCGGGGAGCTCGCCGCGGTGGAGGACGACGCCGTGCTGGGCCGGAAGTCGGGTGGGACGGTGAGCTGGACGCGGCTGGGTTAACGTCGCCGAGGTCGTGGACCGCAAGGGCCGTCTCGTGGGAGACGACGGCGCGCCCCACGACTCCAAAGGGTCCAGTGGACGAGGTGCTCGTTGTCCGGTTGGCCACTCTGGAAGCCGATAGATCGCACGTTCGACCTGCTGCCAGTTCCCCCGGTCGACGTGGTAGTTCTGCGCTGAGTACGAGTAGCCGATGCCTTGGCTTGACCGGCTGTGAAGTAGCCGCATTGCGTCGCAGCGAGGTTGGTTAGATGTCGGCTGGAGGTCTATGCGGTCCGTACGCACTGCATGAAGTACATTCAATTTGTGAGTTATGTCGACTGTTTGGGCATAGAACTACAGTTTATATTGAGTTTCACGCAGTGTAGAGGAGCTCGTACAGCTCATCGATGGTTTCGTGCAGCGGCCTCTTGCCGCCGAAGTCGCGGCGATCTCGATCACGGTCCCGTGGCACTCGGGAAGGGGCGGCACGTCGAGCACGCGCAGGTCGTCGAGTTGGGTTATGCCGTGGTCCGCGTACTTGTCGAGTAGCTCCTCGAGCTCGCGCTGCCTCTGGGGCCACATCACCCGAGGAAGTCTGCATGCTCGCGTCGCAGGCGGTGGGCGCGGTCGACCGGCTCGTGTCGGGGCGTTCCATGCCACGTGGACGAGGACGTCGAGGGTCGGCGTCGGTGAGCCGGGTCGCTCCGCGATCTCCTCGAAGGCGATCCTCTCTTGGAGAGGGCCTCGTCGACGTCGCCGCGGCCGGCCCGATGGTGCCAACTTGCCCGAAGGTCGCCGGCCGCGGGAAGAGGTGCCGGACCTGATCGGCGACGTAGTCGGCGTACTCGACGAGCCGTAGACTGCCGGTGGTCGGGTCGGGAAGGTAGAAGCCCTCTGCGGCGACAAAGACTTCGCTGTCGTCGACGTAGTGCTTGCGGGCCCGATGCTCAATATCCTCGGCGTCGACCTCCCGCGGCCTCTTCGGTCTCGTACTCGGGCTCCGGTTCGGCGACTTCGGTCGTGTCTTCGACCTCGGCCTCCATCGTCCACCTCCTCGGTGATGAGGACGTTCGGGGGGCCCGTCGAACTCCGGGTCCTCGAACAACGCGGTCGCGCCGGAGTAGTCGATGATCTCGAAGCTCAGTTTGTCCACGTCCTCGTAGATACGCGTCCCGCGACCGATGATCTGCTTGAAGTCGACGATCGAGCCGATCGGCTTGAAGAGCACGATGTTCTTCACCGTCGGCATGTCCACACCGGTCGAGAGCAATCGCGAAGTGGTTGCGATGACCGGTTCCTCCGACTCCGGATCGGCGAACCTTCCGAGCAACTCTTCGCCCACGTCTCCTTCGGCCGAAACGATCCGAGCGACGTAGTCCGGGAACTGGCGAGTGAGATCCTGGTTCTCCTTCTGCATGGCGGCGCGCATCTGCTCAGCGTGCTCCTGATCCACGCAGAAGACGATCGTCTTCGCCATCCGGTCGGTCTTCTTCAGATACTCGGTCAGGTGGTGGGCCGCGGCTTGGGTTCGCGTGAGCAGCGAAACGACGCGTTCGAACTCCTGCGTCGTGTAGAGACCGGGCGGGATCTCCCTACCGAACATGTCCAGCTGACCCTCGTCGGGACCCCAGCCGTAGGCGTCTGGGCTGAGAACGACACGTCGGACCCGGTAGGGTGCGAGGAAGCCATCCTCGATGCCTTCCTTCAGCGAGTAGGTGTAGAGGGGATCGCCGAAGTAGGCGTAGGTGTCGACGTTGTCGTCACGCTTCGGCGTGGCCGTCATGCCGAGTTGTGTCGCCGGCGCGAAGTGGTCGAGGATGCCGCGCCACGTGGACTCGTCGCGGGCACTGCCTCGGTGGCACTCGTCGACGACTACGAGGTCGAAGAAGTCCTCCGGGTAGTCGCGGAAGATCCCGAGGTTGTCGCCGGAATCGGCGAGCGCCTGATAGAGGGCGAAGTAGATCTCGCGGCCGTCTTGGCTTCGCCGCCGACCTTCCAGATGGCGTCGCCGAAGACCGGCTGGAACTCTCGCTGGATCGGCTGGTCGACGAGGATGTTGCGATCGGCCAGATAGAGGAACCGCGGCTTGCGGTCGGCCTGCCATCGCTCTTCCACAGCTTCCACACGATCTGTATGGCGACGAAGGTCTTCCCGGTGCCGGTGGCCATCGTGAGCAGCACTCGTCTTTCGCCTCCAAGACGGCTTGCAGGGCCCGGTGGATGGCGACCCGCTGGTAGTAGCGCGGTTCCTTTACGGAACCATCCGGGTTGCGGAGTGTCCGGTCGAACGGGAAACGGACGACGTCCGCCATCGGTTCGGTGAGGCCCTTCCATGCCCGGTATCGCTGCCACAGTTCGTCGGGTTCCGGGAACCCAGTGAGGTTGCGTTCAACACCCGTGTCGTAGTCGTGTTCGACGACGCCCTGACCGTTGGTGGAATAGGCGAGCGGAAGATCGAGGAGCTGGGCATAGTTCATGGCCTGCTGCAGTCCCTGCCCCGGGATCTTGAAGAGCCGCTTCGCTTCGACGACCGCAATGGGGAGATTCGGCTCGAACTCGAGGACGTAGTCGGCCCGCAGCGGCTTGCCCCGTCGGTACTTGCGACCCTTCGGGATGATCCGCCCGTCGGTGATCGGGTACTGCTCGATGAATCTGTCCTTCCAGCCGGCCGCCTCCAGCTTCGGGATCACGTAGTCCCGGCAGGTATCTGATTCAAGGGGGCCAGCAGAGGTCATAGGCAACAAGCTAACCGCTGAGCCGGGACTGTCCCAGCGCTGGCCTCACCGTGAGGTAGCCTCCGGATCCTTATGGAAGCCGGGAAACAGCTAGTTGGTGTCGTTCCGAATCGGCTCTGCGCCAGCGAGCGAGCACCGAAACCGAATAGGGACGATCCCATGGTTCAGATGGCGAGTGACTGGCAAGCCGGTGGCAGCTCTGCGGAATGGTGGGGCGTCGGTGGTGCCGCGGGGCCGGCAGGGCCGGAACGCATGTATGAGGTCCGTGGTCTTATGGCGTCCATGGGCGAAAAGCTCGCAGTGATCGTCATGGTCGAACATGAGCTCGATTGCTGGGACCTGGAGCTCCCAACCGAAGAAGGTCGATCAGGTTGCCAAAGAGATGGCACGCCGGGCTCTCGCCGAGTCGGCGGCTACGTACGTGATCAGCCTCGGGCACGATCTTGCCAATCTCGTCGGGCGTGTTCTCGCCCTGGATGCGGCGAGCCACGACAAACTCGAGGAGAAGCTCAATACCAGGCTTCTACCGGGTTCATCCGATCGCGGTGATTGGCTATCGCTGAGCGATATCCGAGAACTCCGACAGATTGCGTCCGGCGTTGGCTCCGGCGACCTTGTCGAGTTGGTTGATCCGGCCCATCGACTCCGGATCACGAAGTCCTGGCGGGAACTCGAGGAGAGTCGAGGAGGAGACTTCCATCGGTGGAGGCCCCAATCCGCTGGCATTGTGGGTGCTGCTCTCGGTCAGTTCGGAGTCACCGATGGCGAAACCAAGGTCTACTCCATCACAGCCGGCCGTGAGGTCGGACGAGACCTGCCAGGCAAGCTGGCGGAGCAAATACGTGATCTCGTCCACGTTGCACTGAGGGACCTCACTGCGGCGATGGAAGCAGTCTCCGACGCCTTGGTTCCGGTTGTCGAACGCACCACGGGGCTGCGGTTCAAACCGACGGATCAAGACTCACCCGATGTGAGGCAAACCTGACACAGATCTGACACAAGCCGACGCGAAACAGTGCGAAACGGTGAAGTCGAGCGAAGCGCGAAAGCCCTGCTCAGAGGCGGTTTCCGGGCAAACCCCCAGGTCAGCGAACTGCCCTGATAAGCCTTCACACGGCAGAGGTCACAGACCCAACCCCTGGTGCGAGTGGGCGAAGTGTCAGAGAATCCCTGTCGGATCAGTTGCCAGCTCGACGCTGCCACCGGGGTTCCGTTTGACCAGCTCCTTTGAAACGAGGATGTAGTCCTTGCCGTCTTTCGACTTCACTTGTCCAACTCGCTTGCCAAAGCTTCGCAATGCCTCCATGAGTGGTTCGATCTCGGCGGCTAGTTGACCCTCCCCGAAAGTGAAGCAGTAGGTGTCTTGGAGTTCGGATGGACAGTGTTCGGCCACCTTGAATTGCAGGTTCCACTGCTTGATCGCCGCTGCGCCGTTGATGGGCTCACCGGAAGGTGCGATCGGTGCGCAGACCCTGACAGCGCTTGAAGCGAGGGCCGCCTCGACCGCCCCGCGGTAGGTGTTCCGGATGGTCTGTTGTTCTTCTCCGAAGAGAAGGGCCGGTGCAACGACCGGTTTTGAGCGTTTGGGGAGTTCGGCTACGTAGTCGTCGAAGCTGTGAATCCTGGCGGAGAGAACAAAAGGCTGGTCCGGGGCCGACCAGTAGTAGGCGTTGCCACGGATCGGCTCATTGAGCAACTGGCTCAACACATCGTCCGAGTAGTGGGCGTTCACCCGCTTCAGGGCATAGAGGTCACCTTCAGCGACCAGGTGGAATGAGAAGAAGTTGTCGCCCTGGCTGAGTAACCGAGGGTCGATCGCTGATGGCTGCTGGGTTATCAGAATCGAGCCCAGCTGGTACTTCCGTCCCTCTTTGGCCCATTCAACAAAGGGAGAGGTGTCGGACGACTTGGGACTCAACACGCTCTGAGCTTCTTCGATCACGGCGATGGTCGGGACCATTGCGTCCTGAGATCCCTCAGTGAAGTTACGTTGGTTGTGCCGGAACACCGATGACAACAGCAAGCCCGCTACTTGCTCGCCCTTGGTAGAGGAGAGCAGAGAGATGTCTACCACCACGATCCGGCCCTTACGGAGGTGATCCAGCGCAGCAGTTCGCAAGTCCGAAGACGGGTCGTGCAGCGTCTGCACAACCGGGATGAGGTTGTTCTTCACCGCACCGATAACCGCATCGTCCCGCCCCGGCTTGAGGTGTAGCAGCTTGCCTATCTCGGCGTCGTCGACCCGATAGCCATCTGCGGCCAAGCACTGAATGAGTTCAGCCCACTCGGCCGGTCTGGTACCTCGCAAACGGTTGGCAAAGACCATTTCCTGTTTCTGAGAGGAAATGGCGTGGGCCACCACGTCCGACGGGCGGAGTTTTGCCAGGTTGAATCGAACCCGACCCTGGACCCAAGGCGCGTGTTGGGGTGCTGATTGGCGATCAGTGAAGACCACCAGCTTGTCAGCGAGGTGGGGGACCGATGCCAAACCGGGGTGGCCGAGCTGATCAGGAAACGCATATTCGCCTTCGGGGTCGAAGATCAGCATGCCGCCCGGTTGCTTCTGCTCATACAGGCGAGCAATGAGGAGTTTGACCAGGTTCGACTTGCCGTAACCGGCCCGGGCGAACACATAGGTACGGCGGGCGATCAGCCGCTCGATATCGAACTTGATGGGCAGTGCGGGTTTTTGGTCGATCCCGTCGTAGATGGCATCGCCGAGAGCAAGATGACCGATCTCAACGGGCGTCTCGTCGTCTCGGAGACCGATTCCGCAGACGAAATTCAGAACCTCATCAGTCGGTGCGCCCACTTCTGCGCCGAGGTGGGGCAGGCGCCGAATGCTGGGGGAGAAGCGATAGCGGCCGTCCCCATTGCTGACCGATCCAAGGAGTTTGACGTTGACGTTGTAGCGGAGTTTGGAGAGCTTCAGTTGCTCTGGAACGGCTTGGCCGAGGCGGCTCATCGTCGACAGATACTCATCACCGTCGAGGCCGGCCATTGCGCCGGTCGGTCGGAATTTGGTGATACGCCCGAGCACGGCCCGGTCCGGGCCGGAACCGACCAGGAGGAAGCTGCCGATCACAGGGGTGTCGCCGGATTCGTAGGGGGTGATGATGTCCGCCCGGAATTCAAGGCCTGCTTCGCTGAATCCTCGGAACACGCCGAGCTGCCGGTCGATGAACGCCGTCATTTCCAACCTCCTGATTGGAGAGCCCGGCCCAATGTCACGTGGGCGATGACCTCTTCAGATTCGTGTGTGGTGAAGCCTTGGGTGAGTGCTTCGAGCAGCTCGTCGGCGAGGACCTCCAGTTCCAGGCCATGAATGACTGCGTGCTCGTGGGCTCGCATCAAAGGCTCGGGGTATCCCACCACTGGGAAGGAGTCCATGGCGGTGGCGGCCAGGTGCTCGAAGATGGTGGGCGTGTGCGCGGCTAACCAATGGGGTATGTCAACCGGGAAGACTGGGCTGTCTGGATGGGCGCCGAGTTTGCCCAGGTGGAGGCGACCCATCTGCTGATCGGCCCATTCGGGATAGCGGCGGTAGGCCTTCTGTTCGAGGGTGAGCGGGACCTGGGTGTAGAGGGGTCCGATTCTGGTGAAGGGTTGCTCCAGAGCAACCGCGAGCGACAGGTAATTGAGCACTTGGGACCGTTTGGCGACTCCGACCAGCAGCCGGCCGGTCTGGTGGTAGGCCTCTTGGAAGGAGACGTCAAGGCGTTGGCGAGCCTCATCGCCGAACTTCAAGGTCCTGAGCAACCCATCGCGGAGGATTAGCCGGTGTTCGAGATCCGGGTCCCAGGCCATTTCGAGCACCACGGCCCACTCGATCAAATCACGCAGGGTTCCGAGGTGGTCGGGGCGGGGGTCGGTGCCCGGTTGGGGAAGGAACCGGGACAACTGAGCGTAAGGAAGGTCGAGGCGGTCCATCAGTTGGCGCATGGCGGGGATCACGGAGACCTGTTCTGAGAGATCGCCGAGGTCCTTGGAGAGGGGGAGCACCTCGAGCAGGTGTTCGAAGCCGGTTGAGTCGACCACCCGGAGAATCTCGATGTGCAACGGATCCAGCGCCACGTGATTCTGGCCACCATCCGTTGCCACGGCCGCGATGGTCGGCACTGCAGATTCCTGGATGGGCATGATCCTCAAGTTGCGGACTTCCTGACGGAGGGCGTCAACCGCTGGCATCTCGGACAATGCGGCGCGTCGCAGCTTCTCGCGCAGGGTCTCGAGGTCGATGCTGGCCAACGACACGTGACATCCCTTCGGGATGGGAACTTCGCGCAGGTTTCATCGGCATTGCGATAGCTGCTCTTGAGGAGGTGTCGGAGCGGCCAATGTCACCTGAGTCGGACATTGTTCGAATCTGGAGACGGATTGCGCGGCGGGCGAGGGTCGCTATGAACCCGCCGCCGGAAGGCAGTCTCCTTCTGTCGAATGCCGCACTGTCACGCTGTTCAATTCTCGATCTCCGCAACTAACTGGGCGCCGTTTTCACCGCAGATCAAATCCAGTTTGAGGTCCCCTTCGCCAAGCCTGTTCCGAGTCATCTTCTCGAGCGTCCCGTCTTCGATCATCGAGTAGACATTTGTGCCGGGGCAGCTGGTGCTGGCGTAATCGCGATGTCCGCCGAGCGTAGACGGATCTACCGAGTACGTCATAGCGCCATAGGCCAGAAGGTCGACGACGGCGGATATCTGTTCCATGGTTGGCTTCGCCTGATCGAGATCTCCGTCGAGGCAAACCAGGAAGTGTCCGGTTGGGTCGTATTCGGTAGCTGTGTCGCCCCTGTAGGCAGGATCGCGGCCCTGGTAGATGTTCCCGCCCGGATCGACCAGGAAGTGATAGGCGATGTCAGGCCAGCCTTTGGTGTTCTGGTGGAAGGCTTGATGGACGAGGATGTGGTTCGGGGCTTTCGAAACGTCAGTGATAGGTGCCGCGGTGTGATGGACGGTGAGTCTCACGATGGTGTGGTGCTCCATTCCATCTTCGGCTGGCTTGGCGCGCCAAGCGTCTCGACAGATGACGGGGATGAAGATGGTCGGCCAGGTGGTCGTTGTGCTGTCCGGTTCGGTGGTCGTCGTCGGGGGCTCGGTCGTTGTCGTGTTCTTGAGGGTGGTTGTGGCTGTCGAGGTAGACGGATTTGTGGGGATCGTGGTCGTTGTGGAAGAGGCGGCTACGACGATTGGGTCTTCCCCAGAAGAATCAACCCACCGGAAGACGCCCGCTCCGAGGCCTGCACCGAGAAGGCCGACCAGCAGGCGCATCAGGCGGCGACGATCCGGGTGCGGGCGATGTCGCGGCGGTAGGGCCGTTTGTGTTCCAAGGACCCGAATGCTCCGGGGTCTGACCTGCACCGCCCGACGGACTCAATCCCTTTAGACGCATCTCAGGGAACCGATAACACTGGGTATGCGTGACACAAGAGGGACTTCCAGCGAACAGGTGAAACGCCACCGGGGATGGCGTGGAACCGCCGCCGCCGTCGGTCTGCTTTCGACCTTGTTGCTGCTTGCCTCGTGTGGGTCTGCCAGTGAGCCTTCGGCCGACGCTCCTTCGGACAGTCAGCCTGCCGAGGAGGTCGCTCGAATCGCAGAGCCCCAACCCAACTGTGACGGAGCGACACCCACGAGCCTCTCGGCAGAGATGGCTATCGACAGTGATCGAACGGACTGCCTCTACACGGCTCCTGTCACCCTCACTGCTGCAGTTCCGGGGGAGATCAACGTCTTCATCAGTGCTCCTCCGGCCGAGTGCGCTGTGGATGTCCTGAACAAGGACGGATCAACGGACTCCTCGTTCTCACTCGATGGCACCGAGCCCGTGGACGCCTGGGTGCTCGACGCGGGCGAGGGCGTGACCCTGTCCGACGAGGATGGTGGGACGTGCCGGTTCCAGGTCGGTTGGACGCCGTCGGCCGCTGCGGCGTCTACCACCACAACCGCGGCAGCGTCACCGACCAGCACGTCGACGACCACATCCACGACCACATCCACGACCACATCCACGACCACAACGACGACCACGACCACAACGACGACCACAACGACGACTACGCCGCCACCGACCACGACCACCACATCCAACGTCGGCAGCTGATCTGGCACCAACGGAGGAGTAAACAGTATGAAGCGTCGAACACTGGCTGTTTGCCTCACTGTTTCGATGACGATGACGGGCGTGATGTTGGTTTCTTCGCCGGCTGCGGGGGTGGCCGGGTTCGGCGATGTCGATTCGGACACGTTCTTCACCGCTCCGGTGCAGTGGATGGTCGACAACGCCATCACTACCGGTACCAGCCCCAATTGTTTCTCCCCCGCCGACCCGGTCACTCGGGGCCAGGCAGCCGTTTTCTTGTGGCGGATGGAAGGTTCCCCGACCGGGTCGCCGCCCCATCCGTTCACCGATGTGACCGCCGCTTGGCAGCAAGATCCAATTTCGTGGATGGCCGCCCAGGGGATCACCACCGGCACCTCACCCACCACCTACTCGCCCGCCAATCCGGTGACCCGAGGTATTCTGGCGGCCTTGTTGCATCGGCTGGCTGGTTCACCGCCGGCTCCGCCCCCCACCCAGTTCGCCGATGTGACCAAACCGTGGCAGATAACCCCGGTGGGGTGGATGCTGCAACAAGGCATCACGACGGGCAGATCGTCGACAGCGTTCGCGCCTGATGACATGGTCACCAGGGGCGAGCTGGCGACGTTCCTCTACCGCTACAAGGGTTCGCCGGCAGTCGACATCGACGACCACTCGCCCGGATGTGCTGTGACGTTCAAGACGCTCGACGGCATCAACACCATCGGCGACTTCACCAGCTTTGTGGCCAGTGGCTCGTCCCGGTGGCAGCAGTCGGTCCCCGGTATCGAGGACATTCGGATCAACTCGACGGCAGACGGTGCCGAGCAACCCGCCTTCTGGCTCCCTCCGACCCGCGACGTCGATCAGCCACTGTTGGTGATCCTGCACTCCTGGAGCGCCCCGTACACCCAGCACGCTGGGATTCCCTTCGCCATGTGGGCCCAGGAGAACGGCTGGGCCGTCATCGCCCCCAACTTCCGAGGCAGGAACGACGACCCTGACGCGGTCGGATCCCACCTGGCGGTCCAGGACGCGGCCGATGCGATCGACTACGCCGTCGCCCAGCCTGGGGTGGATGCCGATCGCGTGTACGTCGTCGGCTACTCCGGCGGCGGGATGATGGCGCTCCTCCTTGCCGGCCGACACCCCGACAAGGTCACCGCGGTCTCGGCCTGGGGACCGCCCCACGACCTCGTGAAGTTCTACGACTTCTCGCGAACGATGGGCCTGGGTTATGCCAACGACATCCGGCGGGCCTGCGGGGGTGACCCGACAGTGGCCGGCCCCGTTCAAGACGAGTGCCTGACCCGTAGTCCGGTGACCTACCTGGACTCGGCCCGTGACCACGAGGTCCCGGTCTTCATCTCTCAGGGCATCAGCGATCCGTTCGTGCCTCCGCGAGTCGCCGCCGAAGTGTTCAACCGGTTGGCCGACCCCGAGGACCGCCTCAGCGCCGAAGAGGTGGACCTCTTCGGTCGGGGGATTGTGCCCGGCGGTCTTTCGGATTGGACTACGACCGCGACGTACTTCGGGCACGGGGATCCCGCTCCCGTCTTCGCCCGGCAGTCGGCTTCGGTGTTGCTCGTCTATTTCCAGTCACGCCACGACATGGTCTACAACGCGAGCGCACGGTGGTTCGCATCCGACCCCCGCTGAGCATGGGGCGGATTCCTGCTCTCGATGGGTTGCGCGCCGTCGCCATCGCGATGGTCGTCGGGTATCACATCGACAAGACCGTCGTGCCCGCCGGGCACTGGGGGGTCACCCTGTTCTTCGTCCTGTCAGGGTTCGTGATCACCGGCTCGCTCTGCGCCGAGGTGGATCGGACCGGTCGCCTCGATCTCGGCTCGTTCTACCGCAAGCGCCTGCTTCGCCTCTTCCCGGCCCTTCTGGCCGTCTGTCTGGTGATGGTCGCAGTGGGGACGGAGTGGTCAAGCGTCGTTCCGACGCTTGGTCTGTACGCCAACTATGCACGCATCGACGGCCTCCATCTGGGGCGCCTGACGCACACCTGGTTCATTGCCGTGATCGCTCACTTCTACCTGCTGTGGCCGTTGGTCATCGGGTGGCTCCCGGCCCGGCATCGGATCCGCGTCGTTGGCGGCCTCGCGCTGGTGGCCGTCCTTTGGAGGGCGGTCGCGATCGGCGTCATGTCGCCGGGCTGGGTGTACAACGCGACCGACACCAACGCGGCGGCGCTCTTCGTAGGCGGCTACTTGGCGGTTGCCGGGCCGACGAATTCGCGGGCTGTCGTCAAGTGGTCGGTTCCCGGCCTGTTGGCGCTCATGTTGCTGCCGGCGTTCGGCGACGAAGGTTGGGCCATGTTCTGGGGCGGCTTCGTGGCCTTGGCGCTCTCCGCGATGGCCGTCAAGTACACGTCGACCGGCCCGGCATGGCTGGAGCACCGGGTCCTGGTGCGAGTCGCCGAGGTGTCCTTCGGGCTCTACCTCTGGCACTACGTGTTCATCCGCTCGGACATCCCGCTGTGGACGGCCCTCGTCCTCACCGCCGCCGCGACCGGCGCCTCGTGGTTCCTCGTCGAACGGCCGGTCCTGCGTCTCGATGCCAAGCTCCGAAATCGGAGCAGCACTTCTCGTCGGACGACACTGCCGGCGCACTCATGAGCACTCTGTGTCTTATAGTTGACACGCGAAGTGAGTATGCGTGGCAGGAGTCGATACGGATGGGCGGGACGGCAGCGAACGCGGCCCGCATCGAGGAAAAGCGCCGTCCTACCCCGACGGCGCGCTTGTGGATCCGTCGGTCTTCGGGACCAGTCCGGCGTTGCGCGGTAGGCGGGCGAGTGTGAGTAGAACGTTCATCATCGTGAAACGACTCGTGGTGGGAGTGGCAACGCTGACCGTCCTTGTTCTGGGAATGCTGCTGATGGTCACCCTGACGGCGGGTGGCGATGAATCGCAAGACGTTTCCGTCGATCAAGGCGACGTGTCCGGCAGGCCCGATGTGACGGCCCCGGCGTCCGAAGAGACGATCGCGGCCGAGGTTGCGGACCGCTCCGAGGTAGCGGAGAGTCCGGGGCCTTCCGCCGACACCGCCGCCGACGCAGCCGCTCCGCTCGAGCCGACAGGCGACGTGCAGGCGACCTCGGCAGAACCTCCCCCGTTCCCAGACCCGTTCGAGCCGGCGCCCAACGAGGTGCAAGCGGAAGCCAAGCGGCTGGGCGCCATGGCGGCCTACGTGATCACGAACTACGAGGTCGATTCGTCGCTGACCGAGGTGCTGGCGACTCTTCCCGGCGATCCTGCTCGCGCCGAAGCTCTGGCTCTGGAGGTTCAGACGGTGCATCAGCCGGGCATGTGGTCTCGCGGCACGGTGGAGTACGCCCAGCTCGGAGGCCACCTCGACGGCCGGATCTCGATCATGGTCGTGGTCCGCCAGGAGGTGGGGGTGGAGGGCAGCGGAGAACCCGAGCGAACCGAGACCCGGACGGTGGATGTGCGCCTCATGAGAGGGGAATCGGGAGCGTGGGAGTTCGAAGAGATCGCCTCGGCGGGAGGGCAACCGGTTGAGCGACCCGCCGACCTGGCGCCGTTGGCCGCCTCGGTCGTCGACAACCCACGGATCGATCTCCCCGACTCGGCGATCTGGGACATCTACTCCGGGCACACCGATCACGCCCTGCTCGAGACGATGCTCGACCTCGCGGAGCGCACTTCGTACTCCGTCGTCGCGTTGCACACCGGGCATCCGCACCATGTGTTCGGGACAACCCGGTTGAGCAATCACACGGTGGGGCGAGCAGTCGACATCTACATGGTCGGGTCGGAACTCGTGATCGACGCCCACGACGTCACATCGTCCACGTACGCACTGTCGGAGTGGTTGGCGTCGCGCAGCGATCTCAAGGAGTTCGGCAGTCCGTGGCGGTTTGACGACGCGGTCGCCCACAACTTCACCAACCAGGTGCACCACGACCACCTCCACATTGGCGTCTTCCCGCTGCCTCGCGCCGAGGAGTGAGCCGACCACGGGGGCGGTCCAGGCGTCGGGCAGGCGGGCGCGAGGCGGATTCGGCGCACTGGTCGGGGATCTCCTCGCCGAGCGGACCGGCGAGATCTACCACTCCATATCGGCGACGGCGTCGGCGATTTCCTGCCGGTCCAGGTTGGTGCCCGTTGACCAGCATCACGATCCCAAGATCCTCTTCGGGAAAGAGCCGCATGAAGGCTCGGAAGGCGGCACCACCGCCGCCGTGGGCGTAGCGGACACGGCCGCCATCGTTGACGGCCTTGAATCCAAGTCCCTGCTTCCAGTCGTCAAAGCGTTTGAAATCGCCCCATTGTGGAGAGCTGCCCGGTGTGGCCTGTGACCCACGCAGTGCGCTTTGTGATCGGCATCATCTTCCAGGCCGTTGTGTTTGTCTTTGTCTGGGGAAGAGATGGTCTACTGCACATTGACCCGTTGAACAGCGCGGTACTGAGCGCGGTGCTCTTGCTGGTCGTCGAGACCATCATCTTTGCCGTCGTGCTGTGGACTCGTGTACTCGGGATCCCGCCCAGGGAGCTGGCCGGCAAGGTGATCATGTTGCAGGCTGTTGTTCATGTTGTCCTGGGCTTGTTGATGGGTTTGTCCTACGAGGCGTTGACGTGAGCTATCCGGGATCCTTCGATGTGTCGATGATCCACTAGTTCATGCTTGGGCTGTGGAATCTCCCTGGAGGGCTGCCAAGCCGTCGGCGTCCGGAGCGGTGGCGGCGCTCCGTTTGGTGCCCACGCCGACGCTACGCCCGCGACCACACCGCGACCACATGACAACCAGCAACGACCGGTGATGACCGGCACTTACCGGTGGTGAGAATCCCGCTAAATGCTGAATGTTCGGTGGCAACCGTTGATGACCGGTGGTATCGGTTTCGCGTTCACACGGCAGAGGTCACTGGTTCGATCCTGGTGGCGCCCACAACGGCTCGGAATTTGTACGTGTTGACGACGAGTCCCGTTCGTATCGGGTTTGCTGCGTTCAGGTGTTGGCATGAGACTTCCAGCCTGATCAGGACTCGGCGATAGGCCATTGGGGCAAGTGCCCGTCAAGAGGCTGGGATGAGCCTTCGCTCGTGACCGTCGCCTCTACGCCGGGGTCGATCCCGTACTCGTGATGGATCCGGTGGAGGTCCACCCAGAACGCCCGGGCCGCCCCGGAGAGATGGTCGAACGGCCGGTCCGGATCGAACTCCCTCCAGGAGGGTGCCCCGGGCCGGGGTGCTCGCCCTTCCGCCAGCTGGCGGGCTACGGCCAGGGTCAACAGACCCGGGTCGGGTCGGAACGGCTCGCCGTTCATGCGTCGGGCGGGTGCCTGCAGGTCGTTGAGATGACACAGGAGCCGCAGCGCCGCCCATCCGTATACAAGGTCCGCTCCGAAGCTGAAAGTCCGCGATTTCTGACCCCCGTCGGCGTAGGCCGACCAGTCGTCCGTACTATCGGGGTCGTCGGCGGCGGCCGGGCCCCCGGTTACCGACCGCCCGATCTGGCGACGGTCGTTCCACACTCCGGGCCCGTAGGCCGTATCGCCGAAGAATGTCCACCACCGATGCCGGTGGGGGGCCAAGTTATCGCAGTATCGGCAAATCATGTCTCGACCTCCGGTCGGTATTCATCGGCGGTCAGCCCGAATGTCCAGGCGACGGCCCGGTGGGCGGTGTTCATGTCCGGTGGCACGTGCAGCCAGTAGCGGCGCCGCCGGCCGCCCGGCTGCGGGGTGGCGTCGGTCACCTCCACCACGGCCATCTCCGGGCGGCCGGAGGGGTGGTACCCGAGGTTCCAGAGCCTCCCGGTTTTGTCCTGGTGGACGATCCTGGCTCCCCCTTCGGACGCGAAGCGGTCGGTGCCGTACCGGTCGATGAGCAGCCGGCGGGCCTCCAGGTTGGCCTCCGCCAGGATCGTCTCGACGGTGTACGAAGCGGGATCGAAGAACCAGGGAGGGAGCACCGTTCCGTGCAGGGCGTTGACGCCCCACCCGTCCGGATAGACGACCGCCGGACCGGCCGGGTTGTGGAGCCGGTCGCTCTGGTCGGAGTGGACGGTGGCCGGCCTGTCGCTGAGCACCACCAGGTTCCGGTAGGCGTACCACCAGCCGGCGGTGGCGGCCAGTTTGCAATACGTGCGGAAAGCTCTTCCCCGGTGGGCGCGGCCGGCCACGGCCGGGAGCAGGGTGAGCCACTGGTTCCCGAATGAGGCTCCATTGAGGGCCTGCAGGTACTCGCGGATCTGACGGCGGGGCTGTTCCATGAAGCCGAGCATTGCCTTTGTAGAGGGCGTCATCATGCTTCCCGAGAAGTCTGGCCAGTGGGCAGGGCGGGCGAAGCCGCCTACCACCGGGTCGCGTTCTAGGCTGCGTTGGACGGCGCCGGTGAGACGACGGGCCCGGTCGAGTAGCTGCTGGTCTTCGCCGGAAAAGTACGGGTCCCAGTCGATGCACCGGAAGGCCACCCCGGCCAGCCTCCCGGCGACCGAGGCGGTGGCGCACTGCCCGCAGAAACAGAGCGATTCGTCCGGCTCGGGCGTCCGCCCCAGTTGCTTCGGCGCGTCCGGGCCGTGCAGATAGGCGTCGACGTGGGCCATCGCCTCCAGCAGCGCCGCCCGGGGCGACCCGACCCACACCACCTCGGGCTGGTCGAGCCCGGCCAGCCGGTAGAGGGACGACACCATGACGGTGGCGTGGTCCCGGTCGGTGTTGCCCACCGCGTGCAGCCGGTGGGCGATCAGTCGACGATCCATCGGGTGCCTCCCTTCTCGGACCCGTACTCGTGCTCGCGCTGCCTCACGACCTTCCACCAGCCTTTGTCGAGGTGGATCGGGCCGTGTTCGGGGTGTACGACCTCCACCCCCTCCTCTTTGAGGACTTCGACGAACTGGTCCCGGAACGTCCGATAGTGAGTGGCGGAGGGATGTTCGATGTGGTTCTTCTCCGCCAACCCCGACCTGGCGTGGGCTTGGTACTTATGGCGGCGCAACACCTGGGGTGCAGCTCCGCCCAACGCCGCCCATCTCGCTCCGGTCCGTCTGGAGCGGGCGCTGGGGGAACGGTTCCTGGTGATCACCCAGAACATCGACGGGCTCCACCATCAGGCCGGCCACCATCCCGATCGGGTGTGCGAGGGGCACGGCAACCTCCATCTGATGCGCTGCGGCGCCCCTTGCTGTCTCGACACCTTCCCGGTCCCGCCGGGGATCGGTCCCGCCGACCCGGATGAGCCGCTCAGCCTCGAAGATCGGGACCAATTGGTGTGTCCGCGTTGCGGGGCGATGACCCGCCCCACGTCCTGTGGTTCGACGAGGCCTACAACGAGGAGCACTACCGGATCCACTCAGCCCGGGCCGCCGCCAAACAAGCTTCGCTGCTGCTGGTGATCGGCACTTCCGGGGCCACCCGGCTGCCCCACGACGTGTTCTCGCTGGCCGGACTCAACGGGGCGGCCCTCATCGACATCAACCCGGAAACCAACCAGTTCTCGCTGCTGGCCGAACGTATGGAGCTGGGCCGGTCGGTCAAAGCTCCGGCCACCGTCGCGGTGCCCCCTATTGTTGACTTCCTCGAGGAGATCATCTGATGCCCAAGGAATTCGACCCCGCCGAAGTGGCGAAACAGGCATTTGCGCCCGGATGGGAGAAGGAGCACGCCACCGATTACGGCGAGTATCTCGATTCACTGTACGACCCCGATGACCCGTTCCACGACCTCGCCGTGGCCGCCGAAGCCGAGGACCACGCCACGCGAAAGGGATTGGCGAAGGCCGTCAAGATCCTGGGCAAAGCCGGGCGGATCCTGGTATTCACCGGGGCCGGGATCTCCACCGAATCGGGAATCCCCGACTTCCGGGGACCGGATGGATTGTGGAAACGCAACGACCCGGCCGACTTCTCCCTCGGAGCGTTCCTGGAGAACCCGGCTGCCCGGCGCCGCTACTGGGCGATGATACGCGATGAGCGGCTCATCGACGATGGTGAGCCAGGCGTCCGGCTGGAAGCCGCGCCCGGTGCGGGCGCCGAGCCAGTCGGTGTAGGAGCCCGTGACTTCGGTGATCGGATCGGCGGGATTAGACATCCACGTCGCCGCCGCGTCTGCGCCGACGGTCAGCGTCCGGTTGGTCGGGTTGATGTTGCGCACGTAGAAGTCGTTGGCGGCGGGGATTCTTCTCCGTCCTCGGCCGCCGCGAGGAGCCGGGTTCATCCACTTCTGCAATCATCACCGACCCCGGAGCGCTCGGATGAGCCACCCCCATCGACACCATCCGGGACAACCTCCCGCACTGCACAGCTAGCGCAGAACCTCGATCTCACTCCAGGCCACCCAGGAGGGGCTCGACCGCGTCGTGATCCGCACCGCCGTCACGTCGGATCGGGACTCCTCCAACCCGACCTCGAGCCACTCGCCCTGCCGGGTGAACCCCTCCACCGACGCTACAACCTCGGTGCGGCCATTGTCATAAGTGAACCGCACCTCGTGCGTTGTCTCACCTTCCGGGAACTGGGCAACGAGCAGCCTCACCGCCGACACCGTCAACGGCTCGGCCAGCGCGATCTCGATCCACTGCGTTGGGAAGTCGCCGGCACCCCACTGGGTGCCGGAGTTGCCGTCGATAGCAGCTGACGGGAGCTCCTCGGCAAGTGAGCGCGAGGTAGTCGCGGTCCCATCACGAGCCAGGTTCGGGTCGATCAGCGTCGGGACGCACGGGTCCGGTTGACTAGACGGGGCCAGCGCCTCGAACAACTCGCCGTCCCCGTCGGTGAACGACCAAGTGGCGTCCCGGACGCCCTGCAACCGGTCGTATCCCCAGTAGATCCAGCCATCCCAGCCGGCATCGCACGAAGCGGCGATCCACTCCTGCGAGGCGAGAGCCGCCGCGTCCACCGAGGCGTAGATGTCTACGAAGGCGCCGAGCTCGCCCATGATCACCGGCTTGGCGGCGTCGATCCCGAAGTTCTCGCCCTGTTGGGCGACGGTCAAGTCGAGGCCCGGGTAGGCATGGAAGTCGAATAGGTCGAGCGCCGAGTCGGCGACCAATGGGGCCGTGTCCACGTACCACGTGTCGCCGATCCCGGTTGGGTTGGGGAACTGCGGCGCAAAGAATCCCATCGTGACCAGTCCATGTGGGTCCCGCTGCTTGATTTCCGTGACAACCCGCTCGATCAGCGATCGTAGGTTGTCGGTGACCATGGCCCGCTTGGCTTCCTCGTCGGCCATGTCGTATTCGCCGACAGCGGTGCGCACCACACCGGAGTTGAGTGACAGTGGAGGCTCCGTCGTGAATAGCCACTGTTCGTTGAGTATCGACCACACGAGCACGGCCTCGAGAGGGCGCGGCGGACGACCAGCCCGTCGAGGATGTCACCCCAGTACTCGACGAAGGCGTCGTGGCCGGCGGCGGTCAGGTCATGTGCGTTGCGGTAGCCGGCGATCGAGGCACTGGCGCCGGCATTGGCGGCGTCGCCGTAGCGGATGTCGGGCAGGTCGTTCGAGGTGAGGATCAGCACGACGTCGTTGGCGGCGGCGATCCGGATGGCCTCGGCAACGACCTCGAGCCACGGCTCGCTGAGGCCGCCGGGTGTGCTCGAACACTGGCAAGAGTCGAGGAACATGCGCACGGTGTTGTAGCCCCGAGCCGCCAGCTCTCCGAAAGCGGCGGCCAAGGCATCCGGGTCGAACCAGTCGGGGTCGAGGGCCCGGTCGGCCCCGGCGGTGAACTGCACGTAGTTGGCGCCCCGGGGGATGAAGGCCGTGCCGTCCCTGGTCAACCCGCCGGCGTCGATCGACACGTCGTGTTGGGGTGCGACCCAAGGTAGAGGTGTGGTCGAGCTGGGAGCCGCCGTCGGTGTGGGCTGCGGCGGAGCGGTCGAGCTTGGGGCAGCCGGCGAGGCAGTGACGGAAATCGGTGGGGCGGTGGAGGGATCGCCTTCGGTGACCGACGAGCACGCCCCGGTGATGAGCAGCGCAACCGCTAGAAGTGCGGCCAGAGGCCCGGGACTCGGCAATACTCGACGCATTCGCCTGATGCTAGGCGGCGGGCGAACGCCGTCTCGGCCTCCCAACTCAGCACCAATGGCAGAGCTCTGAATCCTCATGCCTCGCATGGCGGCGTGTGGATTGTCGAGCCTGCGGTATGGGTCGTTTGGCCCTGGTAATGGCTTCCCTATGGCGCGACGGTGGAACAGATTCGCCAGCGCCTACGACCGTGAGAGGTCCGGGTCCCCCATGAAGCTTCACCCCGAGAAGCGGCTTCCGGTGGGTATCGCCGGCTGCTGGCGGTGCCCCATATGGTGACGTCGAGGGTGGCGGTGTCGAGTCTGAGCCAGATGGCGCAGGCCTGCCGAAGTCCTTGGCCGAGGTCGAGGACCGACTGAAGGTCGGACCCGGCGGTGTGGAGACGAGAGCCCAATCCGTCCTTTCAGGTCTGGACGAGTTGCCACGACGACCTGGACGTAGGACTCGATGATGCTTCACAAGGGACCCGGGGTGTGTCGGCGCGCGTACGCGGAATGGCTTTCATCTCCTGTCGCATCCCCGCTGCCGCTTCCTCACCAAACCGTTCGACCGCGACATCACCCGACCGCTTCAACATCCTTTCGAACTTGGCGACCAGCCTCTCCGGTTGCCGGCTCGAAACGCGAGGTGTCGGTGCCCGCGCATTCGGCTCGCTGTTCCTCGCCGTCATTGGGACCTCCCTCGAGCAACTCCACGGCTGTCCGGGGTGCGGGGATCACCCGGCGGCTCCCTCCGACGCCGGTCGGGTTAGGAAGTCAATCAGGATCGGGTTGATGCGTTCCGGGTATTCGTAGTGCGCCAGATGTGACGCCCCTTCTATCTCGTGGTATTCGATGTCGGGAAGCAGATCCCGCAACCTCCTCATCGAATCTTCGAGTATCAGCTTGTCCTCGGTTCCCCAGGTGAGCAGCGTGGGAATGCCCTGAGCCTTCACGTCCTCGTAGGCGGCTCTTGGGTTGGTGAAGCTGTCGCCTCTCACGTTGGCCAGGATTGCTCTCCGTTTCCCCTTGAAGCGCAACTGCTCGGCGACCTTGCCCTCAAGAACGGCCTTCTTGTCGGGAGATGAGATGCGATTCGACAGGTCGGAGAGCTTGCTGTCTCCCGCCAACTGCAGAAGGAGCTCCCCGGCAAGAGGAGTAGTCATGATCTTGGCCATGGGGCTTCCCGAGCCGGCGGCGTCGTCGAACAGCGGTGACAGAAGAGCGAGCCTCTCCACCTTCCCCGGGTTTGCCGCTACAAAGCAGGCGCCGATACTCCCACCCTGCGATGTTCCCACCACAGACACCGGGTAAGGAATGTCGAGACGGTCGATCAGTTCGGCAAGCTGCTTGACGTAGAGGGCCCTGTCGTAGGTGCGGAGACCAGGCCTATCAGAGAACCCGTGGCCGATCACGTCGTATCTGAGCACCCGCAAACCGGCCTCGACCAGATCCTCGATCGTGTTGTCCCACGACACATACGGCGCCGCATTGCCATGAATCAGAACCACACAACACGCGTCAGGATTTCCCCTCAACTCGTAGTGGGTCACACCGGTCGGTAGCTCCACGAAACTGCCGGGCAGATCTTCCCTGGTCTCGGAAGTCAGATCCGGCTTTCCGATCTCGAACATCGTCCAACCTCCCTGCCAGAAGTCAAGAGACGGACTACTCCAGCCTCCATCAGACACCCGGACCGGATCGGGTACAAGGGACCAAGGTCACAAACCACCGCTCCATAACCGGCTGGGAGCGATGACTGCGGCCTACAGCAGAGTGTCACCAACCCTTGCTGGAAGGTACACCAAGGGGCAGCCCACTCCGGCCGACCCGCCGGGCGTGCCGTCTCGTCACCGGTCGGTCACTCGGCGCGTGGGGCGGTTGGTGTTTGAGGAGGGCGGAGATGCGTTGGCGCGTGACGCCGAAGAGTTGGGCGATCTGGTCCATGGTGTAGCCGTGGGCTCTGAGAGCGGCGGCTTCAGCCTTGCGAAGGGTTGCGCCGACGTCGTGGAGGGCTTCGATGTTGGCGGTGATGAGGGTGGGGATGCGCGGGGGCGTTTCGGTTTCGACGATTTCGGCGAGACCTTCGCCCGCTTCGAGGCGGGTGAGGAGGTGATGGATGCGGGCCTTGATCTGGTGGGAGCGGTCGATGTTGGCCTGGGCCATGTCGTCGAGTTGGCGGAGCACCTTGATGAGGCGGCGAGTGGCGGCTCGAGTTTCAGAGGTCACAGAACCAGTTTGGAGACCGACGAAGGGCTTGTCAATAAGCATTGCCGTAATGACTATTGACATACATCGTGGGTGAGGAGGAGAATCGCGCTGTGGAGCTTCGTGAACGTCGACCGTGGCACGTAGCGGATCCGCGAAAGGAGTGCAGACCATGATTCGCAGAAACCTTGCGGTCGGCGCATCATTGATGCTTGTCGCGGCGACCGTGGCGTCGTGTGGGAGTAGTCGTGAAACGTTCGCGCCGTTTGCGCTTCAGGTCTCTCCGAACTTCGTTCAGGGCGCTATACCCGGCGCTGCTACCGGAGTTCTGGTCACCATCACCGACGAGACCGACACGGATACTCCGGTTACGTTGACAGTATCCGCCGACGGGGCACAAGTCACCGTCGAGCCTGGGGAGATCAGCCAGGGCGAGGTTGCGGAAGTGACCGTGATCCCAGATGCGGCCACTGGAGAACGACCACTTGAGATCAGCATCACCGGCCGCCGTGGCGAGCTCGAACAGGCCGCCAACCGATCGACGACGGTGCTTCCCTGGGAGGACGATCGCAGCGACTACGCCCGGGAACTGCTCCACCTGTTCACAACCTGGCTTGCCGATCAGCAACCGGACCTCGGGATCGGGCCGGGCACCGAGTTCTCGGGGAGCTTCGTCGCCCCGGAGCTGCTGGTCGTCTCTCACTACCTGTTCATGTCCGACGACTGGGAGCTGGGTCTCTCCTGGCACGTCATGGTGCCGCCCCACGACTGGGCCGAGATCTACTTGAGGCCGCGAACGAGCCGGCACCCAGCCTCGCCTTCCGGCTCGAATCCCAACAGGCTGCTCTCCAGGATGGGATCGTTACCATCGCCTCGGTGGAGCCGCCAGCGGAGATCGTGCGCTGAATGCCGCCAATTGCCTCGACCGTGTCTACTTGAACGAGAAAAGGAATAGTCATGATCCGATCTATCTGCTGGCTGGTAGTGCTCACGATGGCTTTGGCCGCATGTGGAGACACCAGCGCGAACGATGCGACCACCTCGACCGATGCCCCGATCGGGGGCCCGTATCCGGTCGCCAATCTCTCGATCGTGGTCGAACACCCGGACCGAGACCGCGTCGAGTACCAGCTGAGCTGTCTCGGCGATACGGCGACGATCACGGGGGACGTCGACATCGATGACCAAGCGGCTTGTCTGGCGTTGGCAAGCGCCGAGGTGGTCACCCGTCTGGTCGAGGGACCGCCCGCGGACCAGATCTGCACCGAGCAGTACGGCGGCCCGGACGTGGCAACTGTCACCGGGACTATCGACGATCAGCCGGTCGACACCACCGTGGACCGAACCAACGGCTGCGGCATCTCCGACTGGGACGTACTGCTCGCCGATCTGTTACCCCCCGCCGTCGGGGTCACCGGTGAAGATGTGTTCGGTTGGCTTCGGTCGTTCGAAACGCGTGACGGAACGACCATCGTTCAGGTCGACCCAGCCGAGATGCTGACGGGGGACGAGGCAGTTGCCGCCGCTCGCCAAGACGGCGTCATCGGCGGCGACGAGGATCTGCCCAACGACTTCTACATACGGAATCCGGACGAGTCGACGACCGAATACACCGTCTCGCCGGACGTCGTGGTGACTCTTCAGGCATGTTACGAGGGAGGCGACTGCGTGACGACAGAACAGGTCGACCTGGCGACCTGGAGCGTCTTGCTCGGGGGCGAGGACGATCCAGGCCTCGACTGGGGCTGGTACGGCCAAGGATCGCTCCCCTACACCTTCACGGTGGCAGGTGATCTGATAGTTGAGGTAGCGGAGGTGTATCTGCCCTGAGCTGACCCGCTCTCGCGTCGCTCGTCCTGTTGCGAAGTCAGGTCGAGGCGATAAGCGACGCCTATGGCTGTGACGCCTGATCACTGCTACATCCTGGTGAGTAGCAGGCACGTGACGGCGGAACCGGGCGCATTCCACCTCCAAGCGTTGCCAAACGCTCGCCGCAGCTGCTGACTCGAATTCTCTGGCATCATTGGTGGTGTCTGGACACTTATGGAAGTGTTGGACCCGAGCGAGGTGACTCGTGGGAATCGCCGCCCCATCGGAGCAGCGCTTTCGCAGCTTGTTCGACCGGCATCACCGTGAGGTATACGCCTACTGCCGGCGCCGCACCGACGCCCAAACGGCCGCCGATTGTTTTGCAGAGACATTTCTGGTGGCGTGGCGTCGCCTCGACGATGTCCCTGACGGCGACGCGGCACTGGGATGGCTCTATGGGGTAGCACGGCGGGTACTCGCCAATGAGTTTCGCCGCCGCAAACGGTCACGCCACCTGCTGACACGTCTTCGCAATACCGAACCGGTGCCGAATCCCGGACCGGATGTGGTCGTGGTGCAGAAGGAAGAGGACCGCATCATGTTCCAGGCGCTGGGACGGCTTCGATCGCAGGATCAGGAACTCTTGCGTCTGGCCTGGTGGGAAGAACTCCCCAATACGGCAATTGCGGACCTTCTCGGCTGTTCAGCGAATGCAGCAACCCACCGGATTCAGCGTGCAGCAAGCCGGGTCGCCAAGGAGTACCGGCGGCTCGACCACGGGCGCAGCCCGGCTGGGGGGCGCCAGCAAATGCGAAGAGGAGAGTCGACATGATCGACGAGGCGTTCATTCAGCGGCGCATTCGGGATGTCAACCCCATTTCGGGTGTCGATGACATCAATGCCAGGGAACTCTCCAGCGCCGTCGCTGCCGCCCAGACGAGAAGGGCAGCCTTCCTGGAAGCCCCAACCCATCACGAAACACCGGAGCTGCTACGACACACGCCCCTACCACCAGGTGGACGCCGGGCCTGGGCCTTTGCGGCTGCGTTGGCTCTAGTCGTTGCCACCATCGGCGCCGCCGCTCTCTTCCTGGGAGGCGACAACCCGCCGGTCGCCGACGGACCGGCCACGCCCACGGCCCCGGAGGTATCGACCACCGCTCCCGAAGTGCTGCCTGCTGCGGCCCTTGGCAAGTGGGACTGGATCAGGATCGACGAACCATGGCTGGCGTCGGTGGTGGACATGGCCCCGCTGTCCGAGGGTGGCTTTGTAGTTGCCACGGCCGGCGAGTGGAGCGTGGTCTGGTCGCCCGACGGTATCGACTGGCGCGACGCCGACCCACGGCGGGAGGTGACGGTGCTGCCGATGGGTCCCGGGCACATGGCCGCCAACCCCCAGGTAGTCACCACGATCGGCGGCCGTGTCGTTGTGCTCGACCGCGCCCTGTTCGGTGTCAAGGTCGGCGAACTCAACACAGGGAGCTGGGATTCGATTGAATTCGACACGTCGGACCTCGCCGGCGCAATCGGCCTGCTGGCCGTTGCCTCCAACGAGTCGCATGTGCTCGTTATCGGCTACGAGGACGACTACGGCGGTCAGGTCTCTGGACTTCGGGCGCCCGTTGACGGTGGCGAGGAGATGTCGTTGCCGGAGTCTCAGCATTCACGGTACCTGTCCTGGCTGCTCGACCCTCGTACCGGTGAAGTCGAACGAGGCCCGATCCCTGCCAGCGACTGGGAGGCTGCGGAGAACCAGGGAGATCGGCTCCGCGGCGCGGCGTATGTCTCACTGGCGTGGTTCAAGGACCGGTGGGTGCTCGACATAGGACACATCGCCGAACAAGGGTTCTGGTTCGTCTCTGAAGATGGGACGACCTGGACCCGGAATCCCGTGCCTCCCGAATTCGACCCCGGGGCAGGGACGTTGATGGCCGGGCCCGATGCGCTCCTTGCGGAAGGGAATGCCTGGGGAGGCCTCTGGTACAGCGAAGACGGTATCGACTGGACCGGGATCGACGAAGACGACGACAGCGAAGTCAGGCCACCCCGTGACGCCGTTGCGTACTCGGAGGTGTTCGGCTATCTGGCCACGCCGTGGAGCGACTCAGGGCTCTACATGTCGGGTGACGGTCGTACCTGGCATTACGTCGCCGACTGGCCGGGGGTCGATTATCTGATTGCGTCCGGCGACAGAGCCATCGGAATCGACCGTGAGTTCTCTGTCTCCTATCTGTTCACGTACAGCGGACGCAGCGAGGGATCCGGCTCGAACGAGGCCGGTCCCTTCGTGGTGTCGTTCACGACGAACCTCGAATCCACAGCAGCGACGGAAGCCGATTTGGTCGCGACCTTCCGGTTCGAGGGACGGGCGATCGATGACGGAGTCATTCGCCCCTCGGCGACAGGGACCAGGTCCGAATCCGTCGATCTCGGCAACGGCCACGAGCAGTGGATCTACACGATGGTGTGCAGCGACGGAAGCGGGACCTTCAGATTGGACGTCGACAGCCGGAGGTGGGATGAATGGGATGGCTGGTACGCCATCCGCACATACACGGTGATCGACGGCTCCGGTGCCTACCAGGGGATGTCCGGCTACGGGACAGGACTCATCTCCTGCAACTACGGCGTAGGGCATGTTTGCATCGAAGATTTCGAGGGAACCTTCCGGTTGAGCGATTGAGCCGATCCCTGAGGTGGCACCGGCCGAAGTACATGTCTCTCGCCATCGACGACCACCGCTCTGCCATGCCGACCACGTCGAAGAGCACCAGGCCGCGTTCGCTCGGGCCTACGAGACCGGTTTCCCCTTGGTGTGATTACGCCCACGTCCGGTTGGTCGCGGCCCGGTGGTTCTGGTTGGCCAACACAATCACTGGTCACGGGCAACAGAACTAGTCTCGAGATGCAGTCCTCAGGTTTCGGATGGAGGTCAGACGATGACCGATTTCACTCGTAGTTACGACATCATGATCAACGCTCCGGTGCACGACGTCTTCGAGTACTGCCGCGACCCGCACCATCTTTTCGAGGGATGGCCCGACTCGAGGTCACCGACGTCGTGATGACACCGGAGGGAGTCGGCACCACGGCGCACATCGTGGGCAGGTGCGCCAAGGGGATGATTCTCGAGCAGATCGAGCATAGGTACACCGAGTTCGTGCCCGACGCGCGGATCGTCAGCAAGGCTCACGGGAAAGTGCGCTTTGCGGGACGGACCAGGGAGGTTGCCAAACCCCCAATCTTCACGTGGCTCTTCGAAGCCGAGGACTGCGGCACGAAGTTGACCTTCGTCGTCCTCGAGGAGGACCTTCCCTGGTGGCAGAACATGTTCGAGTCTGTCGACGCGTCGGTCATGTCGAAGAGCATTCACAGCATGCTGGCGGCCATCAAGACCGGAATTGAGAGCTAAGCCTTTCCAGCTGCGTGATCGGTGAGACCGAGCCGGGTCTCGAGGGCGACGGGGTGCGTGGATCGCGCGGGACCCGGCGAAGGTGCACCGACACAACGCGCCCAGGTGTCCAAAAGGGTCAGGCGACCCTACTTGCTGATACCGATCAGGATCTCCACGCGCAGGCCGGTCGCAGCCTCGGTGGCCGCCACCATTGGCGGAGCTTCGCTAGTAGCTTCGCGGCTATGGGTGTCGCTTCGGACCCGCCGCTATCGGCCTATTGGACAACGGTCGGTATCGGGGTGCTCGTCACGGTGGCAGCGCTGGTCGGTTTGTCGAATCCGGACGTCGTCTATCCGACCGCCGAGCTGCGGGAATTCGCGCTCGCCAACGATATCGTGAGCCTGGCAATCGGCGTTCCTCTGCTGATCGCTTCGATGTGGCTGGCCGGGCGCGGGCGTATGGCCGGCCGGCTCGCCTGGCCCGGCGTTTTGTTGTACCTGCTCTACGGCGCAGTCGCATACGTCGTTGCGCTGCCCGTGACGTGGGTGTACCCGATCCATCTCGTCGTTGCCTCTGGGAGCGTCTATATGCTCATCGGCCTCGCCGTGCGCCTGGACGCCGCTGCGATCAAGAAGAAACTCGTCGGGCAAATCCCCGAACGGTGGTCGGCGGGGGTGCTGATCGCTCTCGGTGGTTTCTCGCTGGTGCGGGCCGTCGTCGTTCTCGGCGACGGAATCGCCGGCGGCTCCGGTCTGGAGCGGACAGAGCTGGCGGTCTTGGTAGCCGATGTTCTTATCTCACCGGCGTGGATCGTCGGGGGCCTGTTGTTGTGGAGGCGGACACCGTACGGGTTGGTGGGGGCGCTCGCGCTCTTGCTGCAGGCCTGCATGCTCTTCGTCGGGCTGCTGGCGGTGCTGGCTCTTCAGCCGTGGATCACCGGCACGGAGTTCGCTCCCCTCGATTTGTTGGTGGTGGCAGCCATGGGGCTCGTCTGCTTCATTCCGTTCGTCGCGGTGGTGCGGCAAACTCTGAGATCCGACGGGAAAGAAGCGGCCGGCACCTCACTGGCGTCTTGATCCGAACCTGGAAGCCGGTCTCCGTCCGAAGCCATGACCGATGACAACCGCCAATATCCGGTTATGACCGGTGGTGAGACAACCAAGCAAGAGCACCACATCATCCAGGCCTGGCTCAACAACACCCCGGCAGCACCGGCGACTGCTACCCGCACATACACCTCGCCTGAGCAATGCTCGCTCCGTCGCCGGCGTTGGCCGGCCTACCTTCAAGGCCGGCAGCCGCTCGCTCTCGTCGCCGGCGTTGGCCGGCCGACCTTCAAGGCAGGCAGCTTGTCACCGCTTCGGGTCCGTTCGGACGGCGGCTTTCTGTCTGAGGAGCGCAGAGATTCGTTGGCGGGTGACACCGAAGAGTTCGGCGATGGCTTCGATGGTGAGTCCATGGGCTCGGAGAGCGAGGGCTTCGGCGGCTCGGAACTCGGCGCCGGCGGTCTCCAGGGTGGCCATGTTGGTTGAGATGAGTTCGACCATGCGGGGGGTGTCTTCGGCTTCGACCAGCTCGACCAGGTTTGCCCCTGCTTGAAGTTGCCGGCGGAGTGTGCGGGCGCGTCGCTGGACTTGGCGGCTGCGTTCGGCGTTGTCCCGGGCGGCGGTCTCGATGCCGGTGAGGGCGATGAGGAGTCGCTCGATGGGGGGATCGTTGGTGACCATCAACAGAGAGTCAAGCAGCCGGAAATTGAGGTGTCAATAGCCATAGCAGCAATAGCTATTGCGATTAAAGCAACATTGACGGTATGCTGCGTCAGCGAGGGCGCATGGTGCGGCCGAAGAGTGGAGATGACATGAACATCGTGGGCGTGTGGTTCCTGGTTGCGCTGGCGATGGTGGCCGGCCTGGCACTCCTGGTATTTGCCTTGGTCGATCTGGTCGGGCGCCCCGCCGGGCAATGGGCGGAGAGCGGCCACAACCAGCTGGTCTGGGCGTTGATCGTGATCTTGGTGGGCCTCGTAGGGCCGCTGCTGTACCTGCTGATTGCGCGCCCCGCTCTCGATGCGTCAGCCGGGGACGGACCGGCGATCGCGCCTGGATCCGGTTCTGCCGCATGAGACCCGGCCGTACCGCCTCGTCGTGCCGTCCCCAATAACTCACAAGAGATGGAAATGAACCTCCGCAAGAACAGGAATAAAAACATGGCGCTGCCCCGGTGGCGCCTGCACGTCGCCGCGGTGACCACCCTGGCCCTGCTCACCCACCCTGAGTCTGGCTGAGGACTGCGATGACTGATCTTGCGACGCGGGAGGGTGGCCCTGATTCTCGACCTTGGATCGACGATTCCGGGATACTGCGCGCGGTCCTTCCGGCCCGACCGAGAACTCCCCAGGACAGTTGACCTCTTCGCTGAGGAGGCCCGCCGGGTGCTGGGCGGAAAACAGGCCCGACTGATTCTCGATGCCCGGGCAGTCCCGGCAGCCAGCCCACAGGCCTGGCTGCGGGCCATCATGAACGTCACGTCGATCGCTTCGGCAGTGGCCATTGTTGTGTCGAAGACCACACCGCCCGAAATCAACATCTATCAGGAGCAGATCAACTCGCTCCTGATGCCGTGCCGCTTGTTCGACGATGTCGACACGGCGAAAGATTGGATCACGTCGATCGGGCTCGGCCCGGCGGCTGGAAGTTGACCTCCGCGCGAGGAGTTGGTGCCGGTCCCCACAGATCTCGGCGGCGCCCACCCGCCGGAGCCGACCGATGTTCAGCATGGGGCACGCCCCGGCTCAATGCCGCCCCCCGGCACGGAAGGAAGCTACATCCGGCCAGTGCCCGTTCGGTCATGTACCAGGCTGGACAACACGCTTCTCCGCGGCGTCCAGACGCTCAAAACAGGAGCGGCATCTGTCGGCTCCTGCCGCCATTGTGCTGGTCGTGACGCGCAGGTGGGGGCTTCCGTCCATCACGTACTGTTCGTAGGCGCACGCCACTGAAGCGACCTCGGGAGTGCCAACGAGGCCGAAAGCGTCCAATCGGTAACAGCGGCTGATCTCGATCGTGACCCGGGTCGGCGATCGTTCGGTTACGCTCCATTGGTTGGCCGGGGGCGGGGTCAGCCACAACCAGTTGGGTCGCAAGGACCGCAGGAACAGTCGCCGGCCCAGGTCGGTGCGCAAAAGCAGCTCGAAAAAGCTGCGCTGGGGCGCTCCGGTCGCCAGGAATGCAGCGTGCACAGCGTCGACCGCATCCTCTTGCGCCCATCCACGCTCGCGCAACGTCTTATAGAGCGCTGCCACCGGTAACACCATCACCGCGAGGTAGCCCTGGTTGGCGAGCTGATCCGGCCACGTCACCTCGTCGGCCATCCGATCGTAGACGGACTGAGCATCGGCGGTGAGTCCCGGCTCGCTCAAGCCACCAGCGCGCACGCATGACTTCACCGAGGACCGACCAGACCGCAACAGCAGCCCTCGAATCGGCGATGTCAACACCACGCCCTCCTTCACATTCACCACTCAAACTACTCCGCCAGGGCCAACCGACCGGGGACGTAAGCCCGAACCGGCCACCCCACCAGACGCGGACTGGATATTCATACTCGATGGGACGACGGTTCCGTCTCGGGTGTCCGCCGGCAGTTGGCGTCGCGGTCGTGGTCATCGCAAGTCGGGAGTGGCGGGGGAGAACGAAGCCCGCCGCGGGGACCTTCCCAGGCGGAATCGGGTACGCCCGGTTTGGCACCCGTTCCAAGCCCCAGCTGTGGCTCGCTCACCGTGACGGGCCTACCCGGAGAGCTCCCTTGCCGACGTGGTCCGACATTTCCTCCTGGAGTGATAGCTATCAGTGATAGCAGCAACTGCTATCCTTATTTGGCGTATGGGCACCACTCGCACCACGTTCACGCTCGATGAGTCTCTCGTTGAACAGGCCCGTCGTCTTGGTATCAACATCTCGGCTGCCGCCCGCCAAGGTGTGGCCGCCGCCGTTCGTGATGCCCTCGCCAGATCAGACCGTGCGGCCTACGAACGGAATCCAGAGAAGCCCGATGCGTTCTGGGCTGATGCAGCGGCCTGGACCGCGGAATGAACCGGGGTGAGATCTGGCTGGCCCAAGTCGGGCGAAAACGACGGCCGGTTCTGATCCTGACCCGGAGTGCAGTCCTTGATGCTCGAGCGCTGGTCACGGTGGCCGAGATCACTACGTCGATGCGCGGTCTGGCCGTCGAGGTGCCGCTCGATCATGCGGAACTGGGGCTTGACCAGGAATCGGCCGTCAACTGCGATGGACTCCACACGGTGCCCCAGACGATGCTGACCGAGTTCGTCGCGGAGACCAGCCCGGCGACGATGAAGGGGGTCTGTGCTGCCGTCTCGTATGCCCTCGACTGCTGACTCGTTTCTCTGCCCTATCAGCTAGGGCACACCGGCTGATCGTCATCGGCTACCACACTCGCGACCATAGACAACCGGTGATGGTCGGGTTGGCGTTAACACGGCACCGGGAACCGCAAGCGGTCCGTTCGTTTGATCCCGGTCGCACCCACCGCGACGAAGCTCCTGGTATGCGGGGTTTGGACCACCCTGTCCGGGCGGGTTCCGGCCTAGCTTCCAGTGGGCGGCGGGAGGATCTCGATGTGGTGCCGGGCCGCCGCCGCCAACAGACGCTCGATGTCGGGTTCGCCAGGGTCCGGAAGGCCGGGCCGGGTAGCAGGGGCTCCGCTCTCGGCTGCGAAGTGCTCGAACTGGGATGGGGCGGTGAGCTGGAGCATCCGGGCGGGACCGTCGTCGGAGACGACGAACCGGTGCGGTGTCCCCTTGGGGAGGAAGGCGAAGCCGCCCGGCTCGAGCGTCCAGGTCGAAGCTCCGCAGGTGACTTCGAGCCGGCCGTCGAGCAGGTAGAACGCTTCGTCTTCTGCGTGATGGATGTGAGGGGGAGGGGCGAACCCGGCGGGACATTCGCATTCGATGAGCGTCAGCGCGCCGTGGGTGGCGTCGCCGGCCGCCTTCAGCGTCATGCGCGTCCCGAGGAACCAGATCGCTTCTCCTTGATCGCGGCCCAGTGTGTATCCCGCAGGGGGTGTCATCGTGTGTTCTCCGTCGCTATGATTCGGTTACCGAACGGAATAGTATGGTACCCGAACCAAATCGTCAAGTCGCCGAACCGAATACCGGAACCCTGCTGCTGTGGGCGTTTCAGAGCTTCGAGGCCGAACTGTTGAACGGCCTGGCAGCGGATGGCTACGCCATCCGGGCCAAGCATGGAAGCGTGCTTGCCAATATCGACGACGGCGGGACTCGCCTCACCGAGCTCGCCCGCCGGGCGGGAATCGGCAAGCCGGCGGTAAGCGAGCTGGTCGACGAGCTCGAGACAATGGGTCTCGTCGAACGGACAGCAGATCCCACCGACGGCCGGGCGAAGCTGGTGATCCCCACCGAGATCGGCGTCAAGCTGATCGAGACAGCGGGATCGGTGATCGCTGCCATCGAGGACCGCTATCGGAGCTCCCTCGGCCCAGCCGCCTACCGGGAATTCCGGGCGGCCCTGATGTCCCTCGCCCCGCACGAGGTGGCGGACGTCCAGCCCCGGATCGGATTCGACCCGCTCTAAGGGGTGCCTACCAGCGGTCTGCCCGGCCCGGGGTCGAGGTCTTCCCCGACGGAGAGCGGCGAAGCTGGCAAATGGCGTCCTTGAAGAGTATCTCGCCGCCCAACCAGCCCTGGTCGTGTCCGCCTCGACCAGGCGGCCCGCGACCACACCACGACCACATGACAACCAGCAAGGACCGGTGTTGAGCAACCAGTCAACCGTCGATGTCCGGTGGTATCGGATTCGCGTTCACGCGGCAAGCGATCGCGATCAACCCCGACCGCTACTAACGAAGACTGAACGGGCAGGAGGGAGACCAACCACCACGACAAAGGTCAAATGAGTTTCAAACACGCGGTGGCGGACGTCAGTCCAGAACCAACAGATCTCTTCGCCTTGGACATTTGTCTGGTTGGGTACCCGGCACCATGCACTGCCGGATGCGGGTAGCTTCGCAAGGCAGTCGGGACGTTCGGCGGCTAGCTGGTCAGGAAACGGATCAGGAGCGGGTTGATACGGTCGGGGAATTCGTAGTGCGCCAGGTGTCCGGCCCCTTCCAGTTCGTGATACTCGATCTCAGGGAACAGGTCGCGCAACCGGCGCATCGAATCCCCGGAGAGCTTCTGGTCGGGCGATCCCGTTCCCCCGGATCCCGCTCGTGAACCCGACCGTACCGCTGGAGGGAGGACACCGCCCTCCGCAAAGAATCTGTACCGGGCCGGATCTTGCGTTCAGGCGCTGGCCGCAGAGTCCTCGACGGCCTTGGCAATCCGCTTGAGGCGGTCGCGCACCATCCGTTCGGGGGCCTTGCCTTCCAGGCGGTCGATCATCCGCTCGTACAGCGGGGCATCATGCACCTGGACCTTGAGCGTCATCCGGGTGCCGGCGGCTTCCGGCTCGAAGTCGTGGGTCAAGGTGTAAAGCGCCGTCTCGTGTCGGGGCTTCCCGATTCCGCTCAGCGACATCGTCGGCTGCATCGCGATCTCGATGCGGCGATCCGGGACTACCTCGACGTATTCCAGACGGTCATCCTCCTGGAGCACGCCGGCCTTCCTCGACAGGTGCGCCGTGGTGCCTACGCCCGAGGTCACCTGAGCATCCACAACGTGCTTCGGGTCTCCCGCGAATAGCCTTCGCGGGTCGAGGCAATAGCCGAAGACCGCGCTCGGTGGGGCGTCGATGTAGATCGACTCTTCGACTCTCGTCTTCACTTCAGTCATCACCCTCACCTCCTCTCGCTTTCACGAAGTGAGATCTGCCACTGATTCAGGCTACGCCTCCGAATTACCCGCGTGGCCCGGTTCAACTCGCCAAACTGCGGACCGTCCATGGTGATCGACTCTCTTCCCGAGCAAGCAGACAAATGCGAGGGATGAGCCGTTTCCCTCCCGATGGTCACGCAGGCGCGTTTCTCGAATGGTCCCCCCACCGATGATGCCGAACGTTGCGAAGAGAATTGCCCCAGGTGTCATCCAGGATCTCTCCTCCCTCCTCTCCGGTCAGAATCTCCTCCCGCGCTCCGGGTTCCGGTGCTGCTCCTCGATGTGTGAATACCTTCCGAGGAGAAGAGGTGAGTATTCACTCGGCTCGACATCTCACGTCGGGAAGGATGCTACAAATGCTGTCACCCTCCAGACCGGGCGGTGACGTCATACAGGTGACATGACCGACGAAGAGATCTACCGCAAGCACGCAGACGACCTTGTGCGGTTTGCCACGGGCCTGGTCGGGCCGTTCGATGCAGCCGATGTTGTCGCGGACGCGTGCTTGGCGGCCTTCCGTTCCCGGACGTGGCCCGCGGTCACGAACCATCGGGCCTATCTCTATCGATCGGTCGTGAACCATGCGAGATCGCACCATCGCAGCACGCTCCGGCGCCGGGTTCGGGAATTGCGGGCGGCAACGCCCGAAGTGCAGGCACCCACCGGCGTAGACGTGGATGTGTTGGTGGCGGTCGACAGGCTGAGCGTGCAGCAACGGGCTGCCGTGATGCTCACGTACTGGGAGGACCTGTCGCCGGCGGAGGTCGCCGCCCGGTTGGGAATCTCCGAAGGAACGGTGAAAAAGCATCTGGCCCGGGCGCGCGCACGACTCAAGGAGTATCTCGATGAGTGACCGACTCGACGCCCGTATCAAAGAACTGACCTTTCGACTGATCCAGATGTCGCCGGAGGCACCACCCTTCCCGGAGGAAACCATGGTTCAGCTTCGTCCTTCTGGCGCGGCTGTGAAACCGCCGAAACGGCAGCCCCGCCTCGTCTGGGCTCTGGCCGCCGCGGTGGTGCTGGCAGCTATCACCCTCCCGGCGCTGCTGCTGGGTGGCCCACCCGACGAAGTAGTCGATGAGGCCACTACCACCACCAGCCAAGACACCGCGACCACTTTGAACACCACCACGACGGTTGCGACTCCGGTCCTGCCGCCGGAAATCGTGGGTTCACTGTTCGGAGAGCCGGGACAGACGATCGACATCACCCCGCCCGATCAGCGAGGGCGCGGGGTGGGTTACACCCTGGCGCCGTTCGGATCCTCCACCCCGGCTTTCTGGCTCATCGCTGCAGCAGATGGCTTCGACGGTGAGCCTCGATGGGGGGCGTGGGAAGGTGAGCCGAGCTTCCCGGACATCCTGATTACGGGTCCCGGCCCCGACACGGTGATTCTTCCCGAAACTGCAACACCGGGGGAGTACCTGGTCTGTCAGATCGATGGATCGTTCTGCTGGACCCTTCAGATGGTCGAATCGACGATCCGCTCGTTCAGCGTCGACATCAACGCTGCCACGCCTATTGATCTTGCCCCGGCCGACGTCACCAGCACCGGTTGGGGAAACGGGGAGTTCGAACTCGGCCTGTCGGAGGCGGGCTTCGGGCCGTGCTGCTTCGACGTCACTTCCGACGGAGGTGTCGTGTTTCTCGATGGGCAGAACCGGCGTCTGATGCACTGGCTGCCCGGTGGCGGCTCGGTATTCCCGCTGGCAACCTTCCAGCCCGCCGAGTTCGTTGCCGACGCCATGGCGGTGGGACCCGACGACCGCGTCTACGTGCTGGGGATGTCCAACCGGCCCGGCCGGCCACACGACCTGCTCATCGTCGGTCTGGACGGTTCCGTGGAAGGACCCTACGAAACGGTCGTCGATTCCAACGCCAACCTGCAGGCGACCGCCAATGGTATCTATGCAGGAAACGCCCTCATCGCCAGGACGCAACCGGCCGATGGCTGGATTCCGATTGCGACCTCGGCGGGTGTCCCGGTCCCGGTGACCGACCAGCAACCGGTGGCGGCGTTGCCGGTGGATGATCGTTCTCTGCGCGTCGACTTCGCCGCCGACGGCACGATCATCGCCAACCTCCAGCCGGGAGGAGACACTGTGCCGGTCGAATATCGCATTCCCGGTGAATATTTCCTGGCCGGATCCTTCGTACAGAGCAGACAGAGCACCGTGGTGCTGGTGCTGGGGAGGTCTTGGTCCGCCGACGAACCGACCGAATTCCTCATCGTGCGAGTAGCGCTCGAAGGGGAGACGTCGGTGTCGGAGGTGTACCGGATCGCAGGTCGTAGGTGGGCGGAGATGAGTTCCTTTGGCACGGTCCGATTGGAGGGTTCGTCTCTCTTCTTCATGAGCACGACCCCCAGCGGTACGGAAGTGGCCCGCTACGAGTTGCCGGGGTGATTGCCGCACGCCACGGCGGGTTTGCCCACCGTGTGCGGTCTGTCACTCGATACCATCAACGGCCACCACGCCAAGACCCAGGCATGCGGGGTTTCTTGAGAGCGGGCAGCCTATCTCAGCCGTTTCGGTCGTGTCAGCCTCGCCCGACAATCGCCGCTTCGTCGGCCCTGCCGACCCGATGCTTGGTCCATTCGACATCGGCGAACCCGGCTTTCTGCATCATGGAGGCGATTCGGCGGACTCCGGCCTCATCAACTCCCCACGGCTTCCCGGGATCGAACTGCTCGACGACGAGAAACCTCCCTCCGGAAGCGAGGACGCGGCGAGCTTCGGATATCCCGGCCTCCTCATCACCCCAGTGGTGCATCGAGTGGATCGTCCAGACGGCCGTGAACCGACCGTCCCCGAAGGGGAGGTGATGGGCGGGAGTCTGGACATAGCGTACGTTGGGTAGGCCCCGCGAGCGACGGCGGGCCAGACGAAGCATCCGACCGGACGGGTCGGCACCTACGGCCTCCTCTACGAGCGGTGCGGCGGCCCGCACGGCGGCACCGGGCCCGCATCCGATGTCCAGCACTCGATCACCTGACATGAGGGCGGCCACCTCGACCACGAGCCGGTTCGACGCAGGGTTGCGATAGAGGATCGGGTAGAGCCAGCACATGAGACCCCGCCAGATCGGGGGGCCATGGTCGTGGCCGCCGTGGCCGTGTTGATGGTGACCGGCAGGAGCGCTGTGGTGATCTCCGTGATCGTTCATCCGCGTGGTCCAATCGGCGGCCGACGAACACACGATACAAGTCATAGACCATCTCCGCTTCTGTCTGAACGATCGAGGCACGCTCCGGTAGTTCGAGTTGAGCGAAGTCATGAAGTGGCCGCTCGGGGCCCGGTTGTTTGCGTGGCCTGTCCGACCACGGGTTCTGGCGGCGACCACGAACGGAATCATCAAGGAAGGCGCCGAGGAGTGGATCCCGGCCGGTATCGAAATTGCAAACGAATTTGTGTCGCCGGCCGTGGAACCTCGCGAGGTCGCTTCGAATTATCGGAAGGATGCCGCCCTGTGGGAAGTGCTCCATAGATTGCGACGGGCCGACCGCTGGTAGCAGCTTCGAATCAGACGGCGGCCCTATCCGGTCCTGCTTCCCGGTCGAATCTCCCGGTGGCACTCGTTCAAGGCCCGCCGACGGGGCACAACTCCGCCCGAGCGAGGGCCGGCGTTCGGTTTGATCGGCACAACGTTCAGCTGCACGACCACGGTCAATACACTGCCCGTGTTTCAGCGGGTATCACCGGCCCGGTCACGATGCCCAACCTGCTGCGGTTGCGGGAGACGGCCGACTACTCGGTGAGCTTCGTTTTCTCGGATCGGAAGGTCGCTACCTCACAGGGCCGCTGGACGAGTGTTGGGACCTCGTCATGTTGGTCCACCAGTGGCGGCGGTGATGGACTCTCGGCTGCTTCCGATCATTGACGACGATCAGCTTCTGACCACTACTCCGCCGGGTACCCGACCGGGATGAGATAGAGAGGTTCGTGGTCCGGCGGAAGGTTGAGCACCGCCCGCACCTCGTCATCGTCGAAGGCTCCCACCGGTACCGATCCCAGGCCTAGGGCGACTGCCTGGAGATGCAGATTCTGGGCGGCATGGCCGATCTCGATCTTCACGTACCGCTCGGCCCGGTCACCGTACCTTTGCTCGGTGCGGGCGAACACCGCAGTCAGGACAAAGACCACCGGGGCCTTTTCGACCGATTCTTGGGAGAGAGCGGCCTGGGCGAGGTCGGCTCGCAGGTCGTTGCCGGCGATTGCCTCCAGCTGGTGGAGTCCGGGGTTGTAGTGATAAAGACCCTGATCGGTGACGAGATACAACTCGAGCGGGTAGGTGGCTCCGGCCGACGGCGCCGTGCGTTGACCCTTCTCAGAGGTGATGCCTTGGGCCGCCCAGAGCAATTGGGAAAGTTCGTCCAGACTCAAGGATGTCGATTGGAACTCACGCACCGAGCGGCGTTGGGCGAGGGCAGTGGTCAAGGCGCGGCCGCCGGTTAGCTCGGGTTCCGGCAGGTTGATCCGCTCGAGCACTTCAACACCTCCTGGAACATCCAGGTCGGCGGCACACCCGGCGATGAACATGACGCCGACAAGCCACACGCACCAACGCATGAGACAGTCCTCAGCCCATCGTGGCATAGGCGTGAGGGGAGCGGTAGGGGCAGAGGACCGCAATCAGCCCTAGTCGGCGAGCCTGCTGCGACGATACGATGAACGGGTGCGGCGTTGGAGCGTTGTTTTGGCGGGCGGCTTCCTGGTGGCTTCCTGTACCAGCGGACCGATTCCCCCTCCGATCGGCCAGGAGGGTCCGGCCCCAACTAACGCGACCACCATCGCTTCTTCCTCCTCTTCGACCACTGTGCCCGCACCGGCTGCGGGGGTCACCCTGCCCGAGGCTGAAGACCGGTCCGCGGAGAGACTGGCAATGGTGACGCGGCAGATCGAAGCGCGGGGGATTGAGGACCTGCTGGTCCTGGAGGCAATGCGGGCAGTGCCGCGTCACCTCTTCGTGCCTGAAGACCTTCGCAAGTACGCTTACGACGATCACCCCCTGCCGATCGGGTACGGGCAGACCATCTCGCAGCCCTACATCGTGGCGCAGATGACCGAGGCGCTTGGTGTTGGAGCCGGAGACCGCGTTCTGGAGATCGGCACCGGCTCGGGATATCAGGCTGCGGTGCTGGCCGAGATGGGCATAGAGGTTTACACGATCGAGATAGTCCCGGAGTTGGCCGGCACCGCCGAAGCGGCGCTCCGAGCAACCGGCTATGAAGTGACGACCCGCACCGGCGACGGCTACTTCGGTTGGGAAGAAGGGGGCCCTTTCGATGGGATCATCGTCACCGCCGCTCCCGACCACGTGCCCCAACCGCTCATGGACCAGCTTGGTCCGGGAGGGGTGCTGGTGATACCGGTCGGCCCCATCGGAGCAGTGCAAACACTCTGGCGATTCACAATTGCCGAAGATGGCGATCCGATGGCCGAAAGCCTCGGCTGGGTGTCATTCGTGCCGTTTACCCGGGCGACGGACTAGTCGCGGCACCGGTCCAAACGAGAATCGCCGCCAAACCGTATGCGCCTGCTCCGATGAGCAACACTACCGAGAACCCGAAGCTCAGAGTCAGAAGCGCCGCTGCTGCCGCCGCGATCACCGACACGGTGCCGTTGACGGCCCACGCCCACGGGACCAGGCGCGGGGCAGATTGCTCGAGGTGTTCCAGACCTCGGGGAAACATGATTCCCATCAAGAAGCCGAGCGGCACCAGCAGGAGTGCTCCCGCGACAACCCGAGCCGACTCGGGCGCGGGAAGCAGCTGGGGGGTGACCCACCTGATGAGATGTGGGTAGAGGACCGCCAGTGCGGCCAGCAAGAGGCTTCCACTCCGCCACGGAATGCGACGGGAGTAGACGCTCCCGATTCCCGACGCCACCAGCAATGCGGACAACACGACTGCGAAAGCGATTGTCGGGCGTCCTACCAGCAGGATGTACCGCTGGATAATCGGTATCTCCACGAACAGAAACGCGACGCCCAATAACCCGAAGTAGCTGAGAGCCCACCACTGCCGTCCGGCGCCGGATGGCCGCTTCCGACGACGAACCAGCAGCGGCGCCGAGATCAGAACCACGGCTGCCGCGGTCGAGATGACCAAGAGGGCAACCAAAACGAAGATGCCGGCGCCGCCGAATGGCTGCCAGGTGCGGCCGAGGGTTTTGAACACCGTTGAGGCTTGCGACCATCGGAAGAAGTGGCCGAAGAATGGCCGGTCGTCGGTGGGAGGTTTGATCTCGAAGTGATGAGACCGGTAGACGGTGTCCGGATCTTCGGCGGAGAGAAGGTCCGCGGCCAGTTGTGAATACTGCTCGTCGCGAACCACGTTGAACTGATTGGTCGGATTGAGGTCCGGGGCGATGATGACGTCAAACCGTTCTGTTTGAGCAAACTGCTCAACCACGTTGAGGTCGGCCCGAGAGAAACCGTCCGGGCAGACCACCAGCAGAGCATTGGAGTAGCTGCGCAACATAACCACACTCGCCTCCGGGTCAACTCCCGTCGATCGGAGCGCTTCGATTGCCACAGCCAGGAGCCGGGTTTCCTCACTGGGTGGGGTTTGCATCCAGCGCATGGCAGTGAAGACACCGCCGGGGGAGAGAACCTCCACATACTGGCGAAACGCCTCAACCGTCAGGAGGTAGTTCTCCGCCAGACTGTAGGCTCCCGATGTGACCGGACGGTAGGGAGCCGTGAGGGCAAGGTCGACGATGTCGAACCGACTCTGTGTTCGTTCGGCAAACACCCGCGGATCGTCATCGACCGTGACCACCCGCAAGTCGTCGTACGAACTGGGACCGTTCTCCCGAATCGCCCGGACGGCGGCGGCGTGGGGTTCTACGGCAACGATCGAACCAGCTCCGCCGGCGAGCGCTACGGCCAGCTCGAACCCGCCCCGCGGGGCGAGGATCAGGCTGGCGGCTTCCGGACGTAGCCGATAGGCCAGCGAAGACAGCAGATAAGGAACGAACTCCGCCGACTCACCCCGTGGAATAGGGCTCAGGTCGTCACCATCGAAAGTGATCCCATCCTGGAGCGGGGGAGCACCGGAATAGGTGAGGCTCAGGCCGGGCAGCGAGCGGATCCCTTCGCTTTCAACCAGGTCGATCCGGGTCCCGCGGTCCCACACCGTTGTGGTGATCTCCGACTCCGGAAAACGTAAGGCCGAACTCAGGTCCTTGTAGGGCGAAAGGTTCAATTCGAAAGGGCCGGGGACGGTCGCCGCCAACACCAGGCAGCCGATCGTGGCCGCAACCAGACCCGCCTTCGACCAGAATCGACCGGACCGAACGAACCCGAAGGCGATGCCTCCCGCCATGGCTACGGCCGCCGCCAACCCGATGGTTGTCTCGCCACCCCACCATCCCAGACAGAGGAGGGCGGCGATCGCTCCGCCGCCCGAGCCGACCAGGCCGGCTCCGTAGACATGATGAGAGGGGAGAGGAGAGTCGATGCCGGCCAGCAATACCGCAACCACCAGGCCGCCGAAGAAGAAAGGAACCGCCAGAGCGACGTAGTACACCGTCAGGTAGAGGACCTGGCGAGGATCCCAGGCGATTGCGAAAGAGTCGAACGGAATCGAGTTGGTCAGCCAATACGCGGCGATGATCGAGAAAGACTGACCGGCGGCCAGCCAGGTCCAGCGACGGGGTCCACCCCGTCCCAGCCTGGGAAGAACCGACAGGGCGGAACCGCTCGCACCCAGCCCGAGTAATGCCAGGCTGACGCTCAAAAATGCGAAGTGATAGAACTGGGCTATCGCAAAGACTCTGGTCAGGGTGATCTCAAAGATGAGTCCGGCCGCAGAAGTGGCCGCCACGCCGATCAGGACGAGCTGAGAGCCGGTGGGCCGTGACGGAGAGGCCGGTTCAGTCGATGATTGAGAGAGTCTCTTCGGCATGGCGCCTCGATCTGCCGGTCCGACTCCATCGTACGAAGACAGAGCCGCGGAGAGAAGGTGGCTCCGCGGACCGCAGCCGGTCCCAATGATTAGGGGCTGAAGACCCTACGCGGAAGGATGAACCTGAGGGACAATCTTGCCGAAGACAAACACGAACAAAACGCACGCACACCCCAGCCTGTCTATTCAACAGAATGGCATTGTGGCTCTGGCAGGGACCACCAAACCCGAAGCCGCCGCCCGGTGTGCGCGCTTGAGGAGGAATCTGCACATGATCGTCGTCCGCAAACTTACGAAAGTCACCCTGCTCGCTGCCTACTTCGGTCTGTTTGCCATGCTGATGGTGGCGGCCGGGGACTTCGTACTCCACGGCTAACCCGGGTCATACCTCGAAGCCCTCGGATAACCGGGGGCTTCGGCGCGTCTTCAACGCTGGACGAGGCCGAATACGTTTCCGTCCAGGTCTTCGAGCGATGCCAGCACGGCACCCATAGGTTTCAACTCGGGCGGATAGCGGACCCGGGCCCCCAACGCTAGGAACCGGTCGAAGGTCGCTTGTAGATCGTCGACGTCGAACCAGACGGTCGGACCTCCGAAACCCGACTGGGCTTCGTCGACCTGGTCGAACCCGAGGTACACACCGTTGTCGAGGGGAAAGCCCAGGTGATTGCCGCCGTGTCCCTGCGGTTCACCCAGTTGCAGGCCATTCCTATAGAAGGCCGCCAATTCCGTCATACGAGGAGTGAAATAAATAACGGTGTCGCATCGGGCCATGTGGGAAAACTAGCCTGTGAGCCGGGCGACTTGACGGGGTGACATCAATGTGACATCATCATGATGTCACAAGTGTGAGAGGGACCAATGACCGGTCAGCAGGCCACCACCATCGAATCCCAAACGGCAACCGACTGGACCTTCCACGCCCGCCGGGTCACCAAGGTCTTCGGAGACTTGCGGGCCAACGACGGGATCACTCTGCAAGTCCGACCCGGTGAGGTGTACGGCCTACTCGGGCCGAACGGCGCCGGCAAGACCACCCTCGTCAAGCAAATCATCGGGTTGCTAAAACCGACCTCCGGAGAATTGACCTTGGGCCCCTACGACCTGGTCGAAGATCCCGACGCCGCCCGGCAACTGTGCTCCTATCTGCCCCAAGCGCAGATGCCGATCGATTCTTTCAAGGCCCGGGACGTGATCAGGCTCACCGGCATGATCAGAGGTGGTCACCCGGAGGCCGTTGCGGAGAGGACCGACCAGATGATCGAGGCGCTCGACATAGGCGAGTGGGCCGACACCCTGGGCATGAAACTGTCCGGAGGTGTCAAGCGACTCGTCGGGTTCGCCATGGTGAGCGTCTGGCCGGGCCGGGTGGTGATCCTCGACGAGCCGACCAACGACGTCGATCCTCGCCGGCGGCGCTTGCTGTGGGACCAAGTCCGCCGGTTGGGTGATGAAGGCGCGGCGGTGCTGCTGGTCACCCACAATGTGCTCGAGGCCGAGAAGTCGGTCGACCGCCTGGCGATTATCAACGACGGCCAGCTGATTGCCGAAGGCACCTCGTCCGCCCTCAAAGCCGCGGACCGGGGGCGGCTGCGTCTCCAGTTGATGATGGTGCCGGGTTTGCCCACGCCGGAGATGCCGCCCTTCGTCGAATCCCACACGCGGGTGGGCAACAATGTCATGAACATCATCAGCGAAGCAGACGCCACGACCGGGATCCACTGGGCGCAGGATCTGATGGCCGGGGGAGTAGCCGAAGAGTACGCCCTGGCTGCGACCACGCTGGAGGATGTCTATATCCGGCTAACCGGCCACACATCCGCCAACGGGGACAATCCCGAATGAACACAGTCGCCCTACCCGCCGGAAACTCTGCGCCGGTTCGGACCGGGGCCGCCTACTGGGTGCAGAGCTACCTGATGATGACCAGATGGGAACTCAATAGCCTGCGGCTCCTTCTTCCCTTGATCGTCGCTCTCCAGATTGTCATCGGCGGCGGGTTCGCTTTGGGGATCGGCCTCTTCTTCGACGAGATGCCCGCCCGCAACGCCCTCTTCCTGGCCACCGGAGTAGGGGTCGTGACTCTGATCACCGTGGGGTTGGTCCTCGGGCCGCAACTGGTCGGCAATCACAAAGTGGCCGGGACTTACGATTTCTTGTGGTCGTTGCCGGTCCCGCGCACCACCCAGGCGGCCGCCTGGCTCACCGTGAACTCCATCATCGCTCTGCCCGGCATGGTGGCGGCGCTGGTCATCGCCGATTGGCGCTACGACCTGACCTTTGAGGTGTCCTGGGCGATCGTGCCGGCCGTCCTGCTCACCATCACGACGGCCACCCTGGTCGGCTATGCCTTCGCCCACGCCATCCCCAAGCCGATGATCACCCAGATGATCACTCAACTGCTGATCTTCATGATCCTGGGTTTCTCGCCCATCAACTTCCCTCCCGAGAATCTCCCCGACTGGCTGGTTTCGGTCAATGAGTGGCTTCCCTTTCAACACATGGCCGCGGTGATCAGGGGCGCCCTCACCGACGGACTGGTCGACAACGTCGGGACCTCGTATCTGATCCTGGCCGTCTATATGCTGGCTTCGGCGATGGTGGCCGCCTGGGTAATAGGGAGGAGGGGCTGATGACCGGCCGCGACGTCTCCATGCGGCCGACCGACTCACTACGGGTCGGGACCACTGCGGTTACCACCGGACCCGCCCGATGGTTACGCAGCTACGCGATGATGCTGCGGTTCGACCTGCGCGGGCTCGGTCAATGGTTGGCGTTCGGTCTTTTGATCCAGGTCTTGATGGGCGCCGGCATGGCGATCATGTACGGGTTCTACCTTGGTGACGTCCCGCCCCAGGTTGGAGCCTTCATGGCTGCCGGGGTTCCGGCCATTGCTCTCATCCCGATCGGGTTCGTGATGGTGCCCAACATGGTCGGGCAGCAACGCATTGCTCAGACCTATGAGTTCCTCTGGTCGCTACCGGTCCCGAGGCTGGCCGCGGCCGCCTCGACATTCACCGTCTTCACCCTGATGGCTCTTCCCGGTGTGGCAGTCGCGTTGTTGGTGGGAGCCTGGAACTACGACGTCAAGCTCAGCGTCGAGCCGATGATCGTTCCCGCGGTACTGCTCACATCGCTGATGACCACCTCGGTCGGTTTTGGCATGGCCCACGGCATCAAGAACCCGGTGGTGATCAACTTCGTGACCAACATGACCGTCTTCTTCGTGCTCCTGTTCTCGCCGATCGTGGTGCCGATCGCCCAGTTCCCCGAATGGCTGGCGTCCCTCCACCGGGTATTGCCCTTCTATCACATGGCAGAGGTCATCAGAGATGCTCTCACCTCCGGTTTTGTCGCAGATGTCGGTATGAGTTACTTGGTCCTGGGGGCCTGGACGGTCGCGGGGTGGGCCATCACCGCCTGGGTAGTGGGTCGCCGCGGATAGGGAGCGATCCCGGCGGGTTACCATCGAGGACATCCCACCATGGAGTATCGGTTGACAGCCGGGCAACGGGCCGGAACGGACGGCATCCTCTTCACCGACCATTACCAGCTGACGATGGCGCAGCTCTACTTCCATCTGGGAATCCACGAACAGCCGGCCCAGTTCGACCACTTCTTCCGGAGCTATCCCAATTACGGGCGGCATCAGGCCGGTTACTGCATCAACGCCGGACTGGAATGGCTGTTGGATTGGATGGCCACAGTTCGCTTCCAGGACGACGATCTCGATTACCTGCGCAGCTTGACCGGGAGCACCGGTCGTCGCATGTTCGACGAGGCTTTTCTGAGTTGGTTACGCGACCAGGGCTCATTTGAAGCCGTCAGCCTCGAGGCAATCCCCGAAGGCCGGGTGGTACACCCGAACGTGCCGCTGACTGTGGTGCGGGGCCCGCTGGCCATGGCCCAGATCCTCGAAACACCGCTCCTCAACCACCTCAACTACCAGACACTCGTCGCCACCAAAGCGTCGCGGATCAACGAAGCCGGCCGCGACCGCCCGGTCCTCGAATTCGGTCTGCGCCGAGCGCCCGATCGGGGCGCCAACGCCGGCGCCCGGGCGGCCCTCATCGGAGGAGCCGACTTCACCTCGAATGTCGGGGTATCCCGCTCGCTTGGTGTTCCACCCCGGGGAACTCACGCCCACAGTCTCGTTCAAGTGTTCATGGCGCGGGGAAGCGGCGAGCTGGGGGCGTTTCGGGCCTACGCCGACCTGTATCCCGACGACTGCCTGCTGCTCGTCGACACCATCGACACGATCAACAGCGGCGTACCGAATGCCATCACCGTGTTTGAGGAGCTGCGCCGCCAAGGTCACGAGCCGGTCGGGATTCGACTCGATTCGGGCGACCTGGCTTACCTCAGCATCCAGGCGGCCCAACAACTGAATCAAGCCGGTTTCACAGAAACGTCGATCGTCTTGTCCTCGAATCTCGACGAGCTGGCCATCTGGCAAATCATCTCCCAGATTGAAGACGAAGCTCCCCGCTACGGCGTGGATCCCGTGCGATTGATCGGCCGGCTCACCTACGGGGTGGGTACCCGATTGATCACGTCGCAAGGGGATTCGGCTCTGGACGGCGTGTACAAGCTCGTCGCCCTGCGCGAGTCCGGCAAGTGGGTCCCCGTTCTCAAAGTGTCCGAGGCCCGGGCCAAGATCCCCAATCCTGGAAAGAAGGAAACGTGGCGTTTCTATGACGAACGGAGAACGGCTACCGCGGACGTTCTGGGGATTGAAGGCGAGGACCCTCTGGCCGGCGAGCCAGTGGTACTGCATCACCCCACCGAGCACACGTCGCACCGGGCTCTCGATCGAGCAAACATCTCAGAAGTCGAGCCGCTGGCCGTCGAAATCCTCCGCGAGGGTGAGCTGGTTTACAACTGGCCGGAACTCAGCGAGATCAGGGAGCGCCGCCGCGCCGACCTCGACCGTCTGGATCCGGGAGTTCGCCGGATGATCAATCCCCACGTCTATCACGTGTCCCTGACGAAGGCGCTTTGGGAACTCAAGGTCGCTTCCGTTGAAGAAGCCCGCCGGCCCGATTCACCCGTCGATTGAATATCGTCCCCGGGACTAACCTGAAGGCAGGCGGCCGCGAATATGAGATCCGGCCGTCGGTGTCGAACAGCGGGGATGATCATGCAAACTGTTGTGGGGTATCACCGGCCGGAAACCCTCGGCGAGGCTCTCGCTCTTCTCAATCGGGAGGGTCCCCGCTCGGCGGTTCTCGGCGGCGGAACATTTTTCAATGCCGCGGAGCCGGAGGAACCGGTCGAGGTGATCGATCTGCAAGCGATCGGGCTCGACGGCATCCGGCTGAATGGTTCGATCGTCGAGATCGGAGCGATGGTCCGGCTCGCCGATTTGGCCACCAACGATTCCACTTCCGACCTGCTGAAGGAACTCTGCCGGCGCGAGGGGCCCAACACGCTTCGCAATGCGGCGACCGTCGGGGGGACCATCGCCACCGGAGATCCCGAAAGCGAACTCCTGGCGGGCTTTCTGGCCTATCAGGGGCAAGTCACTCTGGCTGTGCCCGGGGGCGGCACCCGAACAGTCGGCCTTGACGAGCTGTTGGCAGATCGCCGGATGTTACAAGGAGCGATCATCACCAAGTTGCAGCTCGACCCCGGCGGTTCTGGGGCGGTGGCCCGCACGGGCCGGACACCCTCGGATGTCTCGATTGTGGCGGCCGTGGCCCGAAAAACGACCACCGGTCTCACTCTGGCCCTGACCGGTGTGGCGTCCACCCCGGTCCTGGTCAAACCCGCCGAGGTTGGCGCGCTGAACCCGCCGGGGGACTTTCGGGGGAGTAGCGATTACCGCCGCCATCTGGCGGGAATCCTCACCCGGCGGGTGATCGATCAGTTGGAGGGGCAGGCATGAACATCAATCTGACGATCAACGGCGATTCCCGCGTTGTCCAATGCCGCCCGCATGAGTCGCTGCGGCAGGTGCTGCGCCGGGAGGGACTCTTCAGCGTGCGGTTCGGCGCAGAGACAGGTGAAACCGGAGCAGATGCGATTCTGCTCGACGGTCGTCTGGTCTCTTCCGAGGTCATGCTGGCCGCCCAGGCAGACGGGCACAGTATCGAGACAGTCGAGGGGCTCTCTCCGGGCAGAGGACTGAACCCCATTCAAGAGGCTTTTGTGACGGTAGGAGCCATCCAGTCCGGCTACTCGACTCCGGCTATGGTGCTGGCTGCCAAAGCCCTCCTCGATGAGAACCCCGACCCAACCGAGGCGGAGGTCCGTGATGCACTCACCGGCGTTCTGGACCGTGAAACCGGCTACCTACGACCGGTTGAGGCCATTCTCCGGGCAGCCGCCGTGCTGCGGGGAGAAGCCGTCGAGCCGTTCGAACCCGCCCTGGTGGCGCCGCTGGCCGACATCGACGGAGAAGCTGATTTTGAGGCGACCGGCCCCCCACTGAAGCTACCCCCGGCCGCCCCCCGGGTGGTGCCCAGCCCGGAGGTACCGGAAACCCGGGTGGTGGGTAAACCTGAAGTAAAGGTTGATGCCCTGAAGCTGGTTAAAGGCAACCCTGCATTTGTGGATGACATCGAGATGCGCGGCATGCTCTACGCCAAGATGCTGTGGAGTCCCCATGCCCACGCCCGGATCGTCGACATCGATGATTCCCGGGCGCGGGCCCTCCCCGGGGTGCGGGCCGTGCTTCACTACCAGAACGTCCCTCGGGTGCGGTATGCCTCGGGAGGACAGAGCTACCCGAATCCACTTCCCTACGATCAAGTCAGCTTTGACAACAAGGTCCGCCACGTCGGAGACCGGGTCGCCGCCGTCGCCGCCGATTCGCTCGAGATCGCCGAAGCGGCCGTCAAACTCATCGACGTCGAATACGAAGTCCTCCCGGCGGTCTTCGATGAGAACGAAGCAATTATGGACACGGCGCCCGTTATCCACGATGAGCCCGACATGGAAGGCGCCTACGACGCCGAACACAACATTGTTCATCACATCGAAGCCGACGTCGGTAATGTCGAGGAGGGGTTCGCCCAGGCCGACCACGTCTTCGAGCAAACCTTGCGAGTTCACCAGGTTCAGCAGGTTCCGATCGAACCGCATATCGCCATTGCCTGGTTGGATGCCGACGAACGATTGGTGGTTCGAACCTCGACCCAGGTCCCGTTCCACGTCCGCCGGATGCTGGCTCCTCTGCTCGACCTACCGGTCCGGCGTATCCGCGTCATCAAACCGCGGATCGGGGGCGGGTTTGGTGTCAAGCAAGAGATGCTGATCGAAGACATCGTCGGTCATCTGGCCCTGGTTACCGGCCGGCCCGTGCGCCTCGAGTTGACCCGCTATGAGGAGTTTGTCTCCAGCCGCACCCGGCACCCTCAGACCATCACGATGAAGACCGGAGTCAACGACGACGGGAGGCTGGTGGCCCAGCAGATGCGGACGGTGGCCAACACCGGGGCGTACGGGACCCACGGTCTCACCGTGCAGATGGTCAGTGGCTTGCGGGGACTCAGCTCCTACAACTGTCCGAACAAGCGCTTCGACTGCGACGTTGCCTACACCAATATCCCCGTGCCCGGTGCCTACCGCGGCTACGGGGCCCCCCAGGCACTGTTTGCCCTCGAGGCACACATGGACGACATTGCGACGGCGCTGGGGATCGACGTCCTCGAGTTCAAGCGAATGAACTGGACCAGGGTCGGCGACCCGCTGGACGTGGCCGCCGAGTTGGGGGAAGGAGCCGCGGAGATGAAGGTCATCCCGGTGGTGACCTCGAGCGGACTGGAGGAATGTGTAGCACAAGGGCAACGAGCCGTCGGGTGGCATCGCCGCACCGACCCGGATTGGCAGAAACCCGCCGATCGTCCCCACATTCGGCGAGGAATCGGATTCGCGATGTGTATGCACGGCAGCGCCATCTCCGGTCTCGACATGGGTGGGGCGAGCATCAAGATCAACGACGACGGTTCCTTCAACCTGCTGTTCGGGGCCACCGACCTGGGTACCGGTGCCGACACGATCCTCGCCCAAATCGCCGCCGAGGTGCTCGGAACCCCGGTGGAGGACATCGTCGTCTACGCCGCCGATACGGACATGACACCGTTTGATGTCGGCGCCTACGCCTCGAGCACGACTTACGTGTCGGGAATGGCGGTCAAGAAAGCCGCCGATGAGGTGCGTCGCCAGATAGCGGATCGGGCGGCCCTGATGCTCGATGTCGGCTCGCCGGGAGACATCCTGCTGCGCGACCGGCGGGCCTGGGCGCCCGACGGCCGGTCGGTAACGCTGGCCGAGGTCGCCCTCCATTCACTGCACCAGGACCAACAGCACCAGATCATGGCTACGGCCTCCTATGTGGCGCCGGATTCTCCGCCTCCCTACGCAGCTCAGTTCGCCGAGGTCGAGGTGGACATCGGTACGGGCCAGGTAACAGTCGTGTCGTTGGTCATGGCGGTCGATTGCGGAGTTCCGATCAATCCGGTGACGTCGGCCGGGCAGGTCGAAGGAGGAATGATCCAGGCCCTCGGCTACGGGCATTGTGAGGAGATGGTCTACGACCAGGCCGGCCGCATGGTCAACGCGCGGCTCGGTCCTTACAAGATCTACCGATCGGATGAGGTGCCGCGGATCGAGGCTTATCTCGTCCAGACCATGGAAAAGAGCGGCCCGTTCGGTGCCAAGGCTATTGCAGAAATCCCCAAAGACGGGGTGGCCCCGGCGATCCGCAATGCCATCGCCAACGCCACCGGAGCCAGGATCAACAACATTCCGTTCACTCCGGAGCGAGTCTGGGCTGCCCTCAATTCGTCCGAATGAGACCGTGATGGGAGGAGACCAGGACAGACGGGTCCTCGTCGAACTGACCGGGGCCGTCGCCGCCGGCCGACCGGTGGTGCTGGCCACCGTAGTGGAAACCCGGCGGTCCGCTCCCCGCCACAGCGGGACCAAGATGCTGATCTACGCCGACGGTACGACCTTCGGAACCATCGGCGGCGGAGAGATGGAATCTCGAGTGATGGTGGTTGCCGCCACGGCTCTCTCCGACCGGCGTCCCCAATTGCTCGAATATGCGCTGGTGGATCCCGCCCGGGGCGACCCCGGCATCTGCGGAGGCGAAGTCAAGATCTATCTGGAGCCCTATATGCCCGGTCACACTGTTTACGTCGTCGGATGCGGCCACGTCGGGCGTGCTGTTATCGACCTGGCCCACTGGCTCGGGTACCGGACGGTGGCCGTCGACGACCGGCCCGAGATGGTCACCGTTGAGGAGCTACCCAAAGCCGACAAGCGGGTGGTCGGATCGATGGCCGACCTGGATGAGGAAGTGCCGGAGGACGCTTCGATCGTCGTGGTGACCAGGAACACCGACCTGGATGTGGCAGTCCTTCCCGACGCTCTGGCTACCCAAGCCCGATACATTGGCGTTATGGGGAGCGCCACCCGCTGGCGCTCCGTTTCGCAACGGCTCATCGACGGAGGCCTGACCCCGGCCGATCTCGACCGGGTTCACGCACCGATCGGGCTGGAGATGAACGCCGAAACCCTGGAAGAGATCGCGGTGTCGATCATGGCGGAGATCATCCAGGTCAATCGGGCAGTTCCTTCAGCTTCCGGGCTCTCGTGACTTTGTTCTCGGAGAATCTGGTGGTCGTGCGGGGAGGGGGCGACCTGGCGACGGGGGTGATAGCCCGTCTGCACCGGGCCGGGTTCCCGGTGGTGGTCCTCGAATTGGCCACTCCTTCGGCCATCCGCCGAACCGTATCGGTGGCCCGGGCGGTGACCGAACAGACCGCCCAGATCGAGGACCTCACCGCCCAACACGCCGGAAACCCGATCGAAGCGATCACCCTGGCGGCCACCGGGGTGATCCCGGTGGTGGTCAGTCCCCACTGGCCGGACATCCCCGGTATATCGATCCTGGTGGACGCCCGAGTCGCCAAAGAGCGGCTCGACACCCGGATCGATCAGGCTCCGCTGGTGGTAGCCCTCGGGCCCGGTTTCACGGCCGGAGTCGATTGCCACGCCGTTGTCGAGACGATGCGGGGGCACGAACTGGGGAGAGTGCTGTGGACCGGCCGGGCGACCCCCAACACCGGAGTTCCCGGCCTGGTAGGTGGTCACGCGGCCGCCCGGGTGATCCGGGCAACGCACCACGGTCCGGTGTTCTGGGAGGTGGCCATCGGTGACCTGGCAGATGCCGGACAGACCATCGGCCATATCGGCGGCGAGCCGATCAAGGCCTCCCTGGGCGGAGTCGTGCGCGGACTGATCGATCCGGCCCGGCCGGTCATACCCGGTTTGAAGATCGCGGACATCGATCCCCGGGCCGACCCGGCAGCCTGTTTTCAGATCTCCGACAAAGCGTTGTCGGTGGGCGGCGGCGTCCTGGAAGCAGTCCTCACATGGATGAATAGGAGCGGTCCGGTTTGACGTTCTCGCTGGCCGGCGGCTTGGGGTTGGGAACGCGGGAATTGGTGGCGTTCACCGGTGCCGGAGGCAAGTCCACCTTGATGCTCCGCCTCGCCGACGAGTTGGTCGAAATGGGCAACCGGGTCCTGGTGACCACTACCACCAAAATGGGCCGTGAGCAGCTGACCGCGATTCCGGCGCTGTGCGAGAGCGACGACCGCGCGGCGGTCGCCGCCGCCCTGGCCCGGCACCCACTCGTCGCGTTGATCACCGGTGGGGATGATCACAAAGCGATGGGACCTCCGCCCGAAGTTGTCGATCGGCTCTTCCGGTCGACGGCTTTCGAGTACTTGCTCGTCGAAGCCGACGGGGCGCATGGACGTTCCCTCAAGGCGCCGGCCGCCCACGAGCCGGTGATCCCTTCACGAGCCACCACGGTGGTCGTCTTGATGGGAATCGACGCCATCGGCGGTCGGATTGCCGATGTTGCCCACCGGCCGGCCCAGGCGGCCCATCTCACCGGGTTGGGAGTGAACGACCGGCTCACCATCGAGCACTGTGTTGCCGTACTCACCCATCCGCAAGGGGGACTCAAGGGAGTGCCGGTGACGGCCCGAGTGGTGGTGGCGCTCAACAAGGCCAAAGAGGCGCGAGGGGGCCCCATCGCCACGGAACTCGCCCGACGGCTCGGTTCTTGTCAAAGGATCTCGCACGTGGTGGTGGTCTAGGCTCGGCGCTATGCAGGCGCAGCTGCTCCGTCGGCCCGGGCCCGTTGCCGGCCGGCCTTTGGACCTCGTTGAGATCCCGGATCCGGTTCCCGGGCCGGGAGAGCTTCTCGTGGAAGTGGCTGCTTGTGGAGTGTGTCGGACGGATCTCCAGCTGTGCGAGGGCGATCTGCCGGTCCATCTCAATCCGGTGATTCCGGGTCATCAGGCGGTGGGTCGGGTACTCCGCCTGGGGGATGCGGTCGAAGGGTGGACGATCGGAGATCGGGCCGGGGTCGGATGGCTGGGAGGAGCCTGCGGCGATTGCAGCTTCTGCCGGGGCGGCCGCGAAAACCTTTGCGAGCGGGCCGAATTCACCGGTTGGGATCGCAACGGGGGTTTTGCCACGAAGATGACGGCCCGGGCCGACTACCTCCTGGCGGTTCCGCCCGAACCCTCCGACCTCGACGTCGCACCCCTATTGTGCGGGGGAGTCATCGGATATCGGGCACTCAGATTATCCGGGATCGAGCCGGGTGCCCGTCTCGGTCTCTACGGATTCGGGGCCTCGGCATTGCTCGCCATTCAAGTGGCGCTGCACTGGGGATGTGAAGTGTTCGTCGTGACGCGTTCGGCCGCCGAACGAAGCCGGGCGCTCGAGATGGGTGCCGTCTGGGCCGGGGGTTACGACCAGAGCCCCCCGGTGGCCCTCCAGGCCGCAGTCACCTTCGCTCCGGTCGGATCGGTGGTGGTGGCGGCCCTCTCGGCCTTGGAGCGAGGAGGAGTGGTAGCCGTCAATGCCATCCACCTGAATGAGATCCCGGCCTTTCCCTACCGGAAACTCTGGGGGGAGCGGCAGATACGGAGCGTTGCCAACTACACGCGGACCGACGCCGTCGAGTTCCTCAACCTGGCAGCCGAACTACCGGTACGCACGGTGGTCGACCGGTTTCCGCTTGCCGAGGCCAATCGGGCCCTTGACCAAGTCAAGTCCGGACACGTCACCGGGGCGGCCGTCCTGGAGATGTGATGTGCCCGGGGGGAATCGCATGCGGCTAGTTTGGTGGTTGGCTAGGAAGGGTGCTTTGTGGAGATTGATCGACCGTCCCGTCTTGACGAGGTAATCGGTGGTTTGGCTGCCCAACCAGGGGCAACCCTGTTGGCCGGAGGCACCGACCTCATGGTGGAAATCAACTACCACTCGCGCCGACCCCAGCACGTCATAGCCCTCCGTCGGGTTGAAGAACTCAAACAGTGGGATGGCCGGCGGATCGGGTCCGGGGTTACATTCCGCCGTATCGAACAAGGTCCCATCCGGGCGCTGGCGCAACTGGCCCGCACCGTCGGATCACCCCAGATTCGTGTCGCCGGGACCATCGGTGGCAATCTCGGCACCGCCAGTCCGGCCGGGGACAGCCACCCTTTCCTGGCGGCCTGTGACGCCCATATCGAACTGCAGTCGAGCCGGGGAACCCGCACGGTACGGTGGGACGAGTTCCTCATCGGGGTGAAGCGCACCAGCCGCCAAGATGATGAGTTGATCACGGCCGTGATCCTTCCCGAAGTGCTTCCCGACCGGCAGGAGTTCGCCAAGATCGGAGTCCGCTCGGCGATGGTCATCTCTACAGTCTCTGCTTGTGTCATGGTCGATGATGAGGGTCGGGCCCGGGTGGCGCTGGGGTCGGTCGGCCCGACCGTGCTGCGGGCACGCCGGGCCGAGGAGATGATCAACGGAGAGGCAACCAAGTCGGAAGCGGCTCTTGCGGAATTCGGTCGTCTGGTTTCCGAAGACGTCAAGCCCATAACCGATCATCGGTCGACTGAGGAGTACCGCAGGCATGCGGCCGGTGTGCTATCCCGCCGATTGCTCGAAAGGTGTCTGGCACGATGAAGATCTCACTCACGGTCAACGGGGAAGAGCGCGAAGCGGCCGTCCACAGTTCCGAGAGCTTGCTCTTCGTGTTGCGAGAGTCGCTCGGGTTGCTGGGAGCCAAGGATGCCTGTCTGCAGGGCGAGTGCGGGTCTTGCACGGTTCTGCTCGATGGCGAACCCGTTTGCTCATGCCTGGTGATGGCGGCGGACGCCGCCGGCTCCGCGGTGGTGACGGTCGAAGGGTTGGGAACCGAAGACCAGTTGCACCCCGTTCAGGAAGCCTTCGTCGAGCACGGCGCGGTGCAATGCGGATTCTGTACTCCCGGGTTTCTCATTTCGACTACCCACCTGCTCGAAGCCAATCCGGCGCCCACCACCGATGAAATCCGCGAGGCACTGAGTGGCAATATCTGCCGGTGTACCGGATACGGGGCGGTGTTGCGGGCCGTTGAATCACTGGTGGGGGAGGATCGCTCATGACTTCGAGCACCCAGATCCGGATTCGAGGAGGCATTGGAGAGTCGGTGGTCCGCCCGGACGGCATCCCGAAAGTGCAAGGGGATTTTGCCTACGCTTCCGACCTTCAAGCCGAGGGGATGCTCTGGGGGGCGACCCGGCGCTCGCCCCATTCCCACGCCCGCATCATCCGGATCGACATAGCGCCCGCCCTGGCCATCGCCGGTGTGTATGCAGTCCTCACTCACGACGACGTGCCCGGGCGACCCACGGTCGGCCAGATCAATCCCGACCGACCTGTGCTGGCCGGACACGAGGTCCGCTATTGGGGCCAGCCGATCGCCATCACGGCGGCCGAAGATCTGGAGACCGCCCGCCGGGCCGCGGAAGCCATCATCATCGAATACGAGCTGCTCGATCCGCTCACCGATCTCGTCGAAGCCCAGGAAAAAGGTGAGGTATTCCGCCATGTTCGCTCCGTTCGAGGGTCCTCCGTTTCCCCTGGTGAGGTCGTGATCGACGGCTATTACGAGATGGGTACCCAGGATCAGGCGGCTTTGGGGACGGAAGCCGGTATTGCCTTTCCCGATGGGGAGGGGGGAGTCGATCTCTACGCTCCCTCGCAATGGATCCATGAAGATCACGGGCAGATTGTCGCCAGCCTGGCCCTGCGCGACGAACAGGTTCGAGTTCATCCGGCCGGAGTGGGGGGAGCTTTCGGGTCTCGCGAGGACCTCAGTCTTCAGGTCCACCTTTGCCTGCTGGCGTTGTACACAAACCGGCCGGTGCGAATGGTCTACGACCGGCAGGAGAGCTTCGCAGGTCATGTGCACCGCCATGCCGCCCGGATGTGGTACCGCCATGTTGCCGATCGCCAAGGAAACCTGGTACGGGTCGAGGCAAAGCTGCTGTTGGATGGAGGTGCCTACACGGAAACCTCTCCGGCGGTTATTGCTAATGCCGTGTATTTCGCGGTGGGCCCCTACAGATGTCCCAACGTGGTCATCGACGGCTACGCCGTGCGGACCAACAATCCACCGTCTGGAGCCATGCGAGGGTTCGGGGCCGTGCAGACTTGCTTTGCCCACGAAGCTCAGATGGACAGACTGGCCGCCGAGTTGGGGATGGATCCGCTGGACCTGCGGCTGCGCAATGCTCTGGGACCGGGGGATGAACTGCCCACCAGCGGTCAAGTCATCACCGAGCCATTGCCCACCGTTGAGGTCATCAAGTCGTTGCAGAATCTGCCCCTCCCCGACATGAAGGTCATCGACGATCCGCTCCATCTGCCGGGCGGGACCGGGCTCACCACAGATCCGGGCAACGTCGTGCGAGGGATCGGTTATGCGGTTGGTCTCAAGAATCTGGCTTTTGCCGAAGCCTTTGACGACTATGCCGAGGCCCGGGTGGTGATCACCCCTCAGGGAGTCGAGGTGCATACCGCGGCGATCGAAGTCGGACAGGGCATGGTCACGGTTCTCCAGCAGATCGCCCGGTCGGTGCTCGGTGTCGAGAAGGTGGTGGTGCTGTTCGACGATACATCGATGATCGGTTCGGCCGGCTCGACCTCGGCTTCCCGCCAGACCCAGATGGCCGGCGGTGCCGTCTATCAGGCGGCTTCGGAAGTTCGTCAAACGGTTCTGCAAAGCGCCGGAGGCGACGATCTGGACGGCCGGGGTGTATGGCGAGACGGGATCCTGATCGCCACCTGGGAAGAGGTGTGTGCCTCGGGTTCCATCGATAGAAAGGTTCGTTTCCGTCACCCCGACACCGAAGAGGCCGACGAGAACGGCCAGGGCAATCTGCATGTGGACTTTTCGGTGGCCGCCCACCGGGCCGTGGTTGATGTCGATCTCGATTTAGGGCTGGTTCGGGTGGTCAGTATCGACGCCGCCCAAGATGTCGGCACCGCCCTGAACCCGCAATCGGTGGTCGGTCAGATCGAGGGTGGAACCATGCAGGGGGTGGGCCTGGCAGTCATGGAAGAATTGATCTTCGACCGGGGGATCGTCCGCAACGCCAATTTCACCGACTATCTGCTGCCGACCTTTCTCGATGCTCCCCCGGTCGTCCCGATCCTCATCGAGCAACCGGGAACCTGGGGACCGTTCGGCGCCAAGGGGTTTTCCGAACTGCCGACCATCAGCTCCGGGCCGGCCGTCATGGCAGCCATTCGGTCGGCCACCAACAGGGCTTTGACGAGAATGCCGGTCCGCCCGGAGGATATCGCGCTCGGCTAGCGGCCTACCCAAACCCCGCACTCTGAGCGCAAACACCGCAACGGTCGTTCGGAACTAGCCGTTGATCAGCCGTTGCGAGGCGCGGTTGTGCTCTTCGAGTAGATGCTCGAGCTCGAGCGCGACCGGGCGGCCGTCCGAGATCACCGCCGATCCGTGCACGTACGTGTGGCGGGCCGGAACCGGGGCACACAACAGCAGGGCCGCCACCGGGTCATGCCGGGCTCCTGCAAACTCGATCCGGTTGAGGTCGAAGACCGCGAAGTCGGCTACCTTGCCCGGCTCGAGCGAGCCGATGTCCCGGCGACCGAGCACGGCCGCTCCGCCCAGGGTGGCCATTTCCAAGGCGGTTCGGGCACTCATCTGGGGCTGCTGGTCGGCGTGGATCAGACCGGGCGAGGCGGCCACCCGGGCCAGCAGCATCGCCTGACGGGCTTCACCGAGAAGGTGCCCGCCGTCGTTGCTGGCCGATCCGTCTACCCCGAGACCGGTCGGTACACCCGCGGCCAGATAGCCGGCTACCGGAGCGATACCGGAAGCGAGGCGCATATTCGAGGAGGGGCAGTGGGCTACGCCACATCCGGTTCGGGCCATCCAATCGACCCCGCCCCGTCCGGGGTGCACGGCATGGGCGAACCAGACGTCGCGGCCCGCCCAACCGAGATCCTCGGCATATTGCAGGGGTGGACTCCCGAATTCCCGGATACAGAACTCTTCTTCATCGATGGTTTCGGCCAGATGGGTATGCAGGTGGACTCCGTGGCGCCGGGCGAGTGCCGCGCTTTCTCGCATTACTTCCGGCGTCACCGAGAAGGGCGAGCAGGGAGCCAGCACGATGCGGGTGAGGGCGCCCGGCGCCGGGTCGTGATGGGCCTGAATCAGGCGTTCCGACTCGGCGAGGATGGTGTCGATCGTCTCGACAACCGAATCGGGAGGCAAACCTCCATCGCTCTGTCCCAGGCTCATCGAGCCATGAGCGGCGTGAAAGCGCATTCCCAACTGGCGGGCGGGTTCGATCTCATCTTCGAGCCGAGAGCCGTTCGGGAAGAGATAGAGATGATCAGACGAGGTGGTGCAACCGGACATGGCCAATTCGACCAGAGCCGTCCTGGTGGATACCCGGATGTCATCGGGAGTCATCCGCGCCCAGATCGGATAAAGCGTGGTCAGCCACTCGAATAGCGGGGCGTCTTGCGCGATGGCTCTGGTCAGCGTTTGATAGAAGTGGTGGTGGGTGTTGACCAGTCCGGGAACGACGATTTGGTCGGTGAGATCGAGGACCTGATCGGCGGAGGCCGGAAGACTTGCCGAAGGGCCGACCTTTTCGATCCATCCATCACGGGCGAAGAAGCCACCGCCGGAGATCTCCTCTCGATCCTCGTTCATCGTCACCAACATCGAGGCATTCCGGGCCAGGAGGGTTGCCATCAGGAAATCTCCAATTGTCGCTCTCCCGGGAAACGCTAGTGCAAACTCGTTCAGTCGATAGGAGGAGGTGGCCGGGTGCGGACCGGGTGGTGCTTTTTGTCCCCCTTCAAGGGACCAATGCCCCTGCGCGCCGCGGGTGGCAGATCCATACTGTGTGACACACGACCGCAAGGAGTGGGATGGAAGCGTTTGTTCGCGGCTTGCCGAAGGCCGAGCTGCATGTGCACATCGAAGGTACCCTCGAGCCGGAGATGATGTTCGACTTCGCCCGGCGCAATCAGGTGCCGCTGCGGTTCGGATCCGTCGAAGAGGTGCGAGCGGCCTACGAATTCACCGACCTCCAATCGTTCCTCGACATCTATTACGAAGGCGCCGGCGTCCTTCTGACCGAACAGGACTTCTTCGACCTGACGTACGCCTATCTCGAGAATGCGGCCCGCGACAACGTGCGCCGAGCTGAGATCTTCTTTGATCCACAAACGCATACAGCCCGGGGCATACCCTTTGCGACCGTGATCACCGGCATCACCCGGGCGCTCGACGAAGGCCGGACCAGACTCGGGATATCCAGCGGCCTGATCATGTGTTTCCTTCGCCACCTCAGTGCCGAGTCCGCCAACCACACTCTCGAACAAGCCCTCCCTTTTCGGAAAGACTTGATTGCCGTCGGTCTGGATTCTTCGGAAGTTGGCAACCCTCCGGAGCGATTTGACGCGGTGTTCGCCCACGCCCGGCGGGAGGGCCTGCTGGTCGTCGCCCACGCCGGAGAAGAAGGCCCTCCCGATTACATCTGGTCGGCGTTGGACAGGTTGCATGCTCGGCGGATAGACCACGGCGTCCGGGCCGACGAGGACCCGGCTTTGCTGCTCCGATTGGCGGAGGAACGCATCCCGCTGACCATGTGTCCTCTGTCCAACGTCAAGCTCCGGGTGTTCGCTTCGTTATCGGATCACAACCTGCGGGAACTTCTCGATCGTGGTTTGGTCGTGACGATCAACTCAGACGATCCGGCCTACTTCGGTGGGTACATAAACGACAACTATCTGGCGGCGGCCACAGCGTTGAACCTGACCAAAGAGGAACTGGCCGCCCTGGCCGCCAATTCATTTGAAGCGGCGTTCGTGCGGACTGAGGAACGCCGCTCCTACCTGGCCGAACTCGACGAATACGTATCGAGTCATCAGTAGACAGGCGATCCGCCCGTGGCGGACCAGGCAATGGTCGTGGGGTCGGCCCCTACCCTCCCGGAATGGCCACTGAAGACCGGGATCCGTCTTCATGGAAGCTTCACATTGGTTGCCGCAGACGCTTCACAAGGATTTGTTTTCATTGACTTGACCAACCTCCCTCCCGAGTGGGGTACGGGAGATATTCCGTACCCCACTCTTGGTCATTAGCCTGGCTTCCCCGTCCCGGAGAAGCCCATGTTCGACCCGCACACCATCCGCCCGCTCTTCCCCGCCTTGAACCGAACTCAAGGTGGGGAACCCGTCGTATATCTGGATGGGCCCGGCGGAACCCAGACACCCCGAACGGTCTTCGAAGCCATGGCGGCCGTTCTGGAGGCAGGGGTCAGCAACCACGGTGGCGATTTTGCCACCAGTCACGAAGGCGAGGCCACCGTGTCGGCGGCGCGACACGCCGTCGCAGATCTCATCAACGCGACAAACCCCCGCGAGATCGCCTTCGGTCAGAACATGACCAGTCTCACGTTTGCGGTTTCCCGGGCTCTGGCCCGGACCTGGCAGCCGGGTGACGAGATCGTGGTCACCAGACTCGACCACGACGCCAATGTCACTCCGTGGGTGGTGGCAGCCGAAGAACGTGGTGTTCGGGTCCGGTGGCTCGATTTCCTTCCGGATGAGGGGTGCCGGCTCGACTACGAGTCTTTGGAGGACGTTCTCAACCGAAGAACCCGGTTGGTGGCTGTGACCCATGCCTCCAACGCAGTAGGCACCATTGTCGACCTGAACCGGGTGGTTGCCGCCGCTCACTCCGTGGGCGCTCTCGTGTACGTCGATGCCGTGCACTACTCGCCGCATGGTTTGGTCGATGTGCAGGAGCTCGGATGCGACTTTCTGGTGGCATCCGCCTACAAGTTCTTCGGTCCTCATGTCGGGTTTGTGTACGGCCGCCATGACCTGTTTGCCGAGATCGAGGCATACAAGGTGAGGCCGGCCCCCTCAGACCCGCCCGGCAAGTGGGAGACCGGCACCCAGAGTTTTGAGAGTTTGGCCGGCGTAGCTGCCGCAATCGACTATCTCGCCTCGCTGGGCGGGGTAGACAAATCTGTACCGCGTCGTCTGGCATTACAGGGGGCGATGGGCGTAATCACCGAACATGAGCACCGTCTGACAGATGTGTTTCTGGAGGCGGTGGCCCGGAGGGACTTCCTCGCTCTCGCCGGCCCGGCCACCGCCGAGGGCCGGACCCCAACCTTCGCCCTGGCGGTTGATGGATTATCGGCTCAGGAGGTGCAGCACCGGCTGGGGAATGAGGGGATCTTCGTGTGGGCCGGCCACTACTACGCGGTGGAAGTGATGAAGCGCCTCGGTGTGCTCGAGACGGGTGGGCTGGTCAGGATCGGTTTCGTGCACTACAACACCAGAACCGAACTCGACCGGTTGGTGACCAGCCTCGACGGCCTGGTCGCCGAAAGGTGATCGTCTAGGCGCGCTCTTTTCCTATCGGCACGCGCTCCCTCGTTACGATCGATGGGAGTCGCCGCAACCGTCGTGCGGCTGCGTCACGTCCCCGATGGAACGCATCCATCAGATTGCGGCGCTGCTTTGCGTGTTTTCCCCGTTTGGACTCTTGCATGTCGCTGGGTCTCCTAACCGCCTTCTATCAATGTCGGCCCGGACCCGCATTGATCTGGAGAATGGTTCGCCCGGCTCGCAAAGGGACTAGTCCGCTCGACGGAACGTATCCATCCGGATGCTCTCTCCATCCAGGCGGGATCGTTCCGCAGCCAGGGCCAATAGGTGGCTCTCCAGGACCTCCCGAACGGTGGTGATCGATGACCCCTCGCCGCGCACTGCTGCCCGGAAAGCCTGGAGAACTCCAAAGTCGCCTCCGCCGTGTCCGCTTTGTGCGGGGGGAATAGGGCGTACGGAACGCCGCCCGGTGACGTGGTCGTGGTGTTCGATCGTGCTTCCGTAGCCGAATTTGGCGCGGAGCGTGCCCCGGGTGCCGTCGTATCTCATCGTGCGACCTTCTTCATGCGAATGCCCCTGCACGGTCAACGTCACCGTGGCTCCCGAGGTCAGCTGCATGGCAACCACTTGATGGTCGGCGACATCGTTGTCGCAGCGAAATACGCATCGCCCGTAGGGGCCGGATTCCAGGGCAGCCCGACGACCGGCGAGGCTCAGGTCATCCGTGACGACGTGAACCGGCCACCCGGTCAACGACTCATTCATGTACACCCGGGTGGCATCGAATGGACAGTCCTCGGCGACCGGGCACCCATCGGTGCACCGGGCAGGGGCGCCGGATGGAGCGTTCTCAGACCGGAAATGGATCAGGGACCCAAACGACTGCAGGCTGATCACCGGATCACCCAGATTCCAGGTCAGAATGTCGAAATCGTGACAGGCTTTGGCGAGGATCATGGGGGCGGACTGGTCCGCCCGCCGCCAGTTGCCGCGCACGAAGCTGTGCGCCATATGCCAATACAGGAAGTTCTCGCGGTGGGACACCGTCACGATTTCCCCCAACCGACCGGAGGTGATTTCCTCATGAAGGGTCTGGAAGAAGGGCGTATAGCGCAAGACGTGACACACCTGGATCAGACGATCGGCCCGGTCGGCGGTGGCGACCAGATTGATCAGCTCACGTTTGGTGGTTGCCATCGGTTTCTCAACGAGAACGTGATAGCCCGATTCGAGGGCAGCCACGGCGGGGTCGTGATGCAACCGGTCCGGGGTGGCAACCAGGACGGCCTCGGCGAGCTGGGGTTGGTCCAGGAGGTCCTGCCAGGATTCATATTGCCGGTCGGCGGGTATTGAATGAAGCTCCGCGAATCGCTTCCGGCGTTCTGGGACAGGTTCGGCGACGGCTACGAACCGGAGTTGAGACGGGTACTCGACCGCAAAAGGCCCATACGCGTACATCCCTCGCTGTCCGGCACCGATCAGGGCCATGGTCACCGGCATGGATCGAGCTTCCCGGGTGTCAACGGACCGAATGGGTGTTGAGGTGACGGTCGAGAACGGCCCACACCTCGGGTTTGGCCAGTTTGTTGCGCATCGAAGCGAGAGTCCTGACGAAGGTGGGGACGGCCGCGGCGGGTTCCATGGGGTTGGGTCTCATGGCGGCCATCACCATCGGGGAGGGCTGGAGCACCAGGATGTCGGCGGCGGGCCAGGCAGATTCGATGGCACGCAGCTCATCGTAGAGGGCGGTGCGGCCCACTCGATCGAAGACGCCCTCGTAGAACCGCGCTCCCTCACGCGGTTCCTCGGCGGCCATCGGGGCCAGTACAAGAACCAAATCGAGCGGGTCGGAGTTGCCGAGAAGCAGATCGGCGTGAGTGCCGGAAATGATCCCGCCGTCGACGTAGTGGTGGCCATCGATTTCGTAGGGATTGAAGATGACCGGGACCGCCGACGAGGCAGCAACGGCGTCCTTGAGCGCCACATCCGGCGCGGTGACCGTGCCAAAAGCCACCCGGGAATTGTCGGCGATGTCGAAGGCAACTATCACCGTGGCTCGATCCGGCCACCCGTGGGCCATCGCCCCCGTCTGCTCTACCACCCAATCGGCGATACCGCCCGCATGATGGAGAGCCGGACTCCCCAGCAACAGGGTAACGCCGGGTTTGCGCAGTCCGGGCAGCAAGCCCCTTCTTACCCAGCGGATCACTCCGCTGGGCCTCTGCCGTTGGAAGACTTGCCTCTGGATCCGTTCCGCTACCTGCTCGCGTCCCTCATGCGGGCGCACGATCGAATCGATGCTGAGGTCGCCCGCCCGGATCGTTGAGGCTACGAAGGATCCCGCCGAGGTGCCGATGATCACCTCGGAGTCGTTCGGGTGCCAACCCGTGGCCAGGTTGATGGCAAAGAGGGCTGCCAGGTGGTATGAAGCACCCGTGATGCCCCCGCCGCCGAGTACGAGACCTACTCTGCTCACGGATCGTCAGGTTACCCGTTTGGCTCCTAGGGTTGAGCTATGCAAGTCCGGCCGGTCCGTCATCCTCGAGATTTGGGAAGCCTCGACCGCTTGTTCGATGAATGCCGGATGGCCGACGGGCATGGACCGATCGGAGAGCACAAATACCTTGCTTTGGTGGCCGGCAGCTCAGAGACCATCTTGGGACGCATCGTCGAAGATGACGGGAACCTGATCGGCTACTTCCATCTCAGTCCCCGCCGGGATGGCGACGGTTGGGTCCTCGAGGCGGCGATCCATCCGGGACACCGACATCCCGCAACCATCCGGAACCTGATGCAGTACGCCCTTGATCTGGCAACGGGCACCGGCCGGGGAGCGATTAGGGCGTGGGTTTACCACCCGGTGGTCGCCCAGGTAGTCACCATGATGGGGTTCCGAATTGAACGGGAGCTCTTACAGATGCGCATGACGCTCCCGCCCAAGTCTGAACCGGCGATGCCGGCCGGGGTTCGTCTCGCCTCGTTTCGGACGGGTTCTGATGAATCCGCCTGGCTCCAGGTCAACAACCGGGCCTTCGCGGGTCATCCCGAAAACGGGGAGTGGACCGCCGAGATCCTGTCGGAGCGCATCCATCAGCCCTGGTTCGACGCGACCGGGCTCCTGATGGCCTGGCAGGGCGATGAGTTGGTGGGGTTCTGCTGGACCAAAGTCCACCCCGGTGACCTCGGCGAGGTCTATGTCCTGGCAGTCGATCCGCGTTACCAGCGGCGATCGCTCGGAAGGTGGCTCGCGCTGGAAGCGCTGATGTATCTGCACCGAAGAAGGAACGCTCTCAACGCCATGGTGTACGTGGATGCCACCAACGGGGTTGCGGTGAGGATGTATGAACGGCTCGGTTTCGAGTTGGATCACATCGACCGGTCGTATGTGTGGAAGGGTTGAACCCGCTCAAGTTGACAGCGGGACGCCGAACCTTCGCGCGCAGGATGGACACTCCTGATCTGTCTCCCGGGTGGGCGATTGGCACCAGGGGCAGGGGAGATCGCCTGCTTCAAGGTACTCGTCGTACCAACCGCTGGTGTCAAAGGAGAAGGCGTGGTTCCGCGAGCGGAAACGACGCGATGAGAAGAGCAGCAGAGCGCTGATGATCGACGCGGTAGCGACTATTTCCAACACCGAAGTTCCTCCAGCTCGTCCGTGCGCGCAGACTAGAGCCGGGCGCGCGGATAGTGAAGGATTTCGCGACCTCAGCGCGAAAGCACCCGCCGGAGCTCCTCGACGATGTAGTTGAGGCTGTCGAGCCGACCCTCGCGAGTTTCCGCTTCGCGCAGGAGAATCATTCCGGCGTGATAGGCGATCCACGAGTCCAGGTCGTCCTCCGACAGAGCGGCCCCGTAGCCTTCGGCGAGGGCCGCCGCCGCCACCGGACCGGCCTGAAGCCGAAGGAGCCAAGTTGCCAGGCTGAAATCCCACTCCGGCGGCGCCAGTGTTGCCCACTCCCAATTGATCAGCGTCACGTCGCCGGCCCCATTGACCAGGAAACTCTCCGGCCGCGGATTGGTATGAGCGGCTCGAGGCTCGCCGCTTGGTGGCGGGTTGGCAGCCAGACCTCTGCTGAGCAATTCGGGTGGAATCTGAAGCTTGCGGCGATAACGACCAAGCCGCTCGAAGGTCGAACGGAAGTCGGAAGCCAGCCATTCGGCGTCCATGCCGCCGGCGAGATTCGACAAGGGTTCAGGATCCGACCTGTGTACTGCCTGGAGGACGTGTCCGGCACGACGGGCTGCGCCGGGGCTCTCCGGCAGGTTGGCCAAGGACCAGGTACCGGGGTCGATGAACTTGACCCAACTAATTTCGTCTTCGGTTCCCCGCTCGATGACCTGCGGTACGCCTTCGACGCCTTGCAAGGCGAGCAACGCCCGGCGCTCGCGGCGTTCATGGGTGGCCGAGGCATAAACTTTGACCAGATAAGCGCCGTCCGCCGGCCAAATGCGGAAAATCCGGTTGGTCCCCCGGGTGATTTCTTGGATTTTTCCGCCGGCGGCCAGCTTCTTGGCTATGTCGACTGGTTGCATAACTGTCCCCAAGATCGGTAAATGGTCGTATCGTTGATGTTCGGCTTCAATACGCTACCCGCAAAGACTACGTGAGAGAGTGAACGTGTCCATTGAAATCCTTTTCCCAGATGATTCACAGCGAGAATTCCCGGACGGCACCACCGGGCTCCAAGTGGCGGAGAGCATCGGCGCCCGGTTGGCAGGCGCCGCGGTTGCGGTAAAGCTGGACGGAGCCTGGCTAGACCTGACCACTCCGTTGCCCCACGGTGGCCGTGTGGAGATCGTAACCGAACAGAGTGAGGAAGGAAGGCATGTGCTGCGACATTCTGCCGCCCACGTCCTTGCCCAGGCGGTGCTGACTCTGCACGACGGCGCGTCGTTTGCCATTGGCCCTCCGATTGAAGATGGCTTCTACTACGACTTTGACATCGGGCGACCCTTCACGCCCGAGGATCTCGAGCGGATAGAGGAGAAGATGGCCGACATCATCGCCGCCGACCAACCGTTTATCCGTAGTGAGATGTCGAAGTCCGACGCCCTGGAGGTTTTTGCGGATCAGCCCTTCAAACGCGAGATCATCGAGTCGGTCGATGAGAGCGAGGTGGAAGCCGGTCAGGTCGTGAGCGCCTACAGCAACGATGGGTTCATCGACCTTTGCCGCGGTCCCCACGTTCCTTCGACGGGGAGATTGTCCGCGGTCAAACTTCTCCGCACCGCCGGTGCTTACTGGCGGGGCGATGAGAAGCGGCCTCAGCTGCAGCGGATCTACGGGACTGCCTGGGAGAACAAGAAGGCTCTGAATGAGTATCTCCACCGGCTCGAGGAAGCCGAAAGGCGTGATCACCGCAAATTGGGCGCCGAGCTGGATCTGTTTTCGTTCCCACCCGAATTGGGCAGCGGGTTGGCGGTATGGCATCCCAAGGGCGGTTTGATGCGGATGATCATCGAGGATTACAGCCGTCGCACTCACCTGAGTCATGGCTACCAAATCGTCGCCACTCCCCACGTGGCGAAAGCGCACCTTTGGGAAACCTCCGGGCACCTCGATTTCTACGCCGACGCCATGTATCCGGAGATGGAACTCGACCACGGCGACGGCTATTACGTGAAACCCATGAACTGCCCGTTCCATATCCTGGTTTTCAAGAGCCGCAGCCGCTCGTATCGTGAATTCCCGCTTCGTCTCTTTGAACTGGGGACCGTCTATCGGTACGAGCGGTCCGGCGTGGTTCATGGTTTGCTCAGAGCGCGCGGTTTCACTCAGGATGACAGTCACATCTTCTGCACCCGGGCGCAGCTTGGGGAGGAATTACAGAACCTGCTCGACTTCACCCTGATGGTGATTCGGGATTTCGGGTTCACCGAATTCGAAGCAGAGCTATCCACCCGGCCAGACAAGTACGTCGGTGAGGTCGCCTTCTGGGATGAAGCGACCGAAGCTCTGGCCGAGGCGCTGGTCAAGGCCGGGCTGGAGTACCGCGTCGCTCACGGAGAGGGAGCCTTCTACGGGCCGAAGATAGACGTGCACATCAAGGACGCCATCGGCCGGAGGTGGCAACTGTCGACTATCCAAGTGGACTTCTCGAATCCCGAACGTTTCGACCTCGAGTACACCACCACCGACAACACCCGGGAACGCCCGGTCATGGTGCACCGCGCCTTGTTAGGGTCCGTGGAACGTTTCTTCGGCATCCTGGTCGAGCACTACGCCGGAGCTTTCCCGATGTGGCTTGCCCCTGTTCAGGCGACCATCGTTCCCGTAGCAGATAGACACCTCGAGTATGCCGAAGGCGTAGCCGCCCAATTGAGGGGAGCCGGTCTGCGGGTCGAGGTGGACGAAACCGGCGAGACGGTTGGCGAGAAGATTCGTCGGGCGCTCGTCGATAAACACCCTGCGGTTCTGGTGGTTGGAGATCGAGACGTCGAGAACGGCACGGTAGGGCTCCGGTATTACGGCGAAGAGGCAGAGGAGCGGGGCCTGGAGGTGTCCGTAGCGGTTGCGGCGATCGCAGAGGCGGCGCGCCCACCTCGTTGAACGACCCGGTCTGATACAACTCTGCCGCGACGTGTGACATTTACAGTCGCAGGTCCTCCTAAGCTATGGATTCGATTTTTCCTTTGTATTGCTTGGCCTGATAGAAACTCGTTAGGGAGAACCCCGTGAAAGCTCTGGTTCATTTCTTGTCCGGCGCCGCCCAGCGCGCTCCGGTGTTTATCGTGGTGGTGGTCGTAATCGCCACGCTGCTGTTTGGCGCTCTCAACTCGCAGATGGTTCGCGAGACCGGTCAGGAGGGGTTCGCTCCGGACACGCCGGAGATCCAGGCTTCCGAACGCATTGGTGATCTTTTCTCGAGCGGCGCCTCCGAAGAGGTGATACAGGTGGTGATTACCGGGGATGACGTGATCAGTGCCGCCGGTTTGAAGGCCGTTCAGGAGATCAACCGGGTGGTGGCGGAGAGTGACGCCGGAGCATATTTGTCCGAGCAGCCGCAGCGACCCGGGGTCGTGTCCTTTCTGGACGGTGTCCTGGGAGCCGCCGCCCAGCAGAATCTCCCTCTGGCTGCGCTGGGCGATGCCGACGTGAAAAAGATCTACCAACAGGCTGCCGAGTTCGCTCCCCCCGAACAAACCGGATTCCTGACGCAACTCGCCTCACAGAACGCCGACCTGACGGTGCCGTCGTCGCCGGCGGGTCTGGCCATCATCTTCCTGGACGCTTCACAATTCAGCGACGGTGATGAAGCGTTCACCCAGTTGGTGGAACTGGAAGCCGATCTCGGCCAGGCGTTGCGCGCCATCGATGCCGGAGAGGGCATCACCGTCGAACCATTCAGTTTTGCGTTGCTCTTCGGCGAAGACACGGATTTCCTGGCGGAGGTCGGCCGCTTGTTCATGATCGCAATAGCCATCATCCTGGCCATTCTCGGTTTCGTGTACTTCCTGCGTCCCAAGGTCGGGCTCACCCTATTTGGGGCGCTGCGGCGCAGCGGCGCCGACATCGGTCTGACGATGGGGGTCATCCTGATGGCGATCGTGTGGGAACAAGGGATCGGGGTGTTGCTCGGACCCGGCTATCTGGAGTGGATCGGCCCCTTCAACGAGATCGGTCAGATCATTCCGATCCTGCTGGTGGGTCTCGGCGTCGACTACGCCATCCACTTGACCGCCCGCTACCGGGAAGAATTGGGGGAGGGTCGCGACGTGACGGGAGCTACCGGCCGGGCGATCGGCACCGTGGGTGTCGCCCTCATCCTGGCGACCGTCACTACCGCGGTCGGGTTCCTCACCAACGTGTTCAGCCCGCTTCCGGCACTGGCCGATTTCGGGATCCTTTCCGCAGTGGGCATCGGGGCAGCCTTCATCTTGATGATGACCTTCGTACCGGCCGTCCGACTCCTGCTGGACCGCCGGGCAGAACGGGCCGGCCGGTTGCCGAGTGCCGCCCTGGCCGCAGGTGCTACCGAGCGGGCCCTCCCGAGGCTGATGGCGCGGACCGCGGCGCTGGCCGAGCATGCCCCGATTCCCACGCTGATCATTGCGCTAGTGCTGGGTGGCGTCGGTTATTTCGGCCTGACCCAACTCGATACGAAGTTCAGCTTCACCGACTTCCTCCCTGAAGATTCGCCGGCCGTGACAACTCTCAATACCTTGTCGGAGGAGTTTGGAGGCGGGTTTGGCGAATCGACCTCGGTGCTCATCGAAGGCGATGTGGCGACACCGGCAGCCCACAATGCGATGCTGGAAGCCTGGGGGAATCTGGCCGACACCGAAAACGTCGCTTCTTTTGGCGGTTTCGCCCAGGCCCAGTCACCGGTCTCCGTGGTAGCGACTCTTCTGCAACCCACCGAGGAGTCCCAAGGACAACCGGCTTCGCCTGAGTTCGCGGCCGTGGCTTTTGCCAATGGGCTTCAGGAGGATCTCACGGTGACCGCCGACGCCGATGTTGATGCCATTTACGCGGCAGCTTTGGCTGCAGCTCCCGACGAGATGGGTCAGGTCTTGTCCGGTTCGGCCGGCAATTTTGGTGCCGCTCAGTTCACGATCCAGACGAGCGCCGGAGAAGAGGGCGCGGTTGAGCTGCGGACCGCATTGGACGGCGATTTTGTGTCCTTGACCGACGCAGGCCTCTTGGTGACGCCCACCTCCCAAGAGATCATCTCATCGGTGATCATCCAGAGCCTCTCCGATTCGCAAGTACGATCCCTGTTCATCACCCTGGCCGCGGCCATGCTGCTTCTAATCGCGAACTTCTGGTTTGAATCGCGCCGGCCGTTCCTCGGGGTGATCACGATTCTCCCGGTGGCGCTGGTGGTCTTGTGGACTTTCGGAATGATGGCCGCCACGGGAATCCCCTTCAACCCGATCACCGCCACGCTATCGGCGCTGGCGATCGGAATCGGCGTTCCGTTCACTATTCATGTGACGCACCGTTTCCAGGAGGACCGGATTCGTTTCGACGAGCCCGAGGAAGCCATCAGGTCCACAGCTCGCCACACCGGCGGAGCGCTGGCCGGCTCGGCGTTCACCACCATGGCCGGGTTTGGTGTCCTGATGACCTCTTCCTTGAAGCCGTTTGCCCAAATGGGGCAGGTCACCGTCTATGCGATCGGTTTCGCCCTCATTGCATCAGTGTTGGTGCTCCCGTCGATGCTGGCACTATGGGATGGCTGGCATCGGCGCCGGGGCGATGATGTTCTCGACCGGAGGGCTCTGGAGTCCGTCGAGCTGATCGCGGATTAGGCCATGGGCGGCATCGAGATTCCCAAAGAGGTGGCGGACGCCGAAAGAGTTCCAGAAGATCTCGATGCCAACCTGCCCGGGTCCTACGAATTCCCCAGGCCTCGCCGACGCCGAACGTCGGGTTTCATATTTCTCGGGGGCGCTCTTCTGGCCGTGCTGGGAGCCACCCAGGGACTGCCATCTGGTCTGTATGTGTTGGCCGGGGTGCTCGCCGCCCTTGGTGGCTATCATTTCTTGTCCGCATGGGAATTGGGCACGACGGCCGAAGAAGCTCTGGCCGCGACCGGTCGAGAGGTGTCCTTTCCGGTCGGACATTCGTCGGCGGCAGTGGTGTTCGAAGGTTGGCGATCGAAACCGATCTGGCATGTGCTGGTCTACTCGTCCGACGACCCACCGACCATCCGGGGTCTGGTTCGCGTGGACGCGGTCACCGGGGCGGTGGTGGACCAGGCCTACGAAGAGGAAGTCGGACCCTAGCTGCTTCTCTCTTCAATCGGCACCCAGTCTCTGGTGGATTCACCCGTGTAGATCTGGCGCGGACGACCGATTCGGGTCGAGGGATCCTGTTTCATTTCCTGCCATTGGGCTATCCAACCCGGCAACCGGCCTACCGCGAACAGGACGGTGAATAGATCGGTGGGGAAGCCCATCGTCCGGTAGATGACTCCCGAATAGAAATCGACGTTGGGATAGAGCTTTTTCTCCACGAAGTAATCGTCTTCGAGGGCTACTTCCTCAAGTTGCAACGCCGCGTCGAGGAGGGGGTCGTCCGTACCGAGGAGACCAACGATCTGTTGGGCGTACTGCTTGAGGATCTCCGCCCGGGGATCGAAGTTCTTGTACACCCGGTGACCGAACCCCATGAGGCGGAAGGGATCGTCCTTGTCCTTGGCCCGAGCGACAAAGGGGGCAATATCACCTCCGGCTTCGACGATCTCATCGAGCATCTCCACCACCCGCTGATTGGCGCCGCCGTGAAGGGGACCCGAGAGAGCATGGACACCGGCTGCCACCGATGAGTAGAGGTTGGCCTGTCCCGAGCCAACTACCCGCACGGTGGTGGCCGAGCAGTTCTGCTCATGGTCGGCATGCAGGATGAACAATACATTCAGAGCCCTGGCGACGACCGGATCGATCACGTACTCCTCGGTCGGGTAGGAGAACATCATGTTCAGGAAATTGGACACGTAGTCGAGATCGTTACGTGGGTACACATACGGCTCGTTGCGGCTGTACTTGTAGGACCAGGCGACCATGGTCGGCACCTTGGCGAGCAATCGTTTCATGCTGATGTCTGATGCCCAGCGATCCGACGGATCCAGGGCGTCGGGATAGTAGGTGGCCAGGGCTGATATGGCCGAAGCGAGGATCTGCATCGGATGCGCTTCCCTGGGAAACGCCTCGAAAAGATGCTTCATGTCCTCACGCAGCATCGTGTGGTATGTGATCTCGTCCGTGTAGCTATCCAATTGGGCGCGGGTAGGGAGCTCACCGGCAGAGAGGAGATAGGCCACCTCGAGAAACGAGGCGGACTCGGCCAGCTGTTCGATCGGGTATCCACGATACCGGAGGACGCCTTTTTCGCCGTCCAGAAAAGTGATCGAGCTCTTCGTCTCCGCGGTGTTGGCGAAACCCTTGTCAAAGGTGACTACGCCGCTGGTTGCCCGCAAGCGGTTGATATCCACCGCGATTTCACCCGTCGAGCCGACAATCACCGGAAGGCGGTATTCGTCGCTGCCGATTCGCAGTGTTGCATCTTCATTTGTCATGTTGGTTCCTTCCGGACTAGCCGGCACATCGGTTCACCGGGCGCCGGTTGGCGACCCTTGCCGGACATGCAATTGGTGACTTGTGGTTTCCGTCCTCCACTTGGACGTCGGTGCCATCAATCCTCATCGCGTTGCTTGGCGGCAGCTATGACCTTGTCCGCCTCGTTGCTCGGCATCTCCTGATAGTGGTCGAATTGCATCTCGAAGATGCCGCGTCCACCGGTGATCGAGCGGAGGTCGATGGCATACCGTTGCATCTCGGCCAGCGGCACCTCGGCGGTCACCACCCGCAACCGGCCGTCGGAGTCCATGCCCAACACCCGTCCCCGTTTGGCGTTGAGATCGCCGATTACATCGCCCATGTACTCCTCGGGCACCCGGATGTTGGCCTTGACGATTGGCTCCAACAACACCGGCCGAAGGTTGGCGGCGGCCGCCCGAAAGGCCAGTATGCCCGCCATACGGAACGACAATTCGTCCGAGTCGACCGAGTGGTACTTACCGTCGAAGACAGTGGCTCGAACGTCGATCGTCGGATATCCGGCCAGGATGCCTCTCTGGAGGCCCTCCTGAATGCCCTTGTCGACTGCCGGAATGTACTGACGAGGAATCGAGCCGCCCTTGATGCCGTCGACGTACTCGTAACCTGATCCGCGGGGAAGGGGTTCGAATCTGACAGAAGCCACACCAAACTGCCCCCGGCCGCCGCTCTGTTTTTTGTGTTTGCCTTCGGCTTCAGCGGAGGCGGTGATGGTCTCCCGATAAGGCACCGTGGGCACGGCGGTGTCGACATCCACCCCGAACTTCCTGGCCAACCGGGCAACGGTCACATCCAGATGCGTGTCGCCCAAACCGGACAGGACCGTTTCCTTCGTTTCCGCTCGACGCTCGACACTCAGGGTGGGGTCCTCTTCGGCGATCTTGGCCAGCGCGGTCGATAGCTTCTCTTCGTCCTGGGCCGCCTTGGGGAAGACGGCCAGGCTCATGACCGGCTTGGGGAAAGGCACTCGGGCGATCTGGACGTTGTTTCCGTGGCTTCGCAACGTGTCGCCGGCGATCACCGATTCGAGCTTGGCCACCGCCGCGAGATCCCCCGTGACCACTTCCGGGGCATCGTGGTGCTCCTTTCCCTGCATGAAGAACAGATTGTGCATCCTCACCTTGCCGCTGTGGCCGGCGTGGTCCAGCTCGTCGTCAGCCTTGATTGAGCCGGAGAACACCCGAAACAGGGAGACGCGTCCCACATACGGGTCAGAGATGGTTTTGAAAACGTAGGCCACCGCCGGCCCGTTCGGGTCGACGACCAACTCATCGCCGACGGCCAGAGGAGGCTGAGCATGTTCAAGTGGATTAGGACCGAAGTCGACCAGGAAATCGGCCAGGGTGTCGATCCCGATCAAGGTGCTGGCCGACCCGACGAGCACCGGGAATACCTCACGATCCAACATACCTTGATGGATCACCTCGACCATTTGCTCACGGGTTGGTTCTTCCCCCTCGAAGTACTTCTCCATCAGGGCGTCGTCGGTCTCGACGACCGACTCCACCAGCGCCGTGTGGGTTTCCCGGACTGTGTCGGCCAGATCGGCGGGCGGGTCGGTGGGGGAGCCCACCGGATTGCCTCCCGTATAGGTATGCGCTCGATTGGAGACGATACGGACCAGTCCGGAGAGTTCAGTCTCAGTTCCGATCGGGAGGTGGATGGGAGCGATCCGTTTTCCGAAAGCTTCTTGCAACTCGGCCAGAGCACGCGAGAAGGAGGAGCGTTCCCGGTCGAGTTTGTTGATGAATACGGCGCGGGGAATGCCTTCCTCGGCAGCCAGATCCCAGAGGATCTCGGTCTGTACCTCTACCCCGTCCACCCCGGAAACCACGAACAGGGCGAGGTCCGCAGCGCGGAGGGCCGACCGGGCGTCACCCAGAAAGCCGGCGTACCCGGGGGCATCGATGATGTTGACTTTGTGTCCCTTCCAGGTGAAGGAGGCCAACGCCAAACTCAGCGATATCTGTCTCTCGATTTCCTCGGGTTCAAAGTCGGTGACGGTGTTGCCGTCTTCGACCCGGCCTACCCGAGTGGTCGCTCCGGCGGTGAAGAGGAGGGCCTCGGCGAGCGACGTTTTACCGCTCCCTCCATGACCGACCAGTACAACATTCCTGATCTTCTCCGGAATCACGTGACCTCCAGTGGCGTCTGGCTTTGGCCGGATTGTAGTGAGCAGAATCAACCATCGGTCGGTGTGCTACCTTCCGGGATCCAAGGAGCGTACGTGATCGAAACAAGGATCCGCCCGCGAATCGATGGAGCGCTGCAGACGGCGGGTCGGATGCTGGCACGCCTCGGCCTCAGACCGGCTCACCTGACCACCCTGGGTCTGTTGTTGACGATCGGAGGAGCCTATCTGGTGGCCGCCGATGGCCTGATTGCGGGCGGCGCGCTGGTAGCAGTCGGGTCATTCGTGGACGCGTTGGATGGACCGGTTGCTCGTCATCGTGGTACGGCCGGGCCCCGCGGAGCGTTTCTCGATTCCGTTACCGATCGGATCGGCGAAACTGCCATGTTTGCCGGAGTCGCCTATGCGGTCTCCGATGATCCGCTGTTGGTGGCGCTGGCCGTCGCCAGCTTGGGGGCCTCGTTGATCACCTCGTATCTGCGAGCCAAAGCCGAGGGAGTCGGAGTGGACGGTCTGGCCGGGATCATGGGGAGAGCCGAGCGGGTCATCCTCTACTGCCTCGGGGTGGGGACCGGGCAAATCGGCCCGATGCTCTGGTTGATGGCTGCTTTGACGTGGCTGACGGTCGTTCAACGGTTTGTTTCGACGTGGCGCCAGTTGGAATCGTGAGCGGTATCTTCGAATATTTCGCCTACCGGCTGGCCGTTGCCTTGTTCGGTCTGCTGCCAGAAGCCCTGATGAGGCGAACCGGGAGGGCCCTGGGAACGCTGGCCTACTCGCGGGCCGATGGTCGAAGACGGATGGCGATCCGCCACATGACCCGGGTTTTGGGCGCGGAAGCAGAGGTGGAGGCCGCGGCCCGCGAGGTCTTTGCCGCCTACGGGCGCTACTGGGCCGAGGTGTTCTGGGTGCGGTCCCGGCGGGTACCGGTCATGCTGGATCGAATCGCCGTTGAGGGTCTCGATCGGGTGAAGGCCGCGCAGGCGACGGGCCGCGGAATGATCTTCGTCCTTCCCCATGTCGGGAATTGGGAGGTAGCGGGCAGCGTCGCCCACGATCTCGGTTTGGAACTGATCGCCGTTGCGGAAAACCTGCCGAACCCCCGATTGACCCGTTGGTTTGTCGACGTTCGCAAGGCTTTCGGTATCGACGCGGTGCTCGCAGACGGAAGCGCCAACGTCATGGGATTGCTAACCGAGGGATTGCAGCGGGGCGCTGCCGTGGCGCTAGTGATGGATCGGAATATCGGAGACGGGGGAGTTGGGGTGGAGTTTTTTGGGGAGCGGACGGAATTGCCGGGCGGAGCGGCCGCTCTGGCGGCCCGGCTAGTTGTGCCGGTCTTTCCCGTTGCTGCGTTTTTCGCCGATGGGGCGGGCCATCATCTCGTAATCGAGCCGCCCGTCGACATTCCGACCGAAGGACCGGGCCGGATAGCCGTCGGAACCCAGCGTATAGCCGCGGCCCTCGAAGCATTGATTCGCCGGGAACCAACTCAGTGGCACATTCTTCAACCGAACTGGCCCTCAGACCGCGCCGTCAAATGAGAATCGCCGTCGTCTGTCCCTACTCAATCGATGAACCGGGCGGTGTCCAGCAACAAGCGATCGGTCTGGTTGAAGAGATCCGAGCGATCGGCCACGAGGCGTGGTTGGTGGCTCCGGGAACGAAGGGGCCTTCCGAAACCAAGCTGGTCGGCCGGTCGGTCCGGGTCAGGGCCAACGGGTCCATAGCACCGATTGCATTACACCCGGCAACGGTCGGCAAGACCCAACGGGCCGTACGGGGAGCCGACGTGGTCCACATCCACGAACCGTTGATGTTTCTCACCTCCCCGGCCGCCTACCTGGGTACCGACGCACCGGCGGTGGGCACCTTTCATGCGGATCCATCTACCCGGGTACGGGCTCTCTACCGGTTCGCCGGACCGGCGTTGCGAAAGGTCCTCTCCCGTCTCCAGGCGGTTACCGCTGTGAGCGAAGCGGCCGCATCGGCCGTCCGGCATCTGGTCGGCGAATTGTCTTTGATTCCCAATGCCATCGACGTTGGAGCTTTCGCGCTTCAGGAGGACCGTCACCTCAACCGGGTGGCGTTCCTGGGCCGCGACGAGCCGCGCAAAGGTCTCGACGTTCTCCTGGCCGCCTGGCCGATAGTTCGGGCCGCCGTGCACGACGCGGAGTTGATCGTGCTTGGTGCGGACCGGGGTGGTCAAGACGGCGGAATTCGCTATCTGGGCACAACATTGGCGTTGGAGAAACGTCGGCAGCTGGCTCAGGCCGGCATCTATTGCGCACCCAATCTGGGGGGCGAGAGTTTCGGGGTCGGTCTGCTGGAGGCCATGGCAGCCGGCTGCGCACCGGTGATTTCCGACCTGGAGCCGTTCCGGCAGGTGGCCGGCACCGTGGCCCGCTATGCCGCGGTCGCCGACCCGCAGAGTCTGGCGAATCAACTGATCGAAGCGCTTCGAGACCGCCGGGGATCAGAGCGGCAGGGCCAAGCTGCCAGGCAAGCCGCCGCCGCCTATGACTGGAGGCATGTGCTGCCCCGTTATGTCGAACTGTACGAACGAGTCCGACGGTAACCTGCGCAGTCCTCCTATGAAGACCATACGAGAGATGTACGAGTCGTTGACCGAACGGCAGCGTTGGGGGCTCGCCGGCGGTTTCGCTGCGGTCGTGGTGGTTTTTGTCGGCGTCATCATCTTGGCCGGCGGCCAATCAACCGACGGCACCGTACCGCAGACATCCACGACCACCGCAACCTCGATTACTTCCAGCAGCACGACATCGACCACCGCCACCGAACCCTCGACGACGCCGACCGCCGGGGAGACCTGGCCGCTCACCGGCCTCGACAAGCCTGAGGATGTCCCCCTACCGCCGATTCTGGCCGTCAAGATCGACAACTCGACGGCCTCGAGACCTCAGGAAGGATTGGAGCAAGCAGACCTGGTCTTCGACATCCCGGTCGAGGGCGGGATATCCCGCCTGCTGGCTCTGTTCCAATCCCGGGTGCCGGCGGAAGTTGGGCCGGTCCGGAGTGTGCGCGAGGTCGATCCCAAACTGCTCGCCCCTTTTGGAGCCTTTGTCGGTTATTCAGGAGGCGTTGCCAACGTCGTCGCCTCAATCCGGGAAGTAGCCGTCGATCTGGGGGATCCGAACTTGGGGACAATCGCCTACCGCCGGGCGCCTGATCGTCCCGCCCTCTACGACCTGATGTTCAATCCGGAAGCCGCGCTTGCCACCCTCGACGACCCGACCGGGGTGGACGGATCCTGGTTTTCGTTTGGAGACAACCAGGCCGGTGAGCAGGCCCGCATCGTCGAGATCCAATCGTCCGCTCGCCATCAAGTGACCTACGGCTATTCGGCAGCCGACGGCGGCTACCTCCGTTACCACGGGTCGCAACCTCACGAATCCGCCGCCGGAGAGCAGATAGTGGCAGCCAATGTGGTCGTTCTGGTGGTCGAGCAACTCGAGACGGGTCGAACCGATTCGAGCGGGACGCCCGTCCCCGACTTTGAAGTACGTGGCTCCGGAGAAGCCATTGTGTTTCGGGACGGCAACGCCATCGTCGGCCGGTGGGAACGGGGCAGGCTCACCGACTTTTTCCGGCTGTTCGACTCTTCCCGCCAAGAAATCAACCTGGCACCCGGCACAACGTGGATTCATCTCGTTCCCGAAGGCCGAACCTTCGAGTGGCGGTAGAATCCAAGGTGAGCAAGGAGTACACGGTGGAAGCAGGAACTGATCGAGTCAAACGCGGGCTGGCCGAGATGCTCAAGGGCGGCGTCATCATGGATGTCGTCAACGCCGAGCAGGCCAAGATTGCCGAGGAAGCCGGCGCGGTCGCGGTAATGGCGCTGGAGCGGGTCCCGGCCGACATTCGCAGAGACGGCGGAGTGGCCAGGATGGCCGACCCGGAGAAGATCCAGGAGATCATCGATTCGGTCAGCATCCCGGTGATGGGCAAGGTCCGGATCGGCCACTTCGTAGAGGCGCAGGTTCTGCAGGCGCTGGGAGTTGATTACATCGATGAGAGCGAAGTGCTGACTCCCGCCGATGAAGAAAACCACATCGACAAGTGGGCGTTCACAACGCCGTTTGTCTGTGGAGCGCGCAACCTGGGCGAAGCATTACGCCGGATCGGCGAAGGCGCTGCCATGATCCGGACCAAGGGCGAGGCCGGCACCGGGAATGTGGTCGAGGCGGTCCGACATATGCGGACCATGAATCGGGAGATTCGGGCACTGTCCACGATGGAGGCGGGCGAATTGATGGCAGCCGCCAAATCGATGGGCGCCCCTTTCGATCTGGCGCAGGAAATTGCCGCCTCGGGACGTCTTCCTGTCGTCAATTTTGCCGCCGGGGGAATAGCCACGCCTGCGGACGCCGCGCTGATGATGCAATTGGGGTGCGACGGCGTGTTCGTGGGATCCGGGATCTTCAAATCGGTCGATCCGGCCCCGCGGGCCCGGGCAATCGTGGAGGCCGTCACCTTCCACGACACACCGGAGACGATCGCCAAAGTCTCGAGCGGACTCGGCGAGGCGATGGTCGGCATTGAGATGGGAACGCTGAGCGACTCCGAGCTGCTGCAGACCCGGGGTTGGTGAGCGTGGTCGAGGTAGGTGTACTCGCCCTTCAGGGCGGGGTGCGCGAGCATGCGCTGGCCGTCGAAACGGCAGGGGGAAGCTGGTGTCCGGTGCGCCGCCCGGAGGATCTGGAGGGCATAGATGCCCTCATCATTCCGGGTGGCGAATCAACGACGATCGGCAGACTCGCCGGGATCTACGGGCTCATTGATCCGCTCCGGTCGGCAATCGCCGGCGGGCTTCCGACCTTTGGCACCTGTGCCGGAATGATCCTTCTGGCTGCCGGAGTGACCGGGGTGGACCAACCCCAATTGGGAGTCCTGGACATAATCGTTGAGCGGAACGCCTTCGGGCGACAGAACGAGTCGTTCGAAGCCGACCTGCCGATTGACGGGCTCGACGAACCCTTCCGGGCGGTCTTCATCCGCGCCCCCAGGGTCGCCAAGTTGGGTGGGGGCGTCGATGTGGTAGCGGAGATCGACAATCACCCGGTGATGGTCCGGCAAGGCAACATCCTGGCGTCTTCCTTCCATCCCGAACTGACCAGAGACGTTCGGATCCATACAATGTTGTTGGAGGCCGCCGAACACCGGCGCCGTGTCGACGGAGACCAATGATGTCCGGACATTCCAAATGGTCGACGATCAAACACAGGAAGGGTGCCAAGGACGCCAAGCGGGGCCAACTCTTCGCCAAGCTGGTCAAGATGGTGGAAGTGGCCGCCCGGGAGGGCGGTGGTGACCCGGCCGCCAACGCCACCCTGTCCAACGCCATTGACAAGGCCCGGGCGGCCTCGGTACCAAACGACAACATAGAGCGAGCCATCAAACGGGGCATCGGCGATGTCGAGGGCGCCCACTACGAAGAGATGTACTACGAGGGATACGGACCCGGCGGAGTCGCTCTCTACGTTCAAATCCTCACCGACAATCGGAACCGGGCGTCGTCGGACGTGCGTTCCACTTTCAGCCGCAATGCCGGGAACCTTGGCGAACCGGGATCTGTCTCCTATCTCTTCGAGCAGAAGGGATATCTGTTGGTGGAAGGCGGCGAGGACGAGGTCATGCTGGCAGCTTTGGAAGCCGGCGCCGAGGACGTGCGAGAGTCGGACGGGCTTTTCGAAGTAACCTGCGCTGCCTCGGACTTCAACACCGTCAAGAGGGCTTTTGAAGAGATGGGGTTGACTCTGGACACTGCCGAAGTGACCCAGCTACCGGTTACGACGGTTCCCGTTGACGCGAAGACTGCTCCCAAGGTGCTCAGACTGATCGACGCCTTGGAGGATCTCGACGACGTTCAGAGTGTCTATGCAAACTTCGATATTGCCGACGAGGTGATGGCCGCCCTGGCCGACGGGAACTAGCCGTCGAGGGCTCCCGGGTCGACCGGAACGTCGACCGCATACTGCTCGAGGATCGACAAGGGAATCACTTCGAGGGTGCGCTCGTTCGTTGAGGCCAGGACTACCGGCGCGGCCGTCCCATCGTGGTGGGCTCGCAACCAGTTCACCGCCGTCACACACCAACGGTCGCCCGGAACCAATCCGGGGAATAGATACTGCGGTGCCGGAGTGCTGAGGTCATTGCCGATGCGACGCTGGTGGTCGAGGAATTCCCTGGTCACCACTGCACATATGGTGTGGAGGCCGAGGTCTTCAGGCCCCGATTGGCACGATCCGTCACGGTAGAAGCCGGTCAGTGGATCGACTCCACAAGGTTCGAGGGAAGTGCCGAGCACGTTGCGATTGGTCATGGCGACAGTATTGCTGATGGCAGTTCCAATTGCCCGCGCCAGAACGACCGGGGCCGAAAGATCAATCTGGAGGTTTCCAATGGTGGGTTGGTTTGGGATTGGGGTAGCGGAGTGGCTGGGGTCAGGGTGGTGGGCGGGTTTGGGGTTTGAGGAAGCGTCTCCGTTGGGGTGGGGAGTCGGGATCGATTTGGTAGCCGTGGCGGTGGATGACCACATGATGGTGATACCAGCACAGGGTGGTGAGGTTGTAGGGGTGGTGGGTTCCGCCTTGGCTGCGGGGGGTGATGTGGTGGGGTTGGAGCCGGTAGCGGGACCGGCACCCCGCAATGGTGCACATACCCCCGTCGCGGTGGAGGATGAATCTTCTCAGTTTGGGGGGGATGGTGCGGGCGGTCGGCCCGACCGTGAGGGGTTTGCCATTAGGGGAGGTCATAAGGATTTCGACTTGACCGTCGCAGAGGATCTGTTCCAAAGTGAGCGGCCCTATCCGGGGTCCGGTAGCAATAGTGGCTCCGGTCTCCCCGTTAGAAGTAGCGGCTTGGTGGGCGTCGAGGAAGATCGACACCAACGGGGTTGACGTGGGTGCTGCTTTGGGGGTTTGGTCGAGGGAGTCTTGGGCGATGGAGACCAGCGCGTCGGCGAACCGTTGGGCTCGTGGTGCGTGCCGGCCGTTGGGGAGGGGCGGGAACTGGTCGGCTCTTTGTTGGAGCGCTTGTTCGACCTGGCGGCCTTCCAAACCGGGGAGCCCTCCCCAGATCTTGTAGTAGGTCTGATCCAGGGTGGGTTGCAGTTTCAGTTCCCGATCCGAGAAGACCCGCTGTTCGCCGGAACGGCTGAGGCGTTGGTGGCGGGCCACCATCCGCCGCAACCCAACCAGATCCCAACCGCGGGATTGGGCTACCAGCTCAGAAGAAGCCCCCGAGGAAACCAGGCGGGACTCTTCGACTATCCGATCGAAGGAAACCCGACCACCCTCGAGGTCTTCTGCCAGAGAGGGCTGGTCGATGAGACGGACGGCGGTTTGGGTGAGTTTCTGGGCGGTTTCAGGGGTCACATCCAGGCGGGCCGCCACCCACTCGGCCATAGTGCGGGCCCCGTCCATTATTGCGACTTGCGCGATGTCCAACGCTTGGAGGGCGACGATCTGGCGGGCCCGTAACCGAGCGATGTGAGCTTCGTCGTCAACCAAAAGCTGTTCGAGCTGATCGATGGTTGCTTCTACCGTTTCCATAACCTGAACATACCGGGTGGGTGTGACAGAAAACAGCGAACTAACACCAGCTACCAGCAGCAAGCATCAAGCATCAAGGCAGAGACACCCTCTCCGCTCCGCAGCCTGCGGCGGCGCGTCTCTCCCGCCGGCGGGAGAGGCTCACGAAAAGCCCGAGTTGGATGGTTTCCTCGATGCAAAAGAACACCCACCCGGCCAGACGGCGAAACCTTCAGATCAGAGAACACCAGCAAGCATCAAGCAGCAAGCAGCAAGCCAGCAAGGTGGTCGGTTACCTCGAGACGAAAGGGTGGAGGCTTGGAGGACCGTCCTTGCACCCTCTCCGCTCCGCCGCCTGCGGCGGCGGCGCGGCTCTTCCGCCGGCGGGAAAGGCTCACGACCGTCCGGACCACCGAGTTGGATCGTTCCCTCGATGCAAAAGAACACCACCCGGCCAGACGGCGAAACCTCCCCGACCAGAGAAGACCAACAGCATCAACCAAACAGCAGCTGTCCGGCTTCCGCGGTCCGCGGTCCGAGAAGAGCCACCCTCTCCGCGGGCCGCCTGCGGGGCGGAAAGACACCGGGGTGTCTCAGCCTCCCTCTACACTCCCGTACATATGTTCGTACTCGGAATCGATCCCGGGCTCACGACCACCGGCTACGGGCTGGTAACTGACGGTCCGCGGGCCATCGCCGCCGGCGTGATCCGCACCAGCTCGCAAGCCCCGGTCGCCCAAAGGCTGTTGGAGCTGCATCGTGACCTGACCGGACTCGTTGCCGAACACCGTCCCAAGGTCGTGGCAATCGAGCAAGTGTTTTCGAATCGGAACCTGCAGACCGTCGCCAACGTCGGGCGAGCAGCCGGAGTGGCCATGCTGGTTGCCGCCCAAGCAGGTCTCGTGGTGTACGAATACACGCCATCCAGCGTCAAGCGGGCGGTGGCCGGCTACGGCAACGCTCCCAAGGAACAGGTACAGAAGATGGTCGCCCAGCGATTGAGCCTGGCGGAGTTGCCAAGTCCGGCCGATGCGGCGGACGCGCTGGCCGTGGCGCTTTGCCATCTGCAGGGCGCCGCCCTTCTCGAGCGAGTAGAGGCGGCCACATGATCGGTCGGTTACGAGGGACCCTCGTCTCAGTGCGGGCCACCGCCGTGGTCCTGGACGTCGGGGGAGTCGGCTATGAGATAGCCGTAACCCCGCGTACGGTGGCAGACCTTCCGAGTATCGGAGAAGAAGTAGTGCTCCACACCCATCTGGTGGTTCGCGAAGATGCCATGGCCCTGCACGGATTCGGCGGTGAGGCCGAACGTGATCTCTTTCGCGTCTTGCTGGGTGCCTCCGGAATCGGGCCCAAGGTGGCGATGGCGACGCTGGGGGCGTTGCGACCCGAAGAGGTGCGAAGAGCTATCGCGGCGGAAGACGTCGACGCGCTCACCACGGTGCCCGGGATCGGCAGGCGGGGAGCCCAGAAGATGGTCCTCGAACTAAAACCGAAGATCACCACCTTCGACTCCGACACCGTGGTCGGAACAAGTACCGTTGCCCAGGTTCGAGATGCGCTCGAGGGGCTGGGCTATCAGGCAACCGAAATCCGGGAGGTCATGGCCAACATCGAGCCGGAGGCGCCGGTTGCCGAACAGCTCCGGCAAGCGCTCCGCAGTCTGGGGAGGCGATGAGGGAAGACCTGCTCACACCGGTGGCCCTGCCCGACGATGACGTCGTCGAAGCGACCCTTCGACCGCAATCGATAGAAGAGTTTGTCGGCCAGGCCAAGCTGAAAGAACGTTTGGCGATCTCGATCGAGGCCGCCCGTACCCTCAATCGGCCTCTCGACCACGTTCTGCTCTCGGGTCCGCCCGGTCTGGGCAAGACGACGATGGCCGGGATTCTCGCCAACGAGATGGGCTCACGATTGCGGATCACTTCGGGCCCGGCCTTGGAGAGAGCGGGTGACGTTGCTTCGATCCTCACCAACCTCGACAACGGCGATGTCTTCTTCATCGACGAGATTCACCGCTTGCCCCGGGCAGTCGAGGAAGTGCTCTACTCGGCCATGGAGGATTTCCAGCTGGACATCGTCTTGGGCAAGGGCCCCTCCGCCCAATCGATCCGGCTGGATCTCCCCAGATTCACGCTGGTGGGCGCCACCACGAGAAAAGGGAAAGTCGCAGCCCCGCTCCGCGACCGGTTCGGGATCGTCGACAAACTGGACTACTACAGCCAATCTGAACTCGGACGGATTGTGCACCGCTCGGCAGCCATCCTGGGTGTGCCGATCACCGCCGAAGGCGCCGATCTGATCGCCCTCCGGGGTCGAGGCACTCCCCGGATTGCCAACCGTTTGTTGGCTCGCGTCCGCGATTTCGCTGTTGCCAGAGCAGATGGCGTTGCCAACGAGCCGACGGCCCGGGCGGCGCTGGAAGTGTTCGAAGTGGATGAGAAGGGTCTCGACAAGGTTGACCGGGAGATCCTGGAGGCCATCGTCGTGAAGTTCGGCGGTGGCCCGGTCGGATTGTCTACCCTGTCGATTGTGGTCGGCGAGGAACCCGAGACGGTCGAAGATGCCTACGAGCCCTTCTTGCTCCAGATCGGATTTCTCAAACGCACCCCCCGGGGACGGGTAGCGACGCCGGCTGCCTACCTTCATTTGGGACTCGCGCCTCCGGCGGCCGCCCAGCAGACCTTGCTCGACTAGCACGGCGCCAACCCCTTCAACTGCGCCTACCCTGCAACGCTGTGAGAACCGTCGAATTCTCCTATTTGTTGCCCGATGAAGCGATTGCCCAGCAACCTGCCGAGCCGCGCGATGCAGCCCGGTTGCTCGATACCCGGGACTTGACCGACCACACGTTTCGAGATCTCCCCGACTTGCTCGACCGGGGGGATCTGGTCGTCGTCAACAAGACGCGCGTGCGGGCGGCCCGGCTACGCGGCACGAAACGCGACAGCGGCGGTGCCGTAGAGGTGCTACTGCTCGGCATTAGGGGAGATCTGTGGGAGGCGCTGGTCAAACCGGCCCGCCGGATCAAACCCGGTGTGGTGCTGGACCTCGGCCTGTTGGTCGCCAAAGTCGCCGGAGCGCTGCCGGACGGAGTCTTCCGGCTCGACCTCACCACCATCGACGGGAGCAGCGTCGAGGGGGCGGTGGCCCGTCAAGGGGAAACGCCCCTGCCGCCGTATATTCGGGAACCTCTGATTGATGCGGAGCGGTATCAGACCGTGTTTGCCGACCGGGTCGGTTCGGCGGCGGCGCCCACGGCCGGACTTCACTTTACGGATCAGGTCGTTCGCAACCTGGCCGAGCGGGGCATAGGTTTGGAAGCCGTGGAATTGGAAGTGGGACTCGACACTTTTCGACCTATCGGGACTGATCAAATCGACGATCACCTGATGCACTCGGAGTACTACTCGGTGCCGGAACCGACTGCCGAGGCGATCGCTCTCACGCGCCGGCGCGGCGGGCGGGTCGTTGCCATCGGGACTACGGTAGTGAGGACGTTGGAGAGCGCCTTTGATGCGACCGGCGTCGCGTCCGGAGAGGGGTCGACCGACCTGTTCATCACCCCCGGCTACCGTTTTGGCGTAGTGGACATCCTCATCACCAACTTCCATGTCCCGGCCTCGACCCTGGTCGTGATGATGGCGGCGTTCATGGGACCGCAATGGCGATCCGCGTATGCCCACGCCCTCGCTCGTGGGTACCGGTTTCTGTCGTTTGGTGACGCGATGCTGGCGGAACGGGCCAGATGACGAAACCGGTCACATATCGAATAGCAGCCACCGACGGGGAGGCGCGTCTGGGAGTGCTGACTACCCCCCACGGAGAAGTGGTCACCCCCAACTTCATGCCGGTGGGAACCCGGGCAGCCGTCCGGGCCGTCGATTCTCGGGACCTGCTCGAAGCCGGCACCCAGATCTTGCTGGCCAATACCTATCACTTGATGTTGCGGCCGGGGGCGGAGACCATTGCCCGGCTGGGTGGGTTGCATGGATTCATGGGGTGGAGCGGGCCCATCCTCACCGACTCGGGTGGCTATCAAGTGTTCTCGCTCGAGCCGCATGTTGATGAGCAGGGAGTGAGGTTCAAGTCGACCTACGACGGCTCTCGCGTTCAGCTGACCCCCGAAGACGCCGTGCGTGTGCAAGAAGACCTCGGTGCAGACATAGCGATGGTGCTCGATGTTTGCGTCGGATTGCCTGCCCCGTTCTTTCAAGTGGAGGAGGCGATGGACCGCACACTGCGGTGGGCCGAGCGGGCCCTGAGCGTGCACCGAAGCACCGACCAGGCATTGTTCGGGATCGTTCAGGGCGGCGTAGACGATGAACTGCGAGCCCGCAGCGCGGCCGCCACCGCGGGGCTCGATTTTGCCGGATTCGGCATCGGTGGGCTCTCGGTCGGCGAATCAGTTGAGGATCGAAACCGGGTTCTTGGGGTGGTGGTCGACGAATTGCCGGCCGGCAAGCCCCGCTACACGATGGGATTGGGCGATTCTGAAGGGGTTCTCGACGCAGTAGCCCGGGGAGTCGATCTGTTCGATTGCGTGTGGCCTACGCGATTGGCCCGACACGGTCGGGTTCTGACTCCCGACGGGGATTACAACCTCAAGCGTTCGGAATACCGGATGGCGGACATTCCCCTGCAGATTGGTTGCAGCTGTGCCACTTGTTCAACCTATTCCCGCGCCTACTTGAGACACTTGCTGACGACCCGTGAACTCAGCTCTCACCGGCTCCTCAGCTTGCACAATCTCACCTACACGATGGGACTGATGCAGGACGTGAGATCGGCTATCGCCGAGGGAAGGTTTGCCGAGTTTCATGCCGCGACGGTGACCCGTAGACTTTCGCCCAGTCCGAAATAGTGGCTACCATGACTTCCGGCCCGCGCATCGCGGGCCGACATTTCGAAGAGGGTGTATTCCGTGATCCTTTTACAGACTGAAACCGCGACGGGTAACTACTCATCCTTGATTTTCCTGGCCTTGCTGATCGCCATGTTCTATTTCTTGTTGATCAGACCCCAGAGGACCCGGGCCAAGAAGCAGGCAGAGATGGCTTCCTCGCTACAGATTGGAGACCGAGTCCAGACTTTTGGCGGGGTTTATGGCATTGTCGACTCGATGGATGACGATTCCGTCATCTTGCGCCTCGAGGACGGCAAGATGCGTATCTCCCGGCGGGCCATCGGCTCCAAGACCGGCGACCAGGACTGAGCGGTGCGAAAACACCTGGTCACGCTTCTGGTAGTACTGGCGATCGCCTGGGGAGGCGTCGGCGCGGCGCTGGCTTTCGGAGTAACGCCGGTACTCGGGCTCGATCTCAAAGGTGGTACGTCGGTAATCCTGCGCGCTCCCGAAGGTACGGATCCCGAAGTCCTCGACAAAGCAGTCGAGGTGATGCGGCGGCGAATCGAGAGTTTCGGAAGCGTTCAGGAACCCGAGATCCAGATCTCCGGCGACAACAACGTCCTGGTGCAGCTTCCCGGCGTGACCGACCGCGAACGAGCGCTGGCCGCCATCGGGCAGACCGGACAGTTGTCTTTCCGGCCGGTGCTGGAAGCCAGCCTTCTCGTCAGCCCGCTACTCATCCCCCAGATCGACGATGCGACCACGACGACCACCATTGCGCCCGGCGAGACGACCACCACCGTCGCGGACGAGGCAACTACCACGACCGAAGCTGCTACGACCACGACGGAAGCCGTCACGACCACGACCACGTTTCCGTCGGGGGTGGATCCAGAGACGGGTCTGACCATCGAGGACGACCCCACCCAGGAGGCATGGCTCGCCGAGTATGCCGAGGACGGCTCGGTGGTGTGGGTTTATCACGTCGGACCGTCGCAGCTGAGCGGCGCCGAGCTCGATGACGCCCTGGCCGGCTTTCAAGGTGGGGCAACCCAACTCCCTCAGTGGCAGGTGCAGCTCGACCTGTCCAATGAAGGTGCCGACAAGTTCCAGGAGCTGACCAAAGTTGCAGCTTCGTTTCCGTCGGGCGACCCCCGCCGGCAGATTGCCATCGTCCTCGACGGAGAGGTGGTGTCGGCTCCGCAGGTCAACATAGATGTCGATCCCGCCGTCGGGATCAGTGGGGGTTCCGCCGTTATCACGATGGGGACGGGTGAGAATCAGCAGCAGGAAGCCCAAGACCTCGCCGTGGTGCTCCGCTACGGCTCACTACCCGTGGCTTTCGAGCGAGATCAGGTCCAGAACGTCTCGGCCACCCTGGGGGCCGATTCGCTCAACGCCGGGTTGGTAGCCGGAGCCGGCGGTTTGATCCTGGTGGCTCTCGCTGTGATGTTGTATTACCGGTCGCTGGGCGTGGTCGCGGTTTTGGGCCTCACCGTGTTCGGTTCGCTGCTCCTTCTGGTCATCGGATTGCTCAGTCGGTACATGGGGACCACCCTGACCCTGGCGGGAGTGACCGGCATCATCGTGTCGATCGGGATCACCGCCGACTCCTATATCGTCTTCTATGAACGCATCAAGGAAGAGATCCGGGCCAAGCGGACCGTGCACGCCGCCGTTGATGAAGGCTTCTCCCGGGCCTTTCACACCATCATCACGGCCGACACAGTCTCGATCCTGGCCGCCATCCTGTTGTGGCTACTGGCCGTCGGACCCGTCAAAGGATTTGCCCTGACGTTGGGGATTGCCACTCTCATCGACGTCATCGTCGCCTACTTCTTCACCCGGAACGCGGTGTGGCTGATGGCCCGAACGAGAATGGGCACCGGGGGATGGTTCAGTATCGAAGGCGCCAGCGGTCGGCGAGTCGCTGAGGCAACGCCATGAGCCTGTTCGGCCGCCTCTATCGAGGGGAAACGTCTTTCGACTTTGTCGGCGCCCGTCGCACCTTCCTGATCATCTCTTCCATACTGCTGGTCGTGTCGGCTCTCAGCCTGGCCATCCGCGGGCTCAATCTCAGCCTCGACTTTCGTGGGGGGGTCGCCGTCGAGACCGAGAACCCGGCCAACGCAGGGGTCGCCGAGGTCCGTGAGGCGCTGGCCCCTCTCGGATTGTCCGACGCCCGGATTCAACTACTGGCCGACGGACAGGACCTGCGGGTCCAGACCCAAGCCCTGGATCCCGAGCAGACAGACGAGTTGGTGCGGGCCGTGGCCGCGGTAGCCGGCACCGAGGTCATCGATACCAGTGTCGACGAGGTTGGGCCTACTTTCGGGGTCCAAATTGCCGAGCGGGCGGTACTGGCCCTGGTCGTGTTCCTGGGGGCGGCGATCCTCTTCATGACCTGGCGGCTCGAGTGGAAGATGGCGCTCAGCTGTATTGTCGCCCTATTCCACGACCTCGTCATAACGTTCGGGGTCTACTCGATCACCGGCTTCGAGGTCACCCCGGCCACCGTGATCGCCGTCCTGACCATCCTCGGATACAGCCTCTACGACACCGTGGTCGTGTTCGACAAGGTCAAGGAGAACATCGAAACCCCCGATCGAGTGACCTTCACCGACATCGTCAACCGGTCGATGAATCAGGTGTTGATGCGCTCCGTCAATACCTCGTTGACCAGCTTGCTTCCGGTGGGCAGTCTGCTGTTCGTAGGGTCGTTCCTGCTCGGGGCGCGAACTCTTCTCGATTTTGCGCTGGCCCTGTTCGTCGGTATTGCGGCCGGCACGTACTCTTCGATTGCGGTCGCCTCGCCGCTACTGGCGATCTGGAAAGAGCGCGAGGACGAGTGGACGAGGATCCGACGGCGCTTGAGCCGCATATCCGAAGATATCGCAGTGCCCGTCAGTCAGCCCAAACCGACCGCCGAGTCGGTCCGGCCGCGGGCCGCCACCGGAGCAACTCCGCGGCCGCCCAAGAAGCGGCGCCGCTGAGACCCGACGTACGGGCTGGACACGAGGCCTGCGAGCCGTCGATGTACAATCGGCCGGTGAATATTCCTCATTACACCCAGCTGGTACGAGACATAGCGGATTTCCCGGAGCCGGGAATCCTGTTCAAGGACATCACCCCGGTGCTGGCCGACCGGCGGGCGTTCACCCGGCTGATCATCGATCTGGCCGAACCTTTCTACGGAAGAGTCGACAAAGTGGCCGGGATCGAGGCCCGCGGGTTCATCCTGGCCACCCCGGTTGCCGACGAGCTCCACACCGGATTCGTGCCGATCCGCAAACCCGGCAAACTCCCCTGGACCGTGGTTCGGGAGGAATATGAACTCGAGTACGGCCAGGATGCTCTCGAAATCCACGCCGATGCCGTTGCGCCGGGAGAGCGAGTGCTGGTGGTTGACGATGTGCTGGCGACCGGCGGTACCGCCGCCGCCGCGGTGCGGCTCCTCCGCCATCTCGGTGCCGAAGTCGTTGGTCTGGCCATCTTCATAGAACTGGGGTTCCTCAATGGGAGATCGGCACTGGAGGATGTCGAACTGCACTCGCTGGTGAACTATGACGGCGGCTGAGCCGACATTTCGACCCGATGACGCAGTCGTTGCCGAGCTCGCTCCGATTTTGGCAGCCTTCCGTTCCCACTACCCGACGGTCTCGGACCGCACCATCTATCGCGCCTACCAACTCGCCCAACGAAAGCATCTCGGACAGTTCCGCAAGACCGGGGAGCCCTATATCACCCATCCTCTGGCGGTCACCCAGATCCTGGCCGACTACGGCCTCGACGCCGACACCCTGGCGGCGGCTCTGCTCCACGACACCGTTGAAGATACCGACGTAACGATCGAAGAAGTCGAAGCCGATTTCGGGGCGGAAGTTGCCCGGATGATCGATGGGGTCACGAAACTGGACCGAATTCGCTTCGGTTCCCGCGAAGAAGCCCAGGCCGCCACTATCCGCAAGATGGTGGTGGCCATGGCACAGGATGTGCGGGTCCTGCTCATCAAGTTGGCCGATCGGTTGCACAACCTTCGCACGATCGGCCCGCTGCCCATCGAAAAACAGGAGCGGATCGGACGTGAGACGCTCGAGGTGTACGCCCCGCTGGCGCACCGGTTGGGAGTGCAGGAAATCAAGCATGAGATGGAGGATCGGTGTTTCGCCATCCTCTACCCGAAACGCAACGCCGAGATCGACGCTCTGCTGGCGCAACGAGCTCCAGAACGAGACGCCCAGATCCGTACCGCCATCGAGGCAGTCGAGGGTCTGTTGCGAGGAGCCGCGATTCGGGCCGACGTGACCGGTCGGCCGAAACACCATTTTTCGATCTACCGGAAGATGGGCACCACCGGATTGCCGTTCGACAAGATCCATGATCTGATCGGGATCCGGGTGATCGTCGACGATGTTCGCGATTGTTATGCAGCCCTCGGCCTGATCCATGCCATGTGGACGCCGGTCCACGGCCGGTTCAAGGATTACATCGCGATGCCCAAGTTCAACCTCTACCAGAGCTTACATACCACGGTGATCGGCCCGGACGGGAAGCCGCTCGAGGTGCAGATCCGTACCGAGGAGATGCACCAGCGGGCCGAGTTCGGCATCGCGGCCCACTGGCGCTACAAGGAGGGGGTCTCCGACGCAGATCTGCCCTGGATGGCCGATCTGCGGTTCCTTCAAGATGAATACGCCGATCCGAACGAGTTCCTGGCCAGCCTCAAGCTCGACCTCTACCAGGACGAAGTGTTCGTGCTCACCCCGGGCGGCGATGTCAAGACCCTGCCCCGCGGGGCAACCCCGGTCGATTTTGCCTACACGGTTCACACCGAGGTTGGGCATAGATGTGTGGGGGCCAAGGTCAACGGCCGCCTGGTCACCCTCGGCACCCGTCTCGAGTCCGGCGACATCGTGGAGATCATGACTTCCAAAGCCCAGGATGCCGGGCCCAGCCAGGACTGGTTGGGCTTTGTCCGTACCACCCGAGCCAAGGCCAAGATCCGCCAATGGTTCACGAAGGAACGACGGGAATCGGCCCTAGCCGACGGTCGGGACGAGGTGATGGGAGCCCTCCGCAAGGAACGGCTGGGCCTTTCCGCCGCGGCTCGGGATGCCTTCCTGTTGCAGGTGGCCGAACAAGTGGGGCTCCAGGACCTGGACGGGTTATTCGTGGCGGTGGGGGAAGGCACCATGGGAGCGGCGACGGTGGCCGGCCGCGTCGCTCGACTGGCCAGCCCCGCCGACGCATCGTTGGAAGATGAGCCTCTCCCAGACATGCCGCGGGAACGGGCGGTCCCCACCGGGACCGGTGTCATAGTCGAAGGTCTGGACGACGTGTGGGTGCGGATCGCCCGCTGTTGCTCGCCGGTGCCCGGCGACGACATAGTCGGATTCGTGACGGTGGGTCGGGGCGTGTCGGTGCACCGGTCCGACTGCACGAACATCGAGGCGATGGGCGACCGCAAAGAGCGGATGATCGAAGTCGCCTGGGCCCCTGAGCGCGTGGGCCGGTTCTCGGTGTGGGTACAGGTGGAGGCGCTCGATCGTCCCAAATTGCTTCGCGATGTGACCTCGCTGATATCCGACGTTGGTGGCAATATCCTGGCCTCGTCGTCGTCGGTGGGTCGCGATCGGGTTGCCATGTTGCGATACGAGGTCGAACTGGGTGATCCCGGGCACGTTGACACGCTCGTGACGTCGCTGCGGGCGGTTGATTCGGTGTTCGATGCCTATCGACTGGTGCCGCGGGCCAATTGAGGCTGCGTCTCACAACGTTCAGAATTGGTGAGTCCGGGGGTCGGTCGGACTGTGACCATGAAACCGTCGTATGTATTCACTCAATTACGTTCACCCGACTGCAGAGCAGAGAGTCGTGCGAGGTACCCTGACGCCGACGGCGGGGAGCAGACTTGCTGATTGCTGGTAGATCTTTGTGGCTGGCCGAAACCAACTGCTGGGTAGTGGCTTCCGAGGCGGGCGGTCCCGGTGTACTCATCGACGCACCGCCTGATCCGGAGGGGATACTGGACCTGCTGGCTCAACACCCGGTGACTCCGGTGGCGCTGCTTCTGACCCACGGGCACGTCGATCACACCGGGGGAGCGGGGGTGGTGGTTGGTTCGACGGGGATCGATGCCTATGTACACCCCGACGACGACTACCTAACTCTCGACCCCCTTACTCAGTTACGGATGCTGTTCGGCATGGTTCCCCCCGGCGATTTCTTGCCCCCGACCAAACTCGAGCGGCTCGCCGACGGGCAGGTGCTGCGACTGGCCGGGCTCGAACTCGAGGTTCTTCACACTCCCGGACACACACCGGGGCATTGCTGTTTCTTGAACCGCGAGGAAGGCGTTCTGTTCTCCGGCGATCATCTCTTTGCCGGGTCAATCGGCCGGACCGACCTACCGGGCGGGAACTACGACACCCTGATGGAGAGCATGCGAAACCAGGTTCTTCCGCTTGATGACGGCGTATTGGTATATCCGGGTCACGGACCCACGACTACCCTGGCGATCGAACGTCGAACCAATCCCTTCCTGAAGCAATTGAGCCCATGATCTTTCGCGCACCCAAAGGAACCGATGACATCCTCCCACCCGCTTCGCACACCTGGCGGAGGTTGTTGCTGACCTGGGAGAACCTGGCGGCCACCTTCGGCTACGACCTGATCCTCATGCCCCTCTTCGAGGCAACCGAGGTGTTCGCTCGCGGGGTAGGGGAAGGCACCGACGTGGTTATGAAGCAGATGTACACGTTCGAAGACAAGGGCGGGAGACTGCTGACCCTTCGTCCCGAAGGTACGGCTCCCGTCGTCAGAGCCTTCCTCGAATCCGGAGCGGACGGAATCATGAAAGTCGCGTATTCCGGTCCCATGTTCCGGTATGAGCGCCCCCAGGCCGGGCGCCGGCGCCAGTTTTATCAGGTTGGAATCGAGTACCTCGGTTCTCGATCTGCGGCCGCCGATGCCGAGGTGATCGAGGCGGGCTACCGGTTCCTGACCGACGTCGGTTTGTCCGATTTGAGTGTTCAGATCAACTCCATTGGGGATCGCCGGTGCCGCCCCACCTACCTGGAGGTTCTCACGGCGTATCTGGAGAGCCACCGGGAGGTGCTGTGTGATGACAGCCTCGGCAGGCTGAATACCAATCCGATGCGGGTGCTCGACTGCAAGGTCTGCGCTCCGAAGCTGATCGACGCTCCCTCGCCGGTGGACTATCTGTGCGAGGAGTGTGCCGCCCACTACGAAGAGGTACGGATCCTCTTGCGCGAAGTGCAGGTGCCTTTTGAGGAGTCACCGAGATTGGTCAGGGGTCTCGACTACTACGAAAGAACCGCCTTCGAATACATCGCCACCAACCTCGAAGCAGCCCAGAACGCGGTGGGAGGAGGGGGTCGCTATGACGGCTTGGCCGAGTTGCTGGGCGGGAAGCCGGTGCCCGGAGTCGGATTCGCCCTTGGCTTGGACCGGTTGGTCATGACTCTCGGCGGAATCGAAGAGTCCGATCCGCTCGATCTCTATCTCGTGATCGCCGGAGAGAGGTTTCCCGAAGCCTGGCACCTGGCGTCCCGGTTGCGTTCGGTCGGGCTCCGTACCGACCTCGATCTGGAAGGCAGATCGGTGAAAGCGCAATTTCGGGCGGCCGACCGGAGGGGGGCATCGGGGGTCATCGTGCTGGGTGAGGAATGGGAGGAAGGCAAGGTGGTCGCCAAGAACCTGACCACCGGCAATCAGGAGACAATTCTCGTTGAGGAGGTTGAGTCATGGACCCGACGGCTGTAGGCGGCGAGAGACCCTACCGAACTGCCTATGCGGCCGACGTGTCCGAGGATCATGCCGGTCAAAGAGTGCGGCTGGCGGGCTGGGTGGCGAGACGCCGTGACCAGGGAGGCGTCTACTTCTTCGACCTCCGCGATTCATCCGGCGTGTTGCAAGTGATTGTTGATCCCACCGAAGTGCCGTCCGCCCGTGACCTGCGTATGGAATATTGCGTGACCGTCGAGGGTTTCGTCCGGGTTCGCCCCGAGGGCATGGAGAACCCCGAGATGATCACCGGCCGGGTTGAGCTGGCCGCCGATGACCTCGAGGTGCTCAGCAAGGCCGAACCGCTTCCGTTCATGCTCGACGACCGATCGGACACGGATGAACGCCTACGACTGGAATACCGTTTTCTCGATCTCCGCCGCCCCCGGATGGCCAGGAACCTCAAAGCTCGCTCGCAGGCCTCCAGTGCGATTCGCGAGGTTCTCAATGGTCGCGGCTTCCTAGAAGTTGAAACCCCGACCTTGATTCGGTCGACTCCCGAGGGCGCCCGCGACATGCTGGTGCCCAGCCGTCTTCGGCGAGGAAGCTTCTATGCGCTGCCACAATCGCCACAACTCTTCAAACAACTGCTGATGGTGGGAGGCGTGGATCGCTATTACCAGATAGCTCGCTGCTACCGGGACGAAGATTTTCGCAGCGATCGGCAGCTCGAGTTCACGCAACTGGATGTGGAGGGCGCGTTCTGGGGCCGGGAAGGTGTGCTGGAGACCTTTGAGGCCGTCGTGCAGGCAGTCGTTGAGCGCTTGCGGGGAACCGCCCCGGTCATTCCTTTTCCTCGTCTGACCTACGCTGAAGCTTTGCTCCGCTACGGAACCGACAAGCCCGATACTCGGTTCGGGATGGAGATCTCGGACCTTGGTGAAGTTTTCCGGGAGACCGGGTTTGGGGTGTTCTTCGCCACTCTGGAATCTGGAGGCGTGATCCGCGGGTTCAATGCGGGCAAGCATGAGTTGTCACGATCCCAGCTCGATGCTCTGGCCACCCGGGCCAAAGAACTCGGGGCCAAGGGACTAATCTCTGCGTACGTCGAGGAGGGCGGGTCGTTGCGGTCTCCAACCGCCAAACACTTCTCGACCCTCGAGATCGGATCCTTGGTCGAGGTGCTCGATGGGGCGCCCGGAGATCTTCTGTTGCTGGTGGCCGATGGCGAAGCGACAGCCGCCGCCGTTCTTGGTCAACTCCGGTTGGATCTGGGCAGACCCGCCGGGCACGACGAGCTCGAATTCCTCTGGGTGATCGACTTCCCGGTGTTTGATGTCCTGGAGGGCGGGGAGTTGGCGCCCTCTCACCACCCGTTTACCTCTCCGGTGGATGTCAAAGAGATGCGAGAACACCCCGGCCAGGCTATCGCCAAAGCCTACGATCTGGTCCTCAACGGCAGCGAGTTGGGGTCCGGGTCGGTCCGAATCCACGACCCCGATGTGCAGCAGGAGGTCTTCGAGATACTCGGTATTTCCAGCGACGAAATCGAACGACGGTTCGGTTGGTTCGTGAAGGCATTGCGCTACGGCACCCCTCCCCATGCCGGGTTCGCTCTCGGTCTTGATCGGCTGCTGGCCATCCTGCAACAGGAGGCGAGTATCCGGGACGTGATCCCGTTCCCCAAGACGCAGGCGGGGATCGATCCAATGACCGGGTCCCCGACCATGGTGGACGCGATACAGCTCGCCGAACTGGGCGTAGCGCTCCAGGCCGATGTCGACCCGGGGGTCCCGGAAGCGGAAGATGGATGACCTCTTCGCTGCCTATCGGGAGGCGCGACAAGCGGAGATAGCTCCGCTCGCCACCCGCATGAGGCCGCGCAGCCTCGACGAGGTAGCCGGTCAATCCCATCTCGTCGGTCCCGGGGCGGCGTTCCGCACGATGGTCGAAGCCGGCCGGCCGGTTTCGATGATCTTGTGGGGGCCGCCCGGCACCGGCAAGACCACCCTGGCCCGCCTGGTGGCCGCCCAATCCGACGCCCGGTTCGAGCAACTGTCGGCCACCGCGGCCGGGGTGAAAGATGTGCGTGACGTCCTGGCCGGAGCCCGCCGCCGGTTGGGGGAGGAGGATCGACGCACGGTGCTCTTCCTCGACGAAATCCACCGGTTCAGCAAGTCGCAACAAGACGCCCTACTGCCCGGGGTGGAGGACGGGACCCTGATCCTGGTCGGCGCCACCACCGAGAACCCCTTCTTTGAGGTCAATTCGCCGCTCATTTCCCGCTCCACCTTGTTCCGTTTGGAGCGCCTGGAACCGGCCGAAGTGATCGACCTGGTCGACCGGGCTCTCAACGACTCGGAGAGAGGTTTGGGTGGGATGGGCTTGACGATCGACGAAGATGCCCGCCGAGCCCTCGGGGAGCGTTGTGGAGGCGATGCCCGGCTGGCTCTCAATGCGCTGGAGATGGCGGCCCTGTTGGCCCGGTCTGCCGATCATCGAGTGGCGTTCGAGCATGTTGAGGAAGCTTTCCAACGTCGAATTGTGCGCTACGACAAGGGTGGCGATCAACACTATGACGTGATCTCGGCGTTCATCAAGAGCATGCGCGGCTCCGATCCGGACGCGGCTCTCTACTGGCTCCACACGATGCTCGAAGCAGGCGAAGATCCCGAATTCATCGCCCGGCGGATGATCGTCTTCGCCTCCGAAGACGTCGGATTGGCCGACCCGCAGGCGTTGCCGGTGGCAGTCGCAGCCGGACAGGCGCTGGCCTACGTTGGATTGCCCGAAGCCTCTTTCGCTCTCACCCAGGCCGCTCTTTATCTGGCAGCCGCCCCGAAATCGAACTCGGTCAAGAATTCGATGGGAGCCGCCCGCCAGGCCGTTCAGAACTCGCCGGGTGCCGAGGTTCCCGTGCACCTGCGTCAGGCGGGATATCAGGGGGCAGCGCTCCTGGGTCACGGGGAAGGATATCGGTATCCCCACGATCAGCCCGGCCACATCGTGCGCCAGCAATACCTCCCCGACGGTATCACCGAGGACATCTTCTTTCGTCCCAGCGGCGAGGGCCGCGAGGCGGAGCTCGCCGAGCGACTGAAAGAGATAGACGCGACTCTGGGAAAGCCCAGGCGGAACTGAATCAACCAGTTGCCGGTTCTGTCCGGCTGTGCGAGCCGCGATCGGCGGTGACTGTTTGCCGGCAGATGGCTACTCTCCTTCCCATGTTCAAGAGGACGATCTGGTTCATGTTCGGCGCCATCACCGGCGCGGTTGGATCGGCCTGGATAGTGGCCCGGATGGCCAGAGCGCGACAATCACTGACCCCGGACAACATGCGCCGCACCGCTCTGGTCGGCGTGGCCGACGTCCTGGAAGGGGCCGGGACCCGGCTGCGATCCCCAAACGGTCAAGGCTGAGGTTGCCCGACCACTAACCTGTTGCATCCATGGATTCCAATCAACTGCGCTCAACCTTCCTGAGGTTCTTCGAGGAACGCTCCCATACCGTGCGACCGTCGGCTTCGTTGATCCCGGTGGACCCTACGTTGCTGCTCAACAACGCCGGAATGGTCCCTTTCAAGCCATATTTTCTGGGCGAGGAACAGCCTCCTTATGCGCGGGCGGCGTCGTCGCAGAAGTGCGTCAGAACGGTTGACATTGACATCATCGGAACGACCGCCCGGCATGCCAGCTTCTTCGAGATGCTCGGCAACTTCTCTTTCGGGGACTACTTCAAAGAGGATGCCATTCCCTGGGCTTTCGAACTGGTCACCGAGGGCTTCGGGATGGACCCCGAGTTCCTGTGGTTCACAGTCCATGAAACCGACGATGAGGCAGCCCAGATCTGGCTCGACAAGGTGGGCGTCCAGCCGCACCGACTGCAGCGTCGTGACCACGACAATTTCTGGCAGATGGGGGTGGCAGGACCCTGTGGCCCCAGTTCGGAGATCTTCTTCGACCGGGGTGCGGCCTACGGGCCGGATGGAGGGCCGGTAGTCGACGAAGAGCGTTTTGTGGAGATCTGGAATCTGGTTTTCATGCAGAACATCCAAGACACCCCGTATCACGTGATTGGTGACCTGCCGGCCAAGAGCATCGACACCGGCATGGGGCTCGAGCGAATGGCCACGGTTCTTCAGGGAGTTGAGACTCTGTTTGATATCGATACCGTCCGACACGTGCTCGATACGGCAGCCTCCTTCGCCGGGGTCACATACGGGGAAGATCCGATGGTCGACGTCTCACTCCGGGTGCTGGCCGACCACGGTCGCGCCATGACCTTCCTCATCGGAGACGGAGTCGTGCCGTCCAACGACGGCCGCGGCTATGTACTGCGACGGATCCTGCGGAGAGCGGTGCGGCATGCCTGGCGGCTGGGGGGCAAAGGGTTGATCACCCCCAAGCTGGTCCAGGCGACGGTCGAGGTGATGGCCGCCGGCTACCCCGAATTGCTGAACCAGCAGGATTTCGTCACCGATGTCGTTACCCGCGAGGAGACCCGATTCCGCCAGACCCTCCAGTCGGGACACAGTCTGCTGGAGAGTGAATTGGAGACCGTACCGGCCGGCGGGCTCCTGTCCGGGGACACCACGTTCAAGTTGCACGACACTTTCGGCTTCCCGGTGGAGCTCACCAAAGAGATCGCCGGCGAACGAGGAGTGGACGTCGATTTGGAGGCGTTCGAGACTGCCATGGAGGAGCAGCGCAAACGAGCCCGGGCCGCCTGGAAAGGCGGCGAGGACTCTGCCACAGCCGACGTATACCGGGCGCTACTCGACGACATCGGACCCTCGGACTTCGTCGGATACACCGCAGAAGCCGGCCGCGGTCGGGTTCTGGCGCTGTTGCGCGAAGGATCACCAATCGATCGGGTCGAAGAGGGCATGGAGGTCGAGGTGTTCCTCGACAGCACTCCCTTCTACGCCGAAGCGGGCGGGCAGGTAGGCGATACGGGATTGATCGAGACCGAGACCGGACGTCTGGTGGTGAAGGATACGCAAGCCGGGGTCCCCGGCCTCAACGGGCATCGAGGGATCGTTGCCCGCGGGTTCGTGCAAGTCGGACAAGATGCCGACGCCCGCATCGATTCGCCCCGAAGGGAGGGGATCCGCAAGAGCCACACGGGCACTCACGTTTTGCATTGGGCACTTCGCAATGTGCTGGGCCAGCACGTCCAGCAGGCCGGATCACTGGTCCAGAACGGTCGATTGCGGTTTGACTTCAGCCACTTCGGCGGTCTCGATCCCGGTGAGTTTGCCGAGGTCGAGCGGCTCGCCAACGAACGGGTGACGGCCAACGCCGGGGTCCGCTCATTCGAGACAAGCAAGGATGAGGCAAAAGCGCTTGGGGCGCTGGCCTTCTTCGGGGACAAATACGGCGACGTCGTCCGGGTTGTTGAGATCGGGGACTACTCGAAAGAATTGTGCGGGGGGACTCATACACCCTCGGCCGGTCAGGTGGGTCCCCTGGTCGTGCTCGGGGAGTCGTCGATCGGATCCAATCTCCGGCGCATCGAGGCACTTTCGGGCGATCGCGCCTACCAGTACTTCGCCGGATTACGCCGGCAGTTGACCGACGCCGGCCGCCTGCTCCATGCCCAGCCTGAGGAAGTCGCCGACCGGGTCGCCACTCTGATAGAGCGAACCAAGACTCTTGAAGCAGAGCTTGCGACCGTCGGTCAGAAAGCCCGCTCGGAAGTGGCGGCCGACATCGCCGAATCCTCCGAACCGATCAACGACACCTTCCTGGCAGTGGCTGCCGTCGGGGAGATGCCGCCGGACCAACTGCGGGTGTTGGCGCTGCAAGTGCGTGATCGAATCAAGCGGGGAGTGGTAGTGCTGGGCTGCACCCACGCCGGCAAGGGCGCGTTGATCGGGGCGGTCACCGGTGACCTGGTTGCTTCCGGAGTATCGGCAGCCGAGCTGATACTGCCGGCCGCCCGGGTCCTGGGCGGCGGTGGCAGCCGGGATCCGGAGCTGGCCCAGGCTGGAGGCCCGAAGGGAGACCATTTGCCGGAAGCCTTGGACGCGGCCCGGGAGGCGGCTGCCCAAACGTTGGCGGAGGTATGAAGCTGGGCCGGATCATGGGGCTCGATTACGGTACGCGGCGAATCGGAGTGGCGCTCTCGGATTTGTTGCATCTCACCGCCCAACCGCACTCGGTGCTCGAGGCCGATTCGGATCTGCTTCCGAGCGAGCTACGTCGATTGACCGAAGAGCACGACGTTGAATCGATCGTGGTCGGATTACCGGTGAATCTGGCCGGACGCGAGACCCAGTCTGCCGATGGCGCCAGACGCCTGGCAACCCTGGCAGCCGAGGCAACCGGATTGCCGGTGAGCATGTCCGACGAGCGGTTCACTACTAAGACCGCCGAACGCACTTTGATCACCGCCAATGTCCGACGTCGACGTCGCAAACAGGTGATAGACAAGGTGGCTGCCGCCGTCATGCTGCAGTCGTTTCTGGATGGCCGACGATGACCGCCAATCCTCTAGGTGGACACGGCGAAGGTCGGCGCAGGCTGGCCGGGTTTGTGTTATTGGTCGTCATTCTCGGTGGGGCGTACTTGGGGGCCCGCTGGTTGGCCGACTGGGTGGGTGGATTGGGCGGCGTGTCGGACGTGACCGCGCCTCCCGGGATCCAACCCGGCCTGCCGGTATCTGTCGAGATCCCGCCCGGCGCGGCTGCCAGACAGATAGGAGTGATTCTGGCTGAGGCCGGGGTGGTGGATTCCGCCGCCCAATTCGAATTGGCCGCCCGCACCTCCGAAACGGCCGAGCGTCTCCAGGCCGGCGAATACGATCTGCAGACGGGGATGACCAACGATGTCGTCATCGAGCTGCTCCTCGAGGGACCCGTGATCGAGACGTTCCGGATCACCGTGCGGGAGGGCCTGTGGATCGGTGAGATCTTCGACGAGATTGCCCGCCAGACGGATTTCTCAGCCGCCGAACTGCAACAGGAGCTGGTGGAGGTGGAGACCTCGCTTCTTCGGGGTCCGGCCGCCGATCCCGTCTCCTGGGAAGGTCTGTTGTTCCCCGACACGTACGACTTTCCGCTCGACGCAGGTCCGCGCGACATCCTGCAACGCCTGGCCGACACGATGGAGCAACGGGTCGCCGAGATCGATTGGTCGGGACTGGCCGCGCGAGGATTGTCCGTCTACGACGGGATCATCATCGCCTCGTTGATCGAGTCGGAAGCCGGCGTCGATGGCGACCGGCCCTTGATCGCCAGTGTGGTGGTCAATCGGCTGGAGATGCCCATGATGCTCGGCATCGACGCCACCGTTATCTACGCGTTGGGGGAGCGCGGAAAGAGCCTCACCCAGTCGGATCTCGAAATCGATTCGGCCTACAACACCCGCCGGGTCGCCGGGTTGCCTCCTACCCCAATCGGGGCTCCCGGACGGCTATCCCTGGAGGCGGCTGCGGCACCGGCGGATACCGAGTTCCTCTACTACGTGCTGACCTCGGCCACCGGTGAACATTCCTTCACAGCCAGTTACGACGAATTTCTGGCGTGGAAAGCGCAAGCCCAGAACGATGGGCTCATTCCATGATGCTCGGAGGTCCGGTCACGTTTCTCGACCTGGTCCTGTTCGGTGATCCCGTCGATCACTCGTTGTCGCCGGTAATCCAGCAAGCAGCCCTCGACGCGACCGGTCTGGGAGGTAACTACCGCGCCATTCGAGTGGATGCCGAGGGATTCCGACGGGGATGTGCAGATCTCCGGGCCGGGCGTCTGCACGGAGCCAACGTCACCATGCCGCACAAGCGTCTGGCGGCCGAGGAGACCGACGAACGATTGCCGGGCGCCGAACGGTCAAAATCGGTCAACACCATCGTCGTGGATAGATCCCGGCTCATAGGACACAGCACCGACATCAATGGAGTGCAGCAGGTCTGGCGAGAGTCCGGTTTGTCCGAAGAGGCTCCGGTGTTGGTACTCGGCGCCGGCGGAGCGGCGGCCGCCGCCCTGATCGGGCTGGAAACGCACGAACTCTCCCTGGCCTCACGTTGCCGGGCATCGGCGGAGAGGTTGGTGGAAGAGATTGATGTGCAAGTGGATCTGGTGCCGTGGGGAACCCCCTTACCCGGTGCGGTGGTCGTCAACGCCACGCCCTTGGGAATGGGTGGCGAGAGCCTTCCATCAGGTGTCGTGGAGGAGTCGGCCGGGTTGCTCGACATGGCATATCGCCGGGGAAACACGCCGGCCGTGGAGGTCGCCCGCCGGTTGCGCCTTCCCCACGGGACCGGCACGGACGTGTTGATTGCGCAGGCGGCCGTTTCGTTCTCTCTGTGGACCGGCTTGCCGGCACCTGTTCAACAGATGCGAACTGCTCTGCAAAAGGCTCAAGCGACCGGTTAGCTCCGCCGAAACTCCCTGAGGAGTCGGTACGGAGGAGACATCATGTCGTTAACGGGTGCGCTCGAGGCGTTTCCGCTGCCCGAAGTGCTGCGCTTGCTGGCGCGGTCGTCGAAAAGCGGAGCCCTTCGGATCGATGCAGCCGACCTGCAAGGGAGGCTCTATCTGGCGGACGGTTTCCTTACTTATGCAACCACTCGCCACGAAGAGGATCTGGCTGCTGATCTGGTTACCGCCGGCCTGATCGATTCCCAGGATTGGGTGCTGGTTGAGCGCCGTGAAAAGAACGTCGCCGAGGTGTTGAGTGAGTCGGCAACCGAGCAACAACTGACCGATCTGCTCACCGATCAGATTGCTGATGTGATCTTCCGGCTCGTGCGCCGCACCGACGGCAGCTTCGAATTCTCCGAATCCGTGGGTCCCCGCTACGACACCGGGGTGCGGATTGATGTGGACGGGTGTATCGCAGAGGCAGCAGAGCGAAATATCCGGTGGACGGAGATCGAATCGGTGATCCCGGCGATCACCTTCCATCTCAGGATGGTTCCCGACCTCACCGATCGGGCCGAAGTGTCTTTGCCCGCTACCACCTGGCAGATTCTGGCCGCATTGCATGGGGAGGGCAGCATCGAAGAAGTAGCCAGGCGTCTGGGCATGACCGATTTTGCCGTCGGTCAGGTGATGGCCGGGTTGGTGAGAGATGGTTTGCTGGAGATCGTGGATCTTCCACCTGAGGCAGCCTACGCCTATGGGGAGGATCCCGACACTAAGGAGGAAGTCCAACCGGATCGCACCGATCCACCCGACCAAACCGAAGATGACACATTCTTCTTGCGGGGCGCCCTGTCAGAGGTCGTCGCAGCCGAGGGAGATGTGAATCCGGGGACCGTGGCCCGGAAGCACGGCCTCGGGGCCCGGGTGCAGGAAGCCAGAGAAGCCGAGGAAACCGGTGAGTAGCCGAGCCATGGTCCAGCGAGATGCGGGCCATCTCGGCACGCTCCTCCTCGAAGAGGGCATTGTCACCGAGGAGGTTCTCAAAGCCGCTTTGGAGATCCATCACGAAAGCGGCCGTCCGCTGGGCCGGGTGCTCGTGGAAGAAGGCCTGGTCGACGAACGCGATCTCGTCCGGGTGTTGGCCAAGAACATCGGCATCGAATTCGTTGATCTGGACGAATCGACGGTCGATCCGGCAGCCTCCGCTCTGATCCCCGAGGCTCTTGCCCGTCGATACGCGGCCCTCCCGATCGGTTTCGAAGACGACAAACTGATCATCGCGATGGCCGACCCGGCCAACGTGCTGGCCATCGACGACATTCGCGCCATCTCGGGTCGGGAGGTGATCCTCAAAGTAGCCACCCGGTCCGATGTCGAGGCTGCCGTCTCCCGTATGGCGTCTCTCGACAACTCGGTGACGGACATGGCCGAGCTGGCGGCCGAGGATGCCGTCGAGGCTCACGATCTCGGGGCGGTAGAGGCGGCCGCCGAGGAAGCGCCGGTGGTGAAGCTCGTGAGCATGTTGATCACGCGCGCCGCGGCCGACCGGGCTTCCGATATTCACATTGAACCCACGGAACGAGACCTGCGAGTCAGGTTTCGAATCGACGGAGTGCTTCATGAGATCATGCGCACTCCCCGTTCGATCGCCAACGCCGTGGTCAGTCGATTGAAGATCATGGCCGACATCGATATTGCCGAGCGGCGCCGGCCCCAGGACGGAAGAATCAACCTCAAGGTCGCCGGAAAACAGCTTGACCTGCGCGTGTCCAGCCTGCCCACCATCTACGGCGAGAAGGTCGTAATGCGGCTGCTGGATACCAGCACGGCCCTGCTGGAGCTCAAAGACCTGGGATTCGCTCCCGACAACCAGCGCCGTTACCAGGAATCGTTCACCAAGCCCTACGGCACCATCCTGTGCGTCGGCCCAACCGGTTCAGGGAAATCGACGACTCTCTACGCGACCTTGAACGTACTGAACCGGCCGGAGGTGAACATCGTCACCATCGAGGACCCGGTGGAATACCGACTGTCCGGTATCAGTCAGGTCCAGGTGAACAAGAAAGCCGGACTCACGTTTGCCTCGGCGTTGCGGTCTTTCCTTCGACAGGACCCGGACATAATGCTGGTTGGTGAGATCCGTGACCAGGAAACGGCCAACATCGCCATTGAATCGGCCCTCACCGGCCACCTCGTACTGTCAACCCTTCACACCAACAACGCTCCGGCCAGTATCAGCCGTCTGATCGAGATGGGCGTCGAACCGTTCCTGGTTGGTTCTGCCCTCGACGCGGTCCTGGCCCAACGTCTGGCACGTCGATTGTGCGGCCAGTGCAAGGAGGCTTACACGCCGACCGCTGAAGCCCTCCGGGAGGCCAACTTCCCTCTGGCGGACCTTGACAATTTGCCAACTCTCTATCGGGCCGTTGGGTGCGGTCATTGCTCAAAGACGGGATATCGCGGTCGGCTGGCGATCCACGAACTGATGACCATCAACGAGGAGATCGAATTGCTGGCAGTGGAACGAGCCCCAACTGAGCTGTTGACCAAAGCCGCCATCGCCAACGGCATGCGAATCCTCCGTGACGATGGTATGGCCAAGGTGGCCAGCGGCCTCACCTCGATCGAAGAGATCATGAGGGTGATCATTTAGGGGTCAGTGCCTCCCGGGGAAACCTTCAAGGTGGTCACCCGTGATGCCGAAACTCAGGTGAGGCAAGTCGCCTCGAAGGGAAACCGGAAAGAGAATGAACACAGCATCACGTAAGCTTGGCGAACTCCTGGTCGATCGACGATTGCTTTCCAAGGACGTCCTGGAGACCCTCCTGGACAAGGAAACCACCACCGGGGTACCCATCGCCAAGCTGCTCATCGGCGACGGTCACGTTCGTGAAGAAGACCTTCTGAGAGCCGTTGCCGAGCGGGTGGGGATGCTCTATATCGATCTCGACGATGCCTTGCTCGATCCGGAGGCGGTTGGATTGCTCGACGCCGATGCGGCCAGGCAATTCATGGCGATGCCGGTTCGCATCGAAGAGGAAAAGGCAGTCATAGCCGTCGCCGATCCCTTCGATCCTGAAACTCACGTGCGACTCGAGAAGAAGACGGGATTGGGGGTCACCCTCGCCCTGGCCACTCGAGAAGCGATTCAGCGAGCCATCAACTTCGTGCATGGAACCGACGATGTTCCGCTCATCCGCCAGCCGGGTATTCCTGCCGACACTCTGATCGACACCGAACCCGACGTGCTGCACCTGAACGAACTGCTTTCGATCCAACTCGATCGCGGCGGGTCGGATCTTCATCTGACAGCCGGATCGCCGCCTCAAATCCGGGTGCACGGAAAACTCGAACGATTGAACGACTTCCCGATTCTCAAACCGGCCGAGTTGCGCAGGATGATCTATAGCATCCTCACCGAGAAACAACGGGAGAAGCTGGAAGAGACTCTCGAGCTCGACGCGTCGCACCCGGTGCCGGGGCGCGGTCGTTTCCGCATGAACGTCTATTTCCAACGTGACTCGATCGGGGCCGCCTTCCGGGCCATCCCTACCGACATCAGAACTCTCGAGCAACTGGGGATCCCCGGCAGCGTCGGTGAACTGGCCGACCTGCAGCGGGGTCTGGTGCTGGTGACCGGTCCCACGGGATCGGGCAAGTCGACGACGCTGGCCTCCCTCATCGACATGGTCAACTCCAAACGGTCCTGCCACATCCTCACCGTGGAAGATCCCATCGAGTTCCTCCACGTCCACAAGCTGGCCATAGTCAACCAGCGCGAGGTGGGGGCAGACACATTGGGGTTCGGGTCGGCCCTGAAGCATGCCCTTCGCCAGGACCCGGATGTGATCTTGGTGGGCGAGTTGCGCGATCTCGAAACCATCGCGACCGCTCTCACGGCCGCCGAGACCGGGCATCTCGTATTCGCCACCCTGCATACTCAGGATGCTCCCCAGACCATCGATCGCATCGTCGACGTATTTCCATCGCACCAACAACAGCAGGTCCGGGTCCAGCTGGCTTCGACCATCCAGGCGATCCTCACCCAACAGCTGGTTCCGCTCCGGAGCGGAAAAGGACGCGTACCGGCCGTCGAGGTGATGATCGCCACGTCGGGTATCCGCAACCTGATCCGGGAATCGAAGAACCATCAGATCACCACCGCCATGCAAGCCGGAGGTAAACACGGCATGCAGACGATGGACCAGGCACTGGCCGATCTGGTGCGCCGCAACCTCGTTTCGTACGCAGTCGCGGTGGAGCGATGCATGAATCTCGAAGACTTCCAACGGCTGGCCGGCCGAATGGCCTAGGAGGACCGCCGACATGGCGAACACATTTGCTTACAAAGTCAAAGACAAATCCGGGACACTGCATGACGGAGAAATGCAGGCTTCTTCCCAGTCGGCCGTCGCCAAGGCGCTGCGCGACCGAGGCTTTATGCCCGTGTCGATCGAAGAGAAGAAGACCTCGTCGCTACAAAAGGAAATCCGGATACCGGGCCTCTCCGGCCGCATCAAGGTCAAAGAAGTGGCTCTGTTCAGCCGGCAGTTCGCCACGATGATCAATTCGGGCCTTTCGCTGCTCAGATCATTGACCATCCTCGCCGAGCAGACCCCCAATCGCGCATTCAAGGCTGTGATCCTGGGTGTGAAAGCGGACGTCGAGAAGGGCTCTTCGTTGTCTCAAGCGCTGGAAAAGCATCCAAAGGTATTCGGCAGGCTGTACACCTCGATGGTCAAATCAGGAGAGGTTGGTGGGGTTCTGGATGAGACTTTGGAGCGTCTGGCGCTGACGTTGGAGGCGCAGGTGGAACTCAGGCAGCAAGTGAAGTCCGCCATGATGTACCCGGTGGCGGTCTTTGGCCTGGTGATCTTCATCGTCGTTGCCATGTTGATCTTCGTAGTACCCATGTTCGAGGACATGTTTGCCGACTTCGGCGCCCAGCTCCCGCTGCCGACCCGGATGCTCATGAGCCTGTCCACCATCTTCGTCACTTACTGGTATCTGGCTTTACTGGTCACCGTTGTCACCGTCGTCGGCTTCCGACGCTGGATCTCGACGGATAAGGGACGCAGCCGGTTCGATGCGATCAAACTCAAGTTGCCGATATTCGGCAAACTGGTTCACAAGACCTCGCTGGCCCGATTCTCACATACGCTGGCAGCTCTCACCCGCACCGGTGTGCCCATCCTGATGTCGATGGACATAGTGGCCGAAACCTCGGGGAACGCGGTGGTCGCCCGGGCCGTCCACGGAGTCCAAGCGTCCGTCAAAGAGGGCGAATCGATCGCCGAGCCGCTCGCCAATCACCCGGTTTTTCCACCGATGGTCGTGCAGATGATGGCGGTCGGGGAGGAAACCGGAGCTCTCGACACCATGCTCGAGAAAGTGGGCGATTTCTACGATCGTGAAGTCAAGACCATGGTGGAGGGCCTCACCAGTCTGATCGAGCCTCTTCTGGTAGTGGTGTTGGGCGCCACCGTGGGTGGCATGCTGCTGGCCCTCTACCTGCCCATCTTCAACGTCATCACTTTGATCGAATAGCGATAGCCAGTCAGTTCGGGGATCGAGCGGATGGTTCGCTTCCGAAGAATTGGTACTCAATCCCGGACCACCAAACGCCGATAACTCTAGGCGAGGGCCGAAGTCCGGCTCTACCCAAAAGGAGGAATCACCCATGATTGGACTGATTCGTAGCCGACTCAGAAACGAGGAAGGCTTCACCCTGGTCGAGTTGATGGTGGTCGTATTGATCATTGCCATTCTTGTGGCGATCGCCATCCCGACCTTCCTGGGAGCCCGGGAAAGTGCCCAGGACCGGGCCGCCCAGAGCGACCTGCGCAACGCCCTGACTGCCGAGAAAGTGTTCTATGTGGACAACGAGATCTACACGGCCGACACGGCAGCCGGTGGTGCACTGGAGCTCATCGAGCCGAGCATCGACTGGACGGCCATCACGGTCACCGTCAACGCCGCGGATGACCAGGATGTCTGTCTGGAACTTCCCTCGGCGAGCGGAACCGTGTTCGTGTTGCGGGACGTTGCCTCGGGAGCCAACGGTGGCACGCCCGGCACGACCTACGGTACGGTCAACTGTGCGGGAGCAACCTTCCCGACTGCGGACGCCGGCTGGTAAGCAACCCCCATCTACCTAGAGCTCGAGTGGGCGGCCTGTGGGCCGCCCACTCGGCATGTCCACGAGAACTCGAACCCACGTGGCTATCGTGATTTTCCGAGGAGACGTTCCATGACCGCCTACGTAGCCACCGTCGTCGGATTGTTCGGCCTGTTGTTCGGGTCGTTTGTCAACGTGGTCGCCTACCGGGTGCCGATCGGCCGGTCGGTGGTCACGCCCGGTTCGGCCTGCCCCGAGTGTGGCGCCGCCATCCGTTGGCGTGACAACATCCCGGTGGTGTCGTGGTTCCTGCTCGGTGGACGGTGTCGAGACTGCGGAACCCGTATCTCCGCGAGATACCCGGTCGTTGAGGCAGCCACCGGTGTGTTATTTGCCGGCACATTCCTGGTGATCGGGCTCGTTTGGACGCTCCCGGCATACCTGTTGTTTGCCGGCACCACCATGGTGCTGGTACTCACCGATCTCGACCACAAGCGAATCCCCAATCGGATTCTCTATCCCGCCACCATGGCGGCAGTCCTGCTCCTCATCGGCGGAGCGGCGGCCGATGGGAGGCTGGCTGATGTGCCCCGGGCCCTGGCCGGGGGAGTCATCTACTTCGGGTTGCTCCTCATCATTGCGCTGATCGCCCGGGGTGGTTTCGGGATGGGGGACGTCAAGCTTGCCTTCCTCCTGGGAGTCTTTCTGGCCTTCCGGTCGTGGGAGGCGCTCTGGTCGGGGGTTTTCCTCGCTTTCCTCATCGGCGGCCTCGTGTCCTTGTTGCTGCTGGTGACCCGACGGAAGGGAAGGAAGGATGCCATTCCCTTTGGCCCGCCACTCATGGTTGGTGCCTGGGCGGCGGTGGCATGGGGCAATCAACTCGTCATCTGGTACCTGGGGTGAAATCGGCAGGTGCCGGCAGTGCTTGCGGGTGATTCAGCGCATTGTTACGCTCTTGTAATCACACTCTTGTAATTCAAGGTGTGGTCGTGGCCATGCTGGGCCACGCGGGGGATACGGTCACCTCGGCCGGTCCAGGGCGGAGACAACATGGCGATCAACGTCGGGTTGGACATCGGCACGAGCGCTGTTCGTGCGGCGGTAGTACAGACGGGCAAAGGTGTGCCCGTCTTACAACGTTACGGCCAGGTCGGCTTGCCCGAAGGGGCCGTGGTCGCCGGGGAGATCGTCGAAGAGGCAGTCGTCCGGGATGCGCTCACCCAGCTCTGGAAGACCGCCAAACTCCCCAAGAAACGAGTGGTGGTTGGCATAGCCAATCAGCGAGTGATCGTCCGTCGGGTCGACGTCCCTTACATGGCCGAAGACGAACTCGCTCAGGCTCTTCCTTTCCAGGCTCAGGAATACATCCCGATCCCGATCGACGAGGCGATCCTCGACTACGTCCCCCTGGAGGAATTTGCAACACCGAACGGTGAAGCCATGCTTTCGGTCCTCGTCGTGGCCGCCCAAAAGGACATGGCTGCCGACATCCTGCGGGTGGTGGGCGATGTTGGCCTCAAGGTGATGGCGATCGACCTGCAGGCGTTCGCGTTGAGCAGGGCCGTGTTGGGAGCCGACTTCGATCTGGACACCGGAACGCAGGCCATTGTCAATATCGGTGCCGGGTTGACCCAGGTGATCCTGATGAAAGGTGGAACCATCCGGTTCCTTCGAATGCTGACGATCGGTGGGGCGTCGTTTACGGCAGCGCTGGCCGATCGTATGCCGATGGAACTGGACCAGGCGGAACAGTACAAACGCCGCACCGGCGTAGCGATCGACGCGGCCCCGACCGGCGGCGAAGGCGAGGCACTTGCCAGATCGGTGCTGACCGAAGAGGCAGATATCCTCATCGAGGAGATCCGTGGTTCGGTCGACTACTACCTGAGCCAATCGGGCGGAGACACGCTGGACCGGTTGCTTGTGGCAGGCAACGGCGCCCGCCTGCCGAACCTGGCCAATCGCCTGGGGCGTTCCCTCGGCGTCGGAGTTCAGCCGGTGCGGGTACTCGATGAAGACAAAATGCGGGTGGGCAAGCTGGGCCTCAGCGATGTCGAGCTCGCTCAGGCTCAACCGGTGCTTCCGGTGCCGGTCGGCCTGGCGATGTGGGGCGAACTCTGATGCGGATGATCAACCTTCTCCCACCGGAAGCGGCCCAACGGGCCACGGCCCGCCGCAAGACTGCGGGATTCATAGCGCTGGGGGTCGTGTACGTCGCCCTGCTGGCCCTGGTGGCTCTCTGGTGGCAGGGCAAAGCAACCGATGCCGAAGACGAACTCAACTCCCAGGTGGCAGCCAACACCCGGATCGAAGCGGAGATCGCTTCCCTCAGCGATGTCCGGGCCCTCCGCAGCACATACGAGAACAGTGTCGAGCGGCTCGGTACCGCGCTGGCCACCGACATCGCCTGGGGCCGCCTCCTCAACGATCTGGCCCGGATCATCCCCGATCGGTTGTGGATCACGAGCTTGACCGGCACCGTGCAAAACAATGAAGAGAACCCGTTCCTGCTCGGACAGTTCTCCGTGACCGGCGTCGCCTTCGACTTCCCGGACGCCTCTTCCTGGTTGCGGATCCTCGACGCCGAGGAATGGCCGGCCCTCGGTGGTGGTTGGGTCTCATCCACCAGCCGGTCGACCATCGGTGAGTCACCGGTCGTCAATTTCACGTCGGTCGCCTCCCTGCTGCCTGAGGCCAGGTCCAGCCGTGTCGAGGAGCGAACCCCCGAGGTGCCGTCATGAAGCGAACCGGGCTGATCCTCGGGGTACTGGCCGTCCTGCTGGTGACGGCCCTCTGGTGGTTCTTCGTCATCTCACCGACCAATACGAGGATCGCCGAGTCTCAGGACCAGCTGCAATCGGCTGAAGACAATGAGGTTCTGCTGCTCACCCAGCTCTCCCGCCTCAAGAAGATCCAGGAGAATGAACTCACCTACCGCTCGGCGATCGGGGCACTCGACGCCGCCATACCTCCGACTCCGCAAATGCCGGCGCTCATCGATTCGCTCACTGAGCTGGCCAACGACTCGAGCGTCGAATGGGAGAGCGGGACGTACGGAAACCCGGTCGAGGTGGAGGGTGAGGATTACTTTGAGATTCCGGTGAACCTGACCGTGCGAGGTCAGTTTTTTGAAGTGCTGGGGTATCTCTACGGGATCGCCGACCTCGAACGGATCGTGCGCATCGATGCAGTGACTCTTTCCCCGACCATCGACGACGATGGCTTCACGGTTGAGGACGTGTCGATCTCGGCGGTTACCTTCACGACCGGAAACGTTGTACTTCCGGCGCCCGAGCCAACCATCGAAACAACCACAACGACGACTCCCGGGGACGGTGAGTGATGCGGACGAGAAACAGCGGCACGGCGGCGGCGGCGGCCATTCTCCTCATTGGGGTGGCCCTGGCCGCGGCCTGGGTAGTGGTAGCGCCCACGGTGTTCGGAAGCGACGCCCCGGTGCTAGATGGTCCCCTAGCCGAGACGGCAGTGGCGGCCCCGACCGCCGCCGAATTCATCGAAGGTGTCAAAGTGCTCAGCTCGTTTCAGGTGTCACAGCCGCGCGATCCGTTCCGGCCGCTCATCACCGAAGAATCGGCGACGGGTGATCCCGGGAACGGGACCGACAACGGCTTCGATCCGACAGGATTGCGAGTGACGCTCGTCGAGGTCAGAGACGTGAGCGGAGTCCTGCGAGCGACGGTCAAGGTGGACGGAACAGACTACGACGTTGGAGTTGGGGACGCCTTTGCCACTAACTTCAAGGTGGTGAGTCTGGATCCCACCAGCGGTGTTTTCCTGTACGGCGACAATGCATTCGAACTCTCCGTCGGTCAAGAGATACTGAAGTAGCGACTTGCTACTTCGCATCTGACACTCGAAACTCCTCCTCATGTTGCGTTTTCTCACCGCCGGCGAGTCGCACGGTCCGGGTCTGGTCGCCATTGTCGAAGGGTTGCCCGCCGGGATCGAAATCGAGGCAGAAGGCCTGGCCGCCCAATTGGAGCGGCGGAGACTGGGTTACGGCCGTGGCCGGCGCATGCAGATCGAGAAGGATGAACTGGAGATACTCGCGGGAGTACGCCACGGTCGGACCCTGGGGAGCCCCCTGGCAGTCGTCATCCGCAATACGGAATGGGCCCGCTGGTCCGACGAGATGTCACCGGAAGCAGGGCAGCCCAAGCGGCCCATGACAACGCCGCGCCCCGGTCATGCCGATCTAGCCGGGATGCTCAAATACGACACACACGACGCTCGCAATATCCTCGAGCGAGCCTCGGCTCGGGAGACTGCAGCTCGCACCGTCGTCGGGTACGCCGCTGCCCAGTTCCTGCGCCGGGTGGCAGGGATCTCCGTGTTGAGCCATGTGGTGGCGATCGGCTCCATCGCCGTGCCGGCCGGAACCAACCCGGGCCCGGACGATTTGTCCACCATTGATGAGTCGCCGGTGCGGGTCTTTGCCAAGGTGGCCGAAACGGACATGAGGGAGGCGATCGACCGGGCCAAGGCCAATAGGGACACACTCGGAGGGGTGGTCGAGGTGCTGGCGTTCGGGGTACCGCCCGGTCTCGGCAGTCATGTTCACTGGGACCGCCGGCTCGACACCCAACTGGCAGGGGCTTTGATGTCGATTCAGGGCATCAAAGCAGTTGAGATTGGTGATGGATTGGAGTCCGCGGCGCGACCCGGTTCGGAAGCTCATGACGAGATTGACTACGAGAACGGACGCTTCGTGAGGGCGGCGGACCGGGCAGGAGGGATCGAGGGAGGGATCAGCACCGGTCAGACGCTTCGAATGCGGGCGGCGATGAAGCCCATCTCGACACTGATGCGCCCCCTCCGAAGCGTCGACGTCGCTACCAAGGAGCCGGCTGAGGCCTTTCGGGAACGCTCGGACGTCTGTGCGGTGCCCGCCGCCGGGGTGGTAGCCGAGCAGATGGTCGCGTACGTCCTGGCCGGTGAGGTGCTTCGCAAGTTCGGCGGTGACACTGTGGAGGACGTGCTCTCCGCGGTCGAGGCGTATCGAACCCGATTGTCTTCATTCTGATGCGAGCCTTGTGGCTCATCGGCATGATGGGATCGGGAAAGACGGTGGTGGGGGCCACGATCGCCCGCCAGATCGGCCTGGCTTTCGTCGATACCGACGACCGCATCACCGCCGAACTCGGACAGACCATCACCACAATTTGGGACGGAGCCGGCGAAGCAGGTTTCAGAGATCTCGAAGCGGAGCAAATCACCAGATTGATACGCTCCGGCGAAGACTGTGTAGTCGCCACCGGGGGGGGAGCAGTGCTTCGGCCTGCCAACGTCGACGCTATGCGTAGCAATGGTCTGGTCGTCTGGCTGACCGCCGGGGTGGAAATCCTGGCGACCCGGCTGAGCGCCGATCTGACCCGCCCGCTCTTGACCGGCGGATCGGTCGAGGGTCGGCTGGCGGAATTGTTCGCCGAGCGGCTTCCCCTCTATGCAGAGGCGGCTCACCATACCGTGGACACCACCAACAAACACCCCCAAGAAGTAGCCCGGGAGGTAATCCGGTTGTGGAACGAATCCTGATCGATGACACGTCCGAGATCATCATCCGGCGGGGTTGGGCCGGCTTCGATCTGCTGCCCGTTCGCCCGGATCGAGAGAAGGTCGCGATCTTCACACAACCGGGGGCGGCCCACGTCGTGCCTTTGGTGCTGGCCGGAATTTCAGACGCCGAAACCCACCAGATGACTTTGCCAGACCGGGATGCCGCCAAAACCCTGGCGGTCGTAGAGACGGCCTATGAATGGCTGGCGGAAACAGGGATCGGACGTCACGACACCATCGTCGGGATTGGAGGCGGCGCCGCTACGGATGTGACCGGCTTCGTGGCCGCCACCTATCTGCGGGGGGTCGAATTGGTGCAGGTTCCTACGACCTTGTTGGGAGCCGTTGACGCAGCCATCGGAGGCAAGACCGGCGTCAATCTAGGCGGGAAGAACCTGGTCGGCGCGTTTTACCACCCCCGGCGGATCGTCATCGACCTCGACATCGCAGAGTCGTTGCCAAAAGAATTGAAACGGGAAGGTCTGGCGGAGGCGCTCAAGGCGGGTCTTGTCGCCGATCCGGAACTCTTCTCTCACATCGAGAAGGCCGGTCTCGCCGCGGACCTGGAGGTAGTCGTGCCGAGAGCGGTGATCGTCAAGACGAACGTGGTGAACCAGGATTTCCGGGAGACGGGGATCCGGGCCATCCTCAACTATGGTCACACCATCGGCCACGCAGTGGAGATCGTCACCGGTCTCCCGCACGGTCATGCGATAGCTCTCGGCATGGCAGCAGCCGGGCGGATCGGCGAGGACCTGCTGGGATTCGACTCGGCCGACCGCCAGCGCAACGCCATAATCCGGCTCGGACTACCGGAGTGGATCGAGGGACAGGACCGCCGGGCGCTTCTCGACGTCCTGGCTCGCGACAAGAAGCGCGATGCCTCTGGAATCCGGATGGTGCTGTTGCGATCCATTGGGGATCCGATCGTCGTCTCCGTGCCCAGCGAAGCTATCGACACCGGGTTGGCCAGCATCGGCATTGTCTGACGGGGCGATACACTCCTGGCTGCCGAAAGGAGTCACCTTCATGATCTCTACCAACGAAGCCCGCCCCGGCATGGCCCTCGACCTCCCGGAGGGACTCTTCAGCATCGTCGAGTACCAGCATGTCAAGCCCGGAAAGGGGAGAGCCTTCGTGCGGATGAAGCTCAAGAACCTCGACACCGGAGCCGTGATCGATCGGACCTTCCGGGCGGGGGAATCGGTCGAGCAGGCGGTCATCGATCGCCGGGACCACCAGTTCCTCTACCGGGACGACCTGGGATTTCACTTCATGGACCTCGAGACTTATGGGCAGTTCGCCGTCACAGCTGATGAGGTGGGAGACATGGCCCAATATCTGGTCGACGGGATGACCGCTCTGTTGCACATGTACCGGGGCAGAGCCATTTCGGTCGAGTTGCCTGCTTCCGTGGAGTTGGCGGTGATCAAAGCGGAACCGGGTGTGAAAGGCGACCGGGTCTCGGGGGCCACCAAACCGGTTACCGTGTCGACTGGACTGGTGGTGCAAGCCCCGCTCTTCATCGAAGAGGGAGACGTTATCAAGGTTGATACTCGTAGCGGCGCGTATCAAACGCGAGTGTGACGGCAACGCACAATCCCCGCCCGGAGCCCCGCGATGTGGCGCTGACCGCTCTCTACGAAGCCGATCAGCGCGGTTGGGGAACGTTGGAGATCGAGCCGACCTACCCTGCCAAAGCGGTTCACTTGATCCAGGGTGTCGCCAGACACCTGCCGGAACTCGATTCCGCCATCGATGGCGTGTCAACCCGCTGGCGAGTTGCCCGCATGCCCCCGGTCGATCGGGCGATCTTGCGGCTGGGTCTCTATGAGTTGCGTTTTGAGCAGAAGACGCCGATGGCGGTAGTCGTGTCCGAAGCGGTTCGTCTTGCGAAAACGTATTCAACTGAACGAAGCGGCGCCTTTGTCAATGGGATCCTGGCCAAACTCGCCGCAGAGGAACGTCCCATCGAGAACCCCAAAAAGGGAAGAACACCGTTGCCTTGATCGTGTGCTACGCTCCCGCCAACGTCCTTTAACCCCGGTCCTGTGAGGCCGGAAAGGAGCAAGAGATGTACAGACAACGGTTGTGGGCCGCCCCCGGGGCGGCATTTTTTGTGGGCGATCGGGGGGTACCAAAGTGGCGCAGGTAATGGAATCGGAGGAGATCGATAGAGCCTTGCGGAGGGTGGCCCACGAGATCTTGGAGAGGAACAAAGGGGCCGAGGACGTCATGCTGGTGGGAATCCACACGCGGGGGGTGCCCCTGGCGGAGCGACTTGGTGGAGCCATTGATGAGTACGAGAACGTCAAGGTGCCGGTCGGCACACTCGACATCGGCCTCTATCGCGACGATCTCGACCGCCGCCCGACTACCGAATTGGGAGCAACCTTCCTGCCGGAGGATCCGGCCGGTCGGATAGTGATCCTGGTCGACGACGTCCTCTACACGGGTCGTACCATCCGGGCGGCGCTCGACGCTCTGGCAGACCTCGGCCGTCCCCGAGCAGTGCAACTGGCCGTGTTGGTTGATCGAGGTCATCGGCAACTGCCGATCCGGGCCGACTACGTTGGAAAGAACCTGCCCACCTCGTCGACGGAGCGGGTAACCGTTCAGTTGGAGGAGACCGACGGTCGCGCAGGAGTCTGGATCGAGGAGGCATCATGAAACACTTCCTGACCACCGACGACGTGCCCCGGCAGGATCTCGAGTCGCTCCTGGATTTGTCCGACGAGTTTGTTGAGGTGCTGGGTCGCCCGATTCCCAAGGTGCCCGCCTTGCGCGGCAAGACGGTGGCGATGCTGTTCTTTGAGGCCTCAACTCGCACCCGAATCTCCTTCGAGAGAGCAGCCAAAGCGCTGTCGGCCGACACCATGAGCTTCTCTCCGTCGACGTCGTCGCTCAGCAAAGGCGAGAGCCTCAAGGACACCGCATTGACGATCAAGGCGATGGGAGCCGATGCGCTGGTGGTGCGTCACAGCTTCACCGGGGCCCAGTGGCGAATCGCCGAGTGGACCGGATTACCGGTGCTGAACGCCGGAGACGGAGCCCACCAGCACCCCACTCAAGCCCTTCTCGATGCACTCACCATCCGTCAACACTTCGGGACCCTCGACGGATTGCGGATTGCGATCGTGGGAGACATACGACATTCACGAGTGGCACGATCGGACATCTCGACTTTCAGCACGTTGGGAGCGGAGGTGACCCTGGTGGCACCGTCGACCTTGCTGCCGGTGGAGATGGAGGGGTGGCCGGTCAAGGTGGCCGGATCGATCGACGATACGCTCGACGTTGATGTGATCTACTTGCTTCGCATCCAGGCTGAGCGGGGCGGGACTTCGGTCTTTCCCTCCCTGCCCGAATATGTGAGCAGATTTGGGATGACCCGCGAACGGTTTCGGCGTCTTGCCGAGAACTCGATAGTCATGCACCCCGGTCCCATGAATCGAGGCGTCGAAATCGCACCCGAGGTGGCGGATCATCCCCGGGCCAGGATCCTCGAGCAGGTCTCCAATGGGGTAGCCGTCCGCATGGCGGTTCTATTCAGATTGCTGGGAGGGGAGGTCCGCGATGAATGAGACCTTGTTCACCAACGGGAAGCTGGTGACGGTTGACGGTCCGATCGACAAGGACCTCCTCGTCAAGGACGGCGTGGTCGCGGAGATCGGGACCGGTCTGGAAACTGCTGGAGAAACTGTCGATTGCCGGGGAGGCTGGATCGGACCGGGTTTGGTGGACATCCATGTTCACTTCCGTGAGCCCGGGCAGGAGTGGAAAGAAGATATCGGCAGCGGATCGGCGGCAGCCGCGGCAGGGGGGTTCACCGTGGTAGTGGCGATGGCCAACACCGAGCCGGTCATTGATGCCGGACATCTGGCCAGGTTCGTGACCGACCGCGGTCGCGAGGAGGGTTTGGTAGACGTCGTGCCGGCCGGGGCCATCACCATGGGTCGAGAAGGCGAGAGGCTGGCCCATCTCGATGAGCTGTGGTCGGCCGGGGTGAGAATCTTCTCGGACGACGGTGACTCGGTGGAGGACGCCGGACTGCTGCGGCGGGCTATGGAGTACCTGGCCGAGCTGGGAGGGATTGTCGCCCAGCACCCTGAGGATCGGGGCCTCGCAAGAGGAGGGCACATGCACGAGGGGGGCGTGTCCTCCCGACTCGGCATGGCGGGTCTACCGGCCGTCGCTGAGGAGATAGTGGTCGCCCGCGATCTGGCGCTGGTCCGGCTAACCGGCGTCCGTTACCACGTCCAGCACGTTTCGACCGCCGGCACCGTCGACCTGGTGCGTCGGGCCAAGGCAGAGGGATTGCCGGTCACGGCCGAAGCGACGCCCCACCACCTGATGCTGGACCACCGAGAAGTTGAGCGGATGAACCCGGACGTCAAGATGTACCCGCCGCTTCGGAGACCACTCGACGTGGAAGCCGTCCGGCAAGGCCTCGAGGATGGGACCATCGATGCGGTGGCAACCGATCACGCCCCCCATGCGGCCCACGAGAAGGATGTTCCGTTTGAGGATGCTCCCCGGGGCATCATCGGCCTCGAGACGGCCGCCGCGGTGGTCAACACGGCGGTCGGTCTGGATCCGGTGCGGTTCTTCCAGCGCATGTCGGTCTCTCCGGCCCAGATCGCCGGACTTGCCGACCACGGCCGGTGGGCCGAAGTGGGAGGGGTGGCCAATCTGGTCGTCTTCGACCCGGACGCTACGTGGAAGCCGGAGGCGTTCAACTCCAGAGCCGAGAACTCGCCCTTCCTCGGGAGGTCTTTGCAGGGGAGAGTCGTGGCAACCATGTATCGGGGCCGCCTGACTTTCAACGACGGCAAGGTTCAGTTTCCTTCGAGATGATTGACTCTTCCGTCGCCCTGGGGCCCCTCTTGCTGCGATCGCCGCTCGTCGCTGCATCCGGCACGGTCGGATCGGTGGTCGATTTTGCCGGCGTCGGCGCTCTCGAGGTCTACGGAGCGGCCGTGGCCAAATCGGTCAGCGAGACACCGTGGTCGGGGAACCCGGCGCCCCGGATGGCGGGCGCCGGGGCCGGGATGCTCAACGCAATCGGAATCCAAAACCCGGGAGTTGAGGCGTGGGTGGAAGAAGTGGGTCCTTTACTGTCGGGGCTTTCCGTCCCGGTGTGGGGCTCGGCTGTGGGAAAGACAGTCGAAGAGTTCGCGGCCGTTGCCCGGCAGCTGGCCAACACTGCCGTGGTTGCGATCGAAATCAACCTCTCCTGCCCCAACCTGGCAGGCGAGGCCATCTGGGCTCTCGATCCCGACGCCACCAAAGCCGTCGTCCGGGCGGTGCGAGCTGCGACCGGCAAGCCAATTGGAGCGAAGCTGTCGCCCAATGCGCAGGACATTGTCGCCATCGCCGGGAGTGCCCTGGCGGGGGGTGCCGACTGGCTGGTCATGACCAACACCATCACCGGGGCAGCCGTCGACATCGAAACCCGAAAGCCACGACTCACTCGAACATTTGGCGGGTACTCGGGGCCTCCGTTGAAGCCGATCGCCCTCCGTTGTGTTCTCGAGGCTCGGGCGGCCTTCCCGTCGGCGCAGATTGTCGGATGCGGGGGAGTGCGGAGCGCGGCGGATGTCGTCGAGTTCCTTCTGGCCGGAGCCTCCGCGGTGGCAATCGGTACCGCTCATTTTGAACGGCCGCGGATAGGGCGAAAGATCATGCGAGACCTGCAAACCTATTGCCAACGCCGGGGAATCGACCGGGTCGCCGATCTGATTGGGGCCGTGGAACCGTGGTGAAAGACCGGAACCCCATCTTGGTCGCCCTCGATGTGAGCACCGCCGAGGAGGCGGCCCGCCTCGCCAAGTTACTGGCTCCCCACGTCGGAGGTTTCAAGGTCGGTCTGGAGCTGTTGATGGGACCCGGGGCGGCAATCGTCGGGGCGCTGGCGGCACTGGGCAAGCCGGTGTTCGCCGATGCCAAACTTCACGACATCCCCACCACGGTTGCCCGGGCGGCCCGGCAATTGGGTCGGCTGGGCGCCCGGTGGGTCACCGTCCACGCCGCCGGGGGAAGCAAGATGCTCGAGGCAGCTGCAGCCGGCCTCCAAGAGGGAGCGGCAGGCCGGCCGGCCGGTTTGCTGGCCGTTACCGTGTTGACCAGTCTGACGGGCGAAGATCTGGCTGAAACCGGCCTGGCGGCTTCTCCGGGACGGCATACGGCCCGGTTGGCCAAGTTGGCCACCGCCGGGGGTTGCGAGGGGGTCATATGCTCGGCGGCCGAGTTGGGGGTAATCGCTCAGGTGGCGCCCGATCTGCTGAAGGTAACGCCGGGGATCCGACCAGCCGGGTCGCCGGCGGACGATCAGCAACGTACTTCCACTCCACGAGAGGCAATAGAACGCGGTGCCGACTATCTGGTCATCGGCCGTCCGATCGTTCGTAGCCCCGATCCGGTGGGGACCGCCCAAGCGATCGTCGAGGGATTGGCTTGAGTCGCCATCCAGGTTGGTAGAGTGCGCATACACCTGACAATGGAGGCGTATGGCACCGCCGGAACTATCCAATGAGCAGCGCGCTGAAGCTCTCGCCAAAGCGGCCGAAGCAAGAAGAGTGCGCGCCGAGCTCAAAAACTTGCTGAAGACGGGTTCAATCAATTTTCCGGAGTTGCTGGAACGTGCCGACGGGGACCCAATCGTCGGCGGGATGAAGGTCTACGCCGCCCTGTCCTCGCTGCCCGGAATCGGGAAAGTCAAAGCGAAGAGGCTGATGGAGGGCCACGCCATCGCCGATAGCAGACGACTGCGCGGCCTCGGGCAGCGCCAGCGTGCCGCACTCCTCGAAGAATTCTCCTGATCGAGCCGCCCGGGGGCGGCTCATCGTGATATCCGGTCCTTCCGGCGTCGGCAAATCGACGGTGGTTGGCGCCTTGGCGGACCGCCATCGGTTCTTCTTTTCGATATCGGCGACCACCCGGACGGCCCGGCCCGGAGAAACCAACGGTGTCGAGTACTACTTCGTCGACTCCGACGAGTTTGGGCGTATGCGCGACCGGAGCGATCTCCTCGAGTGGGCGGAGTACAGCGGGAACCTCTACGGAACTCCCCGTGCTCCGGTTCTCGAGAGGCTGGCGAGCGGGGACGACGTTCTTCTCGACATCGAGGTCCAAGGGGCGATGCAGGTCAAGGAATCGTATCCCGGCGCGATCACGTTGTTCCTGACACCGCCGACCGAAGAGGAACTGGAGCGGAGGTTGCGGAATCGGGGCGACACTTCGCCCGAAGACATCGAGCGCCGTCTTTCCATCGCCCGCCGACAACTTCAGGAAGCCCGCCAACGTTTCGATCATCTGGTGGTGAATGATTCCGTAGAGGCGGCGGTGGAACGGATTCTGCGTATACTGAGTGCCCCTTCAACGAAAGCCGACAAATGATTAACCCACCGATTGAGGACGTCCTGGCGCAAACCGGCGGCCGCTTTGACCTGGTTGTCGTGGCCGCCCGACGGGCCCGTCAAATCAACGCCTATTTCAACCAGCTAGGCGAAGGCATAGGCCATTACATTCCACCACAGGTCCACTCGCTGTCTCACAAACCGCTCACCATTGCCTTGGAAGAGATCGCCCAGGGCAAAGTGGCGGTCGAACACGTCGAAGAGTAAGGCGGTGCTGCACGGCCGCCGGATCCTGGTTGGGGTTTCGGGAGGCGTTGCAGCATACAAGGCCGTTTATCTGGTCCGGCGGCTTGCGGAACGAGGCGCAGAGGTGCGGGTGATGATGACCGCATCCGCTCACCAGTTTGTCGGCAGTCAGAGTTTCGCCGCCGTCACCGGCCACCATGTTGCCCGGGATCTCTTTGGGGGAGAGTCGGTGAGTCCCCACACCGAACTGGCACAATGGGCCGAGGCGGTAGTCGTCGCGCCTGCCACCGCCAATACTCTCTCCAAAGCAGCTCATGGACTGGCCGACGACCTGGTCTCGGCAACCTTGCTGGCTACCAAGGCTCCCCTGTTTTTTGCCCCGGCCATGCATGCGGAGATGTGGGAGAACCCCGCAACCCAACGAAACGTCGCGTTGTTACGGGATGACGGTCACCGGATTGTGGGGCCTGCCGTTGGTGAGCTGGCCGGAGGCGATGTCGGACCGGGCCGGATGGCCGAGCCGGAACAGATAGTGGAGGAACTCGAACGTGCCCTAGCGGGCCGTTTGAGCGGCTTTCGCGTGCTGGTGACGGCCGGAGGGACCCGCGAGCCCATCGATCCGGTCAGGTTCATCGGCAACCGGTCCTCCGGGAAAATGGGCTGGGCGGTCGCGGCCGAAGCCGCAATTGCAGGCGCGGAGGTGATCCTGGTATCGAGCGCCGGACTCCCGGCCCCGCACCGTGTCACTCTCGTCGAAGTCGAAACCGCGGAAGAAATGGCGGAAGCGGTTGCCGAAGTAGCCTCGACCGTCGGCGCCGTCGTGATGGCCGCCGCGGTTGCCGACTTCCGTCCGGTTATCCAAGCGACCACCAAGATTCGCCGGGCGGCCGGCCCACCCCGTATCGAGCTGGAGGCTACTCCCGATATCCTGGCCGGGCTGTCCGCCATGGATCCCCGCCCCTTCCTGGTCGGGTTCGCGGCCGAAATCGGATCCATGGACGGTGCCATCGAGAAGGCCCGGTCGAAAGGTGTCGACCTCATTGTGGCCAACGACGTCGCCGCGGCCGGATCCGGGTTCGGCTCCGACACCAACCAGGTTACGTTGGTCGACCCGCAAGGCAGAGTCGACCAGTGGCCGCTGCTCACCAAACGGGAGGTGGCCAGGCGGCTTTGTGACTATCTGGCCGATCAGCTCGGCGAACCGGTGAAGGACTGATCGGACCGTATACTCGCCTGCATGCGTAGCTGGTATTTCACGTCGGAGTCGGTCACGGAAGGGCATCCCGACAAAATCGCCGATCGCATATCCGACGGCGTCTTGGACGCCGTCCTGGCCGAAGACCCTCATGGCCGGGTCGCTTGCGAGGTTCTGCTCACCGACAACAGGGTCATCGTGGCCGGAGAAATCACTACCAGCGCGATCATCGATGTAGAAGGCTCCGTCCGGCAATCAATTCGAGACGCCGGTTATGACGATCCACGGGGTCCGTTCGCCGCGGATACCTGCGATGTGGAAGTGATCGTCAAACGGCAAAGCCCCGACATCGCCGGAGGGGTGTCTCAATCCCTGGAGATACGAAACGGCTCAGAAGACCCTTTCGATGTCCTGGGTGCCGGTGACCAGGGAATAATGTTCGGTTACGCGGTAGACGAGACCCCCGAACGGATGCCGTTGTCCATTCAGCTCGCCCATCGTCTGGCCGAGCAACTGGCCAATGTGCGAAAAGACCAGACCCTTGGCTATCTGGGACCCGACGGGAAGACCCAGGTCACCGTTCGATATCAGGGAAGCCGGCCGGTCGGTGTGCACCGGGTTCTGATCTCCACACAACATGCCGAGGACTTCGACCCGGCCGGCCTGGAGGCCGATCTCCGCAAACACGTCCTCGAGCCGGTCCTCCCCGATGCGGGCGGTGATTACGAGTTCATCGTCAATCCTTCGGGCCGTTTCGTGGTCGGCGGTCCGGTCGGCGACACCGGATTGACCGGACGCAAAGTGATCGTGGACACCTACGGGGGGGCCGCCCGCCATGGTGGGGGTTGCTTCTCGGGCAAAGATCCGACCAAGGTCGATCGTTCCGCCGCGTACGCCGCCCGCCACGTCGCCCGCAATCTGGTGGCCGCCGGCCTGGTCGGCCGGTGCGAGCTGCAATTGTCATACGCCATCGGTAGGGCCAAGCCGTTCTCGACCTTTCTGGAGACTTTTGGAACAGAGACGCTTCCGATCCATCAGATTGAGAGGCTTATCGCCGAGCATTTTGACTTCCGGCCACTTGCCATGATCAATCGTTACGATCTGCAACGGCCTATCTACAAGGAGACTTCGGCGTACGGACACTTCGGTCGTCCTCAGTTCTCCTGGGAGGCCGAGGACGTCGCCGCGACACTCGCCGACGCCGCGGCAAGCTCCTGAACCTCCCGCTGGTCGCCCGAGTAATACCGGATGTGCCGACCTTCGCGGTCGATGAGGGGTTTCGTTATGCGGTGGCGGATGGCCAGTCGGTGTCCATCGGTTCCATTGTGCGAGTCCCGCTGGGAGGCCGCAAGGTCCGTGGATTCGTAACCAGCCTCGATCGAGGATCTCCGACGGGCCTCAAGACAATCCGCGGGGTGTCAGGTGACATGCCGGTTTTCGACGAGAAACTGCTCGAGACGCTGCGGTGGGCAGCTTTGCATTACGTGGCACCCATGGCCGGGATGATCGGCAAATCGGCTCCGCCCAATCTCCCTAGACGCAGCAGGCCGACCTCATGGCCGGAGATTCCTCACGTCTCTCCCGGCTCGCTTCGCGAACTGGCGGCCACAATGTCCGGGGGAGGTCGAAGCCCGGCGACCTATCTCCTGGCCGCCACCGGGTGGGGAGACCATCTAACCGCGCTGATCGCTCCGGTGGTGGCCGCGGGTCGGTCGGCGATGGTGGTAGCGGCGACCGCCATAGAAGCCCGGAGCATCGCGGCCGGCCTCGCCCGAACCTTTGGCGAGAGGGTGGTGATGGCCGGTCCCGATCTTACCGATCGGGACCTGACCACCACCTGGCAGCTGACGTCGACCGCACCGGGCTCGATCCTGGTGGGCACGCATCGTGTGGCCTTCTGGCCCGTTGCCCGACTGGGTCTGGCCGTGATTGTCGAGGAAGGCCGCCGGGGCATGAAGGACCGCCAGACTCCGACAGTCCACGCGCGGGAAATCCTCAAAACCCGGGCCCGCATCGAGCGTTTCGGATTGGTCTATCTCGGGAGGGTTCCCTCCACAGAAGTGGTGGGGGCCGGAACCGAGATCATCCGGGCCCCCGGCCGCAACCGTTGCTGGCAGCTGGTGGAAGTGATCGATCGCAGCGAGGAGCCGCCCGGATCCGGGATCCTGACGGATCGAGTTCGGGCGGCATTGCGCAACGCGGTTTCCAGGAACGAGCGGGTCTTTCTGTTCACGCACCGCCACGGTTACGCCCCTGCCTCGCGGTGCGCCCGATGCCGGGAACTTCGCAGGTGCCCCGATTGTGGTTCACGGCCGGATCAGGGCACATCCTGTGCTCGCTGCGGGGCGGCCCTCGGACCCTGTCAGACCTGCGGAGGCGCCCGGTTCGAACCTCTGGGTGCGGGGGTGGGCCGGGTGATCGAGGAGGCCCGCCGGGTCGTGGGCTCGGAGAAGGTCGGCAGTGTCGAAGACAACCGACCGGTCATCGTCGGTACCGAGCGAGATCTGATCCGGGTCGGAACCATCGATTTGACGGTGGCCATCGATGCCGATGGCTTGATCCTCGGTACCAATTATCGGGCTGCCGAGGAAGCGCTGCGGGTTCTGGTCAGGGTGGCCGGTCTCGTCCCGTTTGGACGAGGCAAGCGGCTCATGGTGCAGACGTCACAGCCAAACCACCCGGTGATCACCGCACTCAGAAGGGGCGATCCGCTCGAGTTCCTCGCGTCCGAACTGGCCGTACGGAGCACCCTCGGATTTCCGCCGATCGGCGAATTGATCGTCCTCGAGGTACGCAACGCGGGACCTCAGAGCGGCTCAACGATCGACGAAGCAGTAGGAGACGACGCCACGGTGTACGGCCCGGCCACGGTTCCGCGCGGTTTGCGGTGGCTGATCCAGGGAGCCCGTTTGACGCCGGTTCGGATGCGGCTCAGAGTTGCGGTTCAACAGCTCCGCGATGCGGGGGCGGCAGTCCGGGTTGATGTCGATCCATTGGATCTATGAGGGACCCCGACGCCCCTCTACTAAGCTCGTATTCCCGGAGGTAGTGGTGGCCATCTTTCCAATTCGCACGTTCGGTGACCCGGTTCTTCGTGCCCGGGCCGAGCGAGTCGAGAAGATCGATGAGAGCATCCATCGGCTCGTGGAAGACATGCTCGAAACGATGTACGACGCCCCGGGAGTCGGTCTGGCGGCACCACAGATTGGTGTGTCCCGCCAGGTGATTGTGTTCGATGCGGGTGAGGGGCCGCACGTGCTGGTCAACCCCGAGTTGGTGGAGGTGGTCGGAGAGTGGTCCTTTGAAGAGGGCTGCTTGTCTGTCCCCGGGCATTTCTGGCCCATTACCCGGCCCGGTTTCGCACGGGCCCGGGGACTCGATCTGGAAGGCCGCGAGGTTGAATACGCGGGCGACGAACTCATTGGACGGATCCTCCAACACGAGGTCGACCACCTCGCCGGAGTGCTCTTGATCGAACGATTGGATCAGAAGGTTCGCAAACAGGCGCTGCGCGATCTTCGGGACGAAGCCCTGGGATTCGGATCGGGCTAGTGGTCTCCACCGCCTTCCTCGGAACTCCGGCAGCGGCCATCCCCTCGCTGGTGGCTTTGGCGTCTAGCACCGATGTGAAACTGGTGATTACCCGACCTGACAAACCGCGGGGCCGCTCGGGCCGGGCACGACCATCACCCATCAAGGAGGCGGCAACTGAGCTCGATCTAAGGATTGCCCAACCCTCCCGACGCGAGGAACTCGAAGCGGTGCTGACTGGTGACGCACCTTTCGACGTGGGAGTAGTAGTTGCCTACGGATTGATTGTTTCGCCGGCGGGGCTGGCCACTCCCCGCCGTGGGTTTGTCAATGTGCATTTCTCGTTGTTGCCTCGCTGGCGTGGCGCCGCTCCGGTCGAAAGGGCAATCCTGGCCGGTGACCCGACATCGGGAGTGACGCTGATGGTGATGGACGAAGGACTCGACACCGGGCCGATCCTCGCCTCACAGCCGGCCACGATCGTCCCGGGTGAAACAGCCGGGGCGCTCACCAACCGATTGGCTCACCTTGGGGCAGGATTGTTGTCCGAGCACCTGATCCCGTTCTGCGAAGGCAACCTGGTCGCACGTCCGCAGGCTTCCGAGGGGGTGACCTACGCGGATCGCATCACCACCGCCGAGGCCGTCGTGCAAGCTACCCTGCCGGCGGCCGATTTGCTCAGAGCGGTGCGGGCCTACTCTCCGCGCCCGGGGGCCCGGTTGGCGGGTCGGGATCTCAAGTTGTGGGAAGCAGCCCCGACCGATGTGGAAAGAATGCCGCCCGGACATCTTCACTTCGACGGGCGCCGGCTCCTGATGGGTACCGCCGACTCCCCAATCGAGCTCGTCGAAGTGCAGCCGGCCGGAGGGAAGCGTATGACCGGGGCGGCCTGGGCTCGAGGACGGCAGGGAGATCTCGGGCGGTTGACATGAAGCCGGGTGTGGCCTCCCGGGCGGCCGCCCGCTCCATTGTGACCCGGGTGTTGAGGTCGGGTGCCTACTCCAACCTGGTGGTGCGAAGCGAGACACTCGGGCTGGCTCCCGAAGATGCCCGCCTCGCCAAACGATTGGCCTATGACACGCTCCGTAACCTGCTCAGAATTGACCGCACCATCAGTTCGGTCAGCGCCCGACCGCTGCAGTCGATCAATGATGAAGTACTCGATTCTCTCCGGGTAGGCGTCAATGAGCTGCTCTTCGCTGCTACCGCCGAACATGCTGTGGTGGACTCGGCGGTTGAAGTAGCCAGGTCCATCCAACCCACCGCATCCGGATTCAGCAACGCCATCCTGCGTGCCGTAATCCGGCAGGGGGAACCAGAGTTACCGCAAGGCAGTGAGGGCTCTGCGTTGCGGTTCGGTCAGGAGCTGTGGGTCTACGAGTTGATGGTGAATAGCTGGGGTCGCGAGGAGGCCGAAGCATTCTTCGCCGCCTCCCAATCCGAGCCGGCCAGAACGGCCCGATTGCGGGGCGGGGAGGTTCCCGAGGGGGCCCGGCCCGTGGCCGGCATCGAAGGGGCATTCGAGCTACCCGCCGGCACGCCGGTCCCGGTCAACATGGCGATCCAGGACGGGTCGTCGATCGCCGTGGGAGCGGCTCTCGACGCCCAACCGGGTGACCGAGTCCTTGATCTGGCCGCGGCCCCCGGTGGCAAGACCCTGCACATTCTGGATCAATTGAACGGGCAGGGATTGGTGGTCGCCTCAGACGGTCACCCGCGCCGGGTTCGCTCGGCCGCCCGCCGCCTGCAAGATTCCGCGGCTCGATGGTGCGTGGCGGATGGCCGTCGAAGCCCGTACCGGTCACACTCGTTTGATCGGGTTCTGGTCGATGCACCCTGTTCCGGCTTGGGAACTCTGCGCAGACGACCGGAAATCCGTTACCGGGTCGCCGACGCCGATCTCGGCGAGTTGGCCCGGCTGCAAAGCGAGATGCTTGCGGAGGCCACTCGCGTGGTGAAACCGGGCGGGGTAGTCGTCTACTCGGTTTGCACGGTCACCCCACAAGAGACCATCGGAGTTGTCGACGGGCTCCCGGTTGAGTCGATCGTCGGGCTACCCGGGAGGGCCTGGGGCAGAGGGTGGTTGCTAGGCCCGCACCTCACCGGAACCGATGGGATGTTCATCACCAGAATCAGATGGTGATCGGTTTACACTCGACGGATGAAAGCCGCCCGGATCGCCCCCTCTTTGCTGGCTGCCGACTTTGCCAATCTAGGTGCGGAAGTCCACCGGATTGAAGCCGACATAGACATGCTTCATCTCGATGTGATGGACGGCCACTTCGTCCCCAACCTCAGCTTTGGGATGCCGGTGATCGCATCGCTCCGTGGAGTAACTTCGCTCTATTTCGACTGTCACCTCATGACCACCAATCCTGACGCGTACCTCGAAGATCTCAAGGAAGCAGGTGCCAATCTGGTCACGGTTCACCTCGAAGTTGTCCCCAACCCGATCAAAGTTGCTGCCCGGGCCAGGGAGATAGGGCTCGATTTCGGATTGGTACTCAACCCGCCTACACCTTTCGCGGGGGTGGAACCCTTCGTGGAATTGGCCGATTTGCTCCTGATCATGTCGGTCCACGCCGGATTCGGCGGCCAGTCCTTCATGGCGGAGGTTCTGCCGAAACTGGAGGCAGCCAGAAAGTTTGTTGATTCACACGGACTCCCGGTCGATATACAAGTCGATGGCGGTATCACGGCCGAGACCGCTCCGTTGGCCAGGAAGGCCGGCGCAGACGTCTTCGTGGCCGGAACGGCGATCTTCCGAGATCCCGATCCGGCCGGGGCAGTGCACCGCTTGAGAGCGGCAATCGAATCCGTGGAGTGAAATGCCGGAAAGAATCCTGGTAGCAGACGACGACCCGGACATCCTGCAGTTCGTCAGGGTGAACCTGGAACTCGAGGGTTTTGAGGTCGACGTCGCCCACGACGGCAAAGAGGCCATTGCCAAGGTGCTGGCCAGCCCGCCCGATCTGGTGCTGCTCGACGTGATGATGCCGGAAATGGACGGCCTGACCGCCCTGCGCCGCCTGCGCATGCATCCGGCGGCTACCAACACCTCGGTCATCTTGCTGACGGCCAAGACCCTTCCCGAAGACCGGGTGCGGGGATTGGAACTGGGAGCGGACGACTATGTCACAAAACCGTTCGACGTTGACGAACTGATGGCCCGGGTGAAGGCGGTTCTGCGCCGCACTCAGGCGATGCGAGATGTATCCCCGCTGACCGGTTTGCCCGGCAATTTCCGGATATCTTCGGAGCTGGAAAACCGGGTCGCAGACGGTGGCCCCTTTGCGGTAGTTCACGCCGATCTCGACAATTTCAAAGCTTTCAACGATCACTACGGCTTCATGCGGGGCGATCTGGTGATCAAGTTCACCGCTCATGCCATGCTCGAGGCCGCCGCCGAGATCGGGGACCCAACCACGTTCGTCGGTCATGTCGGCGGCGATGACTTCGTGGCGACCGTCAACACGGACCTGGTGGAGGAGTACTGTAAGGCGGTCATCCGGATCTTCGACGATGGCATACTCGATCTGTACGACACGGCCGACGCATTGCGAGGATATATCGAGGTGAGCGACCGGCGCGGAGAACAGCATGCTTTTCCCATCGTCTCTTTCTCACTGGGCGTGGCCACCAATCTGAGCCGGCACATCACCACCCAGTGGGAGGCGTCGGCCATTGCCGTGGAGATGAAAGAGTTCGCCAAACAGCGAGCCGGTTCCAGCTACGAGATCGATCGCCGCAACCTCTAAGGCGAACAGCCTGCCGGAAGTCTGAGTAGGGGTAGAATCTCCTCACAGCCCACCTTCAGGGCAGGGTGAAATTCCCGACCGGCGGTGAAAGCCCGCGACCCCCGCCAGGGGTGGATCCGGTGACATCCCGGAGCCGACGGTAAGAGTCCGGATGGGAGAAGGCGGGTGGCTGCTTGCCGCGCCGCGTGCCCTCCCATCAGAAAGGATGAGATGGAGCGCGAGGAAATCATGGCAGTCGCTCTAGCGGCTGCCCGGTATCACCGACCCCATCCCAACCCGCGGGTCGGGGCAGTGGTGGTCACCGCCGATAGCCGTATCGTCGGCACGGGTGGTCACGCCGGTCCCGGACATCCGCATGCGGAGGTTCTGGCGCTCGACGAGGCAGGAAGGTCGGCCCGGGGAGCGACCCTCTTCGTGACATTGGAACCTTGTGCTCATCACGGAAGGACCCCGCCGTGCACCGAGGCGATTGTGGCTGCCGGGGTGACCAAAGTGGTTGCCGGGGTGGAAGACCCGGACCCGCGTGTCGCCGGCCGAGGGTTTGAGGCGCTTCGTCGGGCGGGTATCGAGGTGACCGTCGGCGTCGGTGCCGGCGCCGCTCGTGCTCTCGATCCGGGATATTTCCACCATCGGGCCACCGGCCGGCCCCTCGTAACGCTGAAGGTCGCGATGACTCTGGACGGACAGACGGCCGCCGTCGACGGGACTTCTCAGTGGATCACATCGGCCGAGGCACGCCGGGACGGTCATCGACTGCGAGCGGATAGCGACGCGGTGATGGTGGGGGCCGGAACTATGCTGACCGACGACCCCGCTCTGACCGTGCGACTCGAAGATCATCGCGGACCGCAACCCCTTCCCGTCATCATCGCCGGCCGTCGCAAGCTTCCGGTTTCCTATCGAGTCTTCGAGCAACCGGCCTTGGTCTTCTCTCCGAGAGCCGTGGACCTGCCGGTCGAGGTCGTGGTGGTTCCCGACCCGACGGGGGAGCGGGTGGACCTCACCAAAGCAATCGAGATTCTCGGGAACCGCGGGATAGTCGATCTCCTGGTCGAGGGCGGCATCTCCCTGACAACCGGCCTGCGAGAGGCGGGGCTGATCGACCGGGGAGTGATCTACACGGGGGCGGTTCTGGCCGGCGGCGCCGGCCGGGGCGTCTTCGAAGGCGTCTTCCGCAATATCGGTGATCTGCAGCCGATCAGAATCACCGGATTGGAACGGATCGGTCCTGATATCAAAATCGAGTTCGAAGGAGCTGATCGATGTTCACCGGCATAGTTGAGGAAAAGGGGAAAGTCGGTCGTCTGGACCCCGGAGATCAAGCTGTGAGGATGGTGATCGAAGGTCCGTTGGTTGCCGCCGGTCTGGCCGTCGGAGATTCGATTGCGGTCAACGGTGTATGCCTGACGGTGGTCGAGGCCCTGCCTGGTGGTTTTGCCGCCGATGTTGTCAAGGAAACGTTGGATCGCACCAATCTGGGCAAGCTTCAGCCGGGATCGGCGGTAGATCTCGAGCGCCCGATGCTCGCTTCCGGCAGATTTGACGGCCACATCGTGCAAGGACACGTTGACGGGGTTGGACGCGTTGAAGGGTTGGCCGCCGAGGGCGAAAGCGTCCGGATGACGATCAAGAGCCCCGCGAACCTGCTGCCCTATATCGTCGAAAAGGGTTCTGTCACGGTGGACGGTGTGAGTCTCACTATCGCCGGATTGACCGCCGACGGGTTTGAAGTCGCCCTGATTCCACACACCCTGGCCGTGACTGTTCTTGGAGAACGCCGTCCGGGAGATCTCGTCAATCTCGAGGCGGATGTGCTGGCCAAGTACGTTGAACGATTGCTGGGGGAACGGCGCTGATGTTCGCTCCGATCGGAGAAGCTATCGCGGCCTTTCGGCGGGGGGAATTCCTCGTGGTGGTCGACGACGCGGATCGGGAGAACGAAGGGGATCTGATCATCGCCGCAGAACATGCCACCCCTGCCCGGGTGGGGTTCATGGTGCGTCACACGAGTGGCCTGATCTGCCTACCGGCGCTGGGCGAACGACTCGATGAGTTGCAGATTCCGCTGATGGTGGCCAACAACACCGACGCCCGGCGTACGGCGTTCACCGTGTCCATCGATTACGGTCCCGGAACCACCACAGGAATCTCGGCGGCAGATCGGGCCGCGACGATCCGTGCGGTTATCGACAGTTCTGCGGCGCCTGAGCAGTTCACCAGGCCGGGACACGTATTCCCGCTCCGCTACCAACCGGGAGGAGTGTTGCGGCGGGCCGGTCATACCGAAGCTGCCGTAGACCTGGCTTTGCTAGGTGGGCTCTATCCCGCCGGCGTTCTGGCGGAGATCGTCAACGACGACGGGGAGATCGCCCGACTGTCCGATCTCGAAGGATTCGCCAAACAACACGATCTACTGATGATCTCCATAGCCGACCTGATCGCCTACCGGCACCGGCAGGAAAATCTGGTCAGACGGGTGAGCGAAGCCCGGGTACCTACCGCGCATGGGACCTTCCGGGCCTTCAGCTATCAGTCGCTTGTCGACGGTCGTGAACACATTGCCATGGTGATGGGGGACGTCTCCGGCGACGAAGGGGTTCTGGTTCGAGTTCACTCCGAATGCCTGACCGGCGACGTCTTTCGCAGCCTTCGTTGTGACTGCGGGGTCCAGCTCGAAGAAGCCGTGCGCAAAGTTGGCGAGGCAGGAAAAGGTGTCGTCCTCTACCTGCGCGGGCATGAGGGCCGGGGGATCGGGCTCGGGCACAAACTGGCTGCTTACGCATTGCAGGATCTCGGGCGCGATACGGTGCAGGCCAATGAAGACCTGGGGTTGCCGGTTGATGCCCGGGACTACGGGGTGGGAGCCCAGATTCTCGCGGACCTGGGCGTCACAACTATGCGGCTGATGACCAACAACCCCACCAAAAGGGCCGGGATCGAAGGCTACGGACTGGCTATCGTCGACACCGTCCCGTTACGGGTGACCCCCAATGACGAGAATCGGCGATACCTCGAGACCAAAGCCCGCAAACTGGGGCACACCCTTGACCTAGGAGACCAGGAATGAGAGTGCATGAGATCGAGGGGTCACCGCAAGCCGGCGGGCTCAGAGTCGGTGTCGTGATGGCCACCTTCAACAGCGTGATAACCGACGGGTTGCTGGCCGGTGCGTTGAGCGCGCTCGAGGAGGCGAACGTGGCGGAAGCGACGGTGGTGCGGGTTCCCGGGGCGCTCGAAATCCCGCTGGTCGCTCAGCTTTTGGCCAGGTCCGGCTTCGACGCAGTGGTCGCCATCGGCGCGGTGATCGAGGGAGAGACCGATCACTACACACATGTCGCCACGGAGGCCGCCCGAGGGATCGGGCAGGTAGCGCTCGAGACGGGGGTGCCGGTCGCCAACTCCGTGCTGACTACGCGCCGATTCGAGCATGCACGGGATCGGAGCCTTCCCGGTCCCGCCAACAAGGGTTACGAAGCGGCCCGGGCTGCCGTGGCCGCTGCCAATACGCTCCGGGCCCTGGGTCCGCCGCGTTGACAGCGGTCCTACCCCTCGTATACTGCTGTCCGAACAACCGAGCACAAGAGGAGGCCCGCTGCTCCCACCCGACCACCGATCAGGTGCGTCGAGGTTCCCACCACGCAGCACGCCTTGGCTTGCTGCGTTTTTTGTCGTCTCTGTATTGAGGAGGAGAATATCGCCGAGTTACGCGTGAATGGCTACATCCGGGCTCCAGAAGTCCGAGTGGTAGCCCCGGATGGCAGTCAGATCGGTATCAAAAAGATACGAGAAGCTCTCTGGCTGGCAGATCAGTTGGGTTTGGACCTCGTTGAGGTTGCCCCCGATGCCAACCCACCGGTATGCCGCTTGATGGATTACGGCAAGTACAAGTATGAGATGTCCGTCAAAGCCCGCGAAGCACGCAAGAAGCAAACCCGTACGGTGATCAAAGAGGTCAAGTTCAAGCCGAAAATCGGCGAGCACGACTACCTGATCAAGCAAAGACGGACAATTGAGTTCCTCGAGGAAGGCGACAAGGTCAAGGTGACCATTTGGTTCCGGGGCCGGGAAGCCCAGCGACCGGAACTTGGGTTGCGAATCCTGGATCGACTGGCCGAAGAGGTCGCCGGAGTGGGGGTGGTCGAGCAGATGCCGGCCCAAGAAGGGCGCAACATGACCATGGTCCTCGGCCCCGTGCGCCGGGAAAGGCCACGGACTCCCAAAGATGTTGAACATGCTGAAGATCCAGCGGAGGCGGAAGCCGTCGAAGCGTCCGCACCGGCTACCAAGGTAGACGAAGCCGAGACGGCGGAGGATGTCGTCGCGGCCGCCGGAGAGCCGGAACCGATAGAAGACCCGGAGGCACCGCTGTCTGAGTCCGGGACTGAAGCGGCGAACAGCGAAGAAGAGTAGAAGGAGCGGCTCATGCCGAAAATGAAGACCCATAAGGGCGCCGCCAAGCGGTTCAAAGTAACCGGCTCCGGCAAAGTCATGCGCGCCCAAGCGGGCCGCGGTCACCTGCAGCTGGCCAAGAGCCGCAAGCGTTTTCGGACGCTCAAAGGGGATGCCCCGCTTGCCAAGGGCGACGCCCGCAACGCAAAGAGAATGATCGGTCGCTGAGGCGAACCGCACAGGAGGAAGTCTCATGGCCAGAGTCAAACGGGCGGTACACGCCAAGAAGAAGCACAAGAAAGTTCTCGACCGCGCCAGCGGGTACAAGGGAGCGAAAAGCCGGCGATACCGGGCGGCCAACGAACAAGTCATGCACGCGATGCAGGATGCGTACCGTGATCGACGAGCCCGCAAAGGCGAGTTCCGCCGCCTGTGGATCCAACGGATCAATGCGGCAGCTCGGCAGAACGGGACGACCTATTCGCAACTGATCGCGGGTCTCAAGGCCGCCGAATTGGAGGTCGATCGGAAGATGCTGGCCGATATGGCGGTCAACGATCCGGCCGCCTTTGCGCAACTCGTCGAATTGGCCGGTTCGAAGGAATAGACACTCATGGAGCCGGTTCGCTCCACCCGCAACCCACGCGTGGTCGAAGCGATCCGGCTTCATCGCGCTCGTCGTCGCGCCGAGACCGGTTACACGCTTTTGGAGGGGCTTCATCTGATCGAAGAGGCCATCCGGGCCGGAACTCCGATCAAGACGGTATTCATCTGCGAGGGTGACGAGGTCGGCTTCAACCTGGTTGAGAAACTCGATGTCGACCGAGTTGTCGTGACCGATGTGGTGATGAAGAGATTGGCCGGCACTCAGAACCCCCGCGGCCCAGTGGGAGTTGTGATGATCCCCCCTGATGAGCAGGACGATCACCGGTCATTGATGGTCGCGTGGGGGGTTGGCGATCCGGGCAACGTCGGAACGCTGATTCGGTCGGCGGCCGCCTTCGGGCTTGCCTTCCTCAGCGGACCCGGCACAGCCGATCCCTGGTCGCCCAAGGTGCTGCGGGCTGCAGCCGGAAGCCATTTCCGTACCGCCATCGAACGACGAGCGGTTCTTTCGGTAGGCATGTTGCAGGCCCGGGGTTTTGAGGTCGTGGCTTCGGTGGTTGAGGGGGGAGATCTCCCCGATTGTCTGGCCGGCCCGGGCCGGTTTGCACTCCTGGTGGGGGAGGAGGGCTCCGGGTTGCCGGCTGGAGTCGTGAGGGAGGCGGATCTCATGGTCACAATCCCGATGCCGGGGCACATAGAGAGTCTGAACGTGGCGGTGGCCGGCTCGTTGTTGGCGTACGAACTGGCATCGCGGCGTACGCAGACAACCTGATTCCTTCCACGCTCCGACTAACCTCCTCGACCGATGGAAGAAATCGAAACCCTCGTGAAGGCAGCCCCGGACCGGATCCGTTCGGCTCCTAACCTCGAAGCTCTCAAAACAATCGAAAACGATCTTCTCGGTCGAAAATCGCTGATCGCCGAGTCGCGCAGGTCTCTTGGTGCCCTTTCGGCGGAAGAGCGTCCGCTGGTCGGCGCGCAATTGAATGAAGCGACCCAACAACTCACCGCGCTTCTCGCCGGCCGCCGCCAAGAGCTCGAACGGGCCGCCGAAGACAGTCTCCTTCTGGAGGACCGGGTCGATGTCACCTTGCCGGCCGTGGAACTCCGGCACGGTTGGCGTCATCTCGTTTCCCAAACTCTCGATGAAGTTGTGGACATCTTCATCTCGCTGGGTTACGGCGTCGTGACGGGACCGGAGGTCGACACTGCCTGGCACAATTTCGATGCACTCAACACCCCGCCGACCCATCCGTCTCGACTCGAATCCGACACCATGTACATCGAATACGGAGACCCTGACGACGAGCTACTGCTCCGGACCCAGACTTCGACCATGCAGGTCCGCTACATGGAACAACACGACCCGCCGGTCTACATCGTCGCGCCCGGTCGTTGTTACCGGACCGATACCCTGGACGCCACCCATTCCCCCGTGTTCCACCAGATCGAAGGCCTGGCAGTCGATGAGAACATCACCATGGCCGACCTCAAAGGAACCCTGGCGTATTTCATGAGAGAATTCCTGGGACCGGAGCGCAAGATTCGCTTGCTGCCCCACTTTTTTCCGTTCACGGAACCATCGGCCGAAATGCACGTATCTTGCTTCAACTGTGATGGATCGGGATGCCGAGTGTGTTCCGGGTCCGGGTGGATCGAACTGCTCGGATGCGGGGTCGTAGACCCTCACGTCTTGGAATCAGTCGGATACGACTCGGCCAAATACTCCGGGTTTGCCTTCGGGGTTGGAGCCGAACGCCTGGCCATGGTGCGCCACGGCATAGACCACATCAGACATTTCTTTGAGAACGACCTCCGGGTACTGAGGCAGTTCGTATGAAGGTCTCACTGCGCTGGCTCCGCGATTACCTGGACATTCCAACGGACGATCCCCAGGTATTGGCGGAAGTATTCAGCAGCCTCGGTCACGAGGTCGAAGGGTTCGAGGTCCTCGACCTCGAGTTCTCCGGCGTGATCGTCGGCCGCGTCGAAGACGTTGCCCCCCATCCCAACGCCGACAGACTCCGATTGTGCCGCGTAACGACCGGGGGTGAGTCCCAAGATATCGTCTGCGGGGCCTGGAATTTCGAAGCGGGCGCCATCGTGCCCGTATCGGTCCCCGGGGCGATTCTGGCCGGTGGGCTTGAAGTGGGTGTGAGGTCCCTGCGAGGAATCGAATCCCACGGCATGATCTGCTCGGCCGCCGAACTCGGTCTGGGAGATGATCACGCCGGGATCATGGTCCTCGATTCGGACATCGAGGTCGGGACCAACTTCGCCGATCTGGTTCCCCTGCCGGACATCGTCTTTGATCTGTCGATCACCCCCAACCGTCCCGACGCCATGTCACTGCTCGGTCTTGCTCGCGATGTTGGCGCGTACTACCGGATTCCCGTCCGGGTCCCCGATAGCGCTTTGGTTGAAACTGAGCCCGGGTCACGCGTGAAGGTGACCCTGGACGACCCGCACGGTTGTCCGCGGTATGTGGGCCGGGAAGTCAAGGACGTCACGGTCGCGCCGAGTCCGTTATGGATGCAACTACGCCTCCGAGCGGCCGGGGTGCGGCCTATCAACAATGTCGTCGATATCACGAACTACGTTCTGCTGGAGACGGGTCAACCTCTTCACGGCTTTGATCTCGACCGGGTGGCCGGCGAGGAAATCATCGTCCGCCGGGCACTGGCGGGGGAGAGCCTGACAACCCTGGACGGAGTAGCTCGGGACCTGTCTGAATGGGACCTGGTTATCGCCGACGCCTCCGGCGTGGTGGCCTTTGCAGGAGTGATGGGCGGTGAAACTAGCGAGGTAAGCGACGCCACCAACCGGGTTCTGATCGAAGCTGCCCACTTCGATGCCCCCAGTGTGATGTTCACTGCCAAACGGCACGATCTGCGCACCGAGGCATCTTCCCGATTCGAGCGGGGGGTTGATCCCAACCTGCCGGGCAGGGCTGCCGAGCGTGCTGCCGCGATGATGGTCGAATTGGCCGGAGGCAAAGCCGTGTCCGGCGTGCAGGACAATTACCCGCAGCCCATTGAGCCCTGGCCGGTCGAATTGCCCCTCAGAGAAATCCCCAGGTTGCTTGGTGTCGAACTCGAGCGTGATGAGGTGGTGGAGCTACTGGCCCGGCTCGGGTTTGAGAGCGCCGGTCGGGACCCCCTCACCGTAACGGTTCCCACCTTTCGGCCCGATGTTCGGCGACCGGCAGATCTGGTCGAAGAGGTGGCACGACTGCACGGCTACGACAAGATCCCGGAAACACTGCCACTCGGTCCGGGTGGGGGATTAACCGGGGCTCAGCTGGCCGAGCGTCGGATTTGCGGCCTGATGACCGGCTTGGGTTTCTCGGAAGCACAATCCTGGTCGTTTGTAGGCACCGAAGATCTCGATCACCTGGGCCTGGGTGCAGACGATCTGCGCCGGCAAGGTATCGCCGTCAAGAACCCGCTCCGAGATCTGGAACCGCTGCTGCGCACCACCTTGCTTCCCGGACTACTCAAGTCCGTGCGTTTCAACACCTCCTACGGAGCCGACCGGGCCGCCTTGTTCGAAGTGGGGAAGGTCTTCCTGGCCGAGCCGTCACCGATGGATGCGCGGATTCCCAATCAGCCCGACCGGCTGGCGTTCGTGGCAATGGGTGAGTTCGGTCCCCGTCAAATTTCAAATGCCCATCGGGTCGCCGATGTGTACACCGCCACGGCCACCTGGCATGCTTTGGTCGAGTCGCTAGGTTTGCACAACGCAGACGTGCGACAGGGTTCGCCGGATGGATACCACCCCGGCCGGGCCGCCGATGTGTTGGTAGACGGAGTCATCATCGGATCTATCGGTGAACTGCACCCCTCGGTCGTGCGCGCCTTTGGGCTCGAGGGTCGCGTGGCTGCCGGAGAAATCGCCCTCGAGCCCCTCTTGGCTCCGCGACCCTGGTGGACCTTCCGGGAGCCGAGCTCCTATCCGCCGGTTGTGTTCGACCTGGCTTTCGATCTCGATAAGACGGTGCCTGCCCGGGCTCTGGTGACGGCTATATCCGACAGCGCCGGCACTTGGCTGGAGGCGGCCCATGTATTCGACGAGTACTCCGGTTCACAGATGGACGAGGGTCGGAAGAGTGTCGCCGTGCAGTTGTGGTTTCGAGCTCCCGATCACACTCTGACGAATGAGGAAGTAGCTCCGCACCGTGACCGAATCATCAAATCCGTCGAGGATCTCCTCGACGCTCGCCTACGTGGAGGAACGTGACCATGGATCTCTTGCGAATCGCCGATCTGCAGCCCGAGCAACTGGCCGAGATCCTGTCCAGGGCGGCAGCTGTGAAGTCCGCCCCCCAGGAAGTTGCCGGTCGACTGGCAGGCAAGCATGTCGGCCTCTTCTTCATGAAGCCGTCGACCCGTACCCGCGTTTCGACCGAGACGGCCGCGGTGGATCTAGGGGCTTATCCGGTGGTGTTGGGTCAGCAGGAAGTCGGTCTCGGCAAGCGGGAAGCCGTCAACGATGTGGCCCGGGTGCTCGACCGTTATCTGGATGTCCTGGCCATGCGGGTCTTCGATCACTCGGACCTGGTTGCCGTGGCCGAAAACGCAGATTCGCCTGTGATCAACCTGCTGTCCGACGAGGAGCATCCTTGTCAAGCCCTCGCCGACCTACAAACGATTGCCGAAACACGACCTCTGGCGGGAAGCACCCTGGCCTACCTGGGTGACGGCAACAACGTTTGTCATTCGTTGATGGTCGGCGCCGCGATGAGCGGCATGACGGTGAGGGTGGCAACCCCACAAGGGTATGAGCCGCAGCGGCAATATCTCGAAGCCGCTCGCGCCCACAGCGAGGTCGTGGTTACCGACAACCCGGCGGAGGCCGTCCGAGGAGCGCACGTCGTATATACCGACGTCTGGGCATCCATGGGTCAGGAAGAGGAAGCTGAGGCCCGGGCGCGACGGTTCTTTCCGTTTCAGGTAAACGGGCCGCTTTTTTCGATGGCCGATCCCGAAGCTATCTTCCTCCACTGCCTGCCGGCCCATCGCGGTGACGAAGTCACCGACGAAGTGATGGACCACCCGCGTTCGAGAGTCTACGACCAGGCCGAAAACCGCATGCACAGCTTCAAGGGCCTCCTGGTATACCTCTTCGAGTGACGATCGCCACCCAGCTCGAAGGGCACGTCGAGAAGGCTGCCCGATCGCTATTGGGGATGCGGCTCCGGACCGAGTTCGGCGGTCGGATCACCGAGGTCTTGCTCACCGAAGTGGAAGCCTATGGCGGTTCCGACGATGCGGCCAGTCACGCCTACCGGGGTCCAACCGAGCGGAACGCGTCGATGTTCGGACCGCCGGGAACGCTTTATGTCTACAGGTCCTACGGTGTGCACTGGTGTGCCAACGTGGTAGCCGGAGCGGAAGGTACCGGCCGGGCAGTCCTCCTGCGCGGAGGAGAACCGTTGGAAGGCAAGGGGGTGATGCAGCAACGGCGGGGCCGGATCGACCAATTGACCGATGGTCCCGGCAAACTTGCTCAGGCGTTGGGGATCGACGGTTCGCACGATGGTCTCAGCCTGATCGACGGGCCTATCCGATTGCTTCCTCGAATGGCCCATGTCCCCAGCATCGTCGCTACTCCCCGGGTTGGCATCTCCAAGGCGAAGGAACGCCTCTGGCGTTTTGTCCTGGTTCGGTAGGTGCGGTGCGGGAGCGTCGACCGTTGTTCGAAGGACCGAGCGTCGGCGTGCCGGTGGGCGCTGGGTGGGGATGGGAGTGTTGTGACGCATAGCGGGTCATCGGTGGCGGTCTACGGCTGTTCTTAGACTGCTTGGCGATCGTGACGGAGACGGATCATGGATCGATACGAGGAGATGCTGGCGTTGCTCGGGTTGAGCGAAGAGCGCGACGCTGAACTCGCGGCGCGGTTCGCTGAAGACGAAGCGCGACTGGATCACTCTCTACCCGGTGTCCTCCGCAGGTTCTATGAGACTGCAGGGTTTATCGATCGAGTCGGAGGATGGTTCAGCAATATCCTCGAGCCGCCCGGTCAATTGCGTCTCCACCCTCAGCCGTCGCCGAACGGATTTCCGTGTCTGTGGCTCGCGACAGAGAACCAGGGAGTCTGCCAATGGATGACACCTCTCGACCAAGACGATGACCCACCGGTCTACGTGGTGGGCGAGCTCATATCAGGAGAAACCGTGGTCGAACACGCGTCGTCGCTGTCCGAATTCTTGACAGCCATCGCGTGGGATGTGGAGGCCCTTTCACCGCCTCCGGTGGTGCCAGTGATCCAGGCTCAGGCCGCCGAGCTCGACTCTGCGACGCTCGAGCGGCTTCGCGAACGATTTGATGAGGGCATAGAGACCCGGGGCTGGCCGTGCCAAGCAACCTATCGGTTTCAACGCCGCGACCAGGCCATCGAGCTGTGGGCCTGCCCCGGCCAGTGTGACTGGTTGATCGTTGCCGGCGCGCTCGACTCGCTCGAGAACCTCGTCCGAGACGTCCTGGACATGTCGGACCTCGCCTCGTCTATGTGGGCCGGCGAGCCGACCGGCGATGCGATGCTTGGCCGAATCCGGTCGATGGCCCGATGAAGGGTTCCGACCGATGCACGCGCCTCCGGGCGTTCTCATTCGGGATCTCGTGGTCGGCGTTGCTCAGTTGAGTCCGAGAACCGTGAGCAAGGCAGCGTCGACACCCCATTGCTCTTCTGGTGTGAGATGGCCGGCATAATCACCGAAGCGCTGGACGTCGATTGCGGCGACTTGCTCGACGAGTACGCGAGTGACGGTGCCATCGATGTCGATCTCTGGTCGGAACGACGCCGGCTTGGCACTCGTCGACGTTGGCGCCACGAGCACGACCGACCTAGGGAGGAAGGCGTCGGATTGCACGACGACACCGAAGCGATGCCCGCGTTGCTCGTGCCCCACGCCCTTCGGGAGTCGTAGGGCGAGGATGTCACCCCGACGCACGGAGACTCTCCATGAGGTCGGCCACCGCCAGCATCTCGGTCCGGTCGTCGTCGTCGGCCTCGAGCGCAGCGACCTCGGCGGCGAGCGCTCGCTTGTCGTGAAGCCGGGATGCCGCCTCCACGAGTGCGGCACGGATCGCTTCGGAGCGAGACATACCGGTTGCCTCGAGCTCGCTGAGCGCCCGGAGAGCTTCGTCGTCGAGTCGAACCGAGATAGCTTGTGCCATGCATTCAACGTATCACCATCTGTGATACAAGACAACAGTCTCGTGAGGTAAGAAAGCACTCGTTCGGTCCGTTCTCGGGCACTCGGCGCCCGGCGCCACTCAGGCGGTCCGCTTGTTCCCGTCGGGAAGGGGATGATTCCAGGCCAACCGGCAGACCGGTGCCGCTGGCTTGCCGTAGAGGTCGGGGTATAACTCAACGTCTCCGAACCCGGCTTGGGAGGGCGCCGCGCCGGGTCGACCAGTTCGGATCTCGATGCTCTGGGTGCCGGCGTCGACGCCGGGCACTTGTCGGCCGGCCAGAAAATTTCGGCCAGCGTCAGGTAGCGGGTCACTGGGCGAGGCGTTCCAACAAATCTCGGTCGCGGTCGAGGAGCCGCTAGGCGCGGCCTGTGAAGTCTTCGTCTTGGCAGACCTGTTCGATCTCAACATGGAGAGCGTCGATGATCAGGAGGGGTGTTATGGCGCGGGAACCGGTGGTTCTGCGCTTTGGGCTCGTTTGGGAGCGATCAGCGTTGAGCGAGGAGCGGGTCGGCCCGTTGTGTCTTGTTGAGGAGCTGGTTGCCGGTGGGCCAACGGAAGGCCAGGAGAACGATGCCGGCGGTGGCTATCAGTGAGAGGGCTGCTTCCCACCACACCACGGTGTCGGAGGAGCATGCCTCGGTAGCAACGCCGGAGGCGGTGTCGGACCCAGTGATGGACGAACCAAGACTGAACTGCCAACCGGTCGGGTAGCCGTGGGTGGCCGGATCGACCTGTTCGACCCGGCCGTCGGTGTAGGTGACGGTGCACACTGGATCGAGGTGAGTGAACATGAGCAGCATCGGCACGGCCACCGCGGCTGCCAACAGTGGCCGACCGAACCACGCCCAGCGGGGCTCCGGTACCGGGCGGGGCCGGGCCCTGGCGATCATGCCCCAGATGATCGCCACTACCAGCCACGCCGGCAGGAACTCGAGTACCAGCACTCCGGCGATGAGGGCGGCCATGACCGCGCCGGGGAGTAGAGAAGGGCGCCGGTCGAGCGAGATGAGGGCGAACACGGCGGGCAGGGAGATGGCCGCCACGGTGGCGATCGCCTGGAGCACCGCGGGCCCATCATCGGAGAACACCCCGATCGTCATCATTACAAATGCCAGGGCTATCACCGAACCCGCCGTTCCGGCAACCGTGCGCCGATTCTTCTTGATCTGTCGAAACGTCGTCATATCGTTCACCTTCCACACACGGGGATGGACCAGTTGTAGAGATCAACGGCGAGTACCGAAGCCCGGGCTTCCTCTGTTTCGCCGAGGAAACCGAGGATCTCGGCGGTGGGTCCGGTCACCACCAGCGACACCACACCCGGATCCGGCCGGCTGAGATACGTGAGGGCCTGTTCAACACGTTCTGGCGAACTCGGCTCGGGAACGGCTAGATCGGCGATGAGGTTCGGGTGGTCGACCAGGTTGCCCAACGCCCGGCGGACCTCGGTCAACGCCTTGTCGATCGAGGCCGGCCAGAACGCGATCGACCCGCTGCCCCCATCCGCCGAGGTTGCCCCGAAGAAGTCATCGCCCAGCGTCTCCGGGCCCAGGCAGGTGCCGTATCCGACCGTCGAACCGGACTCGAAGAGCAAGCCGGATCGCTCCTCGGTGGCGTCGACCGGGAAGCCCGCCCACACCACCCGCACATCGTGGGCAGTGGAGTCGGCGAGCTGTTGGGCCCGCCCGATCGAGATCGGATCAGAGAAGCGTACGGACACCGTGGCCACAGTTCCCGAGCCGAGTAGTTCGAGCCGTTCCCGTGCGTCACCCCCGGTATCGAGGTTGTCGACAAACGGCCACCATCGGCCCCCGCCGGCGCCACCGAGGCCGACGATCCCGAGCCGGGTCGACACCGACCCAAGCTCTGCCAGACCCGATCCGACCGGTAGCGAAAGGTCCACCGTGAACACCCGCCGGAACGAAGTCGAGTCGATCTTGAAGTCGGTCACCGTCGCCCCCTCGTTGAACATGATTGCCAGGTCGTAGGTGGCCCGGGACGCCGCCGCTGCCCTTCCTCCGCGGTTCACGATCAACGGTTGAATCACGAAGACACCGACCAGCCACACGGCCATCACCAAAGCCAGGAGGGTAAGGGCGGCATCGATCACGGTTCTGCGCATGGCCCGACGAACCGACCGGCGTAGTACCCGTTCGTCGACCGCCCCTCCCGCCAGGCCGCTCAAATCGACCGGTGCTACCTCATCGAGGATGGTGCGGCACTCTTCGCAACCGGCCAGGTGCTCGTCGACTGCCCGATACGTTTCCCGGTCGAGGGTCTCATCAACGTAGCCTTCCAACAGATCTTGTATCTCGTCATGGGTCCTCATGCGCCGTTCTCCGCGTAATAGGCCCGAAAAGAGACTCGGGCTCGATGGATCAGAACCTTGGCGGCCGCCGGTGTGCATCCCAACGCCTCGGCGACCTCGCCGTAACCGAGACCGGCCCGATCGCAGAGCAATAGAGCGGTCCGCTGCCGGTCGGGGAGCCTTGCCAATGCCCGCCCGATGGTGTCCACCTCGGTCACATCGGGGTCCAGGACGCCCGGATCGTCAACAGCTGCGACCGTCACGGGTCGGCGACGGCGAGTGTGGTCGATGAACACAGACCGGGCGATGGCGAACAGCCACGAACGGGGATTGCCACCCCGATAGCCGCCCAGCGACCGGGTTGCCTTGACAAAAGTGTCCTGCATCAGATCCTCCGCCAGGTTGCGATCGCGGCACAGCGAGACCAGGAAGGCGAAGACCGCCTCTGCGTGGGCCCGGTAGAACTCTTCGATGGTTGTGGAGCCTTCCACACGTCTCCCGTCCTCCACAGTTAAGGGTTTCCTGTCATGGAGGAGACGTATTTCGATACACCACGGTTACGGTCACCTCGACCGGTTTCTCGGAAGCCCTGTATGAGAGCCGCCTGATCAAGTCGGTCACACAAGGGTGACCGGCCGTGTCAACCGATTCAGAGTTGTGTGCCACACGAAGATCCGAAGTCACCAAGCAGGCGGCAAGACACCACACGGGCGGACCGTCCCACCAAGTCCCCACAAGAACTACGAATCTCCGAGCGGACCCACATGCCACGTAGACCCACCGGTGCCACGAGACGACCCCTCGAAGTGATGCGATGAGAGAACGGGCCTCCGCTCCTCGCACGGGCAGGTGCCCGATCATGCTGACTGCAGGCGCATATTGGCAATGAAAGTGGTCTCTTCCAACGCGGATCCCACGGGTGTAAAAATGGGATGAGAATCGGTCAGACTGAGGTGCTCTGACGGTGACAAGCGTTGGACCTCACAATGTGCTCGACGCCCATGCCGGTCGGGTCGGGGAGAGGGTCGAGGGAATCCTCGAACGGCGTGCTGTCGTGGAGGTCGATACCGGCAGGCGGTCACGTCTCTTCTCGATGGACAATCTCAAAGTGGTGCTCGTTGCCGGGGTGATCGTCGGTCACACCACGATGGCCTGGACGGGAGTGGGGACCTGGGCGTTCGAGGAGACCCCGGTACGCGATCCGCTTCTCAGCATCCTCATCCTGATCTCGGTGGTCGGGGCGCTGTTCGCCATCCCCTTGTTCTTCATGGTGGCGGGAGCATTCACTCCGAGATCGTTCGAGCGGAAGGGCTTCCGCCGGTTTCTGGTCGGCCGGGCGCTGCGCCTTGGGGTGCCGATGGCGTTCTTCGTTATCTTCCTGAGCCCGATCGTCGAATACGTCGACCCGGACAACGCCGGTTGGAACGGCGGCTTCGCCGCCTTTGTCCCTCACATCTGGTGGCCACCTGCTCCTGGCCCGACCTGGTTCCTCGGCGTGCTGCTCGTCTTCTCGGCGGCCTACGCCGTGATCCGAACGGTGCGGCCCAGGAGACGAACCGATCCGGCGGGGCCGCGGGTCTGGCAACTCGCCACGGCAGCCGGTGTGGTGGCCGTGATCTCGTATCTGGTGAGGTTCACAGTTCCGCTGGGAGAGGAGGTCTGGCGACTGGCGCTTGGACAGACCCCAGCCTGGGTGGCGGGATTCACCGTCGGGGTGCTCGGCGCCGAGCGTGGGTGGTTCGAGCAGCTTTTCGGCCGGATCGGGCGCGTGATTCGATGGTCCGCCTGGGGCGGCGCAGCCGGGTGTGTTCTCTTTGTCGGTGCCGCCGCCGCCACCGGGGCCGAGATCGATCTCTACGCTGGGGGCGGTACCTGGCAGTCGTTGGTGACCGCGATGTTCGAAGGCATTCTCGTGGTGGCGATGTCACTATGGTTGATCGACCTGTTCCAGCGTCGGTTCGAGCGCCAGGGCCGGTTGAGTGTCGAGATGAGTCGAGCGGCGTATGCGGCTTTCGTGTTACACCAGGTCGTCCTGGTGGGACTCGTGCTCGCCAGTCGGCACGTATCGTGGCCGCCGGAGGTGGCGTACCTCACTGTTGCGGTGCTTGGTGTGGTAGTCAGCTTTTGGTTGGGTGCGTTGGTGGTGAGGCTGCCCGGCGTATCCAGGGTGGTCTGAACGTCACCGCGCCCCGCTTCTGGCGTTGGCGGCGACCGCCTCGGACGGGCACAGGCCGGCACCCAACCGCTTTGTCGAGGTCTCCTGGATCGCGGATCCGATACGCGAAGCCGCGCGAACGGTTGAGGCAAACGCCCAGATCACTCACCGCTATGCCTGGTGTCGGACAATCCGTTCTCCAGCGATCGGTAGGCCCGGTCTTGGCGCACGGTTGTCCTCGGTCAGCATGGAAGGCAGCCCTTGGACATCGCGTAGGGCTACGCCGCCATCCAGGGCGGCGGTCGTGAAAGAGTGCCGCGGAAATCGGGTGAGGTCGTCTTCTCGATCCCCGCCTCGCCGGTGGTTTGACGACCCTGGGGGCGGCGTGCCGATCGAGATGTCTGGTGCCGTCGTGGTTCAAGAAGATCGGTCCTTCCTTCCGTTCAGCGACACATAGGCCCGATGGCACGGACGGTCCGGGGTGCGAGGGGGATGGTGACGATCTTGCCAACCTTGTGGGTGATTCTCAGGATGCGGTGCCCTCGTTGCCACATTCGTGGCAGGGTTGACTCAGACCAATGTCGCCGGAAGCCATCACCCTCCTGGTCGTCATAGTTGTTGTCGTCTTAGGGGCTACTCGGATCGCTCAGCGCCGGGGCTACAGGATGGGGGGCAACACTTTGGTGCGATGCCGCAAAGGCCACCTCTTCACCACGATCTGGGTTCCTGGAGTGTCTCTCAAATCGGTTCGCCTCGGCTGGTTGAGGCTGCAACATTGCCCAGTCGGCAGCCACTGGAGCCTGGTCACTCCCATCAAGGACGCAGACCTGACCGATGAGGAACGGCGAGTTTCCCGGGAGCAACGCGACGCGCCGATTCCGTGACGCGCGACGTCCGGGACCCGACAGACAGCCCGATCCAGGAGCACCGACCCTCCATTGATCGGTGTGCGCTCTGGGGCGATCCCCCGGGAGGGTCGCAGGAAGGAGGCCCGGTCGAGATCAGAGTTCGATCGCTCGGCAGCCGACAGGAGCGGCGGTCCATCACCGGTAACCTCACCAGCAACTGAGGATGAATTGTCATGGATTGGCTGACGGTGATAGTGGTGGCGGTCGCTCTTGTGGCGGTCGCTTGGTGGGTGCGGTTCGCAGGCGCCGCCCGTAGCTACCGGTCACAGCTTGTTGATGGTTACCACAACTTGGAGTTCGCCGCAGAGGCAACCGACGTCGGCCGCGAAGGGAAGAAGCTGATAGTCGCTCTTGGGCAGCTCGGCTTCGAGCCCATTGCTTCTCGGCTGACACGGGACAACACGCTCGTCGTTTTGCTCCATAGCGAGTCCGAGGGATCTGTCGCTGAGATCGTCGATTTCACCCACCTCGCCGGAACCGGGCGTTTCGTCGTCGAATTCACGAGCGTCCTCGAGGGGAGCCGAGGCTTGCTGTGCACGGACAACGCCGCTACGCAGTCCCTGCATGATGATGAGTTGCGTCAAACATTCTTGGAGGCTTCGCCGACCGAGCTCACCCGCTACCACCAATCGGCGATCGAATTTCTGCAGGGCAACGGGGTGAGCATCGAACCGGTATCGAGGGATGAGGCTCTCGCCACTCGGACAAGCTGGAGAGCGCGTCACCTGCGGAAGGTCGAACAGGCTCCCCTTCGAACCGTGCTCGACTGGCTCCGAGACGCCCAGGGCGACCATCTGGCCTCTTCCGGCCCGATAGCCGATAGCCCAAAGATGAAGGAGCGCCTCCACGCAATCCTCGAATCGGATTAGCTGCGTAGGGGCCGCACAGGCCGAAGCAATGAGCGCCCGTGAGGATATTTGTATTTCGAGGAAGCCGGCGCTATTGCTCGGCATTTGGCTGGGGTGTCTGAACTCCAACAGACAGATCAGCGTTTGGTCACGGAAGCTGTCGGTGGCACTCGGAAGAGGATGCTTTGAGAGTCCGTATAGCACTTCGGCCTTGACGGAACCAAGCCTCGGACGTATCCTAACTTTGCGGAACAAAGTTCTTTGAGACTGACGAGGTGGATGATGATCGACTCTGACCTGAAGGCTCTCGAACAGCGCACCTTCCGGACCGTAGCCGACGACGGGTTGTGGGATGTCTTGATCGCCGGGGTCTTCTCCATGTTGGCATTCGCTCCTCTTTTGAGTGAGGATCTGGGCGACTTCCTGAGTGCGGCCATTTTTGCCCCGATCTGGTTGGCTACCTATTTGGTGATCCGGGTCGTGCGACATCGCGTCATCGCTCCGCGAGTCGGAACGGTCCGCTTTGGGCCCGCCCGGCAACAGCAGCTCCGCCGGCTTGGGGTGGTGATGGTGGTTGTTAATGCCGTCGCCGCCGGTCTCGGGGTGGCCGCCTTTATCGGTGTGCAGCTGAACTGGATCGATCTCGGCAACGGCGGGATGGGCTATCCCCTGCTCCTCGGCATCACGATCCTGGTCGGGTTTTCCGGGGCTGCCGCGGTGACGGGCATCCCGCGTTACTACCTGTACGGGTTGATGCTGGCGGTTGCGCCCCTGGTCGGAGAGTGGCTGTGGCGCGAAGGGCACGCCACCCATCACGGCTACCCGATCGTATTCGGCGCCGCCGCCGGGATCATCTTCGTCACCGGCATCATCAGATTCACCGGAATCGTGAGAAGCCACCCGCGACCCCACGGCACTGCCACGGTGTGAGCAATGTCCCCCAACGACGAAGCCGACCCCCTCTCGAACATCGACCCGCTCATCCACGCCCCTGCCCGACTCAAGCTGGTCACGCAGCTCTACGTCGTCGAAGAAGCCGACGCAACGTTCCTCAGTAACGCCACCGGTCTCACCTGGGGCAACCTCTCCACCCACCTCCGCAAACTCGAAGAACACCAGTACGTCAAGATCGACAAAGAATTCCGCGGTCGAAAACCCCGCACAGTGATATCGCTGACAGACCGGGGGCGCACCGCCTTCCAACAGTATCGAACCACCATGCAGACCGCGCTCAACGACCTACCCAACTAGATACGGACCCGCAGCATCAGGATCCAACGACGGGCCGGCAGCAGGATGATCCAGTGTTTCGGACGAGTAAATGCCATGGAACCCGACAACGGGTAGGTGGGGTTGGTGTCGCGGTCGGGTTATTCCTGCCCCGCCGGCTCGTCACTCTACGTGTCGACGGCCAAGCACAGCCTACGGGTTGGCCCATAATCTCACCGTCCCGGTCGCAGGCGCGCCCGGTGCCGGATCCTGTTTCCAGACGACGCCCGACCGTCTCTTCGCGTCATCAGGATTCGACTCGGCTGCTTCGATCACCTCAACCGCCACGCCGATCTCGGCGAGATCGGACATGGCATGATCGAGAGGAAACCCGACAACCGACGGAACCACCGAACCGGGTTCGGGTCCGGCTACGGTCAACCGCACGGCACTTCCGGCCTGGGCCGGGAACCCCGCCGAAGGGTTCTGGCCGAACACGGTGCCGGGAGAGAGTGTCCCGCCATCCTGGTAGTCGACCTTGACCTCGAACCCGGCTGCGTTGAGCGCAGCTACCGCCGTGGCCAGGTCGATGCCGATGACATCGGGCAGATCACCGGACCCAACAGCAACGATCCCGGAGGGGTTGTGGATCGGACAGATGACGTTGGGGGCGTCCCCGATCGGCACTTGGATGCGGTGTACGTGCTCGCGCGGGCAGAAGGGGCCGGCCAGAAACCCGGTCGACGTGTCCACTTCCACCGCTACCTGGCCAGACGTATCGGCTTCAGCCAGCAGCCCATATGGTGTGCCCGACAAAGCCCCCGACGCGAATCGAGACCAGATCTGAGCCGGCCAGGAACCGCCGGTGATCGTGTACGGCGTGGTTGGAGGCTCCATCGTGATTTGCCCTTCGGGAAAACCCACCCAGACGGCCGCTGCCAGCTCCGGCGTATAGCCCACGAACCAGGCATCGTGATGGTCTTGGGAGGTCCCGGTTTTTCCGGCAATCGGACGCCCGATCTTTGCCTGCTGACCGGTCCCGCGCTTGACGACCTCCGTCAATGCACCGGTCAAGGTGCGGGCTACTTCTCGGCTGAGCGCCTCGGTAACCACCGGAATGGCTTCGTATATGTTGATCCCATCGTGAGTTTCGATTGAGGTCACCAGAATCGGATCGACGTGGATTCCCTCCGCCGCAAAAGTGCCGTAGGCAGACGCCATGTCCAATGGAGAAACTTCCTGAGCGCCGAGTGCAATGGAGTGGAAAGGCTGCAGATCGGAGCGGATGCCGGCCGCTCGGGCGACCTCGGCTACCACCTCGGGACCGATCAGGTCGACCACCTGGGCGTAGATCACGTTGACCGAGAACACCGTCGCCTCCAGCAGGGTCAAATCCGGGAAATTCGCGCCGTTGTAGTTGTCCACGGTCCACGGACCAGAGTCGGTCTCGATGGTGATCGAGCTGCCACCTTCAAACACGCTCTCCAGCGTCAGCCCTTTCTCGAGGGCGGAGGCCAGAACAAACGGTTTGAAGGATGATCCGGGTTGGCGGGCGCCCTGGGTCGCCAGGTTGAAACGTGCTACCGGGTCGTTCTCGTCGTAGAAGTCTCTGCCGCCGACCAGAGCCAGCACGTGGCCCGTGCGCGGGTCCACGGCCGATAGCGCCGCATAGGGCGCCTGCCCCTCCATGATCGACGCGATGGCCAACTCAGCCGATTCCTGGACCACGGGATCGACGGTGGTGTAGATCCTCAGACCACCGCGGAAGAGGGCGTTGTATCGGTCGGTGGCGGTCTGTCCGAGGGCCGGGTCGTCGAGCAAACGCCGTTTGACCTCCTCTGTGAAGTACGGGAATCGTGAGACCTCGGCGGGACGGCGCGGTTGGAGAAGTAGCGCCTCTTGGTCCGCCTTCTCAGCGTCCGACTGACCGACCCAACCAAGACGGACCATACGTTCCAGCACCACTCGCCGGCGCGCCAGAGCAGCTTCCGGGTTGCGATAGGGATCGGTACTCCCGGGCGACTGAATCAGTCCGGCCAGCAAGGCGGCTTCACCCAGGCTGAGGTCAGCCGCCGCCTTCCCGAAGTAGTGGGTGGCGGCAGTGCCCACCCCGTAGGCGCCGTCGCCCAGGTAGACGGTATTGACGTAGCGCTCGAGGATATCCTCTTTGGATAACCCCTCTTCCAGACGTAAGGCCAACGCGGCCTCGGTGATCTTCCGGTCGAGGGTTTCTTCCGGGGTCAGAACCACATTCTTCAGGTACTGCTGGGTGATGGTTGACCCGCCTTCGGCAATGGTGCCGGATTCCAGGTCTGCGATCAGAGCCCTGGCGAGCGCCTGCAAATCCACCCCGGCATGCGCCCAGTAGCGCTCATCTTCGATTGCAACCACTGCATCGATCAGATGGCGGGGGAGTTCGTCGTATGTGACGAGGGCCCGGTCTTCTTCGGCGTGCCACTCGGCCAGTACAGATCCGTCGGAGGCATAGACGACGGACGTCAAACCCCGGTCGCCCAGACCAGGATCTGCCAGAGGTTGGATTTGACAGGCGGTAGCGAGCAAACCGAGTCCCGCGACCAGCCGAAGCCAGCGTTTCATGCCCCGATATCTCCTGACAGGAGGGTACCGGTGGGTTGGCTGGTAGTAGTGGCTTTCGAGGGCGCCTCGACGAGGCGCCCGGTTTCAAGTTTCAAGTATCAGGTGTCTCGAAACCTGGAACCTGAGACCTGAAACCTGGAACCTCGCAAACTAACCTGCCGGTAATGACCAAATCAGTTCAGGAACAACTAGACGTTCTTCTACGCGGCGTCGACCAGGTCGTCCCGCCCGACGAGCTTTTCGAACGCCTCTCGGAAGGCAAACCATTTCGCGTGAAACTCGGACTCGATCCAACTGCGCCGGCAGTCACGCTGGGTTGGGCGGTGGTGCTGCGCAAGCTGCGACATTTCCAAGAACTCGGCCACAAGGCAGTGTTGATCGTCGGGGACTTCACCGCTCGGGTAGGGGATCCCAGCGACCGCGATTCTCAACGCAAAAGGCTTTCCGCCGACGAGGTACGTGGCTACGCGGACGCGGTACTCGACGGATTCAAGAAGGTTCTCATCTGGGATGAGTCCGTGCTGGAAGTGCGCTACAACTCCGAGTGGCTGGCCAAACTCGACATGACAGATGTGCTCGAGCTGACCTCCCAAGTCACG
>CAVQVN010000002.1:160000-352553 GCA_963717135.1 uncultured Actinomycetota bacterium
TAGGGGTGAAAGGCCAAGCAAACTCGGCGATAGCTGGTTCTCCCCGAAATAGCTTTAGGGCTAGCGTCGCGCGTTTCGCCTTGGGGGTAGAGCACTGATTGGGTTAGGGGGCCAACAAGCTTACCGACCCCAGTCAAACTCCGAATCTCAAGGTTTTAGAGCGCGGCAGTCAGACTGCGGGGGATGAGCTTCGTAGTCGAAAGGGAAACAGCCCAGACCGCCAGCTAAGGTCCCTAAATCTGAACTAAGTGGGAAACGATGTGGAGTTGCCCAAACAGCCAGGAGGTTGGCTTAGAAGCAGCCATTCCTTTAAAGAGTGCGTAACAGCTCACTGGTCGAGTGATTCCGCGCGGAAAATGTAACGGGGCTCAAGTTCAGTACCGAAGCTGCGGATTTCCGTCAATAGCTCGGCCCTGTTCCTTCGGGAACTGGGTCCAGGCGGCGGAAGTGGTAGGGGAGCGTCGAGCAGCCATCGAAGCGGCGGCGTGAGCCAGTCGTGGAGGCTGCTCGAGTGCGAATGCCGGCATGAGTAGCGAAAGAGGAGTGAGAATCTCCTCCGCCGAATGTCCAAGGGTTCCTGGGGAAGGTTCGTCCGCCCAGGGTTAGTCGGGACCTAAGGCGAGGCCGTAAGGCGTAGTCGATGGATAACGGGTTGATATTCCCGTACCACCTCGCGCGCGTCAAGGCCGAACCTAGTGTGCTAAGGAAAGCCCTTCGGGGCCTACCGACCCCACTGGTATTAGGCCAGCAATGGGGAGACATGGAAGGGTAAGCGGACCCGGGCGTTGGTTGACCCGGGGTAAGCACGTAGGGCGGAGCCTAGGCAAATCCGGGCTCCACAAAGCCTCAGGTGCGATGCCGACCCGCATGAGGGGAAGCCGCTGAACGCCCATGCCATCGAGAAAAACCTCTAGCGAGTGCGCAGGTGCCCGTACCCCAAACCGACACAGGTGGACAGGTAGAGAATACCAAGGCGAGCGAGTTAACCCTGGTTAAGGAATTCGGCAAATTGGCCCCGTAACTTCGGGAGAAGGGGCGCCCCGGTAAGGTGTAGGACTTCGCGTCCGAAGCCTGAGGGGGCCGCAGAAACCAGGCCCAAGCGACTGTTTACTAAAAACACAGGAGCGTGCAAAGTCGCAAGACGACGTATACGCTCTGACGCCTGCCCGGTGCTGGAAGGTCAAGGGGAGGGGTTAGCCGTAAGGCGAAGCTCTGAACCCAAGCCCCAGTAAACGGCGGCCGTAACTATAACGGTCAACCTATTGGCCGTAGGTAAACCTGGCTATATGCTGGAACCTCCGAGTATCCGGCGGTACTCGCCCACAGAATCGTCATAGGCGCGTCCTATGTTGAACGGATGGGCAGTAACAATCCGACCGGTGCGGACAATCAGCAGGAAACCGAACTCGCAGCGATGGATCCATGGTGGGTCATCGGGTTCGTTGACGGCGAAGGATGCTTTTCAGTGTCTATCCACCGAAACGACCTGGCGAAACCCACCAATGGTTGGCACATACAGCCGACCTTTCAAGTATCCCAACACCAGGATCACGTTGACGTCCTTCATGCACTTCGCCACTTCTTCGGATGCGGGAAGGTGCGCAGGAAGTCACGAGGGGATCCCGTGATGGTCTACACGGTGCACAGCACCAAACAGCTTCTGGAAAGGGTCATCCCGTTCTTTGAGCATTACCCGCTGCGAGTCAAACAGAGCGACTTCGAGAGCTTCTCGACGATCACACGATCGATTCGGGAGCGAAGTCACCACCGTCCAGAGGTCTTCGTCGAAATCGTAAGAATGGCGTACGCCATGAACGCGAACGGCAGGCAGCGAAAGCGGCCCGTCGACGAGATCCTCTCGGGATCCTCAGAGACTGCACGCCAGGCACCGTCTGGACCGACGGTGAAGGTACAGTCCGATCCTCATGGCGACATGGGGAGTCAGGCAGAAATGACCTGACCATTCCACCACGTGGAGTAGTAACAAGAATGCCTAAGGTAGCGAAATTCCTTGTCGGGTAAGACAAGGGGCCTTGTTCAGTCAAGGCCATCCAACTTGCCCTGCCTGGAGGCGACTCCAGGCGCACACCCGCTCATAACGGCGAAACCCTACCCAGCATGCTGGCGGGTGATGCCGTGGGAAGTCCTCTGCTCAGCATGACCCCGTAACGACTGATCCGAAAGGAGAGGCCCCGGTGGCTGTCACCACCCAACCCATAGCGTTGAGTTGTGACAAATCTATCGCCGAGGCAATACGCGGGCCCTCAGGTAGCAATCTGAGGTGAAGGCATAGTCTGTGCCCCTGGAAACAGGGGATCTACATGAAGTTCCGACCTGCACGAATGGCGTAACGACTTGGGCACTGTCTCAACCAGGGACTCGGCGAAATTGCAGTGTGAGTAAAGATGCTCACTACCTGCGACAGGACGGAAAGACCCCGGAACCTTTACTGCAACTTGGCATTGGAGTCTGACATGTGATGTGTAGGATAGGTGGGAGGCTTGGAAGCGTCGGCGCCAGCTGGCGTGGAGCCATCCTTGAAATACCACCCTTCACATAGCGGGCTTCTAACCTCGATCCGTTATCCGGATCAGGAACAGTGCCTGGTGGGCAGTTTCACTGGGGCGGTGGCCTCCTAAAGCGTAACGGAGGCGCCCAAAGGTTCCCTCAGCCTGGTCGGCAATCAGGCGTTGAGTGTAAAGGCACAAGGGAGCTTGACTGCGAGACCTACAAGTCGAGCAGGTACGAAAGTAGGGCTTAGTGAACCCACGGTGGCGTGTGGAAGCGCCGTGGTTCATCGGCTAAAAGGTACTCCGGGGATAACAGGCTTATACCCCCCAAGAGTCCATATCGACGGGGGTGTTTGGCACCTCGATGTCGGCTCGTCGCATCCTGGGGCTGGAGCAGGTCCCAAGGGTCGGGCTGTTCGCCCGTTAAAGCGGCACGCGAGCTGGGTTTAGAACGTCGTGAGACAGTTCGGTCCCTATCCGTCGCAGGCGCAGGAGGTTTGAGAGGAGCTGTCCCTAGTACGAGAGGACCGGGATGGACGCACCGCTGGTGTGCCAGTTGTTCTGCCAAGAGCATGGCTGGTTAGCTACGTGCGGAAGGGATAAGCGCTGAAGGCATCTAAGTGCGAAGCCCACCTCGAGATGAGACCTCCCACCGGATTAACCGGGTAAGGCCCCTGGTAGAAGACCAGGTTGATAGGCCGGAAGTGTAAGCACAGCAATGTGTTCAGCTGACCGGTACTAATCGGCCGAGGGCTTGGACTTGAATCCACAACCGCATACGTGTTCGCTATGGAGTGCTCGGGAAGCCGAGTGCTCACCGGTGTTCCGGTGGCGATAGCGGCGGGGAACCACCCGTTCCCATTCCGAACACGGAAGTTAAGCCCGCCAGCGCCGATGGTACTTGGGGAGCAATCCCCTGGGAGAGTAGGTCACCGCCGGACAAAAAAGTGAGACAGGGGCCGCTTCGGGAAAACCGAGGCGGCCCCGCTCTTTGGGCGACGCGAAGCCCTAGGCGAGCTGCGAGACTGTAAAGAGAACGGGAAAGGACAACGTGCCAGATCATCAGGGGAAAGGTCGGAGCGGGGACGGGCGGCGCAAGCCCCCTTCCGGCGGTCGGGGGCAACCGAATACACAAAGGCGAGGTGGTCCAGGCCAACGAGATCAGAGCCGGAGGCGAGGGGAGCAGGGGACCAAACGCCACGACCAGCACAGTGAGCACCCTGAGCGACGCGGGGCCCTCCATGTCGAGGGGGGCGCCGAGAATCTGCCGAAATGGCTCCGCGAAGAGATCACCAGGGTGACCCGCAAGGATCGGCTCACCCCAACTCTCAATCTGTTGAACTCGGCAGCCGATGCGTTTGCCGACGGCCGATACCGTTTGGCGAGAGACAAGCTGGTGGAGGCCAAAGAACTGTCGTCGCGGGCGGCGGCCATCCGCGAGTTGCTTGGTCTGTCCGCCTACCGGGCCGGGCTGTGGCAGGAGGCCCTGCGGGAGCTGCGCACTTTCAGACGTTTAGCCGGCGACACCACCCACATGGCAGTCGAGATGGACGCCCTGCGCGCGCTCGGCAAGCCCGAGGACGTGCACAAAACCTGGCACGAGCTTCTCAGACTTGGTTCCAGCCCCGCTGCTATCAAGGAAGCGAAAGTGGTCTACGGGGCTTTTCTCATCGACGAGGGTGACCCTGCCGCGGCGTGGGCGATCACCGAGCCCAAACGCATCACCAAGGAACCTTTTGAGGAGGACTTGCGGCAGTGGTACGTAGCCGCCCGGGCCGCGGTCGCGTTGGGCGATTCGGCTACGGCCCGCAGGTTGATGGACGCCATTGAACGCGCCGATGCGGCCTTTGCGGGACTGGATCAATTGAGTGCGGAGATCCTCGCCGGGGAATCCAACTAGGGCTTAGGCCCATTCTGAGATCAGCCGATGTAGGGTGTACGCCCCGGGGAGAACGGAGTCACACGATGCCAATGGCGCTACGCCGGATGGCGGCGACGGGCCTAGCAGCCTTGAGTCTTTTGGCCGGCTCCCTCGCGCCGGTGAGGGCCTACGAGATCGACGTCGACGATCCCAATCTGTTTGGTCCCGGAGAGGCGTGGGATCTTCCCAACGAGATTGCCCTTGGCGACCACGGTCCGTGGGTGAAAAAGCTTCAAGAGCGCCTCTATGAAGCGGGGTTTCGGCCCGGGGCAACTGACGGCACCTTCAATCGAACCACCCTCGGTGCCGTGTATGCGTTTCAGAAGCTCCACGAACTCGACCGCGATGGAGTCTTCCGCGCCGAGCACTGGGATTTGCTCGACGTCCGACCGGCATTGCCCGAACTGGACGACGTCCCCAACCGCGTTGAGGTAGATATTGGCAAGCAGGTCCTCTATCTAGTGAAGGATGACGAGGTCAAGGCGGTTTTGCCGATCTCATCGGGAAACGGCGGCACTTATCGCAGTTCGAGCGGAACTCCTGTACGAGCCCGCACTCCGGAAGGTGACTACCACTTCTACAAACGAGTTGACGGCTGGCGAATCTCCTATCTGGGAGGTCTCTACCGACCGTTCTACTTCCGTGGCGGCTACGCCATTCACGGGTCGTTGAGCGTCCCGCCCTATCCAGCCTCTCATGGATGCGTGCGAGTCGAGCTTCACGATATGGACTATCTGACGACACAGTTGGAACTCGGGATGCCCGTGTACGTCTATGGGCAGAGAATCTCTCGCGATGACCTCATCCCGCGGCCCGTGGAACCTGCTCCGGTCCGACACCTGAATCCGGGCCGTCCGATCAGCTTTCCCGGCTCTCCAGCCATCGCCTGATCCCAGCGACCTGCATCGGCCAAAAGGTCTTCTCTTCGTACCGGCGAATGTCTTCGCCGGCAAAACCCAGATCCAGATAGTGGCGGCGGCTCCACAGTTTGAGTTCGGTCGTTGCGGCTTCGTCGGTGAGGTGAGCGGTTGACTCAACAACTCGCACCCAGTCCCAGATCCGTTGCTCGGCAGCGGCCAGCGTCTCAGCCACCCGTGGTTCGGGACCGAAGTGCGCAAAACCAAGGAAGCTGGGTTGACGTTCGAGCATGCGATGCATCTGCTCGATAACCAGCCGGGCATCGAAGTCGGGCGGTGGCGTCACCGGCTGAACGAAGTGACCATGGGGATAGCACAAACCGACCGAGTCCCCGACGAACATCCCCCCGGACTCGTCGTCGTGAAAAACGATGTGATGGCGAGCGTGCCCCGGTGTGTGCATCACGTCGAGGAAACGACCGCCTCCCAGTGGGACCCGATCGCCTTCGTCCAGCAACAGCAGGCGGTCCTCGGCGATGGGCTCCATCGTGCCCCAGGACGAACTGAGCCATTCCTCTCCGAAGACTCCTACCGCCGATGCCCAGAGCCGATCGGGTTGGGCGAGGTGACGCGCCCCTGAGCTGTGCACGCCGATCCGCGCATTGGGGTACCGACGAGCCAGGTGGCCGGCACCACCGGCATGGTCGATGTGGATATGGGTGACCACGATGGTGGCTATCCCGTCGATCCCCAGGCCATCGAGCACCTCGGTCAGATGGTGAAGAGTGGCCGACGGCCCGACCTCGACCAGCACCCTCTCAGGCGTGTCAAACAAGTAGCACGCTAGACGCTCTGGCCCCTCTTCCATCCAGGCGTCGATCGCATAGAGTCGTTCTGCAAGTTGAACAGCTCTTCCGTGATCCATGCGCGCCACTCTACGTTGGATCCACCTGTCCCGAGACGACCGTCGCGGAGAAACTGTCACACGGGCGCCATATCTTCTAGATGTCTCCCGCTTCTCCCCGCACTTCAAGGAGGAGTGATGGATTTCAACCTTGTGGTTCTCTCCGGCCGTCTGGCTGCCCCGCCCGAGCTGAGAGTCTTCGATTCCGGAACACGTCTGGTCCGGTGTCTTGTCACGGTGTCTGCTGAAGAGCCGCGCCATCGTATCGATGTACTACCAGTCACTCTGTGGGATCCCCCCGATGATGTCTGGATTCGCGACGTTGGGGAACGCGTATTCGTAACGGGTAGCGTGCAACGGCGATTCTGGTCGAACCCGGAGGGCCGGCGCAGTCGTGTGGAAATCGTCGCCGACCAAATAACCGGTCGATCACTTGCGGGAAGAGAAGCTCCTCGAGACCGGTAGAACTCGATGCCAACCAGGGGGATGCGGCTACGCTGACGGCCTCATGCCGAGAATTGCCACTGCTTCCAGTTCGCAAGCGGCCGCCGATGCGGCCGCCAGGATCGCCGAGGAAGGCGGCAACGCCATCGATGGGGCGATCGCCGCCGCACTCGTATCCATGCTGACCGAACCGGGCGTATGTGCCCTCGGAGGAGGCGGATTCGTTACGATCTGGATGCCGGGGTCGGATCCGGTCACGATCGACGGCTACGTCGAGATGCCGGGGCGGGGCCTTCCCAGCGATCGGTTTGGTCGGGGTGTGTTCGACGTGACCATGGAGTACGGAGGGGGAATTACCACCACGGTCGGTCACGGGTCGGTCGGGACCCCGGGAGCACTGGCCGCGCTCGGCTTGGCGTCAACTCGCTACGGCAGTATCCCCTGGCCGATCCTGGTTGAACCCGCCTACGAATTGGCCCAGGATGGTTTCCCGCTCTCGCAGGCTTCCAGCGACTACCTGCGGTACAGCCATGAAGTCGTGTTCGGCTGGCAAGAGGCGAGCCGGGCGGCATTGCATCACGAGGACGGATCGCCGATCCAACAGGGAGAAATCGTGAAAGTCGCTGATCGTGCCGAGACCTTGCGGGCAATTGCCGAACAGGGCCCGCGGGCGGCTTTCTACGAAGGCGAAATCGCCCGCCTCATCACCTCGGACATGGCGGCCAACGGGGGCTTGGTGACCGCCGAAGATCTGGCCGAATACCGACCACTGGTCCGCCAACCCCTCGAAGCGGTCATCAACGGCTGGCACATCGTCACTAATCCGCCACCGGCGATCGGCGGTATCACCCTCACGGCGATGCTCATGCTGATGAACGGCCATCCGGTGGAGAATTGGTCGATCCGGGAATACGAGCGGTTGATCAAGGCACAGATTGCCGTATTGGAGTTCAGAAGGGACCGACTTGATTTCAGCGACGACCTGCCCCGCGACGCGTTACGTCTGCTGACCGCCGCTGAGGGAGGAGACATCGCTTCGCTCTCCAATTCGCCTTCCACCGTGCACACGTCCACCGTGGATTCAACCGGAGCGGCCTGCTCGGTGACCGTCTCAGCGGGTTACGGATCCGGCGTCATTTCGCCGGGGACGGGAATCTGGATGAACAACTGCCTTGGCGAGATCGAACTCAACCGGCGTGGGTTTCACGCCCTTGCCCCCGGCACGAGGCTCACATCCAACATGGCGCCCACCATCGCCCGGCACGAGGACGGCCGCATTCTGTCAGTCGGCTCTCCGGGTGCCGCCCGGATCACCACTGCCATCCTGGAGACTGTCCTCAACTTCACAGAATTGGGAATGTCCCTGGACGAATCCATCGTCCAACCTCGAGTCCATGCGGAACTCAACGAGGACAACGAATGGCAGGTGGCTTACGAGGGATCGTTGCCCATCGATCAATTGGGATATCCCTATCGCCGATTCGAGACTATCGACATGTTCTTCGGAGGCGTGGGTGCCGCCTACTGGGACTCACGCGGCGGCTTCGAGGCGGCCGCCGACCCGCGGCGCTCCGGTGGGATCTCCCTGGCAGGATCTGGCTAGGGCTGGGTCTCATAGCGTTTCCGGGCAGCGGCCTTGATGCTCACTCAGCCCCCTCTCCTTGGAGCGACTTCGCCTGTTGGGAACGCTGCACACAGGTCACGGCACCGGCGCGCGCCGGGTGTCACGTTTCCCCAGGTCGGAGTCTCTTGACAGGGGAGGTACGGTAGGGGTAGTTCCTCTCCCGCCCATTCTTCCCGGAGGTAGCTCATGCCATGGTTCTGGACCGATGACCTAGCCGACTTGCTTATCGAGCACGATGGTCTTCGTCCGGAATCCGTGACTGAGTGGACCGCCCGGCCATCCGCTCTGGCGGCCCCGGAGAGCGTCGATCCGCTGGATTTCGCTCGCACTCTCCTCGGAAGCGAAAACGAAGCCGTCGCCTGATCGACATCGCGCCGCGACGGCCATAATGGCGGTTCGACATGCTGCGAAGATTCCTCACGCCTCGCTGGATCGTTGGCCATCTATTGGTCCTAATCGTCGTCGGCGTGTTCATACGGCTGGGCATCTGGCAGCTCGAACGGCTGTCGGAGCGGCGCGCCCTCAACGACACCGTCTCGGCGCGCATGGCTTTGCCCGCTACCGATCTGCGTGATCTCCTCGATGTGGCATCTCCAGATGAGTGGGAACACCGGACCGCGGTAGCTGAGGGCACCTTTGATGTGACGGAGGAGATTCTGATTCGATCCCGTACCAACGACGGAGAGGCCGGATTCCATGTGGTGACACCGCTGGTGATTGGAGAAGACGTGGCGGTGTTGGTCAATCGAGGCTGGGTACCTCTCGAGTATGACGACCCTCCGGTGTCTCCGGCCCTACCTGTCGCGGGTTTGACAGAAGTCACCGGCACTGTGCGCGTCTCCCAATCAGCCCCGATCTTGGGACCCCGAGATCCTACCGATGGCATTCTGGAGAGGATGTATTGGATCGACATCCCGCGTATCCAGCAGCAATCCTCATATGCCTTGTTGCCGGTGTCACTGCAACTGCAGGCTCAGGTTCCGAATCAGATCGGTTCGCTTCCCGTGCCGGTACCACCCTTGGAGCTCACCGAAGGATCGCACCTTGCGTACTCCGTTCAGTGGTTTGCTTTTGCTCTGATCGGGATGGGTGGATATGTCGCCCTGCTGCGAAGGGCCGGGAGGGGAGCCGGGGTGGGGGAGTCAGACGGGGTTGGGTAACGCGAGGTCTTTGATGACCTCGGCGCCCGGTAACTCCCGCAGGACCTCTGGATGCGTCTTGATTTTCGAGGAACGGGTCCCACTGCCAAGAATCACCCAATCGAGCATCATGATGCGATCGTCGATGAGAAGGGAAATTGAAGAGGGGAGGGCCAAAGGGGTCACTCCGCCGATCATCATCCCGGTGGACTGTTCGGTCACTTCTGGAGACGCGAAGGACAATTTGCGGACTCCCAAGTGCTCTTTCACTCTCTTGTTCACATCCAGGCGGGTGGTGGCCAATACCACACATGCGGCAAATCGACCCGGTGGGCGTTTGGAAGCCACCACGATGGTGTTTGCCGAGCGATCGAGGGGATAGCCGTATTCGGCACAGAATTGCGCCGTGTCGGCGAAGGCCGGATCACAGAAGACGACTTCGTAGGCCCGGCCCGAAGCTTCGAGGGTCTCAATCACCCGCTGTTCGGTCGATATCGCGTCCACGGGAGGGACATTAATTACTATGCGTGATATGACGAAAAGGGCAATCAAGCCACGCTGCGGTTGGTGCGGTGGCGAATTACCAGAACAGGAGGGTGCCGGCCGGCGCCGGGTTTACTGCAAGCAGGGTTGCCGGCAGCAGGCTCACATAGCCAGGAAACTGGCAGCGGCGCATGGGCTGGGCACGGATGACTTGATCATATCTCGCAAAGACCTGGAGGAACTCCAGGGGCACCTCTATGGTTTGCAGGCCGCCCTCGAGGATGTCGACGGTGACTTCGAGCAGGCAAAAAGGGCGGGAATCGAGTTTGACTATCAGGAGGCCTACCGGTGGTTGTACGCCGGTGCTCAGCCTCTTCGCTCCCTGTGGATCGAGCCTCGCGGAACTTGATCAGCCGTCCGTTGCGGAAAAAGCTACGACTCCGTCCACGGCTTCGGCAAGGTGCACATGCGCCGCCAGTCCGGTGATGTCCGTGTAGCCGTCTCCAACTGCCTTTTTGAAGTGGGCGGCGCTTGCCGGGTTGATGAGGGCGACCGCCACCCCGCCAAATCCGCCCCCCATCATTCGAGCACCGAGGCAACCGTCGATTTGGTTGGCGGCCATCACCATGGCGTTGAGCGGTCTGGTCGATACCTCATAGTCGTCCCGCAAGGACTCGTGACTTTCGCTCATCAAACGGCCCACCGTCGCTACATCGCCGGCGCGCAATGCCTCTGCCGATTGCAAGGTTCGCTCGTTTTCCGTGACCACGTGCCGGGCCCTGCGATAGAAGACGTCGGCAAGACCGGTTCCTGCCGACGCCAGTGTCTGTCGATCGAGATCACGGAGCGAACGGAGCCCAAAATGACGGGCGGCTTCGAGGCACTCCATTCGGCGTTCGTTGTAGGCCGATCCGACGTGACCCCGACGAGTCCCGGTGTCGAGGATGGCAAACACCGCCTCAGGCGGAATCGTTATGTCATTCACTCTGAGATCTCGACAATCGATCAGCTGGGCATGACCCCTCTTCCCGCCGGCCATGACGAGCGGATCCATGATGCCGCTCTCTACCCCTACCCAGCCGTTCTCGGATTGTTGTGCGATCTCGGACAACTCCCGGGCATCCAAGAAGAATCCTGCCGACACGGCCAGGGCGACGGCTGCGCCGATACAGACCGCGGCGGACGACGACATCCCGGCGCCCATCGGGATGTCGCTGGCCAAAAAGCCCTCCCATCCGCGCAGTTCCCGACCGGTTGCTGCCAGGGCCCAGGCAGCACCTTTGACGTACTCACCCCAGCCGGTCGCCCTGGTGATGGCTTTCAGATCGAAGACCACCTCGTCCACAAAACTCTCCGATCGGATATGGACCGTATGGTCGTCTCTGGGTCGAAACGCAATCCACATCTCGCGATCCACTGCAAAAGGGAGCACAAAGCCGTCGTTGTAGTCGGTGTGCTCACCGATCACATTGAGCCGGCTCGGGATACGCACGCGCCACGTAGGAGCCGCCTCATACTTGGTCGTGAAGTGGATATCAACTCGATCCCCGGCAGACACAACACTCCTTCGCCCCGAACCAGATAGGCTACCGCGCGGAAACGCCGCCGCTCAATCGCGACGGCGATCCAGAAAAGACGCTTCAGTTGTTAGCGTGCTCGTGTTCGTGATTCTGATGCTCTTCGTCATTGGAATGATCGGCGATTTGCCGATGAACATCTTCCATGTCAACGGCTTTCACCTGCGTGATGAGATCATCCAGCATAGGGGCGGGCAGTGCGCCCGGTTGTGAGAAGAGGATCACGTTCTCTCGAAAGACCATCAAGGTCGGTATGGAGCGGATTTGGAAATAACCGGCAAGTTCCTGCTGAAGTTCGGTATTCACTTTCCCGAACACGATGTCGTCGTGCTTCTCCGAGGCAGTCTCATAAGTGGGAGCAAATGCCCGGCAGGGTCCGCACCACTCCGCCCAGAAGTCCACAAAGACTGTGTCGTTCTCGAGAACCGTCTGCTCGAAGTTGTCTTTGGTCAGTTCAACAGTTGCCATCGGTGTGTCTCCGTTTCTAGCTCAGGACCGAGTATACCCCCGGGAGTATGCTCGCCAATCCCTCGTGTAACGCTCGGAACGAAGAAGTCATTCCCGCTTCGGCCAAGGATGCAGTTGGTAGCGGGGACAGCGGTGGTTCTCCATTCCTCGAGTTTGATTCACAGCCAGCCCGCCTCTCGCCAGAAGGTCCGGTTGAACTTGGTCTATTAACGTCAGGTGACGTATTGAGGCCCTTAACTCCACACGGGGAGCAATCTGGGGGGAGCACCTTCTGAGGGGTTGCCGGAGCCTCCGGCTAGTTTGATCCCATGTGTAGAAGCATCAGGACCCTTCGAAACGCCGAAATGCCGGCAACCGAGGAGGACATTCGGGCGGCGGCCCTGCAATATGTCCGCAAGGTCAGCGGCTTCCGGCAACCGTCCAGGTTGAACGCCGACGTTTTCGAGCAGTCGGTGGAGCAGGTCGCTGCCGTTACCGTGGAATTGTTGGCGAAGTTGGTTGTGCGGGGCCAATAGGGTGCGCTCAACCGTATCCAAGATTGTCCCATAATCCTCGTTATGTAAAGCTAGAGTCCGGAGATTATCTATGCGACTCTCATCCGACATCGTGTGGTGATCGGCCGCTCCCCCACCGTTGACAACCACACCGGCTGAAACGGGGCCTAGCCTTAGGCACCGCCATGAACAACGAACGCTTCCGTAGCTACATTGCCGACTACGAACCGGGCGATGATCGGCTCAGGGAATGGGAGGCAGGTGTCGAGGCGCTGGAGGGCTATCTGGCGACGCTATCGGACCCGTTGCAGGTCGAAGAGGCAACCCGAGACCATGTGCCACCATTCGCCGCACGAATAATCGCCGACGGCCTCAATCGTCGGGATCGTTTCGTCGGCTTGTATCTCTACGCCGAGATGATCGGGAACTCCGAGCTGCAAATCGGAGTCCTCGAACTCCTCGACGGCTACGAAATCCTGGGCAATCTGTATCGGACGGTCGGAGAAGCGTTGGGCCAGGAGATTCAGGCCGAGATCTTTGCAGGCGTAGAGCTTCCGCCGATCGGGACCACCCCCCTGGCCTGGACCCGCGTCAACTCGGTCGTCTTTCCCCGGCTCGAGGCTTTGGCCGACCAAGCCACGGTGAAACGCATCTTGCGTTCCGGGTTACGCGATCTGCCCGACGCCAACTACCTCGAGATCAAGCAGCGCTACGAAGCGATCCAGGATCCAGACGTTTTCCTAGAGGACCGCAGGCGCCGGCATATGGAACGCCTGACCTTGCACCGTGACAACCAGACCCCTTACTTCACCCAGATGATCAGCGACAACGTGCTTGAATTCGTTCAGGCAAACCCCGAAATAGGCCGGGGCGTTCGCCACGGAAATACGATCATCGAGATCAAGATCCCCCATCAGACCATCGAGTACCTCGCCGCCGACGACCTGGCCACCAAGCAGTACCGCGTTTGCCACTGCCCGGTTGTCAAGGAATCGATGGCTCATGCCGACCTGCCGGTGTCTTCCACCTTCTGTGAGTTCTGTCCGTCGTTCAACGCCAAGCCGTGGGAGATCATCTTCGGGCAGAAGCTCGACTACGACGTTCTCGAGTCCGCCAAACGCGGCGGCAGGTGGTGCAAGTTCGCAATCCACTTGCCCGATTAGTCCCACAACGTGGGATGCAACGTCACCGGTTGGGAAACCGGGTGATCTTTGGGTTCCAGCACTCCCACCAGCCGCACGAGCAAGGCCGTCCAGTCGAATGCTTCGGTGATTTCAGATGCCTGGAGTGTGACGAGACGGTCGTCCGGGATGTAGCGCGGGAGAATCGCATTCAAGATTCTCTCGATCTCGGTCCGGAATCTGTCGCTCGTACTTCGGACCCCATCGACTCGGAGGGGGACATCCGGCCTCAACCTCACAAACAGGTCATAGGTTTCGCACCACCTCCGTACCAGAGGGGTGACATCGAAGGGATCCTCTCCCCCGGTGGTGCGGAGGTAGTAGGCAAAATTGTCGATCACCGCCCGGTCCGTTACCAGTACCTCCGCCCCCTTGCGGAGTTCCAGTTCTTGTTGAATCTGAGCCATGATCACCCAGAGCTGCGCTTCGGGGGTTGCACTCTCGTTCAGACCGAGAGGATTGAACCTTATAACCTCACGGCCCACTTCGACACTACGGCCACTGCGACCCACCGCACCGGCGAAAGAATGTACGGCGTTGGTCTTCCTGACCGAATGGGATCCGATGAACGCGATCTTCGAGGATGTGGTCATGACCCAGCAGCATTTCCCGTTTGACAGTACGGTAACCACTCAGCTTTCCAAGTGCCTAACAGGCGCGCGATAGGAGTAAGTCTTCAAACGGCGCTCTCCTTGCCAGATTTGGCCTGAGTATCATGTCCGCCATGACCCTGTATCAAATTCTCTTTCTCGCGCACGTCCTGGGAGTTGTGATCTGGTTGGGAGGCTCGTCGACGATGCTCCTTCTGTGGCGAAGGGCGTTGATTTCACGAGATGACGAGGCCATCAAGGCACAGTCGGAGACAACGATGTGGATCGAGCGTCGTCTCGCCATCCCGGCCGCCCTTGTTGTCCTGCTGGCCGGCGGCTGGTTGATGGCCGAGGGCAACTGGGGCATGGAGCAAGGATGGCTGCACATCGGCATGGGTGCCGTTTTCGGAGCGGTAGGAATCTCGATTCTGTGGACCGGCCGCTTCCAACGCCGATTAGTGGCCGGCGGTGAAATGGCGGTCCTGACGGCTCGAATCACGGCCGGCATGATCGCGTCCACGGTTTTGATTCTCGTGGCATTCTGGGCGATGATCGTCAAGCCCTGGAGCTGACCCACATGCGGACAGAGGTCATTTCGATCGAGACCGATACCACCCCTCTGGACGGCTTGTTTTATCTGCCCGAAATCGGTGATCCTCGCGGAGTAGTGCAGCTGATGCACGGCAACATGATGGATTTCTACGTTGGTCCACCACGTTTCTTGCCTCCCTGCCTCATGGAGCTCGGCCTCGCCTGCCTGGCGTACAACCGGCGGGGTCACGATGTGCTGTCGAATCTTGGTAGCCGCGATCTAGAAGGTGGGGCATTCCAGACGATCAAGCAGTCCATCGAGGACAACCGTCTAGCTCGCAGCTGGCTGGATGGCCGGGGACTTCCCCCACCCTTCCTGGTCGGTCATTCAAACGGAGGCACCCCTGTGGCCGAGACCGTCTCGTTGTGGTTGGCAAATCGGCTGGTCTCGGCAAGAGGCCACACTGATTGATGAGGCAGGGCAGGTGGGGCCTCACGCAGTCCAATAGCCGAAGTGTTGCCGCATCGCTAGCTTGCGGCGTGCGAAGGAGAGTTGCCGACGCAGAATGGGATTGGAAGATGGACGGTGAGAACGACGTCGATCGGGAACGAGAAGAGCGAGACACCCAGCACGCCCGGCACGAAGAGGAACGCAAGGCCGCGCATGCCCGGCACGAACAGGAACGCCTCTCCGAACACAACCGGTACGAGGAGGAGCGTCAAGCCGACGAAGAACGAGCCGACCGTGAGGAAGCCGATCGGGTCCGCCGCGAGGAACGCATAAAGGCCGAGTCGGCACGCCGGGAGGAACGGGAGAAAGCCGAAAGGGAACGGCGCGAGGCTCGGGAAAGCCGGGAACGCGATCGGACTTAACGACGCGGTGGTTTTCCAACCAGGTCACCCGCCGCGCTCCCCTACCCCAGCTACCGATGAAGACTCTGGTCTTGGTTGCCCCCAGACTCAAGTACCCTTGTGAACCTCGATTGTACGGAGAAACTCGTGACTGATTCGATCCTGGAGCTCGTCGAACTGGGAATGCCGTGGACCGGCTTGGACCCCTTCATCTTCACCGTTCACCATGTTGATCAGTACCCGGCCGGCGGCGATGACCTGGGACCCGTCGACTCCCTGGTTGGTCGCAACATCGGCTCCGACTTCTCGGCGAAGGACGGATGGAGCATGTACCACGGGGATCGGGTACCCGGATTCCCTCAGCATCCCCATCGCGGGTTCGAGACGGTCACGGTGGTCAGGCGAGGTTACGTGGACCACTCTGATTCGCTGGGTGCCACCGCTCGATACGGCGGTGGAGACACCCAGTGGCTCACCACCGGTTCGGGGATCATGCACGCCGAGATGTTCCCTCTCATCGATCAGGACAAGCCGAATCCGCTCGAGCTGTTCCAGATCTGGCTGAACTTGCCGCCCGAATCAAAGATGGTGCCTGCGCATTTCGCCATCCTCTGGAGCGAGGAGATCCCCACGGTGGCGGGGGGTCCGGGCGTGTCGATCGACATCATCGCCGGTGCTATCGATGGGGTGCGGGCTCCCAGTCCGCCCCCCAACTCGTGGGCCGCGCGACCCGAATCGGACATGGCGATTTGGCTGATCCGCCTGGACGAAGGAGCATTGTGGGACGTCCCGCTGGCACCGGGTGGTGTCAACCGGATGCTGCACTTCTTCGACGGGGACGAGGCCAATTTGGATGGCACCTCGATCCGACGCCGGACGGGCGCCCGCCTCGATCCCGAAAGGACGACCCGGATCACCAACTTGGGCGGCCCGGCCGAGTTCTTATTGTTGCAAGGCCGTCCGATCGGCGCGCCCGTCTTCCAGATGGGTCCGTTTGTGATGAACACACCCGAGCAACTGCAACAGGCCTTCGCCGACTACCGGCGCACTCAGTTTGGTGGTTGGCCGTGGCCCAGCCGCAGCCACGTCCATGCCCGCCGGGAAGGGCGTTTCGCCTTGCACGTCGATGGCACGATCGAGCGCCGCGACATGCAACCGGTTCGCTGACACCTATCAGGCCTTGGGAATTATCGCTCATTTCCGTTCCGGCCGTCACCCCTACACTCCCCACGGCAGATTGAGGACCAGGATGAGTGGATCCGAACGAATGGAATGGGACCGCCGCTATCAAAAAGGCGAGTATCGGCCACGGACCTTGCCGTCTCCCTTTCTCGAACAGTGGCTCGAACGGCTCCCATCCGGCCGAGCCTTGGATGTGGCCTGCGGTACCGGACGCAATGCCCTACGCCTCGCCGAGGCTGGGTACCTCGTTGACGCAGTCGATATCTCCCAAGCGGCAATCGAGAAAGCCCGCATCGACGGTGAGCGGCGCGGGGTCACCGTGGCATGGCAGGTGGTCGATCTCGATGACGCCCGACTGGAAGCCGCCGCTTACGACGTGATCACCGTAATCCGATACGTGAACCGGAAACTGTGGTCGCGTCTCATCGAAGCCCTCTCCCCCAACGGGTGGCTGCTCATCGAGCACCATCTCCAGACCACGGCCGACGTAGGAGGGCCCAGCTCACCTGAATTTCGTCTTGCTCCTCAGGAGCTGCTCCAAGCCTTCCATGGCCTGCGGATTGTTCACTACGAAGAAGTGCTCGAAACCGCCCAGGGTGAAGAAAGGGGTTTCGCGCTGGCGCGGTTGGTCGCCTGCAAGGGCGATGCCGGTTGGTGAGACGGGTACCAGATCGAACGAGTATCACCGGAAACCCGGCGATGGTCTCCAGCCCGATTGTTACCGACGGCCGGTAGCCTGCTTTCCCTATGGACCAATCCGACCTGCCAACAGCCCAGCAGCTCGCCAGCCGTATCCGAGCCCTGGCGATTCGCGACGAACATCGCAAACTGCTCGAGATCGACGCCCAACCGGACACAGCACGATTGCTGGACGCGCTCGGGACCGACCTGGCGGCCGCGGCTCGTCTCCACCTCGATGCCGCCCGTCGCTGGAAGGTGAGAATGGAGGAGACGAACCGCCGACGTCTGACGGAAGCACGTGACGCCTTGAACGGCTTTGACTTGACTCTGACCCGGGCTCTGTTGAGCCGGATCGAAGAGGATTGGCTGACGTCCGACGACGCGGCTGTGCGCGACGAGATTCTGTTACAGATGGAGGCGCGAACCATGGAGACCGAAGATCTGACCGCCCTGGCGGCAGAGGCATTCGAAGAACACAAACCTCGAGGGCGCCGCTGGAGGCGGAAACGCTGATCAATCTCGGAGACGCCTCTCGAGTGGGGTCCGAAACCGCGGGTTGACCACTTCGCCTTCGAGCCACGAGTCGAGGCGTTCTGCCTCCTCCACAACCCTATCGAAAACTTGTCCGGGCACCGGTTCCAGCAACTCGAAAACCACCCGACCCTCGGAATCCTGCCCCCACCCACCAATAACGCGGCCGTTCGACCAGACCGTGGGTCCGGCGTTGCCGTTGCTATCAAACAGCTGTTCCTGATATCCGTTCAGATACCAATCTCGTTCCTTCCAGCCCATCACCGTCGAGTCCAGACCCGGCAGCAGGGCAACCCACTCCCCCACTTCTCCGGTTTCGTCAAGGTCGTCGGGTAGAACGAATCCAACCCCGTCGGTCAGCTGCACCGGAACCGCGCCGGCGGCTTCGACCGCTGCTTGCGTAGCGGCCACCGTCCATCCGGTCCACCATTTGAGATCCGTCAGGGTGCCCGGTCCAAAGGTTCGCAACCAGCGCTCTGCGAGACGTCGCCGAGCGTCCTCCGGTTCTATCGTGGACAGGCTTCCCGGCAGCCAGCGATCCAGGGGTGTCCACCGATACTGGGTGGACTTCCAGGAACCCATCGGCCGGGCTCGAATGATGCGAAGGTCGGTGGCCAGAAAGAAAAGCACCCTGGTGGATAGCCCAAAAGTACCCTGCCCGAAATGGAGTTTGACGCCGAGCTCCGGAACGTCCTCGACCAGGTCCTTGGCCGTGGCTTCCCCCCGGCGATGAAGAGCATCCAGAGTCCTGTCGATGACATCGTCCAGCCAGGCGGACCCGTCCCCCGGTATCAATTGGTCCTCGACAAAGCCAACCAACCGGCGCCGCTCGGCCGTCACGTACCGGTCGGCACATGCCACCTTCAGCTCCCGAGCCAAATCGACCGGAACCACAAACATCGTGCGCCTCATTCCCAGCATCCGCAGCAGTGATCGGTCGTCGTAAAGGGCCTTTTCAATGTCGGCGACGCACACACCGTCGACGCGTGCCCGGGCCGACAGGAACACGGTGGCCGGGTCGCTCGAATGAAGGCCGACCAGATCGCCCGCCACTGCCACCGGGGTCGCCGCCGGTTCGCTCAGATAGTGCCTCCGACCCAATCGCCGGCGCCGCTCCTCGACGGATAGGGTTTGCATCCATGCAATTCAAGCCGGTTTCGCTCGCCTCCACTGGGACAGCCGGGCTTCATCGAGTATGCGTGCCGTCGGCACAAACGCACATGCCAATAGTAAGGTCGTCCCCGCATGAATGACGCAGCTCGCCGCGTACAGCGAACGTACCTTCTGCTTACGCTTCTATCGACCCTGTCCGCCTCACTCATCTGGGGCATCAACACGCTCTTCCTACTCGACGCCGGACTGACCAATACCCAGGCCTTCGCCGCCAACGCGTTCTTCACCGTCGGTCAGGTGGTCTTCGAAATCCCCACCGGGGTGATCGCCGATGTGAAGGGCCGGCGTGCCTCCTATCTGCTCGGGGCTTTCACCCTGCTGGTGTCCACGCTTCTGTACCTGTTGATGTGGCAGGTCCGGGCGCCCTTCTGGGGATGGGCGGTTGCCTCGGCGGTGATCGGTCTCGGTTTCACCTTCTTCTCGGGTGCGGTCGAGGCTTGGCTGGTGGATGCGCTCGCCTTCAGCAAGTTCGGCGGCAATCTGGAATCGGTGTTCGCCAAAGGACAATCCGTAGCCGGAGCAGCGATGCTCACTGGATCGGTTGCCGGAGGCTTCATCGCCCAGGCAACCAACCTTGGCATTCCTTACGTCGTTCGTTCGGTTTTGCTGGGACTGACTCTCCTGGCGGCGTTCCTGTTGATGCGTGACCTGGGCTTCACGCCGACCAAAGGCAAGGGCCCTATCGATGAAGTCAAGACGGTCTTGAGATCTTCCATCGATGCCGGGTGGCGCAGGCCACCGATCCGGTGGGTGATGTTGGCCGCCCCGTTTTCCATGGGCGTCGGCATCTTTGCGTTCTACGCAATGCAGCCCTATTTGTTGGAGCTCTACGGCGACCCCAATGCGTACGGCATAGCCGGGCTGGCGGCCGCCATCGTCGCCGGAGCTCAGATCGTCGGCGGCCTGATCGTGCCGTTCATCAGAAGGCTATTCTCCCGCCGGACTCACGCCCTCATCCTGGCGAGTCTCATCAGCGTGACGATGCTCGCCCTGATCGGCTGGACATCGACATTCTGGGTCGCCATCGTCCTCCTGGTGGTATGGGCGCTGGCATTCTCGGCCGCTACCCCGATCAGGCAGGCCTATTTGAACGGACTGATCCCGTCCGAGCAAAGGGCCACCGTCCTCTCTTTCGACGCGCTCGATGGGCTCCGCCGGCGGAGTCGTGGCGCAGCCGGTACTGGGAAGAGTGGCCGATCTGGGCAGTTACTCCGCGTCTTATGCGGTGGCGGCTGCCATTCAGTTGCTGGCACTTCCTTTTCTCGTACTGGCACGGCGAGAAAAGGCCGTTTCCGACCCGATCGAAGCTGCGTCGTAGTTTGTTGGGCTATCAGGTTGCACGGCGACCTGTACCTGAACAAACATGACGTTGGCGACCTATCGTCCAGTATCGCCTCGACCCCGACTGAGGAGCATCATGAAGGACTTCGTTACCCGGAACGTGGCCGCCGTCACCTTGGGCCTCGGCGTCACGCTGCTTGCCTCAGTGGTCATCAACATCGGGGTGTTGGCGCGAATCGGGTCGCTCGAATCCCGGATCGACCAGAACGCAGAGGATCTCGCCCGGGTTGAGATCGGTGCCGGCCTTTTCGCTTCCGAGGTCACCGGATTGCAGGAACAGCTCGGCCGGCTGGCCCCCGAAGTTGGACGAGGTCTGACCGAGGCCGTGGCCGGGCTCGAGGAATTCCGATCTTCGACGCTGGAGTTTGACGTATCAATCAATGAGACCATCCCCATCGACACCGAGATCCTTCTCGATCGGACGCTCACCGTTCCGATTCAAGCCAGCTTTCCCATCGATCAGGTCGTGGACACGACCATCACCGTCGCCGGGCCGTTCGACACGAAGATTCCTCTGAACGTTTCGGTGCCGGTGCAACTCGATATCCCGGTCGATCTGGAGATTCCGTTCTCGATCAACGAGATTATCCCCATCTCCACCAGCGTTCCCGTCCGGCTCTCGATCCCGATTGCCATTGAGGTAGCCGAAACCGAGCTCGCCTCATTGGCGGACGCGCTCGGCAGTGGTCTGGCCGCCTTCGCTGATCTCATGGCGGGTTTCGAGTAGCGACCCCTACCCGGCCGCCCGCAGGCCGTTGGCCAGAAACGCGTCCCGAACGAACGTGGCCAGACCGGGTTGGTAGTCATCCCAGAACCTGGTGAATCGGGGATCGAGCACGTACATGTCCCCCAACCCGGCATGCATCTCATGCGAGCACGGGTAGAACCACCGATCGATGTGCAGACGGTGTTGTTCCGCCGCTTCCATGCTTTCCTCCGCTTCCGGGTCGGTTCCGGCGGCACACAAGTCGGCCAGGCGCTGGTTGATCAAACCCGCCTCGTCCCTCATTTGCTTCCAGTCATCCTTGGAGTATCGGGCGGTTCGCTTGCTCGACTCGGCATAGGCCTTCGTATCGCCCCACCGCTCCCGCACCTCGTCCTCATACTCGGATGGGTCGAAGCTGCCGAACACTTCAAACATCTCTTCTTTGTTCATGGTGTGTCCCTCCTCGCGGGCCTGCAATGCCCTGTCGATGGCCTTCACCATCGATTGGAGACGGTCGATCTTCCGCTCGATGAGCGTTCGTTGCCTTCTGAGGATCTGAGCGCGATTGAAGGTCGGTAGGTTGACCAAACCCGCGATTTCTTCGAGCCCAAACCCTAGTTCCCGGTAGAAAAGTACTTCCTGCAGCCGTTCGAGGTCCGCCTCGTCGTACTGCCGGTAACCGGCCGCACTCTTGCCGGCCGGTCGCAACAGACCGATCTCGTCGTAGTGGTGAAGCGTGCGAACCGTCACCCCCGCAGCCTTCGAGACCTCGCCGACTGAGTAGCTCATCGGCCACACCCTAGATCCTCACGTAACGTGAGAGTCAAGTATTATTTGCCTAGATGTCGCCGAGCAGTTTCTGCTTCTTTTCCGCAAGTTCTTCATCAGTGAGCACGCCATCGCGGTGCAACTTGGCGAGCATGTCGAGCTGTTCGGCCGCGGTTGGCTGACCTTGAAGGTTCAGGGTCCTGGATTCGCGGATCTGGTAGATCAAGAACTGGACGCCTTCCGGGTCCGGTATGTCGGTATACCGGCTCTGGCCCTGTTCACCGGCGGATTCGATCAACAGGTCCCCGGAATGCAGCAGACGCTCGATCACAGTCTGCGAAAACGCCACATCGTTGATCACTTCGAGAGGTATCTCTTTGCCCTGCCGGGCGACGAAACCCCGCCGGACGATGAGACGTTCGTTGGTGACCACGTAGTGAGTGAACAACCACTTGATCCACTGCGGCAGCGCCACGATCAGCCAGAGCAATACGACTCCTCCCACCGCAAACCAAACCTCCGGGGACTCCACCGTGATGGCGACGACGATTATGGCGGCCACCGAGAGCACCGAAATGAGGGTGGGGAGGATGACGGCCATCCAGTGTGGTCGGAAGGCGGCTGCAATTTCCTCGCCACTGCTGAGCAAACGGGCTGGGTATTTCATACCGGGATCATAGGAGAACACCGCCCCCTGGTGCGGTAGAGCGATCATGCAGGGCGATACACTCCCGATCGCAATCACTCCGGTGGAGGAACTACATGACCGAGCAATTCTCGCTCTACGGCAACCCGCTGCGCCCGGCGGACGCTCAGAAGGCTGCCGACTGGCAGCAGATGTTCATCCGCAAATTCTCCTACGATCCCGGCGAACGTTACGACCTGAGCCTGGTCGACAACGAGTATCTCGGTGCGATTTTCGGGCTCAAGAACATCGTCCGCGACGGAGGCGGCACCCCGATTCACGCTGACTCCGGTGTGGTACTGGGTACCGTCCGGATGGGGTTCGGCCACTACCGCATCGCCATGGCCGGCGCGTCGGCTGCCCGGGCCATGGGGTTCACGCCGCTGTGGCTCGACCTCCTCTCCATCCCCGGGATCACCTCAGACGTCATCAATTGGTGGAACACCCGTTACAGCCGATTCTCCCGGCTTTCTCAGCGCAGCCGGTTCTTCAACCAGCGCGTGTGGGAGGCAGTAACCACCGGCAACGACACCCTTCCGGGTCTCTCCTGGGCTCTCAACAACTACGCGGCCGGATGGCCCTGGCGATTTCTCAAGGCGAATGCTCGCGACTACCGCATGAGCGAGTTGTTCGGGCCCATGCACAGCGCGCTTCCCTCTGACATACCCATCCTGACCGCCCACATGTGGAACTGTATGGGGGCGGTCGCCGGTGGTATGACCAACGTCGTCGACATGATGTTCGACAACTGGCCCATGGCTTTTCAATTGACGGAGGGCGCCAAGCACGGAGTGCAGTCGCCTTCCGGCTACTACGGGTTTCGCACGATGAACGGTTTCGACGAAGACGATGAGATCCTCAAGCCGGTTCCGGCCGACGCACTGCACTATGTGGGCCACCACGTCGATCATGAACTCGTCGAGAACATCGAGATCGACTGCCGCCAGCGTCTGGAGCGGATGCATGATGGTCAACCACGGCGCTTCCTTCTCACCATGGGAGGCGCCGGCGCCCAGCGGGAGCTGTTCAAGGCGATCATCGAACATGTCGTACCGATGATCCAACGCAACGAGATAACGCTGTTCGTGAACCTCGGCGACCACACCGACAACTGGAAGTGGCTTCGCAAGCAACTCGGTAGCTTTGCCGATCAAGTGCTCCTCCACACCAATTGGGAGGAAACCCAAACGCTCGCCGATGACATGCGCGCCGGACCGGCCACCGGCCTCCACGTCTTCCTCTATGACAATATCTACCACGCCGTCTACTCGACCAATTACTTGATGCGGGTCGTCGATGTCCTCATCACAAAACCCAGCGAACTGGCCTTCTATCCAGTTCCGAAGATTCTCAACGAACGGGTCGGAGGCCACGAAGCCTGGGGGGCGATCCGAGCTGCGGAACTCGGCGACGGCACCATCGAAGTGCGGTCGGTCCCCCGGACCCTACAGGCGATCGACCTCCTGGCCGGCGAGCATGATTTGCTCGAGATGTTCTGCGATTCGATCGTGAAGAACAAAAGCATCGGCATCTACGACGGTGCCTACAAATGTGTGGCATTGGCGACCGGCCGGGAGTGGGTCAGACAGACGCCCGCCAGTCCCACCGGTGATCAGTAGAGACGCTCCGGGCAAACAGGCCTAACCCCGAGGCCGCCAAGACGTGCCAGAGGGCATGCCCTTGCAGCGGACTGTCCGGAAGACACAGGGGCCCCCCGGTACGGCTCAACAGCATCACGATGGCCCCGACGACCAGAAACGCTATTGCCGCCGGGATAGCTCCGCGCTCTTGATCCCAAGGTCTGTGGTGCGATGAAGCCCAGCGGGGACCAACCACCGCGACCACCGCGGCCAGGGCCAAAACGGCGTTCAACCGGTCTGCCACGGAGGCCCACGGACCTTCGACAGCTCCTATCGCCGAGGCGGTCGACAACCACCCGACCACAACCCATCTTGCGTCCCAGCCTCTCCAAGATCCGAGTTCGGTGATCAGTATCAGAAGCAATACGGTGGAGATCGATGCGTCATGAGCCCAATCAGCCGGAGGCCCGGTAGGTCCATGGAAAGCCAGGCTTCCCAGGCCGACGAACACCAACGCCACCGCAAAACTTGCGCCTAGAAGCCTTTGTCCAGGTGAAGAACCTCGACCAACCGCAGCTATGCCGATCCCGGCGAGCACAAAGGCAAGACTGCTCAGGGCGTTGACGGGTTGCAACAGAAGCCCCTCGACGAGACGTTCGCAATCCTGGGTAGGCATGGGGACCAGGCTAGAAGGCCCCAAGCCGGTCGGGATGGTCAGAACCGAAACCGGACTCCGGTCAGTTGCTCGGAGACCTCCCAAAGGTGTTCGGCAGTGGCAATCTCATGACTTCGCCCACTTGAACGAACCTGAACGGCCGACCCGGCCTGCCGGGGCTTCGGACCGTAGTAAGTCCCGCCTTCGACGCTCGGGTCGGTAGCCGCCCGGACGGTCGGCAACGCCCCCCCGGCGGCGGTCTGTGCGAAGCGGTTGCCCAGCTTCCAGAACCAGTCGGATTTGCCCTGTTCGCGAGCAGACCGCCCCTGCAGATTGGTGGACGCATAGCCCGGGTGACAAGCGACGCTGGTCAGGGCCGCTCCCGCTCTCCGTGCTCTTCGGTCAAGCTCATAGGCGAACAGCAAATTGGCCAGTTTGGATCGTCCGTAGGCACCCCATTTTCGATACCGGTCGCCGTTGAGATTCTCCGGATCGATTCGCCCCAGACGATGGGCATCGCTTGACACGGTCACCACCCGTGCCGCTTCCGACTCCAGCAAGAGGGGCAAGAGCCGACCGGTCAATGCGAAATGGCCGAGATGATTGGTTCCTAACTGCCGCTCATGACCGTCGATCGTCGTCGCGAAAGGAACTGCCATAACGCCGGCGTTGTTGATCAGAACATCGATCCGTCCGACTGTGTCCGTGATCCGGGCCGCACAATCTTCGACGGCACCCAGATCGCTCAGATCGCACGGCTCGACCTGCACTTCAACGGAAGGGCTATCGAGGCGCAGTCGGTCGGCCGCCTCCACACCGGCCGCTGGACGCCGAACCGCCATGACCAACCGAGCACCTCGACCGGCCAAGAAACGGGCGGTTTCGAAGCCGATACCCGAGTTGGCCCCGGTGATCACGAAGGTCTTGCCCGACTGATTGGGGACGTCGGCGGCATCCCATTGGTGGTCGTTCATGGCGGGAATCGTAAATCGAGGTGAGCACTATCGGGACTCCCGGACCTGTGGATGCCAGACTGAAGACCATGCAACATATCCTCCTTCTTCATCCGGGCGCGATGGGCGAGTCAATCGGGCGGGCTTTGGTCGACCAGGGCCACGAGGTGGCATGGGTTGGAGAGGGTCGCAGCCCGGCTACCCGTGTCCGAGCCGAGCGCGCCAAGCTGCATGAAGTCTCATCATTGGCAGCCGGCGTCGCCCCAGCCGAGGTAATCGTCTCGGTGTGTCCGCCTGCCGCGGCGGCCGACGTGGCGACTTCAGTGGGTCGTCTGGGCTTCCGGGGCATCTACCTGGACGCCAACGCGGTGTTTCCGGACACGGCGCGACGGATGGGCTCGAACTTGACCGCCTGTGGAGCCACGTTCGTAGACGGGGGTATCGTCGGTCCCCCGGCAGACCAGGCCGGGACAACCCGCCTCTACCTGTCGGGCCCGGGATCAAGATCACTGGCCGACCTATTCGATGGTTCGTTGGTTGACGTGCGGGTAGTCGGTCGGCAACCGGGTGCCGCCTCAGCAGTCAAAATGTGTTTCGCGGCTTGGACCAAAGGGACTACCGCCCTGCTGTTGGCGATACGCGCTCTGGCTGATGCCGAAGGCGTCACCGACAACCTTCTCGACGAGTGGGCGGCGTCCATCCCGGAACTAGTGGAAAGATCCGAACAGGTCGCCCGCAGCGGACTGAAGGCCTGGCGGTTTGCGCCGGAAATGGAAGAGATCGCGGCAAGCTTCGAATCGGTCGGTCTCCCGGCAGGTTTCCACGATGCCGCAGCGGAGATTTACCGACGCATGGCGGGACTCAAGGATTCCAGCCCCTCCCCAACCCTTCAGCAGGTGCTCCCTCTCCTTCTTGGAGGGCCGTCGGCCGATTGAGCTCGGAACCCCGATTCAAGAATCCCCGAGTAACCCACCTCAGTGAGTCCCAGCGTCGATGGAGATCCTCTTGATGGCATTCCGGCTCACCTTCGCTCCTCGAAAGCATCCCGGGCCAGGGCAATGGCGCCGATCAGTCCGGCGTCCTGACCGAGTGTGGGGGCCACCAGGTAGCCGTCCAGGTCTGCGGGGGAAGGACCGTAGCCCGCCAGGCGTTCCTTCAAGTACTTCCGCACCAGTCCAAGTAGGCCGGGCTGCTGCATGACTCCCCCGCCCAGAATGATCCGTTGCGGCACAATGGTGTATGTGAGGGTCCTCATCCCCTGGGCGAGGTAGCGCGCCTCCAGATCCCAGACTTCCGGTCGGGCGCTCAACTCTGATCCCGGTCGCCCCCATCGAAGACGGATGGCGGGGCCGGCGGCCATCCCCTCCAGACAATTCCTGTGAAACGGACAGCTCCCAGGGTACGTATCGCCCTGTTCCCGTTCCATGCCGACATGGCCCATCTCGGGGTGCCCCCGATTGTGAAAGGTACGACCGTCGCGCAGTACCGCTCCCCCCAACCCGGTTCCGACTGTCACATAGACGAAAACCTCAAGACCGCGGCCTGCCCCCCACCACCCTTCTCCCAGGGCAGCTCCCCCCACATCCAGATCGATCACTGCGGGGAGGCCCAGATCGGATTCAATCCGGGACTTGATGTTGGCACGGCTCCATCCAGGTTTCGGCGTGTCGGTTATGAACCCGTACGTGTCCGAAGACGGATCGAGATCGAGCGGTCCGAACGAGGCAATCCCGACGGCGGCCACCGGCAGACCGGTGCCCCGAATGAACTCGATGCAAGCACCGATCGTCTCATTGGGATCAGTGGTAGGGATAGTGACATCGGTAATCAGGTCTGGTGACCGGCCAATCGCCACTCGCCATTTCGTGCCCCCCGCTTCGATGCCCGCATACAGAAGCTGTGGTTCCACATGCCATCCTTTCGACTACATGACAGTAGCTACCCGCCAAATCCTCATTCAATCAGGCGGGGAAAGGGCCCTGAACGGTCAGCTCACCGTTTTGCGATACACGCGAATTGCCAGCGGCACGAAGATGATCATGATGGCCAGCGCCCAGCCAAGAGAAAGCAGAACCTGGCCCTCCACCGTGGGAGCATTGGCTACCGCTTGAGCGAGTTGATCCGCATTCATCCCCGGCACGTAATCGGCCAGAGCCTCGCGGCCCAGCATCAGACCTCGCAGGGCGTTCACGGTTACTGTGATGGGCTGGTTGACCGCGAATCCTTGTAGCCAGGCCGGCATAGTGTCGGTCGGTACAAACACCGAACTGGCGAACACCAGGGGGAACACCGGCAGAAAGACCGCCGATTGGGCAGCTTCCGGGTTCTTCACGGCCAGCCCGATGGTCGCCATTATCCACGACAATGCGTAGGAAAACACCATTGCGACCGCCAGACCCGCCAGGAAGGCGATGAAGTTGGTCTGGTATCGGAAACCCATCAGGAAACCCATCGCCACCATGAGTCCGATCACAAAACCGTTGCGAATCACATCCGAGAGGGTCCGGCCCGCCAGCACCGCCGACCGGGCCATCGGCAGCGATCTAAACCTATCGATCACCCCTTTGGACAGATCCTCCGTAAGGCCGAGCGCAGTCTGACCGGCCCCAAAGGCCGCCACCTGAATCAGCAGGCCGGGTAGCAACCAGTTGATGTATTCACCCTGGGCAATTGGCGGAATAGCTCCGCCGATCGCACCGCCGAAGACATAGTTGAACAACAATAAGAACATCACCGGTTGGACGGTGGCGAAAATCAAGAGCTGGGGAAGTCTGATATTGCGAAGCAAGTTCCGCCGGGTGATGACCGCGATGTCCTTGAGAGCGTGACTCGGGCTGATCCGGGTATGACGGGCAGTTGATGTTTGCGTGGCCGTTGTCATCAGACGGAGCTCCTCTCTCGACGCCGCCGGCGTCCCCGTTTTCTGGTTGATTCCCGCTCGGCTTCAGCCTCGGCTGCCCCACGTCCGGTCAACGTCAGGAAAACGTCGTCCAAGGTCGGCTTGTGGAGCGCCACGTCCTGAGCGGTGATCCCGGTCTCGTCGAGGCGCCTTACCACTTTCAGCAGCGTCTGGGATCCTTCCGGGGCAGGGAGCCGGATGGTCTTGCGGGTCCCCTCGAAGGTTGCCTCGCTCGAGATGGCGCCCATCGCTTCGAGGGCCCGAGTCCGATCTTCATCTGCGACATGCAATTCGATCACCGAACCACCCATCTTGTCCTTCAGTTCGTCGCCGGAACCTTGCGCAATGAGTTTGCCCCGATCGATCACGGCGATTCGATTGGCCAGCTGGTCTGCTTCCTCGAGGTATTGGGTAGTGAGCAATACCGTCGTGCCGGCGGAGATGAGATCCCGGATCAGGTCCCACAGGTCGAGCCGGCTCTGGGGGTCGATTCCGGTTGTCGGTTCGTCGAGAAAGAGGATCTCCGGCCGACCGACCAGAGAGGCGGCCAGGTCGAGTCGCCTCCGCATCCCTCCCGAGTAAGTTCGGACGGTTCGGTCGGCGGCCTCATCGAGGTGGATCCGGGTCAGAAGCTCATCGGCCCGCCGCCGGGACTCGTCGGCCGAGAGATTGTAAAGACGGCCGACCATCTCGACGTTCTCGCGCCCCGTCAAGTAATCGTCCACCGCGGCGAACTGACCGGCCAAACCGATGTGATTGCGGGCTGCCACAGGGTCCTTGCGGACATCAATGCCGGCCACCTCGGCATATCCGGAGTCGGCCTTGAGGAGTGTGGTCAAGACACGGATGAGCGTCGTCTTGCCGGCACCATTAGGGCCGAGCAATCCGTAGACGATGCCGGGTTCGAACTCCAGGCTCACATCGTCGAGGGCTCGCACGGTTTCGCCGAACGTCTTGACGACGTTTTCCACGCGCACGATGGGTCCATTCATTCAGGTGTCCTCTCTCCATCTTCGAAAAATGTCGCGGCGAACGACCGCTCTCTCACCAAAGCAGATTGCGAGCTTACCTCGCCGACCGAGTTACCGATTGTGTTCGCTTGGTGGTCGAAAGGTCACGGAACCGGCTCAGGCGGTAGCGATGCTCCGATGGTCTGCGGATCGGTCAGATTGTGCAGCCTCACCTGGCCGCGCGCCAGGAGGACCCCATCACCAGCCCTGGTTATCTCCACATGCCACACCTGCTGGCTACGGCCCTGGTGGATTGGCGTGGCCGACGCCCGAATCTTGCCGGCCCGATGCGACCGGAAGAAGTCCGTCGTATTGGAAACGCCCACCGCCCCCGGGATGCCTTTTTCCATGGCATACACGGCGCCCCCGATGGAAGCGGCGGTCTCCACGAGCGTGCAGTAGATGCCCCCGTGCACGATCCCGTAGGGCTGATGGTGCCGATCGTCGATCTCGAGGCTCACCACACAGCGGTCCGGACGAGCTTCTTCAATGGCGACGCCTATCAAATGGTCGAATCCGCCCGAAGGGTTTGTGTGGGTTTCCATGTGACTGACACTCTCCCGTCGTTGATCGACCAAGAATAGGGGTCGAATCAGGGCCTTCGGGTACGTTGCTACGATCCTTCCGTTCATAGAGGAAATCGTGGAGTCAATCCTGATTCTGGAAAGCCCGAACCGACGGCTTCGCATCGAGATCAACACCGACGCCTCTTCGTCCGGCCGCCCGGGAGAGCTCAGCTACTTTGTCCGGTTGGATGGGCGACCGGTGCTGCAATCCTCGCGACTCGGCTTGCGGAGAGCCGACCAGGACTTTTCCACCGTGACCGTCGTCGCAATCTCGCCGGCCGCGGCCGTAACGGAGGAGTACAGCCTGCTCTATGGAAAGAGGCGCTCCCAACTCTCGCACGCCACCCAGTCCACCATCCACTGCCGGGCACCCGGCGGTGCGCCTCTCGACATTGACTTGCGTGCCTACGACGACGGCGTGGCTTTCCGGTACCGGTTCCCCAACCATTCCTCCGCCCTTCACACCGTCACCGAGGAATTGACCTCGTTCAACTTCGCTGTTGCGGGCCGGGCCTGGATCCAAGAGCATGATCTACCCGGGTGGGCAACTCCCGCCTACGAGGCTGCCTACCAAAGTGGGATCACCATCGGCACACCGACCGATATGGCCTCGTGGAACCTGCCGGCCCTGTTTGAGACCGGAGACACCTGGGTCCTCCTCGCCGAGGCCGACCTCTCCCCCGCCTATTTTGGAGCTCACCTGGGGAACCCGGACGACCGGGAGTACCGGATTTTCACACCTCACCCGGAAGAAGGGATGGGAATTGGGTCGATCGAGCCCCACAGCCCCTTGCCATGGGTAACCCCCTGGCGAGTGGTGGTCGTCGGTGACACACTGGCAGCGATCGTTGAGACGGACCTCATCACCCATTTGAGCCCGCCCAGCCGGATCGAGGACACTTCCTGGATTCATCCCGGCCGGGTTTCTTGGAGCTGGTGGTCGGATAGGTCCAGCCCTCAAGCCCTCGATCGTGTTGAGCCTTTCGTCGACTTGGCGGCGGAGCTGGGCTGGGAGTACACGCTTCTCGATGCCCACTGGAGTGTTCACCCGGACGAGGCAATTGAGCGGTTCGTGAGCTCCGCTCGCGAGAAAGGCGTCGGGGTGTGGCTCTGGTACAACTCCGGGGGTCCCAACAACGAGGTGATGGAACAACCTCGAGACCGCATGTACGAACCAGAGATCCGTCGGGCCGAGTTCGCCAAGCTGAAAACCTGGGGGGTCGCCGGTGTCAAGGTCGACTTCTTCCACTCCGACAAACAAGCCGGCATTCAGCTGTACTGGGACATCCTGGCCGACGCCGCCGAGCAAGAGATCATGGTCAATCTCCACGGTTGCACGGTGCCGCGAGGGTGGAGGCGTACCTGGCCCCATCTCATGACGATGGAGGGCGTCCGCGGCGCCGAACAATACGGTTTCGACGAGCATTTCCCGGAGGTGGCGGTCTGGCACAACACGATCCTGCCCTTCACGCGCAATGTGGTCGGACCCATGGATTACACGCCGGTCACCTTCGGCGACTTCCTGTTCCCGCACCACACCACCAACGGCCATGAACTGGCCCTGGCCGTGGTCTATGAGTCTGGTCTCCAGCACTACGCCGACGGCGTGGAGTCCTATCGCGGCACACCCGTCTACGTTCAGGAATTGCTTCGCGACGTCCCGGCCGCCTGGGACGAGACACGCTTCGTCGACGGGTATCCGGGCGAGTTCGTCGTCCTGGCCCGGCGGATCGACTCAAGGTGGTACCTGGCCGGCATCAACGGTTTGAAGGAAACGCGAACGCTCGACCTGCCCCTCGAGTTCCTCACCGAACCTTCGACAGCACTGATTGTGACCGACGCCGAAGATGGAACCTGGCGATCCGAGAGCGGATCGTTCGAACCGTCGGATCGACTCGAGTTGACCATGCACGCCGCCGGCGGGTTCCTAGCGCGGCTCGAGCCTGTGCCAGGTACTGAGTACTAGGTACTGGTAGACCGCCAGGAGATCGTTCCTGGTTTGTAGGGGGTTTATGTCCGCCAGGACATCGTTCACGCGTGGTTGTAGATGCTGTTGTGGTGGGGCGGGTAGGGGGCTTCGATGGTGTTGTGGTGGATTGGGTAGTGGTGGGCGATGAGGGGTTCGCCTTGATGTCTGATGTTGAGGATCGAGTCGGCTGTGGTGATGGATGCGGTGACCAGGGTTCCGTCTTCGAGGCTGGGGGTTGTCCATCGGGTGCGGGCGATCAGGATGGTGTTGTTCTCGACGCGTCGGAGGAAGGTGATCCGTCCTTGACTGAGGAGAATCTGGAGGTTCCCGTTACGGTCGAGGTGGTCGGTGAGTATCGCCGGTGGCGGCCAGCGGAGCGTGTCGCGCAGGTTGTTGATGTGTTCGGCTGGGTATCGGGTGCCGCAGATGGCGGGATCGAGGATGGGGCGTTGATTGTTGAACCAAGTGCATGCCAGGTTCGAATAGTGCTTTACGTCGTTGAGGGTGTTGCAGTGGTGCCTGGTGATGGTTCTCTCTTGCCAGAGATTGTTGACACGTTCGACAGTGTTGGTCCACCCCAGTTCACCTGGCGGTGAGACGACCACCTCGACCCCAAAGAACAGACAAGCCCGGGTCCAGAGTGTCCACGGGTTGTTGGGATGGGTGGTCTTGATGAAGGCGTTGTCAACGCTGATCGCCTGGGGGATTGACAGAGCCGGCCAAGCGTCTTCGATCAGGAACCGAACAGCGTTGAGAACCGTCCGACGTGGATATTGGCCGGCGGTGATGCCTTGGGAACCAACATCGCACACTTGGAGCGAGTTGAACACGAACCCGCCTTGGAGATAACGGTTTTGGATCCAGTCAGCTTGCTGCCAGACACCCGGGACCGACCCGACTTTGGGGAGTGGCAATACCGGCACCGTCGACCGGGCCCGCTTCTTTCGGGGTCGGGTCCGGCCTGCCCTATTGAGGATCCTTTCGATCGTCCGCTCCGACGGAATCGGATCGATCCTGTCGCGTTCCATTGCAGCAAGGATCGACATCCCCCCGATCGATGCCACTGGATCATTCTCAAGGCGATCCCGGTAGGACAAAACCAACTCGACGGTGTCCGATCCGGTAGCGGTTGGTGAATGACCGGGAGCCTTCGAGCGATCCTCGATCCCTTCACCAGCTCCTGATCGATGTTTCCATTTTGACAGCCAGCGACGAGACCGACGGACAGCTTCAGCGGCATCGGCCACCGTCCACCCCTCCTCGATCAGCTTCAACGCATACCGGCGACGCTCCACTTCCGAGTCGAATCCACCCACCACACGAACCCTCCCTGACGATCCACACAATCATCCAGGGAGGAACGATGTCTTGGCGGAAACATGAGAACGATCTCCTGGCGGTTCGCCAGTACTAGGTACTAGGTACTCTGCTACCCCTTCGTCGACCCGAGGGTCAACCCCGCCACAAACTGCCGCTGGAGAACGGCGAACACGATGAGTGTGGGGATAGCCGCCATCAGCGACCCGGCCGCGACCAGATTGTTGTCGGTGAAGAACGTGCCGCTGAGGTTTTGCAGGGCCGACGTGATCGGACGCTTGGCACCCGTCGTCATCAGAACCAGCGCCCAGAAGAAGTCGTTGTAGATCCAGGTGAACTGCAACGTGGCCAGCGCCGCCAGCGGGGGCCGTGACAGCGGCAGGATGATCGACCAGAACTGCTTCCAGACGGAAGCGCCGTCCACGAAAGCAGCCTCGTTGAGGTCGGGCGGCAGAGCCTTCATGTAATTGCTCAGGACGAACGTGCAGAAACCCATCTGGAAGGCGACGTGGATCGTGATGATCCCTACATAGCTGTCATACATCAACCCGCTGCCGGCCAGCCAATCAGGGAGGGGAATGGCGAGGAACATCCGGTAGAGCGGCGTGATGATGACCTGTTGGGGCAGGAGGTTTCCGGCGGTGAACAGCATCAGCAGGATGAGGTTGAACCGGAAACTGAACCGGGAAAGAGCAAAGGCGGCAATGGAGGCCAGGAAGAGCGTGAAGGCAACTGCCGGCACCGTGATGATCAGGGTGTTGACGAAGTACTTGCCCATCTCGGAGGATGTCCAGGCCTTGGTGTAATTGTCGAAGTTGTACTCGCCGGCGATGGACACATAGCCGTGGACGGCGGTGGAGGCGTATGGTCTCAGCGACGTATAGATCGCCCAGAGCAAAGGCAGCAGCCACACGAGGGCCGTTATCAACAGGAAGAGCTGTATCCCTCGGGTACGCCCCTTCGAACGAACCTGACCCGTCCCGGCCTTGTTGACACCAACCTCCTGTGCAGCCGTCATGCCGGCGTCTCCTCGGCTTTGAAGGTCCGGTACAGGTACGGGATGATGACACCGAGGGAGATGACCAGCAGCACGACCGCCATTGCGGACCCGAATCCGATGCGGCTGGCCTCGCCGAGGATGTTGTTGGTGATAGCCACCGATAACAACTCGAGACCATTCCGCCCCTTGTTGATGACGTAGACGATGTCAAAAGCTCGCAGAGACTCGATGATGGTGATGACCAGGATCACAATGTTGATCGGCTTCAACACAGGGAACACCACGTGGAAGAAGGTCTGACGGCTGGTGGCACCATCGATTGAAGCCGCCTCTTTGAGGGAAGGATCGACGCTCTTGAGGCCCGCCAGGTAGAGGATCATGATGTACCCGACGTGGCGCCAGCTGGCGGCGATCAGCACCATCCACAGGTTGATATCCGGATTCCCCAGCCAGTCGATCAGATTCGCCTGATCGGTCCGTCCCAGGATGTTGTTGATCAACCCCTGTTCCGGAGCGTAGATGAGCTGCCAGATGAACCCGACTAGTGCCAGGGACAGCACCACCGGCACGTAGAGCGCATTCTGATAGAACCTCGACCCCTTCAACTCTTTGTCGAGCTGGACCGCCAGGAACATCCCGAACGGCGTCGCCACCAAGATGAATGCTCCCAGCCATATGAGGTTGTGCAGGACGGCAGGCCAGAAAGGGGGGTAGATGGTGGCAACGTCGACATAGTTCTGAGTGCCGACCCATTCGATGGTTGCGACGCCACCGATTCCATCCCATTTGGCAAACGAAAGGACGACCGAGAGAAGGGCCGGGACCCACACGAACACGATATGGACAAAGGCCGGAAGACCAAGAAACAGTGCCAGAATCCCCAGGTCACGGCGGGTGAGGAGGCTGAAGCGTTTCCGCTTCGTTGGCCTCCCCACCTCGTCCGCTGTCTTTGCTAGGGCGGTCATGCTGTCCGTACTCTAGACGTCCAGGTACCCGCCTTTTTGAGCCTCTACTGAGGCCAGGATGTTGTCGATGTCCGACGGATTGTTGATGAACTCCGTCAACGCCACGCCCACGACCTCCGAGGCAAACCCAGGATCGGTATCACGATCGAGGAACTGTGCGATGTTGGAAGCCGATCCGATCAGCTCCAACGCCTTGTCCTGGAGTGGTGTGTAGATCGAAGTATCCGCATCGTTGGCCGTGGCCAACCAGTTCGGGTTGACCTTCGTATAGTTGTTCTGCGCTTCACCAGTTCCCAGGTAGGCCATCAGCGCCTTGGCAGCGTCGATGTTCTTGGGCTCCTTCGAGATCATGAATCCGTCGATAGGCGCCTCAACCGACTCCTGGCCATAGTCCGGGTTGATCTCCGGGAACGGGAAGAAGTCCATGTCGGCCCGCTCGTCTGGAAGGTCGATCAGGGCATCGCCCAGGAACAAGCCGAGCAAATGCATGCCGCACGTTCCGTTGGCCATAGCGATCGTGGCGTCTTGCCAGGTTCGGGCCAGAGCCGCGCTCTGGTGGTATGGAAGCAACTCGGCGTAGGTGGCGAACACCTGCTTGACCTCGTCGCTCTCCCAGGACTCGAGTCCCGCCATCAGGTCCACGTGGAACTGGTAACCGTTGGTGCGCAGATTGAGATAATCGAACGTGCCCATGGCCGGCCAGCCGCCGTCGTTGCCGAAAGCGAAAGGAACCATGCCATCATCCTCCATCGCTTTGCAGAGGTCGATCAACTCAGCGAGGGTGGTCGGGGGCGTGTAGCCCTTGTCCGCAAAGACGCTCTTGCGATAGAAGATCGCCCACGGGTAGAAGATGAACGGTACAAAATACTGTTCACCGTCATTGCCGGTCGAGGCTAGCTTGAAGGCTTCCGAGTAGTTGGCGTTCAAACTGTCATTCCACACGTCCGAGAATGGGGTAGCTAGACCCTTTTCCGCAAAGAAACGCATGCGGAAACCGGCAAACCAGGTAAAGACATCATCCGGTTGTCCCTGCAAATACGTGTTGATTTGCTGCTGGAAGGTGTTGTGGTCGACGGTGTTGATGGCAAGTTCAACACCGGTGTTAGCCGCAAAACTCTCGAACGCGGCGCCATAGGCGTTCTTGGTCAGTTCATCAGAGGCGTTTGAACCGATGCTCAAAGTGCCGCTCGGGGCTCCTCCCCCGCCGGCCGTGGTCGTCGTTGCGCCTTCATCGTCTCCGCAGGCGGCGAGGAGCGTAGGGAAAGCAGCGAAGCCGGCTGCGGCGCCTGCCCCCTTCAACAACTGCCGTCTGCTCAACTGGGGAAGTCCCTCGAGTAACGGGGACTTCGGTTTCTCCGGAGTCATATGTCCCTTCCTCCTTCGGTTGGGGGCGATCGGAATTTCCGAACACAAACCAACAAACCTGAGCGTATTCCAGTCGGCAACAAAGCAAATGTCAAACATGTCCCTGAACAGGCGAATATGCGATTCCAGCTCAGTGATGAAACCGCCTCACCATGTTGGAATCTGTTGACTTTTGCTCAAGCGGCGGCCAACCTGTTGATTGCCATTCTCGAACAAATCAGCGCGCCTGAACAGGGTCGAAAGACACCTGAGGGTCAGGCCTAACGGCCGAACTGTGACCGGTATCCGGGGCATGGCGCCGCCGACGAAAGGTGAAAGCCGAAGTGCTGCAATCACAACGCCAAACCTACATATTGTCGATGGTCCGCCAGCATGGCACCGTCCGGGTGTCCGAACTCGTCAGGGAGCTCAATGTCTCCGACATGACCATCCGGCGCGATCTCGGAGATCTCGCCGAACGCGGCCTCCTGGAGAAAGTGCATGGCGGAGCCACCGCGATTCCAGACGGCGCCTCCTACGAACCAAGCTTCGCGGCCAAATCGACCAGACTCCACCAGGAAAAAGAGTCTATCGCCGTACCGGCCGCCGGCCTGGTGCGGCCCGGAACTGCCATCGGCATCAGCGCCGGAACGACGACATACGCCGTTGCCCGACATTTGATCGACGTGCCCGGCTTGACCATTGTGACCAATTCGGTGCAGGTGGCCGAGTTGCTTCACAAGGCGCCCGGCGACGGTCGCACCGTCCACCTAACCGGCGGGATGCGAACACCCTCGGACGCTCTGGTCGGACCTTTCGCGGTTGCCGCACTCCAGACGACGCACCTCGACCTCGTCTTTATGGGAGTACACGGCATGGACTCCAAATCCGGGTTTACGACGCCCAACCTCATGGAAGCCGAAACCAACCGGGCTCTAGTCGCCGCCGGGCGCAGCCTGGTGGTGGTCGCCGATCACACCAAATGGGGAATCATCGGAATCAGTTCGATTGCCCGACTCGATGAGGCCGACACCTTGATTACCGACGCCGCCATGCCTGAGCACGCCCAGGAGATCCTTCGCGAACAGGTGGGCGAACTCGTCTTGGCCCCAGTCCCCCGACCGGCATAGCGGAGTTCGAGCCGCGGCGCAGCTATGCTCTCGTCGGTCGAGACACTATGGAGAGCAAATGAATACACGCCGGACCCGACTCGGTACATTCCTGGTGGTTCTGGTCGCCCTGACGATGCTGGCGGCGGCCTGCGCCGAAGATGCCGAGACCACTACCACGGCCGCGGAGACGACTACTACCGAAGCATCCACCTCCACTACCGAACTGGCCGCCTGCACGGTCGACAACCTGAATCTGGTAACCCCGGGAACCCTCACGATCGCCACCGGATTGACGGTCTTTCCTCCTTGGATGACCGATGCGGATGGTGGGTTCAACGATGACCCGACGGCTCAATCCGGGTTCGAAGGCGAGCTTGCATATGAGATCGCCGACTACCTGGGCTTTTCGCCCGACCAGGTGGAATGGGTTCGGACCGGATTCGACGAGGCAATCGTGGCCGGCCCCAAGGACTGGGACTTCAACATGCAGCAGTACTCGATCACTACTGCGCGCGATGAGGTCGTCGACTTCAGCGTCCCCTATTACGTGACTTCCCAGGCGCTGGTCGTCCTGGAAGGGTCGCCCTTGCAGAATGCCACGACCCTGGCCGAGCTCAAGGATGCCAAACTCGGCGCGGCCATCGGAACCACCAGTGTGGAGTTCATCGAAAGCGTCATCCAGCCCAACACCCCGCCCAATGTCTATGACGAGAACTTCGACGTCGTCTCGGCTATGAACGCCGGACAGATCGAAGGTCTGGTCGTCGATCTGGGGGCCGCCTTCTACATCACGGGTTCCGAGCAAGTGCCGGGTTCCGTGGTGGCTGCCAGTTTTGATGCGGAGGCTGCTGCTCCCGACGAGTACGGCCTGCTGTTCGCCGAGGGCAATCCGCTGGTCGAGTGCGTGAATGAAGCCATCAACGCTCTCTGGGCCGATGGCACGATTGACAGGTTAATTGCCGACTGGCTCGAACAGGGTATCGGCGTCACCGTCATCTCTGAGTAGCCGAACGGGAAGAGGACGACGTGACGGAGAAGACCTCCGTCGATCGCTTTGGCCGGGGTCCGGGCTTGTTCGGGCCCCGGCCCCGTTCCAGGTTCCGTGAAGAAGGCGCCCGTGGTGCGCTCATAGCAGCGGCCTCGACGGTTATCGTCCTGGGGCTCTTCGCTTGGGCGGTATTCAGCTCCGAGGCTTGGCCGGCGGTTCAGAAACAGTTCTTCAATTGGTCCAACTTCCAGGACGCCTGGCCCGTCGTGTGGGCCGGCTTCTGGCTCGACATCAAGATGTTCCTCCTGGCTGAAGTGCTCATCCTGGTGATTGCTCTCATGGTGGCGATGATCAGAGCGCTTCGAGGACCGGCGTTCTTTCCTTTGCGGGTGCTGGCCATCACCTACATCGACCTCATTAGGGGCGTTCCGATCATCCTCCTGATCCTGCTGTTGGGGTTTGGAGTCCCGGCGCTGCAGTTGCGGGGAGTCCCGCGGAGCGAGCTCTTCTGGGGGCTGGCCGCCCTGGTTATCAGCTACAGCGCCTACACAGCAGAGGTTTACCGAGCAGGCATCGAGTCGGTGCGGGAGAGTCAACGGATGTCGGCCCGCTCGCTGGGACTGACCCAGGTACAGACCCTGCGATACGTTCTGGTCCCCCAGGCGATCCGCAATGTGATTCCCGCTCTGCTCAACGGGTTCGTCAGCTTGCAGAAAGACGTAGCCCTGGTCTTCGTTCTGGGAGTCAGGGAGGGAGTGCGGGAAGCGCAGATCTATACGGCGAGCACCTTCAACTACACCAGCTACGTGGTGGCCGCCGTGCTCTTCCTCCTGGTCTCCGTACCGGTCGCCCGTTTCACCGACTGGTACACCGATCGAGACCGGCGGCGTAAGCAAGGGGTGAGCGGATGAGCGTCGCCAAACTCGAGATGCGAAACGTCCGGAAGGCGTTCGAGGGCAAAGGTGTGCTGAACGACGTCGATCTCGAAGTCGGGCACCATGATGTCGTGTGTCTCATCGGCGCCTCCGGTTCGGGCAAATCAACGCTGCTCAAGTGCGTGAATCTTCTCTACCCAATCGACGAAGGTCAGATCCTTATCGATGGGGATGACATCACGGCTCCCGGCGTCAATCCCAACAGCGTGCGCCAGCGTATGGGAATCGTGTTTCAGGCATTCAATCTCTTCCCACACATGAGCGTGCTCGACAACATCACTCTCAGTCCCAGAAAAGTGCACGGCCTCGACCGGTCGTCGGCCGAGGCCCGGGCCCGGGAGTTGCTGGCCAAGTTCGGTCTCGACGACAAGGTCGACGAGTACCCGGACCGCCTCTCGGGTGGTCAACAGCAACGGGTGGCGATCATTCGCGCCCTGGCCATCGACCCGGAGTTGATCCTCCTGGACGAGGTCACCTCCGCCCTGGACCCCGAACTTATCGCGGAAGTGCTCAACGTCATCAGGGACCTCAAGGCAGACGGCATGACGATGGTCATTGCCACCCATGAGATGGGATTCGCCCGAGATGTCGCCGACCGGGTTTGTTTTCTCGATGCCGGCGTGATTCTCGAGCACGGTCCGCCTGATCAGATCTTCCGGCACCCTCGCGAGGCGCGAACGCAGCAGTTCCTCCAGCGGATCATCGAAGCAGGGCGCCTCTAGCCGATCGTCCGCACGACCACCCGATCGCCGGGCCTGGGTTGAATGACTTTCCCACCGGTCCCGTTGTTCTCCGAAACCAGCAGGTATCCACTCGAATCCCACAAAGCAATCAGCGTGTCGCTGTCGTATTCGGAATCGCCAAAGGTGTTGACCATTCCCTCGATGGTGGCGCCACACACCTCGACTTCCACGCCGGCCGGAACCGGCAGGTGGGCAATCTGGTCGGGCAGGATCGAGCAGATGGCGTTCCCGAAGTCGTCAATGTAGATGACCTCTCCCTCGACACTTCCGTCGCCCTGGCGAGCCGCTCCCCACAGCGGGATAATGACCGGATCGTCCAGGGGTGTTCCCAGGTCGGCCAGCGGTACCCCGGCCGCCAGGTGGGCGCCGACCGGGGAGAAAAGGTCGCGGCCGTGAAAGGTGTTCGTGACGTTGGGCAGCCAGTATTCGGGCTTGTCGAGATCGACGAATTCGGTCGACCAACCTTCCCGGCCGGCGCGGGCCAGACAGGCCGAAAGGACACCGTTGTCGGGAGCGACGAAATACTGGTCACCGATCCGCCCGGCAATGGCCCGGCGATCCGTACCGACCCCTGGGTCGACCACGATGACGTGAACGGAACCCGCCGGGAAGAAGAACACATTGCTGTCCACGACGAAGTTCGCTTCGCGAATGTCCTGTGGAGTGATCTGGTGGGTGAGGTCGGTGATGACCGCGTTAGGTGCGATCCGGTAGATGACACCGTGGAGCACTGCCTGGCTGCCTTGCCGGTTGCCGAAGTCGGTTGAGAGAGTGATGTAGGGCATGGCGCGATTGTACGCAGGGTTACTCCCCTGCGTCCCACCACTCGGTGATCTGCCGACTGAGGTCGGCTTTGGTCTCCGGGGGCGCCCAGGAAGCATCAACGGCTGCCAGCGAGATTTGGCGAATGGTGTCCTCACCGAGGCCGAACCGCTCTTCGAGTACCTGGTATTCGCCGGCCAGCGAGGAATGGAACAGGGCCGGATCGTCGGTGTTGATGGTGACCATCGCACCTGCAGCAATGAGTGAACGGGCCGGGTGGGTATCCCACTCGGGTACCACGGCGGTGCGGATGTTCGAGGTCGGACAGACTTCCAGAGGGATCTGCTTCTCGACGAGGTATTCGACCAGGGCCGGGTCCTCGGCGGCTCTCACCCCGTGACCGATCCGCTCCACATCCAGGGCTCGGATCGCCCCCCACACGCTCTCGGGCCCGGCCGCCTCACCTGCATGGGCGGTCAGCCGGAATCCCGAGTCACGGGCGGTTCTATATACGTCGACAAAAAGCTCGGGCGGGTTCTCTGCCTCGTACCCTCCGATCCCGATACCGATTATCCGCGCCTCATCGGCAACTTCGGTGATGGCGGCCAGCGTTCTGGCAGTGCCCTCCGGCCCACGATCGCGGACCAGATCGACGATCAATGGCACCTCGACTTCCGGCACACGCTCGAGCCCGGCCCGAATGGCGATCGCCAGTTGTCGGGGATCCAGATTGTGGTGACGGAAGTCACTGGGCGAGAAGAACGCCTCTGCGTAGACAATGTTCTGGGCGGCCAGATGGCGGGCGACCGCTTCGGCGGCACAGGTGAAATCCTCATAATCACGCAGAAAGGCAATCATCCACACCCAGGTCTCCATGAAGTGGGCGAAATCCTTGTAGGTGAACCAGTCCACCAACTGAGCCGGAGTCTTGATGGTTTCGTCACCACCGTGCCGTTTGATCAAGTCCCACAGGGTCGGAAGTGGAATGGCGCCTTCCAAGTGGAGATGCAATTCCACCTTCGGCATTGACGACCAGTCGCGCATTCGGGCATTCAAACAGAAGCCGCCGGTCAGCGTGTGAAGAACAACTGCAACTCGATTGGTCCATGGTCTTCGACCGACAGGACGATGGCGGCGGAGGGAGCCTCAACGCCATAATCGGCGAAAACGATGTCTAGGGAGCCGACCACTACGATGACGTCGTCGACCAACTGGGCCTGGAGAGGAATCTCGACCGTGTTGGCGATGCCGTGAACGGTCAACTCGCCCGTGGCCACCACCGACACGGACTCCCCATCCCCGGGTATCCCGCCGAGATCGACGGGTTCCGTGAGAACGAAGGTGCCCGTCGGGAATTGATCCGTGTCGAGCGCTCCCCGGATCTTGCTATCGCGGCGGCTGTCGTTGCTGACGATCGCAGTGAAGTCGGCTTCGAAACTCCCGCCCACCAGGGTGGTTCCCTCAATCTCGATGGTTCCGGACACTTTCGGGGTCCGTCCGACTGCCTCCGTGGCGCCGATCGAGGCTAGTTCTTCAGCCACGCGAAACCCGACGAAGGAGCTGGTGGCGTCCTCAAATGAGAACGAGCCGATCGAGGAGTCGACGGTCCAGGTGCCGTCGATCCCGGCTCCTGGATCCGGGCCGGAGGGCTCGCCCGAGACCGGAGGAAGATCGTTAGAGGCTGCGGTCGTCGAAACTACGGCCGCGGCCGACCCCAGGTCGACGGCTTCCGGCTCGTCGCCTGATAGGAAAAACCACAGGCCGGCTCCGGCGGCCAACACTACGAGAGCGGCAACCGCCGCCAGCGCACCGCTGATGGCCGCGTGATCACTCCTGACTGAACGCCTCAATGTGATCTCCCCTTCTTTGCTGAATGTGTCCCGGTGAGCTGAGAATGATATGAGAAAGCCGCGAGTACGTATGAGGCATACGGAAAAGAGGCGGATCTGGTTCTCAACCGCCGGTCTTGTTGGCCACAAACTCGGCTACCGAGCTCATCGTGCGCCGGGTCGCCTCATGATTGGGCAGCAGAGCCGGCCAGACGTGAAACATGTCGTCCTCGATCCGGAGAATCACATCTGCCCCGTCCGCCTTGGCCTTGTCGAACAGGCGATGAGAATCGTCGAGGATCATCTCTCTTCCTCCCGCGAAAATGAGCATCGGGGCTACCCCGGAATAATCCCCGTACATCGGTGACGCCTCCGGATGCCGGGGATCGCTGTCACCCAGGTAGAAGATATTGGCCATGGCCGGGCCCATCGGCAGATAGTCGGTCAGCGCGTTCTTGTGGATCGACGCGGCAGTGTGCTCCAGGTCGGTGTAGGGCGAGAAGAGAACCGCTCCTGCTGGTTGGGGATGTCCGCCTTTCCGAAGTCTTTGCAGGAGAGCGCCGGCGAGACCACCACCCGCCGAGTCGCCCGCCACGATAAGCGTTTTCGGATCGGTCCCGGTCTCCAACAAACCGAGATAGGCAGCTTCGGCGTCGTCGACGGCGGCCGGGAACTTGTGTTGGGGCGCCAGGCGATATTCCGGGACGAAGGTAGTCGCCCTGGTGACCCAGGTCAGTCGCGCAACAAACCTTCGATAGGTAGCCGGACTACCAGCAAGATAGGCCCCGCCGTGCAGGTAGAGGATGGTCGGATCAAATTGACGGGCATGGTTGCGTCTGATCCACTCCCCGTGTATCCCCCCTACCGTCGCAGGCTCAAACGTCATCACGTGTCGCAAGGATCGGGGCAAAGGTGGGTCGAGCCCGGCTTCCAGAGCTCGCCTGTCCGTTCGATCCCCGCCGCTCGCCGAAGCGACCAGGAATCCGCGAAGCGCCACCATCCGCAACTCCACCGACCACGACCAGGACGCTACCAACGGGCCGCGCGACAGTCGGTGAAAGACCTGCCGTCCCAAAGCAGTCAGAACGGCTACCAACAATTTGATGACGTAGCGCAGTCTCGACATTTCCGCCGAACGGTAGAGCGGAGAAGGTTCGAGACGAAATCGGGGTTTAGGGAACCCTTAACCTTCTCGCGAGGTTCCCGCAACCCTCCGCCGGTCATAGTTGACGTAGTACTCAACCGGAGGGACCACCGATGAAACGTTTCCTAGCAGCGACCGCCTTCCTCGTAGTCGCCGTGGGCGTGATTGCGATCAGCAACAGCGCCTCGGCGAAGGACTCCATCCTGACCAGCTTCACCAGCAACTATCCGGCCACATCAGGGTCGGCCTTGGATAGCTGCTCGACCTGTCACACAAGCGTCCCGGCGCTCAATGCATACGGTTCGGCTCTCCGGACCGCGGGCCTCAACTTCGGCGCCATCGAGGGTCTCGACTCCGACGGAGACGGGTTCACGAATCTCCAAGAAATCCGCGCTCTGACCAACCCGGGTGTCGCCTCGAGCCGCCCGACCGCGCCGACTTCCACCAGCACTACCAGCAGTACGACCAGTACCACCAGCGTCGTCACGTCGAGTACCTCCAGCACGACCAGTACGACGGCGGCTGCTGCTCCCCAACCTGCGACTGCCACCGCGACGCCTGCAGCGGGGCCATCGGGATCGACGGCCTTCGAAGTCAAAGGGGTCGGGACGGTGTGGCTTGCCATCGAAGACGGACGTCTGTTGGTCACCCGGGTAGACACAACCTGGCAATACAGCCAAGAGAGCGATGATGACGACGAAGACGGCCACGAGGTCGAGATCAAGTTCCGCTCCGGTAACGAAGAGGTCGAATTCGAGGCCGAGCTCGAAGACGGAGAGATCCGGACCAAGGTGGAGGTTGGATCGGCCGACGATCGGGATGACGACCGCGACCATGGCAATGACGACGGGCGCAACGGTGATCACGATGACGACGACCACGGCGATGATCACGGCGATGATCACCATGGCGACGGCAAGGACGATCACGACGACGACTGACTTGTCACTTCGAGACCGATTTGAGTGGGGGCCTGAGGGCCCCCACTCCGCGTGCGTGGGGTTGCCCTACCCCAGACCATCCGACTTCTGATCCATGGTCCGCGTGGTCGATGCATTCTGCCGCCGGTGCGGCGTAGTTCGGGGACGGCCTGCGACCTGTACGCCCTGGGTCGAAATGTCACCAACGTCCTGGCCGGATACGCCTAATGGGTCACGAATGCGATCGGGAGATTCGCGGCGGTGGGATGAGGTCCAGCGGCCACCCGTGGCTAAGGCGAGACCGGTTCCAGGGCCGGCAATCCGATATATGCCAGTCGGATCAAATCGTCGCCTGATTGCGCGTCGCTGTTGGCCATCACAACGATCGCACAATCATGTTCAACCGAGTAGATGACACCCGCCACATGTCCGGAGCTGTGACCGAAGTGGCCCAGGAACTCCATGCCACTTGGTCTTACTCGCATGATTCCTAGGCCGAATTGGGCCTCTGAACCATTCCCCGAATAGACGCTCATCGTGTCCATGGTTGCGGGATCATCAAACAACTGCCCATTGAAAAGTGCCCACGCGAAAGTGATCAAGTCGGGCGCAGTCGAGACCATGCCGCCCGTCATCCAGGTAGTCCGGAAATATCGCTCGGCAAACTCGGCATCCACACGCGTCAACACGGGGTGCTGATTGATGAACCCGCCGGAACCATCCAGAGCCACAAAGTCACTGTAGGTGGGCAGGATGTCACCAATGGGGTCCTCATATGTTGCGAGATACGTGTGATCCAGACCAAGCGGATCGAGGATACGGCTGCGAATGACCGACTCAGCAGGTTGACCGGTGGCATCTTCAATCAATAGACCCAGGATGAGGTAGTTGGTATTCGAATAGGAGAAGCGCCCGGGCGTCTGCTCCAGAGAGTGATCGCGGATCATCGTTTCGGCGATCACTTGGGGGTCGAACGGCTCTCCATCGCCCCACAATGCCTGTCGCATCGCCGGTATCGTTCCGAAGTATCGGATCCCGGACTTATGGGCAAGGAGATGCCGTACGGTGATCTGATCGCCATACGGTTTTTCCAGAACCTCGGGAAACCAAATCGACAACGGATCATCCAGGTTGATCAACCCTTCCTCCACCAACTGCATCACCACCGTCGCAACAAACATCTTCGTGATGCTCCCCGTGTAGAAGGGCCTATCTGCTTGCATCGGAATCTCTTCCTCGCGATCTGCCCAACCAGATGTTGCGACGATTGTCTCTTCCGGGGTATCTACCCACAGCATCAATCCGGGAGCCGGCCAATCCAGCAATGCCTCATCAAGTGCCGCCTGGATGCGAACCGCGGGGGGGAAGGTTGTCGTGGTAACCGGGAGAAATGTCGTGGTCGTTTCCAAAACAGCAGAAGTCATCGTCAGGGTGCTGGGAACGGCCGGCTCAGGAGAGCCTGCCGCAGTGCAGGCCGCGGCCAAAAGAGCGGTGGACACCATCAACGGATAGACGAATCTCCTCATGGGCCTGACGGCGTCAATTCCAAGGAGCACAAGCAATACCCGTCTCTTCGCGGGCCGCGAAGCCCAGTGCGAGTGAGCCCGTACCGGCGCCAAGATCGAGGGCGCGTTGGCCCGGTTCGATCCAACGGCTGTGAAACAGGCGATTGAAAAAAACGTTCGGGGAGCCCGGGCGATAGCGTTGGCAGTACACGACCGTGTGACCAACGGCGGGCCGGACTCCATGGTCCTTGACTGCCCCACAATCGCTCACGAAACAAGGCTAATCGCGGGTCCCATCTTTGCCGGGCGGCGGCGCAGTCAGATGAAAGTTCAGTCGATCTCTTCGATCGTCCAGATCATCCACGAACCCTGCTCTTCGGACCATGACATCACCAGTCGCCAGGTCGTCTCCGAAGGCGATCCCTCGCCGCGAGTGGCGGTCACAGATCCCTCGATGGTGGCAAAACTCGAAGTCCGCATCTCGATGTGAGGATCCTTCATGAGAAGTGCGTAGGCCGGGCCGCCTGAAGGAGCAGCCACGATCTCCAAAGCCATGTCCTGGAGGAGGGGCAGCTGGGGGCTCGATGGGTGGAACATCTCGCCAAGAATCTGCAGGTCACCGGACGTTGCAAAGCCTCCCCAAGCGTCGAGGGCCGCATCGCCGGCAGGCCGGATGGCCTCGAAGGGATGGGTCTCCGCCAACGTGAGGGCTGCAGTAGTTGGGCCCACCGTCGGCGCCGGGAGGGTCGGTTCGGCCTCTATCCGGGCCCACGTCGGCGCCGGACCTCTTGGCGGGGCACCATTCCCGATCAGCGATGCAATCAGCGCAATGACCAGTCCTGCTGCTACGACGCCACCGGCGATCAGACGGGTCCTCGGGGTGGGGTTGCTCGTCATCTAGCCCTCATCGCGAGGCGATGCGGGCGGTCGAGGAGGCAGCCACCTCGATCGGTGATGTATCCACCTCAGGATTGAGCCCGGTAAACACTCTGAGGAGAGTGAGATTGACATCGCGTCGCATGGTCACCGACACAAAGTCCGCCCCCACCACGATGTCGGCATCAGGTCCGGGACAGAGACTCACCCCACCGTTGGTCTGCAGGTACCGACACGCCCTCGCCAATGCCTGAATCGGCTCAAGTTGAACGGTAGGCGGATTGCTCCGCAGGGCTTCGGTGTCGACGGCCCCGGTCGCGGATACGGCGGCACCGTCTACAACACCGGCCACTGCGCGATGTTCGGCAACCAAATGCCACAGATCTACGGATATCGCCCCGACGGCCACAACGAGAACCACCAACATGAGCATGAAGTTGACACTCGTGAACCCTCGTTCGCTCTGGACTGGCGGAAGAACGCTCATGGGAAACTCCGGAAGTCGTCAACATGCTCAGAGTGACTGGTGTGCCACCAGACTTCTGCAACCGAGCCGACCCCGGGGACGGTCAAAGCCGGGACCCGTATCCGAATCTCCACGACGACGTCCGAGCCACGTCCCAAAACTGCGCCTTCGGGTTCCATTCGAATCGATACCAGATCCCAATCGTCGTCGCCCAGTCCGTAGTTGGCCACTATGGCCTCGGCAACCTGCGCAGCTGCTTGTGCTCCGCTTTCAAAATCGTCGGCCAGCACCATGCTCCTGGCGGCTTCCTGGCTGATCTCCCTGCCCATCGTTTGCCTGGCCAGCCATGGCGCGATCGAGCCGACAATCATCACCATGGGCAGCAACAGCAGCCCGAGCGCCACCGCCCACTCAGCCGCTACGAAGCCTCGCTCGGAGGAGCCGGCGTTCGTGCTCATGGCCCCTCGGAGAACGTCTCGACTACCGCTCGTCCCACTACTTCGAATCCCAGATCGGGCAATCCACCGATCCACCACCTCGACGAGCCGGTGGCGGTGGCCACCATCTCCGTTCCGTCTATTCCACACTCGATGTCGATGCCTTCGCCCAGCCGACCCCTGAGCAGACCCGAGTGATCGCCCCGCAGAATCGAATTAGCCAGGGTTTCGCAGTCTTCCTCTGTGTTTGACGCAGCCGCACCGTGGCGAGCTGCTTCATCGATTGCCACCCTGACCGCCCCGAGTTGGTACTGCATAGCCACCAAGTTCACTACCCCGGCGAAGACGAGCATGGTGAAGAAGGCCATAACGGCAAACTGCAGGGAGGTGAAGCCCAAATCGTTATCACTGAGTATGGAGGTCACAGTCGCTCAACTACTGGCAGGTATCCCGAATTGGTCACGGAGCCAGTTGATCACGTCCACTCCCAGGACCTGGAGAACCGCCAGGATTGCTGCCAGGACGATGATCCCCACGGCGGCAATGGCGATCGCCTCTGCGGTTTGAAACCCGCGGTCCTCGTCCCCCATCCTCGCCAGCGCGGCGGACAGCATCACGGTCAGTTCCTTCAATGTCTGCGTCATTCCTTCCCCTTTCTCCGGTTATCGATCGAAACCGTCGGTAATCTCTCAGTTCCTCACCCTCCCAGCCCCCTGAAGATGATCCAGGGAAGCGGCGCTCCGACAAAAAGAATCATGATTGGTGCGATGAGGCCCACGATGGGAATCAACATGGCCGCCCGCCGCTTGGTCGCCAGCCTTCGCAACGCCTCGCGACGGTCCTCCCGGATTTCTTCGCTCATCGCCAGGAGAGTGTCGGCCAGATCGGACCCCCTCTCCTCGGAGCTGGAGAGGAGTTGATACATCCGGGAGGCGTGGGGTTCCGGCGTCAAGTCTGCCAGGCGCCAGAATGCCTTGGGGGCGGGCATGCCTCCCTGAATCAGTCGCATGGCCTCTCGAAGCTCGTCGATCACGGCGCCTCGGCCTTTGGTGACGATCTGGCGAACCGCGGAGATCACTCCGCCGCCGATTCGAACCCGCAGGGCCAGCTGCTGGTTGATCGTGTACAACTCGATCTCCATTCGCGCTCGGCGAATCTCGATCGCCCGGTCAATTCGGCCCCGCCAGTAGGCAGCTCCGCCCACGAAACCGGTAATCGCCAGGATCAAGACCATCAACGTTGGCCGGGCGAGCAGCAAACCCATTACGCCTGCTCCAATCGCCGCGACGCTCGCAGTCGCGAACTGTCGCATCCGGTACTCCTGAACCCGTTGGGACTCGTTCGTGCCGGTGAACAAGCCCGCCTGGCGAATCTTCAACGCCAGCTGCTCCTCGCTGGTTGCCTCAAGGAACCGGCCGACGCGTTGGGAGATTTCGACCAGCGGTGGCCCGAGGAGTCGACCGAGCGCCGTCCGGGCTGTGGTGCCATCACCAGATCCCCATCGAAGTGCTGAAGTGCTGCTGCCCAGCACACTCCGACTGACCACCGTGTAGCGGTGCAACCTGCCGCTCAGCCGCACAGGTGGACGCACTATGAGGTGAACGCCCGCCGCCACCGCGATGCCGGCAAGGCCGGCTGCCGCCAGCACGTGAAGCACGTCGCTCATGAACGGACTCCTGGGTGGCGAGTTCCGGCAGCCGATGAACCTAGAACCCTGGGCTCAATCGGGTCGCGGCTCAAACGGGCTATGAGCCATGCTCCAAACAAGCTGATCAGGGCACCGACGACCACGACGATCACTCCTGCGGCCGACTCATAAAAATCCCGAAAGGGTCCCGGCCTCGAGGTCAGAAGCAAGAGCACCAGCCAGGGAACCACGAATACGATCCGTCCGTTGATACGTTGTTCGAGAGCATTGGTGCGGATCTCCTCCACCGTCCGCAGATCCCTGGTAGTCGCATCGGCCAGATCGGCCAGTACTTCGGGGACTATCGACCCCCCGCGCTCGTAGGCCACCAGGAGAATCTCGATTACCCGGTCCGAGGTGGGATCGGCCAGATCCTCGCGAATCAGAGCCAGCGACGCGTCAACACCGAGCGTTCTCGATAGTGCCGGGAATCTCGCAAAGGCGAACCGCAATGGCGCAGGCCCCGTCCGAGCCAGTTCATCGAGAGCCCCGGATACACTCATTCCTGTTCGCACAGAAGCGACGATATGCCGAAGCCCATCCGGCCAGGCTTCGTGAACCTCGCTCAACCTTCGAATCCGTCTGCGAGCGAAGTACCACCGGGGCAGGACCGCGATTGCCACCGCCGGGGGCAGGGAAACCCAGGGTACCCCGGTGAGGACCATCCCGACGAGGAAGGCAAACGCCCCCAGGAGAGTCGACCAGAGCAGGAACTGGCCGGGGGACAGCTGCGCTCCGGCTTGCATCAGCCAGACCTGTCTTTCGCTGATTCCGGGGCGTTCCCGGTCGGTTCGCCAATTCAGATTGGGTGCGAAACCTGTGATGTAACCGACTGCCAGGTAGGCAGAAATCGCTGCCAGCGACGCGGCAAGCAACCTCATAAGGGAGTGCTTTGCCCTTCACAGATCGAAAGCAGCGTGTGCCCACTTCCGGCCAGAGCTCTGTTGATCAAATCGACCGTTGCCGGTGGAGGGAGCAAGCCGGTCCAGCGCAGTGGTGCCCCCAGAACATCCCGCTGGAAGATATGGTCGGTCGTGAAATCGTCTCCGGTCAAAGATGGCGCTACCGCCAGGATCTCCAGAATCTGGCGTCGAATGCCCTCCCGGCCTCTGGTGGTGGGATCCCGATCGAGATGCACAACAAAATCGATCGTGCTCGCAAAGACCTTGCGCACTACCGGTTCTGTGACGTTCTCTCCCGCCATCAACGCGGTATTCACGATGGCATTGAGAGCCTCGCGGGCCGAATTGGCGTGCACCGTGCAGGAAAAACCGCAACCGGCATTGGAGGCTCTCGTCAATTCAAAAGCTTCCGAGCCTCGTACCTCTCCAACCACGATGCGATCAGCTCGCATCGCCAGGACGGCCTTCACGAGCGTGCGGACCGACACCTCGCCACTGCCATCCAATCCTGGTGCACGAGCTTCGTAATAGGAGCTGTGGGGGCTCAGGGGCACGTGAAGTTCGCGAACTTCTTCAATGCACCGTACACAGTGGGTGGGTGGTGCCGCGGCCATCAGTGCCGACAGCAGAGATGTCTTCCCGGCGCCCGGTTGTCCGGAAACCAGCACCGAAGCACCCGTCTGAGCAACTGCCCATAGAAAGCCGGCTCCCGCCGGTGAAATCGAGCCAAGTTCGACCAGGTGCCCGAGGGTTTCCTTTCGCATTGTGTACTTGCGGATAGTGGCCGAAACGTTGTCTGCGATCGGCCTGATAACCGCGGTGAGCCGGGCCGAATCATTCAAGACCCGGGCCTGAACAATGGGGTTGGCCGTATCGATATGGCGGTCCGTGTCGGCGAGGAGCCGGTTGATCGTCTGCCGATTCTCCTCGACGGTGGTGGGCGTGGTCAGGACTTGCAACCGGCCCGAACCGTCGATATAGGTGACATTGGGCCCTTCAATGAAGATCTCTTCCACCGTTGGATCTTCGAAGAGCCGGCTCAACGCGCCGTAGCCGGATATGGATCGCGCTACGCGTCGAATCATCTCGCCCGTGTCGCGCAGAGCGGGAACGTTGCCAGAATGAGCTTGCGATTGATAATCGTCGACGATGGACGCGACCAGTTGGAGGACCGCCCCCTCATCCTCTCGCGGATCTAGCTTCTCGCGTTCCAATCCCGCCAGGGCTTGATTCCGGATGTCTTCATAGGCGCTGAATTCCGTCTTCATCACGCTCTCCGGTGTCTGCGTGCCGGTCGTCGTGGCAGGTTGGCCGTCGTGGCGAGTCCCTCGATTCCCTTGACGAAAGCCCCGCGACCCGGAAGGACACCCTGCCAGGTCGCTTGAGCCAGGGTCTTGTCGTGAGGCACAAACGCCACCGATCGCGGCTGGTATACCTGGCGCAATTCAGTATCGATCTCTGCGGCCTTGAATCCCCCACCGATGAAGGCATTGAATGCCAGGTGGAGAGGGGTTCCTTCAATCAACGACTTCGCTTCTGCCAACCAATCGAGCACACGCGCGACTCCGACCGGAGTCGGAGCGGCCACCAGGACAATCAAGTCGGCCAGCGCCAGCATCGAACGCGTGACCCCATAGCGGGCCGGACCGCCGATGGCGGGGAGATTCTCCAATCTTGAAGAGACGTTGACAATCACGTACTCGCGCAACTTCGCCAGGACGAGAACGGTCTCTGATACGTCCGCGGGCCTCAACTCATACCAGTCTCTCCGATTGGCCAAGCCACCAAGTACCTCAAAGCCGCCCGACGGCGGCTCCATCAGACAACCGGCCAGATCGCCGTTGCGATTGTGTACCAAATCAATGGCGGTTCGAAGGTTGGGATGGACTGCCAGATTGAGACGCTGGGCGACGGACGGCCCGATGTCGTCGGCATCAACGAGTACTGTCGCTCTGTCCCGGCGGGCCAGCATTGCTGCCAATCCAATCGCAATCTCAGTTGCTCCGACCCCCCCTGAGGCACCACCGACGACCACCAATTGTCCTCGCCGCGGTCGATCCTCATGCTGCTGATACGGATCGAGATAGTCGACATCCGACCCCGCGAGGTTTCCAACCAGGGCGGAGAGCCCATCTTCATGTTCTCCAATGGAACCCGCCGCCGAACGCGCCAGGACTCGCAAGAATTCGGTAGGCGGCGCATCTGCTTCGATCACGTCGTCAACCCGCAGATCGATCAGCCTTTGTTTCCCACTTCCCTCGGCCTCCTCGGGGTCGTAGACCCCAACCACTGAGATACCCCTTTTCTGCAGATCGGCCACGAACCCGGCTGTCAGGAAGGACGTCGTATCGTCGGCCACGAAGACGTCGTAGCCATCCATCATGGCGTCCTCGGCAGCCATGATGGATGCCATGACTCGCCCCCCACCGTGGTCAATAACGTGTTGCTTGAGCAACCGGGCCCAAGATCGCGGTGAATGGGCCATCACTACCACGGGTTCGCGATTCAGCATGATTCAGCCGGAACCGGGCTCGACCGGCGAGCCGTTCAGCGATCCGGACAGGTCGCCGGGTCCCTCCTGCAACGGATCGAAGTATCCGCCGGGATCAACTTCGGTCGCTCCCGTCGCCCGGACTAGATCGATTGCTCCGTCGCGCAGCGCAGAAGCCAGGCGCAAGGTCGTCATCCCGTCGAGCGCTACCGTCACACTGAAGCTCCCACCGAACTGGCTGTCCGCCCCGGAAACGTCAAGAACCTCGACACCGGCGGCGACGTATGAGGCGATTCCTTTCCTAACCACAATCACATCTATGAAATCGCCCGCCTGAAGAGCCCCGGCGACGGCATGGCCACGATCGATGGGGATACTCATGGCTCGAAGATCGGAAGGATCGGCGTCGGTGCGAAAATCGCTCATCCTGACCGGATCGCCGGCCGGGACCGCCCGCGTCACCACCCACTGCTCGTTCACGGCCTGTTGAACCTGCTCCGGTCCGAGGAGAGTTCCCAGGACGGCGCGATCCACGACTCCCATCTCCGTGAAGGCGAGAACACCATCCGTCACGGTTGTGCCGGCTCGCAGCTCAACGACCGCGGTTGCGATGGTGAAGGTCTCATTCCGGCTTTGGAGGAGGGAGAAAACCAACAGGAAAGCGGCCAGGCCGGCCACGATCATGATCACATGTCCAAGACTGAGCCGGCTCATCAGCCCGCGTTTGAGTGGTGGCACCGCATCGGCCGTGTGCCAGCTACGTTGCGTGGTCGGATCGATGATCCCAGCCATCGCCCCCCGTCCCCTTAATCAAACTTAGCGGAATCTTACCTACTCTTAAATCTGATTGCTATAGGCCCGGCCCGCCAAGTGAGTGCTTGGTTCGTTCACGAACCGCGGTCGTCCGGTGGGATTGGTTGACGGCTCACTACCGCCGTCAACCATCTGAGGGGAATCACCCATTCCTGTCGATCGGAGTCTTCGACGACCACGTGATCGCGAGCTCGAATCGAAACCTTGCCGACAACCCGTGAATCGGCATACGGAGTGATGAATTCGAATATCTGCTCCGACTGCTCCAATTCAGCCATGCGTGCGCCAAAAGAGGCCGGCCCGTGCGGGGCCGGACCAAGCCCCGGCACCGCTGCTGGTTCGATTATTCGCAGCACAATCGGCGCGTCGAGGTTTATGTCGATATCGACCTGGGCACGCAATACCAGTAGGTCCGCTCGGGTATGCCGGACATGTCCGCGGAACACTCTGTCGCCCGCCCGGATCTCTATGCGATCTCCCCGGCTCATCGCGTCGTAGGCGATCTCGGGGAGACTTCCGGCCCGCCGGGCCTGCTTCATGGCCCAGTACTCGTCCTCTTCGGCTCCCAACCGGAACTCTCCGCCGACCTGCTCCCTGAGCTCACGGCCGGCCTGCTCGAGTTCGTGGTTTTCCCCTCGATCCACGGGTCCGTCTTTCATCTGTCAGATCAGGCTACCCCGGGTGAGCCTGCGCAAATCGCCTGCGCCGCTACCGTGCCTCCCAGATGAAACCTGGCAACACGCCACTCGTTGAATTGCACCGCTTCGCTCCCTCGGGGACGCGCCTCTTCGCCAAACTGGAGTGGTTCAATCCGACCGGTTCGATCAAGGACCGGGCCGCCTGGTTCATGTTCCACAACGCGGTGCAGAACGGCCGGCTTTCCCCAGGACAGCCGTTGATCGAAGCAACCTCCGGGAACACGGGCATCGGTCTGGCCCGCCTGGCGCAGATCTACGACCATCCGATGGTGATCTGTCTGCCTAGTTCTGCGACCGAGGAACGAAAGAAGCTACTCCGCGCTTACGGGGCGGAATTGATCGTGGTCGAGGGCGGACCGAACGACGCCATTGCCTATGCCCGCACCCTGGTGGAAGCCGGCGAGGGCCACATGCTGTATCAGTACGGCAACCGTTGGAATGCCTACGCCCACTTCTTCGGCACTTCCCAGGAGATCTTGCGGGACTGGCCCCTCGAAGCTCCACCGGCCCACCTGTTCGCCGCCTATGGCACGGGCGGGACCATCACCGGCAACAGCCGGGGGCTCAAGATGAAATGGCCGGATCTACGGATCCATTCGGTCGAGCCTTTTGTTGACGACCCCATCGGGGGAATGCGCTCCCAAGATGACCCGTTCCAACCTCCTATTGCCGATCTGAGCCTGGTCACCGATCGCCACCAGGTACACCGCCGGGTTGCCGAATCGACCGCCGCGCACGCCATGAGGAGCGAGGGTCTCTTTTCGGGAACCTCCTCCGGCGCGATCCTGCATGCGGCTCGTGAAACCCTGGCAACCGCCGGCGGAACCGCGGTCGTGCTGCTACCCGACGATGGATGGAAATATTTGAGCGGAGGACCATGGACGACGGGCTAGTTCCGGCCGATCGTTCATAGGCTTTCCGACTCAAGGAACTTTACGGTCGACCGAAATAACCCGTGGGAGGCTGCAGCACCCGGGACGGGCACGCAAACGTGACCACCAGCGGGAGCTGCAGATGAAAGAGAGCAGGGTATGACCGGCCCCGGCGAGCAACCCGGCGCGTCCCCCTGGGAACCATCGCAACCGAGCCGGCCGGCAGATCAGGCCCCGCCTCCCGTGAACCCCTCCGCGGTCAGAGCAGATGCCGACGGTCGGGTGAAGGTCGGCCCCGCGGCCGAGCCGCCATCTCCGGTGAGTTCGAACTCGCCTAATCGGTGGCTGACCACCGATCCACCCGACGACATCGACGCGCTTCGCTCTTCGAGTTCGCTCGGTCATCGAACCCGTTCGTCCCGCCGAAGGCGCGGCAGCTTTCGGATCGGGGCGGTACCGGCGATGATCACGATCGTGATTCTCGGTGGGCTGGCTGCCTGGCAACTGGGTTTGCTCGATTCCGTTATCTCACCCATTCCTGATGTTCAGACGGCTCTCAATAACGCTGGTTTCGAATCTGTAGCGGCGACGGTCACCGGCGAAACTGCAGTCCTGACCGGTACCGTCGAATCGGAAGCGGCCCTCAACCAGGTAGCCGCAGTCGCTCTGAGCGTTTCGGGCATTCGAGACGTCGACAATCAGCTGGTCGTCCCGGTGACGGACGAATCCGCGACCCTCGAGGCGCAGATTCAATCCGCCCTCGCCGCCGCCGGTTTTGACGATCTCGCGGTGATGGTCGACGGCGAAATCGCCACTGTCACCGGCACCGTGCCCAACGAGGAGTCACTGAGTGCTGCCGCCCTGGCCGTTCTGGCCGTGCCCGGAGTGGCCCAGCTCGACAACCGACTGGAGATTGGCTCCGCCATCGGTTCGGCTGATCTCGAGTTGGCGTTGCTGGCCGCTCTGGCCGAGGATGAATTCGGCTACGTGCGGGTTGAAGTGCAGAACGGCCTTACGACCCTCTCCGGGTCGGTGCCGACGGAAGAGGCCCGCTCGCAGGTGGTGGCGACCGCCGGCGAGATCGACGGCATCGAGAAGATCGACAACCGCCTCATCGTCGACCCAGACCTGCCGATCGGCCCGGCGCTGCCGCCCGAACAGCTCGAGGCAGCGGCCGCCGCGGCTCTCGCCGATGCCGGCATCCAGACCGTCGCCGCCACGGTGGAGGGACGGCGAGCGATCCTGGACGGAACCGTACCGCTCGAGATCTTGGGAGCGGGGTTCTTCGCCTTTGTCGAGCGGGCCGAAATGGCAGTCCTCTCGGTTGACGGTATCGATCAGGTCACGAGCCGTGTCGCACTTCGCGGCGACGGAGAGGTATTGCGCCGGGACCTGCAGGCATTGCTCGAGGCGGCCCCGGTCGAGTTTGCACTCGGGTCTTCCGACCTGACCCCCGAGAGTCAAGGGACTCTCGATCAGGTCGCCTTGGTCATCCAATCGCAGCCGGGTCTCCAGGTGATCATCGCCGGGCACACAGATGCCGCCGGTAGCAACGAAACGAACCAGGCGTTGGCCCGCGAACGGGCGGGAACCGTCCTCAACTACCTCTTGACCCGGGGGGTCCCCTCCTATCGGTTGATTGCCGTCTCCTACGGTGAGTTGTTTCCCGATCAGCAAGCCTCGGCCGAACAGAACCGTCGTATCGAGTTCGAGGTCGGACCATGACAAATCGCGCACGTCCTGTCTTAGTCGCCTGTTTCGCTCTCGCTTTGACCACCGCCGCCTGCACTTCCGGTGCCGCCAATCCAGCCACCACAGTCTTGCCGCCGCCGTCGACAACCTCAACGACCGGCGCTCGGGTGGTCAACACCACCACCCCGGTGCCGGTGAAGACGGACGGAGTGACCGTGACCGACGACACTATCTATTTGGGACTCCTGGCCGACGTCACCGGACCCTTCTCCGGCACCGTGATCGACGTACTCGACGCTCAGGTGGCCTTCTGGTCGAAGTTGAACGCCGAGGGAGGTATTGCCGGCCGCCGGGTTGAATTGCTCATCGAGAACACGGGATACAGCCCGCAGTTGCACATGGAGAGGTACGCCGCCCTGGCCGATCAGGTCGTCATGATTGCCCACTCGACCGGCTCTCCCCATACACTGGCCATCCTTCCGGACCTTATCGCCAACAACCACCTGGCCGTACCGGTCACGTGGTATTCCGGATGGTCCGACCCCGACCTCGGAGCCAATCTCCTCGAGACCGGATCGAATTACTGCATGGAGGCGATGAACTCGATCAGCTGGCTGGCTGCCGACTTCGAGGACCGCACCGGCACCAAACCGACCCTGGCGATCGCCACCTTCCCTGGTGACTACGGACTTGATTCCTACGCAGGTGTCGCCTACGCGGCCGAACAGCTCGGTCTCCAGATCGTCTACAACGGTGCAGGGGCAATCATTCCCGGTACGGACCTGCTTCCGGTTGCTTCAGGAATCTCCCAGAGTGGAGCTGATTTCACCTGGCTGGCCGCCGATCCTCTGACGCTGGCCGGCGTGGTGGGCACTGCTTTGCAGCTCGGCTATACGGGTCAGTGGGCGGTGTCGATGCCCACGTTCAGCGACCGTCTGCTGGGTACGGCGCTTGGGGGGTACATCGCCGAAAATATGTATATGTCGGCGCTGATGGCACCCCTGGGCGCCGACGTGCAGGGCATGGACGAGGTGATCGACGTGCTCAGGGAGAAATATCCCAACCGGTATCCGGCCGCCGGCATGGTCGAAGGGTACCTCGAATTCTCCGTGGCCAAGGCCGTGCTCGAGTACGCCGCCGAACTGGGTGACCTGACGCCGGCCGGAGTGGTGGCGGCTGCCCGCGGTATCGGTTCGCTGACCTACGGGGGCCTTTCCCCCTCGAACCTTTTCAGCGGTGATGCCAACACCACGGTCACCAGAGCCACCGCGATCTACAAACCCGACAAGGTGTTGTTCGATGCTCAAGGCGGGCTGGGTGCCAGCCTCGGCAATGGAGGGATCTCCGCCATGGAGAAGGTGACCGACTTCTTTGCCTCGGATCTTGCCGCCCACTACGACTTCCAGGGACCTTGCTACGTCGTCGAGGGTTAAGAACCGCCGGCGGTGGTCTATTCGCACATTCGATTGCTTGCATATGTGTCCACAACCGCCTATGGTTACGCGGTCATCGAATCGACCCGATTCACAACGGGATATTCCGGTTCAAGTTTTGATGCCGATTTTTCCGATACCGAAGTAGACATGCCCACTCAGACCTTCGAACCCCCCCGGTTGCGCGCCCTGGCCAGGCAAGGCCTGCCGGCGATCATCGAGGGCACCGTTGTTCCCCTTGTCATCTTCTATTTGGCTATGTGGACCGTCGGTATGTGGGGCGCACTCATTGCTGCCTTGAGCTGGTCGTATCTCGCCGTTATCCGCCGGATCGTCCGGCATGAGCGGATTCCCGGCTTGGTTCTGCTCAGCGCCCTGGCCCTCACCTTCCGTACCGCCCTGGCTATGAGCACCGGCAGCGTCTTCATCTATTTCCTGCAACCAAGCGTGGGGACGGCCGTCCTGGGGTTTGCATTCCTGGCGTCGATGAGTACCACCCAGCCACTCGTACAGCGCCTCGCCCGGGATTTCCTGCCGTTCTCACCCGATTTCTTCACCAACCCGTTCGTGAAGCGTTTCTTCTTGAGGATTTCGTTGCTGTGGGCCATGGTCATGCTTTCCAATGCAGCAGTGACCACGTGGATGCTCCTGGAGTTGCCCGTCTCCCTGTTCGTGATCTCCAAAACCGCCGCTTCGGTGGCCATGACCGGAATCGCCATCGCCTATTCGGTGATCTGGTTCCGCCGATTGTTCTCGGTCTCGCCGGCCGGCGTCTGATAATCGGTCGGACGTCTGTACACGGTTGTCGCGGTGGACTGATCCCTCGCCATCACCCGTATCTCATCGATGTTCACGTGCGGTGGTCGGGAGACTGCCCAGGCCACACAATCGGCGATATCAGCAGCCGTCAACGGCGTCATACCTTCATATACCCCGGCGGCTGCCTCCTGATCCCCGTCCAGGCGTACGAGACTGAATTCGGTCCGCACCATTCCGGGATCGATCTGGGTAACCCGTAGCGGCTTCCCGAGCATCTCCTTGCGAAGAACCTCGCGAAAGGCCCGGACGCCGAACTTGGCGGCGTTATAGCCGGCGCCACCGATGTAGGTATCCGTCGAAGCGACCGAGCCGATCACCACGATATGGCCGTTGCCCCCGGCCAGCAGCTTGGGAAGCAACGCCCGGGTCATCCTCATGGTTCCCATCACATTGACTTCGTACATACGCTGCCACCGCTGGTCGTCCGCTTCGGCGATCGAGTCGACGCCAAACGCTCCCCCGGCGTTGTTGACCAGAACAGCACAGGTCTCAACGGCCCCCGCGAAGCGAGCCACCGACTCGGGGTCGGTCACGTCGAGGGAAAGGGCCCGCGCTCCGATCTCGGTAGCAATCGTTTCCAGCCGGCTGAGACGTCTGGCCCCCATCACGACGGCAAAGCCGTCGGCGGCGAGACGCCGGGCTGTGGCTTCCCCAATTCCGGAGCTCGCTCCGGTCACTACCGCAGTCTGGTGTTCGCTCATACAGGTCATCTCCAAGCTCGATGATCGTCACCATCCGGCCCCCGGGTATCCGCGATGAGGGCTATACCTGACCGAAGGGGTCAACCACTCCGGTGGGATGGCCACAGAACTGGCAGATGGTGAGACCCCGCCCGAGCACCGCCCCGCAATCCTCGCAACGGCCGGACTGCCGGGAGACCTGTCCGTCCATCTCCCCGTCGCCTCCATCGAGTGATTTGATCCTCTCCATCAATTGCTCAGTGGTGTAACCGGCTTCTTCCAGCAAAGACCACATACTTTCGACCACCAGCGTGAGGCGATCGATGCGGTCGTCCAGGGCCTGGATTTTGGCAGTCGGCGACGCGGCAAACGTCGAAGCGGCGGAGGCCAGCCCGGCGGCCCGCGCCGCTCCCCGCTGTCCAAGGACATAGCCGGCGATGAAATTCAATGCCATGCGGCGATTCTACGCAAACTCAGCTCTGCGGGGAGGTCAGGTTCGTGGTATCGACCTGCTTCAGGTTGGGCGATTCCACGCCGATAGAGACCCAGAGACGTCCTTCAATCAAGGGAAGTTGAGTTGCGATGTTGAACGGGAGTCTGAACACCGTAGCGCTGCCCGACGTGCTTAGGCTGATCGCTGCCTCGGGCAAATCCGGACTACTCCGCATCGATGATGCCTCCCCTTCGGGGCGTATCTTCCTCGTCGATGGGCGAGTGGCTTTCGCAACGAATCGAAACAACGATGACCCAATCGACGATCTTCTTCGCATGGAATATCGGGCCGACTATGTAGGGTCGGCCGATGACCGCCGGATCGTCAATCTCACCGACCTGCTCGAGAGCAATTCCGAGGCCTTCAGCCGGTTCCTGGAACAGATGATCGTTGAGGTACTCAGCAGGATGCTTCGAATCGACGAAGGTCAATTCCGGTTCGAAGTGGACATTCGCAGCCGGCGCGAGATCCCCTTCTCGTTCGAAGTCGAAGAAGTCATCAAACAATCGGAAATCCGCGCCGAAGCCTGGACGCGCATTTTCGAGATCGTTCCGTCAACTACCGAGCCATTCCGAATGGCGCCGCGGCTCGACGACACCGGGGAAGTCGTCCTGGCTCGCCGAGACTGGGCCCTGCTGGCCTCTATCGGAGTGTCCTCGACCATCGACTCCATCTCGCAGCGATTGAGGATCTTCGAATTCGCGGCTGCAAAGAAGGTCGCCGAACTCACACAACGCGGGCTGATCGAATTCCTCGCAACCGGGACTCCGCAGACTTCTCTGGCGGCCACCGCGTTTCTCTCGGAGGTCGTTGATTCCGTTCACATCGAGATGGCAACGCTGAATGAAGTGGCTCCAATCATCCACGATCTCCCCGAGCAGGACAACCGGGAGGTTCCCTACGACGAAGGGCCCGCCGACGAAGAGTCGGTCGAAAGACCGGCGGTCGAGGCCTCAGAGCTGGTAGAGATCCCCGAAGACGAAGACCCTCCCGACGATTCCGGCCCAACCTGGCTGCCGATCGAGACCGGCGCCGTTGATGGTGACGGAGAGGAAGAAGGAGAGGATCAGGACGAGGACGATCCGGCTCCCCTTCTCCAGGAACTGCATCGCCTGCACGAACCAGAAGCCGGGGACACAGGATCTTCCTCCGTCCTAGGGGAAGCCGTCGACGACGGACCGGTCGACCAAGAGGTCACCGAAGATGCAGATCTCTCCATCGACGACATCGATGGCGGCGATCTGGCTACCCGGTGGAAGAATCTGCGCAAAGCCAAGCGAGGGGTTCACGCCGCAAACGAGTGACCAGCGGTGGTCCACCTGGGCTGCTCTACGGTTGGCACACCCAGTGACCCCATGCCCCCCGTGGATGTCCGGACTGGATCGAGTACTCGACCAGCCAGGCCGCGGCGGCGACGTTGGCTTCAGCGTCGAAACGGCTGGCACCGGCAAAACCGGCGTTGACACTCGAGAAAACCCAGGTTCCGGCCAGGAACTGGTAGAGACCGGTAGCGCCTGACTCAGGATGTACCGCGTCGGCATTCCCTCTGCTCTCGCAGGCCATTACCCGCAATGCTTCCTCGGTCCGATCCGCCGGGAAATACTGCTCAACCAACGAGCGCCAGGGCTCGACGCCGGCCCGCGCCGCCCGGCGGCGTTGGGCGGCCTCCCACGCCCCCAGAGCTTGCTGATAACCGGCATCGGCTTGCTGGAGCCCCGCATAGGACTGGGCGTACCGGGAATCGACCTCGAGGAAGAGACCCTCCAGCATGTCTAGCTGACCCACGTTGTCTTCCCGGAGTGTGCGCAGTTGCTCCTGAGCCTCCTGGTAGCCGCCCTGCAGGCTTCGGAGACGGTCTCGCTCAACCGTCAGATCCACCAATAGGAGCGATTCTGCCCTCTTGGCCGCGGCCGCGGTTTCCTCCAGCAGGGCGCTTTGCTCGAAGTTCGACGCCGACCAGATCGATAACAGATCGCCGCCGGTGCCGATCATGTAGGTCTCGACAACCCGGGATTCGGTTGTCTCCCGGAGGTACCGGAGGCGCGCCTCCGCTTCGAGGATCTCATCTCGCAAATCGAATACCCGGAATGCGGCGTCCTCGAGTTGGGTGTTGGTCTGTTCGAGGGCGAACAAAGCTGCCATCAATCGGGCCTGTATGGTGCCACGTTGAACAGCCCAGTCGTCGACCATCTCCTGGGCGGCGTCTCGTTCGGCCTTCGCCCGGGCTACCTCGCCGTCTGCCCGATCTACCTCAGTTTGGGCAAAGGCGCCCCCCGGGAGCAACGCCGGCACCAGCAATCCGGCCAAGACCAAAGGCAGCAGACGTCGATACCTCATAGGGGCGGAGCGTACCGGTGGCGAGGTGGGAAACCGCGGATATCAGTCGAAGAGGGTTGGCTGCGGATCGGATCGATGATGACGATGCACACCCGGCCAGATCAGCCCATCCATGAAGGCCCAGGTACGGCGGTGCAGGGTGGTCGGGCCCCAGGCCTGCAAGGCGGCTTTGTGAACCGGACACGGATATCCCTTGTTCCCTTCGAAATTGAAGGCCGGATAGTGCTCGGCTTCCCTGCGCATGATGCGATCCCGCGTTACTTTCGCCAGCACCGACGCAGCCGAGATCGAGAGAATGGTGGCATCTCCTCTGACGATCTTGGTCGTTCTTCCCCCGCCCACAAAGTCCCAGTTGCCGTCGATCAGTACTCGGTCCGGCCTTCTCCCCAGACCTTCGAGGGCCCTTCGGGCCGCCAGTCGCTGGGCTGCCGACATCCCCAGATCGTCACATTCAAGGTGGCTGGCATGCCCGACCGACCAGGCCAAACACCAATCGGCCACCCGATCGAAAAGGGCTTCCCGCTCCTTCTCGGTGAGCATCTTGGAGTCGCGGATCTTGTAGACCCGGGAGCTTCTGGGCACGACGGCCGCCCCGACGCTGATCGGACCCGCCCAGGCGCCTCGACCGACCTCGTCGACGCCAACGACCACTTCATAGCCGAGATCCCACATCCGCCGTTCGACGGCTAGGTTCGGTGCACGGGTCTTGAGCGACTTGCGAAGGCGGGGCACTGTGGTCGGCACCGGAGGAGGATACCGGGGTGGTTCAGTTCAAGCCAGGATTAGGCGGAAAGGTGGCGTACACCGCGAGTCTTCCGCCTTGTCTTGCCAACACACCGCTCCACAGGCCCGCCGGATTCTCGACCAACCCGTCCCCGGGCTGCAATGCAACGACGAACCATCCGCCTTCAGCAATCTCGGCTTCCAGCTGTCCCGGCTCCCATCCGGCGTATCCGCTGAATACTCGAAGACCTTCGAGACTGAATGCCTCGGCCGGATCAGAATCGAGATCGAACAAGCCCAAACCCATCGCAATAGCAGCGAATCCTTCGGGAGCCGGTTGATCTGCCGACAACCCGGCAAGCCCGATCGCCACGTCGCGCTGTACCGGCCCACCCTCGAACACGACTCTGGGCTCGACGACCAGATGGGTCCAACCGGGCAAATAGTCGGCCACCATCGCCTTGGATGGTCGGTTGATGATCAGGCCGAGAGCACCCGATTCGGTGTGATCACAGATCAGGACAACCGATCTGGCAAAGTTGGGGTCGAGCATGTGCGGAACGGCCACCAGCAACATGCCGGCGAGGTTGTCGCTCATAAGTCCATTCTGCCACTGAGCTAGTCGCGGAAGTTGATGTATTGCAGTGGCAGCTTGTAGTCGAGGCTTTTCAAGTCGGCGATGACCTGCTGGAGATCATCACGTTTGCTACCACTGATGCGGACCCGGTCTCCATGCACCTGGGCTTTCACCTTCAGCTTCATGTCCCGGACTCGCTTGGCCAATTCTCGGGCCGAATCCTGATCGATCCCCTGGTTGAGTGAGAAGACGGCCCGGAACCGTGCTCCTCCCACCTCCTGAGGGATTCCTCCCGATAGCGACTTCAACGACACCCGACGGCGTACGAGCTTCTCTTTGAGGACGACCTCGGCGGCCTCGAGCCGGCCCTCCGAGGAAGACTCGAGCACTATCCCGTCATCGGTCAGGCGCACTTCAGTTTCGGTTCCTTTGAAGTCGTACCGGGTTCTCACCTCGCGGGTTGCTTGGTCAACGGCATTACGAACTTCCTGAAGGTCCACTTCTGAAACAACGTCAAAACTAGGCATGCCCACGACGTTAGTGCATCAGTACACCAACCGGGACCCGACCCGGCCGGAGGGGACTAGGTTGGGATGGGTGTTCATCCGCAGGGCCGAGCCAACCGACCTCGTTGAGGTTGCTGCCATCGCCGAAGGATCCTGGCAGGCCGCCTACGCGGGGTTGCTCAAACCTCAAACCGTCTCTTCGTGGGTTGAAGCGGCGTACTCGCCGGCAGCACTCCGCCAGCGTTGGGAAGACCACCCCATCTACCTGGTGATGGAAGGAGGGTCCGTCGTTGCGTTTACCGACGCCTTTATCGAGGACGACCAGATCGTAGTCAGCGCTCTCTGCACCCATCCTGCCTATCGTCGCCGCGGTGCCGCCGGCATCCTGCTCGATTGGATCCGGTCACAGGCGCCGTCCCTGCCGATCATTGCGGACGTGGTCCTCGGCAACCAGGCGGCCGAGAGCTTTTACGAAGCCAGAGGATTCGTGCCGGGGGAAACCATGCAGGTGGTGCTCTTTGGTGAACGGCTGATCGAGCGCCGGTGGTGGTTGGCCGTTGGCGTCGAACCGCCCCGCCCGAATCGCCACCGAACCGCCGGTTCTCTCGGATAACCTGGCTCGATGCAGTACGGCCAGTTGCCCAAGGTCCTCCTTCACGAACACCTGGACGGCTCCCTGCGGGTCGGCACGATCCTCGATCTTGCTTCCGGGTACGGTTACCAACATCTGCCCAGTGTCGATCCGGATGCGCTGGCCGACTGGTTCGATCAGAACGAGTCGGGTTCCCTGGAGCACTACCTGGAGTCCTTTCGGCATACCCTCGCCGTGATGCAGACGGCGGAGGCCATCGAAAGAGTGGCATTCGAGTCCCTTGTCGACCTCGCGGCGGACGGCGTGGTCTATGCAGAGATCCGGTTTGCGCCCAGCCTGTGCACTGCCGGCGGTCTTTCCGGCCGGCAAGTCGTCGATGCCGCCCTGGTCGGCTTCCGCCAGGCCGAGCGGGCAACGGGTATTGAATCCGGGCTGATTCTCGACGCAATGCGCGACGCCACCGACTCTCTCGAGGTAGCCCGGCTGGCGGTGGAAATGGAACCAAGAGGCGTTGTGGGCTTCGACCTGGCCGGTCCGGAACGAGGCTTTCCGGCGGACGGTCATCTTCCCGCATGTCGGTACATTCGTGAAGCATCCATGGCGCTGACCATTCACGCCGGCGAAGCGGATGGTCCGGACAGCATCTGGAGAGCCTTGCAGCGCTGTGGTGCCCACCGCATCGGACACGGTATTCACATCATCGACGATTGCCTGGTCGAAGATGGTGAGATCGTGTCGCTGGGAAGGTTGGCCTCCTATGTTCGCGACCACCAGGTGCCGCTCGAGGTGTGCATCACTTCCAATCTCCAGACCGGGGATTACGTGGATCCCGGCGACCATCCGGTGGGAGCGTTACATCGAGCCGGATTTGTGATCACCCTCAGCACCGACAACCGCTTGATGAGCAGGACCTCGATGTCGGAAGAATTCGCTCTCGTGGTCGAGAATCACGACTTCACGACTCGGGATCTCCGGCAGGTCACCGAACAGTCGATGATGGCCGCCTTCTGCCCCCTGCCCACCAAGGAGCGGCTCCTCACCGAGCGGATTCGTCCCGGATACGAGAGAGTCGGGGTCTAAAGGTCGAGCTTCTTCCGGAGCCACTCGATCACCGCCGCCACCACCTCCGGCCCTTCTGGTTCATTGTGAGTTTCATGACGCAAGGACGGATAGAGGCGACGCTCGGCATCCGGTAGATCTCCAATGGGCGCACTGGCGTGAGGGCGAGCAATGGTGTCGGCCCCGCCGTGGACCACAAACGCCGGCACGGGAAGTTTGCTCAAACCGGCTCGCACACGTGCTTGTTCGCGAAGACTGGCAGCACCCCAGGCCGCCGTGATCTTGGTTTCGACCAACTCATCCGCGAAGTACGACTCGCCCACCGCCGGGTCCCGAGCCAGCTGCTCGCCTTTGAGGCCGCCATCGAGCCGCAACCGGGGCGCGATCTTGGCGATCAGCGGGATGAGCGCCTTCAGCAAAGGCGGGGCGGCGGTTTCCAGCCAAGGTGACGTTACAACCAACAAATCGGGAAGCTGGTTGTCGGAGAGGCAATAACCCAGCGAAATGAGCCCCCCCATCGAGTGCCCGTAGAGCACCAGCGGGAGACCGGCTACCCGTGTATTGACCACCCGCTCGGCCAGGTCATGGTGATAGGTGTCGTACACATCCACATGCCAGCGGGTTCCGCCCGACTCTCCATGTCCCACCCAGTCGAAGCTATGAACGTCCAAACCTGCCGTGACCATCTGGTCGGCAACATGGTCGTACCGGGCGCTGTGCTCCCCGCCGCCATGGACGATCAACACTGTCGCCCACGGAGAGGCATCACCCGACCAGTGCCTGCGCAACTGGCGCTCGCCCGAAGCGGAGGTCGCGATCTCGTCGGTTCGTTTGGCCATGGTCACTCCCTTCCCGTCCAGGTCACCTGGAGATTGCGAGCCGCCAGGGCGTCGTCCGGCCGGTGCACGGGCGTGCGCCGCGGGGCATCCTTCACAGCCTCTGCATCCTCGTAGGCGAGCTCGGCGATCTCCACCAGTGCTGCCGCCAACGCTTCAATGGTCTCGCGGGACTGGGTCTCCGTCGGTTCGATCATCAGCGCTTCGTCGACGATCAGCGGAAAATACACGGTTGGCGGGTGGTAGCCGCGGTCCATGAGCGCTTTGACGATGTCCATGGCCCGCACCCCGGTGTCCTTCTTGATCGTTTTGGCCGAGGTGACAAATTCGTGCATGCAGGTGCTCGGATATGGGAGGTCGTATCGATCACCCAGCAGGTGTTCCAGGTAGCGAGCGTTGAGAACCGCCCGTTCCGCCACCCGGCGCAGACCCTCACCTCCGAGCGCCCGCATGTACACCAGGGCGCGCAGCACGACCAGGAAGTTGCCGTGCTGGCCGTGAACTCGCCCGATGCTGGCCGCCGGAGTTTCCCAACCGATATGACCGCTTTCTCCTCGAACCGGAAGAGGTCCGGGGAGATAGCGAACGAGATTAGAGCACACCGCCACCGGTCCCGCTCCCGGTCCGCCGCCACCGTGCGGAGTGGCGAAGGTCTTGTGGAGGTTCGAATGGACGATGTCGAATCCCATATCACCGGGCCGGGCAATCCCCATGATGGCGTTGAGGTTGGCTCCGTCGTAGTACAACAAACCCCCGATTTCGTGGACCGCCTCGGCGATCTCGAGGATCTCTTCCTCGAACAGGCCCAGGGTGTTCGGGTTGGTGAGCATCAGCCCGGCCACCTGTTCGTCGAGGGCCTCACGTAGTGCCGCCAGGGAGACCATGCCCCGGTCGTTGGATGCCACCTCGACCGCCTGATAGCCGGACAGAGTGACCGAGGCAGGATTCGTGCCATGCGCCGAGTCGGGGATGAGGACCTTGGTTCGGGCGTCACCGTTGGCCTCGTGGTGAGCTCGCATGATCATCAAACCGGTCAGTTCACCGGATGCTCCGGCCGGCGGTTGGAAGGTGGCTCGCGCCATCCCGGTGAGATCACAGAGGATCTTCTCGGTCTCCAGCAGGACCTCCAAAGCACCCTGGACGAGATGCGCGGGCGTGTTCGGGTGCAATCCGGCGAAATCGGGATGGGCTCCCGCCCAGTCGCAGATCTTCGGGTTGTACTTCATGGTGCACGACCCGAGCGGGTAAGCACCCAGATCAACTGCGAAGTTGCGGTGAGCCAGACGGGTGAAGTGCATGACCAGGTCATGCTCCCCCACTTCCGGCAGAGCGGCCACTTGCCGGGCCGCTTCCGGAAAGTCGAGGCGACGATGCGGAACATCGAGTGCCGGGAATGAGGACGCCCGCCGACCGGGGCTCGAGAACTCGATCAGTGCGGGTTCGGCGTCGCCACCGACGAGCGGTGCAGATGATGCGCGACCTCCGGGTTCAGGCATGGGCCAGCACCTCCTTCAAGGCTTCGACGTATCCATCCAGTTCAGCCCTCGATCGCTTCTCGGTCACGGCCACCAGGATCGCGTGCGGAAGTTCCGGATAGTCTCCGCTGAGCGAGATCCCCGCCAGGTAGCCTTGCTCCGCCATGGCATCGATGACCGTGTCTGGATCGGCCGGCAAGGTGAGAGCGAATTCCCGCACGAAGGCAGCGTCGCTCACCATTTCGACCCCCGGCAGTTCGGTCAATCGATCGGCCAGGTAGTGGGCTTTTTGCGCCGATTGGTCACCTGCCTCGCGCAGGCCGGCCGGCCCCAGCCAGGCAAGGTGGATCGCCGAGGCGAGCGCGTTGAGCGACTGATTGGTGCAGATGTTCGATGAAGCCTTGGCACGTCGGATGTCTTGCTCGCGGGCTCGCAGAGTCAGTACGTATGCGGTGTTGTCTTCCCTATCGACCGTCTTGCCGACCAGCCGGCCCGGGATACGTCGCATATGGGCTGAAGTAGTGGCAAACAGACCGACCACCGGGCCTCCGAAGGAAAGCGGATTACCGAGTGGTTGTCCCTCCGCCACCGCCATGTCGAATCCGGCCGTCCCGGGATTCCGGATCAAGCCCAGGGTCATTGGATCGACCGAAGCAACGGCCAGGGCTCCCGCCGAGCGGGCTACCGCCACCGTCCGATCGTAGTCCTCGATGATGCCCAGATAGTTCGGCTGGGCAACGATGACGGCGGCCGGAGCCGGCTGAGCGGATTCGTCCCAGACGGTCGTTCCGTCAACCAACTGGTGTTCGACCACTTCGATACCGCGGACTGCCGCGAAAGTGGCGATGGTCTCCCGAGTCCGGGGAGCCAAACCCCGTGACACCCAGACGGCGTTGCGGCCGGTGGCGGCCACTGCCAGATTCACCGCCTCGACGGCCGCCGTGGCTCCGTCGTACAGCGAGGCGTTGGCGACGTCCATACCGGTAATCTCGCACACCATCGACTGAAACTCGAACAGCGCTTGTAGCACCCCTTGGGAAACTTCGGGCTGATAGGGCGTGTAGGCGGTGACAAACTCCGGCCGCATCGTCAGCGCCGTCACAACGGGTGGCAGGTAGTGGTCGTAGTACCCGCCGCCGGCGAAGCAAACGAGATCCGACTGGTTTCGTTTCCCCAGGGAATCCACGATCTGCATGACCTCGAATTCGGACACCGGTTCGGGCAGATCGGGAAGGTGGTCCAGCAGGGCTCCGGGCGGCAGATGCGAGAACAATTCAGATATCTGTTTCAAGCCGACGGCTTCCAGCATCAAGGCAACGTCGTCATCGGTGTGGGGTGTGAAATCCACAGTCAAATCCTCTCCACGAACGGTGGGTCTTGTCGGGTCACCGGCAACCACGACCCGCGCACTTCAACCTCCACTTGAAGGTCGGGTGACGGTGGTGGTTGCAGATAGCCCAGGCCGATACCCCGCTTGAGGGTGGGGCTGAAATTGCCGCTGGTGACGGTGCCGGTGGACTTGCCCGTCCGGAGCGGGTAGCCGTGCCGCGCAATCTGACGGCCTCCCATTACGAATCCGATTAGCTGTTTGGACACCCCACCGTCTTTCTGGGCTTGTAAGGCAGGTTTGCCGACAAAATCGTGATCCCAGTTGACAACCCACTCGAGGTCGGCTTCCAGGGGGGTCGTGTCACTGTCCAGATCCTGACCCCAGAGCGGGTATCCCATCTCCAATCGCAATGTGTCGCGGGATCCCAACCCGGCCGGCGTGACCCCCGCCTCCAAGAAGGCGCCGAACAGCTCCGCCGCCGCGGCTGCCGGTGCCCCGATCTCTCCTCCTCGCTCACCCGTATAACCGGTTCCGGCGACCCAGACCGGGTACCCGGCGAATTCGGTCTCGAACAAACGGAACCTTCCCGGCGTGTTGCCGAGCACCGATTCGATGGCGGCCGGAGCGTCCGGACCCTGAACCGCAATCAGCACCGTGTCCTCTCGAAGGTCCTCAATAGTGTTGGTGGCGCCGGCTGCCGCCAGGAATGACGCCCGGATCCGGTCATCGTTTGCCCCATTGGGGATCACCCAATATCGCTCGTCTTCCCATCGCCAAACAATGATGTCATCTTCCACCCCTCCCGACTCATTGAGAGCCATCGTGTACTGAGCCCGGCCGGGTTCGATGGAAGCGATGTCGTTACACAGCTGTGAGCGAAGAAGTTCGGTGCTTCCCAACCCCTCCAAACGAAACCTGCCGAGATGTGAAACGTCGAAGACCCCGGCCGCCGTCCTCACTGCCTCATGTTCCTCCAGGACGCTTTCGTACTGGACGGGCATCTCCCAGCCCGCAAAGTCGACGAACCTGGCCCCAAGCCGGACGTGCTCGTCATAGAGGGGGGATTGGGCCATCGGGGGCACTCCTCTCGCGACTCATTTCAACCGCAGACTAGACGCACTTGCCTCTGGTGCCTCCGGGGAGAATGGCAGTTCAGCCGGACCAAACGGCCGTTACCCGGCCTCTTGACCGCCCGCCGAAATATCGGCGATTCTCGTCACTTGCGGTGGTCCCGGGATCCTGGTCGGGGCGGGCACCTCGTCCATGTGGTCTGGCTCTTCGAGCCCGTACTTGACCAATAGATGGAGGTAGTCACGCTGATAGAACACCTTGCAATTGACGTCGGGATACAGCTCCTTCAACCGCCGCACCTTCCGGTTCTTCTTGGTGACCAGCTTCTGGTTCATCGTGGTTATCTCGATGAACAGGTCGTCACCCGGCAGGTAGAAATCCGGCGTGAAGAATCGCGCCGGTTTGCCTTCTTCGTCCCAGGCGATTGGGAAAGCCCGCGGCTCGTATGACCACTCAATCCCGTAGAAGTCGAGCAGACGGGCGAACTGCCGTTCGCTGTTGTGAGCAAACTCGGTCGTGTCCGCCGGTCCGGCGTCAAATGCGTCGCGGGTGATCAGGTCGCTCGAACCTCCCCGGCCGCCGCGACCGCAGTCGCCGCACCGGTCTCGCCCAGCTCGGGGAATAGCTGGTGGATCTGACCTTCGAGCTCCTCCTGCACGGGACCAACCGCGATCCCGAATACGCCCTGGCCTCGCCGGAACACGTCGACGACCTCGTCGGCGCTGTGCGCTGCATAGATGGTCTGTCCGTCGGAAAGGAGGGTGACATCGACCAGCGGCCGGTCGCTCTGCAGTTGGCGAACCAGAATCTCCATCGCCTGACGAATCTTCTTGAGGCTCATGCCGGCATCGAGCAATCTTTTGATGACCTTCAACTGCACTACATCGGCAAACGAGTACTGCCGTTGCGATCCCGAGCCCTGAGCACTCTGAACGGAAGGTTTCAGAAGATCGGTCCGGGCCCAATAGTCGAGCTGTCGGTACGTGATCCCGACCAGGTTGCAGACCTGGGGGGCTCGATATCCAGTGTCGGTCACGCCGCGCTCCTCTTCTAGCCGTCGTAGCTTACACGTTCGTAATTACGGAGCCACAACCTACCGAAATCGACAAGGAGTTGTCAACAGTATCTGTGGATAACTTTGCGGACGACTGTCACCTTGTCCCGGTCATGAGCATGGTGAGCTTCTCGATCTGATCATTGGTGCCGATTCCCACCATGATCTGTCCCGGCGTGATGACGAGGTCGGGATCGGGATTCAGGTAGAGGCGTCGCGACTCGTCCTCCACGGCCAGAATCATGGCTCCCGATCGTTGCCGGATCCCGGCCTCTCGCAACGACATTCCCGCCAGAATGCAGTCCTCGTGGATCTCCATTTGCTGTACGCGAAACTCAACATGGTTGCCTTGCAACACGAGGTCAATGAAGTCGGCCAGCTCGGGTTGGAAAGCCATCGAGGCCAGCCGGTGGGCTCCCACCCGCTGCGGCGCAACGACCCGATCGGCGCCGGCCAGATACAGCTTGCGTTCCGATTCGCTCTCCGCGGCCCGTGCAATCACCAGCAAATCCGGGCGAAGTGCCTTGGCGGAGAGAACGATAACGAGGTTGTCAGAATCGGCGGTGACACAGGCAATCAGTGACCTGGCTCGCTCGATTCCGGCTTCGACCAGAGTCTCGTTGTGGGTGGCGTCTTTCTCCAAGACAAGCGCACCCGCGTCGAGAGCCTCTTGAGCAGCGCCCGGGTCGCCCTCAACCACCAGGACTTCTGCGCCGCGATCCACCATCAGCTCCCAGGTGGCGCTTCCCACCCTGCCGAACCCGCAGATGATGTAGTGATCGCTGAGTTGTTCGATGGTTCTGGTCATCCTGGTTTGTCCCCGCCGACCGCTGAGATTCTCGTATGCAGCTTCCAAGGCGGCACCGGCAGTGTAGAAGAGCGTGCCCACTCCGACCACGATCAAGCCGACCGTGAACAACTCCCCCGTTCCCGAAAGGGGAAACACTTCCGAGTAGCCCACGGTGGAGATGGTGATCATCGTCATGAAGAAAGCATCGAGCAATCCGGCGTGTTCGATGATCATGAACCCGGCGGTCCCGACCACGACAACGGCTGCCAGGATGACGGTTGCGACCCGTATCCTGGTGACGCCCTTCATCAGCTCGGCGACTCGCCTACCTCGAAATCCTCGGGAGTGATGTCATCGAGGAATTCCCGGAATTTCTCTATCTCCGCTTCCTCATCCTCGTCGCGAATCTCGATGCCTGCGTCCTCTAGGACCTGTGGCGTGGCAAACAACGGTGCCCCCATCCGGGCGGCCAGGGCGATGGCATCGGAGGGACGGGACGACACGGTGACCTCTTCGGCTCCCGTGGCGAGGACGAGGTCGGCGTAATACACGCTGTCGCGCAATTCGGTCACGACCACCCTGGCGACGCTGGCTCCCAGAGACTCCGAGACCAGCTTGAGAAGATCGTGGGTCAGCGGCCGCTGCGGCACCACCCCTTCGAGCGCATAGGCGATGGCGGTGGCTTCCACGGCTCCAATCCAAATGGGGAGATACCGCGTACCTTCCGCCTCGCGCAAAAGCACAATGGGCTGGTTGGTCGGGAGTTCAATCCGAACCCCGATCAACTCCATCAGGATCCCGTCGCTCTTCTGCCCACCTGGGTCGCTCATGCGTCCAGGTTATCACCGTGAGCCCGGAACACCCGCTCGCCTAATCCGCCGGGATCGGACCGCAGAGCAGCCAGATCGAGAACGACCCAGATCGATCTCAGATTCCGGTATTTGCCTTCCCAATCGAGTCCATATCCAAGGAGGAATTCGTCACCGACTTCGAAGCCGCGGTACTCGAGCGGAACCTCGACAATCCGGCGCGGCGCCTTGTCAATGAGCGTCACGGTCACCAGGCTGGCAACGTCTCTTGCCTCCAGCAACCGCCGTAGATAGGACAGGGTCAAGCCGGTATCGACGATATCCTCGACGATTACCACGTCCCGTCCCTCCAGCGAGATCTCGGTGTCCAAGGCGATCTTCACCTTGCCTCCCTCCCCAAACCGGCTGAGAGCCAAGAAGTCCACTTCTAAAGGCGTCTGCACTTCTCGAATCAGATCGCTGAGAAACGGCAGCGAACCATGGAGCACCCCAACGAACACGGGCTGGCGATCCCGATACTCTTCGGTCAGCTGCGACCCTAATTCTTTCGTTCGGGATGCCAACGCCTCCGCGGAGATGGCTTCCACAAACGGCGAGTTGTTGGCGGTCACAAGCGCATCACTCCGCCCGTTTCCCGGTCATTCATTGCCGAACAACCAGTCCCAGTAATTGCTTGCCCAGGCGAAGGCGTCCGTCAATTCCGGAAGGCCGGGAGCAGCGGAAACCTCCAGGGGTACCCGGCCGAGTTCCTCATCTCCGATGGTGGCGATCACCGCCGCCCCGTCATGGGTAAACGCCGGTGTCAACACGATCTGCTGAGAGTCGTCGCGGTTGGAGAAGATCGAAAGGGTTTCGGAGGCAACGGCCTCTTCGGCGTCTCCCGGCAATCGACGCCGCGCGTAGTCGACCCCGGCCACAATCACCTCAACTACACCAAATTCGCTGAATCCGTAGTCGAGCAACGCTTCTGCATCGGCGAAGCGCCCATCGAGAGTTGCCGAACCCATCACCACCACATAGAGAAGTCGCCCGTCTCGTTCGGCCGACCCAACCAGTGTCCACCCGGCATCATCCGTGAAGCCGGTCTTGACCCCCGTCGCCCCGGGATAGTCGTACAACAAACGATTGACGGTCCGAGCTACACGCTCGTCTCCCTCCGGGGTGGGAGGAACCTTCGCTTCTCGAGTTCCGGCGATTGTCGCCAGTTCGTCCACGGCCATCATCGCTTGAGCCAAAACCACCAGATCGCGAGCCGAGCTGAAATGGTTTTCGTCATCGAGGCCGTGAGGATTCGCGAAACTCGTGTTCTCCAATCCGAGCTCGGCTGCTTTGTCGTTCATGAGTTTGACAAATCCCTCGACGGTCCCGCCGACGTACTCTGCTAATGCCAGCGCGGCATCATTGGCAGACTCGAGGACTATGGCGTAGAGCAACTGTTCAACGGTCCACACCTCGCCGGCCACCAGATCGATTTCTGCTTCCCCTATCTCCGGGGCTTCATCGCTAATCGTTACCCGCTCGAACGGGGACGCATGTTCAAAGGCCACCAGAGCTGTCATCATCTTGGTGGTCGACGCCATGGCCCTTCGCTGGTCCGGGTCCTTTTCTGCCAGCACCTGATCGTAAGTAGCGTCGTAGAGGATCCAGGTCTGGGCGGTGACCTCGGGTGGGGCGCCGGTGAACAACCCCTCGACCGGCATCGGTGGCAACTGAGCAGCGGCTGCCGCCTCGAGTGCCGCCCCGCCGGGAATGACGGCGCCGACCAGCAGTAGCGTCAGGACGAACACGGCCAATCGGCGCAGCTTGAAGTGGAGCATCAGGACTCCAACAACCTGCGGAGCTCCTCGGTGAGGATGGCAACACGCATCTTGCCGATCGCATCAGCGCACCCGGCCAGGATCTCTCCCGCCCGATGTCGGGCATCAGGGCTGCGATTGCGCAACAACGGTGCCGTGAGCTGATCGAGTAGCGACCCGTCGCGTTCGGTCGATATCCGCACGGACCGAAGGTGACGGGGCTCGAGGCCATAGGCCATCAGTCTTTGCGCCTCACGGGCCACGGCCAGCTCCTGCTGGCTGAAACTCTCGTTCCCTTCTTCGCCATCCCCGCGCAAGATGCCGTGGTCGATCAACTCGGCGACTTGACGGCGAGTCAGGCCACTCGAACGAGCCACCTCATCCAATCCGAGCGGCGTTGCCGACGGAGCGAACAGCTTCTCGGGAGGAGGTCCCGACGGAGCCGGCATCACATTCTCTTCCCCGCGCTCCCACATCGTCAGTTTCGACTTGATGACCTTGAGCGGCAGGAAGTGATCGCGCTGCTGTTGAAGAATGAACCGCAAACGTTTGATGTCGTCGTCGAAAAACTGCCGGTATCCCGCCGGGCTCCGGTGAGGATCGATCAATCCTTGGCTCTCCAAGAACCTGACTTTTGACACACTCACATCAGGAAACTCGGGTTTGAGGAGGTTGATCACCTCGCCGATCGACACGCCATCAGTCATTGCCGAGAGCCACGATGAGGTGGAACTTGCCGACGATGACCTCATCTCCCGGTCGCAACACGCCTCGATCCACCCTTTCACCGTTTACATAGGTCCCATTGGTCGAGCCGGAGTCTTCAACCTGCAACGAAGCTCCATCGCTGAGAAAACGGCAATGGTGACGGGAAACGGTGATGTCATCCAGGAACATGTCGCTGTCGGGATGGCGTCCGGCGGTGGTCGTGCCCTCCTTCACCAGCCAGGCCATGCCCGCCCGGGGCCCTCGCTCAACTACCAAGGCAAAGCCGGCCACACCGGGTACGTGGCCGGCTTCGTCCGGTGTCAACGCCGGATGGGCCGATGCCGAGATGGGAACGAATGTAACCGTTGCTTCGTGCTCGATGGCAGCACCACACGACGGACAAACGACGAGATCAGCCTCGATCTCAGCTTGACAGTTTGGGCACTCCATAGGAGACATCGTAGTGGCCCTTTCGAAAGGATCGGCGCTGTTACGCGATCAAGGCGCGGTAAGCATCGGCCTCGAGAAGGGTATCCAGACCCGTGTTATCACTCACCTCTATTTCGACGAACCACCCCTCGCCGTAGGGATCGCTGTTGACCAGCTCCGGTTCAGAGGACAGCGCCTCGTTGGCGGCTACCACGATGCCGGTCACCGGTGCGTACACGTCGGCGACCGATTTGGTCGATTCGACCTCTGCGATGGCATCTCCCCTGGCGACCGTCTTGCCGGGCGCCGGAAGCTCCACGTACACGACATCGCCCAACGCGTCCTGGGCATAGTCTGTGAGACCCATCCGCACCTTCCCGTCCTCGCCGACCAACACCCATTCGTGCTCTTCCGTGTACCGCCTGTCGTCGGGCACGTTCATCCCAAGCCATCCTCTCTTGCGTGCGCCCAAGGTTACAGTTGCCAAGCCTCACGCGTGACGCAACCTGTCCCGGATCTCGACCGCGTAGAGGAAGGCCACCCAGTAATAGAGAACCAGGCCGATGATCCCGAACCCCCATCCCAGATACAGGAACAGGTCACCGGCCACTCCCCCGGCTGCCAGATAGAAAGCGGGAATGGCGCCGTACAAGATGAAAGTGGCGAGCTTTCCCATGTATCTCACCTCGAGCTTCTCTTTGAGACGCACCCCCAACACCAGCGCCCCGACGGCAATCGCCAACTCCCGGACGATCAAAGCAATGCCGAGCCACAGGGGCACTACCTCGGCGATCATGCCCCCGATCAGCGCCGCAGCAATGGCGACCCGATCCGCCAGCGGGTCGAGGAACTTGCCAATCTCGGACACCTGATTCAGCTTGCGAGCCAGCACCCCATCCAACCAATCGGTCCAGCCGATCACGAGAATGAGGACGCCCGCCGCCACCGGGTCTTCACGCCCAAACAGCAGCCACCAGAAGACGCCGATGCCGGCCAGCCGGAGGCCGGATATAAGGTTGGGGATGGTGAACAGACCGGCGTCGGTGGTCAGACCGGCTCCTTCTTCACGACATAACAGGCAACCATATGCCCGGAGCCCTTGTCCTCCAGCGATGGATGGTCGCTCGTCCGGCACACGTCTTGCACCCACGGACAGCGGTCGATGAAGCGGCACTCCGGCGCCGGGTTGATGGCCTTGGTGATACCGCCCTCGATCTCCACCGGAGGACGCACATAGCTCGGGTCGGGGACCGGAACCGCCGACAACAGTGCCCGGGTATAAGGATGCCGGGGATTGTGGAGGAGTTCCTCGGTCGAAGCCATCTCGACGATCTTCCCGAGATACATGACCGCGATGCGGTCGCACATGTAACGAGCCACGGCCAAATCGTGAGTGATGTATAGATACGAAACGTCGAATTCCTTGGCAAGGTTCAGCATCAACTCCATGATCGAGATACGGATGCTGACGTCGAGCATCGACGTCGGCTCGTCGGCCACCACGAACGTGGGGTCGATCACCAGAGCCCGGGCGATGGCCACTCTTTGCCGCTGACCACCCGACAGCTCGTGGGGGAACCGGAACATGAAGGTGGCGGCCGGGATCAATCCAACTAACTCCAACAGTTCCGCAACCCGCTCCTCCCGTTCGATCACGGTACCGATCCCCTGCACCTGCAACGGCTCGGAGATGGTGTCGTAGATCGTGCGCCGTGGGTTCATCGACTCGTAGGGATCCTGGAAGATCATCTGCACCCGTCGCCGGAACCGCTTCATGTTCTCGCGGTCGATCTCCGAGACTCTGATCATCGAACCATTGTCCTGCAACAGGATCCGGCCGTCGGTCTGGCTGGTGAGCCGGACCAGCATCCGGCCCGTGGTCGTCTTGCCGCACCCCGACTCCCCCACCAGACCGAGGCTCTCCCCGGGGGCGATCTCGAAGCTGACGTCGTCGACCGCGTGAATGAACTCGGTGGATTTGCGAAACAGGCCCCGCTGCACGGGATAGAGCTTCTTGAGACCTTCGACTTTCACCAACGGTTGCGTCATGCTTCCAGCCTTCCCAGTTCGGGGACTTCCTCCCAATGCCAGCATGCAACCTGGTGCCCCGGCGACGTGTCGTAGATCGGCGGCTCATCCTTGGCGCAGATCTCGGTGGCGAACGGGCAACGGGGATGGAAACGGCATCCACCGGGTGGATCCAGCAGGTTGGGCGGTTCCCCTTTGAGTGGTGCCAGCTTGCGACGGGGGCCCTTGACACTAGGAGTAGATGCCAGCAGCAAATAGGTGTAGGGATGCCGCGGACGAGGGAAGACTTCATCGGTCGGACCCAATTCGACGAGTTTGCCTGCGTACATGACGCCAATTCGATCGCTGACCTCGGCGATCACGGCAACGTCGTGCGAGATATAGATAATCGACATGCCGAGATCGATCTGGATCTTCTTCAGTTCCTTGAGGATCTGGTCTTGGACGATCACGTCGAGGGCCGTGGTCGGTTCGTCGGCGATGATCACCTTGGGGTTACACGACAGGGCCATGGCGATGATGGCCCGCTGCCGCATACCGCCGGAGAATTCGTGTGGGTACCGGTCCATCATGGCTGGGGTCAACCCGACCAGCTCGAACAGCTCGGCGATCCGGGCCCGGCCCTCTGTCTCGGTCATGTTGGGGAAGTGCTGCTCGAGGGCCTCCATGATCTGGTCGCCCACTTTGTAGACCGGGTTCCAGGCATTCATAGCTCCCTGGAACACCATGGAGATGTCCGCCCAGCGATGCTTGCGCATCTCCTCATCAGAGAGCTTTGCTATGTCAATCCCGTCCAGGAGTACCTGTCCTTCTTTGATGATGGCGTTGTCGGCCAGCAAGCGGATCAGCGTCATCGCTATTGAGGTCTTCCCGCAACCCGACTCGCCGACCAATCCCAGAGCTTCTCCATGACCCAGCGAGAACGTAACGTCCTCCACCGCCGAGACATCGCCTTCCTTGGTCCGGTAGTGCATGACGAGGCCGTCAACCTCCAGAAGGGGGCCACCGCGCACCGCGCCGCTGCTCCGTTGAAAAGAGGTCGCCGTCATAGATGCCTACCGTCTCCGTAGTCGGGGATTGATGATTTCGTCCATGGCCCTTCCCACCAGAAAGAACGAACCGGCCAGCATGGTGACTGCCAGACCCGCCGGAACGATCAACCACCAGTAGTTGGGGTCGAGTAGATACCCCTGCACTCGAGCCTGGTAGATCATGATGCCCCAACTCATGTCGATGTTGAGCAACCCGAGGAAGGAGAGGGTCGCCTCGGCGCCGATGGCGTCCGTCACCGAGAACATCATGAAGAGGAAGCTGAGCGGCAACACGTTGGGGATGATATGACGAAAGATGAGGTGCATTCGCCCGCCCCCGGCGATTCGGGCAGCATCGATGAAAGGTTTCACTGAGACCGAAAGCGCTTGCGACTTGAGGATGATGGCTGTACCCCCGAACCCGCCCAAAACGCCAATCAAAAAAGCCAGGTGGAGCAACTGGAAATCGATCAGGGCGCTCAACACGATGAGAATCGGCAGGAACGGCACCAGGATGACCAGGTCGGCCAACCGCATAAATAGCGTGTCGACCAATCCACCAAAAAATGCCGATACCGCCCCGACCGTGGTGGCGATGAACACTGCTACCAGGGCGGCCACGATCCCCAGCATGAAGGCCGCCCGGCTGCTGAACATCAACTGGCTGAGCACGTCCCGTCCCAATGAGTCCGTTCCCAGGAGATGCCGGGCCGAAGGCGCTGCCGGCTGTTCCGATACGCCAAGAGTATCTCCCACCTTGAGTAGCGGATTGATCAGTCGGGCCGAGAAGAGGTCGACCTGGGTGTCGGGATCGGTGACTTCATTATCCGGGACGATGGTCTTCTCGATCACTATGGCTTCGTAGCCGACCACCGGGTCGTAGACGCTCGGGTCCCAGACCGTTCCGATCAGGATGGGTTGGGCGAGCGCCATTATGCCGAATAGCACGATGACGGCCAGACCGACCAATCCAATCTTGTTTTCGGCGAAGCTGGCCCATCCTTTTCTGAAGCCCCGCCAGAACAATCGAAGTCGGACTCGCCACAAGGGCTCGGCAACGATCTGGGCGATATCCGGGGAGGTCGCCGGATCGGAATCGATCAGTCGGTCGGTCACTGAGCTCTCCCTCCCTACACCCGGATCCGGGGATCCAGGTACATGTACATGATGTCGATCACCAGATGGGCGATCAAGGCCAGTACCGCGATGAAGGCAAACGCTCCGATCGTGAGTGGGATGTCCTCCTGGATGGCGGCCGAGAGGAGCGTGGCACCCATCCCCGGCCAGGAGAACACCGTTTCGGTGACGACTCCGCCACCGATCAGAAACGCCAGGCTGAGCACCAGCGAGGTGGTTACGGGCAGCAACGCGTTCCGAGCCGCATGCTTGTCCCTGATGATCTTCTCCGGCACACCTTTGGCCCGGGCCGTGAGGATGAAGTCTTCCCGCAACGTCTCGAGCATTGAGGCTCTCGTCAACAGCATGGTGGCCCCGTAGCCGATCAACGCCAGCGTGATCGTGGGAAGCAACAAATGCCAGCCTATGTCGAGTGCGTAGGGGACCTGTTCGCTCCAAGCGGTCGTCCACCAGAGCAGCAAGCCACCGACGAGCAAGATCCGGCCCGCCCAGATCAACTGTTTGCCCCGCCGCCGGTCCTTGGCCCGTCGTCCGATGATCTCGACCGCCGTCAGCACCAGACCGACGATCAGGGTCGTGATCAACATGCGGTTGAAGACTCCGTTGGCCTCGACGCCGGCCGGAGCATCCAGCCAGGTCTCCACCGTCAGGAATTTGCCGATCGGAAACCAGCCCAGCCCGAAGGCGAAGGCCCAAATCATCATTAGTGCAAACCACGGATAGAACACCGTCTGGAAGAAGACGCCGGTGGTGGTCATGGCAGTCTCGAGCTTGGTACCCCGCCGCCAGGCAATGAGCTTGCCCGACTTGAATCCCATCCAGAACGAGAGCAGCGTGGCGAAGAGGAAGAGGGCCAATGTCCTGGGCAGCCGTTCGCCGATGATCGACGTTACTTCGCGGGGGTATTCGGAAAACGAGATTCCCAGGTTTCCGGTGAAGAAGTTCTTCATGTAGGTGAGGTACTGGGTCCACACGGAGCCGGTCAGGCCCAGTTGTTCCCGGAACTGTTCACGGACTTCCGGAGTGATCTTGGGGTTCGCCAAGAACTGCTGACTGATGTCGCCGGGTTGAGCTTGCAGGAGAAAAAAGGTGGCGGTCAGGAACACTACGAACACGAGCACGTTCTGCACAGTCCTCCGGCCGATGTACTTCAGCACGCAAGTCCCTTCCGACGCGAGGAAGTTGGTCGAGGCAGGTTAGCAAAGGAGCCCTGGGGACGTGCAATGGGGAGGGCCGAAGCCCTCCCCATTGGCATTCCAATTGAGGTTCTGCTCAGTCGACAGCCTGAATGTCGGCCGGCAGACCGCTCAGGTTCTGGATTCCGTCCAGCGTATCGGTGAACGGGAAGACCAGGGTTGTGCGATAGGCCTCCAGGATCGGCGTCTGGAAGAGCACCACGTAGGGAGCTTCCTCGACGATGATCCGGTCCATTTCCTGGACCGCCGCCTTGGCCGTGTCCACGTCGGTGGCGGCCAGCAGCTCGGCGGCCAGCTCGTCGACCCGATCGTTGGCGTACCCGGGGGTGTTGAAGCCACCCTCGGCCGAGTCCTGGTACGAGGCGAAGAACGACTCGTGGAAGGTCGGCAAGGAAGCATCGCCGAGGCCCCAACCCAGGATGTACATGTCCCAGGTAAGCGCCTCTTCGCCCAGCGCAAACGCCTTGTCGACGATGACGCTGAAGCCGGTCGGGTTGGCCTTTACCGGGATACCCAGGTTTCCGGCCCACTCTGCGATCCACACCGAGTAGGTGGAACGCAACGGGTCGTAGCCGGGTCCGGGAGCCAGCAGCTCCAGCTCAGGAACGGCAACGCCGTTGGGGTCTTTCAGGCCTGTACCGGTACCGGCCAGGAGCTCCTGGTTGTCGGCATCCCATTCGGGAGCCACGTCCCAAGTGAAGCCGCCGTCCGTCAGGATCTGTACGGCCTGGGTGAACCGCTCTTCGCCGCTCAGTCCCTTGCACAGCTGCTCAACGTCGGGATTGGCCCAGAACGTGTTGCCGGACGGCACCAGGCTGTAGGTAGCCAGCGCCGCACCTTGCAGCAGGGTCTGCATGAATTCCTTGTCGATCATGCAGGCCAAGCCGCGCCGGAACGCTTGTTCCGACATCGGCGACTTGCGCATGTTGAACGCCAGGTAGCGGAACCCGTTCGAGGCGTTGGCGATCAGATTGAGGTCCGGAGCGGACGTGATCTGGTCCTTCAATCCAGCCTGGAGACCCAGGGAGCTGAGGATGAAGTCGACCTCACCGTTGCGCAGAGCGAGGATGGCCGCGTTCTGGTCGGAGTAGATCGAGTAGAGCACATCGCTGGCGTACGGACCGGAAGTCCACTGAGTGGTGACTTCGCCCTCACCGGATCCGTTGTACACCTCATCGATTCCCCGGGCGTCGTTCTTCTGACGGAATGAGCCATCGGCGTAGAAGGTGAACTCGGTGCCTGCGTAGTAGTCGCCGGCGTTCATCGTGTTCTGGGCGAAGGCGCCCGGCTCACGACCCGAGTAGATCATCTCTCCGGCGGACGGCTCACCCTCACCACTGAAGGCGTACAGCGTGGCCGACGGATCGTCGCTGGCCCGTGCCTCTTCGACCATGTCGGCCCAGAAGTGCTCCGGCATGAATGGCGCCAAACCGACGCCGTTGTTCCAGAGGGCCAGACCAGGCTCTGCGGAGAACTCGACGCGAACCGTGTAATCGTCCACGGCTGTGACACTGGTCACACCCTCGCGGGCTGGTGACGATTCATCCTCTTCGGTGGCCGGGTCATCCTCTACGGCATCCGCCTGCAACGAGAAATATCCGGGCCAGTTGCCACCCAAACCGAATTCCGACATCACCGTGTAAGTGAAGACCAGGTCGTTGGCGGTGACTTCCTCACCGTCCGACCACAGGACACCCGGACGAATAGTCTGCTCGACGGCCCAAACATCGCCTTCTTGCACAACCGGGTTCGGTTCACCTTCTGCCAGTTGCGGCGCCACCAGGATGTTCGGATAGCGAATCGTGAACAGTGCCGGGTGGCTGCTGCCCAGGACGTAGCCGTTGTAGACATCCGCCTCCGGACCGAGATAGGCCCAGAAGTTGTCGGTCGTCAAGTCGCTAAAGATGCCGATTTTGTAGGTAAATCCCTCGACAGTGGGTGCGGCGGTAGTAGTGGTGCCACCGTCGTCCGAAGGAGCCGCCGTGGTGGTGGTCTCTCCGGCCGTCGTTTCGGTGGTTCCCTCCGCGCACGCCGCGGCGATCATCGCCAAAATGGCAATAATGGCCAGCCAGCGCCACTTCGAGAGTTTCCGTGATGCTCTCACAGTGCAACCCTCCATGTTTCTTCCGATTTCCCGTCCCTTGCGACCCCATCCGCTGGGTGCGGCGGCAGCCCTCCTCAAAGAACGATCGGAAGGATAGCCCCGCCCATGGCAGGCGCCAATCTTTGCTTGGCAGGTATTTCCAGGCCGGTTGTGCCCGGAGGTCTCAGGCGGACAGCGCGCCGACCGACGGGAGGAATTCCTCAGAGGCGGGATCGGCCGATGGAAGTGAGAGGACAAATATGCTGACGCGGTGCTCATATCGATAGGTGAGGTCGCCACCCATCAGACGGGCAAGTTGCCGGGAGACGTTCAATCCCAGACCAACCGAGCCCGAGACCGGGGTGTCTGTGTGTCCCTGCTGGTACGCCTCGAAAACGGTCTCTCGCTCCTTCTCTGGAATACCCGGGCCGTCGTCGCAGACGCAGACAGTTGATTGTCCACTCCCCGATCGCACCACCACCGAGATTGATTCACCTCCGTACCGGATGGCGTTGGTGAGAAGGTTGCGAATGATCTGGCGGACCCGGGATGGGTCCGCTCGCACCGGAGAATGCTCTATGTCCAAAGAGATGGAGTCGCGTACCTCCTTAGCGCACACACAACCCCGCACCACGGTCCGGACCTCACTGCCCAGATCGATCAATTCGGGAACGATGGTCATCGTTCCCACTTCGGCGCGGGCGGCCACCAGCAGGTCCTCGATGATGTTGTTGATTTCCCGACTCTGATCACCGATCAGCTCGGCCAATTCGCCGTACTCCATATCCCCTTGCGCCCACAAAGCATCCCGCAACTCGTCGGCGAATCCCAATACCACGGTAAGCGGGTTTCGTACCTCATGGCTGACGGTTGCCACAAACTGGTCCTTCGAACGCATCAGATTCTCGAGTTGAGTGTTGGCGGCACTCAACTCAGCAGTGCGGTCCTTGACCTTCTCGTCGGTAGCTCGCAGGGCAGCGTCGACATTCGAGTACTCAATACCGATCAACCTGCCGGCAAACCCGAGAACGAGTGGAGCCAGATCGACGATCCAGAGGACGGACTGGGCAGCGTGTGCCGCGGAAATCTGGTCGAAGGAATGCCCGCCGCCTGCCAGCATCCATCCGGCCGCCGGAAAGAGCGCCCCAAACAGTATTCCGCCCAAAGTCCACCGGCGGATGAGCGATCTGCGACGTTGCATGTCACCCAGAGTTATCGGCGGCACGAAGGTAAATCCTGAGCAAGAGTGCAGGCTTGGTCCGTCAGGATTGCTTGCTTCGCTGCCAGAACACCCAGTACATGAACCCGAGCCAGGCAACCCCGCCCATGGTGGAGAAAAGATCATCGCCGAACGACCACATCAATACAGCCGGTAACCAGCCCACCAACATCCACCAGATCATGTTGGAGTTGCTCACTACCCAACGGTAATCCAGGGCGCCTTTCGTAGTGTTTCTAGCGGTCGGGGTTTGAACCTCCCCGAGTCTTCTGGAGGCTCCATGACCAACCCGGGATTTCGGCAACCAGAAATCCGGTAGAGACAACGTCAATGTGTTCACCCGGCTGGGTTCGATAGAAACCCCGGTGCCGGACGCGTTCAAGCCATTCGGTGGAGGTACCGGCTGCCAAACGGGGTGCGGCCTGGGATGAGGTGCTGGGCAGCACCCGGCGGGCTCTCGCTGAGGCGCGTCGGTGACGGCTTTCGTCGACACCAACGTTCTAATCAGGCATCTTACCGCCGATCCTCCGGACCTGGCCGCACGCGCCACCGCCTTCCTGGCTGGAGCCGAAGAGTTGCTCCTCCCCGACCTCATCGTTGCTGAAGTCGTCTACGTGCTCGAGTCTTTCTATGAGTTACCCGTCGACGAGGTGGCCCGGTTGGTGCGATCGGTGATCGCGTTCCCTCCCATCCGGACGCTGGATTCTGCCCTCCTGCTCCGTGCGCTAGAGGTGTACGAAACCCACCGCATCGACTTCGCAGAGGCCTGTCTAGCGGCATCGGCCGAGGCCTCCGGGATACACGACATCACCTCATACGACCGAAGCATCGACCGTGTGACCACCGCCAACCGGACCGAACCCTGACCCCAGGCCAAGTTGGCGACACCAGCGAGGTGAGACCTCACCGATGATTCCGACGCTGCCGGATGTGTGGCCTGACCAGGCCCCAACCGCCCCGAGCCGCATCGGCGGTCTCGGGCGGTGTCGCCGACCTGTGGTTGAATCAGGGGATGCGAAAGCGCCTGTGGACTGTTGCTCTGGGTCATTTTCAGCTCGGGCTTAGCGATTCGAGATCTGTGGCTCGCTGCGCAGGGCAGAGGCGTGACACCCAACCGGTTGCTTCGCTCCGAGACGACTGCTTTCAGCTTGTCTGCGATTTGCGGTCTGGCAGCGCTGACATCTCTGCGAGCAACCGGTCGCGCCGGGGTTAAGGCGCTGACGACCGCCACTGATGCAGCGGGAGTCGCAGCCGTCGTGATGCACGGAGTTCGCCTCGTCATCTATCTCAGGGAGCGTGGGACAAAACCCCGATGACGTCGCTGCGCTCACGAGGCAGCGCGACGCCGATCAACAGATAGCAGACGAGAACGAGCGGAACCCCAGACCGAGCCGAACGGCATTTCCTGCGCTACCGGCCCAGCTCCGCGGTATACGCGGGCCGTGGCAGAGTCTCCCCGACCGATACGCTCGATCTGTCGGATACCCGCCACACCATGGGCGAGATCGGGCTCATAAGGCATTAGCCCAGAGGCTCTTTTCCTACCCGCCGGCCCGCAATGCATCCACCGGTTCCAGCCGTGCGGCTCGCAACGCCGGGTAGACACCTGCAATGAGCCCGGTGACCGCTCCGAGTGAGGGGGCGGCCAACGGAACCCAGGGATCGAGCACCGGCGTCCAGGTACGGGTGGCGGACACGACAACGACGACCAGCACACCGACGCTCGTGCCGATGATGCCGCCCGCCAATCCCATTCCGGTCGATTCGACGAGGAATTGGGCGGCGATATGCCGGCGCGCTGCTCCCACCGCTCTACGAAGCCCGATCTCGCCGATGCGTTCCAACACCGACACCAGGGTCACATTGGCGATCCCGATGGCCCCGACGAGCAGGGATACGCCCCCCAGAACCAAGAAGAGGGCGTTCACGTCCTCTTCCACATCCCTGCGCAGATCCTCAGGTTCGGGAGGTTTTTGAACCCGCAACAAGCCTGGCTCCTCCGGCGATAAGGCAACGGCGGCTTGGGACGCGATCAGCGAAGCAGCGCCGATCTCGGTGTCGATCTGGACCGTCTCAGGAGATTCGAGATCGTAAAGCGCTTGGGCCGTGCCCTCCGGGACAATCACTGCGTTCAATAGCTCCGGTTGGCGGTCCACCTCCGTCAGGATCCCGACGGCCACGAAGCTCACTTCACCAACAAAGATGACAGGTTGCTGATCGACCCTGACAATATTCAGCTTCTGAGCGGCTCCCCTTCCCAATACGGCGACACGATCGGCCCGCCGTGAATGCCCGAGGTCGAACCAGCGGCCGGTTGAGAGAGTGCCTCTGACTGCTTCGTAGAGTCCCGGCGATGCTGCGATCATCGGTATTTGGAATTCGGTCTGACCGAGCGGATCGTTGATAGGCACCGAACGGGTGAGGTCGGCGCCCACGGACACGTTGGCCATGCTGCCCGCTGCGATCACTCCATTGAGCCTGTTGAGGCGGTCTTCGGCGTCCCATGGTATGGCCACCCTGGGGGCTTCGCTTCCGAAGAATCCTCGATCCGACGACACCACGACCGAGGTGGCGGCAAGCTCGTTGAAGGTCCCGACGATCTGGTTTCCCGCCGTCTTGGCAATACCAAGCGTGGCCACCAGGGCACCGATGCCCAGCACCGTGCCCAGCACGGTAAGGAAGGTACGGCCCGGTCTGGCGAACAGGCCGGCCGTTGCCTCTGACGCCAGGTCACGGGCCGAAAGTCGGGCGGGCCGCAGCGGATCATCCAACTCGGCCGTCCTCACTCAGGTTCCCGTCTCGCATCGAGACAGAACGTCGGGCGTGGGCACTGACCTGTTCGTCATGGGTCACCACGATGAGGGTGAGCCCATCGTCGCGGAGTTCCTCGAATAACCCGAGGATCGCTTCGGAGGTGGCACTGTCGAGATTGCCGGTTGGCTCATCGCACAGCAGTAGGGCGGGGTGGGTGACGGTGGCTCTGGCGATAGCTACACGTTGCCGTTCCCCACCCGATAGCTTGCCGGGCCGGAAATCCATCCGGTGGCTCAGCCCGACTCGCGTCAGGGAGTCGCGCGCCAGCTGCTCTCGCCTGGCCCGGGGCCAGCGGTTGTAGAGCATCGCCACCATCACGTTTTCCAGCACCGTTCGATTCGGGAGGAGGTGAAATTCTTGAAAGACGAATCCGATCCTTTGCCCCCGCAATGCGGTCCTGTCCCCCTCGCTCAGATCTGAGACATCTCGACCTTCAAAACGGTATTGGCCTCCTGACGGGCGGTCGAGAAGCCCGAGAATGTTCAACAGGCTCGACTTGCCGCTCCCAGACGGTCCGACCACAGAGAGATAGTCACCGTCGCGGACGCACAGATGGACGTCGCGCAGGGCTTTCACCTCCACTTCCCCCGACTGGTAGGTCAGGTCGATGCCGGTCAACTCAATGACGGGTGTTCCGTTACGAGCCGGTTGCATAGCCGACCACGACCAGGTCGTCCTCCTCGAGCGTGCCCTCTACCACCGTGACCTCGACCAGGCCACCTGCCGCGAGCCCCGGCTCAACGGACACAAACCGAGTGGTGCCGTCGCCCTGATCGACCTCGACGCGGGTGGCTCCGTCTGCCGTGGCCGACAGGGCGGCGGCCGGTACGGCCAGGACCTCACCCACCGTTGATTTCACCGGGATCACGACCTTCACGTTCCTGCCGATGAGATCCTCGGGCACGTCGGCAACCGAGATTTGCAGATAGTGCCGATTGGGTCCAACGTTGTTGGTGTTGGCCCGCTCGGCGATCACGGTGACGGTTCCGGGAATGGGGGCATCGAGACTGGAATCCTCGACAGAAACCGGTTCGCCTTCTTCGATGAGCGGCGCGTCCCGTTCCGATACCGAGCCTCGGATGGCCAGTTCTGAGCCGGTTACGGTCATGAAGCTCCCGGACAGGATCCCGCCCCTGGATACGGTCATGCGATCGATCCGAACCGGAAGACGTTTTAGAAAGAGAAGCTCACCGGACGGGATCCAGGTCCCTAACTCCGCTTCCAGAGTTGCCAAGGCTTGCTGGGCGTCGGCCAGTTCCTCGTTGGCGTTCCGGATCTGCCGGTCGAAGCCCGAGAGGTCGATCGCCGCGGTCATTTCGTTCAGAGATTCCTGGGCTGTCAGCACTTGCTCTTCGCCGTTTCTGACCGCCTCCCCGGCTTGCAAGGCACCCACTTGCTGATCAATCCGGGCTTGCGTCAAGGCCTCGTCGGTCTGACGGAGAAGCTCGATCGCCTGTTCGTACTCGGCGAGCAGTTGCTGGAGCTCGAATGAGGTAGGCGGCAGACCGGTATCGGGGTGTACGCCTGTTTGGGCGGTTTGCCATCGTTGTTCCGCCACCTGATGTTCCCGGACGGCCTGCTGTCGTGCCAACTCGGCACTCCGCACGGCCGATTCGGCGGCCGTCACCTGCCGATCCTCGTCGATCTTGGCCAGGATGAGCTGTTGGTTGGCCGACCTCAACGCCGACTCTGCGCTGAGAATCTCCAGGGCGGTGGGGCCCTCGGCGAACTCACTACGGGCGTCGCGAGTCTCCTGAAGGGTCTCGCCGGCTGCTCGGACCCGGCTCTTGGCCGAGTCGAGTGCCGCCTGCTCTTGGTCCGATATCCCGTTCGAGCGGTAACCGGCGGCTGTGTACCAGGCGTCGATGGCCGCTCCCGTCTCACCATCCCATACTTCATCCGGGTCTCCCGTGAAGAAACCCAACCGGGCCAGCGCTTCCTCGAGTTGCAGAACATCCACACCTTCGGCTCCGGGACGAAGATCGCGGTAAACGGGGATGTCACCCTGCAACGCCATGACCGGCCGGCCGGCAACCTCGAGTAGCGCCGAACCTTCCACAACTTCGTCACCGACCTCGGGGGCCGCCGTCACCACCAGCGTGGTCGGGTTGCCCCCCAGGGCACCGGAAAGGGAGAGCGACGCCGGCTCGTCAAACCCGATGTCAGCCCTGGTGATCACGTCGGCGGACAGCTCGGTTCTGATCACCGCCACGGTGATCAGCGACGGCTCAGGAGGCTCGGTCTGCGCGGCGATCTCGGCCGGGCTCTTTATCCCCCGGCCGATCAGCCAGCCGGTTCCGGCCGTTGCAGTCAAGCCGATCAAGACGGCCGCAAGAATTAGGCCCCGTTTCATGGTCAGCTGCTGTCGCGCAGAGCTTCGAGTTCAGCGCGATGTTCGGCAATGAAGTCGGCCTCGTACTCGCTCGAGATCTCCCTATACATCTCATCCATGTCCTTGGAGCATCCCGCCGCGGCTACCGCCAAATCGATTTCCTCCTGTTGGAGCGCCGCCAGGGCTTCCTGATCGATGTCTTGCATAGAGTCTTGTTGGGCTTGTTGGAAGAAAGCGTCAACCTCCTCTGGAGTCCTCTCCTCGAAGAAGGCATTGATCTCGTCCTCGGTCCACCCCTCGAACGGGTCAGTGAAACCTCCGTTCGGGCCGACGATCTCGTCGAGCCGCTTCTGAAAATCGTCGAAGACGGTCATGTACATGTCGTCCATGGACTCGTAGTCGTATCCGCGATCGGCCATGCACACCGACCACTCCTCGTTGGCCGCAACGACACGCGGATCAGATTGCATCTTCTCGTACATCGCCTCGAGCTCGGGCTGGAACTCCTCCCAGAGATTCTGGCCACCCTCTGCGCCGTAAACCTCCTCTGCCGCCGCACCCCAGCAACCACCCCCGAAGCCTTCCGACACGTAGAACGTCTCGCCCGACTCTTCATCGATCTGCGGAGTGCCGAAGTCGGGGGGACCGTGGAGAGCCTCGTAGTAGGCGTCCCGTTCGGACTCGGACATGGCGTCGACGATCTCTTGATTCGGATCTACCCAATCGGGCTCCTCGCCCCCAAAGAACGCATCCTCGTTGCCGTACCAGGTGGTAATACCGAACCCCCGCTCGCGGGCATATTCCGCCTGATCAAAGGCGACCTCGAAATCGGGCGCGGGCATCGTCGCCGGGATATATTCGAAACCTTGTTCCGCCATGCAGGAGCGGATCAGTTCTTGAATCCTCGCCTCTTGTTCCTGATACCGGGCTTGGGCGGCGGCCGGGTCGTCCCCACTGTCCCATCCGAAGAAACCGGCCAGGGTCTCGGGCTCATCCGACGTCGTCGTCTGATCATCCGAACCCGGTACATCGGACGTTGGGTCCGGGTCGCCGCCTACGGTTTCGCCACCGCAACCGACCAGCATCAACATCAGGGCAACTGCAACTGCCATCCATCGACTTCGCATGTTCTATACCCCCAGTCGGCTCTTCGAATCGATACCAAAGCCTCCTCCGCTGGCTGGACTCTCCCGGTCAGTCATCCCACGTCACCGTGGTGGCAGCATCAAGTTCTACGCCACCGTCATCCAACCCATCACCGTCACGATCCCAGAAGGCGAGAACCATGTCCAGGACGGGAGGGTCGTCACCGGCGGTCGGGTCACCCGGCCCCGCATAGTTGATCGAAGCGGTCCCGTCGGCTGCGGTGAAAACCGCCTGGGTCAGTATCCGGGCACCACCCCGCTCGACAGAGAAATGAATCCTCTCACCCCATACGGGGGACCCGTCGGCGGTAAGGGAAGCGGTGACGGTGACCGCATCACCGAACCCGGCACTTTGTGGCGTTGTCACTTGGAACGAGCTGGCGACCGCGGACCACGCAATGGAGGCGGTCGAGAAGTCATCGACGACGTCTGCGTCGAAAACCTGCCCTAGGGGTCCTATCCAGGCGTAGACGTGGTCCTTCTCGGCGATTAGTTCGTGGGTGAGAAGCACCGTGACCTTGCCTTCTGAATCGCTCTTCGGGTCTGCCCAATCGATTTCGCAGTCGACCGACGACCCGGCGTCACCACCATCCACGGAGGCATCCGTATCGACGGCGCAAGTGCCGTCCGATTTGAGGGAGGACGCCACAAACACGTCTACGAGCTGGCCCGCCAGCGGCTTTCCCTCGGACCCGGTGATTCTGATGGTGGCGACGACCAGGCCGTTAACCGGTGCTGAGTTAGCCGAAAGAGTCAGCTTTACTCCGTAGGGATCAGCCCCGGCTGCCTGTAGAGCGTTCGCCAGGAAGATCGCCATCTGCCAGCGGGGCATCGTCTGGTGAGGCGAGAATGTGGTCGGAGAGGTGCCCGAGGCCACTCCGAGTCGGGCGATCTGATTGATGGCCGTGGTCGCTTCCGCCGAGAGGTTGCTCAAGTCGGTGAAGCCGTAGTCGTGACCGGCCGGCATCTCGATCCCAGCGCGCTCGAGAAGGCGGGAAACGAAGATCGCCATCTGCCAACGCGGCATTCTTTGGTGAGGCGAGAATGTGGTGCGGCTGGTTCCGGATGCCAGACCAATCTCGGTGATTTGGTTGATGGCGATCTGGGCGGCCGGTTCGATACCTGGAACGTCGATGAATCCTTGCGGCGTAGGCGAGGGGAGGGACAACCCCAGCGCTTGGGCGGTGCGAGCCAGGAAGATCGCCATTTGCCATCGCGGAACGGCGACGTGTGGAGAATACGTAAGGAAACCCGTACCGGTGGTGATGTTGTAATGCGCAACGCAGTCGATCGCCGAGGTTGACTCTTCGGACAGACCGTCCAGATCGACGAACCCGGCCGAGGCGAGATCCGACGGACAGGCCTTCGTAGCCGCGTAGCCGGATCCAGGCGCGAGGATGCCCGCCCCCAGGGCTATGACCGGGACTAAAATCAAACGACCCCATTTGCTCTTCATGGGCTTGCCCTCGCTAGGCACCCAGGGCCAACACAGATGATGCTATTCGCTCGGCGATACCGGTGCCCATCCAGCCGACGCCGCGATCGACAAAGCGCTGCCAAAGAAAATGCCGGACGGCACGATTCGTTCCCAGAACCGCCAGCCTGGGAACCGCGAGATCGTTGCGGATCGCGGATGCCGCGCAAGATGCAGGTCCGTCGGGCTGGGGAGATTTGAACTCCCGACCTCTTGACCCCCAGTCAAGCGCGCTAACCAAGCTGCGCCACAGCCCGTGGCTGATGATGTTAATCGAGCAATCGGCTAGTGGACCGCCGCGGAATTCACCCTCCCCACGGGCAGGATCCCCAACCCAGCCAAGAGATCACGCACAGGCCGCCCTCAACCATGCGGACGGCCAGGTATACGCCCACAGCCACCACCATGAGCCAATAGAACAGCGGCCTCTGCTGCGGTTCGGGCTCGGTCAAACCGAAGCAACTCCACGGCGGCGATCGGAAGCTCGGCCCTGCCCCTCGGCGAGGTGGTCGAGATTTCGACGCGCGTCAACCACGGCCCGCTCTTCTCTCTTTTGCGCGAGTCAATAGGTGAATCGGCGTGCCCGTGAAATCCAGTTCCGCCCGCATTCGGTTCTCCAGAAACCGGAGATAGTCGTCTCCCAGTTCCCCGCCCGAGACGAAGACAATGATGGTGGGCGGATTGGTACCCGCCTGGACGGCATACATGATCTTCGGTCGCCGGCCTTTTCGTACGGGAGGCGGATGCGACGCCTGCCAGCTGCGGATCAGCCGATTCAGCTGGCCCGTGGGGACCCGACGGGCCCGGTTTTCGAGCACAACCTCCAAAGCGCCCGGCAGCCGGTGCAACCGGGCACCGGTCAGAGCCGAGATGCGAAGCACCGGTGCCCAGCTCACGAACCCCAGCCGGTCTCCCACTCCGAAGGTGGTCTCTTCCCGTTGTTCCAGATCGGGTAGATCCCACTTGTTGAGAAGGATGATCAGACCAGCGCCGGAGGTGGCAGCTTCTTCGGCGATTCGCTGATCCTGCTGGGTCACGCCCTCGGTGGCGTCTACGAGCAGCAAGGCAACATCCGCTTCGTCGAGCGCCTGCCGGGCGCGGATGAGCGAGTAGAAATCGGCACTGTCTTTGACTTTGGGGGCTCGCCGGATTCCGGCTGTGTCCACAACTCGAAAGACCTCATCACCGATGGCTACCTCCACATCGATCGGGTCTCTGGTGGTCCCGGGGGTCGGTGAGACGAGCACCCGTTCCTCACCGATCAATCTGTTCAACAGCGTCGACTTTCCGACATTGGGGCGACCAATTATGGCCAAAGTCCTGAGTTCATCCTCCCGGACATCCTCTGCCTCCGGCAGGGCGGCGACCAGACGATCGAGCAGATCCCCCACACCCCGACCGTGGACGGCACTGACCGGAACCGGCTCGCCGAGGCTGGTCTTCCAGAGCGCCGAGATGTCCATCTCCTGAGCCGCGTCGTCGACCTTGTTGGCGACCAGGATGACACAGGCAGTGGTGTCGTGCAGCATGGTCGCGACCGCAGCATCGTCTTCGGACATCCCCACGGTCGCATCGACCACGAACAACACGACGTCGGCTCCCTCCAGCGCCGCCTCCGCCTGGGCCGTGATGCCGGCGGTCAACTCCTCACCGGGCGCCAACTCCCACCCCCCGGTGTCGATCAGGATGAAGTCGCGGCCCGCCCAGTCTGCTCGGAACTCGCGGCGGTCCCGGGTCACCCCCGGTCGTTCCTGCACCACGGCGGCCCGGCGACCCAGCACGCGGTTGACCAATGTCGACTTGCCGACGTTGGGGCGACCCAATACTGCGACCACGGGCAGCCGGCTCATGAGCGGAGGAACATGACCGAGTTGTGCACGCCAACAGCCTAAGTACTGCGCCAGACAAGCACGAAGAAGAAGCACCGATTTCTCCTACCATGGTGATATGCCCGAAAAAGTGCTGCTGGCCGAACCGCGTGGATTCTGCGCCGGTGTCGAGATGGCCATCAAGGCCTTGACGTGGATGGTGCGTGTCTTCGAGCCGCCGGTGTACTGCTACCACCAGATCGTTCACAACCAGTGGGTAGTAAAGGCCTTCGAGCAGGTAGGAGTCATCTTCGTTGACGACATCGACGAGGTGCCGAGGGGTGCGCCGGTGATGCTCTCTGCTCACGGATCCGCCCCCGACGTTGTAGCGGCTGCCGGTAACCGAGCCGGGGTGGTCATCGACGCGGTATGCCCGCTGGTGACCAAGGTGCACCACGAAGTCAAGCGCATGGCAGATGAAAGGTTCGACATCATTTATGTCGGCCACGAGGGTCACGACGAAGCCATCGGCACGGTGGCGGAAGCCCCAGATTCGATCGCTCTGGTTCAACCAGAGACCGGTTTGGCCGGATTCGATCCGGCCGACCCGGCCAAAGTTGCGCTGCTTGCCCAGACCACCCTGGGCATCCATGAGTGGCAAACGGTGCTCGACGAGGCAGCCGCCCGCTACCCGGACCTCTGGACGGCCCGCAAGAGCGATCTCTGCTACGCGACCACCAACCGCCAGGAAGCCGTGCAACGGTTGTCCGGGCGTGCAGACCTCATCCTGGTGGTCGGCTCGGAGAATTCCTCAAATACGCAGGCGCTCGTCCGGGTCGCCCAGGAAGCCGGGACCCCGGCCTATCGGATCGACAACGCTGCCGGCATCCAGGACGACTGGCTCACCGAGGCCCGCATCGTGGGGTTGACCGCCGGTGCATCCGCCCCCGACCACCTGGTGCAAGAGGTCATCGACCGTATCGATCCATCCGACGGGTTCGAACTCTTCGGGTTGACCGATGAGGAGGAATATTTCCCTCTCCCCCGACAGCTCCGCAGTTTCCTCAGCGCCCTGCAAGCAGCCGTCGAGGGAGGTTTCACGGCCCGCCGCCCCGGACGTCCCGGTCTGCTGGAGAATGATCGGGACTGGACCGCCACCGAGGCTCTCCAGCTGATACGCCCTTAGGAGCCCGGCAGCCGCTCCGCCACCAACCGGACCACGAAGTCGATCACCTCGTCAACCGGCATGTTGGACGTGTCTATCTCCACGGCATCCGCGGCCGGTCGCAGCGGCGATGCCTGCCTGGTCGAATCGCGGAGATCGCGACGCTCTAGTTCGCGAGCGACACCGGCCAGGGACCCTTCACCATCCGGTAACTCGCGTGCCCGGCGAGCCGCCCGGACTTCGGGACGGGCAGTGAGGAAGATCTTCACCGGAGCTTCCGGGAACACCACCGTCCCGATATCGCGGCCCTCAACCACGGCGGACCCCCCCTGCCGCTCCACCCAGGTCCGTTGCCAGGTAACCAGCACTTCGCGCACTTCAGGAATGGCCGAGACCCGGCTGGCGTGCGAGGTCAACTCGGGACTCCGGATCGCCTCACTCACATCTTCGCCGGCCAACAGCATGGCTCCGTTGCGATAGCCGAATCCGGCCTTCCGGACCACCTCGGTCACCGCTCGAGCATCGTCTAGGTCAACCCCTGCCCGGCGAGCCGCCAGGGCGGCCGCCCGATAGGTGGCACCGGTGTCCAAATGCGGGAGCTGCAACCGGTCGGCCACTCCCTTGCTCACGGTAGTTTTGCCGGCTCCCCCGGGACCATCGATCGCTAACACCGTCCGTCCCATCCGCTGGTCGCCTTTCGTCCGCGGAGCGGCCACCCTACTCTCGGCCGGCCATAGTTGATCGAGCTCATCGAAGAAGCCCGGCCAAGTCTTGGCCACACAACCCGGATCGTTGATAACCACGTCGGGAATCACCAGACCGGCCAGCGACAGGGCCATGGCAATCCGGTGATCATCATATGTGTCGATTTCTGCTCCGTGGGGCGGACCGGGCCGCACGGTCATCCAATCGGGCCCGGTCTCCACCTGTGACCCCAGCTTGCCGAGTTCGGTCTCCAGGGCCGCCAGCCGGTCCGATTCTTTCAACCGCAAGTTGGCGATGTTGGTGAACCGGGTGGGTCCGGTCGCGAACAGAGCTGCTACTGCGAGCGCCGGAACGGCGTCCGGCATCTGGCCCATGTCGACATCGATCCCGCGCAGTTTGGTGATCGGGCCGGTCAACGTCACGAGCGATTGGCTCCGCTCCACCCGGCAACCCATGGCCTGCAGTACCTCCAGGATGGCCAGATCCGCCTGGGTCGAATCGAGGCTGAACCCGGGCAGCCGAACGGAACCCCGGGTGATGGCGGCGGCGACGAGGGGATAGGCCGCGGACGAAGCGTCCGGTTCGATCACATACGAACTCGCCCGGTAGCCACCTCGCCCGACTCGTATGCCACGTTCACTCAGCACGGTGTCTGCTCCGAAAGCACTCATTACTTCGACGGTGCTCTCCACATAGGGCCGCGAGACCAGCATGCCATCCCGGAACGCCAACGATGTGTCGACGGCGGAGTAAGGAGCGGCGAGAGCGATGGCCGACACGAATTGGCTGGACCGGCGCGCGTCGATTTCGGCGTGACCGCCCGGAAGTCCTCCCCCGCCCACCCTTACCGGCGGATAGCCTCCATCTCCCAGCGCCTCGATTCTCGCCCCGAGAGCCTGGAGAGCCGCGACCAGCTCTCCAATCGGCCGGCGACGCATTCGGGGGGTGCCGTCAATGAGAGAAGGTCCGTCGGCCAGTGTCGCAACGGCCGCCAGGAACCTGGCCGTAGTCCCGGAGGCGCCTGCTTGCAGAGGCCGGTCCGATCCCTTCAACCGGCCGTTCGTCCCGCCTACGACGACGGTTTGACCGACGACCTCGAACGATCCTCCCAATTGCGTCAGACAATCCATCATCGCCCGCGTGTCGTCGGCGTCGAGCGCGCCGGTCAGGATGCTGGTTCCCTCGGCCAGGGCTGCACATACGAAAGCCCGGTTGGTCAAGCTCTTTGAGCCCGGCAGCTGCAGGGTACCGTCAACCGGTCCGCGCGGCCGGATTGGGAGCTGTCGGGGAAGCCGGTGTTCAACAACCATCAAAAGGGAGTCTGGCACGCCGTCACTAGACGGAGGCCGCCGAGTAGAGGGACCGCACCTCTTCGACCGTCAGGAGCCGCGCTTGACCGGTCCTGAGCGTGGGATCCCGGAGGGGACCGATGGCCGTGCGAAACAGGCGGATCACCGGGTACCCGATAGCGTCGCACATTCTCCGCACTTCCCGCTTGCGTCCTTCGGCCATGACTACTTCCAGCTGTGCCCGATTGCGGATGGTGTCGAGCAGGCGGGCCGACTGCGCCGCCGCGAATCCGTCGTCGAGCTCCAGACCGGTCACGAGACGCTGCACCTCCGCGGCCGACGGTACGCCCGCCACCAGCACGGTGTAGGTCTTGGCGACGCCGTGGCGAGGATGGGTGAGGAGGTTGGTGAGATCCCCATCGTTGGTGAGCAGGATCAGACCTTCGGAATCGATATCGAGGCGACCGACGGGGAAGACCCGTGGTTCCTTGGGCACCAGCCCGGTCAAGGTAGGACGGCCGTGGGGATCTACCGCGGTGCTCACCACCCCCGCCGGTTTGTTCACGAGGTAGTAAACAAGGTCGGGCCTGACGGGCAAACGAACTCCGTCCACCTCGACCACCGCGCTCTCGGGCATCACTTTCTGACCGAGATGAGCGCGTTGTCCGTCGACCGTCACCCGGCCGGCCTTGATCATCTCTTCCGCGCCGCGCCGGGAGGTGATCCCAGAGTGAGCGATCAGCTTCTGGAGTCGGGCCGGTTCGCTCATCCGTCGGCTCGAAAGGTCTCCTCGAGGGTCTCGACCACTGTGGCCGGTGGGACATGGTCGGCCAGCGGAGGAAGATCGCTCATCGAATTCAGGCCGAGCTTCTCGAGAAACAAAGGCGTCGTGCCGTAGATGGTGGGGGTGCCCGGCAGGGGCAGACGGCCCTGCTCCTCGATCAATCCCCTTCTCTCCAGCGTGCGGATGGCGGAGTCCGAATCAACTCCACGAATCTCCGCGATCTGATTTCGGGACACAGGCTGACGGTAGGCAACGACCGCCAGAACTTCGAGTGCAGCACCGGACAAGCGGCTGGCCGTCGCCGTCGACGCAAACCTCTCGAGATACGGAAAAGCCTCCGGATGGCTGTAGCAACGCCACCCTCCGGCGACGCGCCGCAAGACGATGCCGCTTTGGCGGGCGGTCAGGTCGGCGGCCAGCGCCTCCAACTCAGCTTCAACAGCCTCAACAGAGATCTCCAACACTTCTGCCAGTTCTTCGACTGGCACCGGCTGCTCGGCCACGAACAGGATCGCCTCCAGAATGCTGCGGTTGGTCACGATGTTCGGCCCCACTCGCTCTTCAGGTCGCCGGGGGTTTCTCCGTGTGACCGGCGAACCACGATGTCGGCCAGCCAATCACGCTGGGCGACCTCGACCATCCCCCACCTGGCCAGTTCGAGCAACGCCAGGAAATAGGCGACCACCTCGACTTTGCGGCTGGTGTGAGCCACTATCTCGTCGAAGCTGGTTTCGGCCTGATCCTCGATCCTGGACCGAAGGTCGTGGATGGCGGCTTCCACCGAGGGCAGTTCCAGATCGAGATGGTCGAGATCTGGTTCCCGATTCGGGTCGGCCAGGATCCGAGCAGCAATCGAGACCAGACCAAGCGCATCGACGGGAATCGTCACCTCCGGCAATTTGGGGCGAATCGGTTGATCCATGCCCGAGGTCCTGGGCACATATCGGTTGGTATCTTGCCAGCGGTGCGTGAACACGGCGGCAACGTCCTTGAAAGTCACGCAAGCCAACAGGCGGGCCAGAAGACGGTCTCGCTCCTCCATCAGCTCCAGCTCTTCATCCAGATCCGCGGCTGTCTCGTCTGGAAGAAGATGGCGCGCCTTGAGCTGGACCAACGTCGAGGCGATCAGAAGAAACTCGCTGGTGACTTCCATGTCGAGGTCTCGCATATCGTCCAAGAACGACAAATACTCGGCGACCAGATCGATCAAACTCAGCTTGGTGATCTCCACTTGCCGGCGGGTGATCAGCTGGAGCAAGAGGTCCAGCGGTCCCTCGAACACAGCGGTCTTCACTTCATACGTCATATGGGTTATCCGGTGGCGGTCGCCGTATGGTATTGGTTGTTGCCGCGGTTGCGCAGCATTATCGATCGACGCTCTGCAACAGTGTCCAGTCGTCCTCCGAGATCACAGACGGTCGCTCGCGATGGTGATGGCGGGCAAACTCGGTGACTAGCAGCTCCGCGCCGAGTCGGGCCAAATCCTCGGCCCCCAACGGCCCGTGGTCCAAGTACCGACTCCAGGATCCCCGCACCGGCAACCGGAGTTTGGCCAGAAGACTGGCCAGTGATCTGCCGAACACTCCCAGATTCGAATGCCGCTTGCCGGTGTCGTGGAAGAGCCCGGCCCTGACCAGGTCACGCCGGTCGGGGCGAGCTGCGGCGATCATCCGGGCCGTTTCCAGTCCGTGCCGCTGGTCGGCAATCGGTTGCTCCCAGTAGATGGCCCGCTCCCCGTCATTGTCCAGCCACGTCGCCACTTCCCGCCGTTCATTTTCGGTCAGCGCTCCAGCCCGCACGACCTCGAAGAACCTCCCGATCAGATGACCCCAACTACCCAGTTCCATCAGAGCAATCCCAACCAATCGGCAACCGTCGAAATCGGCGTGGATAGCCATCGGGTAGCACCGGGGATGATGAACAGAAGAGCAAACAGAATCAAGAACCCGAATGGTTCGATGCGGGCGTAGGCGGCTCGGCCACGATCCCCCAGAAACAATGGAACCATCCGGCTGCCGTCGAGCGGCGGAATGGGCAGCAGGTTGAAGATCGCCAGAACGACGTTGATGTAGCCAAATGCCCAGACCAGATCAGCGACCAAGCCTGAGGCCATTGGCAACAACACTCTCCCGGCGATCAACGCCAACCCCAGGTTGGAGATCGGTCCGGCCAGGGCGGTGAGTGCCATCCCTTCGGTGGGACGTCGGAAGACTCGAGGATTGACCGGAACCGGTTTTGCCCATCCGAACACCGGGGCTCCGCTCAAAGCCAGCATGGCCGGCAATAGCACCGAACCAAACGGGTCTATGTGCGGAATCGGATTGAGGGTGAGCCGCCCGGCGTCGGCGGCCGTACGGTCACCCAATCGACGCGCCACGAGTCCGTGTGACACCTCGTGGACGATCACCGCCATGATCAGCAGCACAATGAAGATGATCGGATCAAGGATCCTGTTACCGGTGAGAGTCAACGGCGACTATCTCCGCCGGTTCTTGCAGTCCACACACAGCACCGAAGCGGGTCGTGCTTCAAGCCGGGCCGCCGGGATGGGCTGACCACAGTTGTCACAGAGCCCGTAGGTTCCTTTGTCGAGTTTGACGAGGGCCTTGGCAACGGACCCCAACTGATCCTTCAGCGTCTCAACCACTCCCAGTACTTCGGTTCGTTCCGCGGTGGCGGCGCCGGCATCGGCGAAACCATCACCGAACTCGTAGTCCGGGCGCAGATCGCCGCTTTCGGTGGCGCCAAGCTCTTCGAGCTGGCGAACCAGTTTGTCGCGCTCTTCGATTAGGGCTGTACGAGCGCTGTCAAGATCCATCGTGGTACTCACTTACTCCGTGGGTGGGACGTGATGTACACCTCATAGAGATGCTGGGGTGATACCCGTGTGTACACCTGTGTGGTGCTGATGTTAGCGTGACCGAGCATCTCTTGGACGGTTCTCAGGTCCGCACCCCCCTCGACCATGTGTGTGGCTGCCGAATGACGCAACACATGGGGAGAGACCTTGGCCGGATCGATATCTGCCCGCCCGGCCGTCTTACGCACGATTCCCCAAACTCCCTGTCGGGTCAATCGCCCGCCGCGGGCGTTGAGGAACACCGCACCGCTATCCAACCTGGGTCCCTTCAAGGCCATCCGGTGGGGGAGATAATGCCGGATCGCCTCCACTGCCGGACGACCGACCGGCACCAGTCGCTGCTTGTTGCCCTTCCCGGTCACGAGGGCGGTCCGGTCATCGAGGTCGAGCTCGGTCAGGTCGAGGCCGATGGTTTCGGCGACGCGCGCCCCGGTCGCATACATGAACTCCAGAAGCGCCCGGTCGCGCGCCCCGAGCGGCGTCTCACCGGTCGGCACAGATAGAAGACGCTCGACTTCTTCGATGGTCAGAGCTTTGGGCAACAACGCCCCCCGTCTGGGGCTATCGAGCAGCACCGTTGGATCCTCGACCGCAAGTTGCTCGGCGATCAGGAACCGGTGCAATCCCCGCATCGCCGCGATCTTGCGGGCGACCGTGGACGGCTTCAGGCCCAGATCGTGGAGATGAGCGACGTAGGCGACGGACCGACCCGCCGACGGCGGGGCTTCTCCCAGGTAATCCAGGTAGTCCAACAGGTCCCGACGGTATGCCGCGAGAGTGTTGACGGCCAGTCCTCGCTCCGCCCGCAATGAGGCCAAGAACTCCTCGACACCCGGGGCCAGCGGCGAGATCATCAGGCAATTGATCTCGGCAAGAACCCGATGATCACGCCATCCACTCCTTTTCGAGCGAGAGAAGACCGATCAGGGTTTTGGCGTCCTTGATCTCACCATCGTGAGCCATTCGTAGGGCTTCACGGATCGGCAGGCGTACCAACTCGGCCTCTTCCTCTTCAAAACCCGCCGGACGGGATCGGACCGGTTCGAGGTCCTCGGCGAGGTACAGCCAGATGACCTCGTTGGTGAATCCGGGCGTCGTGTAAAAGGTCCGGAGAAGGGTGAGTGTCTTGGGACGAAAGCCGATCTCTTCCTCGCACTCTCTCCTGGCGGTAGCCTCCGGCTTCTCACCCGGCTCGTCGCACTTCCCCGCCGGTATCTCCAACAGATCTTCACAAATGGCTACCCGATACTGGGAGATGAGCACGACCTCGCCGTCGATCACAGGGACTACTGCCACGGCCCCGGGATGGCGAATGATCTCGCGCCGCGCCGATCGACCACCTTTCGCCAGGTAGTGGCGCCGAACCACCTCCAGAAACGACCCCTCGGCAATGGACCGCTCTCCGAGGAGCCGGAGACCACCGTTCACCGATTGGGCAGGTCGCCGACCGCGGCGCGTTCGACGGCGCGGTCCTCCTCACGGGGACGTCCCCGGCGGTGCCGAACCGCCGCCTCCATGAACCCGGCAAAGAGCGGATGGGGATTGTCCGGTCGGGATTTGAATTCGGGGTGGAACTGGCTGGCGATGAAGAACGGATGCGACGGCAATTCGACGATCTCAACAAGATTGTCATCCGGAGAAGTGCCCGACAACTCCAGGCCGGCCGCTTCGAGGTCTTTCCGGTACCGGTTGTTCACCTCGTACCGATGTCTGTGCCGCTCGTAGATCAGTTCTGCTCCGTAGAGACCACGGGCGAGTGAGCCTTCCTTGAGTTTGGCGGCATAAATGCCCAATCGCATGGTGCCGCCCATATCGGCGACTTCCTGCTGGCTCTCCATCAGGTCGATCACCGGGTGGGGCGTGGTTGGATCGAATTCCGCGCTGTTGGCTCCGACCAGACCGAGCTGTGAGCGAGAGAATTCGATGACCGCGCATTGGAGCCCGAGACACAGACCCAGGAACGGAATCCTGTTCTCGCGAGCATGCCGGGCGGCTGCGATCTTACCTTCGATGCCACGAATCCCGAATCCGCCTGGTATCACGATTCCATCCAGACCGGTGAGATGGTCGGCGGCCAGCAGCCCGTCCATCTCATCACTGGGAATCCACCGTAAATCGACCTTGACGTCGTTGGCCAAGGCCCCGTGCCGAAGGGACTCCACCACCGACAGGTAGGCGTCGGGAAGATATACATACTTCCCCACAAGACCGATCGTGACTTCGGCGGTGGCTTGCCGGGCCCGCTCGACCATGTGCTCCCATACGGCAAGATCGGGACGCTCGGTTTCCAGTTCCAGGATCCGGGTGATGACGTCGTCCAATCCGCCCCGGTGCAACATCAGGGGAACCGCGTAGATGTCATCTACGTCGGTGGCGTTGATGACGGCATCGGCGTCGACGTCGCAGAACAGGCTGATCTTGCGAACCGCAGACTCGTCCACCGGACGGTCGGACCGAACAACGATCACGTCGGGGTGAATACCCCTGCTGCGCAGTTCGGCAACAGAATGCTGGGTCGGCTTGGTCTTCATCTCCTCGCTCGAGGCGATGTAGGGGACCAACGTGACGTGGACGTACACGGAGTTGGTCCGTCCGACGTCCTTACGGATCTGCCGGATCGCTTCGAGGAAAGGCAGGCTCTCGATATCGCCGACGGTCCCACCCACTTCGGTGATGACGACGTCGACGTCTGCGCGAGCCCCCAGCCTCCGGATACGGGCTTTGATCTCGTTGGTGACGTGGGGAATGACCTGGACGGTATCCCCGAGATAGTCTCCCCGGCGTTCTTTCTGGATGACGGCTTGGTAAACCGAACCGGTAGTGACGTTGGAGTCGCGCCGGAGGTTCTCACCGGTGAACCGTTCGTAGTGACCGAGATCGAGGTCTGTTTCTCCTCCGTCGTCGGTTACAAAAACCTCGCCGTGCTGGAAAGGGTTCATCGTCCCGGGATCAACGTTGATATACGGGTCGAGCTTCTGATTAACGACCTTGAGGCCTCGCGCTTTGAGGAGTCTGCCGAGAGAGGAAGCCGTGATCCCCTTCCCGAGACTGGAGACCACACCGCCCGTTACGAACACATACTTCGCCACGGGAGGTCATGGTAGCAGTCGGACCCGATTGCGCCGAGCACCGGTCACTCCCGTTCGCCGGCAGCCATAGCGATGAGTTCGTCTGCGTGGTCGCGTCCTTGCCGGCTGTCGGGCAGCCCGGCCAGCATTCGCGACAACTCTTCCAGGCGTTCTTCTTGTTCGACCATCGACACTGCCACGCTGGTGCCCGTGCGGCTGATCACAAAGTGTCGATCGGCGAAGGCCGCAACTTGAGGGAGATGGGTGACGCACAACACTTGCCGTTCTTTGGCCAGGGAGGCCAGTTTCCGACCCAGCGCCAGAGCGGTCTTCCCCCCCACCCCCGCATCAATCTCATCGAAGGCAACTACCGGGGCGCGCCCCGCCCCGCCGGCCAAGCGGAGGGAAAGCACGAGCCGGCTCAGCTCTCCCCCGGACGCCACCCGGCTTACCGGTCCCGGTTCGAGCCGGTCGTCCGATGCAAAAAACAGGCGTCCCAGGTCGGCTCCGGCCGGGCCCGGCTCGGAAGGCTCGACGACCAACCGAACCACCGGTGTCGGCATTCCCAGCTCTCGTAGATGTTGCATTGCATCGATCGCAATGCGGTCGGCCGTCTCTTGGCGAGATTTCCGAAGCCGCGCCCCGATCGCCGCCACCACTTGTTCGGCTTCGTTCAACTCGACTTCGAGTCGTTCGGCCCCGGCTAACAACCCGGCCAGTTCGTCACGTCGACGGGCGGCTCCCTCGCCGAACTCGAGGACCTCTTCCAACGTGTCACCATATTTGCGCCGGAGATCACCCAATTGCGCCAGACGCTGCTCAGTAGCCTCGGCGGCGCCCGGGTCGGTCTGGACGGATTCGAACGCCACTCGCAGATCGGTGCCCAACTCGGCCAGCATCGCCAAAGTGGTCGCCGTCTGGTCCGTCAAATGCCGCAAGCTGGAATCCAGGTCGGCTGCTTTCAGCAGCTGGGAAGCGGCTCCACCGACGTTATCGGCTGCCCTTTCGATGCCTGTTCGAGCCTCACCGAGACGGGTTGCCAATTCCTCGGCGTGGCGCATTCGAACGGCCTCGGCGGCCAGTTGCTCATCATCTCCGGGAGAGAATCCTGCCCCCCTGATCTCCTCGAACTGGTATCCGACCAGATCTAGCTCTCTTTCCAGGGCTCGCCGATCGCCGCCCAAACGGTGGCGCTCGGTCCGGAGGGCAGCAAGGGTGTCCCAGGCCAGGTGGTACTCGCCGAGGAGTTTCTTCCCGGCCGGCGGAAGCGCCCGGTCGATCAGAGCGCGCACCTCACCGGCACGACCCAGGCCATGCTTCTCATCTTGAGCAACCATCTCGATCAGGCCGGACCCCAATTGTTCCAGCGTTCCGACGGTCGCCATACTGCCGTTCAGGTAGGCCCGACTCCTGCCGGCGGACACGGTACGAGCGGCCACCACTTCATCACCATCACCACGCACAAACCTTCCGTCGACTCGAGTCTCATCACCATACGGCCCGATCAGATCGCTCCGGGCGGCACCGCCCACCAGCAGCCGCAGCGCACCAAACAGGAGCGTCTTTCCCGCCCCGGTCTCTCCCGTGAACGCCACCAGGCCGGGACCGGGATGCAACTGGGCGTGCTCGATGATGCCCAGGTTCGCAACAATCAGTTCGTCGAGCACCGTTCACTCACTCCCATAGAAACGCAGGTCTTCGTTGAGATGAAACTTCTCCTTGACCCGGCCCGGAAAAGAGCTTCCGGATATCTCGATGAATCGAATCGTGTCACGGCCGCGCCGAACTGTTATCTCATCCCCGGGACCCGCTGTGCCGAGATCGTATCCATCGACACTGACACCGGCTGATCGATCCTGTACGACTGTGCAGCGGATCTCCGTGTCCGGGGGAAGAACGAGACTCTTGGAAAACAACGAGTGAGGAGCCACCGGCGAGAGGATCAGTGCCTCGATTTCCGGGGCAACCAACGGCCCTCCGGCCGAAAGGTTGTAGGCAGTCGACCCGGTCGGAGTCGCCAGGATGAGGCCGTCGGCGTGGTAGTTGAGGAACCGTTCGCCGTCGATCGCCACCTCGATCGAGATCAGTCGTTGGGAGAGAACCTTCTCTATCACGACATCGTTGATGCCCGTTACCGGATCCCGATCGTTGACGAGTGCTTCGATCGTCATTCGCGGTGATTCCTGCCATGACCCGGTCTTCAATGCCGCAACGGCCTCTTCGAGCTCCGCGGGCTCTATGTCTGCCAGGAACCCTTTCCTCCCGACGTTGACGCCCAAGAGTGGTAGATCTGCCAGCAACGCGACCCGGGCTGCCCGGAGCACGGTGCCGTCTCCCCCGATCGCCACCACTACGTCTCCGGGGGTCGCCCCATCCTCGGGCAGGACTACAACCCGCATCCCGTGTCGACCGGCAATGTCTCTCAGACGCTCCGCGACTCCGGTGGCGGCCGGGCGATCTCCGTGCACAACCACGACGATCGTCTGTACGTTCAACGTTTCACCACCCTCTTGAGATCTTCGTCCTGCACGGTTGTAGCTCCTTTCCGAGCCCACACAAAGAACTCTCGGTTTCCTTTGGCGCCTTCGATCGGTGACAACGCCACGGCTCGCGACCCGAGTCCTTCGGCTGTCAGGCAATCGACAACTCGCCGCAGCGCGGCCAGATGTTGTTCAGGGTCGCGCACGATCCCGCCCTTTCCGACCTGTCCTTTCCCGACTTCGAATTGTGGCTTGACCAGAAGTATGAGGTCGCCGTCCTCGGCGGCCAGCGTGGCAAGCTTGGCGGCCACAGTACAGATCGAAATGAACGAGAGATCACCAACGATCACATCGAAAGGACCGCCCAGCTCCTCAACGTCGGCGTGACGAAGGTTGAGGCGCTCATGAACGGCAACCCGGACATCAGTTCGGAGCGACCAGTCAAGTTGGCCGTATCCGACATCGACGGCGGCCACCGAGGCGGCCCCTCTCTGCAGAAGGCAGTCGGTGAAGCCGCCCGTTGAGGATCCGGCATCGAGAGCGCGCCGATCACGGATCACAACCTGAAATGCTTCGAGGGCACCTGCCAGCTTCTCCCCGCCCCGTGACACAAACTGGTCGGGGTCGGGAGTAATTCGAATCGTGGTGGAACCATCCACCAGAGTAGAGGCCTTGGGCACCGGCACCCCGTCGACCACTACCCGGCCGGAGGCAACCGCCGATTGGGCGGCGGCCCGACTGGGGACGACCTTTCTTCGCACCAGTTCGAGATCGAGCCGGCGCCGGGGTGTTGGGGACATCAGTCGGGTGACCCGCGGCTTTCAGCCGGTCGGGCTCCCTTCTGGTTCATCGGATGCTTCCAACTCGGCGGCCAGGGTCTCAGCGATCTGATCAGCCGGATCCGGCGCGTCGGCGGGATCGAGTTCGGCCAGCGCGGCAATTGCTTCGTTGAGTTCCTTGGTATCCATGTCCCTATTATCACCGCAACGGCGACAGGAACCAGTCTTTGATACCAATTCGCGATGCCAACCCGTCACTTACCCGACCGGTGGTCACCTGGTTGGTGATTGCCGCAGCCGCATATGTGTTCTTCGCCGTCCAACCGAGCGTCGACAGCGATTTCAGCGATTTCCTATTCGAGTACGCGGCGATCCCTTGCGAGCTGACGACTCTGTCACCGCTCGACGGTGGAGATGTGCCGGCGTGCAATTCCGAGGATGTCGGGGTTCCCTTCTTCCCCGACAAGAACCTCCTGGCCAGCGCCCTGATCTCCATGTTCCTCCATGCCAATCTCGCTCACCTGCTCGGGAACCTGTGGAGCTTGTGGATCTTCGGCAACAACGTCGAAGATGCTTATGGTTCGGCTGGATATCTGCTCCTTTATGTGACGTCTGGACTGGCCGCAACCGCTGCTTTCGTTGTCACCAATCCAGGCGAGATCACCCCGCTGGTTGGAGCCTCCGGGGCAATTTCGGGGGTCATGGGAGCCTACCTAGTGCTCTTCCCACGGGCCCGCGTGGTTTCGGTCTTTCCCGTATTCTTCTTCATCCCGGTGGCGTTACCGGCCGCCTTCTTCCTGATCCTGTGGTTTGTCGGACAGTTCGCCCTGGTCGGTGGAGCCACCGGCATAGCCTGGCAAGCCCACGTCGGCGGATTCGTGTTCGGGGCCGCAATTTCAACCCTGCTTCGGGGACCGTTGTTACGGAGAGTGGAAGCCCACCGACGCAGACTGGCAGGCAGCCGGTCAGGACTGCAGCGCTTCGGGTAGATCGGCTATCGACCGAAGAACCATATCCGGGTGGTATTCATCAGGAACCTGATCCGGGTGTTCGACTACCCCGGTCAATACGAGCACCGCCGTCCAACCTTCCGCTTTGGCCATCGCCAGATCCGTCTCCGGCCGATCGCCGACCACCCAAACCGGTCCCGGAGCCAATCTGGAGCGAATCAAGGATCGGATGGCAATGTGCGGTTTGCCGGCCACTTCCGGCTCAACGCCTGAGGCGACCCGGATGGCCGCCACTATCGAGCCGGCGCCCGGCCACGGACCGTCCGGGGTCGGAAAGGTTGCATCCGTGTTGGTGGCAATGAACCGGGCCCCCAAGTGAATCGCCACCACTGCATCACGAAGACGCTCGTAGGAAATGTTCGGATCCAGTCCGACGATAACCGACGTCGCCGATCGGGGATCGTCGGTCTCCGGCACCCCGGCGATGGCCAAGGCCTCCCGGATACCCTCCCCTCCCACGACCAGGACCGGCCCCGGGTCCGTCCCCAACAAGGCCACTGCGGCACCGGAGGAGCCGATCACTTGATCCGGTCGGGCCGGATAGCCGGTCAGACTCTCGATCTTGGCAGCCACGGCTTCCCCGGAGCGGGTCGAATTATTGGTGACGAACACCACTGTGTAGCCCGCCTGCTCGAGTTTGGTCAGTGCCTCTCCGGCCCCGGGCACCGGGTTCCCGAGGAGATAGACAACTCCGTCGAGATCGCATACGACGTTGCCGAGGGGAGACCGTCCCGCTAATACTGTGTCCATGGTTTTGTTCGCACCGTTTCGTGGCTGTCTTTTTGATCCGGCCCGGGTCCCCGACATCAAGTCGGCGACATGCCCGCCGTACGACGTCATCAACGAGGCCGATGAGCGCCGCTACCGGGAGAGCTCCGACCACAACATGGTCAGGTTGCTGCTCGCCGGTCCCGGCGATCCTACCTACCGGGAAGCGGCTCGCTTGCTGTCCGGCTGGCGCGTCGATGGGAGCTTGATCACGGATCCCGACCCGCGTTTCTACCTATACCGCATGCGCTACTACGACCAAACCGGCTCCGAGCACGTGGCGGCGGGAATCATCGGAGCGCTGGCGTTGGTGCCGCTCGGTGGTCGAGTACTCCCCCACGAGGAGACGATGCCCAAGACGAACGCAGATCGATTGGCGGTATTGACCGCCACTCGCGCCAATCTCGATCTCATCATTGCGCTCACCCCCGCCAACGATCTTTCCGTCTTCTTGGGGGCACCGGGTCTACCCCGGGTGTCTTTCGAGACAGACGGGATCAGTCACAGTCTGTTCGACATCACCGACCCGGATTCGATAGCCGCCATCACCTCAGCAGTTGCGTCCCATCCAGTCGCCATCGCAGATGGTCATCACCGCTACACGACCGCCCTGGAGTATCAGAGTGTCCAGTCAGGCTCAGGGCCGTGGGACTCGATCATGGCCTTCCTGGTCCCGGCCCAGGGCAGCGGCCTCGCCATCGGTCCGACCCACCGGGTGTTTTCCCGGGTGGCATTCGACCCGGCGCGTCTCAGTGACCGTTTCATAGTCGAACCAAGCGAACCCGTTCCACCTCAGCAACCCGGAACGATCGTGCTCGTGGCGGGTGTCGGACACGATACGGGGCCCGTGGCGCTGGTGCCTCGCTTCGATCATTTGTCCCGCTTGCCCGAGCCCTGGCGGCAAGCCAGTCCGGCCGTCGCTCGAGAACTGTTGTACGAACTGCTGGCCGTAGACGAAAGCCAGGCGATCTACTTCGCCGACCCGCACGAGGCACTTCAGATCGGATCCACCCACCCTCAGGGCGCGGTGGCGCTCATGGCGGGCGTCACGGAAGAGGCCATCAGCGCGGCAACCCGGGCCGGTTTACGTTTCCCCCAGAAGAGCACGTTCTTTGTGCCGAAACCCCGATCCGGTCTCGTCATTCGTTGCTTCGCGGATGGTTAGCCCGTCGAGGAGTCTGCCAGTCGCTCGACTGTTCTGGCGATCACTGCCGTGGTGAGCCCCAAAGACTCGATGGCGACTCTTTCGTTGTTGCCGTGGAACATCCCGAGGAAATCGTCGAAATCGACTCCGTCATCGAAGAGTCCGACCCCGTACGCCTGGGTGCCTCGTTCCCGGAAAAAGCGCGCGTCGGTGGTGGCCGGCATCAGCGTCGGGAGCAGGCGTCGAGAGCCGGTGAGTTCCTCGATCGCATCGCCAACGGCGACCCACAATGGTCCGGCCGCCGGAGTGGCATTGGCCGGGAAATCGGCTATCGGTTCGATCTCCAGTCGCCCGAAATCCGGTCCGATTGCCCGACGGAGGTGTTCTTCGACGGTGGCCGCGTCCTGGCCCGGCAACACCCGTACGTCCACCTCGGCGAGCCCGGCATCGGGAATGGTGTTGGTTTTGGTGCCCGCTCGTACCACGGTCGGAGCCACGGTCATATGCGTACACGCGTGCACATAACGGGCGAAGCCCGGTCGATCGTGAGAAAGTGTTCCGATGACCGTGTCGATCCGGACCGGATCGGTGAGAAAACCCGTCTCTTCGTCGGATAGACCGAGGCCCTCAACAAAGGTTCGCCATTCCGGCGTGATGACCGCCCGAGAAGGTGTCCCGGCCAGGTTGGACAGGGCCCGGGCCAACGGCACCAGGGCGTTGTCGGTCCCGTACGGCTGGCTGGCGTGACCGGGTGTGCCGGAGGCGCTCAGGCGTCGCCAGAAGGGTCCCTTCTCGCCCACACTGACCGGGTAGGCCAGACCGGAGTTGGTTCGGATCGGGGGGTAGGCGATCTCCGTCAAGAGATAGTCACAAGCAACGTCGTCCCAGTGCCGTTCGGTCAGATAGTGGGCTCCGAACCGGCCACCGGCTTCCTCATCAGCCACGGCCAGAAACGCCAGACCACCGGCCGGTGCCTGTTTCGTGCCGTCCAGGTACCTCTTGAACACCGCGGCCATGGCGGCCGTCTGATTGAGCATGTCGACCGCACCTCTGCCCCATATGAACCCGTCGAGGATTTCGCCCCCAAAGGGGTCGTGGAGCCATCCGGATTCGTTGACCGGTACCACATCCAGATGTCCCATGAGGAGAAGCTTGGGAGCGGAGGGATCGATGGCCGGGAGGTCGTATAGAACCGAGGACCTCCCCGGCCGAGGTTCGAACTCGACACCGGATTGTCCTAGGTAGTTACGTAGCGTCGCCACGGAACGCTCTTCATGGCCGCTCTCCGGGGTCCCATCATTGACACACTTGTTCCTGATCAGCGTCTGGAGGAGTTCGGCGACCTCACCCGATTGAATCATGGGTCTCCCCTTCTTCGAGCAGAACGGCAATCAGATCGGGCATGGTGGGCGTCAACGGAAGCTCGAGGGCGCTCTGCAGAGGGATCCAGGCCACTTCCCGGGCGTCATCGGCTGCCTGGAGGACTCCTCCGATCATCTGCCCGAAGTAGTCGACCAGCGTGTAATGCCAGGCGGGTGGATCACCGGGACCCAGGGCATCTCCAACCCAAATGACCGCACCAAGCTCCACGTCAATTCCCGTCTCTTCTCGGACTTCTCGAATGGCCGCCGCCCGCATAGATTCACCGTATTCGACCTTGCCGCCCGGGATAGCCCACAATCCGGCGTTGGCCCCCCTCCCCCGTCGAACCAGCAAGAGGTCACCGTCTAGAACTACTGCTACCCCGACCGCCGGAATCGGTCTCGGAGCTCCGCTAATCACGATGGTGCATGACTATCGAGCGGGCCGCAAAGCCGCCGGATTCGAAGAAATTCTTGACCAACCGATGGCCGGGCAAGACATGGGCATCAAAAAGGCGATGACCTTCGGCCCGCAAATGCTCGAGGATCGCCTCCCGCATTGCCTCGCCGACTCCCACCTCCCTCGCTTCCGGTTCCGTGAACACGAACCGGATCGAACCAATGCGTTCTTCGCTCGCCGGGGGCAGCAGGGGCTCCGAACGCGCCAGGATGAAACCGAAGGTGATGTCGTCGATCGTGCCCACGTAGATGGTGGTGTCGGGATCCTCCAACTCATGCTGCAACGCTGCCTCGATCGGCTGGGGAAGCCCGTCGGCAAGCTCCCACATTCGGTGATACTCCCGCATCTCGGCCGCGAGCAGACGATACAGCCGAATCAGTTCGGCGAGATCACCCGGGCCCGCCGGGCGGGCCGACACTTTCATTGCCGGACCCCGGTTCGCTTCACGATTCTTCCCACTCCCCATCGGGTAACCAACCACATTGCCTCGACCACGATCCTGCCCTTCATCTTGGAATCACCGCGAACCCGGTCGCGAAACACGATGGGCACTTCAACGATTCGCAACCCCCGGGTGGTGGCCCGCCAGGCCATCTCCACCTGAAAACCATATCCTGAAGCCTGACAGGTATGCGGTTCGAGTTCGGCGAGCGATGCGGCCCGAAAAGCGCGGAACCCGGCCGTGGCATCCCTGACTTCCAAGCCAAGCATGAGCCGCGCATAGAGATTCCCGGCTTTGGAAAGCCCGCGGCGGACAAGCGGCCAATCAGGCGTCGATCCGCCCGGGACGTATCGACTGCCGATCGCCAGATCCGCCTCGCCGGTGGTTACCGCCTCAATCAGGCGGGGCAAGTCGGCCGGATCATGGGAAAAATCGGCGTCCATCTCGCAGACCACGAGAGCATCGTCGGCCAGGGCTCGCTCGAAACCTTCGGCGTACGCCGGACCAAGGCCCTCCTTGACCGGACGGTGCACAACACCAACCAGTTGTTGGGTTTCCGCCAGCCGATCGGCCAGACTCCCGGTCCCGTCCGGGGAGCCGTCGTCCACGATCAGGATCTGGTACCCGTGGACGAGGATTCTCCCGACCAGCGCTTCCAGATTCTCTCGCTCGTTGTAGGTGGGCACAACCACCGTCACCCGAGCGCTGTCCATCACCAGAAAGGTCTCCTTTGGGAAACCGCCGCCTTATTCGCAGTCGCGGCAGATGAGTTTCCGCTTGTTGGCGAGTTGGCTGGTCCGCTTCACGAGGAAACACGAGGAACACACGAACTCGTCGCCGCGAGCTTCTTGAGCGCCGATGTTCAAGGCCAGCTCGGCCCGACGGATCTCGCGCATCTCGGCGGCCTCGTCAATCAACAGGGAATCCTCGGCTTCCTCGGCGAGCAGCTCGAGCTCTTCGGCCTCGAGCTCATCGAGAGCTTCGTCGGTTTCGTCATCGGTCTCCGGGTCTTCATCCTCGACGCCGTCCACGTCGGCTTCGTCATCTACAACCAGATCGACGTCGTCGACATCATCGAGAATCGCGTCATCGACGTCGTCGACATCATCGAGAATGGCATCGTCGACGTCAATATCCTCGTCGGGATCGACGTCCTCATCTTCGACTATGACATCCGATTCTTCGAGCGCCTCATCCTTGCGGGCCATGTCTCCTCCGGTTCCAAAGCGGCGGGAGTATACCCGCCCGGCCGTTCGGCGGCGCCTCCCGGCGGTCACTTAGATCTTTATCCTGATGGCCCCCGGCAGAACCTCGCCCTCTACCCGGCCCGAGCCGAAAAACTCCCCGTCGGCCTCAACCGGCCACTGCGGATCGGTATCCAGAGTGAAGCGGTCCGCCGTGAATCTTCGGACTCTCCGGTCGTTGAGATGATCACCGTTCTTGGCGCGCCACCATAGCCGCGGAACGTCCCGCTTCGGGGCGTTGAACACCTGGATATCGAACAGCCCATCCTTAACCGTCGCGCGGGGAGCAATATTCCATCCTCCTCCGAAGAATTGAGCATTGCCGAACACCACCAGCAGAGCAGGGCCCTCGTAAGTTCGTCCGCCGGCCGCCAGGTGGATTTCCGCCTCAGGGAACCTCGGGTACACGAGGGCCAATGCCACGTGGTATCGGGCCGAGCCCAGCCAGCGCGGGAGACGCTCGGCTCGTTGCACCAGCGCGGCGAGCACCCCGGCATCGGCCACGTTGATGAAGTGCCGTTCTCCCCAACTGCCCCTCAGGACACCGACATCAGCCAGATAAACCTCATCGCCTCCCAGGTGCCGAGCAGCATCCTCGAGCCGCTGTGAGATCCCGAACGTCCTCACAAAATCCGAACCCGACCCGGCCGGGAGCACCCCCAGCGTCGGCGGATGCGCCCAGCGGTGTTGCATCAAGGCCCCGACTACCAGATTGATGGTTCCGTCGCCGCCGACCGCCACCACCCGATCGCAGCCGTCGGCCACCGCCTCGTCGATGCACAGCCGCACCTCCGCCTCGCCGTAAGGAGCGACGATCCTTGCATCGATCTGTTGGGCGTCCAATACGCGGCGGGTTCGCTCTTCAATCTCCCGCCGTCTGCCCGCATAAGGATTGGCCACGACCAGCCAGCCGTTCATATCAAACCTCCCGCCGCCACAACTCCGCGATCGAGCATACGTATCGCGCCGGTGGCCTGCTCCCCGAGAGCCGGTTCGGCATCTCGAATTTGCCGCAGAAGATCTAGCAACTGCCTGCAAGTCCGGACAAAGTCTCCGGCGGCCAGATCGTCCTTTCCAAGCAAAGCTTCGAGATCCGCTCCGTGGGCCCAGGCGAAGGCCAATTCGGCAAAACCTCGATGGGGCTCCCGGGTTTCCGGGAGATGACGGCCACGTTCCGCCTTTCGTAGTGTGTTCGACCGATTGATGAGGTTGTCCCACCTGTGTTCGAGGCGAGCGGTAGGCATCCGACCCTCGACCTGTTCGGCCCGCGGCTCAAACACAAAACATGAGACCAGAGCGGCCGTTTCCGCCGGATCCAGACCCAGCAGTCCACCGTCCGCGATGGTGTGGGCCATGAGCAGATCGAGCTCGTTGTAGATCAATCTCAGGCCTTCTCCGGCGCTGGTCAACTTCCACCCCTCGACATAACCCCACTCGCCGAGCAAGTCGAGGATCGCATGGAATTCGGCAACCAGACCTTCACCCTCGACGATGAGTTGGTGTTGAAGACGGGTGACTTCCTTGGCGGCGCGAGCAACCAATCGAGCGGCCTTCACATGATCGGCACGATCAGGACACGAAGCAACGGGGTGGTCGAGACTCTCACCGGTCCCCCCGGGTTGCACGCGGTCGGCCGTGGTGGGCCGGAAGTCATGCAAGACCGAGGCGACCATTTGCTGGTAGCCGGGGTCCCGCGGCCGATAGGGCTTGGGGAGCGAAAGAACTCCTATCCTCACAGTGCCGGGGCTCAGGTCGCCGGCCCGGAATTGGGCGGTAGTTCCCTTCGCCGACATCACTACGATCCGGTAGGGATCGCCGCCCCGCCATTGCTTGACGACGACATACCGGCCCACCCGTTTCCCGCCGGGAATCTCGATTACGTGACCCGGTTGGAGCGTCCGCAGGAACTCACCCACTGCCTTCTTGTGGCCGCTACCTGCTGAAGACCGCAGAACGTCGAGGTATTCCTGTACGTCACCCAGATCGCAGTGGGCCATGCGCTCGAGGTCGGCCAGCCGCTCCTCTTGTTTGGCCAGAGAGCGACGCAACGACCCGGTGGTGCGCCGCCGTTGATATTGACCGTATGAAGCATTGAGCAGGCGCTCGGCTTCAGCCTGGGGATAATTGGCAACCAGATTGGCTGCCATGTTGTAGGTCGGACGGAAACTGGACCGCATCGCATGAGAGCCGGCCGAGGCAATGCCGGCCACCCGGTCGAATTCGAGAAACCGCGAATAGAGCACGACCCCGTAGCCCTGGTGGTCGATACCCCGGCGGCCCGCCCGACCGGTGAGCTGGGTGTAATCACCCGGTCGCAGCACCTCATGAGTCTCCCCCGTGAATCGCGACAGGTTCTCGAGCACGACGGTTTTGGCAGGCATGTTGATGCCAAGTGAGAGGGTTTCGGTGGCGAACACGACTCTGATCAACCCCCGTAAGAAAAGTTCTTCGACCGTTTCCTTGAATGCCGGCACCAATCCTGCGTGGTGCGCTCCGATCCCTGCCTGCAGCTGCGTCAACCAGCGGTCATAGCCGAGCACCGCCAGGTCTTGATGGTCCAGATGGCCGGTCCGCTCCTCGGCATGGCGGCGGATGGTTTGTCGCTCGTCGCCGGTGGTGAGGTTGACTCCGCTTTCTACAAGACGCGCGGCTGCGTCTTCGCACCCGGCTCTGCTGAAAATGAAGTAGATGGCCGGGAGCATCTCTGCGGAGGCCAGAGCGGTCACCACCTCACCGCGTCGGGGCGTGGTGTAGCGACGAGAACTGCGTTTGCGAGACAGCATTCTCACGATGTCCGGGTTGGGTTCCATCCTGCCTTTGCGACGCACCAGCATCTTCTCGATGATCAAGTCGTGGTCGGCGAACCGGTCCTTGACGGCGTAGAGGCTTTCGAGTGGTACCGGTCGAGTCTCCTCCAGGACGAGTGCCGTTGGGCCGCGCCGGGCCCGCACCCAGTCGGTGAACTCATCGGCATTGGAGACGGTGGCCGACAGACAGACCAATTGGATGTGGGCCGGGGCGTGAATGATGACCTCTTCCCAAACGGCCCCTCGGAAACGGTCCTGCAGGTAGTGCACTTCGTCGAGGACCACGGTGTCCAGATCATCGAGAACGCGCGGGTCGGTGTAGATCATGTTCCGTAACACTTCGGTGGTCATCACCACTACGGGCGCCTCGCCGTTGACCGAGTTGTCACCGGTGAGAAGTCCGACCCGCTCGGGGCCGTATGCTTCCCGAAAATCGGCGAACTTCTGATTCGAAAGGGCTTTCAGAGGGGTCGTATAGAATGCTCGCCTTCCCCTTTCGAGAGCCAGGTGGACCGCCACCTCCGCTACCAGAGTCTTGCCCGACCCGGTCGGCGCCGCCACCACTACCGAAGCACCCGATTCGATGGCCTCGGCGGCATGTAGTTGGAAAGCATCCGGCCGGAATGGCAGGCCGGCGAAGAAGGTCGTCAAGCTCATTTCCGAAGGATGAGTTTGACCAGCCAGAGCGTCACCTCGTAGAGCACGTAAAGCGGGATCGATAGTGCCAATAAGGTCAACGGATCACCGGTTGGAGTCACCACCGCACCCACCACCACGATGATCAACACTGCCCAGCGCCTCCCCCTGGCCAGTTGCTGAGATGACAGCAGCCCGGCGGCTGCTGCCGCAAACAAAAACACCGGAAACTCGAACGCCAGACCGAAGACCAGCAGGAAACGAAGAGTCAACGAAATGTAACTCCCGACTCCAATGATGGGTTCAAGACCGCTCTGTATGCCAAGCAGGAACTCCAGTCCCCGTGGCAGGATCAGATAGCCGAACACGACACCGCCGGTGAAAAGCACCGCCAGAGCCATCACAATCGGTACGGTCCATTTACGTTCCCGCGTGGTCAACGCCGGATTGACAAAGGCCCAGATCTGGTAGAGCAACACCGGGCTGGCCAGCAAGACGCCTCCGAACAGGGCAAGTCGCATCGCAACCGAGAACCCCTCGGTCACCTGGAACTGGGCAAGGGCGTCGCTGTCGTCTATCGCCCGGCGATAAGGGCTCTCGAGCAGCTCGAACAGCCAGTCACGGAAGAAAAAGGCAACTACCGCACCGATTGTCAAGGCCGCCGCGCTTTTCACCAATCGCCAGCGGAGCTCTTCGAGGTGTTCGAGGATCGGCTGGCGCCGCTCTTCTGTCACTCCGCCTCCTTGGGTGTTTCGGGCGGGTCCGGTGGCTTGTCGGCCAGAGCCTCTTGGGGAGACGGGCCGACCACCGGAGGTGGACCGACCCATTCAACGGATCGCTTGACGTCGTCGCCGATTGCCTTCAGATCTCCTTGGGCTTTGTCAAGATCGGCCTTCACTTCTTTGAAAGGTTCTTTGATCTCGGCGACTTCTTTGTCGAGTCCTCGCCGAAACTCGCCGGCCGTCTTGCGGATCTCCCGCGCCCATTCGCCGGCCTTGCGGGCCAGGTCGGGTAGTCGCTGAGGGCCAAACACGACCAGCGCGATCAGCAGAATGGTGATGAGTTCGGTGAAGCTAATGGAGTCGAACATCTCGCTGGCGACTGGCGGGGAAGGATGTCACGCCGGAAGTGTATCTGAACGCCGTCCGAGCAATATGGTGCCACTCGAGCAGCCTCACTGTTTTATCCGGAAATTCCGGCATCTCAATCTGAATAGGCGAGTGAAAGCGATGATCGACATCCCGAAGTCAGAGTTCGCTGCAGATGTCTATCGCCAACTGGTTTGCGACGCCACCGACCAGCGTTGTGTATGTCAATAGGCCGGCAATAACTGTCAGATACAAGGCCGCCGGCCAGGCGGCGATGGTAGGCGGCTTACTCATCAGAGTGATTCTTTGGGGTCGAGTCGTGTTCTTCGAGGCCACAACACTCGGTCGGGATTTCGGGGCGTTCGTGGAGAGGGAGCGCCGAAACCGTTGGTCCAACCCGGGCCGCCGGCCGGACTTCCCGGCGTTGAGCCTCAGTAGCTGAGTAACCGGAGGAGATCCTCTTCGCTGTCGAGTCGGCGGGCAAAAGCATCGATCTCGGCTTCAGTAATCGGGTTCTCTATAGGTGAGGGCGTGACGACTTCGTAGCTGACGCCGGTGGCGAGCAGCACATTCACCACGCGGGGATTGGCGGGACGGCGCTGGATTCCGATACACCTCGGGCAGGTGAACAAGTAGACGCCTGATTCCTGAGTCGGATTGAGTTCGAGGGACAGGTCGCCGGGTTCGAGCTCTATGTCTCCGCACCGTTCACATGTCGTCTTGATGGTGGTCATTCGGGTTCTCCGCTAACCGCTTCGTACACACACGAGTTATCGGTAGGAGAACCGACCGCCTGAAGGGGCTATTGCTAAATAGTCCGTCCGCACTAGTTCGAACGTCAATGCCCCCGATACCGGGTCAGGATGCGGTGGCGTAGATCTTGTAGCGCCGCCTCGGTTTCAGGCCCGGCAACCAGTTTGGCATCCGCTCCCAGGCGAAGTAGCAACCGGGCTGCCACCGACGGATCGGCGGCGGAGAACTCGATCAGCATCTCTATACCTGAATCCGACAGAACTTCCACCGGGTAGTACTCGGCCACCCATCGGGCCCGTTCTCCGAGTCGGATGGTGGCCCGGACATCATCCTCCGACGGTGTATATCGGACTTCGGGCGGCGGTGGCTCTGGCGGCGGAGTAAAGGAGTCGTCGGTCGGTCGGGCTTCCTGGATGCGATCAACCCGGAAGACCCGCTCGCTTCCGACGGTCCGGCAGAATCCGGATAAATACCAATTGCCCAGTGTTGAGAACACCGACCAAGGCTCGACCAGGCGTTGGCGGGTCTCGCCTTTCCCAAGTGACGTGTAGGTCAGCGCAATGACCCGGCCCTCCGAGACTCCCTGCCTCAGGAGTTGAACCAGCGCCGACTCGCCGGCCAGATCCACCACCACCGCCTCATCGGCATCGAAGCCAAGAGCCGATGCCAGTTTGCGGAGCGCTCCCTCGAGAGCCTCCGGAGCTTGCTCGGTGCTCACCAACGCCGAACCCGAAGCCAACAGGCCCAGTGCTTCCGCGGGCGTCAGGCGCAACGGGCGAGAAAAGTACTCGGCCATATCGACGATCACTTCGTCGTTCTCGACGTAGGCCACCATGAGGTCGCCCGGTCCGTAACCGGGCAACCCGCAGACGAATACCAGATTGAGGTCCTCGAGCAATTCACGTTCCGTGTATCCGAAACGTCGACAAACCTCTTCGACTGCGGCCCCCTGATTGGCGATCACCCAAGGAACCATCGAGAGGATGCGAGTGAGCCGGCGGGCGGTCTTACTCATCGCCCGAACTCTCAACCAGCTCTACCAACTGGGTACGCAGCTCGGCCGGCCCGATGATTTCGGCATGCTCCTCGAACGCCAGCAGCCACCCGATGAACGCCGCCGGATTCGCAACCCGAATCCTCGCCTCGAGGCTTCCGTCCGGTTGCTCGACGGCCGGTTCGGCGAGCTGCCGTTTGGCCCACCAGGCCACTTCGGCGTCGAACCGAACAACAGCTTCGAGATCGTCGTCGCCGGCTTGCCAGGGAAGAGAAGGCAGAGCGTCGCGGATGCGAAACCCGGCCGGACGTTGGAAGCTCTGTGCCGGGCCTTCTACGGCGAAACCAGACCCCCGATCCACCCGGTAGGCACGCACCTCTTTGCCATCGGATGCCGCCAAATACCAGTGGCCCCGCTGATGCAGGAGGCCGTACGGGTGGACCCGGCGCCTCCGACCCCGATAATCAAAGGTGAGGACCCGCCGCTCGGTGATGGCTTCGAATGCCACCGCCAGCGGAGCCGCCGATTCGCCCAGATCGGCTGCCAGCGGTTCCCCGGCTCCAGACATCGCTCCGCCTCCAAGCTTCAGCAGCGCTTCGGGTCCGGAAGGTTGTCCGCCCAAACGAATCACCTGGGCGGACAACCACAGGGCCGCCCGTTCCTCGTCGGTCAGCCCCGGATCGGGAAGCTCGTATTCATCGCGGTTGATGACATACCCGAACTCAACTTCCCATGCGTCGGTGGGTCGCAATTCGAGAGGGATGCCCATGTTGCGAAGCAAGTCTTTGTCACGCTCAAACATGCGGCGGAAGGCTTCATCATTGTCCTGGTCGTAACCCGCGACGGTGTTCCGGATCTCATCGGCCGAGACCGGCCGACCGGAGGTCAGCAGAAAGGCCAGAAGGTTGAGAAGACGTTCGATGACACGTTTCATGGTCGCGGTAAGTGTATGGGTAGTCGGAGCACGCGAGAAGGATCACGAAAAGAGTTGGATCCGAAAACTGACTACTGATAACTGATGACCGATGATTCAAAGACTTGCTATCAGCCTCTCCACCCGTTCATCGATCGCCTTGAACGGGTCCTTGCACAACACCGTACGTTGGGCCTGGTCGTTGAGTTTCAAGTGCACCCAGTCCACGGTGAAGTCCCGCTTCTTGGCCTTGGCGGCCTTGATAAACTCGCCTCGCAACCGCGCCCGGGTGGTTTGGGGAGGCCTTTCCACTGCATCACTAATCGCGTCGTCCGTGACGACCCGGTCGACCAAACCCTTGCGCTGCAGCAAGTAGAACAGGCCACGGTCCACGTTGACGTCGTGATAGGAAAGGTCGAGGAGAGCGATCTTCGGGTCGGAGAGCAACAGGCCCCCTCGGGCCCGATACCGATCGATGAGGCGGAACTTCGCCACCCAATCGACCTCCCGCTCGAGGGTCATGGGGTCCTTCTCCAGACCCGTCAGAAGGTGCTCCCACATTTCGACGGCTTGCTGCACCAGAGGAGGGAATCCGGGGCTGCGGCTGTACCGAATGGCCCGATCGAGGTATTCCCACTGAATATCCAGAGCCGACAACTCTCGCCCGTTGGCCAGCCGGATCTTGCGACGGCAGGCGACGTCGTGGCTGATCTCACGGATGGCCCGGATCGGATTCTCCAGACTGAGATCACGAAATACGACATTGTCTTCAAGCATCTGCAGCAAAGCCGCGACCGTCCCTACTTTCACGAACGTTGCATACTCGGACATATTCGAATCCCCGGCTATCACATGCAGGCGACGAAACCGTTCGGCGTCCGCATGGGGCTCATCACGGGTGTTGATAATGGGACGGCTGCGGGTCGTGGCCGAGGAGACGCCCTCCCAGATGTGCTCGGCTCGCTGCGCAATGCTGTAGACGGTGCCACGCGCCGTTTGCAGGAGTTTCCCGGCCCCTGTAAAGATCTGACGGGTAACCAGGAAGGGGATCAACGTCTCGACGATTACCTGGAAGTCACCATGCCGCCCGACCAGGTAGTTCTCATGGCATCCGTACGAATTACCGGCTGAGTCGGTGTTGTTCTTGAATAGGAAGATCTCACCGCGGATCCCTTCTTCAGCCAGACGTTCCTCGGCCGAAGTCACAAGACCTTCCAGGATGCGCTCCCCACCCTTGTCATGGGCAACGACGTCGTAGATGCTGTCACATTCAGGCGTGGCATATTCAGGGTGGCTGCCCACATCGAGATAGAGACGGGCGCCGTTCTCCAGGAAGACGTTCGAGGACCGGCCCCAACTCACCACTCGTCGGAAGAGGTAACGAGCGACTTCGTCCGGGCTGAGACGGCGCTGCCCGCGGCAGAGTACAGGTCACCCCATACTCGTTCTCAATGCCGAAGATCCTTCGCTCCATCGCGCCAGGGTACCCCGGCCCGGTTCATGCTCGCTCTGTTGTGTTTTGCGGCTCAGCCCGATCGAGGCCCTAGGGCAGACCATAAAACCGGTGGTGCCTCACAATGCGGAAATGGAATCGAGTTTTGTCCTGCTGGCCCGGGTGAGCAATCCCAATGAGGCGAACCTACTTCGGGCTCGACTCGAGTCGGAAGGGATCGAAGCTCAGATTCGCGGTGAGGCCCTCGGCCCGTATCGGCTCACCGTCGGAGCGATGGCCGTCACCGAGATCTGGATTCCTCCGGATCGTATTGAGGAGGCCCGTCTGGTTCTCCTGGCCGCCGAGGCCGATGCGATCGTTGCCGATGTTGAGCCGCTCGGTCCCGGACCATCGGCCGACCCGATCCGATCGTGGGTGTGGTGGCTGGTCGCGGCGCTCTTGGTGGTGGCGGTGGCGTACGGGCGCGTTCTGATCGTTGCGGGATGACCTCGGTGTCTGGTGCGGTGGCCAGAAACGTTTGCAGCGTCTCTACCCGACGGCCCCGGTGATCTCTTCCTGAGTGAGGCGCCGGAAGGTGCGGCGTTTCTTCGTGCCGTCCAGCACCGCTGCTTCCCAACCGTCGATCTCTCGTTGCTCAACCTCCGCAAAGGCGTGGGCCACCATCCGAATCGTGTCCGCCAACCCGGCCGGTTCGACGTAGCGCTCGGCCAGGGTTGAGCTCAGGACATCGGCTTGACCCCCGATCGCGCAGAACCGGTTCTCGTCGTACAGGGTTCCGTCGTAGGTGACTTTGAACAGCCGGTTGCTCTGTCCGTTGGCACCGACTTCCGTAACGAGGACCTCCACTTCGTACGGCTTGATCTCATGCGTGAAGATGTTGCCCAGGGTCTGAGAGAACGCATTGGCCAGCCCTTTGGCAGCAACGTCGGGCCGGCCGTATAGATACCCTTTGAGATCGGCATGCCGGATCCCGGCCACCCGGAGGGCTTCGAATTCGTTGTATTTGCCGACTCCGGCGAAAGCGATCCGATCGTAGATCTCGCTGATCTTGTAGAGAGTCCGGCTGGGATTCTCGGCGAGCAACAGCACCCCATCCACGTATTCCATCGCCACGATCGAACGACCTCGGGCAATGCCTTTGCGGGCATACTCCGCCCGATCCTTGATCAGTTGCTCGGGCGGAACGTAGAACGGCATGCTCATCGCACGGCCTCCATGGCCACCGCCGAGATGGTTGCGACGGTTTCCTCCGGCACCTCCTGGTAGCCGTCGGCGGTCACCGTCACCACGTTGGGATAGATCCCCCGCTGGATGTCGGGCCCACCCGTGGCAGTGTCTTCCTGAGAGGCGGTGATCAGAGCCCGTAGGCCCGTGTCGAGGGCCATCGGTTCGTCGAGATCGTCGATAAATGCGCCTCTCAAGAATGACTTGGCATCTCGGGCCCCCGATCCGGTCGCCCCGAAGTCTTGCTCCTCGTACCTTCCCCCCACCACATCGAACGTGTACAACCTGCCGGTCGAGAAGGCTTCATCAAAACCGGCGAACAGCGGCACCACCACCAATCCCTGAAAGACCATGGGTAATTGCGACCGCACCATGCGGGCCAGGTAGTTGGCCTTGCCGTCAAGACTCAGGCGAGTTCCTTCGAGTTTCTCGTAGTGCTCGAGTTCCGTTTGGAAGAGCCGCACCATCTCAACGGCCAGGCCGGCCGTGCCGGAGATGGCTACTGCGGAAAAGCGGTCGGCTTGGAAGACTTTTTGGATTCGGCGGTGGGCAACCAGATGGCCCTCGGTTGCTTGACGGTCGCCAACCATCACGACCCCGTCGGCGTATCGAAGAGCCAGGACGGTGGTGCCCTCCGGAGCCCGCATCGAACCTTCTCCCCCACCGGGTTTCCATTCGGGTGCGAGGTCGAGAAACCTCAGGAGATCCGTAAAACTGGTCCCCGGTGACGGAGCTCCGGTGGGCAAGCCGCCCGTGAAAGGCTCGGAGCTCATTGCCCGCCCTTTTGCACGTAGTTCCTCACGAATTCTTCGGCGTTCTCTTCGAGCACTTCGTCGATCTCATCGAGGAGTTCGTCGATCTTGGCAGTGGTCTCGGCAGCCGTCTCCGTCGAGGCAGTTTGGGCGGTCTCGGACTCAGCTTCAGTGCCTTTTCGCTGAACCCGCTTACGGTCCTGTTCGGCCATTGCTACCTCCTAGTGCCCGTATCAATCCGCCCGCGTCGGCGGCTTGTTCGAGCACGACTTCAACACGTTCTTTCGTCCCCCGCAGCGGTTCCATCATAGGCACCCGCTTCAAGGTATCTTCCCCCACGTCGAAGACCAGCGAGTCCCAGTTGGCGGCCACCAGGGACCGGGAAAACCGGGATACACATCGGCCTCGGAAGTAGGCCCGGGTTCGGTGGGGAGGCTCTTCGACCGCTGATTCGATCTCATCATCGGTAAACAGACGTTGGATGGCTCCCCGCTCGACCAACCGGTAGTACAAGCCTCGATCCGGATCGATGTCATGGTATTGAAGATCCAACGCCCGAAGCTTGGAATCATCCCACTGGAGGTCATCCCTGTCTCGATAGCCCTCGAGGATGCGCAGTTTGGCTGCCCAATCGAGCCGATCGGCCACCCGGAGGGGATCCGCTTCGAGATCGCTCAGCACCCCCTCCCAGACGTCGAGCACCTGGTGGTAGACCGGATCGGGAGATACCAATTCTGCGTACTTCTTCAACCATTCAAGGTACTGCCACTGCAGTTCGAGGGCGGTAGCAGATCCGCCGGAATCGAGGTAGAGCGATCGTTGAAACCCGAGGTCGTGGCTGACCTGCCAGGTGGCCTCGACCGGGTCCGCCAAAGCCACCGGGTCCGGCAGCAAACCATCTTCGAGGGCCGAGAGAAAGAGTGCGGCCGTCCCCAGCTTGAGGAACGTCTGGACCTCGGAAAGATTGGCGTCACCGATGATCACATGAAGCCGCCGGTATTTGGCCGGATCTCCGTGCGGTTCATCTCGCGTATTGACGATCGGTCGCTTGAGGGTCGTCTCCAACCCGACCCTTTCCTCGAAGAAGTCGGCCCTCTGGGTCAGTTGGAAGGGAACGCCGGGCCGGCCGTTTTCGGATCCCACTTTCCCCGCTCCGGTGAATATCTGCCTGGTGACCAGGAAAGTCGTGAAGAACTGGATGACATCCGCGAAGGGCAATTCGCGTGAGAGCAGATAATTCTCATGAGCGCCGTATGAATTCCCCTTTCCGTCGCTGTTGTTCTTGTACAACCCCATCCGCCGTCCGGGCTCGAGCAGACTCCCGGCCGAGGCGGCTGCCCTGGCCATCACCACCTCTCCGGCTTTGTCGTGGAGAGCGGCTTCGAGCGGATCGAAACACTCCGGCGTCGAGTATTCCGGGTGGGCGTGATCGACGTAGAGGCGGGCCCCATTCGACAAGACCACGTTGACCAGCGCACTGTCGAAATCGGCCACCACCCCACCCCCGACGCCGAAGCCTCTGGCATCGCGACCCGGAGACTCTTCTTCGAAGGACCACTGCACCCTGGCTCGGCGCCCCGCGTACGAGTTGACTACCAGCCCGGAGGCGGTAGCGGGATTGAAATCTGCCTGATTCCGGACCGAGATCCCGTATTCGGTCTCAGTCCCGCAGACCTTGTGGACCGCCACGATCAGAGGTATTGGCCGGTAGTGACCGGTTCGATGGACTTCCCCTCGGCAACACCCTCGATCAAGGTCCGCACGTACACGATCCGTTCGCCTTTCTTTCCGGAAATCTTGGCCCAGTCGTCCGGGTTGGTCGTGTTGGGCAGGTCTTCATGCTCGGCGAACTCTTGCTTGATGGCAGCCAACAGATCGGCGGTCCGCAAGCCTGCCGGCCCACCGCTGATCTCGCGCTTGATGGCGTCCTTCTTCCCGCGTCTGACGATGTTCTCGATCATCGCCCCACTGGAGAAGTCCATGAAATAGAGAACCTCCCGGTCACCATTTGCATAGGTGACCTCCAGGAAACGGTTCTCAGGATCCGTCGAGTACATCAGGCTGACCGTGTCGTTGATCATCTTGGCGACCATTTCGGACCTGCCTCCGGCCGATGCCAGTTCTTGCTCGTCGAGCGGCACGTCGCCGCTCAGATAAATACCAAAAATCTCGCGAGCTGCCTCGACATCGGGACGGCTGATCTTGATCTTCACATCGAGTCGTCCCGGCCTCAGAATCGCCGGATCGATCAGATCTTCCCGATTCGATGCTCCGATAACGATCACGTTCTTGAGGCTTTCGACTCCATCGAGCTCGGACAGCAATTGGGGGACGATCGTCGACTCGACATCTGAAGAGATGCCGGTTCCTCTCGTCCTGAACAGGGAGTCCATTTCATCGAAGAAGACGATGACCGGCACCCCTTCATCCGACTTCTCCTTGGCTCGTTGAAAGATCAGCCGGATCTGACGCTCGGTTTCGCCAACGTATTTGTTGAGAAGCTCCGGGCCCTTGATATTGAGGAAGTATGACCTGGCATCCTCCCGACCCATCCGGTGAGCGACGGCCTTGGCGAGGCTGTTGGCGACGGCCTTGGCGATGAGCGTCTTGCCGCAGCCGGGGGGACCGTACAGAAGCACGCCCTTGGGAGCGTCCAGGCCGTAGCGATCGAACTTGTCCTTGTGCACATAAGGAAGTTCGACTGCGTCGCGAATGGTCTCGATCTGTCCGCGCAGGCCGCCCACCTGCTCGTAGGTGATATCCGGCACCTCTTCGAGCACGAGTTCTTCGACCTCAGGACGGACGATCCGTTCGAGTACCAACCCGGTGCGAGCATCGAGCCGCACGTGATCGCCGGCCCGGATCGGTTCCATCATCATCGGATCGGACAACTCGACTACTCGCTCTTCGTCGGCGTGAGCAAGAACCAAGAGACGGCCGTCTCCGATGTTCTCCTTCACAGCGACCACCTCACCGCTTGATTCGAACAGGCGAACATCGATCACGTTCATCGATTCGTTGAGCAGGATCTCCTGACCGACCTGCAGCTTCTTGACTTCAATGCTCGGTTGTGCGTTAACCCGAAGCTTGCGGCCTGCCACCATCACGTCGACGGTCCCATCTTCGTTGACACCAACCACCGCCCCGAAAGCGTTGGGCGGCGCCGAGAGCTTTTCAACCTCTTCGCGAAGCACGGTCAGTTGCTGGCGTGCCTCTTCGAGCACAGCAGAAAGCTTGTCGTTCTGCGCGACGGCTTGGGCCAACCGGCCTTTCGTTTCCGTCAAACGTTCCTCCAGGATCCGCATCCTGGCGGGAGCGTCCTGAAGTCGGCGTCGCAATACGACCAACTGCTCTTCAAGCGAGCGGGTGGTCGCGCGCAACGCGGCGATCTGTTCGGACTGATCGGCTTCTTGTTTCTCAGAGCTCATGAACACCTCGAAGGCAGCGATTTCAGTATACGAAGCCCACGGAACTTGAAGCGACCGGTGGGGAATCGCAAGATTCTCCAACCTGTCGCTAACATTCAAGCGCTCGCAATCAATGACCACAGGAGCACACGATGAAGGTTTGGATTGATCAGGATCTCTGCACGGGAGACGGGCTTTGCGAAGAAATCGCTCCCGACGTGTTTGTCATGCTCGACGACGGACTCGCCTACGTGCGCGAGGGCGAAAAGATCTTTGCCGCCGCGGAAGGCAACGAAGAGGGTGCCGCGGGAACGGCTATGGTTCCCGCCGCCCAGGAAGATCTGGTCATCGAAGCGGCCGAGGAGTGCCCCGGCGAGTGCATTTTCATAGAACCGTAGGGAAGGTTTCAGGTTTCAGGTTTCAGGCGTTGCCCAGACGGGACTGACCACTGACGACTCTTCTTCAGGCGGGCAAGACTTTCCTGGCAACGGTGACAAAGCCGGTATGGCCAATCATTCGATGGTCGGGTCGCACTGATCGCCCGTCGACATTCCACGTTCGCAGAAACGCCTCGAACGACATCAGTTCCACAAAGGCGTCGCTGGCTCTGAGCGCTTCCACGGTCTGCTGCATCTGCGGCACCGTCGGAACGTAAGCGACGAACACCCCTCCGCCCTGCAGGGATTCGACCGCCGCATCGACGACGTCCCAAGGTTGCGGCAAGTCCAGCACGATTCGATCGGGTTGTACTTCAGCCACCATGTCCTCGACTTCGCCCACCCGCAGATCCAAATTGGTGGGCAGGTTGCCGAAGAATCTCTCAATGGCCTGCCGGGCATGCCGGGCGTGGTCCTCCCGACGCTCGACGCTCACCACTGTGCCATCCGGACCGACCGCCCGCACCAGTGCCATGGTCAGCGCTCCGGACCCGGTGCCGGCTTCCAGGACCCGCGATCCGGGGGAGATGTCCCCGTAGATCAGTATTGGTCCGATGTCCTTCGGATACACGACCTGAGCACCGCGTTTCATCTTGAGGATGTAGTCGAAGAACCGGGGCCGCAACACGATCAGCCGACTCCCTTTTTCGGAAACCACCGAGCTGCCCTCCGGTACACCGATGATCTGGTCATGTGGCAAGCGCCCCAGATGCGAGTGGAAATCGGCCCCCTCGGTCAGCCTGATCAGGTAGTACCGGCCTTTGGCGTCGATGAGGAGACAGTCCTCCCCCGGCCCGAGTGGCTTGCTCATTGCTCTCGCTCTCCTGGCGGCGCGATCGCCCGGGCCCGCACCCGGCAGAAGGCGCATATGTCTCCGGTGGTGGGGCTCCCACAGGACTGACAGGAACCCAGTTCCGGCTTCTCGCCCATCCCGAAATGCTCGGCGCCACGTTCAAAGAAACCGAAGAGGAACCGGCTCTTGATTCCCGGCGATTGTTGCTCGAGCACATTCATTCGCTCTTTGAGACGATTGACCGTATTCCCGGCCACCATCGGACATTCGTCGATCTCGTATTCGATCCCCCGAAGGACCGCATAGGCGGCGGTTTCGCGCTCCGTCAACCTGATCAGCGGTTTGACCTTACGGGCCAGGCCCTCACCGGCGGCCAAGACGGGCGCCTGACGGCCCAGATACTCCGTGTTCCAATTGAGAACGTTGCCGAGCAGGGTGGCCGCCTCATCGTCGAGATTGTGGCCCATGACCAATACGTCATAACCGGTAGCGGCATCGTTCAGCAGGTACCGCTTGGCAAGCCCGCATACCGAGCACGAGTTCCGGCCTTGGGTCGCCGCCGCCTGAGGGATCGAGAAACCATAGGCGGAAGGAAGATCGATCACCCGGAGTGCCAACCGGCGCGTGGCGGCAAACTCCTCGGTCAGCTTCATACTCTCGGAGCTGTAATCCCCGATACCGAGATGGAGATACACCCCGTCCACTTCGTAGCCAAGCTCGGTCAGAATGTCCCACAGGCCGAGGCTGTCTTTGCCACCCGAAACGCCGAGCAGCAAGCGATCCCCCGGTTCGAACATCCGGAAGTCGTGGATCGTCCGAGCCACCTGTCTTTGCACATGATCGATGAAATGACCGGAACAGAAGGCGGCGTTGTGGCGCCGGACCTCCACCGCGGCACGTTGCTTGCATACACGGCAATTCACGGGTTATGCCCCGCCGGATATCACCGGGCGTAATTCGATCGTGTCATCGGGATTCACCGGATCGCTGCGGGTGAGCAGGTCGCTGCCCCTGATGACCAGGACGGACTCAGAAACGATATCCATTTGTTCGAGGAGTTCCCGGACGCTGCCCGGGCCTTCCACGATCACTTCTCGTTTCGGATGCCGGAGGATGACCTTCATGAGAACAGAAGTGCCCCAAAACTGATTACCAGCGTGAGCACCATGGCAATAACAATCAACCAGACCACGATCCTCCGGAAGTTGTCGTTTCGCATGATCCAGGACTCTAGGTGCTGTGACTCACAAGTACCTACCCGGGAGCCGTGTATCCTCAACTGCATGAACCTTCTTCAGCGTGGGCTGGCCAATAGCTTCCGCGGGCTCCGCACCGGGGACGTGAACCTCATAGCGCTGGGGGCGGCCATGCTCTTCGTTGCCTGGTTTCGTTCGACCAAACCCTCCAAGACCCGTGTGTACAAGAAGAGATTGCGGCCGGGCGAGGCTGTCACGATCCGGTTCGCTCCGCCGGCAACCAAGACCGACTGACGAGGTCCGCTAAGCCTTGAAGACCTCGATGTAGGCGGCGCCTTTCTTGCCGCGTCGCCGGCCGAGGAGGAACGCCACGGCGATGATGACCACCACGGCCACCGCCACCAGAACCGCTTTCTCCTGAGCGTTCTCTTTGGTCTCGACGAGTGCTTGTTCGATCTCCCGAGCCTTGGCTTCGATCTCTGCTCGTTCCACCATCAGCGGGTTGCCCTCCAAACGATGATGCCGGCCACACCGGCGGAAACCAGCGCCGAAGAAAACAGCGCCAGCGCGGTCCACAATCCGCCCTCGGGAAAGACCTCGATCAAGAAACGCATCCCGGCCGTTGCCAGAAGAATGACCCCAATGGCGATCAACACCCCGGCTCCCACGCTCAAACCGGCAACTTTGCCGAGTCGTTTGGCGGGTTCGAGGGTCTCCTGACGAAGGTACTCCTTCGACAGCTGGATGAGTTCTCCAGCCATCTGGGGCAGTTCATTCATATTGCTCACGTTGCTTGACTTCCTCGATCTGGGCTCTATGAGGCTACCACTCAAAACCGATCCCCCGCGACCGGGAGTAGGGTGTTGGCGCCATGGGACAACGCGGTAAACACCGGGAAGCCGGCCTGGAGAACGGGTTCACAGCACTGTGGATCGGTCAGACCGTGTCTCTCTTTGGTGACTACGTCGCCTATCTGACCATCCCCCTGTTCCTGAAGGAGCTGACGGAAAGAGCGTTCGACTTCGGATTGATATCGGCTGCCGAGAACATCCCCACCCTGCTTTTCGGGTTTCTCGGCGGAGTTCTCCTCGATCGATTTCGAATACGACCCATCCTGATCATCGGAGACCTCCTGCGGGCTTCCGCCTTCATCCTCCTTGCGGTTTTCTCGACAAAAGCCGGGTTCCAGACCTGGATGCTTCTCCCGTTCTCGTTTCTCGTTGGGAGCCTGGCGGCCAGCTTCAATGCAGGACTTCAAGCCTTCCTTCCGGCGGTCGTCGCACCCCGTCTGCTGGCTACCGCCAACAGCCGCCTATCACTCTCCCAACAGCTGGCTTTCCTTCTTGGCCCGCTCACCGGCGGTTTGCTAGTTGCTTCATTCGGTTTTCCCGCCGCCTTCACCTTCAACGCTCTCACCTTCATCGTCTCGGCCGTTTCCTTCTTCTACATTCGCGGTCCGGTAGATCGCCGGCTGCCCACCGAGAGACGGCTCTGGCTCGAGGTACGGGAAGGCTGGCTGCATCTCTGGCGAGACACCCGGATTCGCTTGACAACGCTGGCCGGATCGATCGGCAATTTTGTCACCGGATTTCTCGAAGCCGCCCTGGTTTTGATCGGAGCCCAGATCCTCGGTACCGACGATCCCGCTCGGCTTGGGTTGTTCGTCGTTGGAATGGGAATCGGCGGTCTGATCGGCGCCTTCACGGCGGCGGCGGTAATCCGGATCATCGGGATCGGTAGAGCCTTCATCGCGGGACTGACGCTGTTCGGCACTTCGCTTTTCTCGGTGACCTTCGCTACCGGCATGCTCACCGTGACGACCATTCTGGTGGTCGCCTTCATGGGTCTCGTGTGGGCGAACGTGTCGATGACCACGATGCGACAGCTGTACACACCCGATCACCTGCTCGGACGGGTGACCGCCACGGCTCGGGCCATCGCCTGGGGAACCCTGCCGGTTGGAGCTCTCTTCGGAACTGCCCTGGCCGACCGAATCGGGTTGCTGACCATCGTCAGGGTGGGACCCGTCTTCATTGTTGCGTTCGCGCTCTTCCTGATCTCGACGGCTGTCTGGAATGCCAAAAACGTCAAGGATCAGGTCCCGGAGTAGGTCGCCACAAACGTCCCTCGGGCTCCGACCGGCGCCTCCACCAGAGCGGCTCGGGGAAGGGTCGCAACACATCGGAAAGCGGTATCCGGCGATACGGACCCCGCACCCATCCGTGGACGCCCAGAGCGAGCAAAGGCAACGAGAACACAATGATGTTCAGGGGCCGGGTACGGGCCTTACGAACACATTGTTCCTGGATCCAGGGCGTGTGGATCTCCTCGCCGAACTCCCCGTTCACCAGAATCGAGAACGGCTCCCCACAATCCACGTAGACCTTGGCCACTTCCCCCTGTGAGCGCACCCAACCGGTCTGATATCGGAGCGGCCAGATCAGGAAGAGAGCGGCTAGTGCCGCACCCAGCAGAATTGCAGCCAGACCGCCCCGTCGGTACACACACAAACGTTACCGGTGTGCGGATCGGTGAGCTATCCGACCGGGAGATCGGCAGGTTCCTCGAGAACCTCCCAGATTCCGGTCCGTAAGAACTCATCGATCGAGGCGGCCGCGGTTCTTCCCGCCCCCATGGCCAGAATCACCGTCGCCCCGCCGGTCACGATGTCGCCTCCCGCGAACACGCCGACCTTGGTAGTCCGTCCCGTGGTCTCGTCGGTCACGAGCGTTCCCCAGCGGGTCTGATCGAGATCCGGGGTCGTCTTGGGGAGCAATGGGTTCGGACTGTTTCCGATGGCCACGACGGCCACGTCGATCTTCTCTTCCCACTCGCTGCCCGGAACTGGAATTGGGCGTCGCCGGCCGCCCTCATCGGGTTCACCAAGCTCCATCCGCTGCAAGCGAACCGATTGCAGGAAGCCCTCGGCATCACCGGCAAACTCGACCGGCGTCGCCAGCATGTCGAACCGAACACCTTCCTGACGGGCATGATGAACTTCTTCTCGGCGAGCCGGCATCTCTTCTTCCGACCGCCGGTAGATGATCGACGCCTGGGCGGCCCCCAATCGCACCGAAGTCCGAACCGCGTCCATTGCCGTGTTACCGCCGCCAAACACCGCGACATTCCGACCCCGCAGGTCGAGCAGCGGAGTGTCGGAATCGGGCAGGTAGGCCTTCATCAGGTTGACCCGCGTGAGGAACTCGTTGGCGGAATAGACCCCGATCAGATTCTCGCCGGGGATCCGGGGAAACCTCGGCAGGCCGGCTCCCACTCCGAGGAACACTGCGTCAAAACCCTCCTCCTCGAGAAGGTTGTCGATCGAGTCCATCATCCCGATGACGGCGTTGGTCACGAACTCCACACCCATCAGCTCGAGCTGAGCGATTTCCTTCCGGACGATCTCCTTGGGCAGGCGGAATTCGGGAATGCCGTAGACGAGCACGCCGCCCAATTCGTGGAGTGCCTCGAAGACTGTGACCTCGTGGCCCAGCCGGGCCAGATCGGTCGCGCAGGCCAGGCCGGCGGGTCCGCTCCCAACTACCGCAACCCGCTTGCCGGTACGCCGGGCAGGCGGCGACACAGTCATGAGATCGTTTTCGCGTTCGTAGTCGGCGACAAAGCGTTCCAGGGCACCGATGGCGATCGCTTTGCCCTTGCGATCGAGCACGCAGGCGCCTTCGCACTGGTTTTCCTGCGGGCAGACCCTACCGCAGATCGCCGGAAGCGAATTGTCCTGTTTGATCACTTTGGCTGCTTGATCGAACTGTCCTTCGGCAAGCAAGTCGATGAAATCGGTGATCTGGATGTTGACCGGACATCCAGCAATGCAGGCGGGGCGCTTGCACATCAAACACCGCCGGGCCTCCTCGATGGCGAGGTCGGGAGTCAGTCCGAGATTGACCTCCGTGAACGTCCGGCGCCGCGCCTCAGCATCCTGCTCGGGCATGGCCACCCGCTCCATCTGCATGCGCTGTCGGCCGGTCAGTTCGTTCACGATGAAACTCCGGCTACATGACCGTGAATCGCGTTCCATTCTTCCAGGCTGCGTTCCTCGAAAGCCCGATAGGCCCGATTCCGCCGATTCAGGAGTTCGAAATCAACCAGATGCGCATCAAACTCCGGACCGTCCACGCAGGCGAATTTCATTTCACCAGCCACTTCTACCCGGCAACCCCCGCACATGCCGGTGCCGTCGACCATGATCGGATTGAGACTCACTACCGTCTCGATCTGGTGTGGTCGCGTAAGGTCGGCGACCGCTTTCATCATCGGGATGGGGCCGATGGCGAGCACCAGATTGATCGGAGGCCCAGAATCGATGAGATCCGCGAGTTTGCCCGTCACGAAACCGTGGTACCCGTAGGAACCGTCGTCGGTGGTTGGGAAAACCTCATCCACGACCGCTCTCATCTCTTCTTCGAGGATGACGTACTCGCGGCTTCGGCCTCCGATGATGGCCACGACCCGGTTCCCGGCTTGTTTCAAGGCGGCCGCGGTCGGATAGGCGATCGCCGTTCCCACGCCGCCCCCGATAGCGACCACGTTCCCATAGTTCTCGATCCGGGAGGGCATCCCCAGAGGTCCCGCCACATCCGGAATGTGGTCGCCTTCGACCGCGGTGTTCAACTGGCGAGTGGTCTTGCCGACCCCCTGGCAGATGAGGGCAATCCATCCCTCCCCGGGGTCGGCATCGGCGATGGTGAGGGGTATCCGCTCTCCGTTCGACGTCGCCCGAACAATGACAAACTGACCGGGTTTCCTGCGCAGAGCGATCTTGGGCGCCTGCACTCTGAGATACCGGATATCGGGCGCCAGATTCCGTGCTTCGAGAACCTCGAACATACCCCGTCCAATCAGCTCGTGCCGTCCTTACTAGTTTCCTCCACCCGGAGGTCGTTTTGACAGGGACTTAGTACCCCAGTACGAGGGTCTGCGGACCCGATGCGGCTAGGCGGAGGCTTGCCAGGGGTCGATCGGCCCCTCGGCCCATTGCTCGGTCGCCGCTTCGGAGGCTTCGACATCGGGGACCGGCACACTGCCCGGCGCCTCGGGATCCATCAAAGAGCCCACCATGTCGTACCAGAGGGAACCGGTAGCGCAATCCGCGCACAGGAAGACTCGCCGGCCGCGCGTGATGATCGCTGGCTTCTTCCTGCATCTGGTGCATTGGAAGGTAAACACGGCTGTCGGGCTCCTTGGCACTTGCGCTTCTCAGTCGTTATCGGCTGCACCGTGGTGATTCTGAAACTCGATTTCTCCGGCCCGGTCAATGTTTGGTACACGATCATCGACTCAACCGGGGTGCGATAAGATGGACGCGCTAGGGGGATACCATCGCCGAATATGAAGCCCGTATTCAGAATCAGGGAGATCCGTCCTCGGGTCTGCCGATCCACATCCAGATCGAGAATCAGCGCATGCGGATATGGGCAGGGCCGAGCCGGCTGGGCTCCTGGCCGCTCGAGGAGGTCTCGGTCGAGCGACTGACCCCGTTCCGGTTCCGCGTCACAGTCGACGGCGACCCGATGATCGTAACTCCGGACGATCCGACTGGGTTCGCCGCTACCACCGGCGCCTTTGTCGATGTGCGGCCGGCGCGATTCGGACTGGCCGACCGGATCCGGACCAGCCGCGAGGCTTAACCGACCAGCCGATCGAACAAGACCCCCACGCCGTAGGCCAAACCGCCGCCACCGGCGGCCACCAACAGGTTCTCGACGGCTGCCCGAAGCGGATCCCCCCTGGTGGCCCAGGTCTTGACGGCTCCCACCACCAACAAACCCAACACCGCGCCGATGGTTGCAATCCACAGTCCGGTCGAGGCGCTCGACACGAAGGCAAAGGGAATCACCGAGGGCATCGACCCCGCCAGGAATAATCCACCCGACATCCACATCGCCCGGTAAGGGGATCGCCGTTCGGTCTCGACCACACCGAACTCGAGAGCCGTCATGACCTTCAGCAGAGCGTCATCGTCCTCCCCGAAATGGGAAACCACCTCGTCGCGCAGCGGACCATCCAAGCCTATGTCCTCCAACAAGTCGCTCAACTCGTGCAATTCAGCCTGGCGATAGTCGCGGATATGCTCCTTCTCGAGGGCAAGCTCTCCCTCGAAGACTTCTTCCTGGGTCTTGGTGGCGATGTACTCTCCGGATGCCATCGAGATGGCTCCGGCGATCGCGCCGGCCACTCCCGTCAGCAGGACGTTGCGGGTGGTCATACCACCGCCCACGACTCCGGCGACCAGCAGGAACATCGAGACAAGACCATCGTTGACACCGAGGATGATGTCGCGGAGGTACTGGCGGTTGCGTCCCAGATGCTGAGTGAAAGAAGGGCTGCTCTGGTACTCCGGTCTATTTGCCATGATCGGTGATTGTAGGTAATCGGCAGCACGCCTGGGAAACGAGTGCGAAATCCACTTTGGGAACGGGTAGGTTTAGAGCGTGCGAGATGAGACCTTCCTGCTGTTGGGTGGAGCAGGCCTGGTAGGAACCCAGGTCGCTCGTCGGATCATCAGTGACCTCGAACCCCGCCGGGTGGTCATCGGCGACCTCGTCGAAGAGGGTTCCATCCGGGCGGTTGAAGATCTCCGCAGCCTGTTTCCCCACACCGCCACCGAGATCATCGGCGAATGGGGCGACGTGTTTCTGCGAGAGTCTTTCTCGCGCCGGCACCGGGACGAACTATTGGAAGATCCGGACGCCCGCGAGGGTATCTTCTCTGATCTTCTCGGCCCGATCGATGCGGCCTATCAGCAATCCAGCCTGGCCCGTCTCATTCTTCAGCACCGCCCAAACGTGATTGTCGATTGCATCAACACCGCCACGGCCATCAGCTACCAGGACGTTTACACCACTTCCATCATCGCCAAACAGACCATCTCGGAGGTTCCTCCCAACAACGATCCGGTCGAGTCGCGGAATAAGACCATCCATGATGTGGAAGCACTCATCCTCTCGCAAGCCGTGCCGCAATTGATTCGACACGTATTGATCCTGAGCCGGGCGATGCACGAGGCCGGTACTCGCCTGTACCTCAAGGTGGGAACGACCGGAACGGGCGGCATGGGGCTCAATATCCCGTATACGCACAGCGAGGACCGTCCGTCCGCCAAGCTCATGACCAAGACTTCAGTTGCGTTTGCCCATACCGGATTGCTGTTCCTGTTGGCCCGCACTCATGGCGAACCGGTGGTCAAAGAGGTCAAACCGGCGGCACTTATCGGTTTCTCGGCGGTTGAGTACCGGACGGTGCTGGAACGCGGCGAACCGCTGCACCTCTACGCAGCCCAGACGATCCCCGTCGATAGCCAAATCGAACTTCGGGTAGCGACCTCGAATTTCGAGCGCCGCGCCGACCTCCAGCTTCCGGTCGTCGATACCGGCGAAAACGGCGTGTTCACCAAAGGTGAGTTCGAGGCCATCACCTCAATCGGCCAGATGGAGTACGTAACTCCTGAAGAGGTGGCTCACACCTGCATACAGGAAATCGTGGGCGGGAATACCGGTCGGGACGTCATCGGAGCGATCGACGGGTCATTGCTGGGCTCTTCCTATCGGGCCGGAATTCTGCGCTCCAGTGCGATGGACAACCTCGCCCGTCTCGAGGCGGAGACCGGAACGCACAGCGTTGCGCTCGGTCAGCTCGGACCACCGGAGCTATCCAAGTTGCTCTGGGAGGCCGAGCTGTTGAGGCTCGCCTACCGCACCCTCCCCCGGGTATTGGCTTCCACACCGTCGGAAATCTCCAACGCGCTCACCCGCATCCTTGAAGATCGAGTCGACCTGCGCGACACCATCACTTCATTGGGTCTTCCGATTCTCACGGCCGACGGCCGGAATCTGATTCGCGGGCCGTTTGTGCGAATCCCCGAAGTAGCGGGGGCCCGGAACGTGACGATAACCGAGCAGGATCGGGACGCCTGGGCTCGCAAAGGCTGGATCGACCTCCGCCCCGAGAGTCTCGCCGTTTGGCAGCAGCGCATCACTGCCATGCGGGAAGCGCGGGGCGGCCAGGCGTTGCGTGGATCGGCGGCCGCCAGCCAGGAGGCTTACGTTCAGGAAGAAATCCACATCGGTACGGTGGCGGCCTGGATTCTGGCCAACGAACATGACGGCTTCCGGATCAAATAGTTGCAGGTTGCTGGATCGGATATGCCTGGTCGTGACCGACCGGCGTGACTTACCGGCTCGAGGGGCCCGGGTCGCTTCCTGATTAACGTGCACCGGGACGAAGGTACCTATGGATACTGCCCCACCGGACAATCGCGCAGACCGACCCGCAGCGGAATCCGCGCGGGACGTCGCCAAGCTGGTGATCGAACACCCCATCCCTCTCTACGACCCGGCCTGGCTCAGACGGCTTCACAACCGCTGTCTGTGGGACGGAGGTACCCGGACCACCCGATCGGACTTCTGCAGCCCCCGGTGCGAGGAGCGCTATGGGGATTGGGAAAACCACACCACGCACGCCATTGTGGGACGCGAACCTCTCCAGACATTTTTCGAACAAGGACGGGAGATCTGAAGTGACGAGCACGATCATGAGCGGAGCTCGCGGAACTCATGCGGCGCGAGTATCAGAAGAGGACACTGCCATCCAAATGGGCAGCGGTGACGTCCCGGTCCTGGCCACACCGCGAGTAATCGCCTGGATGGAAGCGGCCGCGGTGGCGGCTTTGCACGGATTGCCGGTCGAGATGACCAGTGTCGGCATCCACGTTTCGGTGGATCACACGACCCCCACCCTGGTCGGCGCCGAGGTCCGCGCCGAAGCAGAAGTGAGGATGGTGGAAGGCAAGCGCATCGAGTTCGATGTGCGGGCTTTTGAGGGAGACGGCATCATCGCCGGGGGGACGCACACCCGAGTGGTCGTGGACCGCCAGCGGTTCCTGGCCAGAGCTCAAGGTTGAGCCGGGATTCGACAGGTGGGGCGAGCATCTCCGCTTCCGACCGGGGTCGTCCGCAGATAGGGCGTCGTGAAGCCCGAGCCGGGATCGTCGGAGGTCGCAAACCGGACCAAAGCCCGGTAGATGGCGTCCGCATAGGCCTGGCGGAATTCCGGAGTGGCGAGTAACGCCTCTTCCGGTTCGCTCGAGATGAAGCCACCTTCAGCGATCACCGACGGCACCAGCGCCCTGCGCAGTATGCCGTAGTAGTCGGTCTCGCCGTCTTCCTGGAGCCGGTACTTCGCTCCCGCGTCGAAATCACCCATCCAGGCAACTTCGAACGGGGCGAACGACCTTCGCATCTCTTCGATGAGCAGCCCGCCCAGCCGCCTCGAGTCGGGGTCTTTGAACATATAGAAGATTTCGCTACCGGGACCCTCGAACGGACCATCCGGAGAGGCGTTGTTGTGGATCGAGATAAGTGCATCGGCGCCGGCCCGGCCGGCCAGATTGGCCCGAAACAGCAGGCCGGCTTCGTAGTCGGCCCCGGCCGGTCCCTCAGTGCGGGTGACCCACACTCGCCCCACCGGCGGAATGTCCCGGCCCGGGTAGATGATTCCGGTTTCCCAATCGACCAAGTGGGATTCTTCCAGAATGTCTCTCGCCCGGCGGGCGATGTCGAGGTTGACCACTTCCTCCCGGAGGCCGGTTGGCCCCAATGCCCCGTGATTGGGGCCGCCATGGCCGGGATCGAGCACCACGACAACCTCGCCAAAATCGGTTCCCGGCCCCAACTCCTTCGAACCCGCCGTGGGAGTGAACTCGAGATCCGAGGCGGTCGCCCACGCTTCGGTGTCGCACATAGTGCGCAACAAGAACCAGGTGCCCTCGCGGCCCTCGACGGCGAACACCAGGCCCTCATGGGCTCTAACGAAGGGGTTCTCCGACCGGTCGGCGTACAGCTCGGCACCGCCGGCGGCGATCACTGCCACTCCGGTTTGTCCCACCGGTGGAACCTGACCGGCTTCCGGAGCTGCCGGATCGGGCCGTGGTTCGACCGGAACCTCCGGCGTTGCGGGCAGGGTGGTGGTCGTGGGCATTGCCGGGCTGGTGACGGTGGAGGCCACCGGGGCAGGTTGGAGAACCTCATCGACGGTGAGGGGTGGGAGTTCTGCAGCAGTAGTGCAGCCGACCATGCCGAGAAGACACCAGGCGAGGATGGGTGTTACCGGTCTGCGTGTGGCCATCGTTCCTTCCGATTCATACTCATTCTGCCCGGGTTCGACTCCCGGAGGTTCCCGGCCCGTCCGGTAGTCTCCGTAGGGTCGTACCCGGAGGATTCGTGAAATTGATCGAATGCGTGCCCAACTTCAGTGAGGGACGCGACTCGTCCGTCATCAATGCGATCACTGCCGAGATCACGGCCGTCGAGGGAGCCGTGCTGCTCGACGTCGACCCGGGAGCGGCGACCAACCGCACCGTGGTCACCTTCGTGGGCTCCCCCGCCGCGGTCGAGGAGGCGGCCTTTCGGGCCATAAAGGCGGCCGCAACTCTGATCGACATGACCAGGCACCACGGTGAACACCCCCGGATGGGATCCACCGATGTCTGTCCGTTCGTCCCCTTGCAGGACGTAACCTTGGAGGAGTGCGTAGACCTGGCCCGGCGCCTGGGGCAACGAGTCGGCGAGGAGCTCGGGATTCCCGTCTTTTTGTACGAGGCGGCCGCTACCCGGGAGGACCGTCGATCTCTAGCCGTCGTCCGCAAAGGTGAGTACGAAGGTCTCGCCGATCGGACCGACCCACCAGACTTTGGCCCGGCGCACTTCAACGAGCGGAGTGGGGCCACGGCGATCGGAGCGCGCGAATTCCTCATCGCTTACAACATCAATCTCAACACGCGGGACCGCCGGCTCGCCGATCAGATCGCCGGAGTCCTGCGCGAAACCGGTCGTCCCCGAAGAGACAACGCCGGTCAGATCATCCGTGATATCGACGGAACCGCCTTGCGGGAGCCGGGAGAGTTCAAGGAATTGCGCGGTGTCGGTTGGTACATAGAGGAGTATGGGAGGGCCCAGCTTTCGTTCAATCTGACCAATTTCAACGTGACTTCGATCCACCAGGTTTTTGACGCGGCGTGCCGGGAGGCCGAGCTGCGCGGTTTGCGGGTGACCGGCAGCGAACTGGTCGGGCTGATCCCCCGGCAGGCGCTGTTGGCGGCCGGTGACCACTACCTGGCCAAGCAAGGGGCAACCACCGGAGTCCCGGAATCTGAGCGAATTCACGCCGCAGTGCTCTCCCTGGGCCTGGATGATCTCGGACCCTTTGATCCGAGGGCCAAGGTCATCGAATACCGGCATCAGGGATCTTCGGGCGGGCTGGTGGCGCGGACCGTCGGCGAATTCGTCGACGAATTATCGGCCGGCACACCGGCTCCCGGAGGGGGAAGTGTGGCCGCATTGTGCGGGGCATTGTCGGCCGGATTGTCCTCGATGATCGCCGCGCTGACCTTCTCCAAGAAGGGCATGGAGGATTCTCGGGAACCGATGGAGGACCTCGGGCGGCGAGCCCAGAGCCTGAAGGCCTGGTTTCTGCATGCCGTCGACCGGGATACCGAGGCCTTCAACCAGGTGCTGGCCGCCGCGCGCCTCCCCAAGCAGACGCAGTCAGAGATCGTGGCACGTGCCGAAGCGTCGGAACTGGCCAATCAGCAAGCTACCCGGGTCCCGCTCGAAGTGCTCGAACGCACCGTTGAGGCCCTAGAGATGGTATTGACCGTTGCCCGGGACGGCAATCCCAACGCCGTTACGGACGCCGGGGTAGCCGGTGCCTGTGCGCTGGCCGCCGCCGAAGGGGCGGCTCTCAACGTGCGAATCAACCTCGGTTCCCTCACCGACGAGGGGTGGGCGGGCAACGCCGGAACTGCGGCGGAGGGTTTCCTCGAGCGCGGTCGGGCCCTGGCCGAGGCAATTCGAGTGACGGTGGATTCGGCCCTCGAAGCTTGACGCCCGTGGCCAACGCCCACTAGGGCGTGAGGTCGTGGCCGGTCTCCTCCTCGGCCAGCCTGGGAACGGATGCCTGCTCGGGGTATTTGCCGTGACCGTCGGCGAAGAAGCGACGCAACCCATCCATATCGAGGCTCACGTCGTCGCCGGGATGGAACGGCAAGCCGAATGTGACCAGTTTCTTCTGGTAGTTGATCTTGGCCGGGACGATGGCGACCCCGGCGGTACGGGCTATGTGATAAAAGCCGGATTTCCAATGATCCGAACGCCGGCGGGTCCCGGCCGGGGCAATCACCAGGATCAAGGAGGTAGCCGCAGCAAAAGCCGCCGCCATTTGTTCGACGACGCTCTCGCGGATCCCTCTGCGGATGGGGATACCGCCCAAACGGCGCATGATGAACCCGAAAGGACCTTTGAAAAGGCTGTCTTTGCCCATGAAGGAAGCCTTTACTCCAAACGAGGCCATCACCCCCACCATGACCACAAAATCCCAATTGGTCGTGTGCGGGGCACCGATGGCAATCAGTTTGGGATCGGGTGGAAGATCACCTTCGATATTCCACCCGGTCAGGCGGATCCACCACAGCGCCAGACGATTGAGCATGCACCATTAGTGTCCCACATCAGAACAAAGGGCACATCAGGTGTCACCGTTGAGAAGCTTCAGCAACCGATCCAGAAACGCCACCTGAGCAGGATTCAGCTTGCGACGCGCCGCCCCGGTGGTGAACCATTCGACCCGATCGACTTCGGGGAAATCCTCTTCCCGGCCCGAACGGGGTGGCCACTCCATCCGAAAGGTGTTGGAACGTTGCTCGGCCGGGTCGAAGTCGCCGGCACAAGCCCACGCATGCACCACCTTCCCGGACCGTAAGGTCACCGACCCCAACGGCCGGGGATCACCGTCTGCGATGAGAGGTCCCACTTCTTCTTCGAATTCGCGCCGGGCGATCGCCGCCAGATCCTCACCTTGGTCCGTTTCACCTTTGGGAATGCTCCAAGCCCCGTCGTCTCGCTTTGCCCAAAACGGACCACCCGGATGGGCGAGCAAGACTTCAACGGTGCCGCCCACCCGACGATAAAGGAGGATTCCGGCGCTGGTCACGAGCAGACCCTACCGATCCCGGCCCAGGCGAACCACCTAGCATGTTTGACAATGCCGGTAGAGAGGATCTCGAAAATGCGATCGGTCTATGCCATCTCGGGAGGTGTTTCCAAGTTTGCGAAGGCCCGGCCCGACAAAACCTTCCAGGCGGTCATCAAGGAGGCATACGACTATGCCATCGCCGACCTCGGGCTCGAGATGGCCGCCTTCACGGCCGCGGTGGACGGTTCGGTGGCTTCGTATTTCTCCGACCATTTCACCCGGCAGTTGATGGCGGGAATCATGGCCCAGGACTACCTGGGTTTGCTGCCCAAACCGAGCCACCGGGTTGAAGGTGGCGGAGCAACTGGAGGCCTCTGCTTTCAGGAGGCCTGGAAGTCGGTGGCCTCCGGAGATATGGATGTCTGCGTCGCCTACGGATTCGAGACGATGAGCCACGTTGAGACCTGGAAGGGGAACGAATTCATCGCGCTGGCCTCCGACGTGTCCTGGGACTACCCGGTAGGAGGCTTCTACTCGGGTTATTACGCCATGATGGTCACCCGGCATATGAAGGAATACGGAACGACCGTCGAACAGATGGCCCACGTTTCGGTCAAGAACCACCTCAACGCCTATCACAACCCTTATGCCCAGAAACGCAACCGGTATTCAGTCGAGGACGTGCGATCGTCGCCCATGGTTGCCTGGCCCCTCACCCGTCTCGACATCTGCGTGATGTCGGACGGGGCGGCCTCGGTGATCTTCGCCTCCGAAGAGGGGTTGGAGCGTCTCGAGAAGGCGGGCGCCTCGGTTCCCCGTCCGCTCGTCGAAGTGGCCGGTATCGGTCGTGGGACCGACGCCATGCGAATGTCGGATCGGCCTCACGTTGATTACGACACCTTCATGCACGACTACGCCACCGAACTCGAACGAGGCTCGGATGAGACCCGGGCCTACTACAAGAAACTGTGGGACCGGGGCACCCGCTACCCCGGCATCCATTCGTTCCGGGCGGGGCGGGCCGCCGGGAACCTCGCCTACCGCCGGGCGGGGATCGTCGATCCGCTGGCCGATCTCGACTTCATCGAACTGCACGACGCCTATACATCCAGCGAAATCCAGACGTATGAGGATCTCGGCCTGTGCCGCTACGGGGAGGGTGGCCCGTTCGCGGCGTCTGGTAAGGCCTTCATGCCGGGCATCGACTATGGCCTCGATTTGCCCGACGATCCTGTGCTTCCGGTCAACCCCTCCGGGGGCTTGATTGCCTGCGGCCATCCGGTCGGTGCAACCGGCTTGATGCAGGGCGTGTTTGCCATCTGGCAGTTGCAGGGCACCATCGACAAGCACTTCGGCGATCCTACGCTCCAGGTTCCCGACGCCCGGCAGGGAGCAATCCATTCCCACGCCGGGACGGGAACGTACGTCACGGTCAGCATTCTTCGGAAGGAGGACTGACATGACCAAACTCCCCGACCGTCGAGAAGAGACCCTCGGTGGTTTCACCGTTCACGGCATCCCGTTCCCCATCGACACCGACCCGGCCTCGCTGGCGTTCCTGAAGCAGCTGGCTCCCATCCAGATCGAACAGAGCTACTCGATCACCTACCTCCATTCCTACGGCCAGGACAGCGCCTGGTTCGCGGGGGCTTCCAACCGGCGTCTCCTAGCCAGCCAGGATCCGGAGTCGAAGTACACCTACGCAACCCCGCGCGGCCACGACATGTACACGGGCGCCGAGACCGATTGGATCGATATCACCGAGCGTGAAGCCCGGATCCATGCTTTCACCGTGTGCCACTTCGGATCCGAGGAGTTCCTGCCGGAGACGCCCTATGTCCTGGCCATGATCGAGTACGAAGGAGTCGACACGCTGTTTCTCAGCCGGCTGATGGGAGTCGACCCGGACGAGGCGTCACTCGAGTGGATCGGGATGGAAGTTCAGCCCCGTTTCTTGCGCAACAGCAAGCTCAAGCCCACCGACGTCTACTTCGTACCCGCCGACGGATAAACACCAAAAGGAACTCATCCGTCTACGCTGCCGGCATTATCGGAAAGCTCTCTCGCATCTTCCTCATTGCCGGGCTCTTGTTCCTTGGCGCGTGTTCCGCCACCAAAGCTGAGGAGCCCAACCCCGCAACCACCACCGGCTCCATGGCGCCGGTGATTACGGCGGTGCCTCCGACCACCACGTCTTCTTCCACCACGACCACCACCACCACAACAACTACCACAACGATCCCGCCCCCGGCGGCGGACACACTCCTCCTGGAAGAGGTCGCCACCATCACCGGGGACCTGACGCCGAAGTCGATCGTCCATTCCGGGAACGGCCTGTTCTTCGCCCAGAATATGATGTACCGCCACACGGTGACCGTCTACAACCGGACCTTCGAAAAGCTGAAGACGATCCCCGACACGGTGAACTTGAGCGAATTCGGTTTCGAGGGTGACTACCGGGGAGCCCCGGTCGAGGCAGCCTTCACCAGTGACGGCGCGCACGGTTTTGTATCCAACTACCAGATGTACGGACCGGGATTCACTCGTCCGGGCGGCGACGCCTGCGGTCTGGCCGATTGGGACGAGAGTTTTGTTTATCGGATCGACACGGACACTCTGGAGATCGACCAGATCATCCAGGTAGGAGCCGTACCGAAATACCTTACCGTCACGCCCGACGACCGCTTGCTGCTGGTAGCCAACTGGTGCAGTTTCGACGTCAGCGTGATCGACGTGAAGACCGGCGAGGAGGTTGCCCGGGTCGAGGTCGGTCGACACCCGCGCGGCATCGCCGTCGACCCCCAATCGAGCATCGCTTATGTGGCGGTGATGGGATCCAGCCACGTCGCCGCGGTGGATCTCGTTGATCTGTCGGTGTCCTGGCTGGAAGGAGTCGGCGCCGGGCCACGCCACCTGGTCATGGACCCTGCCGGTCACTTCCTGTACGCGACCCTGAACGGCGAAGGCCGCGTCGCCAAGATCGACCTGCAGACAGGTGAAGTGGTTGCCCGGGTAGCAACCGGGAGCGCCCCGCGCAGCATGACCATCTCTGGTGACGGATCGGCGCTGTATGTCGTCAACTACAGCTCAGACACGATCGCCAAGTTGTCTACAGACGACATGGCGGTGCTACAAACGTTGCCCGTGGCCCATCATCCCATCGGTATCACGTTCGATCCGGCCACCCGCCGGGTGTGGGTCGCCAGCTATTCGGGGGTCATCACCGTTTTCGACGAACGGTGAGAGACCGAAGCAACGAGGCCCCCGACCAGCGTGGCCAGCAGGATCACCACGGCCATGACTTCGACCATCTGCGAGTCGGTGTTCCCCGGCCTCGGCAGGGCCATTTGGAAGAACACGTACATCGCCGGTACCACCAGAACCAGGGTGGGAAAGGCGATCATGCCAGGGATCCACATGCGAAATCGCTGGCGGGCGGGCAGCGCTACCAGGATCAGGGAACCGACCAGAGCCGGCCAGGCAAATAGGTAACTCATCCCCGGAGCAGAAAAGCCGGTCGCCACGGCGAGAACCACCCAGATCAGCACCATGGCGCCGGCGATGTCGATCTTGGCGGGCCTGTGCGGTGCGCCCCGGAAGATCGCCAGCCAGATACCCGCCGAAAGCGTCAACAGCCCGAACAAATAGAGATAGCTTTCGACGGCTCCCGGTGATTGGCGAAAACCGGTCAATCCCTTCCAGACCAATGTGGCAACAATGACTACCAGGACTATCCGGACCACCACAACTCCCAACCCGACCAGCAAAGCGCGCAGGGACGATTCACGACACGCTACGCGGCGAACCACGGAAATCCCGAACAGGGCGGCGACCAGGAGGGCCAGAGGAACGACCCAACCCTCCGGGTAACGCACCACCAGCCACCTGCCCACGGTGAAGAAAGTGACGTCCTCAGAACCCGACAGCCGAGAAAGATCGATGTCACCGAAGTGACGAGCCAGGGCTACCGCATAGGAGCCGTGGTGGTAAAGGCTTCCCATCCCCACCCATTTCAGCGAGTCGCGGAAAGTGTGATAGATAGGTGAACCTTCCAGATAGGCCAGATGGATTCCGGGAATGCCTTCGGCGAGGAACGGATCGAAGTCGGTTCCGATCCCCCCGATCATCCTGACGGTCTCAGGAAGAAAGGAGAAAGCCACAGGACGGGCGGCGGCGAGTCCCCTGATGATGGCAAGCTGCGATCCGTTGGTTTCGACCACCAGGGATGGTCCCGAACCACCCAGAGCCTCGAAATTCACAACGAACCCCACGTCCTCTGCCCACGGGTACTCATCGAGGAAAGCTGTGGACCCGAAGCGCGGGGCGGGCTCTTCACCGTCGGTGAACAGCAGAATGACATCATTGCTGAGCCCCGGCCCGGCGACGAGAACCCGGGCGGCCTCGAGGATGGCGGCCACCCCGGAGCCGTCGTCGTTGGCCCCGTACGTAGACGGCACCGAGTCATAGTGCGCCATCAAAGCCACCGCGCCCGTGGGGTCGCTCCCGGCGATCCGGGCCATCACGTTGACGACTTCCACCGTGTTGTTGGGATCTCCGAAGTAGTCGACAACGGTGATGGTCTGCAGCTCGGGCTGCAGACCGAGCGCGGTCAACTCCTCGACGAGGTAGCGACGGACCGCCATGTTGGCGTCACTGCCGATCGGGTGGGGCCTCTCGGCGATACGGGCCACATGTTCGATCGCCCTTTCCACCGAGAACTCCCCGGGAGCCGGACCGGCCGGCGGTTGCGGCGCGATAAGTGGCGCAACACTCACCGCGGCCACCACTATCAGACCCAACCAGGCACCAATCACAACGCCGGACCCCGGCGGCTGCCCGGCTGCCGGCTTTCCGCCCTTGGCAGACATCGATCACCAGCCTCAACATCTTTGGGAGGTTCAACCATATGGTGGCAGGTAGGGCCGGAGGTAGGGCACAACGTCACAATGGGTGTCGGATTCCCGACCTCGAACCCGGAAGACGACTCGTCCGACTCGACCAACACCGTGTCGATTGCGCTTCACACCGTGATGGCCACTTTTCCGCGGGCGTGTCCCTCGCCGACGTGGCTCAGGGCCTCCGCGGTCTCGTTCAACGAGAACGTCCGTCCGATGACCGGGGTGATCTTGCCGCTCTCGATCATCTCTTTGAGATCGATGAGGTCGCTCTTCCTCACCGGTGCAAAAAAGGGAGGCTTCTGTTTGCTCACGAACAGCGACAAGGCCGCCGCGCCGGCCATGCGGCCCAACGGCCCGATCCAACGATTGCCCGCGGTTCCATTGTTGGTGAGAAGAATCCCCTCCGACGTCAGGACGCGCCGGCAGGCCGCCAGAGAATGGTTGGCTACGTTGTCGAGGATCACGTCGAAACGCTCACCACCCTTGGTGAAGTCTTCTTTGGTGTAGTCGATGACGTGATCGGCGCCGATAGATTGGACCATCTCGACGTTCCTGGCGCTGCACACGCCGGTCACTTCGGCTCCCAGAGCCTTGGCAATCTGCACGGCGAAGGTGCCGACTCCTCCCGAAGCCCCGTTGATCAACACATGCTGCCCGGGTCGTACCTTCGCCGCATCGCGCAACCCGCGCAGGGCCGTGACTCCGGAGACGGGCACCACCGCGGCCTGGGTCGGAGTGAGATTGGCGGGCTTCAACGCCATCTTTTCTGCGGACACGGCGACATATTCCGCACAGCTGCCGTTGGCAGCTTCTCCGAAGACCTCATCCCCCGGCTGAAACTCTCTGACGTTCTCGCCAACAGATACAACGGTCCCGGCAAAGTCGAATCCCGGAACTCGTTTTCTTGGCTTGCGAAGCCCGAACCCGGGCCGGAACAGCAGCGGCCGGCCTGTCATCAGCAGCCAGTCACCGGGGTGAACGGAAGCTGCCTGGACCCGGACCAGTGCTTCATCGTCTTTGACGACCGGAGTGTCGATTTCTTCGAGTACCAGAACCTCAGATGAGCCGTACTCGTCTTGGATTATCGCTTTCAAGGTGTTCTCCTGAGCGGTGGCGGATTGGTCAATGGTCGGGGAGCGTTGGGTGGCAACAATTGGGAGACCGGCCGTCCACGAACTCATCCCATTGAACGCGAGACGAACGAGCCCTACTAGGGGGCAAAGGTCCCTCGGAGCCAGAGGCGGTCGACTGTTGAGCCCGGTCCCCGCCGGGTGTTAGACCCACGTCCACGCGTACCAGACGATCAAGCCGTTGAACACGAAGCTCACCACGATCAAGAAGTTGTCGTAGGCGGAGGGGTACGGCAAGCCAAAAAGGTTGAACACGACGAGAAGGAGGGCGACAACGACGTTCACCCAGCGAATGGCGGGATACCCCAACGTCAGGGACAAGACCACCATGAAGATCGGGATCAGCATGACCAGTGCGGCTCCGATCCACACCATCTGGGATGCTTTCTGGCCGTCCATTTCGCCCGCGGTGAAGTCGCCGGCGAATATCCGCAGCACGTCTCCCAGCAGGTAGGTCAGCATCATTGCTACCCACAACCCTGAGAGGATGATCCTCACATCCGCCATGACTCAATCACCCTCTTCGTGAAAGTCGTCGGTGGTTCTTCCGGCACTTTATCTTCGCGACCAAAGCAGTCTCCCGACCACTCGGGGAGCACCAACACTATGCAGCCGGTCCGGGTCGGCGATAGGGCCGAACGACCCAGGATGGGTCTAGCCCGACCGGTGATGGGGTGGATGTCGTGTTCGCCCCCATCGGCGGTGCGCAGCAGCTCTGGCGCTCCTACCGGGCCTTGCGAAAGGGCGGACGGTTGGCGTGGTTCGGAGTGGCCGCCACCTCCAAGCAAGGGATGAAGGTAATTCCACTGAGCCTGCTGACCCGGACTCTGCTCGCGCTCATTCCGGACGGCAAGCATGCACCGTTGACCCCGAATGCCGGAAAGCTCACTCAGACGCAAACCCTGGCCGAGCTCCTCAATCTGCTGGAGGCAAGCTCAAGCCGGTCATCGCCGAGCGCATCCCATTGGTTGACGTCGCCCGAGCACACGAACTGCTCGAGAGCGGCTGCAACGCCGGCAAGGTGGTTCTGATTGCCAGGGAACCAATAACGCTGAAAGCCCTAAACCGAACAAAGACGCCGTGTCACGGCAGCCTGCCCGAGGCCGAGCTCTGTGGCAGAGAAGAAACCACCACGCCGCTATCGACCGGCTCTGCGCCGAGGTGCAGGTACCCCCGAATCTCCGACCCACTCCGGTACAGCTGCCAATCGAACGATCCTGCCCAGGTTTCGCGGGCCGTTTCCGGATACAGCGTCTCGAACAGCACCGACCAGGCGAGCACCGTGTCGAAAATGTCGTACAGGCCTTCGCCGCGACCGGTGAGTGTGATGCCACGGATGAGACCATCCTCGTCCAAGGCGGCGATCAGCCCGACTACAGGAGTGATTTCGGTGACGACCAGAGCGCCGCCCCTTTCCTCGGCCCACGACCCGAGACCCGTCGGCAGCCCTCTGTCTCGCACAACTTGCTTCCACGCCGAACCAAACTGCTCCAGGGTCAGCTGCGGTCTAGTTACCTGTTCGCTTTCATCGGACCGGTAGTTGCCGTCGGTTTGGAGCCGTTTCTCAAGATTCTCCGCTCGTTCGACTACCGAGTGGTCGTGGGACTCGGTGGGAAGGTTGATCCCGGTCAACATTTGGAACCCGGCGCGGATGCGTTCCTCATCATCGTCGACTTCACCGATGAGGCGCACACCCTCATCAAAAACAGCCCAGGCGATCGTCTCGGCGGCGTACTCGACTCCCTGGCGCTCCCAACCGTCGCGAGCGTCCCACCAGGCGGTGAGCCCATGCAGCTCCATGAACCTCTGTTGAGTTTCGTAATCGACGTTGTGGGCAATCCAGGTATGAGCAAGTTCGTGCACGAGAATGAGCCGATCGACGACACCTCTCCCCTGCCCGGCCGTGCACAACTCCAATGTGACCCGGTCGTCGGTGTCGCGGGTCAAGCCGAGGTGTCCATCGCATGCGGTTCTTGATTCGTGCACCCGGACGTCCGCGGGTGGAAGGTGCAAACCGGCTTTCGCAAAGCGGTCGACCACCCAGTCCACTACTCGGAGTGTGTCGGCGCCACCACCGATTGCTCTCACATCGGCCGGAAGGTCCACGGCGCCCGCCGGCGGTGGCGCCGGGTAGGGACCCAGCTGGATTATCAGGACGAGGAGGCTCAGGAGGCGGACGCTGCGGCTGTTCTTCATACCCGCAGCGTCCGAAACCGGCCTTAGGGACCAACCTCGCTGCCGATTAGGTCTCGATTAGGTCCGGAGGTGCTGTCTGCGGCAGCTCCGCTACATCAATTTCTCCCTTGTTGCGGCAGCAGGACGGGGTGTACCGTTGATGGTGTAGATCGATTGGCGGCCAGATGCCTGGCGCAGAACCTCAGCCGTTGCGATCAGTCCAGTCTTGGCGGTTTTGCCTCGCACTCCTCGTGGTCCAGGGCCTCATCATTGGTGCCTGTAGCAGCGACGATTCCGGTGACCCGACCACCACTCGGGCAACTCTCGAAGAGGCGACGACGACGCACGCTGCGCCGGTGACCACGACCGGTGCACCCGAACGGTTTGCGGGCCAGCTGGCCGGTCTGACGGTGATCGATGAGAACACCTTCACCGTCGAACTCACCGAAGCCGACCCCGAATTCCCGCTCCGGCTCGCCAATGTGGCGTTCTTCGCCATGCCGGATTCGGCACTCGAAGACCCGGATGCGCAGAACGAGATGCCGATCGGGAACGGCCCGTTCATGATGGCCGAGCCGCGGGAGCATGACGTGCGAATCACCGCGGCCCGCAACCCCGATTACCGGGGTCACCCTCCGGCCAAGGTCGATTCGTATGAATGGGTCTTCCACCTGAGCCGCGACGTCGGGTACAACGAGGTGCTGACGGGCGATGTGGACATCATGCGGAAGATACCGTCCGTCTTCCTCTCGCTGGCGGAGCGCGACTTCGGTGCGAACTTCAAGCACTCGGATTCGGGTTCCATCAATTACCTAGGAGTCCCGTTGTATCTCGAGCAGTACACCAAGGGGCACCGCCAGGCGCTTTCAATGGCGATCGACCGTGAACGTCTCGTCGAGGAGTTCTTCGCCGGCACCGCTACGGCGGCTCATTCTGTGATCCCTCGCGCTTTGAGCGGCCGTGAACATGTCTGTGAACATTGGGACTATCACCCTCAGCAAGCCAGAGAACTCTGGGACACAACCGGTGGCCTCGACGAGATCACGATCTGGTTCAACGCCGACGCCGGCCACGACTACTGGATACGAGCGGTCGTCGACATGTGGGCCGAGACGCTGGGGATCGACGCCGGCACCGTGACCTTCGAGGCACCGGAGTTCCTGGACTACATGTTCGCCTTCCACGATGATGAGATCACAGGTCCGTTTCGTTTGGGATGGGGCCAGGACTATCCCTCACCGCTCGATTTCCTCGAACCGGAGTACGCCTCGTACAACACCATCGATCGAGGCGGCAACAACAAAACGCACTACAACAATCCGGACTTCGATGCAGCTCTCGCCGCCGGTAAGGCCAAGGTCGCTGCCACCAGTCGCCTCGAAGATGCCCTGTTTGACTATTTCGCCGCCGAGGACCTCCTCTGCGAAGACGTCCCGGTGATCCCAATCAGCTTCCCGGTCACCACTTTCGTCCACTCCGACAACGTCAGCAATGTCTGCGTGGATTCGTTCGGCGATGTCGGCTACACCGTGGTCGAGTCCGAGAACGGCACCGTGGTCGAGCTTCGTTCGGATCCTCTGTCGCTGGTCTCCACCTTTTCGGCTGAGTCGGAAGGTACTGCCGTACTTCGGGCGCTCAATACCGGCCTGATCCAGTACGACCCGTGCACCAATGTGCCGCTCAACGCCCACGCCGAGCTCATCACGACCGATGACGGTGGGAAGACCTGGACGATCGTGCTCGAGCCGGGCTGGACCTTTCATGACGGCACCACCAACGACGCGGCCTCCTACGTCAAAACGTGGAGCTTCGGAGCGACGGCCGGCAGCAACTCCACACCAGCAGGCAACGCGATTTACCGCAACATCGTCGGCTACGACGAGCTCAATCCCGACATCGACGAGGGCTGACGAATGGCTGGACTCGAGGTGCGGGTGCTCGGCCCGGTGGAGGTCCTTGTCAACGGACGTCCGCTGGCGCTGGATTCCCCAAAGCAGCGGTCTTTGCTGGCCTTCCTGGCGATCCATGTCGGTGAGGTACAGTCGGTGGACCGGATCATCGACGCTCTGTGGGGGGAGGAACCCCCGCAGGGTGGGACCAAGACGTTGCGATACCACGTTTCCAAGCTGCGGGAAGCGTTGGGTGAGGCCGGTGATGCCGTAGTCACTCGCAGTCCGGGATACATGCTGGAGTTGCCACGAGAGGCGATCGACAGCCCTGCGTTTGAGATGCTCCTTACCCAAGCGCAGGCTCAACTTCCGGCCGATCCGGTCCGAGCGTCGCAGCTTTTCGACGAGGCGTTGGGGTTGTGGCGCGGGTCGGCTTTCTCAGATTTCCAATATGAGGAGTTCGTTCAGGCCGAGGCGCGCCGTCTGGATGAGCTGCGGCTGGGCGCCCTGGAGGATCGCGGCCGGGCAGCTTTGGCTGCCGGTCGGCATCGGGAACTGGTGGGCGACTTCGGGGCCCTGGTGTCGGAGAATCCGCTCCGGGAACGGATGCGGGCCGTGTTGATGGTGGCCCTCTACCGGGCGGGAAGACACGCCGATGCTTTGCACGAATACGACGAATTTCGCACACAACTGCTAGAGCAATCGGGACTGGACCCGCCGGCGGGGCTCGAGACCCTCATGCAGAGGGTTTTGTGCCAGGACCCGGCGTTGACCTCCGGCGACCCGTTTGCCGAGACCGCCGTCGCGCCGGCACCGGCGGAGATGCGGAACCCGTTCAAGGGATTGCGGCCGTTCACCGAGGTCGACGCGGCAGACTTCTTCGGCCGCCGCGATCTGGTGGAGCGAATCCTGGAACGGCTGGCCGAGCCAGGAACGTCGAGCCGGTTTCTGGTCGTGGTGGGACCGTCGGGGTCGGGAAAGTCGTCGCTGGTGCGGGCCGGGCTGATTCCGGCTCTCCGACAAGGACGCGTGAGGGGGTCGCACCGGTGGCTTGTCACGAGCATGTATCCGGGATCCGATCCGGTCGGTCGCCTGACCGAGATACTCGCCGATACCAATGAGACCGAGCCTCAACTATTAGATCATCGACCAGTTCGAGGAGTTGTTCGTCCTCACCGGCCCCGACACCCACACCGCCTTCCTCGGGATGATTGAGGAACTGGTGACGGGTATGCGCCCGATCCGGGTTGTGTGCACCCTGCGGGCCGACTTCCTGGACCGACCGCTTTCATATCCGTCCTTTGCACGGCTGGTCGATATCGGGTTGATGCTGGTCACCCCTCTTGGCGATGACGATGTCCGGGCTGCAGTGATTGAACCGGCCGCGTCGATGGGAGTACGGGTTGAGCCCGAGCTGGCTGCCGCCCTGATCGGCGACGTGGCGTCTCGAGCTGCCACATTGCCGCTGCTGCAGTACACACTCACCGAACTGTTCGAGCACCGCCGGGGCAACACGCTGACGTTGGACGCCTACCGGGCCGCCGGTGGGATTTCCGGCGCGCTGGCCCGGCGTGCCGATCAGACGTATCTTGAGTTGGACGACACCGAGCAGGAAGCTACCCGGCAGGTCTTCCTGCACCTGGTGACGGTCACGGCTGATGCCGAACACCTGCGCCGCCGGGTGACCGTCGAAGAACTCACCGGCTTGCCCCTCGACGCGACGTCGTTGGACCACGTGCTCGACCGCTTCGGCAGGCAACGCTTGCTGACCTTCGATCGCAACCCCGTCTCTGCCCACCCCACGGTCGAAGTGGCCCACGAGGCCCTGCTGAAGGAATGGCCCCGCCTCTGGGATTGGGTCGAGAACAACCGGGAAGACATCCGGACCGACCACCTGCTGACCGCCGACGTCACCGTATGGACCGAAGCCGGCCGGGATCCGGGGTTCCTTCCTTCCGGCAACCGCCTCTCCCGACTGCAAGATTGGGCGAAGAACACCACCCTGGCGCTGACCGCCGCCGAACACGACTACCTCGACGCCGCTGCCGAACGAGCAGCAGAACAGCACCGGCGGAGCGTCCGCCGGCGGCGCCTCCTCACTGCCACCTTCGCGGCCGCAGCCGCTGTTGCCGCCCTCCTCGCGATTGTTGCTCTCACCCAGCGCAATCGCGCCCGGGACCAGACGGCCATGGTCGAGCAACAGATGCGGACCGCCACCGCCCGCGACCTGGCGGGCGATGCCCGCGACATCATGGCGGAGGATCCGGAGCTATCCATGCTGCTGTCGCTCGAAGCGATCGATATCGCCCGGGACGCCGGCGATCCCGTGGTTGGGGATGCCATCGGCAGCCTTCACGAGGCCGTCCTCGCCAGCCCCTGGAAGGCCACCTTGCGGGGTGCTGGAGAGGTCGCCTGGAGCCCGGACGGCACGCGACTGCTGGCCAGAGACCCGAACGCACCGCTCGAGGCGGCGGTCATCGTCAATGTGGCGACCGGCGAGACGGCTCACGAGCTCCCCGGAATGCTCAAAGCCGGCAGTGTCGCCTGGAGCCCGGACGGAAGTCTGGTCGCCACCGGCGACGAACGTGGCCCTACCGTCCTCTGGGAGGCAGCCACGGGCAAGCGGCTTCCGTCTCTCCCCGAAGAGATGCGATACCAGTGGGAATTGTCCTTCAGTCCGGACGGCGCACTACTGGCGGGTCGCAATATCCGGGATTACTCCGTAGCAGTTGTCGACACGGCCACGGGTGCGGTTGTCGGGAATATCGAGACCGGCGACGAGGGGTGGGGAATCGCGTTTGGGCCGGACGGCGACCTCATCGCCACGGTCAATTGGGACGGGACGGACCTGGAAGGCGGGGAGGGCGAGGGAGAAACGATCGAGCTCCGAACCGTCCCAGACGGCCGAAGGGTGACGGTCATCGGTCCTGCTCCCTACGTGAGATGGATCGGGTTCTCCCCTGATGGCGGTCGCCTGGCAGGGGTCTCAGCGCTCCACACCCTCCACATCTGGGATGCCGAAACCGGCCGGGAATTGATCAAGATCCCCGATGCCGGCGATGGGCAACCGGCCTGGAGTCCCGACGGATCGACCATTGCGCTTCGATCGGGTGCCCGTGCCGTGGTGTGGAACACCGCTACGAACGAGCAAGAGCCGTTTGTCAACGGTCATCCCTCCGGCGTTACCGCGGTTGCCTACAGCCCGGATGGTCATACTCTGGCGACTGTTGATGCCACCATGGTTCGGCTGTGGGATCTATCTCGTCTCCAAGGTGAGATCGCGGCGTTCCCAGGAAGTTGGAGCACCGCAGATTGGCTCCCGGACGGAGTTCTCCTGGCTGCACTCGACATCGAAGACGGTCTGGTGCACCTGTTCGACGTGGGTACCAACGAGTGGCTCACCACGCTGACGGGCGAGCTGCCTGCGGCAAAAGACGTCATCGCCAGTCCCGATGGATGCTTCCTCGCGATGTCCGACACCCGGTCCGAACGAGTCATGGTCCTCGAGTCTGATACCCACCAACTCGTTGCGTCGCTGCCTCCCGGCACGCCCCTTGACTTCAGCCCCGACAGCAGCGAGCTCGCCGTCGGCAACGTTTTCGGCGATCTCGGTGTATCCGTCTACGACACGACGACCTGGCAAGAGGTCGTCCGTCTCGATGTCGGTGCCACAGAGGCGGTCTTCCTTCCTGATGGGATCCACCTACTCGTCTCCACCCAGCCGGGACAGGGAACCACCCGCGGGGAAGGCGTGCTGTGGGACCTGAGCGCCGGAGCCGAGGTAGCCAGAATGGCATTGCCGGATCGAGGGATCCCCGGCGGGGTCTCGGCGAGCGCGAACGGTGGTCTCATAGCCGTGGGCGAGAGCGAGACCGGATACGTCGGAGTGTGGCGCACCGAACCTCTCTTCGGTGGAGCCGGCCCTGATGAAGCCCTAATCCAGGAGTTGGTGGGTCCTCCTCGTCTTCGGGACGCGCAGCTGAGCCGGGACGGGAAGCAGCTCTTCACGGTGGCCGGGAGCACCTTTTCCGTCTTCGATGTGGGTATCGGGGACCGGACCTACGACATCGACATGGGCGCCGACATCCTCGGTTTCTCGCTCAGTCCCGACGGCCGGCATGTGGCTCTTCCATCCGAGAACGGTCTGCACATCATCACTACCGATCTCGACGAGCTCATCGAGATCGCCAAGGATCGTATCGGCCGCGGCCTCACCGACGACGAGTGCCGGTCCTACCTCCACGTCCAGGCCTGCCCCGACGGATGAACACGACACGTTGACCCCTTGTCAAGGCTGAGCGCCTTCCAGAGGGATCCTCTCAGCTGGTTTGGCCGACACTGGCTCGCCGATCCACCGGCCCGACTCCTGATGGCTCCTTGTCCCCTAATTGCGTGCCCAAGGCCTCGGCCAGCAACTCAGGGCCGGTGCGTCTCTCGCCTACGTGGCCGTCTACCCGGTGCCCGGCAACCCACTCCGGCGCCAACACGAGAGGAATCCACGAAGCTCGGTTGGCTTTAGCGAGCCGGGAGGAGAGCCGGCCGGGGACCGGGACCCGGTCGACATGGCCGAGTGTCTCACAATCTTGTGCGGGCGACGTAACGAGATACTCTCGACATGCCAGGGGTCGCTCCGGATAGATACTGCATTGTTCATCCCTAAGAAACGGGCAGGCGATCCCGAGTCGGAAATACTCCACGGCCAACCTGCGAAGGGGTGCACGGTCCAGGGCCCAGGCATTCATGACTGTGTCCCGTCGGCCTGTTTCCGAAAGCTTGGTCGCTGCGGTCTCGAACAGCGACCGCACGGACGCCCGGCGGGCCGTGGGGAACGTTTCGACGAGGGCCATCAACCAATTCGCCTCCATCTCCGCAACCGGCACGAGCTGACGGCAGCACATGCCGCACCCTTTCCGACAGGTCACCGACCGGCCCGCAGCCTCCGACGCCCGGCGGGCTTCGGTTATCAGAGCGTCATCGAGGATCTGTAGCGCCGGAAGCAGATCGGTGGGATCGCAATGGCCGGCCGGGACCTCGACCACTACCGCGTTCGAGCTCCCGGTGCTGGTTCGGGCGGTCACATTGACCCGAACCAATTGGCTGTTCGGTGCTGTGCCCACGCTTAAATATCGATCTCCCCGTCGTCTTCGAAGCCCTCCTCGGCGGCGGATGGCTCTCGGTCGGGCAGGGCCGGTTCGTCAACGAGAGCGTCTCCCTCTTGAATCCGGCCTAAGCCGTGTTCGTCTTGAAGAGAACCGGCTTCAACAACCTCGACGGTGAATTCAGTGCCCTGTAACACGGCGCTCTGTTCACCAATCAGCTCCGCCTCGATGCCCGCCTTGACCGTCTCAACGCCGAACCGAATCGGCTCCTCACCGGTGATGTCGGCTTCCTCTATCTCGGCTTTGACATACTCATCCTGGGAGTGAGACAGGTCTTCGGCGGCAAGTCCCGGTTCCCATTTCAGCTCCGGGATTTCTTCGCTCAATTCGACTACCTCGGCCTCGAAGCCCCGCACGGGTCCCACCTCACCGATCCCAGGAGGAATGGCGGTGGCGCCTCCGGCCAAAACCCCATCCAACTCTTCGCTCCCGAGCCCGGTCACCGAGACAAACTCCTCCTCTTCGACGACTGAAATGGCTTCCTCGTCGGCCAAGGCCCCGACGGCCTCCGGTGGCTCGTCTTCCCCGAAGGCAGTCTCCACGATGCCGGCTTCAACGGTCGGGATGTCCGACCGCAAAGTCTCTTCCTGGTCCTCGACAATCATCGCGTCGTCCCCGAGAGCCGTTTCCGGAACCTCTTCGCCCAAGCCCGTGTCTTCCTCCGTCGGCGGCCAGGTAGCGGGGGGAGGACCGGGCGGCGGCCAGAGCGTGGGAATGGTCACCGGGTCCCCGTTGGAATCGAGCAAGGGCTGGTGGGTGAGCGAATCGAGCACTATCGGTTGGGCCAACGGCCCTCCCGAAGCGGGATCCACCGCACTGAGATGAGGCGGACAGGCGAGCGGATTGCCATTCGCGTCCACCGCCTTCACCGACCCATCCGCCCCCACATACGCCTGCACCCCCCCAATCGGCGGTGAATACACCGAGACCGTAACCGGCATCCCATCCTCACCAATCAACGCCTGGTGAGTAAACGGATCGAGCACCAACGGCTCCGCCAGCGTCGAACCATCCTTCGGATCCACAAAACTCAAAACCGGAGGAGAAACCACCGGAGTCCCCGAAGCGTCCACCGCCTTCACCGACCCATCCGCCCCCACATACGCCTGCACCCCCCCAATCGGCGGTGAATACACCGAGACCGTAACCGGCATCCCATCCTCACCAATCAACGCCTGGTGAGTAAACGGATCGAGCACCAACGGCTCCGCCAGCGTCGAACCATCCTTCGGATCCACAAAACTCAAAACCGGAGGAGAAACCACCGGAGTCCCCGAAGCGTCCACCGCCTTCACCGACCCATCCGCCCCCACATACGCCTGCACCCCCCCAATCGGCGGTGAATACACCGAGACCGTAACCGGCATCCCATCCTCACCAATCAACGCCTGGTGAGTAAACGGATCGAGCACCAACGGCTCCGCCAGCGTCGAACCATCCTTCGGATCCACAAAACTCAAAACCGGAGGAGAAACCACCGGAGTCCCCGAAGCGTCCACCGCCCTCACCGACCCATCCGCCCCCACATACGCCTGCACCCCCCCAATCGGCGGTGAATACACCGAGACCGTAACCGGCATCCCATCCTCACCAATCAACGCCTGGTGAGTAAACGGATCGAGCACCAACGGCTCCGCCAGCGTCGAACCATCCTTCGGATCCACAAAACTCAAAACCGGAGGAGAAACCACCGGAGTCCCCGAAGCGTCCACCGCCCTCACCGACCCATCCGCCCCCACATACGCCTGCACCCCCCCAATCGGCGGCTGGTAGAGCGGCACGGCATTACCCCACGGGTCAACGGCGCGATTGCCAAGCGAAGTCCCAGAGGCGGGATCGACCAAGCTGAGGGTGGGGGGCGACGGCAGGGGTGACCCGCTCTGGTCGACTGCCACGACCTTGCCCGACCCATCGACATACGCATACATGGGGGGCGGCTTCCAGGTTGACTCGTTGAAATCTGCATCCACCTCGACGGCTCCCTGGGTCATCTCCACCCCGACATACCGGGCAGCGAGGTCCTCACTCTCTTGCCCAAAGGTGGCTTTGCCCGGCTCATTCATGTCCGACCTCCTGCTTTGGCATCAGCTTCACTCGGCTGGACGACTTCGCGCCCCCAATTCGGGAGCTGCTTGGTTGAGGCCAACCCAGCCAGGGTTACCGAGCCGGTTCATCCGGCTCCTCGTCTTCCTCCGCCAGAACCAGGCGGCCGATTATCTCCTCCGCAGGTTCGTCGGAGGCTCCGCGGAGGTCACTCACCTCCAATTCGTCCTCTTGGAGGGTTCCTGCTTCTGCGACTTGCACCTGGAAATCGACCGACTCCACCTCAATTGGTGCCATCTCGACCTTGAACTCGACATCCTCCAGCTCAAGAACAGGAATGACCTTGCCCTCGATTCCCGTGAAGTCATCGGCATTTGCGGTCGGCGACACCTCCGGTATATCGAGTGCCAGTTCTCCACCAACCGAAGGGTCGGCCACCGCCCTCTCCGTAGCTCCGCTTTCATCGACCCCGCCTTCGCTCCGGGCGATTATCTCGATCAATTCGTTGGCTCCGAGTCCGACTGGACCGACCGCTTCCATCGCTTCGGCTTCAGATGACTCCATGGACTCCGCAACGAGACCCTCGCTGATCCCGGTTGGGTCTGCCTCGGGCACCACCTCCGGAGAAGCCACTTCGACCTTGAATTCAGCATTCTCCATTCCGGAATCCGCGATCCCTTTGCCATCCAATTCCAGAGGCCCGAGATCCGGTATGTCGAGCGCCTGCCCTCCATCAACCGACGGGCCGGCCACCTCCCTCGCCGCAGTCTCGATCTCCTCTGCGCCTCGTCCAGAGACCATCTCGGCCAACTCCTCGACCCCCAAACCAACCGGGCCGATCGCCTCCATCGCGCCGATTTCCATCGACTCCCCAATCTCTGGAGTGGCGGCCCCACCGATCCGAGCCGATGCGTCCTCCAAGTCCTCTCCGACTAGTCCTACGCGCTCTACCTCGACCACCGCTGTTCCCGGCTCGGCCGAGGCAACCGATGGCTCCTCGGCTTCCCGAGTGGACACTTCGCGGACTTCGGAAACCGCGGGCTCCACCTCGACTCCGAGATCGGCGGATCGACCTTCGGACGTTGCCTCCTCTTCGACACCCACCGCCCCGTCTCCGGCCCCAGTCTCTGCTTGGCCCGGCTCGCCTGTTCCCTCCGTATCGGTGTCTTCCGCCACTTCTGCGGTCTCGTCCTCGTCTTCCCCAGGCAGATCTGCAACATCAGCATCCTCTCCAGCGGGCGGCGGGGCGCCGGGAGGGTTTGCGGAGGATGGGTGCAGCGGCACTGAGATGGGGTTGCCGTCTTCGTCGAGCAGCGGTTTCCCGTCGGCACCAGTCAGAGTCACTACTGGGTTCTCTTGCCCCGTCTCACCAGATCCCGTGACCAGATACCCCGGTGGGCTCGGCACCAGATTCCCCGCCGCATCCACAATCTGCACATCCACCGCCCCCGTCACCGGATCCCGCATCACATGCGCATAAACCCCCTGCGTCGGCGGCGAAAACAACGGAGCCGAGATCGAGCTGCCGCTCGAGTCGATCAGCGGTTTCCCATCGGAACCAGTCAACAACACCACCGGCGGATCCGAAGGATCAGCCGACGGCTTCAACGTATACCCCGGTGGGCTCGGCACCAGATTCCCCGCCGCATCCACAATCTGCACATCCACCGCCCCCGTCACCGGATCCCGCATCACATGCGCATAAACCCCCTGCGTCGGCGGCGAAAACAACGGAGCCGAGATCGAGCTGCCGCTCGAGTCGATCAGCGGTTTCCCATCGGAACCAGTCAACAACACCACCGGCGGATCCGAAGGATCAGCCGACGGCTTCAACGTATACCCCGGTGGGCTCGGCACCAGATTCCCCGCCGCATCCACAATCTGCACATCCACCGCCCCCGTCACCGGATCCCGCATCACATGCGCATAAACCCCCTGCGTCGGCGGCGAAAACAACGGAGCCGAGATCGAGCTGCCGCTCGAGTCGATCAGCGGTTTCCCATCGGAACCAGTCAACAACACCACCGGCGGATCCGAAGGATCAGCCGACGGCTTCAACGTATACCCCGGTGGGCTCGGCACCAGATTCCCCGCCGCATCCACAATCTGCACATCCACCGCCCCCGTCACCGGATCCCGCATCACATGCGCATAAACCCCCTGCGTCGGCGGCGAAAACAACGGAGCCGAGATCGAGCTGCCGCTCGAGTCGATCAGCGGTTTCCCATCGGAACCAGTCAACAACACCACCGGCGGATCCGAAGGATCAGCCGACGGCTTCAACGTATACCCCGGTGGGCTCGGCACCAGATTCCCCGCCGCATCCACAATCTGCACATCCACCGCCCCCGTCACCGGATCCCGCATCACATGCGCATAAACCCCCTGCGTCGGCGGCGAAAACAACGGCAATGAAATGGGATTCCCGTACGCGTCCAATAAGGGCTCACCGCTCACATTCATAACAACCGGTTCGCCTGTTTTGGAGTCGATGGCCACGTGCGGTGGACTGGACACGGTTTTTCCCGTCGCGTCCACCACTTCCGGTGTGCCATCCGCGGCGATGTGGACCAAAAGGCGCGGCGCGGTGGTCGGCTCGAAGGCGGGAACAGGTATCGGATTCCCATTGCCGTCGAGCACGGGTTGGCCATCGGAACCCACGAAGACCACCAGTGTTTCATTCGCGTGACCCCAGAAGGGTGGGCTGGAGACCGGATTCCCGGCCGCATCCACCACGGTCGTCTTTCCATTGGGCGCCGTATGGAGATAGACGTCACTCATTGGCGGCGAATAGGGGGGCAAAGTGACTGGGTCTCCGGTGCTCGGGTCGACAATCGCCTTGCCGTCTTGATCGATGACGACTCCCTCTTTGTCGACCCGCGGCGGGCTGGAAACCCGGTTCCCGGCCGCATCCACCACGAAAGTCCACCCAGAGGAGTTGGTATAGACGTAGACGTTGGCGGTGGGCGGTACATACCGCGGCAATGTGATCGGCCCGCCGGTGGTCGGATCGACGACCTCCTGACTGCCAGTGCCGCCGACGACAATCTCCCCGGAAAAAGGGCTGATGTTCACACGGGGCGGACTGGGAACCGGGTTCCCAGCCCCGTCTACGACGATGATCGACCCGCTGGGACTGATGTAGCCGTAGATGTTGGCGGTCGGCGGAAGATACGCCGGCACCGTTATAGGGTTTCCGCTGGTCGGATCGAGAACATCCTTGCCATCTACGCCGACGATGTTCCCCTCAGCGCCAACGAGTGGTGGGCTCGAAACCGGATGGCCCACCGCATCGACAATGGTGGTCGTCCCATCTGACGCTGTATACACATAGACGTTGGAAGTCGGTGGTACGTAGGGAGGAATCTCCACCGGGCCGCCGACGCCCTCCACGACTTGACCCGAGCTGTCGACTACCACAAGGTCACCGCTCGGCGTCTTCGTCGTGTCGGGTGGGGTTGGTACGGGCTTGCCCGACGGATCGACGATCATCACCGTCCCGTCAGACGCTGTGTACGCGTAGACGTTGTGAATGGGCGGCGAGTAGGCAGGCAGGGTGATCGGCTCTCCGCCCGATCCGGAGATCGCTGACCCGGAGGTGTCCACAACGGCGAAACCGCCGTCGGCGCCGACTTCGATGTTCGGCGGCGTCGCGATTGCCTTGCCGGCTGAGTCGACGACAGTAAGGGTCCCGTCCTTCGCCTGGTGCACGTACAAGCCCCACATGGAGGTATCTACGGTGGTCGCTGCCATGGCTGCCCCTCCGGGATTCTGATGTCGAAGACTCAATGACCACCGTACGAAGTCTTGGCAGATCGTGAAAGGGGCGAAGGTCCCAAAGCTGCTATCGGTAGCGGAAGCTGTCCACCATCTCGGCAGTGAGGTGGAGATAACTTTCGGGCGCCAGCGGTTCGTAGGTCAGGTACGGGGAATCGGGCCGCTCGGGTGGGTCGGGCAGGGCGGGCTCGATCTGCGAACCGTCGCTCCAGTGATTGAACGAAGCGATGACCACCAGGTCGGGTCGTCGCGGCCCATGGGCAAGTTCCCAGTCCTCACGGTAGCGGTCTCCGCCGCGGCGGTCGTCGTTGAGTTCTGGGTCGCCTACCCGATTCGCCGACCGTCCCGGGGACACGACCGGTACATACAGGGCATCATCCGGGAGTTCGGAAGCCCAGGCGTAAGTTCGATCGGAATCGCGAGCTAGGAGGCCGTCGGCTCCGGCTTCGATCCAGATGAGATCCGTGCTTCCGACGACGATCGTTAGCCCCTGACTCCTGACCTCTGCCAGTACGGGAGCCCATGCCTCAATGTCGACTCGGTAATCATTAGGTAGATCTAGGAAGAGGAGCGGTAGGGGCTCGCCCCCACCCCGTCCGGGAATCCGTAGCCAGGCGGGACTCTCCGCGTAGAGTTCCCGAGTGGCGACCGCCAGGTCCAAGACCTCCTGCGGGCTACCTTCGAGGCCGGCCAGCACCAGAGCGAAGGAGAGTTCGTAGCGCTCGGCGAGCTCGAGCAGCACCGGCATTGCCTCCGCTCCCGGAGTATTCGGGCCCTCCCACTGGACTGCGACGGTGCCGATCCCGGATTGCCGCATCCACGCCAGGTGTTGCGCAACAACGCCCGGGTCCACGCTGTCGTAGACACCGAGGGCGGGATAGAAGTCGCCGGCGATGTCCTCCGGCGGCGCATAATCCCCATCGCCGGCCCAGCCGCCCCACTCCCCGCGCCTGTCGGGGACCATCAGATTGCTGAAGTAGAGGGCCAGGACGTTGGGCGCCGGTGTCGGTCCCTCGACCGGAGGGAGAGCACCGCCGGGTTGTGGTTCCGGTTCCTCGCCAGGTTGGGGCTCTGGTTCTGTGCCGGGATCCGGTTCTGTCTGGTGCGTCGTCTGATCGATGGGCATCGTCTGATCGGTGGGCGTCGTCACGCTTTCTTCGCCGCCGAGGAACACGATCCCAAGGATGATGGCCGCCGCTGCCACCAGTACCGCGACCATGCCCATCGGACGAATTCGAAAACGCCGGGCAGCAACCCCTGGGGTCGGCGCTTCGCCTTCCTTTGGCCCTTCCGGGTCGGTGGGGGACGGCTCCGGTTCGTGAGTCGGCAACCCGGGCGGTTTCAGCTCCTCCGGCTCTAGGTCGATTCTGGCCGGCTCCGGTCTTGGTCCCACAGGGGCCGCGACACCATCTGGGAACGTTTCCGCTTCGGTGATGTCCGGTATCACCGGCGCCTCTTCATCGAAAGGCGGCACCGTGGCCGTCGCCCCGGTCGACCGGGTGGCGCCCAACTCTCCGGCGCTGGCGGCGCCGAGGGCGATTGCATATTTGGGGTGAGCGCCCAGGCCGATCGGCAGTCCGGTCGCCTCGCGGACCATTTCGCCGACAATCGGGATCCGCGAGGAGCCGCCCACCAACAGCACCCGTGATAGGTCCCCGAATTCAAGTCCGGCGCTGCGTACCACCCGGGTCAGTGTGGATATGGTTTCCCGCAGTCGCGGTCTGATCATGTCCTCGAACTCCGCCCGGGTCAGACGGACCTCGGTGTGCAGGCTGGGGAGCATCACCGGGATCGCCGCCTCGGTGTCCGAAGACAGTCCCTCTTTAGCGTCCCGGCAGTCCCCGCGGAGGCGGGCCAGCGCCGAGGTGACCGCCGGGTCGGCAGGATCGAGGCCTTCCAACGCCCGCCCCAGTGAGCGACGCACGTGCTCGAATACTGCCTCGTCTAGATCGATTCCGCCGAACCGCTCCAGGCCATCCGGGGTGCCGAGCGGTTCGAAGCCGGCGTCGGTGCGGCGGACCAGCGCCGCGTCAAATGTTCCCCCGCCCAGGTCGTAGACCGCCACCGCCTCCCCGACTTCGATGCGTTCCAAGCCGGAGTAGTGGACCGCGGCGGCTTGCGGTTCGGTGATGAACTCCACCACCGCCAATTCGGCCAGGTGGCCGACCTGTTCGAGGAGGTCGAGCTTGTAGGGCCCGTAGTTGGCCGGGTGGCTGAGGACCACCTTGGCCGGCAGAGCAGTTTGCTGCTGGGCAATACGGTCGACGATGCCGCGCAGCAGATGGGCCATCAGGGTCTCGGCGCCGTAGGGGGTGCCGCCGATCACGATCGGGGTCGGATCGCCGAGACGCCTTTTGAACTCTCTGGCCACCCGAGTCGGCTCGGTGACGCCCCTCCGTTCAGCCGCCTCCCCCGTCAGGACCGTACCGTCGATGCGTAAGGCCACCACGGACGGGATGGTGGCCGTTTGGGAGCCCAGCGGAAAGATCTCGACGCGACCGCCTTCGCTGAGGGCGGCGGCGCTGAAGGTGGTGCCGAGATCCACGCTCAGGAGATACGAAATAGTGTCACCTCGACCGTCGGACGCATTACCCAACCTAGTATCGGATCGAGACGCCGATCGGACAGGGGGCGTATGACCGCGGATTCTGAAGCGGCCCTCGGAGAGCCTGGTCTCGATCCCGCCACCGTGTCGGACCTTCTGGAACGGGGCATCGAGGCCTGCACAGCCTGGAACCGAGGGGACCTGGCCGCCAAGTTGCGGTTGGCGGAAGTACGTCTGGCGCGGCCGTCGACGCTGGTGTGTGTGGTCGGCGAATACAAACAGGGCAAGAGCTTGCTCATCGACGCCCTGGTCGGATCCCCCGTCTGCCCGGTGGACGATGATCTCGCCACTTCTGCGATAACCGCTGTCTACGGCGCTGAAACGCCTGAAGCGCGGGTGCGACGCGTTGTAGGTAGCCGTCCGCTGGTGGAAGCGGTCCCGGTCGAGGAACTGCGTCGCTACGTCACCGAGTTCGGCGACCCGGCCGACCGGTCAGGTATCGAACTCGTAGAAGTGGGTATCCCCAGCCCGGCGCTGGACGAAGGTTTGACCCTGGTCGATACTCCCGGAGTCGGAGGTATTCTCCGCCAGCACACGACTACCACGGTCCGATTCCTCGGGCTCACCGATGCGGTCATCTTCGTCACCGACGCCTCCCAAGAACTGACCGCACCCGAGGTCGATTTCCTCGAGCAAGCCAAAGAGGTGTGTCCCGCCGTGCTGTTGGTAGTAACCAAGATCGATCTCTATCTCGAGTGGCAACGGATCCTGGATCGGAATCGACGGCATCTCGCCGAGCGGGGTGTCGACCTTCAGCCGATACCCGTCTCGTCGACCTTGCGTATGGAAGCGCTCGATCGCGATGATCCCGTTCTAGAGGCCGAGAGTGGAATCCCCGATCTCCTCGCCACCATTCGCGATCAGGTCCTGGAAGGGGCCAAGCGTCGGAGCGCTGCCCGGGCCGTCGACGAACTGCGCTGGGGGCTCCACAGGTTGCTGGAGCCGATCGACGCCGAACTGACCATTCTCGATGATCCGGCTACCGCCGCCGACGATTTAGCGCGTCTCCAGGGCATAGCGGATCGGTTGAAGGAGCTTCAGGAGGCGGGATCCCGCTGGTCTACCCTGCTCAACGACGGCTTCACCGACCTTCGCTCCGAGGTCGACTACCGACTGCGGACGGCAGTGCGAACGCTTCTCGCCAAAGTCGACCGTCAGCTCGAAGACCTGGATCCCGCATCCGATTGGGACCGCTTCGCTCGGGAGGTCCAGGAGGGCATGAGCATCACGGTCGGGGAAGCGTTCGCCGCCATCGATGAGGGCGTAGAAGGGATCAGCAACCGGATAGCCACGCTGCTGTTCAAAGAGGAAGAAGTGCTTCCGGTTCTCGGGGCCACCGACACCCTTGACGCGACGGCGGTCTGGGCCGGCACCGAGCGCGAGGTCAAGACGGCAGAAGGGAAACTCGTCACGGGCGCGCTGTCGACGGGTCTCACCGCGCTGCGAGGTGGCTCGAGCGGCATGATCCTGCTCGGCATGGTGGGCAACCTGGCCGGCGTCGCGCTTGCCGCCCCAATATCAGTCGGCGTGGCAGTGTTCTTCGGCGCCAAGCAGGTCCTCGATACCCGCAAGGCCGCGCTCAAACAACGGCGCCAGGAAGCCCGGACGGTTGTGCGACAGTACGTCGACGAGGTGAACCTCGAGATGAGCAATCGAATCCGACAGGCCGTTCAGGACTCCCATCGGACCCTTCGGGACCACTACTCGGCTCGCCTCCAAGAGTTGTCACGCAGCACGACTGCGGCGCTGCAAGCGACCCAGGAGAGTCTGGCCAAGGACCAGTCCGGCCGTCGGCAGCGATCCGAACAACTGCGACAGTGGTCTACCCAGCTTCACCAGCAACTCGCCAGGCTGCCGTCAAGCCACGCACTGGGTCCGACATGAATTTGCCTTCGAACCCCGCAGCAGCCCGATCCGAGATGAGTATGGCCGACCGGATCACCCAAGTGTGTCAGATCGCCTCGACGGTGGCAGAAGGCCGAGGCACCCCCGAGGTCGAGGCCATCCAGGCTCGCTTTGAAGAACCTCTGCGGGTCGCGATCGCCGGTCGCGTCAAAGCGGGAAAATCGACCCTGTTGAACGCCCTCGTCGGGGAACGGCTGGCAGCGACCGACGCTGGAGAGTGCACGCGCATCGTCACCTGGTATCGGCGGGGGTCGACCTACGGGGTCCGGGCAGCGCTCCGGGATGGCGGCAACGAGGAGCTCCGCTTCACCCGGGAGGACGGTGCCTTGGACATCCATCTCGGTTCCCGGCAGGTCGACGAGGTCGACTGGCTCGACGTCCGCTGGCCTTCCGGCCGCCTGGCTCAGTTCACGTTGGTCGACACGCCCGGTCTGGAGTCGCTCGACGAGGAGCGATCGCACCGTACCAAGGTGCTCCTCGGTATCGAAGAGGAAGGACACAGCCAGGTCGACGCGGTGATCTACTTGATGCGCCACCTCCACCGATCCGACGCCGAGTTCCTGGACACCTTCATGGACCGGTCGCTGTCCCGCCCCTCCCCCGTCAACGCCGTTGCGGTCCTTTCGCGAGCGGACGAGATCGGCGCCGGCCGGCTCGACGCCCTCGAATCCGCCTCCGCGATCGCGGAACGATACGCCGCCGACGACCGGGTGCGATCGTTGTGTGCCACGGTGCTGCCGGTGGCAGGTTTGATTGCCGAGACCGGCTTCACCCTCCGCGAGGAAGAAGTAGCTCGGCTCCGGGAGCTGACTGCGATACCGTGGGGTGAGCTCGAGGGCATGCTCCTATCAGTGGAGCGATTCTGCGCCCCCGGAGTGAGCCCGCTAACTGCCGAGTACCGGCGAGATCTGTTGCTCCGGCTGGGCCTGTTCGGCGTTCGATTCTGCCTCGACCAATTGCAGACGCGTCCAGGGGCAACCGCCACCCAACTGGCGCAAAGACTGGTCGGAGCGTCCGGCATCGAAAGGCTCATCGACGTGCTGGAAGGACACCTCGGTGCGCGATCGGTCGTGCTGAAGGCCCGATCGGCGCTCAGCGGCCTGCGTGCCCTGGCGGTCGAGTTGAAGAGGTTCGATCCCCCCGGCAGCGAAAACCTCCGCGCTTCCATCGAGCGGGTCGAAGCAGGTGCACACGAGTTGGCCGAGCTGCGTCTGCTGCACCTGCTGCTCACCGGTGCAGTCGATCTGCCCGAGGAACAGAAGCAAGAGATCGCCCGACTAACCGCCGGCGGGGATCCGGCCGAGCGGTTGGGGCTGCCCGCCGGGACCGGGCTCGATGTGGAGCGCGCTGAGACTCTGCAACGGCTCGAGGTCTGGAGGACCAGGGCAGCGCATCCGTTGACCGACCGGGCCACTGCAGATGCTTGCGAGATTGTCGCCCATTCGTACGAGCGGCTTTTCGCAGAGCTTCAAGCGGGATCCCACTAGTTACTCGAGCCACTCGAAGGAACATCCTGGTCTTCGACGGGAGCATTTGCCGCTGTGGTCGTGGTCGGTCTGATGACAGACCAGTTGGTGAACAACGATGATTCGACACCCGTTGCCGCAGCAGACGCTGCACCGGCCGTGACCTTTGATGGAACAACCTGCAGTTATGTCGGGCCGACCCTGATTGAAGAGGGCATCGTGGAGGTCTCCATGATCAACTCGGCAGATGTGGTCTTCGCTCTTTCCGGATGGCTCATGGAAGGGGAGGCGCTCGAAGCTGATCTGCAACGGACACCCATCGGCGTGCTGATATGGCAACGCCCCCCGGTACACCTCTGCTCGGCGGCGAGTCGACGTGGCTTTCCCGGCGGTCGTCGGTCAATCCCGGACCAGCGCGTGGCTGCTAACGCCCGGGACCTATTTGCTGGACCGCAAGACCGTCGATCACGTGTGGCGATCGGCCCGAATCGAGGTCGTTGCTCCCTGACCAATAACGGGCAGACCGATCAGAACGCGAGGGTTGAGTGTCCCTCAGCCCATCTGCCCGGCTCATCAGCGGTCATCGTCAAGTCTGGCCGGCGATATCACAGAACTTGGCAAGGCTGAAGGGGTCTGACTCGTTCCATTCATTAAGGACCGTCATGTCCCTGAACGCCCAGTACTCACCGAAGCCCGGATCGCCGGACTCGGGAGACGCACCCAGTTCATCCGCCACCAAGACGTCCGCCCGACCGAAGATCTCAGTCAGTTTTGCGTAGGTGATGCCGTAGAGATCGTCCACTGCCGCCTGCCAGGCGTCCTCGTACGCGACCCCGTCAAGGCCATCGGGAATCGCGTCGGTGATCTGTTCGGACATCGTCAGATTCAGATACCCGAAGTCTTCGAAGCCGGTGTCATAGCTGGCGGCTTCGAAGCAGGCATCAAGTTCGTCCTGGGAGAGCGACGACGAACACGAGGATGTAAATAGGGCGCCCACCAGGAGGATGACGATGTTCCTTCGCACTACCGGCCAGGCTACTAGGGCCCGGAGAGACCCCAGCCTCATGTGTCGAGAACCGAGCTGAGCCGTCGTTCGCCCTCGCCGCCCACGAACCACCACAGGCCGACTCCGAGTGCTCCGAGGGTCGCGATACCCACAAACGCGAGATAGGAGACAGTCCACCAAGAACCGTGATCGTTCAGCACGGGCAGACCCAGCACCAAACCCAGCAAGAAGGCCGCCAACCCGCCGATGGTTATGAAGATCGTCACGAATCCGAACCATGTGAAACCCGGGCCGAACGCCAAGACAACGACTTTGCGCCGGCTAAGTGGAAACAAGTAGGTGTCTTCGATCCGGGCGGCGAGGAGGGTCCCTTCACCGACGGCGGCGTTGACATCGGCTTCCAGACGAGCCGCGTAATGGCGGGCGAAGAGAAGATATGAAGCATCGAACGCGGTCATCGTCGCCCCAAACAGGGCCATGACGGGAACCAGCAAAAAAGCCTCCTCAACCTCCCACCAACCCAGGATGAGCAGCGCCAGGATGGTGATCAAGGTCGTGCGCACATCCGAGAAGAACCTCGCGTGGTAGTAGCGGGTCATTCCTCGCATGCGGCCAAGTTGTTGTACCTGGATCCGAATTCGGTCATCCATGCGACTCACTCTAGAAAAATGCATCATCTAGTCTGGTTCCGGCCTCGAACAACTAGCGAAAGAGGCGCCGGCGCTGCGCTCAAACAACCTACCCAGGAGTGTGGCCCGAATGAACCGCGATACACCCGCCCAGGAGTCGGTCTGGGACTATCCGAGACCCCCGCGCGTGGAGGCTGAAGCCCGCCAGGTGAAGGTTGTCTTCAATGGAATGACCATTGTCGACAGCTCACGAGCCGTGCGCGTCCTCGAAACCAGCCACCCGCCCAGCATCTACGTGCCCTTCGAAGCCGTCGCCCCCGGAGTGCTGGAACGGAATCCTCAAAGCACGATTTGCGAGTGGAAGGGCAGAGCCGAATACTGGAATGTCCGGGTTGACGACATGACGGCGCCGGCGGCAGCCTGGAGCTACCCGCAACCGCGTCCCGGCTTCGAAACGCTTGCAGGTTTCGTGTCTTTCTACCCGGCCCTCATGGAGGCCTGCTTCCTTGGTACAGAACTCGTGAAGCCGCAGCCGGGCGAATTCTATGGCGGCTGGATCACTGCCGACATCGTGGGACCCTTCAAGGGCGGGGAAGGCACCCGGGGATGGTGACGGTCACCATGTCTCTCACGAGCTTGCGAAGGGGGGAATCTTGAAAGTTCTCGTGACCGGGGCATCCGGCTACATCGGCGGAAGGCTGGTCCCGGCTCTACTAGCCGAAGGCCACTCGGTCCGCTGCATGAGCCGGAACCCGGCCAAACTGTCTGGACAACCCTGGTTCGATGACATCGAAGCCGTCCGCGCCGATGCCCTCGATCGCCCGAGTCTCGACTCGGCCATGGAAGGATGCGATGCGGCGTTCTACCTGATCCACTCGATGGGCGGAGAAGCAGCCGACTTCGACGAACGCGACCGGCAGGCGGCCCAGAACTTCGCAACCGCCGCCGCGGATGCTGCTCTCGAACGAATCGTGTACCTCGGCGGGCTGGGAACCGGCAACGGGCTGTCCAAGCACCTGAGCAGCAGACATGAGGTCGGCCGCACCCTCGCCTCCGGCCCAATCGCCGTCACCGAGCTGCGGGCCGCCGTCATCATTGGCTCCGGGTCTGTCTCCTTTGAGATGATGAGGCACCTCACCGAGGTCCTGCCCGTCATGGTCACCCCAACCTGGGTTCGAACCCGATGCCAGCCGATAGCCATCACCGATGTACTGAAGATCCTCATAGCCGCCATCGAGGTACCGGGTGGCGAATCCCACATTTGGGAAATCGGTGGCCCGGACCAGCTCACCTACCAGGACATGATGAGAGTCTATGCAGAGGTCGCCGGCCTACCCCGTCGGGTGATCATCCCCGTGCCGGTCCTCAGTCCGTGGCTTTCCAAGCATTGGATCGGCCTCGTTACCCCCCTTCCGGCCGGGGTTGCCAAACCACTTGTTGCGAGCCTGAAGAACGAAGTGACGGTGGCCGAGAACTCCATCGCCGAGACTCTCACCGGGGGCCTGACCGGTTATCGCGAATCGGTCCGTATGGCCCTGCGTAGCTCTGAGAGCTCACAGGTGGCAACCCGCTGGTCGGACGCCACCGCCTCCCCCGCGGAACCACTCCCCACCGACCCGGAATGGGCCGGTGCCGCCGTCAAGCACGACGAACGCACCGTTGACACATCTGCACCATCCTCGGATGTCTTCTGGGCTTTCACCGGGATCGGAGGCGACGTTGGGTATTACTCGTGGAACTGGGCCTGGAAGCTGCGCGGCATTGTCGACAGCCTGATCGGCGGCGTCGGTCTCCGAAGAGGCAGAAGACACCCGGAAGATCTGCGGATGGGCGAAGCAGTCGATTTCTGGCGGGTTTCCTCTCTCGAGCCGGGCCGTTTCCTTCAACTCCACGCCGAGATGAGGCTTCCGGGCGATGCCTGGCTGGAGTTCGAAGTTGAAACGATCCCGATGGGTAGTCGTCTCCGTCAGAGAGCATCGTTTTATCCCCGCGGGCTGCTTGGTCGTATCTACTGGCTCGTCCTCACCCCATTTCATCGTGTCATCTTCGAACAAATGGCGCGAGGCATAGTCGAGGCCGCCGAGCTTCGGACCGCGACCGGCGAGAGCCGACCGGCTCCGCTGAACCCTGTCTAGGGTTACCGCCATGACAGACCAAAACCGGAATTCGTTCATCGGCATCGTCGCCGCCCTGCTGATCGGTGCGCTCGTCGCACTCGCCGGAAGCGACGGCAGTACGACCGTGGGCTCGATCTCAGTGTTCGCGCTCTGCGGCCTGCTCGCCTACGCCATCAACTGGGTCGTGTTCGTGCCCTCCAACCGGGCCAAGACCGAGCATTACTTCGATCTGACCGGCAGCGTTACCTACTTGACGGTCACGACCGTCGCTCTGGTGCTCAGCAGCGACCTCGACGCCAGAGCCATCATCGTCGGAGTAATGGTCTGGGTGTGGGCGCTGCGGCTCGGCTCGTTCCTGTTTCGCCGGGTACGGCGCGACGGACGCGACGGCCGGTTCGACCGTATCAAGACAGATCCGCTGCGGTTCTTCATGACATGGACATTGCAGGGACTCTGGGTGCTGCTCACCTTGGCCGCCGCGCTGGCGATCATCACCGGCACCGAACGGAAGCCGATCGGATGGGTTGCCGCCGTCGGCATCGCCGTTTGGGTTGCCGGGTTCGCGATCGAGTCGGCGGCCGATTGGCAGAAATCGGTCTTCAGGAAGGACCCGGCCAACGCCGGCCGGTTCATCACCTCGGGGCTCTGGGCGTGGTCGCGGCACCCGAACTACTTCGGTGAGATCGTGCTCTGGACCGGTATCGCCATCATGGCGCTGCCGGTGCTATCGGGCTGGCGGTGGGTCACCCTGATCTCGCCGGTGTTCGTCGTCCTGTTACTTACCCGGGTGAGCGGCATCCCGATGCTCGAGGACCGTGCTGAGAAGCGCTGGGGTGAGGAAGAGACGTACCGGCAGTACACCAGCCGCACGCCGGTATTGATCCCGCGGCCACCACGTACCTAGTCAAACCGGCGGTTCGCGATTCAGAATCCTTTCGTCTGACCTTCCCAAGGTTGACTCGATCCGGTCTGATACTCCTCCACGGAGGGTCCCCGCAGCTGCGTAAGCCAGCGACGACCTAACACATAAGTTGAGATGAGAAGGACCAGCAATGCCGGCCATCCCAGAACGACCCTGGCCACGCCGAGGGCCGCAGTGTCCCCGGCGAGATAGAAGCGCCACTGAACCAGCGCTCTCAATGCGAAGAACCCCGCCCAGATCCAGCTGGTCCGGGTGTAGGCAGGTCTGATGCTCGGATGCCAATACCACCCGAGCGGCCAACGCCGGGTCAGCCAGCTGGTCCAGGCCACGAACGGCTTCTGCGCTCCAATCGACAGAAGGATGACTACGGCGGTGGCCGAACTGCTAATGATCCCGGGAAGGAAGAAGTCGCCGGCCGAGCCCGACCTGAAGGCGAGGGTGGCCGCCAGGGCGGTCCCGAGCAGCCCGGCCAGGGCAAACCGAATCCGTCGGCCACGGACAAAACGCCACACTGCGATCATCACCGCAGAACCAATCCCTACCGCCGTCGCGATGGTCACACTCCACATGGCGTTGGCCAGTACGAACAACAGGGGAGGCATTACGCCGTCGGCAATTGCGACCCGGCCGAGCACCAGATCTTTCAGTTCTGCTCGGATCTCAGCTGTGGACATGAGGCACCAAGGCCGTAGTTGCCGGAGAGGCGTTCAAGAGCCGACCTCGCCTCTGGGGATGACGGAAGATTCCGAACGAGGCCGTTCTCCGGTCAGCAACTCGTGAACGGTTGAAGACTTGAACGAAGCGAAAACCAGGTACAAGGCCGCGGCAAGGTTTCCCAGAACCACCAAACCCGCCCACCACAGAACCACCATCAATAGCCGACGTTCTCTTATCGACACCCAGACGCCAAAGAAAACGAGACCGACGTAGAGGTCTATCAACGTCACCTTGCCCCACGCCAAGGCCCAGATTGCCGAACCCTCATCGACAAAACCGCCCGACAGAAAACCCATGGCCACGGCGACCGTCATGGTCACCGCGCCGAGCAACGAAAGAGTCCTAATAAACACCATGACCTATGTTCGGAACCGAAGGCGACTCTGGATTGAATCCGCGATGCTCGCCTTAGAAGGACGGGGCGCTCCCCGGTTTCCAGACACGGGGCCGAAACGGTGGTCGGGACACGAGATAGTCGCTTCGAACCCTGGCAGCCGTACCTGGGTGTCAATTATCCAAATGGATGCCCTTGGAAAGGGTGTTGTACGTGATGGAGTCTGACCCGGTTGCAGCCAAAAAAGCGATGCGCTAGTCGCCAAAGACGACGCCGATGGCGTCGTCGGCCAGCGCCTGACCGGCCTCCTCGTAGAGATTCCGGGCCACGTCGACTCCGGCCTCCTGGAGTTCGAGAACCTGGTCCGGGAAAGTGGCCACAGCCGCGATGCGGGCTGCCGGCAAGAACTCACGGACCCGCATGGCACATTCGAGATTGGCCGCATGGTTGCTCATCGCAGCAATGACCAGGTCGACGTCGGGGTGGAACCGAACCCTCTCCCAGAAGTCCCGGTCGAGGGCATCCCCCCGGACACAAATCCGCCCTTCTGCGCGTTGACGGTCCACCGTCTCCTGACGCCGATCCACTCCCACTACCAAGGGGCCCCGCCGGTCCACCATCTCGTCGTAGGCGCCGGCGCCGACCCGCCCCATCCCGAAGATGAGCACCCGAGCATCGCCGCAATCGATCACCGCGTCTTCCGGCGCCGGTGGATGGCGCACGAACGAGCCGAGCGAAGACGACCATCGGTCATACAACCGGTAGCGAACCGAGTTGGCGGCCGAGGCCAGCACAAATGAGGTGGCCACCGCTATCGCCAGCGTCGAGACCCAAGCTTGGTCGAGCAGACCCGACGCGAGGGCGGCCGTTCCGACAATCAGCCCGAATTCGCTGTAGGTGGAGAGAGTCAGCGAAGTATGCAGGGAAGTGCGAGACCGCAACCGGAAGCGGGTGAACGCCCAGAAAAACGCAGCGCTCTTCACAGGGACCAGGGCGACCACGACCACACCTACGATCCAGGCGGCTGGGGACGGCGTTCCCTGCAAGCCAATCGACAGGAAGAATCCAATCAGGAACAAGTCCTTGAAGCCCAGCAAGCGGTCGGCCATTTCGCCCGCCCGAGGATGCCGCGCCAGGATCAGCCCGGCCACCAGCGCCCCCAGGTCGGCCTTGAGCCCCACCAGACCGAAGGCTCCGGCCCCGACACCTAGGGCCAGCGTGAATCCGAGCAGTACGACCATCTCGCCGTGATCGGTTCGATCGAGCAGCCAACCGACGAGAGGGCGGAGAAGGAAGAAACCCGGCACGAGCAACACCGCATAAGGGGAAGGCCATCCCCCGCCGGCCGCGACGAGGAAGGCGACCGCGAAGATGTCCTGCAGGATGAGCACCCCTACCGCCAGGCGACCCGCCAGCGACTCCGACTCGTTGGTCCTCTCCAGAGCTTTCACTGCAAAGACGGTGCTCGAAAATGAGAAAGCGAACCCGATTATGAGGGCCTGGCCGGTATCGAGATCCCGCAACAGGGGCACACCAAGCACCCCGATCCCGAGCAGCAACCCACCGATGAGCACGGTGGCGGCGGCGGCCACCACCGTGGTGGTAACCCAAACCGCCGGCCGGACCAGGGTGCCCAAACGCAATTTGAGGCCGATCCCGAAGAGGAGCAGCAGAATTCCGACCTCGGAGATCAAGTCGATTGCCTCGGTTGCGGCGTATCCGAACGCGTGGAGCACGAAGCCGGCCACCAGATACCCCACCAGCGGCGGAAGTCCACTCAGTCGGGCGATCAAACCAAACCCAAAGGCAGAGACGAAAAACGCTATCTCCATATGACCAGCGATTATTGCAGGGCCGACCGTTCACAGCGCGCCGATGTTCGGACCTCTGCCTCAACTCATCGGCCCCGCACACGGGTCCCGGCGGCAGGGAATTTCCGGCTGCGACGCGGCCCGTTCGGTTCCGACCGAGCGAGAGAGGTGAATCAACTGATGAGCCGGTCGTGTGAGACTCGCATCCACACGACTTCCTGAACGTGGGTTGCGAGTCCCAAGGAGGACTATCTCTCTATATCCAAAGACCGTCCGGACGGTTGAATTTTGAGTTCGATACAGGATCGAACGGCTCACCGGGGACGGCGGACCCCGCCCCCGGTGCCGTGATAATTTCCGTCAGGCAGCGGCCGGCGTCTCGCCTCGCAGGTTCGAAAGGAGACGCGCCTGTTCCACTGCAGTGCCCAATTGGGCGGCACTGATGGTACCGACCGGGACCGGACCATCCCAGACGATTGTGAGCATCCCCGGGCTCAGTCTTGTGAGGAGGTCCGAGGCCGGTTCCTCGGCCTGCACGGCGGGCAGATCGTCGAGCTCCTGAGCGACCGATCGCACGGACAGTGTGTATCGCTCATCAACAGGCACCGCAGCGAGCGCCTGCAGCGTGACCAACCGACTTGGCGTTCCCTCTATCCCGGTCAAGAAGTAGACCGGGCGATGGTCGGCAATCGCACGGCGATCGATGAACGCTGCCACGGACATCCAATCTCCTTCCGGTGGCCCGGCCGGAGTCATCACGTCTCGCACTCGGACGCCCTGCAACTCCGAGCGGATGGTGCTGTAGCTGCCCTCAGCCGTGGCCGCGCCCCGCAGGAACCAGCCGATCAAGGCCGTCCAGAGACCACCGGCGCCTCCGGCCACAAATTGGACGACTCCCAGGACGATGAGGCCCGTGCCTACCAGCCGCCCCGCTTTCGTCGCCGTTGCCGTAGCCCGAGAACGGCTGCCGTGGCGTTTCCACAACCAGGCATGCAACAGACGGCCCCCATCCAGGGGAGCCCCGGGAATGAGGTTGAAGACCGCAAGGATGATGTTGATGCTGGCCAGCCAGCCGAGCACGGCTCCGAACAGTCCACCGAGGACTGAGGCCGGGTAGAGCAAGGCCAAGCCGAGCACCAGGCTGATAGCCGGACCGATTCCGGCAATCAGAAACTCGGCACGGGGTGTCTCAGCTTCGCCCTCGAGTTGGGCGACCCCGCCGAATGCCCAAAGGCTGATACGTTCGACCTTCACTCCGTTGCGTCGCGCAACTACAGCGTGTCCCAGTTCGTGAACAAGGATGCTGGCCAGCAAGGCCAACGCGGCCGCTACTCCGCCCACAACGTATTGCGTGGTCTCATAGCCCGGGGCCGCGGCCGGAAGTATCCCGCCCGCCACGGAGAGGGTGACGAGGGCCGCGATAACCAGCACGGTCCAGTTCAACTCAACGGTGACTCCCGCCAATTGTCCAAGTTTGATCGTATTCCTCATTGCATGCCTTTCTTGGATCCCCCGGTCGGACTACACAACAGCCGTCCGGGCATCCACTACGTGAAACAACTTCAGGGTGAGGGGTGTTCCCGAATCAGCTCCGGTGGGCCATCTGCCGATCGACGAAAGAAACCAAATCTTCTTCGCGTTCTTCGTCCCAAGCCCCCGTGGTTCGCCAGACGACCCGTCCTGATCGATCGACCACCAGGACATGAATCGTGCGGTCGTCGGGTATCTCCAGCGCATCGAGGAAGGGAGGCTTGTCCAGGTAGACCGTGATCGTATGCTCGCGGATTCGGGGGTCGGGTATGCCGGCTCGCATGCCACTATCGATGAACCATTGCGAAAGCCTGCTGCGGGATTGAATCACGGGCAGTTCGTACGCAACCAGGCCTTTATGTTGTTGCTGCAAACGAGCCGCCAAAGGCATCCACGAGTCGACCATCGCTTGATGCCGCTGCCAGAAGGCGAGGAACAGAAGATTGAGGTCGCCTTCAAGATCACCCGGGAGGCTGAAACGACGCCGCTCGAGGTTTGAACCGGTCACTTGCGGAAAGTGCATTGCTTGCTCCTGTCAGATCTCGCTAGTTATACGGAATGTGCGGCGATACGGATGACGGACCGCAGATCACCGCAGAGTTGCTCCCCGAACGAGAACCGGACCTGACACGCCAAATCCAACCAACTCACCAAGACCGTTCCCGACCGGTAAGGACGCATACAGGAACAGCCCGAGGTTGCTGGCGATTTGAGGGGATCGCCGGGGTCCTAAGTGACCTCAACACAGCAAACCCGGTCGGACGACCCACCATGCGCTACCCGCTCGTGGACGCGCTGTGGGTTCCCAAGGAGCTACTCCATTGGGTCGTGATCTGAGTCGGGTATGTTTCGGTCTTCAGAACTCGTCGGTGATGCCGTCCGGCCCTTCGGCCAGATTTGCGGCACCGGTACCGGTAGTGGATGTCCCCGCGAAGTCCCATAGCTCGGCGGTCATCCGACTCTAAGAACAAGTTCAAGGACAAGGAAGCGGCTTCGCTCAGACGGTGTCAGACAGGCTCCCGAAACGACCGGGGCAACATGAAACCGGACCGTTAGCGCAGACGGCCGAACTCGTTGATGTCGAGGCTGAACGATCCGTTGTCTGTCACCGTGAGCCGCCCGTCTTTTTCTACGTATCGAACCTCCTCGACATTGGTTTTGCTCGGAGCGACGTTGATGACGAAACCGCTCGCCGCCAGAGGGATTACCCGAGTCCGCAACTCTTTGCCGCGAACGTATGTTGACGAGCCCGAGTCGTATACGTAGACATGGCCGGTGATCCGCATCGCTGAAGTATCTGCCCGTTCGACTACTCCAAAGAAATGGCGACGCACATCGCCATCGAACATCCGCCGCTCGATCACGTGGATCTTGTCTCCGATATCGACGAGCATGGCCGGGAATCTCCTCCGCAATCCGATCATCCATCAGGGTAATTCACGAACCAGGAAGTCGCTGTGATTACGGGGTTCCTCGCACCACGTCAAGTCCATGGCCCTTAGCCGCCACGCAGCTCCTTCCAATTCGTCTTGGATCCTGAACACGTCCGGCTACGCAACCCCAGGGCGAGTGCTGGGCCGCGAGCTCATTGAGGCAGGGCGGGGCCACGGTCCACATGGGTGGGGTAGGCGTCCTGTCCTCGGAGCCTCGGTGTATTTGCGGACTGGAGAAAAAGAAGATCGCGGGCTGGTGACCGGCCTCGGAGCGTTCGCGGGGACCGCATCGGGGCAGGCCGCCTTCTGATCAGATCTCGAGCTGCATCCCCACCTCGAACACCTTTTGCGGCGGCAGACGGAAGTAGGCACTCGACCCCGTAGCGTTGCGGTGAAGGATGCCGTAGAGGACCGCCGGGATTCGGCGAATGCCTCGCTCCTTCGGAATCACCGTTTCCCGGCCTATGAAGTAAGTCGCGTCGTCGGGATCGAACCCGAAGCCGCCGATGATGATGGCGGCCAGCGCGGCCGGTACGTCCGGCTGCTCGATGAATCCATATGTGAGCCGAATCTGGAAGAACCCTTCCCCTAGATCATGGACCTCGGCCCGGGCAGCCGGTGGCACCCGCGGTCGGTCGGCGCTTCGGACCTCGACCATCACCACCCTCTCATGGATCACCTCGTTGGCTCGCAGATTCTGGAGCAGCGCCGCCGGCGCCGATCCGACCTCCCGTGCCAGGTACACGGCGGTACCCGGCACGCGGATCTGCGGATGGGCGGCGATCGAACCGATGAACCTCTCCACGGGGAATGGCTGATCCTCTCGAAGATGCACACCAACTTTGGCCCGCCCGTCACGCCACACCAGCATCACCACAAAGACCACCACAGCGATGACCAGCGGGACCCAGCCGCCCGCCGTAATCTTCACGATGTTGGCTGCAAAGAACGCAACATCAACGATCAGAAACCCCCCAATCAGAGCGGCAGTCGGCAACCACGCCCACGCCCAACGGAGCCGAATCACTCGATACAAAAGCGCGGTGGTGATCAGCATGGTGCTGGTGACCGCGATTCCGTAGGCGCCCGCCAGGTTGGACGACGAACCGAACGTCACCACCAGCAGCACACAGGCCAGCATGAGTCCATAGTTGACGGTCGCGATGTACACCTGACCGATCTCCCGTGGCGAAGTGTGATCGATCCGGAGGCGCGGCAGAAACCCCAATTGGACAGCCTGCATAGTGAGCGAGAAAGCGCCTGTTATCAACGCCTGGGAAGCGATCACCGTCGCCGCGGTAGCCAGCACGACCATCGGGGTCAACATCCACTGAGGGGAAAGCCGATAGAACGGGTTGTCGATCGCCGTCGGGTCGGACATGAGCAGCGCCCCCTGACCCAGGTAGTTGGCGACCAGCGCCGGGAATACCAGCGTGAACCACCCGAGACGAATCGGACCTTTCCCGAAGTGACCCATATCGGCGTATAGGGCCTCAGCCCCGGTGACGACGAGGAATACGGCGCCGAGCGCGAAGAAGGCCGACCGCGGCTGGGCGGCGAAAAAGCCGATGGCCAGGGTGGGGTCAAAAGCTCGCAAAACAGACGGCTCACCGAACACGTGTGCGACTCCGAGCACGCCAAGTGTTGTGAACCAAACCACCATCACCGGGCCGAATAGGCGGCCGATCACGGCCGTACCGCGGTGCTGGATAGAGAACAAGGCCACGATAATGATCACTGCGATCGGCACCACCAGCCGATCAAGCGACGGCTCCACAACCTCGATCCCCTCCACCGCCGACAAGACCGAGATCGCTGGGGTGATCATGCCGTCCCCAAACAGAAGAGCAGTTCCGAACAGGCCGAGCAGGACCAGCGAGGACCCGCGGACGGCTGTCCCGAAACGACTGGTCGGTGTCACCAATGCCGTGAGCGCCAGGATGCCACCCTCCCCAGCGTTGTCGGCACGCATGACCACGACGAGGTACTTGAGTGTGACCACAACAATCAACGACCACAACATCGTCGACAGCACTCCCAGCACCGTGGCATCCACCACATTCAGATCGCCCGCGTGAAACGCCTCGCGAAACGCATAAAGCGGGCTGGTGCCAATGTCGCCATAGACCACGCCTAGGGCCCCCAACGACATCAAGGCAACGTAACGCCTCCTGGCCGTGTTCTGTGCGCTCACCTGACCACCCGTCGCCACAACCCCGAACACCCTACCGGCACCAAGCGCTCACCAGGCAATCACGATGAATGGGGCGGCGCTCGGAACAACGAAAACGTGGGGCGATTGTCATGATACCGTCGAGCACGTTCACCAGCACCTCCAGACAAGGATCGCAGCTCCCGTCCCGAACGAGCATTTCCCCGACGATCGACCAGAGCCAGGTCCAGAATCCTTCGAATCTGCACAGAGGGTGGACATCTCGCGGTGTTAACGGGCGACTTCGACTCTTGGTACACGCGATCCCTGGAGGCGTGGCTGGTCGCCGCGTGACCCGCAGAAGTCGATCGTGGCACGCCTATATCCACGATCTTCTCCGAGGAGCAATGACGGTTGGGCTGCCGGTCGCTCCATCCCGGCGCGCCATCGAGATGGGGACCTTGCCCGCCGGCACGGCCCAAAGATCATCGGCGCGCATTCGCGCGCCGATGGATGTGCAACGACACGGGAACAACCCCGGAAACGACACGGACGTATGGTTGGAAAGGACGTTCTTTGCTCCCACCGCGCTCGCATTGGGACCTCCGGCCCCTGGGAGACATCCGCACGCTGCGGCAAGATAATCGAAACGACATCGTGGAGGGAACAACGTGGCGGCCGAACGGAACTCGGACATCAGAGGCCCTGGAGATCGCGCGGCTCGCTCCCCCGGCGTGGGCGTTCTAGCCGCGCTTGAGGGCGCCGCCCGCATTGTTTGGAACCTGGTCGCCAGCCCATTCATCGGGCGGAGGCGGCTGCGATGGGGCACGGTGGGAACCGAGGCGAGTGATTCGCTTCCGGGCGATGAGTTCGTGCCCGAGCCCAAGTGGTCGTACACCCTGGGAGTCGCCGTTGATGCGTCGCCGGAAGAGGTGTGGCCTTGGATCGCCCAAATCGGGCAGGGCCGCGGTGGTTTCTACACCTATCAGACGCTTGAGAACATGGTCGGATGCAAGATCACCAACGCCACGGAGATCCTCCCCGACCACCAGCATCCGGCAGTTGGGGATGAGATCTACCTGCATCCGACCGCACCGCCGCTGCGAATAGAGATCGTTGATCCACCGAACGCCCTGGTGCTTTTTGGGTCACCCGCCGATATCGGTGCCGAGGAGAGCTGGGGAATGTCAACCTGGCAGTTCGCCATCAAACCCGGACACGGTCGATCGAGCCGGTTCCTGACTCGGGGCCGTTACGACTACACCCCGGATTGGATGAGCCGCCTCGCGTTTGGACGCTTCCCCATCGAAGTGATCTCATTCGTGATGAGCCGCAAGATGATGCTCGAGATCAAGCGGCTGGCAGAGCGTGACGCCTAGCCGCTGCCAATATCGTTCCCGGTCACCTGTGCTGAAACCATGGTCTGACGACTACGGGCGTCATCGCGGTGGTCGAGTTTCGACGGGCGAGTGACTGGGCGAGCGGAGCGCTCGTCGTGAACCCAGGCGGCCTCCTCGCCGTACTTGCTCACGAGTTCCGAGGGCGGTGCGGGTCGGAAATCGGAACGCAGGACACGATCGGGGTTCTAGCGGACGGCAGTGACGGGTAGCCCTTCGGGTTGCCAGGCCAGGCGCTATCTCCTGTGTTTCCCCTGGCCGCCAAGTTTGCTCTTCCAGCGACCAGCCTTGCGTCCCCCTGATGAGGCATGGGCTGCGGCTCTTTCCAAGTTGCGCGCAGATCTGCTCGGCGACGTTGTCGCGTTGGCGAACGCTTTGTAGGCGGTGCGGCCATCGGGTCGGAAGACAAGCTCGTCTCCGTTCCGCGTGAGCAAGAAATCTGAATCGCCAAGCGGCTTCACGACGACCTCGGCTAGTTGCCATTCGGCAAGCACGAAGTCGTCATTGCCGGCAATGGTGATCTCATCGCCGGATTCGTTGATCGTCAACCTGGCGTGGATCTCCCCTTCGAGCCCGTCTTCCGGTAACCAGATTCCTCCACGGAACTTCATTCTTCGCCCCCACAGCAGTTCGCCTCAAACATTCTCGTCGGATGGAGTCACCTACGTCAAGGGAGACCCTTCGGGTTGCCTTACATCTTCCTCGAAGGCCGGCGTCGGGACATCGTTGTGGGTGGGGGTTGTCATGAAATGTCGACATCGTGTACACATCTGCGTTTCGATACCGCCGGCGGGAATCCCCAAAACAAGACCCCCAGGCTTGTGACCTGGGGGTTTGTTGGTGTCGGAGGACCGACTTCAACCCCAAGTACACATCACCCGTGGGAGGCCTGGCTGATCGCGGCGTGATCCACTGACTCCGACGGCACCGATTGCCCAGCTGACCCGTGGATGATCTGTGCAGTTTCGGCTGTTCGGCCCGACTCGATCGGTGCTGGCCGAGCGGTTATCGTTGAGAGTGGAGGAGGCAGTCATGGGAGTTGGCTTGCGGAGTGCGGTCACCCGCTTACTCGCGGTTCTGCTGGTTGCTGCTGTCGTCGGGTGTAGGAGCGATGACTCATCGTCGGCCCAGGAAGCCACACTAGTCCCAGACGGTCACGCTGCTGTCGCGCTGTATTCGTCCACTTCGGTTGCGCAACTCTCGGCGGCTGCGCGGGACAGCGGAGTCGATTTCGTGTGCGGCGAAGGCGACGGCTGGTCGGCGTGCATGATCAGCGACGAGGGCGTTATCGGCGTTATCGCATTCGACCGACGCGACGACATGTCATTCGTCTTGTCAGGCGGAGGCATCAGCGGCCAGGTCCCTGTGCCGGTCGGCGAGGCGGATGTGTATGGTGCGGCGGCGTCACCCGGCCCGGTCACACTGTCGATCGAAATTGAGGAGACGGTCGTCGGAACGGTCACATTCGGCGCCTGACCGTCACCGCTGACTGGCGAGCGTCTTCTTGGTCCGAGGAGTCTTCCCCTCTGACCCACTCCGCGGCATGCTCGATCCGGCATTGTCCCGGACACATCCATAACTCACTCTCGGTAGCAGATCAGATGCCGTGGCACCGCTTGTACTTGTAACCCGAACCACACGGGCAGGGATCATTCCGACCAACACTCGGCCTGCTCGATAGCTCAAGCGGTCTGGTTCTGGCCCGCAGGAGACGCTCCGATTCTCTCAGCGACTGCTCTCGTTCGTCCAGACGGCGTTCCCGGATGTCGAGAGCCTCAGACCTGGCAACCAGCCGGCGCTCCAGCTCCGCTGCGAATATCGCTCCGTGAGGCTCGTCCTTGCTGACGAGCGCGCCGAGTTCCTGGTCGATCAGACCGGCGATACCCTCCCCCATCGTCAACCCGATCGCTTCGCAGTAGCGTCGCCACGTGGACCACATCGCATCCGACAGCGGAACCTTCACCGTTTGGGTCGCAACCGTGTGTCCGAGTTCGGCGAAGACCCGACGATCGATCTTCGCCAGCGTGCCACGATCCAAGGCCATCACCTCACCTCACCGGTAAACCAGTTAACCGACCGCAACTTGTTGCACGTGCGTGTGGTGTTGACAGGGTTCTGTGCGCGATCGCGCTTGTTGCCGGCAATGTCTGTCGGGTGCGACGTTGCTGCATGACCGGTCGTGGTTGTTGCATCCGACGTTCCTTTCGTTGGGATTCGATTTCTTGCGGGTTTCACTCGTTCTGCGATCTTGGTGGTGTTCGCAGAGCGGCCTTTGGCCTTCGGACAGGCAGATCCGAGTCCGAATCAGACCATCGGGGTGTAGACCCGGTCCGAGCCTCTGAGTGCTCGCTTCTGGGACCCGTGCTCCACCCGGCTGGATCGACGGCGATCCGAGGCACGCAAGCCGCCCTACCGGCCCTCCTGGCGGTATCGAGGGGTCTTCCAGGGGAATCCCGCACACCGCCTGGACAACTCGACAACGCCCCACTGGATCGTCGGGCGGCAGTGTTGGATCGGGTGGCTAGGGACATGCCGAGATGATCGCCGGTAACCCTGTTATTTGGATGTCAGTAACCCTCCAACTTGGCGATCAGAAACGGCCCCCTACCCTCCCACCCTTTCCGCTGGTGTATTTGAGTGTTATTTCAGTGTCAGTAACCCTGTCAGACACCCTCCAACTACCCCGAATCCCCGACCCGGTCTGGAAGGCGGTCACTTCCCACCGCCCCCCTGCCGCATCGAGAGACCGTGAGCGCCCAGGGCTCGCCGGCCACCCTGACAGCGTGTTGGGATTCAGCTGAAAGGGTGTTCGACACTCTGCTGACAGGGTCATACCGCAGTTTGCGGGCATGGATCAACGTCCCGGACCGGGAGCCGATCGGCGAAAGGACGATCCGACCGGAGTCGTCATCGACGCCACCGGTCCCCCCGTTCTCAACCCAGCCGCGGCTGGAGTTCTGCTGAGGATCCTGCTGCGAGCAGCTGAGCGGAATGGCATGACGAATGTCACACATGCGGGCGACCTTCCGGTACGCTCGGATTCGTGATGAGGTTCGCGTTCTACGGCGGGTCTCCACCGAAGACCAACAAGACCCCGAATCGTCCCGCAACTGGCAGCTCGCCCGAGCCCGCCAGCTCATCGAACCGACCGGCGGTGAGATCGTCGCCGAGTTCTTCGACATCGGCCAGTCCCGTTCCTTGCCATGGAAGCGGCGGCCAGAAGCCTCACGCCTTCTCGACACGTTCTCTGACCCGACCCGCGGATTCGACGGCGTGGTGATCGGCGAGCCGCAACGAGCGTTCTACGGCAACCAGTTCGGTCTGACCTTCCCGGTCTTCGTCCATTACGGGGTCGGACTGTGGGTGCCTGAGGTCGGTGGAGCGGTTGATCCCGGCTCAGATGCTCACGACCTGGTGATGAGTCTCTACGGCGGGATGAGCAAAGGCGAACGCAACCGCATCAAAACCCGAGTCCGCACCGCGATGGCCGCCCAAGCTGCCATCGAAGGCCGCTTCCTAGGTGGTCGACCACCCTACGGATACGTGTTAGCCGACGCTGGCCCGCACCCCAACCCTGCCAAGGCGGCGGCCGGTCAACAGCTCAGGCGGCTCGAACCCGACCCCACAGCGGCTCCGGTCGTGCAGAGGATCTTCGCTGAGTTTCTCGCCGGTCGGGGTCTATATGCCATCGCCGAGGGACTCACCGCCGACGGGATCCTCTCTCCCTCCGCACATGACCCGGATCGCAACCGTCACCGCTCGAGCAGCGGAGGCGCCTGGTCCAAGTCTGCGGTTCGGGCCATCCTCCGCAACCCTCGCTACACCGGATATCAGGTCTGGAACCGCCAAGCCCGCCACGAGATCCTCATCGACGTCGATGACGTCGCCCTCGGCCACGACACCAAGATGCGCTGGAACAAGCCCAGCCAATGGGTCTGGTCCGAGGACCCAACCCACACCGCCATCATCTCTGTCGAGACATTCGATTCTGTCCAGGACGAATTCGCCGGATCGCAACGCGCCGCGGTCCGTCGAAATCGCACCAAACACACCTACGTGCTCTCAGGGCTGGTCAGCTGTGCTGTTTGTGACCGCAGAATGCAGGGATCCTGGAACAACGGCAAGCCCTACTATCGATGCAAGTTCCCCACCGAGTACGCCGTGAGCGAAGAACAACACGCCAAGACCATCTACGTGCGTGAGGACGCCATAGTGCCGAGCCTCGATACCTGGATCGGTGGCCTCTTCGACGACGACCACCTCGACGCCACCGCCCAGGCATTGGCCGCCGCCAGCGGGACGGCACCCGATGACCACGAAAGCCGCGACCTCGACCTGCGCCGCCGGCTCAAAGAATGCGACGCCAAGCTCGCCAAGTACCGGGCACTCCTCGAACACGACAGCGACATCAGCATCGCCGCCACCTGGATTGCCGAGATCGAGCGAGAACGCAGAGGTCTGGAACGGGAACTCGGTCGCAAGCCCACCCCACGCAAACTTACCGAGAATGAAGTCAAAGCACTCGTCGCCCAACTACGTGACATCGTGGCCGTGCTGGCCGATGCCGACCCCCTCGACAAACGGGCCATCTACGAAGAACTCGGCGTCAAACTCACCAACTACCCCGACGGGCGGGTGCACGTCGCGGCGGGGGCACCCCATGTACTTGGGGTTCGTGTCGGAGGGGGGACTTGAACCCCCACGCCCTATTAGGGCACTAGGCCCTCAACCTAGCGCGTCTGCCAATTCCGCCACTCCGACGTAGCGACGGGGAGTATACCCACCAACGATCCGCTGCCTATTTCGGGTTATTCGGCGGTTCGGTACCAGGTCGCGGCGTTCCAGGTGTCACCGCCGGAGAGGATCGAATGGCGGTAGCCGGACACCGCATCGGTGTTGGCGGCGCCCGGCATTCAGCTCCGCGTAGAGCGGCAGCGTGACGACCAGGTCGGCCATCAGGGTCTCGATCTCGGCCAGCATGGCCTTGACTTGCTCGAGGTCGATCTCCGCTGCCAACTTCCTCGAGCAGGGAGCGTCAACCTCGCCACTTCGTCGGACAGGCGCCTCGTCCGAGGCGGGCCAGCGGCTGAAGTTGCGATCCGCCCGCCTCGGGTGTGAGGAGGAACCAGCGCCGCATGTCGGCTACGGCCCCCGAAGGGCCAGGGGTCGGAACCCACGACCACTCGGCCAGGTCGAATCGGCCGGGGCCGATCGTCTCCAGGAAGTACACCCCGGTCTCTTCGGGCGGTTCGACCTCGAGCGCTATCGCCGCTTCGGCGAACATCGTACCCAATTCCGCTCGCCGCCGTAGTGCGCTCCGGGGTGTTGTTGATGGTCAGGACTGCCCGTGGGAGTCGATACGTCCACGCTCTCTCGGAGCCGTCGAGCGCTTCGCTCGCCGCGTCCGGATCGCCCTGGTAGGCCGACCAGCCACTCGAGGCTGCGGCCGGCCAGACGACACTCAACGGCGAATCGAGGGCCGGGACGAGACCGCCAGATACAGCCGAGGCAATCTGCTCGCGATCGATGGCATGGGCAACCGCCCGCCGGTAGTCGAGGTGCTCGTTCAGAGATTCCGGATTTCGGTCAAACCGGCCGGAGCCGAACTGGAAGCTCAGATGCTCCCACGACGGCCCCCAGCCGACCTGGACATCGACGCCGTCCAGGGCCTCGACTTCCGAGATGACCACCGGATCGGGCGGCAACGAAATGATGTCGAAGGCTCCCGTTTGGAGTCCGGCCACCGTACCACCGGGAGCCGTCGCCACCTCAAAGACCAGGTGGTCGAGATACGGCAAGTTGCTGTCCGGTTTCGGGATCGATCTCCCAGTACTCGATCGTTGCGGTTCATGGTGATCCATTCACCGGGAAGCCACTCACCGAACTCGAACGGGCCGGCACTCATCCAGAACCGATCGTTCCAGTCGTTGACGAAATCGCTTTCCCCGACCTGAGCGGCCGGGACCACGATCGAGAAGACATCGAGGTAGGCAAGCGACGGTCCGAAGAGATCGAAGGTGACGGTCGAGTCGTCGAATTGCAGCGAATCCGGGACGATCTCCGCATAGGGAGCCGGACCTCGGCCCGGATCGGGAGTGCCGAATCGATGGCGAGGCGGTAGGTGAGCTCGAAATCGGCGCCCGTGACTGCGCGATCCATCTTCCCATGTGGCGTCTGGTTCGATCTGATAGGTGACGGTGACCGTGCCGTCCTCGTTCTCCACCAATCCGCCGTTTTCGAAGGTGGGGATCTCACTCAGCAGGACGGGGACCGGATCGAGGGTGACGCCGTCCAACGCCACCGCACCGGCCCAGACGGTGCGACCGATCAGTTGTAATACCTCGGCGGCTCCACCCTCGAGAAACGGATTGAGCGTGATCGGCTCCGAAGAAACGCCGATCGTGACATTGCCCCCGTAGGGATGCTCCACCGGAACCGGCTCCGTGGTTGTCGACGCCAACGTTGACGGGGGCTGTCGTTGTCGACGCCAAGGTCGTGGTCGTCGTTCGTCGGACCGCTCCGATCCGCAACGAGGGCCCATGCTCCGGCCGCGAGCGCCACAAGCGCGGCGACAGCCAGCGTGATACGGCCGAAGCGCCGCGGAGAGATGAGGAAGCTGGTCGAACGTGGGCACCCATCAGGTGCGACGCGTCAACGCCCGAGGAGCCAGGAAAGCAACATGGTCGTCACGGCAAACGTCACGGCCGTGATGACGGTGAGACGGTCCAGGTTCCGTTCGACGACCGTCGAGCCACTCATGGCGCTGCCGCCGGGCCCATGCCCCCGCCGAACAGGTCCGACATCCCGCCGCCCCGTCCTGCGTGGAGCAGGATCAGCACGATCAGTGCGATCGACACGATGACGTGCACGACGACGATGATGGTGGTGAGTATGTCCATCGTTTCT
>CAVQVN010000003.1:0-492364 GCA_963717135.1 uncultured Actinomycetota bacterium
CCCAGGGAAGAAGACGAACCCTGTCTCTTTCCCCATGTATTGGTAGGGATACACCCCCGAAGTCGGGGGCGGTCACGTAGCGTGGCCTCGGGAGGGATCCCGGCGGTGACGGAAAACCCCAGAGCTTTGAAGGCTCGTTGACCTGATCGTTGCTGGGGTCCGTTCCCGAGCAGACCCGGTTGAGGAAATTGGTGGGACTGTTCGGCCTGTGGTCGTCGGTCCAGCGCACCGCATGAATCACATGGCTGGGTGGGCTAGGTGGTCCGCTCTGTGGTGTCGGGTGGGGTCGGGAGCATCCCATCGTTGGTGGTCGAGCGCGAACGAGGGGTTCTCCTGGTCATGAACCGTTCGCGGATGCTGCCGGCCAGAACAGATGAGTTGAACCGCATCGAGGCCGGCACTGTCCGCTCCGAGAAGGGAGAACCCCTCGATGCAAGTCAACACCAGATTATCCCGGGTGTCGATCGGGATCGACGCGGCGGTAGTCGCTCCACATCAAATCGCGGTCCGCGGAGAGGTCCGTGAGGACTTTAGGGTTTCGTCGACTCTGGCCGGGTTGGCGAAACTGACCACCCGCCTCGAGCCGTATGCGGGGTCGATGGTGGTGGCGGAGCCGACTGCAGGGACGTGGTTGCCGTTGGCCCACGCGGTGACTGACGCCGGTTGTGGCATCGGATTTGTCGCCAATCGGGATTCGGCTCGGCTCCGCAAAGCGATCGTCGGGGCGTCCAAGACCGACGTTATCGATGCTGACATGTTGGCCCGCTGCGAAGATGTTCTTGGTGTCGTGGCGGCCCCGTTACCGGCTCCGGGTCAGATCGCTCTTCGGAGGGCGATGCGCCGGCGCCATGTCGCGACCGCGGACGCCCATCGGGTCGAGTGTCGCCTGTGGGCCCTGGCGGCGTGGGCGTTCCCGGACTTGTGGCGGGCCACCGGCGGTCACACGTTGGCTCAACCGCTACTGGCCCGTTGGCCCCACCTGGAGCGGCTTGCCCATGCCCGGATGTCATCGATCATCGAGATCGTCGCCGCCCATAGCCGCGACCAACAACCCGATCGGCGTGCGGATCGTATCCGTGACGCAGCCCGAGGCTGGACCGCGTTTTGGGCGCACAGACTGGATCTCGACGCGCTCTGCTGGGAGGTCACCGCCATGCTCGACGACATCGCCGCCGCCGATCGGCGCCACCGCCATGCCACTACCCATGCTGTGGGCCTGTGGCAGCGACACTGGCCCGACGACCCGCTCACCACGATTCCCGGACTCGGCCCGATTTGCGCGTCAGCGATCAGAGGCTGGTGGGGCGACGCCACCCACCTCCAAACAGCCAAAGCCGCGGCGGCACACGCCGGATTGAACCCGTCCACCTGGTCGTCGGGACTCACCGAAGCGCCATCGAGAAAGATCACCAAGCAAGGACCGGCCGAGCTCCGTCTCACGCTCTACCAGGCAGCCAACGTCGCCCGCCGGCGTGACCCACAGCTCGCCGAGTTCTACCGGCGGCTCATGACCGAACGAGGACACAACCACATCTCGGCCAACACCGCCGTCGCCCGCAAGCTCGCCTGCCGAGCGTGGGCCATCGCCACCACCGGCCGGCGATACCAACCCCGCGACCTCGACGGCAACCCCATCAGCCTCGACGAGGCAGCCGCCCTCGCTGTCGAGCTCGCGGTGCCCGAACACATCCGTTCCCGCCGACGCGGGCACACCAGACAAGGACGACTCAACCCCACCTGACCAGCCGATCCACAACCAGCGCTCGACCATCCCCACCGGGCCACCGGCTCAACTCTGCGCGCCCACCCACCGTAACCACCACCAAGGTTGACAACCCCTAGGAAATCAGGTCAGAAAACTTTGGCGGAGGCGGACGGGAATCGAACCCGCCGGGGACCTTTCGACCCCCCACCGGTTTTGAAGACCGGGGAGCCCACCAGGCGCTCGGTCGCCTCCGCTCCGCAGAGTAGCCATCTCGCAGCTCCATGTGACAGGTCTCGGTTCGCATATCTGCCTGATATGGCTTACTGCTTGTTATTACTGTCTTTTATTATTGTTTGCTGTTTACCAATAGTGATTGCTGCCTGCACCGGGTTCGGTCCTTCGGCCGCAGAAACTATCCCGAACATTTCTCGCCTCCTCCTTCTGTCCTGAGGTGACAGTTGAGACCGGTTCCGGGAGACGCCGGCCAACCTCACCAAGTGCACCCAAGGGAACAGCGGTGTCAGACGCCAACTTGCGCCAGGGAAGAATTAGCTGTTGCGCTCGTCGAGTCTTCGGAGTAGTTTCAGGGGGACGCCACTCTGGGTGGCTAAGCCCTTTCTCGGGGCGGAGTGCGGAAAGCGGCTTGTTAGGTCGGTCATGGAGGTTGGACCGGCAGAAAGAAGTCGGCGTCTGAGATTGGGGCTGTAACTGGGAGGCGGCCCCCCACAAAGGGGGGCTTGATGAACATATGGTTTCTCAAGAGGCTGGGAGTCCGCGAGACAGTCGGGTGGTCGAACGTCCGACGATCGCTCGTAACGAGCTTGTCGTCGACCTGCGCGAGACATCCGACGAGCTAGCGATCGACCTCAGCGCGGGCCGACTTGCGTCGAGCGTCAGCGACGAGTCGACTCTCGTCTTACCCGCAACGGTGGATCTCCCGGATCCTCGAGTCCGTGGCCCCTATGAGCGGTTCTTGAAACCGGCACTCGACATCCTGGCAGGAGTTCTCCTAACCATCATCACCTTCCCGGTCGTGCTAGTGATCGTTCTCGCTATCTGGATCTCAATGGGCAGGCCCGTGGTCTTCACCCAGAAGCGGGTCGGGCTGTTCGGTCACCCGTTCACCGTCCTCAAGTTCCGAACCATGGCGCCGGATCGCCGCTCAGGGAAACCCAGGTTTGTCGGCCAGGATCGACGATTGGTGCACAAGTCGCCGCATGATCCACGAATCACGAGAGTGGGTGGCTTCCTCCGAAGATGGAGCCTGGACGAGATTCCCCAGTTCTGGAATGTGGTGCTGGGCCAGATGAGCCTGGTGGGGCCAAGGCCGGAGTTGGTCGAAATCGTCGAAACGAAGTACGAGCCCTGGCAGCATCGTCGCCACGAGGTCAAGCCGGGTGTCACCGGGTTGTGGCAAGTTTCACTCCGGAACGGCGCCGAAATGCATCAATCAACGGAAGTTGATCTCGACTATCTGCGATCGATTACGTTCCTCGGCGACCTCAAGATTCTCCTGTGGACGGTTCCGGCGGCGCTCGGACATCGGATGGGTTCCTGAGGGCTGGTGTTATTGGCTTGCGCGCGGGCCCCGGTCGACTATCTCCGCCGGTGGCGGGGCCTGATAAGTCTCCCGAGCGTCTCACCAGCGAATCCCAGGGTCGGCCAGGGGTCGGAGAACCGGTTGATCGCATCGGTAGCGCCCCACAAAGACCTGAGCCAGCCCATCAGGTTCTCCTCGTCTTGCTTTCGAAGATCGCGAAACGCCCGGACGTCGTGGGCAAGGATGCGAAAACGCTTGCCGATTGCGTAAGTGGAAACGGTAGGAAGCTCTTCTCCCAGTGCATCCCGATGGGCCATGGCGCACACATTCACTCCACATAGCGTGGAGAATTCGACCTGCCACCATGGTCGAGCGTTAATCTCGAGGAGCTTGAAAACCCTGTCGCGTTCGTCCCACTTGAACTCCGCAGAGAATATCCCTCGGTGCCTCAGACCTCGGAGGAGACGATACAGGGGCTCGGTTGCCGCTCCTATGGTTTCCATCGGGATGCTCACCAGCATGGTGCTATTACCAAAATCGATTGGATACATGCGAAGGCGCCGGCGCGCCATCGCAGCGACTACGCGGCCGAACCGATCTATGAAGCCGTCGATGTGAACCTGGTTGGTGACCGGTCCCGGGATCATCTCCTGCAGTTCGACAGCGAAGCCATCCCGCCCGAAGTTCTCGATCTTCTCAATCGCGTCGGACTTGCTCGAAGGAGACACGGCTTTGATCCGGTAACGGAGGGAAAAGGCCTGCGAATCACGAGGTTTCAGGAAGAAGTTGCCGATTTCGGCATCCGAGAGGCACTCAACGGCCTCCCGATCCGCCGTGCCGATTGTGCGCGGGTGCGGCACATCATGAGCGCGGAGGGCTTCAGCGAACAGAGCTTTGTCGGTGTAGACCCGAACGGCCTCGGCGGGAGGCAAGCTCATTGGGAATCGTTCTCGCGTCTTGTCTGGGAGTGTGGCGGCCACGTTGAGCCACTCGTCGGAGCACGGGATCAACACCGCCTGTTCGATGGGGAGCGCGTCGAGTAGACCCACCAGATCGGCGGTCCAGTCCGGGGACAGGATGGGGAGCCGAGTGCCGAACCGCGACCACGTAGCGAAATCGCTCCGTCTAGTCACAAGTCGCGACTCGATGCCGGCCGCGGCAAGGCTGCGGGCTGTGCCCAGCAACGTGATACCTTCGCCCAGGAGGAGGGCCGCCCGACTATTCGTCGTCGCGCCGTCTTTCACTCGCCGAACCCTACTGCTTCCCGGGTCAGGCCGAATCGACCGATCGCGTGGCCGTCGACCGGCGGCAGGTCGGAGTTCATGAACCGGCCGGGAGAACGCGGCTCAGCTATCGTGCACATGATGGCAGCGTCGGGGAACCACAGGGCCTGCGGGCAGGTCCCAGCCTCCGACACCACCGTAATCCGGGAGGCTTCGATTGATAGACGCCGAAGAGCGCTATGAGAGGAGACGGCTCCTTGTCATGGGCAAGGAGCTCTCCTTCGTAGACGAAGGAAAGGGCGATCCGATCGTGTTCCTGCATGGCAACCCAGCTTCTTCCTACGTTTGGAGAAACATCCTTCCTTTCATGACGAAATACGGACGCTGCATAGCACCGGACCTTATTGGAATGGGCCAATCTCAGAAGATTCTCCCGAGTGGAGACCGGACCTACCGTCTGGGCGATTTCCAGCTTTACCTCGATGGGTTGCTCGGAGCCATCGGCGTTTCTCGAAAAGTGACGCTGGTGGTGCACGAGTGGGGTTCGATCCTCGGTTTCGATTGGGCTCGGAGGCACCCCGACGCCCTAAAAGGCATCGCCTACATGGAGGCAATCGTCCGGCCCCTTTGCTGGGACGAATGGCCGCAAGCAACTCGTGATATCGTCCGCAGCCTCCGGAGTGAAGAAGGTGAGCGTCTAGCACTTACCGAGAATGCAATGGTGGAGACCCTGCTTCCAGACACGGTCATGAGAGTGCTCTCGGTCCAGGAGATGGATTCGTACCGGAGACCGTTCTCGATCCCCGGAGAGGGGCGCCGACCCACGTTGAGCTGTATTCGAGACCTACCAATCGATGGCACCCCAGAAGACACGCAGCGGGCAGTCGAGAACAACGCCGCCTGGCTGTCCTCGACCGACGCACCCAAGCTCTTCGTCGACTGCGACCCCGGCTACCTCCTCGTCGGAACCCACCGCCAGGCTTGCCGAAAGTTCAAAAACCAAACCGAGATTACGGTGTCGGCCCTGCACTTCCCACAGGAGGACTCGCCGATGAAGCTGACGACCGCCCTGCTCGAGTGGTACCGGGCTCTGTAGAGAGAGGTTTCTCCGCACGCTCCGTCACTCGACGAGCGACCCTTCGGATCGGTGCGAGTGAACCGGCGACACAGCATGAGACAACCAGCGCGGAGCCTTCTCCTGCCATAGGCCCAGGAGGTCCATCTGGCCTTCCACTTTCGCTTGAAGGGTTTCGACGTCATCACCAACCACCGCAAAACGAGGGATTCGCAACGGCCGGTCGGTGGAGCGTACTCCGCGAAAGTTGACCGTCACCGCCACGTCGAACCCGGCCCGGCGGGTCAAGTCGACCGTGTCTCTTGTGACGTTGTGCTTGGGTTTGCCGAAGGGATAGGCGAAGCTGGTGACCGGCTCTCCGAGGTGGTCTTCGAGTTGTTCCTTTGATTCGCGCAGCTCGGCGGTAGCGCTCGCGCCGTCGAGGACGGCCAGGTTTGGGTGGGTCACCGTGTGAGCACCGATCTCCATGCCCGCCGCTTGAAGCGCTCCAACCTGATCCCAGCTCATTCCTGTGATTTGACCACTATCTGCCGAAAGGAGCCTGGCGAACCTTTCTATCACCGCCGGCTTTCTGTCCACTAGGCCGGTTGTGACGAAGAACGTAGCCGGAAGCTGATATCGGATGAGTTCGGGCAGGGCGTACTCGAAGTCCGTCGAGAAACCGTCGTCAAAGGTGATGGCCACCGCCGGTCTGATGGCCGGTTGCTTGGCACGGGTTGGGATATCGCGCAACGGAACTACATCACAATTCTCTCGCAGCCAGGTCAGATGATCGGCGAACTGAATCGGCGTTGCACTGGCAAACGCATATTCGGGGTGGATCACGTGGTATAGCAGGACGACTACCCGGGAGCCGGGATCGGTTTGTGGACGCCAGATCTTTTCGAGAAGCCGGAGCGTTCTTGTTCGTATTGACGATCGAGCCATGGTTTCATCCTTGCAGAGGACTCGACTCTACCGGCCAAATGCAGCCTTGGAGCAACGGGCGGCGGTGCCTGCCGGGCTCGCCTGCGTTTGTCCAACCACTAGCCTGACCCGGCCGACGCATCTGGTCTCCCAAGGACCTGCCGGAGATCTGGTGCCGGAGTGATATCCAGCTGCAATTGTTTTTAGACCACAACAAGGTGATCCGTGAGAATTCTCCAGGTGCACAACAAGTATCGCGAGCCGGGAGGAGAAGACCGTGTCGTCGACGCCGAATTCGAACTCCTTCAAGGAGGCGGCCATGAGGTATTGACCCACCGTGTGGTCAACCCCGCGTCTGCCCTTCGCTCGGCCGGCTTGCTCATGCTGTCTCCAGGAAATCCAGGTGCGGCGCGAGAAGTCAAGAGATTGGTTGAGGAGTTCCGACCCGAAGTCGCCCATGTGCACAACACATGGTTTTCGCTCTCTCCGTCGGTGCTCGGCGCCCTGCGTTCCACCGGAGTACCTGTAGTCGTCACTCTGCACAATTTCCGGCTCATGTGCACCAACGGCCTGCTGTTTCGCGACGGGCATCCGTGCGAAGAATGTGTAGGCACTCACCCCTGGCGCGGGGTACTGCATCGGTGCTATCGGGAATCGGTGCTGGCGTCGACGGCGGCCGCCGGGGCAATAGCTGCCAATCGAGCTCGTTCCGTGTGGTTGCGGAACGTCGACCGGTTTCTGGTGCTATCACAGTTCTCGCGAAGCAGGTTCGCCGCCGCCGGTATTCCCGAGGACCGGATGACTATGGTGTCGAATTTCGTCGCGGACCCCGGCCCCAGGGTGATACCCCCGGGTGAAAGCAACACGGTCTTGTTTGTCGGCCGACTGTCGGCGGAGAAAGGTGCGGACGTCTTGCTGAGCGCCTGGCCGGAGAAGACGACCTTGGAGTTGGTGGTGGTAGGGGACGGCCCGCTGCGCTCGACACTTGGACGTCGAGGGGGTCCGTCGGTTCGTTTCCTCGGCCACTGCTCGCCTGCCGATGTTCGAGACCTCATGCTGCGCTCACGAGCTCTGGTCTTTCCATCTCTTGCGTACGAGAACCAACCGGTCGTCCTCTTGGAGGCGTTGTCAGCAGGATTACCGGTAGTTGCATCCCGTTCCGGGGCAATACCCGAGGTTTTTGCCGGATCACCGGAGGTCAAACTGGTAACGGCTGGCGACCGTTCTGCCTGGGCTACCGCCCTTGAGGAGCTTTCGGAAACCCGACTCGCCGCTACCGCCGGAGCATCCATGCGGGCGCTCTACGAAGAACGGTACACACCGGAAGCCGCCAGGTCTACCCTTGAAACGGTCTACCAGGACGTGATCGACCGTCACCGAGGATAGGCATCGAGCCGATCACCGTGCAGCTCGGCGCTATGCCGGTGTAGGTCTCGACTCAGCTCGGCCGCACCGCAGCAGCCGGCTCCGAAGCTCGCCGGGTGTCGATCGTCTTGAGGTGCATCTTCTGCAAGGTGAGGAGCGTCAGATAGGCCGGGTTCAAAAGGAGGTAGCGCCGCCAGAGACGACGCGGTTCCTGAACAAGCCGGTGCAACCACTCCAAACCCCGATCCTGCATCCACTCCGGCGGACGAGCGAGAGTTCCGGCGTGATAATCGAAGGCCGCTCCCACCGCCAGTGCCGGCAATGAGAGGTCGCGACGATTCTCATAGACCCACACCTCCTGGCGAGGGCACCCCAGTCCGACAAACACCATGCGTGCTCCGCTCGAGTGGATCGTCTCCAGATCGCGTCGACGCTCATCCTCGGCGGCCGGGCGAAAACGAGAAGGCTGGCTCCCGGCGACCTGCAGCGTAGGATGCCGCCGTTTTAGATTGGCGCGCAATCGTTCGAGGGTCTCTTCGGTGCTCCCGAACAAGTAGATAGGCAGTTCTTCGTCTGCGGCCCTTTCGCATAGGACCGCCATAAGGGCCGGGCCGTAGACCCGCTGATGAAGCTCTGCAGCGTGGAGCCAGTTCAGACCCCAGCGCACCGGCTGACCGTCCGGCACGACCAGCTCCAAATCGTTGAGACGGTACTGAAGCTCCCGGTCGCGTACTGCTTCCATCACTCCGTGGACCGCCAGAGCTGAGACACCCAGAGGCCGGCGTTCGCGGGCTGCCACCAGCACTCTGTCGACAACTTGAGCCATGTCGAGGGTGTTCAGTTCAACGCCCAGGAGGCTCGAACGATCGGGCGTGCTCATGATGCTCGATCCATCCAGCGTTCGGCATTGTGCTGGTAGATGTCACTGAGGATCGCCGGCACGTCGTACCTGAGTTCCCACTCCGGGTAATCGGATTCGAACGTACTGAGGTCGCTGATCCACCACATGTGATCGCCGATCCGGTTGGTTTCCGAGTAAGTCCAATCCAGAGAGCGACCCGCCAGACCTTCACAGAGAGTGATTGCCTCCAGCATAGAGCAGTTGCTGAACCGCCCCCCACCGATGTTGTAAACGGCCGCCGGACGCGGATCCCGCGCAAAGTGCTCGAACGCGGACACCAGGTCGGCACTATGGATATTGTCGCGGACCTGCTTTCCCCCGTAGCCGTACACGGTGTATGGCAATCCGGACGCCGTGCACCGCATGAGATAAGCGAGAAAACCGTGGAGTTCTGCCCCCGAATGACCCGGGCCGGTCAGGCAGCCACCCCGGAAACAGGCGGTGGCGAGCCCGAAGTAGCGCCCATACTCCTGTACTAGCAGGTCCGCCGCGACCTTGGATACCCCAAAGAGAGAGTGCGTACTCTGGTCGATGTCCATTGACTCAGGGATTCCACCAAAGAACGGATGGTCGTGAGCGACCTCAAAGCGAGTCTCGAGTTCGACCAAAGGCAACCGGTTCGGCGTGTCCCCGTACACTTTGTTCGTCGATGTGAAGATGAAAGCCGCATCCGGACAACGGGATCTGGTTGCTTCGAGCAGAGAAAGGGTCCCGTTGGCATTGACGGTGAAGTCCGTTGACGGTTCCCGGGCAGCCCAATCGTGCGAAGGCTGGGCGGCCGTGTGAATGACCAGCGAAATCCGAGGCCCCCCGCGGGCGAAGATACTATCGATGGTATTAGCGTCGCGGATGTCCACATCGAAGTGGGTGTACTGTGCTAGTTCGTTCTCGAGCCGTCGCTGCATCCAACGAGTCGAAGCCTCCGGGCCAAAGAACCCGGCCCGAGAATCGTTGTCGATACCCCAGACCTCATAGCCGAGATCGTGAAAATGGCGAGCGGCCTGCGATCCAATTAGACCTGCAGAACCGGAGATAATGACAAGGCTCAATCTAGTGCTCCGTTCCTGGCGTTGGCTTAGGAAAGGCCAGGACGGTGGTACCGAATCGACGATACGAGAAGACCGAGCGGCATATCGGACTGATATCCGCGCATGGTGATCCCAGCCGTCGGTACATGCCTCCCAGCATTTTCGCGTCGTTTCAGAGCCAGTGTAGTCTTGGCCACGCAGGGTGGCAATGGGTCGGGAGGTTCATTCTCTGCCCTAAAACGGCGTATTAGGCACGGAAGGACCTCATGAACGAGAACACGAGACTGGGATCTTCCCGGCATCGCGGCCGGGGATCATTCGTCGTCATCGTCGGTCCGGACGGAGTCGGAAAAACCACCGTTGCAAGGAGCCTCCTCGAACACGTCGACGGACCGACCGGGTATTTCCACTTCCGTCCACCTCTGCACCGTCCGCTCCGGAGCGCACCACCCGACCACAGCGCCGCCCCACCCGGCAAGGGTCGGCCCGGCGGTTCTCCCGTACTGGGCTGGTTTCGCTTGGCCAGAAACCTCGCACGTTTCTGGGCTGGTTACGCCACGACCGTCAGACCGGCTGTCCGCCGGGGTGCTCTGGTGGTTGCGGACAGGTGGGCTTACGGCTATGTCGCGCAACCCCTTGCTCTGCGTTTCTACGGGCCCGAGAGGCTGGCGCGAGTAGCGATCCGACTGCTGCCCCAACCGGATCTTGTCGTTAACCTCATCGCACCTCCGGCCGTTATCAGGGCACGCAAGCAAGAGCTGTCGGAAGCGGCGATCATCGAGGAGCTCGACCGCTGGACCCGGATCCCGGCTCGGCGCCGCTGGGACGTCGATGCAATCGGGGACCCGGAGGCAATAGCATTGCTGCTGCTCGAGGAGCTGAAGTGACCCAACGCACGTTTCCGCCCGGTTTGAATCACATCTCGGTTCCCCTGAATTCTCGTGCCAGCGCACTGGCCGGGATCGCCCTGTATTCGGCTTGCCGGCGAGGTCCCTTACTCGCCCAAAACGCAATCTGGTGGGGCGTCCGGATCCTCGGGGCCTGGGCCTTGCCGGGACGAAAGACGGCACCCGATCCGCCGATCGCCCCGGAGGCATGGAGCGCGCTCTCGTCAGAATGGAGAACCCACCTGGGCAACTTCGATACGGCGGTAGTCCACAGCCGGCAGCAATCGACTCGATCGGGCTTCGGTGCGCTGCTCATGAGTGGTGACAACACGCTGGGATTCATCAAGGTCCAAAGGACGGATGAGTCGCGACTGGGAACCGAGGAACATGCCCTGCGCATGGTTGAGCAGGCCGCACCTCGATCGTTCCGCGTGCCCCGGGTGCTGGCGTCGGGCGCGGCAGGCGGGTGGTCGTACATGGCCATTGAGGCTCTACCGGCCATTCCCCACCGACCGGCGAAGAACCCTCCTCTGACGGAGATCATCGACGAGATTCAAGCGGCTCTCGGTGGGTTGAACAAAGATGAAGACGTCCCCGACTACTGGCGCCCGGTCCACGGGGACTTCACCCCCTGGAATCTGAGAGCGATCCCCCGCCGAGGACTGACACTCATCGACTGGGAAGAGGCCGGGTGGGGTCCACCCGGAGCCGACGAGGTCTTCTACCGGGCCACCGAATCTGCATTTCGCGAACCCGAACCACTCTCGAACGGCAATCAGGAGGCAATCCGCTACTGGATGGATCTCTTTTCCGAGCGGACGGGTGATCAGCGGGAGCGTCACCGTCTGGGCGAACCGGTCAGAGCAGCCTTGCAGAGGATGGAGAACCAGAGCCGGCCCGAGTAACCCGCCGCTCAGGATCGAGCCCTGGGAGCAGGGTCGGCGAAGCGCCGTGTTACGCTCTCGCGTCGTTCAGCGTTCCCAGAAGGAGAGATCCCCATCAGCACTACCAGCGCCCCACTCGCTCGGGCCGCCGTTGATTCTCTGATGGAATCCGGTGTTTCATTTGCTTTGCTCCACCGCGAGGCAGATCTCCTCTCAGGTGAGATTGCATCGGACGTCGACATGGCCGTAAGTGAGCCGCCCCGGCAGCTACTCAGGCGAAGCCTAAGCCGGCTCCATGAGGCAGGGTTGTACCCGGTGGTCGTGTGGGAGTACGACGTCGGGGGCACCGCTACTGTGTTTCTTTCCACCAGGGATGCGGCAGACGGCGTGCAACTAGATCTCCTGTTTGATCCTGAAGGACACGGAAAATACGGCGTGCGGACTAAGGCCATTATCGATGCCGCAAGGCCGGGCGAACGGTGGCCTCGCGCCGAGCGGCTCGGCGAGCTCGCCTACCTCATCCGCAAACGGCAGGTCAAGGGTGACCGACCGAAAATGGCCGAACTCGTCGCGCAGGCACAATCGGTGCCGGAAGCCGCATTCGACGAGGCGGTGCGCACGACGCTCTCCGACCCGGCCGCCGGGGACGTTCTGGCGATGGTTCGGGAGCGATCCTCGACGAGTCAGCGCCGCTCCGCCGCATATTGGACCCTTGCCACGCAGCGGCTGCGGCGACGGGTGTTGCGTCCGATCGGTTGTTGGGCGGAACTCGAAGGCGAGGGGGCCGATCACCAGTCTCGGGCGCTGGCTGCACGCTTCGGGAGGTTCCTCCTGCGGGGAGTGGCATCGGATCGTCCCCTCGGCCGCCCGGCGCAGGCGCGCTGGTGGGCCACAGACGTCGTCCCGGTACGCTGGCGAGCGGGATTGCTCGTGAGCTGGGGCGGAGATACCCCTCTAATCTCTCCCGACGTGGTGCTCTCGACCTACGGCAATGATCTCATTTCACTCAGCTCGGAGGTCGTGGCCACCATGGAAGGCAGGCTCGATCTTTGAATGCACGGCCTGCCACCAATCGTTGTGCCGAAGGAACCGCAGAGTTTTGCCTGGAAACACCCGGGTCCCTCCGGAGACCCTTCCCGTTGAAAGAAGTGAGGTTGCCGTGAGGGTCTTGCTCTCCGCGTACGCGTGTGAGCCGGGCAGGGGATCGGAACCCGAAGTGGGCTTCCGGACCATGCTGGCGGCAGCCACCCAACATGACGTGTGGGTGCTGACTCGAGAAAACAACCTCCCATCGCTGGAGAGCTATTTAGCCGGTCACCCGCTCGAGGGGAACATTCATCTCGTCGGTCTGGATGTGCACGGGCTTCCATTGAGACTCAAGAAGGCATTGGGTCGCGCAGGTCTCCACTGGTACTACAACATGTGGCAGCGGCGGGCCGCCGATCGGGCGGTCGAACTCGACGCCGACGTGGGCTTTGACGTCGCTCACCATGTGACCTTCGCCAGCTATTGGACCCACGCCGGGGTGGCCTTCTTCGAAGGGCCTTTTGTGTGGGGCCCGATCGGGGGCGGTGTCGAAACACCGGTCGGACTGATTCCCGAACTCGGTGTGCGCGGCGCCGCCGAGGAAATCGCCAGATCGATGATCCGACGGATAGCCGGCTTGACCCCGTGGTTGCGCCACGTTGCAAAAAAGGCCACAGTGGTTCTCGTTCAGAACGAGGAGACCGCCCAAAGGCTCCACACGTCGGCACCCATCCAGGTCGTCTCAAATGCGATCTCAGTAGCTTCGAATGTACCGCTCGGGAAGGGTGAAAGAACCAAAGGCGTCGTAGTGGTAGGCAGGCTGGTCCCCTGGAAAGCATCCATCCTCGCCTTGCGCGCGTTCCGTCACGTGCGGCATGAAGGCGCGACGCTGACCTTCTTCGGCAACGGACCGGACTCGAAACGGTTGGCACGAAGGGTGCGTCGGTGGGGGCTCGGCGACCGGGTGCTGCTAGCCGGGAGGGTTCCCCGCCGGGATCTCCTCGAGCGGGTGGCAACAGCGGGAGTCTTGCTGCATGCATCGCTTCATGATGAAGCCGGACTGGCAATTGCCGAAGCGCTAACCCTGGGCACTCCGGTCGTCTCTCTCGACTGGGGCGGACCCGCCGTACTGGCCGGCATGTGGGACGAAAGGGCGGCTACGACGGTATCCCCGAGCACCCCCCGCCGCACCGCTCGGGCCTTGGCAGACGCCGTGGACCTCTTCTTGCAGTCCCCTCCTCCGGTGGCTTCCGGACGTCGACCGCCGCTAAAATCTTTCGAGGAGCAGATCCTCGCTGCCTACGAGCGGGCTGTTGCAATACACGGCGATCGCGGATGAGGGGACTTCTCCGCACCGTGACCGCCGGGCAAGTGGACGCTGGGTTTGCCTCGCTAGCGACCTTCGCAATAGGCCTCTTCGCGGTACGCGTTTTCGATGCTCCCACCCTCGGCGCCTACGCCCTCTTTTTCGCTGCATTTCTTTTTGCCACCGAGTTCCCTAGGCAGCTCGTGTTTGTCCCGTCCGAGATCTGGGTGTTGGATGTTGAGCGGGCCGCCCGTCTCGGTTTGCTGCGCCACAGCCTGCAGTTCGGCACCATTGTCGCGTTGCCGACCGCCGCCCTCGTGCTGATCGCCGCGGTACCACTGGTAGACGAGGTGGAGGCCGGTACTCTGGTAGCCCTGGCAGTGTCATGCTGTATCACGGCCTTCATATCTCCGATTCAGGACCATCTCCGTCGGCTCTTGCATCTCTCCGGTACCTCTTGGCTCGCCGCCCTCGTTTCGTTCGCGCAGTTCGTGGGAGTGGTGGGCGGATTGCTTGTGATCAGAACCGTGGGTGACGCCTGGGCGCCTTTCGGCGCACTGGCACTGGCCAACGTGCTGTCGACCAGTACGGGCATGGTCGTATCCCGTTTTCGAAAGTCTGAGGGGGTTCGGCCGCCCAAGCGGGAACTAGTCAACATCGGACGGTGGCTGCTCGTCATCGGTCTGGCGTCGTCGGGAGCCGGGTTCATCGCTGCGGCCCTCGTCGAGGCGTTGGCGGGAACGGCAGCTCTAGGGTATGTAGAAGGAGCCCGAGTGGTCGCCCGGCCCCTCCAGGTGTTCGGAGTAGGTTTGCTGGCCGTGCTGGGACCGCGTTCCATGGAGGCTGCCGTGGCGTCGAACCTGCAGCTGGCACGGCGCCTTCGGCGAGCATTTGTGGCGTTCTCCCTGCTCGTGGGTTTACCCTATGCACTGGCGGTGGCGTTCGAATGGTCGTGGAATCCCCTCGTCGACCTACTGCCGAATGCCTACGTCGCCGAAGGCCTGCTTCTCCTGACGCTCGTGAGCAATCTCGTCTACAACCTGCTTTTCCCGTACCGAGCCGAGATCCTGGGCGCCCAGCAGCAGGTGGCGCTTGCCAAGACCGAGATCGTCGCGAATGGAGCGCAGACCGCGGTCGCGGCTGGCGCCGGAGTGTTGGGCGCTTTCGCGCTGCCCGTCGGTGGCCTGATCGGCGCGCTCATACGCTGGCCCGCCTTCCGGCGAATCATCGATAGAATCTACGGCGACGCCCGCGGAGAACCCGCGGACGTCGCCCGGCCCACCAAAGAGGGCGACCATCCTGAGTCACTATTGTGACGCTCTACGTGGTGGGGTAGTGTGAGGGATCCGGGAGGGCCACGCAATGCTCTGGAGATGCCATGGTTGACGCGCATCCGAAGGTTTCGATTGGGATGCCGGTTTACAACGCCGGCAAGTTTCTCGCAGCGACTCTTGAGTCGATAGCCGGCCAAACGCTGCAGGACTATGAGCTGATCATCTCGGACAACGCTTCCACCGACGATACCGAGGAGATTTGCCGGTCGTTCGCGGCCACTGATGCACGCCTGCGTTACTTCCGCAACGTCGCAAACCTGGGCGTGGGTCGCAACTTTCGTCGTGCTCTCGAAGAGGCGTCCGGTCGGTATTTCAAGTGGGCAGCCGGCGATGACCTTCTCCTTCCCGACTACCTGCGGGTGTGCGTCGAGGTTCTCGACACACAACCCGAGGTCGTCATGTGTTCGAGCCGTATGCCCTTCGTAGACGAGCGAGGTGAGCTGGTGCCGTACGACGCAGAAAGCGGGGGTTTCGTCACCGCCTACGGCGAGGTCCTCGAGTGGCTACCAGCCCCAGCAGGCCTCGAGTCGGAATCACCCGTGGATCGCTTCCGGGAGGTCGTTCAGAACGTGCGAGGCAATCTGACCGCGGAATTCCTCTACGGAACCGCCCGAAAATCCGCGATGGATCGAGTGTTGCCGTTCGAGCTTTACCTGGGCGCCGAGAAGGTCTTCATCGCGGAACTAAGCCTTAAAGGCCGCCTCCACCGCGTGCCGCAGGATCTCCTGTACCGAAGGATGCATCCCGACCATCACGGTGGCCGTCCCCTGCGTCAGATATCGAAAGGCTACGACCCGCAGTGGTCGGGACGGATAGCTTTCCCTGCCGCCAGGCAGCTGCGGGGCTACGCCCAGACCGTCGCTCGGTCCTCCCTCCCGGTGTCGGACAAGGCCCGCTGTTATGGGGTGCTGGCTCGCAAGTCGCTGAACCCGAAGAGCTTGAACAGGCTGCTCGTGCCCGGGCCGGGTAACTATCTCGGTATCGGCCGCAAGACGAACGCCTAGCGAGGCGGAAGGAATTGCGGCCCCTACGTTTCCGCGAAAGAGATAGTCTCGCGTCGAGGAAGACCAGGGACGCCAGCTTATGATCTTTGACGCAACTGAACTGGCCGGCAGCTACATCATCGGGATCGAGCCGATCAGCGACGACCGGGGGTTTTTTGCCCGCAGCTTCTGTGAACGTGAATTCGGCGATCGGCGATTAGCAACCAATTGGGTCCAGACCAATGTCTTGTGGAGCCCCCACCGCTACACCCTGCGAGGTCTCCACTACCAAACCCCACCTTCACTAGAAGCGAAGCTGGTGCGGTGTACGGCGGGCGCGATCTTCGACGTGATCGTCGACATGCGGCCGGCCTCTGAAACCTACCTTGGCTGGGCAGGGGCCGAGCTGACCGCTGAGAATCGAATGATGATGTACGCGCCCGAAGGATGCGCACACGGGTTTCTCACCCTCACCGCCGACACGGAAGTTACGTATGACGCGAGCGAGTTCTACGACCCCACGGCGGTTCGTGGAGTTCGCTGGGACGACCCTGCCATCGGGATCACCTGGCCGGTGGCGCCCGCCGTCATCTCAGAAGCTGATCGGACACGCCCGTCGCTGGTCTTGCCTTAGTCGTGGTGCCTCATAACCCGTCGATCACCTTCTGCGCTGCGTTTTCACCGCTGATGAACGCTTCGTCGGTCCACTGGTACCCCCACTCGCCGTAGCGGCCGCAGTAGCGAATCTCCAGGTCGTCCAGGAAGCCGTGTACCACCTCCAGGGCGGCGGCTCGTTCCAGGTCGTAGATGACATTGGCGTAACGGCTGAGCGTGGCGTGTTTGAAGAGGATCCGATCCTCGGGCCTGATCAGCCCGCAACGCCGCAGGTCGCCGATAGCCCGGTCGATGTAGGTGCTCGGAGGCTCGATCAACGGCTTGTACTTGTCTGAGAAGTAGATCTCGCACTGAAAGCTCCCACATCCGCTCGGGACCGTTTCCGGTGAGAAGCGGTGCGGGAAACTCAGTCTCGTGATGACGAAGTCCTCGTCGTAGAAATACGTCCACGTGGATTCCGTGATGTCGTCTCGATCGATTCCGACGTTGACCATCACGCAGCTGGTTGCCGCCAGCTTCGCTGCCGCGGCGACCACGTCGCCGGGGACACCGACGATCATCGGGATCAAGTCAGGTAACGGCACCGATGAGATCAGGTGGCTGTAAGACACCTGGACGCCCGACTCGAACGTGAGCAGCCGTGAGGTCGGGTCGACGCTGGTCAAGCGATGGCCCAGGTGGAGATTGGCATTGGCCAGGAAGGGTTTGATGTACGCAAAGAAGCCGCCGTGGGTGGGATAGCGGAAGTCGTCGATGTAGTGGACGTCGGGCGTGACGTCGGTGAGGGCGCCCAGCAGTACTTCCTTCAGCTGCGGACGGTAGAGGCGCGGGCCGATCCATTCGGTGGCCATGTTGTCGGCGGTCGTGGTGTGCACCTTGCGGGTGTACCGCATCGGGAACGTCTCGGCGAACGTCCTCCCGAAGCTGGCAAGGAGCCAATCCTCGTAAGTGTCTATCGTGCCCGCACCCGCATGCTGCGCCGCGATGAAGTCGTTGAGGCAATCGACGACGAGGGCTTCTGGAAGACCGTGCAGATTGACCTGGGCAGGGTGCTTGATCCAGAAACCCTGCCAGTAGTTGTTCACGGTCGCGTCGACGACGTGGTAGTCGTATCCGATGTTGGAGGCGAAGAGCTCCTGGAGGCGCTTGTTCTTGGTGAACGATACGTGCGGGCCGTCGTCGAAGATCCACCCACCCTCGTAGGTGTAGGTCTTCGTATGGCCGCCCGGGACTCCATTCTGGTCGTACATCACGGACTCGAGACCTTCGCTGCGGAGACGGTAGGTCGCCCCACAACCGGCCATGCCGGATCCAATGACCGCGATCTTCGTCATGATTCCCATTGCTCCGGTTGATGCTTCCACCAGTTGATAGTCAAGGCCAATCCTTCTTCGAGCGTTGTGGCGCCGTGCCAACCTACCTCCTCGCTCAGTCGCCGAATGTCGGCTTCGAGCATCGGCGGGTCATCGGGCGCAGTCGGGATGGCCCCGAGGTTCACGAGTTCCCGAGCCTGTAGTCGATCGGCTATAGCAAGCACAATGTCGCGCACGGCGACGGCCCGTCCCGTCCCGATATTGACCGGGCCGGTGACGACGCTATCGAGCAGGGCGACGAGCGCGGCAGCCACATCGCCCACGTACTGGTAGTCGCGCAACTGTCGTCCCTCTGAGCAACGCGCTTCCCGGCCGGCCAGCAAAGACCGAATCACGTCGGCTACTAATCGCCTTGGATCCTCGCGGGGACCATACATGTAGAACGGCCGCGCCCAGGCCGCCTCGAGCTCCGCGGTCGTCGCGAAGAGCTCGGTCAGTTCGAAGAGTGCCTTCTTGCAGGCGCCGTACACTGTGCGAGGTGCGAGCGGCGTGGTCCGCTCACTGAGCACCGGCGAACTCCAGTCGTATTCGAAGCAGGTCCCGACCATCACGATCCTCTCACCTCCCGACTCTTGAAACGCTCGAAGGAGGTCGAGGCCCGCCCGCACCCAGCGAAAATTCTCGAGGGATGAGGAGTACTTCCCCGGCTCCAGGAACCAGGCGGCGTGAAGGAGGTGAGACGGACGGATCCGATCGAGCAGGTCTCTAACGCTGGTCTCATCGAGCAGGTTGGTCTGGTGCCAGGCGACCGGTTCGGTGCATTCGGTCCGCCACCGGGTGGCATGGACCTCGTACCCCCGTTCGAGCAAGGGGGCGAGGGTATGGCTGCCGATGAACCCAGACCCTCCTGTGACCAGGACTCGCTTCATTATCCCGACTCCCGGGAGGCTGCGTAGCGATGTCGCAGATTCTCGTACTCGGAGATCTGGGAGCGTCGATTGGCGAGCACGTCCCGGGGCTCGAGCTCTGCCAGATAGCCGTCCACGGTGAGTTGAACGGCGTCGACGAAGCTCAGCACCGGCCGCCACCCGAGCCGATTGACGGCCTTCGAGATATCGAGCTTCAGGTATTCGGCTTCGTGCGGGCGGGCAACACCCTCCTCCAACTCGTAGACGCCCCGTCCATCCCGTTTCTGAAGCTCCCCGATGAGGGAGAGCACGGAGTAACTCGCGTCATCGCCGGGTCCGAAGTTCCAAGCCCCGGCGAACCGCTTCGGATCCTCGTACAAGCTCGAAGCAAGTTCGAGATAACCGCTGAGTGGCTCGAGGACGTGCTGCCAGGGCCGGCTCGCCTGCGGATTGCGAATCATGAGCGGAATACCGGCAACCACGGCCCGGTAGTAGTCGGGAACGATGCGGTCGGCGGCCCAGTCGCCTCCCCCGATTACGTTTCCCGCCCGGGCCGAGGCCAGAGCACGGCCCTCGCCTTGGAAGAACGAGTGAAGATAAGCGCCGGTGATGATCTCCGATCCGCCTTTGGAAGCGCTATAGGGGTCCAGCCCGCCTAGCGGATCGTTCTCCCGGTAGCCCCACACCCATTCGCGATTGTCGTAGCACTTGTCGCTCGTCACATTCACCGCCACCCGTACCGAAGGCGTGTGCCGCACCGCCTCGAGGAAGTTGACGGTCCCCATCAGGTTGGTCTCGAAGGTTTCGTGGGGGTCTTCGTACGAGGCAAGCACCAGCGATTGGGCTGCCAGGTGAAAGGCGAAGTCCGGCCGGACCTCGCGGCAATACTCGACCAGTTCTGTCCGATCCCGTACGTCGCCAACGTGGTGATGCACGAGTTGCTCTACTCCCGACCTCACGAAATTGTCCCGGTCGGTAAGCGGCGGGAGGGCGTAGCCGAACACGTCTGCACCGAGCTGATGAAGCCAGATCGCCAACCACGATCCCTTGAATCCGGTGTGCCCGGTAAGCAGCACCTTTCTTCCCTGGAAAACATCCCACATGGTTCGACTCCTTCAGGACAGACGATCCGTCACCGCCATGGCTTCGTCACAATCCCAGCACAAGTTTGCGGCAGTGGAAGGCCTCAGCCAAACCTTCAGGGGCGCGGCACTCTATGCCGCGCATCCTCAGCAGGGAGCGGAACGTCTCTTCCGAGAACCAGTCACGGTCACTCTGACTGGTGAACGTTTCGAAGATCGCCGCGATCTTCCGGTCGCCAACCGCGCGCCGGAGAGGTATGTAGACCTCGGGTCGGCCGAGATCTCCGTCATATTTCGGGATTTCGTATTCCAGGATCAGCTGATTTCGAAACGTGTTGGCGGCCAACTCGGCGACCGTCCGGTGATCCTGGTGGGCGTCGCCGCGCCACGGGCTGAAAATGAGGCCCGGAGAAAGATTTGCTCCCAGCTCGTCGAAGTACTCCTTCAGGCCCTCCAAGTAAGGGAAATAGCGCTCCCGAAAACCCTTCACGACCACGTTCGACCGGGCTGCATTCTCCAGGAATGCGGCCGCACCCGCTCGGGCCTCGCCGGCGCGCTCACCGTCCGCCGCCAGTACCACCCAGTCCACCGTGGTCTCTGGGAAGCGCTGAAGAAGGGTGAGGATCGAACCGCCACAGCCGATCTCGATATCGTCACTGTGCGCTCCCAGACAGAGCACGCTGCCGGGCGGGTCGATGTGGAGTTGTCTCATCGGCGGTTTCTCTCTACCCCGTTCGCGCCGAAGAGGTCGAATCCTCCGGCGGCACGAGGACCGGACCGTTGCCGCGGCGTTTCCACAGCTCCCAGGGCGCCTCCTCTCGCTCATAAAGATCGTCGAGCGCCTGCTTGTCCTTGAACGTGTCCATAACTGCCCAGTACCCCTCGTACTCGTACGCCGAAAGCTGCCGCAGTTGAATCAACCTCTGAAAGGGTTCAAAGACGAGGTCCTCGCCTTTGCCGATATGCGAGAAGATCTCCTGCTTGAAGGCAAAGAAGCCCCCGTTGACCCACAACCCGGCCTCACCCATCGGGTGGATGCTGCTCGCCAACCCGTCAGTCCCAATGGAGACAACGTGGAAGGATTGGGGCGGTCGAACCGCCAGGAAGCTGCCCACGGTGTCCTGCTCCAAGAAGGAATCCAGGTAGGTGGGGAGGTGGAGGTCCGTGAGGCCATCCGCGTAGTTGGCGAGGAAGACCTCCTCGCCGTCCAGGTAGTGTTCGACGGCTTTGAGCCGCTGGCCGATGCTGGTGTGCATCCCGGTATCGACGAAGGTGATGCTCCAGTCGTGGATGTCGCTATTGAACAGCTTGACGTCGCGCCCGCCGTTGGAGAGGACGAAGTCGTTTGAGACCCACTCTTCGTATTTGAGGAAGTAGTCCTTGATGACTGCGCTCTTGTAGCCGAGGCAGAGCACGAAGTCCTTGTGTCCGAAATGTGCGTAGTACTTCATGATGTGCCACAAGATCGGCCGATGACCGATCGGCACCATAGGCTTCGGCACCGCTTCGGAGTACTCACGCAGGCGCGTTCCCTGACCCCCGCAGAAGAGAACGACTTTCATCCTGCCTCCCAAGCTCGACCACTTTAAGTGCTACCAACCTGATCAGACTACCTCGCAGAGTGGTGGTTAACAACCGGGCTGCCGTGCCAAATCTACACGCCAAGGGCCCCGGCCGGAGCCGGGGCCCTCGTGGTTGTCCCGATACGGCGTTCTCAGTCGCGATGCGGTGCGCAGAGTTTGCCGTTGTTGTAGTCGTCGAGTGTGGAGTGGAGCGGTGATCCGGCGCCCCACGCAGCGCTATTCGCTCTCACATTGCTGCCCACCGGTCCGTGGACAGTCATCCAGGCGTCGGCGGCTTTGATCGTGGAGCTGATGCATGAGCTGTCGTTGCCGATCAACACGTTGAGCTTGGCCGACACCAGGGCCGGGAACATGCTGAGGGTCTTGTCACCCCTCACCGGCGTCTGCATCCAGCCGATAGCCGCAGCCTTTGTATAGGTGACCCCACCGATCATGATGGAACCAACCGGCCAGGCATCAGGATGGTTCTTCCAGTAGCCGGGGGTACCGGTCCCGGGGTTATCGAAGCACGGCTCCGTCGGAGCCTTGAATTTTTCGTCAGACGAGTCCGCCAAAGGCGGGGTGCCATCGTGCCAGTTGACATCCACCGGATCAGCAATAATTCTCACTTCGCTGGTACCAGCCGGTGCCGTCCCAGACCCGGTAATGGACGGGTAAACGCCAGGGACGTTGTTCCAGATGAACTTCCCGAAATAAGATTGGGCGAGTATGCCGTCGTAGTAGATTTTGACCGCAACCTTCTCGTGCTGCAGGTCCTCAGGCGAGTACATGCCGGGATTGATTGTCTCCGCGTGGATCGTGTAGTCAAAATCGAACGAAAGGTCTCTCAACAGGCAGTCCGAATCGAAGTCGATGGCCGTATGGTGCGCCAACGCCACTCCCGGGATGGCCAGCACGGTGGCCAACACCGTGAAGACGACGAATACTTTCCAACTCTTTTTCATAGATGCCTCCCATATGCCCTATCAGAGTCATGTGAAGTCGCGCGCTCGGTGGCGGGCAACTCCTGAGCTTTTGTCCCCCTCGGCCTCCCTTCGACGAGCCGGTCGCTCTGATTCCACTCTACGTGATTTAATCACACAATTCACGAGAGTCACAGCCCTATTTCACGGCAGTTTCTCCGGCATGGAACCCTGCCCGTCAGCCGCGAACGACGGTGGCTCGTGCTGCGGGTGCGCCACCCCGTCTGAGGCCCAAACGCGGGATGCCGCAAGCATCTGCGGGTTATCAGGTCAAGGGCCGGATCGTGGCCTCCGGCCGATTGGGAGGCACCCTGGCCGCAGTACCCTGGCGGGGCCTTTTGCGAGCCGCGAGGTCGAGGTCGGCGATGCCCACGAGCATGGCGAAGATCAAAAAGTCGCTGGAGACCCATCCGCCGAAGCCGAGACTTACCAGCGTGTGGAGCATCAGCGGGATGAACAAGACAGCGTGGGCCGTGTCGAGCCCCCGGATCAGGTGCACAACCGACCACCTGAGCATTCGCCATATCATGTAGACAAAGGGGATGGAACCGATAATGCCGACCCCAATCAGGACCTCGAGATAGCCGTTATGCACAGAGGATGCAGCGTCGCTTCCGACTCTGGCCAACGCAACGAAGCGTCCCCCGGCACCGAAGCCGAACCCGGTCCACGGATGCTCAGACCAGGCATCGATTGCCGATTGCCACCACACCAGTCGACCACTCCAGGTGGCAAGCGTGGAGGCCTGCTGTTCTCTCCCGAGCGCCAGTAGTACGGCATCCCAGTTCAACACGATGAACGCCGCGACGCCGGGACCAATCAAAAGCATGAACAAACGCCGTCTGCGCACCCACAAGACTGCAATCCCCGCCGCCAACCAGATGGCAACCCCCTGGCGGCCGGATCCCAATACCACACCGAGTGACCCGACCACGACCAGCGATCCCCAGAATCCTTGGTTGGCGCGCTCCGGGGACAGGAACCTCGCCAGCGAGAAGGCCGACACCATCCCGGCCGCAGCCGAAAGGCCGTTGGAGTGGGCATAGGGACTGATCATGGTTGCTTGCCAAATGAAGCCGGGACGACCCTGGACCTCCGCGAATAGTGCGGGCATCAGAAAGAAACCGGCCACCGCCACGGCGACAAGAGCGGCCTCGAGCAAGATCACGAAGAGAACCGCATCACGAAGCGCACGTCGGTTGTCCGGCCCCAGCGTGAGCGTGGCTACCACTGCTGTCCCGGCTGCAAGCTCAAACACTTTGCCCGCGGTAGACATAGGCGCCACTGAAAAGAGAACGCTCAACCCGGCAAACGTAACATACGCCGACAAAGCTACGAGTCCGGACAGCCGTTCCGGCAAGCGGTCCCGGAGCCGGCGCACGAGAAGCGGGCCGACCACCACCAGAGCGAGAGCGTCGAGGGCGCCGCGGAGGATCGTCTCAATGACAAGGGGTTGCCGGAGGACGTCCTCGGCCGCCAGCCGGACGGCGACGGAGTGAGAGCCCAGCAGAATCAAGACAATCGCCACGAATTCAGTCCTGAAACGAAGGTGGCGGGCAACCCATTCCGGACGAACTCTCCATGGCCCACGGTAGACAATCAAATAGGTGGCACCGAAGATGCCTCCGGCCCATAACAGTGATTGCATAGCCGCTCACAGTAGCAGCGGACGAAATATCGATCTTGCGGATCGTATTTGAAAGGCGCCGGTAGGCAGCCCGCTCTATTTCCAGATGCCGTTGACGTCCTGGCCGTACCCGATCCACTCCTGGGTGGTCCGTGGTTCACCCTGCCAGAAGTAGTAACGCGGGTTCGGTCCGAGCACATAGGTGTTGGCCCGGAACCGGTTGTTCCAGGCCCCGAATACCTGCACCCCACCGCTCCAATCGACCACCCCGGTATAGCCCTCCGTCATAGTGATCACGTTGTCGTGAACGTAGAGGTTCCTTAGTTCCCAGGGTCCATACTGGGGGGTCCCGGCACGAGTATCGTGTTTCCCGGCGATCCCGTGGGCGTTGCCCGACACCACGTTGGAGAAGATCTCCACGTTGGGAGACGCGAACACCAGGATCCCGGCGCCATCCAGCGTGAACTTCGAACCCCAGCCGTTGCCCTGGACCACATTGTCCCGTATCACCGCGTCGTAGCTGATCTCGTGGAAAATACCCGGTCCCCGATTGTCGACCACGAGATTGTCCTCATATGTCGTGTTGATGTTGTTGCCATCGGTCCACAACCCCGGCCCCATGTTGTCGTGGACATTGTTGCCACGAACCACCAGGTTGCTGGTCCCCACAAACTTGGTGCCGCCCGCTTCAAAGCTGGAGTCGAAACCGGCGGTATTGTTGAAGGCGATCTCGTTGCCCTCGATCAATACGTCCTCGCCCGGACCGGCGATACCCCACTGTCCGTTGTGATGCACATTGTTGCCCACCACCTTCGCTCCGTGACAGATCGTGATCCCACCCGTCGCATTGAACCGAACCTCATTGTCCTCAATCAGCCAATCACGGCTACACGGACTCGGATACCCCTTCGCAGCAATCGCTCCACGCGACACCGGCGGGGCATAGTGTTCAATCACCAATCCCCGAATCGTCACATTCCGCGCCGATCCCCGAAACGCATGCGCCGTCACACCTTCACCCGTCAACACCGCCCCAGGCTCCCCCACAAACGTGTTCCCATCCTTCGGCACCACCGACTGCCGTCGATGTGTACCAGCCTTGATCACAAAACTCGTCCCCTCGGGATTCGCATCCACCAACGCCTGAATGTCCTCACCCGGAGATATGACGCAACCTGTTGGGATAGGAGTGAGGTTGAGCGCCCGGGTAAGGAATGAGGCCATCTCGTCTCGGCGAGCCGGGGCGGCGGGACAGTATCGGAGCGGGTTGTTCGCGCACCCAGTGGTAATCCCCAGCTGGTACATGCGTTCGCTGTAGCCTCGATACCAGGCATTACCGGCCACGTCCGCGAAGTAGCCCTGGGCGGGGGGAAGGTTCTGATCCTCACCAATTGTCCGAAGGATGAACGCACCCATCTGCGCCCGGTTGACGATCTCGCTGGGATGGAAACCCCCGTCGGGGAACCCCTCGGTGATCCCCAACTCGAAAAGGCGCTCGACGTAGCCGGTGTACCACTGCCCAGCGGGCACATCCCAGAAATATCCCTGATAGGAGGGCGAGTTGTCGGCCTCACCGATGGCCCGAAGCAGGAACGCCGCCATCTCGGCGCGGGTTACTGCCTTGGCCGGACAATAACGATCGTCAGCACAGCCCTGCGTTATACCAGCTGCCGCGATTGCTTCTATGTTCGGTTCATGCTGGTTGCCGTTGTCGTCCCCAAACCTACCCTCGCAGGTGGTCAACGCAGGAGCTGAAGGAATCGGCGTCAGCACACCCGCCCCTAACGTCAGAAGCATCAAGGCCAGAAGCAGACGAGACCAATGCCTCACCTTCTGAGCCATTCTGTTGCGCCCGGCGAGAAACACCCGGTTGCTGCCAGTAGCAGTGGTTTCATGCCCGCACAACGTACCACAGGTCGGCAAGAAGCCTCACCGCGTGTGGTCGCCATCCGAGCATGGACGTCAGTTGGTCCAGGTGCCACTGGTGTCATGACCATACGCGACCCACTCCTGCGTGGTCCGCTCTTCGCCTTCCCAGAAGTAGTAGCGAGATCCCGACCCAAGTCGGTATGTGTTGCCTTGGAAACGATTGTTCCAGCTCGTGTAGACGAGTCCGGTTCTGCTCAAGTCGAAGACACCGGTTTGACCGCTACTCATAATCACATTGTCGTGAACGTATAGATCTCGCAGTTCCCATGGCCCGTGCAACGGAGTCCCGGTACGTTCGTCGTGCTTTCCGATTATGCCGTTCGTGTTCCCCGTAAGGACGTTGCCATAGACTTCGACATTGGGGGACGAGAAGATGAGAATGCCGGGTCCGTTCGGGGCCGCCTCTGCACCCCAGCCGTTCCCCTCAACGGTGTTATCCCGGATCACGGCGTTGTAGCTGATCTCGTGGAAGATACCTGGTCCCCGATTGTCGACCACGAGATTGTTCTCATAGATGGTGTTGATGTTGTTGCCGTCGGTCCATAGGCCGGGGCCAAGGTTGTCGTGCACATAGTTGTGGCGGACGGTCAGGTCGACCGTTCCCACGAACTTGGTACCTCCGGCCTCCCAGTTGGAGTCAAAGCCCGCCGTATTGTTGAAAGCGATCTCATTGTCTTCGATCAGGACATTATCGCCCGGCCCGGCGATGCCCCACTGGCCGTTGTGATGGATATAGTTGCCAATGACCTTGATGCCGTGACAGATTGTCAATCCGCCGGTGGCGTTGTAACGGATTTCGTTGTATTCGACGAGCCAGTTCTGACTGCAAGGAGCCGGGTAGTCCTTGGCGGCCAGCGCCCCACGCGAAAGCGGAGGAGCATAGTGCTCGATAATCAGACCGCGGATCACTACATCGCTGGCCGATCCCCAAAAAGCTCGTTCCGTAACATCCTCGCCCGTGAGTACCGCCCCCGACTCGCCGACGAACACATTCTTGTTCTTCGGAATCACTGATTGCCGCCTGTGTACCCCCGCCTTTATCAGGAAGCTTGTCCCTTCCGGGTTGGCGGCAACCAGCGCCTGCAGATCATCCCCCGGAGCAACCACTACGTCGAACTCGGACATCGCGATCGTCGAAGGGGTCGTGGTGGTCCATGTGGTGGTTGTTTCCGGGGTCGTAGTTGACTCGGTGGTGGTCGATCCCATCGCCGCAGGTTCAGTCGAATTCGATGGTGAACCCGTCGTCTCGGCGGACAGGATGATCACGAGCCCGACAAGAATGAGCACTCCGGCGGACAGTATCAGCGTTGTACGGAACCATCTTGCCACCCCATGCCCCCTCTTGGTCTGTGGCGGGCACCCGGATTTGACTGCAGAGTGCCTAGCAGTGTCGATACCTTAACCAAGCCGCCGGGCTAGCGGGAACACCTCGCTCGCCGGTGCCCGGCAGACGCTCATGACGGACATTCTTCACCGGCAGGCCTGGGCGTACGCCGGTCGACCGGACCATCTTGGCGACCGGTGGGGGGAGTCGCGCGGCTTAGATCCGATGACCCGGCGTATTGAGAGTGCTAGATTCCTATCCCTCTCGATTCTAGCCGGAACATCAACTCTCGGTTAGTATGCAGCTACTCTAAGTGTCAATTGGCTGGGGAGCTATAAACCATGGACAACGTTCAGGTAATCAGCGATGCCTCGCTCGAGGAACCGACCCTGCTCACGGCGGGTTGGAGGTACCGCTGGTTGGTGTTGGCCACACTCGCGCTCGGTGTTGCGCTCTCCTTGGTATTCGTAGCCGTACGCGAAGACACCTACGAAGCTTCAGCCGAGCTTTTCGTCGAAGATCCGCGAACGGTCGGCGTCTTCGCAACCGGTACCTCTACCAGACCCGAACGCTATCTCCTAGACCAGATGGAACTCTTGCGGTCGAGGATCGTTGCGGACCGAGCCGCTGAGCTGGTCCCAGAGATCGCTCCGGAAGTCGAGCTCACCGCCGATGAGTTACAGCAAGAAGCCCAGATCCTCGGTCAATCCGACACGGACCTCATCGTCATCACGTTCTCCGCGACCGACGCGGAGACGGCTCAAGTGGGAGCCAACGCCTTGGCTCAGGCGTACCAAGATCTACAGAGCAATGTGACGAGTGCCAGCTCGCGGGCAGCTCTCGATCAGGTGGATTCGGCGCTGGCCGGACTCGAGAGCCAGCTGGATGATCTGGGCGCGCAGATAGCCGGTCTGAGTGGCTCGATCGGGTCCGAAGCAAATATCGATGAGCAACTCGACGAAGCACTGACCGAGCTGGTCGCTCTTCAGGCGTCGTTGAGCTCGCTAGAGGTCGACTCGGACACGGAAGCAACAGGCGCGTCGGCCTCCAGGATCCGGGTTCGGCTTGATGACTTACTTCAACAGCTTCAAACAGTCGAAGTGATTCGGCGGATCAATGCCGCCGACCCAAGCTTCGCCTCGTTGCTGGAGGAACGAGCCTCGCTGGTGGAGCGCAAGAATGAACTTGCCGCGTCCCGCGACCAACTCTTGGTCAACGCCCAGTTGCAGAGCGACGGGGTGGCCCACTACTCGCCGGCTACTGCCGCGGAGCCGTCGAACGCCGCCACGCTGCCCAGGACCCTGGCCGTCGGTTTGGCGCTCGGGTTGCTGGCCGGCCTGGGCGCCGCGTATCTGCTGGCGATACGGAGACGGGTGTTCACAAACCGGTCGCAACCGGAAACGCTCCTTCGCTCCCCGCTGCTGGCGGACGTGCCCGACTTCGAAGAAGAGGGGATAAAGACGGCCCTGCCGGTGACACAGGCCGCTCGATCTGCGGCAGCCGAAGCGTACCGATTCGCCGCAGCGTCACTCGACATCCGAATGCGCTCCGAATCAATGGAGCTCCTGGTCGTATTGTCTGCGTTGAACGGCACCGGCAAGACCACTGCCACCGCAAACCTGGCTCTGGCTGCCGCTCGGCAGGGTCATAAAGTCCTCGTGCTCGACGCCGACTTTGGCGATCAACAGCTGAGCCGGTTGCTCGGCAAAGGCGAGTTCTCGCTGCAAATGGGACTCACCGACGCCGTCGAGGGCAACGTGCCTCTCGCGGAATGCACCCAGAGAGTGCACCTGGGCAACGACGTGGAGCTCGATCTGCTGGGTCGCGGCCGGCGACCAACCATCGCCACCGACTTCTTCAGATCTCCCGACACGCAGGCATTTCTCGAGAGTCTCAAGAGCGAGTACGACCTCATCTTCATGGATGCTCCACCGCTCATGCAGATAGCGTATGCGAGCACGATCGCCGGGTACGCCGATGCGGCGGTTGTTGTGGTCAATCACGGAAGCCCGGTGTCCGAACTCGAAGACGTTGTCAGCCGGCTCTCATTCATTAGGACGCCGGCCGCCGGTTACCTGTACAACAGAGCGCCGCTGCGTCGAGAGATGACTAGAACTGAGGGCTCCATGAAGGATGTCGTCGGCGACATGGGTTTCACCGTGCCGCCCAAGACCAGGGCCTGAGGGCTGGCGACCACACGGACCCGACCGTAACCGGACCGCCGTCCAGGATGGAGCGACCGGAGTGCCCGGGGCCCGTCGAGAGCTTCTCGCTGCGGCGTTTGGCGGCCGGACGGTGAGCCGCCGAGTGCTCACCTCTGCCTACGCGTACACACTCACTGTCTGTCTGGCGAAGTCGGCCACGCTTCGGCGAAGAGCTTCCGGTTCGACTACCTCGACGGCCCCACCCAAAGGGAGGATCGCGTTCCGGGCGCTCTCCAGCGATTCGAATCGAGCGATGCCGAGCAGACCGTCCGTGGGTTCGAAGGTCACGCCGAGGGCGTGTTGTACGTGAGGCGCCAGTTCGGCACTGATGCGCAGGCGCACCTCGAAGCGAGCGGCACGCGAACCGGCCTTTTCCCGCCATTGCCGCCAGAAGGCGGCCAGATCGAAGTCGGCCGGCCGCTCGAACGTGGTGTTGAGCGTCTCGACGTTGGCCAGTCGGTTGACCCGATACACGCCGGTTTGATCGGCGGCGCTCCACACCAGGTACCAGTCACCCTCCTTGGCCACCAGACCCAGTGGATCGACCGTGCGGTTCACCCGGATATGCGGCTGCCAGGCGAACTCCACTCTCAGCTGCTTTTCGTCCCAAACCGCCCGGTGCACCGTCCGCAAATGTGGAGCCGGCTGCGTCCCCCCCGTCCAGGGTGAAGGGTCGACATGAATTCTTCCCCGAACCTCGCTCTCGGACTCCCGGAGCTGCTCGGGCAACGATGCGGCCAGTTTGAGGAGAGCCGCCCGCACCTCGCCGCTCGTGCCTAGTTGATCCAATGCCGCCGGAGCCGCCAACGAGAACAACGCTTTCACCTCCTCCGGGGTCAGCCCGGTGAGGTCACTGCGATACCTCTCCAGAATGGCGAAGCCGCCGTCCCTCCCCCGATCGGCATACACCGGCACTCCAGAGGCTCCCAGGGCATCCATGTCCCGGTAGATCGTCCGCACCGATACCTCGAGCTCTCGGGCGAGGGCCGGCGCCGTCATCCGTCCCCGGCTCTGCAACAGCATCAGTTCCGACAACAACCGGTCGGCCCGCATATTTCCAAGATTATCGAAAATACCTGACACAAGACGTCAGGTATTCGGCGCGACGCTGGGCGGGATCAGGAGGAAGACGTTGAGTGAGAACAAAATACGAATCGTCGAACTGGAGCCGCTGCGGGTGGCGGCCACCCTGGGTTTCGGGGCGGAACCCGAGACCGAAGCCTGGGACAAACTGATGACCTGGGCTCGGGCAACCAACTCCTTGGATGGCACGCAAAGGTTCTTCGGGTTCAACAACCCCAACCCCATGCCGGGCAGCCCGAACTACGGCTACGAACAGTGGATGACCATCGGACCCGACGCGGAACCAATTGGCGATGTCGAGATCAAGCACTTCGAAGGTGGCCTATTCGCCGTGCTCCGTTGCAACGGTCTGGCCACCATCACCGAGGATTGGGGTCGACTAGCCGCCTGGCTGGAAGCGAGCCCCTACCGGGCCGACCACCGCCCGTGCCTGGAGGAACTCATCAACTCCCCCGTTCTGCCGTACGCCGAATGGGTGTTCGATCTATATGTGGCGATAGCCGAGTAACTACAACCGCTCAAAAGCCGGAGCCAGGGATGCCAGCCCCGGGTGTTCGGCCAGGACCCGAACGGCCAGGCTCCGCAGCTGATCCGCCGGCGGCGGGTCGGACTCAAACGGATAGACCTCGAAACTCGGGCCTGCCACGAGGCCGTTCCCGATGGGCTGCTCCATCAGATAGCGGGCAACCGGGCTCAGCAATCCCCCCATCGCTCCGTAGAGCCGGTCGACCAGAGGGCCCTTGTCGGCGATCGGTCGGTACAGATCGTCGAGCGTCACGTAGAGGAACCTGTAGATGGCATTGACCAGATCCGACACAGGTTGCAACGACGCGGGCAAGTCGGCCGTCTTGGGATTCACCACGGCCGGACGGACCTCGCCGAGTGGGCTAACCCCATCGGCGATCTGCTCAAACTTGTAGAAATGAGTGAGTTCCTGATGAGAAGGATCGGCATACCGGTCGTCGGTGACGCCTTCACCCTGATGCACGATTACTTCGATCGCCGCACAGGCGCTCTCCAGGTCATGGATCAGCATCAGACCGCCGCTGTCATCGGCATCGAGCTCGACCGGTGCGTAGAAGCGCGGATCGGCCAACTGGCAATCGGGTTGACTGTCGGCGAACAGGTCGAAACGATCGGACAGATCCTCGAACGCCAATTCGAGCGCGTAATAGAACTGACCGAGCGTCTCATATTGATCACCTTCGGGTGGTGCACCGGGCGCCTCCGGCCGTTCGATCACCATAAAGGCATCGCGCACCAGGTCCGGCGAGGCGGGCGCCAGTCTCAAAGTCAGCGGTGGCACGTGGTGGGGAAGCAGCCCCGGGTAGACCGGAACCAGGGCCGGGTCGCGGAAGTCGGGTCTCCCCCCCACCGCCGCCAGCAGGTTGGCGGCCAGTGCCGCGTGCAGCATCTCTTCGGTAACCACACTCCGGATCAGGCGGGCCGCCTCCGACGCTTGATCCTCGATCGAATACATCGCGTATAGATACGGGGGGACGGTGGTCAATTCCACCTTCATAGCCAGGGCCAGGTGCTGTCGAAGCTCGTCAGGGGTTGTTATCGGCATATCGATCTCCAGGGATGTTCCAGCACGGGCGGTTGGTCCCGACGATAGAGAAACGCGACTCCGCGTGTCGGGAAGATGGACAACTACCCGATGACCCCGTGCGTCCAGCCCGCGTCGGGTAGCTTCAGTACCGCACTGCGAAGGGACGATATGGAGAACGAGCGGCTCGGATCAACTCGAATTGTCGTGGGCGGCGCCATCATCGTGTTGGGGTTGCTGCTTCTGCTCGGCCGCGTGATCGATCTCGACCTCGGTACCTTGTGGCCGTTGTTCGTGATCATCCCCGGGGTCGTGATACTCGTGTCCGGGTTGGCGGCCGCACCGGGTGGAGCCGGGACGGCCGCCACGGTGACCGGCAGTCAGCTGACGGGGTTGGGACTGTTGTTGCTCTTCCAGAACCTCACGGGTCTTTGGCAAACCTGGGCCTATGCGTGGGCTCTGGTGTGGCCGATGTCGATTGGGCTTGGCTTGACGGCGCGGGGCGGCCTGTCGGGAGATGACAAAACCGCTCGGGACGGCGCGAAGACGGCCATGGTCGGCTTCTTGCTTTTCGTTGCCGGGTTCGCGTTCTTCGAAGGGATCCTCAATATCAGCGGGTCCTCGCTGGGCGTGGTCGGCGACTATGCCCTGCCGGCCGTGCTGATCGCGGTCGGTTTGGTCGTGATCTTTCGCCGGAAATAGCGGCCGGGAACCGATCGCCTGCTCGTGCTCCCCTACTCGGTGTTGCTTTGCCCAGCAGGTGCAACATGTCGACCTCTCTCCTCACACGTGCTCTCCGGCATGAGACGGGGGACTGTCTGAGCGAAGCGAAGACTGAGGGAACAAAGACCTTGATTGCCTGGCCGTTATGCCCCCTCCGACTTCGGCCTATCGCACCAACATCGCGAAAAATCACCCTACTCGGCCGCGGACAAGCTCGCCTGCTCGATGGCCTCGATCCATCCGCGAGATGCACCACTTTCCCATGCCAGTCGGTACTCATCCGTGGGGACGGCGGATTCGAGTGCTTGCAGTTCGGTTTCATGAAGACGGCGAAACAATACATCCCGTTGCAGTCCAAGTGCCCGGTGGTGCGCATCCTCGGCGCCCCACAAAAAGACCGCCCTGGTCGGGAGCCCGCGCCGGCGGGCCACGACCGCCCAGGACCCGAGCAGCGATGAAGCCATCGAACTTCCGACGGCTTCGATAGCGAGACCCGTTGCCTCGGTCAGCAGCGATTCCGCCCAATCCAGGTCACCATGGACGCACTCCACCAGACCGAGACTCATCGTCGTCGAAGCCATCTCGTGTTTTGATCCGACATCCTTGAAGAGGGCCAACGCCTCTTCCAACAGCTCTCCGGCCCTCTCGTACTCTCCCTCGGTGAGCGCGATCGAGCCCAGCGCCACCAGCGACTGGGCAATGCTGCGCGGGTGATTGAGCCGGCGGCGTACCTCCAGGCTCTCAGTGAGCAACGCCCGGGCGCCCTCCAGATCACCGCCGTCCAAGGCAATCTGTCCCCGCCCGGCGAGACAATTGGCCACTCCCCAACGATCACCAACTTCCTCGAGCATCGACGCCGCCCTCGCGTAGAACCCGACGGCTCGCTCCTGATCCCCCCGGGCCGACATGGCGGACGCCATGCGAAGCATTGCCATTGCCTGATCATGGCGAGCTCCCAGCTCCGCGAAAGCTCGTTCGCTCTCTTCGAGCATCCCCAGAGCCCGGGCCGTATCGCCTTGGATACGGATCAGCATCGCCGCCACCTCCAATCCCCGTGCCTTTATGAGCGGATCAGTTTCGGCCCCGATCTGCAACGCCCGCTCGGTGAGCTGCAGCCCTTCCTGGGCGAAGCCTCGCGCTACCCAGTAGGTCATCAGAGCCCAGGAGAACCGCAAAGCCGTATCCACCTCTCCGGCGTCCAGGGCCCATTCGATGCAAGCGCGCAGATTATCGTGGTCGCCTTCCAGCCTTCTCAACCAGGCAGCTTCCGCCGGTCCGCGCATCTCGGCGGCGGCTTCCTCCGCCAGGCGTAGGTAGAAACTCGCATGCCTGGCGGCGGTAGCTTCAAGTTCTTCGGTCAACCTGAGCTTGGTCCGGGCGTAGGTGCGCACGGTCTCGAACAAGCGATACCGCATCTCGTCACCGCGCTCATCGGCGACCACCAGCGACTTGTCGACCAGGCGGGACAACAAATCGAACACGTCGAACCTGGCGACGTTTCCTCCGGCCCCCACTTCTTCGGCCGCTTCCATCGAGAAACCACCCCGGAAAACCGAAAGGCGTCCCAGCAAGATTTGCTCTGCGCCGGTCAGAAGCTCAAAACTCCAATCCATGGCGGCCGCCAGGGTCTGCTGACGAGGCAGCGCGGCCCTGCTGCCACCGGTGAGCAATGCAAACCGATCGTCGAGACGTGCTGCGAGCTGGTCGGGCGACATAGCCCGGACTCGTGAGGCGGCCAGTTCGATGGCCAGCGGAATCCCATCGAGCCTGCGCGAGATGACTGCCACTGCGCCGCTGTTACCCGTATTGAGCGAGAAGCCGGGGCGAACGGCCGCGGCGCGCTCGACAAACAGGCGAACCGCTTCGTGTTCTTCGAGAGCGGAAAGCTCGGACTCCTCCCCGGGACCCGGAACGGACAAGGAGGGCACCCGGTAGAGGACTTCGCCGGCCATCCCCAACGCTTCCCGGCTGGTAGCCAGAACCTGAAGGCGCGGGCAGGATCGCAGGAGACCATCGACGAGATGCACCGCGGCGTCCAGCATGTGCTCACAGTTGTCGAGAATGAGCAGGGCGTGCCGGGACCGAAGATACTCGATCAGGCTTTCCTGCATCGACCGCCCGGGAAGGCGTTCCACCCCGAGAGTGGCCGCCACCTCCATGGCGATGAGAGCACCATCATCGAGCGGTCCGAGCTCAGTGAGCCACACCCCATCGCGAAACACCGAAACCACCTCGGCCGCCACCTGCAACGCCAACCGGGTCTTCCCCGACCCACCTACACCGGTCAGAGTGAGGAGCCGGGCCTGAGGAATCAGTCCCCCGACTGCCTCGAGCTCCCGGTGGCGACCCACGAAGCTGGTCACCTGGACGGGGAGGTTGTGGGCGTAGGCGTCGAGTGAACGAATCGACGGGAACGAGGCGGGCAGGTCGGCGTGGAGCAGCTGGAAGACTCTCTCGGGGCGTGCCAGGTCGCGGAGTCGATGCTCACCCAGGTCCCGCAAACTCACCTCATCCGGAAGCACATCGCGCAGCAACTCGGCGGCTGCCAGAGAAACCAGGATCTGACCACCGTGGGCGGAGCCCAGCAGACGGGCACACCGATTGAGTGTGGGACCGAAGTAGTCGCCATCCCGCTCATCGGCCGCACCGGTATGGATGACCATCCGCACCCTGAGCGGACCCATCTCATCGGGAGCGTCCAGGGACAAACGCCGCTGCCCCTCGAGGGCCGCTTCCATCGCCGCTCGCGGTGAATGGAACGCCACGGAAAAGGCATCACCGGCGGTGGTGAAGATATAGCCATTGTGTTCGGCCATCACCCTCCGCAGCATGAGGTCGTGACGAGCCAGCGTTCGCTGCATGGCGTCCGGGTAGTAGTCCCAGAACCGGGTGGAGCCTTCGATATCGGTGAAGAGGAAGGTAATCGTCCCGCTGGGAGGTCTTGTGCCGGGCGCGACTCGACGGACCCGGGCCGGGTCGGGCGTGACCTCTCCGTTGGAATCATGGTCGTTTCGCAACTTTGGCTTCCCGGTGGTTCGCCCCCAACCTACAACCGCCGGACGACCCGACCGGCGGGTTTGCCGCGCCCTCTTGCCGCTCCACCGGCCGGTCTGGCACACTATGTGGCATGCAGCAACCGCCCATCGCCTCCAACCACGACGGCTACCGGGTCATGCCCGGATGGCGAGTCGGCCACTTGATGGAGGAATCGACCACGGCATCGGGCTTGCTGGTCCCGGCGGCCGCCGTCGCCGAGCGATCCACGGAGGCGTTGGCCCTCGTCGATGTGGAGACCGGCCATCGCTTCTGGGCGGTCCCCGCCGACGCCTGGCGGTTCATCTGGCCGACCAGCGGTCGGGTGGTAATCGCGGTCCGCGAGTCGGCAATCATCGCCGAGCAGCAAGAAGAAGACCTTCCCGGCGAGGGAAGGTATCTGTAATCCTGTTCTTGCGTCGATTTAGTGCGCTGTGCGTCGGAGATTGACGCAAGTTCGGCAAAGGACGACGCTGTTTCGGCGCCGGTCCGATACCGTATGGATGTGTTGAAGAGCCTCAGCGTGGTCTCATGACCGACGGCGGGCGGCAACGGCGGCGACTGACGGCCACCGTCACCGATCTCGAAGTCCGACAGCAACGTGCTTTTCTGATTGCCGTCTTCGACGACGATCGGGAGGAACAGCAGCGTTCTCTCGTCGAGCTGGCCCTGCTCACCGAAACGGCCGGTTCCGACCCGATCGAAAGCGAACTGGTGCGCCGGTCGCTCCCCGATCCGGCCACCTTCATCGGGCGGGGCAAGGCAGCGGAGCTGGCCGCCGTCACCGGATCGCTGGACATCGATGTGGTGGTCTTCGACAACTCGCTGTCGCCTGCCCAACAACGAAACCTCCAGGAGATCTTCGAGTGCGACGTCGTCGATCGAGAAGCCTTGATCCTCGACATATTCGCCCAGCACGCCACGAGCCGCGAAGGCATGCTCCAGGTCGAGTTGGCCCTGTTGCGGTACCACCTGCCCCGCTTGCGCGGGCAGGGCACCCGGTTGAGCAGACAAGCCGGTGGGATCGGAACCAGGGGACCCGGTGAAACCAAGCTCGAGTCGGATCGGCGGCGAATCCTCAGCCGCATCTCCAAACTCGAACGGGATCTCCGGATGCTCGACTCGACCCGGGCAACCCAGCGCAAAGCCCGCCGCAAATCCGACCTGGCCCAGGTGGCGCTGGTCGGTTATACCAACGCCGGGAAATCGACGCTGCTCAATCACTTGACCGGCGCCGGTGTGTTGACCCAGGATCAGCTGTTCTCGACCCTCGACCCGACCGTCCGCCGGCTCGAGCTCGGGAGCGGCCGGGCCGTGCTGCTGTCCGATACGGTCGGCTTCGTCCGACGGCTACCACATGGCTTGATTGAGGCTTTCCGTTCCACCCTGGAGGAAGTGACGCAATCCGATCTTCTGCTGCACGTGGCCGACGCCGGCGAACCGGCCCTCGACGCCCAGATCGCAGCAGTCCGATCGGTCCTGGAGGAGATCAACGGCGCTCATCTCCCCGAATTGCTGGTGGTCAACAAAGTCGACTCCGTCGACCAGACGACTCGCACCCGGCTGTCCCGTCTCTATCCGGAAGCCATTGCAATATCAGCTCTCGAAGGCGACGGTATCGATCAGCTTCTGGTTGCCGTCGACGAGACGCTGCGGTCGCAGCTGACTGAGGTGGTGCTGGTCATTCCTTACGATCGAGGTGATGTTCTCGCCGCGGTCCACCGGGAGGGCGAAGTGATCAAGGAGGAACACCTTGCGGAGGGTACCCGGATCCACGCCCGGCTCCCCCAACCACGTCTCGCCGGCTTCGAGACATTCACCACACCCGAACTTGCGTCAACCTCGGATATATACCGCGCTAAATCGACGCAAGAACGGGAAGGTTAGAGGCGGTCGCGGGCAACGAGAGCAGCCCCGATGATTCCCGCTTCGTTGCGAAGCTGGGCTGGGACCACCTCTGTATCGACCGTCAAGTAGTCCCGGAATCTTTGCAGCTTGCGGCTGACGCCCCCGCCGATGATGAAGAGGTCGGGTGAGAAGACCTTTTCGAGGTGCTGGAGAAACTCGTTCACCCTCATGCCCCACTTCTTATAAGTGAGTTTCTCCGCTTCCCGCACCCGGGCCGCGGCGTAGTGCTCGGCATCCATGCCTTTGAACTCGAGATGCCCGAGTTCGGTGTTCGGAAAGAGATGACCGTCGACGAAGACTCCGCTGCCGATCCCGGTGCCGAAGGTCAGCATGAAGACCACCCCGTGGCGGTGGCGGCCTGCCCCGAACTTCATCTCGGCCATGCCGGCCGCGTCGGCATCATTCATCAGGACCACCTTTTGGCCGGTCGCTTCGCCCAACAGCTGCTCGCCGTCAATCGTGATCCAGCTCTTGTCGACGTTGGCGGCGCTGTGGACTATGCCTTGCGAGACGACCGAGGGGAATGTGCAACCGATCGGGCCGTCCCAGGCGAAATGCTCGACCAGTTCGACCACGACTTTGGCGACCGCCTTGGGGGTCGCCGGTTGCGGAGTCAGGATCTTGTGTCGGTCACGGGTCAACCGACCGGCGTCGAGATCGACGGTCGCTCCCTTGATCCCGGATCCACCGATGTCGACGCCTAGTAGCTCCATGTGCGGTTCCCGATCAGGGCCATCAGAGTAACTTCCAGACGCTCAGTCGTCTTCACTCGACTCACCGATCGACACCAGGCCACATGAGGAGCACACGTTGCGGGTCAACCCGCCGGGCAGGCGAAGTTCCTGGAAGACGTGCTGGTGGTTCTCCGGCGGTCGTTTGCGACCCGGAGCCGCCGGAAGACGATCGAACGGAACGATGCCGGTCTGACGCAGCTCCTCGGAGATTTTCAAGGCGATTCCCTTTACACCGTACCGGAAGCCCGTGAACAACCTGATGAAGACATTCTTCTTGGGCGGCCCGGCGGGTACGACGACCGGCGCTGGGCCGACCGGCTCGACCGCCTTCAGGCGGGCGGACCGGGGCGGTTTGGCTGGCTTCTCCCGGGGCGACTTGGTCCGTTTCTCCGAGGTTGCTTTGGGCAAAGCGTCGGATTCGCCCCGCGGCCGCTTCTTGTCGCGCGGCTTGGGACCTGGAACCTCTGGGATCGGCAGGTCATCCCAGGGGGAGGCGGCCTCGAGTGGAGGCGGGGAGGTCGGCAGGCTCGGAGGGCGAGTCTCGGGGGCCGGCAGCGGGGCCGGCTCAACCCACTGCGACACTGGTGCCGCCGGGGTGGGCGGCGGCTCGATCGGCCTCGACTCTGGTTCGACCGGGAGCGGAACCGGATCCGGCTCGGGGACCGGCGTGGCCGGTTCGACTACCGGGGAACTCTGCGACGCGCGAGCCTCTTCCTCCCGACTCCGCCGCTTGCGTTCCCGGCGGCTCAGGCGAGGGGCTTCAGCCACCTTGGATTCCGAAGTCCTACGTCCGAAACGCTTTTTCGGCGGCTCTTCAACCGGCAGCAAGTCGATGGTGGAGGCCGCAAAATGGCCGGGCCGGCGCGGCAAGAATGTAACGGTCTCGTCCTCGACATCCAGCGAGAACCAACCGCGGCCGATCGGCGTGACGCGAACGGACTGTCTCTCCCATCGCCCCAGCTCGCCGCTGCTGTGCTCGAGAACAATGTGCTGATCGTCGAGCTGGACGATTACCTCCAGTTCGGGCGCGGCGTCGCCGTTCAGCTGGATGCGTCCATCGAACGCAGCGTCTTTTTTGTCGGTGAAGGCCTGGGACACGGTCACCTTCGTCGTATCGGCGCCTGATTCTCGATCTGAAGCACGTATAAAGCTATCTCACTCGAAGATTTCTAGCCCACTGGAGCCACAGAAGTAACCTCCAGCGTAGCCATCAGCCAGAAGGAGACTTCATGCCCGCCACTGCCGACCTAGGCCTCATTGGACTCGCGGTGATGGGTCAGAACCTGGTACTCAACATGGACGATCGGGGCTACACGGTCGCAGTCTTCAATCGGACCACCTCGCGCGTCGATGATTTCCTCGCCGGACCGGCCCGTGGCACACGGGTGATCGGAACACATTTTGTCGAAGAGCTCGTCGCCGGGTTGAAGACTCCCCGCAAAGTGATGCTCATGGTCCAGGCCGGTCCCGCCGTCGACTCGGTCATCGATCAGCTCCTGCCGTTGCTCGATCCGGGTGACATCATCATCGACGGGGGCAACTCACAGTTCACCGATACCGCCCGCCGGACCGCCCGCGTGGAGGCGGCCGGCGCCCTGTACGTCGGAACGGGGATCTCGGGTGGCGAGGAGGGCGCCCGCCGGGGGCCATCGATCATGCCGGGGGGCAGCCCGGCTGCCTGGCCGCACGTACGAGACATTTTTCAAGACATTGCCGCCCGGGTCGCCGACGGCACCCCGTGCTGTGACTGGGTAGGTCCGGACGGGGCCGGCCACTTCGTGAAAATGGTCCACAACGGGATCGAATACGGGGACATGCAGGTCATTGCGGAGGCGTATCACTTCATGAAAGACGGCCTGAACCTGCCGCATGACGAAATGGCGAGGGCGTTCCGCCGGTGGTCCGAAGGGGTGCTCGACTCGTACCTGGTCGACATCACTGCCGACATCCTTTCCTTTCGCGATGAGTCCGGCTCCCCTCAGGTCGAGCTGATCCTCGATGCGGCCGGGCAGAAAGGCACCGGCAAATGGACCGCCATCACGGCCCTCGATCTTGGCATGCCGACCACCCTGGTAGCCGAAGCGGTATTTGCGCGGATCGTTTCCGCGTTGAAGGATGAACGCATCGCCGCCTCCGGCTACCTGACGGGACCGCACGGGAATGTCCTCGAAGGTCTGGCCCCCGACACCCCGCCCGAGACCCGACAGGAGATAGCCACCCACAAGCGGGCAATCTGGGTCGAGAAGCTACAGCAGGCCGTCTACGCCTCGAAGATCATTTCCTACGCTCAGGGATTCATGCTGCTGCGGGCCGCCGCCGCCGAATACGACTGGGATCTGGATTACGGACGGATCGCCTCGCTGTGGCGAGAAGGCTGCATCATCCGGGCAGCGTTTCTGGACGACATCACCTCTGCCTTCGCGGCCGATCCGGGACTGACCAATCTGATGCTCGATCCGTTCTTCCGCCGAGCCCTGGCCGAGTCGGAAAAGGGCTTGCGCGCCGTCGTCCGGCAGGCGGTCAGGATCGGCGTGCCCGTGCCTGCCTACTCGTCCGCTCTGGCCTTCTACGACTCATACCGGTCGGGGCGGCTGCCAGCCAACCTGATCCAGGCCCAGCGCGACTATTTCGGTGCCCACACGTACGAGCGAATCGACCGTCCCCGGGGAGAGTTCTTCCACACGAACTGGACCGGGAGAGGCGGAGACACGACCGCCGGCACCTACGAGGCGTGACTTTCGGCCCGGCGAAAGCGCCGGTCGGCCTCTCGCCACGGCCGGCGAAATGGGTCAAAGTTGACGTGTGCTCTCTCTCCGTGACCTCGACAAGCGGTACGGCTCCGTGGTGGCGCTGGATGGAGCCACCTTTGATGTACCTCCCGGCCGGATAGTTGGTTTTCTGGGACCGAACGGCGCGGGCAAAACGACCGCGATGCGCTGCGTGTTCGGCCTGGTCCAACCCGATCGAGGACAAGTCCTGTGGAACGACCGCCCGATCGGGCACGCCGAGCGCCTCCAGTTCGGGTACATGCCTGAGGAAAGGGGCCTCTATCCCAAGATGAAGGTGCGGGATCAGCTGACCTACTTCGGGCGGCTGTCCGGCCTGGACAAAACCACGGCCGGTGAAAGGGCAGACTACTGGTTGGGCCGTTTGGGTCTGGAAGGGCGGGCGTTAGATGAAACGGTCCGGCTCTCCCATGGCAACCAGCAGCGGGTGCAGCTGGCTACCGCCCTCGTCCATCAACCGAAGCTGTTGGTCCTCGACGAGCCGTTTGCCGGCCTCGATCCGCTCGGGATGGAGACCATGTCGGGCATGCTCGCCGAACTGGCCGGGTCTGGAGTGGGGATCGTATTCTCCAGCCATCAGCTGGATCTCGTCGAAGATGTTTGTCAGGACGTGGTGATCATCAACCAGGGCCACGTTGTGCTGTCCGGGCAGGTGGCGGCCCTCAAGGCGGCTTCCGGCCGCCGTCATCTCCAAGTCTCGGTCGATGGCAAGGCCTGGGTCCCCGACCTGGCGGGCCTCGAGGTCGTCCCGGGCTCACGTTCCGAGCCCCGCTACCTCGTCAGCTCGGCCGCCCGCATCGATGAGGTGCTGGCCCAGGCGCAAGCTCACGGCGAGGTGACCACCTTCACGGTCGAGCCGCCCAGCCTCACCGATCTCTTCCGGGAAGCGGTGGAACCATGAGCTCGATAAGCCAAACCTGGGAGATCGCCCGACGCGACTTCGTACAGCGGGCCAAAAGCAAAGTGTTTCTGATATCAACCGTGACCATCGTCTTCTTGGTCCTCTCGGTCGGCCCGCTCATAGCTACCGCCACCGGCAACGATCCCCCGCAAGAAATTGGGGTCGTCGGAGATCCCGAAGCGGATTTCGAGAGTGCGGCGCGCCGAGCGGCGGCCGAATTCGACCTGGAAGTGCGTTTCACGGAGTTCGGATCGGTCGGCGAAGGTGAAGAAGCGCTCCGCAACCGAGACGTACGGGTCGTCCTCACCCCCGACCGGGAGCTGATCTGGCGGGAGGAACCAAGCCAGGTGCTGACCGCCATTGTCTCCTCGGCAGTGCAGTCAATAGAACGCAACCAGATCATCGCCGAACTGGGTCTCACTCCGGAAGAAAGCGAAGCGCTGCTCGTGCCCGCTCCCCTGGCCGGCCGCTCGCTCGAAACTCCGGACCCGGAAACAGAACCCCGCCGGATCGCCGCCATGGGGGGATCCATACTTCTGTATGCAGCCATCTTGATGTTCGGCCAGTTCGTGATGCTCGGGGTTCTCGAGGAGAAATCCAACCGGGTTGTGGAAGTGGTCCTCTCCCGGGTTCGGCCTCATCAGATTCTCGTTGGCAAGGTCTTCGGCATCGGGCTTCTCGGGCTCGCTCAACTGGTAGTTCTCAGCGTGTCGGTGGTGTTGATGCTGAACTTCATCGACATCAACGGAGTCGACCTGGCCGGAATCGGAACCGGGATGTTTGCCTGGATTGTGTTCTGGTTCATCCTGGGTTACGCCTTCTTCAGCGTTCTCTACGCCACGATGGGGGCGCTCATTTCCCGCCAGGAGGACGCCCAGAGCGTCGGTTTCATCCCGGTGATCCTGATGCTCCCCGGGTACTTCTTCTCCCTGATCGCCTCCAACGACCCCGAAGTGCTCATGGTTCGTTTGTTTTCATTCATTCCACCCATGTCGACGATGGTGATGCCCATCCGGGCGTCGGTCACCGACGTACCGGTGTGGGAGATCGCCCTGTCCATTGCACTGATCCTCGCCGCCACCTACGGAATGGTCCGTTTCGGAGCCCGGGTCTACCGCGGGGCGGTGCTGCAGATCGGCGCCAAGGTTCGGATCCGCGACGCCTGGAAAGCCGCCGAGCAATAAGCCTGCCTCCGGCATTCCGGTTCTTGGTTCTTGGTTTCTGGTTCTTGGTTCTTGGCACCCCCAACCCGGCGATCCGACAGCACCCGGTTGCCGTCTGTTCCCCCCTCCCGCCGGCGGGAGGGGGTTAGGGGGAGGGTGGTGCAACGTCATACGCCCGAAACTCGCCCCTGGTACGTTCGCCGGTACTGGCAAACTCGCAACAAGCAAGCCGGGTTGGTCTGATTATCCGTTCTTGCGTCAATCACCGACCCGTGGCGCACCAGATCGACGCACGAACGGGCTGGAAAGGCGTCTACCAGGTTATGGGTTTGGGGACGAAGGCGGTTTCGCGCTGCGCCAGGCCCAGCTTGAGAAACATCCAGGGGGCCCCAGCAGCTCCCCAGAAACCCACCAGCGAATAACGGAGGAGCCGCAACAAGATGGCGGGTTCCAGACCGTCGAAAACCGCACGCAGGCCCAGCCACAGACCGGCCAGAATGGCCAACCCGAACAAGAAACGGAGCGTCCGCTGCAGCAGGGTGCCCGCTACGTCGAACCCGATCAGCCGGCGCTCCAGGACCAGACCGGCGCCGATACCAACCATGGTGCCGCCTCCGGTAACCATGTCCTCGGTCGGCCAGACGGCCATGGCCAGCGCCGGCAAGGCGGCGATGACGATCAATTGATGAATAGTCTCCTGGTCAAAGAACCACTTCTCCAAGCGCTGGCCGAACCGCCACCACAGCCACAGCACCAGAATGCCCAGCAGGTAGCCGCCCAGCACGTCCGTCGGGAAGTGCACACCGAGATAGATCCGCGACATCGGGATCAGCAGAACCATCACCCCGACCACCACCCAGAACCACCACCTGCGGACCACAGACCCGAGGAAGCCCCACACGACCACTGCGCTTTGGGTGTGGCCGCTTGGCAAACCGAAGCCTTCCGCTTCGACGATGTCGACGACCCGCGAGTCGTAGGCGAATGGCCTGGGTTGGGCGGCCACGTGCTTCGCCACCTGATTCACCAACCCGGATAACAGGAAGACCACCATCAGACGCACACCCACCGACCGGTTGATGCTCCAGTAGATCAACGGGAGAGCAACGAGAAAGAACTCCTCGTCTCCGAGAAAAGTGAACGCTGCAAAGAACGTGTCGAGCTGCGGACTCGCCTGCTGGAACCACAAAACGACGTCTACACCCCAATCGAGCAAGCGATCCATCCTGCCTCCTCAACCGGCACCATACTGGAAACGGAAGGTCCCCAGGCAGTTACCATCGGCAGGTTGCGAACCAAGGAGCCCTCGTGACTGAAAGCCGGTATCGCCTACCACGACACGTGGTCCCACACCGCTATGACCTCATCATCGAGCCCGACCTGGAGGCGGCAACCTTCGCAGGCCGGGTTGAGATCACGGTCACGGTCGAGGAAGCGACCACCGAGATCGTCCTCAACGCCATCGAATTGGACCTCGGCGAGGTCCTTCTCTCGAGGGCTGAGGGCCGCCAGATTTCGGCCACAGTCACGTACGAGAGCGAGACGGAACGGGCCCGCCTGGTGCTGGAAGAAGAGGCGACCGTCGGAGACTGGACGCTCACGATCCGTTTCCGGGGCATCCTCAACGACAAGCTGCGCGGTTTCTACCGGAGCACTTTCACCGACCAGGAAGGCAACGAACAGATCCTGGCGACCACCCAGTTTGAAGCTACCGATGCGCGCCGCGCCTTTCCTTGCTGGGACGAACCCGATTTCAAGGCAGTCTTTTCCCTGACCATGGTGGTCGACCCGAATCTGCTGGCAATCTCCAACACCCGGGAGATTGCCCGTCAGGATGACGGCCACGGCAAGGTGGCCGTGCAGTACGCCGACACTATGAAGATGTCTACCTATCTCGTCGCCTTTGTGGTCGGCCCTCTGGAAGCAACCGAGCCGATCGACGTTGACGGCACCCCTTTGCGCGTCGTCCACGCCCCCGGCAAGGGGCACCTGACCGGCTTCGCGCTCGAGTCGGGCGCCTACCACCTCCGCTGGTTGGCCGACTATTACGGCATCCCTTACCCGGGCGACAAAATGGACTTCGTCGCCATTCCCGACTTCGCGTTCGGGGCAATGGAAAACGTCGGGGCGGTCACTTTCCGCGAGAACGCCGTGCTGGTCGACCCCCACGTAGCCCGCCAGGTTGAGCTCGAACGAGTCAGTTCCGTGATTGCCCACGAACTTGCCCACATGTGGTTCGGCGATCTCGTCACCATGAAATGGTGGAACGGCGTCTGGTTGAACGAGGCCTTCGCCACCTTCATGGAGATGATGTCCTCCGATGCTTTCCGCCCGGAGTGGAAGACCTGGCTCGAGTTTGCTCCTTCCCGGGGATACGCCCTCGATACCGATGCGCTGGCCTCAACCCGTTCAGTCGAGTTCGAAGTCAATGCCCCGGACGAAGCAGACCAGATGTTCGACTCCTTGACATACCAGAAAGGATCGGCCCTGCTTCGCATGCTCCAGCAGTTCCTCGGTGAAGAAACGTTCCGGCAGGGAGTTGGCAACTATCTCCGCGCCCACGCCTACGGCAACACCGAGACCCACGACTTGTGGAGCGCCCTGGAAGAGGCGTCCGGCCAACCGGTCGGAGCGATGATGAACTCGTGGATCTTCCAAGGAGGCTTCCCGGAGGTCGAGATTTCCCACTCTCCGGAGGGCGATGGCCTGCTTATCGAGCAGCGACGGTTCGGCTACCTGCCCCACGTAGGCGGTGGGGAATGGCATGTGCCGATTGTGGTCCGCCTCAGCGACGGCCTCGCCGAGCAGACTTCGACGACGATCGTTGGGGTCACGCCCGAAGAAGTCCGGGCCGGCGGCCCCGTCACCTGGGCAGTCGCCAACGCAGGTGGGAACGGGTTCTACCGGGTCCGGTACACGCCCGAATTGATGGATAGCCTCGTCGACCATCTGGACCGACTCGATCCTCTCGAGCGGTACACGTTGCTCGACGACACATGGGCCCAGGTAAAAGCCGGGCGGGTCGACACTGGCACCTACCTGGACCTCGCTTCCCGGTATCAAGACGAGACGGAGGCTGCGGTATGGGGTTTGCTCTGCGGCAGCCTGGGCCGGTTGCACCGGATAGTGCAGCCCGAGTCGATGCCGGCGTTCGAGGGATGGGTGCGCAAACTGATCGAACCGGCCGCCGAGCGTCTCGGGTGGGAACCCGAAGCTGGAGAAGATGACCTCACCCGCAAGCTACGGGGCACACTGCTGCGGACTCTCGGCACAACCGGTCGCCAAGGCCACGCCCGGGAGCGGGCTCGCCGGGTCGTCGATCGGTTGCTCGAGTCGCCCGAATCTGTCGATCCAGACGTGGCGGTAGCGGCCGTCTACGTGACGGCCGCCGCCGGTACGGAGGCCGACTACCAGCGCTTCTATGACCAGTACAAAAACGCCACCGATCCGCAGGAGGAAGGCAGATTCATGTATGCCCTGCCGGACTTCCCGGAGCCGCATCTCACCGAAGAGACTTTTGAGATGACACTCGACGGTCGTATCCGCATCTCCAACGGACCGATGGTGGTAGGGCAATTACTGGCCAACGAAACCAACGGCGCCCAAGTCTGGGATCTGATCAAGAACAACTGGGACCGCCTCATCGACCTGTTCCCACCGATGATCCTCAAGCGGGCGTTTGAGACCATCTGGGCCCGCCACGACCAAGCGGACGACATCCGAGCCTTCCTGGCGGCCCACCAGGTGCCCCACAGCGAAAAGGCGATATCCCAGGCATTGGAGCGGCTCGACGTCGCCGAAGGCCTGGCCAGGCGCGAGGCAAACCGCCTGACCGGGTATCTCAGGCGGTATCAGGGGATGGCCGGTTAGATTCTTGGCAGGCCAAGTCCGGCAGCCTGAGCCGACGTAGTGAACGGCCGTAAAAAGACGAGGGCGGAGATGAGCGGAGAGAAGATTCGAGTCGAGTATCTGGATGAGGGCTCCTACGAGACTTGGAACCGATTACTTGCCGATTCGCCCCAAGGGACCATCTACAGTTCACCGGAGTACCTCGATGCTCTTTGCGAAGCTACCGGTGGAGCCTTTCGATTGCTCGCGGTGCTTCGCGGTACCGAACTCGTGGGTGGTCTCGGCGTTTATCAAGAGGCCACACCGGTTGGCCTGAAGCTCTCGGGCCGCTATCTCCTCTACTTCAACAGTCTTCTGCTTCGAAACTACGAAACTCGATATCCCTCTAGACAAACCGCGAGAACGCTCGAGACCCTGCGGGCCATAGAACAAGCCATCTCAGAGAAGAGGTTCGCCCGCGTGCGAATAAGCAACCATTGGTCGGTAGATGACGTCCGGCCTTTCCTGGTTCAGGGTTGGAAGGCAACCCCAACGTACACCTACGTTGCCGACCTGACGGACATGGACAAATTGGCACGCAGCGTTGACCGCAACTACCAGAGGCTGATCAACAGATGCCGCGACACCGATCTCGAATTCGTGGAAGATGACGACTTTGCGTCCCTCTATCGACTCCACACCGCGACCCACGTCCGTAAAGGCTCACCGGTCTACCTTGATGAAAGCCCGTTCACCCGCTATTTCCAACGACTTCGAGCCCTCCACCTTTGCCGTCTCGATCATCTCCGCACACCGGAAGGCAGATCTGTCGCCGCGCAACTAACGCTGCTCGGGCCCTACCCAACGGCACACACTGTATGTGCAGGCGCAGATCCTGAGTTCATGCAACTCGGGACTACGCCATATCTCCGTTGGGCCACCTTTGAGGCCCTCGCAGATCAGGGTTATCAGGGCAACGATCTTACGGACGCGGCGCTCAACTCGGTCACACGGTTCAAGAGTCAACTCGGTGCCGACTTGAAGATGAGTCTCACCCTTAGCAAGCGAGACCGGCCTACTATGGCCGCCGTCTCGGCAAGCCGCAGATTGGCCAGCCGGATAAGGTCCTCGGTCAGAGGCCTCGAGTCAACTGGGGCCCAGTGATGATACGCCTCAACGGATCCAGGTTGCTGGTTGAACTCCTTGTCGAGCTCGGAATCGAAGTCATATTCGGAGTCCCGGGGTCTGAGAGCGTTGAGTTCCTCGATGAGCTGCGCCGCAGGCAACTCCGATTCGTGCTGTCAACTTCGGAACGCGAAGCCGTCTTCATGGCGATCGGTCATTACGCTGCCTCCGGACGGATAGCCGCCTCGTGCTCCATCGGTGGACCGGGCTTCACCAATGCTCTGACCGGTATCGCCGAGGCTCGAGAAGACTCGGCGGCGCTTCTTCACATCCTCATATGCCGGGATGTTTCGGGCGACGAGTACGGATTGCACGCCATCGACCACCGCGCTCTCGCGACACCGCTCGCCAAAGCGTATTTCTTCGTCGAAGAAACCTCGAGCCTCGAGGAAACAGTGCGCGCCGCACACGAGAGAGCGATGGCCGGGGAGCCGGGTCCGATCGTTATTCACTTCACGCGACGGTCTCTAATCGGTTCCGCCGGCCGCACTGCCAGAACCAACGTTCCGCCCGGCCTCGTTGGTATTGAATCGAATGTTCTATTCGACCGCCTGCAAACCTCAACTCGACCCGTGTTCATCGCCGGCCAAGGCGCGCTCGATGCGTCCGTCAACCTGACGAAGTTGGTGGAGACGATGCAATGTCCATTGTTGACGACCGGATCCGGGAGAGGTGTGTTGCCGGATCGCCATCCCTTGGCCTTTGGCACATCGATTGGACAGGAGGAACCTTCCGAGGTTGCCGAGCAGATCCTCGAGGCCTCCGACCTCATCGTCGCCTTGGGGTGCAAATTCACGCACAACGGCAGCTTCGCGCACCGCCTGAATCTGCCCGAGAACAAACTGGCTCGTGTCGACGCTTCCGCTTTTGTGCTGGCCGCGAATTATCCGGCATCAATCTCGCTGGTTGCTGATGTCCCCTCGCTTGTTGAGAGAATGTGCGAGAAGTCGCAGGATACAGGTCCCAAGAAATGGGAGACCGGTGCCCTGCAGGCCCTCCGCGAACGCGCCGACGAAGAACGCAGATCTCTCTCAATCCGGGACCGGGTGCTGCGCACAACGGGCGGAAGCAGCCCGGCAACGGTCTTCGGGAAGTTGCGCGACGCTCTCCCCGACAACGCCCGATTGGTAACCGACAGCGGACTCCACCAGTTTCTGGCGAGGGCTCATTTTGAAGTGCTTAGGCCGCGGACCCTCCTTTTTCCTGCCGACTTCCAATCAATGGGATACGGCATTCCGGCCGCCATCGGCGCGCAGCTCGCCACATCGGACGCCGCCACCGTTGCAGTCGTCGGCGATGGCGGGTTTGCCATGACCGCTTTGGAGATGGCGACCGCCCGACGAGAGGGGATCCCCATCAAGGTGCTGGTAATCAGGAACGGCACCCTTGAGTTGATTCGTGAGGCGCAACTGAGAAAACGCGGAGTCGAGCATTCAATCCGTCTTCTCAGCCCGAATCTGAAACTCTTCGCCGATTCGTTGGAACTCCCGTTCGCGCGGTGGGACGACTTGGATTCGGCTGGTCTGCGAGCCTTGATCGAGCGGGACTCGCCAGTTCTCATTGAGGTCGAGATGGTGGGAACTCGGCCCCCTTGGCCCTCGAGGATCGAGGGTCGCACCCGAGGGGTTGTTGAACGCCGTCTCAGTCCTGAATTGGTACGAGAGATCAAGCAACGACGAAACCGGCGGCGGCGCTAGGTCTGCCCAACCCCACCACTAACCTGCCGCGGATGGATGTTGAACTGGTTGATCGCTTCTCTGCCTTGATGGCTTTGGCGGCCCTGGCAGGAACCCTCGGAATCGTCTCACTCGGTCTGGGGAGCCGGATCTCGCCCGCCCTGGGACGCTGGAACGACACTCTGAAAGATGGTTTCGGGGACTGGGGTTACTGGCTGGTGTTCCTAGTCGCGCTGGTCTCGATGGTGGGGAGCCTCTACTACTCCGAGGTCGTCGGGTACCCACCGTGCTCGTTGTGCTGGTACCAGCGCATCGCCATGTACCCCCTGGTGGTGATCATGGGAATCGCTGCCTGGAAACGGGACACCGGGATCCGCAAATACGTTTTGCCTCTGATGATCATCGGCGGCCTCCTGGCTCTCTATCAATACATCATCGGCTATGCCCCCGACGCCGAAATCCTCGGCTGCTCACTGGACGTCTCCTGTACCGAGCGTTACATCTGGGAATTTGGTTTTGTGGACTTCCCATTCATGTCATTTGTCGGTTTTAGTTTCATGATCTCCCTTATGCTGTGGACTTCACCAAGCGACCGGAACGAAAGCGACGAATGACCAGCCGCAAAAAGCCGCAGCAGAAGAGATCCAAAGTCCCGTTTTACGTCGGTGGCGGCATTCTGGCGCTGCTCCTGATCGCTTTTATCACCACCGGTTTGGGCGGTGACGACGACGGCAACGGCACCTCCACAGCCCAGGAATTCGCGGATGTGTCGGTCTCGGGGACCGCCCTCCCGGGCACCCCCGAACAGGGAGTCGCCGACACCGCCGTCGGCATGGTCATGCCCGAGATTCGAGGACAGAATTTCGACGGAACCCCAGTGGCCATCACCAACGACGGCCGGGCTAAGGCAATCCTGCTTCTCGCCCATTGGTGACCGTTCTGCCAGTCCGAGGTCTCGGACTACACCCAGTACTTGGAAACCGACCAGTTCCCGGACAACATCGACATCTACTCGGTCTCGACCAGCGTCGACCGGAGTCGAGATAATTACCCACCGTCTGCCTGGCTGGAGGGCGAGGGCTGGCCCTTCCCGACCCTCGTCGACGACACCTCGCAATCCGCCGCCCGGGCTTTTGGCTTGCGTTTCTTTCCCACGACGGTCTTCGTAAATTCCGATGGGATTGTGGTGTTGCGGATCACCGGAGCAATCGGTATCGATAACCTGCTTTCGGTCTTCTCGCAGATGAGTTGACCTACTCGGAGAGACCCGGCGGTACCGAGTAGCCTCGCCGATTGCACCCAGAGGAACCCATGCGCATAGGAGTTCAACGACACCCACAGCACGCGGCCGTCGCCGAAACGTTGGCATGGCGTGATCGGCTGAACGCCGCCTAACCGGGAGGTTCTCTGTGGTGTGGGCCATTGCACTCTTGGTCGGAGGTCTGATTCTCCTGACTGCCGGAGCCGACCGCTTTGTGCTGGCCGCCGCCCGCCTCTCCCGCGTCTGGGGTCTCTCACCGATCTTGATCGGAGCGCTGGTGGTCGGGATGGGTACGTCGGCACCGGAATTCCTGGTCAGCGTGGTGGCCGCGGCGGGAGGAGGACTCGACCTGGCGGTCGGCAACGTGATCGGCTCCAATGTCGCCAACCTCAGCCTGGTGCTCGGAGCCACGGCCCTGATCGCGCCCTTGGCCGGACACATCCGGACTCTGCGCCGGGAGGGCTTGTTGATGGTGGCCGCAGTTGCGTTGCTGGTCGGATTGACCTGGAACCGATCCCTGACCACGGTTGAGGGGGTCATCCTGATCGGAGCGATGCTGGTGGCCGCCGCTCTTCTGGTTCGGTGGGCCCGGCTGGATGTCGAGGACACCGCGACCGTCATCGCCGAGCTGGACGAAATGACCTACGACGCCGGTAGACCCAACCCTCGTTTCGAGATCATCGTGGGAATCATCGCCCTGATGGCGACACTGGGCGGAGCGGAGATGTTGGTGAGGGGAGCACAGACCATCGCCCGCGAGCTCGATCTCTCGGAGGGCTTCATCGGCCTGACGGTGGTGGCGTTGGGCACCAGTCTCCCGGAACTGGCCACCGCGCTGGCAGCAGCTCGCAGGCGAGAACATGATCTGGTGGTCGGCAATCTGCTGGGCTCAAACCTGTTCAATTCGCTGGCAGTCGCCGGCGGCGCGGCGGTCGTGGGCGGCGGAGTACTGACCGCCGAGTTCAGCACCGGGTTGCTGTTCATGCTGGGAGTGGCCGCGTTCGCCGGGATACTCACCGCCACCGGCAACAAGCTCGTCCGGTGGGAGGGATTCGCCCTCGTGGCCGTATATCTGGCCTTCGTGGTGGCGGCTTTCTAGCCGAGTCCGGGCATCCGATCCCGATCCCGCCACTGGGCGGCTCGTGACTCGGCGAGAATATCCTTGAATACCCGCTCCACGTAGGCCGGATCGAGCCCTTGCAGAACGGCTTCCTCCCGGATGACGGCCAGCAACTCTTCCTCCCTTTCGGGGATCTGGACCGGCAACCCCCGGGTTGCTTTGACTCGTCCGATGGCCAGCGACAGCTGGCGGCGGCGAGCGAACAACCGGACGATCTCCCGGTCGACAATGTCGATGGCATGCCGCATTCGAGAAACACCCAGCGCGTCCATCAACGCTCCAAACCCTGGGCCATCGAGCTGTTGGAGTTGATCGGACAACGCCTCGTCCGGAGAGTGGTGAACCTCAACCGCCAGGCCGTCGGCACCAACCCCCTGAGCGGCCAGGGCCAGGGGAGTCACCAGGCTTCGATGACCGGCAGCATGGGAGGGATCGACAATCACGGGAAGGTGCGATCTTGCTTTGACGACCGGCACGGCACTGATGTCCAGGGTGTTCTGGGTGCTGTGCTCGAAGGTGCGAATCCCCCGCTCACACATCACGACCTGGTCGTTGCCTTCGGCGAGGAGGTACTCGGCCGACCACAGCCACTCGTCGATCGTGGCAGACGGACCCCGGTTGAGAAGCACCGGCCGGCCGGCCCGGCCGACGGCCCGCAGCAACTCATAGTTCTGCATGTTGGCGGGGCCGATCTCGAGCATGTCGACGTGCCCGGCGGCCGGACCAACGTCGGCGTCTTCTGAGACCTCGGTGAGGGTGGGGAGACCGACCGACTTGCCGGCCTTCTCCAGCAAACCCAATCCGGTCCTCCCCATCCCGGAAAAAGCGTAGGGAGAGGCCGGTGACCGGAAGGTGCCGCCTCGAAGCAGGGAAGCCCCCCGCTCGGCGACGATCTCTGCGGCGGCCATGACCTGGGATTCGGATTCGACACTGGCCGGTCCGGCAATTACCGGAAACGGATCACGACCAAAGCGGACCCCCCGGACGTCGACGATCGTGTTCGTCCCTTCGGGTCTCCGATGTGCTTTTCGTTCGGTCATGTGATTGCTCCTCGGTGGTGGAACAGGTCCGGGAAACAAATAACCCGGAGCCCTGGCTCCGGGTTTCAGAATCGTGCTGGTGCTTTTTCGTCTAGATGCGCGTTCCTTCCACCCGGGCTGCGGGCCCGATAAATGCGAAGTCGGCGTAATAGACGTGCTGCATGTGCCGCGCAACGCTAGCCCACGCGCACTCAGATGACAAGAGTTGAGACGCAGGCGACTCGGAGTTCACAACCAGCCTCAAACTCCAGATCGGCTTGATGCTTGATGCTTGATGCTCTTTATCACCCCTCCGCCAGTTCCAGCGCGGCGGCCGACAGCCGCTCGACGCGGGTCCCGAAGTCGGAAAACCGCTCATCGGACGTTTGGCCGGCCACATACCGGGCGTATATCTGTTCGACGATCACGGCGATCTTGAAGAACGCAAACACCTCGTACCAGCGGAGCCCGGACAGATCGAACCCGGTCCCGGCCCGGTACCGGTCGACCAGTCCGGCCCGGGTTAGGAACCCCCCGTGCAAAAGCGGGTTGTTCATGAAGATCCGGAAAGGCAGGTCGGTCGGTTGGGACCAGTAGGCCAGGGTGGTGCCGAGATCAATCAAAGGATCCCCCAGCGTTGCCATGTCCCAATCGAAAATCGCGACCAGGTTTCCAGTTTCGTCGACCATCGCGTTATCCAGCTTGTAATCGTTGTGCAAAAGCGAAGCTGCCTGAGGGGCCGGCACCCGGTCGGCCAGCCAAACAGCCAGCCGGTCCATCGCCTCGACCTCGCGAGTCTTGGAGCGTTCCCAGCGCCCTGCCCAACCCCGCACCTGCCGCTCGGCAAAACCTCCGGGGCGTCCAAGATTGAGCAATCCGATCGCTGCGAAATCCACCTGGTGCAGAGCCACCAGAGTGTCGATGAATTGTTCGCTGATTCGCCGTCTGATTTCCGTTGAGTCGGGCAGGCCGGCGGGCCAGCGGTTTCGGATGACGAAACCACGCCGGCGCTCCATTACGAAGAAGGGCCGGCCCAGCACTGTCTCGTTCTTGCAAAGGTGGAAGACAGCCGGGACCTGGGGCAGCACTTTGGAAAGAGCATGGAGAACCGTGAATTCGCGCACCATATCGTGACTCTTGGGGGCGACGGGTCCCAGGGGCGGGCGGCGCAGAACATATTCCTGATCACCCACCCGGACGAGATAGGTCAGATTGGCGTGACCACCGGGGAATTGTTCGAACTCAATCGGCTCACTACCGGCGAACTCCGCGACACTCTGCCGCAGGTAGGTAGTGAGCTTGCGCTCATCGAATTGTTCTTCGGACCGGATGGGGGCGGTGTCGCGAGGGGCGGCCATAGCATCGATTCTACGTCCGGACGGTCACCGTTACCGGGCCGGTCGCGACTTTCGCTGAACGATGACCCCGGAGAGGATCCGCAAGGTGGGAGCAGGCGGACTTGGTCGAAACGGAAAGAGGACGAGTTCTTCGTTTCTCGTTCGCCGGGCTATCCGATCAGCCCTACCGGCCCGCCGAATTCCGGTTCAGGAACGCCACAACGTCATCGAAGTACGGCTCGAATGCTTCCAATGAGGCGTGTTCTCCGCCCGGCACAATCAGGACCTGCCCGGTGGAGGCGTTTTCAAACAACCGAAACGCGTCTTCGACGGGGATCACCCGGTCGGCGTCACCGTGCACGATCAGGATCGGACACTCGACGTCCCCAATCCGGTGCAGCGGGGCGATCTCATCAAAACGATGCCCGATGATCTGCTCGATCGGCCACAAGATCGCCCCCGATACCCGGCCGGGCAGCCGATTCATCCGAAGCTGGTTGACCATCATCTCCCGCGGGTGGGCAAACGCAGATATTGAAACGACGGCGAAGATCTCCGGATCGCGAGAGGCAGCCAGAATGGCAGCTCCGGCTCCCACCGAGTGACCGGCCACCGCGGTGGAGGTGACGTCGTCGCGTTCCCGCAGCCAGGCCAGCCCCACTTCGAGGTCTTCGGCAAACCGGGGCAGCGATGAGAAGTCGTCGTGTTCGCTGAGCCCGTGATTGCGGGCGTCGAGAAACAGGGCGTGGTACCCGCCCCGATGAAGGTGCGGGGCGATGGGCAGCAGCAACGATCCGTTGGCGCCCCACCCGTGCAGGACCACTATCGCCGGGGCCGGGAAATCCCCGGCCGGAACGAACCAGGCGTGGAGCCTGGTCTGGTTGACCGATTCAAGCCAAATCTGCTCGCCGGGCAGCCCGAGGTCGTGCGGGGTCCGGGAGGCGTCCCTTTGGGGCGGCGCGAACGTTTTCTTCAGCAGGGCCGGAGCGGCGTAGACGGCCCCGGCTGCCAGCGCCGCCTTCCCTATGAATCTGAACATGGCTGCACCATGGTACGCAGACCACATCGCAATCCCTCCGAATAGCTATGCACGCGCCTCGGTACTACGTTTCGGTTGAGGACCAACCAGGAGCACCCATGAAGAAAGTCGTGGTAACCGGCGGCAGCGGGAAAGCCGGAAGAGCAGTTGTCACAGAGCTGAACAAGCATGGTTATAAGACCCTCAATGTCGACCAGACCATCCCACCAGCGTCCTGGGGATGGGCACTGAGCGCCGACCTCACCGATCTGGGCCAGACCTATGAAGCGCTGCAGGGTGCCGACGCGGTGGTGCACCTGGCCGCCATCCCGGCCCCGGAGATGAGACCCGAGCAGGAGACGTTCCGCAACAACATCCTCAGCACCTACAACGTGTTTTCGGCGGCCGCCGACCTCAAGCTGGAGAAGGTGGTGTGGGCCTCCAGTGAGACCGTGCTGGGTTTGCCGTTTGAAAACGAGTTGCCCGACTACGCCCCGATCGACGAGCAACAGACTCCTTACCCGGAGTCGAGCTACGCCCTCTCCAAGCTGCTCGGCGAACAGATGGCTGCCCAGTTCAACCGTCGGTTCGGTCTGCCGTTCGCCGGGTTGCGGATCTCCAACATCATGGAACCCGACGAGTACGCCAAGTTCCCCACCTTCTGGGACGACCCGACCATCCGCAAGTGGAACCTGTGGGGTTATGTCGACGCCCGCGACGTTGCCCAGGCCGTCCGTCTGGCGCTGGAACTCGACGTCCCCGGCTCGGAGCAGTACATCGTCGCCGCAGCCGACACCGTCATGGACCGTTCCAGCAAAGGCCTGATGGAGGAGGTCTACCCAACCGTCGAGATTCGCCGCGACCTCGGCGAGTTCGAGACCCTTCTGTCGATCGACAAAGCCCGGGAGATCCTCGGCTACGAACCCGATTACTCCTGGCGTGACCATCTCTGATCCCCCCTCCCGCCGGCGGGAGGGGGCCAGGGGGAGGGTGGAAAGAGAGTTGTCAGTCGTCAGTCGTCAGCAAAGGTGTTTCGGGATAGTTCCCCCGGCAGGGGGGAAAGTACCGCAGCGGCGGAGCCGCTGGGGTAGGGGGGTCCTGGGGTAGGTGTTGACTATCAAAACCCGAAACCTGCAACCTGCAACCTGAAACCTCTTCACTACCATCTCGCCCCGTGCCACCTGCCATCACCATCGAGCGTCTCGAGAAGCGCTACGGCGAGTTGACCGCCGTCGACGGGGTCTCACTCGAGGTGGCCCGGGGGGAGACCTACGCCCTGCTCGGACCCAACGGGGCGGGCAAGACCACCACCGTGGAGATCCTCGAAGGTCTGCGCCGACCGACCGGCGGGACCGTCTCGGTGCTGGGCCTCGATCCGTCTACCGACCGCCAATCCCTCCAACCGCAGATCGGGGTGATGCTCCAGGAGGGCGGCGCCTATCCGGGCGCCCGGGCCAAAGAGATCCTCACTCTGCTGGCCGCCTTCTTCGAGGATCCCCGCTCCCCCGACGAACTGCTGTCACTCGTCGGCCTGCAGGATCAGTCCCGCACCCTCTACCGCCGTCTCTCCGGCGGTGAGAAGCAACGCCTTTCTCTGGCCATGGCTTTGGTCGGCCGACCGCAATTGGTCTTTCTCGACGAACCGACCGCCGGGCTCGATCCGGGCGGGCGTCGCGCCACGTGGCAAACCATTGAACGGCTCAAAGACGACCAAGTCACGATCCTGCTCACCACCCACTTCATGGACGAAGCCGAGCATCTGGCCGACCGGGTGGGGATCATCCACCGGGGCCGCCTGGTCGCCGAGGGCCCCCCCGCCGACCTGGTGCACGGTACCGGCGGATTGTCTTTCCTGGCCGCTTCGGGGCTCCCCGTCGAACAGCTTTCACAACTCCTCGGAGCACCCGTCCGCCAAGCCGGTCCGGGCCGCTATGTGGCCGACCTGTCCGATCCCACCCCGGTCCAGGTGGCCGCCCTGACCGCCTGGCTGGCCGAGCACAACATCCTCCTGCGCGAACTCCGCCTCGGGGCGGCCGGCCTCGAGGAGATCTTCCTCGCCCTCACCGAGGAGGAGGAGTCGTGACCGCCCGGGCCTTGCGTGCTCAGACCAAGCTCGAATTGATCCTCACTCTCCGGCGCGGCGAAGCGGTGTTGCTCACTCTCATCATCCCGGTCGGGTTGCTGGTCTTCTTCGGTACTACCGAACTGTTTGCGGTGACCGTCGAGTTCATCACCCCCGGGTTGCTGGCCCTGGCGGTGCTTTCTTCGTCGCTGGTCAGCTTGTCCATCGCCACCGGATACGAACGAAAATATCTGGTGCTCAAACGGCTGGGCGCCACCCCGCTCCCCCGTTCGGTGCTGTTCATCGCCAAGGCGATCTCAGTGTTGGTCCTCGAGATTCTCCAGGTCGGACTATTGCTGGGCGTGGCCGCACTGTTCTTCGGGTGGCGGGCCGATATCGACTGGTGGCTGTTGACCGGGGCGCTGCTGTTGGGCACCGCCGCCTTCTCCGGGGTGGCCGTGCTGATGGCCGGCACCCTCCGCGCCGAAGCAACCCTGGCCCTCGCCAACGGCCTCTACGTGATGTTCCTGCTGGTCGGCGATGTGATCTTCCCCCTCGACAGCCTCCCCGATGCCGTCGTCCGGATCGGCCAGGTGCTGCCGGCCGCCCCGCTGGCCGGTCTGTTCCGGGCGGCGGTCGGCCAGGCTGAGTTCGTCGCCGCCCACGCCGTCATCCTGATCGGCTGGGCACTGCTGATCCCCCCGCTGGCGGTGCGGTTCTTCACCTGGGAGGAGCGGTAAGGCTCAGCTCCCGATATGAATCCCGTCCGTCACCTCGGCACCCCACCCGTACGCCGCACCTTCCCAATAGGGAGCGAAGCTGCCGGCCGTGCTCGCCCCTAGGGAGGTAGGCACGAAAACAAAAATGTCTGCCCCGCTCCCCGACGCTCCTGCCACCGAGAACGCCCCCAATGTGGTCAGATACACCTCGCCGTTGCCGCCGTCCACCCACACACCGTTGACGTCCTCCGATGAGGCGTCGTTGAGTGCCACATCGGAGCCGTCGAAGTACAGCGCCCAGGTTCCGCTCGTCTCGGCCCCCAGCGCCGTAGGAGTGAAGACCACGAGGTCCTCGTCGGCTCCTGAAGCCCCGGGAACGCTGAACCCGCCGGTTGTGCTGATTATGATCCGCCCGTCGGCCAGAAGCGTGATCGCATCCACGTCTTCGCCGTTGGTGGTCAACCCGACATCGGACCCGTCGAAGTACCACTCGAACGACCCGGCGGTGTTCCCTCCGAGCGAAGTCGGCACAAACCGGACGATGTCGGAATCGTCCACGGTTCCCAGATTCCCAACCGAGGCGGGACCGACGAAGCTCAGCAGGAGGCTCCCGTCGGCGAGCAGTTCGAAGGCGTCCACATCGAGCGAGCTGGACGCATTCAGGCCGACATCCGACCCGTCGAAGAACATCGACCAGCTGTCGGTGGCGGTGTCGTAGGCAAGGATGTCCTCATCCTGGAACGACACGCCGCCGACGGTGCCACCGGAGGTGGAGCTGACGTAGACAACGTCGCTCTCCGCCGGAGGTACCACTTCCACCGTCCGGGTGACCTGCACCGCCGCGTTATCCGACGAGTCAGACACGTCGTAGGTCACGACATAGGTGCCCGCCGCTCCCGTGTCGACCGCGTTCACGATCACGATCGAACCGGTCAGGTCACCATCCACGATGTCGAGAGCGGTCGCTCCCGCGTCGGTGTACACCGAACCGGCCTCGACCGTCACCACCGGATCCCCGTTCAACGTGATCACCGGAGGCGTGGTATCAACCACCTCCACGGTCCGGGTCACCTGCACCGCCGCATTCCCCGAAGAATCCTCCACGTCGTAGGTCACCACATAGGAGCCCACCGTTCCCGTGTCCACCGGAAGCCCACCAACCACGATCGAACCCGTGATGTTCCCGTCGACATCGTCGAGGGCGGTCGCCCCGGCATCGACGTAGCTGTCGCCAGCCTCCACCGTCACCGGGGAGCTACCCAGCAAGGTGATCACCGGAATGCCGGTATCAACCACCTCCACGGTCCGGGTCACCTGCACCGCCGCATTCCCCGCCGCGTCCACCACGTCATAAGTCACCACATACGAACCCAGCGTGGAAGTGTCCACCGGAAGCCCACCAACCACGATCGAACCGGTCAGGTCACCATCGACGACATCCGACGCCGTCGCTCCCGCATCCGTGTACACCGAACCGGCCTCGACCGTCACCAGAGAATTGCCCAGCAACGTGATCACGGGAGGCGTGGTGTCCACCACCTCCACGGTCCGGGTCACCTGCACCGCCGGGTTGCCCGAAGAGTCCTCCACGTCGTAGGTCACCACGTACGTGCCCACCGTTCCCTGATCGACCGGGTTGACCACCACGATCGAACCGCTGATGTCCCCGTCGACATCGTCGAGGGCGGTCGCTCCCGCGTCGGTGTAGGTGTCGCCAGCCTCCACCGTCACGAAGGCGTCTCCCAGCAGGGTGATCACGGGCGGAGTCGTGTCGGGGGGAGCCAGCCCGGCCAGATCGGCGATCTCGGTGTCCGAGAGGAGCCGCCGGTAGAGGCGCACGTCGTCGAGGCTGCCCGAGAAGGCCTGGGCCGGGTCGAACCCGCCGCCCACCGAGTCCTGTTCCTGGCCGAGCAGCAACCCGCCCGCATCGATGCTGAGCTGATTGAAAGTGGCGCCGCGCGATCCTTGGGATGTGCCGTCGACGTACAGGACTGCCTGGTCGGCGGCCGCATTGCGGGTGACCGCCAGGTGGTGCCAGTTCCCGTCGGCGACACCGGGGACCGGCCAGACGACATAGGTTTCGTTGGTTTCCCCGGTGTAGAACCGGAGTCGCAGATCGGGGTTGGAGAGCAGCACCAGCTCGTATTCGGCGTCGTTGCCGGCGTTGGCACCCGACACCAGCCCCTGGATACCTGTCTTGGTGGTCTTGACCCACAGCGCCGCGGTCACGTTCTCGGCGCCGTCGAGGATCTGGGCGTCGAGATCAACCCGGTCGTCCAACGGATCATCCGGGGGCTCGTTCACGTTGAATGCCAGCGCTCCGCCGAGCTGCCCGTCCGGGTCCCAGACCGGACCGTTTACCCACGCCCCGTCCAGTCCGTAGTCGGACGAGTCGACGGCCGCGATGCCGGCCGTTTCGTCGAGTTTCCACCATCCGACCAGGGCGGGATCTCCCGACCCGGCCGCGGTCGCAGCGCCCGCCTCGGGTGACGGTAGACCGCTCAGACCCGAGCCGTTGACCGCCAGCACCTCGTAGTAGTAGGCGGTGGTCGGGCTGGTGCGGGCGTCCGGGTAGGAGGTCTGGGTGCCCGGCACCCTCGCCAGGAGGGTCTTGCTCCCACCGGAGACCGTACCCCGCCGGATCTCGTAGGCGCCGATCCCCGATTCGGGGTCATCTGCCGCCGTCCAGGCCAGATCGACCCGCAGCACATCGGCTGTGGCCGACAGAACGGGCGGCGCCGAAGGCGGGGTGGTGTCGGCTTCAGCCAGTTCGGCGATCTCGCCGGCCGACAGCACCCGGGTGTAGAGCCGCATCTCATCCAGGGTCCCCGAGAAGGCCTGCGCCGCTTGGAAACCGCCTCCTACCGAGTCCTGGTCCTGGCCCACCAGGAGACCACCCGGTTCGAGGTCGATCGGATCGAGAGCCACACCCCAGGCGCCCACCCAGGTTCCCTCCAGGTACAGGTCGGCCCGGTTGCGGGTGTCGTCGCGCACCACCGCCACGTGGTGCCATTGCCCGTCGGCGATCGAGTGCGGCAGGTTCCACGACACGCCCGCGCTAGCAGACGAGCCCGTGTACAAACGAAGATTGGTCGGGGAAGCCAGGTAGATGAGGTACTCGTTGCTGTTTCCGGCGTTGGCTCCCGAGATAAGCGCCTGCTCCCCGCTCTTGGTGGTCTTCACCCAGAACGCGGCGGTGATGTCACCCGATCCGTTGAGGATGGTGTGGTCGAGGTCGATCCGGTCGTTGCTGCCGTCGAAGGCCAAACCCCCACTCACAATGCCCGCCGCCCAGGCTGGACCGTTGACCAGTGTTCCGGACCGCCGCCAGGCCGATGCGTCGGCGGCCATTACGCCGTTACCGTCGTCGAGCGGCCACCAGCCGGCATTGGTCGGGTCGTCCGAGGAGGTCACAGCCGCCACGACAGGCGAGGCGGCACCTGCGCCGCCCTGGCGGTTGACGGCCAACACCTGGTAGGAGTAGGTAGTGGCGGGGTCGCCCAGATCCCGATACGAGAATGTGGCGTGGTCGACTTCGGCGAGCGCCACCCCGTCCCGTTTGACCTCGTAGGACAGGATCCCCGATTCGGGGTCGGTCACCCCGCTCCAGGTCAGCTCGATGTTGTACCCGTCCGGGGTGGCTGTGACCGCCGGCGCCGGGGGAGTTGTGAGGTCGGCGTCGGCCACCGTCCGGTCGCCGTTGCCGTAGAAAGCCGGTCCGTTGACGAAGAGGAGCGGTTCGGGGTATCCGTCGGTGTCGCCCGTGAACCCGGCCGGGTCGCCCTGGGAGATGGCGTCGGCCAGCAAATCCGCCTTGACCGTGGCGGGGTCGGCTCCCGGGTGGACGGCCAGGTAGCGGGCGGCCGCTCCGGCAACCTGGGGGCTGGCCATCGAGGTGCCGGAGATGGTGTTGTAGCCGCCGTCGCGCCAGGTGGAGCGGATGCACACCCCCGGGGCGGCGATGTCGACCGCCGGCCCGAAGTTCGAGAACGTGGCGAGGGTGTCGTCGGTCTGGTCGTGCCGGCAGAAGAACGCTCCCCGCCATCCGCCCGCTCCGTCGCCGTCGGCCACTGCCGAGACGGTGATCACGTCCGGATGGTTGGCCGGGCTGACTGCGGCCGCGTCGATGCCGTCGTTGCCGGCCGCCACCACGAACGTGATGCCGGCCGCCACCGAGTTGGCGATGGCGGTATCGAAGCTGGTGTTGCTGAAGGCGCCGGCCAGGCTCATGTTGACCACGTCGATCTCGCCCGCCCGGGCGGTCACCCAATCGATTCCGGCGATCAGCGAGGTCAGAAACCCGGTCCCGTCGTCGCCGAGCACTTTCACCGACCACACCCGGGCCCCCGGCGCCACCCCGACCACCCCGTACCCGTTGTCGAGCGCGGCGGCGATCCCCGCCACATGGGTGCCGTGGCCGTGCCCGTCGTACCCGGCGTTGTCGGTGCACGGCCCGAAGATGGCCGAGCAGTCGACCCGGTGCACCACGTTGAGATCCGGATGAGCGTTGGTGCCTGTGTCGAGTACGGCAATGTCGGCGTCGGTGCACGCCTCACCGGGAGGGCAGCTGACGGCAGAAGTGGGCGCGGTCGGGGAGAGGTCGGCTTCGATCCGGTCGAACCCGGTGGGGACGTCCTGGTCGGCGATCGAAATGATCTGGTCGGGGGTGATCGACACGACGTTGGGGTTGTGGGACAGGGCATTGATCGCCGCCTGCGGCAGTTCGGCGGCGAACCCTTTGAGGGCATACTCGTAGACGGCTCCGGAGCGTCCTCCGTGAGCGCGGACGATCTGATCGGCGACACCGCGCGGGGATGCACTGCCGGGTCGCAACTCGACGATGACGCGCTGCAGTCCGGCCGGGTTGTCGGGCGGGGCGGCCAGAGCCGGTGCGGCGGAGGCGATCATTGCCAAACAGACCACGAATACGAACGAGCGACGCATGAGCATCCCCTCTCCCCCAGCCCTGTGGCCAGCCTACCCACCCGGAGTGGGTGGGACAATGGGTCGTTCGGCCCGGGTTGGCCAGGCATCTTTGTCAGGTATCGCCTCTCTGACGCCCGACGGCCGGTCTGTTTCGGGTGGCGGTCAACCAGACCGAATTAGTCACCGCCTACCTCATGATCCTGGTCGACTGGACGCTCCTGATCCCCCCGCTGGCGATTGTGTTCTTCACTTTGAGAAGAGCGGTAGGGAATGCCCAAAGAATACGGCGCCCAACGTATAGACCAGACTAAATAACTGACCTACAGTAAATACTCATCTATTAGCGGTCTGGGAGGCAGCAGTGCAAGAGAACCCGGGTATTTCGAGACGCGAAGTCCTGAAACGAGGGGCCGCGCTTGGCGGATCGCTCATCTGGGCGGTTCCCACTATTCAGACGATAGGGATGAGCGCTGCTTCTGCCCAAGATGCCAGCCCCACATGCAGAAACCGTTACCGGGTGAAGTGGGATCCGATCGAAGAACTCGACGAATTCGAACCTGGCGATTATGCCCTAGGATCTTGGTCCACTGGCACCTTTTTCTGTGTGACCACCGGCGGGGAACTTCCTTCAGCCAGCACCCTTACGGGCCTAGGCCTGCCAGGGTCTCTCAAGGTCATCGCAGGTACCGGAGCCGCCGCGGGGTACTACGGCATCGAGCTTGACCTCTCCGGCACGGACTGCACGTACAATCCTGACGATGGCGCACAGGCGAAATGTGCCTCCGCCGGAGCATGCCCAGATGGGCAGCCGTGTGAAGACGCGGTGTGGGATGCGATCAACCAAACACTTCGCTTCGAGCCGTGCTACTGCAACAGCACGGGCAAGTACCACAATGTATCCCACATCGAAGTCATCCTCTGCTGCGGTTAAGGGTTCGGGCATTAGTCGGATGAATCCGAAAGATACGGCAGCCAGCGTATCGACAAGCTCATAACAGCCCTGTACGTTGGTGTCCGTAGGTTGGGGACCGCAGAGGAGAGAACATGATTGAGGAAAACCAGGGCTTAACTCGCAGAGAAGTCCTCAAGAGAGGTGCTGTCGTCGGAGGAACCTTGCTGTGGACAGCTCCTGCCATTCAGACCATCGGAATGAGGGCGGCGCTGGCTGACACGCCCAGCATCTGCTCTCAGCAATGGGCCGATTCGGTGGATTCATGGACTCAGCTGCTGAGGACGGATGGCTCGCCGGTCCCCGCGAGCCGGAGCAACAAGAACAACGCTCTTGGACCACCGGCTGCGCCCCCGGAGAACCCCGGTGAGGATCCCTTTTTCAGCCTCGGAATCGGTGGTGAGATCACCGTCAAGTTCGCTTCACCGGCCTTCAGGAGCGCGGGGGCCTTCGTGGTGGTAGTTGAAACCACCTTTGGCTCGTACCCATTGGAGAAGGCCGAACTGTATGTGTCTGCCGACGGGACAACCTTCTATCCGGTTGCCGGCGAAGCCCGGAACGACGGCCCGGGGGGGATCAGCAATCTCCCTGTACCAGGCTCGCTGAACAAAGTTCAGTACGTGAAAATAGTGGACAGCACGAACCCATCACTCTTCCCGACGAACCCGGGTGACGGCTTCGATGTCAATTCCGTTGGCATCGATTGTACGTAGACGCCTTCCTTTTCGCAGGCGCGAGCCGAGATGCCTGGACCCTCCCCATCAAGGGAGGGTCCGGTCGTTGCCTGGTGTTAATCAGATCATTGAGATGGCCCGCGTCGGTGATGGGCGGTCATACTTAACAGGCCGTTCCTATGAATTGCCGAAAGCACCCTTGAGGAGCCGAGCCGCATCTGAAGGATCGCCGTATTCGAGTCTCCAACCCGTCGCCTGATTGGCTAGGTGTGCAGCAAGACGGAAGGCGCGCTCACCGTGCTTGTAGTGATTGAACGAGTACTGTAGCAACGCGGCCATGACCTCACTCGCGGTCGTTTTCCGGAGGCTCGCTGTTTCGTGGCCATATAATGCCAATACGACGTGGGCAAGGGGCAACTTCGCGGCTGCCATCCCGGCACCGAGGTCACTTGGAGTAACAAGAGCTTCAGCATCTCCGCTCGGAAAAGCAAGATCCCGGTCGGGAACCATCAAGGTGTTCCGGCTCCAGGCGGACAGCCCGAGCGGCTTGGGGTACGGGACAACAAGGCCGCTCTCGGGGTCGACACACAAAGCTTCGTCGCTTACATAGGCGAATCCCTCCCGAAGACAGGCCGCCGTTAGGGTACTCTTCCCCCCTCCTGAATTCTTCGGAAAGGCAATCGCGAACCCATTGATTGCTACAACTCCTGCGTGAAGCGCAAATAGGTTGGTTTCTTCAATCGCCGTCCGATTAAGGGAAGCGAGCAACTGCGAGACGGGCCGGCCCCACTCGGTTCCCATTCCGAGCACCTTGCAGTCCCGAAAGGCGAGGAACTGGCCGGATCGAACATCAGCAACCAAGTGATCTCCGTCAACGAGGGCGAAACACCTCGAGCCCCGGACACGTACCAGTCTCTCGAGCCGGAAGGGTGCAAGCAGCCGATCGAGCCCGGTCGCGACTGTCTCGGTGTCGGAACAGATGGCAACCCGCATGCCGAGAATCTCATAGGAGCGTTGAGCAGCCCAGACCAGGCCGCTGAGATCTTGCCGTCAGCCGGGTTTCGAGCGAATCTTCATGAGGTCGGGAGAAAGCCCTCGTCGACTAGTTGCTTGACAGTCCGTTCTACGTCGGCTCGGATCTCTTCTCCTTCGATGCCGTAGCCGCCGGCCAGCAGTGCCACGATCTCATCGAGGGTCTGTTCACCATCGCAGAGGCGCCACACATCGGAGGCGGTTCCGTTGAGGACCAATACCTTCTCACGCTGCGCGTCGTACAGGCTGATGTCGCCTTTGATCTCCGTCTCGATGAGATGCGGAGGCGGCGGGCCAATCAACTTGAACACCTGGTCCCCTATCTCCCCCCTCAACCTTCTCCGAGCTACGCAGTATACGGAGACTTCGCGTCACCCCTCAACGAGATCAAGCTCGGCAAGCTTGTCAAGAGCTTGTGACACCTCTTCCAGAGCCTCGTCCGATTCAAGATCGGTGAGTTCCGCGATCGCTCCAGCCATCTCCAAACCCGTGGTCTCCCCGTCCGAGAGCTCCCAGATCGCCAGTGCCGAGGCATTGAGAAGGTGCAGCGCCCGCGTTGACGGGTTGTAGACGGCGGTTTGCTCGCCACCTCGCCTCACCCAAGCCTGGCCATGTCGCATGGGTCTCGCCCTGCTCCATCGTTCAGCGTCGGCCATGTCAGTCCTCCGATTCCGAGAGAGCCAAACCACATTGGGCCGCCAGTGAAATGGCCGCTCCCCGAGAGTGGACATCCAGTTTTCGAAAGACCCGCTGGATGTGGGTTCGAGCCGTCTGTGGGCTGATGAACAAACGTGAGGCTATGGCTTCCTTGTCCAACCCCATGGCAAGTAATTCGAATACCTCACGCTCCCGGCGAGTCAACTCATCGAGGCGAGCACGAGCTTCTCGCTGATTCCGTTGACGTTTGACGACCCGCCGCAGGAGGGTCCCGAGCATGGCAGGCGGCACAACCGCGTGCCCACGGGCAAGTTGTTCGAGCGCCTCACCAACCTCGTCGAATCCAGCGTCGAAGTCGAGGTATCCCATGGCGCCTGCCTCGAGTACTTCGAGCATGCGATCAGGCGAATCGGCGCCAATGCACAAGATCGCAAGGTCTCCTGCAGTCTCAGTCAACGACTCGAAGATCCCCTGGAGGCTGAGTGACACGACAGCCACATTAGGCGAACCCGCATTGATGGCGGCAAGGTATTCGTTAGTCGATGTCACAACGCCAGACACTTCGAAGGACCTAGTCGCCAGCAGGGCAGCCAGGGCGTCCGCCCAGTTTCGCTCGGCGCTGGCAATCAACACGCTGATCGGTCTGGGCACCCCGCCCCCATCCGCAGGACCCTGTCCCACACTACGCTACGTTGTTCGGAGCCTAGCTAGGTCGCCGTGGAGGGCTCAAGAGATGGCGAAAGCAACCAAACATCTACCGCCGGGAGCTGCACCGTGGCGGGTTGGCGATGCTGCGTCCGACTCCTGCTGGATGTCGCCGCAGGACGCGTGATTCGAGCCTTGATCGACCCGTGAGGCAGATCGAACTGAGTGCGGTGCGGCACGGCCTCATCGGGATCATGGCCGACCACCCGAATCATCACCTGCGGTCCCCATTCTGGCCTTGTACGCCCGTTAGCAGCGCGCCAAGGCGTGATGGGGCACGCACCTGCGACGACTACTCGAATCTCGCACGAGCCGGAGCCGTCCAGGCGACCGTGCTGAAGGGGCCCCACCTGGGCACGGTGGGCTTACGCCAATCCCGCCCACCGCACGTTCACCGACATCGAACGTCCCTGGTGCCACACGGTGACATCGAAGCGGCCCTGGAGGTCATAGCTGCCGATCCATCGGTGATAACGATTCCACCGAAGACACCCAAAGGGACAAGCGAAACGTATCGATGGGCGATGAGTCGGGGATCCGTTTCACCCTCGATCTGCATTGGGGATCTGTTCAGCTATACCCAACTCCGGGGTTGCGCCGGAGGGAGGGGCACAGCCTGGGCATGGGAGGCATGCAGAGTTCAGTGCCCAACAACACTGGGACCGCTTTGGGGGGAACTGCCAAGTCAGGCGCAGCTGGCTTTCCTGTGCAACACATGCGCTCCTCGATCATCGATTCCGATTGGTGCTCTTCCGCGACCTGGCCGAGGTCAGTTCGAAGTTCGCCGCTGGGGATCAGCTTGTGGATTTCGGACGTCGCTGGAGTTCGAGAAGCTCACCGGCCTCCTTGTGGCCGAACGGGTTGCCGATGCCGCCTTGCCGGTGTGGATTCTCATCGTCTAGAAGGCCCAGTATCCCTAACACGATCGCTGGAGCTCCTCCTCCCTTGATGCGACCTTACGAATGTTGATGAAAGGCTACCAGCGAGCGAACATCGGCTCCATGCTGCATGACAGTTTGCCTGAGCGGTATCATCTGGCTTTTGAGCTGCCCGAAGCCCTGCCCGGTTACGTCAAGACAGCCAAAGCATCGGTGCACGATCGACTCGCCCGGTCAAGGCGGGTCACGTGGTGGTGGGTCGAATCGTAGCGGACCACGCTTGTCCACCGGCCGGCGACATGGTCTTCGTCTCCTGCGGAGAATTGGTGAACCTCTGGAGTAGGTCCTTGAGTGAGCGGCTGTGTGCGGCGGGCTTGACGTGCGGGAATGCCCATTTTGGCGATCCGTGGCCGAAAGAGCATTCGGTGGTTGGGATCAGTTGGATATCGACGACCTGACCAAACTGTTGCAATCGGTAAATCGACTCAGGTACCTGCCCCTGATCGTTGCACCCTGGCTTGGCGACCTTTCGCCCGGCGGCTGAAGAGATTCGAAGTGGTGCTCACACAGTTGTACCGGGCGATTGCCAACGTGGCCGACGCCGATTATGTGGTGGATTCCTCCAAGGCTCCGGCATACGCGATCATACTGAGTCGGATGCGGAACGTTGACATCAGATTGCTCCACATGGTTCGGGATGTCCGAGGCGTGGCGTACTCGGCGACCAAGAAGAAGATCCGAACCGACGTCGCAATTCTGTTATCTACATGCGCCAGTTCCCGGTCTTGTGGGTAGCAGTCTTCTGGCTTCTCTACAACGCTTTGTTCAGAGCCCTGCTAGGTCTGGCGTGCCAACCAAGGTGATCATGTACGAAGACTTCGTCCGGTCGCCGTCTAGCGAGTTAGTGAAGGTCTGCAAGGAGTCCTTCATATGGACATGCTGCTCATTGCTCATATCGACGGCTCCCAAATGCTTGTGAGCAAGAATCACACCGTCGACGGTAACCCGATGCGCCTTCATGCCAATGTCATCCAAATCCGAGAAGACTTGGAGTGGCAAGCTCAGTTACCTGTGGATCGCAGACGCCTCATCGAATTGCTGAGTTTCGGCTCACTCCGCAAATATGGCTATACGACCAGAAGCAGTGATAGCGGCCCCAATCCCAATTCCCGCATTCATGAAAGTTGCTCACCTCACCACGATTGACAGCAGCCTGCGTTACCTCGTATACGGAGAGATGCTGGCGGTTGCCAAAGCCGGAGGCGAGTCGCTGGGAATCAGCGCCCCCGGGCCGTGGGTTGAAGAGCTCGAAGCGGTCGGTATCCGACATATCCCGCTTCATTCCTCGACCCGGGGCATGGATGTGCTCGCCACGTGCGAACCGCCTGGGCGTTGGCGCCAATCCTCCGCCGAGAGCGGCTCGACGTTTTGCACACCCACAATCCGAAGCCGGGCCTCAACGGCGCGGGTATCGGGCCGCTTGGCCGGTGCCGATCGTCGTCAATACTGTTCACGGGCTGTATGCAACCGACGACGACCCCTGGCCAAAGCGTGCATTGGTCTACGCGCTAGTAGGTGCTTGCCTCCCGGTTCTCCGATGCCGAGCTGGTCCAAAACCCAGAGGACTTCAAGTCGCCGACCCGATGGCGTATCACCCCGCGCCGCGAACGTCCCTACTTGGCAACGGAGTCCACCTCGAAAGATCGATCCGACCGCTTCAGTGCAATTGATCAAAGCGGATCCGGCAGACTTTGGGAATCGCCGAAGACCAGATTCTGGTCGGCATGGTGGTTGCCTTGTTGCTGAGAAAGGGTACCCCGAGCTGTTCGAAGCCGCAGAACGCCTCGATGAGCGGTTTAGGCTGATCTGTATTGGGCCACCAATATTGATAAGGCAGATAGGCTTCCCGAGAGGCTTCTCGACGGGGTCTTCAGGCAGGCGTCCAGTTTCTCGGATGCGCCAAGATATTGAAGCCCTGTACGCCGCTATGGAGGGTTTCTGCTGCCCTCGCACCGAGAAGGCCTTCCCCGCGCGCGATGGAGGCCGCGGCCATGGGCCTGCCCATTGTGGCCACAGACATCCGGGTGGCCGCCAAGCGGTCAACGACGCAGTTGGGCAACCGGTCTCATACCTGTGCGTAACGCCGCCGCAATCGAGCAAGCGGTGCGATACCTAGGGAATATCACCCGAGCGTCGCCGGCGAATGGGGCGCAGAATCGTCTCGCGTGCTGCCACTGAATTCGACTGAGAATTCCGGTTGTCCAGATCGTGATGGCGACGATCGGCCACGTTGCCACTCGTAAGGGCTTGCTGCCAGAGTGAAGAATTGAAATGATGCGTGCTCTTTTTTGGGCAAGCATGGGCAACGCTGGTATGTTCCTTAACCTATGAATGTCCTGATAACAAGTGCCGGACGTCGAACAAGCCTGGTAAGCAGCTTCAAGGAGATCGTCCAGCCATTGGGCGGCAAAGTGTTCACAGCAGACACTGATGGACTGGCGCCATCGCATTATGTCAGTGACCAGGCGTTTCAGGTTCCACCAGTCGGTGACGCCTCGTATATACCCTTACTCCTCGGGATAGTCGAAAAGCACCGGGTAGGCCTGCCGGTTCCAACCATCGACACTGAACTCTTGGGTTTGGCTGAAGCACGAATCGCGGTTCGCCGAGCACGGCTGCCTGGTTCTAGTTTCTGGCGCTGAGTTGATAGAAATCACAGGAGATAAGATGGTGGCGGCCCGTACCTTTGCCGAATTTGGTCTTCGCCATTCCCGCACCTGGCTCCCCGGAGCATTGCCAGACAAACTCCCCACGGCCCTGGTGTGTAAGCCTCGGTGGGGGTCGGCCAGTAAAGGTGTCGTGTTTTGCGGGCCGGATGACCTTGCCGCGCTGTTCGCCCACTCGGATGATCTGATCGTCCAGGATTTCATCGCCGGCGACGAGATCACGGTTGACGCTCTGATTGATCTGTCTGGTCGTCCGTTGCATTGCGTTCCTCGTCGCCGGATCCGCACGCTTTGTGGTGAATCCATCCAGGGTGTCACCCTGGCGGTTGATGACATCGGCGATTGGTTGGTGAAGGTTCTTACCTTCGTGGGCGAGCTTGGCGGCGTCGGTCCAATCACCCTCCAAGCGGTTCTCTCAGGGTCCGAGCCGACGCTGATTCGATCAACCCTCAATTTGGAGGTGGTGTACCGCTTGCGTTTACGGCAGGGGCGAAATATCCAAGAATCCTCGTTGACCTTGCTTTTGGAAATGCTGTAGAGGTAGGGATGTTCGACTACGAGGTCGGCCTCTACATGACGAGAGCTTTCTCAGAGGTGTTCACCCGCCTCCCAAAATGGTGATCCACGGAGTGGCGTTCGATCTCGATGACACGTTGTTCCTGGAGCGTGACTATGTCTCGAGCGGATTTCGGGCGATTGCCCGACAGTTAGCGGCAGAAACCAGTCGAAAAGCCCCGGAGTGGGAAGTGGAACTTCACAGGCTCGCCAGTGACCCACACCATCAGGGGCGAGTCTTCGACGAGTTGCTCAAACGGGATCCGGAGGTTTTGAAGACCTGCACTGTCACTGCGCTCGTTGCAGGGTACAGAAGCCACATTCCAGAAATCGACTTACTTCCGGGGGCAAGAGACCTTCTCGGCGAGCTAACCGAAGCGAAACTGAGGTTAGGGCTCATAACTGATGGGCCGGCGTCTAGCCAGAAAGCGAAGCTGAAGGCACTCGGACTCAATGAGTTCCTAAGCCCGCTCATCGTGACAGACGAATGGGGTCCTCAATTCTCGAAACCGCACGAACGAGCCTTTGAACATGTCGAGAACGCGTGGGGTTCTCCAGGGATACCTTGGTCTACGTCGGTGACAATCCTTCCAAGGATTTCGTGAGCGCGCCCGCGGCGGAGGGGTTGGGGTATTCGATACGGGTTCGACACCCGTACCAGATGCATGGCGATGCCGAGCCCAGGTCGCAGGACTGTGCGCCCACGGCTACGGTTGATGGATTTGGCGAATTCCGCGACCTAATCCGGTCCTGGAGTGGAAAAGGTCACAGCCGCATCGGAATGGCCGGCCGCCACCATCATCGCTATTCCGGTTGCCGAACGGGTCTCCGCAGATCAACCCTCTTCGGGTCGGCGCGTCCCATCGTCGGAATCCTGGAATGACGAGCCGAAAAACTCCGGCATTGTCGAATGGCCGTCGGCCGAAATGCCTTGTCGACTCAGCACGCGCCAAAGAGTGAGAAGAAGGATGCGAGAGTCGAGGAGCAGAGATCGGTTGTCGACATACCAGATGTCCAGTGCCAGTTTCTCCTCCCACGATATGGCGTTGCGGCCATTGACCTGCGACCAACCCGTGATCCCCGGCTTCAGATCGTTGCGCCGCGCCTGGTCCTCAGTGTATCGATCGAGATACCGCATCAGAAGCGGGCGAGGTCCGACCAGACTCATCTCCCCCCTGAGCACGTCGAAAAGTTCCGGCAACTCGTCGAGGCTGGTGCTTCGCAACCAATGGCCAAGTGGTGTGATTCGTTCGGAATCGTCGAGGGGTCGCCCGTCGGGGGCGGTCATCTCGATCGACATCGTGCGGAACTTGTGCATGGCAAAGGGCCTACCACCTAGACCGGGTCGTTCCGATTCAAACAGGACAGGTGTTCCCATCCTGAGCCGGATGACACCCGCAATCAAGGCCATCGGAAGCGCGAAGAGCGTGATCCCCAGGATCGACCCCACTATGTCGATGCCTCGCTTGGTTGCACCGTACATCAGAAGCGCGCCCTCCACGTCGGCTGCATACGCATGAATCCTGGCGAAGCCTCTTCCAACCCGATCGGCCGTCTCGAGCGGCAGGTGGCTCCAGATCGGCAGGCTGATCACCCGCGGCGGCGAGCCGGTCGGTGACCGGAAGAGCTCTGGGCTCCTCGGCCCCGGCGTAGGCCTGCTGGCGGTGCACCGGAGGCGAGTAGTAGGGCCTGGTCTGGATGCCCTCGGCGTGGAGCGCCGCCACTACGGCCTCCCGGCTGCAGCCGAAACCGGGGCATCGACCAGCACCGTGAAGTCCTTATAGGAACTCCGTGAGCCTGTCGGGACGGTCTGGAACCCGAGCCCCGGGGTATCCCGCTGAGAGCCTCCCGGTACCGTCTCGCAACTGCGTTGCGATGCACCACACGCTCCTCCAGATGGCCCAGCGACGCCAGAGCCAAAGCGGCGTGCAGCTCGGAGAGACGGGCGTTGAGACCGGGGAAGCCGAGTGTCGTAGTCGCCCGGGTTGCCGTAGTCACGCGCCCAGCGGAGATGCTCCGCCAGCGACGCATCGTTAGTGGTAACCAAACCGCCCTCAGCGCCGCTCAGCACCTTGGTAGGGGTAAGACTAAACACTTCGGCCCGCCCGAAGCCACCGAGTGGTCGTCTGGCTTCGCCAGTCTCGATCAGGGACCCAGCGCCGTGGGCGGAGTCGAAGATCAGCTCCGCCCCTAGCTCCATCGCCCTGGTTGCCAGACCGGGTACGTCGGCGGGAACCCCGGGACACATGCACGGCGATGATCAGGGCCGGCTGGTCGTAAACGTTGCAGGGGTGAGACACCAGTGTCCGGGTCGCAGTCGGCGAAGAGTATGGGCCGGTGATTCCAGCGGACGGCGTGAGCGGTGGCCGAGAATGTGAACGAGGGCAGCAGAACAGGCCCGGCCGGGTCGAGGCTTGGATGACTAGCATCAGCCCGGCTGTGGCGGACGCAACCGCCACACAGTGCCCGACACCGAATGCGGCTGCCGCGCGGTCTTCAAGCTCCGCGCCTGATAGGCCCACCGGTGACCATGCCCGCTCTCCAGCGACCCTTCGATCTCGGGCGAGGACCACCTCGGGGTTCTCGATGGTCGGGCGGGCAAAAGGCAGCCCGCCGGGGAAAGCGGGCGGGCCGCCCAGCAACGCCGGTTTGGTGGTCATGAGCTTCTCACAAGGTCGCCCTCCGGATGCCGATCGGGACGGTTCGGGTTGCCAACCAAGCCCCACGATCAGGGCCAGAAGAAAAGGCAGGGCCTGGGTGCGCTGTCGGGCCAGGTTACCCAGGTTGAAGATTGCGCTGAACATTATGACGAAGCCGACCACGAACACCGCCATGAACATCAGGTACGGACGATTCCGGAGGCCACGCAAGGCCAATTAGCATCTTGGGAAGCTTCCATATGGTGACAACAAGGAGAAGGGTGTTCTCGATGGCGCTCATCATCCCCTGAGCTGTTTCAGCTTCATAAGGGAGGGGCCGGAAAAGAACCCGAATCACTCCGCTCGGCAATTGCGTGAAGGTCAGGACAGCTTCGCCCTCGATCGCAGAACCACCACGGTGGCTGTTTCGTTGTAATGTCCTGGAGAAGCGGATCGAGATTCTGCCCAGACAGATCGATTCCCAGAGCGTTGGATGCCTGGTTGGCGACGAAGACGCTGCGAGGACAGCGGCGCTCGCCATAACACTCCAGCGGCAGCCGCCGCCGCGTTCACCTGAGGTCGACGACCCAGAACAACGGCTATCGCAAGGGCGCCGGCTGCAAGAGCAGCCACGTGGGGTCGAATCGCAGCCAGGCCGGCAAGGCCGGCCGCCATAATCAGAGAGCCAACGCATCCTGTAGTCCAGAAAGAACCGTGGAAACCCCGTAGGCAACAAGGCCGATGAACAGGAGCATCAGGGCGTCTTTGCCGATCGTAGAAGGCCAATACACCAACGAGGGGAGAAACAGGATGCCAAACGCATACAGCTTCAGCCTGGCAGTGGGAGGGCGTGCCGGAACGCCGCGTACAACAACAGCTGACCGAAAAACGAGAGTGTGGCGAAGATGAGGAAACCGCCAAGCAGGCTGGGTTCATGCGGTATGTACAGCAAAGAGTCGGCTCGGTCACGAACCTCGTTCCAGCGGAGCCGTAGTCGGACTTGGGAATCTGGAAATTCCCGCCAAACTCCGACAAGCAGCGAGTGCGCGGTCGTGATACCCGACGGCGTCAGCGACTCCGCCATATAGGAACTTCACGGTCCAGTAGTAAAACGCAGTGCCGGCGACTTTGGCGCCGTATCCGGCGACAACGGCAGCCGGGAACCACTGGTCCTGGCTCCCGGCCATCCGGAACCCGATCCAGCGAGATGATGGCAAACCCCGTCAGACCGATTATCGCCGTCTCGACCGGCAAAAGACCAAGACCGATTAGCGCTCCAATCGAGATGACGACTGGTACCAAGAAGAAAGCGAGCCAGCCCCCGGAACGGGTCATCGGGGTGTCCTCGCGCGACTGGTCCCGCAGCAGCGTCGTGTAGATCTCTTCGACCCGACCGACCATTGATTGCAAGGAGAACTCCGCGACAACCCGACGTCTTGCTTCGAGGCCTAGATCGCGAGCGCGCTCGGGATTTGTGACTAGGTAGGCAATAGCCGACGCCAAACCCTTGGGGTCAGACCTTTGCACCAAGAGGCCTGTGACTTCGTGCTCAATAATCGTGGGAACACCGCCCACTGCGGTCGCCACAATGGGCCGAGCCAGAGCCATGGCTTCCAACAACACAACGGGTAGGCCCTCTGCCAGCGAAGGGTTGACCACTACATCTGCGGCGTTGAGGTAGGAAGCCGCCGACGCTCTGGCACCAAGGATCTGCACGTTGTCCTCAACGCCTGCCGTCAGCACCAGTTCACGCAGCCGTTCGAGGTCGTCCGGTCGCGATGGGGCGCCCAGCGAGATGATGCAAGCGTCCGGCGCCATCCGACGGAGGTATCTTGCGGCTGTAATCAAGTTGCCATGGTCCTTGGCCGGCTTGATGTTGCCCGACATGGACAACGAGAGGCGAACCCGGTGGAATGCCCACTTCCTCCCGAATCGCGGGATGGCTTCAGATCGATGGTCGGCTCAATAACGCCGTTCGGGATCACGTCGAACCACTTTTGGTGTGTACCGCTGGACCGAATCCGCTACAGCCTTGGACACCGCGATCGTGCGGTTGTTCCTTGGGTAGGTAGCTCTATTTAGAAGTCTTGTCAGCGGATGATAGGCGGACCCAATATTGTGCTCTGTGTACACGATGGGCCTGTCGAACAAGGTCAATCGAGTGCCCACGGCCACAGCCGGGGAGTGGACGTGCACGATGTCGGCGTCGACAGATCCGGCCAGTCGTCGGATCCGGACTGGCACTATTGGCGTAAGTCCGCGTTCGCCTCCAACGCAGTGCACCGGCACCCCGAGGGCCTCGAGGTCCGCCACAAGCTGATTCTTCCAGGGCAGCACGTAGGCAACGTGGTAGTCGAACCGATCGCGGTCCCAAAAACGGGCCCCTTCGGAGATCAGCTTCTCGGCACCGCCGATCCCCAGGCCCTTGATCAACACAAGCACTGTCAGCCGTTTGCCCACGGCTTCCCTATCTCTCAGCCTCGACGCCATCCATGAGCTCAGACAAACCCCGCTCAAAGGGCATCTCCGCCTTCCATCCGAGCACCCCGGCGATTCTCTCGGCCGAAACCAAAGCGGGTGGGGACGTCACCGGGCCGGGGCTCGCCAAAGGTCAGGCTCGGTCGGGTACCGGGCCACTACCAGCTCGGCCAGTTCCTTGATCGAAACAGTTTCCGGCGCCACCGTGTTCAACGCCGTTCCCCGCACGTCTGAGCGGCACGCCATCGAGAAGGCTCGGGCAATGTCGGAGGCGTGGGTGAACTGGCGGCCTTGTTGGCCGTCGCCCTGGATGGTGAGCGGATCGCCCCGCCGGGCCCGGTCGATGAAGATCCGGAACACGGAGTTCGGACGCGAACCGCTCCCGTAGGCGGTGCCCAGCCGCAGCGAGATGACCGGCAGGTCGCGCAGGTGATCGGCTGCCAGCAGCAGTTGTTCGCCGGCCAGCTTGGTGATGTTGTACGGATGATCGGGTTGGCAAGGGTGTTCTTCGTCGAGAGGCTGGTAGCGGGGTTCGCCGTACACCTCCCAGGTGGAGGCGTTGACCACCCGGGCTCCGGCTTTCAGGGCCGCCGCGGCAACGTTGGCCGACCCGGTCACGTTGACGGCCGCCGCCAGTTCGGGTTGCTCGCCGGCCAGGTAGACGTCGCCGATCGCTCCGATATGGACCACGGCGTCGTGGCCGGCCGCCGCCCTCGACCACCGCTTCGGCGTCACGCAAGTCACCCAGCACCGACCGGACTTCCAGCATCCCGACATCAACCACGTCGAAAGCCGTCACCTCGAAGCCGTCGGCGACCAGTCTCCCTAGCACGTGTCGACCCAGGAACCCGGCCGCTCCGGTCACTAACACTCGCATGGCACACTCCCCTGTCTGGTAAGAGAAGAGCCTGGCACACGGACCCCCACCCTGACAATCCCACAAACCTGTGGATAACTATCACCGAGCGTGTTAGACAGTACACAGACCGAAAGGTTGGGAGGCCGGTCCACCAAGGAATTGACCGGTGCAAGGGGTTCAGACGTCGGCGGCGTTGCTGAGCACTTTCCCGGCAGTACCCGGCAGAGCCTAAGGTAAGGCCGACGGCAGGGAGACGCTGGGTGGCACAACTCAGGGACAACACTATTTCGCATGGGACGCCGCCCTGGAAAATGCGGCTGGCCCAGGCGGCCGCCCGGCTCCGGGCCGATCTCGCTTTTGCTCTGATCGACGCGGTGATCATCGTGTTCGCCTACACCGCCGCCCTGGTGCTGCGTTTCATCGATATCCAGTCGATCTCGCCGAAGTGGTGGCAGGGTTTCCTGATCGTGCTGCCGATAGTGCTGGTCGTCCACCTGACCGCCAACCTCATCTTCGGTGCCTACGGGCACGTGTGGGAGTTCGCCAGCGTCGAAGAAGCCATGCGTTTGGTGGCTGGCGCGGTCAGCTCTGCCGGACTGTTGTTGATCGGACTGCTGGTCTACAGGTCGGCCACGGGAGGCAGCGACGGCCTGGTCCCGGTCATGGTGCTGGTCGTCGGGGCCGGCTTGACCCTGGGTGGCATGGGGGCCGTTCGCTTCCGCTCCCGCCTGTTCTCCTTCAAACGCACCCAGGAGCTTCCCGAACCAGCCGCCACCCTCGTGGTCGGTACCGGCCGCGCCTGCCGCCGACCTGGCCCGCCACGGCCCCGGCAACGGGTTCCCGGCCCGGATCGTCGGCTTCGTGGCAGCAGATGGAGACTCGTCGCACAGGCGCCTGGCCGGTCTCCCGGTACTCGGCACTCTGGTTGAGGTGCCGACCATCGTGGAAATGTTCGCTATCGACCAGGTGGTCATTGCCGCCTCGCTCTCCGACGATGACCTGCGAGATCTGGTCGACGGGTGCATGTCGATCGACGTCCGGCTCCGCATCGTCCCCGACCTGGGGGACGTGCTGGGTGCCAGCGGCTCGCTCAAGGACATCCGTGATCTCGAACTCGGCGACCTCCTCCCACGCCCGCAGGTGACGACCGACCTCGGCCCAGTCGCCGCGTGTGGTTGGCAAGACCGTGCTCGTCACAGGGGCGGGCGGATCGATCGGCTCGGAGATCGTTCGTCAGGTCCTGAGTTCGCGCCGCGGAAGCGGTCGTGGCCCTCGACAACGACGAGACCCACCTCTACGAGGCAGGGTTGGAGGGGAGCTCAGACGCGGTTGTCCCGACCCTTGTGTGACCTCCGCGCAGAGTGCCGCTCTCGAACGAATCCTGCTCCGACACCGCCCCCAGGTGGTCTTCCACGCCGCCGCCCACAAACACGTCCCCCTGCTCGAGTCGTTCCCCGCGAGGCGGTCAAGACAACGTCGCTGGGCACCGCCCGACCTCATCGAGTGCTGCGACAGCGATCGGCACCGGCGGTTCGTGCTGATCTCCACCGACAAGGCCGTCGACCCTTCCAGCGTCATGGGCGCCTCGAAGCGCGTCGCTGAAATGCTGGTACAGAGCGCGGGGGGTGTCCGGATGTGTGTTCTCGACGGTTCGTTTCGGTATGTCTCGGCAGTCGAGGCAGCGTGGTCCCGACATTCGTCCGCCAGATCAAGCGGGGCGGGCCGGTCACCATCAGCGACCCAGAGATGCTCCGCTACTTCATGACCGTGTCGGAGGCCGTGCAACTGGTGCTCCAAGCCTCGGCGATGGCGTCGGGCGGTGAGGTGTTCGTGCTCGACATGGGCGAGCCGGTCCAGATTGGTGACTTGGCGCGGCGGATGATCCGCCTGGCTGGGCTCATCCCGGGCCACGACATCGAGGTGGCCATCACCGGCGTCCGCCCGGGAGAGAAGCACACCGAGATCCTCTCTCGCCATCCGTTGCTGCCCTCCACACACCCCAAAATCAGCCTGGTTAACCCCGATTGGCCTGAGCCGATCACGCTGTTCGACACGATCCGCGACCTCGACCGTCTCGCCGAAGCCGGAGACCGGATCGGACTGCGGGAGACGCTTCATCGCCTGGCATGGCAGAATTGGCAGATCGACGAGGTCGTAGATCTCCGCGGCCTCCCCGACCGTGACGTACGCGAAGCAAGGTGAAGCCGGGTGGAATTCCGCAGAGCTGTTCGTATTCTCGCCGCCCGCTGGTGGCTGGTTGTTCTGTGCGCGGGACTCGGTGCAGCAGCCGCCCTGGCTTTCGCGGATTACCACGATGACCGGATCGAGCCAAGATTCGAAGCGTTAGCACCAATCACACTCCTGGGATCCAACGACCGGGATACCGCCACTTTCGAGAATCAATTGAAACAAGCCGAGAACAACGCTCGGTCTGTTCTCTCCCAAACGCTCACCAACCCTTCTTTTCGCATTGAGTCCGACCTTGAAACTGGCCAGCTCCACTTCGTCGCCACATCCGACAACTCGGACGACGCAGCAGCTCAAGCAAGGGCAATGCGGGAGGCCTTCTACGCAACTGAGCCTTCAAGCACTCAAGCGGAGCAACTGCAGGATCAGCTGGGGTCTATCGAGGATTCGATAGTCGAGACCCGGGCCCAGATTGCCGAAGTCACTCAGACCACCCCGCCTGATGCTCGCGTCGAAGCTGAACGAGCACTACTTGATGCAAAGATCTCAGCCCTCCGGCAACGGGCAGCATCGCTCACAATCCAGATCGCTTTTCCTGACCTAGCCGAGGCCGAGGCAGCCCAGCTTGAAATAGAGCTTGAAAGCGTCGAAACGCTACTCGATCAACTCTCCGAAGGACTTGCTGAATTGTCGACAGTGACGACCGACCCTGACTTCCGGGTCAATCTCGATTTGCTGGTACTCCAGCAACGGGTGCGCCAGTTCGAGGATCAGTACGTAACCCTCGCACTGCGGTTACTTCGAGGACCAGGTCAACGAAAGCAACACCGACGAGCTCCTGATCACCACCGACCTCACCCCTGAACCGATCGGAGCGACTAGAGCGGGAGCCGTCGGCCTGGGGGCCGGCATTCTGGTCTCCATTCTGGCGCTTGTGATTCTTGACAATCTCCGCAAACCGCTACTGGCCCTCGATGATGTCAGATCGACAAAGCAGTTAGCCGCCGTGCCCCGCTCGCGCCCAGGAGCCCGTAATCGCCCTTGGTACCCGACTGCGGGCAGTACGAGGCGGCGCAGGCAAGTGCAGGTGGTCCGCACAGCGGTCGAAGCGGCCATCCGCCCACCCGCGACCGTTGGGCTGGTCGGACTCGAAGCCAGCGACAATGACGTCCAGGCTTTCGCAGCCGACCTTGCCGCCGCACTCGCCGTTGCGGGTCGGCAGGTGTTGCTTATCGACGCTAATACCCAGCGCCCGGCGCGATACGTCGAGTTCGACAACGAAAGCCCACGATTCGCGGACATCGTTGGTTCCAGCTCCGCGGCTATCGAAGACACCCAGGCGATCATGAAAGCCGCGCTCAACGATCGCACCGAGGTCGTACCCGGTCTGCGTTCTCTTGCCGCCGGGAAGAACGTCGGCGACCCCGTCGATAACCTCGCAGGGCGGTCATTCCTGACCCTCCTCGATGTTGCCCGCGACCTCGCAGACGTGACCATTTTCGCGACTCCTGCCTTCGGTGAACCGACTACCGAAGTGATGACCCATCGGCTCGACTTCATGGTTGTTGTCGCCCGGATCCGGGCGACAACAACCCACCAGCTCGAACACACGGTCGAAAGCATGGCGGGCCGTTCTGCGGACGTTCTCGGGGTCGTACTCCTCCACGGCAAGAAGAGCCTCACCGGCCGAAGCCCCAAAGCCATCCGCCCATCGAGCCAGAGGGGGAATCGAAGAGAAAAGCGCCATACACGCAAACCGCCACCGTCCGGACCCGTCCCATCATCGCCGAGCGATCACCCTCACAAGCGCGGGGAGCCAGAGGAGCCGGCGGGGCATGATGCCACCGAAGACCCCACAGGGCCCCCGGCTGGGATCCAGACGCCTGCGGCAGTCGCCTCTGACAATACTGCAGGCCCCGGAGCGGCCCCCGATCTGGTGGCACGAAGTGGAGCGAGCTCTATCAAACCATCGTCCGACGCTGCTGAAACCAAAAAGCCCCGCGCCGGGAAACGCGCCCGCCGCAAGATTCAATCATCTCCCACAGAAAGCATTGAGAGCGGGTCCGGGAAGCACCGAAGCCCTCAGGCTCGAGCGGCAGCAACAAGAAGGCCAGCAGCTGTCGCCAGTCGAGAAGACCCAACCGACAACGCTGAGCTGAGTGAGCCAAAAGAAAGCCCGGCCCCTGTCGGCGAGAGGCAGAAGCAACCCTCTGGGCCGGCGGGGTCGGACCTCGCCGGCGACACGTCATCCACTCAGGCGCAGGCCCGTTCCGACGAAACCAGGCCCTCACGCACGGGGCGACGGACATCGACATCCAACAGAGACCCGGTTTCGTCAGATACCACTCCTGTGGTCACGGCAACCAAGTCACAGCTGTCCATTGTGATCGATGACCGGGACGGATTGCAGGACACCGGGCTGGAGGAAGCAGATTTGGCTCTCGTGGAGGAATACCTCGAGAAACAAGTGCTGGCAATCGTCGGAGTAGGAGGCGGATCCGCGCAACATTCTGGCTTCGTCGATCCAGAGGGCATCGTGCCAATCACGCCGGTTTCGGGGACGCTCACAGTTGGCGAGCGACTCGCCCAGATCCTCCAACCAGATGCTTCAAGCCGTTCCCTCAGCCTGGATCGCGCTTTGAACACAGTCTTCGGCAAAGACCTTCAACCGGTTCAGCGCTGGATTACCAACCGTTTCTTTGCCTACCACATGGATTCATCCCAAGGCAGGCCCTCTGTTTGGCACCTTTCCAGCGCCGCGGGGACGTTTCAGGTACTGGTGGCCGCCGACGAATTCGATGACAACCGACTGCAGTTGCTCCGCGCTCACGACGTCAGGCGAACGATCGTTGGGATCCGCCACAGAATCAACAACGAAGCGGGCGAGAACGGGATCAGACGGACCGCACTCCAATCGTCCATCGACGATGTACGGGAATTCGACCGGGCGCTCGCAAACCTTGGCCGGACCGGTTGGCGGGATGAATCTCAGACGCGACGCGAAGGTGGCATTGGAGGTACTCAGCCGTTTAGGCATCCTGGCTCGTTCCGGGGTTGTGGACAGCAGTAGGGGAGACCAATGAGAACCACAACCAGCGGAAGCTTCAGGCCGAACCGGGATGGGCCGATACCAAAACGCTAAGACCAGGTGAGAACTGTGACCCCGATTACGAACGTGACACACAGAAATGCAATCAGTAGGCGCGGCTTTCTCCTGGCGTGCGGTTCTGTTATCGCCTTGGGATACATGCCCGACCGGGCTTTGGCTGCCACAATTGTGGTGATCGATGCACCTACTGACGGGACGGACGCGACAGCCATCATCCGCGAGCAAATCGCCGCCGCACCCGACGGGGTACCAGGCGATCCCACCACTATCAGATTTCCCACTGGCAGCTCTGCCGGAAGTTATCGGGTGGATGGCCAGATTCTGATCTCCTCGCGAAGGCACCTCGTGATCGAAGGGCCAAACGCCTATGAACCGGCTCTCATCTGGACGGACCGGACCGGCAAAGACATGGGGATTGTCAATCGGTACGGACATTCGATCCGGTCACACTGGGCAATAAAGGGTGGAAGTTCTGGAATCGTTCTGAGGAATATTGCGGTGCGGGGACCGAACAGCGGGCGATTCGAGGGGGACGCCGAGTCAGTTGCCGGACTCGTTCTTGAACACGGGTTCTTGGTTGGTGACAGAGCACAAGGAGTGCAGATCGAGAATTGCGTAGCCGAGAACGTACACGGAGACGGGGTCTATGTGGGAGGATGCTCGTCGGACGTTCGCATCTCTTCGACACGGCTGGCTTTCTGCGGCCGGCAGGGCATAGCAATCACATGGGCCGACCGGGTGTTGATCGACCGTTGTCAATTGAGCGGCGTTCACAACAGCGGAATCGATCTAGAACCCAACGGGACGGATTGGTCAGTTCGCAATGTTGAGATACGTAACAGCTCGATCGACTGCCGTCACGGAGCGTTCACAGCCGCAGGGCATTCGGATGTATCTAACGTCTGGATCCACCACAATGTCGTGCATAGTTCCTCAAGGCCGATGCTCAGAGTGGTTCGTGGCGATGGCGGCAGACGGAGGAATTGGACTCTTGAGGACAATGTCCGCGCCGTGCCAACCAACCCCGACTATATGGTCTCGCTGACGCGGGTAGACGACATAGTCATCCGACGCAACGTCGCCGTCGCCACGAAACGCGCGAAAACCATTGCCGCCGTCCATCTCAAGGATTGTTCTGGGACGATTGAAATCGCGGACAATGACTTCAGTTGGTCGCCCGAGCTACTTGAAACCAAAGCAACCGGAACCTCTGTCGACCACTGCAACAACCGGTGGGGTCCGGACGGATCCCGAACGGAGGACGTCTGTGAAGAGGGTCTGGCCTCGACCGCGCCACGCCCGTCCACGACTCTTCCTGTGACGACCGAAACAGCGGCATCTCAAGGTCCGCCTCCTACACAGCCGGTGGCCGGTCCCCCGTCGACCGTTGTGCCACCTGAAAGCGTAACGCAACCGCCTTCGAAGCTCCCCACTACCCAAATGACCCAACCTGAGACCACCGTTCAGACACTCCCGACGTCAACCACATTGACAACGAGTCGCGCCGCAACAGCGACCTCTGCTCGTACACCCATCGACGTCATAGACGCAACCGCATCAATCCCCAACGACTCGAGCCTGTTCTCACCAGCTGGTGTCGTGGCACCGACGGCGGTCGGTCTGACTGCTCTGCTCGCGGTGGTTGTAAGGCGACGGCAGCGGCTTTTGCCTCAGGCAGCGCAACTCCAGTCAGCAACTGAGAACGACGAACAATCTGGGTTTCAATCTGCCACCAACACCTATCAGCCTGCGACCGAGTTTAGAAACACGACCCCCAACGGAACTTCCCCTGACTCCCGCGTGCCGCGCAGATCCAACCTGGGAAGGCTTGAGGGGCCATCTGCGCGCCCCTCAACCGGATCGGCAGTGGGTCGCTCCCGGGTCGAGCAAGAGAGTATCCGATTCGCCCTCGAGTACCACAGAATGCTCAGAGTGGGTGAGCAAGATGCCGACGACGGCGAGCAGGGGTGCCTCGACTAACGCTCTACTAATTGCCCGTCACCATCACATGACGCGGCAACACGTGGGGCAGCAGTCTGGCAACGATTACTGACGATATGTTCCCGATCTGAGAGAATCACGGAAAGCGTCGATTGCGGCCGAGGGCAACTTGAATCTCGGCGCGATTCTCCCGTCCAACCTCGCTCCGAGACTGGCTATGTCCCCTCTTCCATGAACCTGTAGCTCGGTATCTCGGGAGATCTCATGCGCCCGATTGTCGATGGATATGATCAGAGAGCGCCGCCCATATTGCAGGGCTCGGATCCCTGCGTGAAGGCGAGTCCCGCAGTAGTCGATTGCGTCCTTTTCTAAGAGGACCGCGTCGAATTCCGCCAAGGCCGGTCCTACGACCTCGACATCATCGATCCTGAGGCGATCGAAGTAATCGATGTCACTGACTCCCTGAGGCCAAAAGAACACCCTGTCATACAGTCGACGGAGGACGTCGAGCATAGCCCTGTCCTCGAAAGGACTCTGACTGTAGTGACTCAACGTGGTGACTACCGCTCGGCCTTTCGCCTCTGGTATACGCTCCATGTGATCGGGCGTGAGATTCCACGTTGTTGGACAAGAGGTGTAAAGGACGCGAGGGATACCATGTTCAATGAGTTGGCGCTTGGTGTACTCGTCGCGCACCGAATGGAACGCCGAGGGTGACAGCACCCTTTTGTAGAAGTCGACTCCGAACCAGTTCGGCTTGTGCCGATATCCAGCCCAGCCGACCCCAAACAGCACCACGTCACGGAGCCATCTGGACTCCTCGTACGGTATCTTCCAGCGGTTTTCGCCTCGAAATGGCCACATTCTGAGGTTCATCATGTTGGTTCCGCCGACTACCACTAGATCGGCTTTCTTAATCAATTCGCGGTGCATGCTTCGGAGGCCTTGGTGCATAGACAATCGAACGATGCGACATGGTCCGAGACAGCTATGGAGTTCCTTTTCAATAGCATCGACGATGATCTCATCGCCGAGGTTCAGACCGCCAAGCGAAGGATCGAATAGTACGACCGTCTTCATATCCCGAGTTTCTGCGAGGCCGGTCCGTTTCTTGGCGCTACGAATTTGCCTTTATCGGCCGCAACGCCAGAGGCGGCATCCAAGACGATTGTTCGATCGTCGACTTTGGCATAGACACGAAAGACAACGATGTACTTCCCCATTGGTTTCATATTGACACATACTCCCGGGACCCTGGCCACTCTACGGTCTCGCGGCTTGGTGAGCGAGGGGGACCTGACCGTAACGCATCCGCGTCGTATGCTCTTGGCGGACACCGGCCTTTCCCTGACCGATTGGTAGCCCTGCAATGACACTCGCCGCCGACACAAAGATTGCGCTCTTCTTTCCTTCACTAGCTGGGGGGGGTATCGAAAGAACGATGCTCAGCCTTGCGAAAGGTTTCCACGAGCACGGCCTTGAAGTGCACATCGTTGTCGGGCATTTGGGCGGACCGCTTCTCACTGAAGTCCACCCCGAAGTACGGCTCTTCTCACTTGATAGCAGGCGCATCTCTACCGGGCTGATCCGTCTGGCGAAGTACCTACGGGAGGAAAGGCCCACGGTCATGATCTCGGGGCCTGAGCACGTCACCATCACGGCCCTAGCAGCACGGTCACTAACCCGGTCAGCGACTCGGGTGATCGCGACCATCCACTCCTCCGTCGCGCAACGGACTGCGAATACGAGCGGAATACGGGTCAAGATGCTTCCCGTATTGGCACGGTTGCTCTTCCACGGCTGTGAAGCGATCGTGGCGGTATCAACCGGCGCAGCCGAGGATTTTGCCAAATCCACGGGACTTCCAGCTGAGCAAATCAAGGTCATATACAACCCTGTCATGGTGGACGAGATCCGACGTGCAGCCGGGGAGCGTCCGGACCATGAATGGTTCGAGTCGGTTGGGCCTCCAGTCGTGCTCGCCGCCGGGCGCCTCACCAGGGCCAAGGACTATCCGACCCTGATACGGGCTTTCGCGACACTGCGCCAATCTCGATCAGCACGCCTGATCATCCTCGGCGAGGGCGATGATAGGCCGTCTTTGGAGAGGATGGTGCGTTCGCTCGGTATCGAAGCCGACACGGCGATGCCCGGCTTCACTTCAAATCCGTACGCTTTCATGGCCAATTCGACAGTCTTTGTCTCGTCTTCTCGGTGGGAAGGCTTATCGGTGGTCTTGGCTGAAGCGATGGTGTGCGGCGTGCCCATCGTGGCCACTGATTGTCAAAATGGACCGGGGGAGATCTTGGCGGGAGGTAGGTACGGCCGGCTCGTACCGGTGGAGGACCACAAAGCCCTCGCGGAGGCCATGCGAGAAGCGCTAGACATGACGGAACCGGTCTCCTATCCCGCCGAGGCCATCGACAGGTTCCTGCTCGACACTATCGTCAAGCAGTACTTGAAGGTGATCGACGCGGATGCTGGCCCGATGCCCAAACCTGCATGAATAGCAATCAAGACGCAGGTCCAAGCGTCCAGATCGGTGAGACATCGTTAGCTGCGGCATGACGCCACGAGGACCGTAGAACTCCGGACGACACACAGGCGCACAGGTGTTTTGAGGCCGCCTATAGGAAGATCGATTCCGATTTGTGGCCTCTGTCACTCGCCACGGGAATCGGGTCGTGGCTCGAGAAGACGCGCCTATTGTCGGTGCCTGCCGGCCGTGAATGAGAGACCCGTGGGCGTCATGACTGCAACCGATAGCATCAGCAACACCGCGGCAATTACCGCCGCCAAGGCCGTGTCCGATTGAAGACCGGCCACCCTGGCCGCCAGCAGTACCACAATAGCGTGAACCAATCCCGCCAGGACAGGGCCACCCGGCATGTCCGGGAGTCGGTCGAGCTTTGTTTCGGAAGTTCGGGAGATCCAGCAACCAATCGGCTCGGCCACCAATAACCCCAAACAGGCCGCAGCACCGATGATTGCGGTCTCTCGGCCGCGCCCGCCCCAGGCGATCACCCAGGCGAGAACCCCAACCACCGGGTAGGCACCCCACGCCCCCAGCGAGGCCAATGGCTTGGGCCAAGCGAGTAAGGCCACGGGAACTACGGCACCAAACAAGACCAAGATCTCCTGGGTGTCGGGCAGCGTGGAGTACGCCCCACCAATGGTCACGGCAATCAGCACCGGCCCGTAACCGCGTTGGTTGTGATGGCTATCGAAACTCGCCACCAAGGGAGCCCCTACAACGATCATCCCGAGCAAAAACCAGGACGACCACTCCTCGCCCGGGAGATCAACCTCCTGAGTGACCCACCAAGCCCCGGGCGCGGCTATTAGCGCAGGCATGAGCAACAGTTTGCGGGCCCACCGGTACAGCAGCCCTGCTCCGGTCAGCATTGCGATCCCAATCCACAGATCGATAGGGATGGCCCGTTTGACCGGCATTGCTACGAGGCCCGTCAAAGCAACTAGGCCACCAAGCAACGGGGCTGGGTTTCTTCGCCAAGATCGCCACACGAGGGCCAGGATCAGGCCAACTACGAGCCCTAATGCGCCCCAGCGGGCTCCGGCCAGAAACCACTCCGTGGTGAAGAACAAGAGTGTCCCTTCATCCATTCAGGAAGTCCCAACCAGCAGTATTCGGTCGGACACGTCAGCAAGCCTCCCGCAGTCGTGGAGTCTCACGATAGAACGAATCAGAACAGCCGCAGAACACACAGCCAATTCCGTCGACCACATAAGCCAGACCGATAGACGCCGATACCGTGAATCGCCTCGTGAGCAGGCACGAAGCCAAGGCTCGAGTCGATCAAGCACTTCCGTTTTCGTCGACGGAAGAGTTCGAAATGGCCACATCCGGCGGCCCACGACGCTGTGAGAGAGTGCGGGCAGGTGGCTGAGAGGTGGTCGGGGAAGCCGCCCCCGGTTCAAAATCGCGACGACCGCCCTTCCAGCTCGCGAGTGTACCAGGAACGCGTCGGTATCGCCGTTTAGGAATCCCTCGTTCGGTTGTCTCACGCACGAATGACCCTAGAGTGTCACCGAATGTCGCTGGTCTGAGGTCGGATCGTAGTGGTCGAAGCTTCCATAAACGTCGACAACCTTTCCAAGACGTACGAGCCTACGCCGTTATGGATGAGGTTCCTCGTGCGGTCTTCGATTCAAGAACCGGTCCAGGCGCTGGACCACGTCTCGTTCTCGCTCGAGGCCGGCCGGATCTGTGCGGTCATCGGGCCGAACGGAGCGGGCAAGTCGACCCTTTTTCGGATCCTCACCGGATTGACGACCCCAACGGGAGGAACGGCAGAGGTGCTCGGCATGGATCCCCTTGTGGACTCCCACCGCATCAGACGGTCTGTCGGGTTCATGCCGGCGGAAGATCGCACCCTCTTCCTCCGACACACGTGCCAGGAGAACCTAATGTTTCACGGTCGCCTACAGGGAGTAGATGGAGAGAAACTGAAGAGGCGAATCGACGAAGTACTAGATATCGTCGGCCTTTGGGATGCGCGGCGACAAGACCGGATTTGGCATGTCATCGGGCATGAAAGCGCGTCTGATGCTTGCACGGGCCATCCTTCCCTGGCCTCGTGTACTGATCCTCGACGAGCCAACTGGGGCAATCGATCCCATCGCCGCTTTCGATCTCCTCGGCACCATTCAACAGATAAGTTCTGAGCATGGACTGGCCACGCTCATTAGCTCCCACCGAGTGGAAGAAATTGAAGCCCTCAGGGACAACGTCATGTTTCTCGACCGTGGCCGTGTCGTGTACTGGGGAGACCTCGAGGTCGTGCGTCAATTGTGGGAGCGAACACGATATGAGCTTTCGTTTTCGAGCCAAGAGGCTCGAGAGAACGCGATCCGTCGGCTCACAGGGATCAATGACAGCGAGGTCCAACGCGTCGGGGAAGACGGCATCTCATTGCTGACTGACGAAGAAGCCGGGCCATTGTTGGGCCGCTTGCAGAACGATCTCCAATCCATTCGGACTATGACGCAACACCGTATGCCGCTGCGCGAACTCCTCCGGGCCGTTCTGGCTCGGCCGGACCAAGACACAGGATCGAAGTGAACGCGCTCCAGCTACTCCCCAGGGCCAAACGGGGATTCCGAATACTCGGGGCGTTCACCGCCATGGGTTATCGCACAGCGATCGCCTACCCCGCCGCCCTCGTACTCTCCCAAATCCAGCCACTCTTCCAGGTACTCGTGTTCTTCTTTGTGGCGAAGCTAGTTGACCGTTCGGGACCGGCCGTCGGAGGCGACTACTTCACTTTTGTCGTTCTCGGTTGGGCTGGAGTCCAAATGCTCCAAGCGGGACTCGGTGCCTTCAGCACCGAGGTCAACTTCGCTGTGCAACAGGGTCGGTTCGAAATGTTCCTGGTCGAGCCAATTCGTTGGCGCTTGTTGCCCTTCGGCCTCGTCCAGTGGCCCATAATCCAGAAGAGCTTGGCAGTAGCATTTCTCTTGCTGGTGTCGGCGCTTCTTGGAGCCAACTACAGGGTTGCTGGGTTACTTCCAGCCGTGGCCGTGCTTGCTCTCGGTGTGGTCGCATCAATGGCGATCGGCATCATTTCCGGCACCATGGTGATATTGGCGAAGCGCGGAGACCCGGTGATTACGTTGTACGCGCTCGCTGCGTCCCTGCTTTCGGGTGCACTCTTCCCCATAGAACTACTTCCGGCATGGTTGCGGGGTCTTTCGTGGCTGCTGCCTCAAACCTACGTCATAGCGGCACTCAGGCGAGCGCTCATGCCAAATGGTGAGTTGCTCCCGGGTGCATCGCTGGAACAGGCCACACTGGGCTTGATGGTCTTCATCCTGATTGGCGTTCCCTTGGCGTTGTGGGTCTTCGGGCGCGCCATGGAAGCCGGACGAAAGATGGGCGTCCTGAGTGGCTACTAAGAGCAGTCCTTCCGGCCACAATCCCGATTTCATCATCGTTGGTGCGCCCCGCAGCGGAACCACGGCCATGGCTACCTACCTGTCGCAACACCAGGGTGTGTGGTTTTCGGATCCAAAGGAGCCGCATTTCTTCGGATCCGACCTAAGAATCCAGACTCCGTTCCGGGATCCAGCGCAATACGGGGCCCTGTTTGAAGGAGCGGGAGCTCGACTGACCGGCGAAGGGTCGGTCTTCTACCTTCTGTCGACACACGCCAGCCGGGAGATACAACGCGAGACCCGCGATGCAAGATCATTGCAATGCTACGGAATCCAGTCGACGTTATGTACTCGTTGTACTGGAATAACCTTTGGGACGGGCGCCACGAAGTTCTTGGGAGTTTCGAAGACGCTTTAGACGCTGAAAAGTCGCGAAAGCAGGGTATGGGCATCCCCCCTACATGTACCTGGCCCGACGCCCTCAGGTACCGGGAGATCATTCGTTATGCAGAACAGCTGGAGCGATATTTCGAAGCGTTTGATTCGAGTCAGGTCCAGGTGGTGGTCTACGACCGGTTCAAGACGGACGTGAGCCGCACCTACCGGCAGGTACTTGACTTCCTGGAACTCGACGAACCCCTGCATCCGCCCGATTTTGAAGTGATCAATCAAAGCCGGACGTGGCGAAGCAGATTCATCCGCGACATAACCGCCGGCCGAAGACTTGGCTACGTTCGTAACCTGGCAGGAAAGCTCCTGAGCAATCAAACCAAGTATGCAGTTTCGCGCCATGTACGGAAGATCAACACAAAGGTTCAGCCTCGACCGCAAATCAGACCCGAGCTCCGGAGGTCCCTGACTGAGGAATGCGCAGATGGCGTAAGGGATCTCGAGAATCTGATCGGGCAAGACCTCCGAGCCTGGTTACCAACCGACATCGACGCGAATTGAACCAAAGAAACCGGACAGCGAGCGAGCGCCCGGGTTCCCTCGCCGGGGCGCCGGGTGGCGATCTTCAAGCCGTCGACCGGATGGGGGAGGATCACTATGTGATCGGGCGCGGCGAACCCGCCGTCGATCAGCATCTGTCGGCTGGCCAACGAGACGGCGGCCCATCGGATAATCGGCAAACGGTGCGCCCAGGATCTGCCGAGACGCGCCGACGTGTCCGAAAGACGGGAGCATGGGCCCACACAACCACGGGAACCTGTTGAGAAAAGCTGCCGGGCCGCACAGGTTGAGGCCCAACCCACCCCGTTGGCATGCAAGGCCACGATTGAGCGCCGGCGACGGGTCAGGCGGAGCGCAGCGAGCGCCGGGGTCGGTCGATCGGATACTGCGCTCTTGGCGAGCGAGCGGTACTCGTCGGCTACTCCGGCGCGAGAAACGAGGCCGCGCGGAGCGACCAGCAGGAAGAACACCCTAGAGGGCCGGAAGGAGGGAGAGCAAACTCTGGTTGCGTCCAAGGGCCGTCCCCCGGGAGCGACAAACACTACGGTCGGATCAGCGGGCATCGGCCGCTTCTGTCTGAAGAAGGTGCGGTCGCGCCGTGAAGTCTGGTGACATTCCTTCATGGGCAGCGGGGTGAATCGATAAAGAAGTGCACATGCCGATTCAAGCCGCTCCTCGAGCTTGTTGCTTCCTACCAAACCATCCGAATCGCTGAGCTCGCCCACAGTGGTCATAAGGGACTACCATCTAGCCAACGCCGGCAAGGATAATCGACGTCGTGCGCGCAGAAAGTGGCGGTGCAAGCTCACTGGGGGGTCATGGGCAAGTTGAGGATCTTCACGGCCAATCTATGGAATGGGAAAGCGGACCCGGCCGCCCTGGCCGGCCTGCTCGAAGAGACCATGCCCGACGTGGTCGCCGTCCAGGAACTCTCGCCCAATGCCGCCGCCGTCATCGAGAACGCTTTGCCGTACGGACGGCTCGACCCAGCCGACGACACGATGGGGATGGGGATCGCCCTCCGCTACCCGGCTCCGGTCGAGCACCTGCCGCTGGCGCTGCGGAACGCCCGGATTGCCCGGCTCGATCCGGCCGACTGGCCCGAGCTAACCACCGAGGTGGAGGTGATCAACACCCACCTGGGTAACCCGATCCTGTTTCCCCCCACCCGGTCGTTTCGCTGGCGCCGCCAGCAGGTCGTCGAACTGACCGATTACCAGCGGCGAACCCCTTCCCCGCACCGGGTCCTGGTGGGTGATCTCAATTCGACCCCGCTGTGGCCGGCCTACCGGCGGCTGACCGAACACCTCAGCGACGCCGCAGTGCAGCTGTCCTCCAACAACGGGCACAAGCCGGGCCGCACCTGGGCTCCGCGTGGTGCCACCCGACCGCTGCTGCGCATCGATCATGTGCTGGTCAACGGGCTCAAGCCGCTCAGCCTGCGGGTGCTGGAAGTGCCGGGCTCGGACCACTCCGGGGTGCTGGTCGACCTCGAAGTCTGAAACAGCAATCAGCTATCGGCTATCAGCTGTCAGCCCTGCTCCCCTACCCAGCCGCTACGCCGTTGCAGTACGTTTCGCCCCTTGCCCCCCTACCCCCGGACCCTTGGGTCCGGCGGTACTTTCCCCCCAGAGGGGGGACTATTACCTGGTCATGTCAGACGAACAGTTGAACGTCGGCTTCGGCGGCGAAGTCTAGGAAGGCGGCGGCGCCGGCTATCTGGCAGCCTTCGATCAGGTCGCCTTCTTTGACGCCCATGACGCCCATGGTGGTGGCGCAGGCGAAGAAGGTGACGTCGAGGCCCTGGGCCATCTCGATGAACTCGGGCACGTCGGGCATCTTGGAGTCGCGCATCCACTTCTTCATCACCCGGGTGGCGGCGGCGGTGGCGCCGGGCAGGGCCCCCAGCAGGTTGGGGACCTGGATGGGACCGGAGGGGTTGGCCAGCGAGGCCATCTTCAGCTTCTCGAGACGGTCCCGATGGAGGATGTCGAGGCCGTAGAAGGTGAAGTAGATGCCCACCTCCCAGCCCAGGCTGGCCGCGGTGGTGGCCAGGATGAGGGGCGGGTAGGCCTGGTCGAGGGTCCCCTTGGATGCCACCAGTGCCAGGCGTTTGCGGCGGGGCGGCGACTCGGCCAGCGGCTCGATGGTCTCGACGGGTTGGGTCATGAGTTGCCCTTCTCTATCCAGAACACCTGGGTGGCGCCCCGGTCGTCGGTCTTGAGCAGGGTGTCGCCCCGCTGGCGGGCCAGGGCCGGGATATCCGCCAGCGAGCCGCGGTCGGTGCAGATCAACTCCAGCACCTGGCCCGGTTCCAGCTTCTTGAGAGCCACGGACGCCTTATAAACGGGGAGGGGGCACAGCAGCCCGCTCGTATCCAAGGTTTCGGTCACGTTGATCTCGGCAGTCACGGCGGTTCCTTTCCTAAACCTGGGGCAGGCCTTCTTCGCCGAGCAGTTCGGCGAAGTAGCTGATGTATTTGAGTCCCGAATCGGGGGAGACGCCCACGGCAATCTCCTCGCGGTCGAGCCCGTAGCCGGCGGCGGCGTGGACGATGGCTCCGGTGGAGGGGCCGACCATCAGGCCTTCCTCCCGCCACAGGCGTTTGGTCATCTCGTAGGCGGGTTCGTCGTCGACCCGCACCACGTCGTCGATCACCGACCAGTCCAGGTTCCCCGGCTCCTTGGCCTCGCCGAACGACTTGAGGCCGGGCAGGCGGTGGCCTTTCTGCGGTTCGATGGCGATGATCTTGATGGCGGGGTCCTGTTCTTTGAGGTAGCGGCCTACCCCGGTGAGGGTCCCGCAGGTCCCGAAGCCGGCGAAGAAGGCCCGCACCCGCCCCTCGGTCTGGCGCCAGATCTCCGGGCCGGTCGTCTCGTAGTGGGCCAGGACGTTGTCGGGGTTCTCGTACTGGTTGGGCATCACATAGCGGGTGCCGCCTTCGCTGGCCGCCAGGGAGCGGGCCAACGCGATCGCCCCGTCCTTGGGATGGTCGACCGGGCACATATCGTCGGGCGTCTCCCAGACTTCGGCGCCCAGCATGCGCAACACCAGCTTCTTCTCTTCGGGGACCCCATCGGGGATGGTGACGGTGAGCTTGGTCCCGTTCAGGGCCGCCAGGGCGGCCAGGGCGATAGCGGTGTTCCCCGAAGAGGCTTCGACCAGCTCACGGCCGTTCAGTTCGTTGCGGGCCTGGAGACCGTCGAGCAGGTACGCGGCGGCCCGGTCCTTGATCGACCCGAAGGGGTTGAGCCACTCCAGCTTCAAGTAGAGGGACAGGTCGGCGGCCACCCGGTTGACCCGCACCAATGGGGTCGGGTGTTCGGGGTCGGGCAGCAGCTCACGGATGTCGTTGTAACGCTGGGCGGCCCGGTTGGTGGTGAGTTGTGGTGGTGCTTGCAGTCTGCTGATCATCGGTACTCCTCGGCATAAGAAAAACCCGCTTCCGGTGGTGGTGCCGGTGCGGGTCCTGAATGACCTTGGTGATGGTTCTCGAGCTGTTGTCTAGATGCGAACCTTCCCGCACGACACCGTCGTACAACAACAAGCGCAGGTGGTCGGGTAGGTCTTCATGTGCGGAGTGATTGTAGGTCCACTTGTGAACTAATCAAGGGCGAGTTGTGACTAGCGCCCAACGCGCGCTACCAATAGGACCGCACTTTCCGTGCAATCTCCCCTACTGAGTGTCATGGAACGCAACATAACTTCCCTATCGCGTCGTATCGGCTGGATCGTCCTGGGCACGGCCGCCTGGACTGCCTACGTGTGGATCACCCGCATCATCAACCTGGCGGTCGATGACACTCCGGTCGCCGTGTGGACCCGCATCGGAATCTCGCTCTTCTTCGCCGGGGCCCTGCTGTGGATCGGGGCGGCCTGCTTGCTTCAGAGATTGACCGTGCCGCGGCTGGCCGGGTACATACTGCTGGCGTTCGGAGTGTGGATGGCCATCTCCTGGTTGCCCGAGGTGATCGAGAGGTTTGCAGCCACCGAAGAGACCGCGGCCTTCCGGGCCGTGCACATCGCCTTGGCCTTCATTTCAGTCGGGTTGGGGACCGTTGCCGCCACCCTGGGCCGCAAGCTGATCCGGGGTCTGATTCCCGACGCTGCCGCCCGCGTTTAGGTTTCAGGTTGCAGGTTGTCAGGTTGCAGGTTGCAGGTTTCAGGTTTCAGGTTTCAGGTTCGGACAGCTGACAGCCGCTGCGGTAATTTCCCGCCTGCGGGGGGACTATTTCCAGCTCAGCGGATGGCGGTGTCGACCCAGATCATGGCGAACAGGACGGCCAGGTAGATGGTCGAGTAGCGAAAGAGCGCCATCGAACGCTCCGGGCTGCGGATCAGTCGGACCGCCTCGACGATGAACACCAGGCCGAGGGTCACCGCTGCGATCGGATAGAGAACGCCGGTCGGCGCGACGGGCCACAGGAGCATGCTCACGGCGGTCAACAGGAACGAGTAGGCGAGGATGTGCCAGGTGGTGCGCTGCTCGCCGATGACGACCGGCAACATTGGTACGCCGGCGGTGGTGTAGTCATCCTTGTAGCGCATCGCCAGCGCCCAGAAATGGGGTGGTGTCCAGCAGAATACGATCCCGAACAGAATCCAGGCCGCCGGAGCCAGGCCCCCGGAAACGGCTGCCCACCCGACGAGCACCGGGGCAGCCCCCGCCGCTCCTCCGATCACGATGTTCTGGGGGGTGCGGCGCTTGAGCCCCATCGTGTAGACAAAGACGTAGAACAAGAGTGCGGCGGTGGCCAGTGCTCCGGCGAGCAGGTTGGCGAACAGCCACAGCCAAACGAACCCGATCAACCCCAGCGCAATCCCGAACCACAGGGCCCTGATGGGTTGCACGGCGTCCCTCGGCAACGGGCGGCGAGAGGTACGGCGCATCACCACATCGATGTCCCGGTCGAAGTAGTTGTTGATGGCGTTGGCGCCGCCGGCGGACAGGGTCCCGCCGATCAAGGTGGCGATCACCAGCCAGGTGCCCGGCCAGCCGCCTTCCGCCAGCACCATGGCGGGCACCGTGGTGATGAGCAACAGCTCGATGATCCTCGGTTTGGTGAGGGCAACGTACGCGCCCAAGCCGGCCCATCCGGTCGGCGGGAGGGCTTGAGGATCGGTGATCTTCACCTGGATCGGGGAGGTATCGTCCACGACCCGATAGGTTAACCCTGCAAAAGCCGCCATCCGCCAGGTTCGGCCTTGCTCCGTTCGGCCGTTCGGTTTCAGGTTCCAGGTTTCAGGTTTCAGGTTCCTCCCGGCGCCTACTGGCGGAGATGGTGGTAACTGACGACTGATGACTGCCCTCCCCCTCCCCTACCCTTCTCCCGCCGGCGGGAGAGGGGAATAGCCCAAAGAATCCCCGCAGAAACTGTTGAAACACGGCTTGGGTCACCTTATGATGCGGCCCCACTCGGGGTGGAGCTTGGTGGTGGGCCTCAGTTTCCTCCCACGGTCCCCGAGTCAAACCGTCAACCGTTCGAGGAAAGGACTGCAGGATCACACGCACGCGGCGCCCCCAATGGCTTCGTTTCTCCCCGCTGTTGCTGCTGGTTCTGCTCAGCTCGTGTGTCGAATCCCCCATGGATTCGCTCGAACCGGCCGGACCCGTCGCCGAGCGGATCGACAGTCTGTGGTGGCTGGTTTTCTGGATCGCCGCCGTCATCTTTGTGCTTGTGCAAGGCGCCATCCTCTTCATTTCGTTCGCATACCGCGATCGTGAGGGTCGCAAAGAGCCCAAGCAGATCCACGGCAACAACAAACTCGAGGTGCTGTGGACCGCCATCCCCGCCCTGATCCTGGCCGGCATCGCCGTGCCGACCGTCCAGACCGTTTTCGATCTCACCGAGCGACCCGACAACGCCCTGCAGATCGAGGTAATCGGACACCAGTGGTGGTTTGAGTACGTCTACCCCGCCCAGGGCATCACCACCGCCAACACCCTGGTGATCCCGGCCGGCCGGCCGGTTGATCTGATCCTCACCTCCGAGGACGTGCTCCACAACTTCTGGGTGCCGCAATTGGCCGGCAAGCGTTATCTGGTCTCCGGGCAGGACACTTTCCTGACGATAGAGGCCGACGAACCCGGCGAGTATCTGGGCCAGTGCGCCGAGTTCTGCGGTCTGTCCCACGCCCTGATGCGGGCCCGGGTCATGGCGGTGGACGATGCCGGTTGGGAAAGCTGGATTGCCGGGCAGAACCAACCGGCCGTCGCGCCACCGGAAGGTTCGCTGGCCGCCGAAGGCCAAGCCACCTTCCTCAACGCCGGCTGCACCCGCTGCCACGTCATCGAAGGTGTGTGGGAAGAGGTCTCCCGCCAGCCGCCCGCCCCCGACTTGACCCACTTCGCCGGCCGCACGATGTTCGCCGGCGCCAGTTTCGAGCGGACCACCCAGAACCTGCGGGATTGGCTGGCCAACCCGCCGGCCATGAAGTCCGGCTCGTTCATGCCCAACCTGGGTCTGACCGACGATGAGATCACCGCCCTCGTTGCCTATCTGGAGACCCTCGAGTGACCGCAGCCACCACCATCTTCCGCCGGCCCAAAGCCACCTCGGGTTTCTGGGGCTGGGTCACCACCGTCGATCACAAGAAGATCGGCAAGATGTACGGCTACACCGCCTTCTTCTTCCTCATCATGGGGGGCCTCGAAGCGCTGCTACTGCGTATCCAACTGGCCGGACCGGAAGGCCAGTTCCTCAGCCAGGGCGAATACAACGCCATGTTCACCATGCACGGCACCACGATGGTGTTCCTGGTGGTCATGCCGATGAGCGCCGCCTTCATGAACTACCTGCTGCCGCTGATGATCGGCGCCCGGGACGTGGCCTTCCCCCGCCTCAACGCCCTCAGCTACTGGATCTTCTTGTTCGGCGGGATCTTTCTGTACTCGACCTTCCTGTTCGGGACCACCGGAGCCCCCGAAGGTGGATCTCTCGCCGCCGAGGCCAGCCGCCTCGCCTCGGCCCCCAACGCCGGCTGGTTTGGATACGCCCCCAATACCGAAGGGCAGTACTCGGTCGGCACCGTCCTGGACTACTGGTCGATCGGCCTGCAGATCATCGGGCTCGCCTCGCTCATGTCGTCGGTCAACTTGATCACCACCATCTTCAACCTGCGGGCCAAAGGGATGCGCCTGTTGCGAATGCCGGTGTTCGTCTGGATGTCGCTGGTCGTCAACTTCCTCTTGATGTTCTCGATCCCGATCATCGCGGTGGCCCTGTTCATGATCACCTTCGACCGCCAGTTCGGCTCCCAGTTCTTCCAGGTCGCCAACGGCGGCGACCCAATCCTCTGGCAGCACCTCTTCTGGCTATTCGGGCATCCCGAGGTGTACATCCTGATCCTCCCGGCCATGGGCATCGTGTCCGAAGTGCTGCCCGTATTCAGCCGCAAACCACTGTTCGGGTACGCGGCCGTGGTCTTCGCCGGGGCGGCCATCGGGTTCCTGGGTTTCGGGGTGTGGGCCCACCACATGTTCTCGTCCGGCATCAGCCCGGTCGCTCAAGCCGCCTTCGGTTTGTCGACGATGACGATCGCCATCCCGACGGGCATCAAGATCTTCAACTGGTTGGGGACCATGTGGATGGGCCGATTGAGGTTCAACACGCCGATGTTGTTCTCGATCGGGTTCGTCGCCATGTTCACGATCGGCGGGCTGTCGGGCGTCACCCACTCGATCGTCCCGGCCGACTGGCAGCAGACCGACACCTACTACATCGTCGCTCACTTCCACTATGTGCTGTTCGGCGGCGCCATCTTCGGGATCTTCTCCGGCCTCTACTACTGGTTCCCCAAACTGACCGGCCGCATGTACTCGGAGAAGCTGGGCAAGTGGCACTTCTGGCTGATGTTCCTCGGGTTCAACCTGACCTTCGCCCCCATGCACTGGCTGGGCCTGCAAGGAATGGTCCGGCGGACCTGGCAGTACGCCGCCGATATGAACCTGGGCCCCTGGAACATGGTGGTCACCATCGGCGCTTTCATCATCGCCTTCTCAATCCTCATCTTCATGGGGAACTGGGTGGTCTCCAGGCGGCGCGGCACCCCAGCCGGGATCGACCCCTGGGATGCCCGCACGCTCGAGTGGACCATCCCCTCGCCCCCGCCCGAATACAACTTCGCCGAGATCCCCAAGGTCGCCGCACTCGACGACTTCTGGCACAGCAAGTACTCCGAAGACGACGAAGGGCGAGCGGTGCGCCGGGAGGGGGCCGACGCTCTCGTCGCCGAACTGGAGCACAAAGGCAACAACCCCGAAAAGCCGATCCACCTGCCTTCGCCGTCCTACTTCCCGTTCCTCATCGGTGTCTCGATCATGCTGGTGGGATACGGGATCGTGTACAACGCCCAGGCGTGGGGGCTGGCCGTGCTGGTGGTCGGGATCCTGGGAGCCGTCACCTCGTTCATCGGGTGGGCCCAAGAACCCGGCGAAGAGGAACCACCCGGGGAGGAGCACTGATGACCGACCTCGCCCATGCCGGCGAGCACGAGAGCCTCGGCGTCGACAACCGCAAACTGGCGATGTGGGGTTTCCTGGCCTCCGAATTCATGTTCTTCGGGGCCCTCATCTCCACCTATCTTCTCTACAAGGGCCGGGCCGGAATGCCACCCCCCTATCCCCGGGACCTCTACGACATCCCCTTCACGTCGGTCAGCTCATTCGTGCTGCTCATGAGCTCCCTGACCATGGTCATGGCCCACAATGCGCTGAGTCGCAAGGATCAACCGGCCACCCGCACCTGGCTGCTGGCCACCGCCATGCTGGGAATGGTGTTCGTCGGTGGTCAGGTCTACGAGTTCTCGACATTTGTTCAAGAGGGCATGACGATGCGCACCAACGCGGCGGCCTCCGGTTTTTACTTGTTGACGGGCTTCCACGGTACGCACGTGCTGATCGGGATCATCATGCTCTTGTCGCTCTTCGGGATTTCGCGCCGCCAGGACGGGCTCTCGGAAGCCAAGGGTCTCAACCTCGAGTTGGTGGGTTTGTACTGGCACTTCGTCGACATCATCTGGATCGTGATCTTCACGGTCGTGTATCTGATTCCATGAGAGACCCGCTGGAGACCGCATGACGCCACCCACCGAAACCCAGGCTCACCAGACTCACCACCCCACCCCCCGCCAATACGTACAGATCGCAATTCTGCTGGCGGTCCTCACCGGCATCGAGGTAGCCCTGTTCTATGCCGAGCCGGCGGTCGGGAGTCTGGTCACGCCGGCCTTGTTGATCCTGGCGGTGTTGAAGTTCCTGTTGGTAGTCGGCTACTACATGCACCTCAAATACGAGAAGCGGTTCCTCACCCGGCTGTTTGGAGCCGGATTCGTGCTGGCCCTCATGGTCTATGCGGTGGTGCTGGTTGCCTTTGGAGTCATGACCCGGTTATGAGCCCCACTCTGGCCCAGACGAATCTGCCCCTCACCGAGGTAGCCCCCTTCAACCCGCACTACGACGTGCTGATCCTGGTGGCCGCCCTGGTGGTCGGATATCTCTATGCCGTTCAGCGCATCGGTCCCTATAAGGTCGCCGAGGGCGTCGTCCCGGTCACCACTCGGCAGATGGCCTGGTTCTTCGGAGGAGTGGCCGCTCTCTTTGTGGCCGCCTGGTGGCCGATCCACGACCTGGCAGAAGAGTCGATGTTCACATTCCACATGATCGAACATCTCATCATCGGACTGGTCGTGCCACCGATGCTTCTGCTCGGCACCCCCCGCTGGCTGGCCGAGATGATCGGCGGGAGCCCCCGGGTGCTGCCCATCGTCAGAAGGCTGAGTCGCCCGGTGCCCGCCTTCTTCCTGTACAGCATCATCCTGGTCGGCATCCACTGGCCGGCCGTCAACGAGCTGATGATCACGTCGGATGCGGCCCACTTTCTCATCCACGCGGTCTTCTTCACCTCGGCGATGTTCATGTGGATGCCGGTGCTGAGCCCCCTGCCCGCGGTACCACGTATCGCCCCCCCGGCCCGGGCGTTCTACCTGTTCCTCCACTCGATCATCCCGACCGTGCCGGCCTCGTTCCTGACTTTCGGCACGAAACCCATCTACGACATCTACACCTCGTTCCCCAAGCTGTGGGGTTTCGACACAATCACCGACCAAACCGTCGCCGGATTGATCATGAAGCTGGTCGGAGGTCTGTACCTGTGGGCGATCATCGCGGTGATCTGGTTCCGCTGGTACAACGAAGAACAACGCTGGGAAGCCATGGAAAAGGAACTGCGAAGCAGCTCTTAGGTTTTGGTCGTCCTCCCTGACGAGCCAAGCTCGTCGAGAGGGGGGAGGTGCTCCGAAGGGGCGGAGGGGGGATGGTTCCCACCAGCGAAGCTCGCCCACGGCTTGAGGCCGACGGTCTAGATGAGCATCCAGCGGATCAGCGACTCGATTTCCTCGCTGTGCTCTTCGGCGGGAGTGCCCCACTCGAGCACGGCCAGCACGATAAACAGCAGAACGACACCAATCCCGGCCGCCGCGAGGATGAATTCGCCGCGGGTGATCTTCAGACCCGGCTGATAGGCGGCGAGGAACGCGAACGTGAGGATGCCGGCCGCGGCGACTATGGCCAGGGCCGGGGCGGCCGAGGGGTATTCCAGCAAGAGCAACGCAAACGGCAAGACCAGCAGACCGATAGCCGCCAATCCGGCCAGGGGAATGAGAATCGAACCGGCCAAACGGTGCCGGACAACGGTCGTTTCCTCTTGGATCTCGGCGGACAGGATCACCGGCTCACCAAGCAATTGGACTACCGCCGCGACAGCCGCTCCCAAGATCGGTCCGCCGATCAGCACGGCCAGGAACGTGCCGCGGACAGAAAGGATGATTCCGGTCTCGATCGTTTCACCGGCCAAACCGCTGGTCAACGGTGCGGCGACTGCCCCCAGGATGGCACCGACCAGGGCTCCTAAGAAGGCCGTTCCGCCGACCGATCCCCGCAAGGTCATTTCCGGATGGAACCAGCCAGGAACCAGACGGGAAGCGATGGCGATGAGCGCTCCGAAAACTGCCGAAGCGAGAGCGGTCACGATGATCATCCACGTCAAGGTGACTTCCACGCCGGCTCTGAAGGGCTCTTCGCCGATCACCGTGGCCCGATCCAACAGCAACGGGGACGAGGCCAGGGCGAGCACCACGCCGAGCAGCAAACCGATTACCGCACCGGCGCCGGCGGCCAGCCTGACCCGGTCCCGCAATGGAGCAGGCTCGGCGCCTTCCACCTCGTCGCGCCCGTGCACTACGACTGCGGCCGGTGCCGTAGCCACATTCACTTCCCGTTCTGGAGCAGGGAGGGTTGCTGCGGGCGCCTCTGGGGTAGCAGTGGGCTCCACAGGGGCCGGTTCAGCAGGCGGGGTGGCCGGGGCGACGGCTAGGACACCGCCACCGCTCCATGACTCGAGGACCTCCTCGACGGTGGCGCCCTGCGCCCGAGCACGGGCCGCCGCAGAACGGCGGACCAATTCGCCGGGAACCCCACCGAGGGTCTCCGAGACGGCAGCGATCAACTGGTCGGACATATGGCCCGTCATCATAGGGGAGGCTCGCGAGGCTCGCAGCTATCAGCTATCAGCTATCAGCTATCAGCTATCAGCGATCAGCTCTCAGCCGTCAGCGGTCAGCGGTTTCAGCGGTATCGCCCGCAGATGCGGAGCAGGTGGACAACTTGCACGACTGCAGAACTGACGACTGTTGCCTCCCGTCCGCCGACGGCGGAGGGGAAACTCAGAACAGCAGGGTCAATACAAAGGGAGCCAGGATCAGAAATCCCAGGGCCGGGTGGCCGCGGCGCAAAGTGTTGTGGCTGTCCCAGCTGAATAGGAACAGTGCCAGCCCGAATCCCAGGGCACCGGACACCAGCAAGGCCGCGATCGAAACCCACGGGTCGAAGGCCCCAACCTCCCCCATCGCCAGGTCGCGGAAGGCGTTCATCGCGTGGGTGGCCGGCAGCAATTGCGAGGCCTTGGCGACCCCGGAGGTCAGCTCTCCGTACGGGATCATGATGCCGCCCAGCATCATCGAAGGGATGAAGACCAGCTGGGACCAAAGGATGACGACGCGAGAATTGGCCGACACCACGCCGATCAAGACGGCCATCCCGGCCGTTGCCACGATGAAGGCGAACAGGGTCAGCAAGAATCCCGGCCAGTTGACGGGCAGCGGAGCATCGAAGAGGAGACCTGCGGTGCCGGTGATGATGGCCGCCACAATCAGAGTGTGCAGGCTGGTCGTCAAAGAGGGTATGGCAAGAATCGATGAAGCCGGGACACCGTTGATCTTGTAGCTGCGGAAGATGCCTGCTTCGCGAGCGCCGACCAGCGGCTCGGGGGTCCCCAATAGGTAGGCAGCCATCACAGCGATAGTCACCATCCCGGGGATGATGACCTCCTGAAAGAACGGGTTGAGTCCCGTCAGAATGAATCCCAACATCAGGTAGAGGCCCAGCGGGAACAGGTAGTTCAGGAACAGCAGCATCTTGTTGCGAATGCCAACCCGGAATTCGAAGGCGAAGTGAGCGGCGAAGGCGTTCATCACTCGCTACCCGTACCGGCGATCTCGAGGAAACGATCTTCCAACGATGGCCGTTCCACGCGGAGGTCGATGAGGCTGTCTCCGTTGGCCTCGACGGTGGCGATTATGGCCCCGACCGTTGGACCGACCGCGGAGCTCAAGTAGATCGAGTAGTCCTCCTCGCGGAAGCAGCGCTCTACAGCCGGGAAGACGAGATCTGACTCCAACAGGCTGCGGTTCTGCGTTCTCACGCTCACCCTGGTCAGTCCGGCTCCTGTCGAGGTGATGTCGCGGGGGGTGCCCATCGCGGCGATTCGGCCGGCCAGCATAATGGCGACCCGGTCGGCCAGCTCCTCAGCCTCGGCCATGTCGTGGGTGGCGAGGATGATCGTGGCGCCGGCGGTTCGCAGCTCACGAATTAGCCGGTGTAGTTCGGCCCGGGAAGGCACATCCAGACCGGCGGTTGGCTCATCAAGGAAGAGCACCTGTGGTTCGTGGGCTATTGCCAGGGCCAGTTCCAGGCGCCGTTGCTGGCCGCCGGACATCTCCACGTACTGGGCGCCGGCCTTCTCCGATAGGCCCAGGCGATCCAACAGATCATTCCGGGGAGGGATACGGTGGTAGGCGCAGAAGAGCCTCATCGCCTCGGTCGGGGTGATGCTCTCGGGCAAGCCGGCAGACTGGAGTTGGACGCCGATCACGTCGCGCAACTTTCCCGGTTCTCTGGTCGGATCGATTCCGGCGACCTGCAAAGTGCCACCCGAGGGTGGACGCAAACCTTCGAGGCTTTCGAGAGTGCTGGTCTTGCCGGCACCGTTTGGTCCCAGCAATCCGAAAATCTCGCCCGACTCGACCGCGAACGAGATTCCGTCCACGGCCACGAATTCGCCGTAGTTCTTGCGGAAGTCGGTTACCTCGACGGCCGCCACCATATCGGGTCCTCCGGATCGTCCCGAGTGATTCTGGCAGACCAGCGACGAGCGGTGAGCGACGAGCGGCGAGCCGCGAAGGCGACGAAGCGGTCAGGGTGGAACTGACGACTGGCAACTGACGGCTGATAACTGCTCTCCCACCCTTCCTAACCCCCTCCTGCCAGGCGGAAGGGAAAAGGCACCTACTCCTCCGAGGTGGTCTCCTCGGAAGGCGCTTTGGCGGCTTGCCGGGCTTCGGCGTTGGCGCGGGCACGTTTTTCGGCGCGTCGTAGTGCGTAGAGCAGGGCAACGGCCGGGACGGCAATGTAGAGGGCTTCGTCCCAGCCGCCCTGGTGGGCCAACACCCAGGCCGGCATCAGCCGGCCGCCAGAATCGTCAAGCCGAGCGAGGTCAGAGCCACCATCAAGACCAGCATTGCATACTGTGAGCGGACTGCACGAACCGGGTCGAAGATGGCCAGCGCCCGATCGTGCGCCAGCACCACTCCCGTCACGTGCCCCCCAACGATGGCGGCCAGTTGGACGTACCAGATGGCCGTTGGGGACATCCAGTAGCTGATCGCCCGGTCGGCGGTCCCGAATAGATCCCACCCACGACCAAAGGGATCGCTGAGGGTCGACAACAGCAGTTGGCCCTCGAACAGAACCAGCGTGAAATAGTGGGCAAAGGCATAGGCCAGGGCGATCGGCACCAACGTGTGAGCAAAGGAAGCAGCAACCTCTCCCGCACTACGAGCGTCTTCGGCCAGCTTGGCCGCCGCCCACGAAGCTAACCAATAGCTGAGGCCGATGAGCGCCGCGACGACCAGCAACCCCAGCGTCTCGGCCCACACGGCACCGGCGGCAGAACCGAGAAGGTTGCGCCACCATTCGGTGCTCGACAAGCCGTCGTAGCTGACGGTGCCGATCATCAACACCACAAACACGGTCAGGCCGCGCCATTGGGGCAGCACCGGCAGTGCCCTAATCCAGCCCCGGCGTACCAACCGCCCGTCCCGATCCCGACCGAAAGGTGAGATGGCACTGAGCAACCGGTTGTACGTGGTGAAGGCATCGCCAATCTGCAAACCGGTGCTACGGCCTGCCCACACCATCATCCCCACCAGATAAGCCGTGTAGATGAGAGAAGCTATGGCCAGCATGCGAGGCTGTCCACCGTCGGGTGAGATCAGCTCCATCCAGGTGAACAGCAGCAGGGCCAACGCGGCCGGAATGACCCCGAACCGCTCGAGCAACTCCGGACGCTCTTCGCTGCCGGTCATCGAACCCAGGGTCCGCCATGGGTTCACCTGCGTGTAGAGATCCCCGAAGAAGGCGCCCAGAAACGGGACAACCAACCAGAAAACGACCCACACCAACACAGGCCCCACGTTGCGCGAGCTGTTCTGAACCCCAAAGAGCCCGGCGACCACCACCAGAGCCAAACCGACCACACCGATCGCCGACAAGACCCCGGCCGGGCCGCCCATCGGTGGCGACGTCACCGGCCGCAGTCGGGGGCCCTCCTGCAGTCGTGGTTCCGGCCAGAGGACCGCGAGGGCAATGAACGAAAGAACGAGGACAACCCCCGCCCCGTAGAGGAAGAACTCGATGGGCACCGGTAGGTCCGCCCGACCTCCGATGCCGTGAGCCAGCGCCGGAGCCGGGATACCGGCAATCAGCGCGGCCACCAGTACGACGAAACCGGACCGTCGGATCACGGAGCGACCTGAAGCTCGCCGATCAGCACGCCCGAACCTTCCAGTTCGATCTCGAACACGCCGGGAATCGTGGCGTCGAACTCCAGGACGGCTTCGGTCTGAGGAGTCACGTCGGCGTGGAGGTCGTAACCGTGAAGATGAATCTCGTCTGCGACGTCGCCGGTGACCGTCACCCGGACCGTGCTATCGAGCGGAACATCGAACCGTTCCACCCGGTCGACGGTCCCGTCTACCAACACGATGTCGATGACGGTAACGACCGGACCTGTCGTCGTAGTTGTCGAATCCGCCGTTGTGGCCGTAGTCGTGGTCCCGGTGGTGCCGGTGACGGCCGGGGTGGTGGTCGTCGCCGACGTGATTGCGGTGGCGGTCGTCGCGGTAGTCGAGCTTTCGGCCGTCGCCGTGCAAGCGCCCGCCAGAAGAGCCGCCACCAGCAAGAAGATCATCCGTCTCGACATGGCCGCAGAGGGTAACCAGCCGCCACCCTTGTGCGCCATCTCAGCGACCGCCGCCCAAGGGGGCTTGACGTGCCCTGCGCAGATGGGAACATGCGACGGTGAGCACCCGGCAGACACACTCCGTATTCATACTGCTGGTGATGCTCCTGGCCGTCACCTCCCTTGCGGCTCCTGCCGTACCGGCCTATGGAGAAGAGGCTGCTCTGCCCCCGGGTGGGACCTTCCTCGACGACGACCGCAACCCCTTTGAGTCCAGCATCGAGGCACTGGTGGCGGCCGGTATCACTACCGGGTGCCGGACCCACGAGTTCTGCCCGAATCGCCCTGCCACCCGGGCCGAGGTAGCCGCCTTCCTCGTACGCGCCCTGGGCGAGGAAGGCTCGATGGGTGCCCACCAGGGTCTCTTCTCCGATGTCCCGGCCGATGCCTGGTACCGGCCCTACGTCGAGCGACTGGCCGAACTCGGTATCGTGACCGGCCACAGCGACGGCACCTACCGGCCCGCCGCGCCGGTGTCCCGCGCCGAGATGGCCGCCCTGCTGGTGCGGGCCATCCCCGACGCTCCCGCCTACGACCCCACCATGGGTTCGTTTGCCGATGTGCCGGCCGACGCCTGGTACGGACCTTACGTCGAGCGCCTCTACAGCTTGGGAATCACCGTCGGGTGCAGGCAGGATCCGCTCCGCTATTGCCCGGGCGACCCGGTCCGGCGCGACCACATGGCGGTTTTTCTGACCCGCGCCTTCGGGCTGACGCCCCGCCCGGTTCCCGCCCGCTACGCGCCGCTAAACGGCCTGCCGGTCGGCGACGCCTTCGAGGTGTGGAGACGGGTGGTGGCCCTCAAGATCGACAACGCCCGGGGGGGCCGGCCGCAATCGGGTGTCCAACATGCGGATGCCGTTGTTGAAACCCTGGTCGAAGGCGGGCTCACCCGCTGGATGGCCCTCTTCCATCAGAGCGACACCGCCTATGCCGGGCCGATTCGCTCGGGGCGACCCACCGACACCGGCCTGCTCCTGCCGCTGGGGGCGACGATGGTGGCGAGCGGGGGGCAACCCTGGATCCTCGATCTGATCGGCAGCGCCGGAGTGCCGATTCTCCGGGAGCGGGATGTGGTCCCACCGGCGTTGCGGCGAATCCCCACCCGGGCCGCTCCCCACAATCTCTACGCCGACACAACCGCTTTGCGAGCCGAGGCGAATGCGCACGGCTACCCGGACGTTCCTCCTCTGGACCTGTTCGATTGGGCTCCTTTTGTGCGGACCGATGCACCGACGGCTTCCACCGTCTCACTCTCCTGGTCCGATCCGATCACGATCACCTGGACCTGGGACGGCGCCCACTATGCGAACCGTCTGAACGGAGTGCCGCAGACCTGGGTCGATCAAAGCGGACGGACCGGGCAGATCACCGTCGACACGGTCGTGGTGATCATCGCCCCCGTCTATCAGTTGTCCCCCCCGGCCGGGGTGACCGGCTCGCCGGTCCCCGCCCTCGACACGGTGGGGAGCGGACGGGTGTTGATCTTCACCAACGGCCGGGTGCTGGAAGGCCGGTGGTCGAGGTCCACGGAGCGAGAGCCGTTTGATCTCCGCTATCCGGACGGTTCTCCGCTCACAGTCCCGCCCGGTGTCCCCTGGGTCAACGTGTTCCCGGACGGACGGCCGGTCGACTGGCGTTAGAACCACCTAGCCTTGACCTCATCGTGAAGGCTCTCTGCTACGGCTCGCTGAACCCGGATCTGATCCACCGTGTCCCGAGGTTGCCGGCCCCCGGCGACGACCTGTTCTCGGACGGCTGGACAATGCTCTACGGCGGGGGCGGCGGCAATGCGGCGGTCGCGCTGGCGACCTGGGGAACCGACACGATCCTGCTCGGGCATGCCCTGGGATCCGATCCACTGGGCGCCGGGTTGCTCGAGACCATGGCCCGTCCCCATCTCGATCTCAGCGGAATTCGACAGGACCCGGAGGTTCGAACCCCCCACTGCGTCGTGATGATCACCCCGGACGGGAACCGCACCATCCTTTCCACCGGCTACGGCGACGCCCGCTGGCAGGAGGTGCCTGAGCGAAGCTGGGAGGCGGTCGAAGTGGTGCTGGTGGACGGCTACTCCGGGGACCAGGGAGCCGTCGTCGCCGCCGAAGCGGGCCGTCGAGGTATCCCGGTGGTCGGTCTGGACGCCATCGGAGCAACGGCCCGGGTCTCGTCGCTCATCGTGTGGTCGCGTCACGAACACCCAAACGAGGAAGAAGCCGCCGGGATGGCTGCCGAAGGCCATCCGGTTGTCTTGACCGGTGGGCCGGGTGCCGTCGCGTTGTGGTGGGGGGATCACACATATCGAGCAACTCCCCCTCCGGTTGACCCGGTGGACGGAACCGGGGCCGGCGACGTGTTCGCGGCCATGTGCGCCTACGGCCTGGCGATGGAATGGGAGCCGCCGCACCTGCTGGCTATGGCGACGGCCGCCGGGACCTTGCTGACCGGGCGGGGGCGAGCGGTTGGGGTCCCCGCCCTGGCCGAGATCAACTCGAGCGCCACCAGCATCGAGGCCCGCTGATGCTCGACCTCGATACAATCGACCGGGAACTTCAACCCCGTCGATTCGCCCCTATTTGTGCCCGACCGGCCATGGCCCGCCGCCCGCAGGTGGGTTCTTGCCTCCCGTGGCCACGTAACTCACGCAATCGCCCTGGTTCTTGAAGACTCCGAAGCCGACCCAACCGCCTTTCTTGCAAGCGTCCTTGGAGGTCGGCATACCGTTGGCCAACAGCGCGACGACACCGTCGTTGTCGATGATCGTGACCGTGGCGGATGACGGCGAACCGATCGAATACGCCGGCCGGGATAGCAACGTCAGAATGACGGTTTCGTTGGTCTCATCCAGAGTGTCGTCCACGGGCGAAACGGTCACAACCGCCGAAGGTTGTCCGGCGGGGATCACGACCGATCCGGCGAGGGACGCGTAGTCGGTGCCGTTACCGGCCGTCCCACCCAGCGAATAGTCGACGGCAAGTGCCGAGGAGGTGCTTCCGCTCCGGTGAATCGTGAAGGAGCCGGTCGTGGGGCCTTCCTCGCCGGCTTTGTCATCGGCGGCCCGGACCCATACGTGCGGAAGACCGTCGTCGTCGTCGCTGATGGTGACCGTCGCCGAGGAGGCCGAACCCACCGTATAGAGCGAATCAGACGACAACGTGACCGTGACCGTCTCGGGGTTCTCATCAATCGTGTCCTGCAGCGGAGTGACCGTCACGGTGGCCGAAACCAGATTGGCCGGGATCACCACCGAACCCGCCAACGTCACATAATCACTACCGGCCGTCGCCGTCCCCCCCACCGAGTAATAAACCGTCAACGCCGCCGAAGTCGCGGCATTGCGCGTCACCGTGAAGGAACCGGTCGTCAACCCCGCCTCCGTCGCCGTGCCACCCGACGCCGCCACCGTCACCACCGGCAGCACCGACGGGGGATCGACTTGCGGATACACGGCCGGCGCGACTCGTTCGAGCGGCGCGACAGGAGAGATAGGTGCGGTCGGGATCATCGACGCGGCCCGCATGACGGCCGGACCGGCCTCCGCTTCAGTGGCGGACTCCGGCCACGCCATCGGCGCGAAAATCAGCAGTAGCGCGGCGATGAGTGCCGTCGTGAAGAACGCCTTCGAACGGCGATTCGTTCTCCGGCCAGTAGAAGAATGATGCCCCATTGTTGCCTCCCGGTCGAGCCGGTGGCGCATTCCCAACTGCGCCTCCGCGCGCAAGTCTCACGTGGGTAAATCTACAGGACAAAACCTGTCCTTGCGGCCTGAGCGGCGAGCTACGAGCTACGAGCTACGAGCTACGAGCTACGAGCAGAAAATAAGGGGGCTGGCCCCTCAGTGTTCGCTTCGCTCACACAGCTCCCCACTTCTCCCCCCGGACGAGCGAGGCTCGTCGGTACGGCGGGAGTGCCCGATCCAAGCGAGGGCGAGAGGAGTGACTTCCCCCTGGAAGGGGGAAGTACCCGAGCGGAGCGAGGGTTTCTCCTATGTCAAGCGGCTTGTGGTTGGGCGGTTTGGGTGGTTGTTTGTGTGTCGTTGATCATGGCGCGGTATGCGACGTCGGCGAGTCTGCGTTTGAGGGCTCGGAGGGCTTCTCGTTTGGTGTCGCCGTTGCTGAGTCGTCGGGTCATGAAGTGTTTGGCGTCGGGATGCATTCGGATTTGGGTTACGGCAATGCGGTGGAGCGCCGCGTTGGTTTGGCGGTTGCCTCCCCGGTTCAGCCGGAACCGGTTGGGGTTCCCTGACCATACCGGGATGGGTGCTGTACCGGCCCACATGGCATAGGCGTTCCGGTTGGCGAACCTGGTGATGTCGGCGGCTTCGCCGACCAGTTTGGCTGCTGTTAACGCTCCACAACCGGGAATCTCTAGCAGGGAGGGCACGATCGCAGCGACTCGAGCGGTGATGTCACGTGCGAGCTGGTTGGCTTCCCTGGTGATCTGCTCGATACGGGCTGTTTCCCGGCGAGCCAGATCAGCGACGAGTCCCTGATGGCCGGCCAGCATTGCCATCACCGATGCGAGGGTCTTGTAACGGTCCAGCGACCCGGCAGGTGGGTCAAACCCGGGATCCAGTTCGTGGAGCCGCCACCGCAACCGGTTCTGTAACCCGGTGCGTTCCCTGATCAACGATTCCCGATAGTCCACCAGCAGTCTGACCTCACGAGCCGGGCCATCTAACCGGGCTTGAGGCAGATCCGGTTCCCGTAGCGCAGCCCGGGCCACTGCCAGCGCATCAATCGGATCTGACTTACCCCGAGTCCGGGCCGAGCGACGCTGCCCGGCCATCATCTTCGGGGGCACCCGCACCATCGTCTCCCCAGCTGCCAGCAACTCGGTTTCCAGACGACGCGACAGATGACGGCAATCCTCAATCGCCCAACACCGCTCGTCCCATTGCGCCGCCCACTGCACCGCACGCAAATGACCACACGATGTTGCCGCAACCGTGATCGACCCGATCTCGGCACCCCCCGGATCACACGCAACGATCGTGTGGGTCTTCTTGTGGGCATCTGTTCCCAAAACGACCATCATGTCCTTGTACTCCTTCCAACTCGGAGGGTGTCAACAGGACCGGTCGGTGGGCACGCCTCAGTCGAGGCCGGAAGCCAAACTCCTATCAAGCCACACCAACCGGCCAGGAATGTGGCGGGAAGCACAACCCTCGAAAAGCCACACCAACCGGTGGGCAGGGATGGGGAGAGCTATCCCGCCACATTCCCCCCATAATGACACTGAGGGATGGGGGTCAAGCGCCGGCCAGACGGCCCTTTTTCCACCCTCTCCCTAACCCTCTCCCGCCGGCGGGAGAGGGGATCAAAAACCAAGAGCGGCGAGCGGCAAGCTACGAGCGGCGAACCAGACAACCCCCGGTCCTGGCTCCTCAGGCTTCGCTTCGCTTCTCTCGGACAGCTCCCCTAGCTCACACCGGGTGAGCACCTGTGAGGAGGAAGGTCGACTGTCGAGCAATGCAACACACCGCCTGAGCTGGTAGGTCGCCGTTTCAAGCTCTAGCCTGCGTCATCTCATGCAAATACTTCGATCGCTCCTCAAGGGTCTCCTCGTCATCTTGCTGATCCTGGTGCTCATTGCCGGGGCCGGCACCTTTGCGCTCAGCCGGCTGGCGTTTCCGCGTACCAATGGAGAGGCCATCCTCGAGAACGCCGGTTTGGACAGACCCGTCGACATCTACCGGGATGCCAACGGCATTCCCCACATCTATGCCGAGACGACTCACGATCTGTTTCTCGCCCAGGGCTATGTACACGCGCAGGATCGGTTCTGGCAGATGGACTTCCAACGCGCCGTGGGACACGGCCGGCTCGCCCAAATCTTCGGTGACTCTCAGATTGAGACGGACAAGTTTCTCCGCACGCTCGGTTGGTCGCGCATTGCCGACGAAGAGTTCGCGACAATGCCCCCCGAGGCTCAGGCCGTCCTGACCGCCTACGCGGCGGGTGTCAATGCCTATCTCGAAGAGCGAACTCCCATAAGGCTGAGCCTCGAGTACTCCGTGCTGAAACTCACCAACGGCTCATACAAACCGCTGCCCTGGGAACCGGCCGACACGCTGGTGTGGGCCAAGGCGATGGCATGGGACCTTCGCAGCAACATGGACACCGAGATCGCCATAGCGGTGATCTCTCACGAGGTGGGCGCCGATCGAGTCGATGATCTGTTCCCCGTGTATCCGGCCGACCGCCCGGTGACGGTCCCCGGTCGTGGCGGATCCACCGCGGCCGCAGTGGGCCAGGACACGATGGTGGCGGCTTCGGAACTGCTGGACACCGTCGCCGACCGGGTCGGTCTGGTGGATGATCTGCTCGGTATCTCGGGTGCGGACATCGGCTCCAACAACTGGGTCCTGTCCGGTGACCTGACCGATACCGGGAAACCCATCCTGGCCAACGACCCGCATCTGGGTATCCAGATGCCGTCGATCTGGTATGAGAATGGCCTGCACTGTGCTCCCCGGGGCCCCGACTGTGACCTCGAAGTAGCCGGGTTCTCACTGCTCGGAGTCCCGGCAGTCATCCTCGGTCACAACGATCGGATCGCCTGGGGGGTGACCAACCTGGCGGCCGACGTGCAGGACCTCTACATCGAAAAGCTCAACCCCGATAACCCCAACCAGTACGAGGTCAACGGCCAGTGGGTCGACATGGACGTCTACACCGAGACACTGATCATTGCGGGAGGTAAGAAGACCGACCTGGAAGTGCGGGTAACCCGGCACGGCCCGATTATCTCCGATTCCTACGGGGCGCCTTTGGACGAGCTGGAGGAGCAGACCGACCTCGCTCTCCCCGACGACTATGCCGTGGCCCTGCAGTGGACGGCTCTGCAACCGTCCCGGCTGGTTGAGGCCATCTTGGGCATCAACCAGGCCGGCAACTGGCAACAGTTCCGTCAAGCCCTGAGCACATGGGACGTCCCGTCCCAAAACTTCGTTTACGCCGACGTCGACGGGAACATCGGCTACCAGATGCCCGGACGGATCCCGATCCGGGCCGACGGCGACGGGCGCCTGCCCGTCCCCGGTTGGACCAATCAGTACGAGTGGACGGGTTTCATTCCTTTCGACGAACTCCCCAACCGCTACAACCCGCCGGAGGGGTACATCGTCACTGCCAACAATGCCGTGGTGGATGGCTCATACCCCTATTTCCTGGCGCGCGAATGGTCGTACGGCACCCGGGCCCAGCGGATTGTCGACATGATCGAAGGAGCCGAAGAACCGATCAGTGTGGCAATGATCGAAGACATGCAGCGGGACAATCGCAACCTGATGGCTGAGGAGATCATCCCGTACCTGACGGCGCTGGACAGTTCGGTGCCTGAGGTTGTCAAGGCGCAAGAGCTCCTCGCCGCCTGGGGGACGCAACCGGAGCCGTTCCAGCAGGACATCGACTCGCCGCACGGAGCCCTCTATGCGGCGGTGTGGCGGAATCTGCTGGCCACGACTTATCACGACGACCTGCCGAAGGACTACTGGCCGGTCGGTCGCGATCGCTTGTTCGAAGCGATCCGGCTGATCCTGTCCGACCCGACCAACGAATGGTGGGACAACCAGGCAACGAGCAACGTCGAGACCCGCGACACGGTTCTGGAAACTGCCATGCAGTCGGCATGGAACGAGATGGTGGCCGAGATGGGTAACAACCCGGACGACTGGCGGTGGGGCGAGTTGCATACCGCTTCATTCCGAAATGCCACGTTCGGGGAGTCCGGTATTGCCCCCATCGAGTGGCTGTTCAACCGGGGAGGATTCGAAACCTCGGGCGGCGGCGATATCGTCAACGCCACCACCTGGAATGCGTCCGAGGGATACGAGGTGATTGCCCTGCCATCGATGCGGATGATCGTCGATCTCGACGACCTCGCTCGTTCACGAGCCCTTCACACCACGGGCCAATCGGGACATGCCTTCCACAAGCATTACATCGACATGGCCGACCTGTGGGTGGTCAACGACACCCAACCTCTCTTGTGGGAACGAGCCTCGATCGAAGCCGATGCTGAAGGGCACCTCCGCTTGTTGCCACAAGGGTGACCACGACACCACCCGAAAGCGCATAGGATTCGTAGCGAACTCGAGGAAGGCTCTGATGAAGAAGCTGCTGCTGATCCTGTTGGTCGTCGGTATCGCCGTATTCGCTGCCAAGCAAGCCGGACTGATCAAGATGGGCACGAACAACGAAAACTGAAAGAACTTCCCCCTCCCGCCGGCGGGAGGGGGCCAGGGAGAGGGTGGAAGAGATTTGTTAGTCATCAGTTCTCAGTAGTCGGTTCCACTCTCTCCGCTCGCTTTGGTCACGCCTCTCCCGCCGGCGGGAGAGGCAAAAACCCGTCGGGCCACCGCCCTCGGCCCGACGCTGATCCCGCTCCAGTGATAGACGATTGCTTCGTGCTCTCTCATCTCTCTCACCCGGACGTACGTCGGGCCCGTCGGGGACGATGTCTCCCAAGGCTTCACCCGGCGCAGCGAAGCAAAGCCTCGACCGCCCGGTCGACATCCCCTTCATCGGTCGCCCAGTCGGAGACAGAGATCCGCATGAGACGCTTGCCGTTCCACGTGGTCCCACTGAAGAACGCAGTCCCATCGGCCTGAATGGCTGCCACTACCCGGTCGTTGAAGGCGTCGTGGCGCCCGTCGGAAGAAAGCCACCGGACCAATACCTGGTTGAAAACGACCTCGTTCATGATCTCCACCCGACCGCTGCCGGCCAGGCGATCTGCAAACCGTCGGGCCAGCGAGCACGTGCGGTCCACCAGTTCCTCGACTCCTCGGCGGCCCAGCGATCGGAGTGTGGCGTATACGGGCAGACCGCGCGCCCGGCGGGAGAACTCCGGGTTCCAGTCCATCTGATCCCGAACCCCTCCATCGGCCTGGATCAAGTAGGAGGCATGCACGCTCATGGCGGCCTGATGAGCAGCCGAGTGACGAGAGATTGCGATACCGGAGTCGTAGGACACGTTGAGAAGTTTGTGGGCGTCCGTCGACCACGAATCGAGCCGTTCGAGACCGTCGGCCAGGTAGCTTCGATCGGCAGAAGCTCTAGCCCACAACCCGACTGCCCCATCCACGTGCACCCAGGTGGGGTTGCCCCGCTCGCGGTGGCGCCCGGCGGCATCGGCTACTGCATGGAAAGGGTCGAACGAGCCGGTATTGACGTTGCCCGACTCGACGCAGACAATGGTCGGTCCCACCAGATTCTCCAACGTTTTGTCGAGAGCAACAGGATCGATTCGCGATTGACCGTCGGAGGGAACATCAATCGTGGTCGAGTCTCCCAGACCAAGCAGACGGAGGGCCCGGGGCACCGTCGAATGCCGCTCGGTCTTCGCTACCACGTGGATCTGCGGAGCACCTTGCAGTCCGGCGGCTTCCACGTCCCACCCGGCCTCCAAAAGCACCTGATGACGGGCGGCTGCCAGACAGGTAAAGGTGGCCATCTGGCCACCGGTCACGAACCCCACCGAGGACTCGAGGGGAAGTTCGAGAAGCTCCAACACCCAGCGGGCCGCCACCTCCTCGGCGATCGCGACACCGGGAGCAACCGCATACAGGCCGGCGTTCTGATCCCAGGCAGAAGCCAGCAGCTCGGCCCCATAGGAAGCGGGGTGCAGGCCGCCTACCACAAACCCGAAGTACCGACCGGAAGCATGTGCGACAACATACGGATCCAGGTCACGGGCCAAATCGGCCACCACGTCCTCAGCTTGGCTCCCTTTTTCGGGGATCGGACCGCCCAGCAAGGCCCGGATGTCGTCGGGGTCGGTAGGACGGTAGACGGGTCGATCGGGCAACGACCGGAGATAATTGGACGCGGGCACCATGGCCGCTTCGATCACTTTTTGCCAATCCGACTGTCGCACGAGGTTCCCTTCTATACGGTCGGGACCGGGTCCCGGGTCTCCGGGACCCTAGCGATCTCCGCAGGAGTACCAACGCCCGGATTCCGAAAACCGACCACCCGAATCCAACCGGGCGTAGCTCGCGGCATCAGAGACCCCAACCATCCAGCCGAGCAGAGTAGGCGCGTCGCCATTAGGCGCCGCTGCCCACTTCCCGGTAGCGTGCCGTGATGGGCGTTTTCCTGGCCGCTCTTGCCGCGGCGTTTGCGGGTACCGGCGACTTCCTTGGAGGTCTGGCGAGTCGTCGGGCCAATGCCTGGGCGGTGGGAACCTGGAATCACGCGGCCGGGGCGATCACGGTGCTCGCCATCGCCCCCTTTCTCGATGGCAAGCTCACCGGAGAGCTCACCTTGTGGGGATCGCTGGCCGGTGTCGGCGGCGCTATCGGGGTGATGGGTCTGTACACCGGATTCACTCGAAGCGATATCGCCGTGGTCTCCCCGATCGCCGCTGTCGGGGCCGCAACTTGGCCGGTCGTATGGAGCGCCTTCATCGGCGACTTTCCGACCGGTGTGGTCATCGCCGGAATCGTCACCGGGATTATCGCCATCTGGCTGGTGAGCGGTGGCAGCAGCCAAGTCCTCACGGGGGACCGTGACGGACTCCGCTTCGGCTTGATCTCCGGCCTCGGCTTCGGAGCCCAGCTGATCTTCCTCAGCTTCACGTCCGACGGGTCGAGTATCTGGGCGGTGCTTCCCGCCAGGATCGCGGGAGGAGTCCTGATCGCCATCGTCGGTCTCTGGCTTGGCAAGAACCTGCTGCTACCCCGCGCCGCCATGACTCCCGGGATCGCCGCCGGGTCGCTGACGGCGATCGGGAACGGCTTTTTCATCATCGCCGCCGGGCTCGAATCGCTGGCCGTGGCGACCGTGATAGCTGCGATGTTCCCGGCGACTACCGTGCTACTCGCCCGCCTCGTGTTCCACGAGAGACTCACGGCGCGGCGACTTGTCGGTTTGGGGCTGGCGCTGGCGGCGGTGGCCCTCGTATCGGTGGGTTGACCCGTCGTCGGAACGGGCGACGTTGCCTAGTGTCGGTTAGACCCCGAGCTGCTCGGGTGTGATCTCGAACAGATCACCGGCGCCGGCGGTGACCGACGGGACCAGGCCTACCGCTCTGGGAAGCAACTGGGTGCAGAAGAAATGGGCGGTAGCGACCCTGGCGTGCAGGAATGGGTCCGGTCCGCTCTCGAGTTCTTTGGAAGCCGCCAGAGCACCTTTGGCCAGCAACCAACCACCGGTCACCGTGCCGAAAAGCTCGAGGTAAGGCGTGGCCCCGGCCAGCGCATCATTGGGGTCCTCGCATACCAACAACCACTCGGTGGCACCTTCGAGCGCCCTTCGCGCCTCAGTCAGAGATGCGCGGATCAAGGCAAATACATCGCCTGCGGCCTCGAGTTGTGAATCGAGGGCGGCCATCTCGGCGATGAACTCGCGGACCACGCCACCGTTCCGCATCGGGACCTTCCTGAGTACCAGATCGATGGCCTGGATTCCGTTGGTGCCTTCGTAGATGGGGGCGATGCGGGAATCACGCCAGTGCTGGGCCGCCCCGGTCTCCTCGACGTAGCCCATTCCGCCGTGGATCTGAATCCCCAGCGAGGTCATTTCTACCCCACGATCTGTCGGCCAGGCTTTGGCGACCGGGGTGAGCAAAGCCAGCAACTCACCGAACCTTTCACGCTCCGCTTCCTCGGGATGATGCCGGGAGCGGTCGATGCTGGCGGCTGTGAGGTACAACAAGCCGCGCATGGCCTCGATGTTGGCCTTCATCGTCATCAGCATTCGGCGGATATCCGGGTGCTCGATGATGAGTGAACTCTCGGTCTTGGGAGCTCCAATCGCTCTTCCCTGCCTCCGCACCTGGGCGTACTCCAGGGCCTGCTGGTAGGCGCGCTCGGAGATCGAAAGCCCCTCCATGCCGACCGCCAATCGGGCGTTGTTCATCATCGTGAACATGTAGGCCATGCCCCGGTTCTCTTCCCCGATCAAATATCCGACCGCCCCCTCCCCGTCGTCACCCATCGACATCACGCAAGTGGGACTGGCGTGAATGCCGAGCTTGTGTTCGAGTGATACCGCCTTGATATCGTTTCGCTCGCCCAGGCTCCCATCAGGATTCACCAGATACTTGGGGACTATGAACAGGGAAATTCCTCGGGTTCCGGGCGGAGCGCCCGGAGTGCGGGCCAGCACCAAATGGATGATGTTCTCGGCGACATCGTGCTCGCCCCAAGTAATGAAGATCTTCGAACCGGTGATCCGCCAACTGTTGTCACCGGCCGGGGTGGCCTTGGCTCGCAGCGCCCCAACGTCAGATCCGGCCTCAGATTCCGTGAGCAACATAGTTCCGGTCCACTCGCCGGTAACCAACTTCTCCAGGTAGGTGGCTTGCTGCTCGGGACTGCCGTGATGGATTATCGCGTCGATGGCACTTTGCGTCAGCATCGGACACAGCGACCACGCCATGTTGGCGGATTTCAGCAATTCGACGATCGCGATCCCGACCACCCAGGGGAGGTCTTGCCCGCCGAAGGCGCCGGGGAAGGGAAGGGTGCCCCAGCCGGACTCGACGAACCGCTCGTATGCTTCCTTGAAACCGTCAGGAGTGGTGACGGTCCCGTCGTCGTTCAGCGTGCACCCGGTCTCATCACCAATCACGTTGGTGGGGGCGATGACCTCGGACACAAAGCGTCCGGCTTCCTGGAGGGCGCCGTACAACATCTCAGAATCGGCATGAGCGAAGGCTTCCCAATTGGTCAGCTCGGGCAAACCGGCCAGGTGCTCGAGGGTGAACGTGATGTCGCGGAGGGGGGCGGTGTAGGTGCTCATAGCCTCAAGGATAGAAGGACGGATCCGGGACGAAGCCGCCCGAAACCGGCAGCCGCCCCGACCGGGCGTCCTCCATTCAGCGCATCTCAGGCGGGAGTTCACCTATGTAGGGAAGGGTCCGGTACCGTTCGGCGTAGTCGAGCCCGTATCCCACCACCCAAAGGTCCGGGATTGTGAAGCCGAGGAAATCGATGTGAACCACCTCCTCGGTTCGCGCGGGCTTGTGCAACAACGTGCAGACCTTGAGTGATGCCGCCCCGCGCACCTCGAACAACCGCTGCAGGTAGACAAGAGTGTGGCCCGTATCGACGATGTCCTCCACGAGCAGAACATGCTCGCCGCCGACGGCGTGGCGGACGTCCATGAGGAGACGAACCGGATCGGCCGCTTCGCTCTCCTTGGAGCCATAGCTCGACACCGCAATGAACTCCACCCGGTGGGGAATCGTGAGCTTCCGGGCCAGATCGGAGAGAAAGATGAAGGAGCCTTTGAGCACGCCGATCAGGACCAACTGCTCCGCACGGCCGTACACGACGTCGATCTCCGCGGCGAGTTCACTCACCCGGTCGTCGATCTGCTGCTCGGAGAGCAACACCGGAGGCAGGTTCATACGCTCACGGTAGCGGACGACCCAACGACCGCGTCGTCGTGGCGCGCTAGTCCGAGAAAGTCTCGATCATCCCCTCGGGCATCTTCACGAGTACCGCGTAGCCGCGGGCAGTGACCTCTCCTTCAACGATGCATTCGGTGACCACCACGACCTTGCGTTCCTTCACCTCGGCAGCCCGACCGATGAATGTCATTCGATCCAGTGGAGTCGGTTTCAAGTAATCGACCTCGAGGTGAGCCGTGAGAAAGCGCGGCGATGGTTCGCTGCCGATTTCGGTACCGACATCCTCCATCGAGAATATGGCGGCCGAACCAGTCGAATGGCAATCGATCAGACTGGCGATGAGCCCCCCGTAGACGTAGCCGCGAATGGCCGTATGGATCGGTTCGGGAAGGAACTCGGTCAACGTGCCCTCGCCATGCGGGCGAGTCTTGATCTGGTACCCATGCTCGTTCAGTCGACCACACCCGTAGCAGTGCGCCACATCGTCCGGGTAGGTGTCCTGAATAGCGGGCGTTGTGCTCATGGGAACATGTTCGCAGTCCGGGCGGGTGTGGGCGAGGACCCCGGGATCTACCCGCCCGTGGCTCGTGCGACGGGCTGCTTTCCCGGGATACCGCCGGTACCTGCAGCGTGGTACCTTTGCGCTGGATGAACTCTGCGCACAGGCTGAAGCGGCCTTGCCGCTGTACGAGCGGGACTCGATGTCCCGCGGGCGTGCGCTGACCTATCTCCCCTCATCGAGTCTCTCTTCAAGGAACGGCCCGCGGTTCTCAACCGGGCCGTTGTACTCCAGGAAAGCAAAGGAACCCCATGCCAGGCATTTTCAAAGACATCACAGAGACCGTCGGCAAGACACCACTGGTCGAACTGCGACGGCTCAATCCCGCCGGTGGGGCCCGGGTGGTCGCCAAACTCGAATCGTTCAACCCGCTGGGGAGCGTCAAGGACCGGATAGGCGTCAACATGATTGCCGTTGCCGAAGCCGAAGGCCGAATCACGCCCGGCCGGACGACCCTCATCGAACCGACGTCCGGGAACACCGGAATCGGGTTGGCGTTCACGGCCGCAGCCAAGGGATACCGGCTGGTTCTCACTATGCCCGACACGATGAGCATCGAACGTCGCAGCTTGCTCAGCTTTCTCGGTGCCGAGGTATTGCTCACTCCGGGCGAGTTCGGTATGAAGGGAGCCCTTGCCCGGGCCGAAGAGCTGCTGGACGAGATCCCCGGTTCGGTGGTCCTCCAGCAGTTCGCCAATCCCGCCAACCCGGAGATTCACCGGCGCACGACCGCTGAGGAGATTTGGGCCGATACAAGGGGCGAGATCGACATCTTCGTAGCCGGCGTGGGGACCGGAGGGACGATTACCGGAGTCGGTGAAACGCTCAAAGAGCGACGCCCGTCCCTCGAGGTGATCGCCGTCGAGCCGGAGGATTCGCCGGTTTTGTCCGGCGGAGCTCCCGGACCACACAAGATCCAAGGGATAGGAGCAGGGTTCGTTCCCAAGGTACTCAACACCAGAATCATCGATGAGATCATCCTCATCGGCAACGACGACGCCTTGCAGACAGCCAGGAAGCTGGCTCGCGTTGAGGGAATCCTGGCGGGCATCTCATCCGGAGCCGCCGTGTCCGCCGCGCTGCAGATCGCGGCCCGGCCGGAGAACGCAGGCAAGCTTCTCGTCGTGGTGCTTCCGGACACCGGAGAACGTTATCTATCGACGGCCCTTTTCGAAGGAGCCGCGACATGACTACGAGAACTCCCCGACTCGGCGCGCTTCTCCGAGAAGACATCGAGGCCGTCTTTGATCGGGATCCGGCAGCCCGCAGCGCGGCCGAAGTGGTGTTCAACTACCCGGGGCTTCATGCAATCTGGTTCCACCGACTTGCCCATCTCATGTGGCGACGCGGCCTTCGTTTCTGGGCCCGTTTGCTGAGCCAAATCAGTCGGGCGCTGACCGGTATCGAGATCCATCCGGGAGCCACCATCGGGCGCCGATTCGTCATCGACCATGGCATGGGGGTGGTGATCGGCGAGACGACCTTGATCGGTAACGATGTAATGCTCTACCAGGGGGTGACCCTGGGCGGAACCAGTCTGGCGAAGAAGAAGCGCCATCCCACTCTCGAGGACGGGGTCCTGGTGGGAGCCTCGGCGACGATACTCGGCGCCGTCACCATCGGCCGGGACGCCCGGATCGGGGCGGGCGCAATCGTGGTTCGAGATGTTCCCCCCGGAGCAATCGTGGTCGGGGTGGCGGCGCGGATACTCGATCAGGATCGAAGGGGCGAGCACCAAGTGAAGGTCAGCGAGAGCGACGCGGATCACGATATTCGGGTTCTCGAAGTGTTGGTGGAGCGAGTCGACTATCTCGAATCGCGACTGAAAGATGCTCAGTTGTCTGTCCCTCCAGACAGTGCAGGCACCTTTTCGAGCGGGGCGGGGATCTGAGCGGCCGCGCTCGGACCGGAAGAGCTACGACGCTTCCACCACCCGCAGGCCGGGCCCAGCCACAAACTTATCGATGGCAATTGCAATCCGATCGGCGTGGGTCCAGGGATGCTCGTGTCCGCCGTCTACCAGCTCAACCACCTCGGCGTCCCTCAACCGTCCCGCCAGGTCGTACTGCCAGGAAGCGGGAACGAGTTGATCCTTCACTGAGATGATCACCAATGCCGGCGTATCCAGGCGTCCCACCCACTCGCGGCTGTCGAAGTTTATGACCGCGAAAGCCGCCTGGTAGTAGAGGTCGGCATCCCGATCAAGGGTCGTCTCCCGGAACCAACGGGCGTACGAACGGGGGACGGCGCCGGTCAGCAGCATGTACCAGTAGGTGAAGAGCGAAAGCTGCTTGCCGGTGAGACGTTCGGCCGCCCGGCCCACTACAAACCCCAACCAGCGGACGGCTTTGATCCCCCCCGGTTGATGGGCCGTGGTTCCCATCAATATGACCCGATCTACCCGGTGAGGGTGCCGGTGGGCGAGCTCCTGTGAGATCATCCCCCCCATCGAGAACCCGGCGACGGCGGCTCTATCGATGCCGACCGCGTCCATCATCCCGGCTACTTCGTCGGCCATCTGGCTGATCTCAAATCGCTCGCGCGGCTTGTCGCTCTTCCCGTGGTTGCGGATATCAACGGCGACTATGCGGTACTGATGCCGGAGCCGCTTGATCAGCTCGTACCAGTTCTCGAGCGAGTCGTTGCCCAGACCGTGAATCAGAACCAAGGGGGGACCATCGATCGGTCCGGCTTCACGGAGGAAGAATTCCCGGTCGCCCACAAAGACCGTCCGGCCGGGCACTCGCAACGGGTGCTCCTGCTTGGACACAAACCGGGGTCCGGTTTCAGGTCCGAACAATCTCCAGAGTGCAGCCGCAATCAAAACTCTCTTCCAAAACCAGCTCACGACGCCCTCCTCATGTCTCTACTGCCCCCCCGGCCGATCCGGACCGACTGCGAATACGTTTTCGGTGACCGGTCTTCCGCCGATGAGGTGCTCCCGGATGATCCTCTCCATCACCTCGACGGAGACCGAGTGATACCACACCGCGTCCGGATACACGACGGCGATCGGGCCCTGTTCGCAGACCCGGAAACAGTCCACTTTGCTCCGCAATACTGTGCCGGTCCCCATGGCGGTTCCGGGCGGCGGCTCATCCGTGAAATCGCCCCGCCAGCGCGGCGGAGGGCTGGTCAAGTCCAGCTCTTTGAGCCGGTTCTTCAAGTAGGTCCACACCTCACCGCTCTCCGAGGCCGTTGAGCAGCGGGGAATGGACTGCTCAGCGCACAGGAAGATGTGGCGTGGTGCCCGCCCGATCGACAAAGCGCCGGCGATCTTCTCCAGGCGGCCGAGATCGGCCATCAGTCGTCTACCTCCTGCCTACGGGTCTCGGGAATCCTGGTGACCAGCAGGGCGGCCACCCCCAGCAAAACACCACTGATGAGGAACCCGGTCGAGAACGCGCCGGCATCGGCAACCGCGCCCATGAGGAGCGGCCCGACGATGAACCCGAGGTCCCCGGCGGTGCGATAGAGACCGACCGCCGAACCTTCCCCCCCGGGAGGCGCCAGATCACCGACCATGGTCGGAGGCGGGATCGACGCCAGACCCGAAGCCAGTCCGAACACGCCCGACACGACCAGAAGCGAGAAGAAGGTGTCGAAGAACCCGTAGGCAGAAATCGCCAACCCGGCCAGGATCAGCCCCGCCACGGCCACCGGCTTGCGGCCGATCCGATCCACCAGCAAGCCACCCGGGTTGACGATCAACAGGTTGGTTACCGCCGACAGGGACAAAATATCTCCAATCTGGGAAGGTCCCAGCCCGACCACCTCACTGCCGAACAACGGGAAGAGCGTGATCCGGGCGCCACCCCTCATGATGAACAGCGCAAAGGCCACAAACAAGATCACCCGAAAGGAGGGGTTCTTCAGGATGGCGCCGGTGGCGCGAAACGACTCACCGACGGTCATGCCGGACGGTGGCAGGTCGGTGATGAAGCGAGCAACCAGCACGGCCACCACAAACCCGAGGAACGAATACGCCCAGAAAGGAGTCCGGAAGTCTCCCATCTCGGCCAGGCGGCCGCCGATGAAAGGCCCGATGGCGACGCCGACCAAGAGGCCGGTCTGGTAAAGGGCCATCGTCCTGCCCAAACGCGCCTTAGGGGTCGTTTGGACCAGATACTGGGCGCCGGTGGTTGCCAGGATCGCCGAGCCCATTCCCTCGACAAAACGGGAGATCAGCAGCACGAAGTAGGTGGGAGCCAGCGCGGCGGTTACGCTCGACACCGTCAACAGGAGAGCACCGGCGATAGCCACCCGCCGCGCACCGTACCGGTCGCCGGCTACGCCCCCCAACAGACTGAACATCAGGCGGGCCAGAGCGAAACCGGTGATCAGCGCTCCGGCCGCCGTGTAACTGACCCCGAACTCGAGGGCATAGAGCGGAATGATGGGAGCGACCAGGCTCACCCCGGTCATCACAAAGGCGATCGAAAAAGTCAGGGCCCACGTTTGACGTCCGAATCCAATTCGAGTTCTCTGCACGAGACGGCCAGTGTATGACGCCGAAGGGACCCCTAGCGAACGTAGATGGTTCCCGGACGATCGTCACCAACTTGACCAATGATGGCCGCCGCCCGGGCCCCTTCGGAGGTCAGGGCTTCAACGAGCTCCCGGGTCTTGGCGGCCGCGACGGCGATCAGCAAACCGCCGCTCGTCTGAGCATCGGCCAGGATGATCTGCTCGCTTGACTCGAGGTCACCAAAATCGGTGAACCGTCCGGCGGCCACCAAATTCCGTCTGGTGCCTCCCGGAACTAGGCCCGCCACGGCCAATTCCCGCACACCCTCAATCAGGGGTACCGCTTTGTACTCGACCACGGCGCCCATACCACTCGCCATCAGCATCTCGCCCAAGTGACCGAGCAGGCCGAAGCCGGTGACATCCGTTGCGGCGTGAACGCCGACGGCCGCCATGGCACGAGCAGCTCCGGCATTGAGCTCCGACATGACGGCGATGGCCTCGGCGATCACTGCCGGACCGGCTTGGCCGTTCTTGACGGCTGTGGAGATGATGCCCGTGCCGATTGGTTTGGTCAGCACCAGCCGATCGCCGGGCTGAGCCCCGGCATTGGTGGTCAGCCGATCGAGATCGACAAACCCGGTGATGGCGAACCCGTATTTCGGCTCCGGGTCGTCGATTGAGTGGCCGCCGATCAGCAGACAACCCGCTTCTTCCAGTTTCTCGACGCCCCCGCTGATCACCTCACCGAGTAGATCAAACGACAGCTTCCCGCGCGGCCAACCGATCAGCTGGAGAGCCGTGCTGGGAGTGCCCCCCATGGCGTAGATATCGGAAAGGGCATTGGCCGCGGCGATCCGGCCCCAGTCGCCGGGATCATCGACGACCGGGGTGAAGTAATCCACCGTCTGCACCATCAGTCGCCCGTCGGGCAATCGAAGAACCCCGGCGTCATCGCCCGAGGAGAGACCGACAAGCAGGTCGGGGTGGAGAGTGGTGGGATGGTTGTGCAAGGGGCGCAAGACCTGCGCCAGCTCGTCAGGACCGAGCTTGCATGCTCAACCGCTGCCGTGCGAGTACGCCGTCAACTTCTCTGTCATCTCCACCTCCTTTCCCGTCGGGCAGTTTGCCACATCCCCGCGATCGGCGGGCGGGCCGCCATAGCGATGACCATCTATATATGGGATCATGAGGAGATGCCAAACGTCGTGGAATGCTGCGCTCCCCTCGCGGAGGAGCCTCTCGACAAGCATCAAGCCGCTCAGCTGGCCGAGTGGTTCAGGGTCCTGGGCGATCCGACCCGACTGCGTTTGCTCAGCATCATCGCCAGCATGGGTGAAGCCTGCGCCGCCTGCGACCTGGTCGAGCCGATCGGAGTATCCCAGCCGACGGTCAGTCACCACCTCAAAGTGCTCCATGAGACAGGTCTGGTCGAGAGAGAAAAACGGGGTCGGTGGGTCTACTACCGGGTCGTTCTCGAACGCCTGGCCACCCTGAGCAATGCGCTGGCGAATCAGGAGACGGAGCCGGTTCGGCTAACGAACTGAGTCGAGGGGTACCTCAACCTCGGCGACCCCAAATCGCTGCACAAACGCAACCGCGGCAACGACGAACAGTCCTCCGATCGCTTGCACGGGAGCCAGAGACTGCGATAGGAACCACCATGCCGTAATCGCAGCGATGACGGGTTCAAAAGAGGCAACCACTCCCACCACCGCCGCCGAGGCGCGTCTGAGGGCAGCCATGGTCGCCAGGAATGGGATCATCGTTCCCCCCACGCCGACCCACAACAACTCGACCCAGGCTTTGGCTGAGAGGTCGGTCGGGAACTGCCACAACGGTTGGGCTACTGCCCAGAACCCCGCCGCCACCATGAATCCATAGGTGAGCAGAGTCACCGGCGACAACCGCTTGGTCAGGCTCTCGCCCATCAGAAGGTAAGCGGCCATGGTGACGGCTGCCCCCAGCCCGGCTACTACCCCGAGAAGATCCAGCGAGTCGACGTCCCAAGCACGGGTGACCATCACCGTTCCGGACAGGGCCAGCAACCCGGCCATCCACACCAATTTGGGTACCCGGCGCTTCTGCCGGGACGCCATCCACACCAGAATCAGAATCGGTCCGAGGAATTGGAGTGTGACGCCGGGAGCCACCCCCAACCGCTCGACTGCCCAGTAGTAAGTGACTTGAACTGTGGCAAGCACCAACCCGAATGCCACCAACCGGCGGCCGGTTCCTGAGGTTCCGAGCAGGCCTCGGTGCCACGCGTACGGCAGGAGAAAAGCGAGAGCGACCATCGAACGGGCCTGCGCGACCCGGGCCGGCGACAGCTCGGAGAAAGCATCGGCAGCCACCGTTCCGCTTACCCCCCACAGAGCGGCCGCCAGCAGAGCAAAGCCGACGGCCGGGCCGACTTTTTGTGTCGAATAGTCCTGCACGGAGCTATCCTGCCCGGTCATGACCGACGAGACCACTTGGCTCACGCCGGCCGCCTACCAGAAACTGCAGGAAGAACTGTCGTACCTGCGGACGGACGGGCGGCACCAGATATCCGAACGAATCGCCGAAGCGCGATCTCACGGCGACATTCGCGAGAACGCCGACTACGACGCCGCCAAGAACGAGCAGGGCATGATGGAAGCCCGGATCCGTCAGATCGTGCATCTCCTCGACACCGCTGAGGTCCGTGAGGCGGCAGACACCGGCCGAGTCGAGATCGGTTCGATTGTGACCGTAACCGACGGGGAGGGCGACACTCACGAATACTTCGTGGCCCCGGCCGAGAACAAAGCCCCCGGTTTCCTCCTCGCTTCCCCGGGCGGTCCACTCGGCCAGGCGCTGCTCGGTGCCCGGGTAGACGACGAGGTTTCCTACGATGCGCCGGCGGGCACCTTCACGATGGTGATAACCGGAATCCGTCCCTTCGAGGGGTAAAGACCTGCGGTCCGTTGGCCGGTTCCGAGGTTTCAGTTCGGCATCCAGTTGGCAGTAGCCTGAGTCACGCCTACCGGCCATGCTCGTTGCGTGGAGGGACATCGTGCCGAGGAATCGAACAAGATGAAACTGCGGCCGCGTCGACCGCGCGATGCCGCTCAGCTGTTGCGCCGGCGTGCTCGAATGGCCCCGCGCGAGGTTGAGGAATACCTCGATACGCACACCGAGGAGTGGTCGGCCATCGTTGAGGCCGACCCCCACGACGCCGCAGACATCCTCGAAGAGCTGGGCGAAGACGCAGCCACCGATCTGCTGGCGGATCTCGATCCGGATGATGCCGCCGAGATTCTCGAGGAGATGCACGACGATCTGGCGGCCGACATCCTCGAAGAGCTCGATCCGGAGACCGCCGCCGACTACCTCGAAGAAATGCCGGCCGACGAGGCAGCCGACCTGATTGCGGCCCTCGAACCCGAGGCCCGAGCGGGGATCTTCAAGGCGATGGAGGACCGGGCTGAGGCCGATGTCCGCAAGCTTCTGGCCTATCCCCCGGACTCAGCCGGTGGCTTGATGACCACCGAGGTTGCCAAGCTCCCGGTTGGGATGACTGCCGGGGAAGCCATCGAACGAGTCCGGCAGATGAACGAGGAACTCGAAGACCTTTCCTACGTGTACATCGTCGACGACGACGACACCCTGGTTGGGGTGCTGTCATTCCGGGACCTCGTTTTCAAACGCCCCGGAGTCGGGCTCGACGAAGCGATGATCCCCAATCCGGTGGCCGTCAACGCCATGGCCGATCGTGAGGAGGCGGCCGAACTCACCAACCGGTACCACCTCTTCAGCATCCCCGTGGTCGACGACCGGCTCCGCTTGCTGGGGATGGTCACCAACGAAGGGGTCATCGAGGCGATTCAGATGGAGGCCACAGAAGACTTCGCCGTGGCCGCCGGGGCCGGTGCCGAGGAGACAGTTTTCACGCCGGTACTGGGCTCGGTACGGATGCGCCTTCCCTGGCTGAGCCTGAATCTCATAATGGCCCTGTTCGTCGCGTTCGTCATCGAAAAGCAAACCGGAGTCATCAGCCAGGAACCCGTCCTCGCGGCTCTTATGCCGGTGATCGCTCTGCTCGGGGGGAACGGTGGTTTTCAGAGCCTGGCCGTGGTGATCCGTTCCCTCGCCACCGACGACGTACCCCGCAGCCAGGTAATGCAAGTGATAGGTCGGCAGTTCGCCGTGGGCCTCTCCAACGGTCTGGTTCTGGGTACGTTTTCCGGAGTTCTGGCCATGGCTCTTCTCCACACCGGGGTGTTCGCATCACAGGGATCGGTCGTGAGGATCGCAACCGTCGTCGCCCTGGCCGCCTTCGGCAACGTGGCCGTGGCCGGCCTGGCCGGAGCGAGCATCCCGCTCTTGCTCCGCAAGCTGGGCGCCGACCCGGCCCAGGCATCGAGCATCTTCCTCACCCTGATCACCGACATGGTCGGATTCGGAGGCTTCCTGCTGGTAGCGGCGGCACTGCTCTGATCTCTTCCGTTCCTGCGTCAATCTCCTACGGTGGCCGCACTAAATCGACGCAGGAACGGTGATTCCCAGCGCCCTGGTGATCTCTCTGATCACCTCAGCGGGCCTCGAGGTGAGATCCCACCAGGTGTAGCGGAGGGTCCTCCAACCCAGCAATTCGGTACGGTTCTGCACGGACCGATCCTTGCGAAAGGTGGGCCGGTCCATGTGGTAGGCCTCCGAGTCGAGCTCGATACGGAGCCTGGCATCAGGAAATGCGAAGTCGGCCCGGCAGACGAAAGTTCCGGTGGGATCCTCGATCCGGTGCTGAGCGACCGGTTCCGGTCGTCCCAGGTCACTCCACACTTTCCGGAATAGGTCTTCCAGTTCACTCTCTGTCGCGGCATCCCACCGGAGTCGTTGCTCAATCAGCGGCCTGATCGTTCCAACCCCCCGTCGACCGCGTCGCCCCACGCGATTTACGAACCGGGCGACTTCGGCGATGGTGAACAACCCGCGTCGAATCCCTCTTTCGAGGGCAGCCTCAACGAGCCAGGGGGCAGTGGCGCCCAGATCGACAACGGTTCGAGTAGCTGAGGTCGTAGGAATACCATCTACTCGATCTTCATCCTCCGCAACCAGATCCATGGATTCGTGAACCACAAAGCCTTTCTGGGAGCGGTCCCAACGCGGCATCACTATTTCGATTCGCTCCGGCTTGAGCCCGACAAGGTCCCAGAGATAAGCAGCGGTCTGATGGGAAGCAAGCGCGGCTTCGCCGCCTGCCGCCACGGCCACCATGACCGCCTGTTTCCAGCTCGGTGGACATCCGGCGAAAAGATACACACCTGTTGCCGCCCTCATCAGGCGCCCCCCTTCCACGAGGCTTCGAACCTGGTAATCGGCGAAACCGACGCGGCGACCCTGGTCCAACGAGACAACACCGTGTTGTCGTTCAGCGATAGCAGCCAGTTCTCGATAGTTATCCATCACGGCACCATGCCAGCCGGGTGAGACAAGAAAGAAACCCCCAGGGCTTTTCGTTCTTGCGTCAGAAAACGAGTCAGAGCGCAGATGATCGACGCAAGAACGGAGTTTTATCCGGCAATGCCCCGCTGACGGAACTCGAAGACGTTGGAAGAGAGGCCGTTCCCCAGGTGCTCGGCGAGGACCTCGACGACCTGCTCGTCGAACTGGGTACCCGAGTTGCGGCGGATCTCGGCAAGTGCTTCAGTTGGGGTAAGCGGTCGCTGATACGACCGGGGCATTGTCATTGCGTCAAACGCGTCGGCTACCAGCAGAATGCGGGCCAGAAGAGGAATCTCCTCACCGGTGAGTCCGCGGGGATACCCGGTCCCGTCCATGCGCTCGTGATGACAAAGGACGGCGTTCGAGACTTCGACGTGAACCGCGTCGGCGACCAGGTCATGTCCGTTCTGGGGGTGGTCTCGCACGACGTCCCACTCGGCGGCGTCCAATGGTCCGGGCTTGATCAAGATGGAATCGGGAACGCCGAGCATCCCCACGTCATGCAGCAGCGCGGCCAGCCTCAGACGACCCAACCGGGCAACCGACAACCCTAGGCGACCTCCCAGAAACGGCGCGAGGTCCGCCACCCGCACCGAATGCTCCACCAGATACGGAACCCGCATTCGCAGAGCCGCCAACAGCGCCCCGACCACCGGTCCGGTCGTCGGGCGTGCCCTGGTGAGCTGCACGGTCATCGACGAGTCCCCGGCCAGGCGGGAACAGTCCTTGCCTTCATGCTTAGCCTGGTAAAGGGCGGTATCGGCCGATTCGAGGAGTTCATCCCGTTCGGTTGCGTGGTCGGGGAAGACGGCCACACCCAAACTGATGGTCACACTGCCGACCTCAGGTATCGGAAAGGCCGCCACCGCCGTACGAATTCTCTCGGCGGCGCGCATTCCGCCTTCCTCGTCGGTCTCGGGCAAGACGAAACCGAACTCCTCCCCGCCGATCCGACAGGCGAGATCCACCTCACGGAGTTGCGTCCGGAACACATCTCCAAGAGACCTGAGCACCGCATCGCCGACCGCGTGCCCGAAGGCATCGTTGACCATCTTGAAATCGTCGATGTCGGCGATGATCACGGCCACCGGGCGCTGATAACGGGCTCCCCGTTCGAGTTCCTCAGCAAGGCGGTCGAAGAAGAACCCGTGATTCTTGAGCCCGGTGAGTGAGTCGGTGACGGACAACGCCTGGAGGCGCGCGACCATCTTTTCCAGCTCGACATTGCGAACCCGCTCGCGGTCGTAGAGTCGCGACACTTCTTCGAGAACCGGGCGGCTCGCTTCGGCTGACAACAAACCCGAGCCGGCTGAAACCGACCGCACCGCGGCGATCAGCTCGGCCGGCTTTCCCTTGACCACATAGGCGGCCGCGCCGGCGCCAACCATATCTCCAATTCTGCCGATGTTCTCGAACGAGGCGACGGCCACGATCTCCATTCGCCGATCAGCTTCCTCGCGCAGTCGGCGGGCCGTAACCGCCGGACCGATACCCGACAGCCCGGCATCGATAACGGCCACCGTCGGGTGAGCGGACTGGGCCAGGGCGAGAGCCTGTTCCCCGCTGGCAGCCTCGCCGACGATCTCGACGCGGGCCGACGCCAGGACGTTGGCCGTCACCGTCCTGGTGACAGAATCAGAATCAACGAGCAAGACGCGCGGTTCCATTTCACCAGGTGTATCGACATCAGAGGCCCGGAAATTGAGAGGCAGTGTGGCCTAGGAACCAATATGCACGGATTCCAGGCCTGCGTATGGTCCCAGGAATTCGAGGGTGGTCCCCCCGACGATGCGGGCGAAATAGTGGGCGTCTAGCAATTCCAGCTCGGCGTCGGTCAGTTCGTCCTTGAGCACGAGGTCGCCGGCGTCCTCGCTGTCGACGAGATGAGCGGTGACCGGGGCATACTCATCGACCACATCCTCCATGATGTTGCGAAGGTCCTGTTCGGTATAAGCGCCCGGCCCTACCAAAACGACGTACTCGTCAGATCCGGTGTCTCCGGCGATGATGTCGTAAGTGGGGGGCTCAACGGGGCCAACATTGGTCGTGGTGGTTTCATCGCCGGTTGTGCCGTCGGTGGAGGTAACCCCGCTGGTAGTGGTCGTGGTTGGCGATCCCCCCGTGGTGGTGGTCAGATCAGCGTCGTCACCGCGGTTGCAGGCTGCGGCTGCGAGAGCCAGGGCCAGAGCCAGGATTACAAAACGTCGCATGGTGTCACTCTACCTTTGTGGCTACTTCTCCAACGGAAGCCGGAGCAAGAGAGTTCCCGGGACGCCACCGACACCCTGCTCAGGACGTCTCGGCCTCCACCCGGGAACGGTAAGCCGCCATCAGCTTGCCGGTGACGGGGCCGGTCGCGAACCTCGTGGTTCCGACTCGGTCAACCGGGGTTACCTCTTTGAGAGTGGAAAGGGCGAAGACCTCGTCGGCCTCGAGCACTCGATCGAGAGCGAATCGGCCCTCATCAACGGTCAACCCCAGCTTGGTGGCTTCTTCCAAGGTCACCATTCGGGTAATCGAGGCCAGGATCCCCAGATCGAGTGACGGAGTCTCGATCACTCCATCTACCACCCAACCGATAGAAAAGGTCGGGCCTTCCAGCACGAACCCGTTGCCCGATATCAGCAGTGCGTCCGTGAACCCTTCCGCCCGAGCGGTCCGCCAGGCAGACATGTTGGGCGCATACGAGAGGGTCTTGGCCCCCATCAACTCCCAAGGGACTCCTCCCGATTGCCAGGGCGCCGCGGTGGGTCGCACCGAGACGCTCCCAGGAGAGTCTGGTACAGGTTCCCAAAACACCACCACCCGGGCCGGGCAATCAACCTCTGGGTCCGACCCACCTCTGGTCACGATGATCCGCACCGAGCAGTCGTGACCGTCTTCGGCGACAGCGCCGGCCCAGCGGGCGATCTCCGACAGATCGGGGAGTTCGAGCTGCATCTGAGCGGCGCTTCGCTGCAATCTGGCGAGATGTGCATCGAGTCGGAACAGCCGGCCCCGGTATGAACGGACGGCTTCGAAGATTCCGTCGCCGCGCAGCAAACCCCAATCGAAGACCGAGATGGTCGCATGCTGGGGGTCGACCGGCCGGCCGTCGATGATCACTCGCATCAGCGAGAGGATAGTGGCCGGTTCAGCAGGAACCTGTGATCGGCGCCTTCGTCAGCCTTCCCGGTAACGATTGGTGATCGGCAACCGGCGGTCTTTCCCGAAAGCCTTGCGAGTGATCCTGACTCCGGGCGCCGCCTGGCGACGTTTGTACTCGTTGCGATCCACGGTATTCGCAATCCGGCTCACGAGATCCGTCGGATAACCGGCACCGACGATTTCCAGCACCGAGCGGTCTTCCTCGACGTAGCGAGAAAGAATCTGATCGAGGAGATCGTAGGGCGGCAAGCTGTCGCTGTCCTTCTGGTCGGGCCGTAACTCCGCCGACGGCGCTTTGTCGATGGTCGACCGCGGAATGACCTCGCCGTCGCGGTTCCGCCATTCGGCCAGCCGGTACACCAGGGTTTTGAATACGTCCTTGAGCACCGAGTACCCGCCGGCCATATCGCCGTAGAGAGTGGCGTATCCCATCGCGACTTCCGATTTGTTGCCGGTGGTAACCACCATATGCCCGAATTTGTTCGAAAGGGCCATCAGAATCGCCCCCCGGACCCGTGCCTGCAGGTTCTCTTCCGCCACCCCGAACTCGGTGCCGGTGAAGGCTGGATCCAAGGCCTCCAGGAACCCGGCAAAGGTCTCGTCGATCGGAATCACATCGAACCGGATACCCAATCGCTCGGCCAGGCTTCTGGCATCGACCAAAGACCCTTCGGACGAGAACCGGGAAGGCATGGCAACGCCCCAAACGGACTCCGGGCCCAGCGCGTCGGCCGCCACCGCCGCCGATAGAGCCGAGTCGATACCACCCGATAGCCCGATCACGACATGCTCAAACCCGTTCTTGCGAACGTAGTCGCCAAGACCGGTTACCAGCGCCTGATAGATCTCGGCCTCTTCCGGTTCGAGGCGAGGAGCCGATGGAGGGATAGGTCGGGGAGCGCGTTCGACCAGCAGATCGTTGCGAACGGTGACCACCGCCCCGGTGGGAACGCGCAGCGCGCCGAGCGGAGTATCGACCACAAATCGCTCTTCTTGAAACTCGGCCGCCCGGTAGAGCAGGTCACCGAAGGCATCAAAAACCATGCTGTCCCCCTCGAAAACCAGTTCATCCTGGCCACCCACCAGATTGACGTAAGCCACCGGAACCCCGGATCGAGAAGCCTGAGCGGCCAGCAAGGCCGCCCGCTCTTCGGCCTTGTGAGTGTGATAGGGCGAGGCGTTGATGTTGAGCAAGACCCGCGCCCCGGCGGCGGCTTGATGGGTCGGAGGACCGTCCGGGATCCAGATGTCCTCGCAGATGGACACGCCGACCGGGACGCCCCCCACATCCCATATCCGGGACCGTTCCCGACCCGGCACGAAATAGCGGTCCTCGTCGAATACCCCGTAATTGGGAAGCAGCACCTTGTGATAGACACCCCGTATCTCTCCCCGATAGAGAAGAGCGGCCGCGTTGGCCACGCAACGCACCGCGGCATCCTCCAGCGGATCCGTCACCGGGCCGACGCGGTCGGCAAACCCGACCACCGTGACAACATCACCGGCCAGGACCGCCAACCGGCGGAGCACATCGAGATTGGCCTGGATGAACGCGGGACGGATCAAGAGGTCCTCAGGTGGGTAGCCCGTGATGGCCAGCTCTGGAAGGAGCAGCACGTCGGCACTCTGTTCCTCTGCCCACATCATGACCCGGGCGATGCGCTCGTAATTGCCTTCGAGATCGCCTACCACCAGATTCAGTTGAGCGCCGGCCACGCGTAGAAAGTCCATGCGGGAAGCCTAGAACGTTGGATCGCAGCGAAGCTTCCCCATCCGTTCCAGCGTCAGTTTCCTGCAATATGTGTCGGAGATTGACGCAAGAACAGAACACGATCGAGGCCTAGCCGTTCCGGCGTCAGTTTCCTGCGCTGTGTGTCGGAGATTGACGCAAGAACAGAACACGATCGAGGCCTAGCCTGGCTTTGATGGCCAAGGAACCTTCTCCGACCCGGCTGGGGATTCCCCAAACGCTGGTGCCCCGCTTTGGTTCGGTCGGGTGGATCGGCGGCGACGGCTTGGTGGTGGAACCGGCGATCGAGCTCTTGCAAAACGTCCGCCGTGGCCCGGAGCCGGAGCCGACCCTCGACCGCCTGATCACCATCCTCGAAGCTTCCCCCGAACTGGCCGATCGAGCCCTCGCCCACCCCGGCACGGGTAACGCCCTCGTCGCCATCACCGGCGCGAGCCGGGCCTTGTCCGCCACAGTACGAACTAATCCCGACTGGCTCGATCAAGAGGAACCGGTCTTCGTGCGGCCAACCGACGACCTGTCCGCGACGGCGTGTCTGACGGCGGTGCGGCGGTTTGTGCGGCGGCGGTTGTTGTGGATTGCGGTGCGGGATTTGTTGGGTCAAGTGTCGATGCCGGAAGTGGGCCGGGACCTGGCCGATACCGCCGACGCGGCCGCCGCGGCGGCCCTGGCGGCCATCGAGGACGAGGTCCGGCTCTCCCCCAACTTCACCGAACTGCCTTCTGTGCCTTTGGCGGTGATCGCCATGGGCAAGTGGGGAGGACGAGAACTCAACTACTCGTCCGATATCGATGTGCTGTTCGTCTACGACCCGCCCGCCGGGGTCGACCCCGAGCTGGCTCGCCGCTACGCCAACAAAACCGCCACCGAGTTCATGGCCGCCCTCGGCAAAGTCACCCCGGACGGAGCCGCTTTCCGGGTCGACGCCGACCTCCGACCAGAAGGCAAAAACGGTCCCCTGGCCCGTTCCCTCGACAGCTACGCCGGTTACTACGACCAATGGGCCCAAACCTGGGAGTTCCAATCGCTCATCAAAGCCCGCCCCGCCGCCGGCGATCAACACCTCGGGGAACGCTTCAAACAACTCATCGCCCCCCACGTCTACCCCGAAACCCTCAACCCCGACGCCATCCGAGCCATCCGCACCATGAAAGCCCGCATCGAGGGACGGGCCGAGCGAAGAGGGGTCGCCCATTCTGAGATCAAACGGGGATTCGGCGGCCTCCGGGACGTGGAGTTTGCCGTCCAGTTGCTACAGCTCGTGCACGGCCGCTTCGACGAGGCACTTCGCTCGCCCAACACGCTCGAGGTACTCAACACCCTCGGCGAACACGACTATGTCCGCGATGAGGATGCCGAGGATCTCGCCACCTCGTACCGGTGGTTGCGCGACCTGGAGCACCGCCTCCAGCTCTACGACCTCCGCCAGACCCATACCCTCCCGGATGATCGTGCCGCCCGAACCCGACTGGCCAAGAGCATGGGGTTCCGAGATGGCAGCGGGCGGGATGCTCTCGACAGTTTCGAAGACGAACTGGTCGGCCACCGCGCCACGATCCGCACTATCCACGAACGCCTCTTCTACCGGCCGCTCCTCGAAGTGTTCGCTGCTTCGCCGACCGTTCATCTGTCACCCGAGGGAGCAACCCGTCAGCTGGCCGCCCTCGGTTTTCAGGACGCGGCGGCGGCCCGGCGAGCGCTCGAGGAGTTGACGAGCGGTTTGTCCAGACGCTCGCGGCTCATGCAACAGATGCTGCCGTTGATGATGGACTGGCTGTCGGATTCCCCCCACCCGGATCTGGGTCTCGAACAGTTACGCCTCCTCGTGACCTCAACTCCCGACAATGCTGCGTTGATAGCCACCTTGCGTGACACACCGGTGGCGGCCGAGCGACTGTGCCACTTGCTGGGCACCAGCCGGCTACTCGGTCAAATGCTCGATCGTCTCCCCGAGTTCATGTCCCGTCTGGGCGACGATCGAGCCCTGGCGGCACGGCCGACCCGGGAAGATTTGACCGAAAGCGCTATCCAGCATGTCCTGCTGCGTGCCAACTATGCGGAACGATTCCGGGCGGTGCGGCGGTTTGTGCGGCGGCGGTTGTTGTGGATTGCGGTGCGGGATTTGTTGGGTCAAGCGTCGATGCCGGAAGTGGGCCGGGACCTGGCCGATACCGCCGACGCGGCCGCCGCGGCGGCCCTGGCGGCCATCGAGGACGAGGTCCGGCTCTCCCCCAACTTCACCGAACTGCCTTCTGTGCCTTTGGCGGTGATCGCCATGGGCAAGTGGGGAGGACGAGAACTCAACTACTCGTCCGATATCGATGTGCTGTTCGTCTACGACCCGCCCGCCGGGGTCGACCCCGAGCTGGCTCGCCGCTACGCCAACAAAACCGCCACCGAGTTCATGGCCGCCCTCGGCAAAGTCACCCCGGACGGAGCCGCTTTCCGGGTCGACGCCGACCTCCGACCAGAAGGCAAAAACGGTCCCCTGGCCCGTTCCCTCGACAGCTACGCCGGTTACTACGACCAATGGGCCCAAACCTGGGAGTTCCAATCGCTCATCAAAGCCCGCCCCGCCGCCGGCGATCAACACCTCGGGGAACGCTTCAAACAACTCATCGCCCCCCACGTCTACCCCGAAACCCTCAACCCCGACGCCATCCGAGCCATCCGCACCATGAAAGCCCGCATCGAAAGCGAGCGGCTGGGCCCCGGCGAAGACCCGGACTTCCACCTGAAACTCGGCAGAGGCGGGATGAACGACATCGAATTCCTGGTCCAGCTGATGCAGATGCGCTTCGGGAACCGGCACCCGGCTATCCAGACACCGGGGACGCTCGCCGCTTTCGAGGCGCTGACCGTCACCGGGCACATCTCGCCTACCGAGGCAGAGGACCTCATCGGGGCCTACCGGTTCTGTGGCACTCTTCGCAACCGCCTCTTCCTTCAATACGGTCGCCCGGTTGACTCGCTTCCCGCCGACCAGGATGAGCTGACCAGATTGGCTCTGTCGCTGGGCAGGTATGACGCTCCCCGGTCTGCGCTGCGAGAGGAATATCGCCGTGTTACACGTCGCGCCCGCAGGCTCGTCGAACAACGCTTCTACCGGGACTCGTGAGCTCTCTCCGACCGACTCGCCTACCGACCGGCGTCCCAACTCGATAGCATGGCCCCAACCAGTTTCTCTTCCTGGGGAGCACGCGACTCGATATGGACCACCAGCTGAACGAAGTGCGAGCTATCGCCGCCCGGGTCGCTCCTCGGGCGGTCGAGCTGCGCAGAGCCATCCACCGCCGCCCGGAACTCGGACGTCAGGAGTTCGCCACCACCCAGCTGGTCGAGCGGGCTCTGGCCGGTGCCGGAATCAAGAGCAAAGTACGCTCGGCCGGTACCGGACTGACCGCCGAGATAGGTACCGGTGGGTCTCTGGTTGGATTCCGGGCCGACCTCGATGCCCTACCCATCCACGAGCAAACCGGGCTCCCGTTCGCCTCCGAGTTGCCCGGATTGATGCATGCCTGCGGTCACGACGCCCACACTGCGATCGCCGTCGGCACTGCTCTCGCCCTCCGGGAACTCGGCTCGCTTCCCGGCCGGGTTCGTTTCGTCTTTCAACCCGCCGAGGAACTCTTCCCGGGTGGTGCCGATGAGATGCTGCGCGAAGGAGCTATCGATGGTGTTCAAGCCATCATTGCCTTCCATGTCGATCCAACCCTCCCGCCCGGGCAGATCGGGTTCAAGACCGGCCCCATCACCAGTTCATCCGATCGGTTCCTCATCACAGTCGACGGTCCGGGCGGCCATACGGCCCGGCCCCATGAATCGGTCGACACGATATTTGCCGCCGGCCAGATCATTACCCAGTTGCCCGGCTTACTGAACCGCCTCGTCGACGCTCGTCTGCCGCTTTCGCTGGTCTTTGGTCGAGTGCAGGGCGGTATCGCCGGCAACGTCATTCCCACTTCGGTTCAATTGAGCGGTACCTGCCGCTCGCTCGACCACGACACCTGGGAACGAATGCCCAAACTGATCGACCGGTTGGTGCACGAGATCGTGGCTCCGCTGGGAGCCGCCGCCACCGTGAATTATGAGATAGGCATCCCCCCGGTCATCAACGACCAGTTCGTGGTGGCTGAGGTCGAGTACGCGGTGTCGAGCGTGCTGGGGACCCATGCCGTGGCCTTGACCCACGCCAGTTTGGGAGCCGAGGACTTCTCTTACTTTCTTCAGGAGATCCCCGGAGCCCTCTTTCGGCTTGGTGCACAGTTGCCCGACCGCAAGACCGATCTCCATTCCGCCTGGTTTGACATCGACGAAGCCGCCATCGAAACCGGCATTGTGGCCGGCACCACCGCCCTGCTGCGCTTGATGGCGTGTGAGTGGTCGGCGCCGTAGGCGCCGACCACGTTGTCAGTTGTCAGTTGTCAGTCTTGCCTCCCCCCTGACGAGCGCAGCTCGTCGAGAAGGGGGGAGTACCGGCGAAGCCGGGGAGGGGGGCCGGGGGGACGGTTCCCACCAACGTCGCTCGATGCTCGATGCTTGATGCTCGTAGCTCGCAGCTCGCAGCTCGTAGCTCGCAGCTCGTCGCTCGTCGATGGTTGAATAGTCGGGTCATCAATCGAGCGCTGCATGGTCAGTCCCCAAGACATCCTTCGCTATCTCGCCGACCTCGCCCCGGAGGGTGGCAAGGTGGTGGACGTCGTCCATCGGAGAAGCGAGTTCTCCTACCTTGGATGGCGCCCCTCTCTCGTTGAACCATTGTCAACCGACGGATCCTCGACCTTGCGTGAGGTCGTTCATCGTGACCTGGCTCGCCTGGCGGCCATCGATGCCTTGCACTCCGCTGAGCGCCTCCTCCGCATCGGATGGCTGTTCGTAGCCGGCAGGATCACTTACCGGGGAAAGGCGACCCAATTCTGCGTGCCGCTGCTATCGGTTCCCATCCGCCTGGAACGCCTCGGTCGTGGGCACCGGATCATCCATGAAGGTGACGTCGAAATGCCGGCCGACCTCTTCGACGATGAGGCCCGGAGCCTGCTAGAGGATTCTCCAGACCCGTATGGGGGTGGAGCGATGCCCACCAACCAGGCGCTGCTGGACCGATTGCCCAAATTCCAGACCTGGACCGCGGAGGCGTTGGGTCAGGCCGGTCTGCCGCAAGCTCCAGTCGTCGGTCCGGATGCCGACCCGGTTGCCCTCCGCCTGCAGCCCGGCCTGGTCGTGGTGGCCGGCGCGGCCGTCTACACGGTGCGCGACACAGCTGCCCCCAACGTGCGAGGCGCCCTGCTCGGCTGGACCTCGGAGCAGCTCGCCGGAACCGCCCTCGAGGCGCTGTACTTATCGACAGACGACGCCCCCCGCATCGGCGACCTGCCCATCGAAACCCCTCTGCCCCTCAACGCCCGGCAGCGAGAAGCTCTGGAACGATCCCGGCATGAGACGATCACCGTCGTCTCCGGCCCCCCCGGAACCGGCAAGAGCCACCTCGTGGCCGCGGCCGCCATCGATGAGGTGGGACGCGGTCATACCGTCCTTATCGCCACCCAATCCACCTACGCGGCGAATGTCATTGCCGATCTACTCGACCGATACCCCGGCCCGCGCTACATCCGGTTCGGCCGGAGCGAACAACGAGCCTCTGCCGCGGCCGAACTCTCTCAAGGTTTGGCGAGCCCCTACTCCCCCGCAGAATTGGACCGACTCGAAGAGGTACTGGTGCAAGCCAGACGACGGGCCGACGGAGTACGGGGAAGGCTCCGGGATCTGCTGGAGCGAGAGCGCGCCTTCGCACGGGGCCTCGAGCAGCGGGATGCCCTCGCCTTGATGACCTCGCAAGCACCCGGGGTCCTGGACGAAAACATCGACCTTCCCCAGGTGGACCGCTGGCTGGCCAGGGCAACCAGATCAGGAAGCCCGCTGTCAGGGTACTTTCGAACTCGCGCAGAGAAACGGCTGCGGCGGGCAGTGAGCGCCCGGATCGATGCCTCCCTCGAACAGATTGCCGTTGCAGTTGATGCCGCTCACGCAGAAGCCGCAGTACGTAACGGTCTGGCGGACGGTGGACTCACGCTCGAACCTTTGTGGAACCAACTCGAGGAGGTCGAATCCAGCTGGAGAATCGCCGCCGGGGAGGCAATCGAGGCTCGCCGCCGGGCTCGTCGGAATAGCCGCCGCACCTCGACCCGGGCCGTCGCTGCGCTTGCCTCGGCTCTTCGAGCGGGTCGCGTGCAGCGGCGCAGAGTCCTCCGCGATCTCGGCGGTGATCACTTCCTGGACGTGCTACCCCTCTGGTTGGGCACGTTGCAGGAGATCGACGACACTCTTCCCGTCTCGCCCGGCATGTTTGACGTAGTCATCTTCGACGAGGCAAGTCAGATCGACCAGACCCGGGCCGCCCCGGCCCTGGCCCGAGCCAAACGAGCCGTCATCGTTGGGGACCCTCGTCAACTACGCCATGTCTCTTTTGTCGCCGACGATGCCGGCGCCACTGCCGCCCGGACCCACGGGATCACCGGTGACCTCGCCCGACTGCTCGACGTCCGCCGGAATAGCTTGTTCGACGCTGCGGCGGGAGCATCTTCGGTGACTGTGCTCGATGAACACTTCCGATCTGTGCCCCACATCATTGCTTTCTCTGATCGAACTTTCTACGGCGGAAAACTTCGATACATGACCCAGCACCCTTCGACGGAAACCAGGGATGCGATCCGCGTGCTACATGTGCCGGGTATTCGAGACGAGACCGGTATCAATCGCGCCGAGATTGCGGCCGTGATCGAGGAGGTCCGCGCCGCCCAGCAAACCGGCGCCTCGAGCGTCGGCGTGATCACGCCCTTCCGGGCCCAAGCCGACGCTCTCGAAGAGGCGCTCCTCAGCGAATTCAGCCCCGAGGAGATGGAACGCCTGGGTTTGAGAACCGGCACGGTACATGGCTTCCAGGGAAACGAGCGGGACACGGTTATTGCCTCACTGGTTCTTGCAGCAGGCGACCTCGGGGTCTCCCTCCGGTTTGTCGAGGATCCCAATCTGTTCAACGTGTTGGTGACACGGGCCCGCTTGCAGATGATCGTCGTAACCTCGCTCGGACCCGACGACATCCCAAAAGGGCTTCTGGCCGAATACTTGAAGCACGCCCAGCACCCGCCCCTCCCTTCCCGGGCGGCCGCCCCTCCGGTCGGTTGGACTGCCGATGTAGCCCGAGAACTGGCCGGCTACTCGGTGACGGTAACCCCCAACTACCCGGTTGCCGGCTGGCAGGTCGATCTGGCCGCAGGCGACGGTGAACACGCCATAGGGGTCGAGTGCACCGTCCATCCCCTCGGGGCAGATGCGCATATCGAACGGCGCCTGGCGCTTCGCCGGGCCGGTTGGGAACTCACCGACTGCTTTCAAAGCCGCTGGCTCACCCGGCCGGAAAGCGCCGCCGCCGTTCTAGCGGGTCTGGTTCTCGGTCCCGGCTCCTGAGTACTTGCATGGATCTGCATAGGGTCTAAATGCCCCAATTGATGTGCCCATCTCCCCCGGTTGTGGGACTTTTCGCCCAAAACGCTCCCGGTAATATGACCCCAGCAAGATTGTGAACGTTTTCACAAGGAGAGATGAATGTCCCGTACGACAACCCTTTTCAAACTGCTGGCGGTCCTCACCGTGTTCAGCATGATCGTGCTGGCCGGTTGCGCCGACGACGCAGCCGACGACACGACAACAACCGCCGCCCCGGCCACTACGGCCGCAACGACAACTACCACCGAAGCGACTACTACCACGACCGAGGCGACTACCACCACCGCGGTGATGGTCGACGAGACGACGGTGCTGGCCGAGCACATCACGGCCCAGCTGGCCGAATGGTCGCCGGTGATCAGTGCCCAGGATCTGTTCGAGAACCTGTCCGACGGTGATACGTCGAACGATCCGTTCATCGTCAGTGTGCGCGCTCCCGAGCACTATGCCCTCGGCCATATCGAAGGGGCGATCAACATCCCCTGGAAGAACATTGCCGACCCGGGCAACCTGGCGATGCTGCCCACCGATCAGCCGATCGTGGTGTACTGCTATACCGGCCACACCGGTCAGGTAGCGGCCACCCTGCTGAAGAGCTTCGGGTATGACGTCCAGAACCTCAAGTTCGGGATGATGGGCTGGAGCGACGACCTCGATGTCGTGGCCACCACCCCTTTTACCGCCTCGCCCGGCTATCCGACCGTCACTGAACCCACGGTTGCTACCGAAACCTACGACCTCCCGGTGGTAGCTACCGGCGAGACCGAAGCCACGGCGATCGCCATCGCGGCTGCCCAAGCCATGCTGGCCGACTGGACACCGGTCACCGCCGCGGCGACCTTGTTCGACAACATGGCCGATGGCGACGACTCCAACGACTTCTTTGTCGTTAGCGTCCGGGCCCCCGAGCACTACGCCCTCGGGCACGTCGAAGGCGCTATCAACATCGGTTGGAAGGCAGTTGCCATGCCGGACAATATGGCACTGCTGCCTACCGATCAGCCGATCATGGTGTACTGCTACACCGGCCACACCGGCCAGGTTGCGGCCACAGTGTTGAAGCTGCTCGGCTACGACGCCATCAACATGAAGTTCGGAATGATGGGTTGGAGCGATGATCTCGACGTTGTCGCCACCACACCATTCAGTGTTGCCCCCGGTTACCCGACCGTCACCGGATAACCCCCGACCCGGGACGCCGGGCATGATCCCGGCGTCCCAGCATCTGCCGAGGAGGTGTGATGAGGAAGACAACCCCGCTGCTATTCGGAGTGTTGCTTATCGGCCTCCTGGCCGCTGGGTGTTCTGGTGGTACCGAGGACACCACGACGTCGAGCCAATCTACGGTGCCCGATGCCACCACCACCACGGCTGGAGAGACTACGACAACCGAAGCAGCCGGCACTGCCGACGCAAGCTGTGTCGCCTGCCATACCGATCAAGCGACGTTGCAGGCACTGGCCGTCGAGCCGGTTGCCACCGAGACCCTCAGCGAAGGTGAAGGCTGAGGAGGCTCGGTGCCTCAGTTGGAGGCATGGGAGCAGGTCTTCGTCAGCGACGAGGAGTTCTTCGAGACGACCCACGGACGGCTCGGTTGTGTCGCTTGCCACGGCGGTGACGGCCGGGCCGGCAGCGTGGAGGGGGCTCACACCGGCATGGTCCGCGACCCGAATTCGATTGAAACCTGCTCGGCCTGTCATAACGACATCAGCACGACCGAGGCGATGAGCCTGCACTCGACCCTCGACGGCTACATGACCGTGCTGGCCGAAAGGACGGGCAGCGAGGAGCTCTCGCCGGGATTGGAGCAGGCGTTTGAGAACCATTGCGCGGACTGCCACACGTCGTGCGGTCAGTGTCATGTGAGCCGCCCCACCAGTGCCGGAGGCGGGTTGCTGGACGGCCACTCGTTCAAGAATCCCCCTCCCATGAACCTGACCTGCACTGGTTGCCACGGGAGTCGAGTCAACGACGAGTACAAGGGAAAGAACGCGACCGAAGATGGTGGGATGTATCCCGCCGACGTCCACTTCAATCCGGGCGGCATGGCTTGCTTCGACTGTCACGGCGACGCCGAGATGCACGGCGAAGGTCCGGCTCAGGAGCACCGCTACGACGACGCCGCCGTCGAATGCGTCGACTGTCACCCCGAGGTAGCGGCCGACGCCGAGAACCTGCAGCACTCGGCTCACGCAGAAAAAGTAGCCTGCCAGGTCTGCCACTCGGTGGACTACAAGAACTGCTACAGCTGTCATGTTCAGACATCGGATGAAGGCACGCCCTATTTCAAGATCGAACCGTCGCAAATGGCGTTCTACATCGGCAACAACGTGAAGCCGACCGAGCAACGACCGTGGAGCTACGTAGTGGTGCGGCATGTTCCGATCGACCGGGAGAGCTTCTCGTTCTACGGACCAAACCTGCTTCCTGAGTTCGATGCGAGACCGACGTTTGCCTACGCCACTCCCCACAACATCCAGAAGAACACGCCGCAGAACGCCTCATGCGACTCTTGCCACGGCAATGAGTCGCTGTTCCTCACGGCCGACAAAGTGTCGCCGGAAGAGCTGGCAGCCAACCGGGACGTAATCGTCGACGTATTGCCGTAGAAGACAGTCCGGGGCGCATGGCAATGCGCCCCGGACGTTGGAGTTCGAAGGAAGTTCGAATTGCCTCCCCCGGGCGAACGAAGTGAGCTTGGAGGGGGGAGGTGGCCGGATCCGGAGGGTCCGGGCGGAGGGGGGTTGGTTCCCAACAACGATAAGCCGGCACCATTGCCCTCCCTACTCTTCCAGCTCAAAGCCTTCCACGGCCAAAGCGTCACGAAGCGCTTCGGCTTCGCCGGGACGCACCGAGAGCGTCAGCACGCCTCCCCCGCCGTGTGGTCCGTGCCGGAGTTGCAGGTCCCGCACGTCCACACCGGTGGCGACCAGGGCCCGTCCAACCGCACCCAGCTCACCCGGTCGGTCCTGCATCACCACTCCGACCGCCACCACCGGCGGTCCCATTCCCCGGCGGATGTTGCGCGCTTGTTGTAGTTGAATCGACAGTCGTTCGACCGCCCCCTCCTCGAGCGCCGAATCCCAGCCATCCAGGATTTCTCGAAGGGAGACAAGCGCTCTGCGCACCTGACCCTGATTGGCGACCAACAGCTCCGCCCACCACAAGGGCTCACTCAAAGCCACCCTGGTCAAGTCCCGAAAACTCCCGGCCGCCAGATCCAGAGCGTGCGGATCGGCCCCGGCCACCTGGACGAGGGCGGAGGCGAGTACCTGGGGGAGGTGGCTGATGGCAGCTACCGCCGTGTCATGCTCGGCGGCCGTCATGACGACCGGAATGGCGCCAAGGTCCGAGACGATCTCGCTCAGGGCCGCCAGATCGGCCGCGGCCGCGCCATCCGAGCACAGAATCCAGGAAGCTCCCCGAAACAGAGCGGCAGAGGCCGCCCGGGGCCCGGCGTGTTCCCGGCCGGCCATAGGATGCCCTCCAACAAAGTGGGCCAGCCGTGCGGCTGCCCTGACTACCGGGAGCTTGACGCCGGCCACATCGGTAACCAGCGCGTCGGTGGTCAGCCCGGGCAGATCGTCGATCACTGCTCCGGGCGGACCGGCCAGTACCACCAGATCGGCCCCGCCGATCGCTTCCTCCCGGTCGGCCGCCGCAACGTCGATTCCCTCCAGATCCAGGGCCGCCAGAAGGGCGGACGGGTCGGGATCCCATCCCTTCACCGCCCAGCCCGAAGCGCGCAGGGAAAGCCCAACAGAGGTACCGATCAGCCCGGTTCCGAGAATCGCGGCGAACGGCATGGATCAGATCTCGAGATTGAGAGCTGCGGTCAAACGCCGGACGTCATCCATCAGGGCAGCAAACTCGGCAGGAAGCAGGGCCTGGGCGCCGTCCACCAGAGCGGTGTCGGGGGCATGGTGCACGTCGACCATGAATCCGTCGGCCCCCACCGCCACTGCGGCGCGGGCGAGCGGCGCTACCAGATGACGATGACCGGCGGAATGGGAAGGGTCGACCATGACCGGGAGATGGGACAGGCCTTTCAAAACAGGAATCGCGCTGATGTCAAGGGTATTGCGGGTGGAGGTCTCGAACGTTCTGATGCCTCGTTCGATCATGATGATCTGGTGGTTGCCTTCCTTGTAGATGTACTCGGCGGCGTTGAGCCACTCTTCGACCGTGGCGGTAAAGCCACGCTTCAGTTGGACCGGCCGCGCCTGTCGACCCACCTCGGTCAGCAGCGTGAAATTGGCCATGTTGCGAGTGCCGACCCGGAGAATGTCGGCATAGGAAGCAACTAGTCCTACATCACGAGGATCGAGCACCTCGGCGACAAAAGGCATATCGAACTCTTCGCGCGCCTCGGCCAGCAGTTCGAGCGCCTTCTCTCCCAGACCCTGAAATGCGTACGGAGACGTCCGCGGTTTGAAGGCATCTCCGCGCAGGACATGAGCGCCGGCCTGCTTGACCGCCTCAGCGACACGGAAGAGTTGCTCACGGCTCTCGACCGCACAAGGTCCGGCAACAACGGCGAACGACCCGGCGCCGACTTTGACGCCGCGAATCTCGATGACCGTGTCTGTATCGCGAAAGTCCCGGCTCACGAACTTGAACGGCTTCAGCACCGGCACGGCCCGCTCTACTCCGGACAGTGCTTCCCAGGGAAGCTGCTGGATACGTTCACGATCGCCGATCACCCCGATCACCGTATGAGTCTGTCCAACGGAAACGTGAGCCTCCGAGCCGATCTCACTGAGACGGGCGAGTACCTGATCAACGTCCTCTTGAGTTGCGTCGCGTTTCATCACGATGATCATCGAACTCATCTCGCCCTCTCGCGCAAGACGTCTCGAGGAGAGCCCGTCATGTCTTCAGCCTCCAAGCTTTCAGGACAGTCCGACCGGATTGCGGGGATCGAACACCGACATCCGCCGAAGCCGAACACCATCGACGGCCAGGCTTGCCAAACCGGCCTCGACCTCGCCGACCATCTCGGCCTCCCAGATGGTAATCAAAACGACACCCTGCGGATCTGAACCCATCAAGATGAGGTGGCAATGGGGATCCTCGACCAGCTCCTCGGCTAAGTCTTCCATCCACTCAGGAGAACCACGTTCGCCGAATTCGATCAGGAGCGCTTCCATGCCGGCAGATGGTACTCAGAAATGAGAGGAGGAAATCGGGCCCGTCGCCCGGCACCAAAGAGGCGTGGACCTCGCCGGGCCTACACTTCGCCCATGCACAGGATCCTGGTAACCGGGGCATCGTCGTGGGTTGGCGGGCGATTGGTCCGCAGCCTCGAGTCCCGGGTGGATGTCGAAGTATTCGCGGTCGATGAAATCGAGCCAACCGTCGAGTTCAGGTCGGAATTCAACCTGTCGAGCCTGGATATTCTCGAGTTCGCCGAACACGTAATCGCCGTCCGGCCGACCACCGTCGTCCACCTCCAGACCCTCGATCGGTCCGTCCTATTCGGACCCGATCATGCGCAGTCGAGTGTGGTCCTGGGTGCCCAAGCTCTGTTCGGGGCGATCGCACGTCTCCCCGATGTGCAATCAGTGATCGTCAAATCCGACGCAGCCGTATACGGATCGGGACCCCGCAACCCATCGGTGGTTCGCGAGTCGACCGCACCTCCCGCTCGCCTCGTTCGTTATGAACGAAGCTTGCGTGACGTCGAGTTATCGGTTGCGCAGCTCGCCGACGAACACCCGCACATCACTTTTACGGTATTGCGCTTCAATCCGGTCGTTGGGCCGACCATCGCCAACCCGATCAGCAACTACCTCCGACTGCCGGCCGTCCCGACCTTGCTGGGCAGCGACCCGCGACTCCAGTTCGTGCATGAGGACGACGCAGTCCGGGCCCTGGAACATGCAATCGATCATCCAACCGCCGGAACGTTCAACATCGGCAACGAGGGACAGCTCTACCTCAGTCGCATTCTTCGCCTGGGAAAGCGAATCAACCAACGGCTGCCCGCCCGCCAGTTTGAATATGCCATGCGGGTGCTTCGTCCCTTCGGTGCCTCGCTCCCTCGCCATCTTGTCAATCTCATCAGATACGGCCGGGTAACGGATACGCAGCTCATGAACGAGAGATTGGGCTTTGAGCCCACCTTGAATTGCCGCCGATTGGTGCTGGCCACCTACGATCGCCTGCCGGCCGATCTGCCTGCGTAGCTGCCATGGAGGAAATCCTCAACCGCCTGAGCGTTCAAGAACTCCGGTCGCTGGCCCGGGCGCTGGACCTGCCGGGTAGGTCTTCGATGACGAAGGGTCAACTCGTTCAGGCGGTCGGCGCCGGCCTCAAGGCAGTCGAGCCCCCCGCGGACCAACGAGTCGAGCAATCCCGCCCGCCCGGCCTTCGGGGCGGAGAAGATCGCCGGAGAGCGACCAGCGACCGGCTCGGCTTGCTGGTCGACCACACCAGCATCTGTACGTTTGCGACTATTGAAGGTTTTGCATGCGGGCTGCCCGTGGTTCGCGATCAAGACCGGTGCTCCCTTCACGGAGGTGCGGACAATTCTGATCTGGCCATTCCGGCAGCCGGCGCCCTCGGCTTTCACACCTGGCCGGCCCTTTTTCGCCATCTCCAGATCGCCAGCTACGACATCGACGCCCTCGGGTTGGACCCAGTAGTGGCGGAAATCCTCTGGCATCTCGGCAATTTCCTGTATTTCGATTACTTCCGGGTAGAGACGCAAGGTTTGGAGCATGTGCCGATGGAAGGAGCGGCGGTGCTGGCCGCCAATCACGGTGGAGCGGCCATCCCCTACGACGCCATGATGCTGCAATTGGCGGTCACCAACGAGGCCCCCCTCCCGCGCCGGGTACGGGTCATTGGTACCGAGATCTTCAACATGGTGCCTACCTACTCCCATCTCTACCGCAAGTCGGGGGCGGCCTATGCGGCCAAAGAAGATGCGATGTGGGTCCTGGAGAACGGCCATCTGCTTGGGGTATTCCCCGAAGGTGTGCAGGGATTCCAGAAACCAGGATCAGAGGCGTACCGGCTGCAACGCTTTGGCCGGGGCGGTTTCGTCAAGCTGGCCATGCGCAGCGGCGCCCCGATCGTCCCGGTTGCCATCCTCGGTTCTGAAGAAGTCCACCCGGCGTTGTTCACATCAAAACGCCTGGCACAGCTGGTCCGCTTGGTGTTTCCACAACAACGTGTACGCGAAATGGCGGTGTGGCTCAATCCCATTCCCCTACCCGTCCGCTGGCAGGTCCGATTCCTCGAGCCGATAGAAGTGGGGCCGGCCGCCGATCGTCTGGACCGCCTCGCCGTTTTGGAGACGGCCGAGCACGTGAGAGGTGTCGTTCAGGATGCACTGGACACCATGCTCCGCGAGCGCACCAGCGTCTTCTAGTGGATTCCGGTTCGCATTGGGGGGACCCGATGAGGCAGAATCAACCGACGTGTCAGTTGCAATAACCGACTGCCCTCATTGTGCGGCCCGCGACACCGTTTTTATCGAGAGCGGCGAGCACTTCTGCCCCTGGTGTCTCTACGCGTGGTCGGATGCGGACGGGTTGATCCTCAGCAAGGATTCCGTGGCGGAGCAGGATTTCCTCACTGATCTCGCTCGAGCGTTCGAGCCCGACTGAACCCCCCTCTCTCCCGTTCTTGCGTCAATCCGGTGCGCCACGCGTCGGTTTCTGACGCAAGAACAGATGAACCTGCTTGCAATAGTTAGCACTCCGCAATATACTGCTAAGGGTGGCAAAGCAAGAGACGGATACGGAGAAAAAGGGCGCCGATCTGGGCGCCTTCATACGGCAGCAGCGCGAGAGGGCCAACATCTCGTTACGCAAGTTGGCCGACAAGGCAGGGATCTCAAATCCCTACCTCAGCCAGATTGAGCGGGGCCTTCGCAAGCCTTCAGCCGAGATACTCAAGTCGATTGCCCGGGGCCTATCCATCCAAGCCGAGTCGCTCTATTCGAGAGCCGGCCTGCTGGAAGAGGGCTTCAGTCCGCCCACCGTCGTCGAGGCGATCGAGGCGGACTCGCAACTGAATCAACGCCAGAAACAAGTGCTCCTGGATATCTTTCGGACCTTCGTCCAATCCGGGGCAAAGGAGGAAACAGAATGATTGCAGATACGAGCAAAAAGGTGCTCTTCGCAGCCGTGGGTGCTCCCGTCGTGGCGGCTCGCAAGCTGTCGGAGCGGGTCACCGAGATGAGCGGCAAGCTCTCCGAGGACCTCTCGAAGGAGTACGACCTCTGGGCCAAGGAAGGCGAGAAGGTCGTCACCAAGGTCACCGACCGCAAGGCCGTCGAGGAATTCGTCGAGGACCTGGGCGCCAAAATGGATTTCGACCAGATCCAGGAGCAGGTTGGGAAACTGCGCGAGCAGCTCGACGACATGCTGAGCAACTGGCGGTCTTCGTTCCGTCCGGCCACTGAGAAGGTCGAGCCGGTGAAGGCTGCTGCTACACCGGCCGCCAAGCCGGCTGCCGCGAAGACGACCACCGCAGCCAAGAAGCCGGCTGCCGCGAAGACGACCACCGCAGCCAGAAAACCCGCTGCCAAAAAAGCCACCACCGCAGCCAAGAAGCCGGCCGCACCGAAGGCCTCCACCACCACCTGAGCGGCCGGATCACTCGAGGCAACGACGAAGGGGGCCCGTACGGGCCCCCTTCGCTGAGTGTCTCAATAGGAGATGATCGGGTCGAGCTGCCCGGCGTGAGCAACCCAACGTTCCACCATCCCCTCGGTAGGGAGTCGCTGAACGAGCCTTTGAGATTCGTTTAGCTGGATCATCTTCTTAGCGAGCGAGACGTGGTTCCGTCTCCGCAACTCCTTGATCGTATCCACCCCGGCCGCCTCGAGAAGCTCCGAGTATTCCGACCCGATCCCTTTCACCCGCATCAGATCGGCTCGGTTGACCCACACAAGAATCTGCTTTTCGTCGAGTCCCGTAGAATCGGCAAGTTCCTTCCGCCCCCGTCTCGAGGCGGCTCGCTTGAGGAGAGCCTCAGTGGTGCGCACTCTCGATTTGCGGAACCTGGTTGCAGACTTGGGATCCAATCCTGCAATCGCGTCGATCGTGGCCATCCCACTCCCTTCCCTGTCTATAACTTACCCCGCCAAGCGGCCGACCCATCGGTCAGCCTAGCGAGCAAGCATGTCGCCCGGCTTGGGAAGCAGTCTCCCGCCTGCCGAGGGGGAACTTCGCCGCCGGTGGCGGCGAGCAGAGGGGTCAGGCGATGGCTAGACGATCTCGCGGCAGGGCGTGACCCCCATCCCCCTCGCTTTGCTCGGGTACTTCCCCCTTCCAGGGGGAAGCCAATCCCATCCCCCTCGGTACGCTCGGGTACTTCCACCAAACCTGGAAAACCTGAAACCTGGAACCTGAAACCTGAACCCTGAAACCCGCCTACTGCTCGCGGGGCTGCAGGTCTCTTACGTCGTCGCTCGTATCGACATCCCGGGGAGCCAGCTGCTCAAAGATGACCTCTTCCACCCACTCGGGATGGGCTTGCAACAGGTCCCGTCCTCCCTGGTCGCCTTCCAGGCTCATCAGCCGCGACCATAGGGTCCGGGCGATGAGCACCGGGTGTCCGCGGACGTAACGGTATTTCGGCACAACGGCGAGGGCGTCGCAGGTTTTTCGGCGTTCGAGCAATGCCTCGACGACGGCCCGATCAATCCCCGGTTGATCACCCATAACGATCAAGGCCGCCTCGGTTGACGGGTCACGGCTCGCCACATCAAGACCGACACGGAGAGACGACGCCATCCCTTCTTCCCATTCGGGGTTCTCCACAACGCCGGCGGCGCCCAGATCGACAGACTGCAGGACTTCTTCGAAGCGGTTTCCCAGGACCACCCACACGGAATCAACCGGCCACTCCAGAGTCTGCGCCACCACCGTGCCGAGAAGCGTCGGGCCTCCCCAGGGGAGCAGTTGCTTGGGTTTGCCGAGACGCCTCGAGGGTCCGGCGGCGAGGATGATGGCTGTGGTACTCATGGTCGGAATGCTTGGGTGACTATATGTCTCCCTGATCGTCCTTCCGCTGAGGATGGATCCGTCCCTGGGAACCCTTGAGAGACTCTCCTCCTCCGTTTCCGTACCGAACTCTGGTCATCTCCGCCAGGATCGATACCGCCACTTCGGCCGGGGTCTCGGCTCCGATGTCCAGCCCGATGGGGCCATGAATGCGCTCCAGGTTCTCTCCCGTGAAGCCGTCCCTTTCCAGCCTGGCCAGACGATCGGCGTGGGTACGCCGGCTTCCCATCACCCCGAGGTAGGAAATCGGCTCGGCCAGGGCGCGCCGGATCACCGGATCTTCCAGCCTCTGATTGTGGTTCAACACGACGACGTAACTTCCATCCCAGGGCAGATCATCGAGCGCCTTATCCGGCCAAGAAACGATGACCTCACGAGCATCCGGGAACAGGTCGCGGCGAGCGAACGCGGGTCGGGGATCGATCACCGTGACCTCATAGCCGACTCGCGATCCGAGGCTGCAGAGCGGTTCGGCAAAAGGACCGGCGCCAAAGACAAGCAGCTTGGGCGACGGAGCGATGACGTCAATGAACACGTCGATGTCCCCATAGCTGAGCGTCCGGCTGTGCTCGGCGGCCATGAGCCGCTTGGTGTCGGCCAGGACATCATCCGCGATGGAGGACGGAATGGCCCCGGCCACCACCCCTACCCGGGCATCGATCACGGCCTTCCAATCCCCACCGGAGATCGCCGTCAACTGGGCCCCCAACTGCCCGCCGGCCGCCAATTGCTCGACGGCCGCCGTGATCTCACCGAAGTCGGCTGGTTCGATGAAGACCTGGATGGTCCCACCGCAGGCCAGACCCACCTCGAACGCGTCCTCGTCGGCAATCCCATAGGTAGTCAACCGTGCTTCACCCGATTTGAGCACCTCGAGAGCGTGGAGGGCCACATCGCTCTCGACGCAACCGCCGCTGACGGAACCGTCAAGCTCTTCCGTCGAGGACACCAGCAACCTCGACCCTTCCGGCCGGGGAGCCGATCCTTGCACCCTCACTACAGTCGCCAGGGCAACGTCCTTGCCTTCCCGCTTCCATTGCTTGAGTCGTTCGAGCTGCTCGGTCATGCCCCTACGTTATCGGACCTCTCGCCATCGGTCAGGACTTGACCTCCGGCAGCGGGAATCGCAAAACGGCACCGATGGCCTTCTGGTCGAGCGCCGACGAGATCGAAACCTGCAATACCTCCCCACTCTCGTCGATGGTTGCCTCAATGATCTCACCGACCACATCGTCAGTCGGGCGGGTACCCGATCCGCAGACCGGGCAGTTGGTGCCGTTACGGGAGAGCCAGCCGCACGACTCGCAGACTGCACCCTGCTTGGAGAAGTTCCCGGACACGATCAACCTGTCGATCGCCCGGGCATTCACCGCCGCCAACACGTCGGTGATGCCCAGCACCGCCGGCCCGCCGGCCCCGGCGGTATCGAGGAGCTCCTGGACTCGACTCGCCTCGAGTGCGGCGACGGCAGCTTTCTCGAGTTCGACCACCTGTTCGCGAACGAGCGCCGGGGTCATGGTGTGCGTGTCGATCACGAACGATCCGGCGGTACGACTCTTCAGATAGGGGTGCAGCAGCTTGGATCCCTCATCGATTGCCTCCTGATGCCCGCCAAGAAACAGGAAATCGAAGCCCTCTTCTTGATGGAGACGGAAGATGAGATCGGCCGTTTCCTTGAAGTGCCGTTGCACGACCGCCTCGGCATGGCTGCGAACTCCCCGTTCCTCGTAGCCGGCAAAGCCCCCGTAATTGGCCTTTCGAACGGCTTCTTCGACGACGTCCGCCGCTTCCCGGAACTGGTCGCCGGTCTTGATGAACACGACCGAACGACGGGGCTCGAAGACCACCGCGGCCGATCGGAATTCCGTTTCGGCGGCTCGCAACGGTCGAAGATACGGTCGTTGTCCAACCTGAGCGACATCCCAAACCGGTCGGTTGAGCGATACGTATTCGAACCAATCGGCACTATGACATGTGAAGACGGCGACGGCCGGAGCCGGATCGGCGTCGATCCGATCGGCCATTCCCTGGACCGCTTTCACGTCGGCTCGCAGGGACATGGCCGCCTCGCGGCTCAGTTGACCGCTCTCTGCCATCTCCCGAATCGGTCGGAGAAGCTCCGTCAATTTGGCGCCCGTCGAAGTCCGTTCTCGCGGGGTACCAAGCCGATTCACATACAACGACAACACCGGGAAGACGGCGTTGTTGAATTGCCGGATCCGGTCGACCTGCATGAGTCTCCTTCCTCCGTCAGCCATAGGCAGCAGATGGTTCTACGCAGACAACGCATGAAGTCGCGCCCGATCGAAGGGGTCGCGACGGGGGGAGCGCAGGGCGGGAGGTTCTCAACCGAACCTCAGGCTTCGTACAGCACCTCACTCAACTTCGACACTACACGCGGTCTGTCACAGTTGGTAGGGCCAAATTGGGAGTCATCAGTCACGGGTCACCAGTTGCCGGTTGCCAGTCATCATGCATCAAGCACTGGGGGTGGGTTTCAGGTTTCAGGTTTCAGGTTTCAAGTTTCACGAGTTGCCAGTTACGAGGAACGAGAGACAAGGAACTGACGACTGATAACTGAAGACTGACAGCTGCCGGAGGCTCACGCCTCCGGCTCGTGGGTCCACTCGAAGTGCCCCCCGTCTGTATACCGCCAGCCGGCCCCCCAGGCGAAGCCCCAATCCCGGAAGATCTCGCCGATCCGTTCATCCATGCCCACCTGCCCGCCGTAGGGATTGTCGCTCGGGTTGATGTCGATGGCGATGCCCCAGGTGTGCCGGGAGATGGCCCCACCTTTGTCTCCCCCGCGGATGAGCCGGGGGTTGTAACACCCACCGGCGATCTGGAAGTCGTGATAATCGATAATCCAGGCGAGGCCCTCGGCTTCGATCTCCGCCAGCGCTCCCTCCAGCAACGGCACCACGTCTTTGTGACATCGGAACGGTCCGAGGTGGGGAAGGTCGACATCGATGATGTTGGCTTCGCGCCACTCCCGATCGACGATGATGCTGTCCCCACGGGCAGGCCGGTAGGCAAACTCGCCAAAGCGTTCCTTGATGAGAGCCGCGGGCAGTACCGCGTCTGGATCATCGGGATCGAATTGAGTGTCGATGAACAACACAGCCTCGGGAAGCTTCGACCACATAGTGAGGAGCAGCTCGTCTTCGGGGCCATGGTCCCAAATGGCGACAAACGAGGGCCTGACAAACCCGATTCCGGCGGCCGTCCGAACATCCAGCGCAAGCTCCGCCCAACCGATCAACTCGTCGGCGACCACGGCGCCTACTTCGAACTCATAGGAACCGCCGTCCCACCCGACCAGGGTCACCTGATCGCCGACGGCCGCCCCTCGCAAGCGGGCGGAGGTAGCACCGAATACCAAATCACCATCACCCAGAGTTTCGGCGATGTCGTCTCCGAGAAGCGGAGCCGCCCGACCGGCATCCACCGCGGCGGTCGACATGGGGTAGAAGTAGCCCGACGGAGCTTCCTGGACGATCCCGCCGCCTCTTTGTACGGAAACCAGCCGGAGGGTCCCTCGATGGAAGGTGGCCCACCGAGCGCCAAAACGTTCGGCGGCCGCAGTTATTACGGCCTCCACCTGGGTAGTCAGCCCGCCAATCTCTCCAATCGTCAACACCCGGGTGTCGGCGGGGCCCACCGAGGACACGGGCCGGGAGCCCGAAAAGGCCATGACTAGAAGCGCCAAACCGAACACCAGCCCGGTCCGGCGCAGCAGAACATGACGACGCCCGGCCCCGGATATCACACGGGGAGTCGAGAGAATCACATCAAAAGGTTACCGGCGGATCGGCCTCGATGGCGACAACTTGCCGAGGGGTCCGAGATGGATCGGGTCGGACACCGCCCAACCCGGCACTATCGTTCGGCCCATGACAGACCTCTTCACAGGAGTCCCCGAAGTGGACGCCCGGCAAGCAACGGACCTAATCAGCGGCGGCGCCCTGATGGTCGACATTCGCGAGGCAGACGAGTGGGAAGAGGTCCGCATCCCCGGAGCGGAGTTCCACCCCCTCTCGGAGATCAACGACTGGTACGAAGCCTTGCCGCGCGACCGAACGATCATCTTGCAGTGCCGGTCCGGCAACCGCTCGGCCATGGCCACGTCCGCTTTGATCCGCCAGGCCGGAATGGACAATGTGGTCAACCTGGCGGGTGGCATCATTGCCTGGCATCAGGCCGGGCTGCCGATCGATCTGGAACCGCTGCCTCACTAGTCCGTATGGGCTGAGCACAACCCTCCCAAGACTCATTTCAGTACCGACCCGGTCGAGCCGATATACACAACATGATTGGCAAGCGGGTAGCCGCGCGGTTGAGAGGCGAGAGCGGATTCACCATCGTTGAATCGGTGATCGCCCTCGGCATCGTGTTCGCCCTGGTCGTTGCGCTCCTCCGTACCATGGACAGCGGCACCCGGGTCGTGATCGAGACCAAACGGCAAGCCGCGGCGACGGCATTCGCCTCCGAACTCCTCGAGCGAGCCCGCTCGCTCGAGTGGGACCACATCGGTCTGACCGCTCTAGCCAACGGCACAACTTGTCCCGATCAGGTTGGTTGCGCAACGTTCAGTGATCCGGTTACCGGGGAATTCGGGACCGACCTGAACATCAATCTGCTGACCGGCAACTGGCAGTTCGGAGGCGAAGAGATCGTCTTCGTCAACGGCGCGACCTTTGACCCATTCCTATCTTTTCACGACCAGCAAACTCGCGACAACACCCCGTTCGACCGGTACCTCTTCGTCACTTCGGTGCGGTCCGACCCGGCCGACCCGGCCACCGAGAGATTCCGGCGGATAACTGCGGTGGTCGAGTGGGCGACCGCAACAGGCATACGGCACGACGTCCGGATCTCAACCCTGATGTCGCCATTCACCGAGCCGTCCCAACCCCTGATTCATGGCGAGGTCACACTGGACGGGGGATACCTTTCGTTGAGCGGCGACGTCGATGGAAGCCTGGCATGGCTGGGTAGCGGAAGAGGACTGTTCGAGACCAACGTCGTCTTTGCAGATGGTTTCGCTTCGGCCACCAGCGACTACGTCTCGGCCGAGATCGTCAGAAGTGCGGCCACCTCTGGTGATGTCAAGTACGCCGGTCCGGATGGACTGTTCGACACGGTGGACGATGTGGTCATCAGTCCGAGTCCGGTGGACGCCTCGCGCACGGCCGACGATGATGCCGTCTCGGTAGCCCCGCTCGACGACCCGAATGCGATCCTGACAACTCTTCCGCCTGCCTTCCAGATCACAGGCGCATATCCCAACGATTTCACCGTTGCCGACCTCACCAATCTGCTGGCGCTAGAGCCGACCGAATACTGGGCGGAACTGTGGACCGAATACAACCCGACGGCCCTCGACCCGAAAGTGGACGGCTTGCCGTATGTGGCCTTCGGCCTGACGTCGGCCGACCGCACCAACGCCGGCTTCATCGAGTACGCCGACCCGGTAGTGCGGACCATGTATGAAGCCAGTCTGGGCGACACGCTGGATGCGCCGTTTTACGAGTTCGCGTTCTTTGCCCGGGGCCATGATTCGATCGGTCCGGCTCTGGACTTCGCCGCCAATGTCGACCGCTATAACTCTCCCGCCACCGGGGAACGGGAAGTGCGGATCGATTACAGCTGGGCGGGGGAGCCCATATATCTGTTTGCCGATTCGGTCGGTCCCCTCGAAGACAACAAATTCAAAGGCTGGATCATCATCGAGACGCCCCAGATCTACGGCACCGACCTGGCCGCCGGCCAGTCGGCCGCCCGACCACCCAATCTGTCAACCACCGGCAACGTGCAAATCCGGCTTTGGAACCCATCCACGCGTAAATACGACGTGCTCTACTCGGGATTCGGACCCGTCGGCAGCTGCTCGGCATTGCCGGCTGCCGATGTGGTCACTGTCGATGACGGATCCGGCGGGCCGGTCACGTGGGATATCACCCCGAGTGGCGATCCCCAATTGCACTACGAGATTCAGGGGTCGATTTTGGTCCGGACCCCCTGCCGGGAATACACAGAAGACCTTTTCGCGGATGTCTCCGAGGCGCGGGTACAGGCGACCGGCATGGTGACCGGCACCATAGGGTTACGGATCGTAGATGCTGTCATGGATGCAATTCCGACCGTGGACGGGAAGCTCTTCGACGTCGAGATCCGGTTCGATCTCGGCGGAGTTGGCGTCACCGCGCTGTACTTCGACCCGGAGGCAAACTGATGCGGCGCCTCAACCGAGAAGATGGCGGTCTGTCGCTGGCGGAAATGATGGTGGCCATGATGTTGATGTCCATCGTGGCAGCCGTCTTTCTGGGTCTGCTCCGCACTACCATGTTCGCCACCAGAGATCTCGAGGGAACTGCTCGCTCCAACGATGGTGCCAGGCTGGCTATTCAGCAACTGGATCGCGACTTCCGAAGCGCCGAACGTATCTGCGAGCCGTTGCCCGGTACCACTTCAGATCGTCTCGAATTCCGTACTCGTGCCTACACGGCGACCACCACCGCGGTGGGATATCACGACCTCATCTACGAGCTCCGCGACCCCGACGGCGACGGCAATTCCACTGATCTGCAACGATCGGCAGATGGAGGCACTTCCTGGAGCACTGTGATCAGCGGCGTACGGAACGAGACATTCGTCGACGACGACTACAACCTGGCTGAGGGACGCTCTCTGGGCACGCCCGGCGTGCCGATCTTCACCAGTCAGGGAGGGGTGGCGTCCGCACTTCCCTCGCAGGGCAAGGTCATCACGGTCCGACTCTGGGTCGACATCAATCCAAACGACCGCATTGCGCCTCGCCTGGGAACCACTGAGATCTCCGGCCGCAATATCTGGACTCCCAACTCGGCGAATTGCCCATGAGCAGCTCTACTCCGCTCCAGAAACGACGCTCCTCAGCCGATAGGTATTACATGAGAGGCTTACCCGGCAGGCTGATGCATCAAGATGACGGCATGGGTATTGCGGCTGCCCTGGCCGTCGCCGTTGTCATCTTCATCCTGGGAGCCACCTGGTACTCGGTCTCCGTCCACGAACTCGAGGAGGTCGGCTACGACCGCCACTTGACAACAGCCGTCAATGTTGCAGAGGCCGGCGCTCGCGAAGCGATGTACTTGCTGGCCTCCAACGATGGGGGGTTTCGGGACGCCGCGGATGGCGGCCAGGCCACGACCGGTGTCTCCGGTACTACATGTGTCCTCAATACCCTCGAAACGGTGGTCGACGGTGCCACCGAGGTTCAGGGGGAGTACTGGGTCCGGGCCACTCCCTTACCCGCAACCCGCCAATACCTGATCGAGTCGTGGGGTTGGGCGCCGGGCCACCTCGCCCAGCAGGCGGTCTCCAAGAAAGTAGTGATTCAAGTCGAACTGATTCCCGTCGGTGGGGGCTTCTACTACGCGCTATTCGCGGCCGATGGTGGACTGACGGCCGGCAATCGAAAAGAGATCTACGGGGACGCCTACTCGGGCGATAACCTGGCAATCGGCAACTTCACGCGAGTCTTCGCCAACGACGGCGGCGGCCCCGGCACCGGGCAGATGTTCGTCTACCGGGACTTGCTGATAAGCAGTGGTGCCAACGTTGACATTTCCGGCGAGGTGAAAGTCAACGGATTCGTCGTTGACAACAAGGGCAGTGCTTTCGGGACGGCAGGCAACGACCTCATCATCCTCAACGACACAACCCTGTCACCGCTCACCAAGTCGACGTTCAAGAAGAACAAGGCCTCGGTCGGTAGCAACCTCCAGGTGCAAGGCCCCTCATCAAGCGTGACGGACCCGCCATCGGCCGCCGGGTACATTTGGAATGCCGCCGGCATTCCCCCTGTCCCGCAGATCCAACTGCCTTCGTTTGCGTGGGTATCGGGAGCCTACGCCGCCAAGGGTCTGACCGAATACACCTACAACACCTGGGCGGAGTTCGATACCTGGTACACCGCCAACGACTCGGCCCTCACCGGGGCGCACTACGTGAAGGACACCGGTTTCTACACCCTCGACATGGGCGGAGCCACTCTCGACAGCGATTTCGTGCTGGCCTTCAAGGGTGACCTGGAACTGCGCGGCACACCCAGTGGCGTGTCCGACCCGGCACTGGCACCAGTCACCGTGGTCATCGCCGGAGTCGACTCGACCAGTGACGTAACCCTCGCCAATAGTTCCAATTCCATAGACGGGCAGGTCCACCACCTCATATATGCAGGCGGGGAATTCGGGGCCAGCCAGCAAACCACTATCTACGGAGCGATGTACGGAGACAAAGACGTCTCAAGCAACCGCCTGGAGATCCATTTCCGGCCGCCCAGCGACGCATCCATCTCCGGCTTCACATTCGATCCGGCGTTGGCCGACAGCTTCCTGCCGCGGCCGGGAATCTGGCGGGAGATTCCTCCGGATGCCCTCGGGTGCACACTGCCCTAGACCGGCTCGCTACTGCTGCGGCTCACAACGTTTACTTGGGTTGGGGCAGCCGCATGGGTGTTCACTCTCCCTCTCCTTGGAACTCCGCCACGGTCTCGACATGGAAGGTTTGGGGAAAGAGATCGACCGGGGTGGCCTTCACCAACCGGTAGCCCTTCTCCCCAAGAAGTCGGGTGTCGCGAGCCAGACTGGCCGGATCGCAAGACACGTAGGCGATGCTCCGGGGCCGTCCGGCGGTAAGGACCGAAATTGCCGCTTCCCCCAGGCCGCTACGGGGAGGATCACATACGGCCACATTCCACCTGCCGGGCACCACCACCTCCTCGAATCGACTTCGCACGACGTCGGCATCGATCACACCTGCTTCGCGCAGGTTGTGCCGGAGATCGGCGGCGGCCACCGCGTCCGACTCGATCGCGATCACTCGCCCCGCCGACCGCCCGACGGTGGCGGCAAACAAGCCGACGCCGGCAAAGGCGTCGAGCAACGTGTCGGTGGGCCCCGGCCGGAGAGCCTCGCGTACCATCCCGACCAGCGCTTCGGCACCGGCCGTGTTGACCTGGAAGAAGGCAGACGCAGTGATCCGAAACTGGACCCCGGCCACCTCCTCGTGAATCCGGGGAGGCCCGATTACGGGCTCGAATCTCCTCCCGGCCAGGCGAACTACCGGGACACCCCACGCGGCAGCCTGCTCGGGCACCGTCCCGCGGATCAGGACGGCACGTTGTCCGGTTCTGGCACCCGTGCGAAGCGTCAGTTCATCAACCCCGCCCAGCGGCCCGAGACGTTCGTAGAGCTCCTGCAAGCCCGGGACCAGCAGGAGACAGGAGCTGATGGGAACCCGCTCTTTGCTGCGATGGCGGTAGAGGCCCGGACGGCCGTCCCGCACATGGAAGGTCATGCGGTTGCGGTACTCGAAAGGTTGGCCGGGGGCAACGATGGCGGCGATCTCCGGGTCGTCGACACCACCCAGATGCCGAAGCTGTCCCGCCACAATGGCCGACTTCCACTTCAGCTGCTCGGGATACGTCATGTATTGCCATTGACAACCTCCGCACTCGGCAAAGTGGGGACAGGGTGGATCGACTCTCGCCGGTGCCGGAGTCAGGACTTCCTCGAGGTTGGCCCTGGCCCAGGACCCCTTGTCCCTCACCACCGCCGCTTTGACCCGTTCGCCCGGCACCGCCCCACCCACGAAGATCGTCTTGCCTTCGTGTCTTCCGACGGCCTCGCCTCCATTAGCCATGTCGTGAAGATCGATCTCTATCGACGAGCCCCTCATGTGAGGAATCCTTCGAGGGTCTCGGCCAGCGATTGCTGGAGCCAACCGAGATAGTGGAGCAATGCGATCGATGGATCGTTATCGGAGAACTGGTCTTCCCATCCGTCCTCGTCGATCCCGAATCGGGAGGCAAGAACCAGCCGGGCATCTCCCAGCACCCGCAACCACGCTTCCGATTCCCCGGGTGAGAGGATCACTCCCCGCGGAGCCTGCTCGACGGTGAGAGCGAAAGCAGAACGATCGGCCGCCCGGGACTGGGCCATCTCGTCGGCCATCAGCCGGCGGAACTCGGCGGAGGCCTCCGCGTCGTCCGGATAGGGAGCCTGGTCCAACCGATCGGCGGCCGGGTCCTCACCAGGAGCGCCGACCGAATCCAGCAAACCGGGGATTGTCTCCAACGCGGCACATTCCCAGTGCTCCATGGTCAACTCAATCCCGCCGTCCACCTTCCGAAACGGGCCGGTCACGCTTGCTCCATCGTCGCCCACAGGCCGTAGTGATGAAGGCGAAAACAGTCCATCTCCATTTTCTCCCGCGGCCCGGTGGCCACAATGGCCCGACCCTCATTGTGCACTTGCAGCATCAGGCGGGTCGCCTTCTCTTTGGGGAATCCAAAGAGCTTCCTGAACACGAACACGACATAAGCCATCAGGTTGACGGGATCGTTCCACACGACGACGTTCCAAGGACGATCGACAATGATGTCAACCCCGGCGATCTCTTCATGACGGGGGGTGGTGGTCATGGTGTCACGATACCGGGGTATGACTCACCGGGTTGTGGGCGGATGGATGCTCGATGCCCCGAAGCTATGCAGGAGATTCCTCGACGCTCCTGGCGCGCGTCCGTTCCTCATTGATCCACGTCTCGAAGTCGCGTCGGGACACTCGCCACTCGCGACCGAACTTGACGGCCGGCAGCCGGCCGCTGCGCAACACGCTCGTCACCACAAAAGTGGAGACGTCCATGTACTCACAGATGTCCGCCACCGACAGCCATTCCTTGGCGATGTTGACTTCGATCCATTCCATTGCCAACAGGCTATGAGATTCGGCCCGATTCGGCAAGAGGGCACCAGGACGCGAAACAAATCCGACCAGATTGGTTGTCCAAATCCCCTGGTGTAGTTATCGTTAGTTTACATTGTTCAACATTTCGGAGGTCGCATGGATCCGCTCCGACATCCCGACCTGATCGACATATCGAGGCGGCTTCGGCTCCAACTGAGCCAGGTGCTGGAGGCCGAACAGGAGGCTGCCGCCATCACGCTGAGACGGCGCAGCACCATCCGTGACCGGCTGCTGGACGCCGAAGACCGGGCCGAAGTCGTCCGGGTGACTTGCACCGACGGGGCCGGCAGAACCGGCGAAGTTGGTGCCGTCGGAATCGACCACGTAATGCTGAACATGGACGGGATTTCCGCGTATGTCGCCATTTCGCACATAGTCGCAGTCGAGGTTGCCTAGTGAGACCGTGCGTTGCCACCGTCCTATCTGCCCGCGAGTGGGAGCCCTTGTTTGTGAATGTGGCAAGGTCGACCAGCTTGGTGAGACTGGTGGCGCGTGCCTACGAACCGGCCGACCTCGATCGTCGAGCCGGCGAGCTCGACGTAGTTGTCGCGGGAGCCGAAACAGCCTGGGTGACCCCAACGGCCATCAAGCAATGGCGCTCGAGGGGGCTGGCAGTGCTCGGCTTGCATCCACCGTCAGATCGCCCGGCCCGGCGGTTGCTGACTATCGGTGGAGCCGACGAAGTGCTCCCCGACACGACGGAGCCGGAACGTATCCTCCACGTTGTCCGAACCTTGCACCGACCCCAAACCGCACCTCGAGAATCGGGGAAGTTGATCGCCGTTACCGGCAGCCGGGGCGCACCGGGGATCTCGGAAGTGGCTCTCGGCCTGGCCTGGGGACTCGCCAAACAAGCTGCCACACTGCTGATCGACCTCGATAGACAGGGGCCGTCACTCTCGATCCGGCTCGGTGTGGTTCCGGCGCCCGATGTGGCCCACGCAGCGGACGAGGTCAGTATCTCAGGAGCTCTGCCCTCAGGCGTCACCCGGATCGGGCCTCTCGCCCTGTTGGCCGGGCCACCGGCCGGCAACCCCGGTCCCCTGACTTCGGCCCTCATCAATGAAGTGGTCCATGCTGCCGAGGCCTCATTCCAACGAATCGTCATCGATCTGGGAGTTGGCGAGCCGGACGATCCGCTCCTCTACCGAGCTGCTTCCCGGGTACTCACCTGTGCGGCGACGCCCAAAGGGCTGATCAGAGCGGCAGCGACCATTGAAGCCTGGGCCGCCCCGTTGCCGGAGCTGGTCCTGAACCACATCCCGGAAAACGGCCGGGAAGATGCCATCCGGGCCGCCCGGCGGTGGTTGGGCCGGGAACCAAAAGTGCTGGTCCCGCATCTAGCCGAGATCCACGAATCCGCTCGTGAGGCGGCACCCCCCCACCCGGAACTCGTCAGTCTCCTCGAACCTCTCCACCGACCAACGCTTGTTCACCTGGACTGAATTCGATTCAGACCTCAGCGCGGTAGGTCCCCAGGTGGTGGAGTTCCGACATCGAACCGGGAAGCGGATGAAAGACTTCCACGAACCCCTCCGGGCCCGGTTTGTGGATGAGGTCGACAAACATGCGATAACGCCAAGGAGTGTCGGTGGGTCGCGACTCGATGCGGGTCAGGTTCGCTCCCCGTAGACCCAACTCGGTCAAGGCCAGGGCCAGCGCCCCGGGTCGGTGCTGCGTCTCGAAGGCGATGCTCGATTTGTTGGCCTCTGCGTCAATGGGCGGCTCGCCGGCGGCCAGCGCGACGAACCGTGTCGTGTTATGGGCGCGGTCCACGACATCAGACATGAGCACCTCCAGATTGTGAGGTGGAGCGGCTTCCGGTGGGGCCAGGGCCGCCTCCGCCGGGTTCCGGTGCTCGGCTGTTTGCCGGACCGCCCCGGCCGTGTCATGAGTCGGGATCGCCTGCCAGCCCCAGGATTGGATCACTCCTTCTGCTTGAGCTAGTGCCTCCGGATGCGAGCGCACCTGTTTGATGTCCTCCAGCGTCGCTCCCGGCAAACCGAGAAGGGCATGACGCACCTCGACCTGGTGTTCCGCCACGATGCGAACCGACGCGTCGACCAGCCGGTCCAGAACGGGAAGGACGCTGCCGGTCGTGGAGTTCTCGATGGGCAGAACCAACCGCTGGACGTTACCGGTCGTCAAGGCCGCGAAAGCCGCGACGAAGCTCGGATACCCGACCAGATCATCGTCGGGAAACATCTCCGAAGATGCCCGGTCGCTGTATGAGAATCGTTCGCCCTGGTAACCGATCAACATGGTGCAGAGAGTAGCTGGCGGGGAGCAGAGGGTTCCAGGTTGCAGGTTGCAGGTTTCAGGTTTCAGGTTTCGGGTTCCAGGTTTCAGGTTTCAGGTAGCGAGCGGCGAGCGGCGAGCGATCTAGCATAAAGCGGGAGGCCTCGTTGCGGCGGATCGCGAACCGCGAACCGCGGACAGCTGATAGCGGACAGCTGATAGCTGTTTTCTCATCTAATCCTTAGGAACCCCTCACACGATTCTCAACGTCCAATTAGAAGATAACCCCTCCGAAGGGATCTACATGAACGACATCATGAAGGCCACGAAAGCCGGTAGCTACGTACGGAAGCCTCGGACCTACGCGGAGGACCGCGTCTGCTCGCACAAGGGTTGCGATACCCGTTTGTCGACCTACAACTCCAGATCGACATGCCGCCAGCACACGCCGGTCCGCTTCCCCAGGGTACGGGGACGGGTTAATCCTTCCGAAGCGTAAGCGAGTAGTCAGCCTCGAGACTCGAACACCAGTGGGACGACCAGGGGCCCGGGTGATCTTGAAGACCGTGGCACGGAGCGATTGGGCGACCCCCTCCCAGGGTCGCCCGTCTCCCGTGCAGAATCTCTACTTGCTACCCAAAAGCTCTAGCCGGTCGACGTCGCCCGGCGGGCGCTTCCCCAAACGATGTGCGGGGCGTGAGCTTCTCTTCGCCCACCTTGGCCAGCAGAGCCTCCACCTGGAACATCGTGGCCAGCTTGGGCTCGGTGAAGAGGCTCGAATCGCCCCAGCGGTCGGTACCATTGAGATTGATCTGCACTAACCCACATTCGACGCAGGTGCGCCTGGCAATCCCTCCGCCGATTTCACCGGTTTTCGAGTACCGGTGCATTCCCTTCTTGCAGTCGTTCAACCGAGCCATTGAGCCTCCCAGCTCCGTATTGTTTCTCACCCTATCGTCACCCTAAGCGGTTGTCGCCCCACCACACGCATCAAACTGAGGATCCATCCGGATAACTAGTCACTCTCAGGAGTAAGACGGCCACGGATAGTGTTGAACGTTAGGAGTTCTTGAAGACTTGCTCGGCGAGGATCTCGGCAATGTCTCGCACGGCGACGTCGTCACCCCGGCCGAGTTCTTTCACCCCGTCGTCCAACATGATGTAACAGAAGGGACACGCCACGGCCACCTCATCGGCCCCCGTAGCTACCGCCTCGCCGGCACGCTCATTGCCGACCTTCTGTCCGGTCTGCTCCTCCATCCAGAACTGAGCACCGCCGGCGCCGCAACAGAGCGACTGGTTACAGGAGCGATCCATTTCGATGAGATCCACACCACCGATCGAGGCGATCACCGTGCGCGGAGCAACGAAGATATCGTTGTAACGGCCCAGGTAGCAGGGGTCGTGATAGGTCACTTTCTTGCCGCCATTCCCCTCGGCGGTGAGGTGCCCCGCCTCGACCAGCGACATCAGCAGTTGGCTGTGATGCAAGACCTCATACTCACCGCCCAGCTGTGGGTACTCGTTTTTCAGCGTGTTGAAACAATGTGGGCACTGGGTGATGACCTTCTTCACCCCCAAATCGTTGAGCGTCTGGATGTTGCTCAATGCCAGCTGCTGGAAGAGATACTCGTTGCCCGAACGGCGGGCCGGGTCTCCCGTGCACTGTTCCTTTGGCCCCAGGATCGCGTAATCGATCCCGGCTTGGGTGAGAAGCCGGGCGATCGACTGGGTTACCTTGACATTCCGGTCGTCGAAGGAGCCCGCGCACCCGACCCAGTAGAGGTACTCGGCCGAATCAACACCGTCTTCGCCCAGAATCCTCACATCGAAGTCGAGCGCCTTCGCCCAATCGGCTCGTGCGGCCTGGCTCAGCCCCCATGGATTGCCCTGATTCTCCATCGCCACATAGGACTTCCCGAGTTCCGTCGGAAAATTCGATTCCATGAGCGAGAGATAGCGGCGCATGTCGAGGATCTTGTCGAGAATCTCGATGTCGACCGGACAAATCTCATCACACGCCCGGCAGGTGGTGCAGGCCCAAAGTTCCTCGGGCTGGATTCTTTCAAAGACCCGGTCGGCGGTAACCGTGATAGCTGCATCCATCCCCACCGGCGGCGACACCGCCGGGACACCCGACAGAGAGGCCACTTCACCCAGCTTCAGTACGATCTCTCGCGGGTCGAGGGGCTTGCCCGTCAAGTTGGCCGGGCACACCGAGGTACACCGACCGCAGATGGTGCAGGCGTCGGTGTCGAGCAACTGTTTCCAGGTGAAATCCCCGACGACCGACGCTCCAATCGACTCGATGTCGGTCGCCTCCATCAGATTGGGGATCGCCTTCATGGCTCCCTTGGGACGGTCCTTGATGGCAAGAAACATGTTGGCGGGTGACGTGAACATATGCCGCAGCTTGGTGGTCGGAATGAGCACCAGGAAGGCTACGAACGCCACCGCGTGACCAATCCAGAACGCTCGATGCCATCCGCCCGCCACGGACTGCGGGAACAGGTAGCTGAGCGGGTAGCCGACGAAAGACCAGACCTCGTAGTCGGGGCGGTCCTGCAACGAAATACGGGCTGCCTCGGTTGCGAGACCCGACACCCCGATGAACCCCAGCGTGATGAGTATCCAGGCGTCCTCTGCCTTGGTCTTCAGCCGAAGCCTCCACGGTCGCCGACCGTATCGCCGGACAACCGCCCAGATAATGCCCAGGACGAATACCACCGCCGCCAGATCGAGGATGGCCGAGTAGATCTTGTAGGTGTTGCCCTCTAGGAATTTGAGGCTCATGGGGAGCAAATGGTCGATCTCTAGAGTCACCGTGCCAAGGAACAGCACGATGAATCCGTAGTAGATCATGGCGTGCATCAAACCGGCCGCCCGGTCGCGAAGCAGCGTTTTCATCGCCAATCCTGACGCCAGCCTCTTCAGGCGCTCCGTCCATTGACGGGTGCGTTCTTCGCCGAGGCCCCTTTCCCAATTTCGAGCCCGCAGCGAGAACAGGTAGAGGGTCAAGGGGAGGAAAGCTGCGATACCGACGTAGAAGAGGGCTTGCAGCGCGGGAGAGATGTTGCCGAACACTTCGCGCCCGACTTCGGGAGTGAAGTGCCCGGGCAACGAACCCATCCACCACATGAGGAGGGTCCCGAAAAAGGCTGCCACGGCCAGGCCGATGAGGACTCCACTGACGGTGAGGCGGCGACGGGGCTCCATCCTGTTTCCTTCCGAAAGTCCGACGAAAAGAGTCTAGAAGGAGGGAGCAAGCGGTCCGCCCACTGGCGCAAGCAGCAAAGCCATCAGTATTCAGCATTCAGTAATCAGTAGAAGATTCCCAACAGTGAACGTTCCCTCACTGATGCCTGACAACCGGAGAGCGGGGCGGCTTGGCCGCCCCGCTCTGATTACTGGTAACTGGAAACTGACGACTGTCTACAGTCCCAATTCTGCCTTTAGTTCTTCCAGCTTGGCGTCGGCTTGCGCAACCGAGATAGCTTCGCGCAACTCCGTTTCGGCCCCTTCGGGCGTCGATTCGCGCAATTCGGCGCGAGCCTTGGCGTCGGCCAGGCGAACATCGATCTTGTCCTGGACCTTGTCGAGGCTAGGGGTCTCCAGCTCCATCGAGGCGCCGATCGACTCGACGGCTTTGTTCACGGCTTCCTGCATCTTGGCTTGCTCGAGCCGCCCGACCAGTTCCATACGTTTGGCAGCCAATTCCTGCAGCCGCATCGCGTTCTGTTCGACGGCGGTTTTGGCACTCTCGGCCTGCGTTACGGCGATCCCGTATTGCTCCTTGAACCCGGTGAGGTTGTTCTCCGCCGCCTGTAGCTTCATAGCCAGACTCTGGGCCGCCCTGGTCCACTTCTCCATGCCTTCGGTATCCCCGGCGTTCTTGGCGCTTTCCGCTTTCATCAGCGACTGCTTGGCCATCTCGCGCGCCTCGCCGACCTCATCCGCCGCCCGCTCGATCTTTGCCTCGATCTGGGTACGGTGGGCGATGATCTTGGCCGCCTGATTGCGCAGCTGCTGATCCTGGGTGCGGGCCTCCTGGATGGCCTGTTCGATTTCGATCTCGGGGTCCATGGCCCTCTCGGCCGTGGTGCGGAAGAGAGTCTTGATGTATCCCCACAAACGCTTGAAGAAGCTCACCTGGTGTCCTCCAGTCTTGGTTACGAGCGGTTCTCATCTTACGGATTCTGAAAGAGGCCTGAGCCGTGTTTCAGAATGTCCGACTTTGCTATCTCTTGCGACGAGTCCGCCCGGCTCCTCGCGAGGTGCCCCCTGTGGGTCTGGGGGTCGACCTGGTGCTCGATCGCGAGGTCGATCTGTAGCCACCGGACGAACGGCGGGATGTACTCCGCAAACCGCCGGACGACGGAAAAATCAAGCCACCCAACCCGGAGGGCCGCCGAGGACGACGCCCAAAGTCGTACGAGGCGCCCTGCGCCAGGCCGGACAGAATGATCGCCACGGCGCCCATCCAGTCGAACCCGCCCCCGCCGTGGGAGCGGGGCGCCATCGGAGCGGGCACCGCTCGCCCACCGACCATGATGTCACGTGGTTTCGGTTGCTCGCCGCGCCGCAGTTTCGCGGCGCATTCCCGGCACACGCTGACCACCTTGGATCCGGCCGTCGTGTCGATCTTGGCTTCCTCGACACCGGCCCGGTGAGTCGGGTCGAAGAAACACGAATTGGGTCGGTCCTCAGGCTCGGGCGGAATCGGCCTGCCCTCGACGACGGCCTCGGCCGCCTCCAGCTGCCACCGGGTCGTGTCGAGCTGGTCGGACAAACGCTCCAGTTCGGCCAGGTTGGTAGCACCCTCGAGCCGGTCCAGGGCTTGTTGATAGGTGGCGCTGGCAATCCGGAAGTACTCCTCAGCTTGGTCCCGTTCCGAGAGCGTCACCTGGTCTGCCAGATCGAGGATCTCATTGGCGATCACATCGAGCTGCCCCCGGATCTCTGCCTTGGCTTCTTCGAGCCGGCGGTCGGCGGCCTGCTTGGTCTGTTTGGCGGACCGGCGAGTCGCCACGACCACCAGAGCTATGACTCCAATCACAATGGCCAGAAAGATGAGGGCTCCGCTTCCGCCGCCTCCGGAACTTCCTCCGGCCGCGGAGCCAACAGTGGTTGTGGTCAAGCCGCTGGTTACCGTGGTTCCGGCCGAGACGGCGACCAGGGACTCGGCGAAGACCCGGAAGTCGGCCTCAATACTGCGATCGGCATCGCCCACAGCAGCGTCGGCCGCCCGATCGAGTTCGGCACTGGAAAAGTCGTCGCTTCGAGCGCCGATCTCACCGGGTGAAATCACGATCACCGTCGCCCCCGGGTCCAAACGAGCCAGGACCTCCTCTGCAAACTCGTCCGTTCCCTCGATCGGGTCTGCGGCCAGCGCCACAAAGTAGAACCGGGTCTCCGAATTGGTCACCCGCGATACCAGATCCTCCATGACCTCAAAGTCGACTGCGGCTCCCTCGATGTAATACCCGCGGGGATCCACTTGATCGGCAACATCTTCGGGATCTGCGGCAAATGCCGCGCCCGCCGGGAGGAATAGGGTTAGTAACAAAAGCAGCACGAAGGCTATGGATCGATGCATGGCACCAGCCTACCGAGCGAGCCGGTTCGGTTGGTCAGGATTCGGGTTGTTCCTCGGGAACGACGATCCACATGATGAGATACACAAGAAGGCCGGGGAAACCGACCGAGGCAATCGACAACAGCACGTAGCCAACCCGAACCAGGGCAACATCCCAACCCATGTACTTGGCGATCCCCGCGCAGACTCCGGCAATCTGGCGGTCATCGACCGATCTAGTGAGGCGGCGGGATGGATCCATCTGTACTCCTTCCTTCGTCCCCCCCGACGATACGCTCAATGGTGGACGTGTGAAACCGAATCCCGCAGCCGGACCTCGGATCTCAGCCGGTTTCCAACAATTCATGCACGAGCCGTGCAACGTGCCCCTTGGCCCGGACGTTGCGATACGCAGTCTCGAGGGTCCCATCCGGTCCAATGATGAAGGTCGAGCGAATCAGCCCTTCGTACTCTTTTCCGTAGTTCTTCTTCGTTCCCCAGGCTCCGAGTTGGGCCGCCAGCGCGTGGTCTTCGTCCGATAACAGCGGAAAGTTCAATCCCTCCTTCTTCTTGAATCTTGCGTTCGATTCCGGCGAGTCCGGGCTGACACCGAGGACCGAATATCCGGCATCGATGAAGGCGCCATAGTTGTCGCGAAAGTCGCAGGCCTCAGTCGTGCATCCAGGAGTCATCGCCTTCGGGTAGAAGAACAGGATCAAGCGGGAGCCGGTGAAATCGTCCGAGGTGACTCGGTTTCCGGCTTCGTCGTTGAGGGCGAAAAGCGGTATCCGGTCGCCGATATCGATGGGCATGTTTCTCCAGTCGTCGGTTGTCGGTCGGAGATACCATTATGGCGGACCTCCGGGAACGAATAGCCCGCCGATGATGTTGTCTGGTCCAGGAGGTCAGCCCATGTTTCGATCCAAAGCCGAAAAAGAGAGCTTTCTGCCGGGAAGAAGCGAGCCGATGGCCCCGGCCGGGAGACATTTCGTGAACGGAACAGCCCTCTACCCGCCTTTCCCCGAAGGAACGAAGCAGGCCATCTTCGCGATGGGCTGTTTCTGGGGAGCAGAACGCATCTTCTGGCAGGTCCCCGGTGTGTATACCACTGCCGCCGGGTATGCGGGCGGTTCGACACCCAACCCAACGTATGAGGAAGTCTGTACCGGGCGGACCGGACACACCGAGGCGGTGCTCGTGATCTACGACGCGGAGCAGGCCACTTACGAGCGCCTGCTGAAGGAGTTCTGGGAGCAGCACGACCCTACGCAGGGAATGCGCCAGGGAAACGATCGCGGCACCCAATACCGTTCGGCCATCTACACATTCAGCGACGAGCAGATGGAACTCGCCGAACGTTCACGGGACCGCTATCAATCCCTGCTCGACGGACGGGGCTTCGGCTCAATAACAACCGAGATCGGTATCGCTCAGCAGTTCTATTACGCCGAGGATTACCACCAGCAGTATCTGGCCAAGAACCCGGGTGGCTACTGCAACCATGGTTTCTGCCAGGTCGCGTATCCAGTATCCAGTATCCAGTAGCCAGTAGCCAGTAGCCAGTAGCCAGTAGCCAGCGGCCAGCGGCCAGCGGCCAGCGGCCGGCATACCACTATGGAAACTGGAAACTGGAAACTGGCCGAGAACCGGCCTACTTCCCCACCACCGCTCGCAGGAACAATGCGAGATTGGCCGGACGCTCGGCCATCCGCCGGGTCAGGTACGCGTACCACTGTGATCCGTAGGGCACGTAAACGCGCAGGCGGTGGCCGCGGTCGACGATCTCTTGTTGGAGCGTCGGGCGTACTCCATAGAGCATCTGGAACTCAAAGTCGCCCTCCCGTACCCGGGCCCGTGCGTAGGTGTCGTTGATGAGGGCGTCGTCGTGGGTAGCGATGGCCGGGTAGATGCCCGGTTCGTCCATGAGCACTGCCAGCAGTCGACGGAAACGGGCATCAACTTGCTGTTTGTCCTGGACGGCTACCTCCGGTGGCTCCACATAGGCGCCCTTGCAGAGCCGGATGTGCCCGCCGAGCGGCACGATGCGCCGCACATCGTCTTCGGTGCGGTGCAGGTATGCCTGCACGGCTACTCCGAGGTTTCCAAAGCGCTGTTGGACATCTGAATACAACTCAATGGTGGGATCGGTCCAGGTCGACTCTTCCATATCGACGGTGACCGTGCTCCCCACCTCGGCGGCTCGCTTGGCCAAGGTCTCGAGGGCTGCCATGGCAAGCGAGCGGTCGACTCCCAGACCCAGCTGGGTCAGCTTGACCGATATGTTGGCATTGAGCCGCTCGGCTTCGATTTGATCGAGGCAAGCCAGATAATCGGCTAGAGCTGCAGCGGCCGATCCGCCGTCGTGCACATGCTCACCCAGATGGTCCATCGACACCGAAATGCCTCGATCGTTGAGGATGCGGGCCACGGTCACGGCGTCGGGAAGCTCCTCTCCGGCCACAAACCGGGTGGCGAGACGGCGGCCCAACGGGTACTCGGTGAATAGCCGATTGACCCACGTCCGCTCGGTGATACCGAGCATTCCCCGGCGGAACAGCGATGAGAGGTCGGGCACTAGAGCTCTCCGTTCTCCTCGGCCCGCTTTCCCAACTCCCGCGAGCGATCGCCGGCGGCTCGCACGGCATCTTCAACCAGTGCCCGAAATCCCCGCTCCTCGAGTACGTGCACGGCCGCGGCAGTCGTGCCACCCGGCGAAGTGACCTGGGCTCGCAACTCGAACGGGCTCAGGCCGGTTTCGACCAGCAGGGCTCCCGAACCCTTGATGGTCTGGTGTACCAACCGCTCGGCGATCTGGCGGGGTAGACCCTCCCGGATGGCAGCTTCGGTGAGTGCTTCCGCCAACAAAAAGGCGTAGGCCGGCCCAGTTCCCGAAACGGCAGTGACGGCGTCGAGCAGGCTCTCCTCCATCTGGATGACCTGGCCGACTGCCGACAGCACCTGCTCAGCGCGGGCCAGAGCTGTCTCATCAGCAAAGCGGCCGCCCGCCAGACCGGTGATACCTTCGTCGACCAACGCCGGAGTATTGGGCATCGCCCGAACCACGGGCACCTCGCCGAATGAAGCTTCATAAAGCCGGGTAGGCACGCCCGCCGCCAGTGACAGGATCAGCTGGTCGGGTCGGTAACTACCTTGCATCTGAGATATCAGGTATGGCACATCGCGTGGTTTCACGGCAACGACCACGACCTCCTTGCCGGACAGCGCTTCAACCGGATCGAGCGACACCACACATCCGGTCTTGTCTATGAGTTCCCGCCGACGCTCCTGGCGGCGAACCGCCATCGAAATCTCGTCAGGCTCCCAGCCGGCTCGCAAGAGTCCGGAAGCCAGAGCTTCGCCCATGGCTCCGGCACCGAGGATGGCAACAGTTGAATGCATGGTTGCAGTATATGAAGTCGCCCCGCCCGCCTCAGTGCTGGCGCAGATACTGGCGAACCATCCCCATGACGGTGGCCACAGCCCGCCGGTTGTATCCCTCCGGAATGATGATGTCGGCGTACCGCTTGCTCGGCTCCACAAACTGAAGATGCATGGGTCGCACCGTCGATAGGTACTGGCTGATAACCGAATCGAGGGAACGGTTCCGCTCCTCGATGTCCCGCTGCAGGCGGCGCAGAATCCGCAGGTCGGCGTCGGTGTCGACGTAGATCTTGAGATCCATCAACTCCCGGAGCTCCTGCTCCACCAAAACGAGGATGCCGTCGACGACAATCGTTGGTTTGGGCTCAACGGTGACCGTTTCGGGAAGGCGGGAGTGGGTGGTGAAGTCATATACGGGCTTCTCTATCGACCGGCCGGCAACAAGGGCCCGGAGGTGTTCGATCAATAGGTCCGTCTCGAGAGAATCGGGGTGATCGAAATTCACCTTGGCTCGTTCCTCGAACGACAGCGACCCGTAATCCCGGTAGTAGGAGTCGTGCTCGACAAGAGCCACGAGGTCTTTCCCGATCTGTGCGACGATCGAACTCGATATCGTCGTCTTGCCCGACCCTGAACCTCCGGCCACTCCAATGACGAGCGGACCCCCACCCTCAGGCAGTTCCAGATGCTCGGGTCCTTTGAACATGTGACAGGCATTCGCGTCGGCTGTCTGTCACGATAAAGGGGATGGCCGTTTCGCGCCATCTGACCTCCCAGTCCTCTCCGAAAAAGCTGCGGCGCTGGTCATAATCAATCGACATGCGCTAAAAAGGCCCATGCCTCGCAGAACTCTCAGTCGGCGTTTGCGGACCATTCCCACCTTTGCCGGTGGTCTGCTCCTCCTGGTTGCATTGGCTCCACTGCTGCTCCCCCTGATCGCTTTGGCAGACTCCATACGCTGGTTGGTGCGTCGCCGCCACTGGATGGGACTCCGCCTCTATCTGTTCGGAGTGGTGTACCTGGCGGCGGAGTTGGTCGGTCTGATCGCCCTGGGCGCGGTGTGGCTGGCCGCCGGGTTCGGTCGATTCCGCCGCCGGCTCCTGGACTGGACCTTCGCCATTCAGCAGGCCTGGGCCGGCACGCTGTTCGCCGCGGTACGGATGATCTTTGGTTTGCGGTTTGCGGTAACCGGCGAGGAAGTCGTCGCCCCCGGGCCGATATTGTTGCTCGCCCGCCATGCCTCGATCGTCGACAATCTGCTTCCCTCGGCGTTGGTGAGCAAGCCGCACGGAATTCGACTCCGGTACGTGCTGAAGCGCGAGTTGCTGAGCGACCCATGCCTCGATGTGGCCGGTAATCGTCTTCCCAACTACTTCGTCGATCGTGACTCGCACGACACCGCCGCCGAACTCGATGCCATTCGCGAACTGGGCGGTGGGATCGGACCGCAGGAGGGAGTGCTGATCTACCCGGAGGGAACTCGTTTCACCCCAGCCAAACAGGCGCGGGCCCTCGAGAAGCTCCGGCAGGGAGATCCGCTCATCTCCAAGAGAGCCCAACGCCTGCGGCACCTTCTCCCACCTCGACTTGGCGGGTCGCTGGCCCTGCTCGACGCCGCATCCCCGGCCGACGTCGTCGTGCTGGCCCATTACGGCTTGGACGGCTTCGCTCAGCTTCGGGACATCTGGGCGGGAGGCATGGTCGACACGACCGTCCGGGTGGACTTCCGGAGGATTCCGAGGAGCGAGCTACCGACCGAACAAGCCGACCGGATCACCTGGCTCTACGACGTGTGGGAGCGGGTTGACGACTGGATCGAAGAGCAGAGCCGGAGCGATCGGCAACCATGAGCTCGGGTCTCGTCTGGTTCCGGAAAGATCTCCGGCTCACCGACAACCCTGCTTGGGGGTCGGCCACATCGGATCACGCAAGCGTGGTGGCCCTGTTTGTGATTGATCCCCGGCTCTGGGGCGGAGCCATGCCCCACCGGCGAGCCCAGTTGACCGCGAATCTGCACGCCCTCGATCGGCAACTCGTCGAGGTGGGCGGGCGCTTCCGCGTGCTGACCGGGGACCCGCTGGAGATCATCCCGGCCGTGGCCGCCGGACACGAAGCCGTGTACTGGAACGACGACGTATCCCCGTTTGCCCGCCGGCGGGACGACGCGGTTCGCAAGCGGGTACCCGCCGTGACCTTCCACGGCTCTTTGGTCCACCCACCGGGAAGCATCCTCACCAACCTTGGTGAGCCCTACCGGGTATTCACCCCCTTCTGGCGCAACTGGTCGGCCACCGAATGGGAACCATGGCCCGAGGCCGGTCGCGCCGAAGTGGCCGACGATCCGGGTGAAGGTGCTCCCGGACTCTCGATGGACCCTTACTTGCCGCCCGGGGAAGAGGGAGCGCAGCACCGTTTACGTCGGTTCAACGTGGAGGCCTACGAGTCGACCCGTAACCGACCGGACCTGTCGGGCACGTCCTTTCTATCGGTAGACCTGAAGTTCGGAACCATCAGCCCTCGGGCGGTCATTCGCCGGCTGGAAGGCAGGTCGGCGGAAGCATTCGTCCGACAACTGGCCTGGCGAGATTTCTACGCCCACTTGCTGGCGGCTTTCCCCGGCATGGCCTCGACCAATCTGCGGCCCGAGTACGACGGGCTGGAGTGGCGAAATGATCCGGACGAGTTTGCCGCATGGCAGTCGGGCCGGACCGGGTACCCCCTGGTAGATGCCGGAATGCGCCAGTTGCTGGAGATGGGGTGGATCCACAATCGGGTGCGTATGATCACGGCCTCGTTTCTAGTAAAAGACCTGCTGATCGACTGGCGCTGGGGGGAACGCTACTTCCGCCGGTGGCTGCTCGATGCCGACCCGGCCCAAAACGCCGGGAACTGGCAGTGGGTCGCAGGAACCGGAGCCGACGCCGCCCCCTACTTCCGGGTGTTCAATCCGGTCACCCAAAGCCGCAAGTTCGATCCCAATGGCGACTACATAAGGCGCTTCGTTCCGGAGCTGGCTCCCCTTCCGACCGATCTGATTCACGCGCCCTGGGAGGCCGGCAGCTCGGAGTTGTCGAAATACGGGGTCATTCTCGGGGAATCGTATCCAAGCCCGCTGGTTGACCATGCGGTATCCCGCCGGGAGACCATCGCCGCCTATGAGGCCGCCCGGACCCGAAACACAGGATGATCCGAATAGCCCTCCCGCTTCGTATACCCGGCAAACGACCCACCTGGAGGCACTCCCATGACCCGGCTCAGCGAACAGATCATCACGCGAACTCCTGTTGAAAAGGCCTTTGCGTACGCGGCAGATTTCAACAACATCCAGGAATGGGATCCCGGAATTTCGGAGTCCGCTCAAATCGGCGAAGGTCCGGTAGGGCTCGGAACCCGATTCGATGTACTGGTGGCGTTCGGCAGCCGCCACATTCCCATGGTGTACACCATCACGGAATTCGACCCACCCCACCGTGTCGTGCTGGTCGGACAAGGGTCGAGTCTGACGGCCGTCGACGAGATCACCTTCGCTGAGGTTCCGCAGGGCACGGCAATCAGATACACCGCCGATCTGACCTTCAAGGGTTTCGGCCGCTTCGTCGAACCCTTCCTGGGGAGCGTGCTCAAGGGGGTCGGGCGCAAGGCGGTAGAAGGGCTTTCGGCAGCCCTCCGTGCGAAGGAACCTGCGCCCGCCTCGCCGCCCGCAACTCCCTAGCGCCGCGACTCACAACGTTTACCTGGATTGGGGCAGCCGCATCCATGTTCGCTCCCCCTTTCCTTGGTTCTCGGGCGCATCGGTTTGGTCGTCGACTCGGTGTGCACTGAGCCCTCCCTCTCGTGTTCCGCGCGTGAGGTGCTCGGAGGACGACAATGGGAGGATGACTGCTATCGATAGCGCCCGGCGCTGGGCCGAGACCTGGAAGTCGGCCTGGGAAGCCCTCGACACTGAAGCCATCGTCGCCCTCTACGCGATCGACGCACGGCTCTCCACCGAACCGTTCCGTGAGCCGTACCTTGGTCGCGACGGCGTGCGCGCCTACGTGGGCCGCGTGTTCGGCGAGGAGGAGGATCCGAATGTCGAGGTGGGCGTCCCGATCGTCGACGGGAACCGGGCCGCGGTGCCCTGGTGGGCGTCGCTTCGCGAGGAGGGAGTCGACACCACTCTCGCCGGCATTTCGCTTCTGCGCTTCAACGGAGACGGCCTGGTGACCGAACAATGGGACGCCTGGAACTCGATACTGGAGCGACGGCGGCCGCCCAAAGACCGGGGTCCATTCGCCCTGCCGATCGAGTAGGGCGACGGAGGAGACACCCGCCACCCGGACATACCCGACTTCGTTGTGTCTTCCTCAGGTACCGGCAGTTTTCCCACTGGGATGGCGCATGTACCACTCGGTGAAGGCGGTGCACCTTCCCCTTTCGTCGAAATCGATCACGAACAGATTGGAGTACGTCTTGCCGTCTGCATATCGCGTGATTCCCGTCACGATCGACCGATCGTCATGAACCAGCAGCGGCCGGTACTCCGCCTCCCAGGATCCTGGTTCATCTGGTTCCTTGAGCCAATCGGTCACGATCTCCTCTCGACCTCGTAGCGGCTCGTCCCACGGGTGGTAGGCGTAAGTGGCATCTTCGGCGAAAAGGGCGGCGATTGACTCCGGATCGTTGCTACGCCAGGCGTCGATATAGGCATCGATCCACCTGGTAACGGTTTCGTATTGCATGAGACCTCCGTAGGGGGAATGAGTCAGACTACGTGGTGATCCGATCACCCGGCTCGGTCGGTGCTTCCAGACCTTCGCGACTTCGGCTGTGCGAACTTACCGGGCAAACTCGAGATCTGGTGACGAAACCGGCACGGCGTAGACGACCACGTTGCTGTCGTAGCTACCCGACGATTCGCTGAAGCCTCCACCGCAGGTGATCAAGGTCACCACCGGAGAGCCCTCCTTGGCAAAAATGGTGTCGAGCGGGAGCTCCGCTTTTCCGTAGACGGTCCGGGCCTCGACCCGGAACGCCCTGACCGAGCCGTCGCTGAACCCAATCTCGACGAGATCCCCGGCATCTACGTTGCGCAGATTGAAAAACACGCCGGGGCCTTGAGAAGCCAGATCCACGTGAGCGGCCAGAACGGCCGATCCGCTCTCGCCGGGTCGGGAACCGAACTGATACCAGGCGACGTCGCGCACGTTGCCGGGAACGGCCATCTGCCCCGTGCGCTGGTTCACTCCCGTGGGAACAATGGGGGCGTCGACCTCGATCGAGCCCAGCCTGAGCGTCACCGGCACAATGCCATCGGAAGCCGGGGCTTCGGTGAGTACGCCGGACCTGATGGGCACCGTAGGCGTTGACGACCGGGAGTCGCCCGAGGAGTCCCCTGAGGTCGGGAGGGGAGCCGGCGGCGTGGTGGCGGGCCGGTCGCTGAGCAAAGCTTCAACGGCGGCCACATCTCCGACTTGGCCCGGTTGGTTGATGATCAGGAAAGCCGACGCAAGGGAGATGAGCGCGACGAGGCTCAAGGCGAAGATCAATGCGAGAGTTCGGCGAGCCATGGAGCAATCGTAGAGAAACCCGGGGAGACCGGTAGTTGGTCTCCCCGGGTTCGGTGGCATCGTTGCCGTCTAACTAGTTTGTGGAACGACGGGCCAGGGCCACGCCGGAACCGGCCAAGGCCATCAGAGCGACTGCGCCGGCGATCGCCAGGGCGATCGGGAATCCGTCGGCAGCCAGACCAGCGGTTCCAGTGGGGACGCCTGCGGGAGCCGCACCCAGACCGGAGATGGTCTGAACGGCCACCGTGAAGCTTCCACCGTCCAGCGAACCGATTGCATAGACGATCGTCGAAGTACCTTCGGCCAGATCGAGATCCGCCTCGAACACCACCGGTTCGGTGGCACCGGTCGGGACGACCTTGGCGTTATAGGTGCCGGCCGGAACATCACCGGAAGCCTGGTTCGGGTTGCTGAGACCTGAGAACAACACGCCGTCATTGGCCAAAACGTCTACCGTCGGGGCGGCTGCCGTGTGGCGGACCGTCAAACGGGTTTCGCCGGCCGCGATCTCCGAGATGTCGTTGACGAAGACTGAAGCGGTCGCCGCGCCGGACTCATCGAGGTGCGCCTCGATGGTGGCGTTGGCGCCGGCCGGCAAGGTCACGGGCAGCGGCCCGAGCGCCGGATCGGTGCTCGCCGGGTCGACGCCGGCCGCGTAGATCTCGATCGAATAGTCGGCGGCCGCCAAGGTGACGGGGCCGGCGAACTCGCCGAAGGTCAGGCCGGGAATGAACGGAGCGCTGTAGTCGCCGTTCACGTAGATGTCGACCGGAAATCCACCGTCACCGGGGATGCCGTGCAGCACGGTCACTGTGCCGTCCGTGGTTTGGGCGAATGCTGCTCCGGCCGGGAGGGCCAGCAGCATCAATGCCACCAGGAAGATGCGTCCGTATGTGCGCATGTCTTTACTCCTTCTAGATGAGGCCCGAGGTTGGGCCGTTGACAGAGCCTCTACGTAGAGGCGGTTGGACTTGGATGACATTTGTCGTTAAAAAGATCGCGGGGAAACGATTCGAGACCGAGGAAACGGCTGATAATGGGCGGGCAAGACTGGGCGACAATGGATGATGCCGGGCTGGCCGCCGCAGTCGGTGATGCGTCCCAGGAGGCCCTGGCCGAGATATACGGCCGCCATTCGGGAGCCGTGCACGGCCTGGCCCGCCGCATCCTGCGCGATGAAGCCCTGGCGGAAGAGATCACCCAAGAGGTCTTTCTTCGCCTGTGGAACAATCCGGAGAAGTTCGACGCCGATCGGGGCTCGCTGCGTTCCTTCTTGCTAGCCCATACTCACGGCCGCAGTGTTGATCTCATCCGCTCTGAGTCCGCGCGCCGTACTAGGGAGGACAGCGACGCCCGTCTCACTACGGCGGCGGGTCAGAACGTTGAAGACGAGGTTTGGGATATGGCGCTCGGCGAACAAATCAAAAAGGCCCTTTCCTCGCTCATCGAAGGCGAACGAAAGGCCATCGAACTGGCCTACTTCGGAGGACACACCTACCGGGAAGTCGCCGACCTATTGGGCGAGCCCGAAGGGACCGTGAAGAGCCGAATCCGATCTGGAATGAAGCGCCTGAGAAGTGAACTAACCGCAGCCGGTGTGAGCCACGCATGACGCAGCAACAACCCCACGACACGATCGAAGCGCTTCTCGGCGCGTACGCCCTGGACGCCGTCGATCATGATGAGCGACGGCTGGTCCAGGACCACTTGCCGCAATGCTCCCTCTGTCGAAACGAGCTCGAAGAACATCGCGAAGTGGCCGCGCTCCTGGTCGGAGAAGCCGTCGAGCCGCCCCCGCACGTTTGGGACGGCATCGTCGCCAAGATCAACCCAACCGAACCGCTTGAGGAGTTGGCATCCGTTGTCTCGCTCGAGAGCAAGCGCCGGCCTTTCTTCTCCTCAACTCGCTGGGTAGCAGGCGTGGCCGCCGCCGCCGTCATAGGTCTGAGTGCAGGCGTCATCACCCAATCACAACGTATCGGCGATCTCACATTCCAAATCACCGAACAGGACCGCCAGATCGCAACGCTCGCTGCAACCCTCGAGGCTGATCCTCTCGAACAAGCAGTAACGGCTGCCCTGGCCGATCCGGCCGCTCGAGTCGCCAACCTGACCGCCGAAGGTTCCACCCAGGCAATGCTGATCGTGATGCTCCCCGACGGGACCGGATACGTCTACCAGAGCGACCTCGACGCTCTCCCGGCCGATGCCACCTACCAGCTGTGGGCAGTAGTCGATGACAAGGTCATCTCGGCGGGGGTGCTCGGCAATCGACCGGCGCTCGTTCCATTCCACATCGACCCCAACGGGTTGCAGGGCCTGGTCATCACCCGGGAAGTGGCCGGCGGCGTGCCCCAGTCTGAGGCCGACCCGGTGGTTGCGTGGTTCAAGGCGTAGACCATGGCAACCTTTCTGACGGCTCCCCTGGACGACCTGCTCGAGCGCACCGTGATCGGGAGCTTCACCAATATCGGTCACAAGGTACGGAGTAGCGGCTGGCAGTTGGACCTGCCCGCGCTGCACGGCCAAACGGTGGTCATCACCGGGGCTACCTCGGGGCTAGGACGCGCCGCCGCGGAACGACTCGCGCAGATGGGGGCGGGTGTGCGGTTGGTGGGGCGTTCGCAAGTCAAACTCGACAAAGCCCGACGAGAAATCGCCGAAGCGACCGGGAACGACGACCTCGGCACCTACGTTGCCGACTTTTCCATCATGGAACAGGTCCGGGGCCTGGCCGAAGCTCTCCTCGCCGCCGAAGCCCGGATCGATGTGCTGATCAACAATGCCGGTGCCTTGATCACCGAACGGCGTGAAACGGCGGGCGGCCTCGAGCTGACCCTTGCCACCAACCTGCTCAGCCATTTCCTGCTCACCAATCTCTTGATTCCCCGGCTGGCCGCATCAGCCCCGGCCCGCATCATCAATGTCTCTTCCGGGGGTATGTACACCCAGCGAATCCGGGTCCGGGATCTCCAGAGCACCCGCGGGGAGTACCGGGGTTCGATCGCCTATGCGAGGGCCAAGCGAGGCCAGGTGATCCTCACCGAGTTGTGGGCCGAGCGGCTTGCCGACCGGGGCATCGTGGTCCATGCCATGCATCCCGGCTGGGCGGACACGCCGGGAGTGGAAGAATCCCTGCCGCTCTTTCGCAAGATCACCAAGCCGTTCCTCCGCACACCGGAGCAAGGAGCCGACACCATCGTCTGGCTGGCCGCCTCCGATGAGGCCGCCACCCAAAACGGCAAGTTTTGGCACGACCGGCGCCCCCGACCCACCCATCGCTTGAAAGGCACAGTCGAAGCGTCAGAGGATCGGCAGGGTCTGTGGGACGCTCTCAACGGGTTGGCCGGAACCGCCTTCTGAACTTTCCCGTTCCTGCGTCAATGACGGACTCGTCAACCAGGTCTTTGACGCAAGAACGGATGAGTATGGTTGGCGGGAGCGCTTGTGACCTTAGGGCGCAAGAAGGATCGATCTCCTCTTGTGACAACCCGAGTTCGGCGCGATTCTGAATTCGGCAGCGCGTGAGAGCCGGCATGGTCCAATCGATCGAAGTCAGCAACCTTCGCAAAACATACGGCGATGTCATCGCCGTAGACGGGGTCTCCTTTGAGGTCGAAGAAGGCGAGATATTCGGACTCGTCGGCCCCAACGGTGCCGGGAAGACCACCACCGTCGAGTGTGTAGAGGGACTCCGCCGGCCCACCTCCGGTCGGATCCGATTGCTGGGGGTGGACCCATCGAGGGAACGCCGGGCAGTCGCCGAGCGGATCGGTGTTCAGTTGCAGGAGAGCGCTTTGCCGCCCCGCCTCCATGTTGCGGAGGCATTGGCACTGTTCGGATCCTTTTATCGCCGCCCGGAAAACGTCGATTACCTCTTGGACCTGCTGGGGCTCACCGAGAAACGCTCGACCCCGTTCGCCAAGCTGTCCGGCGGGCAGAAACAGCGTCTGTTCATAGCCCTGGCTCTGGTCAATCGGCCCGAGGTGGTGTTCTTCGATGAGCTGACCACCGGTCTCGATCCTCAGGCGAGACGCTCGATGTGGGAACTGGTAGGGAGAATCCGCGACCTCGGCTGCACCGTGGTCCTCACCACCCACTACATGGAGGAAGCCGAACGGCTGTGTGATCGGGTCATGATCGTTGATCGCGGTCACGTGGTCGCGCTGGATACCCCAGAGGCGCTGATCGGTTCACTCAACGTCGATCAACGGATCGTCTTCGGGCTTCCCGGGGGCCAGGAGGCGGCCAACCTGGCCAAACTGCCGGCCGTATCCCGGATCGAGCAAAGCGATGAGCGGGTGATCGTGTACGGACACGGCAGCCACTTCGCCGGTTCGGTCGTCAACGCCCTGGAAGACGCCGGGTGGTCCTTCACCGATCTGCGAACGGAGCAACCCAATCTGGAAGACGTGTTCTTGGTGCTGACCGGCCGGGAGATGAGGGAATGACCCACCGCTCGACGAAAAGGCCCCGCAGCTTTGGGCATGGCGACGGTCCGGCCACGCTTCGCTCCCTGACCTCACTCACGATCGCCAATCTGAGGCTGTACGTTCGGGAGCCGATCGGAGCATTCTTCACGCTTGCCTTTCCGGTGATGCTCGTTCTCATCTTCGGCGCCATCTTCGGGAATCAGCCGGAAGACATGTTCGGGGGGCGCGGCTCGATGGACATTTCGATGCCCGCCTACACCGCGCTGATACTCGGTTCGGTCGGGTTCCTGGGAGTGGCCATCAACACCAGCAGCTACCGGGAAGCAGGCATACTCCGGCGCTTCCGGATGACACCCTTGCGACCGCTGGTCTATATCGCCGCCGACGTGATCGCCAACCTGATCATGACGCTGGTCGGGATGGCAGGTGTGGTGGTAGCGGGATGGCTCCTGTATCGAGTGCAGTTCGAGGGTCGGGCTGTGAGCGTTTTCCTCGCAATCGTTCTGTCGGGAATCTCGATGTTCTCGGTCGGCTATCTGATCGCCGGGCTGGCTCCCAACGCCCGGGCCGCTCAGGTCATCGGGATGGTGGTGCTCTACCCGATGCTGTTCCTGTCGGGGGCGGGAATGCCAATAGAGGTCATGCCCGACTCGGTCCAGACGATCTCCAACTACCTCCCTCTGACCTACGTGGTGCGACTCCTGCGGGGACTGTGGTTTGGTGAGGCATGGGGATCGCTCCTCTTGGAGACCGGCGTTCTCGTCGGCATCTTGGTGATCTGCACTGCGATCGCCGTACGACTCTTCCGGTGGGAGTGACGGCAACCGCAGCCGAAGTGTCCGGCTTTCCTAACGGCTCTTCGCGGCTGCCTTGGCCAGCCTCTTCTTCTCGCGGAGTTCGGAGATGTCGTCCCACGTTGCCACGTCGGCAATAGAGGGCCAATCGGCGGCGTGCTGCTCCCAGCCGGGCGGTCGCACTCCCAGGCGTTTGCCGAGGATCCCCACGAAGATGCGCGATTTCTCTCTGCCGTACCCGGGAAGCTCTTGGAGACGCTCGAGTACCTCAGCACCGTCGACGCCGTCGGTCCAGACTCGCGTGACATCGCCGTCATGTCGCTCCACCAGGAACGCGCACAAGGCTTGGGCCCGTTTCGCCATTGAACCCGGGTAACGATGAATGGCCGGCGGCCCGCGAAACAACGTGGCCAGTTCATCGGGATCGACAGAGGCAATATCGGCCGCATCCAGGTCTCGGCCCAGGCGTTCCCGCAGCAAAAAGGGCCCTAGGAAGGCACGTTCCATGGGGAACTGCTGATCCAGCATCATCCCCAGGATCAGAGCGAGAGGATCTTGGGCAAGAAGGCGGTTGGCATCCGGACGTTCCGTCCAGGGAAGCGAAACGGGTTTCGACATCGGCTGACCTCCTCAACGAATCTTCAGGAAACGGTAGCGGCCGGTACGGGCAACCGGACCCGGGAGCGCGATACCCTGTGGACCGTGAATATCCTGATCAGCAACGATGACGGATACCGGGCGCCCGGCATCGTTGCCCTTGCCCACGAACTGTCGGAGGTAGCCGAGGTAACCATCGTTGCTCCCGAGCGCAATCGCAGCGGCGCCAGCAACTCTCTGACGCTCGACAATCCGATCCGCGCCACCCGCATTGCCGGCGGATACTTCGTCGACGGGACGCCGACCGACTGCGTGCATCTGGCTCTCACCGGTCTTCTGGTCGAGGAACCCGACGTGGTCGTGGCCGGGGTCAACGCCGGGGCCAACCTGGGAGACGACGTCATCTACTCGGGAACTGTGGCCGCCGCCATGGAGGGCCGGTTTTTGGGGCTTCCGGCCGTGGCCGTCTCGCTGGTCCTCGACGGGCGGGGTCGCCATTTCGAAACTGCCGCCCGGGTGGCCCGGATTCTTCTCGGCGACATCGCCGACAGCCCGATCCCGGCCGACACCATTTTGAACGTCAATGTGCCCGACATACCGTTCGAGGATCTCCAGGGGATCGAGGTGACGAGACTCGGCCACCGTCACAAGGCCGAAGGGGTGGTCCGTAGCAAAGACCCGCGCGGTCGGACCATCTTCTGGGTGGGACCGGCCGGACCGGAACAGGACGCCGGACCCGGAACCGACTTTTTTGCGATCGCTCAGCAGAAGGTGTCCATGACTCCCATGCAGGTCGATTTGACCCGGCATGCCGCCCTGCCCGCTACCGCCGAATGGGCGGCCGGCTTGCGACTCCACTGACGGCACGCCCCCCGACAACTCGCCGTTTGAAAAAATCCCCTTGGATTGTCCGATCTTTGTGTAAAACTGCCCCCACCAGAGAAAGGAGGTGGTCCGCATTGGTTGAAAGTTCTTGCAGGACTCTGGAGGTGGCCGGACGCTAAGGCGGCCATAGCGTCGCCTTTCCCGGAAGGGAGCAGGTGGCGACTCGAAACCGGACCACCGAGACCTGGAGACCCGCGATTTGGTCCTATCGCGGCATCGGAAACGATGAAGTGTCTCCGGGTCTTCTCGCGCCCGGACCAACCACCACCTATCCGCCGTCGGTTGGTGGGTTGGCTCGCTTCGCTCGTGGTCGTCAGTTCTCAGTTGTCAGTGGTCAGTCCCATCTCCCGCCGGGTAAGAGGGTGGAAGAGAGCCTTTGGTGGTGGGGACCGACCCCCCTCGCCCTCGCTCGGCTCGGGCACTCCCCCCGTCCCGACGACCTTCGCTCATCCGCGGGAGACGCCAAGAGGTACGAGCCGGCGGCTGGCTCACAGCTCGCCGCTCGCAGCTCGCCGCTCTTCGCTCGCGGTCGTCAGTTCTCAGTTCTCAGTTATCAGTCCCCTCTCCCGCCGGCCGGAGATGGTTAGGGAGAGGGTAGAAGAGAGCTTTTGGTTGGTGGGAACCAACCCCCCTCGCCCTCGCTCGGCTCGGGCACTCCCCCCGTCCCGACGGGCTTCGCTCGTCCGGGGGGAGACGCAAAGAAGTCCGAGCTGGCGGCTGGCTCGTAGCTCGCAGCTCGATGAGGACCTTTCACCCGATCCGTGACTACGGCGGATGGGGTATTCGGTGGGGGCGGGAAGGCAAGGCACATATCGCGGGGGGCGACGAAGGCCTTCAACTGCTGCTCAACGACGGGAAGCAATTAATCATCGGCTCTCGCCAGGTCCCGGAACTGGAGGCCGCGGTTCGAGCCTGGAAACGCTAGAGCTCGCGGGCGGCCGACCATCTCGCGCCCAACCACAACGACAAGCCGATCAAGGCCACGGTGGTGGCGGAGGCCGGAAGGTATTCGCCAACAGCCAGACCTCCGGGAATGCCCGACAACGCTCCGACCAGATGGCTGGGAAGCCACCGGCCGATAGCTTCGACAATCCCGACGATGGGCATCACCAACAGCACGACGATCGTGATCATTACGGAGCCCAGGACGTTCTTGGACCGGCTTGCGGCGGCCGCCACCACAGCTACCACCAACGCCAAGTACAGCAACCCGTATCCGATGCCGGCCAAAGTTCCGCCTACCGGCAGGCTTCCGATCAACACGACGGTTTCGTACCAGGCAGCCAGTGCCCCGAGCACGAACGAAACACCGATCGCCAGAAAACTGACCGCCAGACGGGGCAGGAGAATATCCCACACCCGGGAGACCCTGGTGCGCAAGAACACACCCATTTCCGGTTTGGCATCGAACGCCAGAGACCCGGCCGCTACCACCACGGCCACCAAGAGCCCAATCTGCGACACATTGGATACGTATTGGATCATTCCGTCGGCGGGAACCGGGGGCGGAAACGTGACCTCTACCCCGCCGCCGAAGCGCTCCACGATCTCGCCGAGGTAGCGCGCGGACAGAGGTCCAAGCAGGCCGAAGAACACGTAAACGCCCACCAGAGCGATCCATCGCTTGGTTCGAACCAGACGGAGCCACTCCAGTCTCCACAGGTTCATGAGGTCAGCTCCAGGAATACCTGCTCGAGTGTGGCCGCCTCAGGGCCGAAGGACACGATGCGGACGTTGGTCCCGTCCAGGGTGGCGGCAAGGTTCTGCTCAGCCGCCTCGACCGATAGGACCGAGATCCGCACCTCTTCAGGACCGACCTCCTCCACCGACCGCACCCAGGAGGCACGGCGAAGCGCCTCGATCGCCCGATCACCAGGAGATCGCAGGCGGAGCCGGTAGGTGGGAACCGCACTGCCTACCAGAAGATCATTGATAGGTCCCTGAAACAACAACTCTCCCGCCCGCAGAATGCCGACGGTGTCACACACCTCCTGCACGTCACCGAGGATGTGGCTGCTGAAGATCACGGTCGCCTCGCCGCGTAGCCGGGCAACTAGATCGAGCACCTCTCTCCGCCCGGCCGGGTCGAGAGCCGAAGAGGGCTCGTCCAGCATCAACAGGGTTGGACGCGCGACCACGGTCGAGGCAACTCCGAGGCGCTGCAGCATGCCTCTGGAGTATCCACCAACGATACGGTGGGCGGCGTCGGCCAGCCCCGCTTGTTCGAGAACCTCATCGACCCGGGCGGCCGGAACCGACGGATCGGTCAAGGAGCGGGCCAGATCAACCACCTCCCGGCCAGTCAACCACGAATCGAACTGAGGGGTATCGGGGAGAACCGCAATCCTGGCCCACTCGGCATTGATCTCGACCTTGCCGGCCGACGCTTTGCGGAGGCCGGCCAATATGCCCAGCAACGTGGTCTTGCCGGCCCCGTTGGGGCCGACCAGGCCGTACACAGACCCGGCCGGGACGCGCAATTCGATGTCGCGCAGGGCAACCGTCGCCCCGTATTCCTTTCGCAGCCGGGAGGTGCTGACGATCATTCGACCCGCGGTTTCCGGCCCATCGTGAGATAAATGATGCCCCCCAGCGGGACCGATATCACGCAGACGATCGCCCATGCCCATTTGGGCAGATACTGGACCTCTGATCGGGCCAGATCGACCAAGCAGTAGATCAGGAATCCGGCCAGGAGCACCAGTAGCGGTGCCACCGCAGCCCAGGGAATGTCTTGCATGGAAAAGGCTCCCGGTCGTCCTCCCTCACGTTAGCTGCGAGGCGCCGGGAGCCCATCCACAATGGCTTCGGAATGTTACTCAGGCGGGGGGAACCAACGTTCCGCCGAAGACCTGCCAGGCCAAAGCCGACTTGGCCAGAAGGCTGAGCAGAATGTAGGTGCGTTCGCCGGCCAGATAGTTCTTCCAGCGCCGCACCTGCTTGTACTGAGCCCACTGCGTGAAAGCGAAGCTGTTGAAGAACACAAACAGCGAGAAGAAGATTCCGTACACGAAGCCGGGAGGTTGCGACTCGCTGCCGGGCGAGACCAAATACACACCGATGGCGATCCACGGGATGATTCCCAGTGCGCTGCCCATCCAGAAGGGCCACAGCGAACCGCCCGGCTCTTCATACCGTTCCTGTACCGACCCAAAGAAAATCATCCCGGCGTTGACTCCGAAGATAGCGATGAGTGCGGCAATGTTGCCGATGCCGGTAAGCATGGCGATCAACACGATCATGATCGAAGAGGACAACGAGTACTCGATCCAGCGGAACTGGTTCTGACCGCGCGACAGTTGGTCACGGTACCGGTTGGCACCTGGGCCGGCGATCAGGAAGTGAAAGAAGGCGGACAGGAAAAGGAACGCCGCCACCCCCCAGGCGATCGAGATATCAAAGAGAGTCGAGGCGGCCGGAGCGGGCGTTCCGGGAGGGCCCTCCGGGAAGGCTGCCGTTACCGGCAGCGCAAAATCGGTGGCCAGAGCCACCACCGCAATGCCCTGCACTGCGTGGAGGGCTCCCATCACCCAGTTGTATCTCTTCAGACGCGTGAAAGCCGCGTCGGTTACGTCTACTTTCGAAGCCATTGTGTTTCTCCCCGGTTGATCGACGATAATACGGAACGGCACCGCCGGTCGGATGACACTTCAACTGTAGAGCCGATCGCGGATATCGCCGTGGCAGACGACCGCCTCCGGCCGGTACAGTGAAGAAACGACCGGAGCTCCAACCATGCCCGAAGTTGCCACGATCGATTTCCACGTCACCTGTGAATGCAACCAGGAATGCGCGTATTGTTGGGGTCCCCAGGACATCGAACCGGTCGACACCCCCTCGGCGCTGGCCATCGTATCCCGGATAGCCACCGGACCGGCCCGGCGCATTGTTTTCACCGGCGGGGACCCGCTCAAACGTTCAGATATCGGGCAATTGATCCGCGCCGCCAAGAGCGAAGGCCTCGAAGTTGCCGTCTCCACCACCGGTGACGAGCTCACCGGATCTTTCCTGGCCACGTACGGATCGTTCATCGATCTCATCTCTCTGCCTCTCGACGGGGCATCGGAGAAGATCTCGATGCGCACCAAGAAGGAAGGACACTTCGCGGCGGTGATGGCGGCACTGGATCTCGTTTCCGGCTACCCCTCGATAGATGTGAAGGTGGCGACCCCCGTCACCCGGCACAATCTGTTCGACGTTCCGAACATCGCCCTCTTGCTCGACCGTTGGGCGGACCGCTTGCGGAACCGGATGTTCTACAACGTCTTCCAGGCTTATCCCCGCTCGATGGCGTCAGACGTCGACTGGGAAGAACTGATCGTCACGGACGAGGAATTCGAAAACTTGCGGGCCTCCGTTTCGGAAGATGAGCATCCCTATCCGATCAACTGGCTGAGCCACGCAACCCTGGACAAGCTGTACGTGATGGTGTTCCCGGACGGAACGCTGACCATCCCCTCCGGGTCGGAGTTTCGCTCATACGGAGACTTCCTGGCGATAACCGACCTCGACGAGTTTCTGCGAACAACCGATTTCGACGCGCCGAAACACCGGCGCCACTCCGACGGCTGGCAACGGACGCTATGAAGCGCATCGTCGATTGGATCTTCACCGTCCCGTTCTTGGTTGCTTTCGGCTTGACCCTGGCAATCTTCGAACCAATCGCCCGGGTAGCCCGCCTCTTCGGGTTGCGCCCCATGGAAATCACCATGGGAGTCATGCAGAGAGTGTTGCTGTGGGACTTCCGGATTTGCGGCACCCGGCTGACGGTCGAACGATCTCCGGCGGTCAAACCGCACACCGGCTATCTGATCATCTCGAACCACCAGAGCTTGTTCGATATCCCCATCTTTGGAGGACTGCTGTTCAGCAACTACCCCAAATACGTTTCCAAGCGGGAGCTCGGCAAATGGTTGCCGAGCATCTCCTTCAATCTGAAGCACGGCGGCAACGCTCTGATAGATCGCGGCGATCCCGAGCAGGCCAAACGGGCAATCCACGAACTCGGCGAGGCGGCGCAGAATCGTAATGTGGCGGTGGTCATATACCCGGAGGGAACCCGGTCACGCGACGGCCGGCTCAAACGATTCAAGTTCGGTGGAGCCCTGGAACTGATGGAGGCGGCCCCCCACCTGGAGATGGTCACCGCCACCATCGACGGCTCGTGGAAGCTGCTCCGCTACAAGGCATACCCGATCCCATTTGGCACCCGGGTCCGGGTCCGGTTCGGTGACCCCATCGCCCGAAGCCCGGAAGAGGACCGGCGGCGAGTGTTGGAGTCGATGCGGGACGAGATCGCGGCAACCCTCGAAGAGTGGCGCGACGACTCCTGATCAGAAGAGCTTCGCTTCGGCCACCACGATGCCGTCCTCGTCGGCGTACAGCCAGTCACCCGGCCGGAACTCCACTCCGGCAAAGACGACCGGGATATCGCGCTGCCCAAGGCTCAGGTTGGTGCCGCGCCGCGGGTAGGTTCCGAGAGCCTTGATACCGATGTCAATCGAATGCAATTCCCCGGCATCGCGGACACAACCATTGACCACTACCCCGGACCAGTTGTGTTGGTAGGCGAGGAAAGCCAGTCGATCACCCAGCAAAGCACGATCCAAGGCTCCGGCGCCATCGACTACCAGCACCCGGCCTTGCCCGGTCTCCTCTGCGGCCGCGGCCACCAGCCCATAGTCACCCGGCGCCATCACCGTCGTGACGGGTCCGGAAAAGGCCTTGCGCAGACCGAAGTCAATAAAAAGAGGTTCGGCAACCCGAACGGCCTCACCGAACTCGTCGCAGAGATCCGCCGTCGTGAACATCATGGCGACCATTGTCGCACGAGGGAACAGGGATCACTCCTCACCCATCGAAGGCCACAGGCTCTTCTCGTCGACCTAAGCTGCCCCGGTGAGCGACCGTTCCGTTGGAGTTCTATCCCGACCTCTGCTGCCGGCCTCGATCGCCATATTCACCACGACCGCGCTGGTGGCTTTCGAAGCGCTGGCCGTCACCGCCGCGGTTCCCGAACTCGCTGCCGATCTGGGCGGGGTGGCTCTCCTGCCCTGGGTGATAACCGGGTACATATTGACTTCGAGTGTCTCAACGGTGATAGCCGGCCCATTGGTCGATGGGATAGGGGCTCGCATCATCTTCAGGTGGGCAGTGGGGATCTTTGTGGCGGCCAGCGTCGCCGCCGCTCTGGTCCCTTCCATGCCGCTGATGGTCCTGGCGCGGATTGTGCAAGGGGCCGGAGCGGGGTTGATCTCTGCCGTCGGTCTGGCAGCCGTCGGTCTCGTGTACCCGGCCCGTCTGATCAGCCGCGCCTTTGCAGCCAATGCCACGGTGTGGGGTGCGATGGGGGTGGCCGGCCCCGGAATCGCTGCCTTATTGCTCACCGCCCTCAACTGGCGCTGGATCTTTCTGGTGAGCGTTCCCCTCGGCTTGGCCGCCCTGGCGGCCGGCTGGAGGGTTTTGCCGGGACCGGCCGGCGAAAGACAAGTCAGGGTCGACGGCCGGGGCGTAATTCTGCTCACCGTGTTTTCAATCGCCATGGTGGTGGGGGTCGATCGACTCGACATCTGGTCGGCCGCGGCGGTGGCCGTCATGGTGGCGGTCGCGTCGCTCTACCGGCACCACGAACGCCGGACCGCGGCACCGGTGCTGCGACTCGAGCACCTGGCCCGACAGCCGTACCTCGGCCTGGCGCTCGGCATCGGGTTGCTGGTGGCGGGGGCCATCGCCGCTGAGACCTACGTCCCGCTCTACGTCCGGGGTGCCCGGGGTGGCGGACCCGCTCTCACCGCCTGGTCGGTGCTCTTCTTCACAGTGGGTTGGACGCTGGGCGCCAACGTGGCCGGACGGCTGTCCGACCGCCTCCCCGAGACCTCACTGGCGATCTCGGGCTTCTTCGTGACCGTCCCGGCATTGGTGGGCCTGTGGGCGGCAGTCTCCGCCCAAACTCCTTTGTGGGTCGTGTTCACGCTGCTGGTAGCAGCCGGATCCGGAGTAGGGGCCGCCACCAACGCCGGGCTGACCCTGTTGCGGGCTGCCACTCCCGATCGACAACTGGGCCGGGCTACCGCCGCTCATCAGTTCGCTCGCAGTCAGGGCTTCGCCATCGGGCCGGCTCTGGGTGGCGCCCTGATCCTCCTGGTAGTGGCTCGTCGGGTCGGCAATGTCGACGAGGTTCAGAGCCTGCTCAGCGGCGCGGTGGGTTCAACTGCCGGTGAGACTGCCGATGCCATCGGCGATGGGTTTGCGGCTGCTGCCCTGGTGGGGGCGATGATCGCGGCTCTGGGGATCGGCCCGCTCCTGGGTCTCCGCAGGTCACTCACCCACCAACGGACCGCCCGCCGCGCCGAGCGGCGCCGTTCGGCCAACCGGACCGAGTGATCGTTCCTACACTGCCGACAGACTCATCTCCGGGAACTACCTTGACAAATACCGAACCAACCAGGCTGACGGATCAACTGATCCGGGAAATCACGACGCGAATCGCCAAGGGCCGGCGGGTTCGCAGAAGCCTCCCTCCGGGTGGGCGGGTCCATATCGACCGGCAACTCCCCTTCCTCTTCGTGTACCGACCGCCGAACACGGGGATCGATCAAGGTATTGCCGGGCTGGTCAGTGGTGAGGCCTCCTATCTCATTGCCCCGGCTCGAGCCCGAGCCCGTGGCTGGACGAGCCGCTTGGTGGAGAGAATCGCGGAAGTGCTCTCTGCGACGTTTGGTGGTTTCCTCATCGTTGAGATCTGGGGGGCGGAGGACAGAGACGGTGCTGCCTATGCACCAATCGCTTCGTTTCGAGTGCTGGCCGACAAGGATTGGGCAGACTCGCCGACGGTCGAACGGCTATCGGCGTCGCTGGCCAGAATCCGCATCCACCAACGCATGGCCCGGGTCGTGGTCGAGCCGGTGGGCCGGTTCTCACCGCCGGGACTGCCGGCGCTGATCACGGCGCAGCAGGCTCGGAAACTCAGCGCCCGTTATCTCGGCCTTGAGGTAGCGCCGATTCATCGGAATCGCGCAACGGGAGAAGAGTTCCCGTTGTTGCTGAGGTCGCTGGCCCGACAGCTCGACACAGCTTTTCGCCGGGCCGCTTTCGAATTCGCGAGGTCCGAAACGGCGCACCGACCGCTCCACTACGAGGCACTTGGGCGCCGGACCTTCGTGCGGGCAGTGACCGAAGTAGATCGAGCCCTGAACACGGTCTCGGACGCCTTCGACCTCCTTCTGACCGTGACACCAACCAACACCGAGGCCGCCTTCCGCGCCTTCCAACGATCCAAATACAGCAAGCCTCCGCAGTTCCGTTACCGTCCCCGCACCATCGATCCGACCCTGCTCAAGCGGGCCGTTTTCGACGCCAAGGTTGAACGGATCGAGGACCCCACACTCGAGTACATTTTTCGGGAAAAGCAACGGGAACTCGATCTGAAACTCACCCTGGTGGGCGAGCGTGAAAGGCCCGGCTTTCTGCCAACCGGGCTGGCCCTGTTCGGGAACATCGACCCACACCTGGTTGATCTGGCCTCGTCCCTCACAGCCGGCTTGTTGGAGAAGTCGAGGGGGAACGGCGGCCGGAAAGTTGATGCGGCCGGTTTCGCGACAAGAGCCGAATCGGAGTTCGCGCGTTACCGGACCGCGATGCCGGCCATGACCGGCAAAGTGATAATCCGTGACGACATCGTTACCTTGATGGTCTCCGCCGGTGATCTCATGATCGGCTCGGGCATGAGCTTCCCGGCCTCACGGGTCGAACCCCTGATTCAGCACGAAGTGGGAACCCACGCCGTCACCTATTGGAACGGTCGGGCGCAACCATTCCGTCTGCTTGCCAACGGTCTCGCCAATCATGACGAATTGCAGGAGGGACTGGCTGTTTTTGCCGAGTATCTGGTCGGGGGCCTGACCCCGGCGCGCTTGAGAACGCTGGCCGGTCGGGTGCTGGCCGCCCGGTCCGTCGTCGACGGCGCGGCCTTCATGGATACTTTCCGGCTACTTCGCGCGGATCACGGCTTTACTGCCCGGGCGGCATTTCTCATCGCAATGCGAGTCCATCGGGGCGGGGGTCTTGTCAAAGATGCCGTATACCTGCGCGGGCTTCTCAAGGTCACAGAATTCATCAAGGCCGGCGGACGTCTCGACACCCTTTTTGTGGGGAAGATCGCCACCGAGCATGCTCCGGTGGTCGAGGAGTTGCTCCGGCGACAGATCCTGATCCCACCCCCGTTGCGACCCTCCTATCTCGACGCACCCGATACCCACTACCGGATCGAACGGGTGAGAGACGGCCTCAATCTGCAGGATTTGACCGATCGCTGACCGGTTCAACCGGCTGCATCGAGCTCTTCCAGCAGACCGGGCAACGCTGAACGCAGCACCGCCGACATGCTCACGACCGCCGCCTCGTCCTCCAGTCCCGTCCATTCGTCCATGAAGATCTTCTTCACCTCGACGGCCAGGGCACAACCAGAAGTCGGGTAGTTTTCATGTACCCAGCGGCTCAGATACCCGCCCTGGAAACGAACATTCTCACGCACGTCGAGATATCCACCGTCGAAGGGCGCTTCGGATAGATCCTTCATGAATCGGTCGACCAATCTGCCCCAACGGAGCCGATCCATCGAACCGGTTCCGACGTTGATCTCGGGATTCTTATCCGGGTCGTCGACGGGGGCATCCGGGCCGGACCGGCGATGGTTGTACGAATGGAGATCGAGCACCACGAAGCGACGGTAGGTCGACTCGACCTCGTTGCACAGCTCGCGAAGTGCCTCGTAGAAGCCATCGTAAACCTGCAGAGACCGGTGGCGGACGGCCTCAGAAGGCATCGTTCTCCATACTTTCAGATCAAACGAATCGGCGGGGTCGAGGTAGATAGCCTTCTCCCGGGGTCGGTTGAGATCGACCTCGAACCGCGACCGGTGGACGTTCACCCGATTAGAGGCAATTTCGATCCATTGATCGGTGAAGGGGTCCTCTTCCCGGAGCCGGTCGTCTTCGGAGATTTCGAAAAGACCGACAACCTCGGGACGCACAGCGTGGCCGGCATGGATCGCCGTGGCAATGATCGGCAGTTCTCCTCGCTCGATTGTCCAGGCTTGGCCTGGTTCCATGTTCGGCTCCATCACAGCGTGGCCATCTCATGATTGACGAAATTGCGGCGGTAGTACCGGGCGTAATCCGTCTTCTGTTCGAGAGCGTGCACGACTGCCTCCGTGAAGTTCACTCCCTCCTGTTTCTGGGCACTCCCCAGCCCGCCGGGACTGAAGACATTGATCTCCATCAGTTTGTCTCCGACGATGTCCAGACCAACCAGGAACATGCCATCTTGGACAAGTTTGGGGCGGACGATCTCGGCAAGCCGCAGAGCATCGTCGTCCATGGTGGCCTTGCCGATCACTCCTCCCGCGTGCACGTTCGACCGCATGTCCCCTCCCCGGCGGATCCGGCGGAAGGCCGCATATCTGCCCTTGTGACGAAGGGGCTGACCGTTCATCACGAACAACCGGGTATCACCCTCCTCTGCGCCCGACAAATACTCCTGAGCGATCACGTACCCGTCACGGCTGACCGCTTCGATCATCTGATTGATATTCGCCATGTCATCAGGACGGACCAGGAACACCCCTTCGCCCCCCGACCCTTGCAGCGGCTTGAGCACGATGTGGCCCCCCAGATCCCGCGCAAACGCTTTGATTTCCTCGCGGTTTCGGGTAATGAGGGTTTTCGGTCGGACTTCTTCGGGGAAGCTCTGGAAGTACATCTTGTTGGCGGCCTTGGCCAGCCCCACCGGATCGTTGAGCACGATCACACCCCGCCGCATCGCCATCCGACCGAAATCGATCGCGGCCGTCTTGGCCCACTCCCGTCGCCCCTTCTCGGTGGAGGGATCGTTTCGCAACATCAGGATATCGAGATCATCGATCGTGATGCGCTCCGTGCGAGCCGATTTCGATTGCAGATCCCGCAAATAGGCTTGTGGAGTGGCATATCGGGTTTTCGCAGGTCGAACGGCCCGGGCCCGGATGCTCTCATCGGGGTCATATGCAAACTCGCCAACCCCGAAGGTCCAGGCCTCATGGCCCTTGTTGACGAGGGCCTGGCACAGCCGGGTCGTCGTATATACAGCTTCTTCGGTTTCGACGTTGTTTACTGCAAACCCGACAATCACTCTGTCTCCTCACTCGGATCCGTCCTACGCACTCCTACCAACCGGCCCGACCCATTATTGCCGTTGGATCCCGGGGTGGCGGATGCCGGGTTTTCCGATCGGCATTTGGCAAGAGAACCGACCGTCAGGCCCTGCTTCACTCGCGTGCCGGACCGATTCCATTCTCGTCGCCTGGTTCTTCGAACCATAGCCTCTGCAGCTCTTGGCTGGTCTTCAGCAACTGGCCGAGCGTCCCAACCGCTTCGATCCGACCGTTGTCCATCACGATGATCTGATTGGCGCGCCGCAATGCCGGGTGACGGTGCGACACCACCAGGCAGGTGGCGAGATTGTTTTCGGTGAACAGTCGCTCCCAGAGGATTTTCTCGGTTTCGACATCGAGCGCGCTGGACAGGTCGTCGAACACATACAGTTCGGGACGCCTGACAAACATGCGAGCCGAGGCGGTCCGCTGTACCTGGCCTCCCGACAAGCGCACACCGAGGGGACCGACCTTCGTATCGAGACCCTCCGGCATGGCGGACAGGTCGGGCTCCAGCACTGCCGAACGGATCGCCACCGCCAGTTCCTCGTCGGTACGCTCCAAACCCATCAACAGGTTTTCCCGCAGAGACATCGAGAACAGCCGGGGTATCTGGGGCGTGTAGGCGGTCTGGGGAGGCACGAAGAACGCCGCCGGATCATCCACCGGCCGGCCGTTCCAGAGAACCTCACCACGGTCGGGGTCGAGGAGCCCGAGCAGAGCTCGCAGCAGGGTCGTCTTCCCGGATCCGATCCGCCCGGTCACCACCGTGAAACTCCCCCTTGCGAGGTGGAGGTTGATCCCGTCGATACCGGCATCAGACCCCGGATACCGGTAGGAAAGGTCATTCACCTCCAGCAACTGAAGGGGGTCGCGGGCCGGAGGTGGGGCCACCGGCGACAGCTCCCCTCGCAGTTCCAGATCGCGGGGTGTCACCAGGGTCTCGGGCGGGGCACCCTGCAGTAAGGCCGCCATGCGCTCGAACGCCACCCCAGCCTGCCGGAAGCGAGCGATGAAGATTCCCACGAAGTGGACGGCATCGGTGGCAAAAGTCAGGAAGTACACAAAGAGGGCGAAATCGCCAACGGTGAATTCGGCCCCGGAACCACTCGACTGCATGGCACCGGCCGCCAGCACCAAAATAATGGCGGTCCCGATGTTGACGGTGTTCCAGAACACCGATTCGAGGATCGCGTTGAGCACCCGGTCGCGCACCATGACTTTGCGACGGCGGTCGTTCAGCATCCGGAAATTGCCGATGATGTGGTGCTCGGCACCGGCCACCTTGATCGACTGGACCGACCCGAACATCTCACCGATGGCCCCGGTCACCTGCCCGGTAGCTTCCCGGGCTGCTTGACGGTATTCCCGAATGCGGGTTCCGGCCCGCTCGGCAATCAGGATGACGAGGACCAGCGGGGCGAAGACCAACAAAGTGATGCGAGCGTTGATAGAGGCCAGCACGATCACCGCCACCGTCGAGAAAGCCACGGTTCCCATCATGTCCACGGTGAGGTCGACCGCTTCTTCGACGTGCTCGACGTCATCGCGGAAACGGCTGATGGCCTCGCCGGGAGAGTCGGGAACCGCTCGGGCTCCGGGGAGGGCGAGGATGCGTCCGATCATGTTGCGTCGCAGCAAGGAGCTGGCCCGGAATCGGAAGTTGACGTCGCTGAGCATCGCCACGGCCACCACGGCTACCCGGCCCAACCCGTAGGCGCCCATGAAGGCAATCAGAGTATTGACGCCAAACGACACGGACTCCTCGCCGGTGAGCCCGTCGAAGAACTCTTTGCTGATCAGACCGGGGACAACCGGCATGACCCACACCAGGGTCCACATGACGGCATTGCCCGTGTAGCGCCAGGGAGCGAACCGCACCATACCCAACATCAGCTTGAGGGTCGGAACCGAGGCACGAGTGCCGGTCGTCATGCCAGCACCTCCTCGATGCCTGCCCGCAGGAATCCCGCGAACCGCGAGTTCGGGTCGGCGGCCAGCGTCAGACGCTCTCCGAACTCGACCACCCGGCCCCCTTCGAGGATCAGGATGTCGTCCGCGCGGGTCACCGTCGCCAAACGATGAGCGATGATGATGCCCGTCCTGGCCGTCAGCAGCTTGTCAACTGCTCGCTCGATCAGCTGTTCGGTGACCGGGTCCAATCGCGACGATGCTTCATCGAGGATCACCAAACCGGGATCCTTCAAGAAGATGCGGGTGAAGGCCAGGAGCTGAGCTTCACCGGCCGACAGTCCCCCGCTGCCGGATTCCAGCTTGGTGTCGAGGCCGTCCTCCAACGAGTAGACCCAATCGGCCAGTCCCAGGTCGAACAGAACTTCCATGATGTCCGAATCGGAAGAATCCGGATCGAAGAAGGTCAGGTTGTCGCGCACGCTGGCCCTGAACAGCTGAACGTCCTGCGTGACCATGCCCACCCGATGCCGAAGGTCGTCGGTATCGGCATCCCGAGCGGAGAGCCCTCCGAGCATCACGCGTCCCTCGATGGGATCGTAGAGCCGGGTCAGCAACCGGGCCAGGGTTGTTTTTCCGCTGCCGGTTCTCCCCAGTACACCGACCACCCGGCCGGGGGGCACGGCGAACGAGACATCGTTGAGAACGGCCTCGCCCACGTCTTCATTGCCATCCTGGTAGGCGAAGGTGACCCCATCGAACTCCACCGAAAGAGAACCGGCCGGCAAGAATGACCCGCCGTGCGTTTCGAGGCGAGAGGTGAGAGCGAGAAGATCCTCGACACGGGACATTCCGGCCCCCGCCTTCTGGAGGTCTTCCATTTGATGCCGAATTCGATCAAGCGGCTGGCGGAGCAGTTCGGTGTAGGTGAACACGAGGTACACCGAACCAATCGTCAGCGTGCCATCACCAAACAACCGAGAACCGAGCCAATAGACCAGTGCGGTGCCGACCGCGAAGACGATGATGTTGGTGGACCACAAAACCGCCCAGCCCATGAACCCTAAAACCGCGTCGGGCAACCAGGCCCGGAGGTGTTCGGTGAAACGGCGTACAAAGAAACCCGTCGCACCGTTGGAGCGAATATCCTCGGTTCCTCCCAGCTGCTCGCCGAGGAATCCGTAGAACTCGGCGCTTCGCTGGCGGACGCGCTTCCACCACGGCAGGGCCACATTCTGGATGCCGACCATGGCCAGCAGGGCGGCTCCGGCGAACAGGCTGACGCCCAATCCCACCAGCAAGTTCTCCCGGAAGAGCAAGAGAAGGATGCCGATCAGCAGAACCAGATTGCCAACGACGTGAATCACGAACTGGCCGAAGAAATTCGACAAGGCCGTGACATCCCCGTCGATTCTCTCAATCATCTCCCCGGGCGTTCTGGTCTTGTGAAAGCCCATATCGAGCCGCAAGCAGTGCTCGGCCAGATCCCCGCGGAGCTCGTTGGTTGCCGACCAACCGATGTTTTCCGCCAGGTAGGTGGAGAACACCGACAAAGCCTGATGTCCAACCGCCAGGACCGCAAAAACGAGGGCCAGACGAACGAGCACCGGGCGCTCGGCTCCTTCGATTGCCTGATCGATGAAGGATCTGATGATCTGCGGGTTGATCAGTTGAAAAGCTATCCCGGTGAACAAGAGCACGGCCAGCAGGACTACTCGCGGCCGGTAAGGCCTCAGGTAGTCCACCAGGAGATTCCAATACTGTCGAACCGGGATCATCGATCTTCCTCATACCTAGAAGACCGTTGGGCAATGCCGGCCGGGCGCCAACCAGCATTACTCAACTGACTCGGGAGAAAGTTAGCGCCGGAGGCGAAACGATACTCCCCAATTAGCCCGACGGTGGGGCGCCAATCGTCGGTTTCTCTTCAAGGGGTTTGCAATTGCAAGCGAAATGACGGAAAATGCAAACTGTGGCAAGCTTTCCACGCCTGGTTGATGCTGCTGGACGAGTTGCGAGGTTCACTCCCGCCGACCGTCCATCCGGCCCGAACCGGATGCCATCCGGATCCGTCGACTCCCACTCCTGTGAGGTCCAGATCAAAGGAAGGAACCTATGACCACCTACGCACCACCCCTCAAAGATCTGCGTTTTGTGCTGCAGAACTTGATCGGACTTGACAACCTCGCAGCCTTGCCGGGTTTCGAGCACGTGGAGGCAGATTTTGTCGATGCCATCCTTGCGGAGGCAGGCAAGCTATTGACCGACGTGTGGTTTCCTCTGAATCGCAGTGGCGATATCGAGGGTTCGAATCTTTGCGACGGCATTGTCGTGACTCCGGAAGGTTTCAAGGACGCCTATCAACAGATGGTCCAGGCCGGTTGGCTCGGAATCCCCTTCCCCGAAGAGTACGGGGGAGGCAACATGCCGGCCACCATCGTCACTGCGGTTGGAGAAATGGTCAACGCCACCAATCCCAGCCTGGCCATGGCTCCCGGCTTGACCCAAGGAGCCCTGGACGCCTTGTTGGAACACGGCTCCGAAGAGCTGAAAGAGATCTTCGTTCGGCGCCTGATCACCGGCGAATGGGCGGGCACGATGTGTCTGACCGAGGCGCAAGCCGGCTCGGATGTGGGCGCGCTGACCAGCAAGGCAACTCGATCCGACGATGGCACTTGGCGGGTCAAGGGAACCAAGACCTTCATCAGCTTCGGCGACCACGACCTCACCGACAACATCATCCATCTGGTTCTGGCCCGAACCCCTGATTCTCCTCCCGGCACGAAAGGTATCAGCCTCTTCGTGGTACCCAAGTATCTGATCAATGAGGACGGGTCGCTCGGAGACTCCAACGATGTCCAGACCGTGTCCATCGAGCACAAGATGGGCATCAAGGCCAGCCCCACCTGCGTTCTCGCCTTCGGCGACCAGAGCGAAGGGTCGGTCGGCTACCTCGTCGGCGAAGAGCGCCAAGGCATGCGATACATGTTCACGATGATGAACAATGCCCGGTTGGCCGTCGGACTGAGCGGGGTGGCCGTCGGAGAGATGGCCTACCAGAACGCCCTCGCCTACGCGCAGGAGCGGGTTCAGGGCCATCCCATCGGGACACCGAAGGAAGAAACCACCCCGATCATCGGACATGCCGACGTCCGCCGGATGTTGATGACCATGAAGGCGACGGTCGAGGCCATGCGGGCACTCGTGCTGGAAAACGCCTTTGCGCTCGACATGGCCAAGGTTCACCCCGATGAGGGAACCCGCAACCAGTACCGCCTCTACGCGGATCTGCTCACACCCGTCTCGAAAGCCTGGGCAACCGATCTGGGGTCTGAGGTCGCCTCGATGGCCATCCAGGTCTACGGCGGCATGGGATACATAGAAGAGAGCGGAATACCCCAGTTCTACCGGGATGCTCGGATCGGCGCGATCTATGAAGGCACCAACGGCATCCAGGCGCTGGATCTGATCGGCCGCAAACTGCCGGCCGGCGGTGGCGCCGGCATCATGGGCTTCCTGGGCACCATGAAAGCGATCGACCCGGATCTGGCCGCCGCCGGAGACCGGTTCGGCTCGATGCGCTCGCTGCTGGCCGACGGTGTGGCTGCCCTCGAACAGGCGACCGGATGGCTGGCGATGAACGGCATGCAGGACCCCAATCAGGCAGCCGCCGGCGCCACGCCGTATCTGCGCATGTTGGGCACTGTGGCGGGCGGATACTTCCTCGCCAAATCGGCTCTGGCAGCTTCCCAACTGCTCGAGAAAGGCTCATCGGACAAGGAGTTCTTGGAGGCCAAGATCGCCACCGCCCGGTTCTATGCCGAGCAGTTGCTGCCCCTGGGAACGGCCCTGCTGGGACCCATCACCGCCGGCAAAGAGACGCTGTTCGCCATCGACCCCGACCAGATGAGCCACTGAGAAAAGCTGTCAGCTGATAGCTGATAGCTGATAGCCGCCTAGCCGGTGGGCTGCGATGGTTCTTGCTCAAAGCCGAACGCGAACATCCGGTCCGGGTCGATCCGCGCATACATGGCAGAGTCGCCCCAATCATCCCAGCCCTGGCCGTAGGTCTCCACGCAGTAGGCGCGGAACCCGGCATGCAGAGGGTCGCCCAGGTCGACGATGTCGGCCCGACCATGGACGGTGACGGCCAGGCTCTCACCCCGTAGGTGGCTGGCACTCACCTGCGGCCGCTGCCGGAGATGACGCATCCGAACAGATTCGGGCGAGGAACCAAACCAGAAGGTGGCCCGGTAGAACAAGCCGTCGACCGCTCCGGTCAGCGGGCGTCCGTCACCGGTCACCGTGGCCAGCGCCAGCACCTGTACCCCGGTCATGAGGTCGATGAGGCGGGCCGCACCGACCCGCCGGTCGGGAGTCACGACCTCCCGAAGGTGAGAACCGGCCCGTTCGTACGATCGATTGAGAAGAAGTTGGAGGTTCTTGAGATCCTCGGCCGTCTCGTGCATACGTGGATTGTCGCAGTTCGCTCCACCAAGGCACCAGAGTCCGGCCAACCTCCGGCCCTACACTCGCCCCATGACCCTCCACTCGAGCAATCTCACCGAAGACCGGCCTACTTTCGTCAGCCACTTGCAGTGTTCCGCCACGGGTGATCATTACCCGGCTGATCGGATCCACGGGTTGTCCGACACCGGCCGGCCGCTGCTGGTCCGCTACGACCTTGCTGCGCTGGCCGAGACTCTAGACCGAGAAACGCTGGCCGCCCGGCCACCCGACCTCTGGCGATACCGGGAGTTCCTCCCGGTGCGCAACACGTCCAGCATCGTGTCCCTGGGAGAGTCGATGACACCGCTGGTGCCTCTCCACAACGTCGAGGCGGAAACCGGCAGTGCGCAGATCCTGGTCAAGGATGAGGGCCGCCTGCCCACGGGTTCGTTCAAGGCGCGGGGATTGGCGTTGGCGGTGAGCATGGCGAAGGAATTGGGGCTCAGCCGGCTGGCCATGCCGACCAACGGCAATGCCGGTGCGGCGCTGGCTGCCTACGGCAGCCGGGCCGGCATCGAGACCTTCGTGTTTTGCCCGGAAGACACCCCCGAGGTCAACGTCCGTGAGATTGCCCTGCAGGGAGCCAACACCTGGCGGGTCAACGGCCTGATCAACGATTGCGGGAAGATAGTCGCCGAGGGAACAGATCCGATGGGCTGGTTCGACTTTTCGACGCTCAAAGAGCCCTACCGGATCGAAGGCAAGAAGACGATGGGCCTCGAGCTGGCCGAGCAACTCGGGTGGACCACCCCCGACTTGATCTTCTATCCCACGGGCGGCGGAACCGGACTCATCGGCATGTGGAAGGCTTTTCGAGAACTGGTCGAGATAGGGTGGCTGCGAGAACCTCTGCCCCGAATGGTCGCCGTCCAGTCGAGCGGCTGCGCCCCCATCGTTCGGGCATTCGACAACGGTTCCGATCATGCGGAATTCTGGGAAGGCGCCCACACCATCGCGGCCGGTATCCGGGTGCCCGCCGCCATCGGGGACTTCCTCATCCTGGCGGCCATCAGAGAGAGCGGGGGGTTCGCCATCGCCGTGACCGACGAGGAGATCGCCGATGCCCAGCAGCGGGTGCCGGAAATCGAAGGGCTCCTGTTGTGCCCGGAAGGAGCCGCCACCTACGCGGCTTACCGGCGAGCTCTGACCGAAGGCCGGATCGACCGGAGCGATCGGGTGATGCTGTTCAACTGCGGAAACGGTCTGAAGTACCCGATGCCCCCCGCCGTGCGCCGGGTTGACCGGCACCAGTCGATCAACTGGAGCCAACTTTCTCCCCCCTGACGAGCGAAGCTCGTTGGGAAAGGGGGAGCGCCTAAGCGAAGCGAGGGCGAGGGGGGTTCGTTCCACCAACAGGTGGGTAGGGCCGACGTAGGCCGTTCCCGTGGGGAACGGCTACTCCACCACCACTGAAATGGTGTGGTAGCCGGTGGCTCCATCCGGACGGGGCGAGCTGCGCTCAACGGTCTGGGTGTCGCCGTTGCCGTCGGTGGCCCGCACTTGCAGCCGGTACGAGCCTGGCTCAGCATCCCAATCAATGGACCATTGACGCCAGGCCTCATCACTGAGGGGCTCGGAGAGGGCGGCTTCCCGCCATCCCCGATCGTCGACCTGCACCTCTACCCGGCTGATGCCCCGGCCCGGTGCCCAGGCGACCCCGGCGATGGGTCGGAGGCCGGCCGCCACTCGCGCGTTCGATTGAGGCGTGTCGATTCGCGATTGAGTCTTGATCGGTGCCTCTTTGGCCCAACCGCGGGGCACCCAGTAGGCATCGAAGGCATCCCAGGTTGTCAACTCGATTTCGGCCAGCCATTTGGTGGCGGACACATATCCGTAGAGTCCGGCCACGACGAGGCGAGCGGGAAATCCGTGATCGAAGGGAAGCGGTTCGTCGTTCATCCCGACGGCTACCAGCGCCTCCCGGCCGTCGAAAGCGGCTTCCGCCGGAAAACCGACTGTGAACCCGTCGACCGACCGCCCGACGATCTGCTCGGCGCCGGCCTGGACTCCTGCCTGGTCGAGTATGTCGGTGAGGGGCACTCCCAGCCATTTGGCGTTGCCGACCAATCCGCCGCCTACCTGGTTGGAAACACAGGACAGGGTGACGTATCGCTCAACCATGGGAAGGTCCAGCAGGTCGTTGTAGGTGAGTTCGTAGGGCCGGTCGACCAATCCCGTTATCTTGACCGCCCAGGTGTCCAGATCTACCCGGGGTACGGAGAGGGCGGTGTCGATCTTGTAGAACGAATCGTTGGGGGTCACGACCGGAGAGATGTCGGCGACATTGAGCGCGGTACCGGGGGCCGGAGCCGGGAGCGGCCGGGCGGCACGGGGCAAGATCACGTCGGCCCGATTGGTCGCCATCTTCACCCGTTCGGCGAGGACCCGACCGGCCACAGCAGTAATCCCGGCCAAGAGGGTGAAGGCTCCAACACTGCGGAGAAACGCCCTGCGGGACGGATCCACCTGAGCCTCGGCCCCGGACCCGATTGACGATCGCCGGGTCATGATGAGGAAAGCCACCAACCCGGCGACCGCCGCGACGACGGCCACGAGGATCGAAGGCACGGCTTCACTTTGGGGGTCCCGAATGGCCGCGATGGCCCCGAGAACGCCGAAACCGAGGAATCCAACCGTGGGGATGACCGGCGAGCGCATCCCGCCGAGACCGATAAGCGCACCGAACAGGGCGGAGAGCACCACGATGCCGATGATCAGGGCCGGTTTGTCCGCAGTGCCGAACGTCTCGATAGCGAAATCTTTGACTGCCGGGGGCGCGAGATCGATGACTCCGGTACCTATCGAGACGATCAGAGAAGGAACGGAAGAAACCAACCCCGCCAACAACTCCGAAACGCCGAGCGCGAACAGGGCCGCCACCGCTCCGGCCAGGGCAGCATTCCGGCGACGCGGTTGAACGGACGTTGCTTCCATGCCGGACAGCGTACGAGATCTCAATCAAATGTCACGACCCGGCTCATGCTGTTTCCGGTTTGTTAAGGAATCAGCCCTCAGCGGCCATCGGACCTTTTGGGGCTGCCACGCAAATCTCGGTCTCTCCATCCCGGCTCGCCTCGAGGAACAATCAGCAACTGCCCTCCGCCGTCAGGAGGTCGGTGCCGGGCTCTTCCGCCAATCAACCAGCCCGCCAACATCATGGCCCAACTACTACAGTCGCCCCCGGAGCGAGGAGAGCCGTATGGGTGTTATCGACGAACCCCGGATCCCGGAAAGGGGTCTCGACCCGGACGACATCCTCGATCACATGCGAGGGATGCGAGCCGGCGACGCGGACTGGCGCTCGGGCCAGACCTGGAGCCTCGTGTACCACGCCGGCGATGACCACTCTGCTTTCCTCCAGGAAGCTCACGGTACGTTCTTCTCCGAGAACGCCCTCAACCCGATTGCCTTTCCCAGCTTGCGCCGTTTCGAGGCCGAGGTGGTGCGCATGACGGCCACCATGCTCAACGGGGACAACAACGTCGTCGGCACAATGACGTCCGGTGGGTCGGAGAGCATCCTGATGGCGGTCAAAACGTACCGTGACCGGGCTCGCGACCTGCACCCTGAGATCAAGCGACCCGAGATGGTGCTACCCGTCACCGCGCACGCCGCGTTCCTCAAGGCCGGGCACTATTTTGGAGTCGAACCGGTGCTCGTCCCTCTGGCCAAAGACCTCCGGGTAGATGTCGGCGCGATGCGAACAGCCATCGGGCCCAACACGATCCTGCTGGTCGGCTCGGCACCCAACTACCCGCACGGCATCATCGACCCGATCGAGGAAATCGGCACCGTCGCTCTTGAGAACGATCTGGGGTTTCACGTCGACGCCTGCCTGGGAGGTTTCCTGCTGCCTTGGGTCGAGCTGCTGGGCTACCCGATTCCCCGGTTCGATTTCCGGGTTCCCGGGGTCACCAGCATGTCGGCCGACGTGCACAAATACGGCTTCGCCGCCAAAGGTGCCTCCACCATCCTCTATCGCGGGGCCGCTTTGCGCCGCTACCAGTTTCACGTTTCGACCGGATGGCCGGGTGGGATCTATGCCTCACCCAGCATGGCCGGCACCCGCCCCGGCGGTTCCATCGCGGCAGCCTGGGCGGCCCTCAAACGGATCGGCCGGGACGGATATCTCGAGAAAGCTCAGGTGATCATGGGTACTTCCCGACGTCTGGTCGAGGGCATCAACCGGATCCCCGGACTTCGGGTTCTGGGGGATCCGCCGGCAAGTGTGTTTGCCTTTGCATCGGACGAGGTCGACGTCTACGCGGTAGGTGACTCCCTGGATGGGCGAGGCTGGCACATGGACCGCCAGATCAAACCGGCTTCGCTGCACATGATGATCACCCCGGTCCATGCCGGTATCGAGGATCGCTTCCTTGGTGACCTGGCGGCCACCGTCGAGGAGGTACGCGCCGACCCCGACGCTTCGGGGGCCGGACAGGCCGCCCTGTACGGGATGATGACCACCCTCCCCGATCAGGGAATGGCTGACGAGATCGTCCTCCAGATGCTGGACAATCTGTACCGGGTGTGAACCGGAGAATCAGTCCTCACCCGGACGGCCGAGGGATCGGCTCAACAGCCGCGAAGTCACATCTATATTCCGGGACGACAACGCAATGTGCCGGCGGACGGTCGCCGATTCCAAGGAGATGCCAAATTGAACTGGCGTAGATGGTTGAAATGGGGCCTGCTCGGCTTGGTCGGGGTGCTGGCGGTGATCCAATTGGTCCCCTACGGACGGGCCCACGACAACCCGCCGGTGATCGCCGAGCCGGCTTGGGATTCGCCGGCGACCCGCGAACTGGCGGTTCGAGCCTGCTACGACTGTCATAGCAACGAGACCGTCTGGCCCTGGTATACGAACATCGCCCCCATCTCGTGGTTGACCACCCGCGACGTTGACGAGGGACGCCGGAAGCTGAACTTCTCGGAGTGGGGCGGTGGCCAGAAGGAGGACGAGACTGTTGAGGTCGTGTTGGAGGGTGAAATGCCACCCGTGTACTACGGATGGATCCACTCGTCGGCTCGTCTCAGTGATAGCGAGAACGCGCAGCTCGTCGAGGGGCTGCAGGCGACCGTCATCGGAGGATAGAGGCAGAAGCCAGGGTTACCCGCCCTGTCGACATCAACCGGCTCGCCTCGCGCGGTTGGCAACCAACCGTCTAAAGCCACCCGCTACGCCGAAAGAATCCGTAGAGAGCTCCCGCCACGAGAACCATTACCCCCACGACCACCGGGAATCCCCAACCGGCGTCGACCCCCGGCATCCTCTGAAAATTCATGCCAAAGATCCCGGCAATCAACGTCGGCACGACCGCTACCGCGACCCAGGCCGAGATCTTTCGCATGTCTTCGTTCTGACGAACGCTCACCTGGGTGAGGTTCGCTTCGAGAACGCTCGTCAGAAGGTCACGATAAGCGCCCACCTCGTCCGAGAGGCGCAACACGTGGTCGTAGACATCCCGAAAATACTCCTTCATCTCATCCGGGATCACCTCGAAGAACCCGCGCCCCAGACGGTTGAGAGGATCGATGAGAGAAGCTACGGCCTGCTGGAATTCGAGTACCTCTCGTTTGAGGAAGTAGATCCGCTCGGCGGGATTGCCCCACTCGGTCGAGAACACCTCTTTCTCAACCTCCTGGATGTCTTTGCCCAAACCTTCGACCACGGGAACGTAGTCATCGACGACCCGGTCCATCACTCGATGCAGCACGGCGCTGGGTCCCAGCCTGAGCAATTCCGGGACACGTTCCAGGCTGCGCCGGGCGTCGGTGAGACCGCTGGCCTGGCCGTGGCGAACGACCACCGCAAAATGGTCACCGATGAAGAGGAGGATTTCCCCGAATTCGATTTCTTCTTCAAGATCCATGTAGCGAGCGCTTTTCAAAACCATGAAGACGGTGTCGTCGTAGATCTCGAGTTTGGGACGCTGGTGGGCCTTCATGGCGTCCTCAACGGCCAGTTCGTGCAGGTCGAATTCTTCCCGGACTGCGGCAAACTCCTCTTCGGTCGGTTCGAAGAGGCCAATCCAAACAAACGAATCGGGTTGGGAGGCGGCCCGGCGGGCGCCGGTAATCGGCTGGGCTCCGGGTCTCCTGATACCGTCGTCGTATACGGCGCAATCGATAATCACGGCAACATTGTGGCAGGGATCCCGTGCCTATTCGCGCTGCTCCGGTCGCATGAGTTTGTCGTCCATCTGAGGAATCGATCGGGACTCGTTCAGGATCATCGATCCATATCGAGGACCAACTCGATCTCCCCCCGCAGACGGGCTAGTTCCGCATAAGCCTCCGCGAAGCCAACGATCTGCTGGTTACGAGGCGGGCACTCGAAGAAGGCATCCTCGGCAACCTCGACCCAGTCGGCCACCGCGTCGTCGATAGCCAGATCAGGGGTTGGGAACAGGTCGTTCCGATTGCTTCGAAGAAAGGCAAGTGCATCGCTGCAGACCGCCCGATCGGGATCGGTATTCCCGATCGTCGCCTCGCTCGGGATCCCGTCGGAGACGCGTTTCCAGATCGGTTCCCACGTCTCCACAGTCGGCCGGGAAGTGGCGCATGAAGCAAGAACGAGAACGATCAGCAGCAGGGCGGCGCCGCCGGCGCGTCGGGAGGTAGGTCGGGGTCTACAGAACATCCGCCAAAATGCTAACCGGCTGCGTAGGGAGTGCAGCTGCGAGTCTCGACTTCATTCGCGCTTCCCTCAAACAACCGCGACACGAGCCTCTTCAGGGTCAGGCGCCAGAGGATAGGGAGCCAGAAGGTCAGAGCCGGAAGACCAGCACGCCACCGACGCCGTGCCGGCCGGACTGCCAACGGCGGTCAGGCCGGCAACCAATGCCGCTTCGAGGCGCCAGCCACCGGGTAGGTGCGATGAGGCGATGGCTGCTCACCAGGTAGACGGCCACAACCTTGCCGGTGGAATGGTGCGACCAACGCGTCCATGGCGAAGGCAGAGCCAGTGCGTTGGACAGCGTGATGAGCGCCGATCCGCCGAACAGCTGGAGGGCCGCACCGGGTGGCGCAGCGTCGCTCCCAGTGCCCTGGCGGACTTCACAACTTGGGGGAGCACTTCCCGTTGTCCGAACGGGCTCCATACGATGGCACCCACCACGATTGCTACCACGGCGGCAGCCACCAGCAGTTCCCAGCTGGGAGGCACCCGGACGTCGCCGAGCAAGCTGCGACCGTATACCGCCACCGCGATAACCAGGCTGACCATGTGGACCAGCACACCGGCGACGGCGTTGAGCCCTACCGCGGTGGCGCCGATCGCCGGCGGCACACCTTGCCTATCGAGGAAATGGAGGTTGGTAGTGAGCGCTCCGATTCCTTGGGGCGCCAGGAGGCCGGTGAAGGCAGTGGCGAGGGTCGTCTGGTCGCAGGCCACAGAGGAATGGCTTGCTCGAGCGGATCCCTGGAGAGAGATGGCTCCACCGGGGTAGCCAATCAGAGAAACGGCCAGGGCGGCCAGCAGCCACCAGAAGGAGCCCGTCTGGACCTGCTGGATGGCATCGGGCAGTTCTTTGACTTGCGGCAGAATGATGTGGACCGCAAAGGCCAAGGCTGCCAGGCCGACGACCACCCGCGATGTTTCTTCCACTTGCCGGTGCGGGTATCGGTCACGGTCGAACCGACCGATGGTCCCGCCAATCTCGGTCGGTCGAATGCACCCTCATGATCGTACCGATCGCCGGGCGGGCCGATTCAGCTGCTTGTTGAAGAACCATCTTTTCGTGGCTTCCGCCGCCACGAGATAGACAAGGGCGATACCGGCGATGGATAGATAGAAGGTGACGTCGAGCGTTGCGAATCCCAACAGCGACCGTAGGGTGTCAAGGGAAGCAAGGCCGTGACAACGGCCACGGCCAGCGTAGCCAGCAGCAGACTTCTACCCGGCCGGCTCTTGAAGAAGGGCAACCGGGTACGGACGACCAGTACGACCAGCGCCGCGGAAACGACGGACTCTATGAACCAACCTGTGCGGAACTGGTCGGGTGACGCTTTCAGGAGAAGTAGCAGGACCCCGAAGGTTGCATAATCGAACACGGAACTGAGGATGCCGAACGTGATCATGAATCTGCGGATGAAGCCGACATCCCAGTGCTCGGGATGGTCGAGGGTACCGGGATCGACCCGGTCTGCCGAGATCGATAACTGGGGCAGATCAGTGAGGAGATTGGTGAAGAGGATCTGCTTGGGAAGAAGCGGAAGGAACGAGAGAAAGAGTGAAGCCCCGGCCATGCTGAACATGTTTCCGAAATTGGCGCTGGTGGCGGCGAAGATGTACTTGAGGGTGTTGGCGAAGGTCCGTCGACCTTCCGTTACACCATCCAGAACGACTGCCAGGTCCTGTTCGAGGAGCACGAAGTCGGCTGCTTCTTTGGCTACATCTACAGCGGTGTTGACCGAGATTCCCACATCCGCGGCGTGAAGGGCGGGGGCATCGTTGATGCCGTCGCCCAGGTAGCCGACCACGAGACCTGCTTGGCGGGCCGCCACAATGATCCGCTCCTTCTGCCCGGGATCGACTTCGGCAAACACTTCCGTGCCGCCGACGCGCTGGGCGAGACCGTGGTCGTCGAGCTGGGCTAGATCGGTGCCGGTCAGGATGGTGGCGGGATCGAGCCCAACCTGGCCGGCCACATGGGCGGCTACCAAGCGGTTGTCGCCCGTGATCATCTTGAAGGCGACGCCCTCCCGTTGAAGCTCTCCCACGATCCTTCCGGCGTCGGGCTTAGGAGGATCGGCCAGAGCGATGATCCCCAGGAACTGCAGGTCGGTTTCATCGTCTACCTCAATCGTGAATCCGTCAACTAGCCGCGATGCCACTCCGAGAACTCTGAACCCCTGGCCACTCAGGTCGGAAAATAGCCGGTTGATCGAATCCATCTGGGTCTCGAGGGCAACGACGTTTCCATCATCAAGTCGGGCCGAAGCGCACGCTGCCAACACGTTTGTCAGGGCCCCTTTGGTGAACATACGGCGGGCGCCGTCCGGATCAGAGACCAGGACGGTGAGCCTTTTCCTGTTGAAGTCGTAGGGGATTTCGCCGAGCTTGTCGTAACCGGTGAGGTCATACGAGCCGTAGACGCGGAGGGCCTCATCGATGGGATTGGCAAAGCCCGCTTCGAAGTGGGCGTTGACGTAGGCCGCCAGCAGCGCCTGGTCGCTTTCGGCGCCACCGGCGTCGAAAGCGCCGTGGACCTGCACGGTTCCTACGGTGAGCGTGCCGGTCTTGTCCGAACAGAGGACGTTCATCGACCCGAGGTTCTCGATGGCAGCCAGCCGCTTCACGATCACTTTCTTGGCGGCCATGTTCCTCGCTCCATGGGACAGATTGACGCTGACGATGGCGGGCAACAGCTGGGGAGTCAGACCGACGGCCAGTGCCAGCGAGAACAGCAGGGAATCGAGCACCGGTCTCTTCAGCAACAGGTTGACACCGAAGATGGCAACCACCAGGACCAGCGTGAACCGAACGAGCAGGATGCCGAGCTGTCGGAGACCCCGCTGGAAGTCTGTCGGTGGAGCGTCCTGAGCCAGCCGGGTCGATACCGATCCGAGCTCGGTGGCTCGGCCGGTACTGGTGATCACCATGGTTCCGGTTCCGGTGACCACATGGGTGCCCATGAAGAGCATGTTCGAGCGATCGCCCAGCGGGGTTGTCTCTTCGACGAGCCCTGAACGCTTCGCCACGCGGAAGGGTTCAGCCGGTCAGGCGGCCTGATCCGACTAAAGATTCGTTGCTTGCAACCAGATCCCGTAGGCGGGAAGGACACACCCGCCGGCAAAATAACCACATCGCCGGGCACCACGTCCACCAGCGCCAAACCGCTCGCTCGTCCGTCCCGGAGCACTTGAACGGTGGTGCGCACCATCGCCAACAACTCCGAAACGGCGTTGGCTGCTCCACGTTCCTGCCAGAAGCCCAGCCAGCCACTGACGACCACAATGAAGAGAATGATTCCCGCATCAGCCAGGTCCCGCAGGAAGGCGGACAAGATAGCCGCGGCCATCAGCGTCAGGACGATCGGGCTGGTGAACTGTCCGATCAGCTGACGGCTCGTTCGTCGAGCGTGTCCGGTGCCACCGATTTGATTGAGGCCGTAGCGGTCCAAGCGGACGACCGCCTCCGTCGAGCTGAGGCCGCTCGGGTCGCTGCCGAGCTGCTGGAGCAAAGCATCAACTGGTAACGACCACGGTGTCGGGACCCTCGACTGTCCGGGAGCGTCTTTCGTTCCGGCCCGGGAAGATCTCCGCATCCGGTGATCGTAACCGTGTGCGAAGCAGTCCTGGATCTCCCCTCTGGCCTAGCAGGATCCGACCTGCCCGCCTTCGGAGTCCGTGGCGAGCCTTGATCCTCTGGCATCTCAGGAGGCGCAATTGCGTTCATTTGATGGCAAACTCCGCGACGGACGGGTTCAAGCGGCCAACCCTGCCGACAGGTCCGCGTCGGCGCACATGTTCGGCTAGAACCAGTCTTCGGTGTACGTTTGTCGGTGCAGAAGCCGCGGAACCGGTTCACCACGGTAGGTCATTGTCCAGGCCGGTGAACCGGTCGATCGGTTCATTCACACGCCCTTTGACCTTCCCACCGGGAGTGAGGCAAACAACGGCACGAATGTTGCCCGGGCGAACCGCCTATCGGTCTGCAGAAGATCTCTCGATTCGACGACTACTGCTCGGAAACCGGTTCGATCGACCGCCGCCCCGCAAGCGGCGCGGTCCGGCCATGAACCGGTACAGGGCCACCAGCAGCACGGCTCCAATCATCACCAGCGACACGACCCGGTACCAACCGGAGGTGGTGTCCGCACCGGCGAGAGCCGCATGGATCGAAACCATCCAGAACAGGGCGAAACTCGCTATGTGAACCTGTTTCCATAAACGCTTGGGCAGCCGCTTCATGAGCAAGGAGGTTCCCTCAACGGCCATCAGCAGATAGAGACCGATCACCCCGAAGGCGACGGCCAACGGACGCCACTGCGAAGTACCGGGCACCAGCAAGTCGACCCAGGAGAACTCGACATAGCTATCGAGCATCAGGCCCGCCAGGTGAATGCCGACGAAGATCACGCTCAAACCGCCCAGCCAGCGGTGCAGGGAGAGCAGCCAGGCCGGACGGCGACGGTCTTTCAGGATCGAGGTCGACAGGAACATCCCCCACAAGGTGGCCAGGGTCAAAAGCCCCCAGGCGACGATTCCCGACGAGCGAGCCAGATACCAGTAGATCTGCTCGTTCATAGGAAGACCCCCAGATTCGACCCGATCGCGAGTGTGTGGTCGTCCTTGATGATCACGCCGGTCAACCCGGCCGCTTCGATGACTTCCAGAGCCGCGTTCGGTGTCGAAGCAACCATGGCGACTTTGGAGAAGGCCTCGGCCATCCATCCGCTTCCCGCCACGACCGTGGCCGCAACCACCCCGTTGCCGGGTCGATCACCGGTTCGGGGATCAATCAGATGATGCTCGGCTTTCCCCCCCACCAACCAAGTCCTGATCAAAGTCGATGAAGAGGCGATCGCTCCTTCCCCCATGCAAACGGTGACCAGGGTGCCCTTGGGGTCGAAAGGATCCTCGATGTCGACGACCCACGCCCCTGCTTCCGGGGCCCGTCCTCGCACGCGGAGATCCCCTCCCAGATTGACCAGTGCCCCGGCGGCTCCGGCCTCGATGATCTCCTCGGTCACGATGTCCGCGGCCAAACCCTTGCCGATCCCGCCGGCATCGAAGGCCACACCATCTGGAATTCGCACGATGTTGGCCGTCGGGTCGATCTCGATACCCCGGCAACCGGGGGCGGGACCTTCAACCGGCCGGCCGGCCATCCGGCTCTCCCGCCCTTCCCCATAGCGACTGGCCGCATAGCCCTTGGCCAGCAAGGAGGCGAGCACTGTTGGGTCGAACATGCCGTGTGTGAGGCGATGCGCCTCAACGGCTGCCGAGAACAGCAGCAGGGTGTCGTCCGAGACGACCAGCTCGTGGTCGGGATGGGTGTTGAGCCTGCTCACCTCGGAAAGGGGCAGGAAGCGGCTCCACTTGCGTTCGAGGTCCTGCAGTCGGCGCTCGGCGGCATCGAGCATCCGCTCGTCTCCTTCAACCGCAAGCAAGTGCACCTCGCTGCCCATGATGCGTGACCGCCGCTCGCGGTAATCTGCTTCCACCGCTTCTGGTGATGCTCAACCTCTGACGGGCAGGGATCAAAGGGGCGGTGGAACTGCACACCGGGAGCGGGTTTCGCCAGCACCACTCGGTGCCGGTTAACTGCGCAGCGGCGGTCACTCCGGCGGTGAAGGTCCGCCTTCTGCGGCCGGCAACGCGGCATTCCAACCATGCCGGCCATCATTCCAGCATCATCGTCGTCGAGACTCCAGCACCGCCATTCGGGAGGCCGGGCGGGAGGAGTTCGCTTGGATCGAACCTGGCCGGTCCGGCCGGTTGCGCGGACTGCCGATCTGGAGGCGTCGTATACGTTCCTCAGTAGCAAGATCAGTCATCGTCGTGGACCAGTCTTCGTGATCGGCACCTCGTACCAGTCGTCGTATCTGGAGGTCTGACGGGAGGCGAGATCTCGGAAACATCCACGACACCGGTCGCCGATCACCGAGGAAGTGAACTCGACGAGACGCGCTCCGTCAGTGAAGCTCACCGCCAGTTGGGGGCCGGTAGTGGTGACGGCCGCCTGCCAACCGGGGTGGCGACTGAGCAACCGACAGGGAGCTTCCGGAGCGTTCAACCATGATGACGCCACCCCGGAATCTCATAGGCGAGCAGCTCAGGCTGTTCTACGACCGCCGCAGGCTCAACGTGATCCGCACCGGGGAGGTCGCCGGCGGAGCCACCGCCACGGTGGGATCGGCTGATCAGGTCGGCATCCGACGTCGTGCTCAAGATGCGAGATTGGCTGCTGCGGCGGTAGCCCGGCAGCAGGACGCGACGATCGACGCTGCGGTGACAATGGCCGTTCGGTGTTTCATTGGTTTTCCTTCACAACAGTTTCGTAAGTGGTGATTACCGTACGCAGGGGTGGGTGAGGAACAGCTGAGGAAGGTAAGGATTGGGAAAGATTTCTGCTCTGATGAAAAAATGGCATCTGCATATATGCGAATCCTGCTGGTGAAGACGACTCCTCGATGGCCGAGTCGCTCATGGATGTTATCTCCCAACGAATGGTTGCCGGAGTCGCACATGACGTCGTATCTGGAAGGTCTGACGGGACGAGATCTCGGGCTGAGCGCCGTCGCCGGTGTCGAGTCGGACATTTTGGCAACCGAGTTGCGTCGGCGGCCCTGGTGGATTCACGATCTGCTGGGCCGGGCCGATGTCTTCGAGAAGGTAATTGACCGCCACGCTCACCCCTCCGACGTGGTCTCGCCGTTCCTGCTGTTCGCGGTCCTGATGCACAAGACCGCCGAGGATCTGCGTGAGGCTACCTACGTGAACGAATGGGTCGGACCGGAATCGAGGATGCCCCTCTTTGACGTCCTCCGCTTGGAGTTTGTGGCGGATCCGGGCCGGACCTGCTTCCTGACCACATCTGCTTTCCTCCTTTGCGGTGCCCGAGGCACCGCCCGTCCCGGCCGGGCCGTTCGATCTGCACGGCCTGGCGCTGTGGCTGGATCAGGTGCTCCCCGGCGATCGAGTCACTCTGCTGCGGCGCCTCGGTGACCTGAGCCTGTTCCTGACGGGCGTCCTTCCAGACCACACGGGCCGGAGACGGTTGCGTCCGGTTGAAGCCGAACGGTTGGGTCGAACTGTCGGCCTGAAGCCCGACGAAATGCTGACTCTGTGCGAGCCAGGCAGCCTTTCCGAAGGCCTCGACGCCCTGGAGTCGCTGGGATCTCGCTGGTATGGAGCCGCCCTGTCGGGGGGCGGCACACCGCCGGTGGTCGGCGACGTCGCGACCCGATTTCGCTCGGCTCGCCGAGTGCTCAACCACCTAGCCGATCGTTATCTGCATCGGATCGAACCGGCTTGGAAACTGGCCGCCTAGCCGGTTAGACAGGCTGCTCGCGGCGGGCGGCAGGTCTTGATCCGGCGTTCGGCGTGGTCTAGACCGATTCAGGAACCATGCTGAGGGTCCCGTCGATTTCCAGCACCCCTGTTCCACCTCTCTAGCAACCCTCGGGCGACTCCCCGGCTCCGACCCGTCGCTGGATGTCGGTGGTGATTTCCTCGAGTCTACGAATGAGTTCGAGCGCTTCGGAATCGGTGTTGTAATCGTGGAGGGCGAGTTCAGCCGAGATCTGATCGGCTCGACGAGCGGCGATCAACAACACCGCCCCCTGCAGCGCCGCCACACAAGAGAGCAGGAGGTTTAGGAGGATGAATGGGTACGGGTCGAAGCCCGTGTTTCGGTTGAAGGCCATCCAGATCGCCAGGAACAGCAAGGCAGCCAGGACAAATGCCCACGAACCCATGCCGTTGCGGAGCCGGTCGGCGGCCCGCTCTCCCATGGTGAGTTGTTCGTCGCTTCGCACCGCTGGATGGGATCGCCAGATCCCCCGTGCTAACTGGATTCCACGTTCCTGTTTCATTGGTTTCTCCCTTTCGGAACGGCCGACATCGGGACGGTCGATCTCAGATTGATTGGTCTCATGGCTGCAGCAGATAGGCGATGGCCAGCCCCGCATAATTGCCGACCGCGTAGCCGACCACTCCGGTTGTCAAACCTGACACAACGATCTCCCGATTCTTGAGGACGGCCGCGATCGGGCCGACGAAGGCCGGCCCGAAGACCGCAGCGGTTGACGTGATCAGCACGGTGTCGACATCGATCCGGAAGAGAGCGGCCAGCAAGTAGTGCAACAAGATCGAGGCTCCCAGGACGATCGCTACAAACACGAACACGGTTGAGAATGCCTCGGCCATCTCGCGGATATTGGCCAGCGTTCCGATGGCGACCGCAAAGATCAGCAGCAGATACTGCCCGGTCTCGTAGGCACCGGCCAGGTTGCGAATGCGGGGAACGAAAGAAAGCGCAATCCCCAGGGTCGTCACACTCAGGATCACCGGCGCGATCGGCAGGGAGTCGTCGAATATCGAGACGACGGCGACGGTCACCGCAGCAACCAATACCGAAAGACCGATAGCTCCGGCCACGTCCCTCGGCTGGGTCCTGATCGCCTCCACCGGATCGGCCTCCAATCCGGATCCCTGCGTCGCACGCCCGACCACGGTCCGCTGGAAGGCCGGCAGGAACTTGAGCAACACCCGCTGGGCGACCGTCATGAGGAACAGCAGGTAGACGGCCGATAGGATCACATCGGCCCCGTTGACCAGGACGAACTTCTCGTCGGTCACCTCGAGGGCGAGACCGATGGCGCTCATGTTGGGCGTACCACCCGTGTACACCCCAACCGTCATCCCGGCCATCTTCCAGGTCTCGGGGTCCTGGTTGCTCAGGATCACCGTGGTGACCGCCGCTACCACCATCACCGCCACCGTTGCCAATCCAAACGACAGGACCGCCTTGGGCGCCGTACGCAGCCACTTGGGAAAGTCGGTCGAGAACAACAACAACGGGATGGCCAGCAACACAGTGACCTCGGTGACGGTGTTGGCCAATTCGGTATCGGGCGTCCAACCGGGGGCATTGCCGAGGATGATGCCGAACAGATAACAAAGCACCACCGGGCTCAGCCACTCCAGCACCTTGCTGCGATTGGCGCCGTAGACCGCCAGGGCAGGGAAGCCCAAGAACACGAGTGCCAGAACGATGGTTCCCACGCCGCTCCCTCCGTCGCTACGACGCTAGTGGGCGGAGGAGTTGAGTGCCGGACAGGATGACGCTTTCCGCCACCGACGGCATAGACTTCTGCCGAGCTGCCGCGATCCTCGCGAGCCGCAGATGAGGAGCAGGCCTTGGCCACGTCGGTAGGAGCTTTTGTCATTAGAGCAGACGGCGGTGAGACGGTCCGCGGCCCGGCAGGAGGGCCGGCCACCATCAAGGCCCGGACCGCGACCACCGGCGGCACATTTGCCTTCCTCGAGGTCACGGTAGGGCCGAAGGAAGGCCCCCCTGAGCACGTTCATGCTCGGGAAGACGAGATGTGGTACATCCTCGAAGGCCGTTTTCGTTTCATTGCGGACGGCGACATATTGGATGCGGACCGGGGCTCGTTCGTGTTTGTTCCGCGCGGAACTGCCCACTGTTTCCAGAATATCGGTGATGAAGCCGCCACGATCCTGGTGATGTTCACGCCGGCAGGTATGGAGCGTTTCTTCGAGCAACACGCCCAGCTCCCCGCCGGACCGGTCGATCCCGACAGATATCGGGAGATCGCGAGGAACAACTGGATGGACGTCGTGGGCCCGCCCCTCGCTCAGTCTCACCCGGAGTCTCGAGAGAGCTAGCCGCGAGCAGCCGATTACCCGACGGGTCGTCGGATCCGCGGTGGTTCGAGCGCCGTAGCATCCCGGCACATGGCAGGCCAGTCTGTTCTCAGGAACGACGACGGAATCGTCCGTTGCTGGTGGGCGGGCACCGACCCTCTCTACGTGGAGTACCACGACACGGAATGGGGTTTCCCGGTCACCGACGACGTCCGCCTGTTTGAGAAACTGAGTCTCGAGGGGTTCCAGGCCGGCCTCTCCTGGCTGACCATCCTCCGAAAAAGGGACAACTTCCGATCTGCTTTTTCCGGGTTCGACTTCCGGCAGGTGGCCGGCTTCGGTGAGTCGGATGTCGTTCGATTGCTGAATGACAACGGAATCATCCGCCATCGCGGGAAGATCGAAGCGACCATCAACAACGCCGCTCACACATTGGATCTGATCGACGAGTTCGGATCGCTGGCCGCCTACGTTTGGGGATATGCCCCCGACCGGCCTGAAGCTCCGGTCGACATACCTTCGATCACCCCCGAATCGATCGCCATGAGCAAGGACCTCAAACGACGAGGATGGCGGTTCGTTGGGCCGACCACGGTCTACGCCTTCATGCAAGCCATGGGTTTGGTCAACGACCATCTGAAGGGATGCGCCGTTCGGCCCCGAGCCGAGCGGGACCGCCCTGTGAAGTCGAAACCATGACAGATGCTGAACAGGTTCGCTTGCGTTCGATCGCCCTGCCCACGGAGCATGGCGGTTGGGGTTTTACTCTCGAACCCATTCTGTTGGGGCTGCTGGCGGCTCCCACCTGGGCAGGCTTTGGACTCGCCGTGGCCACCGCGGCGGTGTTTCTCGCCCGTCGTCCGGTCAAGCTGGTCTCGACAGATTTGGTGCGCAAACGGCGCCTCCCGCGCACTCGGGTGGCGTTGTCGTTTGCGGTGGGATACGGAGCACTCGCTCTGGCCGGCATGGTCCTGGCGGCTATCGCAGCCCATGGACCGTTCTGGTGGCCGCTCATGGCGGCGATCCCGTTTGCCGCGATCTCTTTGCGGGCCGACGCCCAAAGCCGCAACCGCGCATTGCTTCCCGAGCTGGCCGGTGGGATTGCCATGGGTTCGGCTGCCGCGGCCATCGCCATGGCCGCGGATTGGGACTGGGCCGCGGCCTTTGGCTTGTGGTTGGTGCTGGCGGCCCGGTCATACGCCGCCATCATCTTCGCTCGCGCCCAGGTACGGCGAGCCAAAGGCCAACCGCACGACCGATCGGGCGTCTTCGCAGCTCAGGTGGCGGCAGTCCTGGTCGTGGGCTTAGCCGCGGCCCTGGCCATCGTGCCGTTGCTCTCGGCCCTGGCCATATTCCTTCTGGCGGTCGGCTCCTTCTACGGCCTGGCCCGACCACCGGTCCCGGCCAAGACCGTGGGTTGGACCCAGATGCTGTTCGGGCTGATGGTTGTCGCCCTCACCGCCATCGGCGTCTCGACCGGCTGGTAGACGTCCCCCCGTTCTTGCGTCCATCGCCGACGCCGACCGCACCAGATTGACGCCAGAACGGTGCTTACTTGTGGGATATAGCCGACTGGGCGGCTGCCAGACGGGCGATCGGAACCCGGAAGGGCGAGCAACTGACGTAGTTCAGCCCCAGTCGGTGGCACAGATCGATCGATTTCGGGTCTCCTCCGTGCTCACCACAGATACCGACCTCGAGGCCCGGACGGGCGGACCGACCTTCCTCGACCGCCAATTGCATCAACCGTCCGACACCCTTTTCGTCGATCGAGGCGAACGGGTTCTCGGCCAGAATCCCTTCCCGCAGGTAATCGATGAGGAACCCCGACTCCGCATCGTCACGGCTGATGCCGAAGGTTGTCTGGGTCAGGTCGTTCGTTCCGAACGAGAAGAACTGGGCGTACTCGGCGATCTCGGCAGCGGTCAAAGCCGCCCGCGGGATCTCGATCATGGTGCCGAACTTGTAATCGACCTCGACACCCTGCTCCTCCATCACCACCTTGGCCTCGGCCTCGAGCACAGTTTGCTGGCGTTTGAGTTCGTTGACGTGGCTGGTGAGCGGAATCATCACCTCGGGGTGCACATCGACGCCTTCCTTGGAGACGATGCAGGCCGCCTCGATGATCGCCCGCACCTGCATCTTGGTGAGATCGGGCATCATGATCCCCAGCCGGACCCCCCGGGTGCCCAGCATCGGATTGGCCTCGTGAAGCGCCTTCACCCGTTCGAGCATCTCCTGAGTTTCGGCCAGCTGCTCGGCCACGTCCTCACCGGCAGAAGCCCTGATCCGCAAGTCGGCCAGGTCGACGGTCAGATCCTCGAACGCAGGCAGGAATTCGTGCAACGGCGGATCGATCAAGCGGATGATCACCGGATACCCATCCATGGCCCGGAACAAGCCCGCAAAATCCTCCCGCTGGAGCGGCAGGAGAGTATCGAGCGCCTTGCGGCGCTCCACCTCCGACTGGGTGGTGATCATCTTCTGCACTACCGGGATCCGCTCGGCCTCGAAGAACATGTGCTCCGTCCGGCACAATCCGATGCCTTCCGCACCGTTTTGACGGGCCCGTTCGGCGTCGAGTGGATAGTCGGCATTGGCCCACACTCCCAGCGTCCGGAACTCGTCCGCCCAACCGAGCAGCTTCTTGAGCCACGGGTCGGACAGATCGGGAACCACCGTATCGAGGGCGCCGACGAAGACTTCGCCGATCGTGCCGTCTATCGAGATCCAGTCTCCTTCGTTAATGACTCGCCCATCCACGCTCATCTTGCGGCCGACCATGTCGATGTCGAGAGCGGCTACCCCCACCACCGCCGGTTTGCCGAACTGGCGAGCCACGAGGGCGGCGTGGCTGGTGCGGCCGCCCAGCTTGGTGAGGATCCCTTCGGCGGCCAGCATCCCGTGTACGTCGTCCGGTTTGGTTTCGGGCCGAACCATGATGACCTTCTTGCCATCATCCTTCGCCCACTTCTCGGCGAGGTCGGCATCAAAGGCCACTACTCCCACGGCCGCCCCCGGGGAAACATTGAGCCCGGTGGCGATCCGTGATCCCGCTTCCACCGCGGCCTGCTTGGCTTCCACCGAGAATTGGGGATGAAGGAAGAAGTCGACCTGGTCGGGAGTGACCTTCATCACGGCTTCTTCCTTGGTGATAAGGCCCTCGTCGGCGAGATCGACGGCGATCCTGACTGCCGCTTGGGCGGTCCTTTTTCCGTCGCGGGTCTGGAGAATCCACAGCTTGCCGCGCTCGACGGTGAACTCCATGTCCTGCATCTCGCGATAGTGATGCTCGAGGTTCTTGGCGATCTCGCGGAACTCTCCATACATCTCCGGCATGTCGACGGCCATGTCGTCCATCGCTTTGGTAGGACGGGTACCGGCCACGACATCTTCACCTTGCGCATTGATGAGGAAGTCGCCTTCGATGTGATCTTCGCCGGTGGTGGCGTTGCGGGTCATCGCCACCCCGGTTGCCGAAGAATCACCCATGTTGCCGAACACCATCGTCTGGATGTTCACCGCGGTGCCGAGGTCGTGAGCGATCTTGGCGGCGTTCCGATAATCGATGGCTCGCTTGCCATTCCAGGATTTGAACACGGCCTCGGTCGCCAACCTGAGTTGATCGATCGGATCTTGCGGGAAAGCCGGGGCCAGAGCTTTGAACCGCTCCACGACTTCCTTGAGCGCTGCGGGCGGAAGCTCGGCGTCGTTGCCGACTCCGTACGTCTTTCGATATTCGGACAGAACCTCTTCAAACGGCTCGGTGTCGAGGCCCAACACCACCGAGCCAAACATCTGGACGAGGCGGCGGTACGAGTCGTAAACGAACCGTTCGTCGCCGGTCAACTCAACCATCCCGACTGCGACTTCATCATTCAGGCCGATATTGAGCACCGTATCCATCATTCCCGGCATCGAGAATTTGGCACCGGAGCGGCAAGAAACCAGCAATGGATTGGCAGCATCACCAAAGGACTTGCCGGTCTCTTCTTCGACCCGTTTCAGCGCGGCCAGGGCCTGTTCCCACATTGATCCGGGGAATTGCTCACCGGCTTCGAGGTAGGCGTTGCAGGCTTCGGTCGTGACCGTGAATCCCGGCGGGACCGGCACTCCTACCCTCGTCATCTCCCCGAGGTTGGCCCCCTTGCCTCCCATCAGCCCTCGGACACCGTCCCAGGAACCTCCCACCGACGCTTCGGCCAGCTCGACCTCATCAAAACCGTAAACCCACTTGCGCTCGTCACCCATTGTCAGGCCTTCCTATGTGGAACTTGCATGATGGAATCCAACCGGCGAGCCCAAACAACTCGACCGGTACTTCCATTCGCAGCGGATGGCGGCACATCACAAAGGCCGCCGGCAACCATTGCGAAGTCGTAATGCTAACGGGGAAAATCGGTACGCCGTCCGTTGGCAATGCAGCTACTCGTGTCGAGCAGCGCGCGCCAATCCGGTCAACGCTTCGGCCGGAGGCCACGAGGCCAATCCTTCCACGAAAGGGGCAATCTCCAGCACACCGTGAGTGAGGCCCTCCAAGATCGGATCCATCAACACGCCGAACTTGTGGAGCACTCCCAGCATCGGCCGGTTGTCGGCCAGCACATCAAAGTGGAACCGCTCGATGTCATTCACTGCACCGGCGATGGCGAGAGCCATGAACAACACCTGGCCGATCCCTTGCCCCTGATACTCATCAAGAACTGTGAAGGCAGCGTCGGCCCCGGCTGCTTCGTTTGGCAAACGAATGTATCTAGCCACGCCGGCCCCGTCTAACCCCGCTTCCGTGACTACCTGGATCCCCCAGGCAAAGTGGTCGCGATAGTCGAGCTCGCTGAAGTAGGTCAGCTCCCGGGGCGTCAACCGGGCAATCGGCGTCATGAACCGCCGGTATCTACTCTCTGCCGAGAGGCGTTCAAAACCATCGGCGAGGTTGTCGCGGTCTTCGGCGATGAGCGGCCGCAGCGCAACGACCGTGCCGTTGGGGAGGGTAATTTCGACCGGAGTCAATTGGGAAAGGGTTGAGGCCGTGACAGATCTCCTGTGCTTGCAATTGTTAGCATATCGCATGCTCACGTTTGCGTAGGCAACCGTCACGGTATCGATCTGCCTCTGCTGCCTCTTACTCCCCCCGTCTGTCCCTGCGCCGTGCACCCGGATGCTGCTTGTCACCCATCATCGGTAGCATCGCCGAACGTGAACGTGGAAGTCGTACGAAGCGAACGGCGTCGCAAGACCGTGCAGGCCCGCCTGATTGGCGACGTGCTGCGCGTCGCGATTCCGGCCCGGATGAGCCGCGCGGAGGAGCGTCACTGGGTGGACCTCATGACCGAGAAGTTCGAGCGCCGGTCGGCGAGCCGGCCGATCGACCTGACCAGGAGAGCAACCCGCCTGGCCGGGCTCTACAACCTCCCGGCCCCCGAAGCAATCCGGTGGGTCGACAACCAGCAAACCCGGTGGGCGTCGTGCACCCCGCAGGACCGGACGATCCGCATCTCGAACCGGGCGGCCGGCTTTCCGGGGTGGGTGCTCGACTATCTCGTCGTTCACGAGCTGGCGCATTTGCTCGAGCCCGGGCATGGCAGGGCCTTCCAAACGCTGGTGGACCGGTACCCACGGGCCGAACGTGCCAGAGGATTCCTCCTCGCTTTGGGAAGAGATTGGAACGAGAACGCCGATCCGGTGGTTGAAGCCTGAAGACCCAAGGAGCCGAAATGCCTGCCGAAGTACCCGACGACCAGATCCCGACCACCGAAGAAGGATGGCGCCTCCGATTAACGCCCGAGCAGTTCGCGGTAGCCCGTGGGGGAGCCACCGAACCCCCCTTTTCGGGCGAGTACTGGGACACCAAACAGCCGGGAACCTTCCGGTGTGTAGGGTGCGGTGCCGAGCTTTTCTCATCGGAAACCAAATACGATTCCGGCTCGGGCTGGCCCAGCTTCTGGGAGCCGGCTTCCGACGAGAGGGTCACGACGGCTCTGGATACCAGCCATGGCATGACCCGGACCGAAGTGCGCTGCGCCCGTTGTGACTCGCATCTCGGACACGTGTTCGAGGATGGCCCTCAACCCACCGGTCTTCGTTACTGCATCAACTCGGCGGCCCTCGATCTCGAACCCGCCGACTGAGTAAAGGACGCCTTCCGCGGTCCGCGTTTCGTTTCCGCGACCCGACCATCGGGACCGGCGGCCGGCGACTGGCGACTGTATACACTCGGGTCATGACGCGGGTGATTGCCGTCGCCAATCAGAAGGGCGGAGTGGCCAAGACCACCACGGTGCAGTCCCTCGCCGAGGCGTTCAGGGAGTTGGGCCGCCACGTTCTGGTGGTCGACCTGGATCCGCAAGCGTGTCTCACCTATTCGATGGGCGTTGATTCTGAGGGTCTCGAGGTCTCAATCCACGATGTGATGCTGGGCCGGACCACGGCCGCCAAGGCGATCATCGAAACCGGGGACGTACATCTGCTCCCCTCGACCATCGATCTGGCCGGCGCGGAAATCCATCTTCTGACGAAAACCGGCCGCGAATACGTGCTCTCCAGAGCCCTGAAGCCCGTGCTCAGCACCTACGACGTCGTCATGATCGACTGTCCCCCATCGCTGGGGATACTCACCATCAACGGTCTGACGGCAGGCCGCGAAGTGCTGGTCCCTCTCCAGGCCGAGACGCTCAGCCATCGAGGAGTCGGCCAACTCCTCGAGACCATCGGCGACGTCCGGACGTACACCAACAGCCACCTCCGGGTGCTGGGAGCCGTTGCCACGATGTTCGACCCACGCACCCGCCTGGCGCGCCAGGTGGTCGAAGACCTTCCGCGGCGATACGGAATCACCGTGCTCGACCCTCCCATTCCCAAGACGGTGCGAGTCGCCGAGGCCCCGGCCCGAGGTATGTCGGTACTGCAACACGCCCGCCATTCCAAGGCATCCCACGCGTACCGGGCTCTCGCCCTGAACCTGGATCGGAAATGAACACTCACGACCCCCAAGGCAAACGCGCCCTCTTTGAAGGCGGCCCGTCGTCGGCTCGCGATGAACAGCAAACCCCGGGACGGCAGGCTCTGTTCTCGACCGCCACTCCCAGACCGGGGACCGTCGTGGTCGATTGCTCGTCCTGCGGCGAGCACCGGCGAATCCAGATGGGCGAGGCAGTGGCCCGCGTGCTTCGCCTCACGCTGTGGGTGCCACTGATCAAACACAACCGATGGATGCAATGCCCTTCCTGCGAGCGGCGAGCATGGTGCCGGGTGGGCTGGCTCGATTGACACTGCCCGGAATGGCACCCCCCTTTCCTTGAGTATCGCCACCCAAAGGCGATACGATTACTCCATGACCGCAGCTCGGGACGGTGCGCAAGACACGCGCGTTGGCAATACGGAAGTCGACATCGTGATCGACCCCGACGGGGGCGACATCACCGTCACGCTTGATCGCACGCATACGATGCTGGCCGCCGTTCGCGATGCTCACCGGGCGGTACCTCCTCCTCCGACCGACGATGATCCGCGCCACGAGCTTTTTGAACGCGAGCTACGCATGCTTCTTCGTATGGCCAGACAGGACTCCCACCAATCCGAGGACGAACTGCTCGCCAAGCGTGACGCGCTGCTCGATCGCATCGGCACCGTTGATGATCTCGAGCCGCTTTTCGATGAGATGATCGAAGCGGTCCTGACTGCCGGAACCGTCGAAGCCTGCGTCAATACCCGATTCGAGATTCGGCTGCTGGCTGCAGTTCTTTCCATCTATCGGCCCGATCTCTACACGAGCGGAGCCCTCGAGATCGGCCAACACTTCTATGGACGCGCCGAACGCAACCTGGTGATGGACGGCAAGATCACCGACCACGCTCTCCAACGAGCGCTATAAGCCGCCACCCGGCCGGAACAAACCGTTCGCCGGTACGCTCCACCTGATGAAACGACGCAGTTTCGAAATCCCTTTCGTACTGGATTTGCGGCTGACTCTCGGAAGCGGCGGCGCAGACCCGGCCGGAAAGCAGGGGTGGTGGGCAACCCGGACTCCGGATGGGCCGGCCACCGCGCTACTCGAGCGCGACGGAGCGAGGATCGAAGCAACCGCCTGGGGTACCGGCGCCGACTGGATCCTCGATCAGATCCCGGCGCTGCTGGGTTTCGACGACCATCCCGAAGATCTGGTCCCCGCCCATCCCCTCCTGACCGACTTGCACAAGCGCCATCGCGGATTGCGGATCGGCCGGACCGATCGGGTTTTCGAGTCTCTCGTCCCTGCCATCCTGGGTCAGAAGGTCGCAACCAAGGAGGCCCACAGCAACCACCGGGCGTTGACCCGGAGATACTCGGAACCAGCGCCGGGACCCCTCGATCTCATGCTGCCGGTTGAGCCCGACGTTTTGGCCGAAGCTCCGTACTGGCAGATGCACGAATTGGGCATTGAACGCAATCGCGCCGATCTCCTGCGGTTCGTTGCCAAACGCACCCGTCGCCTCGAGGAGATCACCGCAATGACCAGAGACGCCGCGTATGCCAGGCTCACCGCTTTTCCGGGGATCGGGCCGTGGACGGCGGCGCTGGTCATGGGATCGGCTCTGGGTGACGCTGATGCGGTCCCGGTCGGCGACTACCACCTGCCCAACACAGTTGCCTGGGCATTGGCCGGCGAACCACGGGCCGACGACCGACGCATGCTCAAATTGCTCGAGCCATACCGCGGCCAACGCGGTCGGGTTGTGCGACTGCTCAAAGCCGGCGGTATCCACGCCCCGAAGTACGGACCCAAAACGGCCCTTCGATCGATCGCCCAAATCTGATCGGCTCCCCATTTTCACGCGCCATACTGGGGAAACCATGACGCAGCGATTCGAGCCCCCGAAGCAACACCGAGGGGAAGCAGCGGGCGGCATCGATCGCTTGCCCGGCGAGGAACCCGTGCCGGTCGATCAGGCCGACAAAATTCTCCGCCGGGCCATCAAACTCCAGTCGGAAGAGTCGACGCAAAGGGCGGACCCCATCGACAAGGACAAGCTGATCCGTATGGCGGGTGAGCTCAATGTCGATCCCGACTATTTGTTGAGAGCTTTGGCCGAGCACCACGCCGGGGTGTCCCTCGACGATCGCCTGGACACGATCTGGCAGAAAGTGCTGGCCCCCGACAAGGTCATGGCCACCAGAATCGTCAGAGGGGACGGAAATCGGGTGGAAGCTGCCACTGAGAATTGGTTCCGCAACCAGGAAGGCCTCCGACCACGACGCCACTACGAAGACGGCATCCTCTGGGAGAAGGACTCTCACCCCATCACCTCCATCCGGATGGGGTTGAAGCTGGGCCAGGGTACGGGGGCCTTGCGGGACATCCGCGGGGTGACCCACCGGGTCCGGGAGGTCAAACCCGGCGAGCAACTGGTCTCCATCGAAGCGAACACGGCCGGGTTGCGGAAGACCGGCCAGACGCTGCTCGCCGTCGGGGCGGTGGCCACGGCCGGAGCCGTCGGAGTCGGTTCCACCGCATTCGGCGGGCCTCTGGAACCGGCCACCCTTGCTCTGGCCGCGTCGACGTTGGCGGTGTTCACCGGATCCACGATCCTGGGCGTTCGGATGTCGCTCAATCGGCTCAAGCGGGGCATCAATCGCGCTCTCGACGCGGTCAGCGACACATTCGCCCCGCGCCGGAACCGCCGGTAGGCTCCGCGTCGAGTGCGCGGAACGGGGAGCGGACATGGCAACACTGACCGGCAAAACAATGTTCATCTCAGGGGCAAGTCGCGGCATCGGACTCGCCATCGCCCAACGAGTGGCCCGTGAGGGAGCCAACGTCGCCTTCATCGCCAAGACGGCCGAGCCTCACCCGGCGTTACCCGGAACCGTCTACACCGCCGCGGCCGAGATAGAAAAGGCCGGAGGGCGCGCCCTCCCGATCGTCGGCGATATTCGCAACGAAGACCAGGTGGAAGCGGCGGTCGAGGCCACCGTTGAGGTGTTCGGTGGGATCGATCTTTGTGTCAACAATGCCAGTGCCATCAACCTCGCCAATACGGAATCGCTGCCGATGAAGCGTTACGACCTCATGCAGGACATCAACACTCGGGGCACGTTCCTGGTGTCCAAGACGTGTATCCCGTACCTCAAAGAAAGCGAAAACGCACACATCCTGACCCTCAGTCCCCCCCTCAACCTGGCGCCCCATTGGTTCAAGAATCATGTGGCCTACACCATCGCCAAATACGGAATGTCGATGGTCACGCTCGGCTTGTCACAAGAGTTGGCTGATGCCGGTATTGCCGCCAATTGCCTTTGGCCCAAGACCATCATCGCCACCGCCGCAGTTCAAAACCTGCTGGGCGGAGACCAAGCGATGGCCAAGTCGCGCCGCCCGGAGATCATCGCCGACGCCGCCTATGAGATCTTCAAGAGGGACGCTCGCACCAATAGTGGCAACTTCTACATAGATGAAGAAGTGCTGACCGAGGCAGGGATCACCGACTTCGAGCAGTACGGATACGGCGATTCGGGGAGCCTACAGCTCGACATTTTCTTGGACGAGTAGCCGGCGACCGCGACCAGCGAGGAAATACCATTCTCGTGTCTCGTGTCTCGTGTCTCGTGAATCGTGAATCGTGACTGGCGACTCGTGACCGGGAACCGGCCCTAGATATCCGCTTCGATAAGGTCCTTCAGTTTGGCCAGGTTGGCCACGAAATCCCGGCGGGCCATCGTCATTACCAGCGGCTCGGCCAGCTTCCCAAATATCCCACCGAGCCCGGCCGGAGCTTCGAGATCCATCGTGAACAAGGTGCCGCCGTCGATCGGCTCCAAGCGCCACGATGACTCCATGTGGATCGGTCCACTGACGGTGCGGTCCATCCGGTAATACGGATGGTGTTCGACGATCTCCCACTCGGATTCCATGCTCATACCCAGGAACCGGTCGACCAAGCGAATCCGGGTTCCCTTTTCGATCGGACCCTCAGTCAAGACTTCCCGCTCGGCGGCATTGGATTGCCAGAGAAGCTCGTTCTCAGGCTTGTCGACAAACTCCCGGACTCTCTCGATGGGGGCTTCGATCTCGGTGCTCACCTTGAAACCGGCCATGACCCTCTCCTCTCCTGCCCTGGTCCGCGCAACCTCCCCCTGCACGACTCCCAGTCATCGTCGCGCCGCCGGGTTCCAAAGTGAAGGGAGAACACGACCAGCGACCAGCGACCAGCGACCAGCGACCAGCGACCAGCGACCAGCGACCAGCGAAGACATACCATTCTCGTGACTCGTGACTCGTGACTCGTGACTCGTGACTCGTGACTCGTGACTCGTGACATGGCGACTACTCCAACAACCGCTTCACCAGAGCGTTGAGATCGTCGAGGCGCTCCCCCACCAGCTGGTCGCCGAGGTGCTTGAGGGCGTTGACGTTGTCGTCACTCACGTCGTCCATGGCGTAGCTGGCGATCTCGGCCAGGACGGTCTGGAATCGCCAGTAGTGGTCACCGATCAGCGTGGTCAGAACCTGGTCGTGCAAGGCGGCTTGTCCGTCTTCAGCTGCCCGAAAGACGTCTTCGGCCAGTTTCAGCCAGCTCCGGCTGACAAACTCTTTGTAGGTCAAAGCCTCAGTGCGGCGAGGACGGCCGGTACCCATCGACACGACCATCACGTCGGAGTCGCGCAATCCGCGTTCCCGGGCCCGGGTGACGCCCTCTATGTAGCCGATCATGGCCGGGTTCTTGGCATACACACCCCCGTCGACCAGCAACCGATTCTCGATGCCCTCCCAGGCCATCTCCAATGGCGGGAAGTAGGTCGGAGCCGCCGAGGTGGCACGGGCCACATTGCGCATCAGCAGATCGTTGTCGGAATCGAGTTTGGCGTCACGGGACTTGAACAACACCGGACTCTTCGTCTGGAGGTCGTAGCTGGTCACCACAACGTCGACCAGTGCCTCCGAGAGCAGGCGGTCCCCGAAATACAACTTGAAGGCCTCTTCAATGCCCTCGGGCGAGTACCGGGCGTTGCCGGCCTCGGGGTTGTACCCGAAAATCGCCGCGCTCGAGCTGGCCGAGGACCACCACTCGCGGGCTTCTTGCAGGCTGCGCGGCAAAGACGAAACCGGCTTGGGAAATATGTGTTGCCCGTGGGACGTGTAGATGTCTCCCACGTTTCGAGCCGTATAGGCATGGCCCCCGTCCTCGCCGGGGGTAACCAAACCGAGGGCCAGCATGCCGCCCGTCGAGGTCCCCACCAACACATCGAACAGGTCGGAGATCGGGGCTCCGGCCAGGGATTCCAGGGCAGTCAGGAGCCGCGTCGGGATGATCCCGCGCACGCCCCCACCCTCAATGGTCAATACCCGGATGGGTCTCGTATCGTCCATAGCTATAGGGTAGACAGCAACTCGGTGGCCGCCGCCGTCGGTATGCCGACTGTGGACCGACCTCGGGTCTGGCGTCTTGAGAAAGGTTCAGGCGAACACACGACCGGCGCGATCGGTAAGGTCGGATTACCGATTCGTGAAGGGGATGCCATGACCGACGATCAACGACCCTCCGCTACCACCGCCCAAGGCACCGAACCCGAACAGCCGGCCCGAGCCGGACTCTCTATCACCGTCGCCATCGGCATTCTGTTGCTGGTGCTGTTCGCGATCTTTGCCGTCCAGAACACTCAGACGCTGGAGGTCGAGTTCCTGGCCTGGACCTTCCAGACCTCCCGCATCATCATGCTGTTGGTGACGGCAGCCATCTTCGTCGTCCTCGACGAGATCGTCGGGTATCTCTGGCGGCGTCGGCGTCGTCAACGTAAGGTGGCCAAGGCTCTGCGAAAAGGCTGACCGGCACTCACTTCCCGCGACCCGGTTTCGACATCTCCTCACTACTTCCGGCCGGTTGGAACCCAGAAGTCCGGGAAGGGGACCGGCTCACTTCGTAGACTCCGGGGCATGGAACTCATCATCGTGCCCCTGATCTTTGGCTTGATTGTGGCAGTCGCTCTGGCGGCCGCCGCCGGCTCCCGACGTTATGAGACGGAGTGGAAGGCCGCGGCTGATCGACTGCAGCTGGGCTTCACGCCGGGCCGCACGTTCTCGCGCCCCAAGATCGCCGGCCGGGCGGGGAGCCTGAGCGTGTCCATCGACGTGTCGTCATCCTCGAGCGGATCGTCCAACTCGGTGCAAACCCGGTATCGGGTCGAATTCCCATCCCTCGGGCTCGAGCTTCGGATGAGCCGACAGACGGGCCTGGCCAAAGCTGCGGCCATGCTCGGCATGAGCGATACCAAGATCGGCGACGCGGAATTCGATGAAGCTTTCTCGGTCAAGACCTCCGACCCGGAGCGCCTGGCCGCCCGACTGTCTCCCGCCGGTCGACGCGTCCTGGTGAACCTGGTCGAGGACTACCGATCCGTGAAGATCACCGACGAGCAGGTGAGCTATCAGAAGGGCGGGATCGACCGTGAAACCGACACCGTGGTAACAACCGCCCAACGCCTCATGGAGGCGGCCCGAACGCTGCAGGGTGCTTCTGCCGAGCCGGCGCGGCCAAGCCCCCCAAAACCGATTCCGGTTCGGGAAGTGATTCCGCCCCCTCCGCCGGTGCTGAGACCCGACCCTTTCGATTCTCGGCCCGTCCTCGATCCGACCCCTCCCCCGTATTCCCCACCGGAGAAGCCTGAACCGATGCCGACCAAGGCCGCGGCTCCGGCCCCGATCTCCTCGGGAGTGACTCCCGAGGAGATCGCCGAGGTGCTCTTCGCCAAGAAAGGTTTGAGCTTTCAGGTTGCCCGGTTGTATGAAGAGAAGTACGACGGCCAGAATGTCGTCTGGCCGGGAGTGGTGCGCGGGGTCATTACCGGCATTGGACCGAGCGATCCGACCCGGGTGACCGCGCTCGTCGCCACCGTGCGGAATGAGCTCTTCGGAGCCGTTGATGTGGAGGCGATCGCCTCGATCAGCGGGCGAGCCCCCCGGGATCTCGCGGTGGGACGGGAAGTCAATCTGTCCGGCACTCTGTCGGGCATCGATGCCATGGGACGCCGCCTCTATTTGGATAACGCTCGCCTGGTTTGAATCGGAGAGCTCGAACGAGCTTGCGGACAGATCCGAATATGGCGGCCCCGGCCGTCGGCTCGCTTCGCTCGCGGTTCTTGGTTCCCTCTTCCGCCGGCGGGAGAGGGTGGAAGGAAGGCGGCCGGCTATTGCTATGTTCCGGGGAGGACCGGATGTCTCGTCGGCAAGAGCTATCAGCTATGAGTCACCAGTCAGCAGTCAGCAGTCAGCAGTCAGCAGTCAGCAGTCAGCAGTCAGCAGTCAGCAGTCAGCAGTCAGCAGTCAGCAGTCAGCAGTCAGCAGTCAGCAGTCAGCAGTCAGCAGTCAGCAAAGGCATACCACACTCGGGACTCGAGACTCGGGACCCGGAACCCGGAACTCGAGACTCGGAACTCGACACTCGAGACTCGAGACTCGGAACTCGAGACTGAAGGCTGATGACCGGCTACGCACGCTGCCGAACCAACAGGATGAGCGTCGTGAGCACGGCGGCGGCGGCGCCCACTCCGGCAACCTGGACGAGCAACCCGTACGCCACTGGAATGGAGGCCAGCCCCAACACCAGTGCGGCGACGGTCACCGCAGCCGATCCCAAAGGAAGCAACCGGCTCATCTCTCTCCTGAGCCTCCAGGAGGGTCCGGCGATTCGAGCACGCCGTTCGAGTGCCGCATAGGCCGATTCGACCATCAACAAAAGAGCGCCTGCATAGAGGGGAGCCCGGACATCTATCGAGGGACGGGCCAGGAGCGACAACGCGTACTCGGTCACCAGGGCTACGGTGGCCCAACCGACCAGCCAGGGCAAGCCGATCACCATTGCCGCCGCCATGAGGGCCACGCCGGCCACTCCGATGAGGCGCACCAGCTGACTGATGGCCTCCAAGTCGGCCACCGGATATGAGGACAACCCGACGGCCAGTCCGACAGCTGCCACGGCCAGCGTTACGCCAGCGCGCGTGTCGCGTTTCGTCGAAATGCTTCCACCTCCGCTAGTGCTCGTTGGAATGGTTCCTCCGGGTCCCACCGCACCGTGGCGATGCCGTGTCTCACGAACCGATTGCGGGTGGCTGCTCGTTGCAACTCCCAGATACGTCTGGCCAGATGCTCCTCAGGGGTGGTCGGTTCATCGACGAATGGCTCCGCCGGGATTTCGATGACGACTAGATCGAATCCCCTTCCTCGCAAGTCGGCGAACGCTAGAACCGCCCGCTCGTCGAGCAGCGGGCTCAACCCCACGATCAAGGCTTTGGCCGGGAGGGCCCGACGGGGAACTGCACTGACCCCCCGCCAGTACATCTGCCTTCGCGATCGACTCTCCATCAGGGTGTCCAGGATCCGGTACCGCTGAACGTCACCCATCGCGGGTCGAAGCCACCGCAAAGGTTCCCCGAAGGAAATCAGACCCACCCGATCGTTGCGGCGCAGGTGACCGGCAGCCAGCCCGGCGGCCGCCCGGACCGCCAAATCGAGTGTCACCTCGACGCCCCGTCGTGGCTCGGAAAGAGTGTCGACCAGCAAAACCACGTCGCTGTTACGTTCCGGGTGCCGATCATTCACCCACACGTCCCTCCCCCGCGCAGTGACCCGCCAGTTGATCTGGCGGGGATCATCTCCGAACACCATCGGTCGAAGGTCCGCGAATTCCAGGCCTTCGCCCTTCTGCCGGGAGACCAGATCTCCAAAACCCATCCGGGTTTCGATCGGCTTCAGCAACCGACGCAGCGCCGCGGTTTCCGGGAACACTTTGAAGCTGAGATCGAGTGGTACTTCGAGGTAGTAGTTGAACAAGCCCCACACGTCTCGGCTTCGGATGCGCAGATACCCGATGTGATGGGCGCCCCACCGTTTACACAGCAACTGGAGCTTCAGAAGATTCGGAACCGCTCCGCCCGCCTTGTATGCCACGACCATTCGCTCGACCACCTCAACCGCCTGCCCGTCTTCGGTGACCGCCTCAGAGATCAGGACACCCCCGGGCAGGTCGACCTCGAGATCAAGCCGGGATCCGGGCGGAGTGGTACCGGCTGAAACCACCAGCGGTACTAGTTCACCTTCGATCGCTCTATCCCGGTCGAGGCGCACCTCGACGGCCACGTCGAGATCGTGCGAAACCGCCAGCCCGATGCCGAGCAGCATCGCGAATGGTGCCGCCACCGCAGCCAGTTCCGGACGCCCGGCAGCCAGACCTCCCACCAGCCCCAGCACCGCCAGCACCGCGTAGGTACGGAGCCGGGGAGTCGCCGTTCGGATCACGGCGAACCGCTCTCCGGCACAGAAGGTGGAGTCGGCACAAGATCCAAACACTCAGCGACGATGTCGTCGCCTTGAATGTCCTGCACCCAGAGTTCAGGTCGCAGGATGAGCCGGTGAGCCAGGGCGGGGATCGCTACCGATTTCACATCGTCGGGCGTCACAAAATCGCGCCCCTGGAGAATGGCGCGGGCTCGAGCCACCTTCATGATGGCCAGCGATCCGCGCGGACTGGCACCTACCAGGACCCGATTGCGATGCCGCGTCGCTCCGACCAAGTCAACGATGTAGCGCCCTACGGGTTCGGACACGTGCACCGTCTCGACCGCCGCCTGCATTGCCCGCAACGTTACGGCATCGACGATGACCTTCAGTTCGATCTCGTCGGTCCGCCGCGCCAATCGTTGCTCGAGGACGCGCCACTCGTCTTCGGGAGCGGGATACCCCACTCCGATCCGGACGATGAACCGGTCGAGTTGCGCCTCCGGGAGCGGGTAGGTCCCCTCGTACTCGATCGGGTTTTGGGTGGCGACCACCAGAAACGGCCGGTCCAGCCGGTGGGTGGTTCCGTCGACCGTGACCTGCCGCTCCTGCATCGCCTCGAGCAGCGCGGCCTGGGTCTTGGCCGGCGCCCGGTTGACCTCGTCGGCCAGAAGCAAGTTGGCGAAGATCGGGCCCGGACGAAAAGCCAAGTCGGCGGTGGCGGGGTTGAGCACGGGGGAACCGGTTACATCCATCGGCATGAGATCGGGCGTGAACTGCACTCTGGTGAACTTCAGGTCTGTGACTTGGGCAAACGAGCGGGCCATGAGGGTCTTGGCTAATCCCGGGTAGTCCTCGATCAGCACGTGTCCATCGGCCAGCAGTGCCATCAACATCAGCTCCAGAACCGAACGCTTGCCGACCACGGCCGTCTCCACTTCATCGAGCAACTGCCGACCGAGAGCGGCAACTTCACGGGCAGTTATGAGCATCACGCGATCCCTTCAATGGCCGACACTGCGGAGTCCACACTCTCGAGACTGAGGCCCGGGGCCAGGCGATCGACCGGTTGCTTCCGGTCCGGATCTAGCAACTCCCAACCGGTTTCTCCGAGCATCTGTCGCGCCAGATGAGGTCGGACGACGAGGTCGATCCCATGCCGTGCCTCGAGTTGTTCAGCCGCGATACTTCGCAAGAAAGGAAGCAGGCGCCACTCGGCATCAAAAGCAGTCGTCCTGCCGAACACAACCAGCCGTTCGATCTTCTCGAGCTGAGGCGGAACCGCGTGGTGGGGCCGTCCCATCGGCTTGATTCGCAGCCGAGGCGGCGAATTGTCTTCCTCTTCGGCTTCTTCGGATCGCAAGCGGCGGGCTGCCATCGCCGCCAGAGTGAGGAGCAGCACCTGGTAACCGGCGAATTCAGCCGGACCGTCGAACCACAGCAGCACAACGGCCGCCAGGGCGGCTGTCAAGGCCGTCCCTCCGAGTACCAATCTCATGGGGCCACCCCACTCAGTTCCCTGCGGATGTTGCTCAGAGCAGTGACGGCTTCCCGGCCCATGTCGGGAAGGACGTCGTGGTCGCTAAATCGGGCAAGTTCGAAAAGAGCCGTCAGGCGGGTGATGGCCGAACCGTCGACGTGGAGGCGCCGCAATGCCTTTGCCAGGTATTCGAGCGGAGCTTCGCTTGGGTGGCGCGGCACGCCGGCGGCCATGAGGGCGCGCTCCATCCTGGCGTAAGCCCCAATAACCACCCGGCGTGGGTCGGTCGACTCTTCGAGCTCCGCCAGTATCGAGTCGATGACGTCGGACACCCGGGCGGGAGCCCTCGTTTCGATGGTCTCCTCAGGTTCCACACCAGGCCGGGCGACTGCCGCCACGCCCAGCACAGCCAGAAGCACGGCACCGCCGAGGATGATCAATCCCCAGCGCGATCCCGACTGCTGGATTCGAGTTGCATCGGTCTCTGTCACCGCGTTGCCGGTTCCTGAGGTCATGGTCTCCTCTCCCGTCCGGTCGGCAAAAGGTTGGAGAATCATCAGGATCGCAAACAGCAGGACTATCCCGGCCAGCAGCTTGAAGGGCGACGATTTCTTCCGTTCGGGAAGCTGGATGGGGGGCCCGCCGGGCAACAGCAGCAGGATGATCAGGAGAACCATCAATCCGGCCAGGATGCCCATCATGATGCGAAAGACGACCAACAGATCGAGATCAACCGGGAATGGTGGAGGACGGGTTTCGCTTCCCGGAAGACCGCGGGCACCCAAGGCGGCCAGCGTAACCAGCACCAGAACCGCGACGCCGAGAACTGCGGCAGCCCACCTGGGGGCGGGAGTCAATCGGCGTCGGACCTCACCATCTTCCATTACTCGAGCCTACCGGGAGGGGCAGAATCGCGCCCTGCGGACGAGCGAAGCGGGGATCGGCTCGAGGCGGCTACCAGGAACGGGCTCTGATGGGCGTGACCCGGACGGGGATCGGGTAGTCCACGGCGAAACTCTCCGGCGTCCAGTCATATGAGGCGATCTTGGCGCGGTATTTGGCCGCATAATCGGGCACATTGTTGGACTTTGGAGCGCCCCTATCGACGCGGGCAATCCCCTCGATGGTGACCACCGAACCCCCCTGACCGTCACCATCCAGGTTGAGCGAAACGCGGGGATTGGCCTCGATGTTTCGAGTACGCGAGGTGCCGGGGAGGCTGTAGATCAAGAACTCGGCGCCATCCCAAAGAAACCACACCGGTGAAGTCTGAGGTTGTCCGGCCGGCGAAACAGTGGTCAACCAGATGATCAGATCATCGCGCAGCCTCTGTTCGGCTTGGGGGTTGAGTCCATCCATGGACAAGACAATACCCTTTTGCTTCCCGCCGGCCGTCTCACTCCTCAGTTCGAAGCGAGCCACTCGACGACTTTTTTCTCACTTGATTCTGTGGCGGCGTTCATAGCCGACTTAAGGCCGCAGTCGAAAGTGGTCCCAGTGATGGACCACGAAAGGAGCTTTCACATGCGCAAAGCCATCGCAGCCATTGCGACTGCGGCGATCGTGTTGGGCGGATTCTCCGTCGCACTCGTCGCACAGTCGCCCGAGGTGGCCTCCGCTCAGGAGGTCGAGATACAGGACACAGACACAATCGTTCCCGAAAGCATCGAGGACGTCCTGGCCGATCTGGTCGACGACGGCGTGATCACAGAGGACCAATCCACCCGGATTGCCGAAGCACTGAAGGAGCGGATCGGACCCTTCCGAGGACATCGCGGCGGCTTGGCCCGTGGCGCCCACCTGGAAACGGCAGCCGAAGTAATCGGCATTGAGGTCGACGCTCTCGGTGACGCCGTCCGGGATGGACAGTCTCTCGCCGAAGTCGCAGAGGCCAACGGGTCATCGGCTCAGGCGGTCATCGATGCACTGGTGGCCGAGATGAACTCCCGTCTCGATCAAGCGATCGAAGACGGGAAGCTGACTGCCGATCAGGCGGACGAAATCCGAACGGACGCGCCGGAACGCATCACGGCAATGGTCAACGGTGAGTTCGAAGGCCGGATGGGATTCGGCAGGCATCACGGCATGGGTCCCGGACCGGGATTTGGTCGGGACGACACGCCCGACGCGGAAGACACGAGTCTGTAGACCCACAGTGTCAGCCTCCCGCCGGCCTGGCTCCGGCGGGAGGTTGTCAGTGTTTCTCGTTTCTCGTGACCGGGAATTGCGGACCGCGGACCGCGAACGGGGGAAACTGACACCTGGATTAGTCTCCCTCGTGCCATGCAATCCGAAGCCAAGACCATCGACCAGTACCTCGCCGAGCTTCCCGAGGACCGGCTCCGCGCCCTCGAGGCAGTCAGAGAGGTCATCCTTGCCAATCTGCCCGATGGGTACGAGGAGGTCATGAACTGGGGCATGATCACGTATCAGGTCCCGTTGGTGACCTACCCGAACACCTACAACAAGAAACCTCTGATGTACGCGGCCCTTGCTTCACAGAAGAACCATATGGCGGTCTATCTGTCGAGTATCTACTCGTCGGAAGAAGCCGCCGCCACGTTCGAAGAGCAGTACCGGGCCACCGGAAAGAGATATGACGTCGGCAAATCCTGTGTTCGGTTCCGGAAGATCGACGACCTGCCTCTGGATCTCATTGGTCGAACGATTGCCGCCTACCCGGTGAACACGTTCCTCGATGCCTACGAAGAATCACGAGCGTCGCGCAAACGCGACTAACACCAGCCTCGAGATTCTCATCTTGTTTTCATCCGCTTCTTAGGTGGCTCCCATATCGTTTCAGGGAGCAGAACAGATTCTTGGAGGTAACGCATGCGGAAAGCGATCACCGGGCTGGCGGTTGTTGCCCTGGTAGCCGGCGTAGCGCTGGTCGCCGTCTCGCTGAGCCAGGCACCTTCGGCCATCGCTCAGGAGGCTGAAGACGACGTCTTTTTCCAGCCCCTTGACGATGTGCTCAATGATCTGGTCGAAGACGAGATAATCACCGAGGATCAGCGCGAGAAGATTGCCGAGGCTTTCAAGGACCGCATGCTCCGTTTTGGCAAGGGGCTTCGAGCCACTCCCCACCTCGATATCGTCGCCGAGGTTCTCGACATGGATGTCGACGAGCTAGCAACTCAGCTGAGAGACGGATCGACCATCGCTGAGATCGCCGGTGACCAGACCCAGGCTGTGATCGACGCCTTAGTGGCCGAACAGACGGCTCGTCTCGACGAGGCAATTGCCGAAGAACGTATCAGCGAAGAGAAAGCCGATGAGATCCGCTCCGCCCTCATTGAGAACGTGGAGGCGATGGTCAACGGTGAGAGGTGGATGGGCATCCATCCGTTCGACATCGGTCGACACCACGGCCCCCGGGGGTTCGGCTTCCTTGATGAGATGCCCCGGTTCGACCGATTCGGAATGGGTGGATTCGGTCTCGACTCGATCGCTGAAGCGCTCGGGCTTGAAACTGATGAACTCCTGGACCGGCTGGCAGATGGATCGTCGCTGGCCGACCTCGCCGACGAACAGGGTGTTGAGGTCGCTGAGATAGTCGACGCGGTATTGACCGACCTCGATGAGAAGCTGAAAGACCTTGTCGGCGACGAACGGTTGACACAAGAGCAGGCCGATGACATCCGGAGCAACCTGGAGACAATGGTTGAGTCGATGATCAACGGGGAAATGCCCGGACTCGACGGATTTGGATTCGAGTTCAGATTCGACGGCGAGGTCCCCCACTTCCGGGGTCCCCGCGGTATGTTCCGTTTCCCGGAGGGGTTCTCTGGCGATCTGGATGATGTCGATGGGTTCTTCCACTTCCACGGACCCGGGTTCCCGTTTCCCAAGTTCTTCGAGGACGGATCACCCGAGGACATTTACGGGACCGGCACCGCGGCGTAGGAAGTCCGAGGTTTGAAGTCTGAGGTTCGGGGGACCCGTGACCCTCCCGGCTTGATGCTTGACGCTTGACGCTTGATGCTTGATGCCTTCAGTGGCTCGCAGCTCGTGGCTCGCAGCTCGTCGCTCGTCGCTCGCACCGCGCCCACGGTGGCGAGGAGGTTCAGGGGACGAGCGAAACCCGAAACCTGAAACCTGAGGCCTGCTTGCTTGACGCTTGACGCGGGGTTCCTGTTTCTCGAGACCCGAACCCTGCAACTTGATATTGGGTCTCATGACCTGAAACCTGAAACTTGAAACCTGAAACCTGCTGGCTTGATGCCTCTCGTGGCTCGTGGCTCGTGGCTCGTGGCTCGTAGCTCGCAGCTCGTCGCTCGCAGCTCGTCCTGTCTCTTCTGCTACCAATAGGAGCATGCAGTACTGGCTGATGAAATCTGAACCCGGCGACTATTCGATCGACGATCTGAAGCGAGACGGCACCGAGCACTGGGATGGCATCCGCAACTATCAAGCCCGCAATCTCATGCGGGACCAGATGGAGATCGGTGATCGAGTGTTGTTCTATCACTCAAACGCCCAGCCCCCCGGCGTGGTGGGGATCGCCGAGATCGCCAGCGGCCCGTACGCCGATCACACCCAATTCGATCCCAACGAAAAGTACTACGACCCAAGATCGGATCCGAACGATCCCCGCTGGATCATGGTCGACGTGAGGTTCGTGGAGAAACTACCCCGACTGGTCTCCCTCCCCGAGCTACGCGGGTACCCCGAGTTGGCCGACATGGTGTTGCTCAACCGTTCCCGGCTCTCAGTCCAGCCGGTAACGAAGGCCCAATACGAGTTCATTCTCGATCGGGCGCGAGAACCGGCGCCCGATGGGAGGTTGATCAGTTGCTGCCGGCGCTCTTGAGGCGAGCCATGAGTTCTTTGCAGGTAGGGCAGACCGGGTAACGACTTGGATCCCGGTGGGGAATCCATTTCTTGCCGCACAACGCCACGACCGGTACGCCTTCGACGTTGCTACGAACGATGTCCGCCTTGCTCACATAGTGAGCGAATCGGTCGTGGTCGCCATCGCCTTCATCCAACCGAGGTTCGCTCTTGATTTCAGGGGCTATACCGCTCATGCCCCCGATTCTCGCAGAAGACACGCTTTTGGCGTCAAACTTCCACCGCGGGCGGGGCAAGATTGACGCCAAAACACAAGGGATCTGCCCTTTACTCACCCGGGCCGGTCCTCTCCCTTTCCGGCGTCAAACATCCACCCGCCCTGGTGTCACATTGACGCCCAAACGGGGCGTAGTCTTAGCCTTGAAGGGCATCAGCATGGACCGGCTCACCGTTCTCGCCATGTTCAGCTGGCAGTACCTGCTGATGGCGTTTCTCGCGTGCCTGGGCGTCGTGCAGATGGCGGCGGCCCGGTCGGACAGACGCCACCTCTGGCTAATGCGTGGGCGACGTCACACCGCGGTGCTCGGCGCCATCTTGCTCGTCGGCGGCATGGCCCTCTTCTACCTCATCCCCTTGTTGATGGCGGGGCCATGGGGGCCGGGTGAACCCGTCGGCGGATCGGCCACCTGGGCAAAAGCCACCGTCGACACCCTGGCCGGGGCGCGCAATATCAACGACACGGCGGGTGGGTTGTCGGGCCACTGGCAAGCCCTGTGGTTCGTAGGGGCTTGGATCGGCGCGGTGTTGTTTGCGCGAACCATCGGTCGACGAAACCAGCCGACCGAAGAGCCCCCCGACCGGGAGCGCCGGGTCCTGGTGGGGACTTCATCGGGAGATCGCCCATGACCAAGATCGACGAAGCGGTATTCGAGTGGCTGAACGGTCTGGCCGGCCAATCTGAGTTCGTTGACGGTCTGATCCGGTTCGTGATCAACGATTATCTGATCCCGTTCGTCGCCACACTGGCAATTGCCTGGTTGTGGTTCGCCGGAAAGGGAAACGCCGAGAGCAAGCGATTCCAGCATGCCGCCCTCCACGGTCTGGTAGCACTGGGGATCTGTCAGCTGGTTGTCGCTCTCACCAATATCGGCGTCGGGAGACCCCGTCCGTTTGAACAGCTGCCGGACGTGACGGTGCTCTTCTACGAACCTATCAACTCGTCGTTCCCCGCCCACCCCGTAGCAAACGTCATCGCTCTGGGCCTGGTCCTGTGGATGGTGCACAGGTGGATGGGCGGAGTGGTGCTGCTCCTTGGACTTCTTCTGGGGTCCGGCCGGATGATCGCCGGCCTGTGGTTCCCCACCGACGTGCTGGGAGGCATAGCCGTTGGTGCGTTGTCCTTCTTGATGGGGGGAATTGTCCTGGAGACACTCCACCGCGCTGAGGTGTATGTCCACCGCAAGACCCAAGCGATGGGGCTGAACTAGGAGAAAGGTTTGGGGTTCTAAATTCCGCCGAGTACCAGATCGACCGTCTCGACCGAACCGTTCCTCTCAATCATCAACTTCACTGAGTCCCCAACGGATGAACGGCGCAGCAGCACGATCAGATCCTCCATCGTCTCGAGTTCCACACCATCGAAGGAGATGATGAGATCGCCGGCTTGCAGGCCTGCCGCCGCCGCAGCCCCGGTCGGTTCGACTGATCCGACCTCGACCCCGGCGGGCACCAGTGCTCCGTCGTCGGCCGTATCGAATGAAGTGCTTCCGGTGATGCCCAGGAAAGCCGTTCCGGCCTGGCCGTTGGCGATCAACTCGGCCACCACCCGCTCGACGATCTCCACCGGGGTGGCAAAGCCGATCCCTTCCACGCCGATTTCGGACACACCAACTGCCGTCGTGATGCCGATCAATCGGCCCGTCTCATCGACCAGTGCTCCACCGCTCGAGCCCTGAGTGATGGGAGCGTCGGTCTGCAGCATCCCATGTAGGACGTCGCTGACGCTGGTTTGCACCTGGCGTTCGAAGGCGGACAGCACCCCGACCGTGAGCGATGGGCCGCCCTCGAGTCCAAGGGGGTTACCGACCGCAACTGTAGGGTCTCCAACCGAGAGTTCGTCCGACGATCCGAGTTCAATCGGAACCAGATTGTCGGCATCGATCTTGAGAACGGCCAGATCGGTGACCGGATCGGTACCGATCAAGGTCGCTTGGTACACACGTCCATCGGCAAACACCACCTGGTAAGCCGGGCTACCGGAAACAACATGGTCGTTCGTGATGATGTGGCCCTCGGTGTCGAACACGACCCCCGAGCCGGACCCGCGCCGGATGAACCCGGTCGGACCTTCCTGCCCAACTTGCACACTCACCGTAGAAGGAATGACCACCTCACCGACCAACACGGCATCGACGTTGGCCTCGCGAAGTCGCAGGGTGGTCGTACCGCCGGAGGGAGGTGCTACCGCAGCGGAGGCCTGCTCAACAACATTGGTTGTGGTGGTCGTCGTCGGTTCCTCCGACAGATCAAAGCCTCCGATGCCGGCCACTGCCGCCAGAGCTAGAACGGCACCGAGGAAACCCGAAAGCAGGGGAATCAACACCCGACCGCCCGACCGATCCTTCGGCCCCTTTTTCGTCTTGCCCTCGTCGTCAACTCCAACAACGGGGACGGGAGGAGAAATTGGCCCGGCCGGCCACTCGACGGTAGGTGACACCGCGGCTCGCGTGGGAGGTTCGTACCGATGTGCAACGGGCTCCTGACGGGGTGGTGCTTCGCTCCACGACGGTGGTCGAGTTGGCTCGAGGCCGGTGAGGTTCGCCGAATCGCCCAAATCTCCCGCATCCGGGTCGAGGGGAATCAAGTCAGATTCGTCGATGCCGGCCGGTCCTCCCCAGACAGTTGGACTGCCCTCGATACCGGCATCGGAATTGATCGGGTCTCCTTTCGGAGAGGGGGAAGGTAGGTCGCCCTCGAACCTGGGATCGTTGTCGGGACTCATGTTCATCTCCATCTACAACTGACTTCTCGCGCCGATTATTCGGTGCCGACGTGAACAGGGGATGAACCGACCCTAAGAACCCGGTGAGAATTCAGCGGTCGGTCACACCGTCACCGGGATCTGAAATCCGACCCGGGCGCCTCCGCCGGGGGTCTCTTTTGCCCACACTTGACCCCCGTGGAGATCGATCACCTGCTTGACGATGGCCAGACCAAGTCCGGACCCGGGCATTGATCGGGCGGTAGCCGACCGATAGAACCTTTCGAACACGTAGGAACGGTCTTCCATGGCGATACCCGGTCCGTGATCAATCACCTCAACTGTTCCCCCCTCGACCGACACTTCGATCGGGACTTCCGGTGGGCTCCACTTGTGGGCGTTGTCTACCAGGTTGATCACCGCGCGTTCGAGCATCCCCGGCCGCCCTTCTACCGTCGCTCCATCTCCGGTGACCGTAATCGTGCGGCCGGTTCGGCGGCGGGCCCGCTCGGCCACCTGCTCGACGAGGTCGGTCAGGTCCACGTGGGACACGGGCTCGTGGGTGATTCGGGCATCTGTTGCCAGTTCAACCAATTCGGACACCAATTCGGTCAGCTCGCCGAGCTCAAAAGTGACGTCTGCCAGCAGCTCCTGTTTCTCGGCGCGTTCCATGTCTTCCGATTTGGCCAGCAATTCGATATTGGTGCGAAGGGAGGTGAGCGGAGTCCGTAGCTCGTGGCTGGCATCGGCGACTAGCTGCTGTTGCTGCTGTCGAGAGGCGCCCAGTGCCTTCAGCATCGTGTTGAAGCTCGAAGCCAACCGGCCTATCTCATCCGTTCGATTCACCTCGATAGGAGCATCAAAATCCTGGGTGGTTGCCACATGTTCGGCGGTAGCCGTCAACTCACCGACCGGCTTCAGTGCCCGACCGGCCACCAACCAGCCCATGAGAGCGGCCAGGATCACACCGAGACCGCCAATACCAAACAGACGCAGGCGGAGGCCGGCGACGATGGCGTCGGTCTCGCTCAGGTCGCGAGCGATCTGAATTGCATGGTTGCCTCCGTATGGAGCAGTGATCATGCGGTAGTGCGTGCCTTCGACATACACACTGCGAGGTTCAACGAACAGGCGTTGACCGATGACCGTCATGTCCGCTTCGGAAATGGGTAATGAGGGCCCTCCTCTGAGAAATGCCACAATCTCGCCCTTCTCGTTGAAGGCTTGAAAGGCTGAATCGGGACCAAAGACGTCGAAAATCCCAAAGCCGGCCATCCCGAACTCTCGGGTGGCGGGGAACCGGCTCCCGGCCTCTCCGATCGTCGCCAGCGCCGAAGCCCGTTGGACGAGGAACCGGTCAATCTCGCCCCGCGCCTCCCGGGTGGCCGAGACATAGGCAGCACCGGCCACCGCGGCCACCGCGACGGCCACCGCCAGCCCAACAAAGAGGGACAAACGGGCTCGAAGCGTCACGATTCTCGCAGTGCGTAGCCGACGCCGCGGACCGTATGGATGAGGCGAGCCTCGCCCTCCTCCTCGGTCTTTCGCCGCAGGTAGCCGATGTAGACGTCGAGAGAGTTCGACGATGTCCCGAAGTCGTAACCCCAAATTCGGTCGTAGATGACCTCACGGGTCAGCACGATGCTGGCGTTCAGCATCAGCAACTCGAGCAAGTCGAATTCGGTTTTTGTCAATTCGATCGCCCGACCGCCTCGCTCCACGCGCCGGGTTTCCGGGTCAAGCGTCAGGTCGGCAAATGACAACGGCCCGCCAAGCTCTTCCGGCGCGGTCCTCCGTAAGAGAGCTCGCAATCGAGCCAGCAACTCTTCGAGAGCAAAAGGTTTCACGAGATAGTCATCCGCCCCGGCGTCCAATCCGGCCACCCGGTCCGAGATCTCATGCTTGGCGGTGAGCATCAGAATCGGCAGATCGTCTCCCTTCGACCGAACCCGCCGACACACAGACAACCCGTCCACATGAGGCATCATCACGTCCAAGATGAGAACATCGGGACGGTCGTCCTTGATCGCTTCCAACGCTTCAGCGCCATCGACGGCCAAGCTGATGTCATAGCCCTCGTAGCGGAGAGCGCGTTGGAGCGACTGTCGCACACTTCGATCGTCTTCGGCGATCAGCACCTTGGCGCTGTTGATGTCTGTCACAAGTAATCCCTCGAGGTATTGCCAAAACTGTACAACTACCTGCGTGTGAGCACGCTGAGAGCAACATGAGAATCGGATGAGAAGGACGAATACTCGCCGGAACCCGGTTTTTGGCGTCAAACTGCCACCAGATCCGGTGGAGCTTTGACGCCAAAGCGTCTTGGGTCTTTAAGAGGCCGTGGCCAGCTGGTTCCCCAGCCTCCTTGTCAGGGCCATAACCGCAGCGCCCAACAACACGATGACCCCGGCGGCAATCAGCAGCTCGACCCAAACGTCTCCCAAGCTGGCGTTGTTCAACGACACTTCGAAGATCGGGTTGATCACCCAGTAGGTGGGAAAGATTTTACCGATCCATTGCGGCCAGTCGGGCCAGATGTAGAACGCGGTCGGTCCGATCAGCAGAATCCCGGTCCCTTTGATGAGAGCGAATACCGCGGTGGAGTCCTTCGAAACGGTCCCGTAGATGAGACCGATCTCCACACAGAGAATCGAACCAACCAGCAAGACCACAAACAGGGCGAGCGGTTCTGCGCCCAGGGCATCGTTGAGGAACAACGTGAAGATGGTCATAGCCAGCGCCAGAATCACCCCCAGAATGCCCTTTGCGGTAATGACCTCGCTGAGTTTGACCGGGGTGACGATCAACGCGTTGAGCGTCCCCTTCTCTCGTTCATCGGCGATGCTGAAAGCAGGCAGGAACACGGCAGCCACCACCAGCGCGTACATCATGATGAACGGCACCATCCGCACCGCGATCGGGAGCCCTTCGTCGCCGAGTGCCACCACCTCTACATCCACCGGCGGTTCCGATCCCTCGATGGCCCGCACCAAATCGACCGTGGTCACGGCCAGAATGATGCGATTCGAGGCCAGGCTCTCACCGCCCACGTAGAACTCCAACGGCGGTCGAACGCCGGATCGCACCTGATCGTCAAACCCCGCAGGCAAAACGAGCCCGGCATCCAGATCATCGGCCTCAACCTGGGCCTTCAGATCCTCGGCATCGTCGAGCAATGCCAGATCGATACCCTCCATTCCCTCGACGGCGGTAGTGATCGTGGAACTCCCCTGATCGACGATCCCCAAACGCGGCTGGGGGTCGAACAACGACCCGAACGTCACCTGCAGGATCAGCGTGAAGAGCACGGGCAGAAAGAGGACCCACAGAAAGATGGGTGACCGGGGCCCCAAGCGGAATTCCTTGCCCAGCACCTTGAAGGTACGTGTCAGGCTCATAGCGTCTCCACCTTCCGTTTCAGAACAATCCAACCAAGTGCAAACAGGACGACGCACCAGGCCAGCAGGGCACCGACGTCGGGCAGAGTCTCGGCCCAACCATCACCGTAGGTCGCGACCTTGACCAAGCCTTGCACCAGGGGGTACGAGGGGAGCGCTTGGATCCATCCCGTCGCAGTACCGGGGAACAACACGGTGAAGGCGGGGATCATCAGCGGGACCATGAACATCATCCCGTAGAAGAGATTGCTCAGGAAGTCGCGCCCGAGTGAACCGGCCACCATCGCGGCCCCCGATACCATGACCGCTCCGAGCAACATCAAGGTGAGGATCAAGAGAGGCTGATTCCCGAGGACATTTATGGCAGCCAGGAGGATCACGGCTTGTCCTAACCCGAGCACCCCGCCGGCGATGCCCTTGGCGGCGAGGACGTCTCCGGTCGTGGCGGGCGTGACCAGCAACGCGGTGACGGTCTTCGACTGCACCTCGCGTGCGATCAAGGACGACATTCCGAACATCTCCATCAAGAGAACCAGGAAGACTAGAAGAGGCCGGAAGCTCTCCCGCGGCGTGACCTGGTTCCCGGCCCGGTCTTCGCCGAGAACGGTATAGATCTCTTGCGGATTGGCCGTGTCGACCGGCAAGGGACTGCCGGCCACGGCAAACGCCAGTTCCTTCACCAGGCTGGACATCGAGGATTTGAGCTCTTCCGGAACTTGGGCGTCGACGAATATCTCCACTGTGGTCCGGTTCCCCGCGGCGGTGGCCGCCAGGAAGTCGCCCGGAAAGGCCAGGCCCAAATCAACGTTGGCCTTCTCCGCTCCTGCCGGCTTCTCGGCGTCGGAATCATCCGGGATGACCACGACGGAACCGTCCGCCTGCCAGGCATCGGCCTCACCGGCCACCACCGATCGGAGTTCCGCGGCGGAGTCAAAGCCCACCAGACGGAGACCTTCCTCTTCGGTGGTTTCCAAACCGGCCAGAGCGGTCGGGTCTCCCAAGCCGGAAATCCCAACCGGGATCGACTCGTCGACCTGGTCGGGCAACACCCAGAAAATGACGATCATGAAGATGAGTACCAGCAGCGTGAGGAATGCCCACAACCGGTCGCGGCTGTACTCCGTCAGGTCTTTCTTGACGATCGACCTGATGATGGCAGCACGAGTCACGGGCCTGCTCATCCCTCCAACCCCCTCCCGGTCATCTGGATGAAGATGTGCTCGAGGGTGGCTTCCTCGGTATGAATGGTCATCAAATCGGGCGAACCGACCGCCGCGCGTAATGCCTCACCGGCCCCGGATTCATCGAGCGAAACGATCTGCTCGGTCACACCGGCTCCGGCCCGGGTGCGAACGCGGATCGACCGTTTCCCGTGCTTGAGTTTCAGAGCCTCAGGGGTGTCGACTGCATATAACTGGCCCTCGTTGATGAAGGCCACGCGGTTGGACAGTTCATCCGCCTCGTTCATGTCATGGGTGGTCAGCAGCACGGCCGCCCCCCGGTCGGCCTCCTGCTGAATGAGTTTGCGGATGGCCTGCGAGGACACGGGGTCGAGACCATCGGTCGGTTCGTCGAGAAACAAGACTTTGGGCGTGTTGACCAGGGTCCTGGCCATCATCAGGCGTTGCTTCATGCCCTTGGAATACTTGGCGACCCGATCCTTGGCCCGGTCGGCCAGGCCGACCCGCCGCAACAGTTCATCGGTATCCACATCCTTGATCCCGAAGAGGCTGGCGTAGAACCTGAGGTTCTCGGCTCCGGACATGCTGTCATACAGGTTCTTCTCTTCGAAGCACACCCCGATCTGGGCCTGCATCTCAGGATCGTCTTTGGTCACGTCGACACCCAGCACCTGGGCCTGGCCGGACTTGGGGGTCAGCTGGCCGGTCAGGATCTTGATGGTTGTGGACTTGCCCGCTCCGTTGGGTCCGAGGAATCCCAGAACCTCGCCCGGCGCGACCTCGAAGCTGATGCCCCGGACCGCCTCCAGCTCACCGTAGGCGAAGGTGATGTTGTCGACTTTGATGGCAGCATCCGTCATACGCGGTTCCTCTCGTTCCACCTTTTCTTGACCTCTTCGAACTCACTCTCAAAAAACGAATACACGTCGTACATTTCCTCGAGCCGCTCAGCGGCCATCTCGGTCGGATCGAGCGAGAGGGCTTCCTCGACGGTGCGACGGATGTAGCCGATGGCCGCGAACTTCTTGGCCAGAAGCGTTCCCCACACGCCCTTGACGATCCGGTAGTGAGTCTCCCGGGAGCCGCGTACCCGGTAGCGCTCGCACAGTTCGGTCCCGGTCAGGAACTGCGTGGCATTGCTCACGGACGCCTTGCTCACGCCGAGTTCTTCAACCAGTTCGCCCGAAGAGAGCCCTTCCCCCTCGGCCAGCGTCAGGGCCGTGTAGACCCGGGCGACGGTGTGGGGAAACCCGATTTCCTCCAGCATCCTGGCAAGACGCTCGTGCATCGCTCGCCGTCGCCTATCTCGATCCGTCGAAGTCATCGCTTCTGTCATAACATTCAGTTAGTTGTGAACGTTATAGACGATATCGCATCGGGAGGGCCGACAATAGGGTATTTCGTCCCTATCGACTAGACGCCCAAACCGAGATCTTGTGGAGGAGATGCGAGAGACGATTTCTCGGTATTTTGTGAGCAGCCTTACGAGCAATCAGCAATCAGCAATCAGCAATCAGCAATCAGCAATCAGCAATCAGCAATCAGCAATCAGCAATCAGCAATCAGCAGATATAACCATGTGTTGACAGGTGACCCGCGACCCGTGACCCGTGACCCGTCACCCCGTGACTCGTGACTCGTGACCCGTGACCCAAAGAGAAGGGCCCCGCATGGGGCCCTGTCTTCTCGGAGCGAATCGTCGTCAGGCGTCCGCTTTTTCTTCCTTGAACCGGCGGATTCGCTCGGCGACGTCCTCGACTTCTTGTTCGAGGTCGCGCTGGTACTCCTCGAGCATCGCCAACCGGTCCTCGTCGGACCAACCCGGCCGGCCGCGTCCTTCACCGGGACCGCAGGGTCCCCACCCGCCAGGGCCCATCAGGTGACGGTGCATCATCATGCGATGGCGCATCATTTTCCTTCTACTCATCTTTCTCTCCCATCTTGATACCGTCCCAAAAAGGCGGTGATAGTCTCGTTTGCTTCGCCAAGTGCATCCGCCCAGGTGTCGAGCAAGGATTGTCCTTGTTCGGTGAGCCGGTAGGTGCGCCGGTTCCGTCCCGGGAGGTCTTCCCGCCACTCGGATTCGACGATGCCGTCGGCCTCCAACGCCCGAAGCATGCGGTAGAGGTTTCCCATATCGATCCGCTCGGCGGGCAACATATCGGTCAGGTTTTCGGCCAGTTCGTATCCGTGCGTTGACCCGTCTCTCAGGATCAGCAGCAGGGCCGGCTCGATGAACCGCTCGACCCGCGCATGGACTCGCCACTGGCCGGAGCCCACGCGGCGCCTACTTCGTGACCGATGTCCTCGGTGATGCGGATGTGTCATAATTGCAGTATGAATGTGTTTCACATATATGTCAACAACATTGTTACTGACATATTCCCATCAATTCGAGTCGAGGTGATCCGCTAATGCCACCCGGCTACCGTTCTGATCATGACTCCCCGCTATGAGTACCGGGTGTGGGCTGCGGATCTCACCGAACTGGAGGCCCGGTTGGTAGAGCACTGCGAACCGCTGGGGGTTCGAGCAAGCAAGGAGATCTACCTCGTGGTTCGCAGGACCGACCTGAACGTCAAGATCCGGTCGGGAGTCCTCGACATCAAGCAGTTGGTCGGAACAGAACAAGGATTCCAGCTTTGGACTCCCACTCTCAAGGCACCCTTCCCTTTGTCCTTCTCCACGGCTGCCGAGGTCCTGGCGGACATCGCCCAATCGGACCTGCCGGAAGGCACTAATGAGCCGGTGGCGCTCGACGGTTTCCTGGCGCGGGCAGAAGCGGTCGGAACAGTCGTGGTGAAGGTGGCCAAGACCCGCTACGGCTATTGGCACGATGGGTGCATCCTGGAGTTTGCCGAGGTCGTCATCGACGGGTCTAGCCTGGACACGGTGGCAGTGGAATCCGACGATTTGGATGCTGCGGCCGATTTGGCAACTCAGTTGGGCATCGACGATCTACCCAACCAGAGCTATCAAACAGCGATTCGATACGCGCTCCGCGTGTGAATGGAGCCAGCATGGGCCTAGAAATCGAACGGAAGTACCTGATCGCCTCGGACGGCTGGCGCGGCCTTGCCGAGGGGATCGAATACCGACAGGGATACCTGTCCGTCATCAAAGAACGTACGGTGAGAGTCAGAACCGTCGGGGACCGCGGGTACCTCACGATCAAGGGGATCTCGACCGGGGCCAGCCGGGCTGAATACGAATACGAAATCCCGGTCGGCGATACCCATGAGATGCTCGATGAGTTGTGCGTGCACCCCCTCATCGAGAAACGACGGTATCGGATCACCCACGGCGATCTGATCTGGGAGGTTGACGAGTTCTTGGGCGAGAATCTGGGGCTGGTCCTCGCTGAGGTGGAGTTGACCTCCGAGGATCAGCTCATCGATCTTCCCGATTGGATCGGCGAGGAAGTCACCGGCGATCCGCGCTACTTCAACTCCAATCTGGTCGCCCGTCCGTACTCCAGCTGGGGCGTTTGACTCATTGGGCGAAGATCTTGCGCGCCCTTTGGGCGACTCGACCGCCCGGGCCGCCGAATCAGGCTCGTGTCGCGCCCACCGCCGCCAGCACGAATCGCACCGTCGCCCCGGCCAGTCGGGCAATGTCGGGGACCTCCCCGGTGACTCCTTCGACCAGGATTTCCCTGATGAAGGCGGCATCGACCTCGGGGTCGAGATCCTGGCGGAAGACCCCTTCCGCGACACCTTCCTCGAGGATCTCAACGACGATTGCTTCGGTCCGGCCGCGGTGGGTCCGTAATTCCTCTTGCGCCTGCGGCGACAGGCTTCCCTCCAGGGCGGTCAGAGCATGATGGTGGGCACCCATGGTCACCGCATGCCGGATGAGTTGCTCGAGTTTGGCAGCTGCTCCCTCGTGTCCGTCCAACAACCGGCGAACCTGGTCGAAACCCAATCGTTCGTGCTGTTCAATTACTGCAGTCACGATGCTTTCCACATCGGAATAATGGTTGTAGAGAGTCTGGCGGGCCACGCCGGCGTGGCGGGCCACCCCGGACATGGTGACTCCTGCCAGGCCGCGCTCCGAAATCAAGGCCATCGCCGCTTCGGCAATCCGCTCCTGCACGGACGGCTTCGAGCTCGTTTCCTCCATGTCAGACCTTCCGGTAGAGCCGGGTCGTCAAAGGGATGAATACGGCCAGCAGGGCGATGATCCAGATGACGGCATAGAGTGAGTCGGATCCCGCCGGTCGGCCGTCGACCAAGGCTCGCACTGCGTCGGAGGCCACCGATATTGGCTGGTTGTCGGCAAAAGCCTTGAGCCATTTGGGCATGGTGGCGGTGGGGGTGAACGCACTGCTGGCCATCATCAGCGGAAAAAGCCAGAACATGCTCAACATTCCCACCATCTCCGGGTTGCGAAGCTTGGCAGCGATCGCCGCTCCCAGCCACGAGAATGAGTATCCGATGCCAACCGTCAGAGCAATGGCGGCAATGGCACCTCCCAACGACGAGAAGCGAAAACCCATCAGATATCCAACTCCGGCGACCAGCAACACTCCGATCACATTGCGGCCGGCGTCGGCCACCGTCCGGCCGGCAATCACTGCTACCTGATTCATCGGTAACGAGCGGAACCGGCTGATTACCCCCTCCGAAAGATCCTGGGCAAGACCGGTACTGGTCTGCTGGGCACCCTGCAGAGCGGTGATCACGAACACTCCGGGCACCAGGAACTGGATGTAGTCGACACCCGTGCCGGCGCCGATCGCGCCACCAAACACGTAATTGAAGAGAAGGAGAAAGAACATCCCCATGATCACCGCAAAGGCGAGCATCTCCGGTTGCCGGGAGGTGCGAACCATGTCCCGCCAGGTGATGGTGGCAGTGTCCTGAAACGCCCAACGGACTTTGTCGGTGAAGGTTGGAGCCGGGAATCTGAGATCAGTCATGAGTAAGACTCCAATCAGGCAGTAGTGCCGTAGGTGTGGGTGAGGAAGACGTCATCGAGTGTCGGCCGCCGGTAGTGGAAGTCGACGACCGGGATTCCGGAATCCTCGATGCGGCGGAGTAGACCGAGGCTGCTCGCCGATCCCCCTGTGACCGGAATGGTCAATTGCTTGGCAGCCGGGTTGGTGCCGAAGTCATCAACCAGCCCCCCGACCGCCTCGACGGCTCGCTCTAGATCCTCCTCAGAAGCGAAGTGCACGTCGAGGACATCTCGTTTCAATTCGTCCTTCAATTCTCGGGCAGTCCCGGTCGCAACAGCCCGCCCTTCATCCATGATGAGGATGTAGTCGGCCAGCCGGTCTGCTTCTTCCAGGTACTGTGTGGTGAGTACGACCGCCGTCCCCGAGTCGGCTAATCCGCGAATCTCTTCCCAAAGCTCGACCCGGCTCCTGGGATCGAGACCGGTCGTGGGTTCGTCAAGGAACAACGCCAGTGGGTTGGCAATCAGGCTGGCGACCACGTCGAGGCGCCGATGCTGTCCCCCGGAATAAGTGCCGACCGGGCGGTCGGCGTAGTCGGTCATACGGAAACGCTCGATGAGTTCCTTCACCCGGATGCGGCGTTCCGCCTTGGGAATCTTGTACAGCCGGCCGAACAGATCCAGGTTCTCCCGCGCCGTGAGCTTCTCGTCGACCGCGGCGGCTTGGCCGGCCAACCCGATAACCTGGCGAACCGCCTCCGGTTCTTTGGTCAGGTCGAACCCGGCCACCGAAGCTCTGCCTTTGTCGATAGGTAGCAAGGTGGTGAGCATGTTGATGGTGGTGGTCTTGCCTGCCCCGTTGGGACCAAGCAGAGCAAAAACGCTGCCTGCCCACGCCTCAAAACTCAGGTCGAGTACTGCTTCGGTTTTGTCGTAGGCCTTGAATAAGCCCTCAGCAACGATGACCGGCGTGCCCTTGGTGAATGCGGTCATGAAACTCCTTCAGTGATGTGCACGAAATCCTATAGACACTCTGTCTAATAGGCAAGACAATGTGACCAACAAGATCAGAACGGACAGACAGCTACCAGACATCTGTCGGTCCCCCGGTGCGATCCGCAAACCCGTTCGGCGCTCGGGCGCCGACGTGATGATGGCCGGCAAGACGACGTGACGCCGGTCGTTGGTGGTCGCGCTCCGACCTCCCCCGTTGCTGATGGATCTGTGGGCAAGAACGGGGTGAAACCGCCGTTGGCGGGGATATCGGTCAATCCGGGTCGACTACCGGCCTTAAGCTCCATGTCCATCCCGGCCTGAGATTCTCCGGCAATCAGCCCGCCCTCGACTGCCGGTCGGACTAGACGAAACCCTAAGGCGTGAGGACCAGCCCACTGCGAATCACCAGGGAGCCGTTCATCCAGCTCTCAATCCAGATCGGGTTCGGCCAAGCTTCGATCTCAGGCAGTCGCCCGGATGATGGCGCTGACTGCGTCGGGTGCCACCTGGTGGGTGATCTCCATCTCGACGTCGGTGAATCCGGCCTCCTCGAGACCGGTCGCAAAGTCATCTTTGAAGAGAGCACCGGCCAGACATCCCGTCCAGGCAGCCAGGTCCGACTGCTCCTCCTCCGTGAACCGCCGGGTGGTGACGATATCCGTGACCGCAAACCGGCCGCCCGGCTTGAGCACGCGGTGCGCTTCCCGGAATACACCCGGCTTGTCGACCGACAGATTGATCACGCAGTTGGAAATGATCACATCGATCGAATGGTCGGGCAACGGGATCGCCTCGATCTCACCCTTCAAGAATTCGACGTTCTCAATACCGGCTTCTGCCTGATTGCGTCGGGCCAGATCCAGCATCTCGTCGGTCATGTCCAATCCGTACACCTTGCCGGTTGGCCCCACCCGACGGGCCGAGAGAAAAACATCTAGCCCACCACCGGAGCCGAGGTCGAGTACCACCTCGCCGGCCGAGAGGGCGGCGACGGCGGTCGGATTGCCACAACCCAGCGAGGCCAGCCGGGCAGTGTCGGGAATCCCGTCGGTCTCGAGAGCTGCATAGAGCTCGGCCCCCAGTCCGTCACTGGCCGCCGGATCCGGCCCACAGCACGACCCGGTATCGCGAACCTGCAGCGCGGCAGTTGCGTAACGTTTGCGGACCGCTTCCTTGATGTCGGCCATGACAACTCCTACATATCGATGCTGATCTATGTATCGTATCCGAACGACAAGGAGAGGTCAACCGGTCGGTTCAAAAATATGAAATATGACAATACCTCACTCAAGTTATACAATGTGATTACGCTAAGTTTCAAGAAGTCTCAGTCAGAGGTGAAGGAATGGCAAAGGTAGTCGGAATCGATCTAGGTACCACCAACAGCGCTATCGCAGTGATGGAAGGCGGAGAGCCCACCATCATCCCCAACGCGGAAGGCCAGCGTACCACCCCATCCGTGGTGGCCTTCAAGGACGACGAAGTCCTCGTCGGCGAAGTCGCCAAACGCCAGGCGATCACCAACCCGGACCGAACCATCCGGTCGGTCAAACGGTACATGGGTACCGACAAGAAGTTCGACATCGACGGGAAGATGTACACCGCCCAGGAGATCTCGGCCCGCATTCTGATGAAGCTCAAGCGGGATGCGGAGGCTTTTCTAGGCGACAAGGTCAACGAGGCCGTCATCACCGTGCCTGCCTACTTCAACGATGCGCAACGCCAGGCCACCAAGGAAGCCGGTCAGATAGCTGGCCTCGAAGTGCTCCGCATCATCAACGAGCCGACCGCGTCGTCGCTCGCCTACGGGCTGGACAAGAAGCACGACCACACGGTTCTCGTCTTCGACCTCGGTGGCGGAACCTTCGATGTCTCGATTCTCGACATTGGCGAAGGCGTGTTCGAGGTCAAGTCAACCAGCGGCAACACCAAACTGGGGGGCGACGACTGGGACGATGCGATCATGGATTGGCTGGTCGCCGAGTTCAAGAAGGAAAGCGGCGTCGATCTCTCCAAAGACCGGATGGCCTTGCAGCGTCTCAAGGAGGCCTCCGAGAAGGCCAAAATCGAGTTGTCGTCGGTCGCCGAGACCGAGATCAACCTTCCGTTCATCACCGCCACCGCCGAGGGACCGCTCCACCTCCAGAAGAAGCTGACCCGTTCGGAGTTCCAGAAGCTCACCGACAGTTTGCTGGAGAAGTGCAAGGCGCCCTTCCATCAAGCCATCAAGGACGCCGGAATCAAAGTCGCCGATATCGACGACGTGGTGTTGGTGGGCGGCTCGACCCGCATGCCGGCCGTCCAGGAGCTGATTCGCGAACTGTCCGGAGGCAAGGAGCCGCACAAGGGCGTGAACCCGGACGAGGTCGTCGCCGCCGGAGCCGCGTTGCAGGCCGGGGTCCTGAAGGGCGACGTCAAGGACATCTTGCTCCTCGACGTGACCCCGCTGACCCTCAGCATCGAGACCAAGGGCGGGATCTCGACCAAGATGATCGAACGCAACACCACCATTCCCACCCGGCGCTCGGAGATCTTCACAACGGCCGAGAACAACCAACCCGAGGTTGAGATCCATGTTCTTCAGGGTGAACGGCAGATGGCCAACGACAACAAGAGTCTCGGGAAATTCCGGCTCACCGGCCTACCACCGGCGCCCATGGGTCTGCCCCAGATAGAAGTTACGTTCGATATCGATGCCAACGGAATCGTCCACGTCACCGCCAAGGATCTCGGGACCGGAAAGGAGCAGGCGATGACCATCACCGGTGGCACGGCCCTGGCGGAAGAGGACATCGACGCCATGATCAAAGATGCCGAAGCGCATGCTGAGGAAGACCGCGTCCGTCGAGAAGCGGCCGAGACTCGCAACCAGGCCGAGCAAGTCGTACATCAGACGGAGAAACTCCTGACCGAGCAAGCCGAGCAACTCAACGACGAGGAGAAAGCGGCAATCGAGTCGGCGCTGGCCGAGTTGCGAACCGAGACGGAAAACAAGGACGCGACTCCGGAAACACTCCGACCGAAGATGGACGCCGTGCTCCATGCTTCGCAAGCTCTGGCACAGCGGCTTTACCAGCAGCAAGCGTCTGGGGGTGCAGCGGCCGGCAACGCCGTCGACGACGACGAAGACGTGGTCGAGGCCGAGATCATCGACGAGGGCGACGAGGGCTAGCGGCTGTGTCACAGGAAACCACTGATGGAATGGAGCAGGTCTCGCCTCGGATAGACGAAGAACCGTTCGTGGCGGAGATCGTGGTTGATTCCGAGCCGCCGCTCGTCGACCCTCATACACTGGGGTTGGAGCTTCCCGAGGATGGTGAGGCAGCCGTTCAGCTCCTGTTGACGGAGCTGGCGGCGGCGCGCGAGGAGGCCGGCCTATATCTGGCGGATCTCCAGCGGGTGGCGGCCGACTTCGACAACTTCCGCAAGCGGATGCTGCGCGACCAGGCGGAGAACATCGAGCGAGCCTCCCAACGCGTCGTGGTCGGTCTCATGCCGACCATCGACACGTTGGAGGCCGCCCTCAGCACCGAGGCGGAGACCCCTGCTGAGAAGAAACTCCTCGACGGCGTGCGCGGAACCTTGACGCTGTTTCTCGACACCCTTGCGAAGGAGGGCCTGGAACCCATCCCGACCGTGGGGACCGAGTTCAATCCCGAGTTGCACGAAGCAGTACTGGCACCGGAACCGGGCGACGGCCGGTTGATCGTCACTCAAGAAATGCGGCGTGGTTATACGCTCAAGGGCCGATTGCTACGGGCCGCCTTGGTCGCGGTCGATCATGAATAGGGACTGGGTCGAAAAGGACTTCTACAAAGTCCTGGGGGTCTCCAAGACCGCGTCGGCCGACGAGATCAAGAAGGCTTACCGCAAACTCGCCCAGAAATACCATCCGGACGCCAACCCGGGAGACGAAGCCGCTGAAGAGCGGTTCAAGGATATCTCTGAGGCGAACGCCACTCTATCCAACAAGGAACAGCGCGAGGAGTACGACCAGGTCCGGCAGATGGTCGACTCGGGAGGCTTCCGCGGATTCGGTGCACCCGGCGGAGCGGGCAGAGCGGGTGGCTTCGGCGGAGGCGGCCAACGCATCCGCATCGAAGACCTGGGCGACCTGCTCGGAGGTGCGGGCGGCGGACTCGGCGATCTATTCGGTTTCGGGGGTCGGAGCCAGAGCGGTCCGCAACGTGGCACCGACCTGGCCACCGAACTCCACCTGGCTTTTGAGGACGCCGTCACCGGCGTCACGACCTCCGTCGCGGTGCAGGGTGAGACATCGTGTCGTAACTGTCGCGGCACCGGAGCCGAACCGGGCACCACGGTCGAGACGTGTCCGGTTTGCGGTGGTTCGGGCATGACCGCCCAGAGTCAAGGCTTCTTCTCCATGACTCAACCCTGCCGCAATTGCGCCGGGTCGGGTCGCATCGTGCAGCAGCCGTGCCGCACGTGCGGCGGTCGTGGGACCGAGATGCGCTCACGCACCTTGAATGTCAAGATCCCGGCCGGCGTTCGCGACGGCGCGACCATCCGGCTCAAGGGCAAAGGCGCGCCGGGCCGAAACGGCGGACCCGCCGGAGACCTCCTGGTCAAGACCCACGTTGCTCCTCACCCGATATTCAAACGCAAGGGCGACGACCTCATCGTCAAGCTGCCGGTCACGTTCACCGAAGCGACTCTCGGCGCTCAGATCGACGTCCCCACTCTGGATGGGGCGGTGCGACTCAAGATTCCGGCCGGCACCAAGAGCGGCAAGACCTTCCGGGTTCGGGGCCGCGGCGTCGTTCGGCCGCGAGGTCGCAAGGGTGACTTGCTTGCCACCATCGAGGTGGTCGTACCGACCAAACTGTCTCGAGATGCCAGGAAGGCGCTGCAAGATTTTCACGATCAGTTCGAAACCGATGAGAACCCTCGTGCCCATCTGAAAGTGTGACAATGCCCCAACGCAAGACCGGCCAACCAACCCAGGCAGTTTTTGTGATCTCGGTCGCCGCCGAATTGGCCGGCGTCCACCCTCAGACGCTTAGGATCTATGAGCGCCGGGGGCTGATCGAGCCCTACCGGACCCCGGGCGGGACCCGCCGCTATTCCCAGGAGGATCTCAATCGGCTCGCCTTGATCCAGGAGTTGACCGAAGAGGGGCTCAACCTCGAGGGCGTCAAAAAGGTGCTCGAGCTTCGCGAGCGAGTCGTCAAACTGGAGAATGAGCTTTCCGGAGTCAGAGAAGAGTTGTCCGCCGCTGAGGAACAGGTCGATCGTGAAATCGCCGAAGTACACCGCAGCTACCGCGGGGACATCATCCTGCGTCGCCAACTTCATCCCGATGTCCGACGCCGGATCAAAGACTTGTTTGAGTGAACGGCTGCGCCCGCTCGCGTTTCAAGTTCAGCCACCAGTTTTCGATCTGCCTGCTGATCACTGATTACTGTCTTCTGCATGAGCGACCGCCTCGCCGCACAGTATGCGGATGATCGGTTGCTGCAGGCTCGCCAGGACATGCATGAGCGGTTCTCCGAATACCGGGGCGATGTACGGTCGTGGGTGACCGATCGTATCCCGTTTGCCGCCGGGTCCAGGCTGCTCGACGTGGGTTGCGGGAACGGGCGCTACTTCCCGCACTATGCAGCCCGGGACGCCCAGGTCGTCGGGATCGATCTGTTTGGCGGGATGCTCAAGTCGGCCGCTCGAACGGCCTCGGCTGCCCTCGTCGTGGCCGCGGCCGGTTCGCTGCCCTTCGCCGGGGAGTCGTTCGATGTCGCGTGTCTCAATCATGTGCTCAACTTCGCTCCCGATCGAGTGCGGGCCCTCGGCGAAGCTCATCGGGTGCTTCGGCCGGGCGGGACGGTGGCCGTGACTCTCAACACTCGGGACCACAGCCGGGAGCTGTACGCCATCTGGAACAAAGCTGTTATGGCCACGGGTCGGGAACCGATCGCTACGGCCGCGGCCGCCGAATACCGGGCGGAAGACGCCGAGCCGCAGGTCGGCGAGGTATTCGGCAATGTCATCTCGGAACGACTTGACAACGCCTTTCTGTTTACCGAACCCGATGATCCGGTGGCCTACCTGGCAACAACCCATTTCGCTCGTGAAGAGGACCCGCCGCTCACCCCGGAAGAGACGGCGTCGGTGGAAGCAATCGTACGATCCCACGCCGCCGAAATGATCTCCACCCACGGCGTATGGCGGGTCCCCAAACCCCTGATGGTGATCACTGCCACCAAATAATCGGTTTTGGCGTCAAACCTCCCCCGCCCGTGGTGGAAGTTTGACGCCAAAGCGGGAATCATCTAGCCCTTGACGACGCCGAGGGGGCGTAAACGGGCCACTTTGTTGGCGAGGCCGGCCCGGGCACAGGTTTCGACCACCTCATCCACGTCCTTGTAGGCGTAGGGGGCTTCTTCTGAGAGCAGCTTGACCGAGCCGGGTCGAACAGATATTCCATCCGCCTCTAAGCCCTGCCGCACTTCGTAGCCGGTCTCCAACTGCTTGGCCTTCTTGCGGCTCATCAAGCGCCCCGCTCCGTGGGCGGCCGTCGCAAAAGCGGGATTGCCCTCCGCCCCCACCAGGACCCAGGAAGCGGTGCCCATGCTGCCGGGTATCAGGACCGGTTGACCAACCGGCAGCAGATCAGTGGGGAGTTCGGGATGGCCGGGCCCAAAGGCACGAGTGGCGCCTTTGCGGTGGACGCACAACCGCCGGAGTTCGCCGTCGACGGAATGGGTCTCGATCTTGGCCAGGTTATGGGCGACGTCGTAGATCAGCTGCATGCCGGTGCGCTCTGGTGAGGTCCCGAACCCTTCCGCAAACGCCCGGCGGGCTTCGTGAGCCAGGACGTGACGATTGGCCCAGGCGAAGTTGGCCGCGGCAGCCATGGCTCCCAGGTAGTGCTCACCTTCAGGAGAATGGACCGGTACCGAGGCGAGTTGGCGATCCGGCACCGCAACCCCATACTTCTGCATCGCCGTGCCCATAACCCTGAGCTCGTCGGTGCAGGTCTGGTGCCCGAGTCCGCGGCTACCGCAGTGGATCATCACACAGACCATCCCTTGGCTGAGGCCGAACACCCGCGCCGCCACTTCGTCGTGGATCGAGTCGACCACCTGCACCTCGAGGAAATGGTTCCCCGCTCCGAGCGAACCCAATTGACCGGCGCCGCGTTGCATTGCTCGCGACCCGATGGATTCAGGACGGGCCCCACGGGACGTTCCCCGTTCCTCGCATCGATCGAGATCGGAATCCCACCCGAATCCGGCCTCGCGTACGGCCTGCGCTCCTTTCGACAGAACGCTCTTCAAGAGACTCGGGTCGGCGATCGACCCCTTGCCCAACCCGCGCGGGATTCGCCGAGCGAGCTGGTCCATGACTTCCGTACGGTGCTGGTTGAAGTCCCCCTCGTCGTACCGGGAGCCAAGCAGGCGGACTCCGCAACAAATGTCGAATCCCACCCCACCCGGCGAGACCACCCCGCCTGCATCGATGTCGGTGGCAGCCACCCCGCCGATCGGAAAGCCGTATCCCCAATGAATATCTGGCATGGCCATCGAGGCTTCGACGATCCCCGGAAGGTAGGCGACGTTCTCGACCTGGAGGACCGCTCGATCCTCCTCAGCCTTCAGGATCAGTGACTCGGAGGCGAAGATCCGTCCCGGGACCCGCATCCCGTCGTGGCGAGCGATCTCCCAGACGCACTCGGCAATGCGGTGGAGTTGCATCACCTCAACTGTAGGTCGGCTGCGAGCCGAGCTACAACGGGATTCAGGTTTCAGGTTCCAGGTTTCGGGTCACGAGGAACGAGGAAGAAGGATCTCGCAGGAGAAACTATTCACCCCCACGAGAAGGCCGGCCCACCGGCCGGCCTCCTCGTGTCTCAAAGAGTTACCGCTAGCGCTTGAGCGAGTCCCGGATCTCGGTGAGGAGAACGATGTCCTCGCCCGGCTCGGCCGGAGCTTCCTCCTCGGCGGCCTTCATCCGGTTGTAGGCCTTCACGACCATGAACATGACAAAGCCCACGATCACGAAGTTGATCAATGCGCCCAGGAACGCTCCAACACTTCCGGCCGGAAGGCCGGTCGCCTCGTCGATCGTCCCGAACGTGAGAGACGAGTCGAGACTCGACACATTGAAAATCATTCCGATGAGCGGATTGACGATCCTGCCGACGAACGTCGACACTACAGACGCAAACGCAACACCCATGACAAAGCCGACGGCGATGTCGATCAAGCTCCCTTTGCTGATGAAGTCTTTGAATTCCTTGAGCACACCCTCTCCCTTTCCTAAGCCTGGTCTTCCCAGGGACTGAATCTAGTAGTAGCCGCGAGCCGGGAATCGGCCCGCGAACCTCACGGGAAGCCGAATTCGATTTCCCGTGGTATTCGACCCTTTGCCCACCCAGGAGTTCCGCGAGACTTCACACATCGAAAACGACCCGGGCCGACCATCCATCGGAGGACCGATCAATCGCCAGGTCGTGATACGTAACGGCCTTGATCGGCGGCCCGACCAGTTCGACCCGAGCGAGCGGGACCCCGGCAGCCGACCCGAAGGCGCGGCCCTCATCGCGGACGTCGATCCCAAACGAGCAGAAGGCCAGGTCGTTGGTCTCAGCCTCGAACAGCAGCGTGCTCAGCCAGTCGACCAGCAGTTCCTCGATGGTGGCGGCTTCGACCTCGACCTCGACCCGGCCTTCCCCGACCAGGTCACCGATCCCATACATCAGGTCGAACATGGCAAAGGCGGCGTTCTCGAACACCTCTCGGAGAGAAGCCCCATGGACCAGAATGCCGGTGTCGGCAGTGTGGGACATCACCTCGTATCTCAGGGCCATACCGTCATTGTGCCACCGCCGACTCTCTGTTCTGGCGTGAGTTCCGTGTGCTATCCGCAGTTTTTTGACGCAAGTTCGGCAAGAGTCCTAAGTCCGTCACCCAATCGACCCGATAACCACTCGTGATGGACAACACCAACGATCTGGCGGTGCTGCTCGCCTCCCAATACCCCCTCCTGCTGATCGACGCCCAGGAAGAGCAGCGCCTGCTCACCATCATCCGCCGGGCGGCCGGCGGGCTCGACCTGCCCGTGTGGACATGGTCGGCCACTCGCGGGCTGGCCAAAGATGGTCATCATGCCCAATATCAGACCACAGACCCGCACACCGCACTGGAGTTCGTCGGTGACTTGTCGGGTCCGGGCGTTTTCGTTTTTGCCGACATCCATCCCTTCCTTTCCGACTCGCTGGTCGTGCGCCGCATCAAGGAGGTCGCCCAGGGCGCTCGCCGCGGTCAGACAATGGTCCTTACCGGTCCCCGCCAGAAAGTCCCTCCGGAGATCGCCAGTCTGGCGCATCAGTGGTCATTGAAACCACCCGACCGGGAGGAACTGTCGGCGTTGGTGAAGCGGACCCTCGAGACCTTCGCCGCCCGCTCGTTCCCGGTCGTCGTCAATGAGGCCGAGATCCACCAGATGGTCGATGCCCTGCTCGGGCTCACAATCAGCGAGGCCGAACGGCTGGTGCAACGAGAGGCGTTACGCGACGGCCAGATATCGCCGGCCGACATACCGGCCCTGCGCAACGCCAAGGCTGAGCTTCTCAATTCGGACGGCATTCTCGAACTGGTCGAAGCGGACGTCGGGCACAATCGACACTATCGGCGGACTCAACGGTCTCAAATCGTGGCTACGGCTCCGTCGGCGGGTGATGATCTCCGATGATGCGCTGCCGGGCCTCGATCCGCCCCGGGGGGTGCTGCTCACGGGTGTGCCCGGATGCGGCAAATCGCTGGTCGCCAAGACCCTGGCCCAAACCTGGGGACTTCCTCTGGTTCTGTTGGATCCGTCCCGGCTGTACAGCAAGTACATAGGCGAATCCGAGCAGCGACTCACAGCCGCGCTCGCCACCGTGGAGGCCATGGCACCGGCGGTGCTATGGATCGATGAGATCGAAAAGGGTTTGGCGTCATCCGGCGAGGCCGACGGCGGTGTCAGCAAACGCTTGCTGGGCACCTTCCTTCGCTGGATGCAGGAGCGAAGCGGCGATGTCTTCATGGTGGCCACCGCCAACGACGTTTCGGCCTTGCCGCCGGAGCTGCTCCGGCGGGGCCGTTTTGACGAGATCTTTTTCGTGGATCTCCCCGGGACCGATGAGCGAGCCGAGATCTTCTCTATCCACCTAGCCAAGCGGGGGCAGGACCCAAGCCGCTTCGATCTCGCACCACTCGTGGCGAAATCGGACGGCTTCTCCGGAGCCGAGCTGGAGACCGTTGTCGTCGGGGCGCTCTACCGCGCTTATGCGGATGAGGGAGTCCTGACCACGGACAGCCTGATGCGGGAGTTGGAGGATACAGTGCCTCTCTCGGTGTCCCGCCGCGAGGACATTGCGTCGCTCCGAAACTGGGCCGATGGACGCGCCGTTTTCGCGTAGGCGTCCGGAAACGGACCACCGGGCCGCTATCCTCCGCAGATGACTGAGCGACCGGCGATTATCCGCATTTCGGAGAATGTTGACGGCGAGGATGCCCGAGTGATGATCACCCTGGAGTGGGGTGATAGCGTGTTCCAAGGGGAAGCTATCGGCTCCTCCGGGGAAGAACACCGGGCCCGTTTGGTCGGTGAGGCAACGCTCAACGCGGTCGAGAAGGTCACCGAAGGCCGCATCCACCTCGACCTCGAGGCAGTTGCAACGCAGGATCTCGGGATCGTGCAAGTTGCGCTGGCCCAGGTGAATCTCACCGACACTGGTGAGTCGCTGGTGGGCAGTGCCCTGGTGAGTGAGCACGACCCTTCGGCCGCCACCGTCAAGGCCATTCTCGATGCCATCAACCGGAGACTCTCCGCCGTTCTCTAGTGGTCCGTTCTTGAAATGGTGCCGCAGGGTCGGCAGGCCATTCGACGTTCCCGGCCGGGACGCAAAACGAAAGCGCACCCGGTGCGAGCCATCGAGGGCGGCGACCCAGCCCAGGGCGGGGGTCGGCGAGACCGCCCGGCTAAATCTGCGACGGGCCGCGGGTGCCCTCAGTTCCCTTCGAGGTCGTCACGCAGCTGGATTCTGGCCTGACGGCGAGTCTCTGCTTCCCGCTGGCGGCGTTTCTCGTTGAGGGTCTCCGGCTCCACCCCGGGCACCTGGACCGGGCGTCCATGCTCGTCGAGTCCGACCATGGTCAGGTAGGCGGTAGTCGTATGGTCGGTGTCACCCGTGACCGGGTCTTCCCGATAGACGGTCACTTCCACCTCCATCGACGTTTTCCACGCCTGAGTTACACACGCCGTCAAGCTGAGCACGTCGCCGATATGCACGGGAGCGTGGAAGGTGAGCGAGTCGACCTGGGCGGTCACTACCCGTCGCTGGGCATGCCGCATCGCTGCCACTCCGGCCGCCGAGTCCACCAACTTCATGATCGAACCACCATGCACGAATCCGGCGGTATTGGCATCGGTAATCTGCATTACCTGAGCCATGGTGGTCAGCGAATCGGACGGGGCCTTGGCCTTCACATCACTCCTAATCTGATAGTATTAGACTTAGATTTGTTGGAATTCATTGACTACGAAAAGGGTTGCTTCTGACGAGCCCGACAGGAGAGCGCGATATGGCCGTCGATTTTGACAAGTTCACCCACCGATCGCAACAGGCGATGGTACGCGCCCAGGAACTCGCCAAAACCCACGATCATCAATACGTAGACCCGGCCCATCTCCTGGCGGGACTATTGGATCAGACGGACGGCATGATCTATCCGCTGATGGCCAAACTGAATATTTCGCCACCTGGTCTGCGCGGGGACGTCGAAGGTCAACTCGAACGCCTTCCCAAGGTGTACGGAGGCGAGGTCGCCATCTCACAGGGTCTGCTCGAAGTACTTCAGGCGGCCGAGTCGCGTCGGACCGAAATGCGCGACGACTACCTATCTGTCGAGCATCTCCTCCTGGCTCTGGCAGGGTCGAAGACTCCGACCGGCGAACTACTGCGAGCCCGGGGGGCAACTCCGCAAGCCATGTTGGAAGGATTGACTGAGATTCGGGGGAACCAACGCGTGACCAGCCAGGATCCCGAGTCCACGTTCAATGCCCTCGAGCAGTACGGACGTGACTTGACCGAGATGGCCCGGCAGCAGAAGCTGGACCCGGTCATCGGTCGGGACGATGAGATCAGACGGGTCATCCAGGTGCTCTCCAGGCGGACCAAGAACAACCCGGTCCTCATCGGTGAGCCCGGGGTCGGCAAAACGGCCATCGTCGAAGGACTCGCCTCGCGTATCGGGAACGGCGACGTCCCCGAGGGGCTGAAGAACAAGCGAATCGTGGCTCTCGACTTGAGCGCCATGGTGGCCGGTGCCAAATATCGCGGCGAGTTCGAGGAGCGCCTCAAGGCCGTGCTGGCGGAGATCAGGGCATCAGAAGGTCAGATCATCACGTTCCTCGACGAAATGCACACCATCGTCGGGGCCGGTGCCGCCGAGGGGGCGATGGATGCCTCCAACATGCTCAAACCGATGCTGGCCCGCGGCGAGTTGCGCATGATCGGCGCCACTACTCTCGATGAATACCGCAAACACGTCGAGAAAGATGCGGCCCTCGAGCGCCGTTTCCAGCCGGTCGTCGTGGACGCCCCCAGCGTGGAGGACTCGATCGGCATCCTGCGCGGACTCAAAGAACGTTATGAAGTCCACCACGGAGTCCGCATTACCGACTCGGCCCTGGTAGCCGCGGCCGTGCTCTCGGATCGTTACATCACCGGGCGGTTCCTGCCGGATAAGGCAATCGACTTGATCGACGAATCGGCCTCCCGGCTCCGCATTGAGATCGATTCGATGCCGGAGGAGATCGACGAGCTCGAGCGGCGCATCAAGCAGCTAGAGATCGAGCGGGCTGCGCTCATGAAAGAGACAGATGATGCTTCCAAGGAACGTCTGGCGTCCCTCGAGCAGGAGCTGGCCGACGTGCAAGAAGAGTCCGATGGGCTTCAGGCCCACTGGAACCTCGAAAAGGAAGGGATCGCCCGGATCCGCAGCGTCAAGCAACAGACCGAAGAGGCCAAAGCTGAGGCCGAACGCGCCGAGCGGGCAGGGGACCTGGAGCGGGCGGCAGAGATCAGGTACGGCACCCTCCCCGACCTGGAGCGGACTCTGGTCGAGCGCCAGCAGGAGCTGGAGAAACTTCAGCTCCAGAAGAAGATGCTGAAGGAAGAAGTCGACGAGGAAGACGTTGCCGAGGTGGTCAGCCGCTGGACGGGAGTGCCGGTGGCCCGGCTGATGGAAGGCGAAGTCGAAAAGCTGATCCGGCTCGAAGACCACTTGCACCGCCGGGTCATCGGTCAGGACGCGGCGGTTACGGCCGTCGCCAACGCTATTCGCCGCAGCCGGGCCGGCTTGTCGGACCCGCAACGACCTATCGGGTCATTCATCTTCCTGGGACCCACCGGGGTCGGGAAGACGGAACTGGCCCGGGCGCTGGCCTGGTTCATGTTCGACGACGAGCGGGCCATGGTGCGCATCGACATGTCCGAGTATATGGAAAAACACAGTGTTTCCCGATTGATCGGCGCACCTCCCGGCTATGTGGGCTACGACGAGGGCGGGCAACTCACCGAGGCTATACGGCGGCGTCCATACTCGGTAATCCTCCTGGACGAGATCGAGAAAGCCCACGCCGATGTCTTCAATGTGCTACTCCAGGTCATGGACGACGGGCGACTGACCGATGGTCAAGGCCGCAGTGTTGACTTCTCCAATACCGTGCTGATCATGACCTCGAACCTGGGGTCACAACATATCGAACCGTCCAGTTCTGACGAAGAAGTCCGTCAGCAAGTCATGGCGGTGGTGCGATCACATTTCCGCCCTGAATTCTTGAACCGGGTCGACGAGGTGATCGTGTTCCATCGCTTGACGAGGAACGACCTGCGGGCCATCGTCGACATCCAACTCGCCCACCTCCAGGACCGATTGGCCACCCGGCGGGTCAGCCTCACCTTGACCGACGCCGCCAAGGACTGGCTGGCCGTTGAAGGCCACGACCCGGCCTACGGCGCTCGGCCACTCAAACGGCTCATCCAGACCGAAATCGCCGACAAGTTGGCGTTGCAAATCTTGGACGGCACGTTTCGAGAGGATGACGCGGTGGAAGCGGACGCCGGAGAGGACGGGTTGGTGTTTCGAGCCGCATAGCGGCTCGAGTCATCAGTTGTCAGTTATTAGTTGTCAGTTGCCCCCTCCGACCTCGCTCCGCTCGGCAACCTCCCGCGGCTCACGCCGGGAGAGGACGCAGGTAACCGACTGATGACGGAAAGGGCGGCCGCAGGGCGACCGACTGGAAACTGTTAACTGCGACCGAGGGGCGCAAACCCAATTCCCGACGTTGTGACGGTTCCATCTGCGATAATCAATTCCATGGATAACGAGATTTGGCGCTGGTTGTGGACAGGTCTGGCCGTTGTGCTCGCCGTGGGCGAGATCTTCACTGCAGGATTCTTCCTGCTGCCCTTCGCCGTGGGCGGAGCTATTGCCGCCATCCTGGCCTGGGCAGATGTGGCGGTCGCTTGGCAATGGATCGCGTTCTTCGTCGTATCGGTGGGAACGCTCTTGTACCTGCAGCGATTCATCCGCAAACAAGACATTGCGGACACGAAGAGCATTGGAGCAAATCGCTACCTGAGGATGCAGGCGATTGTGCTCGAGCAGGTCGATCCGACCACCGGCACCGGTCGGGTCCGGGTCGAGTCGGAAGAGTGGAGAGCCACCAGCGACGGCGCAATCATCGAGCCGGGAACGCCGGTCACCATCACCGAGGTAAGGGGCACCCGTTTGGTGGTTCGCGCATCGGCCAAAGAGTCCTGATCCTGATTAGCGGCTTGAAAGAGAGGGCTTCATGGAAGCAGTCATAATCCTATTCGTAGTCCTGGCGGTCCTTTTGATCGTCTTCGTCGGCGCCGGCCTCCGGATAGTCAGACCATTTGAGAAAGGCCTGATTGAGTTCCTGGGCAGGTATCAAAAGACCGTTGATCCTGGTCTTCGTTGGGTCATGCCGTTTGTCAAACGCCTGCTCAAGGTCGACATGCGTGAGCAAGTGATCGACGTTCCTCCCCAGGAGGTGATCACCAAAGACAACGTCGTCGTCACCGTCGACGCGGTCATCTACTTCGAGGCCACCGACCCGGTGAAACTGAAGTACAACATCTCCAACTTCGTGCTGGCAGTCACCAAGCTGGCCCAGACCAACCTTCGTAATGTGGTCGGCGATTTGCAGTTGGACGAAGCGCTCACTTCCCGCGAGTTGATCAACGCCAAGCTGCGGGAGATCCTCGACGACGCTACCGACAAGTGGGGCACCAGGGTCGTCCGCGTCGAGATCCAGAGAATCGAGCCGCCCCCAGATGTCACCGACGCCATGCACCGGCAGATGAAGGCCGAACGTGACCGTCGAGCCGTCGTCACCGAGGCCGAGGGCCAGAAGCGGTCGGCGATTCTCAAGGCAGAAGGTGTCAAGGAGGCTCAGATTCTCGAGGCCGAGGGACAAGCCGAGGCCATCAAGCGGGTAGCCGACGCCGACAAGTACCAGAAGCTAACGGTTGCTGAAGGTGAGGGACAGGCCATCGAGCGAGTGTTCGGAGCCATACATACCGGCGATCCGACCCCTGACTTGATTGCCATCCGCTACCTGGAGGCTTTGCAGGGTATCGCCGACGGCCAGGCATCCAAGGTCTTTCTCCCGGTGGAGATGAGCGGGATCATGGCGAGCATCGGCGCGATCGGCGAGCTGTTCTCCGGCGAAGGAGCGACCGGCGCGAGTCGCCCCGAGCGAACCGCCGTGCGGAAACCGGTCCCACCGGACAAAGGCACCCAGTTCTAGAAGGTTCCAAGTTTCAGGTTCCAGGTTCCAAGTTGGTGAGCCCCCTCTCTGGAGGGGGTTCACCGCTTTCTAAAGGCAGAAACCAAGAACTGCGGAGCTTCGCTCCGCTCACAGCTCCGCCCAGCGGTCCCCGGTTGCCAGGTCGATGATCGTCCACGCCATGGCCAGGGCGCCGTCGCGAATCGCCCGGCGGCCGTCGGTGGTCACCGTGTGCGCCGCAAACTCCGGTTGATGATTGACGGCATCACCTGGATTTATTGTCAGGAACGGGTGAATCGAGGGCACCACGTGGCTCACGTTCCCCATGTCGGTTGACCCGGCGGCACCCGGCTGCTCGTCGGCTCCTCTTCCCATGGTCCGCCCCAGTGCCAAAGCGTTGGCGGCAAACAGCTCAACCATGACAGGATTGTTGACCATGTCTTCAAAGGGGTGCCCCATCTGTTCGACGTTCCATGAGCACCCGGTAGCGACGGCGGCGGCTTCGAAGCAGGCCATCACCCGCCCGTAAAGCTCCTCCATCCGGTTCCGGGTGGCGGCCCGGACATACCAGGACGAACGGGTGTAACTGGGAATGATGTTGGGGGCGTCTCCGCCGTGGGTGATGATGCCGTGGATCTTGTCCGTGGGGTAGAGCGCCTGCCGAAGGGTTGACACGTTGACGTACGCCTGCACGAAAGCATCCAGGGCGTTGATGCCGAGTTGCGGGGCGAACGCGGCGTGGGAATCCTTGCCATGGAACTCGACGTCGATATGGCGAACCGCGAGGACGTTGGGATCGACCACATCGCTGTTGGCAGGGTGCACCATCATCGAGGCGCTGGCTCCAGCGAAGGCGCCGGCATTGATAAGATCGACCTTGCCCCCCATCTTCTCTTCGGCCGGAGTGCCGAGCACGGTCACTTTGATTCCCAATTCATCGGCGAGCGGCGCCAGCGCCGCTCCGGCTCCCGCCGCCGACGTGGCGATGATGTTGTGCCCGCAGGCGTGACCTACCGTGGGGAGAGCATCCATCTCAGCACAGATGATCACTTCCGGCCCCGCCACTCCCACCCTGGCGGCAAACGCAGTTTCCAGACCGTGAGCCGGGTACTCCACGGTGAAGCCATGCCCGGCCATGAACTCCGCCAATCGCGCCGAGGTGTCGTGCTCCTCGAACGCAATCTCGGGGTGGTCGTACATCCACTGGTTGATGCCGGCCAACTCGCTCTCGATCCCGGCGAAGGTTTGCTCGGCGCGGGTTTTCAAATCCATGGTGTCCTCGTTCGACTAGTCCTTGTGCGGGCGGTTCACGGTACCACCACCCATCGAAGACGAATCATGACCGGGAATCCCGGCGCTACGCAAAGGGTCGGGTACGCTGCGCTTCGTGTTTGCCATCAGATCCCTGGTTGCCGTAGCTTTGTTGTCAGTTCTAGCCGCGTGCGCCACCGACGCCGAGCCGGGTGCTACTGCCACAACGATCACCATCCCCATCACTACCACCTCGACGGCGGCCCCGGCCACAACCATCTCGACGGTGCCGGCTCCAGAACCTTGCGATCCTCCCGGCTTCCTCCCGTCGGCTCTCCCCGAACGGGTGATCGACGACCGACCCGACGTGTCCGCGGTGCCCCTCGATGAGCTCACCTTGCAGGCGGGCACCATCGTTACCGGCTGGACCGACGCAGCCGGTAATCCGGTGCTCGCCATGGTGCGGGGGGCGCTCCCTCCCACCCGTTGGATCGACACACCAGAGGAGATCGACCTTCGGGGTGTCAAGGCGGCCGTTGGAGAGCTTGGCGACGGCATATGGGCAGTTGCCTGGTTCGAAGGCCCCGACCGATGCGACGAGTACTACCTGGTGTTCTATCCCCCGACGGGCCCGGAAGAGGCAAAAGCAGTGGCGGAGAGCCTGACGGGATAGAAGTACCTGGTACCTGGTACCTAGTACGTCGGAGGCTTCAACTCATCAGGCTGCGCTCAAGACCGCGCAACATTGCCTTGATGTCTCCCAGTTCTCCTAACAAGCGCTTGTGGTCATTGTCGGGAATCAATTCGAGATCGAAACTGAGATCAAGCTGAGTCTCCACTTCACAGGCAGAACCGATGGCCACTCGGATGAAGCGCGCAAAATCACCCCGTGTTCCTCTCCCTGCTCCTTCGGCGATATTGATGGTATGGACACGACCGCTCGCCGGAGCTGACTGGTCAAGCCAAAACGTTCCTCAAGTGGGAAGCCAATAGTGACACGATAGATGTCGAGTACGAAGATTCGGCTTCGATGCCACACGTCCAGTCGACGGTAATCGTGCACGTCCTGTGAATAACACGGGCAGGCTCCGATTTGAAGAGGCCGAGCCCCAGGCTGAGCACCTAGCACTCCGTACGAAGTACTAGGTACCAGGTACGAGGTACGCCCGAAGGGCTCAGAGAATCTGGCTGAGGAACAGTTTGGTCCGGTCCTCGTCGGGGTTTTCGAAGAAGTGCTGGGGGGTTCCCACCTCGACGATTTCTCCGTCGGCCATAAAGACCACCCGGTTGGCCACCGCCCGGGCAAAGCCCATCTCGTGAGTGACGACGATCATGGTCATCCCGGACTCCGCCAGCTCGACCATGGCATCCAAGACCTCTTTGATCATCTCGGGGTCGAGGGCAGAGGTGGGCTCGTCGAACAGCATGACCTTGGGCTTCATTGCCAACGCCCGGGCTATCGCCACCCGCTGTTGCTGACCGCCGGACAGCTGACCCGGGTACTTGTGCGCCTGTTCGGGGATCTGCACCTGCTCGAGGTGATGCATGGCCAATTCTTCCGCTTCCTGCTTGGGCATTCGCCGCACCTGCCTGGGCGCCAGTGTGATGTTGTCCAGAACCGTCAGATGCGGGAAGAGGTTGAACTGCTGAAACACCATGCCGGTCTCGCGGCGAATCTCCTGAATCTTCTTGATATCGTCCGTCAGCTCGACCCCATCCACGATTATGCGGCCTGCATCGTGTTTCTCGAGACGGTTGATGCAACGTATCAGGGTCGACTTGCCCGACCCGGACGGTCCGATTACCACCACCACGTCTCCGCGACCCACGTTCATGTTGATGCTCTTCAGAGCTTGGAAGTCGCCGAAGTACTTGTCGACGTTCTGTACCTCGATCATCAACCCGGCGGTGCTGCCATTCTCCGCTCCATCACCGGACAATTTTGGATCTGTCATCGTTCTCCGACTCCCAACTTCTTTTCGAGTCGCCGGCTTTCTCGCGACATCGTGTACGAACCAACCCAGTAGATAAGACCGACGAACGGCAACGTGACTCGCGACAGGCCCTGACCGAAGAACTCCGGTTGAGCGTTGACCAGCTTTGACACATACAACACGTCGGTGATCCCGACGATGTACACCAGCGACGTGTCTTTGTACAGGCTGATGAACTGCCCGACCATGGCCGGGATGACCGAACGAAGCGCCTGTGGCAGAACAACCAAACGCATAGTTTTCCACGGCGCCAGGCCCACTGCCTGGGCCGCCTCAGTTTGACCTTTGGGAACGCCCTGCAAGCCACCCCGAACATTTTCGGCCAGATACGCAGCCTCGAACAAAGTGATCGCTACGAGAATCCTCACAAAATTGCTCGGATCGACCCCGGACGGAAGCATGAACCCGAGGGCGAAGATACCCATCAGCAGCAGCGTGATGAGCGGCACACCACGGATGAACTCGATGTAAGTGACGGAAAGCAGCCGCACGGCCGGCAGGGTCGACCGGCGGCCGAGAGCGAGGATCAATCCGAGTGGGAAAGCCATCACGATCCCGGAGACCGTCAACACGAAGGTCAGATGCAAGCCACCCCACTTGTCCGGCGGCACTCCGCCGAACCCCCAAAGTACTGCAACGGCCGCCGCCACCAGCCCCGCGAAGATCAGCCAAGCCCGTCGACGCACCGCTGCAGGAAGTTTGAGACCCAGATAGCGAGCCGCCACGCCGGCGACCAGAGCGGCGATGGTCATGAGCGTCGGCGTAATCGTTCGAGTCAGAGACAGCAGAATGACCACCAACAGCAGCATCGGCCAGAACCGCTGCAACCAATCACTGGGCTTCGAGATGTCAAACGGCAAACCCGCTTCTTCGGCGCGGGCGCCGGCATTAGCGGTGACCGCTCCGGCCAATAGACCGATCGCCGCCGCAATGAGGATGATCGAAGCCACCTGTCTTCCCAACTCCTCGCGTGGGAACTGGCCGACCATGAAGAGCGTGAGGTTCCTGATCACGATTTCCCAGTCCGCGGTCACAAAGATCCAACGGAAGAGGCTGATGCCAAGCCAAACGAACAAAGCCCCGAAGATGATGGACAGAACCGAGTTGTACCAATTGGGGAACAGGTTCTTGCGCGACCACTGAACAAAAGTTGGAGCAGAGGGGCGACGAGATGACTGGACGGGGGTGGTGGCAGCCATCAGTTCACCACGTATTGGATTCGGCGATTGACGTAATTGACGATCAAGGAGATAACGAGAGAGAACGTGAGGTAGACCCCCATCAGGATCACAATGCTCTGGGGGGCCGGATTTCCATTGCCGATCACCTGGAACACGATCGTGGTGACTTCTGCGTAGCCAATGGCCAAGGCCAACGACGTGTTCTTAACGAAGTTGAGGTATTGGTTGATGATCGGCGGCAACGCGATTCGGAACGCCTGGGGGAGGATCACAAACCGCAAACGCTGAAAGCTGCCCAAGGCCAGCGCATTGGCCGCCTCGACCTGGCCCTTGGCTACCGCCTGAATCGAGCCTCGCACGATTTCCGCCACATGACTGGCGGTGTAGAGCGATAACGCGATGAGCACCGTTACATAGTTGGCCAGGGTCAAGAAGCCTCCGGTGACCACCAATCCCTCGAGTTCGGGCCGTGAGAGCGCGATAGGGTCATCGAGCAACAGATAAGCGACGACGGCCACACCGAGGAAGAAGAGGCCCGACCACAGGACTCGATGATGGGGCTCACCGGTTGCGTCTGATCGTCGGGTTCTCCACACCCAAATCCCGATTGCTGCCAGCAGCGCCCCCGCCAACACCATCCAATACGTTCCTGCCCCACTCCCGTTGGTTATCCAGGGCACCGATATTGACCGGTTTGAGATGACAAACCAGCCGAAAGGCGTCGCCGCCTCCTGAATCCTGGGAAGCATCAGTATCAAAGCGTTGGTGAAGAGGATGACGAGCAGGGGCGGGATGTTGCGGAGGGTCTCGACATAGGTGGTGGCGGCCTTGGAAACCAACCAGTTCGGCGACAGCCGGGCCACCCCAACCAGGACACCGAAGATGGTCAGCAGAGGGATCCCCAAGATGGCAAGCGCAAAGGTGTTTCGGACTCCAACGAGGATTACGTCGCTGATCGGTTGGGCCGGCTCAAAGTCGGAATTCGCAACCTGAAACCCGGCGGGCCCATTGAGGAAACCGAAATCGGTGCGGATCCCCACCGACTCGAGGTTGGTGGTCACGTTCCCGAGAATCCACCTGAACAGGAAGAAGGCCCCGGCTACCGCGGCCACCTGAGCAAACGCGCGCAACACTCGCAGGTCCCGCCAGAACGGAGGGCGGGTCGTCTCGACGGTGGTCGGGTGGGCAGTCATGCTGCGTTCGGCGGGGTGGTGGCCCGTCGGGCCACCACCCCCTATTTCAGTTCCCTACCTGTACGGCGGAGCGTATAGGAGTCCACCATTTCGCCACTGGGCGTTGACACCGCGCTCCAACCCGAGCGGAGTGTCGGGCCCGACGTTCCGGTCGTAGATCTCGCCATAGTTGCCGACGGCAGAGATCACATCGACCACAAAGTCGGTTGGCAGCCCCAGACCGGGATCGAACGTGGTCGGATTGCCATCGCTGTCGGTGATTTCCTGACCAAGGAACTTCTGGATGGTCGTATCGTCACCGGAGTAGTTCCCGACATCCCCTTGGGTTATCCCGAACTCCTCGGCCTGGATGGTCGCCAGGACGACCCAGTTGACCACATCGGCCCACTGGGTATCTCCGTCACGAACGACCGGGCCTAGCGGTTCCTTCGAGAAAGTCTCTTCGAGGATGGTGAGTGCCTCAGGCCCGCCCTCACTATCCGGGAAGGTTGACCGAACGCCGGCCAGCTGCGACTTGTCGGAAGTCCAACCGTCACATTGACCGGCGATGAAGGCCTCACGAAGCAAATCGTTATCGTCGAAGCTCAGCGGATCGAAAGGTGTCCCGGAGGCATCAAATCGATCCGAGAGGTTCAACTCGGTCGTGGTACCGGACAACACACAGATGGTGGTGTTCGCCATGTCTTCAATGGTACGAGAAGCCAGCATCGGACTCGAACCATCATGCCCTGTCCGTCGTAGAATGTGGTTGTGAGGAAGGTAGCTCCCTCACCGCCATCGCGAGTCGCCGTCCACGTCGTGTTGCGAATCAACACGTCGATCTCGCCGGACTGCAGGGCTGTGAACCGCTGCTGGGCGGTAAGCGGCTTGTACTCCACCTTGTCGGCATCTCCAAACAAGGCAGCCGCGATGGCCTTGCAATAGTCGATGTCGAAACCCGAGAACGCCCCGGCGGAATCGACGAATCCGAACCCGGGCACCGCGTTGTTCACACCACAGTTGAGAACACCACGAGCCTGAATCTCCGCCAGAAGGCCTCCCGCGGTGGTTTGGCCGCCGTCGGCCGCGGTCGTCGTCGTGGTTTCTTCGACGGTGTCACCGCCGCAGGCTGCAGCCACCATGGCCAGCACCACGACGAGCAGCAATAGTCGTTTGATCATCCCTCTCCTCCCAAACATGGTCGGGTACCGGGAACACTCCCGGCGTGACGCCGACCATAGCGACCGCGCGTGGTTGGTTTCAACTAGAGATGCGGCTCGCTTCGCTCGCAGTCGCCAGTCGCCAGTCGCCGACCACCAAGAGCCGGATACTGGGTACTGGGTACTAGGTACTCCCGAGGATCGCCTCGATCCGACGGGCAATTGAGTCCGGGTCGAGTTCGACGTCGGCTTGCACGTCTGCGGCGGATCCCGAAGGCAGGAAACGGTCGGGAAGACCGAGCACGGAGACCTTGCCTGCCAGACCGTGTCGAGAAAATTCTTCGAGAACGGCTGCGCCAAACCCGCCCGCCATGACGTTGTCTTCCAGGGTGACCACCTTTGGATAGTGCCCTGCCCATTCCGCCAGACGCGGGTCGAGGGGTTTGACCCAGCGAGCGTTGACAATCCCACACGAGATCCCCTGCTGGGCAAGCATCCCGGCCGCCTTCACCGCCGGTTCCACCATGTTCCCAAGAGCCAGCAGAAGCACATCCTCGCCCTCCTGCACCAGGTCGGCGATCCCCACTTCGAGGGACTCCGCCGGAAAGGTCGGAACCGACGCCGCGGCGCCCTTGGGGAAGCGGATGGCAATCGGGCCGTCGAAATCCCAAGCCGTTTCCAGCATGCCGCACAGTTCCTCGGCGTCGGCCGGAGCACCGATCGTCAGGTTGGGGATCATGCGCAGGAAGGAGAGATCGAAGGCGCCGTGATGAGAGGAACCGTCGGGCCCGGTGATGCCGGCCCGATCGATCATGAACACGACCGGTAGATCATGCATCGCAACATCGGTGACGATCTGATCGAAGGCCCGCTGCAGGAAACTGGAATAGATGGCCACCACCGGACGCAAGCCGGTCATCGCCAATCCGGCGGCCAGCGTCACTGCGTGCTGCTCGGCGATACCGGTGTCGATCACCCGGTCGGGAAACTCGCGAGCCATGGCCGACAAGCCGGTCGGCGAGATCATGGCGGCGCTGATAGCAACCAGATCTTGGCGGTCCCGGGCGGCGTGGACCAGCGCCTGACCGGCCACGCTGGTCAGCTTCAGCTCGGACTTGGCCGGCTGGCCGGACTCGACATCGAAGGCACCGACGCCGTGCAGCCTGTCCTCTTCGTTGTTGAGGGCCGGCTCGTAACCCGAACCCTTCTCTGTGACGATGTGTACCACCGACGGCTCATCGAACGACTTGGCGTGCTTCAACGTCTCCTCGATCAGGTCGATGTCGTGGCCGTCGATCGCCCCGGAGTACTTGAGTCCCAGGGCATCGAAAACCGTTCCCGGTTCGATCAATTGCTTGATTGATTCCTTGAGCCGGTGGGCCAGCTCATCGGCACCCTCTCCGATGGCCGGGATACTTCGCAGAATCCTCCCGATGGTCTTCTTGGTCCATTCGTATCGTGGATCGAACCGGAGATGTCCGAGCGCGGCGATCCCCCCTACCGTCGGCGCGTAGGAGCGCCCGTTGTCGTTGACGACGATGATCAGCTTGGGTGGCTGCAACACCGCGATGTGGTTGAGCGCCTCGTAGGCCATCCCGCCGGTGAGGGCGCCATCGCCGATCACGGCCACGGTGTAGCTGTCGTCTCCGGCCCGTTGTTTGGCGAGCGCCATGCCCAGGGCGTATGAGAGCGACGTAGAGGCGTGGCTGTTCTCGACGAAATCATGCTCGCTCTCGGCCCGATTGGGATAGCCGGTGAGGCCCTCGTATTGCCGAAGGGTCTCAAACGAGTCGCGGCGACCGGTAACCAGTTTGTGCACGTAGGCCTGATGGCCGACATCCCAGATGATGCGATCGGTTGGACTGTCAAAGATTCGGTGCAGGGCGAGGGTCAGCTCGACGACTCCCAGATTGGGCGAGAGGTGTCCTCCCGTCCGGGAAATCACGTCGACCAGGAAGGCCCGGATCTCACCGGCCAGTTGGGTCAACTGATCATGATCGAGGTCACGGAGATCGGCCGGACCGGTCAGACGAGCAAGCAGATTGTCGGTTGTGGTCACAGGTCAACCTCGGATCTACGGTGCGAGGGCCCGACGGCCGGGCAATCGCTTCCTGATGAATCATCAGATTAGTGAGCAGTCTGGATAGACCAACCTGGATCGTGTGCTTCCTTTCGCATAGGCAGCCTCTGGAAGAACGGCCTAACATCTCCAAGAGGGGAGAACGGTCGGAGGGCCGAACCCTCGACCAAACATGAGGAGGAAGGCCATGAGAAGGAATACCACGGCGGCACTGATCCTGGTGCTGGCCTTTGCACTGATTGCCGGTGCCTGCGGAGACGGCGGTGGGGCCGACGAATACGATTTGGTCGAACCGGGCAAGATACTTGTCTGTTCCGACATTCCATACGCTCCGTTCGAATTCGAGGAAGGGGCTTCCTATACCGGCTTCGACGTCGAACTGATGGAAGCTATCGGCGCCGAGTTGGATCTTCCCGTGGAATTCATCGACTCGGGCTTCGAATCCATCACCAACGGAACGGCCATGGTTGGAGGGAGCTGCGACATAGCGGCTTCCGCCATCACGATTCGCCCCGACCGGGAAGAGAACATCGATTTCTCCGACGGCTACTTCGACGCCGACCAGTCCCTCATGGTCAAGACAGACTCCGGTATCACCAGCCTGACCGACATGGATGGCCTGCGTCTTGGTGTGCAGTCCGGGACTACCGGTGAGGCTTACGCAGAGGACAACGCTCCGGCTGGTACCGCGATCGTCGGATTCGGCGAAAGCGGTCAGTTGTTCCTCGCCATTGAGGCCGGGGACATCCAGGGCATCCTCCAGGACCTTCCGGTCAACGCTGAGCGGATGGTCGGCGACGACTCGCTCACCGTGGTCGAGACCTACCCGACCGGTGAGGTGTACGGGTTTGCGGTCAAGGAAGAGGGTAAGGAAGCGCTGCTCGAGGCAGTCAATGATGCGCTGGCCACCCTCAGGAGCAACGGCACCTACGACACCATCTACGACAAATGGTTCAAATAGACCCATCCTGCTGAGCAGACTCGAGGGGAACCCGACTAGGGTTCCCCTCGCTATTTGACGAGGTGAACGACATGACCAAGGTCGCCAAGCAAAGGCTGCGAAGAGGACTCCTCTACGCCCTTCTCCTGGTCATCGTGCTGGCAGTGGCGTTGCTGGCCGATTGGCCGACCATCCAGAAAGCGTTCTTCAACCCCGACGTCGCCATCGACATGTTCCCCGAAGTCCTCACGGTGGCCGCTAAGAACACCATTGTCTACACCCTCTTGGCCTTCGCTCTCGGATTGATCCTGGCTCTGATCCTGGCATTGATGAAGCGATCCGAGATCAGACCGTACCGGTGGATCGCCACTACCTATATCGAGCTGTTTCGAGGTTTGCCCGCCCTGGTGACGTTGTCACTGGTGGCGTTCGGACTACCCATCGCTCTTGGAGTGAGCATCCCGGGTGGCACCCTCGGCAAGGGAACCATCGGACTCGGAATCGTGGCCGGCGCCTATATGGCCGAGACCATTCGGGCCGGAATCGAAGCAGTCCCGCGCGGCCAGATGGAAGCGGCCCGCTCACTGGGAATGAGCAAGGGAGTGGCAACGCGGTTGATCATCCTGCCGCAGGCTTTCCGCATCATCATCCCGCCGCTCACCAACGAGGCGGTGATCTTGATCAAAGACACATCGCTCTATTTCGTTCTGGGAACCACCATTGTTTCCAAGGAGCTCACGAAATTCGGAAACGACTTCATGAACGACACCTTCAACGGAACACCGCTAATCGTCATCGCGTTGGTGTACCTGGTCATCACGCTGCCTTTGACCAGATTTGTCGCTCAACTCGAGAAGCGGGCAGCGAGGGCGAGGTGAACCATGGATAACAAAGTTCCCCCCATTCAGGTAATCGAGCTTCACAAGTACTTCGGTGAGCTGCAGGTCTTGCGCGGGATCGACTTTCAGGTGGCCGAGCGTGAAGTCGTATGCGTGATCGGACCCTCCGGGTCGGGGAAATCGACCTTGCTGCGGTGCGTGAATCTCCTCGAAATCCCCACATCGGGCAAGGTACTGGTTGAGGGCATCGACCTCACCGATCCCGAGACCGACGTAGACGCGGTTCGGGCTCGCATCGGCATGGTGTTTCAACAATTCAATCTGTTTCCGCACCTCACCGTTCTGCGCAATCTGACCATCGCCCAGAGACAGGTGTTGAACCGCTCGGAGGACGAAGCCAACGAGGTAGCCCGAAAGGTTCTCGAGCGAGTCGGCATGGTCGACAAGATCGACGAGTACCCGATCCGTCTGTCCGGTGGTCAACAACAGCGGGTCGCCATCGCCCGATCCTTGTCGATGAACCCGGACATGATGCTGTTCGACGAGCCGACCAGCGCCCTTGATCCGGAATTAGTGGGAGAGGTGCTAGACGTCATGCGGGGTCTTGCCGAGGAAGGCATGACCATGATGGTGGTCACCCACGAGATGGGCTTCGCCCGACAAGTTGGCGATCGAGTGGTGTTCATGGATGGCGGCGTGGTGGTCGAGGATGGTCCACCCGACGAGGTCCTCCTCAATCCCCAAGAAGAACGAACCCAGAAATTCCTCCAGGCGGTGCTGCAGCAGTAGGAGGATCCATGGAATGGATCCTCGACGCCGTGGCCCTCGTCATCGCGATTGCGGTTGTGTGGTGGGTAGTCAGGTACGCCCGATCCGTTTTCAAAGGTGACTACCGGCACCCCAAAGACCTCAAGCAAACCTGGTGGGTCGCCGGCAGCGGGACCCACGGTGGAGCGGGAGGTCAAGTGCCTCCCCTGCTCCCCGATCACGATCCTGAGGACGACATCAGATAAACAGCTACCAGCTTCCGGCGCCCGGCGACCCCGGTAACCCGCGTCGTTCGTCGGCCCGGGGATCGAGTAGTATTTGCTCTGAGGGCAGGGTCGTCGGTGACGGCCCGTTTTTAACGCTCAACCAACCCCAGCGCGGCCGGGACCCAGCCGTCCCACAAGCCGAACACCCACTAGCAGGAGGACTCACTATGGGATCGATGATCACCTGGATCGCCGGTGCCGCAATCGTGGCAGGAGCAAGTTGGCTCGGAAGATATGCCATATCCGTCCGGCGGGGCTACCGCCATGACCCACACGCCAAATCGGTGTGGTGGTCGCCGGGACAAATCCCCACTCCGCATATCGACGGAAACCGCGAGGATGAGCAGCCGGTCAACAGTCACCAGTAACCAGCAATCAGCAATCAGCAATCAGCAATCAGTTTCTCGTTGTTGCTCGTGGCTTGGTGCCTGACGCTGAAACCGCTTCGTACCTCGTACCTCGTACCTAGTACCTCGTACCTAGTACCTGGTACCTCGTACCGCGGCCACCGTTGCTAGGAGGTCGGGGGGCGAGCGAAACCGGAAACCCGAACCTGAAACCTGACCTGAAACCTGAAACCGCGAGCACTAGCTCGTCAGTAGTGCACTCGCCAGGGTCTCGGCCAAGATTTCGAAGTGAGGACGGCGGACCAGAACGTCGGGACCGCGGCCGTAACGGCGCAGGGCTGCCGCGGTGGCGGGGCTGATGGCGGCCACCACAATCCCCACCAGGTCACGAACCTCCATCCATCCCTCCACCGCCGGCGAAGACTCGAAGACGACTGCCTCTACCGGATCAGCCGCCGGCGCCAGAGGGACCCACCCGTACACGGCTACCGACACCAGTTCTGCGGCGGCGTCCGCCGCTGAGACAATGATTCTCGGGTCGACGCCCTCGTCATGGGGGTAAGCGATTCGCATACCTGCCGCCCTGCGCATTAGATAGGCCGTGAAATCGGAGCGGTTGCCGGTGCCGATGTGCGCCACCCGGCCTCCTCGTTCCTCGACCCGGGATGCCCCCGCCGCCGTCAACATGGCTATCGGAGTGTCCGGGATCGGACCTTGCGGCCACAGCACATCGAACGCCCGCGAAGAGGTGAGGACCACTAGATCAGCTTCTTCCACTGCCGCCCGGGCGCGCGCCAGATCGGCTTCGTCTGCCTGCTGGATGCGCACACAGGGAAGCGCCACCGGACGAAGCCCCACTGCCACCAGCTCGGCGGCCATCCCCGCCGAAGCTTCGACACTGGCGGTTACCGCCACCCGGGGCACGGCGTTGTCCACCCCTCCAAGCGTACGCATCCGCTTCGGCCCGTGCTCGACTCGAGACATCTAGGCTGCACCCAGAGCGAAGGGCAAACGGGCGATCGGTGCGATCGTGACGGACGAAACCAGAACCAGGCGCAACATCCCGGTGCGATTCCGGGTAGCCCTCGTGCTGTTTCTCCTCTATCTGTTCCTCGTCGGGGTCAAAGCCCTCGAGAGCGGCATAAAGGGGTTCGGGGAGGATTTCACAGATTCGCTTTTTGAAGGAGTATCCAACCCGCTGGCCGGGCTATTCGTCGGCGTCCTGGCCACGGTCCTCGTGCAATCCTCATCTGTGTCGACCGCGACCATCGTCGGTCTGGTAGGAGCCGGAACACTCACCGTCCCATTGGCCGTCCCCATGATCATGGGAGCCAACATCGGCACGACGGTGACCAATACCCTCGCCTCGATGGGCTACCTTCGGCGCAGCTCCGAATTCCGCCGGGCTTTTGCCGGCGCCACCATGCACGACTTCTTCAACGTGATGGCGGTCGCAGTACTCCTACCTCTTGAGCTTGCAACCAAATTCCTGTCGAGATCGGCCGAGGCATTGGCGGGATTGCTGGGAAGGTCGACGAACATCGAGTTTGAAAGCCCGGACAGTCCGATCAAGACGGCCGTGTCCGCACCGGTCAAGTTGTTGGAGAAGGTGTTCGAAAGCCTGGGGGCCGGCAACACCCTGATGGGCATCCTGTTGCTGGTCGTCGGGCTCGGCCTTATCTTCTTGGCCCTGGCCTACATCACCCGCAACATGAAGCTGGTGGTAGCAGGACGCATCGAGCGATCCATGAACGCGGTCCTCGCCAAGGGTGGCGGCCTTACGGCCATGGCCATTGGTCTCATCATGACGGTGGCCGTGCAATCGTCGAGTATCACAACCTCGGTGCTGGTACCGATGATCGCCGCCGGTGTCCTGACGCTCACCAACGCCTACCCCATCACTCTGGGCGCCAACGTGGGCACCACGGTTACAGCCCTGCTGGCCTCCCTCGCCACAGAGCGGCCCGAAGGGTTGGTCATTGCCCTGACCCACACCTTGTTCAACATCAGCGGCATCCTGCTGTTCTATCCCATCCCGCAGCTGAGAAGGATCCCCCTCTTCCTGGCCCAGAAGTTGGCGCAAGTGGCAGAAGTCAGGAAGTCGCTTGTGATTGTGTATGTAATCGGGGGCTTCGTTTTGGTCCCCTTGATTGGGATACTGATACTGCAATGATGGGAGTGAAACATGGTGCTTGATTTTTTCCGGGGAGGCGGAGACGCGCAGCTCGAGCAGATCGAGGCGCAGATCCGCCAGATGCTGGTCGATGACCGGCACACGTTCGACACTGCCATTAACGCCCTGATCGGGGGCACCGACCCGGAGCTGGTCCGCAAGGACGTCCATAAGTCAGATAGGCGCGTCAACAAGGCTGAACGGGCGGTCCGGCGGCAACTGGTCGTGCATGTGAGCGTGCGGGGCACTTCGGCCGATATCACGCTCGTGCTGGCCTCGATGAGCGTCGTCAAGGACGCGGAGCGTATCGGTGATTACTCCAAGAACATCTGGGACATTGCCAACAGCGGGATCGACCTATCGGATGCCGAAGACATCGGCGTACTGATGAGGCACCGGGACCGCATCTCGACACTCATTGGCGAAACCGCCCGGGTTTTCGGTGATAGGGATCTCGAAGCCGCCCACAACTTGCTGCGAGGCGGCGACGCGTTGCAGGCCGAGTACGAAGAACTGATCGACGAGCAACTCCGCACCGACCGGCCGGGGCGCGAGGCTGTCCCGCGCGCCTTGCTCTATCGGTACTTCAAACGGATCACCGCCCATTTGTTGAACATCCTCACTTCACTGGTCATGCCGATCGACCGCCTCGACTACTACGACGAGGACAAAGCCGACCGCGAGTAGCGAGTTGCGCTGGCGGTTTCAGGTTCGTTTCTCGTTTCTGGCAACTAGCGGTCGTGTCGGCCTCTCCCGCCGGCGGAAGAGGCGCGGCGCGGTCCTGGGCAGCGCCGCGGCGAGGGTGGTGGCAATCGCCGTCGCCTAAGGTCTGGGACGCCTCATCGGGTTGGGGGTCAAGGCCATCAAGCGCCGGGTGGGAACCGGGACGCGATCATTCCCCGGACTGAAACCCATCCTCCCCTTCGATCAGGGGCAGCACTACGCGGAAGGTCGACCCGACCCCCAGTTGACTCTCTACCTCCACACGTCCGCCATGCCGTTCCGCTACATGCTTGACGATGGCCAGACCCAGGCCGGTTCCTCCTGTGTGCCGAGAACGCGCTACATCGACGCGGTAGAAACGTTCGAATACCCGAGGCAGATCGCGAGTGGGTATCCCCACGCCGTTGTCGGCCACCTCGAGCACAGCTTCGTTCCCAACGGGCCGGACCGCAATTCGCACCTCACCGCCGGCTGCGTATCTTTGAGCATTGTCGAGCAGGTTCCGAACCGCCAGGCCCAAGTCAGATCGACTTCCGTAAACGGCAACCGGCTCGGTTTGCACAATCAACTTCACCGGCGCCTTGCCGCTCGCATGCTCGAGCCGGGCAGCCTCGTCTCGCACCGTCTCGTCAAAACCCACTCTCTCGAACACCGGATACTCGGTCTCGAGGCGCGAGAGGTCGAGAAGGTCGCCGACCACCCTTCCCAGGCGGACGGCATTCACCCGAACCTGCTCGGCAAAGGTCCTGGCAGCCTCTGGATCCTCGTCGACGGCCCGCAGGATGGTCTCCGCACCGGCCCGAATCGCCGAAATGGGTGTCTTCAACTCGTGCGAGGCGTCGGCCACAAAGTCCCGCCGCATTGCCTCCACCCGAAAAGCCTCCGTGACGTCCTGCAAGACCAACAAGACGCTGCCCGACTTATGAGGCACCATGGCGGATGCCATCAGTCGCCGGGTAGGGACACCATGGTCGAAACCCCCGTGCGCCGGCCCGCCACCGAAGCGGGCTCTACCGGCCAGTTCCTGGAGTGGGCCGGGGAGTTCAGCCAGTGTTACGCGCTCCCCGATGGCGGATCGGGCCCACGTATTGGCATAGGCCACGGAATCGTCGGCTGCTATCAAAATCACCCCTTCTTCAAGGGCGTCGAGGATTCGATCACGAACCAACCGTTCGTCGTCGCTCTGCTCCGCCCGGTGGCGTAGCTCACCCGCCATCCGGTTCACCGTGTCCGCCATTCGTTGCAGCTCAATAGTCGACTTGCCCCCCACCTGCGCCGAACCGTCGCCGTCGGCAATGGCCACCGCCGACCTGGTCACGAGCTGAATCGGGCGCACGATCCGGCGGGCGATCAGCCAGACAACGCCAACTCCCACGAGGGCAGCAGCCAGACCGGCGACGGCAATGGCGGTTCGCAAACCGCGGAGACTTTCGGCAATCACATTGACCGGTTCGGCGACCCGTACGATCCGGCCATCGCCGGTCGGAGGTACTGCTACATAGCGGTACTCCACGCCAACGCTGGCGCTGACTCTGGTAGCGACACCGATGCCTCCGGCCAGCGCCGCCTGTACTTCCGGCCGTTGCGCGTGGTTCTCCATGCCGGCCTCATCACGAGACGAATCAAAAAGGACCCCTCCACCAATGTCGATGACGGTGACCCGCAAACTCTCGTTGTTGGCCCACTCCAGAATGCTCTGCGTCAATTCACCCTCACCGGCCACAACAGCCCGCAACAGAAGCGCCTGCGATTCGAGCGAGTCGGTCAGATCGTCGAGCAGCTGGTTCTCGAGAACCCGATTGAGGACCACCCCGAGGATCAAGAGGACCACCAGCACGGCGAGCGCGTACCAGGTGAGAAGCTGACGAGCCAGCGTTCGGTGCCGTTTCTCAGTCATCTGTGAACTTGTAACCGAGGCCCCGAACCGTCACCAGATGAACCGGTCGATGGGGATCTTCTTCAATTTTGTTTCTGATCCGACGGATGTGAACATCCAGGGTCTTCATATCGCCGTAGTAGCCGGGTCCCCACACTTCTTCGATGAGGTATTCGCGCGTGAGGAGCCGGCCCATTCGGCGGAGAAAGGTTGTGACAAGATCGAACTCCTTGGGGCGGAAATCGACCGGTTCGCCGCGCACGGTCGCTTCGTGCCTCGCGACGTCTAGCCGAACCGGCCCGCCCTCCAGGATGTCCTCCGTGAGTTCCGGGTCCGGAGCAATCATCGCTACCCGGCGAAGATTGGCACCAACCCGGGCGATCAGCTCTCTCATCGAAAACGGCTTGGTGACATAATCGTCTGCGCCGACTTCGAGTCCCGCCACTTTGTCCGCCTCGGCATCTTTGGCAGTGACGATGATGATCGGGACGCTCGACTCGGCTCGCAGCGCCCGGCACACATCGAGCCCGGCCATTTCCGGAAGCATCAGATCGAGCAAGATCAAGTCGGGCGGCTCCAGTCGGGCACGCCGGAGGGCGTCACGTCCGTCACCAACGACCTCGACGTCATACCCTTCGCGTTCGAGGTTGTAACGAATCGTGTCGGCCAGGCTCGCTTCATCCTCGACGATCAGCACCCGTCGAGCGCGATCAACGGTCATGACGGATCTGTGTCCGGTCTGGTGAATTCCTGGAACTCGCCCGTGAGCAGGAAAGCTACTTGTTCGGCAATGTCGACGGCCTGATCACCCACCCGTTCCAACGCCCTCGAAACCATCAACATGGGCACCGCCCATTCGAGTACCTCCTGATCGGGAGCGCAGCGAGCAACTTCGGTGGTCATGCTCCGGTTGAGCCGGTTCACCGGCTCATCCATTTCCGGCACCCGCAGGGCCAGCGTGAGATCCCTTTGGACGAACGCATCCATCGCGGTCCGTACCATCGGTTGGACCAGATCGCCCATCTCCCGCAGGTGCTCGAGGATCATCGGTTCGCGAGCGTGGCCCTCGATCGACTTGACGACTTTGGCGATATTGGCGGCCTGGTCCCCCATGCGTTCCAGGGTCACCAGGAGATGCAAGCACCGAGGACATCAAACGCAGGTCGATGGCCACGGGTGTCTGCAGGGCCATGGTCTCCAGCCATTTCTCATGAATCAGGAGGTACTTGTCGTCGATTTGCTGGTCCTCGGCAACCACCTGGCCGGCCAGGGTGATGTCGTTGCGGAAGAGGGCATCCACGGCCCGGCCGACGGCGCGCTCTGCCATACCGGCCATCAAGACCAGCTCTTGTTCGATCGTCTTCAATTCGTCGTGGAAGTGCCGTCTTGGGGTCGTCATCCGAACCGTCCGGTGATGTAGTCCTCGGTCTCCTTCTTGCCGGGCCTCGTGAAAAGCTCCGCCGTCGCTCCGAATTCAACCACCTGGCCGGCCCGGTCCTGGTCCATGTTGAGGAAAGCGGTGAAGTCGGAGGCACGAGCCGCCTGCTGCATGTTGTGAGTGACGATGATGATCGTGTATCGCTCCTTCAGTTCTTGAATGAGTTCCTCGATCCGCAACGTGGCGATCGGGTCGAGGGCCGAGGTCGGCTCATCCATCAGAATGATCTCCGGCTTGACGGCAATGGTGCGAGCGATGCACAACCGTTGCTGCTGACCACCCGAAAGCGACAATGCGGATTGATCGAGCTTGTCGTTCACCTCATCCCAAAGGGCCGCCTGGCGAAGTGACTGTTCGACGAGATCATCCATATTGCCCTTGTAGCCATTGACCTTGGCTCCCCAGGCGACGTTGTCGTAGATGCTCTTGGGAAACGGATTGGGTTTCTGAAACACCATTCCCACCCGGCGCCGAACCTCCACCGGATCGATAGATTCCTCGTAGATGTCATTGCCGTGGAAAAAGACCCGGCCCTCGACCCGCGAGGTTGGAATGAGGTCGTTCATACGGTTGAAAGCCCTCAGCACGGTGCTCTTGCCACACCCCGAAGGCCCGATCAGAGCAGTTATGTAGTTGTCCCGGAACTGGAGCGAGACGTTCTTGACGGCCCGGAAGGATCCGTAGAAGATGCTCATATCTACGGTCTCCATGGCATGGGTCACCAGGGTTTCGTCATCGGTCGCACTCGGCGCGCCGGTGGTGAGAATCTCGATTCCTCGATCATCGGACGCCATCTCAGATTCTCCTCGCATACCGGTTGCGGAGTATCACGGCGGTGGCGTTCAAGGTCAACAGCATGACCAGCAACACGAGGATGGCGGCGGCGGCAATGTTGCGGAACTCGTCCTGGGGACGGGACGTCCATTGGAAGATCTGGATCGGCAGCGCCGTGAACTTGGCAAAGGGCCCGTTCGGATCGGTGGTGATGAAGGTCGAAGCCCCCACTACTACCAGGGGAGCCGTCTCCCCGAGCGCCCGGGCGACGGCCAGGATCGTGCCGGTGAGGATTCCCGGCAAGGCATTGGGCAGCACATGGGATCGGGTGGTTTGCCACTTGGTGGCGCCGAGGGCCAGACCGGCCTGACGGAGCGATCGGGGGACCGCCCGGATGGCCTCCTGAGAGTTGATGATGATGATCGGCAAGATCAGCAGACCCAGTGTGAGGCCGGCGGCAACGATGGTCCGGCCGTTGGCCGTCGTACCCTCACCGACGCCGAAAAGCGCTCCGCTCGAAAAGGCCTCGAGAGCCCGTACGAAGATTGCCAGACCCAGCATGCCGTAGATGATCGACGGCACGCCGGCCAGGTTGTTGATGTTGGTCTGGATCAGTCGGTTGAGCCGATTATCGGACGCGTACTCCTCCAGATAGATGGCCGCCCCGACCCCCACCGGGAAGGAGAACAGCAACGTGATGGCGACGATCCACAGCGATCCGAGCACGGCGGTCCGCACGCCGGCCACCGCCGGGTCGGGAGCCTGCGGGCTGACCAGGAATCTTCCACTCAACCAGGACCGGAACACCAGTTCCGCCTGCGGGTACTCCGCATCCGCCACCGCCCTGACTTCACTTCGCGAGAACACCGATTCGAAGAGCGTCCAAGTCTGCAGAACCGTCGGCTGCACGACTCTTTCGACCACCAGCTGGTAGACACCCGCCTGGTCCCGGGCAGGAGCCGAACAACCGGAGACGGGCTCTGGACCCGCGCACAACTCCGCATACTTGGCTTCGCTTTCGAACACGAGCCGGTCGTCGAAAAAGCGCTGGTCCCGCTCGAGCCGGCGGCCCACGTTGTTGGATATCGTCCGCTGGAGCAACGAGACGAGATCCGTCTTGGAGAGGTCGGCGAGATCAACGTCCGCGCCATATCCGAGATCGGCCACCAGTTCCCGGGGCTGTACCTCGTTCTCGAGAGCTACGTACCCGAAGGACGAATCAATGACTTTGAGAAGCAAAGTGAGGAGGGCAACGACGGCCAGCATCAGAGCGGCCAGGAATGCGAACTTGAAGATCGTCCCCCGCCGATGTCGTTCGGCGACGGCCTTCGCCAGTTCGGCGCCATCCGGGTAGGCGGCCTCGGCCTGTGAACTCATTCGTAGACCTCCCGGAAGCGCGCCACGAACCGACGGCTCAGCATGTTGAGGGACAGAGTTATCAAGAAAAGCGTCAGGCCGATCGCGAAAATACTGTTGTAGTCGATGGAGTCGTAGCTGAGATCGCCACCGCTGATCCTCACGATATGTCCGGTCATCGTCTCACCCGCCACAAACGGGTTGAGGATGTGCCCGAACAGGCTGTCTTGGCCCAGGGTGAAGTTCTTGGGTCCGGCGCCGGCTGCAATCGCCACCACCATCGTCTCACCTATCGCCCGGGATATCGCGACGACGAAGGCGGCCGCGATCCCCGACAGCGCAGCCGGCACCACGACCCGGATCGACGTTTCCAGCTTGGTCGCCCCCAGAGCGTGCGCAGCCTCTCGGAGCGACATAGGGACCGCGTGCAGGGCATCCTCGGCCATCGAGCTGACCAGAGGGATGATCAGAATCCCCACCACAATGCCGGCGGAGGCGTCGTTGAAGACCTCCACGACGCCGTCACCCAGAATCGATCTGAGCAGCGGGGTCATGAAAGTCAAGGCGAAGTACCCGTACACAACCGTCGGAATCCCGGCCAGGACTTCGAGGATTGGTTTGAGGATCCCACGCGCACGATTCGAGGCGTACTCGCTCAGGTAGATCGCGGTAGCGAGTCCAATCGGCAGAGCCACCGTCATGGCGATGACACTCACCATCACGGTGGCCAGCACCAGCGGCCAGATCCCGAAATCCAGGATGGCCGGCTGCCAGGTAGTCGACGAGAAGAACTCGCCGAGCGTCACATCCTCCGATTGGAAGAACAACAGCGCTTCTTTGCCCAGTTCGAAAACGATTCCAATCGTGGTGACGATAGAAATGGCGGCGGCCACGAAAAGCGATCCCTGGATCAGCATCTCTAGCGGACGCGGTCGCCTTTTCAGGCTCGCTGCCCGGATGTCTCCAACCGTCGAAGCTTCCGTCGCCATGATCATCCCCAGCGTAGAAGAGCGGGGTGGGATCGCAGTAATGCGCCCACCCCGCGGGAGGCAGTTGCTCAGCTCATCGCGTCGAGCCAGGCTTGTTGCGCCGTCTCGAGCGCAGCCTGGGGCGCCGGGAAGTAGCCGACCTGGATGATCTCATCGTTCACGTAGGTGAGATAGAAGTTGATGAAATCACCAACCTGCGGCTTCTCCTTCATGATGTCCGCCGTGCTGTAGATGAACAGGGGCCGGGCGAGCGGATAAGTACCTGCATCGACGTTGGCCTCGTTCGGTTCCACACCCTCGATGGACAGCACGTTCAGCTGATCGGAGTTCTCGGCGTAATAGGCGAACCCGAAAAAGCCGACGGCGCAGGTAGTCGCGGGATCGTCGGGATTACAACCATCCCCCTCAATACCCTGGACGAGCACGTTGTCATCCTCGGATAGCTGCAGATTGGCCGCGTTCAGGATCGGAGCTTCGTCCTCATCGAAGACCTCCTCAACGAAGTAATCGAAAGTTCCCGAATCGGTTCCCGGGATGAAGCGCTGAATCGGGTTGGCAGGCCAATCAGGACGGACATCCTGCCAGGTGACGGCGGTCGAGAACAGTGTTGCCAGCTCCGCCAGAGTGAGGTCGGCGGCGAAAGTGTTGGCAGGGCTAACCGAGACGGCCAGCGCATCCGTGCCGACGCGAAACTCGATCGGCTCCCGTCCGATGCTCCGGCACGACTCGATCTCCGAATCCTTGATGGGCCGGCTGGCGTTGGAGATGTCGGTCTCACCGGTCTCACAGAAGCGCTCAAATCCAGCCCCCGACCCGATGCTGTCGATGGTGATTTGTCCTCCGTAGCCTTCATCGATGAAGCGGGCAACGATCGCCTCGGACAGGGGAAACACTGTGGAGCTCCCGGCCGTGACGATGTCTCCGGTCACATCGAGAGGATCGACCACGGGCAACATGCCGTCGCCCGACGCAGCCGAGGTCGTTGTGGTCGTTGTCGTCGCGACACCCGAGGTCGTTGTGGTCGTCGGCTCGGTGTCGCTGCCACATGCCGCCGCGATCAATGCGATAAGTGCGAGTACCGTCGCCAGACGGTAGCTGCGTTTCATCATGGGGATCTCCTTCAGTGAGTTTCGGGCCGGTTATTGGTCCGGCCCCCGAAACGGTACGAGGCCCAGTTGACGCCACGACTGCCGCAAAGTAAACGGAGGGTGAACACTCTATCTCGAATCGTGTCTGCGTTCTTGGAGATTTCGGCCGCGGTTCATGATGCTGACACATGACTGTCACCGGAAGTTCAACTGGCCGACCTAGGTTGCGCCAACCGACCCATGAGCGCCACCGCCGTCATCACACTCCTGATCGTCATAGTCGCCCTAGGGATCGCGGCAGTAGTCAGCTCCGTCTACTACGAGTCGATCGATGAAGATGAGGAGAGAGTGCCTCGTGACTCGTGACTCACTGCTCGGGACTCGTGGCGTCGTCGACTGCCGCGCTGCCCCGGCCGGCCTAGGGAACCTTGGTCGCGACACCTAAAAGACCACAACGATGTGCCAAGAAGGCAGCCGCCCAGCCGCTGCGGTTCTGCTAACTCGCCGAGCGACCACACCGCCCCGAAGACCGATGCAATGTCGGTCGTCGATAGCAGGTACTGCGTAGGGGTACACGGAGCGGACCCTCCCCGGGAACCTTCCTCGCCACTCTCTGCGTCGGAGAGTCAACAGCGAGGGAGACACCCATGCGAAAGACTTTCGGAATCCTCATCACCATCACCTTCCTGGCGGCGGCCTGCACCACCGGAACGGTTGGGCTCGGCAATCAACCAACCACGACGACGACCCGAATCCTCGGTGCCCCGGCGGCGATGGGATTCGCTCTGCAGCCATTCGACGCCTGTGGACCATTGCTCGAGTACGTGAAGGAGAATGCGCTGGAGCTGGTCGGGCCGTGGGGGCTCCCCTACGGTTACTGGGGCGGTGGCCCCTGGTTCGTCGAGGAAATGGCAATGGACGACGCAGCCGCGCCCGCCGACGGCGGCGCTACTCGCAACTCTGGGCTCCAGGCAGGCGTTGACTACTCGACTACGAACGTTCAAGAGGCCGGGGTCGACGAACCGGACATCGTCAAGACGGACGGCACTCGCATCATGGCCATTGCTCAGGGCATCCTCTACTACGTCGACGTGAGCGGCGACGAACCTGAACTGATGGGCTCGCTGAGTCTCGAGGACAGCTGGGCCCAGGAGATGCTGCTGGCCGGTGACACGCTGCTGGTGATGTCCCGATCCAATCACTGGGATGTGCCGGTTCGACTGGCACCGGAAATCTGGAATCCGGATATCCCCTACTACGGATCGGGCATCTCGGTGTTCACCGAGGTCGACATATCCGACCCCGAGGACATGAAGGTCGTTAAGACCCTGTTTGTCGACGGCAGCTACCTCAGCGCCCGCATGGTGGGCGACACTGCCCGGGTGGTCGTCGATTCGTACCCGACCGGCCTCGAATTCGTTTACCCCACCGGCTCGGGCTTGCGAGCCGAGCGGGAGGCGGAACGAGCCAACCGTCAGATCATCGAGGACTCCACGATCGACAACTGGCTCCCCTACTTCGTGTTGGAAGAGAAGCGGGGCAACCGGACCTTCACCACCGAGGGTCTTCTGCTGGATTGCGAGCAGACTTTCCAGCCCCAGGAGTTCTCCGGTCTCGGCACTTTGACCGTATTGACCATCGATCTCTCCAAGGGTCTCGCACCGGCCGACGCGGTCGGCGTGTTCGCCGACGGGGACACCGTGTATGCCTCGCAGGACTCCCTCTACGTGGCGACCCAGCGCTGGAACGACTGGAGTGTGCTCGAAGGTGATGAGGCGGCCGATGAGTTCGAGGGGGTGACCACAGAGATCCACAAGTTCGACATATCCGGTGAATCGGCGGCCAGGTACATCGCTTCCGGCGAAGTGGAAGGTTTCATCCTCAACCAGTGGGCCATGTCGGAACATAACGGTGACCTTCGGGTCGCCACCACCAGTGAGCCGGAGTGGTGGGGCTGGCGGGACGATTCGGTTTCGGAGAGTTTCGTCAAGGTTCTGCGAGAGGATGCCGGCGTTCTCGAGGTCATCGGCGAGGTCGGTGAACTGGGCAAGGGCGAGCGGATCTACAGCGTCCGCTACATGGGCGACACGGCCTACGTAGTGACATTTCGCCAAACGGACCCCCTCTACACCATCGATCTCTCCGACCCGGAATCGCCCAGGGTGATCGGCGAGCTCAAGATTCTCGGATACTCGGCCTACCTGCACCCGATGGGCGACGGTCTCCTCCTGGGTATCGGCCAGGACGCCGATGAGCAGGGACGGACCAAAGGCACCCAGGTAGCCGTATTCGATGTGAGCGACCCGGCCAACCCGAGGCGAATCCACAAGATGACTTTCGATGATGGATGGTCGGAAGTCGAGTACGACCATCGGGCGTTCCTGTACTGGCCGGCGACCGGACTGACCATGTTGCCCGTCCAAGCGTGGTCGTGGGAAGACGGTCGCGAAGACTGGTTCGCCGGAGCAATCGGTGTGATCGCCAACCGGGACGGTATCAAAGATGTCGGAACGGTCACTCACGCCGAGTCGAAGGCGGGCGGCCTTGACGACGAGTACTGGTTCGACTGGCAAGCACAGATCCACCGGTCGATCGTGATCGGTGACCTGGTCTACACCATGTCCGAGAAGGGCCTCAAGGCCAGCAGTCTGGACGATCTCACCGACGTCGCCTGGGTGGCGTTCAGGTAGCGAGCAACAGGTTGCGGGTAGCGGGTCGGCTTGAAACCTGAAACCTGAAACCTGAAACCTGAAACCTGAACTCGCCGGGCCTCAAAGAGGCCCGGTGAGTTCCTTGGGCGTTATCAGCCAGCGCAACTCTCCGGATCCGAAGTTGATCTCTGCCCAACGCTCGACGGCAACATCGACCCGAGCCATGGCGGCGGTGGGAAACTTGAACTCGCCGCCCCCGACCAGCAACGACAGGGTTTCGGACCAGGCGGGCTCATGGCCGACCAGCATCACCGAGCTGATCTGCTCTGGCTGCTGGGCGAGCACATGCAACAAGTCATGAGGCGAAGGGAGATAGAGATCATCGAGGAACTCAACCCGGCAATCCCAATCGCCGGCCTGTATCGCCCGTTCTAGCGTGTCACGAGCCCGAAGTGCGGTCGAGGAGAACGCCAACTCCGGCACCTCGCCTTTCTCCGCCAGAAAGCGACCCATTTGATCGGCAGCCCGCCGGCCTCGCTCGGCCAGGGGGCGATCATGGTCGGAATCCCAAGAGGCGTTCCAGTCGGATTTCCCGTGGCGAAATAGGATGACGGTCTTCACGTTGGACCCCCGGAGGCGGAAATGTCCCAGCAATGCTACCGGGAGCAATGTTCGAGGAATCTGTATATTGGACGGCAAGGCCCGCCGATAACCATGGGATGAGGCCCTCCCATCCACTCATGATGACCGCTGCACAACATTCCGAAACGCCAATGTTCACGGATCTGGAGGACCCCTCGCTGTTCACCAACCGCGAGATTGGCTGGGTACAGTTCAACGGCCGGGTATTGGAGGAGGCCCTCGACTACCGGCATCCGCTCCTCGAGCGCGTCAAGTTCCTGTCGATCTTCGCCAACAACCTCGACGAATTCTTCATGATCCGGGTGTCCGGCCTGCGGCGTCAGCTGGAATCGGGCGTACTGTCCGCGCCACCCGACGGTATGACGCCTTCCGAACAACTGGCGGCCATCCGCAGAGAGCTTCTTCCCCAACTGAGCGCTCAAATGGACTGCTGGAAATCGGACTTGAGCAAAGCCTTGCGCGAAGCCGATCTGTCCGTGCTGAGCTACGAGGAGCTCAAGGGCAAGCAGGTGAAACTCCTGCGTCGCCATTTCAAGCGTGAGATCTTCCCGGCCCTCACTCCCCTGGCCTTCGATCCGGGCCGGCCGTTCCCCTACATCACGAACCTGAGCATGAACCTGGCCGTGCTGGTCAACGACCCGGTCCAGGGAGAACGCTTCGCCCGGCTCAAAGTGCCGCCCGCCTTCCCGCGCCTGCTCAAGGTTCCCAGCGAGGAGAGCGCCGACAGCTACGAGAGCCTCGGGCTCGTGGAGACGTCCAACACTTTTGTGTGGATCGAAGAAGTGATCGCCGCCAATCTCGACCTGCTCTTCCCCGGTGTCGAGGTACTGGCCGCCTATCCGTTTCGACTCACCCGGGACGCCGACTTCGAGATCGAGGAAGATGAGGCATCCGATCTGTCGGTGGCCGTCGAGCAAGGCGTCGGCCTGCGCCGGTTCGGCTCGGCCGATCGCCTGGAAATCGATCACGCGATGCCCGAGTGGGTCAGATCGATGCTGGTCAAGAATCTGCGGCTGGCCCCGTATCAGGTGTTCACCGTCGAGGGTCCGGTCGGTCTGGCCGATTTGATGGAGCTGACCTCCGTCGATCGGCCCGACCTCAAGTTCGAGCCCTTTCTGCCCGCCGTCCCACCGGCCTTCCGTGGAAAGCCGGATCTTTTTTCAGTGATGCGGCAACAGGATGTAGTCACTTATCACCCGTACGACAGTTTCGCCCCGGTGATCGAGTTGGTCCGTCAAGCCGCCCGGGATCCCAAAGTTTTGACGATCAAGCAAACCTTGTACCGGGTCGGTCCCAATTCACCCATAGTCGAGGCGTTGCTCGAGGCTCGTGAGAACGGCCGACAGGTGTCGGTGCTGGTCGAACTGAAAGCTCGCTTCGACGAGGAGAACAATCTCGGGTGGGCCCGCCAATTGGAGAAGGCCGGCGTGCACGTCGTCTACGGGTTCGCCGGGCTCAAGACTCATTGCAAACTGCTTTTGATCGTACGCCGGGAATCCACCGGTATCCGGCGGTATGTGCACACGGCTACCGGGAACTACAACCCGGTGACGGCTCGCATCTACAGCGACTTCGGATTCTTCACCTGCGATGAGGAGATCGCTTCGGATGTCTCGGAGTTGTTCAACGTCCTGACCGGCTACGCCCACCCGACGGAGTACCGCAAGCTCCTGGTGGCTCCCACCACCATGCGGGACGGAATCGAATCCCGGATCGAACGAGAAGTTGAAAGGCAGCGCGCCCACGGTGACGGGTACCTGGCCTTCAAGATGAACGCGCTGGTCGACAAGCGGGTGATCCAGGCGCTGTACCGGGCTTCCCAGGCCGGAGTCAAGATCGACCTCCAGGTGCGCGGCATGTGCTCTCTACGGCCCGGAGTTCCGGGATTGAGCGAAACCATCCGGGTGACGTCGATCGTGGGGCGGTTCCTCGAACACGCCCGCATCTTCTATTTCCGTAACGGCGGAGATGAAGAGATGCTGCTGGGCAGCGCCGACCTCATGCCCCGCAACCTCAACCGTCGGGTAGAAGTCCTGTTCCCGGTGAGCCAACGTGTGCTTGAACTGATTCGCGATGCAGTCCTCTTCGTTCATCTCAGCGACAACGTGCAATCCCGGCTCCTGGAGCCAGACGGGACATATGTTCGCCTTCAACCGGGTCCGGATGAGGAACTCGTCGATTCTCAAGCCTGGATGCTGGACCACTTCGCCACGCGGACCGAGGATGGCATAACCGTCGACCTGCCATACGAGACAACCCGGCTGTTGATCGACGACTAGCTCGAACCGGCCGCCGCCAAGCCGTTCAGTAGAACACGATCATGGGCATAGCTGAGCAGCCTCGCCGCCTCTACCGGACGGACCCACTGCAGATCGTCGATCTCTGAGTTGAATGCGAAATCGCCGATATCTCCCTCGAGCGGCACCATCTGCCAGTACCTGACCAGCTTGGGAAGACCGTCGGCATCCCGGTAGCGCACGGGCGCCAGTTCGTCGATCAGACGACAGACCAGCCCCGTCTCCTCCAGCACCTCGCGCAGGGCAGCATCTTCGAACGTTTCGTCCCCATCCAGCTTGCCCTTGGGAAAACTCCAATCGTCATAACGCGAGCGATGAACCAGCAAAACCTGCGGATCTCCGGCTTCGTCGACCCGGGTGACCAAACCACCTGCCGCTCGCACTTCCCTCACATCCAGCTCCGCAGTTTTGGTCGCGAGAGCTCCTCCCATGCCGCAGTCCATCCGGCCCGAGCCGCCTCGGCCTTGACGAGTTCGAGCCCGGCGAGTTGACCGGCGGTAAACGCCACCGCCGGTTGGTTCCGGGCAGCTGCCGACAACCACTCGTGAGCGACGGTGGAGTCTTGGAGGTCGCCAAGCGTGTCCTGAAGCCGGGCGGCCGCCTCCGCGAATCGCGCGGCCTTCTTGCCCACTACCGGGGCGACTGCTTCGGCGGCGTACCGAACCCGCTTGGCCCGGATACGGATTCGGTGTAGGTCGGGATCGGCCGGCTCGACCGGCAATTCCCCAACGGTCTGCATCAGCCATTCGAATGGGACTCTGGCCAGATCGAGCAGCACTTCGCGGGCCGGTCGGTCGGCCGGGGGCAAGAGGTGCGGGTGGTTGGCAGCGTCGACCATCCGATCAAGCAGTTCGAGATAACGGGGCTCATCAACCGAATCGAGCAATGCTCGGCGGCGCCTCTCCCGCTCGCGGTGCAGCATCTTTATTATCACGCTCGCCGGGTAGGCATCGGCGGGAGCGAGCCGCTGAGAAGTGGCCGTCAATCGCAGGGTGAGGACATCGATGTCGCGGACCGGACCGAGACCACCGCCCAGCCAGCTCAGCTCGTCGCGAAGTGAAGTCACCCAACTCTCATCGAGCAATGGGCCGAAGGTCCGAAGATCTGATCGGAGGCGACGTGTCGCCACGCGAGCTTGATGGAGTGCTTCGGGGTCCTCTCCGAGATGCACCCCGGGCATATGAACGATGAACCGATGAACCGATCGGGCGATAGCCGCCCGGATCACATCTCCGGCTCGAGGATCGTCACCCGGATCGAAAGGCACAACGTCGGGATCCTGCAAGGCCGGAGCACCGATGGCTCTGGCGAGTTTGCTCAAGCGGCTGACGGATCCGGCCCCGGCGTCGCGCAACGAGGAAACGATCCCATCAAGGATCTCCTCATCGGTGCCTTCGGCAAGTTCGATCTCGATCTCCCGGAATCGACCGGCCGGGCCCCGACCCCGGTAAGTGGACACGTCATCGTCGACGACCTCCGCCCTGCACCGACCAAGACCATCGATCAGGAGAACCGGCTTTCGCACAGTTCGCAACCGGGCTATCTGCTGCAGTGAAGCCTGCCGCGCAAACACCCGAACCAGCGCTTCTGCTCCGGAGGGGATCTGATCCCACTTGCCCTCGAACGTGATCTCCCGGCGCTGCTGAAGGTCGCGGTCGGAGTTGGGAGGAAGCTTGACGGTCCAGCCTTCGTCGGTGCGATGCCGCAGACTGCAACCCCACCTGGATAGACGCAGATCTGCCGTGTCGTAGTAGACAGCGTCGAGGTAGCGTCGGGCCGCCGCGACGGCCTCCAATCCGCCGACCGACAACTCGGGCAAACGAAAGGCGGCCGGCGCACTGAGCTTCAATTCGCGTTCCAGCATCGGACCTCCGCGCCTTCATTCTGGCACTAATGAGTACCGGCAGATTCGTCGAGGTCAAGACCCAACCCGCTTTGGCGTCAAAGATCCACCAAAAACGGTGTTGGTTTGACGCCAAAAGCGGGTTTTAGACGATCCGGTGGCCGTCTTTCCAGACCTGGGTGATGTGATCCGGAAGCGCCGCCACCTCGAATGGGTCTCCGTCCACAACAACCAGATCGGCGCGCTTGCCGGGCTCCAGCGTTCCCAGCTCGGCGTCCAGGCCCATCAACTGGGCGGCGGTCCGGGTGGTGGCCACCAGAGCTTGGTGCGGGGTCATCCCGCCCTCGACCATGAGTGCCAACTCGGCAAGGTTCTCGCCGTGGGGAGTGACACCGGAGTCGGTACCCATCGCCACCTTCACTCCGGCGGCTACCGCCCGACTGAAAGAATCCCGATGAATCTCGATCACCTCGCGAGCCTTCGCGAGGGAGGCTTCCGGGATCTGCGCTCCGGCGTCGGCGGCTCGCAACACTCCGGTTGGAGCTACCAGAGTCGGCACCAGGAAAGTGCCGCGCTCCAACATCATCTCGATAGCTTGGTCGTCCAGGTAGATCCCGTGATCGATGGATCGGATTCCGGCCTGGATGGCGTTCTTGATGCCGATCGTCGCCTGAGCGTGGGCCATCACACTGATGCCGGCCGCCGTAGCCTCCTCAACCAGAACCTCGAGCTCGGCCAATCGGAAGTGGGCATGGGTCGGATCATCCCGAGGCGATAGAACGCCACCGGAGGTGGCTACCTTGATGACATCGGCGCCATCGCGAATTAGCTCTCTCACCTTGCGACGCATCTCGTCGACACCGTCGACAATGGCCTCCGGCATTCCCGGATAGGGAGGAAACAGCTCGACGGCCCCCCCGGAAGCCATCCATCCGTCCCCATGACCACCGGTCTGAGAGAGCATCTTGAGAGAGATCTGCATTCGGGGTCCGACGATCAAGCCGTCTTCGACTGCCTGCTTGATGCCCAGGTCCGCCCCGCCGGCGTCCCTCACCGTAGTGATTCCAGCCTTCAAGGTCGCCTCGAGGTTCTTGGCGGCCTCGAAGAACCGATAGGAGAAAGGGGTCTGGACGATCTTCCACATGTCGATATGGCTGAGCATCACGTGGACGTGGCTATCGATCAGTCCCGGCAGCAAGTGGAGTCCGGTGCAATCCACCACCTCGTCCCCGTCGAGACCGGAACCGACCTCGAAAATCCGACCGTTCTCGACGACCACATCGGCGGGCGACGGAGGTGCACCGGCTGCGTCGAAAACGCTGCCCCCTTGAAACAGGATGCGGGACATCAGGTGCTGAGACCGTGCAGCATGAAGTCGACCATGCTGCGAGTCACTTCGGGAAGGCGCTCGGTGGGTTCTTTGAGGGCGATCAAGGAGCGGGCAGCCGACATCATCAGTTCTTGGAGGAACCTACCCGCCAGATCGGGCGGATACGGCCGCAGAGTCCCGGAGGCGACCCCCTCCATGTAGATGCGCATGAACTCGTTGGCGAATTCGCTGTGGGTGGCCCGGACCCGCAGCTGAGCAGAGGGAGAAAGCCGCGAGGCGTCGGTGTGGAGAACCCTGCCCAGCATGGCATCGGTCGAAACAAACTCAACCATCCCGATGGCCAGGTGAGACAGTTGTTCGGCCGAACTCACGCCGCGAGGCACGTTGGCAATGATGTCGCTGATGATCCCCGGCAGAGTTGCCTCGACCAAGGAACACAGGAGGTCTTCTTTGTCGGTGAAGTACTCGTAGAAAGTCGTCCGGCCTATCCCCACCCGATTGGCGACATCCCCCAAGGATGTTTCGGAGTACCCCTCGCTCTGAAACAACTCTTGAGCAGCGTGAAGGATTTGCCCGCGGGTCAACTCCTTGTGTTCTTCGATATTTGCGGCGCGGATGCGCGGCACGGTGATCCTCCAGGTTCAGCCAGGCTGAGCTTAGTGATCCGGCCGGATCGCGCGGCCAAAGCCCAGGGTGTGCAGGGACGAGCCCTCCTTCGGGGAACGGTCGCCGGCCCGCCACTACCATGCCTGGGCGCGGCCTACAAGGAGCACACTCATGCCCGCCACGATCGTTCTCGGTGCCCAATGGGGAGATGAGGGAAAAGGCAAGGTCACCGACGTCTTCGCCGAAAACGCCGATCTGGTGGTGCGCTACCAGGGTGGCAACAACGCCGGTCACACCATCGTCATCGGCGCCGAGAGGTTTGCCCTCTCTTTGGTCCCCAGCGGAGTGATGTATCCGGATTGTATGCCCGTGATCGCTTCCGGGTGCGTAGTGGACCCGAAAGTGCTGCTGGGCGAGATTGCCATGCTCTCGTCTCGGGGCGTCGATTCCTCGCGCCTCCGGATCTCGTCGAACGCCCATCTGATCATGCCCTATCACCGCAAACTCGATGCGGTAATGGAGCGATATCTAGGCCGTCAAATGATCGGTACAACCAAGAAAGGTATCGGGCCCGCCTACACCGACAAATACGCTCGGCAGGGAATCCGCGTCCAGGATCTCTTCGACCCGAAGATCTTTCGCGACAAGCTCAACGTGGCTCTCGCCGACAAGAACAAGCTCCTGACCAGGGTCTACAACCAGTTACCGATGGACGGCGAAGACATTGCCACGGAGTACCTAGGCTACGCCGAAGCGCTCCTTCCCTTTGTCACCGACACTTCCCTTCTGATCTGGGAGGCTATCGAAGCCGGTCGGGAGGTCCTGTTTGAGGGCGCCCAGGGGACCCTTCTGGACGTAGATCATGGGACCTATCCGTTTGTCACCTCCTCGAGCCCAACCGCCGGCGGGGCACTGACCGGCTCGGGTATCGGACCGAAGGCAATCGACCGGGTAGTGGGGGTCGCCAAGGCATACATATCCCGGGTGGGCACCGGACCATTCCCGACCGAGCTTTCCGATGAGATAGGCGAGACCATGGTCACCGTCGGCGGAGAGTTCGGCACCGTGACCGGGCGGCGGCGGCGTTGTGGTTGGCTGGATCTCGTCGCCCTGCGCTACTCGGCACGGATCAACAGCCTCACCGACATCTTCCTCACCAAGATCGATGTCTTGTCGGAGTTCGACTCCTTGCAGATCGCGGTGGCCTACAGCTCACTCGGGGAAACCTATACGGAGCTGCCCCGCCAGCAGCGGGTGCTGTACAACTGCACTCCGGTGTACGAGGAGCTTCCCGGATGGAGATCCGATATCACGGAGGTCCGGAAGTTCGCAGACCTCCCCAGGGAAGCCCAGCAGTACATCGAATTCATAGAAGACAACACCCGGGTGCCGATTGGATGGGTATCGGTCGGTCCCGAAAGGCAGCAAGTACTGAGCCGGTCCTCATGAAGGTCCTGCTGCTCGGTGGTGGTGGACGTGAACACGCCCTCGGGTGGAAGTTGAGCAAAAGCCCTTTGCTCACCAGCCTGATCTCGCTGCCCGGCAATCCCGGGTTGGCGGAATTGGGCCCGGTAGTCGACGGAATCTCGCCGAGCGACGCCGGCGCGGTGGCGGCCTTCGCCGGACAGCAGGAAATCGACCTGGTGGTGGTGGGCCCGGAAGCTCCATTGGCGGCCGGAGTGGTCGACGCCTTGACCCGCCGGGGAATCAGAGCATTTGGACCCTCCCGTTCGGCGGCCCGACTGGAGTCATCCAAGTCGTTCGCCAAAGGGATCATGGAGCGGGCCGGCGTTCCCACCGCCGGCGGCGGGGCCTTCACCGATCGCCAATCAGCCATCGATTGCCTGACCGAGCAACCGGGCCCGTTTGTGGTGAAAGCCGACGGCCTGGCAGCCGGAAAGGGGGTGCTCGTCACCGAAAGTCACCCTGAAGCGGTTGCCTGGGTCGATCGGTGCCTGGGAGGAGAGTTCGGAGAGGCGGGAAACACCGTCGTCATCGAGGATTACCTCGCCGGGCCGGAAGTGAGCGTATTCGCTCTGTGCGATGGAAAGGACCCGATCCCCCTGCAACCGGCTCGCGACTACAAACGGCTCGGCGACGGTGACCGGGGGCCCAATACCGGGGGAATGGGTTGCTACTCACCGGTCGGCGACCTACCGGCCGGACTGGTTGACTGGACCATCGCCCACGTCATGCGCCCGGTACTCAATCAGATGGAGACGGAAGGGAGCCCCTACCAGGGGTTCCTCTACGCCGGACTGGTCCTCACCGACCGGGGACCGCAGGTTCTGGAATTCAATTGCCGGCTGGGGGATCCGGAGACGCAGGTCGTCCTCCCTCTGCTCGAGCACGATTTGCTAGCCGCCCTCGACACCTGCCTCGACGGGAGAGCCCAAACGCTCGATTTGACCTGGTCAACCGGGGCCGCCGTTGATGTGGTGCTGGCCGCCGCCGGGTACCCGGAAGATCCCGTGAGTGGGGATCCCGTCACCGGCATCGCCACTGCTGCCGAGATGCCGGGAGTCCTGGTGTTTCAGGCGGGCACCATTCGCCACCAGGGAACCTTGAAGACCAACGGAGGTCGGGTCCTCAACGTCGTTGGTACTGGACCTACCCTCTCCGAAGCTCGCCAACGGGCCTACACGGCAGCCGACGTGATCAGGTTCAAGGGCAAACAATTCCGTTCAGACATCGCTGGAATATCGGGAGGTTCTCGATGAGCAAGGTCGCCATTGTGATGGGATCCGCCAAAGATCAGCCCAAGATGCAGGCCGCCGACGATACCTTGACCCGGTTCGGCGTGGAGCATGAGGTGCGGGTGCTGTCCGCCCACAAGACCCCCGACGCCGCCTTCGGATTTGCCTCCACGGCGGCGGACCAGGGCTTCTCGGTGATCATCGCCGGGGCCGGAAAGGCCGCCCATCTGGCCGGAGTGATGGCCGCCAAGTCGCTGCTGCCGGTGATCGGGGTGCCGCTGAGCGCTTCGCTACAGGGTCTCGATGCATTGCTGGCCACCGTGCAGATGCCGACCGGTATTCCGGTGGCAACGGTGGCGGTCGACGGTTCGGCCAACGCCGCGCTGCTGGCCATAGCGATTCTGGCCCTGAACGATGAACGCTTGGCCGAGAAACTGAGCCGCTACCGCGAGGAGTTGGCGGAACAGACGCTGGAATAACTTGCTTCCCCCTGCAAGGGGAAGTACCTGAGGCGCAGCCGAAGGGGATGGGGGTCACGCCTCGCCAAGAGACCGTCTGGCTATCGCTTGACCCCCAACTGCCCTTTCAGGTTTCAGGTTTCAGGTTTCAGGTTCCAGGGTTTCAGGTTTCAGACGCTGAGGCTGATAGCTGACAGCTGATAGCCGACAGCTGATAGCTTTCTTCTCATGATCCCGCGCTACACGTTGCCCGAGATGGCGGCCATCTGGTCGGAGGAACGCAAGCTGGCTGCTTGGCAAGAGGTCGAAGCTCTGGTCGTCGAAGCATGGAGCGAGTTGGGTATCGCTCCCCCGGAGGCCGCCCGAGCAGTCCGGCAAGCCGATCCGGTCGACCCGGCAGCCTGGAAGGCTCGCGAGGAAGTCACCAACCACGACCTGGCGGCCTTCGTAGATCTCCTCGCCGAGAACGCCGGAACGGGAGGGGAATGGGTCCACTACGGTCTCACCTCTTCCGATGTTCTCGACACGGCCCAGGGGGTGCTGCTCAAGGAAGCCGCCGATTTGCTGCTGGAGCAGACCGGTCACCTGTTTGGCGTGGTGAAGGCCAAAGCCGTCGAGCACCGCGCAACCACCATGCTGGGACGCACTCATGGGATCTGGGCGGAACCCACCACGTTCGGACTGAAACTGGCCACGTGGGCTTTTGAGCTCGCCCGGGATCATGCCCGGCTGGCGCGAGGTCGCAAGGCGATCGCCGTCGGGAAGATCAGCGGAGCGGTGGGAACCTATGCCCATACCCCTCCCCGCATTGAGGACTACGTCTGCGAAAAGCTCGGTCTGGGCATTGAGCCCGCGTCGTCCCAGGTCACCCACCGCGACCGGCATGCCGAGCTCCTCCAGGCAATCGCGCTCACCGGCGCCTCCATCGAACGTTTCGCCACCGAGATCCGCCACCTTCAACGATCCGAGGTAGGTGAAGCCCAGGAAGCCTTCCGGGCCGGCCAGAAGGGCTCTTCGGCCATGCCTCACAAGCGCAACCCGATCATCTCCGAACGCATGGTCGGAATGGCCCGCCTATTGCGGGGATATGCCCAGGCCGGGCTCGAAAACGTGGCTCTGTGGCATGAGCGTGACATCAGCCATTCGTCGGCCGAGCGGGTGATTCTGCCCGATGCCTGCATCGTGCTCCACTACATGCTGGTCAAGTTCGCCCGGCTGGTTGAAGACCTGGTGGTCAACGCCGATCGAATGCTGGCCAATCTCAGCGGAACCCGGGGCCTGGTTTACAGTCAGGCGGTGTTGCTCGCCCTGGTGGAAAAGGGTTTGGCCCGCGACGACGCCTACCGGATCGTCCAGCGAAATGCCCTGGTCGCCTGGGAGAGCGACCAAGAGCTCCTCGACTTGTTGAAGGCCGACCCGGAAGTCGGCCTGTCGCACGACGCATTGGCAGCTTGCTTCTCGACCGAGAGGTTCCTCGCCCATTCGGCGATCGTGTTTGAAAGACTCGAATTGCTCGAGATCTAGGTCTTGCCTGATTGTCGACGGCGGCGATCCAATTCGGCTCTATCAAATGCCAGCGACGTCGCCGGAACCGCGAGCGAGACAACCACCAGAGCGGAAATCACCCCCACCAGTACCCCCACCATGGCGTTCTCCGCCGGAGGATCGGCCGCTTGTCCACTGATGCCCAGCGGAATCATGACGATGGCGAAAGCCGAAAAGACTCCCAGGGCGGCTTCTCGGAAACCTTGCCGCCGCATTGCCACCCCAATGAGAGCTACCGTCGCCACAAGCACGAAGAGCAAGATCACAACGCCCGAAATCGTTGAGATAACACCCATTTCGCGCAGTCCCGAGGGCATTCCGAGCCGCACCGCGGCGCTGCGCGTTTCTCGATCGATACGCTCCGGATCAAGACCATCGAGAAAGAGTTGCGCGCCGGCGATGGCAAACGAGATCGACAGCAATCCTCCCAGGAAGACCGCGGTCGCAGTCGTACCATACTTGCGGAGCCAGGCGCCCATGAGAAGAAAGCTATCAGCTATCCGCTGCTCGTTAGCCCGATGTGGCCCGTTCGGGATCGAGATCCTGATGGGAACCTGTACGCAGATGACAGGACACCAGGTGTCCTTCCTGGTCTGTCACCGGAAGAAGCACCGGCTCCTGACCATCGCAGATTCCTTCCCGGGCGATAGGACACCTGGGGTGGAAGTTGCACCCCGGAGGCGGGTTGATCGGATTGGGGATCTCGCCGGCCGGCAACGGTTCCGTTCTCCGGTGCCGCGGATCGGGCACCGGAACGGCGGCCAGTAGCGCCCTCGTATAGGGATGGCGAGCGTTGTGAAAAACCTCACCGAGGGGTCCGATCTCGACGATCTTGCCGAGGTACATGACGGCGATCCGGTCACAGATGTACTTGGTGGTGGCGAGGTCGTGAGTGATGAACAGATAGGTGAGATCGAACTCTTCTTTCAGTTTGATCATGAGCTGGAGGAGGAGAGCTTGAACGGAAACATCGGCAGAGGCGATCGGCTCGTCGGCGACAATCAACTCAGGGCGGGTAATCAGGGCGCGAGCCAGCACGATACGCTGGCGCTGGCCACCCGAAACCTGGTGCGGATACTTGTCGTAAAAGATGTCGGGTGGAGACATCCCAACCGCCTCGAGTAGCTCGAATACGAGGTGCTTGCGCTCCTCTGGTGTGAGGTCGGGAAGGTGGATCTGGGCCGGGTGCTCAATCGCCTGACCAACCGTCATGCGCGGATTGAGCGAAGCCAGCGGATCCTGGAACACGACTTGCATCTTGCTCCGGGCCTTGCGAAGGTCCTCGCGATTGAGGGTTCCGAGATCGACCCCATCGACCCTTACTTGTCCCTCGGTAACATCGAGGAGCCTCAGCACCAATCTCCCGACGGTCGACTTCCCCGAACCACTTTCACCGGCTAGACCAAGAACCTCGCCTCGCTTGATCGTGAACGAAACGTCATCAACTGCCTTCACATAATCCGTGTGGCCGCCAGCCAGGAGATTGGCGATGAACCCCTTCTGAACCGGGAACCACTTCTTCACCCCCATAACCTCAACGAGGTTCTCGTGCTCACCGTCAGCGTCGTGAGATTCCCGGATCGATCCCGGATCAGTCATCTTGGGCCCCGGTCTTGTCTGGATGTTTTTCATACAGCCAACAAGCCACGAAGTGATCCCACTCAACCGGCTGGAACCCCGGCTGAAGATCCGAACAGATAGACATGGCCGATGGGCAGCGGGGGTGAAAGGCGCAGCCCTGCGGCGTATGAAGCAGGTTGGGCGGAACGCCCTCCATCTGGTATAGCTCAGCCTCATCCAACGCGATGTTCGGAACCGCCCTCAGCAGGCCTTGCCCGTACGGGTGTTTCGTGTCGAGGAAGAGGTCGTTCACCGAGGCGAGTTCGGCCAGCCTGCCGGCGTACATGACCGCAACCCGGTCGGCTACCTCGGCCACGACCCCAATGTTATGAGTGATGAGCACGATGGTGAGGTCGAACTCGTCCCGGAGTTCGCGCAGCAGGTCGAGAAACTGAGCCTCGACGATGACATCAAGGGCTGTCGTCGGTTCATCGGCAATGACGAGATCGGCCCGCAAGGCCAGAGCCAATGCGATCATGATGCGCTGACGCATGCCGCCCGAGAATTGGTGCGGATAGTCATCAATTCGCTCCTCACGCAGACCGAGCCGCCCGATGAGCTGCGCCGCACGGTCGCGGGCGGCGGTTTCGGACACCCTCGGCTCGTGGGTCATGATGGTCTCGGTGAGATGATCAACTACTTTGGTGAGCGGATTGAGCGATGTCATTGGGTCCTGGAATACCATGCCGAGCCTGGCCCCCCGCAGCTCGCGCATTCGCTTCTCGGGGAGTTTCAGCAAATCCACGCCATCGAAGAACAGTTCACCACTCGAAATCTTCCCCGGTCGCGTGATCATGCGAAGCATCGCCTTACCAAGCGTGGACTTACCGCACCCCGACTCTCCTACCAGCCCTAGGATTTCTCCTTTGCGGATGTCGAGCGACACCCGGTCGACCGCCGCCACGGCTCCCGCTCGGGTCCCGTATTCAACCGAGACGTCGCGTAGCGAGTAGAGAACCTCGCCGGCCTTGAGAGGTGGCTCTCCCACGGTGACGCGGTCGCCGGTGCTGGCTCCTCCGATCATTTACCGCTCCCGCAGCTTGGGATTGAAGATCTCGACGAGGCCCTCCCCCATCATGGTGAACGCCAGGACGATCAACATGACGGCGAGACCCGGGAAGGTGATGAGCCACCAGGCAGACCGGATGAATTCCTGACCGCGGGCCAGGTCGATACCCCAGTCCGGGATCGACAGGGGCAACCCCAACCCCAGGAATGACAGGCCTGCGCCCGTGAGAATGGCATCGGCCACGTTGACCGAGAAGATGACGGCCACCGAGGGGATGACATTGGGAAAGATGTAACGGGCCAGAATCACTTTCGACTTGGCGCCGAGACTCCGAGCCGCTTCCACGATACAGTTCCTGTTTCGCCTGCAACGTCTGTCCCCGAACGATCCGGTAGTAGGTGGGGATGTACAGCACTGCAATTGCCACGATGATGTTGAAGATGCTCGGCCCCAGGACTGCGGTGATGGCGATTGCGAGGATGAGCCCGGGAAAGGCGTAGATGCTGTCCATCACCAGGGTCATGGCCCGGTCGGTCTTCCCGCCCACGAAGCCTGCCAGCAAGCCGAGCGGGACTCCGAGAATGAAAGAGGCAATCGACGCCGAAAACCCGATGATGATGGCTATCCGCGCCCCCCAAATGAGCCGGCTCAACACGTCCTGGCCCACCTGGTTGGTGCCGAGCGGAAAGCTGGTGGCATCCTGTTCGGCGCTCGACACGGCTCCCGAACTCTGCAGGTTCGGGAAATCCGCCCCGATAGCGTCATAGGCTGTCGAAGAGATCACGGCAGCGACAACTTCGCCGGCTTCAACGCTTGCCAGCGCCTCTTCGACAGTCTCGTAACGCTCGATCTGCAACCGGATGCGCCCCTCCTCGCCAGCGGCGGCGATCTCCTCGGTCACCCGCTCCGCCTCGTCTCTCGCTGCCTCACTGAAGGGGTGTCTACTGCAACAGCGACGGGGGTTCGCACGCCCGGCTCGAAGTCGGCGATGGCTGCCACCGTTCCGCCAATTGGCACGATCAAGATTTCCTGTTCGGGAAGCTCTCCCGGCGCAAGGAGGCGGGGGCCCACCTGTTCGAGCGGGTCGTGAGCCGCAAGCCATTGCGGAACGGCAGCGACAATGAGAAATCCAACGACCATAACGGTCGAGATAGCGACAAACCACCAGTCGGCGCGAGTACCACTTGCGGCGCCTGAGTATGCGTCGGGCAAACCCGACCTTCTGGAGCTCGAGCTCCCAATCGGCGACCTGGCCAGGTTTGGGCGGTGACTCGGCGGCCATCAGTACCTCACACGCGGGTCGAGAATGGAATAGATCACGTCGACTGCCAGGCTGATGATCGCCACAAACAACGCGAAGACCGCCACCGTCGATTGGACGGCCTGGAAATCGCGGGAGCTGATCCGCTCAATGAGATACCGCCCCATGCCCGGCCAGTTGAAAACCGTCTCGGTGAGTACGGCACCGGCAAGCAAGATGGCTACCTGAAGCCCCATGACCGTGACCACCGGGATCATGGCATTCTTGAGCGCGTAGCTATAAGTCACTACCCGCTCACGGATGCCGTGAGCCCGGGCGGCCACGACGTAGTCCTCTTGCAGCGTCTCAATGACATTGATCCGGGTCAGCCGTATGAAGACCCCCGAGAGCACGAGCCCCAGCGTGGCCGCCGGCAAGATCATGTGACGGAGCACGCTCTTGAGCGCCGCCCAATTACCCGAGAGGATCGAATCGACAAAAAGCAAATTGGTGGTTCGGTCGAGGGTGGTGTTGGTTACAACATCGATCCGACCAGCGATCGGCGTCCAGTCCAGCCCTACGCTGAACACGAGTCGCAAAAGCAGCCCCAACCAGAAAATGGGCATCGAGTAGATGATGACGCTGTAGAGCCTGAGACTGTAATCGGCCGGTTTCTTCCGACGAATGGCGGCATAGGTGCCGAACAACAAACCACTGCCCAGGGCGACGATGGCGGCCGGGACGATCAACTCCAGCGTGGCAGGCAACCGTTCGCCAAGTTCGTCGACGATCGGCCGGCGAGCACCGATGAATGAATCCCCCAAATCGAAGGTAATGACATCACCGAGGAATCTGAAGTACTGGACGATGAGCGGATCGTCCAGTCCGAGCGCTTCCATTATGTTCTGCCGGGTAGCTTCGCTCGCTTTTGGACCCAGTGTCGAGGAGACCACGTCGCCCGGCATGACCCGCAGGACGAAGAAGACCACCGAAATGAGAATCAGCACCATCGGCAGCGTCAGCGCGATGCGGGTAAGGATGTAGCGACGCAAGGATTCACTTCCGCGGAGGAACACCCACCCCAGAGCCAATCCAGCCGGGATGCCGAAGATCAAGAAGACAATCAGCAACGGGTGCACAGGCAACCGAGGATAGTTGAAGCGACTCAGAAAAGAACAGAGAGCGGGGTGAACCCGCTCCCTGTTCAGCGTCTTGGCCGGTTATCGGCTATCCGGTGATGTCCAGCACCGAGTAGACGAACTCAAAATCTGGACCGATGTTGAGTGTCTGTGGGTTCGGCAGTGAACTGTCCCCGACGATCCCGTCCCGATAGATGATGAACTCCGGCTCCAACCACAGTGGGATGGTCACGACCTCTTCGGCGTACACATCCTGCAACTGCTCGAGAATCGCAGCACGTGCCTCCAGATCGGTTTCCGCCCGCTGATCGATTAGCAACGATCCCAACAGTGGGTTGATCCCGGTAGTGGTAGCTTCGCCGCACGATTCGTTCGGGCACAGAACCATGGTCCCGAGTCCGTCACCCTCGATGAACGGCTGCAGATAGTTCTCAGCATCCGGGAAGTCGAAGAACCAACCGAGCACACATACGTCAAAGGCAACGCCGTTGGTGCAGTCAGATACGTAGGTGCTCCACTCCTGAGAGATCTCGTTGACATCGATCAGGCCGGTGGCCTCCCACTGCTGGGCGACCAGCAGCACACCGTCGGCAGTCGTGACACCGTAGTGCTCCGGCGGGTAGCCCAGATCGAGCTGCAACTTGTTGCTCTCCGAATAGCCGGCTTCCTCGAGCAAGCTCACCGCCAGATCGAGGTTCGGCGATTGGTAGGCGTCCTCGAACGCCTCGTTGGCCCCGAAGAACCCGGGTGGAACCTGCGAGTACAGAGGCGTCACTGCGCCGCCGAACACCACGTCGGACAGCTCGTCGCGGTCGATGGCTGCCGCCAGAGCCTGGCGAACGAGCGGGTCCGCGGTGACAAAGCCGTCGGCATGGTTGACGATCAGGTACCTGATCGGTGCCTGAGGAATCGTCTCAACGGTCAAACCGCTGACGCTCTTCAGTTCATCGGCAGCCTCGGCACCCAGAATGCGCCAAGCGACATCAATCTCTCCTTCACGGACGGCATCGGCCATGGCGCTCGGACTGGCGAAACGCTGCACGATGATCCGGTCAACTTTGGCAGGATAGGCGCCGGTGTAGAACGGATTCGGCTCCAGCACGGTTTGCTCGGCCGCAGTGTTCTCGGTGATGATCCACGGACCGAGCCCGTAGATCGGCGGCGTCGGAAGCAGGTTCATCTCGTCAAGCGCGAAGTAGTCCGGATGCGTGATCGTGTACGGCGCCCCCGCCAGGATCTGCGGGAAGAATCCAGCCGGCCCGAGCAAATTGAACCGGATGGTGTCGTCACCGACCGCCTCGATGCTCTCGACATACGGAATCGCCAACGTGTTGCCCACCTGGTTGGGGGCGCTTGCTTGCAGATCAACATTCATCAGCCGATTGAGCTGCTCTACCGCCATCTCGACAGTGAGTTCGAGCCCATCACCGAATACGAGTCCATCTCGCAGGGTTACTTCCCAGCTCAAGCCGTCCTCACTCGCCACCGGAAGACTGGCGATGCCGGGCTCCAACACGGAGTTGCTACCCGGTTGGAACCGCAGGAGCGGTTCGTTGAATGCCTTGATCAGTTCCCAGTCGGCAGTGGCGTAGGCGTCCGCAGCATCGAGACTCGAGACGGTGTCGGTGGTCCCGATGATGATGGTCTTGGGTCCAGCCGGCTCCGTGGTCGTCGTTTCCTCCGGTTGAGTAGTTGCCGGAGCAGCTGTGGTTGTTGTCTCTGCCGCCGTCGTAGTCGTCTCCTCTGCGGACTCCGCACAAGCGGCGGCGATCAGCGCCAACGCCAACAGGACCGCCAAAACTGGTAGTCGTTTTCTCATATCCCTTCCTCCATTCATGCATCCGTTGAAGAATGCATCCGCCCAAGTTAGCCACCCGCAGGCAGCAGTGCACATGCGAAACCAGCAGTGTGCTCCCAACATCATCTCCCAATTTGACAGAAAAAGACAGATCCGATTTGTCTCACTCCTGAGTAGCAAAAGGAGCAGATGAATATGGCCGCCGTGACCATCACCTGGGAGGACCAGCTGAGATTCGACGGAATCGACTCGAAGGGAACACCCGTCGATATTGACGGGCGTCAAGAGTATGGAGTGCGACCGTCCGACCTGCTGCCGATGGCACTGGCCTCGTGTTCGGGCGTCGACTTGGTGTCACAATTCGGCAAGAAACTGGACTCCCTGTCGATTGAGGTCAGTTTCACCAAGGAACCCGACCCGCCCTGGAAATTCCAGCGTTTCCGACTCCATTACCGGGTGTCGGGCGGCTCACTCACAGCCGGGGAGGTGGAAGCGGCGATCCATCGAAGCCACGAAGAGATGTGCTCGGTAGCCGCCGCCATCCGCGGCAACGTCCCGGTAGAAACGAGTTTCGAGCTAGTAGCTCGAAGCTCGTAGCTTGCAGCTCTTACTGCGCGGCGGCTGGATAGAACAAGGCGAGCCGCTCATTGAACGATGCGGTCGGAAGCAACACGTAGGCACCGTCCGAAGTGACGTAGTCGCGGGTCGTGACATTGACCCGCAACACATCGGCCGACTTAAGCCCTCGCATCTTCCAGGCCAGCGAAAGGGCATCGCCAAACGAGAACCCTTCGTCGAGGGCTACCGTGTCGGTGAGGCTCTGAGCCACTTCCGAGAACGATGCGAAGGAAGCGAACGAACTCAGTTTCCCGGCGATCTTGAACAGCATGTCCTGCTCTTTCCGCTGTCGGGTGAAGTCGCTCACGCCTGGGACTTTCCGCCAGACCCCATCCACCAATTCCTCCGTATGACGCGAACGGACCCAGGCCAGCGCTTGATATCCGTCCGCTTGAGAACAGCCGGCGGGGAGATCGAGAAACGACTTCGCGTCGCGGACGGGGTTGTCGACACAAATCTGGACCCCGCCCAAGGCGTCGATGACCCGCTGAAACCCGCTGAAGTCGACCTTGGCGAAGTGGTCGATCTCGATCCCGGTGAAGTCGGTCACCATCAATGACAACAGCTCCGCACCGCTGGCATACCCCCTGCACCCCCCCAACGCGGCATTGATACGCGAATAGCGCTGGGTACACGGGTTGGGCAGATACAAGTCGCGGGGAAGCGAGGTCATCAGGGGAGCCGATCCGTCTCGTGGCATCAAAACCAGAATTATGGCGTCGGCTCGGAACCCTCCTTCGACGCCGGCCAGGAGATAGGAGGTGAACATGCCGTTGGGAAGCTTGGGGCTGGAAACAAACGGGAACTCGACTAGATCGCCCGGTCCAAGTTCCAACCCCTCGAGGCGTTGCCTCAGTTCGGCGAGCACATCTTCCTCGAGTTCTTGCAGCTCGGCCAGCCGGGCAGCTTCTTCAGCTTCATCTTCGGCGGCTCGCAACTCTTCGACGGCATCCACCGGAATCGTTGCCAGATTCTCGGCAGCTTCCACCGCGTCCCCAAAGGCCACCCGTTCGATGTCTTGATAGGCCGACCAGGCGCTCCAACCCGAGATGGCCACCAGCACCATGCCGGTGACTCCCAAAAGGACGGCGAGACGGCGCAACTTTGCACCCAATTCCGTGATGTTGCCGGTGTAGCGATGTTTCCCCATGGCCGGCGCATGGTAGATGCTTCGGGCAACTCAGGGCTAACTAGCTGCGAGCTGCGAGCTGCGAGCTACGAGGCAGTTCAGGTTTCAGGTTGCAGGTTTCAGGTTGCAGGTTTCAGGTTTCAAGCTCAGCGGACAGCGGACGGCTAACTCGCAACCGGCGGGCGGGGATTGAAGACCTTCATGTTCCGCACTTCCCGCAAGGCCAGCACCATGAAGAAGATCGCCACCGACATCCCGGCCATAGTCGCCCCGGCTGCCGTATTGGCGTACCAGCTGATCAGCAGACCGCTGATCACCGCCAGGAACCCGAAAGCTACCGCCGCCACCATCATGGTCGGAACCCGACGGACGACCAGTGAGGCCGTAGCGGGGGGCGCCACGATCAAGGCAAAGACCAGCAGGGTCCCCACGGTTCGAAACGAAGTGACGATCGCCAAGGTCAGCAGCGACAACATGACCAGATGCGCGAGGCCGGGCCGCAAACCCAGCATCTTGGCCTTCTCCTGGTTGAAGGAAAGCACAAGAAATGCCCGATAAAAGATGAGGATGACTACCAGGGTCACCCCGGCCGCCATTGCCTGAAGCACTACATCTTCCTTCCTTATGCCGAGCGTATCGCCAAACAGGATCGTGGCCAGGTTGCTCGAAAACGAAGGCAAACGGGACATGATGATCACGCCCAACGCCAGCATGCCGACGAACAGCAATCCGATCCCGGCGTCTTCCCGAAGGCGTGCCTTGCGGTGCACCACATTGATACCGAGGGTCATTGCCCCGGCTGCCGCGATGGCTCCCAACGTCAGGTTGAATCCGAGAGCAAAAGCCAGCGCAATTCCGGGCGTGACGCCGTGGGCCAGCGCATCCCCCATGAAGCTGAGCCCCCGCAACACAACCCAGGTCCCAATCAACGAAGCGGTCATCACGGCCAGGGTGCTCCCGACCAGGACTCGTTGCATGAACGTCTCAGATAGCGGGTCGATCAGCCAGTCCATGTGCTACCTCCCGGGTCCATCAGAGATTCTCGACGATGAGACGGGCATTGGTGCGCATCATGCCGAGGTAGGTGTCGGCCCCGGATCCTGCCGCGCCGAGCGACCCGGTATACAACTCGATCACTCTCACCTCCTGACCGAGCTCCTCCGCCAGCGCTGCGGCCAAGGTGGTGGGTTCCGTCGTCGAGCCGAAGACGACCGATACCTCCTCCCGTCGGAGAAGTTGAATCAGAGCCGCGAAATCTGAGGCGCTCGTCTCTGCTCCTGAAGTGGTGGCGGGAATCACTGCCCCGAGCATGGTGAGCCCGTATCGGTCTGCGAAATAGCCAAACGAATAGTGATTGGTCACGAGCTTCCTTCGCTCAGGTGGCACTTCCTCAATCATGGCGGCAATTTCGGTATGCAGATCCTGAATCGAGGCCCGGTAAACCGCCGCAGAGTTGGTGACATCTATATCCGCTTCCGTTGTGAGACGAGCGGCTATCAGCTCGACTGCCCGACTCATCCGTACCGGATCAAGCCACACGTGCGGATCCAGGCTATGGGGCTCTTGATCCGGTTCAGAAGCGCCTTCCCCGATGACGACGGGCTGTGGATCAAGCAACTCACCGACCCTCATCACGGCTACCCCGTCGGCTTCGGCTGCATCGATCACATCCAAGAGGCCTTCCTCCAGTCCGACACCATTGGCGATAACTAGTACCGCCTCTCGTAACCGCGCCGCTTGCCGGGCCGAAACCGCGAAGTCATGGGGATCGGCGCCGACCGGCATCAGCACCTCAACCTGAACCGCTCCGCCGGAGGTCTCGGAGACGATGTCACCGAGAATGGTGGTGGTGGCGATCACCAGCGGGAGTCCGCCGTTCCCTTCGTCACTACCACTGCAGGCCGACCCCATCAGCGTCAGCGCAACCAACAACGTCAATGTGCGGGTCATACACCCCTCGGCAAAGAATGAGAATGGTTCTCATTCGCACCATAGAGTAGTCTGGGTGACACGATGGGTCAAAGAAACGACACACTGACGGCGGCCAGATATCGCCTGGAGGGCGACAATCTCCGACTCACGCCGGCCCGCCGGTTGGTCATCGAGAAACTCGACGGATCGTCTGGTCCCCAATCGGCAGCTGATCTCGCTGCGGCTCTGGCCGGCTCCATCCCCCTTTCGTCGCTGTACAGGACCTTGGCCGTTCTCGAGAGAACCGACGTCATTGAACGGTTCCCCGACCAGGCCGGAGTGGCCCGCTTTGAGCTTGCCGAATGGCTGACCGGGCATCACCACCACGTGACCTGCACTGTGTGCGGAGAAACCAGCGATGTGGGTGTACCGGGTGATCTGGAAGCAACGGTTGCCGGCATTGTATCTGAGGTCGGCAAACGGTTTGCGTTCACGGTCACCGGCCATCGATTGGACCTGCAGGGAGTGTGTTCTCGATGCCGGTAACGGACCTGGCCGTCACCGCCCGGAATCTGCAACTGGCCTACGGCGATCGAATGGCCATAAGTGCCTCCGACCTCGACATTCCGGCCGGGAAGGTCACGGCCATCATCGGGCCGAACGGGTCCGGCAAGTCCACACTTCTGCACGCCGTCGCCGGTCTGCTCGAACCGGTGGGCGGGGAATTGGGCGTTCTGGTGAGTTATCCGAAGCACCGCGGCGTTGCCTACGTTCTGCAGTCCACCAAGGTTCACGAGGAAATGCCGATCACCGTTGGCGAAGTCGTATCAATGGGTCGCTACTCCCGGCTAGGGATGTTCGGGCGATTCCAACCGGCCGACCGGGAGGCTTGTCGGATCGCCATGGAACGTCTCGATGTGCTGGATCTGGCGGACCGGCATCTCGATGAGCTCTCCGGTGGCCAGCGCCAGCGCGTGTTCGTCGCGCAGGGCCTTGCCCAGGAGGCGGACCTCCTCCTCCTCGACGAGCCGATCACCGGTTTGGATATTGTCTCGCGAGATCGGATTCTGGAAGCAGTCGACACTGAACGAACTCGCGGAGTGACGGTAATGATGACCACCCATGACCTGGCTGAAGCGGCAGGCGCCGATCACGTCGTCCTGTTGTCGAGCCGGGTCGTTGCTTCCGGAAGCCCCCAGGAGGTATTGACTGCCCGATATCTAACCGAGGCCTACGGCATCAATCTGATCACTACCGAGGACGGCACAGTGATTCTCGACGACCCATACCACCAGGCGATCGCCGGCCGCCACCTCCACTTCGATCGCACCGGCCACGCGGAGCACAAGGAATAGCAGTCATCAGCGCCGCCTCTTGCCGACGACTGAAAGGTCGGCGATAGGCCGACCGACCGACAACTGACAACTACGCTCTGCTCGTGCCTCCCGTGGAAATGGCCCTCGTCCGATCACTCAAATGGCTGGTCGTCGGCTTGCTGGCATCCCTCCTGCTCGTCGCGCTGCCCGAAGCCGAGACCGATCGCCTGCTCCTGGTGGTGACCTTTCATCTGGGCGCAGTCGTTGCGTTCGGGTTGGGGGTTGGACTGGATTTGGCACGCTTCACGGACGGGCAATGGTTTGTTGGAATCGGAAACAGCCGATTCTGGCGGCACTTCGGGGCGATCGCGTCGATCGTCGCCTTGACGACCGGCGTTGTTGCTCTGGTCACCCTGGCGTCCTCAGCGGCTCTCGGCTATCAACCGTCGTTGCAGTTCCTTCAGCTTCTTTCGGCTCTGGATATCGCCTGGGCAACGGCAGGTTTGGTAATTGGAGTTCGGTTGATGGCCGGCGATCGGTGGGCGTTGCTGGCCGGGTTGGTCCTGGCTCTTGTCTGCATCTGGTCCATCTGGCGGTATCTAGATGCAGTCGGCTTCGCCGTGGATGGAGGGTGGCTGCTATCGGGACGGGACTTGTGGAGGTATGTCTTGCCCTTCGACATGGTTGCGGCAGCGATGGCCGTGGGGGCTGTGGTTTTCGGGATTCGTTCTGTTCAGCCGACCGAACAGCGCAGCCCCCAGTCGTAATTCTGGAACCGGACCGACGCCCGGCCCGAATCTATCCAGGAGGCCGACTCGTCCAACCACGGTCGCAATGCTCCCAAGAGTTTCGACGAACGTGCCGGAAGCCAGGTGGGCATGTGATCGGGTCGGGTGAAATCGCCTCCGTACCAGAGGAACACCCTCGATAAGTGGACCCTGCGCCTGTCCTGATCGAGCACCGCGCCGCCTCCGGCTAGAAACCGGCGCAGCTGGTCGTCGAGCTGCGCATCGAGTTGGTCCCCTCGATAGGGCTCATATCGCAATGTCGGACATGACACCGACCCACAGACCAGGGCCGCGTGTATTCGCGGGTCGCCGAAGCGTCGTATTTTGCCGTGTTCGACGTCATCGAGAGATAACTGCTCTCCGGCGACTGTGAACATCGGAGCGTCGAACGCACCGGGGACCCGCAATACCGACTCGGCTCCGTCCTTGAACGCTCGGGTGGCCATTTCGAGCGCACCGGCGTTGTAGAGGTTCAGCCAGAAGGCAAGGGCTTCCGGCCGGGACAGGGTCGCCGGGTGGACGGTGTCGGCCGCGGCAAGATATCGCCGGAGGTCATCTTCAACCAGCGCCGGCACAGGAACCCCACCCAGTTGGAGAGCGCCCAGGACGGGTTCAAGGCAGGAGTGATCGAGGATGGAAGTCCCATGGATCAGAGGGGAAGAAACCCGCCGCGCCCGGAACATGGACCAGGCAGCTCGAACCGGATTGGGCGATTCCATGGCCGGAGCAACCGGGTAGGAACGTCGGATGTTCCCATCCCGTTCAGAGAGACGATTGCACCTCAGCCAACCAGGCGCCAAACAGCCGGTCCGCCCGCCCGCGGAGCGCCTCCCCGGAGACCTTCAGCTCGCTCAGAAACAGAGACGGATCCAACCCGATCTCGAGCAGCGCCGTACCGTCGCGCCGGATCCAACCCTCGAGAATGCCGGGGGTTACCTCAGGGTGGAACTGGACGCCGACTGCCGAGCCGACCCGGAGAGCCTGAGGGTATCTATCGGACGACGCCAGCACCACTCCGTGCGGTGGAGGGTCCCAGCCGTCATGATGCCAGGACGCCATCGGACCCTCGATGGCACTCCCCAACGGATCACTCAGACCTTCGTCGGTCACTGTGAGGTCGACCAGACCGGCCTCCAGAGGCTCCACCCGGTACGCCTTGCCACCCAGGGCATCGGCAATGATCTGGCAGCCGAGGCAGATACCCAGCAGTGGCACCTCTCGCCGCGCGGCGGACCTCACCAACTCTTTTTCCCTTACCAGGAAAGGATGTTCTTGTTCGTCATACGCCCCCATGTGACCACCGAGAATCACAACTCCCGATACCTCATCGAGATCAGGCCAGGATTCACCCCGAAACACCTCGATGAGCTTCGCCGGCACCCGTCGAATCGCCAGGCTGTCAACAAGCAATCCGGGCGGAACCGACTCGTCGTTCTGCAAAATGGCAATTGGGAACACCGCGCAATGCTACGTATCCGCCAAGAGTGATCAGTGGTCAAAGGTGGCGGCAAGCCGACCGACTGACAACTGACGACCCAACCCGCTCCCCGCGCTCAATCTTCGACTCCGTGGGTGGTCAGCAGTGCTCCCACTACGCTTTTGTTGTGGCTGAGCGCTATTGCTTCATTTGTGACACCGGAGTGGAGGCCGAGACTTGCCCCACTTGCGGCACCCCCAGCTGGCTCCCATCCGACGACCAGCTCACCCGGCGCGCCGATGAGCACCTTCGCGAGATCATCGAAACGGCGCAACCGCCGCAGGTGGAAATGCCACCGCCGCCCGCTCCTCCGCCCCCGCCGCCCCCGCCCTCCGGACACGATCTACCCCTCTCTGAGTTGGAGGCACGCCGAGCATCGACTCCAAGAACGTCCGGCCGGTGGGCGCCCATTGCCGCCGTCGTGGCGGGCGGCATCGCATTGATGTCGGTTCTGGCCGGCCCGTCGGGGAACGCTCCGGAAGACGACCTCGTCGAGACTCCATCCGTAACCGCTCAAACCACTACCACCGTGCCAACGCCGGGCAGCTCCCGGGGTCTCTGGAACCCCCCGATGGGCACCTGGGTGGGCGGGTTCGGATTCTCCCCTAGCCGACCGGACATTCTGTACGGACCGTCGATTACCGGCGGATTGCTCAACATTTCACCCGAAACGGCGATCGTCGACTCGCTCCCCGACGGGAGGCTCGTAGGTGTCGATTGGGAAAACGGCCGGGTCGTGTTGATCGGCTCGGAGGAGTCGGGTCCATCGATCGAATCTGCCCCGCTTCCCTCGCCGGGACCGCAGAGCAACCAGCCTTGGCTCTCCCCGAACGGGGTCCGGCTGGCCATGATCGACGGGAACGGCCTTCCCTACGTTTGGACGATCGGCGACGAGTCGGCTGTGTCGCTGGGCGACTCGGTGTCGACCGCGGTTGGAGCCATCGAAACGTTTTCCTGGTCTCCCGACGGCACCCTCCTGGCGCTCAATGCGTTTCAAGGCGGCTACTACCTCTGGGACCTCACCACCAACGAAGTGAGCCGCAGCGCGATGCCGGGCAGCGCCATTGCCGTTTCTCGAAATCAAGTTGCTGCCTGGGGAAGCGATGGGCTTGAACTCCGCGAGCCGACCGGGCGGGTGTTGCGGCGGTGGGATGACCTGGCCCCGGGCGAACCGGAAGCTCTCCGCTCGGACGGAGCATTTGACCCTCAGCAGAGGTACCTGGCGGTGAGGGGACGTGTCCGATCGGAAGGAAGCCCCGATGGCCTGTTCGTGCTTTCCGTGATCGGCACCAGTCGGGAATTGCTCACCACCGATCCGGCTCAGGGTTTCGCCTGGTCGGGTGACGGCAGCGCGTTGTACTGGTTGAACGACCACGGTCTACAGGCATGGTCTGCCGATCCCGAACTGGCATCGGCCACGCTGGTCGGGAGAGGAAGCGGCGAGCCTATCCAGCGCTTGCGGGTCTACGACCCGGCCGTCTCGCCGGTCGGTCCTCCCCAATTGGCGACGACGGCATTGTTGGAGCGGCGCGACGGCACCGTGTACCTCCGGACGATGGAGGGGCCGCAGCTCCTCGATTCCGACGTCGAACTGGCGACCATCATTCCCGCCGGAATCCCCGGTTCCATATTGTCCGTCGCCAAGGGAGAAGACGACCAACCGGTGCTGTTGTCGTACAAATACCCTGTCGAATCCCTGCAGACGCTGGGAAACCTCAACTCGCTTCAGCTTCCCGAAGGTGCGCGGATCGTAAGGGCCATTGCCATGACTCCATTTGACAGCGACGGACGGTTCGATCCCGACGAGTTGGCAGCTACCCGGTGGTACCTCGAAACCGACCGCGGCTCGATATTGCATGGGCCCGACGCCGAATTGTTCACCACTGCCGCGGAAGGAACCTCGCTGGGTCTCCTCGGGGGATACGCCTTCCATGTGACACCCGACGGATCTGCGATTCAGACCATCCCGGTCGGGGTCGGGATCAACACGGTGCTGACTGCCGAAAGTCTCGACGCGGAACGCATCATGGCTCTGGGGACTATCCGCCGATCCTTGTTTGTGCTGGTGTCAACCGTGGACGGGGAGGTACGTATCTTGCAGGTACCGGCCGACAGCGAGCTGCTCGGCACGCCTCTCTTCCCGCCGGCTCCGTCGATAACGGGCTGGGCCTGGCCCGTCTACACGGCTCCGGGCTCGGCCACCGGGGGAACGATCCTGACTGATCCGGACACCGGACCATCAGGCGAGTTGTTGGCCGCTCGTATCGACGGCCCGAACGGATCGATCACGGTTGTAGTGGCAGCGCCCTTGGCGCTCGAATCTGTGTGTGGGGCGAGCGCCGGCGGGGCTTGCGTGTTGGGTACCTGGTCGGGCATTCCACTGGGGTTCTCACCCGACGGCCATTGGTTGCTGGTGGGCGACGGCGACAGGTATGTGGCACACTCGACGGTGGGACGCGGCAGCGTGGCCATACCGGACACGCCGCCTGACGACGTCGCGTGGGTCGAGGCTAATCGGTGAATCGGCCGGCGGATACCGGCGGTCGAAGCTTGCTCGTGACTCATCGCTCGTAGCTCGCAGTTTGCAGCTCGCCGGCCAGCTACCATCCCGACCGTGCTGGCGCTGGAACACGTGGGATCGGGTAAGGTCCGTGAGATCTACCGCATCGACGACGACCGCCTGCTGTTCGTCGCCACCGACCGCATCTCCGCCTACGACGTCATCCTCGCTGATCCGATCCCGGACAAAGGTCGGGTGCTCACCGGCTTGTCTTTGCATTGGTTCGAGTACCTGAACACGCCCCATCACATGCTCGGTGTCGACCTGGGAACCGTTGACGGTATCACCCACGAACAACGCTTGGACCTGACCGGCAGAGCAATGGTCGTCCGCCGGGCCGAGGTTGTTCCGGTCGAATGTGTGGTGCGCGGCTACCTCTACGGGTCTTCGTGGCGGGAATACCACGACGGGGGCGGACCCACCACCGAGCACCTCCCGGGTGGACTGCAGATGGCGGACCGGTTGCCGATGCCGATCTTCACTCCGGCCACCAAAGCAGTCTCCGGTCACGACGAGAACCTGACGGAAGCCCAGGCGAGAGCCCAACTCGGTAACGCCCTGTACGACGAGTTGAAGAGCCGATCGATCGATATCTATCTCCGGGCTTCCGAGTATGCCGCCCAACGAGGAGTCATCCTCGCCGACACGAAGTTCGAGTTCGGATTCGCCGACGGCGAACTGCTCCTCATCGACGAGGTGCTGACGGCCGACTCGTCCCGCTACTGGCCGGCCGATCAATGGGAGCCGGGACGGCCGGTTCCTTCATTCGACAAGCAATACGTCCGCGACTGGCTCGATTCGACCGGGTGGGACCACTCTCCTCCGGCCCCCAGACTTCCCGCCGAGGTCATTGCCGGAACCAGGGCAAGGTATGTGGAAGCCTATGAGCGAATCGCCGGGAAACCGTTTGCCGAGTACCTGAAAGGAAGCAACGGTTGAAGGTCACGGTTCACATTCACCGACGGCCGGATATTGCCGACCCGCAAGGGACCACCGTCAGGCGCGCTTTGCGTGATCTCGGTTTTGCAGGCGTCGAGAAAGTCCGGATCAATAGGACCATCGAACTCGAGGTGGAAGGTACCGATCCCTCCGCTATCGAGACCGAGGTCCGCGCGATGTGCGACAGGCTTCTGGCCAATCCGGTGATGGAAGACTTCGAGGTGGTGGTCGAAGGGTGAAAGCCGCGGTGGTCGTTTTCCCGGGGACCAACTGCGAGCAGGACGCCGTCTACGCACTCGCCGCGGTCGGGGTAGAAGCCGAACTCGTTTGGCATCGTGAAACCGATCTCAGTGAGTTCGCCGGAGTGGTTCTACCGGGCGGTTTCGCCCACGGTGACTATCTACGGACCGGAGCGATCGCTCGATTCTCACCGGTCATGGTTGAAGTCGAACGTCTGTCCGAGGGCGGCGCCCCGGTGCTCGGAATCTGCAACGGTTTCCAAATCCTCTGCGAAGCCGGACTGCTGCCGGGTGTCCTCCTTCAAAACGCCGGGCTCCGGTTCATCTGCCGGCCGGTCCATCTCGTGGTCACCTCCACCGATTCGGTCCTGACCCGGGCCTCCCGGATCGGCCAGGTCCTGCAGATTCCCCTCAATTCGTACGAAGGCAATTACACCGCCGACCCGGCCACTTTTGCGGAACTGGAACTCAACGACCAGATCGTGTTGCGGTATTCGGAGGGAAACGGGGAAGTGACCTCCGAGGCCAACCCGAACGGTTCGCTCGGCAACGCCGCCGGAATCGCCAACCGGTCCGGCAACGTGGCCGGGCTGATGCCTCACCCGGAACGGGCCGTCGAGAAGGTGCTGGGGTCGTCGGATGGCCGGGTTTTGCTGGAATCGTTCGCGGCGAGCATGAGCGCGGCGTATGACTGAGGAGACTGCACTTCACCGGGCACTCGGGATGACCGACGACGAATACGAGGCAGTCTGTCGAATCCTCGGTCGGCCGCCGCGAGATGCAGAAGTCGCCATGTACTCGGTGATGTGGTCCGAACATTGTTCCTACAAGTCATCTCGACCCCACCTGAAGCGATTCCCCGTTGAGGCGCCGTGGGTCGTGGTCGGTCCCGGAGAGAACGCCGGGGTCATCGACCTCGGCGACGGCTGGCTGGCGGCCTTCCGGATCGAGTCGCACAACCACCCCTCGTTTGTTGAGCCCTATCAGGGGGCCGCCACCGGCGTCGGCGGAATCCTGCGGGACGTCTTCACTATGGGCGCCCGGCCAATCGCAGTGTGGAATCAGATCCGGTTCGGTTCGCTCGACGATCCCCACAATCGCTACCTGTTCGCCGGAGTAGTGGCGGGGATCGCCGGGTACGGCAACGCGGTGGGCGTCCCGACGGTGGGTGGCGAAGTGTCCTTTGAGGATTGTTACGCCGGCAACCCACTCGTCAATGTGATGGCACTGGGAATCCTCCGGCGAGAGCAACTCGTGCTGGCCGAATCGGGAGGCGCCGGTACCGAAGCCGTCCTGCTGGGATCGGCTACCGGAAGGGACGGGATCGGCGGCGCCTCCGTCCTCGCCTCGGCCGGCTTCGATGAAGCCAGCGCAACCAAACGTCCTTCGGTTCAAGTCGGCGATCCCTTCGAAGAGAAGAAGCTCATCGAAGCTTGCCTGGAACTCTACGAACGCGGATTGGTGGTCGGAATCCAGGACCTGGGGGCGGCCGGTCTGTCCTGCGCCACTTCTGAACCCGCCGCCAACGCCGGGATGGGGATGCAGGTCGATTTGGGGCGGGTACATGTTCGCGAGGCGGGTATGACCCCGGCAGAACTGCTGATGTCCGAATCTCAGGAGCGCATGATGGCTTTTGTCGCCCCCGCCGACGTCGATGACGTGCTGGCCGTGGCCGCCAAATGGGAGATCGAAGCGTCCCGCATCGGAATGGTGACTCGAGGCGGCACCCTGCGGGTCCTGGAGGACGGCCGCCCGGTCGCGGAAGTGCCGGCCGTTTCGCTGTCTCGAGGCGCCCCCGTCTACAACCGGCCGCTTCGCCGGCCCGACTGGCTGGATGACCTTTGGGCAAATGAATCCCAGATTGACGAGTCAGATGTGACCGAAGCCCTGCTGCAGCTGCTCGACGAACCTTCCTTGGCCGATCCCGCCTGGGTCTACGAGCAATATGACCACATGCTGTTTCTGAACACCGTCCTCGGCCCAGGACACGACGGCACTTTGCTTCGTATCAAGGGAACCAGCAAGGCATTGGCCGGAACCACCGACGGAAACGGGCGACGCTGCTTCCTGGACCCACGAAGGGGCGCCGCCCGCCTGGTCTACGAGGCGGCCCTCAACGTGGCCGTGACCGGGGCGCACCCCAAGGCCGTGGTCGATAATCTCAACTTCGGCAATCCGGAGAACCCCGAAGTGATGTGGCAGTTCGCCGAAACAGTCGACGGCATCTCCGAGGCCTGCCGGACACTGAGCATTCCCGTAGTAGGCGGCAATGTTTCGTTCTACAACGAGACGGGCGGTGTCGATATCTATCCCACTCCGATCGTCGGCTTGATCGGCCTGGCCGACCCATACCCGGAACGTCCCCCTCGGCTCGACCGCGCGGCAACCGGAATGGACATCTGGTTGCTGGGTCCCGACACGTCGGAGGACCTGGCGGGAAGCGCCTATCAGAAGGTGGTGACCGGAAGCATCGCCGGTCGACCGACGGCCGCCGACCCGGACATGGGCCCCCGGACCACCGACCTGGCAACTCGACTAGCTGTCGATGAGGTCGCTCCGGTTCTTCATGATCTCTCGGAGGGTGGCCTGGCGATGGCGGTGGCGAAGGTGTGCATCCTTTCGAGTGTGGGCGCCCGGATAGATTGGCGCGGACATTGGTTCGCCGAGGACCCGCATCGTTTGATTGCTGCGGCTCTCCCCGAACAATCCGATCGCATCATGATGATGGCCGGGGAAGCAGGAGTTCCGGCGCGTCGGATCGGATCCTTCGAAGGAAAGGAGATCCGCCTGGGAAGGGCCGTTTTGGGTGTCGATAAAGCCACTGCGGTGTGGCGCAACGCCCTCCCCCGGCGGATGGGATAGACGAGCAGCGAGCTCTTAGGAGACGCCGGAGGCGGAAGCGGCCACTACTGCGATGGCAAGCAGCAGCAGTCCGACCACGACGATCGCCGCTATCGCCCGGGGGCCCAACCCGGTCGATTGATCTGGTTGGGTTTCGCCGACCGTCGTGGGGCGAAGGAGTCGTCTCTCTGGTTTCTCTTTCTCGCGATAGAGCGTCGCTCCGCAACGCGGGCAAACCTCGCCGTCGGCGGGCGCGTCACAGCGGAAGCAGTAGCCGGCCTTGGTCATTACAGACGCCAACGGGGCACGACCTCAGTTAAGTCGTTTCCCGTTTCTCGTTTCATGTTTCCGGTGGCGTTGTGCGTCCCTCCCTGCAAGGGAGGGGCAGGCTCGACCGAAGGGAGAGACAGGGGAGGGTCGGGCGTTGCCGAGAGGCCGCGCGGCGGCGCTTGACCCCCATCCCCCTCGCTCCGCTCGGGTACTTCCCCCTTCCAGGGGGAAGCCACTACCTCGTCGCTCGCCGCTCGAGGCTCGCAGCTCGTGGCTCGCCCGCTCAATCCGCCTACAATCCGGCGCCTTGGAGCGAGACTCGACTACCTCCAGTTTTTCCGATGCCTCCAGGCCCGGCGAGGCCTGTGGAGTGTTTGGCGTCTACGCCCCCGAAACCGACGCGGCCCATCTCATCTCTTTCGGGTTGCTCGCCCTGCAGCACCGGGGACAAGAAAGTGCCGGGATCGCGGTCTCCGACGGTGAAACCGTGACCGTCTCCAAGGACATGGGTCTGGTCAGCCAGATCTTCGACGAAAAGTCACTGGCCGGATTGCCCGGTCATCTGGGTATCGGACATACCCGCTACTCGACGACAGGTTCAACGACGTGGGACAACGCTCAACCCGCCTTTCGCCAGGTGGGATACACCGGTCTGGCACTGGGCCACAACGGCAACCTCACCAATACGGTCGAGCTCGCCGAACGCCTGGGCCCGCAAGCCGGCTCCAGCGACTCCGAGCTGATGTTGCAGGCCATCGCCGGAGAAATCCAGGACGAGCGGGCGGACGGCCGCCAGCTGGAAAGAGCCCTTCTGAAGGCCCTCCCCCTCTTTGCAGGCGCCTTCTCCCTGGTCGTGATGGATCAAGGGCACGTCATCGGAGTACGTGACCCGCACGGATTTCGGCCGTTGTCGATCGGACGGTTGCAGGCGGGTGGATGGGTGCTCGCCTCGGAAACAGCCGCTCTTGACCTGGTCGGAGCCACTTTTGTCCGGGACGTCGAACCGGGAGAGATGGTGGTCATCGATGCTTCCGGCCTGCGCAGCTTCAAACCGTTCCCTCCCGCCCAACCCCGCCTCTGCGTCTTCGAGTTCGTGTATTTCGCCAGACCGGACAGTCGGCTATACGGTCTGAACATCCATGCGGCCCGCCAGGCGATGGGCCGCACTCTCGCCACCGAGGCGCCTGTGGTCGCCGACGTGGTGGTACCCGTGCCCGAGTCGGGAATCCCGGCCGCTCAAGGTTATTCGGCTGCCAGCGGGGTCCCCTACGCCGACGGACTTGTCAAGAACCGTTATGTAGGTCGAACCTTCATCGAGCCGAGCCAGATGTTGCGCGATCGGGGCATACGACTGAAACTGAACCCCATCCCCTCCACTCTTGAAGGCATGAGAGTCGTGCTGGTCGATGACTCCATCGTCCGCGGCTCAACCACCCGTCAGCTGGTGGCGATGGTGCGGGAAGCGGGAGCGAAAGAGATCCACCTGCGAATCTCCTCGCCTCCATACCGGTGGCCGTGCTTCTACGGCATGGACACCGCCGACCGGTCCAAGCTGTTGGCCGCCCACCAGACCGTTGAGGAGATCAGCACTTTTCTGGCATGCGACTCGCTGGCCTACCTATCCCTGGAGGGATTGCTCTCGGCAGCCGGGGCCGCCCAGGACGGATTCTGCACGGCCTGCCTGAGCGGGGATTACCCCACCCGCCTCCCAACCAACGGCCACAAACTCGCTCTCGAAGGAGAACGGTGATGCCGACCTACCGACAGTCGGGCGTCGACCTCGACGCCGCCGACCGCTTTGTATCGCGAATCGCGCCGGCGGTAAAGGGAACCTGGGATGATCGGGTCGTGGGGGGGTTTGGTGGTTTCGCAGCCGGGATCCGGGTTCCCGCCGGCTACCAGCACCCGGTGCTCATGATGAGTACCGATGGGGTGGGCACCAAGATCGAACTGGCCCGATCGACCAATCGTTTCGGGGGACTCGGATTCGATCTGGTGGCGATGTGCGTCGACGATCTCGCCGCGGTGGGAGCCCGTCCGCTGGCTTTCACCGACTATCTAGCGGTCGGGTCGCTCCAACCAGAACGGGAGCAAGCACTCATCGAATCAATAGCAGCCGCCTGCCTGGCCGCCGGTTGTGCGCTATTGGGCGGCGAAACGGCCGAGCATCCCGGAGTCATGGACATCGACGCGTTTGATCTGGCCGGGGCTGCGCTCGGAATTGTCGAAGAAGGAGAAGAGATCACCGGCGCCGCCATCCAATTGGGGGATCTCGTCCTCGGCCTCGAGAGCCCCAACCTCCGGTCGAACGGCTTCTCGCTGGTTCGTGCCGCGCTCGGCGACATCGATCTCGAATCCTCACTCGACGGGCAAAGGTCCATCGCCGAAGCACTACTCGAGCCTTCGGTTATCTATGCGCCGGCGGTGCTCGAGGCAGTAGCAACCGGGCAAGTGCGGGGTTTGGCCCACATCACCGGTGGAGCCCTTCCCGGCAACCTTCCCCGCGTTCTGCCGGCCGGGTATGGAATAACCATCGACCGGAGCTCTTGGACCGTGCCATCCGTGTTCCGCTACGTGCAGGAAAAGGGGTCAATCGCCGAAGAAGAAATGTTTCGCACGTTCAACATGGGGATCGGATTCACAGCGGTGGTCTCACCCTCCGGCGCGGACGAGGTGCAGGCCGCCCTGGCCGCCCACGGCCACCAAAGCCTGGCGATTGGAGAGGTGGTCACCGGTCAAGGAGTCCGATTCGTCTGAGTTTCTCATGGCCAACCACCGTCTTCTGACCCTCCTGCTGTCCATTGCCCTGGCCGCCGTGTCTTGCGGTGAATCGGATCATCACAATCACGTCGGTCTTGAGATACCCGAGGGCGAGCCCATCCCCACCGTCGAACTTGCGGCCACCGAGGATCTCGTGTCGGGCTGGAACCTGCGGCTGATTACGACCAATTTCGAGTTTGCGCCACATCGAGCCGGCCGGGAGGTTGTCCTCGGCGAAGGCCACGCCCACCTTTACGTCGACGGCGAAAAGCGGGACCGCCTCTACGGCCCCTGGTACCACCTGGGAGACCTGACCCCCGGCCGCCACTCCATCGAGGTAACCCTCAACAGCAACGACCACGCCGCCTACCAGGTGGGCGGGAAGACCATCAGCGCTGAAACAACCATTGAGGTTGTAGAACGCGCCCACGTCCACAACGGCGACGCCGTGCTGGAGGCCGAGCCGGACATGTCTGTGGCACTTCGTATCGAGGATGATCCGGTCGGTGGGTGGAACCTCTTCCTCGATATTTCCGGGTTCACGTGGGCACCCGAACATGCCGGGCTGGCAACCGTAGCCGGAGAAGGGCACGCCCATCTCTCCATTGATGGTCAGAAGGTCGGGCGAATCTACGGCCCGGCCGTCTACCTGGCCGCCCTCAACCCCGGTCGCCACACCGTCACGGTCAGCTTGCACGGCAACAACCACGCTGCATATCAATCGAGCGGTATACCGGTGGCCGCCACGACCTCGATCGAAGCAACCGGAGCGCCGGACAGACCCGACCACATCATCGCGATCGACGTTCGTCTGGGTGAACTAGTCGGAGGGGTCCAACGATTCGAAGTCTCACAAGGCGACTTGATCGAAATCACCGTGAGAACCGACACCGCGGAGTCGATTCACGTCCACGGCTACGACCTCACTACCGCCATTGGAGCCGGTCGGCAGGGAGTTGTCGCCTTCATTGCGACCATCCGGGGGGTATTCGAGATCGAACTCGAGCAGAGCGGCCTTCTCGTCGCGGAACTCACGGTCCGCTGAATCACTCCTCGCCCGGGTGAAGGCCAATCGGTCGCGGCAGCAAGTCCCCGGTTTCGGGAACTCGATCCAGTATCTCTCCGCGATTCAGGCGGCGAGTTTCCGTCCGAGTCGTGCCCACACCACGGCCGCAGCGGCGGCCACCAGACCGGCCAACAGAGACACCACGATGACGGGTATCGGCGAGTTGTTGCTGGATTCGTTGGGCGAGGATGCCCCAAACGCTTGTGGACCTGAATCCGCACCCTGGATCGCCGTCGGATCGGTGGTCGTGGTTTCCGCAGCCTGGAACTCCTGGCCTGAGGCCAGTGCCTCTGTGAACAGGACCAACGAGGCAAGCTGTTCGTCGCTCATTTGACCGGCAAACCCCGGCATTGAGCCGGCGCCGTTGCGAATGATGTCGTCTATCTCGCCGGCGGTCAGGCCGATGCCCGCCACAGGGCCCCCCAACCCGCCTTCGCCGTCCGCACCGTGACAGGCTGCACAGAACCGGCCGTAGAGGGAGTGCCCTTCAACCAGTTCGGGAGGCAGAGCGATCCCACCCGAGACGGACTCGTCCCCGGTGACGGTCCCGCCGCCCGACATGCCCAGAAGGTGGTCGGCAATGGCGGCGATTTCTTCGGCAGACAACTGCGAGGCGTAGCCGGGCATCCCGCTCTTGCCGCTGTTGATCACAGAGACGATCTGGGAACGGCTCAGGGTCGTGCCGGAAACCGCACCGCCTGGGCCTCCTTCTCCATGCAAGCCGTGACATCCGGAACAATTCTGCATATAGAGGTTCGCACCTGATACTGCCGAGCCGGGCACCGCGGTGGTGGTCACACCGCTGCTCGAACCGACCGAAGCGACATATTGTGAAACACTGCTGATATCTCCCGCGCTCAGTCTCCCCGAGAAGCCACTCATCGTCCCCTGCCCGCTCGTGACAACGGAGCTGATCCTGGACAATGACAGACTGTGTCCCCGGAGGTTCCCTCCGCCGGCACCGTGACAGATGGCGCATTGTTGACCGTAGATGGTCGCTCCCGAGGCGGTTCCAGGTGCGGCGGTGGTTGTGGTCACTCCGCCGCTGGTCCCTACCGATCGAACGTATTCGGAAACGTTGCCGATTTCCGCCGAGCTCAGCCTTCCCGAGAAGCCATTCATCGTCCCCTGCCCGCTCGCGACGACCGAGCTGATCTTGGACAACGACAGACTGTTCCCGCGCAAGTTCCCGCCGTCTGCACCGTGGCACAAGGCACAACTCGCGGCGTATACGGCAGCGCCACTTCGTGGGGTGGTGGTGGTGGTCGTGGCGCCCGGAACAGTCGTCGTTGGGGCGCTGAGGCTCAACAAGTAGTCGGCCACGTTGTTGACCTGGGTGGAACCAAGCCACGCGAAGCCGGGCATCGAGCCCTGACCATTGTTGACGATAGAAGTCAGCTGTGATCTGGTGCGGCTGGTCGGCACGACATTCCCACCGTTGGCGCCATGACAAGAGGCACAGTTTTGAGCCCACACCGTGGCACCACTGGACGGTTGCGTTGTGGTGGTCGACGCGCCTGGTTGTGTAGTCGAGGTGGGTGCCGCCCCGGTTACGTAGTCCCAGATGGCGCCGGCGTCGGCGCTACTGAGACCGGTCTGGGCGGGCATGCTGCCCTGCCCGTTGAGCGTGATGCTGATGAAAGTAGTGCGGGTCCGCGTGGTTCCATTCAAGTTGCCACCATTCGGTCCGTGACACGCTGCGCAGCGGGCGGCGTAGAGCGCCCGGCCATCGGGTGAAGTACCGGGCAGGGTCGTCGTGGTCGTAGGAGGGGTCCTACTCGATGGATCACCCGGAAGGGAAAGTTGCCGGATCTCCTGACCATTGGACACGCCGTCGCCGTCCGAGTCACGGTTGACAAGCTTCGGATCCAGGAAGTTCTTGTCACCGATATCACCGTCTTCCCAATCGCGTGCGTATTGGTTGCGATTGTTCTCGCTGGGATGAACGGGATCGGTGTGACACAAGACGCAGGAATCGAGTTGAGTACCTACAGCGTTTGGGTAGGCCTGGGTGAAAGCAGAAAGGAATTGCGTCTTGGCCTCCGCGCCGGGCGGACCCAAGAACACCAACCCGGCACCGAGGACCAGGGCCACAACCAGCAGAAACGCCGCTTCGCCTCTCCACGACTTTCGCGGAGCAGGAGACCCGTCGGCTATCTCATCGGACGACCTAGGCCATCGCGCCATTTCCAACCTCATTCCTCTCAGCGTCGGTAGCAACGCCGGTCCCGCGGCCCCTAAGAGAGACTGGTGGGTCGCCGCCTAACGGTCATCCAAGGGATGGTTAAGGGACTGATAAAGAGAGTCGGCGGTTCTCTGTAGTCAGTCCTCAGTCTTTCCACCCGGTGCCGGAACCCGAGTGTTTGAGATCGGTCGCGAGGTCCGGTTCCTTGAGGGAGCTACGAACGCCACCAGCAACCAGAGAATGGCCAGGACATAGGGCCACTCGCCCAGCGTCGTGTAGAGCGTGTTGCCGGACGAGCGGACTCGCACCTCACCCGTGAGGATCTCCGCGCTGAAGAGCCCGGAGATTGGCCCGACCGTCCCGTTGTCGGTGATGATGGTCGATGCGCCCGTCAGGGCGGCGTGGATCACGTCCACTCCCAGCGCAGATGCGTGCATTCGGGTCATGCCGATGAATTGATCGGAGGCCGGACCCAGTCCGTAGCTCGAATTGTTGGTTGCCACGACCAGCAACCCGGCTCCGTCACGTACCGGGCCCCGCATGATGCGGGCAAACGCCCCCTCAAATGAGATCACCGAACCGAGCGAGCCCCATTCCGTCGAGAAAACCACCGGTCCCTCGCCGCGTACCATGTCCCGGGGCGCCGCCCGAAAATTCTGGGTCCATCCAAACACCGACCGCCACGGGATGTACTCACCAAACGGCACCGGGTGCGTTTTCAGGTACTCGCCGACGATCCTCCCCGCGGGATCGATGAGCAGATTCACGTTGGCGAAGTGATCCTCATCAACCGGGCGATCACCCCCGACCAGCATATAACTGCCCAGGCGAACGGCTTCGGCGGTGATCCGGCCGGCCACCTCCGGGTTGGTGGTAGGGTCGGTTGCATAGCCCGTGGAGCTTTCCGGCCATACAACGAGATCAAAGACGCCCGCGGGCAACGACCGGGTGAGATCGAGGTGGCTCTGGGTGATCTGCTGGCGCTCGTTGGCGCACCGTTCGGCCGGACAAGGGCTGTTGCCCTGAACCAGGGCCACCTGGAGGCTCTCCCCATCCGCGGCAGCCGGCCACAGCGAACCGGCCCCGAGCAGCACGATCACTCCGATCGCCGCTCCGGCCGTCCACGTCACTCCCCGACGGTCGTCAAACCAGAGGGCCAGCCCGCCGGCTACGCCCATGGCGAGCACCGTCCACCCGGAAACTCCAATCCACTGGGCAGCTCCGCGCGCTCCGGCGAAGCCACTCACCGCATATCCGAGCCATCCCCACGTAAAACCCCCCACCGGTAGAAAGGACCGTGCCAGCTCGGTGAGTGACCAGCCTCCGATCACAAAAGCCATCCACTGCCAATCGGGACGCCGGCGGGCCCGGAACAGCATCCAGGCGAAGACCGCGGGAAACAACGATTCCACCAGCACCAGCGGCGCCCAGGCGATGATGCCCATCTCCGTTATCCACTCCAGCAATGGCCCGAAGAAGGCGAACCCAAAAACCAACCCGACCAGTGCCGCCTGACGCCCGGAGGTCGCCCGTCGTACCCCGATCAGCAGGGGAACCGGCGCAAGGAATACCAGAGCACCGAGACCCCACGGCGGGAAAGCTGCCCAAAGCAGCAATCCGCCGAGCGCGCCGAGGAGTACAGGCATCATGATCAAGGGATTCTATGACCCACCTCACGGATAGCGCCCGGCGAACCGGCCGGCCGTCGACCGACCCTAGAGTCATCCGCATGGACGCTTCCCTGCAGCAAGACCTCGAGATCGCCGTATCGGCCGCCCAGAAAGGCAGCGACGCCATCAAGCCTTGGATGGACCGGCTGGAGGGGGCCGACTTCAAGGGCGAGGTCGATCCCGTCACAGTGGCCGATCGCGAATCGGAGCAGGTGATCATTTCTGCGATAAAGGCTGCCCGACCGGAAGACGATATCCTCGCCGAGGAAAGCGGAGGCGATCCGCTGGGACGAGAGCGAGTCTGGATCATCGATCCTCTCGACGGCACGGTCAACTTCCTGCACGGGGTGCCCCATGTCGCCGTTTCCATTGCCCTGTACGAGCACGGCCGGCCCCGGGTCGGGGTCGTGGCGGACGTATTCCGCGACGAGGTGTTCACCGCGATTGGCGGCGGCGGCGCCCGGCGCAACGGAGAGCCGATTTCAGTCTCCCGTCAGGACGATCTGGGTGCGGCTTTGGCGGCCACCGGGCTTCCCTACGATCGTCGTCAATACGCCGACCTCTACGCCCAGATTCTGGGTGAGATGCTCAAACACGTCCAGGGTATCCGGCGCATGGGCACCGCCTCTCTCGACCTCGCCTGGGTAGCGTGCGGCCGTTACGACGGGTTTTGGGAGCTCAAACTGGCTCCGTGGGATGTCGCGGCCGGAATCCTTCTGGTCCTGGAGGCCGGCGGGCAGGTAACCGACCTGAACGGCAATCCCGCCCGCCCCGGAGACCCGGCCGTGGTTGCCTCTAATCCGCTGATCGGGAACGCCTTCCGCGAGCGGGTGGCGGCAGCCATTCCTGCCGCGGTCTTCGAGCCCCAGGGGACACCGGTAGGCTCGAAGCGAGATAAATGTGAGGTGCCCATGGAGCCTTTTGAACCGTCGCCCGACACTTACGAGCGCATCGTCGGTCTCCGGGTCGTCCGCGTATTCCGACCCGAGAAGATAGAAGACGAGCACGTCGAGAAGATCCTCGAAGCCGGCCGCTGGACGGGGAGCTCAAAGAACACCCAACCCTGGGCGTTCGTGGTCGTCACCGCCGCCGGAGAACGACAACGACTGGCCGAATGCGGCAGCTTCACCGGGCCCCTCTTGGGCGCGCCCCTGGCAGTGGCGCTGGTGAGACTCCCGGGAGGAGGTGATTTCGACATTGGTCGAGCAGCACAAAACATGATGGAGGCCGCCGCCGCTCTAGGGATCGGATCGTGCCCGATCACTCTGCACCGCGAGAAATGCGCCAAAGAGCTTCTCCGCGTTCCCGAGGATCACAGCTGCCGCTTTGTGATGGCGTTCGGTTACCCGGATCTCGAAGGGGAGCGCCGACTCCGCAGCGGAATCCGATCGGCCATCCCGAGAGGACGCAAACCCCTGAACGACCTGGTCCATTACGGTCACATGGGTAAAGAGTTGTGACCGGTCGATACCGAATCACCGAGTTCCCTCCACCGAAACGCCCATGACACGCCACCTGATCGTCGCCGGCCGAGTCCGCACCTCCGCCGGGCTCCAGGGTGATTCGATGTTGATTCGTGATGGGCGGGTGGCCGCCGTCGGCCGGGCCGATGATCTCCGTGGACCCGGGGTCGGTGAGGATCATTTCCCCGGTGCCGTGATCATCCCCGGGCTTCGTGACGCCCACATGCACCCTCTCCCCTACGCCCAATCGCTCAGCCGGACAACCCTGAAAGATGCAGGCGACCTGGACCAGCTCCTCACCCGGATTCGAACCGCCGCCACCGGGTTGCCGGCCGGCGAACCGTTGATCGCCATCCGGATGGATGATGAGGCCCTGGTGGAGCGACGTTTGCCGACCCGTCAGGATCTAGACCTGGCGGCCGGCGACCGGCCCGTGCTGGTCTACCGCTACTGCGGACACATTGCCGTTGCCAACACCCTGGCCCTTCAGACGGCCGGCGTCGGGTCCACTGCCGCCCATCCGGTCGGCGGAATCATCGACCGGGACCAATTCGGGATCCCCAATGGGGTGCTACGCGAAACCGCCATCGAGCCGGTGGCAACCGCCTTGAGTGGATTGACCACCGGACCGGACCCTGAAGCGGTCCTGGCGGCGCTACACGGTTTGACCACACTCGGTCTCACTTCGCTGGGAGCCATCGTGGCGGTCGGCACCGGACCCTGGTGTGATACCGGAAACGAACTCGAAGTCCTGCTCGGCATCGCTCGGCGGCTTCCCCTCAAGCTGGCCGTGCTCGTGATCGCCGGGAACGTCCCCGAACTCGAGCAAGCCGCCGGGTCGCTCCGGGGCGCCGGGCCGCGCCTCCGGTTTCTCGGGCTAAAGGAGTTTGCCGACGGCAGCCTGGGCGGTCATACCGCGGCCATGAGTGCCCCCTACTCCGACCAGCCGGGTGAGCGCGGGACTCTGCGCCTCGACCCGCATGAGGTTGGTGCGAAAGCTCGTACGGCCTTGCGGCTGGGCGGGAAGGTGGCCGTGCACGCTATCGGTGACATTGCCAACGCCCGGGTGCTCGATCTATTTGACACGCTGGTGGCGGATGGTGCCGACCCGGCCGACCTGCGAGTGGAACATGCCTCGATCTTGATGCCGGACCAGATCGGCCGCTTCGCATCGGGCGGCTATACCGCTTGCGTGCAACCGGCCTTCATGGCGTCTGAAGCGACCTGGTTGGAAAAGCGAATCGGTGCCGAGCGCCTCGCCCACGCCTACCCGCTCGGCTCGATGGCGGCGGCCGGGGTGCTTCTGGCCGGTAGCTCGGACTGCCCGGTCGAACCACCCCATCCGTTGTGGGGGATGGCGGCCGCTCGAGACCGGGCGGGGATCGAACCAAACCACGAAGCCCTCTCCGGGACCCAGGCTTTGGCTCTGTTCACCGATGGTGCCGCCCGCGCCCTGGGAGAGCCGGAGCCTCTGGCGGTAGGCAGCCCCGCCGACTTCGTTGTCCTGGACCGGGATCCCGTCGAGGCAAGCCCGGACGAACTGCGGCACGCGGAGGTCCTGGCGACCTGGATCGACGGACAACGAATCGCCTTCCCGGACGATCCGACCACCTGGAAGGGGTAAACCCCCTGTTCCTGCGTCGATCCGGTGTGCTAAGGCTCGCCGGTTGACGCAAGAACGGGACTACATGGTGCGGATCGGCCCGGCCACTTCCTCGTAATCGGCGTGACGACCCGTAGCCTTCTTGCTGTAGACCAGGTCCCCGTCGACCTCGACCTCAAACACCCCGCCTTGCGACGGAATCAAGATGAATTCCTCGATCGACTCCTCGAATTCCGCCAGTAGTTGTTCAGTCATGCGGACCGCACGATCTGTGTAGTGTCAAGCCGCGCAGTACTCGAGCCGGACCTTCATTGGCTGCACCTTTCGAGTCGAGACACCGAGAGCCTAGCCCGTTCGGGGCATCGGAAACCGGCCGGTCGCCGGCCACCAATTCAGGGGACCAGGCGCCCCTCCATGCCGCCCGCTACCACCACCACCTGGCCGGTGATATGCCCCGACAAGCGGTCCGAGGCGAGCACCACCACTTGCGCGGCCACATCTTCAGGTGAACCCAGCTTCTTGAGCGCCATCGTCGAGGTGACTCGTGCCTCGAGCTCCGGGTTCCGGCGCGCTTCCGAAGTCATGGGGGTCACGGTCCATCCGGGAGCAACCACGTTGACCCGGATTGATCCCCCCAGACGCGCTGCTTCGTTCTTGGCACTCAGCAGCAGACCGGACAAGATGGCGCCTTTGGCTGCTGCGTAATCCGAGTGGCCGGCTTCACCAAACACTCCCGCCGTCGAAGCGATCATCACAAGGTTTCCCCGGCCGGTATCGGCTGCATGGCGGAGGAAGCCCCGTGCGGTCAAGAAGGTGGCCGTGAGGTTGGCATCGAGGGTTGCTTGCCAGCGATCAAGCGGGAGTTCCCAGATCGGCTCGTCGGCCTGTGGCCAGACGCCGGCATTGGCCACCACGATATCAACTCTCCCGAGTGCTTCGAGGGCCCGGGGAATGAGATCGTCGGCTTCCTGTTCCACTCGCAGGTCGGCGCCGATAGCCACGCCTTTCACTTCTGCGGCGAGACGCTCGGCCGCCGGCTTCGACGTTCGATAGTGGACGGCCACACGGGCGCCTTCCTCGGCAAACGCCCGCACGACGGCCTGCCCGATGCCACCGCCGCCGCCCGTGACGACTACTCCTTGACCGGCCAATCCTGTGTCCATGGAACAGAACTTAGCGTCCGGTCGACCAGCCGTGATTAGTCGCCGAAGAGCACATCCCGTTGGACCCGGGCGAAGGCCTGATCGAGTTCAAAGACATCGCGAGGATCAAGCCGGCGTTCGAGCCGAATAGTCTGCGAACGGCGCACAATCTCCCGGACGGCCAGCACGGTTGCCCCGGCGATGGCCAAGACGGCAGCCACCCCTATGATGAAGAGGAACCACATCATGAGATGGAATCGGTAGGTCTGGCCGTTGCCTTGAGGAACCAGCCGAATTCGATGCCTTGCTTTCTCAGATTTGGTCCTGGTGTAGGGTTCTGTCCCATGCTCTTCGATTACCCCCAAGTAACCGCGTCTTCCCTCAACGAGGCCATAGCTGAAGGCCTTGCCCGAGCTGAGAAAGCTGTCGCGGATGTCGTCAAGGTCGACCGGACGCGAACTTTCGAAAACACCATTCGCCCACTGGAACTCATCTCCGTCGAACTGCAGGACCTCTACGGACGTGGCCCCTTCCTCGGCAACGTGCACCCGGACGAAGCCATCCGGGACATTGCCCGGGCCGCCGAGGAACGACTCGAGAAGTGGCAGGTTGAGCTGACGTTCCGATCCGATCTCTTCCAGGCAGTCAAGAGTTACTCCGAGACCGACGGAGCGAGCCGATTGGAAGGCGAAAAGCAGCGCCTCCTGTCTTTCCTCTTGAGAGACTTTCGAAGGGCCGGTCACGAGCTCGCCCCCGAACACCGATCCGAGGTTCAGCAACTTCGTGAACGTCTCGTCGAACTCGAGGTTGCGTTCCAGCGCAATATCGCCGAGTACGAGGACTATCTGGAGGTCACCCGTGAGGACCTAGCCGGATTGCCCGACGACTTCGTCGATCGCCTCAGAAAGGGCGAAAACGACACGCTGCAAGTGACGATGGCCTATCCACACGTTATTCCTTTCATGGAACAGGCTGAGCGGCGAGATCTTCGCGAGGCGCTTTCGTTCAAGTTCAGCAGCCGGGCGGTAGAAGCCAACCGTCCAGTCTTGCAAGAGGCGGTAGAGGTCAGGGAACGCATTGCCCAACTCTTCGGCCTGGAGTCGTGGGCCCACTACCAGATGGAAGAGAAGATGGCCAAGCACCCCGAGGCCGTCGAAGCGTTCTATTCCGAGTTGATTCCGCCGCTTTCGGAGAAGGGAAACGCCGAGATCGCCGCCATGGCCGAGATGCTCGAGCATGACACGGGTTCTCGAGACCTGCAGGTTTGGGATTGGCGGTACTACGACACGCAACTTCGTCTGAGGGATTACGGCGTTGACACCAATCGGGTCGCTGAGTATTTCAAGCTCGAGGATGTCATCGCCGGAATGTTCGCGTTGACCGCCGAGGTCTTTGGCCTCACTTACCAGCCCGTCGCTGAAACACGTGCTTGGCACGAGGAAGTTTTGCTATACCAGATACTCGATGCGGCCACCGGTGAGCACCTCGCCTACTTCTACGCAGATCTCTTCCCGCGCGACGGCAAGTACAGCCACGCCGCGGCCTTTCCCCTCTACCCGGGTCATCGGGAAGCCGACGGCACCTACCGACGGCCGGTCTCTGCCATCGTGGCCAACCTCACCAAGCCCACGGCAGACAAACCCGCCCTCCTCCAGCACTCGGAAGTTGAAACGTTGTTCCATGAGTTCGGGCATATCCTCCACATGTCACTGACCAAAGCCGAATTCACGAGGTTCTCCGGAGCCAACACCGAGTGGGATTTCGTCGAAGCGCCCAGCCAGATCATGGAGGAATGGTGCTGGCAACCCGCCGTGCTTCAGACCTTCGCTCGCCACTACCAGACGGACGAACCCATCCCCGAGGAGCTGGTTCTCGATTTGGTCAAAGCCCGTCACCTCAATGTGGCGCTGCACACCTTGCGTCAGGTTTCCTTCGGCGTCTTCGACATGGGACTGCACGGACCAGGCGACCACAGCGACATGGACCTCATCCACGATCGGGCCGAATCCGTCGGACTCCTCCCCCCACATGAGGGCACCTTCTTCCCCGCCAGCTTCGGTCACCTGCTGGGCGGCTACGACGCCGGGTACTACGGGTATCTCTGGTCACAGGTCTTCGGGTTGGATATGTTCAGCCGGTTTGAAGGCGAAGGGGTGACCAATCCGGAAGTTGGGCTGAGGTACCGCCGCGAGATCCTCGAACCGGGAGGTTCTCTCGACGGAGATCAGTTGCTGAGAAACTTCCTGGGCCGCGAACCCTCCAACCAGGCTTTCTTGCGTCACATTGGGATTGGATAGAGCTACGAGCTACGAGCTGCGACCGTCAATCACCAAGGCGGCGCTTCCGCTTGGTGCTTGCTGCTTGACGCTCGACGCTTTCTTTCACGTTTCGGTGATATTGCCGAAATACTCATCCGGAATTCTCCGCGCTCCGTAAACAGGTTGAAGTCTCGGAAACTTCGTGTAATTTATAACATCTACATAGTGGAAATTCCCCAAAGGCCGCGTTACAGTCACATAGATCTCGAGCAGAACCACAGAGAACCGGGAACAAAATGACGCCAATAGGCGTTGGACCGGTCTCAAGAGACAGATAATCAGGAGGCCATCCTATGGCTGACACACTCAAAGGAAACAGGTTACGCGGAGGCGTCAGACCCTCTCGGAAATTCGGCGAAGGACGCGTCTGTGCCGACAAAAACTGCGACACCTTGTTGTCTCAATACAATCGGCGCGACCATTGCTTTGCTCACGCTCCGGTCCGGTTCCCCCGAGTACGGGGCCGGGTCGTGACCGAAGGTACCTGAGCCGCCACATCACAAACTTGGCGCCATCCCGGATCCCCTCCGTGAGGTTTGGCGTCCATCTGAGACCCCGGAAACCCTCCTCCGGGGTCTCACCACATACGATGTCCGATCCCGCCCCTGACCCACCTCACCCCACCCCACCCCCGGTGGGGTGATAAACTTACATGCTCATGCAAGAACACCATCAGCAGGCCGCTCTCAATCGTCTCAAGACCGTCCGTGGCCACCTCGAAGGAGTCATCGGGATGGTCACCGACGAACGCTATTGCCCGGACATCATGAAGCAGGTTTCGGCGTTGCAGGCATCCCTGGAACGGGTCAACCGCATCCTGCTCCAGAACCACCTGGAAACGTGTGTCGCTACGGCGGTGGCCGAGGGGCGAGCCGCGGAGATCGTCGACGAGTTGATGGAAACGATGAAATACACCGCGGCGGTCACCGGACCGGCCGCCCTGAAGGAGGACCTGTGAGCCAGCAAACCATTTCCGTGCCCGACATTTCCTGCAATCACTGCAAGATGTCGATCGAAGGTGCCGTCGGCGCCCTCGATGGAGTCGACAAAGTGGAGGTGCATATCGAGCCGCGGACGGTCGAGGTGGATTTCAACGAGGCAACGGTGTCGATCGAAGCCATCCACGCGGCCATCGAGGAGCAGGGCTACGAAGTAGCCACCGGCTGAAACGGATGACCGACACGCTCACCGCCCGGCGGGCCGACGACGGCAGCCTGATCTTCGATGTTGATGGTATGACCTGCGCGTCGTGCGCCGTGCGAGTCGAACGCGTCCTCAACAAACAGGAGGGAGTCGACTCGGCGGTCGTGAATTTCGCCGGAGCGGAAGCCCGCGTTCACGCAGCCGACGGCCTGGATCTCAGCTCCTTGACCGACGCGGTCGGCAAGATCGGATACCAGATTCGCCTCGTCCAGCAGGATACGGAACGCAAGAGCGTCGTCGAGAAGTACGACGAGGAGGTTCGCTTTCAATGGAGGAATTTCCTGGCGGCGGCGCTCCTTACCATCCCGGTCATCGTCCTCGCCATGTCCGGGCAAGACGCCCGATGGAGCCTCATCGTTCAGTGGGCCCTGATAACCCCGGTCGAGTTCATCTTCGGCTGGCAATTCCATCATGCCGCCCTCAAGCGCCTCCGGTCCTTTGGGGCAAACATGGACACGCTGGTGTCGATCGGTACCCTGGCGGCCTATAGCTATTCGGTCTGGGCGTTCTTCGATTCCCAACCGGTTTTCTTCGAGACTGCCGGCGCCATAATCGCGCTGATCCTGCTGGGCCGATTCTTCGAAGCGCGCGCCAAGGGGCGGGCATCGGCAGCGATCACCAAGCTGCTGGAGTTGGGCGCCAAACAGGCGCGGATCCTTCGTGATGGGGGACCTGCGATGGTTCCCATCGACGAGGTCCGGGTCGGTGATCTCATCCTGATCAAACCGGGTGAGAAGGTACCTACCGACGGGGCCATCGAAGACGGACGCTCCTCGCTCGACGAGAGCATGCTGACCGGTGAATCGGCGCCCATCGACAAGGGTCCCGGGGACGCCGTATTCGGTGCCACCATCAACCAGCAAGGTTTGCTGACCGTTCGAGCCACGCGAGTGGGTTCCGACACCGCCCTCGCCCAAATCGTTCACCTCGTCGAAGAGGCGCAGGCTTCCAAGGCACCCGTCCAGAAGCTGGCAGACCGTATCTCCGGGGTCTTCGTGCCGGTGGTGATGCTGGTTGCTCTAGCGACCTTTGGCGCCTGGTTCTTGACCGGCAACGACTTCCCGCAAGCCCTGACCGCGGCGGTGGCCGTGTTGATCATCGCCTGCCCGTGCGCACTCGGCTTGGCGACCCCCACGGCCATCATGGTAGGGAGCGGTCGAGGGGCGGAGCTGGGTGTGATTTTCAAGGGTGCCGAGGTCTTTGAACGATCGCGCGATATCGATGCCATCTTGTTCGACAAGACCGGGACCCTGACCCGAGGCATAATGACCCTGTCGCACCTTCGAACCGACGAGGACGAGCGGCGTTTCCTCTATCTGGCCGGCACCGTAGAGGCTGCCAGCGAGCATCCCGTCGGCCGGGCTGTGGCGCTGGGAGCCGAGGAGCGGGATATCGAGCTGGGGGTCGCCGCCGATTTCCAGAACTTTGCAGGCCAAGGCGTGCGCGGAACCGTCGACGGAGTCCTCGTTTTGGTTGGCAAGGCAAAACTGCTGGCCGACCAGGGTTTCCTCATCTCCGATCGTTACCTGGACGAGGCGGCCCGGTTGGAGACCGAAGGCCGGACGGCGTTCCTGGTCGGGTGGGATTCCGAAGCCAGAGGGGTGCTGGCAGTCGCCGACACTTTGCGAGTCACGGCTCGCCCGGCGGTTGAGGCCCTCAAAGGCATGAGAGTGGAGGTCGCCATGATCACCGGCGACAACCACCGAACCGCCGCCTCGATCGCCGCGCAAACCGGAATCGACCAGTTCATCGCTGAAGTCATGCCCGGCGAGAAGGCGGATCAGGTCCGTCACTTCCAGGGCCAGGGCAAGACCGTGGCGTTTGTCGGTGACGGTATCAATGACGCTCCGGCGCTGACCCAGGCCGACCTGGGCATGGCGGTCGGTACGGGAACCGACATCGCCATCGAGGCCGGGGACGTCATTCTGATGTCCGGAGACCCTGCCCTGGCGGAAACGGCAATGAAGCTCGCTCGAGCCACTTTCCGGACCATTAGACAAAACATGTTCTGGGCCTTCTTCTACAATGTGGCGATGATCCCCCTGGCGGCCGCAGGTCTGCTCAACCCGATGTTCGCCGCCGCCGCCATGGCCTTCTCCAGCGTCTCTGTGGTAACCAACAGCCTCCGCCTGCGACGGTTTGAGGCATAGCGAGTCACGAGCTGCGAGCTGCGAGCTCTCTCACCGAACGTGCGGGTGGCCGAGGCCGCCAGGCCGAGGTTGGAGTGGGCAGGCGAGTCGATGGGTTTTCCCACCCTGCAAGGAAGGGAAAGCGTCGCCCGGAGGGCGAAGCAGGGGAGGGTCGAGCGATAGCCGCGAGGCCGTCTGGCTAGCGCTTGACCCCCATCCCCCTCGCTTTGCTCGGGTACTTCCCCCTTCCAGGGGGAAGCCACTCGCCTCGGCCCCGAACGAGTCACGAGTCACGAGCTACGAGCTGGGAGTCACGAGTCACGAGTCACGAGCTGGAAGTCACGAGTCACGAGCTACGAGCTGGAAGTCACGAGCTGCGAGCTGCGAGCTGCGAGTCACGAGTCACGAGCTACGAGCTAGTTCACGTCGCCGAGGTAGTGGGGGGTGTCTGTCCCCTCGCCGGCCCATCTGATGAGATGCGAGACCAGCACCGATGGGAAGAAACGCAGGTTGGCGAGATCTTCGACCCGCACCCAATCAACCGACAATTGCCAGGCGTCTTTCTCGACAGCATGCCTTGGGGCCATCGACCGGTCGATCGAACATAAGAACATGATCTCGATCTGGTGCACATCGGGCTCATAGGCAGCGAACTCGTGGCTTGCTCCGATGTAGTCCCGGACCCACAGCACGTCCCCCACCTCGATCGGGTAGCCGGTCTCCTCGCACACCTCACGGCGAAGACAGTCGTCCAGCGGCTCACCGTGGTTTTGGCCTCCGCCCGGAAGCAAGAAAAACTCGCCGCCCGGATCATCCGGATGAAGATTGCGGGTCAGGAGAATCTCGCCATCGGAAATGATGACCGCTTTGGCGGCAACCCGGATGGAGGGATCAGGCATAGATCAAGATGGTAGTAGTCACCGATTGGCGCGGCCCTGAGCCGGCCCAACACCCACTCCGGGTGAGGGGTTCATAGCCGCCTTGGGGTTCTACGATCTCCGGCTGGGAGGATGATCCATCCCCATGTAGATACCCCCCAGCTCCAATTCCCCGAGCATCTGTTCAATCCGTTTCGATCGAGTCTCGGGGCGTTTTGCCCGGCCGATCCATGCCAGGTAGTCGTTCCGCTGATAGAACGGTCGCTCGTCATAGCTTTCGGACAGCCCTCGCTCATCGAGAGCCTGCCGGACGTCTTCCGGCATCCGTTGTTGAGGGCGTCTGGACACCTCACAATCGTAACGGGGAAGGGAGGACCGAACGGTCTGGTGGAGCCAACCGCTACGATTCGAAGGGAGCTTGCCATACGGCGAGGAGGATTCTTGTCCCCGCCAACCTTCGATTACGTCGAGGCTCAGGTGAGGAAGAAGACCTTCGGGATCTTCACGGCCATCGATCCCCGCGGCCGCCCTCATTCGACCGGCGTCCTTTACGGGGTTGGGCCGGTGGCGGCTCCGCTCGCCCTCTATGTCGTGACTTTCGAGCACTATGCCAAAGTCCGCTACGTTCGCGCCAACCCGATCGTCACTCTCGCAATAACCTTTCCGCACCGGATCTTCAGTTTCGCTCCGGCCAACTGCGTCACCTTCCGGGGCCAGGCGACCACCGTGGCCTTCTCCGATCCGCAGGCTGTTTGGGCTTTCAGGCAGCATCGCATCCTGCGCGACAACCTCGTCATGGGTTCGAAGGGCGGCCGCCCGATTTTCATCCGAATCGATCCGGAACCAAATGTGCTCTGCTACGGAGTGGGTATTCCTCTGAACGCACTCCGCAAGGACCCCACCATTGGTGGCTACAAAGTCCAGATACCGATCCGAGGCAGCCTATAAGTCCCCGGTCACCCCAGCCATCGCCTATTTCATCGTGCAACTACCCTGGATGGCGATGAATGTCGTCGAATGGGAAGAACGGCCCGAGCTCCGCAACCCAGTGGCCATGGTTGCCTTCGAAGGGTGGAACGACGCGGCCGACGCTGCATCAGGAGCAGTCGGGTTCATCCTCGACCAGTTTGAGGACCTCGAGCCCTTTGCGGTGCTTCTCCCCGAGGAATTCTTCAATTTCCAAACCCGGCGTCCCGACGTCGAGATCGGCGACGGCGGCACCCGCGATATCACCTGGCCGGTGGTCGGCTTCTATGCGATCCCGCTCCCCGAACAACAGCGCGATCTCGTGATCGTGCTGGGTGAGGAGCCTCACTACCGGTGGCTCACCTTCGTGGATCACATCATCGACGTGCTCCAGTCGGTCGGCGTGCAAGAGGTAATCACGCTGGGAGCCTTCATCGGGCAAGTTGCCCATACGCTTCCGGTCCCCATTATCGGAGTAGCCACCGATCCGTCCGTCGTTGAACGCCATCAGCTGATGACCTCCGACTACGAGGGCCCGACCGGCATAACCGGCGTCCTCAATCTCTCTTGTGCGGAGGCCGGCATGGAGGCTGTCAGTCTCTGGGCCGCCACCCCCCACTATCTGGCTGCCAACGAGAACCCCAAGGCCATGCTGGCCCTCCTCTCCAAGGCGGCGTTGATTGCCGGAATCACCATCGAGGCCACCGAACTGGCCGTCGAAGCAGGAGAGTTCGATTCGCGAGTCAACCAGGCAATGGACACTTCGGTGGACCTCTCCTCCTACGTGCACCGGCTCGAAGAGGGCTCGGCCGAGGCGGTCCACCCGGCCGTAGCCGAGCAGCTGGTCGACGAGATCGAGCAGTTCCTCAAAGGAGGCGACTGAGCGTTCCAAAATGGGGGACCTGCGGGCGCGTCGAACAGCGCAGGGTGTTTCTGCTTGGTGAGCCAGGGCGTGGTCGGCGCCTCTTTGCGACCGGAAGGGCCCGGTTGCTACTTCTTGCGCTTGTGCCGGTTGGCCTTGAGGCGTTTCCGGTACTTGTGCTTGCTCATCTTCTTGCGCCGCTTTTTAACCAGCGAGCCCATGCAAACCTCGGTTAGACGTATTCGGAGTCAGTAGCTTGCCCGCTCGGAGTTGTAAGCGCAAACGCGAGACGGCCCATATATTCCTAGTGGCCCGGGTGACCGAGCGCCTTGAGAGATTCATCGGCCACCACCAGGAGGTGATCGCGATCGTCGAATCGACCTTCATCGTGGGCTCGCCGGCCGGCCAGCAGTGCCCGCAGACCGCCGTACAGGGGGATGGTGGTTTCGAAGGCGGCGGCCCGATCTTTGTCGGCGTCGTACCCGGCCAGCAAAGACCGGGTGTCGGCCAGATTGTCGATGAGAAAGCCACTCAGATCCCAGGCCGGGTCGCCGCTACGCCGGTCACCAAAATCGACGATGCCGGCGATCTCACCCTGATCGACCAGCACATGGGCGGGATCAAATCTGCCGTGAAGAAGATGCCCGACCGGCCCTAGATCGTAGAAATCGGCATGATCGGCAATCGTTCGATCGATACGTTCCACTTCCGCATCGTCGATTACTCCTTCGGCCCGAAGCGTAGGGAGTGTCGAGTTGAGGACCTGATTGAGGAAGTCATCCCACAAGTCGAATTCACCCTGCACTTGCGCCGTTCGCAGGTATTCGCCTTCTTCGAGCAATCCGAAGCCGGATATTCCGATCTCATGGACGAAACGGACGGCCCAGCCGGCCTCACGGATCAATCGTTGACGTTCATCGGCCGCCGGATCAACCTCGTCGAGGGGCACCCCGGGAAGCTTCTCGATGATGATGAAGTTTCGGGGGTAGGTTTCGTGTCCGAGGTCCGTGGCCAACACCCGCGGCACCGGTGCGCCCAATTCCCTGGCCCGTTGACAGGCCCAAGCTTCGAGGACAACTCGACCCTTACCGGCTTCTCGATCGGCTTTGAAGAGCACCGTTCGATCACCGAGCACGGCTTCGAACACCTCCTCTTCATACCCCGAAGCGATCTGAGTGAGGTGATCGGGCCGTGCCCCGAGGTGGCTCTCGATGGATCTGGCGACGAAGGCTGCTCCGGCGTCCATACCCATCAAAGCTACTCGCCGAAGGGTGTACGCGAAGTTGACTATTCGATGCCGGCGGCAGCGATTTCGGGCGTCAAGACCACCCCCCGGCTACCGAGTACTAGCCCCACGGCCGCGGCAACTTCATCGCGCCGGGCGGCGGTCGCCATTGAGAGCACGGAAGGACCGGCCCCCGACCAGCAAGCAAAACCGGCGCCGGCGCTTAGGGCTGCTTCGATCAAGTCGGTCGCAATCGGATTCAGTTTGGACCTTGGTCCTTCGTGGATTTCGTCTCCTCCTGCGGCGGCCAGGAATGCCGGTTCGCCGGTCCGCAGACCCTCCACCAACGCAACCGCCCGTTGTACAGACCTGACCACCACGTCTCGAGAGAACGAGGCGGGTAGAGCCGTACGGGCGTCGCTGGTGAGCAGCATGACCTCCGGTACAGCCAGAACCGGGTGTAGATCAGGGTGCAAAGACAATCGGTGCGCACCTCCGGCGACGTCTACCGTCTGCAAACCCCCGAAAACTGCCGCGGCGGCGTTGTCCGAATGGCCTTCGAGGTCGGCAACGAGGCGGAACAACCTGTCCGGGGCCGGTTCCACACCAGTCGTCCTCCAGGCGGCCAGAGCTCCCGCCGCGTATGCGGCGGCCGATGAGCCCAGTCCCCGGCCGACCGGGATGTCGCTGTCAACCGTCAGACGCATCGGACGCTCGGCGCCGACGGCAAGCCGAGCGGCCGCGAGCACCGCGTCCTGTGATCCGGTTGCGGGTTGGTGTTCGCCCACGTGTTCGACTCGCCAGTCGTTCGACGGTGAGGCCGCCACCCGACAGCGAAGCTCGATAGCCAGCGCCAGCGTGTCGAATCCGGCGCCCAGGTTGGCGGAGGAGGCCGGGGCGGAGGCGTCAGCCATCGGATCGGGTCTCCAGCTCAACGAAAATGTTCGAGGCTCTGGGTAGGACTCTTCGGATCTCAGACTCGATATCGTCGATGGCCTGTTCGACATCGTGGTCCGCCAACCCGTCTACGAAATCCACTTCGAGGTTGACCAGGATCTCTTCCGGCCCCATGTGCATGGTCAACAACCGGCCGACGTTTTCAACTCTTGGCAACGACAGCACCGCCATTCGCAGGGCTGCTCGGTCACGACGGCCGGCTGCCTCGCCGATCAGTAGTTGCTTGGTCTCTGTGGCCAGCAATACCGCAACACCGCCGAGCAGAATCCCAATGGCGACCGAGGCAACCCCATCCCATACGTGATTTCCGGACGCTTGGGCAATGGCCAGTCCCACAACTGCAAGTAGCAGGCCCACCATGGCGGCACTGTCTTCAAGTAGAACGACCAGCAGTGCACTGTCTTTGGTCTCGCGGATACTCCGCCACATGCCGCGGGATCCCCGCACCGCGTTGAAGTGTCGGAACGCCACCCGGAACGAAAACCCCTCGATAAGGATGGCGACCCCCAGCACGATGTAGTTGGGTGTGAAGCCGGATATCTCGTGAGGATGCTGGATGGCTTCGAATCCACGTTGGACGGCGAGCACCCCGCCGGCTACGAACAACATCACGGCCACCATCAGACTCCAGAAGTACACCTCCTTGCCGCGCCCAAAGGGGTGAAGGACGCTGGGCGCTTTCCCGGACACGTAGATGCCGCGCAACAGCAGCACCTGGTTACCGGAGTCCGCCACCGAGTGGAAGGCCTCGGCGATCATCGCCGCACTCGAGGTGATTATCCCGACCACGAACTTCGCCACCGCAATGAGCGAGTTACCGATGAGCGCGGCGATCACCGCCGACTTTGATCCTTCAGTAGCCATAGCGGGCAGTCTACGAACCGGAGCCGCTCGGTCCCCAACTCGTGTCGAGATGGGAAGAGAAGAAATCGAACATCGTCTGATATCGACGACCTGGATGTTCCCAACGGCCGTGGGTCCCGGGGAACATCAGCATCTCCTGGGAACCGCCGAAAGCCTCATACAAGGCGGTGACCGAGGCACGACTGAAGAATTCGTCGTGATCTGCCCCGATCAGCAATACCGGTCGCTCCCGAATCAGCGGCGCATAGGTCGCAGGATCTGTGGTACCGGTGCCGGTCGCTCCACCTACTGCGAAGACTCCGGCCCGCACCCGTTGATCCGATGCCATAAACGGGACCCCCACCAGCGCTCCCATCGAGAAACCCAAATACCCGAGCGGAAGGGCGGCCATCCTCGGGTCGGAAGCGATTGCCGAACACAACCGGCGCAGATCACCAACTGTCTGAATGAGGAACGGCTCGTTGCGGGCCAGATCAGGGACCTGATCGAGTGCCCGATCCCCGTGGTACGGAGCGTCGATGGCAACCACGAAGAGGCCGTCTCGAGACCAGCGCTTGGCGGCCCCGCGCACGTACGGGGCCTTCCGATGACCGCCCCGGCCGTGCATGACGACAATCGCTCCCCATGCGGCGCGATCGGCAGGAACGTACACATCGACGGGAACGGTGTCTCCGTGCGCGCCCCGTAACGCCCAACCCTCGACTAGATGACCGAGACCTTCTTCGGCTGTTCGAACGTCAAGGTCAAGGGGCCCTTCCGGCTCGGTGAGTGAAAGACGAATCGGCGTCACGGAATCAGATGTCCAGCCATCGAACCTCGTCCCGGCGAACGGTCCCACCGATCCCGGCTTGGCCATTACTCCAATCCAGATAGATCGTGGATGGGTGGCCGATCTCGGTTCCCTGGTCGACCTGCATACTGCCCGACACCTCTCCGGCGGCTTGCCGGGCAGCGGCCAGGGCTACGGCGGCGCTCCCGGTTGCCGGGTCCTCGGAAACGCCGTGCCCGGGAGCGAAGAACCGAGCCCGCACAGCTCCCGGTGACGCAAACGCATACAGATACACCATGTCTGCTCCCGCTTCCCGAAAAGCCTCCTTGGGAGCGGGTGTGGTCGAGGCCACGGTCTCCGGCGATTCTGCTTCGATCAGCAAGTAAGGCACCGGCATGTCAACCCAGCGGGCGGAAACCGGCTCGGGCAAGTTCACTGCGGCGGCCAGCGAAGCTGCCTCCGGAGCTGCGCGCACCGGCTGATCAAGAGGAACATCGATCGCCGCTGTCTCGCCGTCAAACCGGATCGCTACGTCGAAGGCCCGGCAGCTGATCATATCGAGACCTCCGGGCCCCAGCTTTTTGAGGGTCCAGGCCATCCCCACCAGCGGGTGCCCGGCGAAGGGGAGTTCGGTGCCCGGGGTGAAGATGCGCACCCGGGGAATCTCTCCTTGTTCCCATTCGAGAAAGATGGTTTCCGAAAAGCCGAGATCAACGGCGATGGCCTGCATCGACTCGGCCGTGAGGCCCGTGGAATCCGTCACCACTCCCAAATGATTGCCGCCCTCGTCGCCTCGAGTGAATACTCGGAGGACGTAGCAATGCCTTGGCATGTGGCTCCTTTCGAGGAGGCAACGATACCCGCTACCGTGGCACGCCATGGACGACATCTTTGGTTTGAAGAGCCTGTTCCCCGAAGCCGTGTTGGCCATCGGGCTGGCGATGGTCCTCGGCAATGGGCTGGCCATCTACAAGAGCCGCCGCGGCGAACGGCCCCCCGGAGTGGAAGGCGAATTCCGCGCAGGCCGGGCCTGGTTCTTGGGAGCCGTTGGCTTGATGTTGGCCGTGTGGGGAGCAGCCAGCGTTTTTTCCTAGTCTTCCCGGTCGTCTTCCGGACGGCCTCCGCTTCCGACACAGGAATCCAATTGAGTATCATTGCCGTTCTGGCGGGTGTAGTTCAGTGGTAGAACACGAGCTTCCCAAGCTTGGAACGGGGGTTCGATTCCCCTCACCCGCTCTCACGGCGACCGGGGGACGGTCGCCGCATGTTCGCAGAGCCGGCAACGAAACCAGGTGCTCGGCGACGTCCACCAACAGACCAGTGGGGGAAGAATGATCCTGTCCGACCGAACAATCAAGGAATCGATCGCATCGGGGCGCATCGTCATCGACCCCTATGACGAGTCCTACGTTCAGCCGTCCAGCATCGACCTTCGCGTGGACCGTTTCTTCCGGGTGTTTGAGAACCACCGTTATCCGTACATCGATCCGAAACAGCCGCAGGAGGACCTGACGGTTCTGGTCGAGGTTGGAGACGAAGAGCCCTTTATCCTGCATCCCGGCGAGTTCGTTCTCGGTTCGACGCTGGAGAGGGTCCGCCTGGGCGAAGACATCGTCGCCCGGTTGGAAGGCAAGTCCAGCCTGGGTCGCATCGGCCTTCTCATCCATTCGACGGCCGGGTTCGTCGACCCCGGGTTCGATGGATACCTAACCCTGGAGTTATCGAATGTCGCCAATTTGCCTATCGCCATCTACCCCGGGATGAAGATCGGGCAGATCTCGTTCTACCAGCTATCGACGCCGGCCGACCACCCCTATGGAAGCGATGAGGCCGCCAGCAAGTACCAGGGCCAGCGGGGGCCTACCCCCAGCCGGGTGCATCAGGATTTCGGCGAGTAGTCCCTCATCGACCTTTACTCGTTGCTCGCGACTCGCAGCTTGATGACCGACGACTGATGACTGACGACCGAGGCTCTATGCCGGACTTTCTGGCCTGTCAATGAGCTTCTCGATCTCGACCATCTCGGCCGGGCTCAGCGGACCAAATGTCATCGCCCGGACGTTCTCATCGACCTGGGTGGCGGTGCGTACTCCGGGGATGGGGATAGTGCGGTCGTGTCGGGCCCATAGCCAGGCGAGCGCCCCCTGAGCGAGAGTCCGACCCCCGCTCGTGAGCACTTCCCGGATGGCCGGCAGGTTTTCCATGATCGGGCCTTGGAAACCGCCCCGGACCCACTCGGCCGAGCGCACGTCGTTTGGCGCGAAGACGGAGTTCTTGGAGTACTTGCCCGTCAGCAATCCCATTCCGAGCGGACCACGGTTGACACTGGCCAAATCGAACTCGTCGCACACCGCCAGTATGTCCGGCGCATCATGGACAACGTTCATGTTGTTCTGCACCGCGACACAGTGGGCTCCTTGGGCGAAGACCCGGGCCCCGGCCGGGTTGTCGGTGCTCCAGCCGTAGTAGCGAATCTTGCCGGCCGCCACCAGGTCTTCGAGGGCATCCCTCACTGCTCCGGCCTCCCCGACCGGGTACTCGTTGATGTGAAACTGATAGAGGTCGATGACATCAGTGTCGAGACGGTGCAAGCTTGATTCGCAGTCGCCGGTGAGACGGTCGATGACCTCGCCATCCTTCTCGTACCGGGTTACCCGCCTTTCGGTTTCGTCAAGGTGATAACCGAATTTGGTGGCGACCACTAGCTCGTCTCGTTTCCCGGCGAATGCGCGGGCAACAATTCGCTCAGCATGCCCGGCCCCGTAGTTGGCGGCGGTGTCGAAGAACGTGATTCCTTGTTCGAAGGCCGCCCGGAGGGCGGCCACCGACTCATCGTCGTCTACTTCGCCCCAACCGGCCGGGGAACTGCCAAAGTCCCACATGCCTCCAATTGCCCATGTTCCGATACCCATCGCCGATACTTCTGTGCCGGACCTTCCCAATTGACGTTTCATGAAGCCACACCCTTCGTTGATCTTCGACCGCCGTCCATAGCTCTTCGCTTGTCGCTCGCGGCTCCCTTGTGCGGATAGACCCAGTCGGCCACAACGAGGTCGTTCTTCACCGCGGCCCGGGTGATGGCGACCACCACCGCCACCACACACACAGCGGCGGTTCCCAGGACCAGGTACATCACCAGCAATTGAATCACTACCGCTTCGACCGGGTCGATCCCGGCGAGGAGAAGCCCGGTCATCGCTCCCGGGAGGGCAATAAGGCCGACGACCTTGGTCCGTTCGATCTGAGGAATCAAAGAAGTCCGGGCCGTTTGGGGGGCCATGAACCGGACGATCTGCCGACGATCCAGGCCGAGAGCCAGGAGAGCCTCGAGATCGCCGACACGATCCCGGCATGAGTCGACCGATCGGTTGACTCCCAGAACGGCCGACGGAACTGCGTTGCCGATGGTGATTCCGGCGATCACGACCAGAGACACCGGGGCGTAGTCGATCACCCCGAACCCGAACGCCACGATGACGCTGATCAAAGCTGATCCGAGGACGGCGATTCCTGCCACGAGTGTTAAATGTTCGATCCGGTATTTGGCTCGCCGAACGATCACCGTCGTGGCGACGACAATCATGGCGGCCACCCATAACCAGGCCCAGTACTCAGCGCCGGTCGATTGAAAGATGAGGGCGAACAGAAACCCAACCCCCAGGAGCTGAAGTGCGGCCCGTACGGCAGCCGTGATCAACTCACGTTGAATGCGCAATCCCAGCGCCCACCCCAGCCCCAGGGCGAGAAGGACCAACGACAGGGAAGCCAGCACCACCGGCCAACCGATGGCGGTCGAGGTCAATGATGATTGGGCGACGACCCACATGTTCCTAACGCTAGAGCTCACGCCGCCATCTACCAACAGACCAGGCAAACACTCTCACCACCGCCTAGCCGGCTCAGGTTTGAGGCCGATGCCTCCTAACGGTTCGGTTTCAACATCGCCCTCCAGAGCCGCAATCGGCGACCGGCGACGCGAAATCGCATCCTGAGCGGTCGACACTTCAAGGGAGGCGGTATCAATCCGCGGAGTCTCCCATACTTCAGTGACCAAAAGGGCGTTGGGGTGCGAAGAAGCTTCTGGAATCGAGGCGCTCCTTCCTATGTCGCGTCTCAAGCCTCTGCCACCGGAACCATCGACAGCTTGGGGTCGCAAGCCGTCGATATAGACCTCCTCGAGGCCCAGCTCTTCCGCACGATGTTTGTGCCGCGCACCAGCGAGACCATCTTGTAGAAGGCATGGATGCGGCTCATGGCCTGGCGGCCGAAGCCGCAATCCAAGATCAGACGCTCCGGCTCGATGTGTTCCAGGCAGGCACGGATCTTGTCGGCGACCTCCTCGGGTCGCTCGACCTGCAAAGAGCGGTGGTTGAGTATGCCGACTGCGATCTTCTTGTCTTCCGAGATCAGGCGCCCGCTCATCGCATCACCTCCGCGCAGTTGCTGGACGCTCCCTCCATGAACAACACGTCGATGTCGAGCCGGTCGTAGTAGGGAAGCGCACGTTCGTGGGTGGCGTCGGCGTGCAGTACGCGCTGACCGGCCGGGCTGCCCCAGCAGGCGTGCGTCCATACCTCAGTGCGCTCTCGCAAGCCCTTCGCCTCGCGGTTGAAAGCTTCGACCCAGGTCTCTGGATCGAACGGGGCGTTCGGATCGTGGATCGTCCGGTGAACCTCGGACTCTTCTATCTGAATGAGCGGCGCTCCAGCATCCACGACGGCGTGCAATTCCTTTTTTCATGGCATCCGACCAGGTTGACCGGGAGCACCCAATCGAGGCCTGCAGGCCACAGAGGCCCAAAACATCACCCACTGAGAGGTTCTCCGAATGTCGCCCGAACCGCCGCGCGGGGTGCCGCGCCGGGCTGTCGTTCCTCGGTGACCGGCTCGAGTCGGCACCAGCGCCAGCCTATTGTTGGAAAGATGGAGCAGGTTCTCGGCCCGGCATCTCTACGGCGTATCGGCATGTTGGCTCATCCGGTATACGTGTTCGAGAGTCAGGACGGTGCGCCGGAAGGGAAGATCCTCGCCAGGTTGAGCCGGGATGGTTGGTTCAGGGTCTTCTTCGGTAGGGGTCGCCGGGTCGATCTTCCCGACGGCACGACCTGGCGGGTGGCAGCGACCGGGGCCGGTGGCTGCATCGTGCCCATTGTGTTGTGTGAGAGGGGCAAACTCGCATTAGCGGCGCCGCACGGGACGCGGTCCTATGGGATCAACGGTCGCGAATACGCCTACAACCTCTACCCGAAGAGCCGTGCGGGTCTGCGTCATTCCTCCTGGTCGCTGCGTGAGCACGATACGGTACTTGCCACATTCCGGCTCAACTCCATGTTTGCCTATCACCCGGTACCCCTGGCAGCAGCATTGTTGTGCTTCACCTTGATCAAGTACGGCGTGCCGGGAGAGGAGGACTTGGGAGTGCCCAAGTTCCGCTGGGGATGAGTTTCCTCCTGTCCCGCGACGGCGATCCTCGCGTGATCGTCTTGCTGCGTGCAAGATGCCAGGCTTGGCGAGGACCGCGGCGCTTTCAGACTACCGGGGGTTGTCCCTGGCCCGCATTGAGGACGGGCCAATCGTCGACACTGCCAGAATGCGACCTGGGAGGGACAAGATGACCAGAGACATCACCATCACTGGAAGAGTCGAGCATTCTTCGCACGACCAAATCGCGGGGCAAGTAATGCACGCGAGCGGTCGCCGTGGTTGAGTCCAAGCCCGACGAGGCCGGACCCGAATCTCCCTCCGAGTTGATCGACGCGAGGATCGAAGAGTTGGGCGACTGGCGGAGCAAGACTCTGGCCCGCGTCCGCGCCCTCATCAAGCAGGCGGACTCCGATGTAGTCGAGGAGGTCAAATGGAGAAAGCCATCAAACTCGATGCTGGGCGTCCCGGTCTGGTCTCACGACGGGATCATCTGCACCGGTGAGACTTACCAAGACAAGGTGAAACTCACGTTCGCCAAGGGAGCCTCTCTCGAGGACCCGACCGGACTATTCAACTCCAGCCTCGGAGGTAACCTGAGGCGGGCCATCGACCTCTATGAGGGAGACGACATCGACGAACCGGCCTTCAAGGCCATGGTCTCCTCCGCCGTGGCGCTTAACGGATTCGAGGCCAATGCCAAGAAGACGGTGGGAAAAGGCCGGCGATCGACCGCAACCAAGGCGAGCGCGGAGCCGAAGCTCCTCTCGGGGGGCAACCCTCAGATCGCCAAAGCCGACGGCGACGTCCCCGTGCAGGCCTACTTATCGGCGATGCCGGGCTGGAAACGCGAGGTCGGACGCCGACTCGACCAGCTCATCGTGCGGCAGGTGCCCGACGTGCGCAAGGCGGTGAGATGGAACTCGCCCTTCTATGGCATCGAGGGCCAGGGCTGGTTTCTCAGCTTCCATTGCTTCACGAACTACATCAAGGTGGCTTTCCTCAACGGCACGTCGCTGCGACCACTCCCTCCCGGAGAGTCCAAGAACGACGGGACTCGCTACCTCAAAATCCACGAGGACGAACAATTCGACGAAGCTCAGCTTGCCGATTGGGTGGAGCAAGCCGGCAGACTGCCCGGCGATCCGATCTTTTGAACTACCGCAGGACTTGTTGACATGATCGACGAGCAGGATCCGGGCGACGTTGGGGCCGGCGTGATCGAGTGGTTGCTGGACGGCGATCCCGCCATCCGCTGGCAGGTGCTGCGCGACCTCGTGAACGCGGTCCCCGACGACGTCGCGGCCGACCGGGCCCGGGTGGAACAAGAGGGCTGGGGCGCCCGCCTCATGGCGCTCGAAGGTCAAGATGGGCTCTGGGCGGGCGGGGCCTGCTTCCCGGCGGACTATCGGGGCGGTGAACCGGGGCAGCCCTGGACGGCCACGATGCACACCCTCCAGACACTGCAAATCCTTGGGCTAGACCCGAGATCGGAGTCCGCCAGTCGGGTGATGGCGCTGGTGGCGGCGAACGGACGTTGGGAGCATGCCGGGCAGCGCTACTTCGACGGTGAGGTCGAGCCGTGCATCAACGGCCGGACGATCGAGACCGGGGCGTACTTCGGAGTGGAGGTCGAACCGCTCGTCGAACGGATCCTCGGCGAACGCCTCGCCGACGGCGGCTGGAACTGCGAGGTCGAGAACGGCTCCGTGCGCTCCTCCTTCGACACCACGATCAACGTGCTTGCCGGGCTGCTGGAGTTCGAGCGGGCCACCGGCGGCTCGCCGGAGGTGCGGGCCGCCCGACACGACGGGGAGGAGTACCTGCTCGAGCGAAGCCTCTTTCGCCGCAAGAGCACCGGCGAAGTCGCCGACCCCGCATATCTCGAGTTCGCCTTCCCCTACTACTGGCACTACGACGTACTGCGTGCCCTCGATTACTTCCGCCGGTCGGATGTTGGCCCGGATCCCCGGATGGCCGAAGCCGTGCAGGTTGTTCGATCGAAGCGACAACCCGACGGCCGATGGCTACTCGACGGAACCCATCCGGGCCGCGTCCACTTCGAGATCGAGGGCGGGGTGGGGAAACCCAGCCGCTGGAACACCCTCCGGGCACTGCGAGTACTCGGTTGGTGGGACCGCACCGCTTGACGATCAGCCCCAAAAGCGAGCGCCCACCCTCACTCGGCTTACCGAGGTTCAGATCTCGGTTGCCGCGTCGAGTATCCGGGCCAGTACGGCGGGTCGGCTGACCATTGGCCAGTGTCCCGAATCGATATCGACGAAGGCGACCTGCTTGGCCCGGTTGAGCTCCGGGACATCGCCGGCCTCGATCCACGTCCTGGCCTGGTCGGGGCTGTACTCGGGGCATACCAGGAGGACGGGAACGTTGAAGCGACGGTCATCGCTCAATCGAACGGTACCTCTGGCAACACCCTCCGGGACGGCCACCGTCGCCGAGGCGATGCGTTCCCGATCGGCCTCGCCCAGGTCCGCTGAGTCGGCGCCCTCGAACGGTTCCCAGCCCGGGAAGGCCATGACGCCATCGACCGCCGGGAAGAAGTCCGCATAAGCCTCACCGGCCGAAGCGGGAAAGCCACCCACCAGCACGACTTGATCGATCGCATCGGGGCGCCGGTCGGCGATCATCCACGCCAGAGTGCACGCCGCCGAATGCCCGACGACCATGGGTCGATCCGCGGCATCGACGACAGCCAGCGTGGCCTCGACTTGATCTGCCAGGGTCGCGGTGGTCGAACCGTCATCCACACCGGGCAGCGTCACCGGCAACGGCCGGTGCCCGCGGCTCTCCAGTTCGCTACAAACGTCGGTCCAGATCGACCGCGGGAGCCACAGACCGGCAATCAGAACGATGTCCATGCGGCTGACTCTAAACCCCCGGTCTCGTCCTTCGCCGATCACGCATCCAACGCACGTCCTAAGGCGGCCCTGTTGACCAGGTCCCCTGGAGGCCGCTAGTCGGTTGGATTCTCTCTAAGCCAGGCCCGTAGCAGCTCGACATTCGTCTGATGTTCCTCGTAAGTGACCGCGTACCGGGTCTCGCCCGAATGCAGGTCGATGGTCACGTAGAACCACCAGTCGCCCGGGGGCGGCGAGAGGAACGCGTCGATGGACGCCTCGTCCGGCGAGCAGATCGGTGTGGGCGGCAGCCCGTTGTGCCGGTAAGAGTTGTAGGGCTGATTGGAATCCCGTTCCGCTTTGGTGGTGAAGATCCGGTCCTCCGCCACCGGGTACAGGATGATCGAGTCCATTTGGAGCGGGCCGCCACCGACCAGCCGGTTGGTGAGCACCCGCGCCACGTTCGGTTTCTCGTTCTGGTTGTACGTCTCCTTTTCGATCACCGAGGCGGCCGTCAGCGTCCGGTACCACTGGTCCCGCGGCACGCCCCGCGACTCGAGCTGCTTCACCCGCCGGTCCACCATCGCTTGCACGACGTCAGCGGGACCGGCGTCGCTCGCAAGTTCATAGGTCCCCGGCGCCAGCCAGCCCTCGGGATTGCCGCCCGCCTCCGGCGGCAACTCGACTTCGGCAATCGCCGCCTCGACGTCGGTCGAACTGAAACCGAAGGCACTCGCGATATCGGCTGCAAGGTGTTTGGTGAGCGCGCCGCCCGGCGCGACCGCATTGGCACCGCCGGCGGGTTTGGGCACCCGGGTGTACCCGCCCGTCTCCGATACCGGGGGCGCGGACGAGGTAGTGGTTGACGGCCCGGTGGAGGTCGGCAGCGCGGTCGAGGATGTCGTAGCCGGGATGGTCGAGGACGTCGGGACTGGGTTTGGTGCCGGTGTCTCGGTGACGGTCACCTGCGCCGTTGCGGGGTTGAGTCCTGTGTTCGCGACACGGCAGCAAGGTCATCCGAATTCACAGTGCTGGTAGTACTTGAGTCACCATCGCACGCGCCGAGTGACAGCAGCAAAGCCACAACCAGTCCGACGAGTGCGATCTGCTTGTCCATGACGTGATGGTAACGACCGCATACATCACAGATCTGGTGCCATGAAGAGCCTGGCGCCTTCCAACCAGATCACCTCACCTCACCCAAGGCTCTCTCAAGTCACCTGACAGGAGGACCAGATTTACCGGGTATGCGCGACCCAGGAGAGCTTTGAGATCATGTCATCCAGGGCCGGTCGGGCGCCTTGGATTAATCCAACAATGTTCGCCCCGGCCGAATGAATCATTTGATCCTCACCGAGGTCTCAGCTCCGAGGAGGCTCGTACCATCCGAACGGGTCAAACGTTGATCTCCGCCACGTTCACCAATGAATCGCTGAGGCCCGGTTCGACACTGACCCCGTCGCGTTCCCTGTATCACAGCCGGTCCCGATCACACGGCTGTTCACGACTTCCTCGAGATTGACGCCCTGAATTCGCGGTATGGAGAAGCCGAGGCCGCCCTTCTCGAACAACCAACCTGACCCCTCTTTTATGGGAACAGCGCCAGAGGGCCGCTGTTGTCCCTGGTTCTCTTGTGGTCGGGCCTGAGGTTGTGAGAATGTGAATTCAATTCTGGGGCCGGATGTTCCGGTTCACACGGAACAGATTTGACGGGTCGTACCTCTCCTTGACCGATTCCAGGCGCCGATAGTTGCCCCGATATGACTCCCGGGTGCGCTCGTCGGCCTCTTCCTCGGTCTGGAAGTTCACGTAATTGCCTCCGGTGGAATACGGCTTCAGGGCTTCCCAGGCGCTCCGAACCCACTCGCGATAGGCATCTGCGGAGGGTGAATCCTCGGGCCACATCGCCTGGATAACGCAGGCATAGGCGGCCTCCCGGTTGCCTATCGCTCCGTCATCCTCGAGATGGTCGTTGAGCTCACCGGCGAGATGGAAGAGCACGACCTGGTTGGCGGGTGAGGTGTTGTCCACGAACTGATTCTTGTAGGTGTCGAGGAGACCGTCGCTGAGACCGGGAAGGAACTCGGACTTCCAGTAGTAGTGCATCCCCTTGGGCTGGGTGGCATCCAGCATCGACTGCTGGGCAACGTACTCCTTGGCTTGGATCAGGTCGGCCAACGGCTCTCCATGCGATTTGATCTGGGCGAGGTCCGTCTCTGCCTGCTCGAGGCTGCCCGAGTGACACACGACCAGGGCGATGATCGGCGTGCCGTGGGCGGCCTCGGGCATCCACGGGGCCGGAGGGGCGTTGCGCATCAAGACCGCCACGGTCAGCTCGCGCCCCGCCGTTTCGGTGACCTTGCGATACAGGTCCAGAACACTGTCGGCCTCCGTTGCCGGCCAGGCGATCAGTCCAGCCGTGACTTCCGGACCGATCTCATGGAGCCGGTAGACGAACTCGGTGACCACGCCGAAGTTGCCGCCGCCTCCCCTGAGTGCCCAGAAGAGGTCTTCGTTCGAGGTGCGGGAAGCGCGCCGCACGTTCCCGTCCGCAGTCACGATCTCCACCTCTTCGAGGTCGTCCACCGTCCACCCAAATCGACGGGTCAGATAACCGAACCCGCCGCCGAGGGTCAGCCCGGCGGTTCCGGTCTCGGACACGAAGCCGAGCGTGGTAGCCAGACCGTGTTTCTGGGTTACTCGATCGATGTCGCCGAGGGTGCAACCCGGGCCGACCCGGGCCAGGCAGGCTTCACCATCGACCTCGACGCTCTTCATTCCCGACATATCGAGCGTGATACCACCGTCGGACAATGCCAGGCCCGCGATGTTGTGTCCGCCACCCCTAATGGACAGTTCCAACCCGTTGTCGCGAACGAAGCCGACGGTTCGCACCACGTCCGCGGTGGATCCGGCCCGGACCGCCATGGCCGGTTTCTTCTTGATCATCCCGTTCCAGAGGAGCGTCGCCTCGGCAAAACCTTCGTCGCCGGAGTAGAACAGTGAACCATCGAGTCCTGCAGCGAAGATGTCCAGCGACTCTGCCATGATCTTGCGCGGTTCGCCGGTCACACCGGTTATTTGCATGTCTGCCAATTCGATAGCCAATCTCTGGGACACCCTTCTGGGTGCGGTAGGCCCACCATAGACGCTCCCGAGACCTATTTGTGAATTAGTGAATTCTTTTCAGGATGCGAACGGAACCTTTCCTTTCACGATTCGCCGATCTTTCGGTTCCGAGGTCGCCGACGAGGGTGAGCGACCGTGATTTCTGCGCCGGTTGCTTCGGTGTTGTGGTTTCAGCCTCTATCCACAGTGATCATCTCGCAGGGCCGCCGGCCGGTGATATACCCGGCTTGAAACGAACTGCGCCATCTCGGATTACCGGAGGTCCAAGGACGAGACCTGCCTACGCAGACACGCCGACGTGGAGCGCTTTCCATGCGTCCCGTTCGAGTAGGAGGGAGGCTGCCAGGCCGAAGATGAGCGCCCAGAAGAAGGGACCCAGGCCGAGGAGCGCGATATTCGAGAGGGCGGTGGCGAAGGCAAACAACGGTCCGAGCAGCAGCGGCCCCCCGGCCACTTGCTGGAGAGCCCCGGACAACACCCCCATGATCGCCAGGCCCACCCCAGCTACGAGCAGCGCCTCCGGGACGAAGGCCGCCAGTTCGGTGGCGAACCCGGCAAAGAGAGCAATCAGCAGGCCGGCAATGGCCACCAGGTACACGGACCAGTGGCGGATCTCGTGTTCCCCGGCGTCGGGCCCAGCGCACAGCGCGGTGGCCGGAAGCGAAAGCGAAACCCCGATCGGACCGAGCAGTGAACCGAAGAGGGTTCCGGCTCCACTCAGCCAAGTGACCGTCCGCTCCGGGGGCTCGTATCCCTGGCTACGGAGGAAGACAATCGATGGAATGTCGGCCTGGAGGGTGATCAGCACCACGATCACCGGGGTGGCGGTCAGGATGGCCGGCAGCGAGAAGACGGGAGCGGTGAGGACCGGCGCCGGTAACGCCACCTCGGTCGGAAAAGCTCCCAGTTCCCCGGTGAGAGCAGCGACGGCGAGCCCGGCGACCAGGGCCGGCAGGATCGCGAGCTGGGGCGAGGCGAGAAAGCGCCGTCCCGCCAGATAGGCCACGAGCGCCCCGCCCACCATGGCCGGTTCGTCCCCCAGTGCGGTGAAGAGATCCACGAAGAAGGGCAAAACCGCCCCGGCTAGCAGGCCGAAGATGATCGGAGCGGGAATCCAGATTCCCAGCCGATGGGTCAGACCCAACGGACCCAACACCAACACCAAAGCACCGGCCACCATCGAGGCGCCCACCAGCTCCGCCCAGCTCAGCTCGCTTCCGAGGGAGGCGATAAAGATGAGGACAAAAATGTTGCCGGTCAACAGCAACGGCTGGCGATAACGGAAGGTGAGCACCAGGCTCAACGCCCCCGATAGTCCGAAGACGGCCAGCAACCATCCGGTGGTTTCCGCCGCGGAGAGGCCCAGGGCCGTTCCCACCCGCAGTGGGATGCTGAGCACCGCAATCATGACCACCACCATGGAGAGCGCCACTCCCAAAGCAGGTAGACCACGCCGCAGCGAGCCTGAAGGTGACGTGGGTGGTGGGTCCTGCATAAGTGGTGCCGCACATTGGCAGCCACCCGACCAAACCGCAACCGGTTCCGGCCGAACAGACCGGCCCGCCACAACGGGCTGGATCACCCGTTCCGCACCCGAGGGTCTCATAATGTCACCTGAGCAAATGGAGCGATCGTACCCGCCTGACATCGACGAGTCCTCGACCGCCGCCTGGCTTGAAGAACGCATCCATTTCAATGAACCAACCTGAGCAACCACAACACTCGATCACCAAATGCGGTCGCTGAACCCTGAGCTCGAGTCATGAGAATCACTTCGCCGCCCGCGGTCTAAGCTCAGCGCATGGACACTGTGGTCGGGCATCTCCGCACATGGGACGACCCGGCAGTGCGGTATCAGGCCCGGCTTGTGTTGGACGGCGCCTCACCGGACACCCCCGAGATGCGTACCCGAGCCGACGAGGTTCGCACGAGTCCAGACTGCGGCGCGGTAATCGACGGCAGTTTCTTGGACCCACGCCACGCCTACCGCAAGTGGCAAGGTGCTCACTGGGCCCTCGTGCAGCTAGCCGAACGGGGGCATCCCGGCGGAGACCCACGCCTCAAACAGATACAAGAGCTCGTATTCGCATGGATACTGTCGCCGGCGTTTCTGAAGCCGAACTGGACCCGGCACATCGTGGGACAGCCCGATCGGGTGCGGCGTTGTGCCTCGATGGAGGGCAACGTGCTCTGGGCAAGCCTGATGCTGGGCCTGATGGACGAGCGGCTGGAGGCGCTGGCGGATCGGCTCGGAGGAATGCAGTGGCCCGATGGGGGATGGAATTGTGATGTGCGCCCTCAAGCGCGCCGGTCATCCTTCGTAGAGACAGTGCTGGGCCTGCGAGGGTTGGGCGCATGGGTGCAAGCGACAGGCGACAAGACCGCCGCGCACACGCTCGAACGCGGTCTCGAGCTTCTGTTGGAACACCACCTGCTCTTTCACCGCAGTGGCGCCCTGATCGTGCCCGACTGGGGACCTCGACCCGACAGGATTGGGTTTCCGATCCGGTTCTTCGACGTTCTGCTGGTACTGGAGCTGATGGCCGACATGGGCCGTCTCGCCGACCCCCGCTGCAATCGCGCCCTCGACCTGCTCCTTTCCAAGCGCACGGCGGACGGTGGATTCCCGATGGAGGTGAGACGGGCCCGGACCGCAAGCGTGGTCTGCAGCAACTGCACCTTCGCCCAATGGGGGCCGGGCGGGAAGACCCGTACAAACCCCTGGGTGACCATCCGCGCCCTTCGTGTGCTCGGCGCTGCCGGCCGCTAATGGTGACTTGGGGCCTTCATGCCAACGGAAGATGCTGCGGCAACCGGCCCGTCCCATCACCAAATCCCGGACAAGAACGAACAGTCGCCAACTGTCCCCGATTGGCACAGATTGAGTGGGCTAGATGACCTCGCCGTAGGCAGGGCTGTCAGAAGCGTTCCAGGATCCAGTCTGACACCAGCTCCATTGCTTCCGGGGCAAACGTCTCTTCGATCTGCCCGTACTCGGATACGGCACCAGTGGTCGCTGTCTGGAACAAATGGTTGAGTCCGTCGAGTTCGGTGACCGTGGCGTCTGAGTTACCGGCAAGTGCCGCCTCGAGCGCCGGGATGTTGAGCTCCGCCGACACCTGCAGGTCGAGATCGCCGATTAGCGCCAGCACCGGAATAGCCAGCGCCTCGAGTGCAGGCTGTGGGTTGTAGGCGAGGAAGTAGCGCAACCACGGATCGGTGAATGCGGCCACCGTCTCCTCGATTGCGGCGTCGCTCACCAACTGTTCGAGTCCCGGCGGGACATCAGCGGCGGCTGATCCCAGAACCCCACGGATCTGGGCGGCTACTTCAGCTGAGTCCATGTCCGATGCTGCGAGCGCAATGACCTCCGTTCCCCACCCGACCCGCCAGTCGACTGCACTACTGGAAGCACCCTCGGCGCGCATCAAGTCTCCGGTTTGCCTCGCCAGCACTTCGGCTCCAGGCACACCGGGACCGGCGAGCAGCACTGTGAAGGCCACATCGGCCTGGGCTGCCACCATGGGTGCGATGAGTCCCCCTTCGCTGTGCCCGATCAAGCCGATGGCCGAGAACCGCTCATCATCGGCGAGGAAGACGACGGCGGCCAACGCGTCTTCAGCAAAGTCGGCTGAGGTCGCTCCTGTCGGATTGCCCCCCGACTCACCTACACCGCGATCGTCGTAGCGCAGGGTTGCGACGCCCCGGCGGGCGAGCCAGTCCGCGAGTACCAGGAACGGCTTGTGACCCATGATCGACTCGTCTCGGTCCTGTTGCCCGGAACCGCTGATCAACACCGCCACCGGGAACGGCCCAGTTCCCTCGGGGATCACGAGGGAGCCGCTCAACGTGATCGGGCCGTTGTCGAACCGCACCGCATCGGATTCGTACGGGAAGGGAGGCTGCGGCTCCTGAGTTCGGATGAGTGTGAAGGGCTCTGCTTGCCGGGTGAAGACGATGGGCACCTCGGCGCCGCCTTGTTTCCAGATGCCCGAAAGGGAGTCCGGTTCTACCGTGGCCTCGAACACGACGGCAGCATCTGGGATCTCGATTGTCACGTTGGCCCCGTCCGCGGTGATCGTGGTCGGTAGATCCGTTACCCCTTCCATGGGGCTGTCGAGGACGCCCGTCGGATCCTGATCCGGTTCCTGATCGATCCGGAACTGGATTAAGACGCTGCGAAACTCGGCGAGCCAGATGCCGGCCACCCCTGCCGGCTCCGGCACCAAGCTCGACGCGGGGTCGATGGTGGTGGTCGTTGACGACGGCGGGCCGGTTGTTCTCGCGGTGTCCGACCCCGCACAGGCCGCGACCACCAGGAGAATGCTGAGGAGCAGGACTCGTCGTTGCATGGGGACTCCGGGTGAACCAGTGACCAGCGTAGCGGTCTCATATGGGTCCCCTTGTGGATCATGATCCTCATGATTCATCGCCGCTTCGTATCGGCGGTCGAGTCGGGGACTTCCCCCTATTCGAGTCTCTTGCTGATCAGACGCCAACCCACCCTTGCAGGGATCCCACGCCGATCAAGAAACCCGGGAAGCCGCCACCCCGTGTGACAGCTCCCCGCACAGAACTGCCGGTTCGGCTCGGACGCGAGGGTCCTGATGTCGATAGGTTGTCGTCGTTGTGAGTGGGCCGTCGTGATCCGACGGCCGATCGAGGAGATAGTGGCCACCTGGACGTCGACCAAGCCTGACCGGAGTGCTAGCTCGATTCGAACGACTCCATCCAAACAGGGGTGCGCTTGACTGCGCGTCATCCGGCAATCGGCCGGCGAGTTCGAGTAGTCGTTCCAAGTGGAGTGACAATCGGGCCTTTGTCCCCTAGCTGGCGCCAACGCCCGGGAGTGACAATGGATGAGTTATGAGCCGCATTGAGTCCACCCGCCGCGAGGACCTGGCTGCCGTCTGCCCGCACTGCGAGGCCGAGCTCCCCGAGATCTTCGTCAAGAAACCCAGAGGACCATTCGGGATCGGACAGGGATACGTGTTCTTCTGCCCCTCGTGTCGCAAGGTGCTGGGCGCCGGCGTGCAGTGGTACCCCTTCCCCGCCCGCCCATAAGAGCCGGTCGTTCGGAGTGACGGGTCGTCACGCTCTCAGATAGACCTGCACGGAAGGAACGGCGAGAGCGCAGAACCCGGTTCAGTGCGGGAGGGGGTCTTCGGTCGCTGGTCTTTGGTTGCGCGAGACTTGCGGTGTGCATGAGCGTGATCCTGATCAACTTCCAGATTCGGAGTTCTCTCCTGGGTCGTTGAGTTTGCTGTGCGCGGGTAATTGCTGGGCGCATGCTTGACCCTCGGCGCACTCCCATGAGGATCGTCGGCGTTGTGCCCGAAATCGGATGTTTGAGCTGGAGGTGACGGCTTTCGAGGACTCAGGGGCTCGGTGGATGCTGCCTTTGGAGGATGTCAGCGGCTTCCAATTCGAGAAGGGCAGCACGAGGTCAGATGATCGGGTGGTCGCAAGGTTTGAGGAGACGATCGATCATTTCAGTGAGGATCTGACCATCGAAGTTGATGGTGATGCACTTGTCGAAACGAAGCGGCGTCTCACCATGGAAAAGGACATGTCGGCAGAGTGGCTGGCCTCGAAACCGAAGCCATGAACGCCAAATACAAAGAAGCTGAAGCCGTCATCTTCTCCGAACCACAGGGCATCCTCTTCTATCGCAGAGCCTCAGAGCGGGCCAGATCACCTCAGCTCAACGACACTAACCACCGCCTCCCGCAATCCCCACACATCAATAGGGCACATACGATGCGGCTAGATGGCCTTGCCTCATGCGAGGGTCTCTTGATGTCACCTGAGCAAAAGAGCAGATCTCCGCTTCCACACGGGTGATGATTGTCGGCTGCAAGCGGTGCCTCTTCGAGGCTCTGGGGATCTACCCTGGTTGATGCCGTAGCGAGTCGACGGATACTACGGTTTCCAAGTGAGGTGGTTTTCGCCGCTGCCAGAAGAACCGCGGACGCGGGACCAGGGATTGCCCAATCCAATTGCCCGGCCAATCGGTGTCGGGTCCGGTCATTGAGGAGAGAACTTGAAGACCATCCGAAGGATCGCCCTACTGGCCGCATTCGTCGCGCTGCTCGCCGGTTGTGGCGACGGTAACGAAGCGGCCGACGATTCGATTACCACAACGACGACCACGACCACCACCTCGGGCGCCGGTTCGACGACGTCCACTACCGGGGTCCCAACGCTGGAGCAGCCGGCCATCTGGCCTGCCCCTGGTGTGGTCTTTGACAGCCCCGAGGGCGCCGCCGCCGACTTCGTTTCTAAGGTGCTCCGCGTGCCCCCACAACTCGGCGAGTTCCGGCAAGGCGACTCCCGCAGCGGTGAAATCGAAGTCCTGCCGCCGGCCGAGACCGCCGGCTCCGGGCCCATCCGCAGCGTCCTGCTGATGCGCCGGCTCGGCCCCGACAACGGCTGGTTCGTCCTGGCAGCCGTCAACGGCAACACCACCATCACCTTACCTGAGTCGACAGGCCGGGTATCGGCCGGACCGGTCGAAATATCGGGGGAGGGCCGGGGCTTCGAAGGTCTCCTGATAGTCGAGGCCTACGTCGCCGGCGACGCCGGCAACCTTCTCGATCAACAGACCACCCAGGGCGGATCCTTTGAGGAGCCCGAACCGTACTCGATGACCGTCGACCTGTCTGGCGTTGAGTCGGGCCGGACCGTGCTGCTGCTTGTGCGGGGCGGGGTCGGTCTGGACACCGATCCCGGCGAATTCAGCGCCATCCCGATCATCATCGACTGACGGCCCCGGATCGGTTCTGCCGGGGCGTCACACCGGAGGCGATTTCCGTACCGGCGCCCGTCGCCGCGCCGCCTCGGGCATCGGGGCGACTTCGGGTAAAAGTCACGCTCGAGGGCGAAAGGGTTCGACGTAGCCGGCGGTTCGGGTGATCACCCAGGGCCGATCATCTCGCTCGCCGTCGCAATCACTCCCGTTCGACCGCGGCGCGAAACAAGTCGGGAACGTTGCCGGTGTGAGCAAGCTGAATCGGAGTAATGGTCACGGAGCCGGCGCGCAACAACTCCACGTCGGATCCGGCGAGGTCGCCGGTCATCCGCAGGCCGGTGTTGAAGTCGTGGATGAATCGGCCGGGTTCGTGTTCGCGGAAGATGTTGTCGTAGCCCACTTTGGCCAGACTGGTGACGGTCCTGGCGGAATCGATGCTTGCCCCGTCGGGAATGTTGACCGACAACACGTCCACGCCTTCGGGAAAGCCAGCCTGGAGAATGTCGCCGAGCACGTCAACGGCAATCGCAGCCGTGGCCTCCCAGAAGGGTCGGGCCGTTGGTTTCCACGCCCCTTTGGCCCATCCCCGGTGGTCAAACGGCGACCCGGTCGAGAAGGCGATGGCCGGTAGCCCGGCTATCCAACCTTCGGCGGCAGCACCCACGGTCCCGCTTGAGAGCAGGAACCCGAGCCCCTGGTTTAGCCCGATGTTGATACCCGAGAGCACCATGTCCGGTTTGGCCCCGAATAACGAGTGCACGCCCAGTTGGGTGCAGTCGGCCGGGTAGCCATCGGCCACGTAGACCTCAACACCTTCCCGAACCGTGCGCTCGACTCGAACCTCATCGAAGCGGGTGATGGCCTTGCCGATCCAGCTGCGCTCTTCGGCCGGAACCACGACTTTCAACGGGGCGATCTCATCGATCGCCAGTGCGAAAGGAAGCAGAGCGGGTGAGTCGACACCGTCGTCGTTGGTCAGGAGCAGATAACCCATAGAGCCCGAGGTTACCGGCCGGGCCGGCCCTCGGGCTCAGGGAGTGCGTACCACTATCCGCCGATGGCGAATTGAACGGTGACGATCACCGAAACCACAGCTTCACCGGCCTGAATCGGGGTGGCGCCGTCGAACGCGGCTTCCGCCCTGGCCGCCGCATAGGCGATCGGAGGCGGAGCAGGACTGGAGGTCTCGCTTATCGAAACCGCCTTGCCAAGCTGCACTTCGGCCAATGCAGCCAACTGCTCGGCCTTGGCTTTCGCATCGTTCCAGGCTGCCTCGCGAGCCGCGGTGATCAGAGCGCCGTCGGCCTCGAGATCGAATCGTATGTTGTTGACGATGGCGTCGTTGCCACCGGCCGCAGTGGCTGCATCGATCACTTCACCGGCTTTGTCGAGGTCCCGGATCTTGGCGCTGACCGTGTTGCTAACCCGGTATCCGCGCAAAATCTGGGTGTCGTTCCGGTAGTCGTACTCCGGCCAGATCGAGTAGTTGGTGGTTTGGATGTCTTTTTCCGCTACACCCTGCGCTTTTAGAGCGTCGATCACAGCCTGGGCCAAGCGAGCCGCTTCGCCGGTGGCTTCGCCAACGGACGGGCGCAACACCTGTACGCCCAGGTCGACGATCAGTGTGTCGGGGGTTCCGGTCACCTCGCCGGTACCGGACACGGCGATCGTATTCCTCATGAGTGTTTCTCCCGTCGGCGCAACTTGGGCAGCGGCGTTGGTCGTGTCCGCACATGCGGCCAGTAACAAGCTGATCGCCGCCAGTGGTATCAGCAATCTTCGCATCATCGTCTCCTTGGTGAGCACGGTCGGCTCACTCAACCTTATGACGGTCTGGAGGACCTTGGTGGTTCCCAGTTCACACAGCTGTGGGGTGCCCCCCGTCTCACGCCGAGGGAGGACGGGTGGTTTTGCCTCCCCTGCTTTACGGGGGGACTGGTTCCTACCGAGAAGGAACGGTGTGGCGCCGGTAAGAGCCTGGACCATGAGCAGCCCACCGGTGGTCGCCGAGCCCGAGAGGTACGAGAAGTACGCGACGCTACCGCGGTGTACCGCACCCCTGAAGGCACCCGCCTACTGACCTTCGTAGGTCTCAACCGTCTCATCGACGATGTCAAGGATCACACCCGCCTGATCGAGGATATGCCTCGTGTCCTGTCCGGCGTGATAGCGGCGCCGGGCGACCACCCTGGCGATGCCGCTGCTGGCAATCAGCATGGCGCACACTCGACAAGGCTCCATCGAACAGTAGAGGGTGGTCCCCTCCAGCGAGAGGCCGTAGCGGGCCGCCTGGCAGATGGCATTCTGCTCGGCATGGACGGTGCGCACACAGTGCTGGCGGGTGGTGCCGTCCTCGTCGATCATCTGTTTGAATTCGTGGCCGGCATCGTCGCAATGCGGCATTCCAGACGGCGACCCGACGTACCCGGCGCAGATGATCCGCTTCTCCCGAACCACCACACAACCGCTCTTCCCCCGATCACAGGTTGCCCGGGCCCCCACCTGATCGACTAGTTCGAGAAAGTATTCGTCCCAGGTCGGTCTCATGACGAAACACCCTAATCCCGTCGGCTAGACGATGAACAAGCCGACGACGGCGGCCAGACCACCAACCACCCCGATTGCCATCGGCACTGCATAGGGGTATCTGGATCGCTCGGCGAGAGCCCACCCAAGGGAATTGGTCGATGTGTAGAGCAAGGCCCCCAGTGCCACGAAGGCCAGCGACCTCCCCCACCCGGCGTCGATCAGCAGCCCGATCGCTCCCGCCAACAGTGAGGCGGCCGTGCCGTATTCGGCGATCCAGTGCGGCAACATGAGGGTTCCAGCTACAGGATCGCGGGCTCGAAATCGTCCGTTGGATATGTCGAGTTGCTCGGCGCTGATGATGTCGCGCGTCCAGATGCCGGCCATAGCGACACCCATCGTGATCATGAACCCCGCAACAATCTGCATTCCGATCGAGCCTACCCAGGCTCGCCGGTCTCCTACTCCATCAACGCCTTGGCCAGGGCTTCGGTGATTCGTTTTTCGCTGATCTTGCCGCGGGTGCCCAGCGCCTGAGCGAAGAGGCTGACCCGGAGTTCCTGGAGCATCCAGGCAATCTCGAGGATGGCCGGTGAATCCGGGAGGGCTTCCCGCAGCCGATCGTGCTTCTCCTCCAGCTTTCGAACCACAGCCATCCCCCGACGGTCGCGTTCGGGGTGCTCCACCAACTGTTCCAGGCGCCGCTCGATGGCCTGCAGGTATCGGTGTACGTCGGGAAGCCGTCCGACCCCCACACCTGTCACAAAACCGGGATAGATCAATCGATCGATTTGCTCCTCGATGTCTTCGATCGTGCTCTCAGATGCTTCCGAGGCTCCGGCCAGCGCCAATCTGACCGACCCGAGCGTGCCCAGGATCCCCAGCGATTCCTCGGCCACCCAGCCCAGGGTGTCGTGCAGTTGATCGCGAGTGGCGGCCAGCAAGCCTTCGAAGGCAACCCCGTCCCAGACGGGACCACCCACCCGTCCCATGATTTGATCGACGGCGGCCGTCAGACAGTCCTCGGCCCAATCGGAGGCCTTCGCATCGGGACCGCCCTTCACGGCGGCCGCGGCTTCGTTCGTCAACAGCGGGCGGAGCAGCCGTCCCGCCGACGGCAGGTTGAGCAACAGGAGTCGCCGGGTTCCGTCCCACATGGATTCTGCCTGTTCGGCGGTAGTGGCCAGCAGACGGACCCCAACGGAATCGCCCTCGTCGATCAGGGCTGGATAGGTCTTAACGGCGTGGGCCGCTCCTTTGATCTCGATCACCCGGGGAAGCTCCCCGATGCTCCAGGCCGTCAAACCGGTTTGTTCCAGTTCGTGGCCCGAGACGGCCATCGTCTCTCTGGCTTGGTCCCGCAGTTCTATCTTCAAGGCCGCAAGATCAACGCCTTCGGCGAGGATCCCGCCTTCGCCGTCCACTACCCGGAAGGTCGGCTGGAGATGGGCGGGAAGACGGGTGAAGTCGAAGGCGTCGACAGGAATGGGAACGCCGCCGATCCGGGTCAGTTCCTTGCGGAGGTATCTGATCAGGCCCCCATCGCCCGGATCGAGACCATCAAGCAACGCGCGGGCGGTGTTGGGGACGGGTGAGAATCGTTTCCGCAAGTGTTTGGGCAGGGATCGGATGAGGGCCGTAATCAGCTCCTCGCGCAAGCCCGGCACGTGCCATTCAAAAACGGCCGGGTCGACCCGATCGAGACCCTCGATGGGCACATCCACCGTGATGCCGTCGGCCGGGCTGGTGGGATCGAATAGGTAGGTGAGTGGCATCACCAGGTCGCCGTGGGTCCACACCTCGGGGAAGGCTTCCTCGTCAATCGGGTCGGCGCCCGGATCGATGAGCACGTCGAGGCTCAGATCGAGCAAGTGGGGATCCCGGCGGCGAGTTTCCTTCCACCAACGATCAAAATGGCGGACCGAAGTGACATCCGCCGGGATCCTCCTATCGAAGAAGGCGAAGATGATCTCATCGTCGGCCAGCAGGTCGGCGCGCCGTTGCCGAGCCTCGAGTTCGACTACCTCATCGACCATGGCCCGGTTGTGCCGCATGAACGCGTGGTCTGTTTCCCATTCGCCGGCGACGAGGGCGTGGAGTATGAACAGCTCCCGGGCCGCTTCCGGGTCAACGCTTGCGTACTGAACCCTACGGTCGGTCTGAAGCGGCAAACCGTACAAGGTGACCGTCTCGCCGACCATCGATGTGCCCCGAGCCGGATCCCACCACGGATCCGAGTGTGACCGCTTGACCAGGTGGTCACCCACTCCTTCCACCCATTCCGGGTCGATGGCCGCCACTCCTCTGGCCCACAATCGGGTGGTGTCTACCAGTTCGGCCGCCATGACCCACTCGGGCGATTTCTTGAACAGGGCCGACCCGGGATTGATCGAGAACCGGGCGCCGCGCCCACCGCGGTACTCGAATCCTTCGGGATCCTTGTGTCCGACATGGGCCAGCAATCCGGCCAGCAGAGTTCGATGGATCGTTTCAGGGGTAGCGGGGTGCCGGTTGGGGGTGAAGCCCAGTTCGCCGGCAACGTCGCGCAGTTGGGCGTGAATGTCCTGCCACTCCCGCACTCGCCGGTAGTTCAGGAACTCGTCTCGGCACATCCGCCGGAACTGGTTCGAGGTCCGGGCGCGGCGCTCGTCGCCCAGGTATTCCCACAGATGGAGCCAGCTCAGCAAGTCGGAAGCCTCGTCGCGAAAGCGGGCATGCAACTGATCGGCGTGTGGTCGTTGCTCGACCGGTCGCTCCCGGGGATCCTGGATGGCCAGGGCCGCCGCAATGACCAAGACTTCCTTGAGACAATCGCCCCGCTCGGCCTCAATCACCATGCGCGCCAGCCGGAGATCCAGCGGAAACTCGGCGAGTTGCCGGCCCAGCCGGGTCAACCATCGCCCGGTTCCGTGGTGTTCCGGGCGAACTGCCCCTAGCTCGACCAGAAGCGCGACCCCATCGCGGATCGTGCGGGCGTCGGGCTTATCCAGAAAAGGGAAGGTCTCGATATCGCCCAGGTCGCGGGCGGCCATCTGCAGGATGACCGATGCCAGATTGGTGCGGCGGATCTCCGGTTCGGTGAACTCGGTTCGAGCCTGATAGTCGTCCTCGCTGTACAGGCGTATGCACACACCGGGACCGAGACGCCCACACCGACCGGCCCGCTGGTCGGCCGAGGCCCGGGAGACCGGTTCGATCGGCAGCCGCTGGACTTTGGTCTGCCGGCTGTACCTGGAGATACGGGCGGTTCCCGAGTCCACCACGTAACGAATCCCCGGCACGGTCAATGAAGTCTCGGCCACGTTGGTGGCCAGCACCACTCGCCGGCCGCGGTGGGGTTGAAAAATCCGGTGCTGTTCGGCGGCGGACAGGCGTGCGTAGAGTGGCAGCACCTCCGTATGCGGCAGGTCCAGTTCGGAAAGAGCATCCGCGGCATCGCGGATCTCCCGTTCCCCCGAGCAGAAGACCAGGATGTCCCCCGAGCCCTCGGTGAAGAGCTCGACAACCGCGTCGCAGATGCCCTGTGGTTGGTCGCGCGGTTCCGGCTCGGTGGGATCGTCGAGCGGTCGATAACGCACCTCGACCGGATACGCACGACCAGACACTTCGACAACCGGAGCGTCGTTGAAGTGTCGAGAAAACCGCTCGGTATCGATCGTCGCCGACGTGATGATGACCTTCAGGTCGGGACGTTTGGGCAGCAACGTCTTCAAGTGCCCGAGCAGAAAATCGATGTTGAGGCTGCGTTCGTGAGCTTCGTCGATGATGAGTGTGTCGTATCGAGTCAGTTGCCGGTCCCGATGGATCTCGGCCAGCAGAATGCCGTCGGTCATCACCTTGACCAGGGTTGCCTCGCCAACCTGGTCTGAGAACCGCACGGTGTAACCGACCATCCCGCCGACGGTGGAGCCGAGTTCCTCTGCCACCCGCTCGGCAATGGTCCGGGCGGCGATCCGCCGCGGTTGGGTGTGACCGATCATGCCTTCGATGCCCCGTCCCAGCTCGAGGCAAAGCTTGGGCAGCTGGGTACTCTTCCCGGACCCTGTTTCACCTGCCACGATGACCACCTGGTGGTGCCGGATGGTGTCCAATAACTCTTGCCTGCGTTCGGTGATCGGCAATTCAGCCGGATAGGCCAGCTTCTTGGGTGCCGCCGCCCGCCGGCCATCGATTCGGCGCCGGGCGGCGTCGATCTCCCCGCCAATGGTGTTGAGCACAATGTCGCGCCGCTCCGGGTCGGAGATTCGATCCGCTCCTGCCAGGCGACGTCGAAAACGCTGCCGGTCGGTCGGCGTTAGCCCGTCCAGGCGGGAGCGGAGATCGGACGAAATGGAAGTCATAGAAGCTCGATGAGCTCCACCATGATGGCCGATCCCGAAACGTGGCGCACGTTGGAGCGGGTTCCCGACCACGAGCGGAGAAGACCGTCGTGATCGTCGAACGTCGGAGGTGTTAGATGTCGCGGTTGCCGGGTCGAAGACCGGCAAGGTTCCGAACCCGCCGAGCTTCCGCTTCGTACGTCCACATGCCGGGTAAGTTGACACGTCTGATCAGGAAGGGAGCAACCATGGGAGTGGGTATCAGCCGCAGAGGTTTCCTCTACGATCTCGGTCGCGGAACGCTGGCCCTGGCCGTGCTGGGGTTGGCAGCTTGTTCGGACCCAGGCGAGACCCCCGACACGGTCGCCACCCCCACTTCCAGCACCGGGGAAACCAACCCGACCTCGCCCGCCTCGCAAGAAACCACCCCTCCGCAGGCACCTACCGCCGGCGCCGTCGCGTGGCATAGGGTCAACCTCGGTTTTGTGTCGGCCTACATCCTCGTCCGCAACGGCGAGGCGGCAATCGTTGACACCGGCGTCGAGAACAGTGAATCGGATATCGGGGCCGGATTGAGCTCACTTGGTCTGGACTGGAGCGCGGTCGGCCACGTGATCCTCACCCACCGCCACGGAGATCACCAGGGAAGCCTGCCCGCCGTCCTGGCCGCGGCCCCCGGCGCCACCGCCTACGCCGGGGCCGGGGACTTGACAGCCATCACCTCCCCGCGACAGCTCGTTTCCGTGGGAGACGGCGACAAGGTCTTCGACCTCGAAATCATCGAAACGCCCGGGCACACGCCCGGCCACATCAGCGTGCTCTCGCCGGACGCCGGCCTGCTCATCGCCGGCGATGCGCTCAACGGCAGCAACGGCGGCGTCACCGGAGCCAACCCTCAGTTCTCCTCCGATATGGCGACAGCCAATCTCTCGGTCAAGAAGCTGGCCGGATACGATTTCGACACAGTGGTGTTCGGGCACGGCGAACCGGTTGAGGGCAATGCGGCTGTGCTGGTGGCGGAGCTGGCCGCGACTCTCTGAGGAGTCAACGCCACCCGTGGTTTCCGACCAAACCCGCTCCGGTACCGTGTGATGTCTCCGGGTCCGGGACGTTTTCCCATGAATTGGAGCCGCTCGGCCCTATCCGGCCGGCGATGCCGTCCTCGCGGACGGGCCATGAGCTGGGAGAGTTCACGTCTCAGGGCATCAACAGAACCTTGCCGGTGGTGGCCCGGGACTCGAGAGCACGATGGGCCTCGGCCGCCTCGGCCAGGGCAAACCTGGCGCCAATCTTGACCCGCAACCGTTCCTCGGCGATCCACTCGAACAGATCGGTCACCCGGCTCTCCAACTCGATCCGGGTGGCGATGTAGTCCTTCATGGCAGGACGGGTGAGAAACAGACTGCCGCCCTCGGTGAGCCGGAGTGGAGCTATCGGCGGAACCGGCCCGCTGGCATTCCCGAACGTGACCATCAAGCCGCGCCGGCGCAACAGACGCAGCCCGTCGTCAAAGGTCTCCGCTCCAACGCCGTCGTACACCACGTCGATGGCCCGGGGCCCGAACAGCGACTCGGCCGCTTCGGCAAAGCCCACCTTGGTGTAGTCGATCACGTGATCTGCACCGGCTTCGGCAGCCAGGGCAACCTTCTCATCACCGCCGGCCGTAGCAACGACTTCGGCACCGAGCAGTTTGGCGATCTGAATGAGAAGCTGTCCAACACCTCCGGCCCCGGCGTGCACCAAGCACCTGTGACCGGGACCCAGGGCAAAGGTGTCGGTCGCCAGGTAGTGAGCTGTGATGCCCTGCAGCATCACTGCCGCCGCCGTTTCCAGGTCGAGACCGGCCGGGACCCGAACCACTCTCTGGACCGGGACGGCCACCCGCTCGGCGTACGAACCGCCGACGTCCGCCCACGCAACCCGGTCGCCTACCCGCCAATCCTCGACACCGGCTCCCAGCATTTCAACCGTTCCGGCGCCTTCGAGACCAGGAACGAACGGCAACTCGCGAGGATACAGGCCCCGCCGGTGGTAGGTATCTACATAGTTGAGTCCGGCCGCGGCGAGCCTGACGACGAGCTCACCCGGCCCGGGCAACGGACTGGGCACCTCGGCCCACTTCAGGACTTCCGGACCCCCAGCCTCACTGATCTGAACGGCATGCATCAGCGCCTCCTCGTCTTGTCAGACCTTAGAGTATTGGGACCGGGGTCGCAGATCTTCGGAAGATCATCCGCGCTGATCGTCGTCACGGCGCGATGCACGCCTTGCGGCCGGGGTCTCTTTCGAGAAGGCGGCACAAGCGTTTCTCCGTCATCAACGCCCTGTTCGCCATATTTCGAGCCGCGTCGTTAGGCGGTTACTTCGAATTCGATGCGTTGGAGCACCCGCCCATTCACCTGCACCTCAACCGCATGGCGGCCCGGGAGTATGTTCCTGGTCGAAAGCGGTTGAAGGTTGATCTTCCTTCGCAGTTGTACGGCCCGGCCGGGAGCCAACTCGACAACCATGCCTTTGAAGACCTTGCGAGAACCCTGTCCAGACTTGTTCTGAAACTCGACTGCGTAGTCGATCATCAGTTGCTGGCTTTGATCACCGGTCGACTTGATCTCGCAGTGGAGTTGTGCCGATCCGCCGACCGGAACAGTCACCGGGTCGACCTTCGCCGAGCGGAGTTCGACCTGGGGATCCGCCGAGAAGCCCAAAATGGCCAGGGCGCCCGGGTGGCCGCGCTTGAGGAGAGTGCGGAGGGCGTGTTTGGTGAGTGCTTCGACTTCGCGGCTTCCGTTCTGCCACTCCGACAGCACCTCAACGACCAGGTCCGGATGGTCCTTGGAGATGTCGTTGAGGTTGTTGGCAACACTGCGTCGAACGTCCTCGGAAGGATCGTCACGAAGGGCTACGAGGATGGTAATCACCGGAGATGGGTCTTGCTTGAGCGCCGGAATCCCCCGGCCCCAGGGCAACCGGGGGCGGGATCCTTCACTGGCCAAACGCCGCACTCGCCAGTCGTCGCTCCGTGACCAGGTCAAGAGTTGGCCGAAGACGAGGTCCGGGTACCGCTCGATGAAAGGTCTGATTGCGAACTCCGCCGACACGAGCGTCGTGAACTGCTCGAGAGCAGGCAAAGAAACCTCAGGGTCGTCCACTCCGAATTCCTCGACGAAGTCGTTGAAAGCCATAGCCGTGAAGCCCAGGCCCTGCGCGTCGGCGGCCGCCTGCCTGAGCACTTGAATGGCCCCGGGATAGTCCGGCGGCAGAACCCGGCGCAGAACCCCGGCCACGTGGCGAATGCGTTGCTTGAGTTCCAGCTCGGACCATCCCGGATCGAACACCTGGTCGAAGATCGCGCCGGCTGCCATACCCGGCTGCGCGGCGGCCACCGCTTCTGCCAGGGCCATCACCGAGGGCTGGTCAATGAGGTCCTTCAGCAGGGTTCGATCGTCCACCATCATGCCCAGGCTACCGAGACATGCCCTTGATCGCCTGCGCGCCTCATCTGCGGCACAGAAGCTCTCTTCGGGCAGAATGCTTGCTGTGAAGTCACTGAACCTCGCTCTCCGCTTCTTGCTGGAGCTCAGCGCGTTGGCCGCCCTGGGTTATTGGGGGTGGCAATTTGGGGATGCCGGATTCGCTCGAGTCCTCCTGGCTGCGGTCACTCCCCTCCTGGCCGCGGGTCTCTGGGGCCGGTACATCGCGCCCAAGGCGCCCAACCGGCTGGAAGATCCGATCCGAGCCGGAGTGGAGGTGATCTTCTTCGGAGGTGCCGCCGCCGCCCTGGGAACATCCGGAGCCATCACCATCGCAGCATTCTTTGGGATAGCGGCGGCGGTCAGCCTGGTCTTGATGTTCCCGTTTGGCCAGCGTGGCATGTGACGGGTCGACTTACCCTCTCGGTAGCCATCTCTCCCCCGGAGACACCTAATCACCCCTGAATCCCTCGCATGGCAATCGAACATACGTTCGATTAGTATCGGGGGCATGGCTGGCCGGGCCACCATCCTTCACGCCGATCTGGATGCCTTCTACGCGTCGGTCGAACAGCTCCTCGATCCGTCGTTGCGGGGCAAACCCATCGCAGTCGGCGGTGGAGTGGTGCTGGCGGCTTCCTACGAGGCGAAGGCCTACGGAGTGAGCGGTGGCATGGGCGGCCGCCGGGCCCGGGAACTGTGCCCACATCTTCGGTTCGTCGGCGGGCATTTCTCCGAGTACCAGCGCCTCGGCGACCAGGTGATCGACATCATGCGCGACTTCACACCACTGGTGGAGAGAATCTCGATCGATGAGGCCTTCCTCGACGTGGCAGGCACGGTTCACCTGCTTGGATCTCCCCGAAGAATGGCCATTGAGATCCGCCGGCGGGTGCGCCAGGAAGCCGGTCTCCCCGTATCGGTCGGTGTTGCACGAACAAAACATCTGGCGAAGATTGCCTCCCAGGTGGCCAAACCCGACGGGCTGCTCGTCGTGGAACCCGAGAATGAATTGGAGTTTCTCCACCCGTTGCCTGTGGAGCTCATGTGGGGAGTCGGACCCGTCACCAAGGCTCGCTTAGCGGAAAAGGGGATCAAGACCATCGGCGAGTTGGCCGCCACCCCGGGCCAGTCCCTGGAACGCCTCCTGGGTCGGGCAGCAGGTACCAAGCTCGGTTCGCTGGCCTGGAATCGCGACCCCCGCGCCATCGAGACCACCCACCGGGCCGGCTCCGTTGGGGCCCAATCGGCGCTGGGTCGCCGGCCGGCCTCCACAACACTGATTCGAATGACGCTGCGTCATCTGGCCGATCGGGTGGCCACTCGCCTGCGGGCCAAGGAACGAGCGGGCAGGACGGTGACCGTCCGGGTTCGTTTCGCCGAGATGCAATCCATCACGAGATCGGTCACCCTCCCGGCCGCCATCTCCTCGACGCCGATCCTCGCTGAGGTAGCCCAATCTTTGGTCACGACCGCGCTGGCAGATCATCCAGATGAAACGATCATCACTCTTCTGGCGATCTCTGTTTCCCAATTGGTCTACGAACCTGCATTGCAACTGGAATTGCCGATCGAATTGGGAGATGACCAACAGCGGCCGGGGACCGAAGCCGGGGCGGCCCGCTGGACGCTCGACCGGTCGGTCGACGCCGTTCGTGACCGGTTCGGACGCCAGGCCGTCGGTTATGCCTCCGTCTCGCTGTCCGAATTGGGAGCGGTACCCGACGAGTTCCGGGAACTCGCCGAAAAGGACGGATGACTCCGGGATCAGATCTGCCCGGCCAGCTGGGCGTAGGACCGTTCGACGATGAAACGACACAGCTCTGCCGGGAAGGGGGCGTGTCGGACGTCCACTTGATCGGCCGGCAGGTCGCTGCGGAACCCCGCCCGGGCCAGCTCGACCGTCGTCGCGATCTCAAGGCGTTGTCGTTCAACGAAGACACGATCGACCGGATCGCCGTGACCGGGAACCACCGGACCCCGCACGAAGGAGAGCAAATTGGCGAGCGTGTCCGCCCACTCGAGCGGAAAGGCATCCCCGAAGGCCGGGGGCGCCGCCTCCTCAACGAGGTCGCCGGCGAACAGCACACCGTCCACGCCGATGGTGATGTCACTGTCCGTGTGACCCCGCCCGTGGTAGCGCAGGTCGACCGCCCTTCCGATGTCGAGCGAAACCTGATCCGAGAAGGTGTGATCGGGGGGAACGATCTCGACTTCCCGGATGGCTTCATGGTCCTCAACGGGTAGGTAACCCATCACCTTTTGGCGAATCTCTTCACCCTGCTCGAGCATGGCCGCCCGGGTGTTTTCGTGCCCCCACAGCTGGGCAGCAGGGAACAGGGCGTTGCCCCAACAGTGATCCCAGTGATAGTGAGTGTTGACGACCCAGCGAACCGGTAGATCCGACAGGGCGGCAAGATCGTCAATCAACTCGCGGGCTTGTCGATGCGAAGCGCGGGTGTCGATAACCAGGATGCCGTCATCGCCGACTACGGCACCGATCGTCAAAGCCAAAAACTCGTATCGACGAACAAAGACGCCGTCTCCGACTCCGTGCCATGTACTCATGGACCCGTTTCTAGCGTAACTCGAGACTGCGCACCATCTTGGGCGCCTTCCGATCGGCTCTATTTCGCGACTGGTTGCTCCGCAGATACCGCCGTCACGCCGGTCCACCCGGCCACCGCACCCGCGACCAACACCAAAATGACGCCCCCCCAGGTGAGCAGGTCACCCCGTTCACCAAGAAACAAGGCAGCCCACACCACCGCCGAAGCGGGCTCCATATAGCTGAGCACCGCCACTGTGGCCACCGGCAGAGTGGCGACGCTTCTCCAATAAACGAAGCCGGCGATCCCGGTGAGAACCACCCCGAGAATGACAAGCTGCCACCAGGACCGGGCCGCCTCCGGAAGGGCCGTCAGCATCCAGGGTGTCATGAGCAACGCCGCCACCGACGTCTCCAACGTGGCCAGACGGAGGGGACCGATCTGCTGAGCTATGGGTTTCCCGGCCAGAACCAGACCGGCAAATGTCACCGCCGCCACCAATCCTGAGATGACTCCCTCGACGGTGGCGCCCTCCCCCGGCCGGGCCACCAGGATCACTCCGGCCAGCGCCACGGCCAGCGCCACCGCGGCTCGCGCCCGAAGCGGTTCTCCCAGAACCGTCGGCGCCAGCGTGGCGATGGCCACCGGTGCCAGGTACACGAGTACCAGGGCGATCGCCACAGTGGTCGTATTGAGCGACCAGAAGAAGGCCACCCAGTGGAGGGCCAAGAGGCCTCCCAGTCCGATGACCTTCAACCACTGCCACCTGGTGAGCCGCGGCACCCCCCGGCTCAACAACACCACCAGCAAGGGCAGGGCTCCCAACCACAGGCGCATCGCCACCAGTTGTTGACTGGACAGATCCACCGATCGCACAATCAAGGGGATCGTTCCCCACGCCGCGGTGAGGACGACCAGGGAACCCATGGCGCTGGAGCGAGAAGGCACCGAAGGAGCATATCCGGTACCGGCGATCCCCGAGTCTTCGACATATCCGGGGGCCGCCGCGGAGGAGAATACGTCGACCGATGGGGCGCCGGCCGGGGTCGAGGAGTTCCGGCCAGATTCCGACTCAAGAATTCCGACTCAAATTCCGATGATTCGAGTAACAAGTTCTCGCCCGGTCTCATGCTCGCCGAGCAATACGGAGTTCCCCCTTCCTCCGACTCTTCCCGAGAGGACCGACCGAGAACCAGAGACCCCCTCGTCGGCGGAGGGGGTCTCGCCTTTTCCTTCCGTTCCTGCGTCAATCACCGACGGATACGGCACGAAATCGACGCAAGAACGGGAGAGAGAGTGCTATCGGTTGGACCCAACTGCCCGGAGGATCAAGGCAACCACCACCACGAGAATCACCACCCCGATCACCCATTTGAGGATGGCGAGCAGCTGTCCCAGTACGACGAGCGCCAAGATGATGCCGATGATCCACAGGATCCGCGATTGGCCGGTCATGGAGTAGAACCTAGCGAACCTGGGCCGCTCGGTCGGCCGATTAGGAACCCCGCAGGTGGATGGCGTGGTCGACGAATTCGCCCAGCCGGGCGGCCAGCTCCGGGGTCAGGTTCTTCACGGTGATGTACCTCACCTGTTTTCCCCCGGGATCGAAGGCTCCGGCGGGATCGGGCAGCAGGTGGCCGTGCTCGAACCCGACCCGCACGTGATCGACGCCGGGGAAGAGGGCGCAGACGTAACCGGCGGTCGGATGGTGGAACCCGATTCCATGCCAGCCGGGATAAACCCGTTCGGTGGCATCGGGCATCACCGACCGGATCAGGGCACGAAGCTGCAGGGTGAGGTCCACAACCTCAGGAATGTGATCGTCGAGGATGTCGTCGATCATCAGACCGAAACGTCGCGACCCAGGTCGGCGAACAGGGTGAATTCGGGGAGGAACGTCATGTCGACTCGGCCGGTGGATCCGGCCCGGTGTTTGGCGATGATCACCTCGGCGAGCCCTTTGGTGTCCTGAGCTTCCGGGTGGTAATACTCGTGACGGTAGATGAACATCACCACATCTGAGTCCTGCTCGATGGCGCCCGACTCACGGAGATCACCAAGCCTGGGCCGCTTGTCTTCTCTCGCTTCCAGGCCCCGGTTCAGCTGCGAGACCGCCATGATCGGGATATCGAGCTCCCGGGCCAGGTTCTTGAGGGACCGGCTGATCTCGGCGATCTCCTGCTGACGGTTCTCGCGAGCAGATCCGGTCATCAGCTGGAGATAGTCGATGATGACGAGGTCCAGCCCGTGCTGGCGTTTGAGCCGGCGGCACTTGGCGCGGATGTCGGTGACCGTCAGCTGGCCCGAATCGTCGATAAAGATCGGCGCCTTGTACATCCGCGAAGCGGCGTGGACGACCTTCTGCCACAGCTGAGGACCAAGCTGGCCGGTCCGCAGCTTCATCGAGTCGACCCGGCCCACCGAACAGAGCAACCGTTGCACGATCTCTTCGCGGCTCATCTCGAGACTGAACATGGCCACCGTCCCACCGTCCATCGCCACGTTGGTGGCGACGTTGCTCGCGAGGGCTGATTTTCCCATGCTTGGCCGCGCCGCCACGATCACCAGGTTGGCGGGCTGCAAGCCGGCCAGTTTGCGGTCCAGGTCCCGGAAGCCGGTGGCCAGACCGGTCAACTCGGAGCCGCGGGCTTCCATCTCCTCGATCACTTCGAGCGTGCTGTGCAGCAGCGGGCTCATCGCGACCAAACCTTCACCGATTCGGCGTTCGCCCACTCCGAACACCGCTTGTTCGGCTCGATCGAGCACGGCGGAGATGTCGAGATCCGTCATCACGGCCAGATCGCCGATCTGACCCCCGGCGCCGATCAATCGCCTTCGTAGACCATGTTCCTCGACGATCTCTGCGTAGTACTCGATATTGGAGGCGGTCGGTACGCCCTCCATGAGATCGCTGAGATATCCGGCGCCACCGATGCGATCCAACTCGCCCTTGCGGTGAAGCGCGTCCGACACCGTCAACGGGTCGATCGGCTGATTGGCGTTGTAGAGCTGGACGATCGACTCAAAGATGGCCTGGTGGGCCGGAACATAGAAGTCTTCCGGCTCGAGCTTGTCCATGACCAGGTTGGCAGCTTCCGCCGAGAGCATGATCGCCCCGAGCACCGACTCTTCCGCCTCGTTGTTGTGGGGCGGGACCCGACCCCGACCGGACATGCTCCTCGGCGGAGCAGCGATCCGGTCGAGATCTGTCATAGGGTCCTCACGCCGGAATCACATCGAGAGTCAGTGGAAACTGAACCTCGGGGTGCAGCTTGATCTGCACCTCGTGCAGGCCGATGTTCTTGATGGGAGAGCTCATCTGGACGGTGGAACGCTCCAATTGCACTCCTGTGAATTTGAGAACACCGTCGACCACGTCGGCCGCGGTGACCGAGCCGAAGAGTTTGCCTTCGTCGCCCGCCTGAGCCGCGATGACCACGCGGGTTCCGACCAGCGACTTGGCTACTGACTCCGCTTCTTCGAAGACCTTGCGAAGGGCCTCTTCGTGAGACTGGCGGATAGCATCAGCGTCCCGGAGGGCTCCCGCCGTTGCTTTCATCGCCAGCTTCTTGGGGAGGAGGTAATTGCGGCCATAGCCGTCCGCCACTTCAACCACTTCACCTTTGCCACCCAACCCGGCAACATCGTCGGTGAGTATGAGTTTCATCCCCGCCCCACATAGGGAAGCAGAGCCATTTCGCGAGCGTTGCGGACGGCAATCGCCACCTGGCGCTGGTGCTGGGTGCAGTTGCCGGTTATCCGTCGCGCCCGGATCTTGGCCCGGTCGGATACGTACTTGCGAAGTACCGCCACATCCTTGTAGTCGATGTGGTCGATCTTCTCGCGACAGAAGTAGCAGACCTTCTTCTTGAATTTCTTGGCGTTCTTGGGGTTCTCCCGTCGACGCTGGTTTGATTTGCCGGCCATTTGTGTCTTCCTCCTACCTAAAAGGGTGCCTCATCGGGTCCGTAGTCGTCCCGGGCGACCGGTGCGGCCGGGACGCTCTGACGTCCGCCACCCCAGTCATCGCCGCCGGATCTCGCCGTCTTGGTGACCGAGGCCGTTGCCCAACGAAGTGATGGACCCATCTCGTCGATGCGCAACTCGACGACCGACCGCTTGTCGCCTTCCTGGGTCTCCCACTGTCGCTGCTCGAGGCTGCCGGTGACGATCACCCGGGCTCCCTTGGTAAGCGATTCGGCGGCGTTCTCGGCCGCCTCTCGCCACAAGGTTCCACCAAAGAAGCTGGTCTCTTCTTGCCAATCGCCCGCCTGATCTCGCCATCTGCGGTTCACGGCCAAGCGGATCTTCGCCATGGCTACCCCCGACGGGGTGAAACGAAGTTCGGGATCCTCAACAAGATTGCCGATCAAGGTCACACTGTTAGTCGCCATTCTTCTCTCTCCTTACCGGGCAGGTTCACCCTCACTGTGCCAGGAGGGTGTGACACCTGCCGATCGATCATTTCTTGTTGAGGTGAAAAATCTTGTGGCGGATCACCAGGTCGGCCAGGCCCAGTACCCGGTCCAGGTCATCGACAACATCGGGCTCGGACTCGAATTTGAGCACCGAGTAGTACCCCTCGGTGAGATGCTTGATCTCATAGGCAAGGCGACGCTTGCCCCAAAGATCGGTTTCGAGAATCTTGGAGCCGCGATTTCGGAGAAATTCCTCCGTCTCGCGCACCAGAACCCGGTAGTCGGCATCGGCCAATTCAGGCCGATGGATGGTCATCAGCTCATAGCTGCGCAAAGGCAACCTCCTCCTGTGGACAACCGCTTGGTGCGGAAGGCCCCGCCGTCTGACGGAGCAGGTTTGGGTAAACAGTGGTTACCCGGGAAGCGCTGGCAGTGTAGCCAACCATCCGGTAGTAGGGGAAGCCCGCCGGCAAGGGAAATTTCGCGAAGAGAGCTGCGAGCTGCGAGCTACGAGCTACGAGTCGCCAGTCACCAGTCACCAGTCACCAGTTACCAGTTGGAGTTGACCCGGTTTGGTGGACAGTTCGAGACTGAAGGCCTTGTGGTCTTCGGGAAGGGGATTGTTCATGCCGAAACCGAAGCCGCCGTATCCGGCGGAGTATCGACAGCGGATCTTGGAGTTGGCCCGGTTGGGTCGCAGCGCTTGGTCCCTTGCTCAGGAGTTCGAACCGACTACGACAACGATTCGGTCGTGGATCGTTCAGGCGGGGATCGACACCGGTGAGCTTGTGGGGGTTACTTCTGATGAGAAGGCCGAGTTGGTTCGGCTGCGGAGAGAGGTGGCGGTGCTGCGTGAGGAGAAGGAGATCCTGGCAAAAGCCGCGGCCTGGTTCGCAGAGGAGACCGGTCGGAGCCCGAGAGGGCGTTCGAGTTCGTGAAAGCGAATCAGGCCGAACATGCAGTAGACAGGATGTGTGAGCTGTTGGGAGTCTCCACCAGCGGCTACTACGCCTGGCTGCGAAGGCCACCATCGGTCCGTGAACTGTTGGACCGGGAGTTGACCGAAACGATCATCGAGATCTGGAAGGCGTCGGATCGGACGTATGGGGCGCCCAGGATCCACGCCGAACTGGCCGACGACTACAACATTCGGGTCGGGAAGAAGCGGGTAGCCCGACTCATGCGGGCAGCCGGGATCCAAGGCGTGTCCCGCCGCAAATGGATCCGAACCACCATCCGAGACGAGAAGATGCGGCCGGCACCGGATCTGGTGCAACGCCAGTTCACGGCTGAACGTCCCGACCAGGTCTGGGTGGCCGACATCACGTTCATTCCCACCTGGGAAGGCTGGGTATATCTGGCCGCCGTTCAGGACATGTGGTCCCGGCGTATCGTCGGGTGGAGTCTGGCCGATCACATGAGAACCGAACTCGTCCAAGCAGCGTTGGACATGGCCATCCGAATCCGTCGACCCGACCGGGTGATCCACCATTCCGATCAGGGATCGCAACCCAGGTTCAAGGGGTGGTCGCAACACCTCCTTGTTGATCGGAGCTTAGAAGCTCGGCGAGGGCTTCGGCGGGTGTCGTCCATCCGAGGGTTTTGCGGGGTCGGGTATTGAGGGTGTGAGCAACGGCTTCGATCTGGTCGGCGTTCCACCGTGACAGGTCGGTGCCCTTGGGGAAGTACTGGCGGAGGAGCCCGTTGGTGTTCTCGTTGGTGCCTCGCTGCCACGGGCTTTGGGGGTCGGCGAAGTAGACCGGGATCCCGGTCTCGATCGTGAACTGGACGTGCTGGGAGAGTTCTTTGCCTCGATCCCAGGTCAGCGACCGGCGTAGCTGTTCGGGCATGGTCGTCATCGTCGACGTCAAGGCGTTCTTCATGGTGACCGCCCCGTAGCCGGCGAGTGGGGGCCCGTTCTTGGTGCGTGCGATGACGCCGTAACCGTCCTCGCGTGGCAGGTGGATCAGCATCGTGAACCTGCTGGTGCGTTCGACCAGTGTCCCGATGGCCGAACGTTCCAACCCGATCAGCAGGTCGCCTTCCCAATGGCCGGGCACCGCCCGGTCCTCGGCCTCGGCTGGACGCTCGCTGATCATGACCTCGGGGGTGACATGCGCCCACGTTTCCCGTTTCGCTCGTGCTCGGGGAACCCGCAACGCCCGCCCGGTCCGCAGGCAGGCGACCAGCTCGCGTTTGAGGGCGCCACGGCTCTGAACATACAAGGCCTGGTAGATCGCCTCATGCGAGATGCGCATGGACTCATCATCGGGGAAATCGATCTTGAGCCGCTGAGAAATCTGTTCCGGGCTCCACCCGAGCACCCATTGGCGGTCTCCCCGGTGCGGCTTGTTCCGTCCCTTCCACGGCCCAGTCACCGGCCCTCGAACCGGGGTTCCGTCCGGGCGCCGAACTCGACCCGACAGCCGATCCTGGACGTAGTCACGGAGCCGCTCGTTGGTGGCCAGCTTCGCCGGTTTGGGACGTCGAGCCACGAGTTCCGCCTTCCACTGCGCCACTGACGCCCGATACTCGAGCTTTCCACCCCGGGTTGCTGCATTGCGGCGCAGTTCCCGAGAGATCGTCGAAGGGTCCCGACTCAGCCGGCGGGCGATCTCGCGGACGCCCACTCCCTGGACTTCCAACAGGGCGATCTCCTCTCGTTCACGAAACGACAGGTACCGGCCAGACAGGGGAGCAAGATCAAGCGTTGGCATGCCACCACCCTGGCGGAACCATCGACTCCCCACAGCCTGAGACACCCCAACCGTTGCGGCGGCCTCCTCGCTGGTCACCCCTTTGGCGATTTCACGCCAGAACTCTCGCTCCACCTCTCTCCGCAATGACGGCGCCCCCGGCGACTTCATCGGCGACCGACCCGTCAAATCTCTCACCCACCCAGCTGGCCTGCCCATCAACACCTCCACCATCGAGGTGTTGCGACCACCAGTTGAATCCGCCCAACCCACATCGGTGGCGTTCGGGCTTGCCTGCCACCAAGCACGCATAGCTCCGTCGATGGGATCGGTTGGGGACTGCTACGACAATGCCATGGCCGAGTCGTTCTTCGCCACCCTCAAAACCGAACGCATCCACCGGCGCAGCTACCGAACCCGCACCGAAGCCATCAACGACGTGTTCACCTGGATCGAAGGCCGATACAACCTTCGCCGCCGACACTCCACCCTCGGCTACCAATCACCCGCTACCTTCGAGGAGAGAAACTGGCCCCACACACCATAAGCCACACAATGTCCACCAAACCGGGGCAGGCCCAAGTCACCAGTCACCAGTCACCAGTCACCAGTCACCAGTCACGGCATACCACATTCGAGACACGAGACTCGAGACACGAGACTCGAGACTCGAGACTCGGGAAACTACTCCTCTTCGATCAATGGCAAGAACGGATCTCGTAGGACGTAAAGCGTCGCGTCCGCCGGTAAATCGTTGAATCCCCCGGACAGAACCTCGATTGCCCACTGCCAGGGCTCGTCGATGCCGTAGGTGGGGCAGGGATCCGCGGTGCAAGGTTCCATGGTCAGGACACCGAGCAGAGTCCCGTCGGTCGCAAAAAAGGCAATATCCAGCGGGATCACGGTGTCCTTCATCCAGAACCGACTGGTTGATGGTTCCGGGAGCAAGAACACCATTCCGTCGAGGTCTCCCAAGCTGGTCACCCCCATGAGCCCCTGACTGCGCCGCTCCGGGGTGTCGGCTACCGCCACCTGGAGGGGTTCGCCGTTCAGGAGGATCTCTACCGTCGCAAATCCGGGAAGACCTTCGACGATCACCGTCGCCGGGGTGGTGGTCGAGGCGGCCATCGTGGTCGACGAATCAGGCGGCGCCATGGTGGTCGTCGAAGCCGGGGCGTCGGTGCAGGAAGCCGCTACCAGGACAAGGGCCAGGACAAGTCGTCGCGTGGCTCCTCCTTGAATAGCGCTTCGGCGGCATCTTCGGGCATGTGGTAGGTCTCATCCTCACCGGGGAAGCGGCCGGCCTGCACATCGCCGATGTATTCCTGAAGGGCCGTCACCGACTCATCGAAAAGGTTTGCGTATTTGCGGACGAATTTCGGCATATGCCGGTCGTGCAGGCCGAGGACGTCGTGGAAGACCAGTACCTGGCCGTCGGTGTGCCGCCCGGCACCAATCCCGATAGTGGGAACCGACACTTCTTTGGTGATGAGCTGAGCGAGCACTTCGGGGACGCCCTCCAGGACGATCGAGAACACGCCGGCCTCAGCCAGCCTCTGTGCATCGTCGAGCAACTCCCGGGCGGCCGCGGCCGCCTTGCCCTGGACCCGGTACCCGCCCATGGCGTGCACCGATTGCGGGGTGAGACCCAGATGACCCATTACCGGGATCTCCGCCGAGAGGATCGCCTCCACGACGGGGACCCGCTTGGCGCCACCTTCGAGTTTGACGGCCTCCGCCCCACCCTCACGAACGAGTCGGCCGGCGTTACGAACACTGTCGTCGATCGACACGTGGTAGCTCATCCACGGCATATCCCCGACCACCAGCGCCTTCGGCTCGGTGCGGGCGACCGCGGCAGTGTGGTGGATCATCACATCGATGTCGACGGCCAGGGTGTCGTCATAGCCGAGCACCACGTTGGCGACCGAATCGCCCACCAGGATCATGTCGACCCCGGCTGCGTCGGCGATTCGAGCCATCGGAGCGTCGTAAGCGGTCACCATGGTCAGTTTGGGACCGCCCTTGCGCGACAGCACCTGCGGAACGGTGATCTTGTCGGTCATGTCGATTTCCTCTCTCCCCACCGCGGCGGGTTGGGGGACTTCACGAAATCTCGAATGTACTTTGCGCCCAAATAGAGCCTCACCCGCCCCGAAGGGGTCGACTGTGCTCGAGCACCGACTCATACACTACCGGAACTGGTTGGGAAGGCTCCTGGAATCGAGCCGACCGGTACGATGAGGTCATGAGCACACCCCACACATTTCTCCCCGATCTGGTTGCCGCCACCGAGATTCCCGCCGAGGGAACCCTCAGCAGGGTGGTCTACAAGGACGACCAGATCCGGGTGGTGTCGTTTGCGTTCGACGAAGGGCAGGAACTCACCGAGCACACCGCCGCGCTGCCGGCCATCGTGCAGGTCCTATCCGGACATCTCCGACTGACGATGGGAGCCGAGACGTTCGATGCCAAGCCGGGAGATTGGGCCCATATGGCCGCCGGGCTTCCCCACTCTGTCGAAGCCATCGAACCGAGCGTGATGCTGCTGACCTTGCTGCCGGCTCGCGTGGATCAACTCTTTCCCCGCGCCAAACGGAGTGACGGGGATTCGAAATAGGACGGAGTTATTGCAGCGCAGACCCGCCGGGGCTTTGGCTTGGGCTCGTGAGCTTGGTCCATTTACTGGATTTGCCACCCGCCGCGGACCTCGATGCCGGCGCTCGAATTCCTCTCCTATCGCCCGCTCGGCAGGGTCAGTTCGAACTCGCTGCGTTGTCCCGTCTGCCGGTAGGTCAGAGTGCCGTTCATGATCTCGGCCAGTTTGCGGGCCACCGACAAACCCAGGCCCAGCGAACCAGGTTGTCCGGGAGCGTTGTGAGCCCGCCGGAAAGGCTCAAAAATGGTCTCCCGCTCCGATTGCGCGATGCCGGGGCCGCTATCGGCAACGACCACCCGGCTCCAACCATCGTCGGTGGCCAGTTCAATCCAGACGTCCCGGCCTCCGTACCGGAAGGCATTCGTCACTAGATTCCGGAGGATCTGCCGGACCCGTTGCGGATCTGCCGTCGCATAGGTGGTGGCTTCGTCAAAGGAAATCGACCGGGTGGAAGAAGTCCGCAGATGATTGGTTTCCGCCAGTACACCTTCCACCACCCGATGGAGATCAACGTCTTCAGAGACCACCGTCACTTTGCCGATATCGGCGCGAGCCACCACCAGCAGATCTTCGACTATGGCAGCAACTTCGTGGCTTTGGTCGGCAATCATCTCGATGAATTCCTTCATCTCGGCCAGGTTGAACACCTGGTGGCTAGAGCGAAGTTCTTCCGACAACCCCACTACTGCCGTCAGCGGCGTTCGAAGCTCATGGGCGATAGTGGCCACGAACTCATCCTTGGAACGAACCAGGTTGGCCAGCGCGTCTTCGGCCGCCACTCGCTCAGATACGTCGGTGGCCAGGCCGATCACCCGATCCAAGTCTCCGCGATCATCGAATTGCGCGGAGTATGAGACCTGGAAGAACACCTCGCCCAACTGCACAACGTCGGAAAAGGATTCACCCTTCAACGAGCGCTGCACGCCGGCCAGCACCTGAGGAGCATCCGCATACACATCCTTGACCGACAACCCCACCACCTGACCGGGGGTCAACCCGAGTTTCGCCAACGCCGCGCCCTCCGACAGGGTGAATACCCCCCGGGCGTCGTATTCAAACAAGATCAACGGCGCCTCGGTGACGGCCAGTTCGAGCTGTTTCCTGCTCATCAAGAGCTGTTCGTCGAGATGTTCGGCAGACTGGAGGGCCCGGGAGGCGGCGACGAGAATCGCCACCATCCCGGGCACATAGGTCAGCAAAACGACGATCCGGATGACCAACAACTCGGTGCCGGACCACTCACCGACTTCCACCACGAACCAATGGGCCACCATCCAACAAACCGGAACGGGCAGCAACCACAGGGCACGACGAACCGTGAGCAGGGCAAACATGCTGACCAAGATGTAGGAGAACGGGGGAATCGTCACTTCGACTGGAAGCTGGCCAAGAACGGTGGCGACTCCCACCGCGGTCGAATCCACCAACAGGGGCAGCCGGGCAGATTGGGACCAGCGGCCTTCATACCGCATCCAGGCATCAATGCCCGCCCCCGCCGCGACGGTGGTCACGAACAATCCGGCGGACCAGTTCCACACGAGCACCAGGACCACACTCAGCACGACCATCACCGAGGCAATGACCAGCCGGGTCAGGTGGTAACGGCGAGCCAGGGTGGCGTCGAGCCTCTCGGGGTTGGTCTTCTCACCGGACGCGGAACCGGCCGGGTTGGCAGCAGTCTGCCGACCGGGTGGACGTGGTTCCTGAATCTTGGTGCCTGGAGACATCTGGAATCTTGTATCGGCCGCGTATCGACCGGTCTTGATTGGCGCATTCCCGAGAATCCACATCCGGCCGAGGGTCTCTAGGGTTCTTTCATGACTCCTGAGACCCGTCGGACCGGCCGGGAAGAAGCTTCTCCGGTATGGGAATCCGCGCTGCTGGTTCCCGTTCCACAAGCGGAGTCGGTGGTACAGGGTTTTCGAGCCCGGTTTGACCCAAGCGCTCCCCTGGGGGTGCCCGCCCACATCACCGTTCTCTACCCATTCCTGGTTCCCGAGGCATTAGACCAGCCGAATATCGATGAGCTGGCGGCGATTTTCGCCGGTGTCGCACCGTTCCCGTTCACTCTGGTCAACGTCGCCCGTTTCCCGGACGTGGTCTATCTCGCTCCCCAGCCAACCGAACCCTTCTCCCGGCTCACGGCGGCGATCGCCACTCGCTGGTCGCAAAACCCTCCGTACGGGGGCATCTATGACGAGATCGTCCCGCATCTGACCGTCGCCCACACGGCGGATTCCTCCATCTTCGAGAACATCCGTCGAGAGATAGGACCGAAACTCCCTATTTCCTGCGTAGCCCGACAGGCGTGGCTGATGGCCAGCCGGGGCGATGACTGGGTGGTTGAACGACGGTTCCCGTTCTCGGGTCGCGGCCGTCGATAGATCTGGCGTTGTATCGTCTGGAAGGTCAAGCCAGACGCCGCTAGTGCCGATAGAGGTCGTCATGGACAATGCGCCTTCTGATCCTTACGAGTTGCCGGCCGATTCGTTCGAGCGGTCCTCAACCTCAGGGTTGGTACAGGCGACCTATGAGGCTGGAAGGATCGCTCCCAAGAGGCGTGGCCCGTGGATGATGATCGCCAGTGCCATCTCCGTACTGGCAGTCGTTGGGGGTGGCGGTTTCCTTGCTTTACAGGCGTTCACGTCCACCAGTCAGGCTCCGGCCTCTTCGATGCCGTCCGACACGAGCCTCTACTTCTCGGTGGATCTGCTCCAATTGATCGGAGAGAACACTACGGGGGCGCTGATCGATACCGTTCGAGGTGTTCTGGAGAAACTCGGTGAAGACGTCGCCGACCCCGACGATTTGATCGCCGACCTCGACGCTGAGCTACTGGCGTCGGCCGGATTCGACTTCAGCAATGACATCCAACCCTGGCTGGGCCGGACCATGGGAGTCGGGATCTTGAGCGAAAACTGGGACCCGACCGACTATGCGTCGACGCCGGACGTGCTGTTGGTGATTGAGGTGAGGAACGAAGGCGAGGCCGCCGAGTTTCTCGAGACCCTCCAGGCGGCCTCAGCCCGCGAGGGCCTGGCTCTCACTAGATCGCAGTACCACGATGCTGAGCTATTGGTGGGGACCCAGGACGGCACCGGGCTGGCGATCGGGGTCTCGAATGGCATGCTGCTGGCCGGGACCACGCGAGCGGTACAACGGGGAATCGATGCTCAAAGTGGAGTCTCGTTGAAAGACAACCCGGCTTTTGTCGAGGCCACCGGTTCGTTGCCCGAATCGCGGCTGTTCACCGGATGGATCGACGCCGGCTTCTATCAGGCCGTCTACGACGACATCCTCACCGGAGCTGGAACCGCCGCCCCGGACCTGGACCTTGCCCAGGACATGATGGCCGGATGGAAAGGAGTGGCTCTGGCCGTCACCGTCACCGAGGTGGGAATCGCCTTCGACGGCAATGTTCTGTTCGAGGACGGTCAGACACCCGACTGGTACACATCTGAAATGCTCGGCACCGGATCCGTCCCTGCCTTGCTCCCCGCCGATACCCTTGCCTTTGTCGAGTACGGAAGCCCGGCCGGAATCTGGTCATCGACCGCGTCGGCCCTCATGGGAGTCCAACCCGATTATCAAGCCGAACTCGACGAGTTCGAGGAGCAGCTCGGCTTCCATCCGATTGATGATTTCCTCGCGTATCTGGACGGCTCCATGGGAATAGCGCTGATGAGATCACCAAATGGGCTTCTGGCCGCCGAGTCCGGATTCCCGATCGGACTGGTCGGCTTTGCAGGAACCTCCTCGCCGGAACCCCTGCGGTCGACTCTCGAGCAGGTGAACGCCCTCCTCGCCGACGAAGGTATGCGGCCGTCACTAACCAACGGGTATTACGTCTACGAGGACTCCGGCCACGAGATGATTGCCTATGGGGTCACCGACGAACGGCTCGTGATCGGCACCAGCAGCAACGATCTCGCCAGAATCGGCGCCGGTGGCCCCAATCTCACCACCAATCCGGCCTACGCAGCCGCGGTCGACTCTCTCGACGGTGACGATTTCGCGGTGGCGTTCTTCGCCGATGTGGCGGGAATCATCGACGTGTTCGGCGCCGAAGGTGACGTGCGAGTCGCCCTCGAGCCCTTCACGGGTGTCATTGCGGCCACCAAGATCGACGGCTCCCTATACCGGGGCACCGTCCTCGTGTTGATCGATTACGACTGAAACTTCCCTTTGGCGTCAAACCTCCACCGGAACTGGTGCAAGATTGACGCCAAAACCGTCTTAGTCGCAGGGGATTTCTGCTCGAGGCCAGCGCTCCACCCGTTGGTCGTCGTAGACCAGATAGAGGTACTCCTCGGCATCCGACTCGGCCACCCACACTTCGCGGGTCTCGTGCCGGTATCCGCTGGCCACGGCGTCCGGGGGAAGCTCGGCGTCTTCACTGAAGGCCAGGATCCCTCCGCTCGGACTTCGCAGGGGACCAAGAACGCCCTCGAGATCTTTGGCGTAGGTCCGACCGACAAATTCGATGAAAATCACGCTCTGAGTTCCGCATTGATTGAACCCGTCGTACTCGACGATGATGCCGCCCGAGGCCAGGTTGCCGCTGGGATCGATCCACGGGCCGTGCGACTCGCAGGCACTCAGCACCAGCACCATCGCCAGGGCCGGAGCAATCCGTTTCAGAACCATGCGTCTCGCGGAATGGTGGCGGCCACGATCGCCAAAGTCACCAGAATGCCGTATGCGGCCGTCCGGTAGGCCGACGGCGTGCCCGATTTTGTGGCTCGTCCTACCACTGCGTGCCCGATCCCCAGAGCTATCAGCATCCCGGCCGGGTGGATCCAGGCGCGGAAAACCCCGAGGTCCCACCCGCTACCGGCTATCCACACCAGGAGGCCGATCAGCACCTGAATGTCAAGAAGGATCAAGGCGAAGGTGAATGGTCGGGCCGTGCTCTTTTCCAGGGGAGGCGCGTCGGACGATCGGGAGAACCCGTAAACGAGAGCGACCACGAGTCCAACCAGCACCAGCCAGCGCCAGATGGAGTGGACAGTAACCAGTGTGTCGGCCATCGGTTATCAGCCTTTCTCGGTGAACTGTCGATTGTCGAGCGTATCGCTTATCAGGTCAACCCGGGTGGACGTAATGCCGGGGTTGGGGCAAGATATCTATTCCATAGACCGACCCGTCCGGCGACGCCGTCGACCGCACCGATCGGTACACCCGAAAGGACAACGCACCATTGAGTGAGATCCGCGTCGCCATAGTTGGAGTGGGCAACTGCGCCAACTCGCTCGTGCAGGGTGTCGAGTACTACCGCGAGGCCGGATCCGGCGACTCGATCCCCGGGCTCATGAATGTGGAGATGGGCAAGTACCACGTGGGTGATCTGCGTTTTGTGGCGGCTTTCGACGTTGATAACTCCAAGGTTGGGTTGGATATCTCAAAGGCGATGTGGGCCGGGTTGAACAACACCGTGCGCTTCGCCGAGGTCGGTGATCTGGGAACGGAAGTCCTCCGCGGGCCGACGCTCGACGGTTTGGGCGCCTACTACCGGGATGCCGTCGAGGAGTCGATGGCCGAACCGGTTGACATCGCCGCTTGCTTGAGCGATGCCGGAGTGGATGTTCTGGTCAATTACCTACCGGTGGGCTCGGAGCAGGCCGCCCGTTTCTACGCCGAAGCAGCTCTGCAGGCCGGAGTAGGCGTTGTCAACTGCATCCCGGTGTTCATCGCCTCCGACCCGTCGTGGGCCCGACGGTTTCATGCCGCTCGGGTCCCGATCATCGGTGACGACATCAAGTCGCAGGTGGGCGCCACCATTGTGCACCGCGCCCTGGCCCGCCTGTTCGAGGAACGCGGAGTGGATCTCGAGCGGACCATGCAGCTCAACGTGGGCGGCAACATGGACTTCAAGAACATGCAGGAGAAAGACCGCCTCGAGTCAAAGAGAATCTCGAAGACGCAAGCGGTCACGTCCCAAATCCCCTACGACCTCGGCGACGGCAACGTCCATATCGGTCCATCCGACTTTGTGTCGTGGCTGTCTGATCGCAAATGGGCCTATCTTCGGCTGGAGGGACGATCGTTCGGGGATGTCCCCCTCAACCTCGAACTGAAGCTCGAGGTATGGGATTCTCCGAACTCGGCCGGGGTGGTGATCGACGCCATCCGGGCTATCAAGCTCGCCCAGGACCGGGGAATCGGAGGGCCGCTTCCCGGCCCATCCGCCTACTTCATGAAGAGCCCGCCGGTGCAGTATCTCGACGAGGAAGCACGAGATTTCGTGGTGGATTTCATTGCCGATGGAAAGTCGGAAGAGGCCCGGATCGAGGCCTTCCTCAATGGTCACCCGGCCAGCCAGCGAACCAACCAGTAGGCGGCCGCCCCGAACAGGATCGTTCCCACCAGCGACCGGCGGGTGACCGCGGCACCGACCACCCCGCCGACTGCCCCGCCCAGCGCGGGGGTTGCTGCCAGCGAGCCCTCCGGGGCCGCCAAGCCGCTGGTGGCCAGGGCGATGAACAACGCCAGGGGAAAGACCTCCAGGAAGCGCCCAACGATCCCCTCCGGAACCGGCCGGCGGCGAGCCAGGAAGACCACCCGGCTACCAAAAGTGATGGCGGCGACCACCAGGATCAAGGTCAGGTCATTCACGGATCGCCGTCCCGACCAGGGCTGCCGCGGTGGCCGCTCCGGTGATCTGCCACGCCGCCGGAAGCACCATGGTGGCCAGCAGGGCCGCCACCACTGCCAACCCGACGACCAGCCAGTCTCGACGAGACCGGATCAGCGGGGCGGCCAGGCCGAGAAACAGAAGCGCGAAGAGAACGTCGATCCCCAGGAGAGCCGGATCAACGGATCGACCCACGTAGGCGCCCACCGCGGTACCTGCCACCCAGGCCGAATAGAGCATCAGGTCGGCGGCCGTTTTGTAGGCGACCAGGTCGGGGACTCCGGTTTGCGACGCACGAAGGGTGAGACCGAAGGTCTCGTCCGTGAGAACCCAGGCAAGCCGCACCCGGGCGGCGAGTGGCCGATCCCCAATCAGATCCGCCAGTTTTGCCGACATCGGCAGGTGGCGAAGAGCCAGCCCGGTGGTTGCCACCAGCACCGGTCCGGGACCGCCTGCCAGCAGTCCCACCAACGCGAATTGGGCCGCCCCGGAAACGATGACGAGCGACGAAACGACGGCCAGCCAGGGAGCGAGGCCGGCTTGAACTGCCAGCACCCCGAACGCCACCCCAAACATGCCGACGGCCAAAAAGACCGGAAAACCATCGCGCACGCCGCGCCGGAACGAAGAGGAGCTAAACACGCCGGGATGGTAGGAGATCGGAGCCGGGAACCCATCGCTCAGGGCTCGTCCCCGGCGCCTGACACGGAATCATCGAAGGAGGCGCGGCGCGAAACGAGAACTGACGGGCAACCAGTTCTGCGGGCAATACCGATCGCCCCCGGATCGTTGTCTTGCGCTCTCCGCTCCGTTGCCGGGCAACCGGCTGCGATATCTCAGCCTTCGCACACCGGTATCGATTGGTCACTCAGGTCAAGCCACTCGATCGGGAAATCGGCGATCCTCACCCGGGCAACCCGCGGGTCGTTGCGGAGATCCTCCAAAGCTGCAACCGGAATCTCTGCACGTACGACCTCGATCAGCACGCCCGGTTCCCGCAGGGCACGTGCCTCCTGCTCCATGACGGCAAAAGCATTCAGGGGTATCTGCGCGCCGGTCACCGGGGTTGTGCTCTTCTCCATCTCCTCTCGGGATCGCTCGGCTCGCTCAACCCCGTCGAGGTAGGCAAACCGGCTGGCCGTCGGGACCGGCCAGTCGTCGATCCCCGGAAGGCACACGTAGTCGGTCCGCCACGCAGAGATCAAGGCTGCCCCCACCTCGTCGGCTAGTACCTCTGCCTCATTCAGTCCAAGCGGTTTGGTGAACACCAGACCGACCGTGACGATCCCGGCACCGTGGATCGAGGTCAGCAATGAAGAGGCTCGCTCGTCTTGCCCGGGAAGTCGTCCGGTCACCTCATCCTGATAGTCCTGCTCGGCCGATCTTTGTTGAGTTTCCGACTGTTCGGTCGGTACGGTGGTGACCGACTGAACCTCCGATCCCGGCTGGTCGCACAGTTCCCGGAAAGGCGTCTCGGGATCGGAACTGAGGAACACGCAGTGCTCCTGTCCGGGATTCCAATCGAGGTACACCATCCCCTCGATACAACGGTCGGGTGTTTGAGTCGCACACCATTCTTCGAGGTCTACGAGGGTCGTGCTGGGAGCGGTTATCGAAGGGCGCGCAGCATCAACGACCGGATTCGCTCCTCCGGAGGCACAGGCCGATACCCCCAACAGCATCAGCAGCGCGAGCGCGCACCTTTTCATGGTCTTGAGACGCAAGATACGACTCCCCGGGTCCCGGCCTAGTCCACGATCACCGGCAACCGGAAGGCCACCCGCCCGCCCGGACCCGGTTCAATTGCAATCGATCCTCCGTGGGCTTCGACAAGACCCTTGGCGATCGCCAGGCCCAGGCCTGCCCCACCATGGGACCGCGTGCGAGCCGCATCGCCCGTGGCGAAACTCTCGAAAACGTCGAAATCCCCGGGGAACCCCGGACCGTCATCAATGATCCTGACGGTGGCATCGGCACCACCGTTGCCGATCTCGACGCTCACGCGAGATGCCTCCGGCGCGTGACGGATGGCGTTGTCGAGCAGATTGCGAATCACCCGCCCCAATTCGCGTTGACCGGCCAGCACCATGATGTGCTGGTCGGCATCGATATCGATCTCCACCCCCCGGCGGCGGGCCACCGGGGCCATCGCCTCGACCGCTTCGTCGGCCAGGTCGGCCAGATCTACCGGTCCGGTTCGCAGATCCAGCTTCCCGGCCTCGATCTGAGCGAGAAGAAAGAGGTCCTCGACCAGCCCTGACAGGAGGTCGAGGTCTGTAAGCATCGATCGCAGATAGCGCTCGGGCTCCTCGGCCACTCCATCCTGGAGTGCCTCGATGGCTGCCTGCATCGACGTGAGCGGGGTGCGGAGGTCATGTCCCACGGCAGCCAGGAAGGCCCGCCGGGCCGCTTCAATTGCCTGCCGTTCCTCCCGGGCGGCTCGCAAGGAGTCGATCATCCCGTCCATGGCAGCAGCCACCGCTCCCACCTCATCGGGCCGATCCAGGGCCGCCTGGACGGAGAGGTCTCCTTGGCCGACCTGCCGGGCCGTCCGAGCCAGACGTCCGAGATCTTCCGCCAGCGGACGCGAGATCGTGGCGGCCAACAGAGCGCCGAGGACGACCCCCAGCCCCACTGCGACGACCACCAATCGCAGATCATGTGAAGACAAGAACATCAATCGCGCCGACACGGCTACCGCCACTGCTACCACTGCCACTGCCGCCAGGGAGACCAGCAACACCGTGTGTCGCAGGGTTCGGAACCGGGTGATCAAACGCGGCAAGACCCAACTGGCCAGGCCGGTAGCCGTCGCGATAGACCCGAAGATCACCAACAACGCCGCCCGATCTGCCGCGGATGGTTGCATAGTCAATTCGGTCACGGCCAGCGCTGCGACCACCACCGCCACGAGCACGATTATCAGTCTCATGGCTCGAACCGATAACCGACGCCCCACACGGTCAGAAGCCAGCGGGGATCCTGCGGGTCGGCTTCTAGCTTGGTCCGCAAACGGCGCATGTGCACGGTCACCGTCGCCGGATCTTGCCACTCCGCTGAGGAATCCCACACCTGTTGGAGGAGTTGCCCGCGCGAGAACACCTGACGCGGATGGGCGGCCAAGAATGCCAGCAATTCGAATTCCTTGGGGGTCAGGTCGACCTCCGCTTCGCCAACCTTGACCTCGCGGGTCTTCGGTTCGATGGTCAGACCGTCGAATTCGAGCCGGGTCTCCAATTCTTCCGGGTGGGAACGGCGGAGCACGGAGCGAACCCGGGCTGCGAGCTCACGGGGAGAAAAGGGCTTCACCACATAGTCATCGGCGCCCAACTCGAGGCCCAAGACCCGGTCGGGCTCCTCGGCCCGGGCAGTCAGGAGGATAACCGGCACGGAGCTGGTTTTGCGGAGTTCTTGCAGAACACTGAACCCGTCCTTCGAGGGCAGCATGACGTCGAGGATCATCAGATCCGGAGGCCGAACCCGGGCAAGTTCGAGAGCCTCCAAGCCATCGCCCGTCGCATCGACCTGGAACCCGTCGCGTTCCAGATATCGGGTCACCACTTCACGCACCATCGGCTCGTCATCCACAACGAGGACGCGACCGGCCCGATGAGAAGAAGAACTCACAGCTGCAGGTTACGAATCCTGGGGGGGAACTCAATACCGGGGAGTGATGTTTCGAGTTTGTTCATCGTCGTCGTGGCTGGTCCGGCTCCGGTAGCCTCGGCATGGATGGTGGTTCCGACACTCAACATCGCTTTGCTCGGATCGAAGTTCATGGGGAAGGTCCACTCCAATGCCTGGCTGCAGGCCAACCATTTCTTCGATCTGCCCAGCCGGGCGGTGTTGCACACTATCGCCGCCCGTGACGGCGAGTATCTGGAGCAGTTCGCCGATCAGTGGGGTTGGGCCACCTGGACCACCGACTGGGAGGAAGCCATCGCCGATCCGGCCGTCGACCTGGTAGACGTCGGCACGCCCAATCACCTCCACCGTGAACAAGCCGTAGCCGCCATGGAGGCCGGAATGATCGTTGCGTGTGAGAAACCGCTGGCCGGCACTCTGGACGATGCCAGAGAAATGAGGGATGCTGCGCGACGCAATCGAGCCCCCACGTTCGTCTGGTACAACTACCGACGGGCTCCCGCTCTCGCCCTGGCCCACCAGCTGGTCGCCGAGGGGAAGCTGGGACGGATCTACCACGTGCGGGCAGCCTATCTTCAATCATGGGGAGGTCCCGACTCGCCTCTCACCTGGCGTTTCCGGAAGAACCAGGCTGGTTCCGGCTCTTTGGGCGATCTGATGGCCCACATCATCGACATGGCCCGGTTCGTTACCGGCGACGAGATCACAGAGGTCGGCGGAGCCATCGAGGAGCGATTCATCAACCAACGCCCCCGTCTCGACGACCGGACGCAAATGGGCCGCAGCTCGGTCGACGACACCGTCCTCTTCGTCGCCCGGTTTCGAGGCGGGGCAGTGGGTTCCTTCGAGTCGACCCGCTTGGCGACCGGGGTCAAGAACTCCAACCGCATCGAAGTACACGGTGAATTGGGGGCATTGCGGTTCAACTTCGAGCGCATGAACGAACTCGAGTTCTTCGACGGCAGCGAATCGCCCCGCCTACAAGGCTGGCGGACGATTCAGGCCATGCACGAGCACCATCCCTATGCCGCCAATTGGTGGCCGGACGGACATTGGCTCGGATACGAACACACTTTCGTCAACCAGGCCGCCGATATCGTAGTGGCGTTGAACGGTGGAGTCCCTGTGGTGCCACTCTCCGACTTCGAAGATGCCTTCATTACCCAGCGGGTCATGGCAGCCGCAGTCCTGGCGGCCCGCAATCGGACCTCCGTGAAATTGTCCGAAGTCAAATAGCGGCGCCGCCCGCACATCGGCCACCACCCGGTAGCGAACATCAGGCAAGCCAACCGGAACACGTTTCCCGTTTGTTCAGGAGTCGGACATGGCTGCGCAAGATCCTTGCCCCAAGCTTGGGACAGGTCGGAAATACCGACGCAAGGAGGAATCATCATGCGACGAGCAATCATCGCGATCATGGCGGCGCTCATGATCATGGCCCTGGCCGTGCCGGTCCTGGCGGATAGCGGCAACGCCAACGTTGGGTTTGGTCAGTTGTTCTATGAGGGCGAAACGGTCCGGACCGTTGTTCCGCCGGCAGCCTCACCTCAGATGGGCCGCGACAATCTCTACGTCATCATGGAGGGTGTGAGCGATCAGCTGCCCGTGGCGGCCGTTGCCCCCGGTGATCGGGACTACCACGGTGGCAAGTGGGCGTTCCACTCGGTCACTTGGAACGTTGAACCGTATCTTCTCGGTTCCGCGGTAGATGTGGAAGATGCCGAGGCAGCCGGAGATGTGACCATCACCAGAGTCCCAGCCAACGACTTCAAGTGTCCCATCCAACCCGGCGGTCGCAGGTAGCGCCTGATCCGATCCTTACGAGTGCCCCGCCGCTAGGAGCGGTGGGGCACTCGCGGACCGGAGCTTCGAGCGCTCAGTCGCCGAAGCAGTTCGATCGAACCAGCCAGCAAGACGGCCGTCACCATCAACACCATACCCACTACTTCGAGACCGATTCGGGAGACGACGATGCCCAGGCCACCCGGGATGACGGCGGCGCCCACCGTTGCCGCGGCCAACTGGTAGCCGACTGCCGTGGGCGTGTATGCAACGCCCACTCGGCTGGGCGTCAGCGTGGTTTGCAGCGGGAAGATGGGACCAAGGGCCAGGCCCATGACCACCAGGCCGAGCAGACCCGCCCATTCAACCGGATTGAGCCAGAACGCCACCACGCCCACCAATAGGAGGAGGGAACTGCCGCCCAGCAGCCGCTGGATGGCTACTCGATGACCGATGACCCCCAGGGCCAATCGGGATACCGTCAACCCCGCCCAGAAGGTTGTGACCGCTACCCCGGCCGCAGCCGTCGAGACGCCCCGGCCTTCCGTGAGCAAGGTGTAGGCCCACTGCCCGGTTCCTATCTCAACTCCCGAGTACAAGGCAAACATCACCAGGGCTCCCGCCAGGAGTGCCTTCCGATCGGTTCGAACGGATTGCGAGGGACCGTCTTCCGGTGGCTCAACGTTCCATTCCCTGCGAGTTTGCAGATAGAAGATCGCCAGGACTCCCTGTGCGAGAGCCAGCACTATGAACCCGACCCGCCACGAGACGTTCGTCTCGAGGAAGGTGGTCATCATCAGCGGTCCCAGTGTGGCGCCAATCCCAAACCCGGCATGGAGCATCCCCATAGCCCGGGCGCCATGGTGCACCGCCACGACCGCATTGACCCCGACGTCTATGAGTCCTCCGGAAAGACCGAGACCGAGGGCTGCGACCAACAACCAAGCCCATCGCCCGGCAGTCGCGTACCCGATCAGACTCACCGTCGCCAACCCGCCGGCGACCATCAGAACGGATCCCATCGAGAAGCGGTGGCTCAAAAACCCGGTGCCAACCGAGGCAAGGAAGTACCCCACCACGTACAAGGCGATGACCAACCCCAGATCGGCCACGGATCTGTCCAGGTCGCCGGCCACCGAGGGCCAGGCGACGCCAAAAGCCGATTTGGGCATCCCCAAGACCACGAAGGCCGCCACGCTCAAGGCGAGCAGTCCAAACGACTTCTTCATGGTCGGTGACGGTAGTGGTGTTGTCGGTTGTCAGTTGTCCGCCCCTCCCAGAAAGGGAGGGGAAGGCTCGACCGAAGGGAGAGACAGGGGAGGGTCAGGCGATAGCCAGACGGTCCGGCGGCAGCGCTTGACCCCCATCCCCTCGCGTTGCTCGGGTACTTCCCCCTTCCAGGGAGAAGTCACTCCCATCCCCTTGCTCCGCGCATCGGCGGGGGTCGAAACCGAGAACCGTTGACTCAATACTGATGAGGATTGCGGCACTACATTCAGATCATGCACATCCGACGGGTGGCCATGACCTCGAACGACGCCGACGTGGTGATCGATCTCGACCACGGGTGCCGTATTGCCTCTCTTCGAATCGGCGGGCATGAGTTGCTGGTCACTGAAGGGCCTTCTCCCATCGAGTGGGGCCTCTACCCGATGGCTCCATACGCGGGGCGGGTTCGCGATGGCAGATTCGATTTCGATGGAACCCATCACGAACTGCCGCAAACGCTCGGTGGGCACGCCATCCACGGCACCGTGTATCTCCAGGAGTGGGAACAGGACGATGACTCGACGTTTGTCACCGACCTGGGACCGCCCTGGCCGTTTCCGGGGTACGTGTGTCAGGAGATACACCTCGGTGATGGGTTCCTGCGCCTCCGATTGGAGGTCCACGCCACCGAGGACGCAATGCCTGCTTCCTGCGGGTGGCATCCGTGGTTCCGAAGGGCGATCGACCAGACACCACTCCGTCTTGATTTCCGTCCCTGCTTCATGCTGTCTCGGGACGAGGCCGGCATCGCCACCCGGGAGCGGATCGATGTGCCGGAGGGACCGTGGGATGACTGTTTTGGGGAGATCAGCTCCCCACCTTCCATCAACTGGCCCGGCTTCCTGAACCTGACGATGATCTCGGACTGCGACTGGTGGGTGGTATACGACGAGCCCGACCACGCAGTATGCGTCGAGCCGCAGACCGCCCCACCCGACGCTCTCAATATCACGCCGACGATCGTCCGCCCCGGGAATCCGCTCGTGGCGAACCTGAGATTCCAATGGACCACACCGAAATGAGGAACCATGACTGACAAAGTGAGATGGGGAGTGCTCAGCACCGCCCACATCGGCACGGAGCAGGTCATCCCGGCAATCCAACAGGGCCGAAACTGCGAGGTGGTGGCGATCGCCTCGCGGGACGTTGCCAGAGGCCGGAAGGCGGCCGACCGACTGGCGATCCCCCGCGCATATGCCAGTTATGAGGAGCTTCTGGCCGATAAGGGCATCGACGCCGTCTACAACCCCCTCCCCAACCATCTCCACCGGGATTGGACCATAGCCGCCGCCCGGGCCGGGAAACACGTCCTGTGCGAGAAGCCCCTTGCCCTCAACTCAGACGAAGCTCAGGAGATGGTCGATTCGTGTGCCGACGCCGGTGTCAAGCTCATGGAAGCCTTTATGTACCGGCTCCATCCTTCATGGGTGAAAGTCCGCGAATTGGTGGCTTCTGGAGCAATTGGTGAGTTGCTCTCGATCCAAACGCGGTTCGCCTATTTCAACAACGATCCATCCAACATCCGCAATAAGACGGAGACAGGCGGGGGCGCCCTCATGGATATCGGCTGCTACGCGATAAATCTCTCCCGAATGATGTTTGGAAGCGAGCCGACCCGAGTACAGGCGGCAGTTCGTAGGGATCCCGATTTCGGGACCGACACCGTCACTTCCGCGTTACTGGACTTTGGCGACGGTCAGGCAAGCTTCGTAGTCTCGACCCAGGCTGAATCCGACCAACGCGTCCACCTCCTCGGATCAAACGGACGAATCGAAGTTGAAATCCCGTTCAATATTCCGCCGGATCGCGAATCAAGGGTGTTCCTCACCCAAGGGGGAGATCCGCCCGCCGACCCGCACACGGTCACCGTGACGTTCCCGCCGGCCAACCAGTACACGATCCAGGCGGAGCTGTTCGCTCAAGCGATCATCAACAACACCCCGGTCCCAACTCCCCCCGAGGACGGGGTAGCCAACATGAAGGTGATCGAGAGGGTGTTGGCGGCAGCGGAGAAGTAGCGGCGAGCTGCGAGCGAAACGCGAAACCTGATACCTCTACCCATTCAACTCGGCCAGTTGCTCACGCACCCGGTTGATCCGGTCCCGGGTCTCATCATCTCTTGGTACCGGGGCCAGGAGGGTTCCCCGGCGGGTGTTCCAGCGCCTCGCCACCTCGTCCGGGGTCTCTCCGCTGAGCATCGAGGCCGCCTGGGCAGCCGCTCCCAGACCGACCAGCTCCTCGGCCTCGGGAATCTGCACGGCCCGCCCGGACAGTTTCCGAACAACGTCTCTCCAGGTAGGTCCCTTGGCTCCCCCACCCACCAATACCAGCGGCGCCTCTGCGGAGATTCCGGAGCTACGCCGGTCGATAACGTCCAGAGCGTCGAGAAGGCCCAGGACTGCTCCTTGATAGGCGCCGAGCAGAACGGCGCCGGGTTCGGTGGAATGGCGCAGACCAACGATCGAGGCGGCAGCTTGAGGAAGATTCGGGGTTCTCTCCCCATCGAAATAGGGCAAAACCACCACATCCGTGTGATCGACAACTTCCTCACGACCGAGTTGAAGCCAGGCGGCTATACGATCCACGGCCAGCGTGCAGTTGAGCGTGGCGGCCAGCGGGAGGAAGCGCCCGGTAGCGTCGGCGAAACCGGCCACCATCCCGGAAGGATCCACAATTCGGGACTCAGAGACCATGAAGGCCGTGCCGGAGGTTCCCAGGCTGATCACCGGCACACCTGCCTCCAACCCGAGGCCTACGGCCGCGCCGGCGTTGTCGCCGGTCCCCGGGCCGACCGGAATCCCCGCCGGGATTCCGGTGAAACGGGCTGCATCGCTGGTCGCGGTTCCGGCCGCGTCTCGTGGCCCGAGCACCACCGGAAGAAGATCCCGTCTCAAACGAAGTGATGGGTGGTCGAGAACCTCATCGAGGTAATCCTCCGTAGCCGTCGACCACCAACCTGTACCCGACGCATCTCCCCGATCTGAGGTTCCGCGCCCGCACAGCCGTTCCGTCAGAAAGTCGTGAGGCAAGCGAATGGCCGCCGTCGCCGAGGCCACTTCTGGTTCTACCCGACGCAGCCAGGCCCACTTGGTGGCGGTAAACGATGCAACCGGCACGAGACCGACACGTTCCGCCCACCAATCCGCTCCCCCCAACGCCTCGCTGAGGATGGCCGCATCCGGAGCGGATTCAGTGTCGTTCCAAAGCTTGGCCGGTCGAAGCGGTGCCCCGTCATCATCGAGGACCACCATGCCGTGCTGCTGTCCCGCGACGGAAATCGCCGCAACCTCGGCGGCCAGACCCGTCTCGCCCAGCGCATCGCCCAGGGCCCTCCACCAGCCTTCAGGATCCGATTCTCGCGCCCCACCGGTCCCGGTGACCACATGCGAGGCACGCCCCAGTGAAACCACCCGGCCGGAGTCCACATCAACGATCAACGCCTTGGTCGATTGAGTTGAGCAATCGATTCCGGCGACGAGCGGCATCGTCCTTCTCCCTACCTACCGGCCGACCGGCCATCTACGACGAGCGGAAGCGAAGATCTCACAGGTTGGCTCGCAGCCAGGCGATGTCGGCGGCTTGTTCCTCGGCCCCGCCCGGCGTTTCCACAATGACCGTTGCTCCGGCCCGGCGAACCACCTCGAGCAGCATCTCGGGAGGGATCTCCCCATCCCCGAGATTGGCGTGACGGTCCCGCCGGCTGTCGAAGGGATCACGGGAGTCGTTGCAGTGGACGAGGTCGATGCGACCGGTGGCGGCCAAGACGCGCTCGACGAGATCGTCCAGCGTCTCCCCGGCCGCCCAGAAGTGGCACGTGTCCAGACAGAATCCGATTCCCAGATCGCCAATCTCCTCCCACAGACGCGCCAGGTCGTCGACCTGTCGGGCCATGGCCGCCTCTCCGCCGGCGGTGTTCTCGATGAAAACCGGCACGTCGTTATCAAGGGACTCGAGCGCCTTTCGCCAGCGTTCCGGACCGTCCTCCGTCGATCCTTCGGCGGTCACATGGCCCCCGTGAACGATCACGGCGGTGGCGCCGAAAGCCCCGGCCGCCTCCAAGGTCTCGGCGAGGATCTTCCGGCTGGGAATTCGTACCCGGTTGTTGGGCGACACCACGTTGATCAGATAGGGGGCGTGAACGTAGATCGGAATTGAGGCCGCCATCAGTTCACCGGCGTCGTCACGGGGCAGGGGTTTCTTCCAGGATTGCGGGTTCGAGGCGAACATCTGCACGGCGTCCGCCTTGCGCAGGGCGGCTTCCTCGAGTGGATGGGCGTTGCCGACGTGAGCACCTATGAGCATCTCGACGACTCCGTCAATCCCCGTCGGCGGTGCCGACCTCAATCGATTGTCGGAGCTGCCACAAGGAATCTACGACGCCAGAGGCGGGCGGTGACCAGCCCGTCGCGTCGATCAGGAGCGCACCCGGCCGGATCCACCGAGCCCCCCACGGATGGTCCGGCAACCCGCTTCGGTCGGTGACTTCAACCGTGAGGACCGGGCGCGCATCACCTTCATCGTCGATCACTTTGAATTCTATGTCCGTCAGTTTCTCCCACGGGACCAGGACGGCTCGTTGGAAAGGTCCGGTCACGGCCAGATGGAGACCGGCGCGATCTGCCACGAGAATCTTCTTCGGGAAGATCAGCTCCTTGAGGCCCCACAGGGTCAGCACCGCACCCACGATGATGAACAACGATGCCAATATGCGGTCGCGAGGGTCGGAAGCTCCCAGTTCCTCGGCCCCGTAGATCAGCTTCCTCAGGAACTCGATCAGCTTCTGGTCGAAGAAGAAGTCGGCACCGATCAGGAAAAAGGGGATACCCAATAGGGCAAGGAGCCAGACCCTCCAGGCCGACTTTTCGTATTCGAGCTTCTCCTTCATTCCTCAACTCCAAGGTCTGCCGGGATGATCAGAGCTTGATACCGGATTCCGGCATCGGCCATCCGCTCCGACACAACGTTTCCGCTCCGGTCCACCAGGGCGATGGCCTGCAAGACCTGCAGCCCTGAGGCTAACGCTACTTCGATAGCTTCCAACAACGCCCCGCCGGTGGTGGTCGTGTCCTCCAGAACCGCCACCCGGTCTCCGTCGGTCACCGGTCCGACCAACCGGCCGCCGGCTCCATGACCCTTGGCTTCCTTGCGGATAGAAAATGAACGTAGAGGTCTGCCGCTCTGAGCCGCCACCAGCGCGGCCGACACAGCGATCGGATCGGCCCCCATGGTCATCCCACCGATCGCCTCGACCCGCCAGTCGAGTACCTCGAGAAGCGCCTCGGCAACTACCCGCGCACCCTCACCATCAAATGTTGTTTGCCGGGCATCGAGGTACCAGGCGGCGACCGCTCCGGACCGCAATTGAAAAGGTCCGTCGGTGCGCACAGCATGGTCGCGGAGGTGCTCTACGAGAGCTCGACGTTTATCCGAGAAATCGCTCAAGTTCTTCCGATCTCGTCCGATATAAGGGGTGGTTAGCCCACCTCCCGTGTTAGCCCGACCATAGCGACCGCCTTCCCCCAAGGGCGGTCGCTTCAGTTGGGGCTGCAGAGCAGGGTGCAGATCGCCAACCGGTGCCGCCACGAAAGATCTACCGGGTTGCCGGACATGCGAGAGTATGAACGGAGTCATTGCAAGGAGATCGACCTTCGTGGGAACCGTCTCAGCTTCCCAAGACGAGGCCGGTTTTCGGCGCGCCTTCGACCAGCACTATCGGGATATTCTTGCCTACGCCCAAAGGCGTTCACCGATCCCCGACGCTGAAGATATCGCCGCCGAGACGTTCGCCATCGCCTGGCGGCGGTGGGCGTCGGCGCCCCCGGATGCTGTTCGTCCGTGGTTGTTTGGCATCGCCCGCAAGGTCGTAGCCAATAGCAACCGGAGTCTTCGCCGGCGCAAACGCCTCTCGGCCAAGATCTCATCCTTTGGTGAACCCGCCGGCAGGGATATCGCCGTTGGTGAACACGCAGATGTGGTCCAAGCCCTGGACACCCTTTCGGCTTCCGAGAGGGAGATCATCCGTCTCCATTGTTGGGAGGATCTTGCGGTGTCAGAGATCGCCGTCGCTCTCAGGTGCTCCGCCAATGCCGCCGGCATCCGTCTTCATCGCGCCAGGCGTCATCTCGCCCAAGCCCTGGCAACTACCTCGGGAGGTAGGTCGTGAGCACCAAAGACCCGTTTGACCGGGTTAGGAAAGCCAATCCAGTCGATCCGCCAGATCTGCCCGGCGCTCCGCTCGGGATGGCCGACCGGATACTGGCAGATACATCACCTCGCCGGCTCCACATCTCGGGTCCCGCCCTTGGTCTGGTCTCCATGGCCGTCGTGCTGGTCGTGGGAGCCGCCACGACCGCCATCATCATCGGCGGATCTGAAGGAGCCCCGGTAGCCCAGGACTCAACCACGACCACCTCGAGCATGCCGCCAACAACAAGTGCCACCCAACCGGGATCGACACCGACGACCTATGAGCCGAACGGGACCGGAGGTGGAGTGGCCCCCTGGTCGGCCCGGCCTCTCCCCCAATCCGCGGTACCGCAACACCTCATCGCGGATTGGGCCGACGCCGCCAATCAGACATGGTGTTCGGCTTTGTTCCCGGAGGATCCCGGCTCCTTGAGCCCCGCCGGTGTCTCCAGGTCGGCGGATTTCAGCGGCGGGTGGGCGGTGGCTTGGGATCTCCCCAACGGACCAGGGCGGGACGCCACCGATGGATACTGCCCCGATTGTGGTCGAAGCGCCTACGGCATCGCCGGGGCCGATTTCGCCGGAACTGTTGACGATCTCGCCGTTTGGCCCAACCAGATCGCCTGGAGTGACGGCAGCCGGGCCGGTCATGGCCTGGAAGGCCTGGAAGCGCCGGGTTCCGGCGCACCTGAGCTTGCCTACCTCAAGATCGACGGCCAGGGTTGCCTCTACAACGTTTGGTCGTTCCTGGGGGAAGAACATCTGCTGCAACTCCTCGATTCGCTTCGCTTTGTGGAGGGGATGCAAGCCGAACCGGTGCAATTGATCGACCGAGCCAATCTGGAGACTCGCGAAATGGGGGAGGCTCCTTGGACCGGCCCGACCATCCCCGCCTCAGAAGTTCCTTCCGTGTTTTTCGATGAATGGAACGAGGACCTCGGTACGACGGCGTGTCCGATGATGGCCTTCGCAGAGATTGGACCCGAGGGCGAAGGCGCCGCCGCCCGCCGGGCAAACGGTGATGGGGCCCTGATAGTCGCCTGGGACCTTCCTGCGGGACCCGGTCGCTACGGCTCCGGTGACTATTGCTCCGACTGCGGGAGGGGCGCCTTTGGAACCAGCCTCTCGCGACCGGAGATGTCGCTCGACCAGAAGCAGTGGAACCCGACGTTGCGGTTTGATGACGGAAGCCGGGTGTGGATCTCCCCCGAACTCAGCAGCGATCTGCCGGCCGATCGGATCGTTCACATCGATCCCCAGACAGGGGCCCTGGCTCCTGAGGCATACGAGGCGCTGATCGAAGTGCCGGAGGATCCTGGTTGTCTCTACCGGGTGTGGTCGTCTTACGGGCCCGATCATGTCGAATACCTGGTCGGCCAAATGCGATACGTCGAGGGTTGACGAAGCGGACCAGTGGTCTGCTTCTGAGACAATGCACAGCCAGGTCTGAGAAAGGCCACTAGGTTGAGCAAATGAGTCATCGTCCCCACCCACGCCACGTGGTCAACAATTGGCGGAACTCCGATCTCCCGTTCTTGGAGAAACTCGCCTTGACGGCCAAGAACAATGCCATCAAGCTCAAGAACCGCTCGGACTGTTGCGGCAACCACGGCCAACCCGGTTGTTGAAAAGGCCCTGATGCGCCCGGTCCGGGCGCCGAGCACGGTCACAACCACGAGCACTGAACCGACGTCCCGTCACCCGCGGTCGAATCCGTTTACCTCCCGAAACGCCGGTTGCGGCGGGTGAAATCACGCAGGGCGCGGAGGAAGTCCACCCGCCGAAAAGCCGGCCAGTACACATCGACGAAGGCGAACTCCGAGTAGGCGGATTGCCAGAGTAGGAAACCCGACAGGCGCGACTCGCCGCTGGTGCGAATCACCAGATCGGGATCTGGGAGATCAGCCGTATAGAGGTGATCGGCGATGCGCTCCGCGTCGATGTGATCCGCTATTTCATCGGCGGGAGTCCCGCCGGCAGCCAGCGACGAAACCAGATCCTGGACCGCGTCGACGATCTCCTGGCGACCCCCGTACCCGATGGCAATGGTCAACCGCCGAACCCCGATTCCGGCTCGCTCTTGCGCCTGTTTGGCGGCCCCGACGAGATCCGGGGGCAGTAGGTCGAGACTCCCGATGAACCGCAACTCGAAATCGTATCGCTTGGCCAACTCCGGCAACCGGGAGAAGAGACCGATGAGAACCTCGAAGTAGGGCTGCAGTTCGTCGGCCGGGCGGGCCAGGTTCTCTTTGCTGAGCAACCATCCGGTGATGGCGGGTACGTCGACCTGCTGTGCCCATCCGAGGAACTCCTCGAACTTTCGCATCCCTACTTGGTAGCTGGCCTCATAGTCGGCCAGGCCCTCGGCGCGGGCGTACCGGCGATGGCCGTCGAGAATAATGCCGATGTGTCGTGGTAGTCGCTGCGGGTCCATCTGTCGGAACAACCGGTCCTCGTACAGCCGGTAGATCGGCCTCAGCAGCGTTCGTTCCTGGCTCATCGATCCCCTGCGTGGTCAAAAGCATGGTACTGCCCGGGCAACGCTCGGTCCGCTGCGATGGTTCCTTCTGCCCAAAGAAACGCTTGTGCGTTAGTGGGATGATTGATAAGTTGAGCCTCTAGATAGGGAGGTGCGGAGGTGGACTCAAACGATGGTACCGGCACGCACGATGGCGGGCCGCCGGACATACCCGAGAAGAAAGAGTCGGACGTAGCCGCGTCCATCAGCGGAGCCATCGACAAGCTCGGCCCGGCCGAACAACTCATCGGCCTGGGCGCGGTGCTGATTCTCCTGGTGGATCTCCTGGGGGACATCATCCTCGACGAATACGGGATCTCGTCGGCGTCCTGGATTGCGGCAGTGGCAGCGGTCGCGATGCTGTGGGCGCGTCGCCTGCGCAGCAAGGATTTTCCAATCTCCTACCCGTGGTTGCTGACCATAGTCGGATTCGGAGGTGGCATCGCCGGAGTCCGAGACCTCCTCACCGATATCGAATCCGGATATCTGGAAGGTCTCAGCATCGTGTTCGCTCTGGTTCTCTACGCGGGGGCGGCCCTGATGGCGTGGGGTGCCTACCGGCTCTCGAAGAAGTAAGTCGTCAGTCGAGGGGTTTCAAGTTCCAGGTTGCAGATTGCAGGTTGCAGGTTCCAGGTTTCAGGTTGCAGGTTCCAGGTTTCGCTCGCCCCCAACCCTCTCGCCACTGTGATCGCGGTACGAAGTACGAGGTACGAGGTACAAGGTTGCAGGTTGCAGGTTTCGAGTCTCGGGAACGAGAAACGACTCCCAGTTAGTCTCCGATCGTGGATCGGGTCACGCTCGGAAGGATGCAACACCCTGTTCGCGGGTTTCTCCACGGAACTGCCGCGGTGTTCTCCCTGGCCGGGATGATCGTGCTGGCCGTCAAGACCTCGGGGGACCTGCCCCGAATGACCACCATGCTCGTCTTCGGGGGGAGCATGGTGGCGCTGTACACCACCAGCTCGCTCTATCACTCGGTGCCATGGAAGGAACGATGGAAGAGGCGCATGCAGCGGTTTGACCATTCGATGATCTTCCTGCTGGTCGCCGGGACCTACACGCCGATCTCGTTCAACGTTTTGACCGGCCCATGGAAGTGGATCACCCTGGGGGTGGTATGGGGTATTGCCGTGTTCGGAATCCTCCAGAAGATGTTGTTCCCCAAAGTGCGGAATTGGCTGTCATTCACCCTGTACATGGTCATGGGCTGGTTTGCCGTGATCCCGGTCAAGGAACTCTTTGATCGGCTCCCTTTGGAAGCCATGGTGCTGTTGATCGTGGGCGGCGCCAGTTACTCGGTCGGCATGATCCTGCTCATAGCCAAACGGCCCCGATTATCTCCGCGGATCTTCTCTTATCACGAGGTGTTTCACATCATGGTGATCACGGGAACCCTTCTCCACTTCCTGATGATCCTCGTCTACGTTGTTCCGATCGAGCGCCTGTGATGGATGTCGAGAATCCCTTCATCCAGGCCCGGACCACCGTCGTTGAGTTGTCTGACGGCACCCCGGTCCGGGTCCGACCGATCGTGGCGGCGGACAAGCCGCGCATCGCTGAGGGTCTGGCCAACCTGTCGACAGAGTCGCGCTATCTCCGGTTTCTCCGTCCGGTAAACCATCTCTCTACCGAAGAACTCACCTACTTGACGGAAATCGACTATCAGACCCACTTCGCCTGGGGAGCCGAGCTGGTCCGCGGTCGCCACCACCGAGGCGTTGGGTTGGCTCGCTACGTATGCCGGCCAGATGATCCGACAACGGCGGAGGCGGCGGTGGCAGTGCTCGACGAATACCAGGGCAAGGGATTGGGAGCCATCCTCCTTGCTTTGCTGGCCGAATCGGCTCAGGAGAATGGAGTGCAGCGTTTCCGCTCCTACGTTCTGGCAGCCAACCGCAAGGTTTTGGCTGCCCTGGAAAGGCCGGGAATCGACTGGCGGGAGGAGGGCGAGATGGTCCGTTTCGACATTCCCCTGCCTCTGCCGGTCGATGCTCTCCGGGACTCTGCTCTCTACGAAACGCTAAGAGCCACGGCCCGCGGCGAGATCGACGTTCGGCCGGTTCGCTAAGAGTTGGGGCCGGAGACGCCTCGCGAAACCGGCGCCAAAGCCCTTCCTCGCCGGGGATCAACCATCCGTTTCCTCGGAAATGGCCTCGCCTTGTCCTGATGTTGCGTCACCGCCTGGTTCAGAATGAGCATGATTCCACCTGAATTGCGCGGCGGAGAGAGGGGCAAAGTAGGTTTGAACGTTATGTTGCAAAACTTCTTTGCAAAATCATTTTGCAACATGATATGGTGTCGGTATGGACACCTACGACGAAGATGTATTCGACATCACCGACGAGCGCGATCTCGAGGCTCTGGCCCACCCCATTCGGATGCGATTGTTGACCATGCTCCGGGCCCACGGCCCGTCCACCGCCTCCAAGCTTGCCGAACGATTAGGTGAGTCGAGCGGCTTGACGAGCTATCACCTCCGACAGCTGGCCGAGAGTGGTTTCATCGAGGAAGCCCCCGATCTAGGCACCAAGCGGGAGCGCTGGTGGAAAGCAGAAAAACACATCACCCGCTACTCCCCTGCCACCTTCGTGGACTCACCTTCCGCCCGTCGCTCATTGACGACCATCCGCCGACACGTACTCGGATGGCAGCAACTGGCTGCCCTCACGTATCTCGGCGAGGAACCCGAATGGGGGCCAGACTGGGCCGACGCTGCGGGGCACGATGATCTGCTGCTTCATCTGAACCCCGACCAGCTCCGCGACATGACCGGAGAGCTCCTCGACATCATCAAGCGTTACTTGGCAAACCCGGCCGGGCCTGAGGACACGCGGGCGGCAGACGTCCTGGTGTTCGTCAACGCCTTCCCGGTCCGAGATTTACCACTATGAGCACGCTCACGGTGGCAGGTATCCGGCGTCGATTCCTTCTGATGCTTGGGCTCCGCTGGTTGAGTTTCGGGCTCGTCCTTCCCTTGCTGGTCCTGATGGCTCAGGAGCGCGGCCTCACGCTGGCCGAGATCGGATTGGTTCTCGCAACATATGGCATCACCACCGCAGTGCTGGAGCTCCCAACCGGTGGTCTGGCTGATTCAATCGGCCGCAGGAAGGTCTTGGTCCTCTCGGCAGTTCTTCAACTCATTCTGTACGGGGTCGTTTTGATCGCAACATCGACTGCCCTATTTGCCGTCGGGTTCATGATTGGTGGCGTGTCTCGGGCCCTCGATTCTGGCCCTCTCGAAGCCTGGTTTGTGGACCGCACCTATGGCATCGATTCCACGGCTGAGTTGCGGGGCAGCCTCTCGGCCGGTGGGGTCGTTTCCGGAATTGCCCTGGCGATCGGGGCAGTTGCCGGCGGCCTCATCCCCGCCATCACCGGGGGACGCCTGGAGCTGGCAGTGTGGGCCGCCGTGGGGGCCGGAGTTGTCTATCTGGTATCCATCCCAATGCTCATGACGAGCGATCATCGATCTGGTGCCGATCCAATCTCGGCTGCTGTCGCCCGTATACCCCGATTGATCGCTGAGGGAGTCCACCTGGGAATCGGGGATCGTTCCCTCCGCCTGCTCCTGGGTGGCATGGCCGGGCTGGGGTTTGGTCTCGGTAGCTTGGAGTTACTGTGGCAGCCTCGCTTCGTGTACCTGCTGGATGGCGACACGGTCAACACCGGACCGCTGGGCTTCGTCCTGGCCGGTGCTTTCGCTCTAGCGGCCGTGGGCTCGGCCTTGACGCCGTGGATCACTCGCCGACTGAAGAACGATCCACGGCGGACCGCTTTCACCGGTCGGCTCACGATGGGCGGCGCCGTCGTACTGCTGGCGTGGACTGGGCGGTTCGAAATCGCCGCCGTCGCTTTCCTCGTTGCCTACTTCAGCAACGGAGTTGCCGGACCAGTTGAAAGCGAGCTTCTGCATGCGCAGGTTGACGAAGGCGTGCGCACCACCGTCCTCTCGGTTCAGTCCATGACCCTGCAGGGTGGTGGCTTGATGGCCGGGATCGGCCTCGGAGCATTGGCCGACGCAGCCGGGATCACCGCCTCCTGGATGGTCGGCGCAGTGGTGCTGGCCCTCAGTTCGCTGTTGTACCTACGAGTGGAAGATGCGGGTAAGCACGCCGATGCTGTCATTTCAGACCCTGCCAACGGGTCAGAAGCCCCTAGCCCGTTTTCCGGCACTTGTCTTGTCATGGAAGGGCTAACCCGGGTCGGCGCGGTGAAAAGGCCCTGACCCATCGGAAACCTATCGGATAGCTCGTCATGGAATGTCTCTCACCGAAAACGGAGACTCACCGACGACCCTTCACGCCCGACCGGATACTCATCTGCCGTCGGAGGATACAGCTTGGGAAGCAACCGGCCGTACAACATCCCACCAGATGGGGGCATTGCTCCGCACCAAGACCGCGATGGACACCGCCGGCCGGAGAGGGGGCTGAAAACTGACGACTACGAGCGAAGCGAGCCAACTGGCTCGTCGCTCGTAGCTCGATGGTTGAGACCTGCAACCTGAAACCTGGAACCCGAAACCGAGCGGCTCGCCGCTCTTACAGATCCGGGAGTTCGATCTCGTAGTCGATCGGCACGGATGAGCCGCCGGAACCGACCGTCAGGGGCACGACCACGCGGGCTTGGTCGATGAGACAGATGCTTTCCTGCTCGGCTTCGCAATAGACGATGTAGAGATCGCCGGTGATCGATCCGTTCCCGGAGTTAAAGGTGGCGGGGATCTCCAAGGGGAACGAAGGATTCACGATCGAACCGGTGGCCTCGGCCGGAAGATCCACTACTCCCCCGTCGACTTTCCACTCGAATCGGGATGGGGCCAGCGGGTTGACCTTGTAGCCGGAAGGCAAGGATACATTGAGCACCACGCTTCCGGCACCAGACCCAACCTCAACAGGATCCAGATTGATGGTAGTTCCGGGGAACTCGTCGGTTCCCGAGTCGACGACGAAGCGTTCCAGTCCCGTCAGCACCAGGGTGGTGGCCGACCCGGAGGCCTGATCTACCACCCGGACCGAGTGGTTGTTGGTATCTGCCACGTAGAGCTTGCCGCCGTGAGCATCGATGCCCCCGGGTTCATAGAACAACGGATTGGGCCCATCCCTCCAACCCTGCCCGCCGGCCAGGGTCGTCACTTCTCCCGTGTCGGGATCGATCCGTTTGATCTTGGAGTTGTAGGTATCGGCAACCCACACGTACCCCCCGTCGACGACCACCCCGAGGGGGTGTTGCAGACGAGCGGTGGTACCGACCCCGTCCTGGTCGCCGAAGGTAAAGAGGTCCTGATCACTCCCGGCGAGGACGTCCACCATCCGATTGTCTCCTTCAACCTCCGCCCACCGGATGGAGCTGCTCTCCGAGTCGGCGAAGTAGAGACGTCCGGCTCCGTCCAGGGCGACGCCGCTCGGCTGGGCCAGCTCGGCCTCGGCCAGCGGGCCGTTGATCGTGCTCTCCCGGGCATTGCCGGCGTACGGGGCTGAGGTCCCCTCATCCAGATCGATTTGCCAGATCTGGTGATAACCGGCCATCGCCACGTACAGTCGATCGCCATCGAGCGTGACGTCCCACGGCGAATTCAACCTGGTCGTCAGCGCCGGGCCGCCGGTCGGCGGAAAGAGACCCTTTTCTCCAGTCCCGGCCAGTGTTGATACCTGCCCGGTAGGGAAATCAACCACGCGGATCAAGTGATTCCCGGTGTCGGCAATGAAGAGCCTCTCCCCGTCTTCGCTGAGTGCCAGACCTTGGGGTTGATTGAACGTGGCCGTGCGGAGCAAACCATCTGCACGGCCTTGGCTTCCGCTGCCGATGACCTCCGCGACGGCTCCATCGAGGCCGGCCACGATGATCCGGTGATGGTTGGTATCTGCCACAAACAAACGTTCTCCCTCGCCGTCCACCAGAACCTTCCCGGGGAAGGACAGCGCCGTCTCCGGTAGGCCTTCCTTCTCGAGCTTGACATCGAGAGCCGTCCGATCGATCTGGCCGTCGAATTCGGCCACCAACGAGGCGAGCACCGGCTGGAAGACGTCATAGACACCTTCGCCGCTGTGACCGCCAACCACGTTGCCCGCCGGGTCGACGATGGCCAATGTGGGCCAGGCTTGGGCTCCCCAGGTACGCCACACAGTGAAGTCGGCGTCGTTGATCACCGGATGTTCGAGCCCATACCGAAGAATGATCTGGCGGATGTTGTCCGTATCGCCTTCATTGTCGAACTTGGCCGAGTGGACGCCGATCACGACCAGCTCCTCCGCAAACTCCTCCTCCAGCCGCTTGAGATCCGGGATGACATGGATGCAATTGATGCACCCGTACGTCCAGAAATCGAGGATGACGATCTTGCCGCGCAACTGTTCGAGGGCCAGCGGCCGGTCGGTGTTGAGCCAGTCGAGTCCGGCCGGGAACTCGGGGGCCGGTTCGGTTCCGGCGAATGACTGCGCGGCGGTTCCGGTGGCGTCGCCGGACGTGCTGGTAGATGTGACCGACTCCGTAGTTTCCACTGCGGAGTCGGTATCCGAGCAGGCGGCCAATGCGGCCACCAGACCCACCAAGAACAGTGCCAACCACCCGAATCGTCTCACAATCTCAACAGCTTGCCAGGTCTCCGGCAATACCAACACGACCGATCTCCACCTTCACAGAATTGCATGACGACCCCGTGGCGGACCATCGGATGCGCCTAGATTCGGGGCAAGGCTGGAAGAGGTGGAGCAATGGCGGTTTTTGGCGAATACTCGAATTTCGACGCGGTAGGTCTGGCGGAGTTGGTGCGGACCAAACAAGTCCACCCCCGAGAACTGGTCGAAGCGGCCATCGAACGAATCGAGCACTACAACCCGCAATTGAACGCAGTAGTCCACAAGATGTACAACCGGGCTGTCGCCCAAGCCGACGGGGCGCTCCCAGACGGCCCGTTGGCCGGCGTGCCGTTTCTACTCAAGGATTTGATCGCTCTCTATCCCGGTGAGCCGACCACCGGTTCAAGCCGGTATCTCCAGTTCCACATCGCCCAAGAAGAAACCACCATGGTGCGCCGCTATCGAGAAGCCGGTTTGGTGGTGGTCGGCAAGACCAACACTTCCGAGTTCGGGCTGGTGGCGGTTACCGAGCCGGCCCTGCGGGGCCCCACCCGCAATCCCTGGGATCTCGAACGCACACCGGGAGGTTCAAGTGGAGGTTCCGGGGCGGCGGTAGCCGCCGGTTTTGCGCCCGCCATCCATGGTGGCGATGGAGGGGGTTCGATCCGGATTCCGGCCGCCGCTTGCGGGGTCTTTGGTCTCAAGCCGTCCCGGGGTCGCAACCCGGCCGGCCCCTTCTTCTCGGGGACATGGCTGGGATTGGTACAAGAACACGTCCTCACCCGAACCGTTCGCGACAGCGCGGCTTTTCTCGACGTGACCAGCGGGCCAGAGCCCGGCGGCTCATATTCACCGCCGCTCCCGGCCCGCCCTTTCCTTCACGAGGTGGGCACAGATCCCGGTCCCTTGCGGATCGCGTTCACTACCAAGCCGCTCATGGGCAACCTGATGCATCGCGACTGCGTTGCCGCGGTGGAAGCAACCGTCGAACTTCTGGAGGAACTGGGGCACCACGTCCAGGAGGAAGCGCCGCCCTTCGACAAAGACCGGATGACCATGGCCTACCTCCGGATAGTGGCCGCCGCCCTGGCCGCCGACATCGACCATGCCGCCGGGATCACTGGACGCAAACCAACCGCCGACCAGTTCGAACCCATCACCTGGCTTGTGTCGCTCGTCGGCCGTAGTACCCGCGCGGATGAGTTGGCCGTCATCTTGCGGGAGGTTCAAGAGGAAACTCACCGCATGGCGGAGTTCCATGAGCGCTACGACCTGATCCTCACGCCGACGCTGGCCGCACCGCCGGTCAAGATCGGCGAGTTGGCGGCTACCCCAACCGAGCTTCGAATGATTCGTGCCCTGCATCGCGTCCCGGCCCGTCGGGCGCTGGACCTGGTGTTGAAGAAGATGGCGGGCGAGCAGTTGGATCCGGTGCCCAACACTCAGCTGTTCAACCTAACCGGGCAGCCGGCCATGTCCGTCCCGCTCCATTGGAACGCCGCCGGCTTGCCGATCGGCCTGCAGTTCGCCGCTCGGACCGGCGACGAGGCGACCCTGTTTCGTCTGGCTGCTCAACTCGAAGACGCACGACCCTGGGTGGACCGGCGGCCGGACCTCACCTCTGCGGTGTGATCTTCAGAACGGAAGGCGCGAATTCTCAGCGCAAACCGCCACGACCTCGTCGATCGAGGTCGGCACCCCCGCCGTTAGATTCTCGTGCCCGCTCGGAGTGATGAGTAGATCGTCCTCGATCCGCACTCCCAGGCCGCGAAACTCGGCCGGGATGGGATGCTCGATGGTCCCGGCCTGCTCCTTCTCAGCGGCCTCGAGTTTCTTGGCCGCCTCGGTTCCCAACAGATACCGGCGTTCCATCCACTCGTCCAGGTCATACTCCAGCAAAGAGAAGGAAACCGAATCCTTCTCAGGATCGACATAGAGGCCGGGTTCAATCGTGAACGCCATCGATGGCTCGAGCGGGCGAGATTCTTGGGCGGCCGTCATGTAGCTACCGGCATCATGGACATCCATCCCCAACCAATGCCCGGTGCCGTGCATGAAGAACTCCCGATAGTGGTGCATGGCCAGCGAGCCCTCCAGGCCCCGAGGTAGGAGACCCAACTCGACCAGACCTTCGGTAAGCACGCGTTTTGACGTCTCATGAAGCTCTTTCATCGAACCGCCGGGAACCGCTCGTTCGATCGATGCTTTTTGTGCGGCGAGAACGACTTCGTAGACGGCCCTTTGCGGAGCCGTGAACGCGCCATCCACCGGGAACGTGCGAGTGATGTCGGCTGAGTGGTACCCGTACTCGGCGGCCGCGTCGATCAGCAAGAGGTCGCCCGCCTTCATCTGTCTGGAGTTTTCTACGTAATGAAGGATGCAAGCGTTCGCCCCGGAGGCAACGATCGAGCCGTACCCGACCCGCGGTGAACCATTGACCATGAAGGTGAATTCGAGAGCCGCCTGAACCTGATACTCGAACATCGCCGGTTGGGCGAACCGCATGGCCTCGAGGTGCGCATCAACCGAGATGTCACAAGCCCGACGAAGAGCCGCTATCTCCGGGGCGGATTTGAACAGCCGCATCTCGGCGAGAACAGCCTGCGGATCCGTGATCGAGTCGGGGATCGGGCGACCATCGCGCGCCCGAAAGCGACGAGCCTGTCCCAGCACCGAATTGATCATGTCGTCATGGGCGGGGTTCCCGAAGCGGTAGAAAAGCGAAGGGCGGCCAACCATGTACTCGCGCAGCTTCTCGGCCAGGTCGGACAACGGATACGCGGCATCGGCTCCGTACTCGGAGCGGGCTCCCTCGACGCCGGCCCGGTAGCCGTTCCAGATCTCCATCTCCCGGTCGCGCGGTCTGACGAACAAGACAAAGCGCTCCTCCTGGTTGCCGGGGTTTATGACGGCCACCGCGTCCGGTTCATCAAATCCCGTGAGAAAAAAGAAGTCGCTGTTCTGGCGGAAGGGATGATCGACGTCGTCGTTGCGGATCTGCAGGCCGGCCGCGGGGATGACGGCGATCCCGTCCCCAATAGCGGCGGCGAACCGGTCGCGACGCTCTCGAAAAGATGTTTGCTCCATGACCAGCAGCGTAGCCGGGCAGCTTCACCCACTCTCCACGGGATCAGCCGATTCAACTCAATACATGCCGGCTCAACTGGGTTCAAACAACGGGAGCCAAGAATGAATCGAATCCCTTTGCTCATCGCCGGTCTAACGCTGGTGGTCGGTGCTTATACAAGCATCGAGCCGAGCACCACAACGACGACCCCCAAGACAACAGCTGCCGACCCGAGCCCTCTCGTCAGAAACGAGTCACCTACCGCCGATGTGATTGCCAGCGCCGAGGAGCTTCTGGCAGCCTGTGAGATTTGCGACATCGGCGAATACGCCGGACCCCTCGAACCGGACGAGGCGCAGGGTGTGCTCCTGGCGCTCAACGATGAGTACCACGCCGAAGCCGTCTATCAACAGGTCCTCGACGACTTCGGAGACGACGTCCGCCCCTTCAGCAACATCATCGTCGCCGAACAACGCCACCAAACGTCGCTGCTCGACCTCTTCGACCGATATGAGCTTGCCGTTCCGGACAATCCCTGGCTCGGTTCCGTAGCCGGGTTCGAATCGAGAGGTGGCCCGAACCCGAACCTCGACCGCACCCGCCAAGGGATTTGGCTCCGGATCGCTCTTCTCCTTGTCGGGTCGGTTCAAGATTCAGATCTCACCGGCCGTGACGGCCACCGCCTCGGCAGCCTGAAAACTCATTACCCAGGTGAAGTGACCATGCTGGGGCCACAAAATGAACTGGGAGTTGGGGATGCGATCGGCCAACCAACGGCCCGCCGACGCCGGGACCCACTGGTCGGCGCCCCCGTACCAAAGTGAAGTCTCCTGCGTCACCGCGGAGACGTCAAAACCCCAATCCCGACGGTAGAGGTTCGATTCGTAGGCGGTCGCCCGGCCTCCCTGAACTAACGCTTCTCGAGTCACGGAGGCAAACCACTCGCGCACCTCGGCCCGCTCCATCGCTTCTTGATCAGCACTACCCATAGTCGAGATTACGCGGCCCAGAAGCCGATCCTCCCGTCCTTTCCTAACCGCGTAGGCCGTCAGCTCATACTGAATCCGCCGAACCCATCTTCTCGAGGACACTCCGGTAATCAGCGGAGTGTCCAGCATTCCGGTCGCCTCGAGCGGCGCCGTCCCGACGACGATCCCGATACGCGATACCCGCTGCCCCAGGACGAGGGCGCAGGCCAGCGCATAAGGGCTTCCCCCAGACGCACCCAGTACTGAGAAGCTGCCGATCCCAAGAAGTCCGGCAACCTCGGCAACGTCATGGGGCCAGTCCAAGAAGGTACGACCGGGCCGGAACGTGGACAAGCCGTACCCGGGACGGTCCAGAGCGATCACCCGGACATGCAGACCCGTTTGTTCCAAGACGGGCCGAGCCAGTTCCAATTCGCGATGGCTGCCCGGGAAACCGTGGCAATAGAACATGGCAGGGGCGCTCCGCGGGCCCCATTCGGAGTAGCCCATCTGCCGACCATCCGCCAGATCAAGAATCAATGCGATCTCCTGCTTGTCAGAGACCTCATGTCCACCATGACCGACGCGTGGTGGAGCGAGTAGGGCCGGATGGCTCCAACCGTCAGACCCGACCGCCCTGTTCAAGGCGCGGCCCGGGCCAGAGTTACAAAGAGCGGGAAGTGGTCCGAACCGAGGCTCTCCCCCAAATGCCGGTCTATCGTCGTGAGACCGGGGCTGTGCACCAGGTGGTCGATCGGGATGCCGAACAGGACGTTCCCGGCAGGCCAGGACGCCTGGACTCCGAATCCCTTCTGTGAGTTGACGAGATCAGCCTCTTTGGTCAAGAGCGAGAAACCCCGCGACCAGGTGGACGCGTTGAAATCCCCGGTCACGACCACTGGGACCTCCTGGCGAGCAGCCCATTCGCCGATGATTCGCAGTTGATCGTCACGGGCCTTCGCTCGAGTCGGGTTGACCGGCGACAGAGGATGGGACCCGAGGATCTTGATCTCCCGTCCGTCCAGTTCCGCGATCACCTCAATCGATAGCTGACCGAAGTCTCCCAGAGCGATAACGTTGGCCTCGGTTTCCTTCCCCACCAATGCCAGCGTGCCAAAAACCGATCCGGGCTCTCGAGCGTTGACCATCCGATAGGGCAGATCAGACCGGCTGATGGCATCCTCCCAGTCGGTCGACGATTCGTGCAGAAAAATGACATCCGCTTCGCCGGCCGCCAGGAACTCGACGACCGCCGAGCGCTCGGAATTGGATGCCGTCACATTGAAACTGAGGATCTCCAGGGTGTCCGACCCCGCCGGCAGAGCAGGCGAACCCGTATACAGCGGGACGATGAGCGTGAGATTGGCCACCAGAGCGGCGCCGGCCAGCAGGGCGGTCCGCCGCCACCGCAAAACCCCCAGCACCGCCACCACCGGCACCAGCAGCGCGGCATATTGCACGCGGAAATGGGCTGCCAGGTCGAACCCCCACCAGATGCCGCCCAGAAACCCAGCCGTGGTGAAAAAGACGAGAACCACGGCAACCAACGCGACGAAGGTACCGATCAAATCGCTCGTTGCTGAGGTTGGTCGCGTCTCCGGTGGCATGAACCCCCTGGCTGAATGGTAGGTCGGCATTGGGCCGAACATCTCCGGGTTGTATCCAATCCGGAGGTTTTCGGTTACGTTGGAAACCGACTACTCGAAAGGCTCGAAATGCCCACCCCGCACATTGCGGCCGGCCCGGGAGATTTCGCCGAGGCCGTTCTTCTTCCCGGCGATCCCCTCCGCGCCCGGCACATTGCCGAGATCTTCTTCGATGATGCCCGGCAGGTAAACGCTGTGCGAAACATGCTGGGCTTCACAGGCTCCTACCACGGGATGCCGGTGTCGGTGATGGGAACCGGGATGGGAATCCCGTCCTCATCGATCTACGCCACCGAACTGGTCAATGAGTATGGAGTCAAGCGTCTCGTCCGGGTCGGCTCCTGCGGCGGCCTGAGTGACAAGGTCGGCATCCGCGACGTGATCCTGGCAATCGGGGCGTCGACCGATTCTGGAGTGAACCGGGCTCGCTACGGCGGCATGGACTTCTCGGCCACCGCCGACTTCGGGCTACTTCGAGCCGCCCACGAGGCCGCTCGGAAAGCCGGCGTCGATGCCAGGGTGGGCAACGTGCATTCGAGCGATCTGTTCTACCACCCGGACAAATCGAGAATCGAACTGATGGTCGGTATGGGAGTGATGGCCGTCGAGATGGAAGCCGCCGGTCTCTACGGTGTCGCCGCCGAGACCGGAGCGCGTGCCCTCGCCATCCTCACCGTCAGCGATGACGTGGTCACCGGGGAGGCCACCTCCTCGACTGAAAGGGAAACCACCTTTGACGACATGGTCACCATCGCCCTGGAGGCACTCCTGATCGACGGCAGCTAGTCGGGAACGGTCCCCCTCACCGAGAAATCGAGACACGACGGATATCTGCTGATGTACGCCAACGTCACCTCCCGGAGTATCGGAGCGAGCAAGACTTCCGGGCGATCCGAGACCGAATTCTTCTGGCCTATCCGATCACCCCGCCGGATTCGACCGGGAAGTGCGCCGCTGGGCCGGCTGGAGGTTTCACCGGGAGCAGCCGGTCCTCCCGGTTCGGGTATCTCCGAGATCGCCCCACGACTGCGAGCGTCAGCTCTCGCCAAACAACGAACGGAGTTCGGCCAGCTGATCGAGAACCGAAACATGGCTACCCCCACCCGGCGTGCGCCGACGCACAACAGATCCCTCTGGGTCGAGAACGTCGAGGTCTTTCGGAACGAAGCTCAGATGCGCGGCCTGCAGTTCCCCGGCCGTCACCTCGCCGAGGGTTTTGCCTTCCGCGAGAAGCCGGGCCACCAGCCGGCCCACCGCATCGTGGGCCTCCCGGAACGGAATCCCCCGGGCCACCAGGACTTCCGCCAGATCCAGCGCGGTCACCCAGCTCGATGGCGCCGGCGGGTGAAACTCGGCGCTGGCGATCATCCCGGACAACGCTGACAGCGCCCCGGCCAGAGTGTCGTCTGCATCGAAGACGGCCGCCTTGTCTTCCTGCAGGTCCCGGTTGTAGCTGAGGGGCAAACCTTTTTGCATCGCCAAGAGTCCCGTCAGATCACCGATTGCCCGGGCGGTCTTGCCCCGGACCAGCTCGGCAATGTCGGCATTCTTTTTTTGGGGAAGAGCAGACGATCCGGTCGTAAAGCGGTCGGCAAAGGTCACCCACCCGAACTCGGACGTCGACCACAGCACCAGCTCCTCGCCCAGCCGGGAGAGATGGGTGAGGGACTGGGCGCAGCAGAATGCATATTCCGCAACAAAGTCCCGCGCCGAGACGGCATCGAGCGAATTGGCAAAGGTATCGCGCATCCCGAGTTCGTCGGCAACGATCCGGGGATCGAGAGGCAAGCTGCTTCCCCCGGAAGCACCGGCCCCGAGCGGCGATACGGCAATCCGCTTCTCAGCGTCTGTGAAGCGGTCTATGTCCCGCACCAGCATCCAGGCATACGCCAGGAGGTGGTGGGCCAGAGGAATTGCTTGGGCTTGCTGGAGATGGGTATAGGAAGGGACAACGGTGTCGCCCACCTCTTCGGCCTTGTCGGCCAGGATTCTCCCGAACGATTTGAGCTGGGCGATTCTGCGGCCCGCCGCCCGGGTGAGATACAGCCGGAGGTCCAGAGCGACCTGGTCGTTGCGAGATCGTCCAGTGTGAAGTTTGCCCGCCACCGGACCGATCACCTCGTGCAGTCGGCGCTCCACGGCGGTATGGACGTCCTCGTCCCCGTCGTGAAACTCGAAACGACCTTCCCGGGCGTCTTCCAGCAGATCACCGATCGCTTCCACCAATTGACGTGTCTCGTCTTTGGTGAGCAACCCGACTTCGCCCAGCATCCGGGCATGGGCAGCCGAACCCAGCAGATCATCCTGCAGCAGTCGCCGGTCCGATCGATCAACCGTGAACGCCAGAAGATCCTCATGAGGATCCTCCGAAAACCGCCCACCCCAAAGGGTCATAATGCCCCCCGGTACTGAGTACTGAGTACTGAGTACTGAGTACTCAGGAAGCGAAGCTTCCGGCTCACTCCCCCTCCCCCAGGCGTTCTTCCGCAAGGGTTCGCAATCTCAACGCCTGCAGCCGGATAAACCCGCTGGCATCCGCCTGCTCGTAGACATCGTCCTCTTCGAAAGTAACCGTCGCCTGATCGTAAAGACCGAAAGAATCCGAGCGCCGCCCTTCAACGTAGACCTGGCCCTTGTAGAGCTTGAGCCGCGCCTCACCGCTCACACGCCGTTGAACGTCGTCCATGAAGGCTTGCAGGGCTTCTCGCTCCGGTGCGAACCAGAAGCCGTTGTACACCATCTCTGCATAACGGGGCACCAACTCGTCCCGTAGGTGGGCTACTTCTCGATCTAGGGTGATCGACTCAACCGCTTTGTGGGCGTGGTGCAGAATGGTGCCGCCGGGAGTCTCATAGACACCGCGGCTCTTCATCCCCACGAATCGGTTCTCGACTATGTCGACCCGGCCGATCCCGTGCCTGCCTCCGATTTCGTTGAGGCGCCTGAGCAGGGCAACGGGCGCCAGTTGTTCTCCATTGACCGCCACCGGATCACCGTCTTCATAGGTGAGAGCGACCCATTCGGGCTGATCCGGCGCCGTCTCGGGATCGACCGTCATATTGAACATGCCGGGTGGCGGTGCTTCCCACGGGTTCTCGAGTACCCCACCCTCATATGAAATATGCAACAGATTGGCATCGATTGAGTATGGCTTGTCGGGGGTGGTGGGAATGGGGATGGCATGTTCCCTGGCGTACGCCACGCAGTCCGCCCGGCTTCGTAGCGTCCATTCCCGCCACGGGGCAATGACCTTGATGTCCGGCTTGAGGGCGTAGGCGGAGAGCTCAAAACGCACTTGATCGTTACCTTTTCCGGTTGCTCCGTGGGCAACGGCGTCTGCCCCCGTCTTCTCGGCCGCTCGGATCAGCCCCTTGGTGATCACCGGACGGGCCAGGGAGGTACCCAGCAGGTAGTACCACTCGTACACCGCGTTGGCTCGAAGGGCCGGGAAGACGAAATCGGCGACGAACTCCTCTGTTAGGTCTTCCGTAATCGCCTCCACCGCTCCGGTCTGCAGGGCCTTGGCCCGGGCGCTCGCCACCTCATCGCCTTGACCCACGTCTGCGGTGTAAGCCACTACCTCTACCCGGTACTCCTCAATCAACCATTTCAGAATCACCGAGGTATCGAGACCCCCGGAATATGCCAGCACTACTTTCTTCAACGCCCCGCTCCCATCCGTTCCAGCTCTTTGGCAATGCGCCATCCGCCAACCTTTTCCTCCACGATCACCACCAAGGTGTCGTCACCGGCAACCGTGCCCAACACTCCCGTGAGGGCGGCTCCGTCGATAGCCCCGGCAACTACTTGGGCTGCTCCCGGGGGAGTCTTGACTACGACCAGGCTTCCAGTCGGCGTGATACTTGTGGCGAATTGGGCCAATGCTCTGAATACGGTTTCGTCGTTCCCTTCCGCCGGCCGCGGTTCATCCGGAAGGGCATACCCGTAGAGCCCGTCCGAAGAACGCCTCTTCACCGCCCCCATCAGGTTCAAGTCCCGTGACACTGTGGCCTGGGTTACGTGGAAACCTTCCCGTTCGAGTTGTTCGACCACATCGCTCTGACGGGTCACATGCCTTGTCATCAGGATTCGGCGGAGAGCCCGGCGTCGGGCCGCGGTGTAGCGCATGAAGGGAGGAGTATACGCATATTTGAATAAGGAGCGAGCTGGGAGCTAAACGCGGTTTCAGGGTCCAGGTTTCAGGTTTCAGGTTTCAGGTTGCAGGTTCCGGGTTTCAGGTTTCGCTCGCCCCGCGGACCTCTATCACCTGCGGTCGCGGTACGAGGTACTAGGTACTAGGTACACTCAAAGCATCACTCCTTCGAGGCGGAGCAAGTACTCCTTTCGGTCCGTTCCGCCGGCATAGCCGCCCATGCCCCCGCCGGTCCGTAGGACTCGGTGGCAAGGAATCACGACCGGGATCGGGTTACCACCCAACGCCTGCCCGGCCGCCCGGGCACCTCTCGGTCGACCGGCCTTCCGAGCCACCTCCTGGTAGGTTGATACTCCGCCATATGGGATTTTGGCCGTCGCGATGAGAACTTCTCGTCGGAACCCCGTGATGAGCCTCTTGTCCAGCGGCATTTCAAAGCTCTCCCGCCGACCGGTGAAGTACTCGTCGAGCTCTCTCCGGATCTGTTCGAGACGAGCCGGGTGCTCGAGGATTCTGGGAGAAATCCGCTCCGCCAGCTCCTCGAGAACCCCCGATTCATTGTCGAAACCGATGCGGACCAGGCCTGTGCGGGTGGCGGCCAGAACCAGGTCACCGATGGGCGAATCGATAGTCATAAACGCAATGTCAACCAACTCGCCCGCCTGTTGGGCAAAACGGTTGGCGGCCGATTCAGCAGCGCCACCCACATCTCCGATATAGCTGAGAAGGGTCTTCAAATCATTCATTCCTTGATTTCCTCTCTTAAGCGGGCCAGCCCTGCCCGGACGTTTTGGCGCGCCGCCGACTCCGAACAACCGATCACCTCGCCGATGGTCCGATAGGCGAGATCATCCACAAAACGCAGCACGATGGCCGACCTCTGCTTGGCGGGAAGCGCCTGCACCCGGATCCAGAGGCCTCGATCAACGACCTCCAGTTCGTCTCCGGTCGGGAGATCAGGACAGTCCCCACTCGGGATTTCCGGGCGTTTTCGTCGGCGGTGGAGATCGATTGCTTTGTGGTGGGCAATCGTGAATAGCCAACCTTTCAAGTTGGTGGCCTCCGCCACTTTCGGGTAGGCGCTCAATGCGGCCATGAAGGTCTCTTGAAAGCAATCTTCGGCGTCGTTCCTACCCACCGAAGCAACCAAGAACCGATACACATCTTCGCGATGGGCATCAAGCAGTTCTTGGAACGGCGGCAGCTTCACATCACATACAACGCAGACGAACGCCGAAACGTGAGATCACGAGCCGGTGGTCTCGAATTCGAGAGCCGCGGCCGAAAGTCGCTCCACGGGAATAGTGGACGCCTGCGCAAAGCCCCCCACGTAGTGCGCCTCGTCAAGGGCGATCTGGATTAGAGAAAAATCGCCCAGGACGATACGGGGAGCCGCCTCGGGAAGTCGGTCGACATGTGAGCGCCAAACACCCTCGAACTCCGGCGAAGTTCGCTCGACTACCACAGCGGTCCCTCTGAGGCTGACGCGAGCCAGCGTTTGCGGATCTCCGGTACCCGGGTCGTTTTCTGAAACAACCAAAGAGACTTGCGGTTCGACGACGAGGTTGCGGGTGTGCTCGGACAGGCTGCTGAGAAACAGCCCGACCCGGCTCACGTCCCGGTTGGTCGAGTAGGCGACCATTGATGCCAGAGGACCATTGGGTCCCAGAGTGGCCAAGGCAGCCCACCGATGGCTCATCACCAACCGGGCAGCCTCCAGTTCGAACCGGGTCACGGTCATGATGCAAGGTTAGCTTCGACCCTCCTCGGAGCTACCCGCCGGGTTCTACCTCAGGCGGCGCCAACCCCAGTTCGGGCATGGCGGGAACGACCTCGGCTAGTAACCAGGAGCCAAAGAGGGCTTCGAGGTCCTGGCCGCTGACCTCTTCGGCGATCTCGACGAAATCCTCCGTGGAGGCATTCCGGTGCCGGAACGCCGCGGTGTAGGACCTCATCAACTCGAAGAAGGTGTCGTCTCCGACATGCAAACGCAAAGCGTGCAAGGTCAATGCTCCCCGCTGATACACAGACGCATTGAACAGGTCGCGCAGAGGTGGAGTACCAGGAGGAGGAAACTGTTCTGCCGCCAGCGTCAGGGCCAATTCCGGAGATATCCCCTCGTTGAGCAGACTTAGTCCGCTCACCGTGCGATAGGCATTCTCAACCTGGGCATCGAAGGCCTCTGGTCCGTTGACGTGGCCCGCCCATAACCACTGCGCGTAGGTCGAGAATCCCTCGTTCAGCCAGATGTCCTGCCAGGACGCCGGGGTGACGCTGTTTCCAAACCATTGGTGGGCGATCTCGTGCGCCACCACCGCCTCTTCGAGAACCAGTACACCTCGTCCAAACGTAGACATCGTCTGAGTTTCGAGAGCAGCGCTGAAATCGGTGTCGACCACTACTGATCCGTAGGAGTCGAACGGGTAGGGCCCAAAGAGGCCGGCAAAGAAACCGATCATGTCGGCTTGCCCGGCGAAGTAGCTCCGTTCGAGGTCGGTGATATCTTCCGGAAAAAAGTTGCGAATCGGAAGGCCTTGCGGACCAGGACCGGCGTCTTCCTCGAACAGACCAACGGCAACAACCGTCAGATAGCTGGCCATTGGATCATCCGACGTATACACATAGGTGGCAACGCCGTCGCCGGCCCTTTTCTCCTCCAGCAACCCGTTGGACACTGCAACATAGGGCTCGTCCACGGTGACACTGATTGAGTACGTTGCCTTGTCCGAGGGATGGTTGTTGACCGGATACCAGGTGGGGGCCCCGTCGGGCTCATTGACCGTGAACAGACCATCATTACTTCTGATCCAACCATTGGGAATCCCCACCGAGTCTGGTTTCACCTGACCCGCTACCCCCGAGTAGGAGATGACGGCAGTGAACGTTGTGCCGCGTTCCAGATCTGCCAGCACGGTCAACTCGCCATCACCGGACTGGAAGCCCACGTCGACGCCGTTCACCGCCACCGCCGATACGGTCAACTCGTAAAGGTCGAGATTGAACGAACTCAAGGAGTCGAGGGCCACCGCCTCAATCGTGGCGACGCCCACCAGCTCGCCGGTCGCCACCTCCAGGTCCAGATCGAGGTTGTAGTGGGTCACGTTGTAGCCACCATTCCCGGCCGACGGGCTGTACGGGTCGTTCAGACTGGTCTCTCCGGACTCACCCCGGGAGGCTCCCGAGGTCGAGGTGGTGGGGACCGTGGTAGTCGTCGAAGAGACCGTGGTAGACGCGATTTCGGAAGACGTCGTGCAGGCGACGAGAGCGATAATCGCACCCAACAGCAACGCGGCCATGGACCCTGGCGGGCTATCCGACCTTCTCACCCGGGTCCTCTCTCCCCCGCTCGAGTGCCCACCGTCGCACGAGACGGTACGCCTCCGCGGGCTCGTAGGGCCCCAGTTCGATGCGCTGTTCCGTCAGCAAATCCATGATCTCGCCGATCTCCGGACCGGGCGGAAGCCCGAGATAGGACATCACGTCGTTACCGTTGATAGGCGGCCTGAGCGACTCGAGGTGCTCTTTCTCCCTGAGCATCGCGATTCGTTCCTCGAGGTCGTCGATACGGTCTTGGATCTCGGTCGCTCGCGCCGGGTTGCGAGTCGTCACGTCACACCGAACGAGTTGATTCAGATCGTCGAGCAAGTGGCCGGCATCTCGGACGTACCGGCGGACGGCCGAGTCGGTCCATCCCATTTTGAAGGTGTGGGGCCGGAGATGCAGAAACACCAGTTGACCGACATCGTTGACGACCTGTTTCGGGTATCGAAGCTCCCGCAACCGCTGGCGGGCCATCCGGGCGCCGACTACTTCGTGGTGGTGGAAAGTGGCTCCCGAATCAGAGAACTGCCTGGTGGCGGGCTTGCCGATGTCGTGCAACAATGCTGCGAGGCGCAGTTCCAATTTCGGCTCGGTTTTCTCCACGACTGCAATGGTGTGCGCCAGAACATCCTTATGACGATGGATCGGGTCCTGAGCCATCTCCAGTTCCGTTAGTTCCGGAACGACGTGGTCGGCCAGACCGGTTCGTACGAGGCCGGTCAACGCCGTCCCCGGCTGGTCGGCCATCAGCAATTTGGACAGCTCGTCGCGGATGCGTTCGGAACTGACTATCGACAGCCGATCCGCCATGTCAACCACCGCGGCCAGGGTTGCCGGATCGGCCTCAAACCCCAGAGTGGCGACAAATCTGAACAGTCTCAGCATGCGTAGCGGATCATCCGAAAAGGAGACCTCGGGGGTAAGAGGGGTTCGCAGGATCCCGTTGCTCAAATCGGCTAGGCCTCCATAGGGATCGATTACCTCTGGATCCGGGAACTGCAGGGCAATGGCGTTGATTGTGAAATCGCGGCGCGACAAGTCGACCTCGATATCGTCGGAGAAAACGACTTGCGGTTTGCGGCTGTCGTCCCGGTAGACCTCGCTCCGGAAGGTGGTTATCTCATGGGTATGGCCGTCTTTGACCACTCCAATCGTTCCGAAGGCTTCTCCGACGGTGAACAAGCCGTCTGCCCATCCGCTCACCACCTTCTTTATCTCGTCCGGCCTGGCGTCGGTTGTGAAATCAAGATCGAAATGGGGCCGGTTCAGCAAGGCGTCGCGGGTAGATCCGCCGACCAGGTACAACCGGTGTCCCGCTTCGGTGAAGATCCGGGCGAGTTGCACGGGGATACCGTTCGGCTCGCGTAACCACGCCAGTCTTTGAGGAATCATCTACGGTCAGGATAGGCAGAAGGGCCGCCGGTGCGGCCCTTCTGGCATCTGCCCTACTTCGCCCGCTTTGGCAGAAATTAGACGGTGACCAGACCCGCTTGCTCGGCCTGCACCCTCATGTCGTGAGAGTTGCTGGCGTTCGACAGCGCCTCCTGGAAGGAAATCAACCCCTTCTTGAACAACTGGAGAATGGAGTTGTCAAAGGTCTGCATCCCGTAAAACTCGCTCTCCCCGATGACGTCCGCCAGGGTGTGGGTTTGGGCCTCTTCAACGATCCGGTCGAATACCCGGGCGTTCATCGTCATGACCTCTATCGCCGGAACTCGCCCGTGACCGTCGGCCCGCTCTAGGAGGCGCTGGCTGACGACCCCTCGCAGAGTGCTGGCCAGCAGCAGCCTGATTTGTTTCTGCTGATACGGGGGAAAGAAATCCACGATTCGATTGATGGTCTCAGTTGCATCGATGGTGTGGAGTGAGGAGAGAACCAGATGCCCGGTTTCGGCCGCTTTCAGGGCAGCCTTGACGGTTTCGGCGTCCCGCATCTCGCCGATCATGATCACATCCGGATCCTGGCGGAGCACCCTTTTCAGCGCCTCGGAGAAATCCTTTGTGTCGGATCCGACCTCGCGCTGGGCAACGATGGCCATCTTGTCTGAATGCAAGACTTCGATCGGATCTTCAATGGTGAGGATGTTGACCCGTTTGGTCGAGTTGATGAAGTCGACAATGGAGGCCAGCGTGGTGGTCTTGCCCGACCCGGTCGGACCGGTGATCAGAACCAAGCCCCGCGGCTCGTTGGACAGCTTGTTGAGGATTGGGGGAAGACCCAAATCTTCGAAGTTCCTGGTGGAAGGCAAGACCTGGCGAAGCACGAGGCTCACCGATCCCCGTTGGCGGAATACGTTGACCCGGAACCTCCCCAGATCCGACTTGCCGTACGCGAAGTCGGCTTCGGCGTTCTCGGCGAACTCGGCTGCCGCTCGGGTATTCATGATCCCCTGTGCATATGATTCCGTGTCCTGCGGAGTCAGGGTCGGCAGGCTGGTCGGATGAAGATCACCATCGATACGCATCACCGGAGGCGAGCCGACCTTCAGATGAACGTCAGACGCCTCGACGTCCATCATTTTCCTCAACAACTCGTCGAGCGGAACCGTCATCTGTCCTCCGATACGGCGTATGCGTTTGTTCGGAGGGTGTATCGGCAACGGCGGTGTCGTTCTTAAACCACTTGCCAGTAGCGCCGCTGTACTTCAACTACGAAGTCCACCATTTTCCAGGAGCGCAACCCGGACACGGGGCGAGATGCTTCCTCGGGCACGACCATCCCGGCCATACCACGCAGAGTGGCGGCCACCGATCCCTTGACGGCATTCAGGTTGTATCCACCCTCCAGAAACAAGATCGTTCTTCCCGGCGCTACGACCCCGCGCAAAGCCCTACCCATAGCGGCATAGTCACTCTCGAGTAAAGAGATACCTGCCAGAGGATCAGCCTGGTGGGCGTCATAACCGGCGCTGACCAACAGCCAATCGGGTTGAAAGGCCGACAGGATCGGAACCACGACCCGGTCGAAGGAAGCCCGGTAAACGTCTCCCCCGGTACCGGTCGGCATCGGGAAGTTGACGGCCGTTCCGGCCGCCGGACCCAGGCCCGCTTCGTCCATCCAACCCGAACCCGGATAAGCGGGGAATTCGTGAAGTGAGATGTAGAGCACGTCCCGGTCCATCAGAAATATCTCCTGGGTTCCGTTCCCGTGGTGTACGTCCCAATCAACAATGGCCACCCGCTTCCCCATACCGGTCAGGAGTTTGGCCGTTATTGCTATGTTGTTGAAGATGCAGAACCCCATTGCCCGATCTTGCAGGGCGTGGTGGCCGGGAGGTCGGATAGGCAAGAAGGCGAGGTCGGCTGCTCCCTCGAGGAGCAAATGAACCGCGTCGGGACCTGCTCCGGCGGCTCGCAGCGCCGCTTCCCAGGAATCTCTGCCCACGACCGTGTCCGGGTCCAGTTCCCCGCCCCCGGCCGCACAAAAATTCCTGATGGAATCGATGTAGGCCGGCAAATGCACGGCGGTCAACAACTCCCGATCTGCCGGAGCGGGCGAGAACTTGGCAATCTCTACCAGGGCTTCGGCCACCCCGGCCCGGGCCGCGGTCAAACGGTCCGGGCGCTCGGGATGCCAAGCGCCGGTGGTATGGGCTACGAATGAAGGATGCTCGGCCAGTAGGACCTTCATGACCCCATGCTGGCAGAAGAAACGAGCTGCTGCCTACCCCTCCCACGGATGGCTGCTCTCTCTCACCTACCATGTGCGGGCACATGTGCCCACGACCACCAGTTCGATGTCCCCACCAACAAGCTCCATGCGGGTAGCGGGAACCTGGCCCGGCCTTCTGACGTTGAGGCAGGGTTGGTCCAAAGCCGAGGCCCGACCCTGGAACCCCGACACGCCGGATGCGCACCTTCGGCTCATCCGGGGCAGTTCCGACTTCATATACGCCTGTGCCGAGTACCTGCTCGGTATCGGCGTCTCCGGTGTGTGTTCTCCGCCCCTGCCGGCGGTCTCGTCCGGCCTCTGGCTATCTGCCGGCTATGAACCATATCTGGCTCTGGATTTGTATTCGCGAGATTTGGCGGGAAAGCTGCCCGAACCTTCCCACCAGGTGATCCCCGGCAGGACCAACGACTGGACCGACATAGTCGCAATCGACCGAGCATCATTCTCCAAGCTCTGGCGGCTCGACGGGGCCGGTCTTCAGGAGGCACTCAGTGCCACCCCCCATTCGAGCCTGCTGTTCAGCCGAGAAGGCGATCGGACCACCGGCTTCGCCATTGTCGGCGTCGGCTCGATTGCCGGGTACCTCCAGAGGGTGGCAGTCCACCCAGATCACACACGGCAAGGCATCGGTCGATCCCTGGTCCGGGCTGCCAACAAATGGGCGAGGCGGCGAGGAGCGCTTTCGATGATGCTCAACACGCAGACCGACAACGAATCTGCCGCGCGGCTCTACGTTTCCGAAGGATTCGAGAAGATGCTCGACCAACTCACGGTGCTTCGATTGAGCCGACCGTAACAATCTCGTGAAGCGGAATGTCCAATTGCGGGAAGGGAGCCCCGGTGATCCGCGTTATAACCGACTCTTCGTGCGATCTTCCAGAGGAACTCGCCGTCACCTACGGGATCGAAATCGTACCCCTGAAGATCAGATTCGGTGATCTCGAGTTCACGGATCGGCTCGAGCTCTCTCATGCTCAATTCTGGCAGAGACTGGCGACGTCGCCTGATCTTCCAGAGACCTCCGCCCCCAGTGCCGGAACCTTCCGGCAGAGCTACACCAGTCTGGCAGAGGCGGGAGCCGAAGGGATTGTCGCAATATGCTTGAGTTCAAGCCTCAGCGGCACTTATCAAGCGGCCGTCATTGCCGCCGAGCAGACGACCGGGATTCCGATCAAAGTGGTTGACTCCCAAAACGTCTCCATGGCCCTTGGGTTTCAGGTCCTCGAAGCCGCCCGGGCGGCTGCCCGCGGCGAGAGCATCGATGGCGTAGCGGCCGCCGCGTTGGAAGCTCGGGACCGCACGAATTTCATAGTGGCGCTCGACACCCTCGACTACCTCCAAAGAGGCGGTCGGCTCGGATCTACTCAAGCGTTTCTGGGCGGGCTTCTCAACATCAAGCCTCTGATAACGATGGCTGATGGGGTTGTCGCGGCATCAGGCCGTGTAAGAACGAGATCAAGAGCCCTGGCCGCTCTCGTAGAACGAGCCGGCGGGTTGGGATCCGCGATCGAAGAAGTGGCCATCGTCACGGGCAACGCACCCGACGTCGACGACTTCCGCCAACGGCTATCCGCCTTGATGCCCACCCACCTGTTCGCGGAAATCGGTCCGGTGGTCGGTACGCACTCCGGACCGGGCGTTATCGGCTTCGCCTATCGGCTGGGCCCTGAGCACCGATAAGGTGAGCACGACACAAACCACCGGAGAGCCACGTGCCGCCACCCCTCCCAGATCGCTTCAGCCTCGAGGTGCGACTCGGCCGTGATCACGATGTCGAGGAATGGCTGGCGACCGATACGCTGCTCGACCGACCGGTTCTGATTCGCGTGCTTGGGCCCGAAACGTCAATAGACCGCCGTCGAGCCTTCGTGGACGACACCCGCGCGGCCTCAATCAGCACCCACGTGCATCTGATTTCCGTGTATGCCGCCGCGCTGCTCGACGAGGGCGCCTATTCCGTTACAGAATGGGCAGGCGGAGTATCGATGGCCGACCGTTTAGCCGCCGGCGAGACGATACCCGCGGACGAATTCCTGCCCAACGCGGCCGGACTGGCCGACGGGCTTGCGGCCCTCCATCGCTCTGGAGGTATACACGGCGCAATCGATTCGCGAGCCATCTACTTCTCGGGTTCCCATCCGGCCAAGCTCGGTTCGTTCGGACGACCCCGTACCGGAGCTTCGGTGGCAGAGGACACGAGAGCGCTGGCCGAGACACTTGCCACCTGCATAACGGGAAGATCGGCCGGCGCGGCTTCCCCTTCCCAGGTCGTTGACGGGATACCGGCGGCCGTTGACGACGCGCTGGAGGCCGCCCGTCGCGGTGGTCACGACGCCGCCGGACTAGCTCAAGCGCTCCATGCCACAACCCGGGCACCGGCCACTCCTCCAGTTCCGTCACCCTGGTCCTGGCGCTGGTTGGCTCCTGCAGCTCTCTTGTCGATTCTCGCGGTAGGAATCGTGGCGATCGGATTGGTGCTCCCCTCCGGACCCGAATCTCCCCTCCTCTTCCCGGATTCGTTGGATGCCGGGACCACGACCCTCACCGTGGCCCCCACTTCAACCGTCACGACCGCCGACCTCAATGTTGAATCCAGCGTTGTCGTACGAGCCTTCTCCTATGACCCGGACGGAGACGGCACCGAGCATGACGAGAACATTGGAAAGATCATCGACGGCGATCCCGCCACCAGTTGGCGCACAGAACGTTATTTCGACCCGCTGCCCCAGCTCAAAAGGGGCGTTGGAGTGGTGGTGGAGCTCACCGGACAGCCGGATCAATTCGAGGCAACCGGATTGAGTACCGGAACGGCCTACACGCTCATGTGGGCTGCCGCCCTACCGCCCACCGGCGTAGAGGGGTGGGAGCGGCTGGCCAGCGGTCGCGTCTCTGGCGAACGCGTAGCAGCTCAACTTCCCGAACGTGCGGATGGGTTCTGGTTGTTGTGGTTCACCGATCTCCCCGCCCAGGAGGAGGGCTTCTACGCATCTCTGGCGGAAGTACGCTTCTCCCCATGAGTTATCGGGCCGGGGAGGACGACCAACTGGTCTCAGCGTTTGTCTCCGGGGACCAAAGTTCCTTCGACCAGCTAATGCGAGCCCACGAAGATCGGGTGTTCGCGGTTTGTTTGCGGATCCTGGCGGATCGAGAAGCTGCTCTTGATGCCGTTCAGGAAACGTTCATCACCGTGTACCGCAAAGCGCACCAGTTCTCGGGAGCTTCTGCTTTCAGTACGTGGTTGTATCGGGTCGCAGTCAATACTTGCTACGACCAGCTTCGCAAGACTCGCCGGCATCAGGCTCAATCGTTGCCCGAAACCACCGATCCGGCCGATCCCCGCAGCGAGGATGCTCTCGAGTCGATAGAACTGCGCCCCGACCTCGAACGGGCCTTGTCGGCTTTGGCGCCCGAGTTCCGGGTAGCAGTGGTACTCAGCGACCTCGAAGGGCTTCCTCTCCAGGCCGTAGCCGAAGCTCTCGACGTCCCGATCGGGACCGTCAAGTCGAGGGTATTTCGCGGCCGGCGGTTGCTCGCCGAACATCTCAGGAACTTTTCCGGCTCGTCTGCTCATCATAGAGGTGAGCATGATGCATGAGCACGACTTCGAATTGATTGCCGCCATCGCCGAAGGTGAGTTGAGCCCCACCGAGCAGGCGGCCGCCGAAGCCACCCTGGCGTCCTGTCAAGATTGCCGATCCGACTTGGAACTCCAGCGGGAGGCTCTGGCAATCATGCGGGCCGCCCGGCCGGTCAAGATGACCGATCTCGAACGGGCCATGATTCACCGAAACGTGCTGGCAGCCGTCAGGCCGGCCACCCCGACCTCGTTATCCAAGCCCTCAGTGTCGTGGTTTCAACGGCTCATGCCCGCCATGGCCGCCGCGGCCGCCCTGCTGGTCGTAGTCGGGGTCGGATCTGTTCTCGTCAACGGGGCAGGTGATGCCGACTCGGCCGCCAAGACCACCTCCGTCGCCGCCGAGAGTCTCCGGAATGCCGCCGATGACGAGGTGGCCGGAGCGGCAAGCGAAGGACAACTTGGGGACGCAGCCGACGCTACGACGACGACGATGTCTCTGCTCGCCCCGGCCGTATCGATTGTCGAGGACTTGGGGATTGTCTCCCGGGATCGTCTCAAGGAGCTGGTGGTTGAACTCACCGCCGCCTCGGAACAGGATCAGGGGGCTGAGTACAGCCTGGACCGGGAGTTGCTCGAGCCGGCCCTGGCTTGTGTCGACGTTGCCACCGCCGACGGACCAATCACCTTCGTCGCCCGAGCCACCGTCGACGGCGAGGAGGTCGAGGTCTACCGGATCAACGGTCTCGTCCACGTGTATTTGGCTGCCGATTGCAGCCTCTCTGAGACGTTCGAATAATCGGGGCCGGAGATCGAGCTAATCTGCGGTCCATGGAAGATCTCGCTACCCGTTTCGCCGACTTGCTCGAGAGTTCCGCTCTCAAGGTCCGCTCGTTGACCATTGACCGCCTGGATCGAGCCATCAAGATCACTGCCCTGGGAGTAGTCGCCGTCACACTCGCCTTCATAGCCGTCATCTATCTGATCAGGGCCATTTTCCAGGCGGTAGCCGTCCCCCTGGGGGTGCTGGGGGCCTATTCCCTCTTTGGTGGATTATTTGTCATCGGTGGTGCGTTTATGTGGGCGATGCGGAAGCGCGACTCGAAGGACCACAGTGACTGAAAAAGTAATCATCGTCGGTTCTGGTCCAGCAGGGCTGACGGCTGCCATATACGCGGCTCGTGCCGATTTGAACCCGCTCATGTTTGAGGGTAGCCAGGCCGGGGGGCAGCTGATGCTGACCACCGAGGTCGAGAACTTCCCCGGTTTCCCGGATGGAATCCTCGGACCCGACTTGATGGATCAGATGCGCAAGCAAGCCGAACGGTTTGAAACCCGGATCGAGACCGTCGACGTCACCCGGGTCGACTTCAGCGCCCGGCCGCTGAAAGTCTGGGTCGGTGCCGACGAGCATCAGACGCAGGCGGTGATCGTCTCTACCGGGGCCTCCGCCCGGTGGCTGGGTATTCCCGGAGAAGAACGGTTGCGCGGACGGGGTGTGTCGGCATGTGCGACCTGCGACGGATTCTTCTTTCGGGATCGAGACATTGTGGTGGTCGGCGGAGGCGACTCGGCGATGGAGGAAGCGCTCTTCCTCACCAAGTTCGCCTCCAAGGTCACGATCATCCACCGGCGCGATGAGTTTCGCGCCTCGGCCATCATGGCCAAGCGAGTTATGGAACATCCCAAAGTCGAGGTGATTTGGGATTCCGTCGTTGAAGAGATGATGGGTGGCGATGAGTTGACCGGAGTCAGAATCCGCAACGTTCGCACGGACTCAATCACCGAGATGAGCACGGAAGGCCTGTTTGTAGCCATCGGTCACAGTCCGAATACCGAAATCTTCCGGGGTCAACTCGATATGGATGACGTGGGCTATTTGATCTTGCGCGGTGATGGCTCCACAGCGACCTCGGTCGACGGCGTATTCGCGGCCGGCGATGTCGCCGACCCAACTTATCGGCAGGCGATTACGGCCGCCGGCACCGGATGCCAAGCAGCAATCGACGTGGAGCGCTGGCTTCGCCAGGAATGAATGCCGGTTCCGGTCTGTTCCTGTCTAGAAAGGGAGAATATCGATGGGCGAGAATTCAGTAACGGTCACCGACGCCACCTTCGAAGAAACCGTGGCCGGAGAAAAGGCGGTATTGGTTGATTTCTGGGCCGAGTGGTGCGGTCCCTGTCGAATGGTGGCGCCGGTCTTGGAAGAAATTGGTAAGGAGTATCCGGACCGAATCACCATCGCCAAACTCAATGTCGATGAGAACCCCTCGATCGCGGCCGCCTATGACGTCATGAGCATTCCCACCATGATTGTCTTCCAGCAGGGACTCGAAAAGAAGCGGATTGTCGGCGCCCGTCCCAAGCATGCCATGGTCTCCGAGCTCGCTCCCTTCCTTTCCTGAATCTGCGACCATAGGGCCATGAGGCTCTACCGGGTGGGTGATTCAGGTACAGCGGTTCGTGACATCCAGGATCGACTGAGCGCTCTCGGCTACTCCTGTAGCCCCGACCCGCGCAGCGAGTATGCCGAGTCGACCGCGTCGGCAGTCATGGCCTTCCAGCGGCGCCGCGGCCTGCCCGCCGATGGCGTTGTTGGATCGGAAACCTGGAGGGCAATCTATGAAGCAGGGTTCAGGCTCGGTGATCGACTCCTCTACTACCGACGCCCGATGCTGCGGGGTGACGACGTCGCCGAGCTACAGCGGAGGCTCAATTCGCTCGGGTTCGAAGCCGGCAAGGTCGATGGAATATTTGGTCCCATCGCCCTGCGGGCGCTCCTTGATTTTCAACAGAACCGGGGCATGGCCGAAGATGGGATAGCGGGGCCGCGGACTTTGGCGGAACTCGACCTCGTGGCAAGGGCCACACAAAAAACCGGTCGCGAGGCGATACGAGAACGAGAGTGGCTGCGGGGTCTCCCCCATTCTGTGGTCGGCGCCCGGGTCTTCCTGGATCCTGCTTGCCGGGATACCGAAGAGGCGGCCAGGACCTGGCTGGTGGCCAGCGAAACCGCCGCAATGCTCCAGGAGAACGGAGCCATCCCCATCCTGTCGAGGAGTAGCGACACCAGTCTTCCGGAAAGAATCAGAGCACGCCGCGCCAACCGGCTCGGTGCGGCTCTCATCGTTTCGTTTCAACTCCCACATCCCGAAGAACCGGCTGTGTTCTTTTTCGCCTCGTCGATGAGTCGAAGCGAAGCCGGCGCCCTGTTGGCCGCGGCCATCGCCGAACGGATCGGGCTGCCGTTCGAGGGACGTGCCCACCCGATGTTGAAAGAGACTCGCGCCCCGGCCGTGGTAGTGGCCACTCCGGACATGAACGCCGGTCTTGGCAAAACGGTAGCTTCGGCGATCGGTGGTTTCTTCTCCTCCGCCCAGACCGATCTAGACGACCCCAAACCGCATGGCCGCGGTCTGTCGGGGCTCATCTAGGCACCCCCACCCAAACCGTCACGTGATGTTAATCGTGGGGGTGATCAACCGGCAAAGAATTGTTTGTAAATCCTTTCCAGGTCATCAAGTGACGTGAAGTCGACAATCAGCTTGCCCCGATCATTGGCGTACTTGATCTTGACCCGGGTAGACAGCCGCTCGCGTAACCGGTTTTCCAGCTCAACAATGGCGGCCGGACGAGGAACGTCGACGCGGCGGCCAGGTCGCTGATCACCTGTCGCCTGATTTCGAGCGCGGACCGCATCCTCTACTTGACGTACAGACCAACCTTCTTTGACCGCCCGTTCGGCTATGTGTTCTGCAAACTTACGATCATCGAGACCTAGCAGCGCCCGGGCATGACCGGCCGACAATTCGCCCCTCTCGAGCTTCCCCTGGATGGCAGCCGGCAGCTGGAGCAGACGAAGAGAGTTGGTTACGGCCGATCGGCTTTTCCCAACCCGGTTGCCCACTTCCTCGTGAGTCAGTCCAAAATCCTCGAGTAGTTCCTGATATGCCGTGGCTTCCTCAAGAGGGCTGAGATCCTCTCGTTGCAGGTTCTCGACAAGGGCTTCGGTCAAGAGCGATCTGTCGTCGCTCTCCCGGATGATGGCGGGGATCTCCTTGAGGCCTACTTTTCGGGCCGCTCGCCACCGACGCTCACCCGCTACCAGGGTATATGAGCCCTCTTCAGCCTCTCGAACAATGATCGGCTGCAGGACCCCGACCTCAACTATCGACGCGGCCAGGGACGCCAGGGCCTCTTCGTCAAACAACGCCCGAGGTTGGTGGGGATTTGGGGAAACCCGTTCGATGGGGATTACGGCAAAGCCGGTGCGAGCTTGCTCCCCCTTTGGTATGAGGGCTTCGAGCCCCCTCCCCAGTCCGCTCCTGCGAGTTGCCATATGGTGTCCCTCCTAGACCCGGCCGTGTCGCCGGCGAAACTCACGTCCAAGTTCTCGATAGGCAATAGCGCCCCTACTCATAGGATCAAAGGCTTCGATGGGTTCGCCGTACGAAGGAGCTTCAGAAAGCCGGACCGATCTTGGGATCACGGTGCGATATGCGACATCACCAAAGAAGTTCCTCACCTGATTCACAACGTCCGAGGAAAGATTGGTCCGGCCGTCGAACATAGTCAGAACCACGCCACCGACGGTCAGCTCTGGATTCAAGTTCCCCGACACCAGATCGATGTTCTTCATGAGTTGGCTCAAGCCTTCCAGGGCGTAATACTCACACTGAATCGGGATCAACACTTCGCTCGAAGCAGCCAGCGCATTGATGGTCAAGAGACCCAGGGAAGGTGGACAATCGATCAAGATGAAGTCGTAATCCTCTTCGATATGCGAGAGCGCGTTCCGAAGTCGCAATTCTCTGGAGAACATCGAGACGAGTTCGATTTCCGACCCGGCCAGGTCGATGGTGGCGGGCACCACGAAAAGGTCCCGGACACTGGTCGGCTCTATAACGTCAATCAGGGGAGTCTCACGGATCAAAACGTCATATGTAGATCTGGTTATCGCTGATCGGTCGATCCCCAGGCCGGAAGTGCTGTTTCCTTGCGGGTCCAGATCGACCACCAGCACCCTTTCTCCCTGATAGGCAAGGGCGGCGGCCAGATTGATGGCCGTGGTGGATTTCCCCACCCCGCCTTTCTGATTGGTGATAGCGACGACCGTGAGGTTGTTTTCAGTGTTCACGAGCGCCCATGATAAGAAGCGAAACGGGTCCGTCAAGGACCGACGGGGGCACGGCCACCGTGCTGACCGCTCGCCCGCCTGCCGGTGTGCTGGAAAAGCAGGTAGTCGCACCCTTGCCTCGCAAGCCAACAACTGCGATACCTGAGGGTGCCAGCAAGGTATTTGCCGCCATCAAGGCCCGGTCGGGCGCAAAGACCGCCCTCGACACAACCGCCTCCCAACCGGGTCGCTGTCTCTCAGCCTCGCCCTGCTGAATCTCGATATTGGCCAGCTTCAACAGCCGGGCCGCCCTCCTGGCCAGATCGATTCTCCTTCCAGACCGGTCCAACAAGGTGACTGCCGTATCGGGCCACAACACCGCCAACGGGATTCCCGGAAGTCCTACCCCGGATCCCATGTCAAGCAGACGGGTCGGGGGAGTCACCTCTCGCCAGGCGAAAGCGAACGCCAGAGAATCGGCCAGGTGTCGGGTCCATACCCGGGCAGATTCGTTGGGGCCAAGTCCGCCGGCACTGACGGCCTCTTCCTTCAACCACTCCGCAAAGGTCCGTAATTGCTCCCACTGGCCACTCTTCAGTGAGGATCCGGCCCAGTTCAAGACCCGAACAACAGACTGACGATCGACGTCGAGATGTTTCACGTGAAACTTGAGGGAGGATTATCCCTACTCGTCTTCTGCGGCAATGACCACCGACCGGTGGGGCTCTTCGCCTTCGGAGTAGGTTCGCACGCCTTCAATTTCACCGATCGTGTCGTGAATGATCTTTCGCTCGGCGGCATTCATCGGTTCAACCATGACCTCGCCACCATCCTGTCGGACTTGCTCACCAAGACGTTGGGCATAGATCCTCAAAGCCTCGCGCCGGCGTTCGGCGTAACCGGCGATATCAAGGCGAATCCGCGCCGATTCCTGGGTCTTTCTCTGAACCACAGTCTTGGCGAGTTCATGAATCGATTGCAGGATGACGCCCCTGGATCCAACCAGGGCCTCCGTCTCGCTACCTTGTACATCGGCGTAGATAATATCGTCTTCGACCCGCGTTTCGACATGTCCTTCAAGACCAAACGCGGCGAGCAGACCCTCGAGGAATTCGCCCACGACGTTGGCCTGCTCTTCTCGGCTCACAGTATTGTCCCTTTCTGGCGCCGTATCTCGATCGCCGTCGATCTTGGGGCGGCGATGCTCGGCGGTCTCTTGGTCCGATGGTTTGGCTTGGCCTGCTGACTTCTGTTGTTGTATCCGTTGACCAGGCTGGCTTTTCTGCTCCCGGTGCTGTCCTGCGTGACTGCTTTTTTGTCGTCCTTGGCCCGAACGTTCCCCCTGGTTTCGTCCCTGTCGAGCCTGCCCACGCTGATCAGGGCTCTCGCCTTTCTGCTTACCCCCGGCAGAGCGACTCCTCCGGCGCTTCTTCGGAAGAGGCTTCACGCGCACCACTGCGTCGGTGCGACCGATACCCAGGAAACCCTTCTCCGGCTGTTGGAGCACCTCAACGTCCGCCTCGTCGCGTGACGACAATCCCAGTTCCGCCAGGGCAGCCTCTACGGCGACGTCAACGGATGGTCCTTTTACTTCAACCCACTCCACGATCATTTCCTCCTGCGCCGCTTGCGCTTCTTGGCCGAAACCGGTTGCGATTGCGGCTTTCGCGGTTGTTCCTCCGGAGCCGGGTCCGGCTCCCGAGAAGGCGGGGTCGGCCGGCCGTCGATTCTGAAAATCAAAGCCTGTTGGCCGATCCGAAAGACATTTGCCGTCACGAAGTAAATATTCAATCCGGCCGGGAACGAATATGCGAAGAACCCAAACATCAACGGCATGATCTTGGTCACCATCTGCATCTGTCGAGCCTGATCACTGTCCTGCTTCTGACCCCGGGTTGTCTGCCATTGCTGGAAATAGGCCGTTCCCAGGACGACCAGAACGACCAGGATGTAAGGCAGCGCAGTTACGAAGTCGAAGCCCGTATCAGCCGTGATCACTTCGCTTGGAGAAAGGTGGAGCTCCATACCCAGGAAAGACCCCTCGGTACCCTTGCTCAGGACATCAAACAGCCTGGAAGTTTCTGGAATAAAGGATACAGCCCCCTCATTGTTGCTGGTGGCGTTGAGGGGATCCCGGAGAAGCCGAAACAAGCCAAACCAGATGGGCATCTGAATCAGCATCGGAAACAAGCATCCAGCCGGGTTGACTCCCCGTTCCTTGTAGAGCTCCATCATCTCCTTTTGGAGCGCCTCTTTGTCGTCAGCATGTTTCTTTTGCAGCTTCTTGACTTCCGGCTGGATCTCAGTCATTGCTCGCGTCGATCGGGTTTGCTTGAGGGTGAGCGGGAACATCAGCACGTTGACAACCAACGTCAGGAAAATAATGGCAAGCCCATAGTTAGGGATGAGCTCGTAGAAGAACGTCATCGGGACGGCGATAATCCTGGCCAATGTGTCGAGCATCAAATGTCCTTCTTGGGTGTGGCCGGCACCGGGTCGTACCCGCCCTCGGCGAGAGGATGGCACCGGCCGATTCTTTTCATCCCCATCCATGTTCCGCGCCAGAACCCGAAACGACCAATGGCTTCGTACGCGTATTGCGAACAAGTGGGGGAGTAGCGGCAGTTCTTTCCCATTGAAGGCGAAAAAGCCTTCTGGTAGGCACGGATCAATGCGCGACTCACCAGGGCCGCCGGCCCCGGTCGTCTTGCCTTGAGATCAGCCATCTGACATCTCCTCGTCAACCGCCCGTCGCAACCATTGTCGTACTTCTGCGAACGACGCCGCCAGCACCGAACCAGAAGCGATCACTATGTAGTCGTATCCCTTCCGCAGGGGAACCTCGTCGAGCGCCTCGCGGAGGCGGCGTTTCGCTCGGTTGCGCTGCACGGCGCCGCCAACTGTCTTTGCTCCCGCTACCACGCCTACACGCGGCAACCCGGGCGCACCCGATGCCACGATAACGACCACCCCGTCACTGTGACGGCGCCTTCCGGTGCGAAAGACACGGCGGAAAGCAACTCGACCACGAAGCGAGGCGTATTGCCGGCCTCTAGGCTGAGATTCGCTGCCGGCCTTTGACACGCCGACGCCTTAGAGCCGCACGACCAGAACGGGTTCGCATCCGGGCGCGAAAACCATGCTTCCTTTTGCGTCGCCGAACATTGGGTTGATACGTACGTTTCATCGGGACCCCGATTTCGAATACTGAGGTGAGCAAAAAGGTTACAGCCGCTCCACCGCTTGTCAAAGGCGATTTCCCCATCTTCCTCCGACGGGGCTCGCCAATCTGCGGTTTGGGCACCTTGACTCGCCCGGCCGGGACGTTCCTAGTCTTCCCTTTTCCTGCGGTGGGTCTGGGCCAAACTCAAACCGAGGTGGCCAACCAACCGCCCATGGGAACCCTCTCTGTCCGAGATCCCGTGGCTCCCAGCCGTGATCTCCCGACCGCTCAGGGCACATAACGCGAAGATTTTTCCTAAGACGCGAAAAGCACTTTTCTTGCATTTTTCAGCCGTGAAAGCATCCTCGCGGTTGTGCACATCCGGCGTAAAGCTGCCCCAACCTGGGGAAACCCTATCCGTCACTGCGTCGGAAAACCTTCCGGGGCCCTGATTTTCCGCTCTTGTGGCCTCACCGGCGAGGCCATATACTCGCTCACCGCTGGACCTTCATGAAACGGCTCTACTTCCCCCGGATGCTGTCATCTGGTTTGCGCCGCTTCGTCGGGACCGGTCGACAACCAAGGCCTGTTCTCCACAAACTGTGGACAGACCTGTGGACAGAGTTTTGTAGGCAAACGTAGTGACTCGGGAGGGGACACGTGGCGGAACCTCAGTCGCTGACGGGGGAAGTGGACTATTTCAAAAGCGCGGTGCAAGCTCGCGTCAGCCCCGTCAACTGGCAGACCTGGCTTGCTCCACTCCGGGTGCGATCGAACGACGGGTCGATCAGCATCACCGCACCTAGTGAATTCCATCTTCGTTGGGTGCGCGAAAAGCATCTGGTCGTTCTCGAAGAGGCAGTAGAAGCCGTCTTTGGACCGGCCGCCGAACTGGTTTTCGAAATCGATGCGCTCGCCCCCATCGATGACGTCGACCTCGAGGACGAGGAGGAAACTCCGCCAACGGTGGCTGGTGATCCCCGGCCCGAACCGGCCCGGGCGGACCGGCGTCTCCAGGCTAAATATACCTTTGAGAACTTTGTGGTCGGTCAGTCAAATCGATTTGCCCATGCAGCTGCGATGGCGGTTGCCGAACAACCGGGCGGTCACTACAACCCCTTGTTCGTTTATGGCGGGGCCGGTTTGGGAAAGACCCACCTGCTTCACGCAGTCGGCCACCATGCTTTAGAATTGCGCCCTTCCGCTTTCGTCCGGTATGTCTCTTCGGAGAACTTTTTCAACGAGTTCATCGATGGCATTCGCAAGAAGCGGATGGATGAGTTCAAGGCCCGGTATCGCACCACCGACGTGTTACTACTCGATGACGTGCAGTTCTTCGAGCGGAAGGAACAGATCCTCGAAGAGTTCTTCCACACGTTCAACGATCTCTACGAATCCGGCAAGCAAATGGTCATCACCTCAGACCGTCATCCCAAGCATCTGGCGACGCTGGAAGACCGCCTCCGCAGCCGATTCGAATGGGGCTTGCTGACCGATATCCAACCGCCCGATGTGGAGACCCGAATTGCCATCCTCCGCAAGAACGCCGAGTTTGCTCCCAAACTGGTCGGAGAGGATGTCCTTCATTTCATCGCCGAACATGTTCAAGACAACATTCGGGAACTGGAAGGCGCTCTCACCCGGGTAACTGCCTACGCGGCCCTCACCAACCAGAACATCACTCTCGAAATGGCCCAGGATGTCCTGCAGGACCTGGTGCCGGCTTCCTCTCAGCGGCCGATCACCGCAGAAGACATCATGACCGCCACCGCGGCTGCCTACGGGTTCTCGACCGACGATCTTCGCAGTCCAAGCCGCCGCCAGCCCCTCGTACTCTCACGCCAGGTTGCAATGTATCTTTGTCGGGAACAGACCGACTTGTCACTGCCCAAAATCGGTGCACTGTTTGGCGGTCGTGACCACACCACCGTGATGCATGCTCTCGACAAGGTGCGGCGTCTCTTGCTAACCGATCACCAAGTTTTCGAAAGGGTCACAGCTCTTTCCCAACAGCTGAGGAAAACGTGAGTTTCTCCACATACCAGCCCACCCTGGTTGACCGGCGGTGGAGTACCCGCTCGCTGTCCCCAGCACCTGTGGACGGGTTAGTTGTATGGTTACCTGCCCTTTTGGTTCGTTCTCCCCAATCCACAGGGCCTACTACAACCACTACCGTTTATACATAAAGACATAGATACAGAAGGGATGGGACAACTTGCGGATACGAGCTGAACGAGATGACCTGGCCGATGTCTTCTCGAGGGCCAATCGAGGGGTCGGGGTGCGCCCTGCCCAGGCAATCCTGCAAGGTGTCTTGTGCGAAGTCCAGGGCTCCAATTTGCGAGTGACGGGGACCGACCTCGAGATGACCGTTCGTACCACGACCGAGGTCGAGGTACTCGAAGAAGGAGCGCTTGTCATGCCGGCCCGGTTGGCAGCCGAGGCCATCCGGAAGATGCCGGCGGGGGCCGTGACCCTGGCCTCCGGTGACGGTGAGGTCGAGATCATGGGGGCCGGGCCGCGTTTCAGCCTGCGGGAACTGCCGGTCGATGAGTTTCCCCACCTGGGTGATGTTGACTTCGAAGGTGCGGTGAGCGCTGATGGCGATGAACTGGTTGCGGCGATAGCACAGGCGACGGTGGGGGCCTCGGTTGATTCGGCGCGGCCGATCCTTACCGGCGTTTTGTTCGAAACGGACGATGAAGGGGTCCGTCTGGTGGCGACAGACTCTTATCGCCTGGCAGTACGAAAACTTCCCGGGGTGGCGCTCAAAGAGTCGGGTTTGGTTCCGGCTCGTGGGTTGCGGGAACTGAGTAGAACGGTGGGAGCGGCGAAGATGGAATTCTCGATGCACCAGCGAGAAGCCGTCTTCGGATCCGCCCGTGGTTCGTTGACCCTCCGCCTCATCGAAGGAGCGTTTCCGAACTATCGCCAGTTGCTACCCGAGTCGTATCCGAATCGGGTAGTGGTGACTAAGGAAGGTTTGCTCGAGGCCCTCGGACGCGCCTCATTAGTTGCCGAGGATCACATCCCGGTAAGACTACGTCTGATGGATGGGGGAGTCGAGGTAACGGTCACGCGACAAGACGTGGGAGGAGAAACGGAGCATATCCCGGGTGAATACCAAGGTGAAGCCGACGAAGTGATGATCGCCTTCAATCCGCGGTACCTGACGGATGGCGTGTCGGCCATCGACTCCGACGAAGTGCAGATCGAAGTTACCGACGGCCTCAAGCCGAGTGTCATTAGAGGGGTCGATGACGAGCGGTTCACCTATCTGTTGATGCCCGTCCGTATCTGAATGGAGTTGTTGTGGCTCGAGTTGACCGATTTTCGGTCGTACCGCCGGCTCCAAATAGCGCCTGACCCGGGAATCAACGTACTCGTTGGAGCAAACGGATCCGGCAAGACCAACCTCCTTGAAGCAGCGGCCTATCTGACCTCTCTCCGCTCGTTTCGCGGAGCTCCGGACGAAGCAATGATCAACGATGACGCCGAAGCAGCAGTCGTGCGCGGAGAAGTTCACCACCTGCAAAGCGCCTCGCTCATCGAGGCCGAATTACCCCGAACCGGCAGACGCCGGATTCGGATCAATGGTCAGCGTCTTGCCCGGTCTACGGATCTGCTCGGCCACGTACGAGGGGTCGTTTTTCTCCCCGATGACCTCGACATCGTCAAGCGGGGTCCTGCCTTCCGGCGCGATTTCCTCGACGCGGTGTCCGTTCAGTTGTGGCCCGGTGCTTACCTGGACCAGCAAGAGTTCGAGCGAGCGCTCCGCCAAAGGAACACGTTGCTTCGCCAGGCCGGTCGGGAAGCCGATGAAACCACCCTCTCGGTGTGGGATCAACGTTTGTCAGAGGCGGCCGGCAAACTGATGGTAAGGAGGGCAGCTGCCGCGGCCACCCTGCGCGAGAAGATCGCAGACACCTATGACAGCTTGACTAGAGCCAAGACGGTGGTGGAGATGCGTTACGCATCAAAATGGGGAGGGTCGTTGGAGGAACGCAACCCGGAGACGGTGACGAGGGCCCTTGCCGAGACGCTGCAGCGAACCCGGCGGGCGGATGCCGAGCGGAGAGCAACCACGATGGGACCGCATCGAGACGAGCCCTGGTTCACGGTGAACGGGCGCGATGCCCGGACCAGGGCCAGCCAGGGAGAGCAACGGACACTGGCATTGAGCCTGCGCTTGGCATCCCACCACGCCGTGAGCGAGGCGACCGGGGAAGCGCCCCTGTTGCTCCTCGACGATGTGTTCTCCGAATTGGATATGGAAAGAGCCAACGCCCTGGCCGGCATGTTGCCCGCGGCGCAGACATTCATTACAACCGCCCGGGAGGAAGAGGTGCCGGTCCACGGACGAACGTTCCTGGTGCACCCGGGGAACATCACGTGAGCAGGCTGGAAGCGATGGAGGGGCTGGTCGCCAAAGCGTTGAAAAATCTCGGGATCGAGCGGCTCGACGTCACCTTGGCGCTCGTCGAGGAGTGGGAGACTCTCGTCCCCGAGCCGTGGCGTTCTCAAGCGAGCCCCCTGTTGTTGAAGGGAGGAGAGCTTCTCGTCGAGGCGAAGTCAACCCAGGTGGTGAGTCTGTTGCGATATGCCGTCGGCAATCTCCTGAGGACCCTCGACGACAGGTTCGGAGAGGCCGTTGTGGGTTCCGTCCGAATCCAGGCCCCACCCCCTGTAAAACCACCCACCTGAAGGCAGCGAGCGGTTTGAAAATGCCCGGAATTGTTGATGATTCTGGAGGTTGAGAGCTTGGGAATACCTCCACGAAAGGGTATACTTACATTCGTGTAAACATGGCTCTGGCGGGACTCGTCGGGTGGTTTCGCTTTCGGGCCATTTTTCTTTGAAGGAGCTTTGTGAGTACAGCGAATCGCGCCTCTGAGAAGTACGGGGCCGCCGATATCACGGTCCTCGAAGGCCTGGAGGCCGTCCGGCGCCGGCCGGGCATGTACATCGGATCGACCGGACCGCGCGGGCTTCACCATCTCTTGTGGGAGGTGGTCGACAACGCGGTCGATGAAGCAATGGCCGGCTTTTGCACCCGCATAGAGGTGACGATCCGCCCGGACGAAAGCGTCCAGGTGAGCGACAACGGTCGCGGGATACCGGTTGACAGACACAAGAAAACCAAGGAGTCGGCACTCACCACCGTGCTCACCACCCTGCACGCCGGCGGGAAATTCGAGGCCGGTGCCTACCAGGTATCCGGCGGTCTACACGGTGTCGGCGTGTCGGTGGTCAACGCTCTTTCTGCCCGTCTGGAGGCGGAGATCGTCAGAGACGGATTCTACTGGTCTCAAGTGTTTGAAGAGGGCCGGCCTATCGGGACGGTGAAGAAGGGCAAGCCGGCCAAACGAACCGGTACGACCATCACCTATTGGCCCTCACCGAAGACCTTCACCGAGTCGGTTTCCCTTGATCTCAGCACGGTTATCTCCCGGTTGCGCGAGATGGCTTTCCTCAACCGCGGCTTGGAGATCCGGCTGTTCGACCAACGGGGGGAGCAACCGGTCGAAGAGACCTTTCACTATAAGGGTGGACTGATCGACTACATCAAGCACCTGAATGCCTCCAAAGAACCGCTTCATCCCCATGTGATCTACTTCGATGACCAATCCGAGGACGCTGAAGTCGAAGTCGCCTTGCAGTGGACTTCCTCCTTCACCGAAACGGTGCTGAGTTTCGCCAACAACATCAACACCCATGAGGGAGGCACCCACGAGGAAGGATTCCGCAAATCGTTGACCAGAGCGATCAACGATTTCGCCAGATCAAAAGGGCTGCTCAAGGAGAAAGACGACAACCTGACCGGGGAGGACGTCCGGGAAGGGCTGACCGCGGTCGTATCGGTCAAAGTGCGAGCTCCCCAGTTTGAGGGTCAGACCAAAACCAAGCTGGGCAATACCGAGATTCGTGGCTACGTCGAGAAGACGCTCAATCGACTCCTCCCCGAATGGTTGGAGAGATATGCCGGTGAAGGCCGGGCCATCGCCGACAAGAGCCTTCTGGCCTCCCGGGCGAGATTGGCTGCTCGGAAAGCAAGAGAGTTGACCCGGCGCAAGAGCATGCTCGAGTCGGCCAGCCTGCCCGGCAAGCTCGCCGACTGTTCGTCTCGGGACGCTTCGGTGAGCGAGTTGTTCATCGTTGAGGGAGATAGTGCCGCCGGTCCTGCCAAACAAGGCCGTAATAGCGAGACTCAGGCGATCTTGCCCATTCGCGGCAAGATCATCAATGTCGAGAAGGCGCGTTTGGCCAAGGCGTTGCAAAACACCGAAATCCAGGCGCTGATCACCGCCATCGGTACCAGCATCGGCGAGGAGTTCGACCTCGAGAAAGCCCGGTACCACAAGGTGGTGTTGCTCACCGACGCCGACGTCGACGGTGCACATATCCGCACGCTTTTGCTCACGTTCTTCTTCCGGCATATGAGGCCGCTCATCGAAGCCGGGTATGTGTATTTTGCCCAACCTCCGCTGTATCGAGTCAAAGCCGGGAAGGACGTCCATTACCTCTCCTCGGATGACGAACTGAACCAGCTCAGGGAGGAACTCAACGGTCGGAAGCTCGACGTCAGCCGGTTCAAAGGATTGGGCGAGATGAATGCTTCCGAACTTCGAGACACCTCCATGGATCCTGCTCTGCGGCACCTGGTCAAGGTCGAATTGGAAGATGCTGCGCTGTCCGAGGAGGTCTTCTCCACGTTGATGGGCGACGATGTTGCTTCTCGCAAGCAGTTCATCCAGCGCAACGCCAAGGACGTCCGGTTCCTCGACGTCTGATAGGGAGAAACTCACATGGTCGACGGACGTACGTATGACGAGAACAACATCGCAGTCGATATCAACGACGAGGTCAAGAAGTCCTTCCTCGACTACGCGATGTCGGTCATCGTTTCTCGAGCCCTCCCCGACGTTCGGGACGGATTGAAGCCCGTGCAACGGCGAATCGTTTATGCGATGTTCGAGGCGGGGATGCGGCCGGGGACCGCCTTCCGAAAGTGCGCAACCGTGGTCGGCAACGTCATGGGCAGCTATCACCCGCACGGCAATGATGCCATTTACGACGCCCTGGTTCGGCTCGGGCAAGACTTCAGCTCCCGATATCCCCTGATCTCGCCCCAGGGCAACTTCGGCACCATCGACGATCCGCCGGCAGCCATGCGTTACACCGAGAGCCGGCTGTCATCGATTGCCATGCATCTCCTGGAAGGCATCCGGGAGGACACCGTCGATTTTCAAGACAACTACAGCGGCGAGTCGTCCGAACCGATTGTTTTGCCGGCCCGATACCCGAATCTGCTGGCAAACGGCGGTACCGGGATCGCGGTCGGCATGGCAACCAACATCCCTCCCCACAACCTGGGCGAAGTGATTGATGCGGTGATCTTTGCCATCGACAATCCCGACGCACCTCTCGAGGATTACCTCAAGATCATCAAAGGTCCGGACTTCCCAACTGGCGGGTACCTGGTTGGAACCCGGGGTATCCGAGAGGCTTTGACCACAGGTCGGGGATCGGTGAAGATGCGAGCCGTCACGGACGTGCAAGAGGTTCGCAAGGGTCGCACGGCCATCGTTGTGACCGAGCTTCCCTATCAAGTCTCTCAGGATCGGGTGTTGGCCAAGATCGCCGACCTGGTCCATGAGAAGAAGATCGCCGGTATTGCCGACTTGCGCAACGAGAGCTCCGCTCGGATGGGAACCCGGCTGGTAATCGAGCTCAAACGGGAAGCAGTTCCCCAGGTGGTGCTCAACCAACTCTTCAAGATGACCCAACTGCAGGAGACCTTTGGGGTCAACGCCGTTGCCCTGGTCGACGGCGTTCCGCGGACCCTCAATATCGCCGAGATGGTCGGGTACTACATCGATCACCAGATGGAGGTCGTTGAACGACGTACTGCCCATCGGCTCGGGGACGCCAAAGCGAAAGCGCACATCCTCGAGGGTTTGATCATCGCGGTCGACAACATCGACGAAGTAGTCCGGATCATTCGCTCGTCCGAAGATGCGGCGACGGCCAAGCAGCGTTTGATCGAGCGGTTTGCGCTTTCGGAGATCCAGGCGAACGCCATCTTGGAGATGCCCCTCCGCCGCCTGACCGCACTGGAAACCGGGAAGTTGCGGGAGGATCTCCAGCAACTGATCGACCTCATCGCCGAACTTGAAGCGATCCTGGCTGATCCTGCTCGGCGGCGAGCCATCATCGTCGAAGAGCTGACCGAGATCCGGGACAAGTATGCCGACGAGCGACGCAGCAGAATCATTCCGGACGAGGGAGACCTCTCTCTCGAAGACTTGATCGCCGACGACGAACTGGTCGTCACCGTCTCCGCCAACGGCTATCTCAAATCGGTTCAGGCCAGTACCTACCGGACGCAGGGCCGCGGAGGTCGAGGAGTGAAGGCAGCTTCCCTTCACGAGGACGACGTGGTCAACCTGTTGGTGCACACGACGGCTCACGCCTACCTGTTGTTCTTCACGAACCAAGGAAAGGTGCACCGCGTGAAGGCCCACGAGATCCCCCGCAAGGATCGGACCGCCAAGGGGGTTTTGGCCCAATCTGTGCTGCCCCTGACTCCCGAAGAGCGCATCGAGGCAGTGATCGACACTCGAAGCTACGAGACCTCCCGATATCTGGTCATGGTGACCAAGCAAGGCTTGGTCAAGAAGACCCCGTTCAGTGACTACGACTCTCGGAATTCAACGCTGGTGGCCATCAATCTGATCGAAGGGGACGAATTGGTGGCGGTGCGCACCACCAACGGCGAGAACGACATGCTGGTCTTCACCGGCCTGGGCCAAGGGATACGTTTCTCGGAGAAGGACCTTCGCCCGATGGGGCGGGCCACCCGGGGTGTGCGCGGCATCAAACTCCGTGAGGGCGATCGCGTAGTGGGAGCAGCCTCGAGTGCCGACGGCGAGGAGGTCCTGGTGATCACTTCGGGCGGTTATGGAAAGCGCGTCAGAATGAGCGAATTTCCAAACCAGCGGAGGGGCGGGTTGGGGGTCAAAGCCATCAAGCTGACCAGGGTCAGGGGAACGCTCGTAGGTGCCCGAGCCATTCCCGAAGGCGGCGGCATCTTTGTGATTTCATCCGACGGGGTGGTCATCCGGACACAGACGAACCAGATAAGTCGCCAGAAACGCGAAGCCAGCGGGGTCAAAGTCATGAATATGCCTCCCGGTACGACCATCTCTACCTTTGCCCCAATCCCGGCGGAAGAAGAGGTCTGAATGCGGGAACCGGTCGGCCCCGGTGAACGTTTGGGTGGGGGACCGATCACCGGGGTTGTTGAGGTAGGGCGTTACACTCGCCCCACGAGGAGCTGAGCCTATGGCATCCGTGCGACGTGTACGCAGGGTCATACGAAAATTCGATCCGTGGACCGTACTGAAGGTCTCGATTGTCTTCTATGCGGTGATGGCGATCGCCTTCGTCCTGGGAGCGGTGATCCTGTGGGCGGTTGTCAACAACGCCGGGATTCCACAGGCAATCGAGGAATTCGGGAAAAAGATCACGCTGCTCGAAGCGGACGCCGAGTTGTTCGCCGACGGCGAGAGGTACCTGCGGGTTGCCGTATTCCTGGGGGTCGTGTGGACGGTTCTGATGACCGGGCTGACGACCCTGGCTGCCTTGATGTACAACCTCATCTCGGACATCGTCGGTGGCATCGAGGTGGTGGTCCTCGAGGAGACACTCAACGCTCCTCAGGCTTTTCAGCCTGGGGTTCGGGTTCCCCGTAGCTGGCAGACGACCACCCCGCCGCCTCCGTCGACCTCTTCCCTACAGGCGGATCTTCCCACCGAGGAGGTGGCGCTCACCGCAGACGGGGTGGAGGCGATTTCCGAGGGACGGCGGTAGGCCCGGCTCGCTCGACGAGTATCAGCCCGAAGCTATCAGCATCGCCTACTGTCGTTCCACGAAGGCGGCCACCGTCAGGCCTGCGCGGAGAGCATTTTCCAAAAACGCCGGGGATGCTGCTGTTGGGTAGTGCATGCCGGTCGAGAAGCTCCCCCCGGCGGCCGCCAGGGCGGCGGCCGCCAGAGCGATACTCCCCAGAAAGACGGAGTCGTCCGCCACACCGATTGTGTGGACCTCGACTCCCTCCGACGTTGCCGCCGTGACCCGAGCGACCAGTCCGCTCCACGGCCCGAGGCAAGGCGCCGCCGCGAACTGCGCCCCGGCTGGTGCCGTGGGCCAGACGTTCCGGGCTTCGCGGGCCCATAGGTTCCCAATGGGTTGAGGAAACATGAGCGGTAGGCCGCGGCGGATGGGTTGGCCGGGTTCGGTCCACCCCACCACCACCTCCAGCGGATTCTCGTGCCGAGCCCGTGCGTCTGCGGCCAGGCACGCAGCCAATCCGGCCTGTTGGTTGGCCCCGACGACGACCGGAATATCGGGATCGGCGGGGAGGGCCACCTGGTCGGCGGGCAACACAAGGGGTATGCCATGGTCGGACGCCTGACGGTAGCGAAGCTCCAGTTGTTCGATATCGTCGAGGGCCAGAACATCCCACCCGGCGAGATTGGTAATGGTGCTTACCCGGGGATCGCCCGACGTTGAACGGCGACCGATCAACCCGAGGGCCTCCACCGACCGCTCGGCGAGCAGTACCCGGGCGGCGCCGGACCCGATCTTGCCGGTGGCATCGAGAGCGATTCTCATCGAACGACGGTCACCGCTCTAGCTCAACCGGTGTCCAGGCCCCGGACCGTTGGGGAGGCCTGACCGGGCGCCTGCGAAAAGCGAGCGCGGCGGCGGCTAGGGCCGCCAGCAACAGGATCGGTCTGCGGAACATGCCGGCCAGTGTAGGTAGATTCTCGGGCTGGTCGGCAGGCGCTATGCTGCGCATGTCCGGTAGAGCCGGACACCATGAAGGTCCCATCAGTGGCTAAGAGCGAAGTCCGGTGCAAATCCGGCGCTGTCCCGCAACTGTGAAGTCCTCCCCGGAGGGATGAGCCAGGTCGCCTGCCTTTCATGGTCACGGAAGTGCTCTCGTAGGAAGGGCGCACGTGCGACCACGTCGGACGGAGCGTCTTCCCTGAGGATTGGAGGACTGGTGAAGCGTCTGGCAGGTTCCCTTTTTTTGGTATCTACTCTCTTGGTGTCATGTGCGTCGCCCATCTCGGTTGAGGGTGATGGCGGCCGGTTGGTTCTCGATGATCGGCCGGAGCGAGTGGTCTCACTCTCGGCAACCCACACCGAGATCCTGTATGCGCTGGGGGCAGGGGATCGGATCGTGGCTACCGATCTCACCTCCAATTACCCGGCGGAGGCCACGACGACCACCAAAGTCGATGCATTCAACTTCAATATCGAAGAGATTGCCGCAACCGAACCGGACCTGGTTATCACCGCTTTTGACTCCCTGGGCGAAGTGGCTGCCCTGCAGTCGATAGGGATTCCCGTTCTTCTTCTGAGCCCGGCCTCGAATCTGGATGACACCTATGAACAAATTGAGATTCTGGGTGATGTAACAGGTCGCGAATCCGAAGCCGCCGACCTGGTTTCGTCGATGCAAACGCAGATCGACGATCTGGTGGCTTCGGCCTCGCGTGAACCCCTCACGATGTTCCATGAGGTGGACAACACTCTTTTCAGTGCCAACTCTTCTACTTTCCTGGGAGACATATATCGAATGCTCGGCTTGTCGAACATTGCCGACGCGGTTCCCGACGAATTTGGTTCCGGATACGTTCAGTTGTCCGAGGAGTATCTGTTCTCCGAAGACCCCGACCTCATATTCCTCGGCGATGCGAGCTTTGGGGAAAGCCTCGAGACCGTCAGCCGCCGCCCCGGGTGGGACACACTGACCGCCATCCAGACGGGAGCCGTATTCGAATTGGACGGGGATATTGCCGGCCGGTGGGGCCCGCGCACGGTTGATCTCGTGAAAGACATCGTGGCGGCCATCGAGGTGGCTTCGTAACCCATGGCAACCTCGGCCGCGGTCCCCTCCAGTCGCCGGCGACGCATCTACGCGGCCGGCGGCCTGGCCCTGGTGGCAGTAGCCATCTTGGGGGTGACGGTGGGCCCGGTGCGAATCAGTGCCTGGGCGGCCCTCACGGAGTTGGCGGATCGTCTGCTGCCCTGGGACTTGTCGTCGGGATTGAGCGACCAGGAGGCCGCCATCGTGTGGCACCTGCGCGCTCCGCGCGTGGTGTTGGGGGCAATGGTCGGGGCAATGCTGGCCGCCGCCGGAGGCGCGTATCAGGGGGTTTTCCGCAACCCCCTGGCGGATCCGTATCTATTGGGAGTGGCAGCCGGGGCTGGTCTGGGAGCGACCGCAGCCCTGGCCGCGGGCCTGGGCGCCGGGATCCTGCCGGTCGCCGCCTTCGTCGGTGCAGTCCTAGCCGTGGCCGCCACCTACCACTTCGCCCGGGCGGCCGGCGGCCGGAGAACCCCGGCAACTTTGATCCTGGCGGGCGTTGCCGTCGGGTCGTTTCTTACGGCCTTGCAGACCTTCGTCCAGCAACAGTCGTCGGATCGAATTCGGGAGGTCTTCACCTGGATCCTGGGACGCCTCAGCGGGGCTACCTGGTCGCAGGTGAAGGCCATCCTGCCCTACGTCGTGGTCGCATTGGTAACGCTGCTTGTCTACCGGCGGATCCTCGACGTCCTATCGGTCGGAGAAGAGGAGGCCGCTACTTTGGGCGTTCGGCCGGCCCGGGCCCGTTTGGTGATCATTGGAGCGGCCACTTTGGGTTCGGCCGCGGTTGTGTCGGTCTCAGGTTTGATCGGGTTTGTGGGGATCGTCGTACCGCATGCCATTCGTATGATGGCCGGTCCCAGTTACCGGATCATCTTGCCCCTCTCGATGCTGGTCGGGGCGGCCTTTCTGCTGGCGGCCGACCTGCTGGCCCGCACGGTTATCTCGCCGGGCGAACTGCCGATTGGAGTGGTGACCGCCTTTGTCGGTGCACCATTCTTCGCCATGATCCTTCGACGTCGGGTAGTTCGCTGATGTCGCGGATCCAATGCCGGGGACTCAGAGCCGGGTACGGGTCACACGAGGTGCTCCGTGACGTGGACCTGGACGTTGCGGAAGGCGAATGGGTGGCCGTGATCGGGCCAAACGGATCAGGCAAGTCGACGCTGCTCCGGGCGCTGGCCGGCTCCTTGCCATCTGCAAGAGGAGACATCCGGGTCAACGGCAACCCCGACGACTTGTCGGCCAAGCGAAGATCCCGCTTGGTGGCAATGGTCCACCAGAATCCGGTGATCCCGGACGGCATGACGGTATTGGATTACGTCCTCTTGGGCCGAACGCCGTATATCCCGACCTGGGGCAAGGAAACCCCGAAGGACCTAGGAGTCGTCTATCGGGTACTTTCCGAACTCGATCTCGAGGAGATGGTCGATCGGGTGCTTCACTCACTCAGCGGTGGTGAATTGCAGCGGGTTGTGTTGGGCCGGGCCCTCGCCCAGGAAGCGCCCGTTTTGTTGTTGGACGAGCCAACCTCAGCTCTGGACGTCGGTCATCAACAGCAGGTGCTCGAGCTGGTCGATCACCTCCGCGCCACCCGTTCGATAACCGTCCTGGCAGCGATGCACGACTTGACCCTGGCCGCGCAATATGCCGATCGTCTCGTAATGCTGGTGGCCGGCCGCACCGTTGCCGACGGGGAGGCGCGTGACGTACTCACCGCCGACCTGCTTCGCGATCACTACGGGGCAGACGTGACCATCCTGGAGGACCCGGAAGGGGGCGTGGTGGTCGCCCCCCGGCGGCGGGCGCCGTCCGCCTAAGGAGGCCCAAAACCCCTAACCTGTCGGTTCTGGAGGATGTATTGGATGCTCTGGCAGAAACCCTGGGTCTTTCGACCGGCCAACTGAAGGCGATTCAATCCGCGATTGTCGTTCTCATTGTGGTTTTGTTGCGCTGGGTGGTGTTGCGCATCATCCACAACCGTATTCAGGACCCGGAGGTTTGGTACCGGGCCCGCAAGATCGCCACCTATACGTCCACCCTCTTGGTGTTGTTCTTCCTGCTGAGAATCTGGCTGATTCAGTTCGAGAACTTCGCTACCTTCCTCGGCTTGCTTTCGGCAGGCGTCGCCATTGCCCTCTCCGACGTGTTGAAGAATCTGGCCGGATGGGCCTACATCCTCACTCGTCGTCCCTTCCGGACCGGCGACCGGATTGAACTCGGCGACCACGCCGGTGATGTGATCGACATACGAGTGTTTCGCTTCAGCCTTCTGGAAATCGGAAACTGGGTGCATGCCGACCAGTCGACCGGTCGGATTATCCACGTACCGAACGGGCTGGTGTTCACGTTGCCCGTTGCCAATTTCACGGAAGGCTTCAGCTTCATCTGGCATGAGATACCACTGCTGATCACCTTCGAATCCGATTGGAAACGCGCCGAAGCCACCTTTGCCACCATCCTCTCAGAAGTCGCTCCGGGGATATCGGGGAAGGCTGCCGAGCGCATCAAGGCAACCGCCCGGGAGTACCGGATCAAGTACACCCACCTCACCCCGGCGGTATATGTCACAGTCCAGGACAGCGGGGTACTTCTGACCGGTCGGGTGCTCGTGTCGGCCAGGCAACGTAGGGCAGTGGACCAGGACATTTGGAAGAAGCTCCTCGACGCCATCGCCGCCGACCCCAGTATCGAACTCGCCTATCCAACGGTCAGAACGGTGCTTCAGGACCCGATCAGGCTCTCCAATCCGGAGCAAGGATCCTCAAGTCGGCCCGATTAGCCGCCGATCCAACGAACTGCCGACTCACGCTTTTGCGTGGAGGTACTTGAACCATGAATTGGCTCGGCAGCATTCTGCTGGTGCTCGGTGCCGGACTGGCAATTGGCGGTGCCGTCTATACCGCCTCCAGGTTCTTCGGGGTGCGGCGTCGCATCGTCGCCGAGCATCGGCGCGTTTGGTACGTTGATCGTTTGGGCCGGATGGTCCTGACCCGCGAAGGAATACCCCGGGTAATGCGTCGAAGTGCTGTAGATCCAGTCTTGCGGGAGGTGCTGCTGCAATACCTTCGGATTCTGGAAGGTCGTGAGCGGGAGTACCTGGTCGGGGTCGCGCGGACGCTTGGACTGGTGGGCCAATACATGAAAGACCTCCACCACTCTCGCAAAGAAGTGCGGGTACGGGCGGCGGAGGCGCTGACCGAAATGGCCGACCCATCGACCGTGCAAGACTTGGTCATGGCACTGACCGACCCGGTGCCGGAAGTACGCATCCAGGCGGTCGCAGCCCTTGCCCGCGTGCGTGATAACCGGGCGGCTCGTTCCATACTCCACCAACTCGACCGGGAGGACGAATGGGCGGCGCATCGTATTGGTGATGCCCTCGTCAGATTCGGTTCCGGAGCAGTCGACGCGATGGTGGAGTATCTTGAGGGCCCCGGCCGATACGGACCCTTGGTCGTCCGTTCCCTGGGCCTGATAGGCGACACGAGCGCGGAACCCGTTCTGGGTCGGTTGCTCGGAGACGAAAACGAGGAGATGCGTATGCGGGCCGCCGCCGCTCTGGGTAAGGCGGGTTCGCCTCATTCTCTGTTAGATCTTGCGCAAGCATTGCGAGATCCGGCTTGGGAAGTCCGCGCCCAGGCGGCGCGAGCCCTTGGGGAACTGATGGATGGGCAGGCAATCACTTGGTTGCGGCATTCGCTCACCGACCGATCCTGGTGGGTACGCAACAACGCGGCCGCCAGCCTGGCCCAACTCCCGGGCGGTGCGAACGCACTACGGGACGCCTTGGACGACTGGGATCCCTATGCGCGTGATGTGGCGGCCGCCATGCTCCTCTCATCCGGTTTGGCTCGCAGGGCTGTAACCCGATTGGAGGCCGACGATCCGATCGAACGTGAGTCCGCACGATCCCTGATCAAGAGACTCGTCGAAGTTGGAAATGAGGAGTACTTTCGATTCGATGGCATCCTCGAGATCGTGCAGCAGCCGGAAACCGTGCTGGATTGAAGAGACCCGTTCGAGTCTGAAGTTCCTGGAATCTTTGTACTCGGGTTTGTACTTCGTGTCGCGGCAGCGACTCGCGATAGGTGGTCGGGGCGGAGAAGATCTCGCTCGACGCTGGCTAGCCTGACGGAATGGACCTTTACGCACGTGTCAATATCCTCGACGGGCGCGCCGTTCGTCTTCCCCACGGGCGCCTTCACGAAGCTGCCATTGCTCTGGACGCCGATCCGGTGGCCCGCGCTCAAGGCTGGGAAGCGAAGGGAGCCGACTATTTACTCGTGGTGGACCTGAATGCGGCCGCCTACGGGGACTACTCGAACCGTCCGTTGGTGGATCGAATCGTGTCTCAATTGGGTATACCGGTGCTGGTAGCAGGTGGGGTCCGATCGCCTCAGGAAGTCGAGCGGCGTCTCACGGCCGGGGCGTGGCGGATCGCTATGGGGACCACCGCCATCGAAGACCAGGTGGCGACCTGGGAGATCTGCCGGGGATTCCCCGGTCGGGTGATGATCACGCTCGACGTGAAGCCCGACGAGGAGCTGGTGGTTCGGGGTTGGACGGCCCACAGTGGCCGGTACCTCGAGGAGGTGGTCATCGAGCTGTCCTCGGCGGGAGCCGCCGGGTTCATGATCGCCGAAGCCAATCGTGATGCCCTGGCCGAACCACCCAACTTCTTCATTCTTCGTGAGGCCATGTCGTATGTGGACGATCCCGTGATCGCCGCCGGCGGTGTACGCAATCTCTCCGACCTCAGGACACTGACCGACCTCGAGTCAGACGGGAAACGCCTGGGAGGCGTGGTCGTCGGAAGAGAAGTGACCGAGGGTCGTTTCACGATGGAGGAAGCCGCCGCGCTCCTCGTCGGGTGACGGTGCTCGGCGAACTGCAGCTACCGGTCTGCCTCACATGGTGTGGATGGATCGAGCAGATGCTGGGAAGCGGCGGGATCTGGGAGGTAAGAGAGTTCGGCGCAAAGATGATAAGAACGCTCTGGTCCTCATGGGTATCGTGCACCCATGAGCAGCATCGATCGCGCCGCCGCTCAGAGGGTCATCGATGACGTGACTCACGACGGTCGCCGCCGTGACGCCGAGGAGTTGATGGCCTTCATCGCCGATGTCACGGGTGAGGAGCCGAGGGTGTGGAACGCCAACACCATCGGGTACGGGCAATACCACTACCGGTACAAGACCGGGCAGGAGGGCGACTTCTTCACCGTTGGGTTCTCGCCGAGGAAAGACCGCATCACCCTCTACATCATGTCGGGCCTGAGGGGTTTCGACGACATCCTCGACCGGCTCGGCCCGCACATAGTTGGGAAGTCAACCGTCCATCTCAAACGTCTCGATGACGTCGACCGCACGATCCTCGCGGAACTGATAAACGAATGCGTGGCCCACGTCAAAGCGGTCGAACGTTCGATGGGCGCGATACCGCGTATGAACGACATCCCACCTCGGAAGCCGCCGAACGTCGTCGACTAACCGAACACGAGCTTCGTCTGGCCAGCCGGAATCGATCTGACCCATGAATCAACACCGGCGACCACGACATCAACCCACCTCCCCAAACCACAAAACGCTGTCTTCGCATCATCGCGAGGACCGGCCTCACCGAGATCATCCCCTGCATCGACGCATCTTTCAGCGAGATGAACCCGAGCGCTCAACCCATCCGTTGGAGCGCGATTCCCGAGAACAGCCTGATGGACGAGTATGCCCCGGTCTTTGCTGAGTTCATGCTGCAGAACCCATTGGTCCGCCATTTCAGCGAGATCGAGGACACCCGGGCAATGATGTGGTCTGATCTCGCGACGTAGGACCAGATTCGAGAGACCGAGTTGCACCAGGCGACGTTCCGTCCTCTGGGTGTGGATAACCAGATGGCCCTCGTCCTGCCGGCACCACCGGGCCATCATCGCCCAGCGTCGATCTCGAGCACCCATCGGCGTCCGGGATCCGGTGCAATCCCGGACACGTTCGTATGTCACTTTGAGGAGCAGACCAGTTGTCGTGGCACCGTCTGTACCTGTGACCCGATCCCCATGGGCACGGGTCGTCGAGGCCAACTTCCGAACGAGCCGACCGGTCCAGTGGGATGGTTCTGGCCCGCAACAGCCGCTGTATTGCTCTCAGCGACTGCTCCCGTTCAGCCGGTGTTCCCGGACCTCAAGCGCCTCAGACATGGTAACGAGTTGTCGCTGCGGCTCCGAAGCGAACACCGGTCTACCGTCGGCGTCCACGACCTAAGCGACGGCTCATGTGCAAGCGATGTGCACGCGGGAGAATCCCAGGCTTGAGACTCCTGCCGCTGAATGACCGAGACCCCTTGCGGGGCAAGGGGTCTCATCGGTGGGCCCACCTGGACTTGAACCAGGGGCCTCATCCTTATCAGGGATGCTCATAGGGTCACGGAATACCGCCTGAACTGCCGAATTGCCATGTAATACAGGTGTATTCAGTACCCATTGGTTCTCGTCAAATCTGGTCGTTTTTCGATTTCTTGTGCACGCGTTGTGCACGCGACCGGAGTGCAGGTCGGCATCTCCAGATCACCGACGGTTTGCTGGGTCGACAGATTGGCGTCGGAAATGACTCCCTTAGGAGGAGTTGCATAGCTGGGGGGCGTGGCAGGGAAGTGATCGCCTCCGAGTCACGGTGCTAGCCACGGAGAACGGTCACGGCTCTTGGAGCACCAAGCGCGTAGGTGCCGATCGGGGGCGGGTGGCGAAGTGTGCGATATTGCTACAGAATCGTTGACCGGCGTGGCATTCGGGCTGGTTGCAAGGACGCGTGGTGGATCAGTCTCTGCGGGTCCGCCTCGAACGTCGATGTCGCGGCATCCCTAGGCTGTGGAGGTCCATCACATCTCAGCTCTCGCCCAAAGGAGCAACCGTGGCTGTTTGGTTTGAAGGCACAGACGAGATCGACTGCAACATCCAGCAAGTGAAGCGGGCCCTCGAGAATCCCGGCGAGCTCTATGCAGGGGTCACCAGTCTTATGCCAGGTATGACGAGCGTTGAGCTGGTGGAACAGGGGACCGACTCTGTGACCATCAGAACCAACGAAGGCCTCATGAAACGCACCAACATCTCCAAACGGATCGAGGCGGACAGCGTTGTCGTGGAGTTCGACGAGCAGTATGAGGCCGGAACGAAGGTCACTGCAACGTCACACTTCGCTGACGAATTCACCGCTAGCGACACCGGAGTGAGCTACCGCCTCGTCATGAGCGACGTCGAGGCCCCCGGGTTCTTGGGCTTCTTCTACCGGAAGCTCGGCAGCGCCAACATAGGGAACGCCTTCTTGGCGGCATACAAGACTCACTTCGAGTCCCAATAGCGACTCGACATCACCGCAACGGTGAGTGTTCGAGGCCCCGCACCTTCATGTGCCGCTCGGCGCTATCGGGCGACGCATGCGTTATCGACCGGGATCGAGTGTCGGTGCGCTGCAACCGCTGAGCAGACCGAAGGAAGCTGCCATCAGCGGCGCTTCGAGATGACTTCAGCGCCGAGAGCTCCGGCCGCCCGATCGCTCGTTGCCGCGCTTGTAGTTGCCCGTAACCCTGGCCATCACCTCTTGCGCGTCGCCCCGACCGACGTCGGATACGAACTTGATCGCTGCCCTCCCCCGCAGGATGGCGGCCACCCGGGCATGATGCGCGACTACAACATCGCCGTTCTTGCGTTGCATCCACTCGAACCCGGCCGGTGTTCCCATGCGAACATTGCGCCAGGGAAGAGCCCAATCGCGGTCGGACGCCACCCTGCGTAGTTGCGGCACAGCACGCATTCGTGCCGATCGGCGCTCCTGGGCGATTGGAGCGTTCTCGCCCGGGATCAGTCGTTCTTGCGCTGGAAGAGGTAGGCAAACGGCGATCTCGTGTAGGCGATCCCGCGGCCTGTCTCGTGTAGCAGCTCCGCCGTGACCGTGGTCGGACGTTTCGGAATCAAGTAGCTGTCCAGATCACGCTCGGTGATCGTGTATCTGCCCGATCTCGAGTTGACTGCAGCAGCGAGGCGATACCGCGGATCGATCGACGCCATCGCAGCGTCACCGTGGCTGGGGTTGACCAGGAGCCACGTTCCCGGCAAGAGATACCGCGTGCAATGCTCGGAAACGAAGCCGGCATAGAGCGAAACCAGCAGGCCCACGGATTGGTCGGCCAGATCGAGCTCGGTCCGGTAGTCGGCACCGATGAACCGCCAGTTTGCGCTGGTCAAGCGGTGGCGGTGACGGCTGATGATCTCGTATACGCCGCTCGTGTCGGCGAAGAACCGGGCGGCCTTCCGGTCGTTGTCAACATAGGTCACTGAATCGAAGACGAACGATGCTGCAACGTCGACGAACGACCCTGGATAGAGCACCGAGGTGTCCCCAATGAACTCACCGACGGCACCAAAGAGTCGCAGGCGATCACCCGGGTGGCGGTCCTGTTCTTCCCAAAGACGTCGAGTCAAGTCCTTCATCACAGTGCAGCATGCCACGGCACAAGGCGCACCGGATGGCTCCAGCCTTCCGTTCCGCACAGATCACCCACCACCCCGAACGATATCGCGCAGTCACGAGCGTCCGGGATCCGGCAATCCCAGACACATCCGTAACTCACTTTCGGTAGCCCATCAGTTGCCGTGGCACCGCTTGTACTTGGAGCCCGATCCGCACGGGCAGGGGTCGTTCCGACCAACCTTCGAATGATCTGCCCGGTCCAGTGGGATGGTTCTGGCCCGTAGCAGTCGCTGTGATGCCCTCAGCGACCGCTCACGCTCGTCGAGACTGCGTTCCCGGGCGTCGAGGGCCTCCGACCTGGCCATGAGCTGGCGCTGCAGCTCTGGAGCGAAGACCGTCCCCTGATGCTGGTCGTTGTTCACGAGTTGGCCGAGTTCGTAGGTGATCAGGCCGGCGATGCCCTGTCCCATGGCAAGACCGAGCGCTTGGCAGTAGCGTCGCCAGGTCGACCAGACCGCCTCCGACAGCGGAACCTTCACCAACTGGACACCCCGACCATGATCCAACTCGGAGAGGACCCGACGATCAATCTTGGCCAGTACTCCCCGTTCCAGTGCCATCACTTCACCCCCCGAGTAGACGGGTATACCGGAGGCAACTTGTTGCAGGTGCGTGTGGGATTGACAGGGTCTTGTACGCGAATGGGTATGTCCGCTGTCGATTCGTGTCTGAGGTTTCGAACGATCTGGGGGCGGGGCTGTTTGCTTCGTCTCGGTGGCTTGACTGCCGTTGGCGAGGGCATTGGTTTTCTTGTTCGCATTGCGATATCGGGTAGGTCATCGCGCCTCTCCGGGGTTGATCCGACTCGGTTGCCCGCTTGAGGTTGTTGGTCAGGATGCTGAAAGGGGGGCGGCTCGCCAAGCGAGCTTCTGAAGGCTGTGTCGCGGGTTCCATGAGCAATAGGAGACACCGCGACCCTGTCAGTGGAGTGGCGAGAACCCTGTCATAACCGCCTCGCACGCCTGTCGTTGGCCGAACTCCGACCTGCCCAAAAAGGCCCCTGACCTGGGATTGGAGGGTAAATGACAACGAAATGATCGTGAGGTGACAGGGTTGGCTCGCAAGGTAGACCGGCTCGATTGTCGTCACCCGCCGGGTGTACATTCGAAGAACAGCCGTCAACAGAAGGATGCCGACATGGGTGCTGTATCGAGGGTGACGCACAGTTCTGGGCGTCGGGCATGGCAAGCACGTTGGCGAGACCCGGCGGGACGACAGCGTGCCAAGAACTTCGATCGGAAGGTCGACGCCGAGCGCTATCTCCTCGCCATGGAGACGGACAAACTCCGAGGCCGTTACGCCGACCCCCGCTTGGCCAAGACACCGCTGGCTGAGTGGATGGCGGAGTACCAGGCAACCCGCGTGAACCTTGCCTTGCAGACACAGGCAAGGGACGATGCCACCGTCCGCAATCACATTCTGCCGAGCTTTGGTAGCTGGGTGATCGGCAACATCCAGCCGATCCATGTGGCGCAATGGGTCGCCGACTTGGACGCCCGGGGCTATGCGCCGGCAACGGTACGCAAGGCATATCAACTGCTGGCTGCGGCGCTCGATGCTGCTGTGGAGTCCGGGCTCATCGGACGCTCGCCGTGTCGAGGTGTGAAGCTGCCAAAGCTCGAGACCACAGCAGAGATCCGATTCCTGGATGCTGCTGAGATCAACCTCCTGGCCGACGCTATCGACTCCCGGTACTCGGCCATGGTCCTCGCAGCTGCCTACACCGGGCTCCGCTTCAGCGAATTACGAGCGCTCCGGGTGGATCGAATCAATACCCTCCGGCGCACCATCCGGGTGGCTGCCTCTCTCGTGGAAAGCAGAGGCCAGTTCTACTTCGAGGAACCGAAATCGGAGGCCTCGCGCCGCACCGTCCGCGTGCCACCCTTCCTCGTCGACGTTCTGGCTGCTCATCTGACGATGTACGGCGACGGCTGGGACCTCGTTTTCTCGGCCCCAAGCGGCGGGCCGATTCGCCGGAACAACTTCCGCAGGCGGATCTGGCTGCCTGCGGTGGAGAAATCCGTCGGTCGTCCGTGCACATTCCACGATCTGCGGCATTCGCATGCTGCGCTCCTGATTGCCCAGGGCGAACATCCGAAAGTCATCCAGGAGCGGCTCGGACACGCCTCGATCAAAACCACACTCGACACCTACGGTCATCTCTTCGAGGGCCTCGACGAGGCCGCTGCGGACCGTCTCGAAGCGACCTTTGCCGCCGCTGATGTGCACGCGATGTGCACGCGAGAGGATGCTCCGGTCACTGCCCTGTCGTCCGAATGAAGAGAAACCCCCTCTGACGAGGGGGTTTGTTGGTGGGCCCACCTGGACTTGAACCAGGGGCCTCATCCTTATCAGGGATGCGCTCTAACCAGGCTGAGCTATGGGCCCAATGGAGAGCGTTATGGTAGCAATCCTGGTGTGCCACGAAAGCCGGTGATCTGATGGACCGAGAGAGTTGGAACCAGCGACATGAGGAGCGAGCGCTGGTGTCTGACGCTACTCCATACCAGTTCCTGGTGGCGGAGTGTGCTTCGCTGGTTCCCGGGAAGGCTCTGGATCTCGGCTGTGGCGACGGTCACACCGCCGTGTGGCTGGCCGAACAAGGTTGGCAGGCCACGGCGGTGGACTACTCGGACGTCGGCATTGCCAGGGGCCGGGAATTGGCCACCCGAGGTGAAGTTGTCGTGACATGGTTGATCGAGGACCTGAACCTCTACGAACCTCCGGCCGGCAGCTTTGACCTGGTCACCATCTTCTACGTCCACATTCCGCTCGACCAACGGAACGCCGTGTTGGCCAAAGGATCAGCGGCTCTCGCCCCTGGAGGAACCTTTCTCGTGGTGGGCCACGACGTCAGCAATCTCGAGCACGGGTACGGCGGCCCGAAGGACCCATCCGTGCTCTACACACCCGACACCATCTCATCAGCGCTTCCTGGACTTGAAATCGTCAAGGCAGAACGGCTCACGCGGGTCGTGGAAACCGAGGACGGCCGCTTTGAGGCCATCGACACTCTCGTTCGGGCGAAACGACCTAGCGGCGCGTAAGGGCAGCGTTGGTGCCGTGGTGGGATGCGTAACCGGGCTGTCTTCTACCGGATTGTCGTGCTGATGGCATCGTGCCGGACCGGGTCGGAGGCCGTGTCGACAACCCTTCCGATCGCTACGGCCACAAGCACCCCAACGATCACGACGGCGCCGACCACCTCGACAGCCCCCATTACGACCACGTCAACGATTGCGTTACCACCCGGCTGTGTCTTGATCGAGATCAACGACGCCGACCAACGGATGGCGCTTCCTGAGTCGTGGGTGATAAGGTTTGGCGGCCATCCCGGATGTGGCGGCTCTCGTCAACGAGGAGGCCGGGACATCATCAACGAGGGTTGTGGCGTACGACCTCGACCAGCGTCAACGTTCTATCGACCGAGCGCGGTCCGACGGATGACCCCGAGCTGATTGGACCGCTACTCGCAGAACAGCTCGAGCAGTTCGGGGGCGTTGCTCCGGCCATCGATGAGGCAACGCCGCCGGCGGGCGAAGCTATCAAGGCGAGCTAGACTCGGGCTCCCGAGACCGTCCTGACCCACACGACGGTCCGGGATTACTCGTTCGGGGTCGAGGCTCTCTACATCGTGACCTTCAGCACCAAAGACCTGGTCGACCTGGAATTTGTTTCTGAGACGATCATGTCAACATTCGACTTCGCCGGCCAGCGGTCCCGGGCGATCCGAAACAGGCAACTCCCGATAAAGTGGGGAGCGCACGGGGATGTAGCTCAGTTGGAAGAGCACCTGCTTTGCAAGCAGGGGGTCGTCGGTTCAAGTCCGATCATCTCCACTCCGCGTTATCGCCTTTAGCGGGTTGAACGCGTTTCTTGGCAGGTTCCCCAACGTATCGCCGCCGAGCCTCGGCCGTACTTGAGTTATGGCTCGTAGCTCGTAGCCCGTGGCTCGCGGCTCGCAGCTCGTGGGTCGCAGCTCCTGGCTCGCAGCTCCTGGCTCGCGGCTCGGTTGCGAAGGCATCTACCATTGATTGACCACACCACAAGGAGCCTTGCATGCGAACCGCCGTCATCGTGGATGCCGTCCGTACTCCGACAGGTAAGCGCAACGGCAAGCTGAAGGACTGGCATGCCACAGACCTGGCTGCTCATACGCTGGAGGCCCTGGTCGAGCGCAACAATCTCGATTCTGGATTGGTCGACGATGTAATCATGGGGTGCGTCTCCCAAACAGGCGAACAAGGCGTGAACATCGGCCGTAACGCCTTGCTGGCCGCCGGTTTCCCTGAGGAAGTTCCCGGCATCACCATCGACCGCCAATGCGGATCTAGTCAGCAAGCTGCGCACTTCGCTGCACAAGGAATCATGGCGGGCGTCTATGAGATAGCCATCGCGGCCGGCGTGGAGTCCATGACCCGGATACCGATGATGGTAACTGCCCAGCAGGGTCCCGGAGTCCCGTTTGGACCGAAGATGCTCGAGCGATACGACCACGGCCTGGTACCCCAAGGTTTGAGCGCGGAAATGGTCGCTGAGAAATGGGGCCTCGGCAGAGAAGAGCTGGACGTGATCTCCTTCGAATCGCATCAGAGGGCGGCCCGGGCCACTGAGGAGGGTCGTTTCGCGAGCCAGATTGTTCCGGTTCCCGTCACGGTTGACGGAGTCGACGAATTGATGACGGAAGATGAAGGGATTCGCCGGGACACGTCTATGGAGAAACTGGCTTCGCTCAAGCCCGCTTTCAAGACAGATGGAGTGATCACTGCCGGCAACTCCTCGCAGATATCCGACGGGTCGGCTGCCGTCCTGATCATGAGTGAGGAAAAGGCCATTGAACTGGGTCTGCGGCCCCGGGCGAGATTTGTGAGCTTTGCGCTGGCCGGCGTCGACCCCGTGCTGATGTTGACCGGTCCGATCCCGGCCACTCTCCGGGCCCTGGACAAGGCGGGATTGACTATCGACGACATCGACCTCTTCGAGGTCAACGAGGCATTCTCATCGGTAGTTGCGGCCTGGCGTCGGGAGATGCCGGGCGACGACGGCGCCCTCTGGGAGCGGACCAATGTCAACGGGGGCGCCATCGCCCTCGGTCACCCGCTCGGGTGCAGCGGTGCCAAGCTCCTCACCACCCTGGTACACGAGCTGGAGCGTTCCGGAGGCCGGTACGGGCTGCAGGCCATGTGCGAAGGGGGCGGCATGGCGAACGCCTTGATCATCGAGAGGATCTGAACAGAAAAGCCGGCTCGGGGTACTCTGCGGCCCGTGGCCGACATACTCATCGCGATCGCGATCGGAATTCTCATCTTCTGGGGAATCCGGAAGATCCTCATCATGCTGGCCACCCCGCCGCCCGAGGTCGACCCCGACGAGGTCGTCGAAGTCGAACACCACTACCGATGTTCGATGTGTGGGACGGAACTGATTGTTACCGCTGCCTCGGTTACGGAGACCGACCCACCGAAGCACTGCCGGGAGGAAATGACGCTCACCTGGCGGGGCACAAACTAGTCCACAAGGTGTTGATAGATCTGAGGAAAACTACACCCATGTAATTCTCGTTCTTGCGTCAATCACCGAGAAATCGGGCAGTAAATCGGCGCAAGAACAAAAAAACTACCGGTAATTGGTTGTCATCAGGAAGCCGGAGGCAATACCGAGCAGTCCGACCCACAATCCCCAACCGCCGAACACGTCGGTGAGCACATAATTGAGTACCACGAGAAGGACACCGAGGCCCATCAACCCGAACATCGTTACGACGTACCACATCGGCGACTCGCCTTTGACCTTGGAAGCAGGGGTCGATGGGGGAGTCGGCCGTCCTGGCTGGCCTTTCTTCTTCTTGCGGACTTTGGATTTCGGCATGGTGGCCAGAGTAGTCCGGCTCCGTGAGCCTGTCAGCCTCTCGACGAGGTAGGCTCGCCCGACCCATGAAAGTCCTCGTACTCGACAACTATGACTCTTTCACCTTCAACCTGGTCCAGTACCTCGGCGAGCTGGGGGCGGATCCGCTGGTACTTCGCAACGACGAATTGCCACCCGCGGAGGCGAGGTTGGTGGGCGCCGACCGTCTTGTGATCTCGCCCGGCCCGGGCCGGCCCGAGGATGCGGGCTACTCGATCGAATACATCGCCGCCCTCGGCCCGGAGATGCCCACCCTGGGAGTCTGTCTTGGTCACCAGGCGGTGGTGGTGGCGTTTGGTGGTTCGGTTGATCGGGCCCCGGAAATCCGGCACGGGAAGACCTCGGAGATCACCCACGATGGCCGCGGCCTGTTTGTCGGCCTTTCCAATCCGTTCACAGCGACCCGATACCACTCTTTGGCAGCGTCCGAAGTTCCCGAAGTGCTCGAGGAGTGTGCCTGGAGCGAGGACGGGGTTGTGCAGGGGGTCCGTCACCGCAAGTACCCGATCGTCGGGGTGCAATTCCATCCGGAGAGCATCCTCACGGTGGAGGGCAAGGCGTTGCTGGCCAACTTCCTGGCCGCTGATCAACCGCCCGGCGGACCAGGAAAAATGGGCTTTCACATGTGAACCCGCCAGCAGGTCTCGCTAATCGACGGCGTTAAGGACTCGTGGTCGTCGTCTCGGTCGTGGTTGTGGGGGGTGCCTCGCCCAGGGTCACGGAAATGGTGGTACCCGGCTCGACCTCGGCTCCAGCCGCCGGCAGCTGATCGACTACCAACCCGTGCTGCTCGGGAGCGACCTCCACCGTAGTGGCGTTGACTCTGATGACCAGTCCGAGCGCCTCTAGTGCCGACCGGGCCTGCTCCTCCGTGTTGCCGATCAAGCTCGGGACGACCACGGGTTCGGCGCCTTCCGAGACGAAGACCGTCACCTGATCCCCCTTCTTGACTGTTGTCCCACCGGCCGGCTCGGTTCTGATTACGAAGCCCTCGAGAACCTCTGCGGAGAACTCCGTCTCGAAGACCGGTTCGAGTCCCAGATTCCCGAGGATGAAGCCAACATCGCCCTCGGAGCGGCCGGCCAGATCGTCGGGGATGGCGAATTCCTCCAGCCCGGTCGAAACGACCAGATTCACCGCGGTTCCGGGGGCGACATCTTCGCCGGCTGCCGGATCCTGGGAAACGACCTCCCCGGCCGGGACCTCATCGTCGGGTTCCTGCTGCACCGTGCCGACTGCCAGCCCGTCCTTTTCGAGAAGTTCGGTGGCTCGCACCAGGTCGAATCCGACCACGGAAGGCACCGAGAAGGCCTCCGCCCCAAGGGACACGTAGACGATGATGACCGCCCCATCCTCGGCTTTGTCGCCGATCGGCGGCTTGGTGCCGATGACGCGGCCTTCGTCGACAGTATCGCTGGCATTCGACTCCGGGATCACATTGAATCCGAGTTGCTGGAGTTCGAGAAGGGCCTCGGTCTGGGTCATGCCCGCTACGTTGGGGATCTCGATGAGGGTCTCTTCTGGTGTTCCCGGTGCCAGTGCTTTCAAGAGCAGGAAGATCCCTACGGCCAGGGCTACAACCAGCGCGAAGGTGGTGATGATGAAGGGAAGCTGGCTGCGGGTCTCCTCGGGTGCGGCGACTTGCCGGTAGATCTCGTCGGGGGTGGCGGTGGGGGGCGGAACGGGCGACGACTGCATCACCTGAGTTGGCGCATCGGCAGCAGGCACCGCCGGCGGCATCTCTCCGCGCAGAAAAAGGAGGAGATCGTGCCGGAGATCGTCGGCGGTCTGATACCGAAGTTCGGGGTCCTTGTCGAGAGCCCGCATGACTATGCGATCAAGGTCGGGTGAAATGTCCGGATTGTCTATCGATGGCTGGGCAGCCATGGAAGAGACGTGCTGATAGGCAACCGCCACCGGGCTCTCTCCCGAAAACGGCGGTCGACCGGTGAGCATCTCGTACATCACCACTCCGAGGGCGTAGATGTCCGACCGCTCGTCGGCGGGAGATCCCTGGGCTTGCTCTGGGCTGAAATAGGTAGCGGTGCCGATGACTGCCCCGGTCTTGGTGAGCTCCGAAGAATCGTCCCAAGCCCGGGCGATCCCAAAGTCGGTGACCTTGACTGTCCCGTCGGCCGCCAGGAGCATGTTGCCGGGTTTGATGTCGCGATGAACCAGACCTGATCGGTGAGCCACGCTCAGGGCAGCTGCCACCTCAGCGCTGATTTCGAGTGCCCGGCGGGGCATCATGGGCCCGTCATCACGAAGGACGTCGCGCAGGGACCTTCCTTCCACCAATTCCATGACGATGAAGTAGGTAGATCCTTCTTGTCCCCAGTCGAAAATTCCAACGATGTTCGGGTGGCTGAGATTGGCGGCGGCCTGGGCTTCACGCCGGAACCGTTTGACAAACGCCTCGTCGGAACTGAATTGCGAATGAAGCACCTTCACCGCGACGCGACGGCCCAGCAACGTGTCGCGGGCCTCGTACACGTCGGCCATTCCGCCGCGGGCTATGTGCCCGAGCAGTTCATACCGGTCGGCAAGGATGCGGGGGGAATCCATTCGTGGCGATTGTAGGGGTGGTTCATCCATTCTCTTGAACCCAATAGGCAATAATTTCCTGGGCGATGGGGGCAGCCACAGAGCCTCCCGTCGCGTTCTCGCCCGCTTCACCTCCTGCTTCGACGAGGACGGCGATGGCGATGGTCGGCTGCTCAACAGGCGCAAACCCGATGAACCACACGTGTGGGGGGCCGACTCCCGTTTCTGCAGTGCCGGTCTTGCCCGCAACCCGAACGTTCGGAACCGTGGCTCGGGTTCCCGTACCGGATGCCACGACCCTCTCCATCAGGTCGGAAATGATGGCCGCGGTCGATGGAGATACTGCTCTTTGGAGCAACGTCGGTTCGAATTGTGTTACTACCTCGCCGTCTGCATCGAAGATTCGGGACACCAGCATCGGGCCCATGGTTATCCCCTCGTTGGCGATGGCCGCCGCCACCAAGGCCATCTGCAAGGGTGTGGCCCGAACATCCCGCTGCCCGATCGCGCTTTGTGCCAGGGCGGGAAGGTCATTTGAGAACTCAGACGGTGCGGGAAAGACCGAGTTGAGCACCGGGATTTCGAACGGTATGACCTGGTTGAAGCCGAAGGCCTCCGCTTGCATGGCAAGGGTCTCTGCCCCCAGTTGAAGTCCCAATGCCGCAAAAACGGTATTGCAGGACCGGCGGAAGGCCGTTTGCAGGTTCACCTCTTCGCCGCCGGCGCATACCTGCCGATCGAAATTGCGAATGACTTCGATCGTGCCGGGCAATTCGAGCTCGACCGGGTCGGGGAACAGCGATTCAGGTCCAGCCATTCCTGATTCGATGGCGGCTGCGGTTACCACGACCTTGAAGGTCGATCCCGGGGCGTAGGTACGGTTCGTTGAGCGATTGGCCAGCGGCTCGGTCGGGTCGGCCAGCATGCTGTCGCGGGCGGCGATTGCGTCGTTGCCCAGGAAGAGGTTCGGGTCGAACGACGGTCTCGACACCATTGCCAGGATCTCTCCGGTTTCGGGGCGGATGGCAACCACCGAGCCGCGCTGATCTCCCAGCGCCGAATAGGCGATCTGCTGAAGGCCGTGGTCGACCGTCAGCTGGAGGCTCTTGGGGCGCAGATCCCCGCCCAGGAGGGCGCTCAGCAGGTCGGACATCGTCAGGTCTCTCTTTGACCGCAGCTCATCGGCGAATACCAGCTCCAGTCCGTCGTCCCCGAAATTGAGCGACGAAAACCCGACTAGATGTGCGTACAGCTCCCCCTGCGGGTACGAGCGACCGAATAGCTGGGGATTGCTGGGGTCGGCGATCGACTGGGCCAGGATCTGTTGGTCGGCCGACAAGACCAATCCGCGTTCCTTCCCGGTGCGACTGGCAACCACCCGGGGATTTCGGCTGTCGTCTCGATAGCCCGGTCCGGCCACCACTTGCAGGTAGGTGACGTCGAGGATGAGCAGGGCGAATGCCACGAAGAGGGCGGCTGCCAGGCGGCGCAGCGGTTGGTTCATACCCGCTCCTCGTGAGAAACCCGGGCCAGCATCGCCAACAACAGGAAGTTGGCGACCAGAGACGATCCGCCGTAGGACATGAAGGGCAGGGTGATCCCGGTCAGGGGAAGCAATCGGGTGACACCGGCGATGATCAGGAAAGCTTGTAGGCCGAGCACGAACGACAATCCACCGGCCAGGAGCTTTCGAAAGGTGTCGCGCGAACGTAGAGAGATACCAAAACCCACCCCAACGAGCAACGCAAACGTAGCGATCACCGCAATGCTGCCGGCCAATCCGAGCTCCTCTCCAACGGCGGCGAAGACGAAATCGGTAGCAGCATTGGGAATCCGATCAGGAGCTCCCAACCCCAGCCCGGACCCGGAGAGGCTTCCACTTCCGAAAGCGAAGAGGCTTTGGGCGATCTGATATCCGGTGTCCTCGAAGTCGGCGAACGGGTCTAACCAGGCACCGACTCGGCGCTGGACATGGGCGAAAGACGACCAGGCGGCGATCGCCCCCGCTCCGAAAAGCAAACCTCCACTCGTTAGATAGACGCCCCGGCCGGTGGCTGCGTAGAGCATGGCAATGAACAGGGCAAAAAGAAGCAGAGAAGCACCAAGGTCTCTTTGGTAGACGAGCACCAAGAAACTGGCCGCCCAGGCGATTACCAGGGGCGCCAGTTGTCTCAATTCGGGCAATCGGTACCGCCCGAGCGGCCGCGTCTGGGCGGCCAGGCCCGCCTGGCGCTCACCCAGGTACGAGGCGAGGAATGTGGCGAGTACCAGCTTGGCGATCTCGCCCGGCTGGAACTGCAGGAGGATCGGGCCGGCTTCGAAGCGAATCCAGAGCCGCGAGCCGGATTGCTCGAATCCCCGCAAGGGGAAGGCCCAATCGGTGGGAAGGAGCGGGAGGAGAAGCAGAAGTAACCCCGATAGGAGGAACACGTACCGGTAGCGCCGCAGGGGAGCCAACCCCGTCCGACGTACCGCTAGAAGCAGAGAGACTGCCAGTGCGGCGGCGATAAGTAGCCACCAGCGCTGCCGAGATGCCAAACCCCGATCGAGGCGATAGACCTCGACGAAGCCAATGGCGGTGAGGAGGGCGGCCAGCGGCAGTAGATAGGGGCTGGCCTCGGGGGACCATTGCCGGACCGCAAGATGAAAGCCGCCAAATGCGGCCAGCATCACGATGAAGGTGAGAGCGACTTGAGCGTCGATGCCATCACCTTGTGCGAGGTTGACCAAGATGACGCCAAACGCGGCGACGGTGGCCGCGCCGACCAGAAGCGCGGCTTCAGCGTTTCTGGTCACGGACCCACATCAACGACCACCAAGGAGATGTTGTCGTGGCCGCCTGCCTGGTTGGCAGCCTCGATCAGCGTCCAAACCGCCTCCTCGGGGGTGCGATCGCTGAGGTTCCGGGCGATTTGTTGATCGGCAATCATGGAGGTCAGGCCGTCGGAGCAGACCAACAACCGATCGCCCTCTTTCAGCTTTCCCTTGACGACATCGACTTCAACTTCTGAGTCGAGGCCCAGAGCCCGGGTGAGCATGCTGCGCTGAGGGTGGGTGGCAACATCCTCGGGCCGGATAGATCCCGACCGCAAATACTCGGCAACGACGGAATGGTCGTTGGTTATCTGCTCGAGGATTCCAGTGCGAAAGAGATATGCCCTGCTGTCTCCAACGTGGGCGATAACGAAGGATCCTCTCGGGCTGAGCTCCGCGGCAGTCAGGGTTGTGCCCATCCCGCGCAAGGCTTGTCGACCGGTAGCTTCTCTCAGGATGAGCTCGTTGGCGTAATGGACCCGCTGCGCAATAGGTAGGTCGGGCTTGGTGGCGATCGCGTCTATAGCCAGCCTGCTGGCGACCTCTCCGCCAACGTGGCCACCCATACCATCGGCCACGGCTATCACCAGGTCACCATCGGTTCGGCCGCCGGCCTCCGGGAAGATAGCGTCTTCGTTGTTCTCACGAATTCGCCCACGATGCGATCCGCTTGCCCACGTGAAGGTCATCGAACCTCCATGATGGTTTTCCCGACCTGGATGGCGTCCCCTTTGCTGAGTGCGATCGGCGCCCCCACCCGCCGTCCATTGACATACGTCCCGTTGGTGCTGCCGAGATCGTGCAGCACGATGCCATCGTCCTGTCGCACCAACCGCATGTGGAACTCCGACGCGTAGGGGTCTTCGAGCACGATATCCGTTTCGGGGCTGCGGCCCAACACGACAGCGTCTTTGACCGCTATATCCATTCCTGCCTGGGTTTCCGATTTCACAATCACCACCTGGGTGCTCGGCTTGCGCCGGCGCCCGGTCCCGCCCGTTCCGACGTGCATGCCAATCGCGCGAGCTACCTGCCAGACAAACAGGTAGATGAAAGCAACGAAGATGAACTTGAGAAGCGTCAGCAGCAGAGCAGGCATTGTGCAGCGGTCTCCTAAACCTCGTTGAAGGTGAGCTCTACCGGCCCCAAGGCTAAAACCCCTCCGGCGGATAGGAGAAGAGGGGAGTGGGAAGACGAGCCGTCGACTTCGGTCCCATTGGCCGATCCAAGATCGGACACCCAGACTTCACCGCTTTCGCGCCAAAGGAGAGCATGGGTCCGGCTCACCCCAGGATGGCCAATGGTGATATCACACGTCTCCGCCCGACCTATCAAGCATCGATTGTCCACCACCGCCAGGCGACTGCCTCTCTCATCCACCAGGAACGCCCACGGTAGGCGCCTACCTGGTGACCGATCGACCCGGCAATCAACGGTGCCGGGCGACACGCTTTCCGCCGGTTCCAGCGATACCCGAACGGGTCCACCTAGTCGCCAGCCGCGGTCGGCCGCAGTCGATTCCAGGACTTTTTCCAACTCGTGAATCAGATCTGAAGGTATGTCGGTGTCGAGACCGCCGGGATTGACCCGCAGTTTGTAGATATTTGGAGCCGTCGGCCCGATCGGGCTCTCCTCGACACCGAGGTCGGCCTCCCTGACGAGGCGGGAGGCCAGTTCCACGGGGTGGAGTTTGCCACGGAAAACCTTGCCGGCCATCCCGTCGACGAGTTGTTCCAGTCGACGTTCGAAGTCGCGTACGAGCTTCATCCGAATCAGTCTACGGTACGGTGGATTCGTCGCCTGCCTCCGACTGTGCCGAATCGACCGCAGATTCGCCCAAGATCGAGCGTGGTACGATTCTGGCCCTCATAAGTGCTTCACAGCATTAGGGCGAGTGGCGGAATTGGCAGACGCGCAGGCTTCAGGTGCCTGTGAGCTCAGGCTCGTGGGGGTTCAAGTCCCCCCTCGCCCACGCGGACCGGTCTTTCAGCCGGTCCGTTGTAGTTTGCCGTTCCTCGCTTCGCTCGTAACTAACCGGCTTTGTCGCGCGAAACTCGATCGGCCTGGTCCCGGGTTTGCGGTTTCGTCCGGTTGGTTTTCGCCCTTGCCCCCTCGCTAGCGGAGTTTGTTTGGCGAACTCCGCGGTGGGCCTGAGTTCAAGTTTGCCGTATCTCCCCTCGCCTCCGCCGTTCCTCGTGGCGCTCGTCGCCAACGCCAGTTTCCTGCGGAAACACGCGCGACGTAATATCTTTGTGGTGCGCGCTCTTACCCTTGGGGATCAATAGGTGTATCCCACGTATCCCAGACGCCGGCGCCGGCGTGGTGCGTTGTTAGCGCTGGTGCTCGTATCGGTGATTGCAGTGGTTCTCATCGCGGCGAGCAGCCTTCGCTCTGAGACCCGCGCTCTGGTTGCCTACCTCGAAGAAGCCAGGACGGTGGCGCTCGAACACCACGAGCATTCGATTGAATTCAAGGATCACGTGATATCGGGGCTCCAGAACTTCGACCGTGATCGTCTGACGACCCTGATGACTCAGATGATTGAGACGGCTCGCAACACCGTCATCCAAAACGAATCCACGGAGGTACCGACCAGTGCGGCAGGCGCCGATGCAGCCATGTCTCTGGCTTTGGTGTCTTGGGAAGCCGGCCTGTCCGGCTTTGAAGCTGCCCTGCTGGAGGTTGTGGATGATCCGGAAAGCGCAGTCGCGATTGGGAATCTGGCGGACATCCTGGTCGAACTCGAAGTCGGTGACCGCGCCTACGCACGTTTTGTTGAAGAGGCGGACGAGTTGCGAAGCCAGGCGGACGTGGAGATCGGTGAGTTCCCGGACGCGGGATATCTGTCGGTGGCCCTCTCGTCATTGACATACGCCGAGCGTTTGGCCGGGATCGCCGCCCGATCCGAGGGCTTGGCACTCAGTCGCGACTTGGCAATCGCCACCGTCCGATTGGATCCGGAGGGGACGGGTGGAGTGACCGACGGCGCGCCGATCTTGCCCAACACGGACACGCTCCTCGTTCAGATCGTTGTCGTGAACGAGGGAAACCGAGACGAGGAAGACCTGACCGTCTCAATCCTGCTGCAGGACGGAGGAGGCAATGTGCTGGAGGAACGATCAGAGAACCTTTCCGAATTGGAGGCAGGAGGAAGCGTGACCGTCGAGTTCGCCGATTTGGCGGTGACGGCCGGGGAGAAACTCGTCGCCACCATCAGCGTCACGCTCGTCGACGGTGAACTGGACACCGACAACAATCGTTGGGAAGCGCCGTTCTTTGTCAATGAGCCGGCATGAACACGGGGCTATGGATCATTGTGGTGGTGTTGGCGATCGCAGTCGCCTGGATGGCCTGGGAGATCGTCAACCTGAGGCAGGCGCTGTCGGGGGTTCCGCTCGGAAACGATGAGTTGTACGACCTGCTGCACCGCATCGAAAACGAATTGGGTTTGCACGATGTAGCCGTCGCGGACCTCCAGAAGCGATTGTTACATCTGGAGCAGCGATCCCTGACTTCGTTGCGACGCTCAGGGGTCATCAATTATGACGCGTACGACGATGTGGGGGGTGCCCGGTCCCGTTCAATTGCGTTGTTGGATGATGAGGGGAGCGGCTTCGTGGTGAGTGTGCTCGTCTCCCGCACCGATACCTCGTTCTACCTGAAGAGAATCGCCGGCGGCGTTCCCGAGGAACCGGTCTCGCCCGAGGAACGGGAGGTCATCAACCGGGCACTCCAGCAGTAGCATCCAGGACGACATGATCGATCTGGCCATCCTGAGAGAATCCCCCGACGACTTGCGAGAGGCTCTGGCTCGCCGCCAGGCCGACATCGATGTAGATGAACTCGTCGACCTCGATGCGCGCCGGCGAGCGATTCGGAGTGAAGCCGAACAAGTCCGCGCCGAGCAGAGACTGGCCGGCAAGGAGATCTCCCGCCTCGAGGGCGAAACCAAACAAAAGGCCATTGCCGAAGCCGGGCAGTTGGCCGAGAGCTACGAGCGGCTTCTCGCCGAGGCGGACGAACTCGACGGACGCTTTCAGGATCTGTGGATCAACGTTCCCAACATGGCTCACCCGTCGGCGCCCGACGGGACCACCGAAGACGATGCCGTGGAGGTGAGTAGGTGGGGGACTCCGCCCCAATTGGATTTCCCGGTTCGCGACCATCAAGAACTCGGCGAGTCTTTGGGAATCATCGACGTAGAGCGCGGGGCGCGACTGTCCGGGTCGAGGTTCGCCTATTTGAAGGGCGACGCCGCCCTGTTGGGCCTCGGGTTGGTGCGGTTTGCGATGGAGCGCCTCACCGGTGAAGGCTTCACGGCTGTGGTACCACCCGTCCTGGTGCGGGAGGAAGCCTTGTTCGGAACCGGGTTTTTCCCAACCGAACGTGATCAGGTGTATGCCGTTGAGCGCGATGAGCTCTTTCTGGTCGGCACGTCCGAGGTGTCTCTGGCCGCCCTGCATCTCGACGAGATTCTCGAGGCTGAGGCACTGCCGGTTCGCTACGCCGGGTTTTCCAGCTGTTTTCGCCGCGAAGCGGGTACCTACGGCAAGGACACCAGAGGGATCTTCCGGATGCACCAGTTCGACAAGGTCGAGATGTTCTCGTTCTGTCATCCCGACCGGTCGTGGGAAGAACACGAATACATGCTGTCGATCGAAGAGCAGGTCCTGCAGGACCTCGAGCTTCCCTACCGGGTCGTGAACGTGGCGGCGGGGGATCTGGGCGCGCCGGCGGCCAAGAAGTACGACATCGAGGTCTGGGTTCCCTCGCAGGAAACCTTCCGGGAAATCACCTCCTGTTCGAATACGACCGATTTCCAGGCACGTCGCCTCCGGGCAAGATTCCGCGATGAGACGGGCAACCGGCTGCTACATACCCTCAACGGAACCGTGGTGACCAGTTCGCGGACCGTCCTGGCGATCATCGAAAACCACCAGCAGCGCGACGGTTCGATCAGGATTCCCCCTGCCCTCCGCCCGTACGTTGGGTTCGAATCCATCGAACCATGAGCAAACGCCCGGCGGGCCAGGAGGTTTTCTCCGGTATTGCCCGGCGCTACGACCGGCTCAACACGATTCTGTCTCTTGGTCGAGAGCAGGCCTGGCGACGGGCGGGAATCGATCGGCTCCCTTCCGGCAGGTTGCTCGACCTGGGGGCGGGGACCGGGGCCGCGGTTCCGACCTTTGGTGACCGCCAGGCGGTCGCTCTCGATCCGGTAGTCGAAATGTTGGGTCTCAACCCGCTGACGTCGCGAGTGGTTGCGGTCGGGGAGGCCTTGCCGTTCAGGGACGAATCCTTCGACGGCGTGTTTTCGGCATTCGTGTTTCGCAATCTGATATCCGTCCCCAAGACGCTGAGCGAGATTCACCGGGTGCTGCGGCCCGGAGGGAAGGCGGCGGTTATCGGTTTGGGCCGGCCGCGCAACCAACTCGCCGCCGGCATACACCGGGCGGGCACGGCTGTAATGCTTCCTCTGGCGGGAGCTGCGGTCGGAGCACGTCGAGAGTACACCTATCTTCATCGCTCGCTCGACAAGCTGCCGCCTCCCGAGGTGTTGTTTGCCGGTGGCCCGCTGCAGGTCGAAGACATCTGGCGGATGGGCCCGCTGGGCTTCGTGTACGGGGTACTGCTCGGGAAGTAGCTCGTATCTCGTATCGCGGACAGCGTTCACATAGTTTCAGGGGGCGAGAGTGGTAGTGAGGGCGGTTCGGGGTCGAAGTCTTCGCTCGCCCTCTCCGCCGGTCACTATTGCGGCCACGGTACGAAGTACTAGGTACGGTTGCCGAAGGCAGCCTGATTTGCGAGGTACTCCTCGGCAAAGCTGAGCTCTTAGTGACCGTGCACCCTGCCGTCGAATGGCGCCGCCCGGCGCTTCCCGAGTCGCCGGCTCCAGCCAGGCGCTCCTGCGGCACCCGGGACCAACCGCTTAGGGCTGCTTCCTTCCGGACCTGACCCGATTCACGGCGTCCCGCCGCGCAGGACCCGGCCTTCAACGCTGCGTGCTCGGTGCCGACCCGAACGGTGGACACCCTCGGGCAGGGATTCGGCCCCGCATGTAGAGGGTTTCGGGTACAGGGCACCCCTAGCGCCCCGCCTAGCACGATCGTGGACAGGGTACTACGCACTCGGATTCCAGGTTGCAGGTGGCAGGTTTCGGCGAGTCAGACGATGTGCTCCAGCGAACAACGGCCAGTTACAATCCCGGCACCGGAGGGATCGCATAGTCCGGCCTAGTGCGCGGCACTCGAAATGCCGTAGGGCGTTTACCCGCCCTCGAGGGTTCGAATCCCTCTCCCTCCGCGAAAGAATGCTGGCTCAAGGAGCCAGCATTCCGGTTTCAAGTTCCAGGTTTCAGATTCTCGAGCCTTTGGATCCCGAAACCTGAAACCTGATACCCGGATTGAGGGGTCCTTCAATCCCGCTTTTCCGAGAAGAAGTCGCTCAGCAGATTCCCGCACTCTTCTTGGAGGATCCCGCCGGTTAACTCGATGTGGTGGTTGAGGCGGCGATCCTGGGGGATGTTGTAGAGGCTCCAGGCGGCGCCCGCCTTCAGATCCGGGGCGCCGAAGACGATTCGCTCCAGGCGGGACCACACGGCGGCCCCGGCACACATCGGGCAAGGCTCGAGGGTCACTACCAGAGTATGCCCCGTCAATCTCCAGTCCTCGCGGGTGCGGGCCGCGGCCGAGAGCACCCGGATCTCGGCGTGGGCGGTGGGATCCTGCAACTCCTCTCGGCGGTTGTGATCGGCCGCGACGATCCTGCCGTCGGCATCGATGAGCACCGCCCCGACCGGCACGTCGCCGTGTTCGGCGGCGAGAGCCGCTTCGGCGAGAGCGGCCCGCATGGCGGTTTCGAGTTGGGCTTGGTTCATGTCGCTTTACACTATGCCGCTGTTGGAGGGATCGCATAGTCTGGCCTAGTGCGCACGCCTGGAAAGCGTGTAGGGGGTTCACGCTCCCTCGAGGGTTCAAATCCCTCTCCCTCCGCTCTTGCCTCCCCTGCTTGGCGGGGGAGGCGCGGTACCGCTCAGCGGTACCGCGGAGGGGGTGCGGCCTCGCCAGACGGTTTTCCCCAGGGGGACTGTTCTTGGGACCTGTAACTTGTAACTTGAAACCGCGGTGGCTGCGCCACCGCCATGGAGGGATGACCGAGCGGACGAAGGTGGCAGTCTTGAAAACTGCTGTGGGGTTCACGCCCTACCGTGGGTTCGAATCCCACTCCCTCCGCC
>CAVQVN010000004.1:0-241368 GCA_963717135.1 uncultured Actinomycetota bacterium
TGATCTCAATCCCGGTGACAGATCGAGCGCCGAACACCAGGCTCGTCCAGATATCGCGACCTCCGCCCGGACCAATGATGAGTGTCTTGGAATCCTCGGGCAAGAGCCAGTGGCCGAGGGCGGACACGTCGTACCGGAGGTACTCCACATCCTCCCTCGAGTCCGGAAGCGATCAGCGGGATCCCGCCCACACGTCGATGTCCATGCGCAATGAAGGCACGGGTACAACATCCACTGCCTGGCTCAAACCCCAATCAACCTGTGGTTCGTCGTACACGGCCACCCGCGGTTGCCGAGTCCCACTCACTGAAGAGGCTCGGCCGAATCGGGCCGTCTTCCCCGTACTGAATATCGAGGATCGGTTGAACGGCCTGGACTGTCAGAATGCCCACCGCCACAGAAAGGAGAGCCAGCGTCATTCGGCGCATCTTCGGAGTTGCGATGTATCCGAGAGCACCGAGCAATGACAAGACGGCGGCACCGAGCATCGGCCCCGGTCCTCCGAAAACACCCCAGCGCGGGAATGAAGAGGAGGCATCCGCCGGCGGCACCGAGGAGGTCCGCGGCATACACCCTGGTGATCGATTCCGAGTATCGAGATATGGCGATGGTCAAGTACAGGCCGCCTGCAAAAAAGGGTGCGGTCCCGACAAGAATGGCGAACATCAGCAGGAGGAAGTTGTTCTTCATCCCGGCGACACCCAGCGGGGTGTACAGGTAGAGAACCATCAACAACACGCTCAACCCTGCAAAAGCAAAGGCAGAGAACACCAACAAGTTAGGGGTAGGCACAACTTTGAGGCGTTGTTGGGCGGCGTAAACAAAAACCCCGCTGGCGCCCAAGCCGAGGAGAGCTAAGGAGATGGCAAAGAAGGCAAAGTGGTACCAGGTGGTGACGGAGAGCAGACGGGTAAGGCCCAGCTCGAGCATGAGAATTCCACCAGAAACGGCAGCGATATCCAAAAAGATGCCGAAGGCGTGGTGTCGATTGTGTTGAGTCGTTGTCGGTCATCTTTGAAAAAGGGTTGCGTGCCGGGTCATCGTCACATCATCGCCCGGTCTGAAGCTGCTGAGCATAGGGTTCATTCCCAGCTGCAGCGCCAACGTAACCCAACGGCGTTCCCTTTGCGCCGAACCCGTCAAGACCGAAACGCTCTCGATAGGGCTGGTAGACGGTTCGAATGTCGACGACCCCCGACGACTTCCGGCCCCGCCCGGGGTCGAGGTCGAGCTGGAACTAGCCGGCGGTCCTCACAGGGACCTGTTTGTGGCCGAAGAAGAAGGCCAGACCATACAGAAGCCCGGCGAAGATCACGAGTGATCGATACCCGACGATCAGAGCTGCGTACTCCAAGACGCCGCCCACCATGGCACCGAGCAGGTTGGCTCCGAACGCGATCGTGGAAGAACCCACATCCTTGAATCGCTGCGCAAAAACCACGTTGGCCAGGAAGATCGGAGCAAAGGCAAGCACCGTGGCAGCAACACAAACCGGACCGGACCGGACAGCGTCAGCAGAGCAGACTGCGGGATCATCCAGGCCACCGCCAGCGTCACGAAGAGAAACAGCGTACAGAATGCCCGGTTTCGGGAGTCGCACCCGTCGAGCGACCTCGACGGCCGCCAGCACGGCCAGAAGGATCCCGGCGAAGACCAGCGAGTTGACGAACCAGGTGGTCCCGAACAGCAGCGCGAAACGTACAACGTTCATTGTTTCGAGCAACAGGAAAGCGACGCCCATGAAGAACAGGTCCGTGTAGTTCCGCATCTTCCGAGCTTTCCGGCCGAGATACGAACGAACAACCAAGAGACCAAGAGGATCAGCCCAAGTGCGAACAGGTGGTAGCCGGGAATCTGGTTGTTCCGCAGATAGAGAAACGGGTGGTCGTCGGTCACGACGCTCCCATCCCCGGTTGCAGAAGACAGGGTTGCCGGCGGGATGCAGTCGATGGAGACGGTCCCTTGACCCGACATGATCAGGGCCAGGCCGCCCACAGTCCCAACCTCCTCTACGCAGGGAGATTGTTCGAAAGCCACGTGCACCATCCCGGCGAGCCGTTCGATCAGCCACTCCTCTCGGAAGAAGTTGTACATCGCGAACACTCCGTCGGGCTTGAGCAAGTGCCTCGCCTGACGAAACGCCTCTTCGGTGAAGAGATAGCTCTCCAGACGAAGCGACGACTGGCCGGACACCAGGGTCAGCGAGTCGGGCAGAGTGAAGAGGATGAGGTCGTAGCGACGCTCGGTCCGCTGCATGAAAGCTCTGCCGTCATCAACAACGACCGAGACGCGGGGGATCGTCGTACGGTCGATCGGGGTGCTCCAGGCGCCCTATTTCATAGAGCCGTGGATCGATCTCAACGGCATCGATGCGGCCGGCTCCCTGACTCAAAGCGATCGCTACGTCGCTGCCGGTACCGGCACCGACTATCAGCACGTCGTCAAGCCTCAGCTCTGCCGCCCACTCGTAGGGCAGGAAGTAGATCGGCTCGACTTCGCGGCGAGTCTCGACCGGAAACGGCCGCTTGATGGGGAATCCCGTTCACGTTGATACCGACGGCGCCCGTGGCAGCACCCGTCCCGTACCGCTCGGTGACCTTGTAATAGGGCGACCAACTCGTCAAGGGAGCCAGTGATTCCAGCAGCAGGGCGAACACAATCACGGCGACCGCCATCACTTGAATGATGCCGAGAGACGGCCGGACAAGCACGAGAAGTAATACTCCGACGACCACGCCCCAGACGACCGGCGGAGCGTGAGCAAAAGAAAGAAGCGAGAAGGCAATAACGCCACCAATGCTTCCGATCAAGTCCAGGCGATATGCCTCCAGGCTCTCAAAGCGTGCAAAGGTTCGAGCGACTCCTTCTCCGATCATCGCCATAACCGCCGAAACCGCTAGGAAGATGGCCGGCAGCATCAGCCATACGGGCAGACCGCTTGGTTCAAAGCTGCCGAAGTAGATGAGTTCTGAGCCGGACCGGTCGATCTGGACAGGAAACAAAAGTACAAAGGCCACCAACACGGCCAATCCGACCGGGGTCCACTTGAAGGTATCGATCGGCGCCCGTGCTCTCAAGAAACCGACACCGATCCCCAGGAAACTGCCGAGCAGGACGAAGTTCGAGAAGTAGGAGAGATAGACGACATTCGATCCCGTCCAGCGGATGAGGGCCAGCTCCACGAAGAGCATCAGGAAACTGAGCAGCACCAGGCGAACCCTGAGGCCCTGCATCGTTGAGGTCGAATCGCTGTCTGAATGAGTCACCACAAGTTCCCGTGTAGCCGTGCTGATCTATCCGTCGACACTTCGACCGCCGAACCTTAGGCCCGCTGGCATGGACTCATGCATGACGTCCGATCGGACAAGAGTCGGAATGCCCATCCCGAAAACTCGTCTTGTCGTTCAACGGCTCCGCAGCGGAAGCGACGTCAGGGGCGCGGATGATCCTGCTCAGGATTTGTTCACCGTCTGCCGATGGGATTGGTGCGCTGGGCCGGGAGGGGACTTCAACGGGTTCGCCTGCCCGAAGACCCTCCCAGGCCCGGCAGGAAGCCGCCCCGCACAACGCAGCAACGCTTCCTCGACCGCTACCTCCCTGGTCCAATCCGATCCGTGAACCTCAAAACCCTAATCAAGGGAAAGCATGAAGAGACTCGCTGCCCGATCAACTGCCACCAGAGACCACTCCTCCGAGGTTTCGAGCGCCTGGACAAGTGGTCGACTCGTGTCAGCCAGCACGCAATCGACGCCGAATTCCTCCAGAGCAACCAGCGAATCCCCCTCCAACAACGTTCGCTGAAGCTCGATTCTCTCGGACCCGTAGAGATCGTTTCGTCCGTCCTGAGATACTCGTACCTCCGGCCATCGGGTTGCGATCAGGTACCCACCGTGGGCGTACTCATTCAGCAAACGACAACCTGCGGGTATCTCCTCGGCAGCCACAACCGGGAACCGACTCGGTTCAGGCCGGCCAAGCACTCCAAATCCACTTGTCGATTGAATGGCCACCACGACCCCGGCAATCCACACACCCAACACGATCGGCACGGTCCGCGGAGCCGCCCAAGCCTTGAGCCTGCCGACCTGTAGTGAGCTGAGCCCGATGGCAATCTCCGGTGCGGTTATGACCGCCGCGAGCGGGGCATTGCGAATGGCCAGCACGGTCGCCACAGTGAGGGCGATGATCGGAAGCACAGCCTCCCACTTGCGCCAGCGACCGCTGACCACCATGCCAATGATGCCCAGAGCCGGAACCACCAAGAAGAGCCAGTCACGCGAATCGCCCAGGTCCAGGGATCGCCATTCGTTGATCGTCACCGAAACCGACGGCACGTACAGACGCGTTCGTGTATCCGCGCCAAAGGAGCGGGCTGACGAGCCCCGCTAGAGCAGCTCCCCCGGCGACCTTCAGCGGAGTCAGAAGAGTGCGCCGATCAAGCGCGTAGCCGAGCGCCAGCAAGCCGACCACGCCGACACCGACAATGAAGACACCGTGCAGGTTCGCCCATAATGCTGTGACAACAGAGGTCACGATCAATGCTGGAGTCGAGCCACGCAAAGCCGAGCGAGTCGTCATCACCACGACCGGCAACAGCACGAAACTGAACAGTTGCGGTCTCTCGACAACGAAAGGTTCAGCGAAGTACACGGCGAGGGCTGCGGCAGTCACCGCCGACCATGGACCCGCCCCGCTCCGGCGGCTCATGACATAAACAACAAGGCCGATCAACACCATGAATGTCGGCCTGAGAAGAGCGACTAAGGGCAGCCCTCCGATCTTCTCAACCACCGCAAGGAAGGCATCGCTGAGCCATCCGTTCGGCTGCCAGACCTCACCTGCTGCCGTCCATGAGAATGGATCGACGCGCGGTATCGCTTTCCGCTCGAGAATCAGGCGACCCGTTGCAAGGTGCCACCAGGTGTCAGCTGTCGTAGATGGTTCCCACCTTGCGCAAAGCTTGAAAACGCGAGAGCTGGGATCAGCAGCGCCACAGCCCGCCAGTCGGAGGCGGGAGTCGGTTCGCCGGATTTTGACATTCGGGCATTGTGCCAGCCGGGTCGGCAATACTCCACGATCGCCTTCGGCCGCTGCTCTCCAACCCTCGAATAACACCGAACCGTAGGTACCGTTCGTGTTGACAGCGGTCACCGACCACACCGAACCAGTCCCACCTGCCGCATCCCCCACTCCCCCGGCCGGGACGGTTCCTCTCCCGGGAAGGTGGCCGCTGTCTATACCTCTGCCGGCTCTGCGCCCCGCCGGTCGCCCAATCGTTTGAGAGCCACCACGAACAGGGCAACGAGACCGTACGTCGGAACGAAAGAAACAATGACGCTGGGAAGTTCGGCTCCGAATACGACCGGGCCCCAGAAACCCAGCGAAGCAACCAGACCGAACAGCCACCAGCGATCGGCCGACACTCTGACATCCAACCGGGCTCCGACGATGATCACCGCCGGTATGGCGAGCACCAGGTAGTTGAGCCAGGACAGCGGCGACAAGAGAAGGGCGGCGGCGGTGCCTGCCACCCATACCTGATCGGGCCCAACGGCGTGCCGCACGTACAGGGGTACCAGGACGGCCGCCCCCAGCCCGGTGAGCACCCACCCGAGGGTTACCGAGGACAGGGCCGTCCCGAAGGACAGAAGTGAGTAGTTGCCCAAGGCGCCATACCAACGGGTCGAAGAGCCGACTACCTCGGTGGCGAAGTCCGCAACGTTCGACCAACCGAGCACTGCCAGGCTCGCCATGCCGACGACCACGACCGTGGCGGCTCCGGTGACCATTCCCACCCGGGTACGGCGCCGGGCCAGCCCGATCAGCCACATACCGGGGAACAGTTTCAAGGCCGTCGCCAGACCCCACCACACCCCGGCGGCCTCGGAGTTGCGGCGGCGCAGTGCCCGCCATCCGAGAAAGCCGAGAAGCAGCACCAGGCTCTCGACATGGTTGCGGATGATCAGAAACCGGAAACTGGTAGTGATCAAAGCGGCGCCGGCCAAGACCAAGCCCAGCTCGGGAGGGAACCCGAGTTCCCGAGCGGTGAGATAAACGACGGTCAACAAGATCACCACAGACAAGCCGGCCAGGAGCAACCAGGCGGTGTCATAGGGAAGCAAGCTGAGCGGTGCCACCAGTATCACCGTGGGAGGTGGATCGGCCGGGTAGGCGTCGTAACCGGCCACGCCGAATCGTTGCTCGACTTCAGTCTCGAGCGGCCCGTAGACCGGTCGGCCCTCGAAGAGGCGTTCTCCCCCCAGGTAGTAGTTGGGAAAATCCGGGCGAGCAGAGCTCTCCAGCGACTTGCGGGGCTTCCCGGGCGAAAAACACTCCAAACAGCACCACCGCCACTGCAGCCACGACCAAGAAGCCCATCGCTTCACCGCAACGCTCCGGCGAAATCACCCACAGCCCTTCCGACCTCGGCAATGGCAGTGGACTCGTCGGCCGCCTCCAGCACCCGCCGAACCAGGGCCGATCCGACGATGATCCCGTCCGCCCGCCCGGCCAGGGCTCGCGCCTGCTCTGGGGTGGAAATCCCCACGCCCATCACCAGGGGCGTATCCGTGATGTCTCGGATCCGGGCGGCCAGATCCTGGGCACGGTCACTGGACCGCCGTCTCTCCCCGGTCACTCCCAAATCGGCGATGCCGTAGATGAACACCGGGCGGGCCGCCGCGATCGCCTCCAGACGAGCACGGCCGGCGGTGGGGGCGGCGAACAACACCATCCCCAAACCGGTTGCCTCGATTGGTCCCTGGATGGCCGCGGCCTCTTCCAGGGGCAAGTCGGCCACGATCACTCCGGAAGCGCCGGCTTCCCGGCACCGCCGGGCGAATACCTCGGGACCGATCCGGAAGATCGGGTTGGCGTAGGTCATCACCAGGACCGGCTTGCCCGTCCGGGCGACCACCGCGGCAACGATCTCGAATCCGGCGTCAACGGTGGTTCCCCCGGCCAGAGCCCGGAGGTTGCCGGATTGAATCGTCGGGCCGTCCATCATCGGGTCCGAGTAGGGAATGCCTACCTCGAACGCGTCCGCTCCCGACGCGGCCATCGCCTCGAAGAGATCGGCGCTGGTGGTCAACGTCGGCAGCCCGGCGGTCATGAACGGCAGCAGGGCAGTCCGACCCGATGAACGCCCGTCGGCGAACAGCTGCTCGAGCCGCTCGCGGCTCACGGCGCCCTCTTGGCCAACTGCTCAACGTCTTTGTCGCCCCGACCGGACAAATTGACCAGCACGGTCTTGCCGGCCAGCGCCGGGGCTTCCCGGACTATCCAGGCGATGGCGTGGGCCGACTCGAGGGCCGGGATGATGCCTTCGGTGCGGGTCAGCAGTTCCAGGGCGGCCACCGCCTCGTCGTCGGTGGCCGACTCATACCGGGCGAGGCCCGATTGGGAAAAAAAGGCGTGCTCGGGTCCCACCCCCGGATAATCGAGCCCGGCCGAGATCGAGTGCGCTTCCAGCACTTGACCTTCGTCGTCTTGCAGGAGATACGTCCTGGTTCCGTGCAAGATGCCCGGGGTCCCGGCCCCGATCGATGCCCCATGGTGCCCAGACTCGATACCGAACCCGGCCGCCTCGACACCGACCAGCTCGGGACCCAGCCCGGCAAACGGATAGAAGATCCCGATGGCGTTGGAACCGCCCCCGACACAGGCCACCACGTAGTCGGGCATCAGACCGTCCAGTTGCACCAGGGCTTCCTCCCCGATGACCTTCTGGAACTCGCGGACCATCCACGGGAACGGATGGGGCCCGACCACCGACCCGATGACGTAATGGGTGGTCTCAACGGTGCGAACCCAGTCCCGCATAGCTTCGCTGACGGCGTCCTTGAGCGTCCCCGCTCCCGAGGTGACCGGAATGACCCGGGCGTCGAGCATCTCCATGCGGCGGACGTTGAGCGCCTGCCGCTCCATGTCCACCTCACCCATGTAGACGTCACATTCCAACCCGAAATAGGCAGCCGCGGTGGCGGTTGCCACTCCGTGCTGACCGGCCCCGGTTTCGGCGATCACCCGGGGCTTGCCCATGTCGCGAGCGAGCATCACCTGGCCAATGGCGTTGTTGATCTTGTGGGCGCCGGTGTGGGCGAGGTCCTCACGCTTGAGAAGGATTCTGACTCCCAATTGCTCCGAAAGGCGGGCTGCTTCGTGCAGCGGCGTGGGGCGACCGACGAAGTCTCGCAATACCCGCCGGTACTCCTCCGACAAAGCGATCGTCCGCCCAGGCCTTCTCGAAAGCCGCGGTCAGCTCGTCGAGCGCCGGAATCAGCGTCTCCGGAGCGAACCGGCCACCAAACTCGCCAAAACGTCCCTGGTCGTCTGGTCTCTCCATCTTCATTCCGCAAGTGCCCTCTCCACGTAGGCCCGGATGCGCTCCGGGTCTTTCACACCGGGGGCGGACTCTAGACCTGAGGAGGCGTCCACCCCCCACGGAGCCACCCGACGGATCGCTTCGGCGACGTTGTCCGGCCCCAATCCGCCGGCCAGCACAAAGGGGCGGGCCGGGTCCGGGATCTTGTCCCAATCGAACGTTTCCCCCGTCCCTCCATGGATGCCGGCCCGGTAGGTATCGAGAAGCGGGATCTGGCCCTCCCCGACCATGCTCAGATCGATCGAGCCCCGAACCGAGACGGGATGGAGCACAAAGAGGCCGGCAGCCTGCGCCGCCCGGGCGGCGGCTTGCCGGTGAGCTCCGTGTGGTTGGACTCCTCCGACTCCGGTGGCCGCCACCGCGGCCAGCAATTCGGAAGGCTCGAGATCCACGGTGACGATCACCGTCATGATGGGCACATCGCAGGCCAGGGCGGCCGCCTGAGACACGGTGATCCGACGTGGGGAATCAGGTGCCAGCACGAAACCCACGGCACTGGCACCGGCCTCCACGGCGGTTTCGACGTCCGCGCGGTGCCGCAGGCCGCAGACCTTTACCCACGTCATTGTGTATTCATGTCCCTCGAGGCGGATACCGACAACGCCGGTTCCTCGGCTGGGTTCGCGGAGCGTACCACCGTCCCGGCGTCGAAGAAGCCCCGCTGAGCGACCTAAGGGCGACAAGCCGCACTTGTTGCGGTTCGCAAAGGCGGCGGGGCAAGTCTAAACAGTGTCGGTGCAAGGACCCAGGGGAGAGGTCGGATCGTGGAGGCCGGTCTGAGGGACATGGGTCGCCCGACCGATGAAGGTCCAGCCCATGGTGCCGATGCTCACTAGGATAGCCGAGCCTGTAGGAGGGTTGCCTGTGTTGACAGTTATTGGTGAGTTGGCCGCTCGCTGGGAGTCCTTCAAGGACGAGCGTGGCGCCAGCATGGTTGAGTACGCACTGCTGGTCGTGATGATCGCGATCATCGCGATTGCTGGCGTACTCAACCTTCGCCGGCGATCAGGTCTCCTGAGACCTTCAGCGAAATCGGCAGCGCCACTCGGAACTCCTTAGTTCATCCGACACGAGCAAACGATCAAGAGGGACCACCATTCATAGGTGGTCCCTCTTTTGAGGCATGGAGACCGTGCTCAGAAAAGGCCGGGGCTGACAAGGCCGGCAAAGACCGCGTCAGACCTTGACCCAAGTCACGTTTCCCCTCGCAGGCCGGTCAGGAGCGCGACCGGATCGGCTGCCCGCACGAGGCTCTCTCCGACGAGAACGGCGTCGTATCCGGCCTCTTGCATTCGCCGGGCGTCCGCCGGGGACCAAATGCCGCTCTCGGCGACCGTCACGGCTTCCCCATCGATTCGGGCCGCCAATCGCTCGGCGGTGGCGAGATCTACTTCAAAACTCGCCAGATCCCGGTTGTTGACGCCGATCACCCGGGCGCCGGCCGCCCCGGCCCGATCCACTTCGTCCTCGTTGTGTACTTCGACCAGGGCTTCCATCCCGGCCAGGTGGGTTTCGGCCAGAAGGTCGACCAGCGTCTGATCGACCAGGGCGGCCACAATCAACAACACGGCATCGGCCCCCACCGCCCGGGCCTCCCAGATCTGGACCGGATCGAGTATGAAATCCTTGCGAAGAACGGGAACCCGGACCGCTTCCCGAACCCGGAGGAGGTCGTCGAGCGAACCAAGAAAATGGCGTGGTTCGGTGAGCACCGAGATGCAGGCCGCCCCGCCGCGCTGGTACTCGGCGGCCAGAGCGGGAGGATCCAGATCGGGGTCGATCGGACCGCGCGATGGTGAGGCCCGTTTGATCTCGGCGATAACCGACAACCCGGGAGCCTTCAGGGCCGCCGCAAAGTCCCGGGCCGGTCCCTGCCGGAGTGCCGCAGCCTGCAATTCGTCAGCCCGTTGCCGGAGGGCGGGGAGATCCCGGCGGACGTCGGCGATGATCTGCGGCAGCATGCGAACATCGTAGGACGTTGACTACTCGTCAGAAGGCGACGTGGCCGGAATCGACACCATAAAGCGGGTTCCGGTTCCCGGCACCGACTCCACGGTGATGGTCCCCCCCATCGCGTCGACCAGTTGCTTGACGATGGTCAAACCCAGCCCCGAACCTTCTGGTCGGACTCGACGGTACTTGCGAGCCACATAGAACTTCTCGAAGACCCGGGGCAGATCATCCTCGTCGATACCGGCCCCGGTGTCGGTGACGGCCAGTTCGACGACGTTGTCGCGGGCGGAGATCGCGACGGTCACCCGACCGGCCTCCGGTGTGTAGCGGAGGGCGTTCTCGGTCAGATTGGTGACGATCTGGGCCAGCCGATCGGGATCGGTGACGAACAACCCCGTCTCGTCGACCTGCACGTCGAGACGTATTCGGGAATCCTCCGCTCGCTTGCGGAAAGACTCGGCGATTTCGGTCAGGTGGGCGCCCACATCCACCGGTTCCGGACGGAGATCGAATTCCCTCGCTTCCAGCCGGGCAAGCAACATGAGGTCGCCGACCAGGCGGCGCAATCGATCGGTTTCGCGAGTCAACACGCCGGCGATCCGTCGGGTCTCTTCCTCGTCCAGTTCCCCCTCGTTCAGGGCTTCGGCATAGCCCCCGATGGTGGTCAACGGGGTCCGCAGATCGTGGCCGACGCTCATCAAGAACTCCTGCTCTCGCATTTGGGTGTCTTGAAGTTGGTCGGCCATGCCGTTGAAAGTCCGGGCCAGTTCGGCGATCTCGTCGTTTCCATCGGCCCGGGCCCGGGCGGCCAGATCCCCCTCGGCCAGTTGGCGGGCGGCCACCGACAACCCGCCCAATCGTGAGCCGAGCCATCGCGACAGAGCTCTAGCGGCCAGCGCCGAGAGCGCCGCGGCGATGGCGAACGGCAGGAGGAGACCTCGCATGATCTGGCGCCAGTCGATCAGATCGGAACGCTGGGCCACGAGGATGACCGGAGTGATCGCCTCCTGGTCGATGACCTCCATCGGATGGGCGATGGCTTCCAAGGTCTGGGCTTCCTCCGGCAGTTGGATGCGACGGAATTGGTCTTCACCGTTGATCAGCGCCGCGGCGTCGAATCCCAGCACATTGCCCAAACCCGGGTTGCGAACCAGGCGAAGGGTTCCGTCGGCTCCGATCCACCCGAGATCGATCAGGCTTCCTCCCGTGACTCGCTGCGCTGAGGTCAGCAGCCGGACAAACCGGTCTCCGCCATCGGTCCCCGGATCGGCCTGACCGTCGCGCAACAACTCGAGCAGGCGGCGTGCGGTTATCCGGCCGTCGACGGACGCGGCTTCCTCAACCAGCCCGGCTACCGCCCTCGCTTGCCGGGCGATCTCGGTTCGGGTCTGCTGCACCACCTCCACCCGGGTGAGCACCGCCCCGAATACCGCTACCACCGTCAGGGCGAGAGCGGCCACCGCCAGCATGCTCCAGAAGAAGCGACGACGCATCAGTCGGCCATCCGGTAGCCGACTCCCCACACCGTCTCGACCGGCACCCCCTCCAGTTTCTTGCGGAGTTGCCGGATGTGCACGTCGACCGTCCGGGTCTCCCCGAAATAGTCATACCCCCAGACCGCCGACAGGATCTGGGCGCGGGAGAGCACCAATCCCCGGTTTTCGGCCAGGTACCAGAGCAGATCGAATTCCTTGGCGGTCGGACGAATAGTGTCGCCCGACGGCGTGAGCACCTGGCGACGACCGGCATCGATCTCGAATCCCCGAACATCGATCGACCGCGGCGGGGAAGGCTGTTCCTCCGAGCGGCGCAAGACTGCTTTGACCCGGGCCAGCAACTCCCTCGGTGAGAAAGGCTTGGTCACGTAGTCGTCGGCTCCCAGCTCCAAGCCGACGACCTTGTCGACTTCCGAGTCGCGGGCGGTGAGCATGATCACCGGCACATCGGAGCCGGTCGCCCGGATTCTCCGGCACACCTCGACACCGTCTATTCCGGGGAGATTGAGATCGAGCAATACCACCTTGGGTGATCGTTCGGCCAGCCGGGACAAGCCGTCTTCACCGCTGGCGGCATGGATCAGCCGGAACCCGGCCCTCTCGAAGAACCCGCGCAGCATCTCGGCGATACTTTCCTCGTCTTCGATCAACAGCACCAGACCCTGCGCCGCCATCGTTTCTCCTGTTCATGAACATGGTGGTATGTCACATCGTTGTTATCCACCATCGGCCGAACGGACTCGGCACTTATTCGAAAAATGTCAGGATTCTGTGAAATCGCTGAGCGGCAGATGGCGCACGGTGCCCGTCACCGAAGCGCCCTCCCAGCGGATTATTACCGGCGAGTCCGGTTCGACTTCGCGACGGACCAGGGCCAGACCAACGGGAGCGCGGAGGGTGAGTGATTCCGCAACCGAGGTGAGATGACCGACCGGCTGGTCCTCGAAGACCAGCTCGGCACCTTCCGGAGGAAGAACGTTGGTGCCGACCACCACGCCCCGGAAAAGCCGGTTGACGTGCCCGCGACTATCGATCCGGGCGACCAACTCCTGGCCCAGATAACAACCTTTGGTGAAAGAAACTGTGGCCGGCACCAGGCCCGATTCCTGGGGGATCGTTTTCTCGTCCAGGTCGCGGCCCATGACCGGCTCACCGGCTTCCACTCGTATCGCGTCGGCGGCCAGCGACCCCGCCAAACGGGCTTCGGTCGCCTCTAATTCGCGTCGATCGGCACCAACCACGATGTACCTGGGCAGGCCACCCAGCGGCAGATAGGCGACCAGCACCTGGTTCCGGCGGATCCACCCGGCCGGCTTGGGAAGATTCACCTGCTCGAGAACGGACCCGGCGGCCGGGCCCCACACGCCGATCACCTCCTCTTGTACCGGTTCGATGGCGGCGTCGACTCTGAACCGGTAGCGACCGAGATCGGCGGTCAGCGTCTCACCCCGACCTCGGTCCGCCACCAGGGTGATCTCATTCTCGCCTTTCAACACCCAGAGCACGGCCCGGAGTTTTCCCTCCGGTCCGAGCAGCAAAGAGCGGCCGACCCCACCCTCGGGAAGCGCTGCGACGTCCTGGCTGATGAGGCCTTGCAGGAAGGACGTCGCGTCATGGCCGCGTACCGTCACCAGTTCGTGGGTGCCGACCACCAATCCGGCGGCGGTTCGGATGGCCAAATACTCGGCCGTCACATCGCCATACGTCTCAGGCACCGGCTGCTCCTTCGATGGCGGCCAGCGCCGCCGCGGCTTTGACCATGGTCTCTTCGTACTCCCGGGCCGGGTCGCTGTCCGCCACCAACCCGGCGCCGGCCTGGACCCAGGCCTTGTCGTCGGCGATCACCACGGTCCGCAGACAGATGGCAGTGTCGATGTTCCCCGAAAAATCGAAGTAGCCGACCGCCCCGGCGTACGGGCCCCGCGCCACCGGCTCGAGCTCGTCGATGATTTCCATCGCCCGGACTTTGGGAGCGCCCGACACCGTTCCATGGGGAAAGACTGCGCGGACTACGTCGATGGGTCCGACGCCCGATCGAAGCTTCCCTGAAACGCCGGAAACGATGTGCATGACGTGCGAGTACCGCTCCACCACCATGAGATCGTCGACCGTCACGCTGCCGAATTCGGCCACCCGCCCCAGGTCGTTCCTGGCCAGATCGACCAGCATGATGTGCTCGGCGCGTTCTTTCGGGTCGGCCAGCAACTCGGCTTCCAGCGCTGCATCCTCCAACTCGTCTGCGCCCCGCCGCCGCGTCCCGGCGATCGGTCGGCTGTATACCCGGCCGTCCCTGACCCGGGTCAGTAACTCCGGTGACGATCCGACCACGGTGACCTCCGGGTGTTTGAAGTAGAAGAGGTACGGCGAAGGGTTGAGCATCCGCAGCGACCGGTACACGGCAAAGGGATCCCCGTCGAACGGAGTCTCCAACCTCTGGCTGATCACGACCTGGAAGGCATCGCCCCGTTCAACGTAACGCTTGGTCTGTTCCACGGCCCTCTCGAAATCCGCCCGGTCCATGGTCGACCGGAGCGACCGGCCGGTCGGCGCCGGAGCGAGAGCCTCCCGGGGATCGTACGATCGACCGGAGCCGAGCCGGACGGCGGCTTCTTCCAGCGCCAGCACCGCCGCGGCATACCGGTCGGCCGGGTCGCCGCCGGTGAAGACGTTGCGGACCAGGGTGATGGTTTGATCGAATCGATCGAGGGCGGCCAGCGAACCCACGAACTGCCACACCATCTCGGGGATCTCCCGATCGTCGAACGGCCGACCGGGGAGGGCCTCGATATACCTGACGCAGTCGTAGCCGAGGAACCCGACGGCGCCACTGTGTAGCGGAGGAAGGTCGGGCAGTTCCGGTGTTTCGAAACGAGCCAGCAGGTCCTCCAGCACTTCCAGGGGGTTGCCTTGGGCGAGGTCGAGCGGTTTGCCCTCGACGGCGGTCACTCCGTCTCTCGCCACGAGGGTGAACTCCGGATCCCAGCCGAGAAACGACCAGCGGGCCCAGCGGTCCCCGCCTTCCACCGACTCGAAAAGGAATCCGGGAGCGTCGCCGACGAGCTTCTCAAATGCACTCACGGCGGTTTCCCGGTCGGCCAGCACCCGAACCGAGACGGGCACCACCGGATATCGGGACGCCAGAGTGGTGTATTCCTCGAGGGTGGGTGAGACCTGCACGGGCGGCTGGGGAGGCCCTCCTCCTAAATCTCGGCGAGCCGATCGAGCCCGATGGTAGTGAACAGTTCCTGGAACCATCCGGAGAGGCGAGCGAGGTTCCCGGTGATCATCAGCACCCCGAAGGCCGTCAACAACAAGCCCGAAGCGACGTTGATGGGCCGGAGGTAACGCCGCAAGAACCGAACGGCTCCCAGCATCTTGGTCATCCCGATTCCGGCCAGCACGAACGGCACCCCGAGACCGACCGCGTAGGCGAACAGCAGAACCATCCCTTGCCCGACCGTCTCCTGGACCGAAGCGGTGAGGAGTATGGCGGCCAGGACGGGGCCGATGCAGGGAGTCCAGGCAAAGCCGAAGGCCAGCCCCATGACGATCGGCGCCCACGAGCCGAGCCGGGAAGGCCGGACTTCGATCCGCCGCTCTCTCATCAAACCTGCCAGGAACGGGCTGTTGCTCACCGCCGACACCACAATCAAGATCCCGAAAGCGACGACCAGCCAACCGGCCACCCGGGTGGCGGTGAACTGGTAGCGGCTGACGACCTGACCGAGCGAAGTGGCGGCCGCCCCCAGCAGCACAAAGACCACCGTGAACCCCAGCACAAAAAGACCGGTGGTTTTGGCCATCCGCGCCGTCGAAGCAGTGCCGGCTTCGAGGTCCCCGACCGAGTACCCGGACATGAGACTGAGGTACCCGGGGAGGAGGGGCAGCACACATGGAGAAACGAACGAGATGATCCCGAACAGGAAAGCTGCGCCGACTCCGACTTCCGTCATTGACCCATCCGATCGCGTGCGGGCACATGTTCCCAGGTTGCCGGAGCAAAGTGCCAACCCGGCTCGTTACCAAATTCGAAACACTCTAGCTCGCCGCTCGATAGCTCGTGGCTCGCCGCTCGAAGCTCGATCGCTCCACCCGGCTAACCTCATCGGCCATGTCATCAGCTCGAAGAGACTGCGGGGCCGGGCGTCCCATCGAAGGGTCCTCCTCTGTACTTTCGGACCGTCCCGGACGGGCTTAGGCATGTCGCTCCTACCCCGTTTCCTTCGCCCGCCGGACCAGTTTTCGCCCCGCGACCGCAGGATCGTGCTGCTCATGTCGGTGGCGGCCTACGTGCAGGGCTTTGCGCAAGCTCAGGCCACCAATACCCTCCCCTTCGCCCGGCTGTCGCTCGGATTGACCGCCGGTGAGATGAGTCAGATCCTGGCCATCACCAGGATTGGCTCCGTGCTGGCGCTGCTCTTCTCCTTCTACGGCGACCGGCGGGGCCGCCGAGGGCCTTTCCTGGCGGCGTTCACCATCCTCATCCTCGCCAACCTGGGTACGGCTTTTGTGCCCAATCCGACGTTATACACCGCCCTCCAAGGGATCGTCCGGATGACGGCCACCGCGGTCGGAGTCCTGGCTCTCGTGTACCTCGCTGAGGAGTTGGCGCCTGCCATTCGCGCCTACGGGATTGCCATCTACGGGGCGATGGCCAGCTTCGGAGCCGGTACTGCTCTGTTCGCGTTGCCGATCGCCGAAATCAGCCGCGAATCCTGGCGGTCTCTTTTCGCAGCCACCGCTATCGGAGTCGTGTTCCTCCCGCTTTTGTACTCAAAACTGAACGAGAGCCGCGCTTATCACGATCCCACCCGAAAGGTTCATATCTTCTCGGCGATGGGCGGCCGTCACTTCGCCAACTTCTGGGTCTTCGCCCTGATTTCGTTGCTGGCGGCCGCCTTCTCGGCCGTCAGTCTCACGTTCGCTCTCGAGCGCCTGGTCAACGAACTGGACATGGATACCACCCGGGCGGTGGGAGTCATGCTGATCGGTGGAACGGCCGGAGGATTCGGTTTTCTACTGGGTGGCCGGTTGGCCGACACTTGGGGCAGACGCCCCACCACCATGCTCGGCTTCATGATGTCACTCGCCGGTGGTGTCGGTCTGTACTGGCTGGAAAGTGAGCCACTCATCATCGTGGCCGTTGCCATCTCGAGCCTGGGTTCGTTTGCGGCCGTGCCGGCGTTGGGCGCTCACCGCAACGAGTTGTTCCCCACTTCGATCCGGGCCACCGCGGTGGTCTGGTTGAACACCGTCGGAGTGTTCGGGTCGATCAGCGGACTGGCCATCGGGCGATTCGCCATCGACGAGATCGGCCTGACCGATACCGTCACTTACCTGGGGGCGGGCATGCTGGTGGCCGCGGCCCTGATCCTGCTGTTGCCCGAGACTCGCGGTCAGGTGCTGAGAGACGACACGGTTCTGTAACGAAAGGCCAGCAAACCGAACCGTGCCGCGATGAGTGCGGAGATACCCCACCACACGCCGGCCAGGCCCCATCCCGCCACTACCGCCACAACCAGGACCACCGCCGCAATCAGCGCGGCCGCCAGGGTCGACACCATGAGGAATCGAAACTGGCGCGCACCCATGAAGATCCCATCCCATACAAACACCAGCGCACCGATCGGTTGAAGCGCGGCAACGAAGGGCATCACACCGGCTACCAGACCGATGGTCTCGGCGTCATCGGTGAAGAGCCTGGGGAGCGACCGTCCCAGGATCAGGAAGACGACCCCGAGCACCAACCCGAAAGCAAAGCCCCACTGAAGCATTCGATTTGATGCCGCCCGGGCATCATCGACTCGTCCTCCTCCCAGGTAGCTTCCCACCAGAGCTTGTCCGGCGATGGCCAGCGAATCCAGCACGAGCGCCAGAAAGAGCCACACCTGGGCAGCGATCTGATGGGCCGCAACGGTGGCGGTGCCGATTCGGGCAGCGGCGGCGGTAGCCATAGTGAAGACGGCGAGAAGGCCGGCCGTGCGGACGATCAGATCGGTACCGGCGGTGGCCAGTGGGCGGAACTCCGACCAGCGGGGAGCGCGGAGACGGAGCCCCAGCTCGCGTCTCTTCTTGTTCAACAGAAAGAGGAACCAGACGGCCCCGGTCCACTGGGCGGCGACCGTGGCGATCGCGGCCCCCCGCAACCCCCATCCGGCGCCGAAGATCAGCAGCGGGTCGCCGACCAGGTTGACGAGATTCAGGCCGATAGTCACCACCAGCGGGGTTCGGGTGTCTTGCATGCCCCGATAAGCACCGTGCCCGACGGTGACGAGCAGCACCGCAGGCGCGGCCCAGGCCCGGATTCGCAGGTATTCGCCGGCCGGGCCCAACAACTCGGGACCGGCTTGCATGGCGGTGAGGATCGGGTGCCAGAAGATTTCCAGCACCGCGATCGCAACGGCCCCGATGGCCACGGCCAGGAAGATCGCCTGGGTTATGACGCGGCCCGCTTCCTCCTGGTCTCCCCGACCCCAGGCCGCCGCCACCAAGGGCGTCGTGCCGTAGGCCAGGAAATTGAACAGTGCAAAAGCCAGTGAGAAGACCGCGGCATTGACGCCCAGAGCGCCCAGCTCGACCGTCCCCAACCGGCCGACGAAGGCGGTGTCGACCAGCGAAACCAGCGGATCGGCGGCCAGGGCTCCCAACGCCGGAACCGCCAGGCGGAGTATCCGACGGTCGTAAGCGGTCGGCGCCAGGACCGATCTACCCCAGACTCTCATTGTTCACTTCACCGGGGCGGTCTTGTCGGGAAAAGGACAGATTTCGAGCAGATCACAGGCAAAGCACCGGGGCCGGCGGGCCATGCACACGTCCCTGCCGTATTGAATCAGGCGCATGGACAGACCGCCCCACGCCGCCGGCGGGAAGAGCGCCTTGAGGTCAACCTCGATCTTGTCGGGGTCACCGGTTTCGGAAAGCCCCAGCCGGTTGGACAGTCTCCTCACATGCGTGTCCACCGCGATGGCCGGCCGATCAAAAGCCTCGGCCAGGACCACGCTGGCCGTCTTGCGCCCGACCCCGCGCAGCTCAACCAACTCTTCGATGGTTTCGGGGACAATGCCGTCGAAGCGTTCGATGAGATCACGTGACAGTCCGATGATCGATTTGGTCTTCTGCCGGTAGAAGCCGGTCGAGAAGATGACGCTTTCCACATCGGCGGGATCAGCCGCGGCCAGCGCGTACGGGCTCGGATACCGTCGGAACAATTCCGGCGTGGCGCGATTGACGTTCTCATCGGTCGTCTGGGCGGAAATCACGGTCGAGACCAGTAGTTGCCAGGGGTCGCGGTATTCGAGGGCGGTGGCGATGGTGGGATATCGATCCTGGAGGCGGTTGAGAATCCGGCGAGCTCGCCCCCGGTCGGCGGGAGTGGGTCGGGTCCCATCGGCGCGGAGACGTGGCTGAGTCACGACGAGCGATGGTAGTGCGCATGAATCGTGTGGCCGCCCCCGGATATGGGCCGGACGGCCGGGCCGGTTACGATGCTCTCCGTGGATCTACGCTATGCCATCGATTCCCTGGCGACCGTCGAAGGACCCATCCTGAAGGTCGACCGGTTCCTCAATCACCGGGTTGAGCCGTCGTTGATGGCCGGGGTCGGCCGTCAGATTGCCGCGATGCTCGAGCCTCTCGAGCCGGACCTGCTGCTGACGGCTGAGGCCAGCGGGATTCCTCCCGCCCTGGCCGCCGGGATGGTTATGGAGATTCCCATCGTCTATGCCAAGAAGTATCTCGGTCCGGGCGGTCGCTATACGTTCTCGCGGGAAGTGGCTTCTCCCACCAAGGGGACCGAGTACCGGGTTGAGGTCGCTCGCCACGTGCTTCCTCCTGGTCTGCGAGTGGCGATCGTCGACGACTTCCTGGCCGGAGGCAGAACTGCCGAGGCACTCGGCGAGATCGCCGAAGAAGCTGGATGTACGGTGCTGGGAGCCACGTTCGTTATCGAGAAGACATTCACCGAAGGCCGGGAGCGTCTGGAAGCGCACGGCTGGACGGTCTGGTCGCTGGTTCAGGTGGAATCACTCGAGAACGGCGAGGTCCGGCTTGCCGACTGAGGATATTGCCGACCTGGTTGACCAGGTCCGGCGGCATTACGACGATGGCTGTTTTGCCTGTGGGAGGGAGAACCCCATCGGCCTCCATCTTGATCGGTTCTCACTGACCGACCAAACGGTGGAAGCGTGGTTCACTCCCCGTCCGGACTATCGCGGGTTCGTCGGATCGTTGCATGGCGGGATCGCGGCCACTGCTCTCGATGAGATACTCGCCTGGGCCGGCATCCTCACCCGGGGAGTGATGTCGGTCACCGCCCGGCTCGACCTGCGATATCGAACGCCGCTCGCCACCGACCGACCATATTGCCTCCGAGGCCGGGTCGATGATGCCTCCGGGCGCCGCTTGCGTCTCTCCGGCGAACTGGTCTCCGGCGACCGGCCTGCGGTCACGGCTCGAGGTCTCTACGTCGCCACCGCGGACGTCGCCGACATCCTGGCCGGACATACCACCGAATAGGCTTCCCGATGCGTCGCCCCCCGATCGCTTATGCTGCGCTGGCCCTGGCCGCGGTGCTCTTCGGGGCAACCTTCGTACTCATCAAAGAAGCCGTGGCCATCCTCCCCCCTCTGGCATTTGTCGGGTGGCGGTTTCTGATCGGAGCCGGCGCCCTTTTGCTGCTCGGCCTCCCGCGCGGCAGATCGATCTGGCGGGACGGTCTGGCGGCCGGGGTGTTGCTCTTTGCGGGGTATGCCCTCCAGACCGCCGGTCTGGCCGAGACCAGCGCCTCCAACTCAGGATTGATCACCGGCCTCTACGTGGTATTCACTCCCCTGCTGGCCGCGGCGGTCGCCCGGCACGGGGTGGGAATCGCCACCATCGCCGGGACCATCACTTCGTTCGCCGGTCTGGCCCTCCTCACCGTCGGCGAGGCGGTGAGTCTGTCGGCCGGCGATCTGTTGACGGTCGGCTGCGCCGTCGCCTTCGCCGGTCACATCGTCGTCTTGTCCCGGGTGGCCTTCCGCCACCCGGTCATTCCCTTGACCGCCATCCAGCTGCTGGTGACCGCCGTGCTGGCGCTGGCCTCATCAGCCCTGGTGGAGGGCTTCCCCCTCCCGAACGCCGAGGTCGTGCCCGCCTTGCTCATCACCGGACTGGTGGTCAGTGGGGGTGCGTTCATGCTGCAGGTCTGGTCGCAGACCGTCATCGGTCCCGCCCGGACCGCCATCATCCTGGCGCTCGAACCGGCTTTCGCAACCTTCTTTGCCGCCTGGCTGCTGGCCGAGCGGCTCACGACGCAGGGTTGGGTCGGGGCGGCCCTGATCCTGGTGGGTATCTACGTTGTGCTGGCCACCACAAGTGATCGTGACGCTCTTCCGGCGGCCGAAGCCGTCACACCGGCCCACTAGCGCCGATTTGCTGCTTCTCGAGAAGGCGGCGTTCCTCGCGCCGTACCACTCTCATGGTCAGGCGCAGCAGAGCAATCAGGCCGAAGATCACCAGCACCAGGCCGGCGGCCAGTTCCAGCCAGGACGTGTAGGGGATATCGCAATCCTGGAGACCGCTGGGGCACATGCCGTACCCGCCACCGCCCCGGGCCAGGTCGAGCAGGACCAGCAGCGGGACTACCGAGACCGCCACCACCGCAATCAGCAGCACGCCGACAATGATCCGGAGCCATATCACACTCATCGAACGAGAGGGTACCGCCTCCTGGTTCCACTCCTTGTACAATCATCGCGCCGTGGAGCACTTTCAAGAGTCGTTTACGCCTGCCGAGACCGCCATCCTGAATCGATTCTTCACCAACGTCGACAAGCCGGTGTTCGGGCTCATCAACCTGCCTGAGGTGGTCAAGGGTGCTCTTTTTGCCCGCTACAGCCGCAGCTCGAAGTCCGTGCGGCGCCTGTTTCTCGACGAGTTCATGGCCAACCCGGAGACCGGGATCGAAACCATCGCCGCCCAACTGGAAGGCGTCGATCCGCTGGTCAATCTGAAGCATGCCGAACGGCTGTACGACCGGGTCTTCTTCGAGTACGGGGACGACTCGGTGGCCCAGTTGGGGGGCGTGCATCTCGCCGTCGAACAGGCATCGAATCTCTTGACCAAGGTCCTCGAGTGGGGCCGCCTGGCCGCCTACCTCGAGCAGAGCACCCGCTACATCTACTACGACGACAAACTGGGCGATCGATACCGCTACCAGATTCCGCCGGAGATCGCCGGGTCGCCGGCGGCCAACGAGTACGTCGGCTACATGGATTGGTTGTTCGACACCTACTCGACGGTCGTCGCCACCCTGACGGACCACTTCGCCGCACGATTCCCTCGCCGGGAAGGTGACTCCAACTCCGTGTGGAAGTCGACCATCCGGGCCAAGGCCTGCGACACCGCTCGGGGACTGCTCCCGGCCTCGACCCTTTCCAACCTCGGGATCTACGGAACCGGGCAAGCCTACGAGATGGCATTGATCCGCATGCAGGCTCATCCGCTGGCGGAGGTCCGGGTCTACGGACAGATGATGCTTGCCGAGCTCCGCAAGATGATTCCCTCCTTCCTGAAGCGGGTAGATCTCCCCGATCGAGGTTTGCTCGCCTCGGACTACCAGGCCCAGATCGCTCACCGGATGCGTGAGATTGCCGCCGGGTTGGACGCCGAACCGGAAGAGCGGGGTCTCGTGACTCTGACCGATTGGGACCCGGAGATCGAAACCAATCTCGTCGCCGCCGCCCTCTACTCGGTGACCGACCTACCCGACAGCCAGTTGGCTGCTATGGCCCGCCGCATGTCGGGCGACGAGAAGGCGAAGATCATCGCCGCATATGTCGGCGACCGTCACAACCGTCGTCACAAGCCGGGACGAGGGATGGAACGCAGTTTCTACCGCTTCGACATCCTTTGCGACTACGGGGGCTTCCGGGATCTGCAACGGCACCGCATGCTCACCCTCGAATGGCAGCCCTTGTCGGCCCGGCTCGGCTATGACGTCCCCGCGGACCTGGCCGAGGCGGATCCGCCATTGCTCGACCCCTGGCACGAAGCGATGGAGCGAGCGGGCACGTACTACGAGAAGGTCCGGGAGGATCTCGGTATCGACGTCGCCCAGTATGTGGTTCCGTTTGCGTTCAACATCAGGTTCGTGATGCAAATGAACGCCCGTCAAGCGTTCCACCTCATCGAACTCCGCACTCAACCGGCCGGGCACCGGTCCTATCGGCAGGTTTGCCAGGAGATGCATCGCCAAATCCGCGAAGTGGCCGGTCATCACCTGATCGCCGACGCAATGCAGTTTGTCGATTACAGCGACCCGGACCTGGAACGTCTCGAGTCAGAAAGACGAGCAGAGGAAAGACGAAAGGGCAGTTCGTAGCCTCCCCCGGGCGAACGAAGTGAGCATTGAGGGGGAGGCGGCCGATTGTGCAGCAATCGGCCGGAGGGGGGTAGGTTCCCACCCACTGAAACCTTCATGATGCTCATAGCTCGCAGCTCGCAACCCGCAGCTCGCAGCTCCTACTTCTTCAAAGGGATCCGCAGTAACAGACAGTCGTCGGTCACTTCCCAATCCGATGATCCGACCAGCGAGTAGTCGAGAAAATCCAGTTCAGCCTGCTCGATGAAGAGCCGGCGATCTTCTCCGGCCACCGGGGGCACGCCCCGATCCTTGACGGCATCGGCCCGCGCCCGGAACCGCCGGATGAAGGCATCCACGTCGAACTGCGCCATGTGACCTCCAGATTCATTGTGGGGTTCCAGGCTATCGCAACAGGGAGTGTTGCCGGGACCTTCAGGTCACTAACCTCGGGACCGATGCTCGAACGCCGACTCATCATCGTTACCGGGAAGGGTGGTGTGGGCCGCTCGGCAGTTTCCGCGGCATTGGCGTTGCGCGCCGTGCATATGGGCAAACGGGTCCTGGCCATCGCCATGACCGACGACCTCGGACTGGCCCTGCATCTGGGAAGAGAGAGCCTCGCCTACGAGGCCAAAGAGATCCGCCCGGGTCTGCATGCGCTGGCCATCCACCGCCCGGCCGCTCTCAACGAGTATCTGAGCGTCCAGCTGGGAGTGCCCAAAGTCACGCGCATGGGGCCGATCGCCCGGGCTTTTGATGCGCTGGCGTCGACCGCCCCCGGAATCCGGGAGGTGGTCACCATGGGAAAGGTCGTCTGGGAGGTGCGTAAGGACACGTGGGACCTAGTCATCGCCGACGGTCCCCCACTCGGACAGATCGGCTCCCACCTCCGTGCCCCCCAAACGGTCACCGAACTGGTCCCGGTCGGAAAGGTCCGCGATCAAGCAGACCGGATGATCGCGCTATTGGGAGATGCCTCGATGAGCGGGTTGCTGCTGGTCACCCTGGCCGAGGAGCTTCCGGTCACCGAGACTCGAGAGGCTCTCACATGGTTGGAAGAGCACCAGGTGATGGAGGCTCCCCAGGTGGTCGCCAACCGGATCTTGCCGCCACTTGCCGCGACCAACCGTGAAATCAAAGAGGCCGGTCGGGGACCGGTCCGGGAGGCTGCTTCGCTCCATAAGGCGCTTCACGAAGAGCAACAACGGTGGCTGGGCGAGTTGCCTCCCGACCGGCAGCTTCCGTTCCTGTTCGGTCTTCACACCCCTCCCGAGGTTGCCGCCCGGTTGGCCGACGAGTGGGAGGAGAACTGATGTCCAGAGTGCTCCTCGTATCGGGCGGTGGCGGAGTGGGCAAAACGACTCTGTCGGCGGCCCTGGCCGTGACCGCGGCGCGCAACGGGGTTCGCACCCTCGTCGTCACCGTTGATCCGGCCCGGCGGCTCGCCACGGCCCTCGGCTTGAAGCACCTCTCTTCCGAGCCCAGCCCCCACCAAGAGGAACCCAACCTTTGGGCCGCCATGCTCGACGCCTCCGCCTCCTGGAGAGCGATTGCCCGGCGTCACGCTCCGGCCGACGTGGCCAGCCGGCTGGTCGACAATCCCTTTTTCGAAGCCGCCACCCAGCACTTCCCGGCCAGCCAGTCTTATGCCTCGGCCGAGGAAATGGCGAACTACCTCGAGACCCGGGCCTGGGATCTGGTCGTGGTCGACACGCCCCCCTCGGCAGGTGGTATCGAGTTCTTCTCCGCTCCCGCCGAGATGCGTGATTTGATCGGCGGCCGGTTGTTGCGCTGGTTGACCGGCGGAGCACTCCCGGGGCGCCGCACCCTCTTCTCGATCACCGCCCGGCCGGCCCTGCGCATAGCCGGAGCAGCCCTCGGGTCCGATTTGCTGGAGCGGGTCGCGGATTTCCTGATGGATCTGCGCACCATGTACGACGGGCTGGCCCGCCGAGCGGCGCAGATCGAGGATCACTTCCGGGACTCCCGGCTCGTGGTTGTGACCACAGCCGATCCGGCCCCGCTGCGAGAAGCGGCCCGGTTCTACCGACACCTCCCGAATACGATTCCCCATCCGAACGCCGTGGTGTTCAACCGGGTCCTACCGGCGGACTGGCACCAGGCAGACCCACCAACCGACGGTCCACTGATCGAGAACCTCATCCGATGGGGAGCCGAAGCCCACCGTCAGACCGATGTGCGAGAGGAGTTTGCGGCGCACTGGAAGACCGAGGTCGCCACCGTGGCCTGGCAACCGAAGACCCCCACCCGGCTGAACGACCTGGCCGCTCTGGTGGCCGACGCCGAAGGGTTGCCGCTGGAGGAGCTGGGGGTAGTGCCGGGATAAGCGACGAGCTCGAGCTACGAGCTGCGAGCTACGAGGCACGAGCTGCGAGGCGCGAGTCACGAGTCACGGGTCACGAGTCTGGGGACTGGAAACTGGAAACTGAAAACTGAATACTGCGAGCCGGCGCAGCCGGCGAGCCTAAACGACTGCTTTTTGGCCCAGCAGTTCCCGCAGCTCGGCGTAGAGAGCGGAACGCGGTTCGACCCGGTGTTCGTCCGACAGCTTCCAGACTTTGTGGCCGGCCGCGGAAGTCATGTGCAGGTAGACGGGAGCCGTTCCCGGATGGTTGACCAGGATCTCTTTGAGTCGTTCGACCATGTTGGGAGACAGCAGAGTTGCCGGTACCTCGAGCCGGACGGCGGTATCGCTGCCCAGTACCGGCTCCCGAACCTCCTGGGCGACGATCTTCACGTCGTCGCCGCGGTTGTCAACCCTTCCGGTGATGATCACGATGGCGTCCTCCCGGATCATCGGTCCGGTTTCCATTACGACCTTCGGGAACGCAACCACCTCTACCGATCCTTCGAGATCCTCAACCTGGAAGAAGAGCATCGGATCGCCCTTGCGGGTGAACCGCCGGGTGATCGAGCCGACCAAACCGCCGATCGTCACGGTGGTGCCATCCGACTGCTCGACCAGCGCCGCGACTCCGGTCGTGACGGCCTTGCGCAGGGCATGCTCTACGCCGAACAGCGGATGGTCGGACACATACAGACCAAGCATCTCCTTTTCGAAAGCAAGCCGGGTTCGCTTGTCCCAGCTCAGATCGGGAATGACGATGTTTTCTGTCTCCTCGCCACCATTCTCGGATCCAAACAGGCTGTACTGGCCCATGTCCTCATTCCGCCTGCGGGCGAGCGTCGCATCGAGAATCTGCTCAAACACCAGAAGCAGACCACGACGAGTCGGCGCCACGGAATCGAAAGCACCGGCTTTGATGAGCGACTCAATCGTCCTCTTGTTCAAGGCCGAGGCGTCGACCCGATTTACGAATTCTTGAAACGACTCAAAGACTCCACCGTCACGACGGGCTTCGAGGATTCTCTCGACAACGCCCTCCCCGACGTTCCTGATCGCCGACATCCCGAAGGTGATCGCCCCATCCCGGACGTTGAAGTCCATGTCCGACCGATTGACATCCGGAACCAGAACCTTGATACCCAGGGCCCGGCATTCATTGAGGTAAACCGCAGTCCGGTCCTTGTCCCTCTTGGTCGAGGTGAGGAGCGCCGCCATGTACTCGGCGGGATAATTGGCTTTGAGCCACGCCGTCTGATAGGCGACGTATCCATAGGCGGCCGAGTGACTCTTGTTGAAACCGTAACCGGCGAAGGGCTCGACGGCGTCCCACAACTCTTGGCCGAGTTTCCGATCGTGGCCCTGCGCCGCACAACCGGCGACGAACTTCTCTTTCTCCTGCTCCATGATGGCCTTGACCTTTTTACCCATGGCCTTGCGGAGCGTGTCGGCTTCGGCCATTGAGTACCCCGCCAGCTCGCGGGCGACCTGCATGACCTGCTCTTGGTACACCATGATCCCGTAGGTCGGCTCCAGGAAAGGAACGGTGGCGGGATGGGGATAGTCCACCGGTTTGCGCCCGTTCTTCCGGTCGGCGTACTCGTAGTGCATGTTCTGCCCCATAGGTCCGGGACGAAACAGTGCGTTGACGGCAATGATGTCGTCGAAACTCTCCGGCTCGAGACTCCGAATCAGGGCGCGCATGGCGTTTCCCTCCAGTTGGAACACACCGATCGTGTCGCCCCGCCGGAGCATCTCGAAGGTCACCGGGTCATCGAGCGGAAGATGATCAACGTCCACGTCGTCTCCCCGCGATTCCCGGATCAATTCGGCTGCCCGCTCGATAGTCGAGAGGTTACGGAGACCGAGGAAGTCCATTTTGAGGAGACCGAGCGCTTCGATTCCGTGCATTTCATACTGGGTCACAATCTCGGCGTCTTCACCCTTCCTTTGGACGGGAACGATGTCGGTCAGCGGTTCGGCAGAGATCACGACCGCGGCGGCGTGGATCCCGTCTTGTCGTCGCAGACCTTCCAGACCACGAGCGGTGTCCACCACCTTTTGGACATCCGGATCGATGGCATAGGCCTCCCGCAAGGGAGCAGCGTTGGAATGGAAGTCCCTGATGGCCGGATCGGCACCGGGTCCGGGATCGACCAGACACTGATTGAGGCTGGCCTCTTTCCCAAGGATCGGGGGTGGCATCATCTTGGCCACCCGGTCGCCCAACCCGTAGGGATAACCGAGCACCCGGGCCGAATCGCGGATGGCCTGGCGCCCCTTGATGGTGGAAAAGGTCACGATCTGGGCCACATGATCGGTCCCGTAGCGTTCCGAGGCGTAGCGGATCACGTCGGCGCGGTATCGCTCATCGAAGTCCATGTCGATGTCGGGCATCTCCTTACGGCCCGGGTTCAGAAACCGTTCAAAAATCAAGCCGTACTCGAGTGGATCGAGAGCGGTGATCTGCAGGCTGTAGGCGATGATCGACCCGGCGGCGCTCCCCCGGCCGGGTCCGGTCCGAATCCCGTGCTCGCGGGCGTACCGGATCAAGTCCCATACGATCAGGAAGTAGGCGGGGAAACCCATCTCGTCAACGATTCTCAGTTCGTGTTCGATACGATCCGTGATCTCGGCGGTCAGAGATGCCCCGTACCGGTGGTGAGCTCCGTCGAAGACCAGCTCCCGCAGGAACGACGATTCGGTGTGCCCGTCCGGAACCGGAAAGTGTGGGAGCAGCATGTTGCCAAACTCCATCTTCACGTCGGCTCGCTCGGCTACCCACAGCGTGTTGTCACACGCCTGCGGGTAGAGGTCGTCCGGAAAGAGGGTTCGCATCTCCCGGGAGGTCTTGAGATAGAACTCCCGCCCCTCGAACTTGAATCGGTTCGGCTCGTCGACCGTCGAGCCTGTCTGAATGCACAACAGCACATCGTGAGCCTCGGCCTCTTCCCGGTACGTGTAGTGGGAATCGTTGGTGGCCAGGAGTGGGGCACCAATCTTCTCCGCTATCTCGACCAGGTCGGGAAGGATCCGTTGCTGCGCCTCCATCCCGTGATCCTGAAGCTCGATGAAGAAGTTGTCCCGACCGAAGATGTCCTGATACTGAGCTGCCGTTCGCAAGGCTGCTTCGAAATCTCTCACCTGGCCCTGGTTGCCTTCCTCGCTCGAAGCATCGGGCGCCAGCAACTGGGCGACGGGTCCCCCCAGACAGCCAGAACCGGCCATGATGCCCTCTGAGTGCTCTGTCAGCAGTTCCAGATCCATCCGCGGTTTGTAGTAGTAGCCCTCGAGATAGGCCCGGCTCACCAGCTTGATGAGGTTCCGGTAGCCGGTCTCGTTCTCGGCCAGCAACGTCAGGTGATGGCGAACGTTCTGGCTGCGAGGCGGGCGATCAAAACGTGAGCCGGGAGTGACGTAGGCCTCGACGCCGATGATCGGTTTGATACCTGTGTTGACGGCGGCTTTGTAGAAATCGACGGCCCCGTACAAGACCCCATGGTCGGTGATCGCCACGGCCGGCTGGCCGTCGCGATGGGCAGCCTGCACGACATCGCTCACGCGGGCCGCTCCGTCGAGCATGGAGAATTCGGTGTGGAGATGGAGGTGTGCGAAGCTGTCCGTTGCCACCGTCGAAAGCTCTCCTCGGAATTACACGGCTGGGATTTGTACCATACCAGGCGCGCTTTCCTCCTCTGGAGCCACTCGCCATCGAGTTCGGCTGCGGACCGGTGGGCAGTTAGTATCAAGCGTTCTGACCATACGATTTCGCGTCGCGGGGAGGCGCGTCCGGGCAGAGAAGAAATGGAACCCTTTCCCTGCCGTCACTGAGGGGAGACACAATGCGGATCGGAATCTTGACCGGCGGCGGCGACGTACCCGGACTCAACCCTTGTATCAAGGCCGTCGTCAATCGAGTCGCCGAAGAGGGCCATGAGGTGATAGGTATCCGGCGCGGCTGGGCCGGTCTGTTGAACCACAATCCGGATGATCCGGAATCCGCCGCCAACAACTTTCGGGCGCTCGACCCGCAGATTGTGCGAACCATCGACCGGACCGGTGGGACGATGCTGCACACCTCCCGGACCAATCCACAACGGGTCAGACGCAAAGAAGTACCCGATTTCCTCGCCGGGCAGGCGATCGGAGATGGACCGTTCGATTTCACCGACCATGTCAAGGCGGCCCTCGAGGATCAACAGATCGATGTTCTGATCCCCATTGGAGGCGACGACACCTTGTCCTACGGAATGCGCATGCACGAGGAGGGCATCCCCGTGATTGCGGTTCCCAAGACCATGGACAACGACGTACATGGGACCGAGTACTGCATCGGCTTCTCGACGGCGGTGACCAGGGGGGTTGATTTCATCACCAACCTCCGCACCAGCACCGGCTCGCACGAACGTCTGGCGGTCGTTGAGCTATTCGGGCGCAACAGCGGCGAGACCGCCCTGGTTACGGCCTATCTGGCCGGCGTCGACCGCGTTCTCATCTCGGAGGTTCCCTTCGATATCGACAAGCTGGCCGACATGCTGACCAGTGATCGCGCCAAGAATCCGAGCAACTACGCGATGGTGGCGATCTCCGAAGGAGCCACCATCATCGGCGGCGAAGTGATCGAATCAGGAGAACCCGACGCCTACGGTCACCGAAAACTCGGTGGTATCGGGTCACTCACCGGGGAACTTTTGAAGGAGAAGACCGGCATCGGCATCATCGAGCAGCAAGTGGCCTATCTGATGCGTTCCGGGAGCCCGGACTCGCTCGACCTCATGGTGGCGATCAACTACGCCGTCATGGCAGCCGACCTGGCCATGGAAGGCTCGACCGGCCGGATGGTCGCTCTGCGGGGCGGGACCTACACCAACGTTCCGATCTCGGTGACCAAGGAGGGCGTCAAGCGGGTCGATGTCACCGAGCTCTACGATGCTGAGAACTATCGAGCCAAAGTGCGCCATGTGGTCGGCAAGCCCATGTTCCTCTACTAGGAGCCTCCCGACCCCCGACCCTGAGGATACCCATGAGCAAAGTGATCGGAGTCCTTACCGCCGGCGGTGACTGCCCCGGTCTTAACGCGGTGATCCGCGCGGTGGTCACCCGAGCCACAGAACGCCATGGAGCCGAGGTGGTCGGCGTTCTCAACGGATGGGAAGGCCTGATGCAGGGGCGGACCCAGTCGCTCGACCGCGACTCGGTAAGGGGAATCCTGGCGCGGGGAGGGACCATTCTCGGGACTTCCCGCATGGACCCTTACGTGCACGGTGACGGTTACGACAGCGTTCGAAAGACCATCGAGCGCAACGGCATCGACTCTTTGGTGGTTATCGGAGGAGACGGCACCCTCTTGTCGGCCTTGAAGCTCTCCGGCGAAGGGCTCAAGGTGATCGGTGTGCCCAAAACTATTGACAACGACATCGCCGCCACCGACTGGACGTTCGGGTTTGATACCGCCCTCGAGATCGCTACCGAAGCTATCGACCGGATCACTACCACCGCGGAATCCCACAACCGGATCATGCTGGTAGAGGTGATGGGTCGCACGAAGGGGTGGATAGCCACGTACGCCGGAATTGCCGGTGGTGCCGATGCAATCCTCATCCCGGAGGTTCCCTACGACCTGAATGAGGTCGCCGACGTGATCCGTTCCCGGCACCGGCACGGCCATTCGTACTCGGTGGTGATCGTCGCCGAAGGCGTCGAGCCGCCCCCGGAAGCTATTCAACAGGATGCCGAGATAGATGCCTTCGGTTTCAGGCGACTGGGCGGGGTGGCCTATCAGATTGCCCCGGTTCTCGAGAACCTCACCGGGTTCGAGACTCGAGTCACCGTACTCGGCCACCTCCAGAGAGGTGGTACCCCAACCGCCTTTGACCGAGTCTTGGGCACCAGGCTGGGAGTGGCGGCCGCCGACCTGGCAGTCGCCGGAACCCATGGTGTGATGGTCGCCGCCCGCGGGGCCAATATCGTCCCGATCCCGCTCGATGAAGCGTGCGCTGATATCAGAGGCGTCGACGAAGCGACCTACGACGTGGCGCAAACGTTTTTCGGGTAGCTGTCAGCGGTCAGCGGTCAGCTGTCAGCCTTCAGCTTCTGGCGTCTTCCCCCTTCCAGGGAGAAGACGTTTCTCAATCCGGCGGTCCCAGCGCCTCGAGGGATGCCTGCAGATCCTCCGGCAGCGGTGAATCCACCGAAATCCTCTCGCCTGTCGCCGGGTGGTCGAAATCCAGGTGAGCCGCGTGGAGCCACACTCGAAGCGGATCAACCCCCGAAGGGCCCGGCCGGCCGTAAACCCGATCACCAACTACCGGATGGCCGATGGATGCGAGATGCACCCTGATCTGATGGGTACGACCCGTCTCCAAACGGACTTCGAGCATCGACAGGCCCTCTTGCGACCAGTGGCCGGTCCGGCGGTAGTGAGTTCGGGAAGGCCGACCTTCCACTTGAACCTTCATCCGGGCCGGATAACGAGGGTCCCGGCCGATGGGAGCGTCGATCGTGCCGGTGGCCGAATCGAAGTCTCCCCACGCCAGTGCCAAATAGTGGCGAGCAACGGATCGCCGGGCGAGGGATCCGGTGAGTGCCTCATAGGCGGGAACGGTCAAAGCAACGACCAACAACCCCGACACCTCCCGGTCGATGCGATGGACTATCCCCCACCGGTCGGTCTGACCGACCCCCTCGAGACCCGGCCAGCGGGCCAGGAGGCCGGCGGCCAAAGTTCCGGTTGCCTGCCCGGCCCCCGGGTGGACAACCATCCCGGCCGGCTTCTCAACCACCGCCACATCATCATCCTCATACCAAACGGCGAAGGGGATCTCCTCCGGCCGCAAGCCCAACTCGGCGGGTACCTCGATGTCGAGCTCGAGGCCGGCCGCCAAACGCTGTCGGGGTTCGACCGATTGGCCGCCGAGCATCACCAGACCGGAATCGATGAGATCGCGGGCCGCAGATCTGCCGACTCCGGCGACCACTGCCACAATCTTGTCTGCCCTCTCACCGGCAAGGTCGGGTGGGACCACATGCCTCATGGTCTTCGCAACGCCCCCACCAAGAGCAGCGCGACACCAATAGAGATCGATGCGTCGGCGACATTGAAGTTGGGGATGATCCACAGGTCGATGAAGTCGGTGACCCGACCATCGAGCAGCCCGCTGCCGCGGGTCAACCGATCGACGAGATTGCCGACGGCGCCGCCCAGCACCAAGCCCATTCCGATGACGTCCGACCAACGGTCCACGGCCCGGAAGGCTATGAAGATGATCACGACTGCGACCACCGCCAAGACGGCGATTATCTGGCCTCCGTCCTTGAACAACCCGAAAGCAGCCCCCGGATTCTCAGCCAGGGCGAATCGCAGGAATCCGGGGATCAGCTCGATGACCCGGTCGTCCAGGGCCGAACGCGCCCAGGCCTTGGTGAGTTGATCGACCAAGACGATGGCCGCCCCGATCGCGGCGGCCGTAACCCGAACGGCCCTCAGCGAAGTTGTGCGCACTCGACGCACACGGTCGTGTATGGAAGCACTTCGAGACGGGCAATCGGGATGGCGGTGCCGCACGATTCGCAGACTCCGTAGGAACCCTCGTTCAGACGCTCGAGGGCCTTTTCGGCCTTGCGGAGAAGATCCTCGGTGTTGGCATCAACCGACAGCTCCTTCTCGTACTCGAAAGCCATGGAACCGCCTTCGGCACTCGACGGATCGGGACTCCGCTCGGCCGCCGTCTCGGCCAACCGTGCGTTTTCCCGCTCCAGCTCGTGCTCGTCCAACAGCTCACGCAGACGGATCCGCTCTTCCTCGAGTACCGCCCGAAACTTGTCAAGGGTTGATTGAGCCAATTGCCTCGACATCACACCTCATCTTTCCTGAGCGCAGGAACATAGCAGAATCATCCCGTCTTCCCCGATAGGAGGCAGGCCAGGACCGCGGGGCTCACGCCCTTGACGGAGAACCTCTTCCGCCGGGAACCGTGCCCGGCGATCAGTTCCACTTCGGCCCCGGTGATCGTCGTCAGGACCTTTTCCAGAGCCCGATTCGCCTGCCCGCCTTCGGGTGGGGCAGCTACCCGGATCCGCAGAGCACCGCCGTGTAGCCCGGCAATCTCGGTCCTGGAGGCACCCGGAACCGCCCATACTTCAACGACGGCCCCGGCCGGGCCGGCCGTCACGGCCCGGGCGATCTCGTCAACCGCCGGCAGGTCTCTGCTCATCGGATGTCCAGCGTAATTGATTGGTCTTACAACTCGGGCCGGGTACGATGCCGCTCGGGTACTGTGTTTCAGTACAGAGCGTTGAAAGGGACGCGCGGTCGGGTAGGCCGAACTCAGCGAGCCGGCGAACGGTGAAAGGCCGGTGTTCTGCTCCGATCGACATCACCCTGGAGCTGCAGGAAGAGATCGGTGCCGGCGCACCGGAGGTAGAACCTGCCGGGTTTCCCCCTCCGAGATGGGGTCTTGAGCGGTCGAAAAGCCCTCGGGCGTTTCGGCAAGCCGGGTGGTACCGCGGGCCGGCAACGGCCCGTCCCGGGAACCTCCGGCCCGAGCCGGGACAGTGGCAATCGAGGAGCTGATGAAATGACTGCAGGAAGCTTTCGCCGGGTGACGTCAAACGTCTCATTCCCTGCCCTGGAAGAGGAGATTCTGGAGCTGTGGGACCGCGTCGATGCCTTCGCAACCTCGGTCGAGATGCGCCCTCCCGACTCGGAGTACACCTTCTACGATGGTCCTCCGTTTGCGTCGGGAAGCCCCCACTACGGCCACATTCTGGCCGGCGTGATCAAGGACATCGTCCCCCGCTACTGGACGATGCGGGGCCACCGCATCGAACGCCGATTCGGCTGGGATACGCACGGACTCCCGGTCGAGATGGAGGTCGAGAAGGAACTGGGGGTCTCAGGACCCAAAGCGATCGAGGCTTATGGAGTCGCCCTCTTCAACGAGGCCTGCCGGTCAAAGGTCGAGCGCACGACCGAAGACTGGCAGCGGATCACGCGCCGCATGGGTCGTTGGGTTGACTTCGAGAACGACTACAAGACCATGGACCGGGACTTCATGGAGAGCGGTTGGTGGGTTTTCTCCCAGTTGTGGAAGAAGGACCTGATCTATCGGGACTTCAAAGTCGTTCCCTATTCGTGGGGCGCGGCCACACCCCTTTCCAACTTCGAAGCGAACATGGACTACCGGGACGTCGACGATCCGGCGATTACCGTCCGCTTGCGGGCGTTAGGGAACCATGGGCCGGTCCGCGAGGGCGACTATTTCCTGATTTGGACTACAACCCCATGGACCCTCCCTGGAAACCTGGCCATCGCCGTCGGTGAGGCCATCGAGTACGTGGCGGTCAAAGCAGACGGCCGGCGTTATTGGATCGCCGCGCCGATGGCCGGCATGTTCCAGACGGAGGAACCAGAGATCGTCGCTCGAGCCACTGGTGCCGAACTCGTAGGCGCCGCCTACGAACCTCCTTTCGATTACTTCCCACAAGAACGCGAGCGGGGCGCTTTCCGGGTAATCGGCAGCGAGGACGTGACGATGGACGAAGGGACCGGCCTGGTGCACATGGCGCCCGCATATGGCGAAGCCGACTTTTTCTCACTCCAGGCCGCCGGTCTGGATATTCTGGTCGACCCGGTCGACGCCGAAGCGCGTTTCACCGACGAGGCGACCGATGTGGCCGGAATGCACGTGAAGGACGCCGATTCGGTCCTGATGGACCTTCTCAAGCGACGCGGCCTGCTGGTCCGGCGGGAACAGATCCGACACTCCTATCCCTTCTGCCCGCGTACCGGCACCCCACTGATCTACAAGGCGATTCCTTCTTGGTTTGTCCGAGTCGAACGAATCCGCGACCGGATGGTGGAGTTGAACGAGCGCATCCACTGGGTGCCGGAGTATGTCGGCAGCAGACGTTTCGGCAATTGGCTGGAGACCGCTCGCGACTGGGCGATCAGCCGCAACCGGTATTGGGGCAACACGATCCCCGTTTGGCTTTGCGACTCGTGCGACGAACAGGTTTGTATCGGGTCGATCGACGATCTCGAGCAACGATCCGGGGTCCGCCTGACAGATCTCCACAAGCACATCGTCGATGAAGTGACGTTTGCGTGTTCCTCGTGCGACGGCACCATGGTGCGAACTCCCGAGGTGCTCGACACTTGGTTCGATAGCGGCTCGATGCCCTACGCCCAGATCCACTACCCGTTCGAGAATCAAGAACGGTTCGAACGGAGGTTTCCGGCCGACTTCATCGCCGAAGGCCTCGATCAGACCCGCGGGTGGTTCTATACGTTGCTGATCCTCGGTACGGCTCTATTCGATGAGGAGCCGTTCCAGAACTGCGTGGTGAACGGCATGATCCTGGCCGAGGATGGCCGCAAGATGTCGAAAAGTCTCAAGAACTACCCCGACCCGACTGCCGTCCTCGACCAGTTCGGAGCCGACGCCCTGCGCGCCTACCTGATCAATTCGCCTCTCTTGCGTGCCGAACCGCTGAGGTTCACCGAAGAAGGAGTACGCGAAGTGACTCGCTCCGTGATGCTCCCACTCTGGAACGCCTACTCATTTCTAACGACGTACGCCGAAGCGGACGGCATCACTCGAGCCGATCTCGACACGGCTCCGCCGGTTGCAGAGCGACCCGAGATCGACCGCTGGATCCTCTCGATGCTGCAATCACTCGTTTCGGAGGTCAACCGGATGATGGAGGGCTACTACCTCTACTCGGTGGTCCCTCCGATGATCGGATTCATCGACCATCTGACCAACTGGTACATCCGGCGCTCACGCCGGCGTTTCTGGCGCACCCGGCACGATGATGATGCCGACAAGCTGGCCGCCTTCGCCACGCTGTATGAGGTATTGGTTACCTTTTCCAAGGTGATCGCGCCCGTGCTCCCATTCGTTACCGAGGAGCTCTACCAGAGGCTCGTCGTGGACCACCGGCTGCCCGGCGAGCCGGGACCGGTCAGTGTCCATCACACCGACTACCCGGAGGCCCGACCCGAGTTGATCTCAGTCGAGCTGGAAGTCGAGATGAAGTGGGCAAGACAGGTTGTCAACCTGGGACGTTCGCTGCGGGTCACTCATGGGCTCAAGGTCCGAAAGCCGTTGCCTTCGCTCACCGTTCTCACCCAAGATCCGGAGGTCGCCGAAGCCGTCAAATCGCATGCGTGGCTGATCGCCGAGGAACTGAATGTCAAGGAAGTCCTGGTCGGCCGGGATGAAACCGAATTGGTCGAACTACAAGCCAAGGCCAACTTCTCGCGATTGGGCCCGCGCCTGGGGGCAGACGTGCAGCCGGTCTCCAAAGCGATCGAAAAGCTCACCCCGGACATCGTGCAAGCGTTGGCCGGCGGCGAACGCACCCTCGTGGCCGGGCACGAAATATCAGCCGAGGACATCGTCGTGCAACGGGTACCCCGGCCGGGGATGGTAGTGGCGGCCGAAAGTCCCCTCTCGGTTGCCATCGACACGAAGTTGACGCCGGAACTCGAAATCGAAGGAATTGCCCGCGAGCTGATCAACCGGATTCAGCAGATCCGCCGCGACCGCGGTCTCGAGGTGACCGATCGCATCGAGGTGACGTGGGCCGGTACCTCGGAGAGAATCAGCGCAGCTTTCCAGATATTCGCTGAGACCATTTCAGCCGAGGTTCTCGCCCAGTCGCTGGTGCGACAGGACCAGGTGGTCGATGCCACCATCGATATCGACGGTGAGCCCGTATCCATCGAGATCAACCCGACGAAGAACAACTAGTACTACATCCCATGACGTCTGCTTGGGCTCCGGGGCAGCCGAATCGAGGTTCGCCAGACCTCCCCGCGGAACGACTTCGTCTTGACTGGTTCCGACCGGCCGTTGCGGTGTATTCGCTCAGGTTGCGGTGAGTCTGGAATTGGGTAGGTCGAGCAGTGACCGAGATCGGTCGTTCTTAGTCGTCGGACTGGTTCCTCTCCCAGGGGCGCAGCCCGGAACCGAGGATGACCTGGCTGGTGCTCTCCTCCCCATTGCCTTCCTCGAACGATTCCGGGCCTTCGTCGTCTTCGTCATCCCAATCGCCCTCAGATTCGCCCTCGGAAATCTCATCTTCGTCGTCGTCCTCGAGATCGACCGGAAGGTCGTCCCAGGACTCGACGTCATCCCGGTCGGGCTGGACCGCAATGATGTCCGCTTCGATAGCTTCGAGGTTCCCCAGAGTCGAGTCGGCCAGGCCCACTATTCGCTCTTTGATCCCTGCGACCGATGAACGCATGCGATCTAGGTCGGCCACCAGATTCTCCCGTTCCTGGATCCGCTCGACCTCGACTTCGGATGCTTGCATGCGGGCCTCGATGAGCACCTGCTGCGCCTCCGCCCGAGCTTCCTGGACCACCTGATCGGCAGTTCGTTGGGCGATGACCAGGGTCTTCTTGATCCGATCCTCGGTCTCACGGTTCGCTTCGAGCTGTTCCTCGAGGACGGCCACTCGTTCGTTGGCATCGCGAAGCTGACGCTCGTACTCACGAATCGCGATCACGATCTCGTCGAGGAACTGATCGACCTCTTCTTCCGCATAGCCGCGCAAGGCGACCCGGAAGGTCTTCTGCTCAATATCAATCGGGCTCAATACCATGATTCATGCTCCTCGAAACACGCTTGTCCGGAGCTTAGCCCCGCCCGGCAGTTCCTGAGTGTTTGTCAGAATGGCCCCGGGGCGCCGGGTGTCAGCGACAGATGGCACTCGAAAGTATCGAAAGACCGATCAGAAGCACAAGCGGCGAAAGATCCAGAGCTGCTCCCCCCATCCGGACGGGCGGAATGATCCGCCGCAAAGGAATGAGAATCGGGTCGACGATGGTCGCCAGTGCCGAACGGATTCTGCCCACCGGATGCTCGCCGGGAACGCGAACCCAATCGAGGAGGATCCGCGCGAACACGACAATGATGTATAGCTGAATCAGAGAGCAGACGATTCCCATGAAGTATCTATTCGCTGTCTTCAGCGGTCGAATACAGTCCGAGATCGGCCAATCGGCGTTTCTCTTCCCGGCCGAGCGAAACGCGGGGCGGCAACACCATGATGACGCCTTCTGATGTTTTCCGCATCGTGCCATCGAGGGCATAGGTCAATCCGCTTGCGAAATCGACCAGACGGCGAACCATATCCGGGTCGGTTGCCCGGAGGTTCAATACCACCGGTACCCGCTCGCGGATGCGATCGGCCAGTAGTTTGGCGTCGGAAAAATCAGTGGCCTCGACAATGTCGCACTGCGCATCTGCCGACTTGACCTGCCTCACGGCTCCGGTGGTCGGCGCGCCCGTCGCATATGAACGGTCGGCTCCCGATACCGGCAAACGGCCGGCAGGTGGTTCTACCCGGCGACCCATAACGCCTTCGGTCCGATTGGCGACCGTGCGAACCTGAGATTGAACCGGAGTGGTCTCGACCGGCGTGGTGGACTCCTGCTCCATGGCCTCCTCGTCGACCAGCCCGAGATAGAGAAGTGCCTTCTGCCACAACGTACTCATGAGATCCCTTGGTTAGTGCTGAATTCTTGGACCAAAGATAGCCCGTCCCACGCGAATGATGGTTGCTCCTTCCTCGATCGCAACCTCGAAGTCGTCTGTCATTCCCATCGACAGCTCTCGCATCGCCGGAAACGACGACGCCAGTTCGTCTCGCAACAAGGCAAGACGGCGGAAAAAAGGGCGCGACGCTTCCGGGTCGTCCACCTGCGGCGGAATCGCCATGACCCCCTGCAGATCCACGCCCAGCGCCAGGAACCGATCCGCCATCGCCGGGGCTTCGGCGACGGTCACTCCCGCCTTCTGATGTTCATCGCCGAGATTCACTTCCAGCAGGGCCGGCGGTGGAGCGCCGGGCCCCTTGAGCCAGGCCGTCGCCAGGCTCATACGATCCATTGAATGAAGCAGATGAGCCAGGGGTCGGACCAGACGCACTTTGTTGCTTTGCAGCGGGCCGATGAAGTGCCAGCGCACATCGGCGGGCATCGCCGTGGCTTTGGCTGCCAATTCGGCTGCCCGGTTCTCGCCGAAGACCCGCTGTCCGTCGTTGTAGGCCTTCATTAGCACCTCGATCGGGTGCGTCTTGCCAACTGCGACCAGGGTGATCTCATTAACGGAGCGGCCGCTGCGGCGGGCCGCCGCGGTGATCCGCTCACGAACGGATTCGAGACTCACGAAAACCACACGATCCCGGCCATGCGAGCCGGGGTTCCGTCGCGGCGGTGTGAGAAGAAGTCCGCGGAACAGCGGGTACAAGTGGCGGCTTGCCAGACTTCCAGACCCTCCAGCCGCAAGGCGACCGCCCCGGGAAGGTCGACCCCCACCGTACCCCGGGTAGTGACAGAGGTATTGGCCGGGAACCGCTCAGCGACTTCCGGACCCACCTCAAAACAACAGGGTCCGATGCCGGGACCAATGGCTGCCCGCAAGGGTGTCCATCCGGCAGCCTTCATCGCCGAGCGGAGGTTCTCCACCACGCCGGCCGCCACCCCCCGCCAACCGGCGTGGGCAATCCCCACGCCCCGGTCCGCTTCGATGGCGACACCAAGGCAATCGGCGGTGAACACCGCCGCCGGGAGGCCGGGCCGAGACGTGTAGACGGCATCGGCCTCACCGAGCACACCCGGCCTCACGGCTTCGACCGCCGACCCTTCGTGTACCTGGCGCACGGTCGCCCACTCGCTGGAAATGTCGAGATCGGCGGAGACCACCCTGCGGGCTTTCGGGTCGTTCCGCAGGTCACCGTCCCGGGCATCAGAGAAGGCGACTCCCCGGAATCCGGGAGGCCGGATCATCCCTGCACGAAACTCGGGATGTCGAGGTCATCACCTTCAACTGGAGGTCTGACGACGTTCCCCGAGGCAATCCCGCGCGTGGCGTTGCGCCGGCTTCGATCAAAACCGGCGGCGATCACGGTCACCACGAGGTCCTCGCCGAGATTGTCGTCCACCACCGCGCCGAAGATGATGTCGGCCTCGGAATCGCTGTGCTGGGCGACCACGGAGGCGGCCTTGTTGACCTCGTGCAGCGTCATGGCCGACGGACCGGCGATCGTCAACAACACCCCACGGGCTCCTTCCATCGAGGTTTCGAGCATGGCGCTCGAGATGGCACGCTGGGCGGCCTGCTCCGCTCGCCCCTCCCCAGAGGCACGACCGATGCCCATCACGGCCGTTCCGGCGCCGGAGAGTATGGTGCGCACGTCTGCGAAGTCGACGTTGATGAGTCCCGGAGTGGTGATCAGGTCGGTGATGCCGGCCACACCCCCCATCAGCACCTCGTCGGCCATACGGAAGGCATCAACAATCGGGGTGCGGTCATCGGCCAGTTCCAGTAGACGATCGTTGGGGATGACAATCAGCGTGTCGACGGAGTCGCGTAGATCCTGGATTCCTTGTTCTGCTTGCACGGAACGGCGCCGGCCCTCAAACCCGAATGGCCGGGTTACCACCCCGACGGTGAGGGCGCCCAGGCCACGTGCTACGTCTGCCACAATGGGGGCGCCACCAGTTCCGGTGCCACCTCCCTCGCCGGCGGTGACGAAGACCATGTCGGCCCCCTTCAACACCTCTTCCAGTTCTTCCTTGTGACCCTCGGCCGCGGCCTTGCCCACCTCTGGATTGGCACCTGCTCCCAGGCCCCTGGTGATATCACGGCCCAGATCGAGCTTGATATCGGCATCCGACATCAACAAGGCCTGGGCGTCGGTGTTGATGGCAATGAACTCGACCCCCCGCACGCCGGCGTCGATCATCCGGTTGATGGCGTTGACGCCGCCGCCGCCGACGCCGACCACCTTGATCACCGCCAGATAGCTCTGAGTCGTCGAGCTTCCTCGAGATGTCGCCATGGGAATTCCTTTCAAGAAACTTCAGGTTTGACCTGAACCTTACGCTTGATCCACCTTCAATGAAAGCCAAAAAGTCTAAGGTTTGAGTGCAGGTTTAAGCTTCGACTATCGCCGGTCGGGTGGGAGCCACCAGATTGACGGTCGATCCGGCCGGGAGCTCTTCTGCGAGAATGGCCTGCAGCGCCGCGGCTTTTTCCGCCATCTCGGTGGGAAGTCCCAATCTGACCTCCAGTCCGGACACATAGGCCCATAACTCTCCGTCCCGCTCGGTCAGAACCATCTCATTGCGACTCTCGGTCGGCAACCCGGACACGAACTTCACTCCCCCGGTTACCCGCTGGTCGTCGAACCGTTGACCTATCCCCGGCCCAACGAGATCAAAGGTCATCGACGGTCCGGCCGGCTCGGGGTCAAAACGCAGCACTGAGGAGTCCTCGGCAATCACCGCCCACCGGGCCCCGGCCTTCACCCACACCAATGGGGTGCGTTCGTTGACCACTACCTCGACCGCGTCTGGGATGACCCGGCGCACGGTCGCTTCAATCACCCAGGGATCAGCCTCGAGGAGCTGCTCAACTCGTCCCGGTCTCAAAGCGATCAGGGGCGTTCCGTTTACGACGCCGGCTGTTTCGAGGATTTGCAGGGTATCGCTGCCGCTGACTCCGGAGACCGCCACGTGGGCAATGGAAAACCACGGAGACTGAGCCACCCAGCCGATGGCGCCGGCCAATGCCACCGTTACCAGTGCCCAAAAGACCCTGCGCAGCCGTTTCCGGGCGTTGCCTTCCGCGACAGATCGCCGACGTTCGGCCAGGCGAGGGTCGACCCGGGTGGTCATCAGTGGACCTCATCCGGTGAGGTGCGGAAGGGCCCGGCAAACTGGACTTCTGGTCTGAGCCACAACCCCAGTTCTGCGCCCACCCGGCGGCGGATGGCCCAAACGAGGTCATACACATGTTGGGCACGGGCCCCTTCCTCAACAACGACAAAGTTCGCGTGCTTGGTAGACACTGACGCCCCACCCACGCTGAAGCCCTTCAGGCCCAGGCTGTCGATGATTCGTCCGGCCGAATCGCCCGGGGGATTCTTGAAGACACTCCCGGCGTTGAGGGTTCCGCCCGGTTGTTGGTCACGTCGCCAGCGAGTGATTTCGCGCATTGTCTCGGCGATGGCCTCTTGATCCCTGGTCTCGGTAGCAAAAGTGGCCGTAATCACGATCTCATCTGACTTCAGATTCGAATGGCGGTAAGTCATCTCCAGATCGTTTGGCTTTCGTTCGTCGACTGTTCCGTGCCGGAGATCGAATACGCGAACCGATTGAAGCCGGTCTTTTGTCTCCGACCCGTGACACCCGGCATTCATTCGGACCCCACCACCGATCGAACCGGGAATACCGATAAAGAACTCCAGTCCGCCTCGACCTTCCCGGGCGCATGATCGAGCCACCGAGGGCATCGAGGTGGCGGCCCCGCAGGTTACGGTCCCCTGGTCACCGAATTTCGTGAAGGCGAAACCGGCACCAAGGTGGACTACCAATCCTGGAAAGCCTTCATCGCTGATGACCAGATTGCTTCCGCGTCCCAGCACCAACGCGGGTTGGTCTCGAAGAGCCTCTCCGACCGATACCAATTCGTCTTCGTTCTGTGCCTCGAGGTAGTACCTCGCCGGACCGCCCAGCCTGTAGGTGGTCAGTTCGCCAATCGGCACCATTGCCCGAAGTTCTCCTGAAGCAACTAGAGCGTCGAGCGACCTCATGCGCGAGCCTCCAGGAGAGGAGCCAGTTCACCGGCCAGGGTGGTGATGTCGCCCGCTCCCAGGGTCAACACGAGATCACCGGCTTCGACACGACCGGCAAGATAGACGGCGAGATCTGCACGATGCTGAACGTAGTGAACGTCGCGGTGGCTCCGGGCGGTGACGGCGTCGGCGACCAGCCCTCCGGTCACGCCCGGTTGAGGAGATTCGCCGGCGGCATAGACGTCGGTGATCACCACATGATCTGCCCGCGTGAACGCTCCGCCAAACTCGCGGTGCAACTCCAGGGTTCGCGTGTAGCGGTGGGGCTGGAACACCGCCCACACGCTCCTCCACGGTCCCGGTCGCACGGCCTCGAGAGTGGCGGCAATCTCGGTCGGATGGTGGGCGTAATCGTCGATCATGGTGACTCCCGCCACCCGGCCGCGAGCTTCGAAGCGTCGACGGACCCCCGAGAATGACCGCAAGCCGGTCGTGGCCGCCGGCAGGTCGAAGCCGAGTTCACCGAGAAGGGCCAGCACTCCGGCCGCGTCCCGGGCGATGTGCAGGCCGGGACGGCCGACCACTACCTCGTGTATCTGTTGATCGCCGGCCAACCGGAACCCAATCGAAGCCTGATCCGGCACGACGTCGACAATCCGCCAATCTGCATCCCCGGCAGTGCCGTAGGTTCGGACATTCGTGCGTTCGGCCAGACGCCTGCCTCCGGGGTCATCGATGCCGACCACCACCGGACCATCGACCGACCGCACAACCTCGACGAAGGCATCTTCGAGGCGGTCGAGACTGTGGTAGTAGTCGAGATGGTCGGGTTCGATGTTGGTGACCATCAATCCCTTGACGCTCAAATCGAGGAAAGTACCAAAGGCCTCATCAACCTCGAGTACCAGCAAATCATCTGTGCCGAGCGAGGCATTGGTTCTCAGATCGGTTATCTCGCCTCCGAGCACAAAGGAGGGGTCCAGCCCGGTGGCCCGGACGGCGGCGATCAACATCGCCGTGCTGGTGGTCTTGCCGTGCGTGCCCGTTGCTCCGATGGTTGGCAACCGAGCGGTCAATTCGGTGAGAAGCCGGGGCCGTTCCCAAATCTCCACACCGAGGTTGCGGGCGGCTACTACCTCCGGATCTCCAGCGGGAATGGCGGAAGAAGCCACCAGCAGATCCAACCCCCGCATCGCTTCGGGACGGCTGCCGGCCCACACATCGACGCCCAGGTCGGCCAGGCCGGACATGGTTGTGCTCATCTTCAGATCGGAGCCCGTCACCGAGTGGCCCATCTGCGAAAGCAACTTGGCGAGCCCGCTCATGCCGGAGCCACCGGCGCCCACTATGTGGATCCTGCGCGGCGAGCCCAGGTCACCCATGGGCTTGCCGAAGCTCTTCGGCTACCACCGCCGCGGCGTCGGGATGGGCCAGGTGTTTGGAGCTCTCGGCCATCCGCCTCCGGAGCTGGGGATCATCGACCAGACGTTGCACGATGTCCGGCAAAGTCCCCAACCGGTCTTCGTCGACCACGACGGCCGCCCCGGCTTTCTCGAACCGGGCCGCGTTGGCCATCTGATGCCCGCCGCCGAAGCTGCCGGGTACCAGCACAGCCGGGGTTCCGGTGACGGCGATCTCGCCGACGGCTCCCCCGGCCCGGGCGATCACAATGTCACAAGCTGCGTAGAAGTATTCCATCTCTTTCTCAAATCCAAGAACGGTCCACGGTACAACGGCTTGCTCGGAAAGCCTGCGCATGTCGTCCTCGTGAACCCGACCGGTCAGGTGGAGAAGCTGGATGGGTGATCCGCTCCATTGCTGCGCCAGCGAGGCGACTGCCTGGTTGACGGCGCCGGCTCCCATGCTCCCCCCGAAGACGCCAACCACCACCGGTCCGGGGATCAGCCCGTACCGGTTCATAGCCTCATGCCGGAGCTCGGGTCTGGCAAAGCCGGCCAGGCATTCTCGAACCGGGTTGCCGACCAGGATTTGCCGTCGGATGCCGGCGGTTTCGGCGAACGACACAAAGGTTTTGGTGGCCAACCTCGCCATCATTCGATTGGCCAGGCCGGCCTCGGCGTTCTGCTCGTGAAGGAAGAGCGGTATGCGGGAGCGGCGGGCTGCCCATCCGACCGGTACGGTGACGTAGCTGCCCATTCCCAGGACCACCCTCACTCCTCGATCGAACATCTCCGTCCGGGCCCGGCGGCTTGCCCGGGCCATCACCGCGGGCAAGAGCAGGTTTCGTGGAGAGAGATTCCTCCGCAGGCTCTGGAGATCGAGACGAACAAAGGCGAATCCCTCCGCCGGATAGACCGTTGCTTCCAGGCGGTCCCCACCAAAGAACACGATGTCGGCCCGGTCGGTGCCGCCGGCCACGAGCGCCTCGGCCACCGCCAGGGCCGGGTATACGTGGCCTCCCGTCCCGGCGGCGGCAATCGCAAAGCTCATCGGCGTCTCGTCCGGGGGCGACCCTGACCGGCGATGTTGACGAGGATCCCGGCGGCACCCATCACCGTCAGCAAGGCACTCCCACCGTAGGAAACAAAGGGAAGCGGCATCCCGGTGACGGGAAGAGCCCCAACCACTCCCCCGATGTTCACTAATGCTTGGAGCGACAACCAGGCAATCAACCCCGCCGCCAGCATGCGCCCGAATCGATCTGGAGCCCGATAGGAGATGGCGATCCCGACTGTCGTCAGCCAGGCGAACAAGATCAGGACGATCAAACCGCCGGCGAACCCGGTTTCTTCGCCGATGATGGCAAATATGAAGTCCGTATGGGCATTGGGCAGGAACGACCATCGGGCCCGGCTGGCTCCCAACCCGACACCGAATACACCCCCGGTCCCAAGCGCCAACTGGCTTTGTACTACCTGCCAACCATCGCCCAGCTTGTCACCAAACGGATCGAGGAAGGAGAGAATTCGTGCCCGGCGATAGTCCTCTCCGAGAGCCAGCAACGTGCCGAGAGCAGTTCCTCCGGCCGTCGCCGCGATGACGTACCGGATGGGCGCCGCGGACACTGCCAGCACGGTAACGGCCGCGCCAAAGATCACCAGGCTGGTCCCCAAGTCTGGTTGCCTGAGAATCAACACCGCCACGGTACCGAGGGAAACGGCAACCGGGATCAGGAAGTGCCAGAAGTCGGTGAGCAGCTTCTCTTTCTTCTCCATGACCATGGCCAGAAAGACGATGACCCCGAACTTGGCGAATTCGGACGGTTGAATGCTGCCCAACGATCCGACCTCGATCCACCGTCTGCTCCCTCCCCGAACCACACCGATCTGGAGTACTGCCACCAGCCCGATGAGTGAGAGCACAAATACCGGAATCGCAAAACGGCGATACCAGTGGTACGGAACCCTGGTCGCCACGATCAGAACCACGGTGCCGATACCGACCCATATCAGCTGGCTGGTGAAGAAATAGAACCTATCTCCGTACTCCTCGAGCCCGATGATGGCCGAGGCGGACATAGTTGCTCCCAGGCCGATGACGGACAGGATCGCGATGGGGGCCAGCAGCAGAGCGGCGATTCTGGCGTTCGTGGTGCTTCGCTCCGCCTTGGTGCGTGCCGCAGCCCTGGCGCGTGTTATCGACGTGACCCCGGCCGTCATCGTGCCTCCTTCTTCAGGCGAACCGCTCTGGCGAAGCTGTCTCCCCGATCCGCGTAGGACCGAAACATGTCAAAGCTGGCGCAACCGGGGGCCAGGAGTACCGTGTCGCCGGGTTGGGCGTACCGGTCGGCGAGTTCCACCGCCTCCTGGATCGTGTGAACCCGCTCGATCCGGACGGCGCCGGCGGCTTCCTCTAGTTCGCCGGCGGCTTCACCAATGGTGATCACCTGCTTGAGGGTCGGCACCAACATGAGATCGGAAAGATCGAGTCCCTTGTTTCGCCCTCCGGCGATCAGAATCACTGAGGGGTAGGCGGAGGCCGAGGCCACTGCTGCATGGGGATTAGTCGCTTTCGAATCGTCCACCCATACGACATCCTCCCAGCGCCCAACCAGAGTCCGTCGGTGCGGACCCGGACTGAAGGTCTTGATGATCTGTTGCACCGCCTCCGGCTCGGCGCCGTGCGCTAGAGCGACCACCCCGGCGGCCACGAGATCGACTAGGAAGGCGGGATCGTCGACGGGAACCGCGGCGAGAGGAACAACTACTTCCCCGAGATCGAGTTGATCGCCGTTGACGCCGGCTCCTCCTTCGGATCGGCGGTATCCACTGACCGGCAACAACCGGGAAGGGGCGTTTCGGACCGCTTCCACGGCTCCCTGGTCATCGACGTTGTAGACGAGAAGATCGTCCCCGTTCTGGTTGCGATAGATCTGGGTCTTGGCATCCAGGTAGGCCTCGAAGGAGCCGTGCCAATCCAGATGGTCAGGCGCAACATTCAGGATCACAGCGGTGGCCGGATGGAACTTCTCGATGAACCGGAGTTGAAAGCTGGAGGCCTCAACTACCGCGAGGTCGAACGGCTCATCCACGACATCCGCCAGCGGGGTTCCGATATTCCCGGCGGCCACGGCCCTTAGTCCGCTGGCGGTCAACATCTCGGCGATCAGGCCGGTGACGGTGGTCTTTCCGTTGGTTCCGGTCACCGCAATCAATGGTGCGCCGATTTGCCGAGATGCGAATTCCAATTCGCTCCACAGTGGAATCCCCGCTTCCAACGTGTCCTGGATGGGTTCCGATGAGGCGCTGAATCCGGGGCTGGTGATCACCAGGTCGACCCCGGTCAGGAGCGACGGTGTCCAGGTTCCGGTCGTCACCGGCAGCCGATCGTCTCGAAGGTCGGCCAGGACCGAGGGACTGTGGTCAAATATCGTGACGGCGTGATCGAGGCGTCGCGCCAGTCGGGCGGCCGCCCTGCCCGAGACGGCCCCGCCGAGGACGAGGGATCTCACTGCAAACCTCCCCCGGCGATGAAGTCGCCGTAGAACAGCCCGAGGCCCAGGGCTACTCCGATCCCGGCCAGGATGAAGAAACGGATGACGATGGTCGTCTCCTGCCAACCCATCAGCTCGAAGTGGTGGTGGATCGGCGCCATCCGGAAGATACGTTTCCCAAAGAGGCGGAAACTGACTATCTGCAGAATGACTGCGGTGGTCTCGACCACATAAAGACCACCAAGAACGATCAGCAAGAGATCTGTCTTGGACAGGAGGGCCAACGCCGCCATGCCACCGCCGAGGGCTTGTGAACCCACGTCCCCCATGAACAACTTGGCGGGAGCGGCGTTCCACCACAAGAACCCGAGAGTGGCTCCCAAAAACGCGGCAGCCACGATGGCCAATTCGCCCGCGCCGAGTTCTTGTGAAGTGAATTCGCCGTAGAAACCGATGTTTCTGAAAATCCAGAACATCATGATCATGAAGGCGCCGTAGACGAGGGCGCTCGATCCGGCCGCCAGGCCATCGAGACCATCGGTGATATTCACCGCGTTGGCCGCGGCGGCCAGCATCAGAAAAACCCAGAGCGGGTAGAAGACCCCCAGGTCGATCCCGATGGACCGGGCGAAACCGACTTCGGTGGAAACCCCGAGCGAAGAGGCTCCCCAGGTGAAGAGACCGGCAACGACTATCTGCCCGGCGATTTTGGCTCGTTTGTTGAGTCCCAGGTTTCGTTCCCTCGTCACCTTGAGGTAGTCGTCGAGCAGCCCGATCGACCCCAAACCGAGTGCCGCCCCCATGACCAACAGTCCGCCGCCGGAGAAAGAGCGGACCCCAATTTCGAATCCTTCCGCCGGGCTCCAAACCTGGAAGTGGGCGAGCACGTACCCGGCCACCACCGCGCTGAGAATCACGACTCCCCCCATCGTGGGGGTGCCGTGCTTGTGGGAATGCCCCTCAACTTCTTCCTGGATGAATTGACCGACACTTCGTTTTCTCAGAAACCGGATGGCCGAAGGGGTGGCAAAGATGGCCAGGAGGAATGCCACCGCGGCTGCGACGAGCATCGGGATCATGTGGCCACCTCCAGATTGGTCAATTCCTCGCCCGCCACGACCCGATCATCGAACGGCTCGACCCTTCCGGAGATCTCCTGACCCTGCTCGTGACCTTTCCCGAGAATCAGCACCACGTCGTCCGCCGCAGCCATCCGCATTGCTGTTCGAATCGCCAAGCGCCGGTCGGGCACAATCTGCGGGGTTACTCCGCTCCCGGCGCCGGCCACAACCTCGGCAATGATCGACAGCGGATCTTCCGACCGCGGGTTATCCGAGGTGATGATCGCGAAGTCGGCCTGGGCCGCCGCCCGCCCCATGAGGGGCCGTTTGAGACGGTCCCGATCTCCACCTGCGCCGACCACCACAATCAACCGCCCCCGGGACACGCTCCGGGCCGCCGTCACCACCGCCTTGATTCCCTCAGGCGTATGGGCGTAGTCGACGATGACGGCGAATGGTTGCCCGGCGTCGATCTTCTCGAAACGACCCGGGATCTGGGCAACGTTGCGGAGCCCCATTTCGATGTCATCGAGGTGGATACCCAGCGCATGGGCGCAGGCCGCCGCCACCAGGGCGTTTTCGATATTGAAGGCCCCTCCCAGGGGAAGCTCGATCAAGCGCGATTCGTCAACAGCGATCAGTTCGAATCTGGAACCGGTCGGGGCGACCTCGATCGCGGCGGCCCGGATATCCGCCTCGGAGCCCATACCGACCCGGGTCACCGGAATTGAGATTTCGCTTGCCAACCGCGACCCGTAGGGGTCGTCGATCCAGATCACCGCCCGCTCAGACCGCCCGCCCTGGAACAAAGAGGCCTTCGCTGCGAAGTAATCGTCCATGTCGCGGTGAAAATCGAGGTGGTCCTGGGTGAGGTTGGTGAACGCCGACACCGCAAAAACGACTTGGTCAACCCGGTGCAGCGCCAACGCATGGGAGGAGACTTCGACGGCGGCCAGATCTACTTTCTGCTCAACCATCTCCGCAAGCAGACGTTGGAGATCCGGAGCTTCAGGAGTTGTCCTCCCGATCGGGACGTCCCGGCCGGCAATTCGGGCCCCGATGGTGCCGACCATCGCAGTTCGGAGGCCGGCCGCCGTGGCTATCGACTCGAGCAAATAGGCGACCGTGGTCTTGCCGTTGGTGCCGGTCACGCCCACTACCCGAAGACGACGCGAAGGGTGATGGTGAACCGTGGCGGCCAGGCCGGGCAACGCCGCCCGAGTATCGGGGACGATCAACTGAGGAAGAGTCGTGTCCTGACGCTCTTCGACGCAGAGGGCTGCTGCCCCGTTGGCAGCGGCTTCGGTTACATATTCGTGTCCATCCGACGTGAGACCCCGCACGGCAACAAACAGGACCCCGGGACCGGCCTGCCGGCTGTCGTGAGTGACATCATCGATGGGCGTATGGCCTTCGCCCACTATCTTCCCTTCAACCGCCTCGGCCAGCTGGGAGAGCAGCACTTCAGGACGCATCAGGGGCCACTCCCATTTGATGCAATGTCCGTTCAACGATCTCGGCGAACGCCGGCGCGGCGGCCCGGCCGCCTGTGTTGTCCGAGAACGGTGCGTCGACGACCACGGCCACGACGATCTGCGGGTCTTCAATGGGTGCCATTCCGATGAAACTGGCTACGAAATCCCCGGTGTAACCCTCCCCCTCGACGAACCGGCGAGTAGTGCCGGTCTTGCCACCGACGCTGTACCCGGGGACCTGGGCTTGCCGGCCGGTGCCGTCATCGCTCTCGACGACACTCTGCAGAAGAAGCCGCATGATCCGGGCAGTTTCCGCTGAAACAACTTCCCGGCGTTCGGGATCGACCGGACTCCTCACCCCGTTGCCGTCGACTACCTCTTTGACCAGGTGCGGTTGCACCCACTGTCCATCGTTGGCAACCGTCGCGTACACGGCCGCCATCTGCAATTCGGTCACCGAGACGCTGTACCCGATCGCCGCCGATGCCGGACAGGACTGACATCCGTTGGCCAGGTTGATCTCCCCGGCCGCTTCACCGGGGAAATCGATGCCGGTCTCCGTCCCATAGTTGAAGCTCTCGAGGTAATGGGCCAGGTTCTTCGCACCCAGTTCACGGCCGATCAAGATGGTGCCGACATTCGAGGACCGCGTGACAATGTCCCGCACGCTCATGATGCGCGGTTCGTGGGGAGCAATGTCGCTGAAACACCCATAGACGTCTTCATTGTTGGGGCAAGCACCCTCGACGATCTCAATCTGATCCGGCACCTCGAACGTGGTCGCCCAATTGACTACTTTCTCTTCTAACGCTGCCGCCACCGTCACGAGTTTCTGCGTTGAACCCGGTTCGTAGACCGAGAGCGTCGACCAGTTCCGGAATCGATCGGGATCTGTTCCGGACCGGTCTCCCGGATCGAAACCCGGGAGGGTCACCATGGCCAGCACTTCACCCGTTTCCGGATCGAGGACCACGACCGAACAGCGCTTGGCCGCGGTCCGGGAAATGGTGTCCTTGCACACCTCTTCGGCAATGAATTGAATCTCCCGATCGATGGTCGTCACGAGATCGCTCCCCGGAACGGCCGGGACGATGTCGGCATCCCAGTAGTTGATGATGTGGCCGGCCGGGTCTTGCTCGGCTTCCAAGCGACCGGGCGATCCCGTCAACTCCTCGTCGTAGAAGTACTCGAGACCCTCAATACCTTGATTGTCGATGTTCACGAAGCCGACCACCTGGGCCGCCATACTGCCCGCCGGGTAAACCCGTTTGGGTTCGCTGTACCAGTGGAGGCCGGCCGCCTCGAGCTTGGTGACCGGCTCGGCCCGGTCCCATTCCACCTGGCGAGCAATGAACACAAAAGTCTTGTCGGAGGTGAGTTTCGCCAGCAATTCGTCGGCATCGAGATCGAGAGCGGCTGCCACGAGGGTGGCAGTGACCTCCGGAGCGGTCACCTGTTGCGGATTGGCAAAGATGGTGGTGGCGTTCACGGTGATCGCCAATTCCCGTCCTTCCCGGTCGAAAATATTGCCGCGATGGGCGGCGAGTTCCTTGACGGTCAAGCGCTGATCGAGCCCCATCGCCGCCAGTTCGTCCGCCCGGACGACTTGCACCTGAAACAGCCGAACACCGATGGCCACCCAGGCCACGACCAGGACGATTCCCACCGCAACAAGCCGGTAATCGGTTGCGCCCGTCCGCGTTCGGCGGCTGGTTTGCCGCCCCGCCACGCTATACCTCCGCGGGGACCCCGACGGGCGAGCCTCTTCCTACGGGTTCTTGGTAACCCGTGAAGCTCCGGTCGCCAGCGTGGGGTCCGGTCGTCCTCATGGTGATGCAGTCAAAATCGATTTCACCTCGGCCCAGCGAGCCTCGGCGCCGCTTCCGGAGCCGGTCACCCCCCTCGCCTCGACCGTTCGGACCTGATCGGGCAGCACCAATCCGATCTGCTCGGCCAGTGGCACAACTCGTTCCGGTGATTGGAGACGGGCGACCTCGAGTCGGAGCCGCTGGAAAGTTGCTTCTTCCTGGGTGATCAGGGCTTCGACTTCCCTCAAATGGAAAGCGGAGTCACTCAGCGCGGTCCGCGAGTAGATGAGCGCAAAAAACACAAACACGACGAGGATTGTGAAAAGCAACCACGGGGCCATCCGGAGGGGACGGACCCGGCGACCGGGCACGACTCTCATCTGGGGCCGTCTCTGCAGTACCGGAGCCGGGCGGGCGGTCATGCAGCCACCTTCTCGACGGCCCGAAGACGAGCACTGCGGGCCCGCGGATTGGCTTCGACCTCTTGGTCGGTGGGCCGGAGCGGTTTGCGAGTCAGGAGCCGAAGCTCGGCAGTGTTTTCGCATACGCAAACCGGAAAGTCGGGCGGACATGTGCAACCGGTCGCCCCGGCCACGAAACGCCTTTTCACCAAACGGTCCTCGAGAGAGTGATACGAGATGACGGCACACCGACCACCCGGCCGCAGATGACGGAGGGCTGTGTCCAGGCCCTTCTCGAGAGCCCCGAGTTCGTCGTTGGCGGCGATGCGAAGCGCCTGGAACGTCTTACGAGCCGGATGTCCTCCGGTTCGACGGGTGGCAGCCGGGATCGCGTCCCGAACGATTTCCGCCAGGGTCCCGGTATCGCCGATCGGGCGAGCCGCCACGATGGCCCGGGCGATCCGGCCCGCAAACGGCTCTTCGCCCAACGATCGGATGACACCAGCCAGATCGGCCTCGGGCCACTCGTTCACGAGCTCGGCAGCGGTGTGGGCAGCATCGGGCCCCATTCGCATGTCGAGTGGTCCGGCCAGCCGGTAGGAGAAACCTCGCGTGCCCTCTTCGACCTGGTGGCTTGAAATCCCCAGGTCGAAGAGGGCTCCGTCGAATTCTTCAATGCTCTGTTCCGACAACACATCTTCCAGTTCCCGGTAGTTGCGGTTAACTATCTGCAGCCGGTTGCCGATGCCGGTCTCCGCGCGCAGGGACTTCGCCTGCCGGATGGCATCTGGATCGCGGTCGAAGGCCAGTACCCGCACGTCGCTGCCGAATGCGTCGAAGAGACGACGGCTGTGCCCGCCGCCTCCGAAGGTGGCGTCGACAATCAACCCTGGCTGCAACGGACGGAACAGTTCGACCACCTCCTTTGCCATCACCGCTTCGTGAAACTTCCGGCTCTCTGGTGTCTGATTCATTGCCAGCCCCCCGGGCGCTGGCACCAAAGGAAGCGGGCGGAGTAAGGGGCCTTCCGTTGGTTCCGGGGGGCTGGCGATGAACCAGTCCTCGATTGCCATGTCAGATTCCGTGTTCGCCGAGAGCCTCCTCTATGTCGGCGTAGTACTCATCTGCTTCTGCGGACATGCGACCCCAGGTCGCCGTGTCCCAAATCTCGATGTAGTCGGCGACCCCGACCACGGTCAGGTCTTTGCTGAGGTCGGCGTAGGTGCGAAGTTTGGCGGGAACCTGCACCCGACCCTGCTTGTCGGGGGTCTGCTGATCGGCGCCCGCGAAGAACGATCGGGCCAGCTTGCGGGTCCGGGCGTCGGTTCGGGGAAGGGTGTTCACTCGTGCTACCTCCGTCTCCCACCGATCGAGCGGGAAGACGTAGAGGCATCGCTCCTGCCCCTTGGTGATGACACAACCGTCCGCCAATCCTTCCCGGAATTTGGCGGGCAACACGACTCTCCCTTTCGGGTCGAGGCTGTGTTGGTACTCACCGAGGAACATGATTCCTGCACCCTGTCCGACATCTGTAGTCCTCCACTGCGCGCCACTATGCCCCATTCTCCGCCACATGTCAACCCAATCACCCCCTTTTTTCCCAGATGTGGCCCAAACAGGTCGGTTGACCCATCGAAAATGCTCTGGAGTACGGGGTTCCCGCAGCGTGACTGCGGCGACGGCCGTTGGCCCGGCTGGGTCGCCGGCTACCACGGCCCGGGGTTACCCCCAACCACAGTCATCGGGTCGGACCAGGACTGTTTGTCTGTTGAGGAACTGCGCAATAGCACTCGAAGAGCCTGGTTCGGGCAGGTTCGCGACCCATTATGGGACTTTCGGCCCTGTCGCGTTAGGTGGTTCTGGGCGCAAGATAAGGAAAACTAGCTTGTGATTTATTTCACAAGGTGCGAAAAGAGCGTGTTGGTCACTACCGCTTCACACCAGATCTCAGGTAGGACTTCCACCGCCGGGATCGGCCGATCCGGCACCCGGGGGCTTACACCATTCACCCCACCCGTGCATCACTCTTCCCAGTTCGACCGCCATCGCCCCCATCGAGGAGGGTTCTATGAACACACATGACGAGGGGCTCACCTCGCTCGAGGCTCTCGGCGTGGCCATCAGAGCAGAAACCGACACCCGCGACATGTTCGCCGAACTGGCTCGCCGTTGCGAACGTCCTCTGGTCTGCCGACGCTTCGAGCAACTGGTGGCCGAGCAGAGCCAGCATCTGACATATTTGTCGGAACGGTGGGAGCAGATCGCCGGCGGAGTTCCTTTGCACCTACCGCCCTCGCGATTACCGACGGGAATGGACACCAGTGAAAAGCGGCAAGCCCGGACGATCGAAGACGTCCTAGATGTGGCCATCGACGCGGTCCGTCATGACCGCGACTTCTACATCCGGGCCGCCCGGGAAACCGACGACCTCTCCGGCCAGCGGATGTTCCAATACCTGGCCGACATGGCCTTCCGACAGATGAACCAATTGACGGAGGAGCGTGATCTCCTCATCCGTTATCCCCGCTACTACGGATCCAACCCCGAACCATGGCAACCCGAGCGCAGCCTCGGGTCGCGTGATTGAAAGAAAGGACGACCAATGACGTGGCAGAACGCCCTGATCATTGCCGGCAGCGTAGTCGCGGTCCTCGTCATCATCTGGGCGATCTGGAAGCCGAGCGGAGCCCGCATTCCCTCCGCTCGGGCCATGGCCACCGCCACCCCTTTGGGAGCTCTGAGCGACCGCGAGTCGGCTCTCCGGGAGGTCTTCCTCGAAGAGGTGGACCGCATTCCCGGCGGGGATCGAATCCGCCGTTGTATCCAGTGCGGCACTTGCTCGGGGAGTTGTCCGGTCAGCTACGCGATGGATATTCAACCCCGTGAGCTGGTGGGACTGTTCCGGGCCGGCGATCTGGACTCGATCATGCGGAGCCGGACCATCTGGATCTGCGCGTCCTGCTACTCATGCACGGTCCGCTGTCCGGCCGGCATCAAAGTGACCGACTTGATCTATGCCCTCAAGCGGATGGCGATAGCCGACGGGGTGGGCGGCCCCGGCAAAGCGATCGCACCGCTGGCCAAGAACTTCGTAAAGATCGTCAAACGGACCGGCCGCAATCACGAACTCGAGTTGATGGCCCGCTACTTGCTCGGTCGGGCGCCGCTGCGTCTCTTTTCGATGATGCCTCTCGGGTGGAAGCTCCTCAGAACCGGGCGGTTGGCCATATGGCCGAAGAAGATCAAGGGTATCGACGAATTCCAGAAGATCATCGCCAAGGCAGAGACTATGGACCATTTCTATCCCAAGGAACTTACCGAGCACATGGGCGACATTGGCTATGGAGTGGTCACCGAGCGCGAGCTCGTGGCAGCGAGGGGGGGCAAACCATGAACTTCCCGTATTACCCGGGTTGCAGCCTCGAAGGGGCGAGCGGACCATATGATCGATCGCTCCGCAAAGTGCTATCCGCTCTCGGTCACGAGCTCGATGAGATCGACGACTGGAATTGCTGTGGCGCCACCATGTACATGGGTATCCAGGAGACGGTCGCCCTGGCGGTCTCCGCTCGCAACCTGGCCATGGCGGAGACCATGGGCACCACCTTGATCGCTCCGTGCAGTGCCTGTTACACGACGCTTCGCAAGACCCAGAAGTACCTGGCGGAAGTTCCAGAAATGGCCGACCAGGTGAACGCCGCGCTCGCCGAAGCGGAGCTCAGCTACCACCAAACGGTCAGAGTGCGCCATCCGCTGGACCTGATCGTCAACGACATCGGCATCGAAACGGTGGCCCGGGTCGCCAAACGAAGCCTGGCCGGTTTGAAGATCGCTCCGTACTACGGATGTCAGATCGTCCGGCCCGGTCCCGGGTTCGACGATCCCGACTGGCCGACCACGATGGACGAACTGTTCGCGGCACTCGGCGCTGAGTGCGTCTACTTCCCTGATCGAGTCAGGTGTTGCGGCGGAATGCTGATCAGCACCTTCCCCGAGCTGGGCAAGAACCTAACCGGCACGATTCTCGACACTGCCCTCGAGAACGGGGCCGATGTGGTGGCGACCACTTGTCCGCTGTGCCAGATCAATCTGGAGGCCAACCAGAGGCGCGCCAACGGCGGCCGGATCCCGGTCCTGTTCTTCACCCAGATACTCGGTATTGCTCTCGGACTTAGCTTTGAGGAGATGGATCTCCATCGCAGCATCATTCCACTCGGCGCAGATCTCCTAGCACTGGCGGGGGGTGCAAAATGAACGATGACGCCCGAATCGGCTTCTACGTCTGCCATTGCGGGACCAACATCGCCGGGACGGTCGATGTTGAAGAAGTCGCCCAATTCGTGGGAGGTCTCCCCAATGTGGTCGTATCGCGCGACTACCAATTCATGTGCTCGCAACCCGGGCAAGACCTGATCGGCGAGGACATCCGTCAGCAAGGCCTCAATCGTGTCGTGGTGGCGGCCTGTTCACCGATGATGCACGAAATGACCTTTCGGGGAGCCTGCGCCAACTCGGGTCTCAACCCGTATTTGTTCCAGATGGCCAACATCCGTGAGCACTGCGCCTGGATCCACGAGAACCGCGCAGAAGCCACGACCAAAGCGCGAGCCTTGTGCTCGGCGGCGGTCGGTCGAGTGGCCTTCCAGGAACCTCTGGAAATCACCACCGCCCCCATCCACCCGGACACCCTGGTCATCGGTGCGGGAATCGCGGGCATTCAAGCCGCTCTCGATCTCGCCGAGTCGGGCAACCAGGTGTATCTCGTCGAAAAGAGTTCGACGATCGGCGGAAACATGGCCCGCTTCGACAAAACCTTCCCGACCCTCGACTGCGCCTCCTGCATTCTCACCCCGAAGATGGTCTCGGTCGGACACCGGCCCAACATCCATATCCTGACGCAATCCGAGGTTGAGGAGGTCACCGGCTTCGCCGGCAACTTCCGGGTCAAGGTTCGCAAGCAGGCTCGTTTCGTGACCGATGCCTGTACCTCCTGCCAGGACTGCGAGCAGGTGTGCCCGGTGACGGTGCCCAATCCGTTTGATCTCGGCCTGCAGTCGCGCACGGCGATCCACAAGGCCTTCCCCCAGGCGGTGCCCAACACATATTTGATCGACAAGCAGGAGAGGCCCCCCTGCTTCCAGGCCTGTCCCATCGGCCAGGAGGCGGCGGGTTACGTGGCGCTCATCGGCGGGGGACGCTTCGCCGAAGCTGCCAAATTGATCCGCAAGCGCAATCCACTACCGGTGGTCTGCGGCCGGGTTTGCTACCACCCATGCGAGGCTGAGTGCAACCGCGGCTTCGTCGAGGAGCCCATCGCCATCCAACATCTCAAACGGTTTGCCCTGGACTGGAACGAACAACACAACGGGTCCGTACCGCCTCCAATACCTCTCGAACGACACCGGGAGCGGGTAGCCGTGATCGGAAGCGGACCGGCCGGTCTGGCCTGTGCACACGATCTCGCCGCCCGGGGATACCAACCGACTGTGTTCGAACGAGAGAACGTGCTCGGCGGAATGCTGGCAGTGGGCATCCCCGCTTATCGACTTCCCCGGAAACAGCTCAATCAGGACATCGATTTCATCCGCAGAATGGGCGTGCAGTTCAGAACGGGAGTTGAGATCGGACGGGACGTCACCATCGATCAGCTGCGCCGGCAAGGCTACAACGCGGTCTTCCTGGCGACCGGCGCCCACGGCGGTATCGACATGGAAATCCCCGGCGAACACACTCCGGGAGTGGTGCAGGGTGTCAACTATCTACGCCGCCACGCGCTGGGCATCGAGCAGGAAACCGGCAAGCACGTGGCAGTCATCGGTGGCGGCAACACGGCCGTCGATGCGGCCCGGACGGCCCTGCGGGCTGGTGCGGAGACCGTGACCATTTTGTATCGGCGCACCCGCGTCGAGATGCCGGCCGCCGACCACGAGGTCATCGACGCCGAGGCGGAAGGAGTCCGGCTGAGCTTCCTCCAAGCGCCCTTGGAGGTGCTTGCCCGGAACGGCCGGGTCATCGGTCTCCGCTGCGTGCACATGGAGCTGGGCGAGCCCGACGCATCGGGCCGCCGCCGTCCTCTGCCGATCTCCGGTTCCGAGCACAATCTCTCCTTCGACACGGTCATCGTCGCCGTCGGGCAACGACCGCAACTGGGTTTCCTCAACGGCAGTGTGAAGATCGCCCGCTGGGGCACCGTCGATGTCGACCAAGAAACGTTCGAAACGTCCGAGCCCGGCATCTTCGCCGGGGGCGACGCGGTTTTCGGCCCGGCCACCGTTATCGCGGCCATGGGCGCCGGAAAGCGAGCCGCCGAAACTATCGACAACTATTTGCGGGGACGGCCCCAACACAACTTCGAGACTCACTCGGTTCCGGCCGAAATCCCACGCGGCGAAGAGTACCGGCCTCATAAGTACTCGCTCACCTACAGCCAGATTGGTCGCGCCCCCCGAGCGGAGATGCCCAAATTGGAGGCGGAGAGTCGAGCCCGTGGCTGGGAAGAAGTCGAGCTGGGATTCACCGAAGAACAGGCCATCGCCGAGGCCCAACGCTGCCTGCACTGTGGCGTGTGCGTCGATTGCTATGCCTGTGTAGACGCCTGCCAACCCCGCGCCGTGGACCACGCCATGAAAGACGAGGTGCTGGACCTGGACGTCGGTCAGATCCTGGTTTCTACCGGGTTCCGGCAGTTCGATCCCAGCCGGATGAGCCACTACGGCTACGGCAAACTGCCCAACGTGGTGACCAGCCTCGAGTTTGAGCGAATGCTGTCGGCCACCGGACCCACCGGTGGGAAACTGAAGCTGGCCGATGGCACCGAACCCCGGTCGGTGGCCATCGTGCATTGTGTCGGTTCACGCGACGAGAACTACCACCGGTACTGCTCACGGGTGTGCTGCATGTACGCCCTCAAGTTTGCCCATCTGGTGCGCGAACGGACGGCAGCCGAGGTGTACCAGTTCTACATCGACATGCGCGCCTACGGGAAAGGGTACGAGGAGTTCTACAGCAGAGTTCTCTCGGAAGGCACGACCGTGATTCGCGGCAAGGTGGCCGAGGTAGTAAAAGCACCACGATCCAGCTCCGAATCGGGCAATCTGCTCGTGCGAGCCGAAGACACGTTGCTCGGCAAGCAGCGGGATGTGGCCGTCGACATGGTCATTCTCTGCACCGCCCTGGAGCCATCGGAAGGGACCGAAGACCTTCGCCAGATTCTCCACATGAGCCAGAGTCCCGACGGATTCCTCTTGGAGCGCCATCCCAAGCTCGATCCCACCGGCACTGCCAACGACGGCATCTACATAGCCGGTTGTGCCCAGGGCCCGAAAGACATCCCCGATACGGTCGCTCAGGCTTCAGCCGCTGCAGCGAAAATGCTCGGCTGGATCTCTCGCGGAGAGATGGTCATCGACGCCGTGAAGGCCCAGGTCACCAGTGAGTTATGCGGTGGTTGCAAGACCTGTATCAACCTCTGTCCGTATAACGCGATCAACTTCAACGAGGAGATGGAGGTCGCCGAAATCGTCGAGGCTCTTTGCAAGGGTTGTGGTGTCTGCGTAGCTGCTTGTCCGGCCGGAGCCATCGTCGGAAAAGGCTTCACGGACGACCAGATCTACGCCGAAATATCCGGCTTATTGAGCGTGTAGGAGGAACACATGGAAGGCAACGGCTTCAAACCCAAGATCCTGGGGTTCCTCTGCAATTGGTGCGCGTATTCAGGCGCCGACCTGGCAGGAATCTCTCGAATCCAGTCGTCGCCGTCGCTTCGCTCTGTGCGAGTGATGTGCACCGGCCGGGTGGATCCGAGCTTCGTCTTCAAGGCCTTTGCGTCCGGAGCCGACGGTGTCCTGCTGGCCGGTTGCCATCCCGGCGACTGTCACTACGCCGAAGGCAATTTCAAATGTCTGCGCCGCGCTCTGCTCACCCGTCAAGTACTCGAACAGTTCGGCATCGACGGACGCCGCCTGCGGCTCGAGTGGATCTCGGCCGCCGAAGCGGAGAAGTTCGGGCAGGTGAGCAGGGAGATGGAAGAGGAGATCCGAGCCCTTGGACCGCTGGAGTTGCAGCGATGACAATGATTGACACAGATCAGGCACACGAAACGTCCGTCAAGACCAAGCCGAAGCTGGCGCTCTACTGGGCGGCGAGCTGCGGCGGGTGTGAGATAGCCATTCTCGAACTCCACGAGAAGGTCCTGGATATCGATGCCAACTTCGAGTTGGTTTTCTGGCCCGCCGCCGCCGATTTCAAGTACTCCCATGTGGAAGCGATGGAGCCGAAAGAAATCGACCTCTGTTTGTTCAACGGGGCGATTCGCAACTCGGAAAACGAGCACCTCGCCCACCTATTGCGGGAGAAGTCCAAGACGCTCGTCGCCTTCGGGTCGTGCGCCCACGAAGGGTGCATCCCCGGGCTGGCCAATGCCACCACCAAGGAAGCCATCTACCGGACCGTGTACCACGATTCTCCGTCGACGGTCAACCCTACGGGGGTGGAGCCGCTCGACCTGTATGCCCTCCCGGAAGGCCAGGTGACACTGCCGGAGTTCTACGAGTCGGTCCACACGCTGGACCAGGTTGTCGACGTCGACTATTACATACCCGGCTGCCCGCCCCAGGCCCATCAGGTCTGGGCAGTCATCGAGCTGATTCTGTCGGGAGCCCCGTTGCCTCCTATCGGAAGTGTCGTTGGGGCCGGCGAGGACACGTGCTGCGAAGAGTGCCCCCGTACTCGCCAGGAGAAGAGAATCACCCGGTTTGTGCGGCCTCATGAGATCATTCCCGATCCGGATGTCTGCCTGCTCGATCAGGGCATCATCTGCCTGGGACCGGCCACCCGGTCGGGATGCGGCGGTCTGTGTGTTGCCGCCGGGAGCCCGTGCCGCGGCTGCTACGGACCGGCTCCCAACGTGGTCGATCAGGGCGCCAAGATGCTGTCGGCCCTTTCTTCGGTCATCGATGCCACTGAGGAAGGCGAGATTCAGGCGATCATCAATCAGATCGTCGACCCGATCGGCACGCTTTACCGGTTCAGTCTGCCAAGTTCCATGTTGCGGAGGGTCCAGTCATGAAGACCATCACTATCGATCCGATCACGCGACTGGAAGGTCACGGGCGTATCGACATCTTCATGGATGACGACGGTCACGTCGACAATGCCTACCTCCGTATCCCGGAATTGCGAGGCTTCGAGGAGTTCTGCGTAGGCCGGCCCGTGGAGGAACTTCCCCGCATCACCACCCGCATATGCGGCGTGTGCCCCGAAGCCCACCACATGGCCAGCGCCAAGGCGGCCGACGCGGTCTACCACGTCGACCCACCCGAGACTGCCAAGAAGCTGCGCCGCCTGCTCTACAACACCTTCTATGTCGCCGATCACGCCGTGCACTTCTACGTCCTGGCCGGAGCCGATTTTGTGGTGGGACCGACCGCCCCGGCCGCCGAGCGCAACATCTTCGGACTGATCCGCAAGGTGGGTGCCGAGACAGGCTTGAAGGTCGTGGGGGCCCGCAAACGTGCCCAGGAGCTCATCCAAATGCTGGGCGGCAAGTCCATTCACCAGGTGACCTCGATTCCCGGTGGGGTTACCCGGGGTCTATCCGAGGAGGAGCGCAAGACGGCCGAGGAGATCACGGGAGAGTTGGTTGAGTTCGGCAAGTTCACCATCAAGATCTTCGAAGACGTGGTCCTCGCCAATCCTGCCTACGTCGACTTGATCACCGGAGACACCTACCGGCATGAGACCCATTACATGGGGCTCGTGGATGAGAACAATCATCCCGATTTCTACGACGGAGATATCCGCGTCGTCGACACCAAAGGTGTCCAGATCGCCCGATTCAAGCCCCACGAGTACCTGGAACACATCGAGGAGCGGGTCGAACCGTGGACCTACTTGAAGGTTCCTTACTTGAAGGCGAAGGGATGGAACGGCCTGATCGACGGCCAGGACAACGGGGTATATCGAGCCGCACCACTGGCGAGACTAAACGTGGCCGACGGCATGTCCACGCCCCTTGCTCAGGAGCAATACGAACGCATGATGGACACCCTGGGAGGCAAGCCGGTGCACTTCACGCTGGCCTATCACTGGGCTCGAGTCATCGAATTGCTCAACGCCGCGGAGATGGCACACGCTCTGGCCAAGGACCCGGAGATCACCGACCCCAACTTCAGAGTTCTTCCGACCGAAACACCGGATGAAGGAGTCGGAGTGGTAGAAGCGCCGCGGGGCATCCTCTTCCACCACTACAAGACCGACGAACGAGGAATCCTGACCGGTGTCAACCTCATCGTGGGCACAACCAACAACTACGCGGCAATCAATCTCTCCATCAAGAAGGCAGCCAAAGACCTCATCGAAAAAACCAAAGACGTCTCCGACGGTGTGCTCAACATGATCGAGATGGCGTTCCGTGCCTACGACCCGTGTTTTGGCTGTGCCACCCACAGCCTGCCCGGCCAGATGCCCCTGGAAGTAGCCGTCTATGACGCAGCAGGAGAACTGATCGCCCATCGGTTGAGGGAATGAGTGCGGTGCGTACCCTCGTGCTCGGTCTCGGTAACGAGATCCTCTCCGACGACGGGGTCGGAATCCAGGCGGCCCGCCGCGTAAGAGAACTGGCCGGCGACCGCGTCAACGTTGCCGAAGCCTGCGTGGCCACGATCGATCTTCTATGGCTGATGAGCGGTTACGACCGTGTGGTGATCATCGACTCGTTCCTCTCTCCGGACCTACCCCCCGGCACTGCGGTGCGGGTCGTCCCAGACGATCTGCCGGAAGGTTTCGGGTACCGGTCGTTCCACAGTTTGACCTTCCGCGAAATCGTTGACATCGGCAACTGGCTGGGCCTCCCGTTTCCCGGCCATATCACGATCCACGGCCTGTCCGTGAGCGATACGTCGACTTTTGGGCAGACTTTTTCGCCGGAAGTTGCCGAGGTGTGGGAGGAATGGGCAGAAAACATCCTTGATCAGGAGTTCGGTCTCGAGCGGACCCGGGCATTGCTCCCTCAAACGGACAGCTCACCGGCGACGTTTGGTGGTCGCCGACCGTTATCCGTGTCCGGGTCCGCTCGATTGTCCGACAACAAGCCTTCTACGGGATCCAGAGCCAGGCTCGGTAGAGCCGGAAGCCCCTAGTGCGCCGGGTCCCCAGGTGATAACATAATGATGAAGCCAATCGGCGGCACGACAACCAATCGTGCGATCGTGCGGAGTCGCGAAGGAGTTTTTGATGCGACAGCGTACGACCGGCGGTTGGTTCTTTCGTCTGACATTCGCTATGCCGATTGCGGCCGTCGTAATGCTCCTGAGCATGCTGGGAATCCTCGGCATCGCCGACCTTTGCGGCGGCGGCGCCTGGTGCGACACATTGTGGAAGGTATTCCTGTATACCGCGGGCGGACTGCTCGGACTGGCCTTCTTGATCCGGGTTTCGGTTTTCATAGCCGCGGTGATTGGGGTATTCGTCCTGACGATGCAGCGCACCATGCAGGGTGCCAGCCTGCTGATCAGGGCAGCATTGCGCGGAATGTAGCTCCCGTATTAATCGGGAGGCGGCCGGCGAGCGAAGAGCAGAAGAGCCCGAAGGACGAAAACGCGTCTGTTGAGTCTCGGTGGGTCGATTCGCATTGCCACTTGCAACTCGTCGGGGAACCACCCGAGACGGTCTTGAGCAGAGCCTCGCAGGTTATCTGGTGGGTGGTGCCGGGAGTTGATGCTAATTCGTCTCGAGCTGCCGTCGAGCTCGCCGATCGCTTCGGTGGCAGGATTTTGGCTGCGGTGGGTCTTCATCCAGATCATGCGACCCGATGGGCCACCGAGCACCAGCAGATTACCGAACTCGTTCCGCGGGCGATCGCCGTGGGCGAAACCGGCCTCGACCTCTACAGGAATCTGGCCCCCCGGGACGCCCAGAAAGCAGCTTTCCGGCGTCTACTGCAGATCGCGGTCGATTTCGACAAACCGGTCATAGTCCACTGTCGCGACGCGTTTCGCGAGGTATACGAAATCATCGAACAAACCGGAACCGGTCCGCGAACGATAATGCACTGCTGGTCCGGCGGCCCCCATTGGGTCCATCGCTTCCTCGACTTGGGTGTGACCTTCTCGTTCGCCGCCCGCGCCCTCGCCGGTACCGACGACACGATCCGACGCGGTGCGGCTCTGATAACCCCGGAGCGGGTAATGGTGGAAACGGATGCCCCCCACCTCTGTCCCCCGGACCAAATCGGCGGCACCAACGACCCGGCCAATATCGGATTGGCAGGAGCCGCCCTCGCTCACGTTTGGCAGATGACATGCGCCCAGGTGGCGGCGACGACTACCTCGACCGCCGAACGGGTCTTTGGTCGCAGCTAAGCCGGTTCCATAGCTAACTTCTCGGTCACCCGGGCGCGAAGCGATAGCGTTCTATTAGCCTCCTTTCACGATCAAGGAGCAGTCGAAATGCAGATCATCATCGCCACAGACGGCGACCTCAATCCGGAGACAACCGCAGAAATGGCCGGCCGCCTATATGAGGAAGGCGACGTTGTCACCGTCGTCACCGTGATCGAGGTTCCCCGAACATTGTTGACCGAGTTGCGGTCTTTCTATCGAACGCCGCCTCCCCAGGTCCAGATAGACGAGGATCATGAGTACGTCGGACAACCCACCGGCGGCACCCTCTCTCCGCAATGGCCGGGAGACGACGCGATGATTGCTCGTTATGTCGCCGATCAGAAAACCAAACGCACCAACCCGGTGAAGGGTGCGCTGGAGTCCAAAGGGATCACGCCGGTAGTGGTAGTGGAAGAAAGTGACTCCCCTTCCTCCGCCCTGCTCCGTTTGGTTGAGAAACTCAATGCTGACCTCCTCATCATCGGCACCCACGGCCGGGGCCGGTTCGAAGGTTTGCTTGGTTCGACCGGAACCAAACTGGCGCGTCTCGCTCCTTGCTCGGTGATATTGGTCAGGTAGCCAGTAGCCAGTAGCCAGTAGCCAGTAGCCAGTAGCCAGTGAAGGCATACCTCAGCATTGACTGATTCCGGAAACTGAAACCGAACCTGAAACCACTCGTCAGGCTGAGTCGGCCAGCAGGTAGCGGTGCCAGCTGGGATCGATCGGGAAACCCAGGCCGGAGTACACCCAATCGTGCCGCCGCGGTATCTCGGGTTTGATCTTCAACTCCATCGAGGTTTCCGAAAGGAGGTGATCGGCCTTGCGGACGTTGCAAGCCCGGCAGGAGGCGACCACATTCTCCCAGGAGTGCGTGCCGCCTTTCGAACGAGGTATGACGTGGTCCAGGCATTCGGCTGCTCGTCCGCAGTACTGACAGCGATGGCCATCTCTGGCGAACACGGCCGCCCGAGTCAGGGGCACTCTCCGCAAGTAAGGAACCCGGACAAAACGGCGGAGTTTCACCACCGACGGGACCTGGATGGAAGTGTGCTCGGCGTGCCAGAACTGGCCGTTCGCCTCAACCACGTCGGCTTTGTTGTTGATGACCAGGACCACTGCCCGTCGCGAGGTCACAACGGAAAGGGGTTCGAAAGTGGTGTTCAGTACCAGCGCTTTGGCCAGACCGGGCCTCCCGTCGGATCGGCGGTCAGATTACTAGGAGGCCGGGGGCAATCGCGAGAAACGGAATAGGACTGGCCACGCAGCGTGAAGGTCCTTGACACAGGTGGTGGCCATCACGAAACTCGACCTATGCGTGTGATCGGGTATGTACGAGACGCCCCCGGGCCGGACAGCGGTGACACGGTATTCGTCCAGTCAGAGCGTATCCGACGCTGGGTTGCCCATAATCGATGCCAGTTGGTGGCGGTGTGCCAGGACACGTTGAGTGGAAGTGCTGCCGATGATCGCGATGGGTACCGGGCTCTCCTGGGGATCATCTCGGCGGGCCATGTCGACTCGGTCTTGATCCCGGATCTGGCGGTGCTTTCGGCCGACCTGATGGTGCAGGAAATCATGCTGCACGACCTCCGGGTACGCGGAGTCAATGTGATCAGCGCAGACGAGAACGACCTGCCGGCCCTGGCAGATCCGGCCACCGATCCGGGCCGACTCTTGATCAGGGATGTTCTGACCAAGCAGCAGGCCTACCGCAACAGGTTCTCGGAGGTGGCCGGCGAGATCATCGACACTGATCAGGACGTGATGATCGAACTGATCCCGTATGCGGAGGATTTAGCTCCGGCGCGGGCGTCATGAATGGCTAGCGCAGAGCCGCCCAGACAGCTTGCGCAAACGCAAACGGATTGCCGGCTGCCACCAAAGCGGCCCCGGTCTTGATCCGCCCATCGGAGGCTTCCAGGTAGACGGTCATCGCCGGGAAGGCCTCCGAATGCTCGACTGCTCGTAGTCCGGCGGGAGATGCTTGCGGATCGATCAGTTCTTCGACGGCGGCCACAATCGCCTCATGGAGAGCCTGTTCGGAGCGACGCGCCCGGCGGATCGCCGTTCGTCCGCCGTCGGCCACCACTGTGACGACGACCCCTTCGACCGTCTCGGAGACCGTTACCACCTCGATCCCGGGTAAACCACCTGGTTGGATGGTCGGGCCGGGTTGTTCCAGAACAACCTCAGGTGGGGTTGGGGCCGGCCCGGGGGTGGGCGCCGGCCGCCGTGACTCGGCAGGTGGCGCCGGAGGCGCCCCGGGGCCCGGCTGCCGCCGGTCGGGGGCGACCCGCGAGCGCAAGCCGTGGGCCTCGAGCAAGCGTTGCACTGCTTCGGCTACTGCTATGCGATCGGCGCCACGGGCCAACCCGACCCGGATGCCGAGTGGACCATTCTCGGACCGTTCGACTTCGGTCCGCTCGACCCCCTCGATCGCGGATAGCGCCCTTTGTAATTCGTCCTTCACCGGGCGCTCCTCTGTCTCTTCCGCCATGTGAGGTAGCCGATCAGATCATCTCCTTGCAACGTTGCCGCCTCCGTCCCGTAGGCAGTCGCAATCCGCCACGCCGCGTAGTCCGGATCCACGCGCGGAACGAAAGGAAAGGTTCGCCACCAACCATCAGACGACAACGCCATAACCGCGCGTACTGCCTCAAGCCACAGCCCGGGATGTCGCGCGACGGCCCCAAGTGCCCAGCGCACGCGCCTCCTCTCGCCCCAACGCTGCCTTGATTATATGGGATACCGAGGGAGGGCAAAGACGAGGCTCTGATAGGCTTCTCCCCGAACCCGTTGAGGAGGCCAAACCCCTTGAGTGTCCCTACCCCTGCCGCCGATCGCATCCAATGGTTCTCCGAGCGTTTTGAGGCAATCGCCGCCAATATCGAGCGGGTCATCCAGGGCAAGCGCGACGTGATTGAACTGATCACTATTTGTCTGCTGGCCCAAGGACATGTTCTGATCGAAGATGTTCCAGGAGTCGGGAAAACTCTGCTGGCCAAATCGCTCGCCCGCTCTATTGATTGCAGCTTCAACCGGGTTCAGTTCACGCCCGACCTTCTCCCTTCGGACATCACCGGTGTTTCAATTTGGGACAGACAGAAGAGCGATTTCGTGTTCAAACCTGGTGCGATCTTCGCCAATATCGTGCTCGGCGATGAGATCAACCGGGCCAGCCCTAAGACCCAGGCGGCGCTCCTCGAAGCGATGGAAGAGCAGCAGGTAACGGTGGACGGCACCACCCGCCCACTGCAGCCGCCTTTCATGGTCGGCGCCACTCAGAACCCTCTCGAACACGAAGGCACGTATCCCTTGCCTGAATCCCAATTGGATCGCTTCATGATGAAGCTGGTGGTGGGGTACCCGGTACGAAGCAAGGAACTCGAGATTCTCGAAACCCATGGCATCCGGTCGACCTTCGAGGATCTCAAACCCGTCGTGACCGGCGAACAGGTCCTGGAAATGGCGGAGATCGCCAATCATGTCCACGTGGCCTCCTCGATCCAGGGTTACATCGTTGATCTGGTCGAGGCCACCAGGCGTCACGGCGAGTTGATGCTGGGCGCTTCCCCTCGTGCGGCGTTGCACCTGCAACGGGTAGCCCGGGTTCGGGCGGCGATCGACGGTCGCGAATACGTCACCCCGGATGACATCAAGGCGGTAGCCGGCACTGTGCTCGAACACCGAATGGCCATGCGCCCCGAAGCACAAATGCGAGGCACTGCGATCAGCGATGTCCTCGATTCGGTGCTCCACCACCTGCGCGTGCCGGGGACCAGGACAGCCGGCTGATGCTTACGGACAGAGGCTGGGCGGCACTCGGAGCCAGCCTCGCCCTGTTCGTGCTGTGGATTGCCCTCGGTGAGCCCGAGTTGCTGAGCATCGGCTTGCTTCTGGCGGTAGCCACCACTGTGGCATTCGTGTTTGTTCGCCGATCCAACCCATCGGTGGCGGTGACCCGCCGCCTCTCTCCCAACCTGGTCCATGAGGGTGAGCAGACCGTCGTTGAAGCTTCGCTCTCCAACACGGGACCGCGGCGCATCCGGAACCTGATCGTCGAGGACGAAGTAGCCGGTCTTGGTTCGGCCCGATTTGCTGCTTCCCGACTGGCACCGGAGGAGACGGCCACCGCGACCTATCAGATACTCTGCAAACCGCGCGGGATCTACGACGTCGGCCCTATCCGGGTTTCGGTGACTGATCCTCTTCGCCTGGCAGATCGCAGCCAACTGGTCGGCAAGCCCGATCGCTTGATCGTCTACCCGTTCGTTGAGCAGCTATCTGGTTTGCCCGTCCTGCGCGGGTTGGATCCATCCATGTATGCCTCTCAGCCCGAATTCAGCCATCGCGGTGGAGAGGATTTCTATACCTTGCGCGAGTACCAGACGGGCGATGATCTGCGGCGGGTCCACTGGCCTTCTACCGCCAAACGAGATGAGTTGATGATTCGTCAGCTGGAGACTCCGTGGCAGTCGCGCGCGCTGATCTTCTTTGATGCCCGCGGTTCGAGCTACGACGGCGTCGACGCCTTCGAGAAGGCCGTGAGTGGCGCCGCTTCGGTCGTGCGGCATCTGCTCACTTCCGGGTTCGATGCCGATCTGTGGACCGGCGGAGCGCCCATCAGCAGCGCCGATCCCGACTCCTATGCGAAATCCATGGAAGCGCTGGCCGGCGTCAAACCGACGGACGGGCTTGACCTGCGGGCCGCCGCCCTCCGGTTGCAGCGGGGCGGGCGAGGCGGCGCGTTGGTGATGGTGACCGGCATCCCCGATGGTGAACTGCTGGCGGTCGGCCAACTCCTCACCCGCAACTTCGCCTCGACGGTGCTCATGTCGGTCTCGCAACGAGCCTCGACCACCCTGGCCAGTTTCCAGCGCGGTGGCACGCTCACTATGTCGATCACGCCGGAGGGAAGCTGGGCCGGAGCCTGGCTCAACACAACGAGGGCGCCATGGCCTACCGTTTCAGCTGGTTAGCCGGCGCCGTCGCCATCCTGTTGGCGCTGGCGCGTATGCAGCGGTTGCTTCGGGCCATCGAAGACGGCCCGCCGTGGCAACTGGCTCTCCTGGCCGGAGCCTTGCTGGGTGCCGTCATCACCTGGACGGCCGTGTCCTATCGGGTCGGATGGTTGGGAACCTTGTTTCTCAATCTGGGTGGCTTGGTGCTGGCCGCCTTCCGGTTGGGAGCCGCCGACACCTTGGTAATCGGTATCTTGCCTTCACTCGATACGTTCCCGACGATTGGCACAGAGCTCAAATATGCCATCGAGTTGATCCGGTTCGGAGCGGCCCCCGTCTTCCCGGCGGCCGGACTTATTCTGGTTCTGACGGTGGTGTTCTGGATTCTCGGAGCTTTGCTCGCCTGGGGGTTGTTATCCAGCCATCCCACCCTGGGGCTGCTCCCACCCTTGCTGTTCTACTTGCAGATCGCCACCATCGATCGCATACCTCCTCGGATCGGATGGACCTCCGCTTTCCTGGCGGTTGCGGCTCTCGCCCTGTTGGCTGTTGCCCTCGATGAACGCAACTTGACCGCCGGACGGCTTCGTCGCAGGTTCACTCCAGGACACATTCCTATGAGCGCTCCGGTCTTTCCGTCTGTGTTTGTGACTATTTCGGTAGTCATCGCAGTAGTTGGATCGAGCGTGGCCGCCGGCCTGGTCCCGGTCAGCGGTTTCCTCAACTGGCGAGCGCAGACCGGTCTCGGCGGAGGGATCTTCAGCGGTGTTTCTTTCAATCTGTTTGCCAACATCACCCAGACAGATCTCGTCTCGCGAAGCGAAGAGGCCGTCTTCATCGTCGAACTCGAGGGCGAAGACATTCCTGACAATCTGTACTGGAAGCTCTTCACACTTGAACAGTTCGATGGGGAGAACTGGTTCCCCGGCCGGTTGCCGACCAGGTCGCCACGCGGAAATGAACCTTGGGAAGACCCTCAACACGCCTTTCGCGGCGAGACCGTACCGGTCACCCAGACGTTCACCATCGGCGCCCTCACCCAGAACGCCCTGCCAACGCTTCATTCAGCGACGTTCATCTCTTCGGACCAGGCGTTGCTCAACCAGAGCTTCCGCGTCCGGGCCGACGCCTCAATTCCTTTCGATCTCAGAACCTGGGAAGGCCTCACCTATCAGGTCGTTTCGAACGTGCCCGTCCCGGACCTCGGAGTGCTGGCCAGCCGACCGGGTCAGCGGGATCGGCTGTCCCCCATCTTCCAGGAGGCCGCCGACCGGGGCGTCTTCACCGTACAACCCAAGGCACCTACCGCGCAGGGATTGGTGCGTCCCGAAGACATCGGCGATTACCTCGATCTCCCCGGCGAGTTCGAACCGACCCTCGGCACGAAAGCCGCGGAGTTGACCCTGGACGGGACGACGGCATTCGAAAAAGCCCTCCTTCTCGAAGCCTGGTTTCGAGACCCCACAGTATTCACCTACTCCATCGATATCGATCCCGGTCACTCGGCCCGCGATCTGGCCGACTGGATCCTCGATGAAGACAGCCCCAACTACCGCACGGGGTACTGCGAACAGTTTGCGACGGCGATGGCGGCGATGGCCCGATCGCTCGGAATCCCCAGCCGGGTGGTGCTCGGGTTCACACCGGGAGAGATGACGAATGACGGCCGAATCGTCGTCCGGGGAAAGAACGCTCACGCCTGGGTGGAACTGTGGATGAACGGGCAAGGCTGGATTCGTTTTGATCCCACGCCTCGTGGGGACGGGGTGAATCCCTCGACCAACGTGAATGCGGCCGGGGTGGGATTCGATGCCCGTAACTTCATTCCCGATCCAGAGGTCATCGACCCGACCACGCCGGGCGACCCGGGGGGTCCCGTCAATCCCAATGACCCCGACTTCGGGGAGGACGACCTCGTCCCGATCGGACCACTGGGAAACCCCGAGTTCTCCAACCAATTCCGCCTCACGACCTTCCAGGTCGTCCTGTTGGGCATTGCCGCCATCCTGGGATCCATCCCGCTCGCCAAGTTGATACGGAGGCGACGGAGACTGAAGCGCCTCAAAGAGGGTGACATCACCGGCGTGTGGGATGAGATCGTGGACCGGCTCACCGACTTCGGCCGCCCGCCTACTCCGGATCAAACCCCCACCGAGGTGGCCTCATCGGTTCATCGATCTATGACTCCGCTGGCCAAGAACGTGACCGAGACGATCTATGGTCCCGACCGTCCCCTGGCAGCAATCAAGGTCGAACAAGCGGCCGATTCATTCGAGCAGGTCGAAAGCTATCTGCGCGAGATCTACCGACCATTCGATCGAGTCATGGCCCGGATGCGGTTGCGCTCATTCAGCTGGAGGGGCCGCCCTTAGCGGAGTCCGTTCGGATCAGCCGCCGGCCGCTTCGGCTGCTTCATTGACGACGTCATCCTCGACCCTCCGGAGAACCTCGAGGAATGAATCGCGGTCGAGCTCAAAGCGCGAGACGTCCTCCTCAACAGCCCTGGTGATGCTGTCGATGGCAACAAAGAAAGCCAGCTGGCCTTCTCGCAGAGCATCAAGCAACTCCTCATCGCCGGAGGCGATCCGGAAAATGGTGCTGCCATCGGTCACCAGTTTCACCTCGGAGAGATGCGAGTCCATGTCAGCGTTCCGCCGCAGGTAATCCCACGCTCGTCGTACTCGCTGCACAGACATTCCGTTGTCCAGCAAGCTACGAACCACCCGTAACGCGACTAGATCCCGGAAAGAATACAAACGCCTCACGCCGGGCCGGCCACCCGTTCCCTGAATGGTGGGCCGGACTAGATCGACCCGATCCCAATAACGGAGCTGATGTTGTGTACAGCCAGTCAGTTGTGACGCCTGTTGCGCGGTGAACCCGTCGTCCAATCCTCACTCCCCACAGTGTCCTCGGGCGGCCTCTGGGAGTCCTCGTCAGCCGCTGTTTCGCCGTCTTTGGTGGTCTTCAGTCACCCGCCAACGGCTCCCCCGAGCCAAGTTGCAGAACGACTGAGGGCGCCACTCTAGCTCGCAGAAATGCTCAGCGGCGAAAAGGCCCCTTACCCCGGATTCTGTTCAACCAACCTCCCACCGACCCGGCTGCCGACAGCCCGATGGGCGCCTTGCCGGCTCGCCTCCTCAGCACTTGAACGAGGGCCGTGCCGGAGACCACCATGATCACAAATCCGGCCAACGCCGGCCACGGGCTCCTGGTGAACGTGACCAGAAGGAGCCCCACTCCCACTACGAGTCCGGCAATCGCCAGGTAGAGAGTGGTCCGGGAATCGGCGGCCTTTTCGATGCTGCGCACGGCGTGAGCCAGACCAGGGTCCTCTTCGTAGAACCTGTCCTCAATCTCCTTGAGAATGCGCTGTTCTCGTTCGTCCAATGGCATCGGGTTCTCCAGCTTGGTCGCACGTTCGCGACCGTAACGACATTATACGATCTGACGTGTTTGTAAAAGGGGGCAAGTCCGTATCGGTCAATCTTCCCCATCGAAGTTCTCTACGAGCCGGGCAGGCCTGATAGAACCTGTTCCGTAGCGGGAACGAACCTGATCAACGGCTTCGGCAAGATCGTCCCACTTGGCCGGACGATCGACGGCTAGTTGACGCGGGGCGGAAGCGGGAGACAGAGAGGCCATTCCCACACCTACCAGCCGGATCGGTCTCCCTGCGAGAGCTACGTTCCCGAGCAAATCTCGAGCCGATCGGTACAGATCCCGGGCCACGTCCGTTGAACTCTCCAACTTTTCCGACCGCGTGATGGTCGTGAAGTCCGCAAAGCGGATTTTGATAGTGATGGTACGCCCGGCTACCCCGGCGGCACGCAGTCTGGCGGCCAATCGGTCGGCGTGTCGAAGAAGTTCACCTTCGACGGCTTCCTTACCTTCGAGATCACGCTCGTAGGTCTCCTCGACACTGATCGACTTGGCGACCGACTCCGGTACAACCGGGCGCGGGTCGCGCCCCCAGGCAAGTTCATGAAGGTGACTCCCGGCCGCTTGACCGAGGTGCTTGATCAAGGTGGCCGCCGGAACGTCGGCCAAATCACCCACCTTGGCCACGCCGAGTCGTTCCAGGGCCGCGTGGGTTGCTTCCCCAACCCCCCACAGCGAGCGGACGGGTAATGCATGGAGAAACACCAGGTTCTGGTCGGCCGGCACATGCCGCAGGCCATCCGGTTTGGCAGCCTCCGAGGCGAGCTTGGCGAGGAACTTGTTGGTCGCAATGCCCACCGACGCCGGAAGATTCAACTCCGTCCGGAGGCGCGCTCTGATCTCGCGAGCGACGGCGACCGCATCCGGGTAGTGGTGCCGGAGACCCGACACGTCAAGAAACGCCTCGTCCAAAGAGAGACCTTCCACGCGCGGCGTAAACGAGCGAAAGATCGCGAAGACCTCTTCGGAGGCCACTCGGTACTTGCGATGGTCCGGTGGCAGGACCACTGCCGTCGGACAGAGCCGCCGGGCGTGAACCATGGGCATCGCCGAATTGACACCGAAGGTGCGGGCTTCGTAGGAAGCCGCCGCGACCACGCCCCGATTGCCGGTCCCGCCCACCACGACCGGGCGCCCCCGCAGATCCGGTCTATCTCGACGTTCGACCTCGACAAAGAAAGCGTCCATATCGACGTGCAGGATGCATTCGGCGAATCTCGAGATCTCCATGTTCCCAAGGTAGCCGAGCCGGGAGCGAGTGCCTCAACGCAAACCAACCGGAACAGGTTCCTACACTCGTCCTCTATGGCAAGCAAGGTGCACCTGGTCCGTCACGGCGAAGTAGAGAACCCTCATCACATCGTGTACGCCGATCTCCAACAATTTGGGTTGAGCGCGAGAGGGCTTTCCCAGGCCCGGGCGACCGCAAACTACCTGGCTCACCGCCCGATTCGGGCGGTTTGCTCGTCCCCCCTCACGCGAGCTTCGCAGACCGCCTGGGCCATCGCGGCACCTCATCGTTTGGATGTCGAGATCGTAGACCAGCTCACCGAATTCGGGTTGTCTTCGCGATGGCGCGGAGTCCGCTGGGAGGAACTCGAGGACCGCTTCCCGGGTGAAGTCGATGCCTACCTAGATCATCCGTGGGATTTGCCATTCTCTCCCGAGTCCCTCGACGAAATGAGCGGCCGAATGGACGACACGATCCGGCGGCTGATGGAAGATCATCCTCTCGGTGAGTTGGTAGTGGTGTCGCACCAGGATCCTGTCCAGGCTGCCCGGCTGTCTCTCACCGCAGCTGGGTTTTCTTCGTTCTCGAGCGATAAGCCCGATCATGCCGAAGTAATAACTCTGGAGCCCGGCAGTCCCTGGCGAGAAGCGGCCAGATGGGCACCACCGATCCGGAGCGGCCCCTTCCCGCCGCCGCCCGTGGCCGCGACCGGTTCCTAGCCCGGGTGTCGATCGGCCGAACGAACGTCACGCAGAAGAGCGAAGAGGGCCTCGTCGGTGTCGAAGGCCAACGGTGGGAGTCCATCCAGGGCGAAGTACCCGACTTCCTCCGCATCGTCGCCGGGTTCCAATCGTCCACCCATGACTGTTCCGCGAAACCAGATACCCACGGTGAGTTTGGCGGGATCGTGGAAGTTGGATGCGACAAAGACCGGCTCACCAATCGCGATCTCGAGGCCGGTTTCTTCCAGCAACTCGCGGGCGGCCGCTTCTCGAACGTCTTCGCCGTAGTCGACGTATCCCGCTGGTATCGCCCACAACCCTGACCGGGTAGCCCCGGGACCGCGTCGGATCATGAGAATCCGACCATCGTCGTCCTCGACCAAGGCTGCAACCCCGACGCCCGGATTCCGGAAATGGATGTAGCCGCACGAAGGACAGACCGTTCGGTCCCGGCCACCGACCGGTTGTCGTTGCAGCTCGGTGGCGCACATCGGGCAGAAGACGAATTCGCCCGGCCAGTGTTCGTGCATGTCCGCCAGCGTACCCGTTTCGCCCGCCATGCCCGGTGCCGCACGGGCCGCGGCATAATGCCTGTCATGCAACGCTCCCCCGTCGTGATTGCCGCCACCGTCGAGCTGGCCTCCTTGGCCTGGGCGCTGGTCCTCGCATTCGGATCCGGACCCTTCGCCGGTTCCTCAGCGGCGCTGCTGGCCGGTGACCTTCTTGTGGTGGGAACGGTGGTCGCGGTGGGAATCGTGCTCTCCCGGGGAAGGTGGACCCGTCGCGCTGCCCTCGTATTGCTCGGAGGTCAGGCGGCCATCGGAGTTGTCTTCGAGGTAGACGGCTGGTGGATCGCCGCCGTCATACTGAGTGCTCTGGCAATCGGATTGGTGTCCGGACCGTGGCTGACGGGTTGGCTCCGGCGACTGCCGCGAGCCGACGGACCACCTCCTCGGGCGGTGAGCCTCGGCCTTGGATTGATCGCCCTACCCGCCCTCGTGGCCGTGACCGCTCCGGAGGGAGTCTCCGCAGGAGGTTGGGTTCTGAGTGCGTTCAGCCTGACAGCCGCTTGGACGTATTCGCAAGCCTGGTTGCCCGCTCTGTGGGCGGTACGAGTCGGCTTGCCGGTATTGGGAATGGTCGCGGGTGCCGGGCTCCCATGGATTGGCATACTGGTCCTGGGATTGGGTGTAGTCATGCTTTCCGCTCTGGCCTGGTCGCCCGACGTTCTCCGGGCCGCGATGACCCCAACCCCCGCTCCGGTCGATCTCATCCCGATTCCCCCCGAACTGGCCCCACCAGAGATACTGGAAGCCGCCGGCCTCGACAATCGCGGGCGGCCAAGAAGACAGGGCAAGAAATGAAACGCCGGTTACCCAATCCGTGGGTTCTGATCCCGGTGCTGCTGGGAACAGTCATCGGAGGTGTCATCGGTTGGAGCGTCACAACCGTGAGCTGCCGTCCCGAAGGTTGCGTGACTTCGGCCGTTCTGGTGGGCATCGGATCGGCTTTGGTTACCGCGGTCGGAGTCCTGGTGGTGGCAGTCCTGGCGTTGCGATCGCTCAACGAATGGCAACAAGCCGTGCGCCGTGGTGAAGAACCGCCCGGGCCGGGTTGCGAAGTCCCGCAACCAGATCCGGAATAGCCGGCGTTTCTCGTATCTCGTTTCTTCGTTCTGTCGGGCGCGTCGAAACTCCCGCTGAGGGTGGGGTGGTTCAGGTTTCGGGTGGATGATGTGGAGGCTGAAGCTGCTGGCATGCAGCTCAGGGTGGTGGGCGGGTTTGGGGTTTGAGGAAGCGTCGTCGTTGGGGTGGGGAGTGGGGGTCTATTTGGTAGCCGTGGCGGTGGATGACCACATGATGGTGGTACCAGCAGAGGGTGGTGAGGTTTGAGGGGTGGTGGGTTCCGCCTTGGGATCGGGGGGTGATGTGGTGGGGTTGGAGCCGGTAGCGGGATCGGCACCCGGCGATGGTGCACATACCGCCGTCGCGGTGGAGGATGAATCTTCTCAGTTTGGGGGGGATGGTGCGGGTGGTGGGTCCGACCGTGAGGGGGCTGCCATTAGGGGAGGTCATAAGGATTTCGACTTGGCCGTCGCAGAGGATCTGTTCCAAGGTGAGCGGCCCTACTCGGGGTCCGGTAGCGAGGGTGGCTCCGGTTTCCCCGTTAGAGGTAGCGGCTTGGTGGGCGTCGAGGAAGATCGACACCAACGGGGCTGCCGTGGGGGTGGCGGTGGGGGTTTGGTCGAGGGAGTCTTGGGCGATGGAGACCAAAGCGTCGGCTTGGCGTTGGGTTCGGGCACACCGCCGGCCGTTGGGGAGGGGCGGGTATTGGTCGGCTCGGGTGGTGAGGGCTTGTTCGATGAGTTGGCCGTCGATCCCGGGGAACTGTCCCCATAGTTTGTAGGAGGTTTGATCCAAGGTGGGTTGGATGGAGAGGAACCGACCCGAGAACAGGTCTTGTTCGCCTGAGCGGCTGATCGGTTGGTGGCGGGCCACCATCCGTCGTATCCCGACCAGATCCCAACCCCGGGACTGGGCAACCAGCTCAGAAGAAGCCCCCGAGGACACCAGGCGGGACTCTTCGACTATCCGATCGAAGGTGACCCGCCCCGCCGCCAGCTCTTCCGCCAGGGAGGGCTGGTCGATGAGACGGCGGGCGGTTTGGGTGAGTTTCTGGGCGGTTTCGGGGGTCACATCCAGGCGGGCCGCCACCCACTCGCACAAAGTCCTCGATCCGTCCATCAATGCGACTTGCGCGATGTCCAACGCTTGGAGGGCGACCATCTGGCGGGCCCGCAACCGAGCGATATGAGCTTCGTCGTCAACTAAAAGCTGTTCGAGCTGATCGATAGTCGCTTCCGTTTCCATAACCCGAACATACCGTCCGGGTGTGACACAAAACAGCGAACTAACACCAGCAACCCCCAACAAACAGCAGCTATCCGCTATCCGCGGTCCGAGAAGAGCCACCCTCTCCGCTCCGCCGCCAGAGGCAAGCATCAAGCAGCAAGCAGCAAGCAACCAGCCAGCAAGGTGGTCGGTTACCTCGAGATGAAAGGGTGGAGGCTTGGCGGATCGTTCTTGCACCCTCTCCGCACCGCCACCTGCGGCGGCGGCGCGCCTCTCCCGCCGGCGGGAGAGGCTCACGACCGTCCGGACACGAAGGTGGATCGTTCCCTCGATGTGAAAGAACACCACCCGGCCAGACGGCGAAAACTTCCAGAGCAGAGAAGACCACCAAGCAGCTATCCGCTGTCCGAGAAGAGCCACCCGCTTCGCACCGCCGCCTGACCCCCTACCCTCGCCTACCGGCGACGGTACTTTCCCCCTGGCAGGGGGACTATCAGCGGCGAAGCCTCTCCCGCCAGCGGGAGAGGCCAAAACCACCGGCGGCGGGCGCTCGTTCCCTCGATGCAAAAGAACACCCACCAAATACCAAGCACCAAGCACCGAGCCAGATTGCTGGTCCCTGGTTCTACTCGTGACTTCCGAAGATGAGGGCGACGTTGTGGCCCCCGAAGCCGAAAGAATTGCTCATGACCTTGTCGACCGCCATTGTTCGGGCCTGATTGGGAACGTAGTCGAGATCGCACTCGGGGTCCGGATTGGCCAGATTGATGGTGGGCGGCACGATCCCATCCCGGATGGCCAGCACGCTGGCTATTGCCTCAACCGCGCCGGCTCCACCCAAAATGTGGCCGGTCATCGACTTGGTGGAGGAGATCGCGACACGACGGGCCGCCTCCTCACCAAACGCCAGCTTGATCGCCGCAGTTTCGGTTGAGTCGTTGGCCGGGGTCGAAGTTCCATGAGCGTTGATGTAGTCGATGTCCGCTGGATCGATGCCCGCATCTTCTATGGCCGCCGTCATCGCCCGCGCCGCGCCGGTCCCGCCCGGCTTGGGGAGAGTGATGTGGTAGGCGTCCGACGACATTCCGTACCCGAGGACTTCTGCGTAGATGCGGGCCCCCCGGGCCAACGCATACTCACGCTCCTCCAGAATGAGCGAAGCCGCCCCCTCGGCCATCACAAAACCATCACGGTCGGCGTCGAACGGCCGGGAAGCGCCTTCAGGGTCGTCGTTGCGAGTGGATAGGGCCCGTGCCTGTGCAAACCCGGATACTGCGTACTCGCGGATCGGCGCCTCGACACCACCCGCCACCATCACGTCGGCGGCACCGCGGCGGATCACCTCTGCCGCATCGCCAATCGCGTTGGCGGAAGCGGCGCAGGCGGTCACCGTGCAACCAACCGGACCAAACAGACTGAACGCAATGGAAACGTAACCGGCCCCCATATTGGGAATGATCTGGGTGATCGTATAGGGACTCATCCGGTCACCCCCGCGGGTGAACATGGTCTCCATCGACTCCTGAACGGAGATGATCCCTCCGATACCGCCACCGATCATGACACCGGTGCGGAGACCCGCGTCGGGATCATCGGAATAGTCGATTCCGGCGTCCGTCAGAGCCTGGGCCGTGGAGGCAAAAAACAACTGCGCAAACCGATCCATGGTGCGGACCTCGCGACGGCTCAGGTATGCCTCGGGGTCGAAGTCCTTCAGTTCGCCGGCGATCCGGACCGCAAAGCCCGTCGTATCAAACGACGAGATCTCGGCGATCCCGGACTTACCGGCCAGCAAGGATTGCCAAAAGGCGTCGACGGTCAACCCGACCGGGGTAACTGCACCCAATCCGGTTACGACGACGCGCTTGTCGCGCGTGCGCATGTCTTCCTAGCCGGCCAGCTTCGCCGCGACCACGTTGACGGCTTCGCCCACGGTGCTGATCTCTTCTGCTTCCTCGTCGGGAATCTTGACTCCGAACTCGTCCTCGAGAGCCATCAGCAATTCCACGACACCCAACGAATCCACTTCGAGATCCTCCTCGAATGTGGCTTCCATCGAGACTTTCGACTCATCCAGGCCGAGCTCGCTGACGAGCAGATTCTTGATCCGGCTCTCGATTTCCGACTTTTCCATGTTTCCTCCCTTAGAGGGCCATTCCCCCGTCAACGACGAGGACTTGTCCGGTTATGTAGGCGGCTTCGTCCGAGGCAAGATAGCCCACCGCCGAGGCCACCTCACCGGCAAGTCCAAACCGTCCGAGGGCAATCGATCCGGCCGCAGCTTTGCGGACCTCCTCGGGCAAGCTTCTGGTCATGGCCGTGTCGATGAAGCCGGGAGCAATGGCGTTGACAGTGACTCCTCTCGAACCCACCTCTTTCGCCACCGATTTGGTGAAACCAACCACCCCCGCCTTCGAAGCGGCGTAATTGGCCTGTCCGGCATTACCCGAGATGCCCGCCACCGAGCTGAGACTGATGATCCTTCCCCACCGTGATTTCACCATCGGGCGCAGCGCAGCTTTGCTGCACAGGTAAACCGATCGCAGGTTGGTGTTGAGAACCGCATCCCAATCGTCGGTGTCCATTCGCAACAACAACCCGTCCCTCGTAATGCCGGCATTGTTGACGAGAATGTCGACCGGACCAAGCTGTTTGGTCACGGCCGCGAACATCCGATCGACGTCTTCAGGGTCACCGACGTCCGCCTCGACGGTGATCCCCTCTCCCCCGGCTGAGGTGATCTCTTCGAGCACTTCGGCGGCCTGCTCGGCAAAACCCGTGTAGTAATTGACGGCGATCCGGCTCCCCCGGCCGGCCAGCTCCAAAGCTATCGCCCGGCCGATGCCGCCCGAGCCACCGGTCACCAAAGCAATCTTCGTCATTCGGCCCTCCTCCCATCTCCGTAGAAAGCGATATTGGACTCGAGCAACTCCCGGGCGGTCTGCCCAACCGGCGGGAGCTGGGCGTCGCTCGAACCAAGCGGCTTGGTCCTTTGGCCCCAGCGCAACACAGCGGCCGCCCAGGTCAGACCGGCGCCGAATGCGGCAAAGACGATGTTGGCTCCGGGAGCTACCCGCCCTTCCTCGAGGGCCTCGGTCAGCGCGATCGGGATGGTGGCCGCCGATGTGTTGCCATACGAGGCGATATTGACAAAGACCTGCTCCGGAGTCAGCTTCAGTTTGCGAGCCGTCGCATCGATGATCCGGATGTTGGCCTGGTGGGGTATCAACAGATCGACGTCCTCCACCGTCAATCCGGCTTCTTCGACCACCCGGGTGGAAGCTTCGCCCATGGCCGTCACGGCCCGGCGGAACACCTCGGGGCCGTCCATGCGGATGGCGTACTCGCTCGGATCACCCTGATAGCGGTTGCCGGCGGTACCGATGCCCGGAACGCAGAGAATCCCGGCGACCGAACCATCCGTGCCGATTTCCACTGATTGCAGTCCGACCGGTTGATCCGTTGCCTCGAGAACCACTGCGCCGGCTCCGTCTCCGAACAGCACCGCGGTGGCGCGGTCTGTGAAATCGAGGAGATGGGAGAGCTTCTCGGCGCCGATGACGAGCACCTTCTCGTGTCCACCACCTTTGATCATCTGGGTGGCCACGTTGAGGGCATAAATCCAACCCGAACATGCGGCGTTCAGATCGAAGACGGCTGCATTGACGGCACCCAGCTTGGCTTGAACGTGCGAGGCGGCACTCGGAATCACCGTGTCGGCGGTGCAGGTGGCCAGCACGATGAGATCAATATCGGTCGGTTCGAGGTCGGCGGCGGCGAGAGCTTGCCGGGCGGCCACCACTGCCATGTCGGAAACGTCCACGTGAGAGATGCGGCGCTCTTTGATGCCGGTACGAGTAATGATCCAATCATCGCTGGTATCGGTGAGCATCTCGAGGTCGCGGTTGGACAGAACGGAGGGCGGAACGCATTTGCCCCAACCGGTGATCTCCGCGTACCGCATCGCTACTTCCTTCTCAAATCGACTGTCGAATCTGGCCGGCGACCGTGGCCGCCGAGCTCAGATCGTTGACGACCAAAACGTCGGCGCCCGCCGTTGAACGCCGGGCCATTCCGGCCGTCACGTCACCAGGACCCACGTGCACAAATGCTTCGACCGTCCCCGCCATGTCTTCGAGGCTCTCGGCGAACCGAACCGGTGACTCCACCTGTCGGACCAGGAGGTCGGTCACCTCGGAAGGCGTGGAAGGACGAGCGGTCACGTTCGCCCACACAGGAAACGACGGTAGCGCAGGCTCTACGGTAAGGAGGGATTCCCGGAGCTTATTGGTAGCCGAGGCCATCAAAGGAGAATGAAACGCCCCGGCTACGTCCAGCCGGATGACCCGCCGGGCTCCCAATTCGCGTCCATGGTTGGCAAGCCACTCGAGGTCCTCTCCGGCGCCGGCAACCACCACTTGACCGGGAGAATTGATGTTGGCTACCCACAGCTGACCCCCATCGTCACGCCGGGTCTGGACAATGATCTCGGCCGTCTCAATATCGCAGCCGACCAGGGCGGCCATCCCCGATTGCTGTCCCGCCGCCGCATCGGCCATAGCTCTCCCCCGGTCGGAAACGATGCGCAGCGCATCGCGGTACCGGAAGACACCGGCGGCCGCCAACGCTGTGTATTCACCCAGCGAATGACCGGCGGCCGCCACCGGCTGTACCTCGCCCAGCATGCGGGAGAACTCCTCCCACAATGCGTAGGCCACGGCGAACAACGCCGGTTGAGCACGATCGGTCTGAGTCAGAATCGATTGAGGCCCCTCGAGACATACAGTGCGCAGCGACCAACCGAGAAGGTCATCGGCGGTCGAGCCGAGCAGATCAGGGCGAAAATCGAAGAGTTCTTCTCCCATCCCGACCTGTTGGCTGCCCTGTCCCGGAAACAAGACGGCGAAACGCATAGGGGGTGAGACTAGAAAGGAATCGTGGTGGTTACCGGGATTGAGGCACTTCATGCCTCGTACCCGGTAGCTCGTGCCTCGTCCCGCCCTCACAGTCGTGAGAGGTATCGGGGCGAGCGAAGGTTCGGTGACGTTTCAGGTCAGATCCCCGAGTCGCGCGGCGCCTACGCCATCTCGTCGAGCACCGTCAACAATCGTTCCACGTCGTCCGCGTTGACGTCCCGATGCGTTACCAACCGGATCAGGCGCGGTCCCAGTGTGCTGATGACGATGCCTCTCCCCTTCAACCGGTCGACCAGCTCGACAACCGGGAAGGGGAAAACGCCTCCGTCAACCACCACCATGTTGGTTTCGACGGCGGCCAAATCGACTGCTTCGGGGTATCGATCGGCCAGGCCCTCGGCCAGCAGTCGGGCGATCTCGTGGTCTTCCCCAATTCGGCCGCGATCGCGCAGGGCAATGCGGGCCGGTGCGGCGATTACACCCACCTGCCGCATACCGCCCCCCAATCGTTTGCGGACATATCTGGCTTCTTCGATTATGTCTTTCGACCCGCACAAGACGGATCCGATCGGAGCGCCCAGGCCTTTGGAGAAGCAAAACTGAATGGTGTCGGCCAAAGCGGCATATTCCTCTGCGGCTATTCCGCTTGCCGCGACGGCGTTGAAGATGCGGGCTCCGTCGATGTGTACGGACAACCCACCCAGTCGAGCGACCGCAGTAGTGGCAACCATCATGTCGTAGGGTACGACGGTCCCACCCGACACGTTGTGGGTGTTCTCCCATACCAGCATCGAGATTCGCGGCATGTGATAGCGGGACTGGTCGATCGCAGCACCCACTTCTTCCGCCGTCATCCGGCCGCCCGGTCCCGGGAGCGTTCGGAACTGCACTCCCGACACGGCCGCGGCTGCAGCCACTTCGTAATTGCGCACGTGTCCGGTCTCAACGCAGAGAGCCTCATCTCCCGGTCGGGTCTGGGTGCTGATGGCCAGCTGGTTACCCATGCTGCCGGTGGGCACGAAAACCGCCGCCGCTTTGCCGACCGCCGCCGCCGCTTCTTCCTCCAGGAGGTTGACCGTCGGGTCTTCGCCGTAGACATCGTCGCCCACTTCGGCTTCGGACATGGCCCGCCGCATCTCCGGAGTAGGCCGGGTCACCGTGTCGGATCGGAAATCGGCAATTCCGTCTGCAAAAGCCATCGTCATGCACTCCTGGTCGATGTCCCGCCAGGGTACTCAGTCGGGCCGATTCCTCGTCGTGTGCTCGCCGTTTCCTTGCCAAGCGGGTAATCTCGCGGTCTCCACTTCAACTAGGGTTTCCTTTTCCATGCGCGTAGATATTCCTTGCCTCCCGGGGGTTGAACTCCGGGTGCCCGCGACGTTCTCCCGGTTATACGACCTCGCCTACAACCTCTGGTGGTCGTGGGATGCCATGAACCAGTTATGGCGCTCGATCAGCCCAGAGCAATGGTCTCAATACCGCAACCCGGTCGAGATGCTCTCGGCCGTCGATCCGGCTACCTGGAAGGCGCTCGAAGACAGCGAGGTGTTCCAGGATCAATACGCCGACACGGTCCGACGGTTCGACGAGTACATGAAAGCCACCGACACCTGGTGGGATAGACATCACGCCGACACCATCGGCGGGCCGGTCGCCTACCTGTGCGCCGAACACGGAGTCCACAGCTCCATGCCGATCTACTCAGGCGGCCTGGGCGTACTGGCCGGCGACCACACCAAGTCGGCGTCCGACCTCGGGCTGCCCTTTGTGGCGGTCGGACTCCTCTACCGGCGCGGCTACTTCCGCCAGGAGATCGAAGCGTCGGGAGATCAACAGCATATGTATCCGGTTGTCGATACCTCGAGGATGCCGGTCCTTCCGGTGGCAGGGCGGGGTGGACAGCTGAAAATCGAGGTCGAGTTCCCGGGGCGAACCGTCCTGGTGGCCGTATGGAAGATGCAAGTCGGCCGGATACCCATCCTGTTGCTCGACACGGATATCCCCGACAACGCCGATGCCGACCGTCCAATCACGCATATGCTCTACGTGCGAGGAAGGGAAATGCGGTTTGCCCAGGAATACGTCCTGGGAATCGGGGCCGTTCGGGCGCTCAAAGCTCTCGATATCAAACCCGCCACCTGGCACGTCAACGAGGGCCACGCGGCGATGAGCCTGCTCGAGAGGCTGGCCGACGAGGTGAAGTCCGGTGCTTCACCGGAGGACGCCGAAAAGGCGGTCAAGGCCAATACCCTGTTCACTTTGCACACACCCGTCCCGGCCGGAAACGAAGTATTCGAGATGCCGCTCGTCGAAAAATACCTCAGCGATTGGCCGCGCCGGGTTGATCGGGACATGGCGTACCTGGCCCGTATGGGCAGTTCACGAGACGGTCAGAACGGCCACTTCGATCTCGGCGCCCTGGCCATTCGCCTGTCATCATTCGTCAATGGCGTGAGCCAGCGTCACGCCGCGGTGGCTACCAATGATTGGGGACATCTCCTTGGTGGTGATGTCGTTCACGGCATCACCAACGGTGTGCACACGCCGTCCTGGGTGAGTAGGGGTAACAAACGACTGCTGGCCGAGGTCATCGCGGCCGACTGGCTCACCAAACTCATCGAGGACCCGAGCGTGGCCGAGAAACTCCGCGACGTACCCGATGACCGCATTTGGGAGGATCATCTGGCCCGCAAGCGTCTGTTGACCCGGTTCACCCGCGGTCGGATCCGGAGGCAATATGCCCGTCACGGGGCGTCCCCCGACGAGTTGCGGGCCGTTGACACCCTGGTTCCTCCGGATCGGTTGACGATCGGGTTCGCTCGACGGTTCGCCACCTACAAGAGGGCTCTGCTGATGTTTCACAACATTCCCTGGTTGCAGGCGATCCTCACCAATCCCGATCGGCCCGTACAGGTGATCTTTGCCGGCAAAGCTCACCCGGCCGACAAGATGGGCCAGGAATACATCCGACGGATCATCGAATTGTCGAAGAGCCCCGAGCTATCCGGACACATCTACGTCTTGGAGGACTACGACATCCGAATGGCGAGGTTCCTCACTCAGGGTGTCGATGTGTGGTTGAACAACCCCCGTCCCCCGCAGGAGGCATCCGGCACCTCCGGTATGAAGGCCGCCATGAACGGCGGATTGAACCTGTCCATTCTCGACGGCTGGTGGGCTGAGGGGTTCAACGGCAAGAACGGGTGGGCGTTCGGGCTGGAATGGGGAAACGGAGACCATCAAGCCCAGGACAACGAGGATGCGCTGGCGCTCTACCGGATCCTGCAGGATGAAGTGGTGCCTCGCTACTACGAACGCGACGAAACGGGCACCCCGCGCGCCTGGGTGGAGATGATGAAGGATGCCATGATCTCCTCACTGGTTGGATTCAGCACCAACCGTATGGTCAAGCAGTACACCGAAGAGGCCTACGTTCCGTTGGGTAGGAAGCTGGGAAGCTGAAAACGTGGCGTCTCGTTCGGATAGCGGATAGCGGTCAGCGGAGCTTCTCCAACGCGTCTCTGATTCCCCGGACGGCCTGGCCCGTTCGGTGTTCATTCTCGACGAGGGCAAACCGCACAAATCCCTCGCCGTGTGGACCGAATCCCATGCCGGGGCTCACGGCGACCTTGGCTTTCTTCATCAGCATGATGGTGAAGTCGAGGGATCCCATTTCGGCATACGCAGCCGGGATCGGTGCCCACACGAACATCGTGCCGCGCGGCTTGGGGAAGCTCCATCCGGCCCGATCGAGCCCGTCCACCAGCGTGTCGCGGCGGCGGCGGTAGATCTCATTGACCTCTCCTACGTACCCGTCCCCCTCGTTGAGAGCAATGATGGAGGCGATTTGAATCGGCTGAAAGGTGCCGTAATCCAGGTAAGACTTCAGCTTGGCCAGCGCGGCCACCATCTCATGGTTTCCGACCACGAAGCCGACCCGCCAACCAGCCATCGAGTGGCCCTTGGTGAGGGTGTAGAGCTCGACCCCTACCTCTTTGGCACCCGGAACCTCCAGCAAGCTGGGCGGTTGGTACCCGTCAAACCCGAGGTCGGCATAGGCAAAGTCGTGTATCAGCATGATCTCGTGGTTCCGGGCGAAGTCGACCAGCTTCTGGAAGAACGAGAGATCGACACAGGCAGTCGTCGGGTTATGGGGGAACGAAGTGAGTATCACCCGGGGCCGTGGCCAGGTCTCTTCGAAACTTGTCTGCAGTCGGGCAAAGAAATCGTCGTCGAGCGACAAAGGAACCCGATTGACCTCAGCGCCGGCCAAAACCGGTGCGTAGATATGGATCGGGTAGCTGGGTTCGGGAACCAATGCCACATCGCCGGGTTGCACCAGCGCCCACATCAAATGCGAGAGTCCTTCCTTGGCGCCGATGGTGGTTATCACCTCCGTGTCCGGATCGAGTTCCACACCGAAACGCCGCTGGTATCGAGCGGCAACGGCTTTGCGCAAGTTGGGTATGCCTCGGGATGACGAGTAACGGTGGTTGCGAGGATTGCGTGCCGCTTCGACGAGCTTTTCGACCACTTCGGGACGGGTGGGAATATCCGGGTTTCCAAACCCCAGGTCGATGATGTCTTCTCCCGCTCGCCGAGCCTGCAGTTTCAGTTCGTTGACCTGAGCGAAGACATATGGCGGTAGATTGTCGATCCGGCGAAACTCCATGCATTGACCTCCCGAGCCCGCCCAGCGTAACAAGCAGGCTGCCCGGGCGAATGTTTGTGGAATAGTCTGACGAGGCCAAGACCGAGGGAGCTGTCATGAACGTCAACCCGGAAGTAGACGAATGGTTCGCCCGAAAGAAGCCCGTGCAATCCGAAGCAATGCTGCGCGTTCGGGAGATTTTTCTCGGCGCCGATCCCCGGATTGAGGAAACCATCAAATGGTCGACCCCGACCTTTATGTACAAAGGCAACATCGCCAGCTTCAATCCGGCCAAGAAACTGGTCAGCCTGCTATTCCACAAGGGCGCCGAGATCCCCGGCCATCATCCACGCCTCGAAGGAGAGGGTGACGCCGCCCGGGTGATGAGGTTCGCCGATCTGAATGAGGTTGAAGAGGCGCGAGCCGACCTCGAAGCGGTCATTCGGGCCTGGTGTGAGATGAGGGATGGTTCCTAGGTTCTGGTTCCTCGTTTCTCGTTGTCGGCTGCGCGATGTGTGCGACACACCGGCTCGCCTCTCAAATGGAGCAATGACTTCCCCCTGCAAGGGGGAAGTACCCGAGCAAAGCGAGGGGGATGGGGGTCAAGCGTTGCCGCCAGACCGTCGAAACATCAACCCAGCAGCGGCCGAACCTCTTCGACGAACAGATCCCAGGGATCCGATCCCGGGGATGGCAGAAGCGAGAGCACCAGCTCGTCGGCGCCGGCTGCCGCAAACGCTCGAAGCTGTTCCGCCACCACCTCCGGCGTACCGGCCACGATTTGATCTGCGTCGTCGCGGTCGGCCAAACGCTGCGCCAGGTTTGCCTCGTCGGGCGCCAGCAGCACTTGCCCTCCCCAGCTCACCTCGAAAGGTCGCCCGGCCTGCTCCCGGATCTCGGCGCTTTCGCGAGCCAATCGATCGACGCTGCCTCCCCAGGCATTCCATCCGTCGGCAACTTCGGCGGCCACCGCCCGGACCGCCGGTGACCGTCCCCCGATCCAGGTCTTTGGCGGAGAGCACCCCGGCAGCTGCAACTCGGGTGCATGAAGTGCTGCGATGGTCCGACGGACAGATTCGATCCGCTCGGCCGCACTCCCGAAGGAAAGACCGTAGGCCTCGAACTCCGGCCTGGACAACGAATCAGCGGCTCCCAACCCCAGGGTCAAACGCCCGCCGCTGATCGCCTGAGCCGACCACGCCGCTTTGGCGGTGGTCCACGGTGGTCGAATGGGTGCTCTAACTACCAGGGTTCCGATGGTGATCGTGCTGGTCACTGCGGCCACCGCGCCCAGCGCAACGAACCCCTCGAAGATCGGCCGGTCGGGGCTCCCCAGCGGAAACAAATGGTCGAAAACGTACACCCCGTCAAAACCCATCTCTTCGGCTCGCCGGGCGGCATCCAGCATCGGATCTGCCTCGTGGCGGAACTGCGGCAGGGTGACCGAGATGCGGACTTTCATCGCCCGAGCACCCGGTTGAGGGTCCACCGTACCCGGACCGGCACGAAGCGAACAGCTACGTCAATGAGGCTATTGATGGTCTCGAGCACGTCCGCTGTTCCATCCCAATGCTCAACAACCACCTCTTCGCCGGCGGTGCGAATCAAGTGATGGAGAGCGAAGATGGCGACAAACACATCATCCGATTGTCCCAACACGGGAATCAGATCCGGCACCAAATCGATGGGGGATGCTACGTAGGCGAGAGCAGCTCCGGCCAGCGCTTTGCTCCGGGCCGGCACGCGAGGATCTCGCATCAATCGGGCAAGCAGCTTGAGCAGATTGGGAAGAGCCAGTGCTGCCTCTTTCACCCGGCTACGGGTGTCCGGCCACCGGCGACCTCCGGGTCCAATGACCTCATCCGGTCGGATCGGCTCAGCCATGAAGTACCTCCAGTGCGGCCAGCCCGGCTCCGATGATCCCGGCTTCTTCGCCAAGGGCGGCGGCCACCACCGGAGTCGGTCGGCGAAACGCGGACCCCTCGAGTGCTGCCATCATCGAATCCCGGGTGGGTTGAAGAAGAATGTCCCCCGCCCGGGCCGCTCCCCCACCAACCACGATGACCTCCGGATCGAGAACTGCCACGAGACTGGCCAGACCGATTCCCAACCAGTTCCCCATCTCGGCTATGCACTGCCCGGCGGTTGGGTCTCCCTGAATGGCCGCCTCGGTCAGATGGATCCCATGGGCGAACTCGCTACCGGCCAGCAAGGCGGTGAGGCCGGCCGGGTCGGACGCCACGACGTCCCGGGCAATCTGATCGAGACGGCGCCCCGAGGCGAAGACTTCCCAACAACCTCGCTGCCCGCAAGTACAGCGGGGACCGCCGACATCGACCACCATGTGTCCAACCTCACCCGCAAACGACCGTCCGCGGTAGATCTCACCACCGATGACGATGCCGCCCCCGATACCCGTGCCGAGAGTGACGAGAAGTACATGTTGATAGCTCCGCGCCGCCCCGATTCGGAACTCGGCCCAGGTAGCCAGGTTGGCGTCATTGTCGACCACCACAGGAAGACCAAAACGGTTCTCCAGCAGTTCCTTGAACGGAATATCACAACCGGCCACATTGGGTCCCCAGGCCAGGCGCCCTTCGGGCCAACTCACCATCCCGGCCGCCCCGAGACCGATCGCAGCCACACCCGGCCTCATCAACCGGGCGGCGAGTTCCAGGGGTTTCTGCTCCATGGCGGCCTGATCGGAGGGTCGGGCTACGGTGATCTTCTCCAATACCGATCCAGACCCGTCAATGAGTCCCGCCGACATCTTGGTTCCACCGAGATCGATGCCAATGCTTTCCACGATCGCTCAGGGTAGCGACGGCGAGCTACCGGCCACGAGCACAGGTTGATCCCTCAATCAAGGGGAATTCGTTTCGGGCCCTGGTGGTCTTCATCAACTGATTCGCGGTTGGTCGCCGAGGACAACTCTTCGAAAAACCCTTCGACGCCGCGCAGGACCTCCACGCCGGCCTTCAACAAATGGATCACGGCCCGGCGCCCGCCCCTGATCAACCCTTGTCCCAATGAAGCTGCATCAGCCATCTCACTTCTCCCGATGTTCGCTGAATCGCACTCTGAGAACCCCACCCTCCAGCTTGGCGCCGATCACTTCGCGGCGATGCAGCGAGTCCGGCAACACGAACGATCGCCGGTACGCACCGACCGTGATGAACACTTCGTAACCATCCCGCAGGACATCAACCTCTTCTTTGCCCACAAAGGGCATGTCGATTTCGAGCGCCACCTCGTTGGGTTGTTCGATCACGCGGAACGGACGGCGACCGGCGAACCCGACGGCTGGGTCTGAGTCGCCGTAGAGCTCCTTTCCGAGAACCCGGAGCTTGTCGATGCCGGTCATCTCCTCGTCGAACAGCCGCAATTGCATCACCGGTACGTCGGCGAAGGATTGATGGATATCCTCCAGGTGTTGCGATTGGATCTCTTGCCAACGACTGAAGTACGGATCTGACAGATCGTCGGGCAATATACGGTTGACTACCACGCTGTCAATGGCATATCCGAACAATGACAGATAGGTATAGGTCCTTCGAGCCTCGCTCACCACCATCTTTTCGGGGTTCACCACCAGACGGGCCGTCGTGATCGACGGGTCGAGCAGTATCCGGCGGGCCCGTTCGATGGCCGTGAATACGTTTTCGGCTGCGTCCATCACCTCATCGCCGGGGATCGGCAAGTTGGTCATGCGGCTGAGCACCGGTCGGGCGGCCTTCATCACTCGCTTCTGGGTGAGAAAGATCCGGTCGAAATACCACGAGAGCACCTCCGGCAAGCTGAGCAATCGCAGCGTTTCGGCGGTTGGAGCACAATCAACGACCAATGCGTCGTACCGACCCGAGGAAGCGTGGCTTTGCACTTCGACGAGAGCGAACAGCTCATCCATGCCCGGGAAGACGAGAAACTCCTCCGCTTCCAGTCCCCTGACCCCGCCCCAATCGAGAATGGCCATCAGCTGGTCGCGGATCTCTCCCCAGTAGGCCTCCAACCTGCTCTGTGTATCGATCTGCTGTCCATAGAGACCTTCGGCCAGCCGTCTCGGCTCGTCACCGAGCGAAATGTCGAAGGCATCAGCGAGGCTATGGGCCGGGTCGGTCGAAAGTACCAGGGTCCGGTGTCCGGCCTCCGCCGCACGCAAGGCGGTGGCGGCAGCCACAGTGGTTTTGCCGACGCCGCCCTTGCCGGTAACCAGAACAATCCGCATCAGCCGTTCGAAAGTTCGTCAACCCGCTTCTTCAACCCTCGCAAGGCTGTACCGATCAGCTGTTTCTCAGCCTGACGCCGCAAGAAACCGGGCACCTTGAACTCCGGTTCAACCATGAGGGCGTACACGACGTCGGTCCCTCCGCCTTCGAGCTCAGTGAGTTCATACGAGCCGACCATCTGGCGAATATCTGCGCCCGGTACGGCCTTCCAGGACATACGGGACGGCGGCTCGTGCTCGTAATCCAGGTCGTAGGCAATCTCCTTGATCATGGCATCGACCACGAAGTGAGCGCGACGCGGCCGGTTGTCTCCGTCGCGTTCGAGAATCTCGACCTCCCGCATCGCGGTAATCCACTCCGGATACGACTCGAGATCGGCGAGCACCTCGAAAATGAATTCGGGTGAAGCGGGAATCTCGATGCTTTGAACAGTTCCCTCCGCCATAGTCCTTCGTGCTCCTTAGTGCTGCGACCCACACATACAACCACGTCCTGCCGGCCCTCGCTGCCCCTGGCTGCGTCCTCCGCCTCGACGCATCTCTTCCAATGCGCCTTCGTTGTGCGTCCTGGCCAGATGACGCCGATGCCTCGGCATTACGAAGCCGGTACGTGCGGGACACAGCACTGTGCTGTGTCCCGCCAAGCGTAGCGATCGGCCGGAGACAGGTTCAGGATCAGCTGTGCCGGACGGCCCGGCGGGTGGCGCGGAAGTAGCCGACATTGACGCAGCGAGTCTTGCCCAGTCGCCACCGACTGGCTTGTGGCTGGTGGATATCCCCGAAGTAGTGATACGCCGGTTGGTGCTCAAGCAGATAGATGCGGATCGCCTCGGAACTCCCTTCCACCCGGCCCGTGATGACATCCGTCTCGAGCGCCCCGACGGCCGGCGGAAGATGCGAACAGAGGATGTCGACAGGACCCAGTCGGCGGAGCTTGTCGGACATGGCTTCCTCCGACACCTCACCAAACACCCCAAGCGGGGTGGGGGCCCCTCCCCCGACAAACCCGACCCGGTGCCCCTCGATCTCCACGACATCGCCATCCACGAAGGTGGACCCTTCTGGAAGACAGGCCTTCAGGGCTTCCGGCCAGTCGACGTTGCCGTAGGTGACATAGGAGGTCCCTCCGGCCAGCGCCTTGCCGGTCTCTTCATATTGAAACTGGACCAGTTGCCCAATCTGTCGGCGAATCTCCGATTCGCGGCCCGCCATGTGTTTGCGCCAATGGGTCCTGGATGCCTCGTAGTCTCCGGTTGCCCGGAACCGAGCGACTTCAGTTACGAATTCCTTGCCGAGAACATCGGCGGCGATGCCGTCCAGGGTCCGATAGTCGACGTAGTTGATGAGGTCCCCGAGGATCAGCAGAGGCTCGCCGGTTCTGGCCAATCGGCTCAACGCGTCGAACTCGCCGTGCACATCGGCGACGAGCAGCATCAGTCTGGCTCCTCACCGCCGCCCGCATCAACCGTGCGTGCATACCAGGCAGCCAGGACGGCAGCCACCAGCGCCGCCAGAGTCGCCAACCACAGGTTCCATCCCGCATAGGAGGCCGACAGACCACCCATGCCGAACGCCACGGCGGCGGCGACCACCGATGGCGCCCAACCCCATTGCCACCGGTCGGAGCTCCTCCCACGAGACCCCCGGATCATCACGAGACCAATCAGGGCGAACATCCCGAGGACGAGCGAGATTGCGAAAACCCAACGCATCAGGCTCTTCCCCGGAGAAAGGCGGCCAGGACCACGACGGACATCACCAACCCAACGAGGGCGGTGACTACCCGCGGCCTCAGGAAGATGACGTCCGTTCCTCCGCCGGCGATCCGGTAGGCATCGAAGGCGGCGGCTACCCAGATGCCAAAGGCGAGAAAGAGGAGGGGCCATCCGAAGCTTCCGGCCTGGGTAGCTGCCAGGGCGATGCCGAAACCGAGGGCCATCAGAGTCAGACCGCCGATCGCCGACCCTAGGAGGCCCTGCCCGGCGATGGCGTGACCGAGCCCCGGGAACATAATGGATCTCAACAGAGCGCGTTGAGGATCTACCTCTTTCTGCTCCTCTTCCCCGGCGCCAAAAACTGTGAAGATCGAGGTTCCGCAGGCCGAGCATTGCTGATCTTCGAGTGGATTGGCCGTGTCACAAACCGTGCAGACCCAGGTGCCGGATTTGGCGACCGACGGAGCCTCGACGTCGGTAATCCGGGTCGGTACTTCGACGGCCGGGCCTGGAACCGGGCCGCCGGCCGTCGCGACGGCGGGTTCGTCGGCCGTGGGGGCAGCCGGCCCGGGGCCGGTCTCTCCGGCCAGCGCCGCAAAACACTGCCCGCACCACTCGATCTCAGCCGAATTGCGGGCGCCACATCGACCGCAAATAACAGTGTCCGCCATTAGAGACAGGGTAACCGCCCGCTCCCTCCGGGCATGGTCATGCTTGGAACCATTCCTCGTTTCTCACCCTCTCCACTTCGCCGCCTCCCGCAGCACCGCCCCTCACCCGCCGGCCGGACAGGCAATTGACGGTTTCTCACCGAACGGCTTCAAGCGCCGTGTTGATCTCAGTGAGCACCTTCAGGTCGGTTTCCCGAGTAGCCGCCGACTGCAACGCCCGCGCCGCATCTCCTCCCCCGATTCGGCCGAGGGCCCAGGCGGCGTGCAACCGGAGCATCGTCCGGCCGGTCTCGAGATACCGGGCAATGATCGGGAGCGCGTCCGGACCGCCGCAATGGCCGAGCGCCACGAGGGCGTTGCGTCGCAAGTAGGCAGGGTCGTTGCGGGGGATATAGAAGTGGGCGTAGGCAGCGAGCAATTCGTCATCAGATCGAGCCAGCAGTTGAAGCAGATCAACCCGACCTGCTCCACCCGGAGCGAGCCGCGCCCAGCGGTCACCGGGGGGGCACACATCGAGACAAGCATCGCATCCGTAGAGCCGATCTCCCCAAGCCCGGCGCACGGACAGAGGAATATCTCCGGGCATCTGCGCCCAATAGGAAATACACAGGCTGGCATCGAGCGTTCCTTCCCTATCCAGGGCTCCGGTTGGGCAGGCGGGAATGCAAGCCACGCAGGAGCCGCAATCCCGAACCATCGGGGTGCTGAGCGGTAAGTCGGCGTCGGTCACCACCGAGCCGAGCAACGTCCACGGTCCATATTTCGGGGTTAGCGCCATCGTGCTTTTGCCCCACCAGGCAACGCCGGCTCGCACCGCGGCTGCTCGATCGACCAGACGATTGTCGTCCACCAGCACCTCAGCCTGATATCCGGCGGATCGCAAGACCTCTTGCACCATTCCCAATCCCAGCCGGATCGGCCGGTAATGATCGACAGTGGCAAAGCGTGCCACCCTTCCCCGATTTGCCTCAGCCGCTCCGGGGTTTCCGCTCGCCGGAAGATAGGTCGTCGCCCCCACGATCAACCGGGTTGCCCACGGAAAGGACCGGCGGATATCCGTGGCCACCGCCGGGTCGGCATAAGTGAAACGCAACCGTCCGGCTTCGCCGCCGGCGACGCGCCGACTCATCTCGGTGGCGACCTCGAGAAAGGGTTTCACGTCGCAAACGCCGAATCCAATCAAGCCGCCCTGGGAGGCGGTGTCCCGCAGTCGAGAGATGATGTCGTTCACCGTGGCAGGTTATCGAAGGTTCCTCATCCCGGTGAGTCCTATGATGCCGGGATGCCCGATCAACTCAACAGAACCAGCCGCAGGATCACCGAACCGGCCTCCCAGGGCGGCTCGCAAGCGATGCTGTATGCGACCGGATTGACCGAAAGCGATATGGCCAGGGCCCAGGTGGGTATCGCTTCCATGTGGTATGAGGGCAACTCCTGCAACATGCACCTTGATCAGCTGGCCGCGCGTACCAAAGAAGGCGTGGCGGCGGCCGGATTGGTCGGAATGAGATTCAACACGATCGGCGTCTCCGACGGCATCGCCATGGGCACAGAAGGAATGAGCTACTCGCTCCAGTCGCGCGATCTGATTGCCGACTCGATCGAAACAGTCATGCATGCCCAGTGGTACGACGCCAACATCTCGATACCCGGTTGCGACAAGAACATGCCGGGATCCTTGATAGCTATGGGACGCGTCAACCGGCCGGCGCTGATGATTTACGGGGGGACCATCCGGGCCGGGAAGGGGCGATCCGGCGAACCGCTCGACATCGTGTCGGCCTTCCAGTCGTATGGAGAGTTCATTGCCGGACGTATCACCGACGAAGAACGGGCCGACCTGGTCAGAAACGCCTGCCCGGGAGCCGGGGCGTGCGGTGGCATGTACACGGCCAACACGATGGCTTCTGCCATCGAGGCGCTCGGAATGAGCTTGCCGTACAGCTCCTCGATTCCCGCCACCGATCCGGACAAATTCGATGAGTGCTACCGGGCCGGAGCGGCGATTCGCCTGCTGCTCGAAGCCGACCTCAAACCCCGCGACATAATGACCCGGGCGGCCTTCGAGAATGCCATGGCTCTGACGATGGTGCTGGGCGGGTCGACCAACGCCGTCCTTCATCTGCTGGCCATGGCTCGATCGGTCGATGTGGATCTGACCATCGACGATTTCCAAACCGTCAGTGATCGGGTTCCATTCCTGGCGGATCTCAAACCCAGTGGACGCTACGTCATGGAGGATCTCCACGCGGTAGGCGGTACCCCGGCGGTGCTCAAGCTGCTCCTCGATCACGGAGCCCTTGATGGTGATTGTCTTACGGTGACCGGCCGGAGTCTGGCTGAGAACCTCGCCGAGCTACCCGGATTGACCGAAAACCAGGACGTCATCCGGCCATGGACCGAACCCATCAAAGCGAGCGGGCACATTCAGATTCTGCGTGGGAGTCTGGCCCCGGGCGGCGCCGTCGCCAAGATCACCGGCAAAGAAGGCCTCCGTTTCACGGGTCGGGCCCGGCCTTTCGATCGAGAAGAGGCCATGCTGGCCGCCCTCGAACGGGGAGAGATCCAGCCCGGCGATGTGGTCGTCATCCGGTTCGAGGGCCCCAAAGGCGGACCGGGAATGCCGGAGATGCTGACCCCCACCTCTGCGATCGTGGGCGCCGGTTTGGGAGGAGAGGTAGCGCTGATCACCGACGGTCGCTTCTCAGGAGGTTCCCACGGGTTCCTGATCGGCCATGTCACCCCGGAAGCCCAGGAGGGTGGCCCGATCGCCCTGGTCGAAGACGGCGATTCCATCACCATCGATTCCGTCAGTCGGTCGGTCGACTTGCTGGTCGACGAGGCGGAACTGGCCAATCGCCGGGAAGCCTGGATTCCACCACCGCTCCAGGTGTCCCGTGGGACACTGTTCAAATACATCCGCAGTGTCAGGTCGGCGTCCGAGGGTTGCGTCACCGACGAATAGAACTCGACGGCCGTCGCATCGGGGCCCCTGGAGGCGCCGGCGGGGCTTCCCCTCCCCTGCCGGCACCTCTCCGCCGCTTGCGCACCTGGTGCTGTGTCTCATAACGCTTACCTGGGTTGGGCAAGCCGCATCGATGTTCACTTGCCCTCTCCTTGGAGCGACTTCGTCGCACCGTTTGATAGGTTCCGACCGTCACGAGCCGGTAGCGCCGAGATCGTCGTCGTGTCTCAGGAGCCGCAGACGGGGTACGAGGCCGACGTCTGCCATGGCACTCAGCGCCACCGCCTCGGCGCTGTCGATCTCAACCGGGCCATCCGAGTCATTGAGGAGAAATGACACCACACAGTCGTTGCATATGACGGTGTGCTGCATGGCGCATTCGTCACAGTCGATCCGCATCCGTTTCCTCCACTCTTGTGTACCGTCCCCAACATAGAGATCGGGTATGACAGAAATCCGCAAACCGTGAACGGCCCGCCGTCGCCGTTACGATTGGGCTGAGGAGACCAAGGAATCCACAGACCATGCCTGCCATCCAACCACGACTGCGAGTCCCGGCCATCCTCATGGTGACCATGCTGGTGATCGGCACCGGGTGCGCCGAAGCATCCACCGAGCCCAATACCAGCGCCCCACTCTCCCCGGGACGAGTTGAGCTCCCCCGCAACCCCGACCCACCCAAAGACGCCAGGATCACTGCAAACCTGTTGGGCGATCCTCAGCTGGACGGGGGATGCGTGTGGCTCCGCCAGGGCACGACGGACTTCAGTGTGCTGTGGCCCGAGGGGTTCACGGCGGAATTCAACCCACTTCGCCTTTACGACGGCAACGACCGTCTGGTGGCCCAGGAAGGGGAAGCGGTGGAATTGACCGGAAGTTTCGCCGCTGATGCAACCGCCTATCGGCCTCATCGTTGCATCGTCGGTTCAGAACTCTGGCTGGCCGGACGGGTCGGCTCGAGCGATTAGCAGAGGACGTCAGCGGCGCTCCAGCCATTCGACCAGTGCCTGACTCCACAGGCCAAGCGCCCCAAGCTCTTCGGCTCCCTCGCGAACCCGGCGGTCGGTGCTGATCACCGCCAACCGCGGCGGCCGGCCGGAAGCGATATTGAGGATCTCTTCGTCGGCTGTGTGTCCCGCTTCGGTGAACCGGATTTCGATTCCGCCCGGTCCCGGGCTGGTACTCACACCGCCCGACTGAGCGGAGTCGTACACGACGATCACATGGATCGGCGCCACCGCGGCGCGACGCAGGCGGGCCAAGCCTTCGTTGAGTCGATCGCGAGCAGCCGTTTCGGTGAACCCTTCCTCCTTGATGAGGAAGGTTACGTTGTATCCATCGACCACCAAGCTGTACGGCTCCTCGTGAGAGACAAGCCAGGTGACCGCGTCCCCCGAATCGGGACCAGTACCCACCGGGAGCGCGAAAGGGGGAGCCTCTTCGGTCGGTCTCTTCGGAAGGGCTACCACAGCCTCGGGGCGGACGGCTTCAACGATCTCGTCGAGGATCCGGCCGATGTCCACCGGATCGCGAGACGCCCAAGCCTGTGGGCTGTTGGTAACGGTAGTCTCCCGACCGATCCGCCTGGCTCGCAGCAACTCGTCGCGCAAGGTTGTGATGCGGTCGCCGGCCTCTTCGAGATCCCCAACGAGCCGTCGGTACCTTTCGGCCAGTTCTTGGTGGTCTCTTCGCAACTGGTCGACCGCTCCCCGCTCGTCGAGCCTGGCCGTCTCGATCGCGCTGCGGGCCGCCTGGGCTTTGCGTTCGGAATCCACCTCGGCCGTTTGGGCGCGTTGTTGGGCAACTCTGGCCTTCTCGCGCGCCGCTTCCAATTGTTGTTCGAGATCCGCAACGGTCCGCTGCAATTTGGCGGTCAGTGCCTGCTGCGCTCCTGAAGCTCGGTTTTCGGCGGCTTCCCTGGCGCGGTCCTCCCAACCCTCCGGGCGAAGCAGAAAAAGAGCGGAGACCGCCCGGGCCGGGTCCGGACTTTCCGGGTCAAGGTCGCTTCCTGCTTCGGCAGCCTTCTCCCGCAGCCACTCGTCCTCGTCGAGTCTCTCGGTCAGTTTACGAGCGAGCGGCGGTGGCAGCCGACGGCCACTTTGCCCGGCGATGCGCCGCAGCACCGCCGGCACCTCGTCGGGATCAAGATCGCGAATAGCTTTGCGGGTGGCCTTGAAGGCCGGTTGCAGCAAGTCGAGTGGTATCCATTCGGTCACGCTCCCATGGTGGCACATCACCGTGACAGGGAATCAGGTTTCAGGTTTCAGGTTCAGGTTTCAGGTTCCAGGTTTCAGGTTTCAGGTTTCAGGTTTCAGGTGGCAGGTTCCAGGTTTCAGGTTTCAGGCCAGAGGTTTCGGCTCGTCGCTCTTAGCTCGTAGCTTCTCATGGTCTGCGGTTCCAGCGGACCCACAGCTCGACTGTGCTGATGGCCACCAGAGCCGCGGCAAGGATCCCCAGCAAGACCCGCCCCCGGACCGGAATTTCCAGATCGCCGCCGATCAGCCAGACGAGGAGGGCGCCGGCCGCCATCAGGTTGATGGCCACGGCCCCGCCGAGACCGAGTCCGATGATTCCGCCCGGTAGTCGTCCCGCTTCGAGAAGGAGAGCGATGCCGACCCCGAACAGCACTGCGCCGAGCACGGTCGGGTAGAAACGGTCCTCCGTCGGAGGTACCCCGAGCCCCTCCACCAAGCTCGACGGGAATGCCATCAGCAGCAGTCCGAGGACCAGGTTGATGACACCGTCCACTCTCAGCAGCGTGGTCCGTGGTCTGGTTCCCCGATCGAAATCCATATGACCAAAACTAGGCCATTGGTGAGCATTTGCCGGCATCCGGGCCGGATTCGGCACGTCCCCTTCACCACTGCAGGCGATCTAGTTTGCCCCTCGAGGGCGGTCGCCGGCCCGCTTCTTCAAACCGATTCGAGAAGAAGCGAGAGCCCTTGCCCGACCCCAATACACATGGTGGCCAACGCCCGTCTGCCTCCCCGGCGTCGGAGTTCGAGCGCAGCCGTGCCGGTGATTCGGGCTCCGCTCATACCCGTGGGATGACCGAGGGCGATCGCCCCACCATTGGGGTTGACGTGCTCGGCGTCATCGGGAAGCCCCAGGGCCCGCAAACACGCCAGGGATTGGGAGGCGAAAGCCTCGTTGAGTTCGACGACATCGAAGTCGCCCATTTTCAGACCGGTGCGTTGCAGCAGCTTCTGAGTAGCGGGAATGGGCCCGATCCCCATGATCCGAGGCGGAACCCCGGCCACGGCCGAGGCGACCACCCTGGCGATTGGATCAAAGCCGTGGGACTCAATTGCGGCTTCTGACGCAATGATCAACGCTCCGGCAGCATCGTTGATACCCGACGAGTTGCCTGCCGTGACCGACCCTTCGGCTCGGAAAGCGGGCCGCAATCTGGCCAGCGCCTCCAACGTGGTGTCCGGGCGGGGGTGTTCGTCGACATCGACCATGTCCGGATCGCCTTTCCCTTTCGGGATCGAGACGGTCATGATCTCCTCCGTCAGGAGGCCTTTGGTCGTCGCGACGGCCGTTCGTTGCTGGGACCGGTAGGCGAAGGCGTCCTGGTCCTGACGGTTCACTCCGTACTCGTCGGCCACGTTCTCAGCCGTGACTCCAAGAGGCTCGGTGTGACCCAAGTTCTCCATGATCGGGTTGACCAGCCGCCAGCCCAGCGTCGTCGAAACGATCTCGGCCTGAGTCGGGTAGGCAGACTCGGCCTTCGGCACCACGAACGGTGCGCGGGACATCGATTCGACCCCGCCCGCCATGATCAGGTCGGCGTCGCCAAGAGCGATCGCCCGGGCCGCGTCGATCACTGCCTGCATGCCCGACCCGCACAGACGGTTGATGGTTGATCCGGGAACGGTGTTCGGGAACCCGGCGATGAGCAATGCCATCCGGGCGACGTTGCGGTTGTCCTCACCGGCCTGATTGGTGGAGCCGAGGAGCACATCGTCCAAAGATTCCCAGTCCACCCTGGAATGGCGAACCATGAGCTCTCTGAGCGGGAGGGCGGCCAGATCATCCGTTCGTAGCGAGGACAGGCGACCTGCGTATCTGCCGATCGGGGTCCGGATGTAGTCGACGATGAACGCGGATCGAGTCATCATTCCTCCTCGCCGCCGAGGATACTCCCGCTCACCCGGGGGGCATTCTCGTCGTAGAAAGTGTTGGTGTCCGCCCACATTCTCTCAGTCCGATCAATCCGGTCCGTGGCTACCTCCTGCAGCAGTACGGCTACCTCGGCAATGAGTAATTCGGCCATGGCCACCGCCGGAAGGGAGCTGTCGAACGGTCCGATCGCCGGAACGTGCAAACCGCACCAGGAGTCGGTGAGCGCGGCGAGTGGTGAGAGCGGTCCATCGGTGATGGCCATGATCTCCGTCCCCGAAGCCGCCAGAATCTGAGCAGCCGTCATCACGGTTTGCCGATAACGGTAGAAGTCGAAGATCACCGCAACATCATTCGGACCTACACCGGCCAGGTCTTTTCCGATCGTGTGGTCCTCCCAGAGGACGACCTGGGGCCGGATGATGCTGAGGCCGCTGAGGAGGGCATGGGCGCCGGCCCGGGACGTCTCTCCGGAGATGATCCACACCGCCTCGGCCTCTGCGAGTTTCCCGGCGAATTCTGCCAAGCGCGGGCCGCCGATGGCTTCGAATACCGAGCTGATCGATTTGTCCATCTCCGATCGAGTGGACGCCGATCTTTCACCCGCCGCCCGAATACGTTCGCTGGGGCGAAAGAGCCTCACCGCCAGGATTTCCCGCACATGGTTCTGTAGTTCCGGGTACCCGCTGAACCCGAGCTTGGTGGCGAATCGGACGATCGAAGGGCGGCTGGTATTCACTGCCCCCGCCAGGTCCGAAACAGTTCCGAAGGCCAGCAGCGTGGCATCGTCCAGTACTGCCTGCGCGATACGGCGCTCGGTCGGGGTGAGACGCTCTCCGGCCGCGGCAATGATCTGCGAAAGCGGAGTCGGTGCCATGTCTGATCATGACGTTACATCCATTGCAGATTGTGTTCAAGATTGTACAATTGAGATGCATACGATCGACACCGTGAGGAACCAATCTTGGATACAGCAACGAAGTACGTCCCGGGGGCCAAGGAGCAGGCTTTCCTCGACGGAATCGACAATCCCCGCTACGACCGGCAGATCATCAGTGGACTCGGCATGTTCTTGGAAGGTCGAGAACCCGAAGATATGAAAGGGTTCTACAGCAATGACGAACTCGAAGTTCTGGCCATCCTGAAAGGAACCGATCGCGACGTTGAATCCCGCATGCCGGTCAAGATGACCCGTCACTATTACGAGCTGGCCAAGAACAGCAAGGCGTTGCAGAGACTCGTGAAAGCCAGCCCCGATGAGACAATCGATCTGGCCGGGGCGGAGGATCCTGGCCATCAAATGGATTTCAGTCCGGTCGAGGGACTGCTCCACAAGTACGAGATGGGTCTCATGTACGTCATCTCGACCTGCTCCGCCCACTGCCGGTTCTGCTACCGCGAAGAGTTGATCGCCCGAAAAGAGGTTGAACGGGCCGACGGCGAAATCGCCCCTAAGGGACTCGCGCAAATCCTCGAGGTCACCGACTACGTCAAGGCTCACAACCGGGCTGTCGAAGAGAACGGCGGCCGCCATCCTGAAACGGGACGGGAGAAGCTCCGCGAGATCCTTCTCTCCGGTGGCGACCCGATGGTGCTTCCCAACAGCAAGATCGCCGCCTGGTTCTCAGCACTCGCCGAATCGGGCATCGAATCGATCCGGTTGGGAACCAAAGAGATGGCCTTTTACCCGGACCGGTTCGACGGCGCCTTCCTCGATCTGCTCGATCGCTTTCACGAGGCGTACCCGCACGTCGGATTCCGGCTGATGGTGCACTTCAACCATCCCGATGAGTTCCTCGCCAAGGACGAGGACGGGAATTACGTCCAGAACCCCAACGGATCGATGAAGTGGATCGAAGCCACCCGTCGGGCGATGGATGCGGTCGTCTCCCGTGGATGGATCAGCGTGGAGAACCAGGCGCCCATCATCAAAGGCATCAACGACGATCCCGACGCCCTCCGGATCATGCAACGGGCCCTCAAGCGGGTCGGGGTGGAGAACCACTACTTCTTCTGTGGCCGGGACATCGTCGCCTACAGGGCGTTCAACGTCCCGATCGAGACGGCCTGGAATATCCTCAATGAATCGCAGAAGGGCCTCTCGGGAGTTGAGACTCATGCCCGGCTGTCGATCACGCACTACAAGGGAAAAACCGAGGTGGCGGCGGTGACCAACGAGCCGATCCCCGGTGTTCCCGGAAGCGAGCACGGGGTCGTCATCTTCAAGATCCTCCGCAATTCGATCCAGGCCAAAGATCGTGGCAAGGTCTGCATCGTGGGCCGCAACCCGAAGGCGTTGTGGTTCGACGATTATGCCGATCGGGTGATCTACGACGAGGCAGGACTGTTCGACTATTCCCGTGTCGAGTATCTACGAAACGGGGTATCTGCAACGATCGGGGCCGGTACCTAGAAGAATCCCGGAGTGGTGGTTCCGCAATGATCGACAAACAGGTAGCAAACCCGGCAGAGGCCGTCGCCGACGTCTTCGACGGGGCGACCGTGATGATTGGCGGATTTGGCGAAGCGGGCAGCCCGATCGAGTTGGTGCACGCCCTCATCGACCAGGGAGCCAAGGATCTCACGGTGGTGAACAACAACACCGGAAGCGGCGAGGTGGGGCTGGCGGCCCTCATCAAAGCCGAGCGAGTTTCCAAGATGATCTGCTCGTTTCCCCGAACGGCCAATTCGACCGTCTTCCCTGATCTGTACCGAACCGGACGGATCGCCCTGGAGTTGGTACCGCAGGGCACCCTCGCCGAGCGAATCAGGGCGGGTGGAGCCGGAATTCCGGCCTTCTACACGCCGACGTCGGTCGGCACCCCGCTCGAGGCGGGCAAGGAACGGCGGACCTTCGGCGATCGGGACTACGTCCTGGAGTACGGGCTCAAGGCCGACTTCGCACTTCTCAAGTGCAAACGGGCCGATCGTTACGGCAACCTGATCTACCACCGGACCGCCCGCAACTTCAGCCCGCTGATGGCTACAGCTGCCACTACAACGATCGTTCAGACGGCGGTTCTGGTGGAACCCGGAGGGTTGGATCCCGAGGTGATTGTGACTCCGGGGATCTTCGTCACTCGGGTTGTCGTCGTGGAGAATCCTGCTCACGAATCCGAACTCGTTGCCCGAGGAGTTACCTACCCATGACCGACGTCACCATCGGTTGGAGTCGCGAAGAGATGGCCCAGCGCGCCGCCCTCGACATCCCCGATGGGGCGTACGTCAACCTCGGCATCGGCATTCCCGAACTCGTTGCCAAGTACGTCCCCGAGGGCCGAGAAGTCATTTACCACACCGAGAATGGTCTGCTGGGGATGGGCCCTGCTCCCGAACCAGGCATGGAAGATCCCGAATTGATCAACGCCGGCAAGCGGCAGATAACGGCGGTGCCCGGTGCCGCCTACTTCCACCATGCGGACAGTTTTGCGATGATTCGCGGCGGGCACATCGACATCTGCGTGCTGGGAGCGATGCAGGTGTCACAATCCGGCGATCTCGCCAACTGGTCGACCGGAGCCCCCGATGCGATTCCCGCCGTGGGAGGAGCAATGGATTTGGTGGCCGGCGTGAAGGCAATCTGGATCATCACGCAGCATTGCACCAAGACCGGCGAGTCCAAGCTGGTGGACCGGTGTTCGTATCCCTTGACCGCCCCCGGTGTGGTCAATCGGATCTACACAGATCTGGCGGTGATCGATGTCGGTCCCGGCGGGTTTCATCTGAAAGAACTAGCACCCGGAGTTGATTATGAGTACGTCCGCGAACGCACCGACGGCAACCTCGTCGATGGATGAGGACCCGTCGATGACGCCACCCAACTCGCCGCAATCTGCCAGCGCGGCCCTCTACGACAGGGCCCAGAAGGTCCTTCCCGGAGGGGTGAGCCGGAACACCGTGCTTCGATCCCCTCATCCGCTGTACGCGGATTTTGGGGAAGGTGCTCGAGTAACCGACATTGAGGGCGTCACCAGAATCGACTTCTCCAACAACATGGCGTCACTCATCCACGGCCACGCTCATCCGGTCGTCGTTGATGCGGTTGTCGATCAGATCCGCAAAGGCACGGCCTTCATGCTGGCCACCGAGGCCGAAGTCCGGTACGCAGAACATCTTTGCAGCCGTAATGCCGGATTCGAACGCATTCGCTTCGCCAACTCAGGAACCGAAGCAGTGATGAGCTCCCTGAAGGCTGCCCGGGCCTTTACCGGACGTCCCAAGATCGCCAAGATCGAAGGCGCCTATCACGGGCTTTACGACTACGCCGAGGTGAGCCAGACCGCCACCCCCGCCAACTGGGGGGAATACGAACGACCGGCCAGTGTCCCGGTGGCGCAAGGCACTCCATTCCGGGCCCTCGAGGACGTGGTCGTGATCCCGTTCAACGATCCCGAAACCGCAACCGCAATCTTGAACCGTCACGCCGACGAAATCGCCTGCGTGCTGGTCGACGTTCTGCCTCATCGAGTTGGGCTCGTGCCGGCGACCCCCGAGTTCGTAAAGGCGCTCCGCCAATGGACCCTCGCTCACGATGCCTTGCTGGTCTTCGATGAGGTGATCACCTTCCGCTCCGAGTACGGCGGGGCTCAGGAGTGGTACGACGTGCGCCCCGACCTGACCGCCCTGGGCAAGATCATCGGCGGGGGTTTCCCGGTCGGTGCACTGGCCGGGCGAAGCCAGGTCATGGACGTGATGGATCCGCGCAGCAGCCAATATCGTTTTCCGCACTCCGGCACCTTCTCGGCCAATCCGGTGACGATGACCGCGGGTCGCGTGACGATGGAATTGTTCGATCGCGAGGCGGTGGCGCGGGTCAACCGGCTCGCCGACCGGGCTCGCCGCGGAATCGAGGAGGCCATACTTCGTACCGGGATCCCGGCCTGTGTGACCGGGGCCGGGTCGTTCCTCCGGGTACACATGAAACCCAACGCCCCGCGACACTATCGCGATGCTTTTGTCTCCCCGGAAGAAGGGCACTCCATCCGGGTGCTCCTCGACCACCTCCTCGACGAAGGTTTCATCCTGATCAACACTCTCTCGGCCACGATCTCGACCCCGATGATCGAACGCGACATCGACGATCTGATCGAGGCGATGGAATCCGGGTTCCGCAAACTCGAGGCAATGCTCTAATCACCGAGAGCCCCGGGCTGCAGGGCAAAACCCGGATTTGCTGATGATCGACCCAAGCCGGCCCGGGTCTTCCCGTTCCTGAGGACCTTCCAGGAGCCCGGCCTGGGAGGGTTACCATAGTGCGATGCCCCGGGCCCTGATCCTGGGCGGTACCGGGCTGGTCGGGTATGCCGGGTGACCTCGTCGACTCAGGAGTGCAGTTCTTATCGATCGATCGGACAGATCTCGATCATCTGGCCCGCCGGGCGGGCTCAGCTCCTTGACATAGCCGCCTCTTTCCCGCATACTCATCCGCTCAATCATGCAAGCAATCAATACCGTCCTCGTACTTACCTAGCGCACGCGTCGCAAGACGTGTGCGCCGCCCTCCGTTGCCAACAAGCCGGAGGGTTTTTTCATACCCAAAGAAGGGAATGGCGATGAGCACCATTACCGGCGCACAAGCCCTCATCAAGGCACTCGAATACGAAGAAGTCGAGATCGTGTTCGGGGTACCCGGCGGCGCCATCCTCCCCGCCTACGACCCGATCCTCGACAGCCCGATCCGACATATCCTGGCCCGGCACGAACAAGGCGCCGGACATATGGCCGAGGGATACGCCTGGGCCACGGGAAGGGTCGGGGTGGCGATGGTCACCTCCGGTCCGGCGGCCACCAACATGGTCACGCCGCTGGCCGATGCGCTGGTCGATTCAGTACCGATGGTTGCCATCACCGGACAGGTGGCCACCAATGCGGTCGGCAATGACGCCTTCCAGGAGGCCTACACGACCGGGATCACGATGTCGGCAACCAAACACAACTATTTTGTCACCGACCCCCGCGACATCCCCGACGTGATCCACGAGGCGTTCCACATAGCCGCCACCGGAAGGCCGGGTCCCGTCCTGGTCGACCTGCCCAAGGACGTGTTGAACGCCGAGCTGGTCTGGCACAAGCCTGCCCAGCTGAATCTGCCCGGTTACAAGCCGACCGTCGATGCCCACCCGCGCCCGATCAAAGAGGCGATCAAACTGATCGAAGCCGCCCAGCGACCGGTTCTATACGTCGGCGGAGGAATCATCAAAGCCTGCGCCCATGAAGAGTTGCTGCGATTCGCCGAGGCCACCCAGATCCCGGTCGTGACGACGTTGATGGGCCGAGGTGCCATCCCGGATCTGCATCCGCTGGCGCTCGGGATGCCCGGCATGCACGGCAACTACACCGCCGTCACCGCCATGCAGAAATCCGACCTCCTCGTCTCAATCGGGGTTCGGTTCGACGACCGGGTGACCGGCAACCCCGCCACCTTCGCACCCGGGGCCAAGGTCATCCATGCCGACGTCGACCCGGCCGAGATCGGCAAGGTGCGGGCCGCGGAGGTCCCGATCGTGGGTGATGCCCGGCGGGTCCTGCAGCAATTGCTCGAGAAATGGGACCACGAAACCACCCCCGACCGTCGGGCGTGGCTGGACACCGTGCACGGGTGGCAACGCGACTTCCCGCTGCACTACGACCAGCAATCCGACGGACCGATCAAGCCCCAGTACGTGGTCGAGGAGCTGTATCGCCTGGCGGGACCCGACACCATTCTCGTCTCGGGAGTCGGACAGCACCAGATGTGGGCGTCGCAATACTGGAAGTTCAGTCAACCGCGCAAGTGGATCAACTCGGGCGGGCTCGGAACGATGGGCTTTGCTGTTCCGGCCGCCGTCGGCGCCAAGGCCGGAAGACCCGATGATCTCGTCTACGCCATCGACGGGGACGGGTGCTTCCAGATGACGCCTCAAGAGCTCATCACTGCCTCGGTCGAGAGTATCCCCATCAAGGTGGCGATCCTCAACAACGGCGCTCATGGCATGGTCAAGCAATGGCAAAACCTCTTCTACGGGGGACGTCTATCGGCCGTCCATCTGGGCCGGGAGGTGCCCGACTACGTGAAACTGGCTGAGGCGATGGGTTGTGTCGGGTTGCGAGCGGAAAGCCCGGAAGAGGTTGGCCCCGCCATCGAGAAGTCGCTGGCGATTGACGACCGCCCGGTGGTGGTCGAGTTCGTCACCGACACCGAAGAGATGGTATTCCCGATGGTCCCGGCGGGTGGGTCCAACGACGACATCATCTTGAGCAGAGAGGACCTGCCATGAGTCAGCACACGTTGTCGGTCCTCGTCGAGAACAAACCCTCGGTGCTGGCCCGGGTATCCCTCCTGCTCGCCCGGCGCGGCTTCAATATTCACTCGATGGCGGTCGGCCCGACTGCCGATGAAGGCCTGTCGCGCATGACCATCGTGGTCGATGCGCCTGAGATGGAGCAGGTCAAGAAGCAGCTCCACAAACTGGTCAACGTCGTCCGAATCACTGAACTGGATCCGGCCGAGTCGCTCGAACGGGAAATCATGTTGATCCGGGTGGCGGCCAATCCCGGCAAACGTGGAGAGATCCTCGAAATCTCCTCGATCTTCAAAGCAACCGCCATCGATGTCGGACCGACGAGCATTGCCTTCACCGTCAGCGGCGAACCACGCAAGATCAATGATTTTGTTGAACTGGTCCGTCCCTACGGAATCGTGGAGTTGGTCAAATCCGGTCGTATTGCGATGGCCCGGGACCTCAAGAGCCGCAAACTGAAAGCAATCGGGTGAAGGAGAACTGATGGCGACGATCTATTACGACCAGGACGCCGACCCGTCGGTAATCAAAGCCCGGCAGGTTGCCGTGATCGGCTACGGCAGCCAGGGCCATGCCCACGCACTCAACCTGAAAGAGTCCGGAGTCGACGTAATCGTGGGTCTTCGGGAAAGCTCATCGAGTTGGGCGGACGCCGAGGGAGCCGGGCTGACGGTCATGACTCCCGCTCAAGCAGCGGCCGGGGCCAATGTGGTCATGTTGCTGGTACCCGACCAGCACATGGCCGACCTTTACAACGCGGAGGTCGCGCCCAATCTCGATGCAGGGGACGCGCTGTTCTTTGCTCATGGTTTCAACATCCACTTCGATGTGATCGACGTGCCCGGCGACGTCGATGTGGTGATGGTTGCTCCGAAAGGACCCGGACACCTGGTCCGGCGCACGTACACGGAAGGCTCTGGGGTGCCGTGTCTGCTGGCCGTCCACCAGGACCCCACCGGCAACGCTCACGCTCTCGGATTGTCCTACGCATGGGCCATCGGAGGGACGCGGGCGGGAGTGCTGGAAACCACGTTCAAGGAAGAAACCGAGACGGATCTCTTCGGAGAACAGGTGATCCTGTGCGGAGGTGTGTCTTCGCTCATCAAAGCGTCGTTCGAAACGCTGGTCGAGGCCGGCTATCAGCCGGAATCCGCCTATTTTGAGACTCTCCATGAACTGAAACTGATCGTCGATCTCCTCTACGAGGGCGGCCTCTCGTATATGCGGTACTCAGTTTCCGATACCGCCGAGTACGGCGACTACACCCGGGGGCCGCGCATCGTCACCGACGAGACCCGGGCTCAGATGAAAGAGATCCTCGGCGAGATCCAGTCGGGTGCATTCGCCAACGAATGGTTGGCTCAGGCCCGGGAAGGTGCGCCGTATCTTCTCGAACAACGACAAGCCAACCGTCACCACCCGGTCGAAGAGGTGGGAGCGGAGCTCCGCAATATGATGCCGTTCCTCACCCCTAAGAAGCCACCGGAATGACGTACCTAGTACCCAGTACCCAGTACCTAGATCGATTCTCAGGATCCGCCGGCGGCTTACTCGCGCTTTAACGGCCGGGCGGCCTACTCGCCGACCCGGCCAATCAGAGCCGCCAGCTACCAGCAGCCAGCACCCTGGCTGACCACCAAGTGATAGCAGGCGGACATCCACCTACTGGAGACTGAGAACTGGAAACTGGAGACTTGAAATGCAACGACCGCCTCATCATTTTTGACACAACTCTGCGCGACGGCGAACAGGCGCCGGGTATCGCGCTCACCCCGGACGAGAAAGTAGCCATCGCCGGGCAGTTGGCCCGGCTCAAAGTCGACGTCATCGAGGCGGGTTTTGCCGCCTCGTCTCCGGGTGATTTCGAGTCGGTAGCCCGGATTGCCAACGAGGTGAAGGGTCCGGTCATCGCCAGCCTGGCCCGGACCCATCCCGACGACATCGACCGGGCCTGGGATGCGTTGAAAGGCGCTGAGAAGGCTCGCATTCATGTGTTCAACTCGACTTCCCCGATCCACATGGAGCGGATGCTGAAGATGACCCCCGAACAGGTGATGCAGTCCGTCATCGAGGGGGTCAAACGGGCCAGGAGATACTGCGACGATGTGGAGTTCTCGCCCCAGGATGCCACCCGCTCAGATGCCGATTTTGTGGTGGCCGTCTGCCAGGCTGCGGTGGAAGCCGGCGCCACCACTATCAACATCCCCGATACGGTCGGATATGCGACTCCCGCCGAGTTCGTGGAGCTGATGAGCCGCGTCTACGACGAGGTCCGGGGCGGGCGCGACTATGTGATCATCTCCACCCATTGTCACAACGACCTCGGCCTGGCGGTGGCCAACTCCCTGGCCGCTATCGCGGCCGGGGCCCGCCAGATCGAAGGCGCCATCAACGGGATCGGCGAACGGGCCGGAAACACCTCAACCGAAGAGATCATCATGGCGATCAAGACGCGCCAGGACCGCTTCGGGGTCGAAATCGGGGCGGACACCACCCAGATCCTCGAGACCAGCCGTCTGGTGTCGAGATTGACCGGATATCCCGTGCAGTACAACAAGGCCGTGGTCGGACGAAACGCCTTCGCTCACGAGTCGGGAATCCATCAGCACGGAGTCCTGCAGGATCGTGAAACCTACGAGATCATGGACGCCGCCTCGGTTGGGCAGGAGAGCCAGATCATCGTCGGCAAACACTCGGGACGGGCAGGCTTCGCCGAGGCCTTGCGAAAAATGGACATCGCTCTCGACGACGATGATTTCAAACGGGTGTTTGCCCGGGTGAAGGAACTGGCCGACCGCAAGGTGGAGATCACCGAAGAGGAGATCCGGGCCATCGTCGCCGATGAAGCTCGGGAAGTGGACGAGGTCGTTCGGTTCGTCTCCATGAAGGTTGCCGGAGGCAGCACCATCGATCCGCAAGCATCCGTGAAAGTCGAAGCGCGCGGTCTGACCCTCGAGTTTGAGGGCGAGGGCGACGGAATGGTCCACGCCACCTTCGATGCCCTCAAGAAGGCGTTTGGAATCGATGCCAAATTGGTCGACTACCGGGTAGTTCCCATCACCAAAGGCGCCGACGCCATGGCGGAGATCAACGTGGTCGTGCGGATGGGCGGCGAGATCTATGCCGGCCGGAGCGTCTCGACGGATGTGGTGGAGGGTTCCGCCCGGGCCTTCGTCCATGCCCTCAACAAAGCGGCCCGGACGGTGATCTCCGACACGGTCATGGATACGCTCTGATCGGAGAGTGGATGGCGAAATACGACCTGGGCGTTATCGGCGGGGACGGAGTGGGGCCGGAAGTCACGGCTCAGACGCTCAAGGCCGTCCGTGCGGCCGGGGATCGCTTTGCGTTCTCGATCGAGACGACCGAGTACGACCTGGGGGGTTCCCGTTACTTGCGGACAGGCGAAGTGTTGCCCGAGTCGGTTCAGACCGAACTCGGCACGCACGACGCCATCCTGCTGGGAGCGGTGGGCACCCCCGAGGTACCGCCGGGGGTGCTGGAACGCGGATTGCTGCTGAAGCTGCGATTCGATTTCGACCAGTACGTGAATCTGCGGCCGGTGAAGCTGTATCCAGGCGCACCAACGCCGATCAAGGACCTCACCCCCGATCGGTGTGACCTGGTGGTCGTGCGGGAGAACACCGAAGGTCTGTACACGGGAGTAGGCGCCTTCCACCAGAAGGACACCGCCGAGGAAGTGGCCACCCAGGAGTCGATCAACACCCGCCGGGGAGTTGAACGGGTGATTCGATACGCCTTCGATCGGGCAGTCGAGAGACGGGGACGTCTGACGCTGTGCCACAAGACCAACGTTTTGACGTACGCAGGAGATCTGTGGCAGCGGACGGTGGACGAGGTGGCGGTGGAGTACCCGGCCGTGGAGGTCGACTACGTCCACGTCGACGCCATGTGCCTCTACCTGGTGACCCAACCCGAGCGTTTCGACGTGGTTGCGACCGACAACCTGTTCGGGGACATCATCACCGACCTGGGCGCGGCCGTGCAGGGCGGGATGGGCTTGGCAGCCTCCGGCAACCTCGACCCGGAGCGGCGCTACCCATCGATGTTCGAGCCGGTGCACGGCTCGGCCCCCGACATAGCCGGAAGAGGCTGGGCCAACCCGGTCGCCGCGGTGCTATCTGGAGCGATGTGTCTCGATCATCTGGGTGAAAGCGAGGCGGCTCGCTCCCTTGAACAGGCGGCCGCCTCGGTGATCCCCGAATTGGGATCGATGGGCGGACCCAGCATGGGGATGACAACAGATCAGATCGGGGACCTGATCGCAGAACGAGTCTCTTCCCCCTGAAAAGAGGAAAGTACCCGAGCAAAGCGAGGGGATGGGGGTCAAGCGATAGCCAGACGGTCCCGCGGCAAGGCCTGACCCTCCCTTGTCTCGCCCTTCGGGCGAGCCTTCCCCTCCCTTTCAGGGAGGGGTGTTTTGACCTCCCTGCACCGCTCCCTTCAGGAGCGGCGTCCCCTTCCTTTCAGGGAGGGGGTCTGAAAGGGAGATGGGGTCGGCCAAACGGATTCGTGCGGCCGGAGACGACCGAGAACCGGGGCTCTTGGGCCCCGGTTCTTCTATCGCCGAACGTTCTACGGCACCGCCGAGAAAAGTATGAAGTGCCGGTTGATGAGGTCCCCCCCGATCTCGTAGACCGAGATGCCTTCATACGTGTCCCCCAGCGTGGTGAATTCGACCCGCTGGGGTATCGAAACCCAGTTACCGTTCACGGTCATGGGGCCAAGGTTCTCGAGGGTGAACCCTAATTCTTCGAAGCTTGACATTCTCGATTCCATGGCGGCCATCGAATACGTGAAGCCGGCGGTAACATCAAACTCGGTGTAATTGTCGGTCACGGTGGCCGACCATGCCTCGAAGTCGTTGTCCATATAAGCCTGCTGCGACTCCTCGACCAGCGCCTCAATATCACTCACAACCAGGTTGTCGATCAGGAGCCAGGCCCCGGCCGCCACGATAATTGCCAGGAGCACGACCACCGCCAGGATCAGCCAGCGGTTGTTGCGGGTGACCGTCTCGATGGTCCGCTCCGGTTTGTCGATCGTCTTCTCTATGGTTTCCATGACTTCCCCTCTCGTTTCCATCTTTGCGGCCGACCCGTTGCTCTTTCGCCATCGCCAGAGCAAGGTCAGGGCCGCCGTCAGTAACACCGAACCGCCCCCAGCGCCCGCCACCACCAGAGCCAGAACGCTCACGTCGGCCGGGGTGGCCGGCCGCAATGGACCGCCCGCTCGAAACGCGGCGTCGAGAACCGAACCGGCTCCCAGCAACCAGCGTCCGGCCACAATCCCTCCGGCGAACACCAGCACCGCGGCGGCCGTCGCGGCCGCCACCCAGGCTCCGTGCAGCCACGACGGAGTCCCCACCCTTTCGGGTGAAGCTGCTCTACGTTCGATCTCGGCCCACTGATGAGGAGCCTCGAAGAGGTCGAGGGCCTCAAACCGCTGCCGCAGATCACGCATCGCCCTCACCTCCCTCGAGCAGTTGCTGGAGTCGACGTCGTCCCCGGGTCAGATGCATGCGCACCGCCGCCGGCGTGGAGCCGACCATCCGGGAGATCTCGGCGGTGTGGTAGCCCCCGTAGTAATGGAGGACCACACACGCCCGCTGCTGTGTGGGGAGTTCCCGCAGCGCTGCCAGTAACTCCCAAGCCGGTTCCGCGTTGCGAACCGAAGGGGCCGACACGAGGGGCGCAGATCGCCGTCGATCCTGCAATCGCCCGGCGGCGATCCGGAAAGCCGCTCTCCACACCCATTTCTCCGGTGAACGGATGGCACTCCCCCGCCTGAGTGCCTGGGCGAAAGCCTCGGCCACGGCATCGTCCGTCACATGGCGATCCTGGGCGTAGGCGAAAACGGCTCGCCACAACCTGGTCCCGTGTTGCCGGTAGACCGTCTCGATGTCGGAGGTGGCTTGGACCGTCGCCGGTCTCGTCACGCTGCTCCTCTCCAACCGGTGCAGAGGCATCCATCCGTTATCCGACTCCAATGCGATGGTGGACTCTTCTTCCATGCCACCCCTACAGGGGCCGAGAGGGGGAAAAGTGCAACATCGGTTGTTCTGGGAGCCGTCATTTCGACAGTACGAGACACCATCCAGGTAGTACCAGAGGCGAGGGTCCTATTCGGCCCCCCTCACCCTCGCTGCGCTCGGGCACTCCCCCCTTCTCAACGAGCTTCGCTCGTCATGGGGGATACGAACGATCACACCTGGGGTAGTTGGGGAGCAACGCGTGACGGGGGTGGCTCGAATTCTGGAACCGCCGGTTTCATCTTGCGGATCAGTTTCAGGACCTCCTGAAGGGCCCTTTCCATCTGGGGGTCGCGCCCTGCCCGATAGTCCTGAGGTTTGATGTCCACCTCGATGTCTGGGTCGGTCCCGTAGTTCTCTACTCCCCATCCGACGTCCTCGAACCAGAAGGCGAACTCGGGCTGGGTGGTGATCGTGCCATCGACGAGAGCGTGGCGGGGAAAAATCCCGATCACGCCACCCCAGGTGCGCTTCCCGATCAGTGGGCCCAATTCGTAGAGCTTGAAGGCATGGCTGAAGATGTCCCCATCCGACCCGGAGTACTCGTCGGTGAGAGCCACCATCGGCCCCATCGGCGCGTCATTTGGGTACGACTCAGGTTGGCCCCACCGGGTCCGGTCATATCCCACCCGTCGTCGAACCAATTTCTCCAACAGCAGCTGGGACACATGGCCGCCGCGGTTCTGCCGGACGTCGATGATCAACCCCGGTCGGTCGACCTCGGTGCCGAAATAGCGGTGGAACTCCGAATAGCCCCAGGGACCCATATCGGGTACGTGGAGATACCCGACTTGTCCGTCGGTCTCAGCATGGATGCGGGCCCGATTGCCCTCGACCCAATCCCGGTAGCGGAGCAGTTCCTCGGACCGCAGAGCTTCGACCGCCACCACCCGCGGGTTGCGCCGTCCTCGCCGCACCGTCAAATGCACGGTCCGCCCCGCCCGGTCCACCAGGCGTTCGTAGGGCGAAACCCGGTCATTCACCGGCCGGCCGTCAACGGACAGAATGGCGTCTCCCTCGGCAATGTCGAGACCGGGAGCGACCAACGGCGAGGCCGCTTTCGCATCCCAGGAGTCGCCCCGGGGAACCCGGGCCACCCGCCAGGTCCGCCCCCGCAACTCGAGGTCGGCGCCCAGGAACCCTTGGAACCACCCGGGTTCCGGACGGTAGTCCCCCAGTAATTCGTAGGCGTGGGAAGTGCCCAACTCGCCTTGCATTTCCCACATCAGATCGGAGAACTCTGCCCGGGAACCCACTCGATCCACCAGCGGAAGATAACGATCGTGGATAGCGGTCCAATCGATACCCGCCATGCTCTCGACCCAGTATTGGTCCCGCTGCAACCGCCAGGCCTCCCGGTACATCTGCCGCCATTCTTCGGCCGGGGCCACTTCGGCCCGAATCCGACCGAGATCAACAATTCCCGACTCGCGGCCCGGCTCGTCGGGTTTCTTCTCCGTCTCCTTCCAGGCCGCCGGCACAACCCGGAGCTTGTCGCCGGCCCGGATGGCCAGCACCTGCCCGTTGCGGGACACCGAGAATGTCGACATGCCCTCCGTTACCGTCTCGACCTTTTCCTGGGCGAAGTCGTAGGCCTCCAATCGACCCTTGGGCTGGCGTTCGCCCGACGTCCAATCTTGCCCCAGACTCCCCTCCACGGGGTATGAGGAGAACAGGACCCGACCCTTGGCGCCGAGCACCTTCCCGTAACGACCCTCGGGAACCGGAAAAGCTACGACTCGATCGGCTATCCCGACCAAGTCGATCTCCACCGGGGTTGGTTCCGCCTTCTCGTCCTTTCCCGGGTCGGGTTTGGCATCGCCATTCTTCTTGGCACCCTGATCGTTGGGAGCTCCCGGCGCCCGTGGAGCCCGGGTGGCGGCGGCAAACGGGTTGACGGCATCTGCCTGTAAAGGGATCAAGTACGGTCGCATACCTTTGGGAAACCCCAGGTCGAAGTACTGATTGTCGTAGACAGGATCGAATACCCGGAGGGAAAGGAAATACAGAAACCGGCCCTCGGGATCGAACGAGGGATCCCCGTCGATAAAATCGGGATGGGTGATCTCGGTGAGCTTCCCGGAAGCGTTGTCGTACAGCTGCACCGTGGCGTTGCGTCGGGTGACGAAGGCCCCGAAGGCCAGCCATCTGCCATCTGGAGACCAGCCGAGTCCCAGGATGCGCCGGTGCGGACTGTGAGCGATCACCTTGATCGCACCCGCCGCCAGGTCGACCAGGAGCACTTCCTGTCGCTGGTTGGAAAGTGCGACTAGGTCGCCCCCGGCGGGGGCCACCTCGAGCTTGTCGGGACGGCCGATGTCGCCGGAAACCCGGGTGAGATCACCCACTCCATCGGCTCGGAACACCACCAGAGACTCCTCACCCCCTTCGTCGGTGACGGCCACCAGTCGCTCGCCGTCGGCGAGCCATGAAACCAGGCGGTAACGGGCCGACGAGATGGCCCCGTGCCGCAGCGGAGCCCCCTCCCATAGGGGCATGCTGTAGGCCCCGCCCCGGACGGAAGCGGCCACTGAGTGACCTTCCGGATGCAAATCGATGCTTTCGACGTAGCCGTTGGGTCCGACGAACTTGCGGTTCCGCTGGCTCCGGGAACTGTTGACCCTCACCGGGATCGTTTCGGACGTTCCGTTCTCCGGATCGAACCGAAAGAGATCGGCCCCGGCGTGGTAAACGACCTTCCGACCATCGGTATTGGGGAAACGACCGTAGAAGTTATCTCCGTGGGTGTGACGAGTGAGGCTCCGTCCGGTCGGCGTGCATGAGTAAAGGTTGCCGGTTCCCTCGTGATCGGAAACAAAATAGATGCGGTTGTCGATCCACATCGGCGAAGCGAGGTTGGCTTCGAGTCTGATCAGCGGTCGGAACGCCCCGTCCCCGGCGCGGTCAACCCAAAGAGTCCCCGCAGTGCCGCCCCGATATCTCTTCCAGCGGGCCGGATCCCACGAGTTGCGTCCGATCACGATTCCGGGCCCGTCCGGCTGATGGGAAACGGCGCGGGCCGGTCCCACATCGAGCGGTTCCGGCGTTCCCCCAAACAGGGGAACAGCATGAAGACGCATAAACCCGCGGAACGCCTGTTTCCAGTCGGAGGCGACAATGACACGGTTGCCGTCGGGGCTCCACCCGACCACCTGAGTGACCGCTCCCATGAACGTGATCCGGGTGGCCGGACCGCCATCAGCGTCCATGACCCATGCCTCCGGATGACCTTCATCCCTGCTGGTGAAAGCAATCTTCGACCCATCCGGCGAGAACACCGGAAAAGAGAGACTGCCGGGATTGGCGGTCAGCCGACGAGCCACACCACCGTCGGCCGGCACCGACCACAGGTCATCTTCGCTGACAAAGACAACCGTGTCACCGTGAATGGTCGGATGGCGGTAGTAGCCGAGATCGGACATGGGACCTCCAAGAACTGCAGAAGTGGAACGCCGGGAATGCTAATCGGGCCACTTCGTTTTGCGGTACCGACGCAAAGAAGCCCCGGTCCCGGCCGGGGCTTCTCAAGGCTCGGGCGAGCTTAGCCGTCGATGAACCCGTTGTCTGCCAGCCAGGCTGCCGCGATGTCTTCCGGATCGAGTTGCTCGACATCGAACTGACGATTCATCTCGGTCAACTCGGCCGTCGTGAGCGCCGCGCTCAGTCTGTTGAGCAAGGACTCGAGATCATCGCCGTATTCGTCCGCCAGCTCCTTGGTCAAGACTGGAACAATGTTGTCTGCCGCCAACAAGTCCTTGTCGTCTTCGAGCAGAACCCAGCCGCGGTCGGCAATAACCCCGCTCGTCGAGAAGAGCAAGGCAACGTCAATCTCACCGGCGGCCAACGCCTGCACGGTGATGGCGCCCGCGTCCAACGGTACGAAGCCGGCACTCAGGTCGAGCCCGTAGGTCGTCTGTAGGCCGGGAATGCAGAACGCATTGGTTTCGCAGTCCGGGGGGCCGCCCAGCGTGAGATCCGCACCTTTGGCGGCCAAGTCGCTGAGGGATGAGATGCCGAATGTCTGGCTTGTCTCCGGCGTGATGACAAAAGCGTTGGTATCTACCGCGGGCGATGGATCGAACGCCACGAGGCCTTCATCAACCAGATAGGTACGCAGCTTCTCAGTTGTCTCCGCTGCATCGCCCGTCGCCTCACCCGAGAACCCGTTGAGAAACTCGAGCATCGAAGCGGCGTATTCGGGCGTCAGGTTGATGTCGCCACCCTCGAACGAAGCGAGCACGATGTCACGAAAACCGCCCAGCGGCTGAACCGACACCGGATAGCCCTCGGGCTCCAGTGCCTGGGCATAGATCTCGGCCAGGATGGCCGACTCGCCAAAGTCTTGCGCTCCTATCTTGATTTCGGTGTCATCACCCGAACTACACGCCGTCGCCACCAGCGCGAAGGCGAGCAGTATCGCCCCAATGACACCACTGCGGTGCAAACTCCGCATGGGTTCTCCCTTCCTGATTGACGGGGCCGTTGGGGCCCATCCCCCCAACCTACCCACCAGCGGGACTATTCCAAACCGAGCGATTCACACGGCGATGGAGTCGACCTGGGCACGGCCCCGGGCGGCAATCCCCGGAGGCAGCACCCAGCGTTCGGCGAGTGAAAAGGCCAGGTCGGCGAGGACGGCCAACCCCGCAACCAGGAGGCCTCCGGCCAATATCCACACATCATTTCCTTGTGCGAAGCCATCGATGAGATACCTGCCGAGACCACCCCATCCGATCACCGCACCCAACGTAGCCGTGGCTATGACTTGGACGGTCGTCACCCGAATGGCGGTCCAGATCACCGGCATCGCCAGCGGAAGTTCGATGCCGAGAAGTAACTGGAGGCCGGTCATTCCCATCCCCCGGGCTGCCTCAACAGTCGCCGGATCTACTTCCCGAACACCGGTGTATGTGTTGGTGAATACCGGAGGCATAGCGAGGGCTACTAGGGCCACGAACGTCGGCCAGGGCCCCAGACCAAGGCCCAAACGAAGACTCAGCGGGAAGGCCAGGGCCACGATTCCAAACGACGGCACGGCTCTACCGACGTTGACCAGGGCAACGGCGAATATCGCGCCCCGCCGGCGGTGCCCCAGCCAAACGGCGGGAGGCAACGCCAGCATCACCGCGACCAGCGTTGCGAGCAGAGAAAGTCCGAGATGGTCTCCGATGCGAACCAGCAGTCCATCGCTTCCAGTCCAATTCTCCGCCGATACGAAGAACTCAAACACGTCGGTGAGGAGATTCACACAACCCTCCGATAGGCCCAGGGGGCCATTTTCCGCTCGACGTACAGAAAGAAAACGTCAAGCAGGACGGCCAGCAAGACAGAAAGCACTATCCCCACCAGGATCTCCGTGAGGAAATCTCGGCGCAAACCGCGCAGAATGAAAGCGCCGTAGCCACCCTGACCGATCAGGCTCGTTACGGTGACCAGGCCGACCGTCGTAACCGACGCGACCCGGAGGCCGGCCACGATTACGGGGATGGCCAGCGGCATTTGTACCTCCCAGAACGCCTTACGGCTCGAGTACCCCATCCCATAGGCAGCTTCAAGGACCGCCGGTGAGATCCCGTCAATTCCGGCGACGATGTTTCGGATCAGGATGAGCAGGGTGTAAGACACCAGTCCGATCTCGGCCGTGAGAATCGAAAGACCGGTGAAGGGCACCAAGAACGCGAACAACGCCAGGCTCGGGATCGTGTAAAGAGTCCCGGCAAACCAGGTGATCGGGTTGTAGGTCACCCGACGACGAACAGCGAGAAGAGATAGGCCCATCGAAATGACCAGACCGACGATCAACGCGATACCGGTGAGCGCAACGTGTTCCGTGGTGCGGGCCCAAATATCGTCGAGGTGGTCGGCGATCCAATCCCATCGGATCAGAGGCTGGCCTTCCAGCTGAGCCAGGATCATTGGGTGATCTCGTCACTGATGCGATCGGCCATGAGCATGCCCAGATACCGCTCACCCTCGAAAACTGCGGCCACCTTGGCCCGGGTGCTCACGATCGCGTTGAGAGCTTCCTTGAGCGTCGCCGAAGTGGTTAGCCGGCTTCGAAACGGCCGCAAGTCATGGCCCCGTACGCCATCTGGGCCGACCAGCTCGGACAGATACAGCCAGCCACGCAACTCGCCTACGTTGCCGACGCCCACCCAATCGACTTCATACCGAGCCGCCATCGATCTGGCTTCTTCGAAAGAAGACCCCGGCGCCACAACCGGCCCCGGATCCAGATCGACCGCATGGATCGGGATGAGCGACAACCGTTTCAGTCCGCGGTCGGCGCCCAGGAATTCAGCGACAAAGTCGTTGGCGGGTTCGCGAAGAATGTCTTCGGGGGGACCAATCTGTTCGAGCACTCCGCCCACATTGAGGATGGCTACCCGATCGCCGAGCTGGATTGCTTCGTCGATGTCGTGCGTGACAAAAACGATGGTCTTGCGAACGCGAGCCTGCAGACCAAGTAGCTCTTCTTGGAGCCGGGAGCGGACGATGGGGTCGACGGCTCCGAACGGCTCGTCCATGAGCAGGACCGGTGGGTCGGCGGCCAGTGCCCGGGCAACCCCCACCCGCTGTTGCTGCCCACCCGAGAGCTCGGCGGGATAACGGTCGGACATTTCTTCATCGAGTCCAACCAGATCGACGAGTTGCGCGACCCGTTCATCGATTCGGTTCTTGTCCCAGCCCAACAAGCGGGGAACGGTGGCGATGTTCTGAGCAATAGTCCGATGGGGGAACAGACCAGTCTGTTGGATCACGTACCCGATCTGACGCCGGAGGACGTGAGGCTCCGTTTGGACGGCGTTGATTCCGGCCACCCAGATTTCGCCCGCCGTCGGCTCGATGATGCGGTTGATCATCTTGAGGGTGGTCGTCTTTCCGCACCCGGACGGGCCGACCAGCACGACAATCTCGCCTTCGGGGACTTCAAACGACAGGTCGCCCACTGCAGGAGCCCCGCTGCCGGGGAACGTCTTGGAGACGTGATCCAGGCGAATCATGGCGTCGGTCATCGGACTCCGAGCTGGGGCCGATCAGATTAGTGGGTAAGGGGTGATCAGTATTCAGTGATCGGTCGTCGGCCTGGAGGTCTCTGGGGAGGGATCGGACTATTGGGGCGGTCGCACTCCACCGTGCGGGAGGTCCCAGCCGGGTCTGGCGGCGACCAGACCCGCGGCTCTCTTGACACCGACAATCCACCAACCGCCGGCTGCAGCCAGGAATGCAGTGCCGCCGGCGATCGGAAGCAGCGGGAGCCCCCGAGGCGAATCACCGCTCTCGCCCCGGCCCGCCGTTTCAGGACGGTCGGCGGTCGCCGTCGCGACCTCGTCGGCGGGCAGCCGCTCCATTTCTCCGCCGGCAGCCATAGCTTCGAGGCTGGTCGTCGAGGTGGTCGTCGAGCCGAGAGTGAGAAGAACCTCGCCACCCAGGGTGGTCGACGTCGTGGCGGTAGTGGGTGGCGCGATTGTGGGGGCGACGGGCGCGATCGTCGTCGAGGTAGGGGCGGGCGGAGCCGTTGTCGAAGTGGTCGCCGGTGCCGCAGTCGTGGTGGTCGCTGGTGGAGCGGTCGTGGTGGTCGCTGGTGGAGCGGTCGTGGTGGTCGCTGGTGGAGCAGTCGTGGTGGTCGCCGGTGGAGCGGTCGTGGTGGTAGGAAGAAGCGTGGTAGTCGTGCTAGGGGGAGGAGACGTCGTCGTCGTAGTCGTAACGGCGTAGTCGTATGGGCACACCGTTGGCGCCGGAAGGGAACCCCCTGATTCCTGCACGAAAACCACTGTCACGTACATAGCCCCATTGCCGGCAGTGGCAAACTCGATGCCGACCCGATTGAACCCGGAGTAGAGATTGTTCTCACAATGACCCTTCGATTCCATAAACATCCGATGGATGTTCGACACACTCCACCCGTAAGCGATGTTCTCGCCAATTCGGGTCCACGGTCCGGTGACGCCCTCCTTCAGATCGGAACGATGCTGGAAGATTCCGGTGGAAGCCATCCAGGCGGAATGTTCGGCGGCGATCTGCACTAGATCATCTCGGAAGGAGAGAGCCTGAGCCCCCACCGCGGCTCGCTCCTGGTTGATGAGATTCAACAACTGCTGGGCGTCGCCACTCACCGCCCATGCCGGTTGCACGTGCGTCAGGGAGACCATCCCCAAGGTGCCCACCAAGAGAAGGGCCATCGCTGCCGACCGCACCCCGGTGGGGTAGCGATCGGCAGTGCCAGCGCGGCAACGGTCGACTGCCATCGCTCATTGCATCGGCAATGAGCTTCTCAACTTGACAGATAATCGCGCAGAGAGTGGTCTAGTTGACCGGCGCCGTCACCGAACCCACCAGACGCCCGTCGGCGTCGACGACGGGAATAGGCGCGCCTCGAAACAAGCCGGCCAGCCGGGCGGCTTCCTCGTAGCCGTCGCCCACCTCGAGGAATACAGGATCGTCCATGATGTCACCCACGCTGATACCGCGTTCGGCTGCTTCGAGGGCTTCCTGGGCAATGACGCCGACCAGTTCGCCGTCTTCGACCACGGCCGCCACAGAATGATCCATGAGTCGCAGAGCATCACCGACGAGGAGGTGCCGACTGACATAGGACGGCTCTTCCATGTGGTGGTAGACACGAGCTTGTGCTTGCTGGACGACGATGGATCCGGCCGGTGCCCCGTGACGGAGCCTAACCCCGGGGCCGAAGAAAGCCCGCTGTAACCAGGTGCCGCCCGCGGCACCCAGCACCAACAAGGCATCAGCGGGCAAGGCTTCGATCAATTCGCGGGCGTCGGCAGTCTCGACGACTCGATAACGCAGGCCGGGGTTCCTTCCCGCCAGCACCTTCACGATTCGGCGGGCGGCCGGCAGGTCGCCGGGCGTTGGGTAGGCGGAGATCATCTCGGATTCCACACCAAGGGTTTCACCCAAACGTTGAGCGATCCGGGCGGCCAACGCCGAATGGGGTCCACTACTCACGGCCGCCGACACGCTCCCTACGCCGGCCGCATTGAAATCGTGCGGAACGGCGACATTGACAAAATCGAAGCCGGGAGGAAGACGACGGCTGACCAGCAGGTCCGCTCGGGCAGCGACGCACTCGGAACGGAGATCGCCGTGGACGCGCGTTGGCGATCCATCTCCCAGGAGATCCGCGAGTTCCGCGCATCCTCTTCCACGCGTCCACACCACTCGAAACGGAGGAGCCGTCTGGCTTTCGCTGTCGGCCGCTGCGGCCATACGCATTTACCTCTGCGCCGTCGGAAACGCCCTGCTTCACCATACCCTTGACTTGGGAATCTGGCCGAACAGTCGTAGATTTCCCGTCATGCAAATCGGCGTTCCAAACCAAACCACGGCCACCGAGCGGCGAGTGGCCATCACTCCCGACGTCGCGGCCCGGCTGGTGAAGCAAGGATTTTCGGTCGTTGTCGAGTCCGGTGCCGGCATTGCCGCCGGCTTCCCCGACAGTCATTTCGAGGAGGCAGGGGCAATGATCGCCGACGCAGCATCCGCCTGGGGAGCTGAATTGGTGGTCTGCCTTTCGGCCCCAACCGACCATCAAGCAGAACTCTTGCGTCGCGGCGGTATCTTGCTCGGTCTTCTAGAACCGCTCGACCAGCCCAAGAGAGCCGAGGTCTGGGCTTCCGCCGGAGTGACGGCGATGGCCTTCGAGACACTCCCGCGTACGACCCGCGCCCAGCCGATGGACGTCCTGTCCTCGCAGGCGACCGCCGCCGGTTATCAAGCGGTGTTGGTTGCTGCGGTGACCCACGGCAAATTCTTTCCGATGCTCACCACCGCGGCCGGGACCATCCGGCCTACCAAGGCATTGGTGCTGGGAGCCGGAGTGGCCGGATTGCAGGCAATTGCCACCGCCAAGCGCCTGGGAGCGATCGTGTCCGCCTACGACGTGCGGGCGGCTGCGGCCGAACAGGTGGAGAGCCTGGGTGCCCGCTTCGTTCATCTCGAAATCGAACAGCAAGACGAGACCAAGACCGGCGGATACGCACGAGAACTGGAAGCGGACGCCCAGCAGCGACTGCTCCTTCAACTGGGGGAGCACGTGGCTCGCCACGACGTCATCATCTCAACGGCAGCCATCCCGGGCCGCCGGGCACCGCTGCTGATCACCAGGGAAATGGTCGAGCAAATGGCGCCCGGTTCGGTAATCATCGATCTGGCTGCTTCGACAGGTGGCAACTGCGAGCTGAGCAGGGCCGATGAAGAGGTCAATCACAACGGCGTGATGATCCTAGCCCCCACCAACCTGGTCTCCGGGGTCGCCACCCATGCCAGTCAGATGTACGCGAGGAACGCCGCGTCGGTACTCATCCACCTCCTCCAGGAGGAGGGCATCGTCCTCGATTTCGAAGATGAGATCACCGCCGGATTGTGTATCACACACGAAGGTCGCGTCGTGAACGAAAAGGTCAAATCGATGCTGGAAGGAGGATCGGACTGATGGCTGATCTTGTCATTCCCATCACCGTGTTTGTCCTGGCGGCGTTCGTGGGCTTCGAGGTCATCACCAAAGTGCCACCGCAGCTTCACACTCCACTCATGTCGGGTTCAAACGCCATCTCGGGTGTCACGATCATCGGAGCGCTTGTGGTGGCGGAGCGGGGAGACACCACGGCGGCGGCCATCCTCGGGTTCCTGGCCGTCGCTTTCGCCACCATCAATGTGGTGGGCGGTTTCCTGGTGACCGATCGCATGCTCGAGATGTTCCATCACAAGCGGGACAAGTCATGAACGTCACGCTTGCGAGCTTTCTCTATCTGATCGCCGCAGTGGCCTTCATCATCGGCCTCAAGCGCCTTCAATCTCCGGTCACAGCCCGGCGGGGAAACCAACTGGCCGCTTTCGGCATGCTGCTGGCCATCGTCGTCACGTTGCTCGCCGCGGAAATCGTCAACCCGTGGATCGTGGTGGCCGGCCTGGTGGTCGGCGGTGCGGTGGGCGGATTCCTGGCCCAAAAGGTCGAGATGACTGCCATGCCACAACTGGTGGCAGCCTTCAACGGGTTTGGGGGCGGTGCCTCGGCCCTGGTAGCCGCCGCCGAGTTCCTCAAACCGGAAGCCCTCCCCCTCCGAACCGATATCACCATCGTGCTTTCAACCGTTATCGGCGCGGTGACCCTATCCGGTTCTTTCGTTGCGTTCGGCAAACTGCAGGGCTTGATCTCCGGGCAACCGGTCGGGTACCCGGGTCAGAGATTCGGAGATGGATTGCTGGCCGCGATCATCATCGGCTTGAGCGTGATGGTCGTGGTAGGCGGAAATGTTCTCGTCTTCTGGTTGCTGGTGGTAGCGGCACTGATCCTCGGCATCGTCCGGGTCCTGCCCATCGGTGGGGCCGACATGCCGGTCGTCATCTCATTCCTGAACGCCTTTTCCGGTTTAGCCGCCTCGATGGCCGGATTCGTTATCGAGTCGAACGCGCTGATCATCAGCGGCGCCCTCGTCGGGGCTTCGGGTTTGATCCTCACCAACATCATGGTCAAAGCCATGAACCGGTCACTCGGCAATGTGCTGTTCGGTGCTTTCGGGGCGGCCGCCATGGAGGGCGGGCCCGGATTGATCGGCGATAAGCCCGTCCGTTCGGCGACCGCCGACGATGTCGCGGTGACCCTGGCCTATGCAGGATCGGTGATCGTGGTGCCCGGTTACGGCCTGGCCGTGGCCCAGGCGCAGCACAACCTCAAAGAACTGGCCAACCTCCTCGAAGAGCGGGGCGTCGACGTGCGCTACGCGATCCACCCGGTGGCGGGTCGCATGCCGGGTCACATGAACGTGCTGCTGGCTGAGGCGGACGTTGAATACGACCATCTCTACGACCTCGATCAGATCCAGGATGAATTCCCTCGCACCGATGTGGCTTTGATCGTCGGCGCCAACGATGTGGTCAATCCCGGCGCCCGGGACGACGAGACCAGCCCGATCTACGGGATGCCGATCCTCGATGTGGACAAGGCAACCACCTGCATCGTGATCAAGAGAAGTCTCTCCCCCGGCTTCGCCGGTATCGACAATCCGTTGTTCTACATGGACAACACGCTGATGTTCTTCGCCGACGCCAAGCGGGCCATGACCGATCTGGTGGCAGCCGTCAAAGAAGCTTGAGGTCTGGTGGTCTGTCGTTGAAATGGTCCCGCCGGGTCGGCGAGCCATTCGGCGTTCCCGGCCAGGACACAAGACGAAAGCCCACCCGATGCGGTGCGTCGAGGACGAGGCGTGCCGCCAACGGCACTTTGCGGTTTCAGTAATAACTGACGACGGACCGGCAAGGCCCGGTGCGCCACCGCCGGGGGCGGCGGTCGCCACCGAGACCGCGCAGCCATCTCTGCAACGGGCCGCTAGGAACCAACGCGGCGCAAGACTCGCGTGATGCCGACAATCAGGGCAACGGCGAGCACCCCGGTGCTCAGCAACAGCGCCGCCAGCCCGGTCAGCGAGAAGACCGACGCATTCACAGCTACCAGTGTCGCCAGGCCTCCGAAGATGAGCGGACGGGGCCAGCCGGAAGCGCCCTGCAACCGGTCGATTCGGGTGAGGGAAGTCCAGATCAAGATTGCCACCGTCATCAACACAAAGAAGGTTTGAACGGCTGCCAGGCTCCCCCAAAAAGTGAGGGCCACGGCCAGGACCACCGTCCCGGCGCCCAGACCGACATCACGAATAGCCTGGTAGGCGCGCTGGCGACCGGACATGGCCAAAAGTTATCAGTAATCAGTTGTCGGTGATCAGTCATCCGCCAGACTGAAGACCGACTACCGACTACCAAGGACTCGAATATGGACTTCCAGGAAGTTGTCCGCCGCCGCAGGATGGTCCGCAACTACACCGAGGATCCGGTAGACCCGGCATCGATCGACCGTCTCATCAATGCAACTCGCCGGGCGCCCAGCGCCGGCTTCAGCCAGGGTCAGTATCTGGTTGTGGTCACTTCCCCGGAGACGCGCCGGGCCATCGCCGATCTGGCCGGAGAGTCGGAATACGTCGCCGCCGGGTTCGCACCATGGATCTCGAAGGCTCCCGTCCACTTCGTCATCTGTACCAGCGAAGCCGACTACCACCGCCGATATCAAGAGCCGGACAAGGTCGACGCCGACGGCCGGGAGATCACCTGGTCCATCCCCTACTGGTGGGTCGATGCCGGGGCCTCACTGATGTTGCTGCTGCTGGCTGCGGTAGACGAAGGCCTGGCCGCCGGTCTCCTCGGCGTGCACTCGATCCCCGGATTGCGGCAGTTGTTGAATATTCCGGACGAAGTAATCCCGATCGGCGTGGTGACGGTGGGACACCCGGCACCCGACCGCAGATCCGGATCACTGCGGCGGGGCTGGAAACCCCAAACAGATGTGGTGCATCGCGAACACTGGGGCACCGGGAAGTCACCGTAAGATCGACCCGTGCCTGAAGAACTATTCATCCCCATCGGAGACGGCGAATACCGGCCAACCGCGCTGACCCGCGGACCTTGGACCCCCGATGCTCAGCACGGGGGCCCGCCCGCTGCTTTGTTGGCCCGGGCCGTTGAGGAGGCCGAGCCGCGATCGATGTTCGTAGCCAGGTTCACGGTCGAGTTCCTTCGCCCGGTACCGGTGGTGCCGCTGACCGTCGCCAGTCGCGTCACCCGCCCGGGTCGCCGGGTTCAGCTGGTGGAGGCCACCCTGTCGGCCGGCGGGGAGCCGGTCGCCCGGGCGATGGTTCTGCGGATCCGGGTGCACGAGGGCATCGACCTGCCTTCCGGGGTTACCGGACCGACCGATACCCTGCCCCCACCTGAATCGGTCAACCGGGTCCGACTGGTTCCGGTCGACTGGACGAACTTCGGTGATGCCCTCGACACCAGGCCGCTGGTCGGAGGTCTGACCGAACCCGGGCCGTCCGTTGCCTGGATCCGGCTTCAGGTGCCGGTCGTGGCAGATGAGGAACCTACTCCCCTGCAGCGAACCCTGGTCGCCGCCGACTGTGGGAACGGGATCTCCTCGGCCGTCGACATCCACCGCTATCTGTTCATCAATCCGGATCTCACCGTGTATCAGCACCGGCCCGCTGCGGGAGAGTGGATTGGTCTCGATGCCCTGACGCGTCTCGAAAGACACGGTTCCGGCCTGGCCGAGGCCGCTCTGTTCGACGCGAACGGTCGTTTCGGTAGATCTCTCCAGAGCCTCTACGTCGACGAACGCTGACTTCTCCCACTTTGGCGTCAAACATCCACCGATTCTGGTGTTGGTTTGACGCCAAAACCGGGAGGAAAGGGAAGTAGGGTCGGTTCGTGCACGAACCCATAACTTCTGTCACGAACTCTCGGGTCAAGCGACTGGTGAAGCTTCGCAACCGGCGAGAACGGGACAACTCCGGCGTCTTCCTCGTCGAGGGGTTCCGTGAGTTGAGACGGGCCGTCGACGCCGGGATCACGGTTCGCGAGATCTACTTCTGTCCCGGCTTGTTCCTGGGCAACAACGAAGCGGCCCTGGTCGAACGGGCGGCGGCCGGCGGCGCCGAGCCGATCGAACTGGGCCTCGAGGCGTTCCGCAAGGTGAGTTACCGGGATCGGCCCGAAGGATTGCTCGGACTGGCTGCCCAGTTCCCAACCAACCTCGAGGGGCTCCCGTCGTCGCCCAACCCGCTGATCCTGGTGGTCGAATCCATCGAAAAGCCCGGCAATCTCGGGACGATGCTGCGCACCGCCGACGCCGCCGGGGTCGACGCGGTGATGGTCTGTGAACCAACCACCGACCCGTTCAACCCAAATGTGGTTCGGGCATCCCTCGGATGCCTGTTCCTCGTGCCCCTGGCCATCTCCTCTACCCCGGAAGCCATCGGCTGGTTGCACGACCATGACATCGGAATCATGGCCGCCACCCCGTCCGCCGACCTTCTTCATTGGGAGGCCGATTTCCGAGGACCGTCGGCTATCGCCATTGGAAGCGAGCAATACGGGCTCACCGAAACCTGGTTGCAGGAAGCCGGACGGCGGATCCGAATACCGATGGCCGGACGGATAGACAGCCTCAACGCCGCCATGGCGGCCGGAGTAGTGCTCTTCGAGGCGGTCCGCCAGCGTTCCTCCTCCCGGTAGGGGTGACCGCGGGCTGCGGGAGCACCCCAGGCCGCCGAATCCTGGACCTGAAACCCGCCGGTCGCAGGCCGACCGATCCTTGACATCGAACATATGTTCGCCCTAGTTTCGGGGCGGTGACAACCGCCATCCAGCAAACCTTCGACGACATGGGGGCACCTCTCTTCGAGGTCCCTTTTTGCGTTCTCGACCTGGAGACGACCGGCGGCTCCCCCACCGATTGCTCGATCACCGAGATCGGCGCGGTGAAGTATGTGGGCGGTCTCGAAGTGGGGTCGTTTCAGACGCTGATCAATCCGGGCTCACCGATCCCGCCTTTCATCACGATCCTCACCGGCATCACCCAATCGATGGTGATCGAGGCACCCCGGATCGAAGAGGTACTCCCGGCTTTCCTGGAATTCATTGGTGACTCCGTGATCGTCGGTCACAACGTTCGATTCGACCTGTCGTTTCTCAACGCCGATTCGCTTCGTCTGGGGTACGGTCGGCTCCCCAACCGGTCCGTCGACACTTACTCCCTCGCCCGACGATTGATCCCCGGCGAGGTTCGCAACCTGAAACTGCAGTCCCTCGCCGGTTACTTCCGCTCTCCGACGGTTCCGACCCATCGTGCCCTCGAGGATGCTCGAGCCACCGCCTGGGTTCTGCACGGGTTGTTGGAGCGAGCGGGCACCCTGGGCGTCACCGCCCTCGAAGACCTCCTGCAGTTGCCGACCGCACGCGGTTCGGCCCACTACGGGAAGATCCGCATGGCGGACGCACTTCCTCGCCGGCCGGGCGTCTACCTCTTCAAAGACCGCAACGGAGGCGTGTTCTACATCGGAAAGGCCAAAAACCTCCGGACCCGGGTTCGTAGCTACTTCTACGGAGACAGCAGACGCACCGTCGCCAACATGCTGAAAGAACTCGACGCAGTCGAACATCGAGTCTGCGCCTCAGAGTTGGAGGCGGAGATCACGGAGATTCGCCTCATTCACGCCCATCGTCCCCGCTACAACCGGCGATCGAAACCCCCCAAGTCATCTCATTTCGTGAAGCTCACACGCGAGAAGTTCCCCAGACTCTCGCTGGTCCGCACCTTGCGAGAGGACGGGCTCATCTACCTGGGGCCCTATCGGAGCCGGCGTAACGCCGAGCTGGTGTTGACGGCCTTGTGGGATGCGGTTCCGATCAGACGCTGCACCGGCCGACCGGGTGCCCGCGGAAGCGAATGCGGGTTCGCTCAACTGGGCGTGGCCGCCTGTCCCTGCGATGGGTCACTGACCGAAGACGAATATCAACCAATCGTCGATCGTCTCGTGGCCGGCATCGAGCACGACCCTCAATTGCTGCTGGATCCGCTCCAGCAGAAGATGACCGAGCTGGCATTCCAGCAGCGCTTCGAGGAAGCCGGTTGGGTCCGCGATCGCTACCGGGCGCTGGCTAGATCTCTCGACCATCGGCGCGCCTGGGAGTCTCTGAACCGGGCAGGGATGCTGTGGGCGGAAACCGCCGAAGGCGATGGAGCCGTCATCGAGCGAGGCCGCCTGACGTGCGCGTGGGCGGGGGGCCACCGGCCTGCTTTCTATCCGGCCGTCATCGACCTCGACGACGTATGGCCGCCCGTTCCTCCCTCCGTTCAGGAGGCCGAAGAGGCCCACCTGATCTGGCAGTGGTTGACCCGGTCGGGGGCTGTATTGCTCGATTCGTCCCAACCGCTTCACATGCCGGCCATTCGGATCCCGGAGCTTCATCTAGTCGCTTGACTGCGCCCACTGTCGGGGTTGCCCCTCTACCATGCGGACATGCGATTCACCGTCCGACCCGGCAAAGATCCTGTTGCAGGCGCCGACCGCACCTTGCTGGCCGCCATGGGAATGCCCGGCGGGGGCGTCATTTCCGTTGGCGCCACGCATGTGCTCGTTCGGCCACGCGAAACGTCCGAGCCCACGGCCCTTCTCCTGGGTCCGCAGGCGTTGAGCAACGCCGGGCTCACGCCCGGAACAGGGGTCGACGCCAAACGGGCGATTCTGCCGGCCGCTCGCCGGATCGTCATCGAGGGCGAGAAGTTGCCGTTCGAAACGCGAACACTGGTGCACGGGCTCCAGGGGAGACCGGTCAGCGCCGGCGACCACGTCACCGTCGACCCCGCCTACGGCAACGGCGACCACCAGCCGGTGGATGTCAAGATTGCCCAGGTCGAGCCTTCCCCGGCGGCCACCGTCGGCATGGCGACAACCTTCGTGAGCGAAGCGGAGGCTGCCCGTGCTCCTATTGCGCCTTTCGATGTATCGGTACCCGCGGTGCCCGCCCGGCCCGGAGCGCCGACCACCACCGAAGCCCTCCTGGCCGGCCTGGAGACCGAACTGGAGATGTTGACGGGATGGTTCTCGCTCTTGACCTCCCCCCGTGATCTGCCTTCAGCATGGGGGTTGCCGCAAGTGGCCGGAGTGATCGTCGAAGGCCCGATCGGATGCGGGAAGTCGGAACTGGTGGAAATCGCCGCCCAGGCAGCAGGGGCGCGGGTACACGAGGTGTCGCTCGATCTGGTCTTCAAACCGGAACGGCTCTTGGACTTGCTGGAGAAAGCCAAAGGCACTCCGACGCCGGCGGTGGTTTTTGTCGATCGCCTGGAAGCTGTGGCCGGGGAGGAAGGGCTTGCCCCGTTCCGCACCCAGGTGAGTGCCATCCTCCGCTGGTTCCTCGATGCCGTCGCCGAACAACAAGGTTTGGCCTGTGTGTTGGGGGTCGCTTCGATTGGTCACCTCGATCCCTCGATCAGCCGCTCTCCCCTGCTACCCCGCACCCTGAGTATCCCTCCTCCCGACCTCAACCGTCGCCGGATGCTCTTTGAAGCGGCGCTGGCCCGGGTTCCCTCCGAAGACCTCGATTTCGATCGGCTGGCCTCCCGTTCGGCAGGCTTCTCGGGAGCAGACATCGTGGCGTCCGTGGTGCACGCCTCTGCCGCCGTGGCGCATGCCAACCGCAAGGTCACGACAGATTTGATGATCGACGCCCTGAACGGAACTTCGCCGTCGCTGGGATCAGTACCGATGGGAGACCTGCCGTCGTACGGATTCGAAAGAGTCGCCAACCTGGCGGAAGTCAAGCAACGACTCACCGAAGCCGTCATCTGGCCGATCACGGATCCGGAGCGATTTACCCGAATGGGTATCGAGGCGCCGCGCGGCATCCTGTTACACGGACCTCCCGGTACCGGCAAGACATTCGTCACCCGGGCGCTGGCCCACGAGTCCGGAGCGGCCTTCTTCTCGATCAAGGGAGCCGAACTGCTGGACAAGTTCGTCGGTGAGTCCGAGCGAGGCGTGAGGGAAGTCTTTGCCCGGGCAAGGGCAGCTGCACCGTCGATTCTGTTCTTCGATGAGGTCGATGCTCTCGCCCCAATCCGGGGCCGGTCTTCGACCTCCGTCACCGACTCGGTGGTGGCGGCTTTGCTGACCGAGATCGACGGAGTCGCCGAACGGGGCGATGTTTCGGTGATCGGCGCCACCAATCGTAAAGATCTGATCGACCCCGCTCTGTTGCGAGCCGGCCGTTTTGAGATCCACATCGAGCTGGGTTTGCCCGGTGTCGATGGTCGAAAGGCGCTACTCGCCCTGTCGGATGTTCCCTTTGCAGAGAATGTCGACCTGGACGAGTTGGCCGTCAAGACCGAAGGTTTGTCGTTTGCCGACCTCGACGGCATGCTCCGCGAGGCCGCCCTGACTGCTCTTCGGACCGACTCTTCAGCATTGTCGGTGGGCTGGCCCGAGATCGAACTGGCGATGCGGCGATTCAAGGAGTAGCCGCCTTTCCTTCAAGACCGCCGGGAAAACGTCCGATGAATCGACTATGCGCCGTATTGGGATCGCCGCCTCAGGAATCGCCGCCGCCGTGTTGTTGGCCGGCTGTGGTGTTTCCTACGACACCGGCCTGATGGCCTCACTCGAGGGGCGCTGGATGTGTGACGTGCAGCGGTACACCTTCGATGACGTCGGCGATATTCAGGCCGAACTCGATTCGCGCCTGGCCGGCAACGGTGTCTCGACGGAGCAATATCGGGCGTTCAAGGACGATCTCACCAAACAACCGGAGCTTCGTGAGATGGTGAATACCGAGCTCATTGCCTATTGCGATACCGGTTCATAGTCACCAGACCTCCCCTCAAGTTCCCCGCTGTAATCAACCGATATCAAGGTATGCGCACTCGCATCACTCTTCTCATGGCCGCCCTCCTGGTCGTAGGCACCGCTCTTCCGGTCGCCGCCGCCCCCAAACCCGATGTCGACAAGGATGTGGAACTCACCAATTACGAGACCGCGGCCATTGTCGCAGGGGATGCCGCCTGGATTGCCCTCAACTGGCACGGAGCCGGCGGCGACGCCGAGAACTTCCAACTCGTGGTGAAGAAACCCGACTCCGGGGTCGAGGTCCGCTATCCGGAGAACACCGGGGCCTTCACGTCATTGTGGGCGGACGACACCCTGTCTGATGGTGAGTACGACTTCACGGCGGTTCACGTCACCGTGCCCTATGCGGCCGGCACCGATATCAAGCTGCTATTCACTCTTACTTACGAGCACAACGGCAAGGCCAAAACGCGTAGCTTCAACGTCCGCGTCCCGGTCGTCGAGTACTCGGGCGGCGAAGACCTCCAGCAGGTAACTACCTCGCTCGGAGAGATGACGCTGGGCGACAGCGCCTGGGTGGGCGTCTCCTACGCCGGCCTGGCTCCTCGCCTCGATGACTTCCAATTGACCGTCACCGATGCCGGGGGCCTGCCGATCGTGTATCCGGGTGACAGGTCCTCGACGAGCCTGCACCACGACGCGCGCCTGGAGGATGGCGAAACCGACGTCGCCAGGTTCCGGATTGACACCTTCGACGTCCCCGCTGGTACCTACACGATTGCGGTCACGGCGACTTACCGCAAAGACGCGGTGACCGCCGAACTGGTCGGCTCGGTCTCTCTAGAAGTCGTCTCCACCGGTTGAGGCCGGTGCCGGGACGTCACGAGCAATCGCTCAGGCGGGTCCGGTGGCTACCCGATATCTAGAACGTCGGCTCAAAGGGTCATCGCATGAAAGAACGCGTATCAGCATCGCTCTTGATCTCCGCCCTGGTTCTGCTCTCAGCCTGCTCGGTTGGAGATCAACCGGCCACTGAGACAACAGCAGCCATCTCCACTACCTCGTCGACGATCGCAGGCTCGCAACTGTCGGCCGAGCCGATACCCCCACCTGAGTTCGATTCCGGTCTCACAGGTGACGATCTTCTGGTCGCGATCGAGGCGCGCTGGATGTGCGACGTGCAAAGGTTCGCCTTTCCCGACCTATCCGCCATGAACGAGGCGCTGGACGACCGGCTGGAGCCCCACGGGTTGACTCGATCCGACTACGACACCTTCAAAGCAGACCTGGAGGGCCGGATGGATCTGCGCGAACAGGTTCTGGCCGAGTACGAAGGTTATTGCGGCGATGACTAGCCCGTTCGTGTACCAGGCCATTTGGTGATCAAGATTTGCCACCACCGATGCCGATGAGACAAGTATGAAGCACCGAATCATCACCACAGCGATCGTCACCCTGCTGGTGATAGGGACGGCTTCCCCGGCTATCGCCAAAGGGCCGGAAGCCAATCTGAAGACCAAGAACACCGCCACCATTGTCGCCGGCGACACTTCCTGGGTAGCCATCAACTGGCAAGGCAAGGGCGGCGATATCGCCAATTTCAAGGTCGTGGCCGAGGCACCTGCCGGAGTCGAGGTGACCTACCCCGAAAACACCCCCGGATTCACCGGCTTGATGAACGGCCATGTGCTGTCGGAGAAGGAAATGGACTTCACTGCCTTGCAGGTTTCCGTTCCGTATTCCCAGACCAAGAAGTTCAAGATCAAGCTGCTCGTGAGCTACGACGCCGACGGCACAACTATCGAGGATGACTTCGACGTGACGGTTCCGGTGGCTGTCTACCAGGCGGACCAGGACGTCGCACAGGTCACCGACTCGGCTGGCTCAATCCCCAGCGGCGAGTCTGCCTGGATGGAAATAGACTTCACGGGCCTGGCGCCCATGGTCGAAGGATTCGACGTGGTGGTTTCCGATCCGGCAGGCTTGACCGTGAGCTACCCCGATGCCAGATTGTCGACGAGCCTTTACTTCAACAACGTCCTCGAGGACCACGAAACCGATTTTGCGGCCATTCGTGTGGATACCACCGGCGCTGCCCCGGGAACGTACAGCCTGGGCTTGAAGGTGTCGTACACGATGGCCGGCCAGACCAAGACCTTTGACGGAACCCTGACCCTGACCGTAGCCGGCTGAGCCCCCAGCTGTGACCGGAAGATCCCGGGTCCATCCCGGGATCTTCCGCGTAGCGAGAGCGAAGCTCTCGCCGTCCTCAGTTATCAGTCGGTCGGCTTCCAGCCGACCTCTTAGTTGTCAGCGACTGATGACTGATGACTGACAACTAAGAACTGCCGGCGGGCGGTGCTCGGCTACTCCAGCTTCTCGCCTTTGCCGATCACCACGATGCCGTCGTCCGATACGGTGTACCGCTCCCGATCGGCGGCGAGATCAACCCCAATCTGAAAACCGGGAGGCACCACGACACCCTTGTCGATTATGGCTCTTTTGACGATGGCGTTCCGTCCCACGTCGACGCCATCGAAAAGCACCGAGTCCTCGACCGCCGCGTAGGAATGCAAGCGAACCTCGGGCGAGATGATCGAACGCCGCACGGTAGCGCCCGACACGATCGCCCCGGCCGACACCAGCGACTCTGCCGCAAAGCCGCGTCTGCCCTCATGATCGTGCACGAACTTGGCAGGAGGGTACGGGAAGGACGATGTGAGGATCGGCCAGTCCTCGTTGTAGAGGTCGAAGATCGGATCGACCGTAACCAGATCCATCGATGCGTGGAAGTAGGCGTCCAGCGTTCCTACATCGCGCCAGTAGCCGTATTCCTGCTCTGTCTGACCGGGAACCACGTTGTCGTTGAAGTTGTAAACCCAGGCGCTGCCTTGTTTGGTGAACATCGGGATGATGTTTCCGCCCATATCGTGCCTGGACTCCTCGTCCTTGGCGTCTTCGATCACCGCCTCACGGAGCGCCTCGGTGGTGAACACGTAATTGCCCATGGAGGCAAAGGCGAAATCCGGGTTTCCGGGCATGTGCGGAGGTGTGGCCGGTTTTTCGAGGAACGACTTGATCTTGCCGTCTTTCCCGGCATCGATAATGCCGAACTCGCTGGCCTCACCGATCGGCACCTTGATTCCGGCCACGGTGGCGGCAGCCCCGCTCTCGATGTGCTGGTCGAGCATCTGGCTGGGATCCATGCGGTAGATGTGATCTGCGCCAAAGACGATCACATAGTCAGGCTCCTCATCTCCGATCAGATTGAGGTTCTGGAAGATGGCATCTGCCGAACCGGCAAACCAACGGGGACCTCGCCGCATCTGGGCGGGTACCGGGGCGACGTAGTAACCGAGGATCGGCGACAACCGCCAGGTCCGGGCCAGGTGTGTGTCGAGACTATGGCTCTTGTACTGGGTCAGCACCACGATCTGGCGAAATCCCCCATTCACCAGGTTGGAGAGCACAAAGTCGATCAACCGGTACTGGCCGCCAAACGGAACGGCCGGTTTGGCCCGATCGCGAGTCAAAGGGAAGAGACGCTTCCCTTCTCCTCCGGCCAGGACCATGGCGAGCACGTGACGTGTGGGAGCCATTGACCCTCAACCTACTAGCTGTCACCGCATCCTACGATGCCCAGGTATGCCAAGCCGCCGTCTTCTCGCCACCTTCCCCATCCTCCTCGTCATACTCACCGCCTGCACGGCGGAACCGGCTCCGGTATCAGGCGCTTCGCTTCCTCTCACCAACGCCGAAGAGATCGTTGTTTTGCTGGAAGAGTCGACCGAACCGGTAGTGCTAAACGTGTGGGCATCCTGGTGTATCCCTTGCCGCTCGGAAGCGCCTTTGCTGGAACGGGCCCACACTCGGTTCGGGACCGAAGTTCGCTTCATCGGTATCAGCGTCGCCGACACCCAGGCCGGGGCACAGGGCTTCATCGCCGAATTTGGCCTGACGTTCGAAAACCTATTCGATGCTCCCCGGGCCGTGCCTGCGGCATTAGGGGGGTCCGGGGTCCCTCTGACCTTCTTCTTTTCGCCGGGTGGTGAGCTGGTCCACTACCAACCGGGTGTCATCGATGAAAGGATGCTGGCCTTGCAGATCGACGAACTGCTCAACCGGCAAGGAACCTCCTGATGGAGTTCACCCTGCTCGGGGCGGCGGCGACCGGGGTCGGCCTGGCATTCCTGACGGTTAATGTCGAGAAACGGCTGGGTCTCGTCCCGCCGGAGGCGGGCAGCCTCGGCGACGTCCTCCTCGGAGCGGCGGTGACCGGCCTGATTACCGGGCGGCTGGCGTCGATGCTCCTGGGCGGCACCAGCCCCTTCACTCATCCGGGTGACATCCTGATCGTGCGCAGCGGCGTGGACACCGGTTTCGCTTCACTGGGAGCTTTGACGTTCGTATCCATGACCTCGCGAAGACATCTGGCAATGACCATCGACGCTCTGGCGCCGGCGGCGATGGCCGGCCTGGCCGGTTGGCACGCGGGCTGTCTCTACCGGGGAGCCTGTTTGGGGACTACCTCTTCGCTTCCCTGGGCGGTCGCCCAGCAAGGCAGCACGGTAACCAGGCATCCCGTCGAGATCTACGCGGCTCTCCTCTTTTTGGTTTCCGCCCTGGGGCTGCTGTGGTGGCTTCACCGAGGAGCCGGGACGGTAGGCGTGATCGGCGCCGTCGCCCTGGGGCTGGCCGGAGCCATCCGACTCGCCACCGAACCGCTGCGCCCTTCACTCGGATCGGGGCCCATCGGCTGGTATGCAGCGGCCATGGCGATAGGTCTGTTCGGAGTCGTCGTCGCACGACTCCGAACTTCCTCCTGAGCACCAGTTGCTACTGCTCGGGTGCTCCTGCGGCAATCCAGTCGATGATGATCTGAATATCGGCCTCCGACAGGCTGCCCGAAGGCGGCATAACCACACCGTCCGGATGCGTTCCGATCAGCGACTGGACCAGCCGGCTGTTGTCCGGATCACCCGGAACGATCGTCGGGCTTCCCGCACCTGAGTTGAGGGCGTCGTTGTAGGTGGTCCCCGTCCACCCGCCCAGGCTCCCGTGACAGGCCGTGCAACTGGCCTGGAAGATGGGCAGAACGTCGTCGACGAAGGTCGGAGATCCTGACGAAGGGGGCGGACCCTCACCAGAGAGCGTTCGGATATGTCCGACCAGCTCTTCGATCTGGCGGGTGGAGAGGATCTCACCCCAGGCAATCATGGCCGTGGCCGGATGGCCGAGGTCTATCGCCTCAACGATCTGTTCGTCCGTCTGGGAAGCCTGCCAGTCGGGATCGCTGAGGGACGGCCCAATGCCGCCGCCGCCCGACGTACCGTGGCATTGTGCGCAGAGTTGGGTGTAGACCTCTCGCCCGCTGGCCGTCGGGGGTGGAACATCCGGCACTTCGGGAGGGAGATCGACGGGTGGATTGGCCTCCCACGATCGGAGATAGGCAACCAGTGTGTCTACCTGCTCGTCGCTGAGCGGACCGCCGAAGGCCGCCCCGAAGGGAGACATCCCGAAGTTGGGTTGGCCCTGCGCGATGATCGCCCGGAGGGTTTGATCGTCACGAGTCTGCAGATACTCGGCCGTGCTGATCGGGGCAATGATGTCACCAGATCGGGCCGGGTTGGGCCCACCTTCGCCCAGCTCCCCATGACATGACGCGCAGTTTTGCGAGAAGAGTTCCTGGCCTGTGGCAAGGTCGGGCAGGCTGGCGGCTTCAGAGATGTACGCCACCAAGGCGTCGAGTTGCTCGCTGGTCAGAATCTCGCCCCACACCGGCATGGTCTCGTGAGCGCCACCTCGCGAGATAGCGGCGACGGCGACCTCAAAAGATCCGGCCGTCGGGACCCGTTGCGCATGACACGCCGAGCAGTGTTGAGCGAAGAGCCCTTCGCCCGCCGGGTACGAAGACGGGTCGATCACATAGGTTGCCAGAGCTTGAATGTCGGTCTCGGCCAGGGTGCCGCCGAAGGCGGGCATGTCCAGGTGCCCGCCGCCTGCGTTGATGAGGTCGCGCAATTCGGCCTCGCTTCCCGCGTAGGCCACCGCCCGCCCGTGACAGGCGGCGCACAACTGGGTCCACAACCGCTGCCCGTCGGGCGCGGTCAAGAAGTTGAGCAGCTGGCCTTGTTCGGCGGCGCTCAACAAAGCGCTCCAATCGGGAATGGCGGCTCCCGCATGGGGCTCGAAACCCGTACCCAGCTCCAGGGCGTTCCGAAGGTCGATGGCGTCGGCTTCAATCAACTGATTGAGCGTGTGGCAATCCGCGCATGCCGCCGCGAAGACTTCATTTCCGTTAGGGGCAAGAATGAAACCGACCAGCGCGTCGATCTCGTCGGCAGACAGGTCCGAGTTCCACGCCGGCATTCCCTCATGGGTGCCGGCGGAAACGACGGCGAACAAGTCGGTTCCCGGTGCCACCACCACGGTCGAGCCGTGACAACCGGCGCAGTTCTCGACGAACAGAGCGGCCACGCGATCGCCCTCGGCGGTGGCGGAAGCCGGGGGTGGAGCTGCCTCGATCGCTTGCACCGTCAGGAAAACCGCCGCGACGATCCCCGCAACCGTGATGCCGGTCACCACCGGGCGGCTCGACGGGTGCCGCTTCCTGGAACGGTCAATCCAGGGGAGCAGTATCAAAAACGTAATCGCGATAACCGGCAGAACGATGACCCCGATGACCTCCAGATCACCGGGAAAAAACTTCAGCAACTGGAACAGGAACAGGAAATACCACTCCGGCCGGGGTGTGTACTCGGTATCGCTCGGATCGGCGATCTCCTCGAGACTGGCACCGAGGAAGTAGGCAAGAGCTACAAGAGCAACGAAGATAACGAAAGCGACGACTGCATCTTTGAAGATGATGTCCGGCCAGAAGGGCACGCCCTTCTTCTTCTGGTCTTCGTACTCCCTCAGATAGTCCTCGCGCTCCTCCTTCTTCATGGCCTATTCACCTCGCTTCGGAACCGAGGTGATTCCATTGCGGATGACGAGGTACAGGTGAATCCCTACCAGAAGCAAGAGCACCGAGGGGAGTACCCACACATGCGCCCCGAAGAATCGGCTGAGCGTCAGCCCGGATATCTCCTGTCCACCGAGCATGACGGATCGAAGCGTGTCGCCTACTACCGGTGTCACTTCCCCGATCTGTGTCCCTACGACGGTTGCCCAGTAGGCCCGCTGGTCCCACGGCAGCAGGTACCCGGTGAAACCAAAGGCAAAAGTCAACAGGAGCAGCGCGACGCCCGTGATCCAGGTGAACTCGCGCGGATATTTGTAGGCCCCGTAGATGATGACCCGCACCATGTGCAAGATGACCAGGAGGACCATGGCACTGGCTCCCCAGTGGTGCAAGCCCCGAATCAACCAGCCGAAGGGAAGCTCGTTGGTTATGTAGCTGACGCTGGCGTAGGCCAGTTGCGGATCCGGCACGTAGTAAAGGGTCAGCAGAATGCCGGTGACTATCTGGATGACCATCGCGAAGAGCGTGGCGCTGCCGAGCGTATAGGCCCAATTGATCTTGGGGATCTTCCGCAAAAAGACCCCGTTGTATATCGTGCGCCAACCGCTTCGATCGTTGAGCCAGTCACCGAGTTTCGTCGCCATATCACGTCTTCCTGATGAAGATCTGCCCATCCTCAACCTTCGTGTCGAACCGGTCGAGGGGTCGGGGCGGGGGCCCCTCCCGCACAGAACCGTCCGGCCCAAAGACGGCGTTGTGGCAGGGACAGAAGAAGCCCTCCTGTTCCTCCACCCATCGAACCCGGCACCCGAGGTGAGTGCAAATGTTGGAGAGCGCCAGGAAATCGGTTCCATTCTGCGTCGAGACAAAGACGGACATTTCGTCCGTTGTGGTGAGATAACCTGCTCTCCGTTCGACGGTTGCCTTCATGAGGGTCTGGGTGCCGGGTTCAACCGAGTTGGCCGAGCCGAGACGGATCCATTCTTGGTCTCCCCCCTCCTCTTGAGCAGGTCCGGCGATGTACAAGATGGCGGGAACACCCACACCGGCCGCGATGGCTCCCGACATGACCCCGACCGACCTGGCCAGCAGTTTGCGCCGGGAAATGCCCTCCGACCCCTTCCGAGGTTCACTATCTGACACCGTTGACGAACCAGCCCGATCCGCGATCGGTTGGTCAGCGTCTTCAGCCATCAGTTCCTCCCACCAACAATTCCCTCATTGGAATCGCGTCATCTTTATAGCAGCGAAAGTCACATTGGGCCGGGTCATCGGTCCCTTCTCCATGTCGCCGGAATAGTGGCCGACGACTACGACCTACACTTCTCCGCTGTGACTGAGGGAGCCATTGCCGAGTTTTCCGGGGTCGGGGTCCGCTTCGGGCGGATGCCGGTTCTGCGCGGCGTCGACATCCGCATCGACCAGGGGGAGGTCGTAGGGATCATCGGCCCGAACGGTTCCGGCAAGTCAACCCTGTTGCGGATTCTGGCCACCCTGCTGAAACCCTCGGTTGGTGAGGCGACCGTGCTGGGTGCCCGGGTTGGATCTGGCGGCATGCTGGCGGCTCGCAAGCGCATCGCCTTGCTCGGCCACCACCCCGGCCTGTGGGGAGAACTCACCCTCATCGAGAACCTGACGTTCGTGGCCCGCCTGGCCGGAGCCGGGACCGATGGAGCGGATCGCGCTCTCGAACTGGTGGGACTGGGTGGCGCCAAGAACCGCCGAGCCGATCACTCGTCGCACGGCATGCAACGGCGGGTTGAATTCGCCCGGGTGATGCTCATCAAACCCGACCTTCTGTTGCTCGACGAAGCCCACGCCGGCCTCGACAAAGCGGCTCAAGCATTGGTCAGCGCAGCCGTGCAGGAAGTGAGGGATCGCAACGGCGGGGTCGTGCTGGTCAGCCATGAGCCGGATCGCATGCTGCCACTGGTCAACGTTACCTACGCACTTGAAGGCGGCACCCTGCTCAACAGAACGGAGATGGTGTGAAGCCCGGAGGGTTCTGGCAGCAAGCCAAGGAGATAGCCCGTAAAGACCTCCTCGTCGAAGGCAGAGCCGGTGAAGCTCTCTACATCACCATCCCCTTTGGAGCGGTCGCCCTCATGCTCATCCCGCTGGCCATCGGCACCGACCGACCGCTACTCGCCCAGGTGGGTCCCGGCATGTTTCTGGCCGTGGCCTTACTGTTCGGGATGTTGGTCGCTTTCCGGCAAACTGCCGCCGATACGCCCCCCCAGCAGGAATTGCTGACTCTGTTGGGCACGGATCCTGCCGCCAAGTTCGTAGGGCGGGCCGTGACCAGCACCCTGCTGCTCCTCGTATTCGAGGTCGTCCTGGTCCCGGTGACCATTCTCCTTTACAACCCGGGACGGATCCCCGGATGGCCCTGGTTGCTCCTGGTACTGGTCTTGCTGGCCGGCGGCCTTGCTCTGGTCGGCACGCTGGCAGGCTCCGTCACGGCCGGTTTGCGCACCCGTAATACGTTGACACCACTACTCGTGGCTCCTCTGTCGATGCCGCTTCTTCTGGCATCTGCCCAGGTGGTCGAAGCTTTGAAACAGGAAGAGAGTATCCTCCTCTGGATCACGATGCTCGCCATCATGAACCTGGCGATCGCCGTGATCGGCGTCGTAACAGCAAGGCCTCTGGAGGAATCGAGCCGATGAAGGAACGTTCGTACCGGACCCTCACCGTGGTGGCCATCGCTGCCATCGCCACCGGATTCACCTTCGCCATGACGGTTCCTCCGGAGCGCACCCAGCGCGAGTTCGCCAAGATCATGTTTGTCCACGTCCCTTCGGCGTGGCTGGCCTTTGTTGCCTTCGCCGTGACCATGATCGGGGGGGCGGCCTGGCTGCTGAAGAAGACACCATTCTGGGATCGGGTGGCGGCATCTTCGGCCGAAGTCGGTGTTTTCTTCACTGCCCTGGCCCTGGTGACCGGAATGATCTGGGGATACCCCGTGTGGGGAACGTTCTGGGATTGGAGCGATGCTCGCATGATGTCGACGGCCATCATGTTCTTCGTCTATGTCGGCTATCTGGCGTTGCGACGAAGCATTCCGGATCCCGAGACGCGGGCCAAACGGTCGGCCATTCTCGGCATTGTCGCTTTTGTTCAAGTGCCTCTCGTCTACTTCTCGGTGACGCTGTTCCGCACGCTTCATCAAGGACCGACCGTGGTGCGGCCGGACGCCCCGATCGACCCCGAGTTCTTGCGGGCACTCATGGTCAACCTGGGCGCCTTCACCATCGTCTATGCGGCATTCATGGCCTGGCGTATCCGATTGGCACGTCTGGAAGATGAACTAGAAGAGACAGAGGCCGTCGCCGATTTCGAACTGGCCGGCTCCGGTATCACCGCCCCCAACCTGGAGGAGGCACCCGATCATGTCTGACGGCTGGGTGGTATTTGGTTACACGGTGGTCTACGGGTTCATGATCCTGTATTCCTTCTCGCTCGTGGCGCGAACCCGGCGAGTCAAGCGGCGGATGGAGGAGTAGTCATGCGGTACAAGTGGTTCGTTCTGCCCGCCATCGGGATCATCGTTCTGGCACTCGGGTTCATCATGTTCGGTGGTTTGGGTGACAATCTCATCTACTACCTCACGCCCACGGAGGCGGTAGACCAGCAAGCGGAGTATGCGAACGGAGAGAGGTTCCGGCTCGGAGGTCAGGTGAGCGAAGGCACAGTCGAGACCACCGGGGAAGGCGTGAGCTTCGTCGTCACGGACGGCGATCGATCGATCAGCGTTACTCACACCGGCGCCCCACCGCAATTGTTCCGTGAGAACATCGGTGTGGTGGTCGAAGGCGCCTGGGTCGGAGATCATTTCGAGTCCGACACGCTGATCATCAATCATGACGAGGAGTACCGGTCTGAAGAAGACGGTACGTACGTCCCCCCGACCGGCACTTCGGGTTAGAGGAGCAGGATGACGGCCACAGTCGGCTATCTGGCGATTCTGGTCGCGGCACTGGGATCAGTCGGCATCATCGTGCAAGGGTTCCGGGGAATGCGAAACCCCGATTTGGCCACCGCCGAGAAACTCCAGTGGCCGGTTTACGGAATGGTGGGCGGAGCCGTACTGGCCATGATCGCCCTGGAAATCGGAATCTTGACCGACGATTTTTCGATCTCTTATATTGCCAACAACTCGGCAACCACCACGCCCTTTATCTTCAAGGTCGCCTCGGCCTGGGCGGCCCTGGAAGGAAGCATCGTGCTGTGGGGCCTGGTCCTGGCGGTGTTTGTGTACACCGTCTACCGCGGCCTGGCCAAACGCTCCGGACCCGACCGCCTCGGAGCGGGCGCCCTGGCAATCATGGGGATCGTCACCCTCTATTTCTTCGTGCTGATGGCCACCGTGTCGAATCCGTTTTCGGTGTGCATTCAGCCGGCTTCGATCGGGTGCCTAGAAGCCGCTCATTGGCCGTGGACTGATTCGCTGGCGGCGTTGGAGGGCCGCGGTCCCAACCCGCTGCTCCAGAACCACATTCTGATGGCGGTCCACCCACCGATGCTTTATGTCGGCTACGTCGGCATGACCGTTCCCTTTGCGTTCGCGATGTCGGCTTTGATGTTGGGAGCCAGCGGCACTGAATGGCTGCTTCGCACCCGCACCTGGACGTTGATCGCCTGGGGTTTCCTGACGGCGGGCATCGTGCTGGGCGGTCTCTGGTCTTACGAGGTGCTGGGCTGGGGTGGCTACTGGGCATGGGATCCGGTGGAGAACGCCTCGTTCATTCCCTGGTTGATCGCCACCGCCTTCCTGCATTCGGCGGTCGTCCAGGCCCGGCGCGGCATGCTGCAAGCCTGGAATTTCGTGCTGGTCATCGCCACGTTCGCCGCCACCATTCTTGGCACCTTCCTGACCAGGTCGGGGGTGATCACCTCGGTGCACAGCTTCACCCAATCCCCGATCGGCCCGGCCCTGCTCTGGTTCTTGATGGTCGTACTGGTGGCTTCGTTCGGGTTGTTCGCCGCCCGGGCGCACGTGGTCGCTTCGTCGCCGCGACTCGATTCGCTGGCCAGCCGGGAAGGTGTATTCCTCCTCAATAACCTCCTGCTCACCGTTTTTGCTTTCGCCGTCCTCACCGGAACTCTCTATCCGATGTTCGTCGAGGCCTTCAGTGGATCGCAGGTGGGGGTCGGAAGACCATTCTTCGACCGGTTGGCGGTCCCGCTGGCCTTTGGTTTGTTGCTCGCCATGGGGGTCGGGCCCATTACCCCCTACCGGGCGGCTAAATCAGAGGTTGTCTGGCAACGGATCAAGAACCCGCTCCGGGTGGCACTGGGAGCGGCGGCTCTGGCGGTAATCCTCGGCTATCGAACGCCCTGGCTGCTGGCCTTCATTGTGGCTGCCTTCTTCGTCATGTCGGTAATCATTCGCAACTTGCTGGTAACGGCGCGGGCGGTCGCCGGGAAACGCGACATATCCCTGCCCTCCGCCGCCCTTCGCACCATGAGGAACGACGTGGGCTACTGGGGCGGACAGATTTCCCACCTGGGGATCGCCATCCTGGCGCTGGGGATCGCCATCTCGGCCAACCTCTCGGTCGAAGCCGATGTCACCCTCACTCCCGGCAGCACGGAGTCCGTGGCCGGGTTCGACATCACCTATGTCTCCGCGACTAGCCGGCAGGAGCCCACCCGATTCGTGACCGGCGCCCTGGTGGAGATTTCGAAAAACGGACGGGTGGTCGGCGAACTCGAGCCCCGTCTCAATCAATACCCCACTTCGACCCAGTCGGTGGCAACTCCCGAGGTCGACGCCTCCTGGGGCGGTGATCTTTACCTGTCTCTGAAGAGCATCGACCCCGAGGAGGTCACGCTCGGTGTCTTCTGGTTCCCCTTTATCTGGTTGGTGTGGGTCGGAGGTTTCATCGCGGCCGCGGCCGTGTTGTGGTCCCGGCTCGTCAAAAAGCCGGTTGAAAAGAGCGCAGAAAAAGCCCGAGCGTCCCGCGATGAATAGCAAAACTCGTTCCGTGGTCGGCTGGGTTCTCACCGTGGTGCTGGCTTCGGTGGTGGTCGTCGGATTGGTCATGGGCGATAGTGCCGCCCAGGATCGGGTTGATTCGCTCGGCGCCCGAATCAAGTGCCCGGTGTGTCAGGGAGAGGCCATCGGGGATTCCCCGTCCGAGACTGCCCGGGCAATGGTGGAGATCGTGGAGGAAAAGGTCGCAGCCGGAGAGACGGACTCCCAGATCGTCGACTATTTCACAGCCAGATACGGGGACGGCATCCTGCTCGACCCACCTTTCGCCGGCCGCACTTTGTTGGTTTGGCTGCTGCCGGTGGTGGCCGTGGCCGGAGGGGTTTGGATGATCATGACCCGGCGCCGGAAACCCAGCGAAGTGGGCTCCCCACATGACTGATCGCGGCCATCTCGAAGAACGTCTCGAGATCGCTCGGCGCGATCTGAACGAACTCGCCGAACAGGTGGAGGCGGGCGAGATCGATCCTGCTACGGCCGAGACGTTGCGAGCCGGTTACCAGGCAGAAGCCGACGAGATCTCGGCGCAACTCGCCGCCCTGCCCGTCTCTCGGAAGCCAGCAGCCCAGGGGGCGGGAGCAGATGGCGAGGAGTCCGCCGACCGGCCGCCTCGATCTGGCCGGCGGGCTGTGGTGGGCAGTGTCCTGGTCATCGCCGCACTTTCGGTCGCGATCTTTCTGGCCGCGGGCGACCTCGACCAGGATCCAATTGCGGCCGGCAGCGCATCAGGCTCCCCCGGAGAGCTTTCCATTGATCCCGATTCGGTGACCAACGAACAACTCGAAGAGGTGGTCGCCCAGAATCCCGGTATCAACGCGATGCGGCTGGCGCTGGCAGATCGATACTTCGAAGAACAGGACTTCGGCAAGGCTCTGGATCACTACCTGACGGTCGCAGAGAACAACCCCACGCCGGCCGAAGAAGGGGTTGCCCTGTCACGGATCGGGTGGATGGCCTACCAGACGGGACAACCGGAAGCCGCCGAGCAGTACCTGCAAACGAGCCTCACCGTCGACCCCACCAACCAGGAAACCAAGCTGTTCCTCGGCTTCGTTTTGCTGTACGGCCTGGACGAAGCCGAGGCCGCCATTCCCTGGCTGGAAGAAATCGCCGCGATCCCCGATCTGCCGCCCGACATTCTGCACACCGTAGAGGCAGCCCTCGATGAGGCCAGGAATGGAGGAGGCGGATGAACGGCCCACCCACTGAAACCCCGGCCCGCCGCATGCCCCGCGGCGTGTTGCCGATCGCCGGAATCCTGGCCATGGTGGCCTTGCTGGTCTTCGTTTTCAACGGCCGGTTCGGACAGGACCCCCGATTGGTCGACTCGCCGCTCATCGGCAAGCCGGTCAGCAACCTGACCTTCGACTATCTAGAACAGGACGGTACCTTCTCACTCGCCGACCAGCGAGGCACCGTCCTCGTGGTCAACTTCTTCGCCTCGTGGTGCATCCCGTGCCGGACCGAGCACGACGATCTCACCTCAACCGCCGCGGCCTTCGCGGATCGCGGTGTGCATTTCCTGGGAATCGTCTATCAAGACAAGCCGGCGCAGGCATCAGCTTTCCTCGACGAATTCGGACGCGGCACCAACTACAGCTATGTTGTCGACCCCCAATCACGTGCCATCGTCGAGTTGGGCGTCTTCGGTGTGCCTGAGACCTACATCATCGACGCCGACGGACTGATCCAGTGGAAAACCGCCGGGGCGGTCGACGCAACGGTGCTGAGCGCCGCACTGGAGCAGGTGCTGGCTGGACAGACGCCGGATTTGTAGTTTCTAGTTTCCAGTTTCCAGTTTCCGTTTCCAGTTTCCAGTTTCTCTGCTGTTGCCCCTGTGGACGTTCCCACTCTCGCCCCCGTGCATCGAGCAAGGAAGGCCGCGGTACTAGATACTGAGTACTAGGTACGGAGCGCGAAGCGCTCCCCGCTTGATGCTTGAAGCTTGTGGTGCTTGGCAGAGCTCGTAGCTCAAGACTCCCCTGATTTTGGGTCTTTTTCGACAGTCTGTCGGCCGAGGTTGAGCCGCCCATATTGTCGCCGCCGACACTATGTCGGTATATGCATATAACCGCATGTCAGTAGTGTTTTTTACCTTTTGTCGACAAAGGGTCGAAAGACCCTACGCGAGAAATCGTTTTTTGGTCGAGAATCTGGCAGAGTACTGAGGACATATTTCGCGCAGGGAGGGAGCACCACATGCGCCGACACTTGATACTTGGCTTCTTCATAGTTTCTCTCGTGCTGGTCTTAGCGGCCTGTACGAGCGAGGGTGAACCCGGTCCCGCCGGTCCTGCCGGTCCTGCCGGTCCCGCCGGTCCTGCCGGTCCTGCCGGAAGCGCCGCCGAGTTGGTCGCGGCCGATCTGACCTGCACCGAGTGCCACAACGACTCGAGCATCATTACCGGCAAGAAGGCGTCGTGGGAAGAGTCGTTGCACTCAACCGGCGAGGCGTTTGTCCGTGGTGAGAGCAGCGGTTGCGCCGGTTGTCACTCCGGAGGTGCGTTCAGCGCCATGGTCGCGGCGGGGTTGAACCCGAGCGAGGTCACGGAGGGAGATCCCAACCCGACCCACCAGGACTGCCGGACGTGTCACGAGATTCACACGACCTTTACCTCCGCCGACTGGGCACTGGAGACGACCGCCCCGGTCGATCTCTATGCCTTCGAGGGTGTTACGTTTGACGGCGGCGAGGGCAACCTGTGCGCAGTCTGTCACCAGCCGCGTCGCGGTGTCACAGTCACCGACGGCATGATCGAGGTCGACAGCACGCACTGGGGCCCGCACCACGGTCCGCAGAGTGCCATGCTGCTCGGAGTTGCCGGTTACGGCGAGACGGGAAGCCCCGGAGCCCACGCCACCATGGTGGAAAACACCTGCGTGTCCTGTCACCTTGGTGAGACCGCCGACCACACCTACGAAGTCAATGTGAATGCCTGTGTTGCGTGTCACGCTGATGCCGAGAATTTCGACATCAACGGTCTGCAGACCGAGGTCCAGACGATGCTGGATGACCTGGAGGCCGCCCTGAAGGCGAAAGGTTTGCTCGACGCGGAAGGCGAGATGGTCGTCGGAACCTACCCCGAAGCCGAAGGCGGCGCTCTCTGGAACTGGATCTACGTGGCCCTTGAGGACAAGAGCCTCGGTGTCCACAATCCGTCCTACACCAAAGCCTTGCTCCAGGCTGGTCTGGACGCACTAGGCGGGTAATCCTCGAACGATAAGAGACACGAGAACCGGAAAGGGGTCGCCATCGGCGACCCCTTTCCTTGCGATCGTGAATCGAGCACGTCTGCGGGAGTCCCACCCAATGAGGACTCTCGACCCTATGTCGGATAGCGAACCCCTTGTAGCGTATGCTCCACCTGGATGGTTCAATCAGATGCCACGGTTTTGGGAGGTTGCACTTGAAGAGCGGTTGGCGTTGGGTTCTGTTGTTCTTGATGGGCGCCGTGTTGCTCACCGGTCTACTCACGACCGATACTGCACCGGTTCGAGCTGCGCAAGAAGCAACTGAAGAGACAACCCAGGAACCCGATCAGCGCCTCGACAACGGCTACTGCCTCGGTTGTCACGACGGTGAGACGAGCGGTATCAGCCTGAGCAACGTCGAGCTGCCATCCGGTGAGACCCTCGACATTCAGATTCACCGCGAAGTCTACGAAGACTCGGTTCACGGCCAAATCAACATGCCCTGCGTGCTCTGCCATACCGATATCTCGGAGTTTCCCCACGAACCGATCGAAGCCGGCAGTCTCCGCGAGTTCGCGGTGGCCAACTACACAGCCTGTGCGACCTGCCATGACTCCCAATACTCGGCCACCCACGACAACGTCCACGGGGCGGCTCTCCTCAACGGCAACATCGAAGCTGCCGTATGCACGGACTGTCACGGCGCCCACGACGTCCAGCGAGCCGGGACCCGGGCCACTTCCATCCAGCAGACCTGTGAAAACTGCCACTTCGAGATCTACTCGGTCTACGAGGACAGCGTGCACGGTGCCGCCCTCTTCGAGGAAGGCAACGCCGACGTCCCCACCTGCACCGACTGTCACGGAGTGCACGACGTGGCGGGGCCGGGAGTCACCGGATTCCACCTGTTCTCTCCCCAGATATGTGCCGACTGCCACGAGGACGAGAACCTGATGGGCCAATACGGCATCTCGACAGAAGTTTTCGACACCTACGTCTCCGATTTTCACGGAACCACCGTGGTGATCTTCGAGGAGCTCTTCCCCGATCAGGAGACCAACAAGCCGGTTTGCATCGATTGCCACGGTGTCCACAACATCGCTTCCGCCGACAACCCGGAGAGCCAGACTTTCCGGGAGAATCTGCTCGGAACCTGCCAGCGCTGCCATCCCGACGCCACCGCCAATTTCCCAACCTCCTGGCTCAGCCATTATCAACCAACCCGCCAAGACACTCCCCTGGTGTTCTACGTGAACCTCTTTTACCGGATCGTGATCCCGGTAACGATTGGCGCCATGGTGTTGTGGGTACTCGTTGACTTCATCAAGAGGATGGCCGCCCGCCGGAAGGAGGTGGCCGGTGCTTGATCAAGAGCAGCCGCAGGTCCGGCAAGAGGATCGGATCCGCCGCTTCAGCGTGTCGGATCGGGTCGAACACTGGCTGCAGGTGATCACTTTCGTTGCTCTGGCGTTTACCGGACTGATCCAAAAGTGGCCCGAGGCAGGATTCTCCCAATGGTCGATCAGAACGGTGGGTGGAATCGAAGCCACCCGCCTGATTCATCGGGTCTTCGCCACGATGTTGCTGCTGGCCATCGTTTACCACCTGTTTACGGCCGGAAAGAGAATCTTCGTTGATCGAGCGCCTCGAACCATGGTGCCGGGCATGGACGACCTACGAGCAGCTTGGGGAGGACTTCTCTTCAACATAGGCCGACGGAAGGAGATGCCCCTCCAGGGAAGGTTCACCTGGGAAGAGAAACTCGAGTACTGGGCGATCGTATGGGGCACGCTGGTCATGACGATCACCGGCTTCATGCTGTGGAACCCGGTGGCCACCGCCACCTTCCTTCCCGGGCAGTTCATTCCCGCTGCCAAAGCCGCTCACGGTGGCGAGGCTCTCCTGGCGGTGCTGGCCATCCTCGTGTGGCACTTCTATCACGTCCACCTCCGTCACTTCAGCACGACCATCTTCACCGGATACATCTCGCGTCACGAGATGGAGAAGGAACACCCACTGGAACTCGCCGCCATCGAAGCAGGCGAATTTGATCCACCCCCAATCGAAGTATCCGAGAAACGGCGCCGGCGGTTTGTGCCCGCCTACCTGGTGGTGGCCGCACTCTCGCTGATCGGCATCTACTTCTTTGTGACGTTCGAGGAGACCGCGATCACCACCATCGATCCTCCTGAAGACGTAACCGTGTTCGTACCGGCCCCCACCCCGACCGTGCCCCTGGTCACCACGACGGCGCCCACCGGGGAAACAACATCAACCACTGAGGGGACCACTACAACGACCAACCCGGCTGCTTCGGTCAGTTGGGATAGCGGAGTCGGTCAACTGTTCGCCGGCTCGTGCGGAGCCTGTCACACGGGTGGGAGCGGCCTCGGCGGTCTGGACCTCAGCTCCTATGCGGCGACTCTCGCCGGCGGCAACGGCGGCCCGGGGATCGTTGCCAACGAGCCGGATGAGTCCGTCGTGTACACCCGTCAACTGGAGGGCGGCCATCCCGGGCAGTTCACCGAAGAACAGCTCGCCCTCGTTCTGGAATGGATCGAGCTGGGGGCGCCGGAAGCGCCCGATGCTGCCGGCGGAGGAACCGGCGAACCGACCTGGGACGGAGTATGGGCCGCCATCCTGACCGACGCCTGCGGTGCCTGCCACACTGGAGGCTCGGGCTTTGCGGGTTTGGATATCAGCAGCTATCGGACGGCACTCGCCGGTGGCAATTCCGGACCCGGCCTGGTGCCCGGCGACCCCGAAGGATCGTCCATCTACGTCCGCCAGGCGGCGGGCGGGCACGCCGGTCAACTCACCGACCAGCAGGTAGCGGATCTAAGGGACTGGATCGACGCCGGGGCACCAGAGGGGTAATCGAGCTTCGCTCGATTACCCCGGTTGCAGGTTGCAGGTTTCAAGTTGCACGTTGCAAGTTGCAGGTTTCAAGTCGCGGACTTCGGGCAAACCTGGCACCTGGAACCTGGCACCTGGAACCTGATACCTGAAACCGGCGAGGCTTCGCCTCGCTGCCTCGCCTAATACCCCGACGCTCTCGTGTGACACTGGGTGCACGAAACGGTCTCCCAAACGCCCCCAATGGGAACCGGGTGTTCGAATTCCAGTCCGCCGACCGCGCTCTCGATAGCGTCCAGATCATCGGTGGGTCCCTGGGCCACGATCACATGGCAGGTATCACATGAGATCGGCAGTGATTCCCCCGCCTGGTTGACTTGCTGACCTCCGTGGCACCGGAAGCACCCTTCGTTGACGAAGTGGCTCAGATTGTTGACCCGAGCCCGGTAGTCGGTGTTCATTTCGGGGAAGAAGTTGTTGCCGTAGACGTCGACCAGGGTGAGTTCCGCCTCTTCGATCTCTTTCACCAGGCTATTGAAGTCGTCACCGTAGTTCGCCCGGTAGAAATCTCGCAGCCCTTCGGAAATAGCGGCATTCGCTTCGGAGGTCGTTGCGTACTCGGCCGTGAGCAGATCGACACCGAGCTTTCGAATGAACGGCAAATCCTGCGAGATCTTTCCGGTCGAAAGAGCGAGATTCAAAGACACGGCCGGTGGAGTGAAGTCGTGGCTCGGCCGGTTGTGACAGTCCATGCAGTCGAAAACGCGGATCTCTGTATCCGCGGAGCCCGGATCGGGATAGTCGGCATCGGGGTCGGCGTAGACCGTTACCGTCCCATCGGCGGCCGTTACCCGGAACCACGGTATCTCTTGACGTTCCTCGTCGAGCGCGATGTACTCGACGACGTTGGTCGTCGCCATATGCCAGTGGATCCCCTCCAGTGCGCCGGTGCGGGGGTTACCCCCTCCGATGTTGACCAGCAGGCTCACCGTCCACGGGCTGTTGTTCTCGTCGGTGCGGTAGTAGTTGTGGGTGACCAGCTTCTGCCCGAAGAACTGCTGGGGCCAGTGGCACTCCTCACAGGTCTCCTGGGCCGGGCGCAGGCTCACCACCGGGGTGGGAATCGGACGTTCAAAGGAGTCGGTGGCCACCGCCAGCACCTGACGAATACCGTCGATCTTCGATTGGACCCAGAATCCGGCTCCCGGTCCGATATGGCACTCGACGCAGGGAACCCGGGCGTGAGGCGAATTGTGGTAGGTCACATTCTGCGGACCCATCACCTCATGACAGGCTTCTCCACAAAAGCTCGCCGAGTCGGTTGTCTCGTACCCTTTGAAACCCGCGTAGGCAAACACCACGACGAAGGCGGCAGTGAGGCCGAGGAACAGCCACAGGCTGCGCATATAACGAGGATCAGACGGCTCAATCAGCAATCGGAAGCGGACCACTTCGCCCCGCCGGCGAGCTTGAAGCACCTGAACGCGGATCGAGATCAAGAACAGCAGAAGGCCGACAATGCCGACTATCGGAGCGGCAATGAACCCGATTATGGAGCGATACGGATTGTCGAGGCCCGACGTCAGGTCCACAACCAGCAGAATCAGGAACGCCAGGAAACCGGCGAGCATGAGGGCGCCGCCCAGAGCGGCCATCCAGTGCCGGTAAAGAGTCCTGGTCTCCCTTGCCGGTGTCTCAGGCTCGCGAGGCTCCGCCTCGCTCGCGGGACCCTGATCGGTCATGCAACTTCCTCCCTGTTGACTGAGAGCCTAGAAACCTATTGGCTTCATCCGTAGGGACGTTAGTCCCTATCCGCCTCCCGAGCGCGACTCCATGATCACCTCGGGATACCGAGATCCAATAGCATTGACCATCGCCGGAATCTGTCCCTTGAGATGGGCGTCAAAGAACGAAACCAGCAGTTCGTCGGTGATCGCCATCACCAAATCGCTCTTGATCGGGCCCTTGAGGCCGAGCTGGGGCGCCAACGGGGTCAAAAGAGGGATGGCCACGAAATCCCAATGTTCGGTTCCGGTAATCGACACCAGGTACTGCCCGTCGCCTCCGTGCGAGTACAGATCTACCAAGCGTGGATCATTGTCGTAGGCCGTCCATTCCTCGCTTCGGACGTACAGGAAAGGCTGTGAGAGGCCGTCGATGATGACGTTCAACGGGACCGGTTCGACCCAGGGATCCAGACCCGCACCGGCCACGCATCTCTCGTCGGCGTGGCAAAGGGTCACAACCGCTCCTCCGCCGGTCGAATGGCCGTACAAGCCAATCCGGTCGAGATCCAAACGTCCCGCCAAGCGTTCATCGTCCTGGTCGAGGATCTCGAGCGAATCCAGAACAAAGGCGAGATCCGCGGCGAACACCTCGACGAGCGTCTCCGCCTTGTCCTGATAAGCCTGCTCTCCCACCTCCTGCTGGTCCGGAAGGGCGTCCGGATCCACCCCGACGGCCCGTTCGTCCGGAAATACAGTCATGATCGATCCAAAGGTGTGATCGACCGAGACCACCACGTAGCCGTGGCTGGCCAAGGCTTCGGATTGATCAACGTTGACCGTGCGGAATCCGGTCCATCCATGGGAGTAGACGATCACGGGGTACCGCTCGTCAGAACCGAACAAGGGAGCATCCGGATACGAGTTGGTCCTGGCCAGTGCCAGGTGATCGAGCACAAACGAGGGGAAACCCAGTCGGTCGGCGTTGGCCGGGCCTATTTGATCAAGGTCCTCGGTCCAGGGGCCGGGCCGCGCATCTGCCTCCGGACGAGCCGGGTACCAGAATTGCACCATCAATTCGCGGGGATTGCCCGGCTCCGATCCGTAGATCTCGGCTCGATCCTCATCAACAAGGTGGAGCGAAACCGTCCCCACCTGGAAGGGTCCCGACGGCACCGGCAGCCGGGGCACGGGGACGAGAATCGGAGGCAAAGCCACCAACACCACCGGGACGACGGCCAAGAGACCGGCTCGGGAACGCTGATTCCGACCGATTTGGAGACCGGGTACCGGTTTGTGAAGCAGACGCCACACGACCGAGGCCATGACGACGATCAAGATGTAGACCGGCACCATCTGCCACCGGTATCCCTCCACTACCAAATGGATGAACCCAAGGCCGACCGCGATAAGCGGCAAGGTATGGACCGCCTTCAAGCGCGGCACCAGGGCACCCGCAATCGGGTACAAACCCGCCAGCGCCACAATGGCTATCTCAAGAGGCCGCATTTCGTCTGATAGTAGGAAGGTTGGTCGGTTCTAGTTTCTAGTGCCCGGAACCTAGCTGACTTGATGCTTGATGCCTGATGGCCGATCTCTCGTGACTCGAGGCTCGTAGCTCCTAGTGTGGTTGGATCAGCGCCGGATCAAACCCATAGGGCAGTTCCAGCCGGTTGGCTCGCATCAGCTCACGATCGCCGAGGATCTCCGCGGTCGGTCCGTCGGCCACGATCCGGCCGTGGTTCATGACCAGCGATCGCTCGCACAACTCCAGGGCATAAGGAAGATCGTGGGTAACCATGAACATGGTGATGTCCAGCGCCTGGAGGATGTGAGCCAGCTCGTGGCGGCTGGCCGGATCCAGATTCGAAGAAGGCTCGTCCAGCACGAGAATCTCCGGTTGCATGGCCAGAACGGTGGCGACGGCGACTCGCCGCCGTTGCCCGAGACTGAGATGGTGCGGGGGGCGGTCTGCCACCTCCTCCATTCCGACGGCTTGGAGAGCTTCCATCACGCGATCCTCCAGCTCCCGGCCGTTTACCCCGAAATTGGCCGGGCCAAACGCCACATCCTGACGAACGGTCGGCATGAACAGCTGATCGTCGGGGTCCTGGAATACCAGCCCGGTGCGGCGCCGGATCTCATGTACGTTCTCCTCGGTGGCAGGCAACCCGGCCACGGTCACCGAACCGGACGACGGGCGAAGGATCGCGTTCAGGTGCAAAACGAGTGTGGTCTTGCCTGCCCCATTGGGGCCAAGCATGGCGACCCGCTCGCCGGGATGCACATGGAATCCCACGGCATCCAAGACCGAGGTTCCATCCGGGTAGCTGTACGACAGATCCCTGACTTCGAGGGCCGGAATGCTCATGTCATGACCACCCCGACCAGGGCTGCGGTCCAAGCGACAACCGGGAAGGCCAGGGCTCGAATCCAAACGCCGGGCGAGGTGGATCCAACAGTGAGGGAGGGCATCTGCCCTTCGTAGCCGCGGGCCACCATCGCCTGATACACGCGCTCTCCGCGTTCATAGGAACGAATGAAGAGGGCTCCGGCCGAGGTAGCCAGCGCTCCGCCTTGCCAGATCCAGCGGGGATCGTATCCGCGCGACAGCATGGCGATTCTCATCCGATGCATTTCCCCAATTACCACATCGAGATACCGGATCATGAATCCGGCAATGGCAGTGATGAGGCGGGGCGCCCGCAGCCGATCCAGCCCCTGCAAGATGTCGGGGACCTCGGTGGTGGCCGCCATCACGATCGACGCGGTCACCCCCAGTGTGGCCTTGGCCAGAATCGTCCAGGCACCCCACAGACCTTCGACCGAGAGGGCTAAACCGAGTACCTCAGTACGAGCGCCACCTGCCAGGAAAGGAAGGAAGAAGGCGAACAACACGAACGGGATGAGGACCAGCAATCGCCGCACGAGGAAGCCGGCCGGGAGACGCGCTACACCAATTGTCCCGGCCAGCAAGATGGCGTGGACTCCGAACGCTCCGAACGCTTCCCGGGGGGTCGCCACCACCGCCAGCACGAAGAGCAACATCGCGGCCACCTTGACATGAGCGTCCAGAGCGTGCACCCGACTGGTGCCGTGCACATAGAGAGCGTGAACATGGGCTGCCCTCACAGGGGACTCTTCGGCTTGGCAGGCCTGCGCTTTCGCCTCGCGACAACCAGGAGCCCGATTCCGGTTGCAAAGACCAAGACCGTCCCGACCAGACCTGCCGTAATCGTCCCGATCCTCTCATCCTCGACTCCAACAACGCCATAGTCGGCCAGCGGCGAATCGAGCGCGGCGGATTCGTCTGCGGTATCCGCAAAACCTTGATCCGCGGCAACCCTTTCCAGACCGTCCGGATTGGAGTCGGCCAGCGGAGCGACGAACACCACCAACCCGACGGCCACCAAGAGTCCGATCGCGACGAACCCACCGACCGCGGCCCGGCCCGGCATCAAACGCCGTGAGACACCCAGTTCGTATTTCTGTGCTCCGTAGACCAGATCGGGTCGCACGCCGAGCACAGCCGCCACGATCGCCCCCGTGATCAATCCTTCCCCAATTCCGATGAGAGAGTGAACCCCGGACATAGCCCCGAGCACGGTGCCAACCGGCGCCCCACCCGTTCCACCCAATGCATAGGCGGCTACGAACCCCAGCGATGACACCACCACCGACAGCCAGGCTGCTCCGACTGAAGCGCCTACGACCGACGCGGTCCGCTTGGGAAGAGCGGCCATCAACAGGCGAAAGGCGCCCCACCCGGTCATCGAGGTGAGCAAACCCATGTTGATGATGTTCAGCCCCAGCGCCGACACGCCACCGTCGGCGAACAGCAATGCCTGGACGATCACGACTACCGAGACAACCACGATCCCCATCCATGGACCGAGCAGCACCGCCGCCAGGGCACCGCCCAGCAGATGTCCGCTGGTGCCCGCGGCCACCGGGAAGTTGAGCATTTGGAGAGCGAAAATGAAGGCGGCCACCAGGCCGGCCAGTGGAACTTGCCGGTCTTGCAGAGCCCGACTGCCCTGCCGAAGGGCCGCACCGAGGCCTCCGGCGGCCACCACCCCGGCCCCCAACGAGGTGGCTCCGTTGATGAACCCATCGGGGATGTGCATGAAGGCTCCTTATTGCATATGCGTTGCAATAAGAAGTATAGATCAAGAGATGCGAGCTGCGAGCGGCGAGCGGCGAGCGGCGAGCGGCGAGCATAAAGGGTGGACTGCCAAAGGCCAAACCTCTAACTTCGGCCCTACTTCACGCTCCCAGGGCGATCAGATCGTCCAGGGCCTGGCGGATTTCGGTTTCGGACCGGGCTCCCGGCCAGCGGTCGACTTCGACGTCGGTGCCGGTGATCAGGACTGTGACCGGCTGGTAGGGAACCCCGTAGGTGCTGAATACCTCTTCGTTCTCGTCGAGACCCCAACGGATGATCCCGGAAGGCATCAACTCGGCGGCCCGGGCGGCGGTGGCCTCAAAACTGGATTTCCACCCGACGGCGATGAATTCAACCTTGCCGGCGTAATCAGCAGCCACTTTGTCAACGACGGGCAACTCCCGTCGGCAGGTGCTTCACCACTCGGCCCAGAACACCAGATAGACGGGTTTCTGCTCATCGCTGAGCGAGAACGATGACCCATCGAACAGAGCGAAAGTGAAGTCGGGTGCGGCCGGACCTTCGACCTGAGGTGACGTCGTACTGGTCTCACCGGCGGTCGAAGTGGCGGTGTCTTGCCCTCCGCTGGAACCTTCCGTGATTGACGGCGACTGTGTGGTTGTCGAGGACTCGGCGGCAACGGTTGAGGTGGTCGAATCAGTCCCTTGGGTGGTGCTGTCGGCCGAACAGCCGGCTAAGGCCAGCACGATCGTTGTCGCCAATGCGCTGCGTTGCATCCAAAGCCGCATCGTTCTCCCTGGTCAACGTTTGGACAGTGTACGAAACAACTTGAATCGCAGGTTCATTCCGATTGATCGTTTAGGGAATGTTTCTCAAATGCCTCCCCCCTGAGGAGCGAAGCTCGTTGAGAAGGGGGGAGTACCGGCGAAGCCGGGGAGGGGGGCCGGAGGATGGTCCCCACCGTGCCGCTAATCCTTAGTTCTTGGTTCTTAGTTCTTGGTTCCTGGTGCTTGGCCCGGCGGATAGCGGACGGCGGATAGCGGATAGCGGACCGCGGACGGCTACTTCCCGGCACAGTCCTCGCAGGTCCCCACCAGAGCGAAGTGGACGCTCTCGGCCACAAAACCATATCGAGCCGTAACGATGGCCAGAACCGGTGCCAGCTCTTCGAGGGGGATCTCCACCGAGGCCCCGCACTGCTCACACACGAGATGCTGGTGATCCGATTCTTCGGAAAGATGGTAAACCCCGGCACCGTGTCCAAGGTGAACGTGGTGCAGATAGCCCAGTCCCTCCAGCACGTCGAGGGTCCGGTAGACCGTCGATTGGTCGATCCTCACCCCCGCTTGCCGCCGGACCCGTTCCAGGATGTCGAGGGCGCTCATGTGTTCCTCGTGCGTCGCGGCCAGCACCTCGCAGATCGCCCGTCGCGCCTTGGTAATCCGTAGCGACTGCCCGCGCAATGCGCTCACCAGGTCGCCTGCTGTGAGGTGCACGATCACCCAGTCGAAGCTAGTTGCCGGCTGCGTTCGACCACCCGATCGAGTACCGCAGCCGCGGCTCCGGAGTCGAGCGCGGCAGCGGCCTTCCGCACGCCCTCTTCAAACCCGGTGGCCAGCCCGGCGACGACGATGGCGGGGGCGGCGTTCACCACGGCGATATCTCGTTTCGGCCCGGTTTCGCCGCTGAGGATGGCCCGGGTAATCGCCACGTTCTGTTGAATCGTGCCCCCCTTCAGATCCTCTATTCGAGCCCGGGTCACGCCGAAATCTTCGGGAGTGAACTCCGCATGGGTGATCTCACCGTCACGCAATCGATAAATGAACGAGGGCCCGGTGGTGGTGATCTCATCGAGACCGTCTTCGCCGTAGTAGACGAAGGCATATTCAGCCCCCAATCGGTCCAGAGCCCCAATCATCTTGGCGGCCATGCCGGCATCCGACACACCTATCGCCTGGTGCCGCGACCCGGCCGGGTTGGCCAAGGGCCCGAGGAAGTTGAAGACCGTGGGCACGCCCAGTTGGGTCCTCACCGGGGCGGCGTGACGCATGGCCGGGTGGTAGGAGGGAGCGAAGAAGAATGCAAAACCGGCTTCCTCGAGGAGGGTGGCCGTCGCCGAAGGCGGGAGATCGATCACCACTCCCAGCTCCTCCAAGAGATCCGCCGACCCGGAAAGCGAGGAGGCGGCCCGGTTGCCATGTTTGGCCACCCGCACGCCGGCGCCGGCGGCGATAAATGCCGCGGTCGTTGAGATGTTGAACGTGCCAGACCGGTCTCCCCCGGTTCCGGCCGTGTCGACGATCACCGATTCGTTGATCGTGATGGGTACGGCCGCGTCGCGCATCGCCCGCACCAATCCAACAATCTCATCGATCGTCTCCCCCTTCATCCGCAGCGCGAGGATCATCGCGGCGATCTGGGCATGGGTGGCTCGCCCGGCCATGATCTCGGCCATCGCAGCATGCGCCCGCGCCTCAGACAAATCCTCTCCGGCGGACAAGGTGGCCAGCACATCGGGCCACGGGAAGGCAGTGAATTCAGCCATGGGAGCAGTCTAAGGGAGCTGCGAGCTTCGAGCAGCGAGCCGAAACCCGAAATCCCTCTTGGCTCGTAGCTCGTAGCTTGCGCTCAGGGTTTTGCCCGAAAGGCGTCAATGCCGGTGATTGCTTTCCCGAGGGTCAACGTGTGCACTTCGTGGGTCCCTTCGTAGGTGTACACGGCCTCCAGGTTGCTCATATGACGCATCACCGGATAGTCGAGCGTGATCCCGTTCGCCCCCAGCACGCTCCGGGCCGACCTGGCCACTTCTCTGGCCGCCCGGACGTTGTCCATCTTGCCGAAGCTCACCTGTTGGTGGGTCAGAGTCCCGGCGTCCTTCATTCGACCCAGGTGGAGCGCCAGCAACATTCCTCGATTCACCACCACCATCATTTCCACCAGCTTCTGCTGGGTCATCTGAAAGGAAGCGATGGGAACACCGAACTGAATGCGTTCCTTGGAATAGTCGAGGGCAGCCTCGTAGCAAGTCCGGGCCGCGCCGATCGCCCCGAACACAATCCCGAACCGGGCCTCATTCAGACAGGAAAGCGGCCCGCTCATCGAAACGGTTTCCGGTAGCACTGCCTCCGACGGAAGGCGCACATCATCGAGAACCAATTCCGACGTAACCGAGGCGCGCAGCGACAGCTTCCCTTGGATGTTGTTGGTGCTGAATCCGGAAGTCTCGGTGGGCACAATGAATCCCCGGACTCCGTAGTCGGTATGCGCCCACACGATGGCCACATCCGCGATTCCCCCGTTGGTGATCCACATCTTGGTCCCGTTGAGCACCCAATCGTCCCCATCACGGCGGGCATGGGTCCGCATGCTGCCCGGATCGCTCCCGGCGTCGGCTTCCGTCAACCCGAAGCATCCGATCACGTCGCCGGTGGCCATCGAAGGCAGCCAGCGCTGCTTCTGTTCCTCGGAGCCGTATTTCCAGATCGGGAACATGCACAGCGACCCCTGGACGGAGACGAAGCTGCGCGCCCCGCTATCCCCGGCTTCGAGTTCGAGGCAGGCAAGCCCGTACTCGACGGCGCTGGTACCGGCGCATCCGTACCCCTCCAGGTGCATCCCGAACAGACCAAGCGCTCCCATCCCCTCCACGAGCGTCTTGGGGAATACCCCTTCCTCGAACCAGTTCGCCACATCCGGAAGTATCTGCGCACCGACGAATTGGCGAACCGTGTCGCGCAACAGCTTCTCCTCGCCAGACAGAAGAGCGTCGGTGGCGAGAAAATCGACAGGGTCGGGTCGTTTTTCCACGTTCAACCTCGAAGTGCATCTGGTGGCGTGTCATCGCCGGATCGCGCCCGGCCAATCGGGTTCAGGCTACCGTCGGAGAGAAGTCGTTGCGGAATTGCCCTCCACACGACCGGTATCTGGTTGCCGTCACCGGCAGATTGTGGCGTTTTTCCTTACTACAATGATTTCCCCGCAAGCTCGAGGAGTTGGTCGGCGTGAGCAACAGGCTGTATTTCGCATACACCGCCCTCATCTCGCCGCGCCGAATGGCGGAGGCAGTTCCCGATGCCAAGTTCAAGTTCATCGCTCACCTTCCGGAAACCCGTCTGATCTTCCCCCATAGCAACGGCACCTGGGAGGGAGGCCTGCCATCGGTTCGCCCGGAACCCGGCAACACGGTATGGGGCGCAGTCTTCGAAGTGCCCGCCAAATACGTAGCCGACCTGGACGCGGTCGAGGCCAAGGAAGGACGTATCCCGACCGAGGAGTTCAGCGCAGTCGATCGGGAAGGACATCGCCACCCGGTCCTCACCCATGTTCACAACGGGTCGGCCGGGGACGGGCAAACCCCGTCCCGGGAGTACATGCGCCTCGTAGTCGAAGGCGGCCACCATTGGAAACTACCGACCGGATGGGTAGCCGGGCTCGAGGAATACGTCGAAGAACCACTGTATTAGCTGTCCGCCGTCCGCCGTCCGCTGTCCCTGTCCCCTGTCCGCCGTTGTGGGGCAGGGAACCAAGGGACCAAGATGCCGGGTCCTACGGGACCCGGCATCTTGGATCAGTGTCTTGTTTTGGCTAGGCGGCTTCAGCAACCGCGTCTGCGTGGAACAGGCGGTAGAGGGCCCATCCAATTACCGCACCGACCAGCGGAGCGACAATGTACAGCCACAAATCTGGTGCGTTATTGCCGATGACCGCGGGTCCAAACGAACGAGCCGGATTCACCGATGATCCCGTGAACGGGATGGCCGCCAGATGGACTGCTACCAGGGTCAACGAGATCGCCATCCCGGCCGTTGCAGCAGACCGTTTCGTCGACGTGAGGATGACGAGCACGAAGATGGCGGTCAGGACTGCTTCGACCAGGAAGCCTTCCCATGCCTCAACGCCCTCACCGAGACGCGTGTAGGTAGCCCGCACGCCGGCCTGCTCGGCCACCGCCAATATGGTCAGCGAGGCAAGCAGGGCGCCGACAATCTGGCCGATCCAATATCCGACCAGATCCGTGAAATCGACCCTCTTGTCGAGGAAGGCGGCCAGCGTGACGGCCGGGTTGAAGTGACCACCCGACACGTCACCCACTGCGTATATCCCGGCCAGCAACGCCAGCCCGAAAGCAAATGCCACTGCGACCACCAATGGTCCGCCTGTGGCGGTGACGGCGAGGATTGCCATCGAACCGACCCCTACCAGGATGTAGGTACCGATGGTCTCCGCCAAGTACTTGTTGATGACCAAAGCTCTCTCCCTTCGCTCACGACCGTTGACTTTGACCTTCACGAAGCCGAAAGAGTTTCACCCGGCGCGGGTCGGCCACAGCCGGGAAGGGCCCCACTAACGTGGTTCGAGATCGGGCTTGGAGGAACCGGAGTGGCGATTCGCTGGAAGGCAGTGTTGATCGGCGCCGCCGCCGGCCTGTTGACGACCGTGCTCGGAGGCCTGGTCGCCTCCCTGGCGGCCGGAACGCTGGGGGCCGACGATCCCTTCTCGCTGGGGGTCGTTATCGGTGCGGCGGTCGGCCTCCTCGTCGCCGGCATCACGACCGCCAAATTCGTCATCGACCAGCGGGAATTGCACGGCTCATTTGCGGCTTTGCTGACGGTGTTGGTAGTGGGCACCGACGCACTGCTGCGCGGGAGCACCGCCACCCCGGTCACCCTGGCCGGATATGCGGTGCTGGCTGCGCTGCTCGGAGCAGTGGGTGGTCGGCTCGGCCGACGCGGAGAGCGGTGATGTCTGTACTCAACGACACCAAGGCGTTATCCTATTTGGGCGAGTCCGCCGGACGGTCGCTGCGGGTTTTTCGGAACTCGTAGAGGAAAGTCCGGACTCCACAGGGTGCGGTGCTGGATAACGTCCAGGCGGCGTGAGCCGACGGAAAGTGCCACAGAGAACAGACGGCCGATGGGGCCCGACCGTCTTGCGACGGCCAGGGGCGGGGTTTCGATCCCGCAGTGGTGTGATGAGCATCACTTCACAGGCAAAGGTGAAACGGTGGTGTAAGAGACCACCAGCGGGCCGGGCAACCGGCCCGGCTCGGCAAACCCCACCGGGAGCAAGGCCAAGCAGGGAGCGGGTGACCCGCCCTATCTCCCAGGTAGGCCGCAACGAGGCAGATGGTGACATTTGCCCCAGATAGATGACCGTCGCCGATCTCAGGATCGGCACAGAATCCGGCTTATAGGCGGACTCGCGGGTTTGGAAGAGGGCCCCCGGAAGGGGGCCCTCTTATTTGGACCCGCTACCCCGTTGAAACTCGTTCACGTGGGGCCGCCTCCGCAGGTAGACCGGGGCGCATGGGGCGTCTTCAGGTAGGTACGAATGGCGCTGAGCCTGGGCCGAACGGCGGGTATCGCCCCGGTAGGTCATCGCTACACTCGGATTAACGCCGTCTGGACTGGAGTTTCCATGATCACGAGCGCTCCTTACGTCGAGCCACGTAGCCCGGTTCCCAGCGATCTCGACATCGCCCAAGAGGCACCCGTCGAACCGATTTTGTCGGTCGCCGAACGAGTCGGACTGACCCCCGACGACCTCGAGCTGTACGGCAAGTACAAGGCCAAGGTCCACCTGGACGTTCGCGAGAGACTGGCCGGGCAACCTCTCGGCAAGTACATCGACGTGACCGCCATTACCCCGACGCCGCTCGGAGAGGGGAAGACGACTACGGCGATCGGCCTCAGCCAGGGTCTCGGACAGCTCGGCCACAAGGTATTCTCGACGATCCGCCAGCCCAGCATGGGCCCGACCTTCGGTATCAAGGGGGGAGCCGCCGGAGGGGGCTACAGCCAGGTAATCCCGATGGAGGACTTCAATCTCCACCTGACCGGTGATCTACATGCCGTGGCCGCTGCCAACAACCTCCTCGCGGCGGCCGTCGACAACCATCTCACTCACGGAAATCAACTGAATCTGAACCCGTACTCCATCACCTGGCAGCGGGTCGTGGACCTCAACGACCGTGCTCTGCGCAACGTCGTTATAGGTCTGGGCGGCAAAGCCAACGGCAATCCTCGCGAGGCCGGATTCGACATAGCAGTGGCGTCTGAGGTCATGGCCATTCTGGCCCTGGCCACCGATCTCGATGATCTCCGCCAACGGCTGGGCCGCATTGTCGTCGGCACGACGTTCGAAGGACAGGCGGTAACGGCTGAGGACCTGAAAGTGGCAGGAGCAATGACGGTCCTCATGCGGGACGCTCTCATGCCGACTTTGATGCAGACCCTCGAGCACACACCGGCCTTGGTGCATGCCGGACCGTTTGCCAATATCGCTCACGGCAACTCCAGCGTCATCGCCGACCAAATCGCGCTCCGGTTGGGGGACTATGTCGTCACCGAATCCGGTTTTGGCGCCGACATCGGCATGGAAAAGTTCATGGACATCAAATGCCGGGCAAGCGGCCTGACTCCCGATTGCGTGGTGATCGTGGCCACCATCCGCGCCCTGAAGATGCACGGAGGGATCGGTCGGGTCATCGCCGGCAAGGCTCTTCCGCCCGAATTGATTGAAGAGAACCTCCCGGGCCTGGAAGCAGGGGCAGCCAATCTCGTTGCCCACATCGGAATCGCCAAGAGGTTTGGAGTTCCGGTCGTGGTCGCAGTGAACCGATTCTCCACCGACACCGAGAATGAGATCGCCTTGCTCGAGAAGATCTCGGTCGAGGCCGGGGCCGAGGCGGCCGTGATGACCGATCACTGGTCGAAAGGCGGCAAAGGCTCGATCGCCCTGGCCGAAGCCGTCGTCAAGGCGTGCGAACAGCCCAAGGATTTCCAGTTCCTCTACCCCCTCGACATCCCGATTCGGGACAAGATCGAGGTGATCGCCACCAAGGTGTACGGCGCCAACGGTGTCGATTTCCTCGAGGCGGCCGAAGCGAAGCTCAAGCTCTATACCGATCTGGGCTACGACCGCCTTCCCATCTGTATGGCCAAGACCCATCTCAGTCTCAGCCATGAACCCAAATGGAAAGGTGTTCCCAAGGACTTCAGGCTGCCGGTCCGTGATATCCGGGCCAGCATTGGAGCCGGTTTCCTCTACCCGCTATGCGGAACGATGCGGACCATGCCGGGACTGCCTTCCCACCCCGCCTTCGAGAACGTCGATCTGGACACCAAAACCGGTCGTGTCATAGGCCTCTTCTGAACGGTTGAGATCACCCACGGGTGATTTCAACCGTTCTTGCGTCGATCTAGTGCGGCTGCGGTAGGTTTTTGACGCAGGAACGGAATGGGGCGACGGCGCCGCTAACGTTTCTGGTCAAGCAGATGCTGTTCCCTACCGTCGACTTCGCCGTTTTCTTCGTGGTGGTGCTCACCGCCAACTGGTTCCTCATGCCCCACCAGAAGGCCTGGCGGATCGTCATGCTGGCCGCCAGCTTCTTCTTCTACGGATCCTGGGACTACCGGTTTACAGCTCTCCTGGCCGGATCGATCCTCATCAATCAGGCGTTTGCGGTGGCCATCCACCGTTCGACCGGGCGCCGCCGTCACCGCCTGGTCTTCGGGGCGGTGGTCGCCAACCTGGCCATTCTCGGGTTCTTCAAGTATTACGGGTTCATGGTCACTTCGGTGGCGAACACTCTCGAAGCCATCGGTCTGCAGGCCTCGCTCCCCCTTCTCCAGGTGGTGTTGCCGGTCGGTATCTCGTTCTTCACATTCCAGGCACTCAGCTACGTGATCGATATCTACCGCGGCAAGTTCGAACCCGTTCCATTGCTCGATTTCGGCGTGTACCTGAGCTTCTTCCCCCAGCTGGTGGCCGGGCCGATCGTCCGGGCCGGCGAGTTCCTCCCCCAGATGAAAGAGCCGCGCGACCCTCGCCGGCTCGACTCCTCTCGAGCCTTCTATCTGATCGTGGCGGGACTGGCCAAAAAAGTCGTGATCGCCGACTTCCTGGCGACCCAGATCGTCGACGGCGTCTTTACGACACCCGGTCAGTTCTCGTCACTGGAAGTGCTGGTCGGGATATACGGCTACGCCGTACAGATCTACTGCGATTTCAGCGCGTATTCGGACATCGCCATTGGAGTGGCCTTGCTGCTCGGCTTCTCCTTCCCAGACAATTTCAACGCTCCGTACACCGCAGTGTCGATCAGAGACTTCTGGCGTCGCTGGCATATGACCCTGTCACGATGGCTGCGCGATTATCTGTACGTCCCGCTGGGCGGGTCGCGGGGCAGACGCTCTGCCACCTACCGGAATCTGATGCTCACCATGCTGCTGGGTGGTCTGTGGCATGGTGCGGCCTGGAGTTTCGTTCTATGGGGTGGTCTGCACGGCGGCTGGCTGGCTTTCGAACGGTGGCAAGGCGAGCGGCGCCAAGCCCGGGGGTTGCCCGAACCTCCCGATACGGTCGGACGGCGGGTCTTCAACCGCTTCGTGATCTTCCACGTCGTGTGCCTCGGCTGGGTGCTCTTCCGGGCCGGCTCGGTCACGGTCGCGTGGGATGTGTTGTCCCGCCTGGTCACGGGCTGGGGGCCCTCCCCGGCCATCACTCCGGCCATCCTCCTGGCCATCGCCATTGGCATAGGATCCCAATACGTGTCGCGCGGAATCGTGGTCAGAGTTCAAGCCGCCTTCTCTCGCCTGGCTCCGGTCCTCCAAGGTGTCGTCCTGGCCCTGGCGCTGGCGGCCATCGACGGCCTGGGTCAGGAAGGCGTGGCCGCCTTCATCTATTTCCAATTCTGATGCCATGAACACCCACACGCACCGCCAGCCCCGACGCCGATCCCCGGCCGGCCATGTCCTTTTGGCCGTCCTGGTCGCCCTCGTCCTGGGTTCCTTGCTCAACGCCCGGGCATTGGAACGCACCGCCAACAACCTCCCCTACGGGACCACCCGGACGGTGGCGGTAGCCCTCACCGGACCTCTGCGGGCCGTGAGTTCGTTCTTTCTGCTCGACCGGCCCCGCCTGGCTCTAGACAACCTGCTCGGTCGTTCGGACTCTCCCACCACTGCCGTAGAGGTGGACTCGCCCGACCCCGATCCCGCAGGTCCCAACCCACCCTCCTCGACAACGACCACCTCTACTCCGACCGATCGTGTCCAGCTGCGCACTCCCACGGCGGCAGATCCGCTCGATGTCTGGGTCATCGGCGATTCGCTGATGGAGTTGCTCGGACCATCCATCGTCAACGCCGGCGAGGACAGCGGTCTGGTCCGTGCCACGGTCGATTTTCGATTTGTGTCCGGTCTCACCAGACGTGATTACTTCGACTGGCCTGCCTATGCGGCCCAACAACTGCCCGACCTGCAGCCGGAGGTGGTCATCGCCATGTATGGCGGCAACGACGGGCAGGACGCCAACGTCGATGGGGTGATCGTCGAACGCTGGACGCCCGAATGGATCGAGTTCTATCGCGGCCGGGTGGCCGAGGCGATGGACACATTCGCATCAGAGGGCTCCCACGTCTACTGGATCGCTCTGCCGGTCATGGCCAGCGATCTCTTCAGCGAACACGCGCAACTGATGAACGATGTGTACCGGGAGGAGGCCGCTAAACGCCCGGCCGTGTCCATCGTCGAGTCGTGGGACCTCTTCACGGACGAGTCAGGTGAATACTCGGCTTATCTCCCCAACCGCGACGGAAACCTGGAGTTGATGCGATACGGAGACGGCGTCCACTTCACCTGGGCCGGAGCTCGTCGCCTCGCTGCCGCCGTACTCGAGCAGATGCAAGGCGACTGGACGGCAGAGGGTTAGTCGGCCGCCCTACTCGGCCAACACCAGGTCGGCGACGCCCGGCCAACCTTGTGGTCCTATGCCGTCGAGACGCACCAGTCCGGGAAGATCCACGTCCGCCCAACTGCCGTCGGCTTGCTGGACCAGCATCGGAACGTCCACTTCTTTCAACATGCCCAAATCACCGGTGGAGTCGCCCACTCCGAAAGACTTGACAGGACCGAACTCCTCGTAGCGCGAGATGACGTACCGGACGGCCTGCCCTTTGTCGTGTTTGCCGAGCGCGGTCCAATAACGCGCCCCGTGCAACATGCGCAGGCCTCTCTTTTCGAGGCTCTCGACCAGCCGTTGTTCTCGTTCCGGCGTTGGGTCTGCCAACACAAAAGTCTCGGTGAACTCTCTAGCTCTGGCCTTGGCCGCCGCGGCCAGCGTGAGTCCGGTGAGTCTTGAGACTTCCTCAATCGAAAGGCCCCCAAAACCCCGGATCGCTACCCTCGCTTCGGCAGCCGCCTGCTCGAGTCCTTCTCGAACCTGGCGATAGGTGAGACCAAAAGTGTCCAGCTCTTGCTCGCCCTCCCCGGCTCGAGATCCCGGAAAGTCGATAGGGAAGATCACCCCGGCTCCGTTTTCGACAATAAACGGGGAATCCAGTTTCATCAGAACGCGAAGCGCCACCTGTTCGGCGCGGGTTTTCGCCGAGCAGAGCACAATGGGGATGCCCGCCTGCTGCAACCGGTTCACGGCCTCCGCCGACGGACCAGGATCGTAGGTGTCATGCGCGACCAGCGTTCCGTCTATGTCGGTGAAGACCAGGACGCGGGTCTGGTGCCCACTTGGTACCACTCGAAGATCACTCCTTGGATATCGCGCCTCCAAGATAGTGCGTCCGATGCCATCTCCGGTCTAACCCTCGACCAGCACCGTGCCGGGGTTGTACGAGAACCAGGCGAACCAGAAGGTGTCGAGGTGGGGTATCTCGGTGAGCTTGGTTCCGGCGAGCGAACCGTCGACGGCTTCGCCGAAGACATTCCACGTGCTGCCGGTCTGCTCATCGACGAAGACTCCACCTTCCGTCTCGAAGGTCAAAGGCCGACCGTCTGCCTCGGGCACGAAGACGCCTACGCTCCCAACGTCACGCCCACCGGCAATCCGGCCGGACTCGAGAGCTGTGGCCTGGCCGGATTTCCAGAACACAACAACAGGCTGACCGCCGACGGTGTCGGGAGTCGCCCGGGCTGTGTCCCCCGAGAGGGCTTCGAGAGTCCAGGCCTTGGCTGCTCCATCAATGGACACGCCCGTTACGCGCCGTTGTGCTCCGATCCGTTCGTCGACTTCACCTCTGAAGAGAAACGGGAATCCGGCCGGGTTGTCGTAATCCGCGTACGGGTTGGCACCATAGGACCGATTGAATCCAGTGGTATCTCGGTCGAGCACCCGTCCGTCGGGAAAGGCAGCCTTGAAATCGGCCCACCCCAGCAGCGGTGACGAAATCGGAACCAAACGCTCTCCACTCACCAGACCGGCAATTGCCTCACCGTTGTAGTGGGTCCACAACGACTCGGTTAGCCGGTCGTACATCACCAGTGCCGAGTTGTACAAGAGCCCGGATGTCCCGAAGGTGGTGACCTCGCCCTGCACCATCCTCTCGAAGGAGACCGCCGAATTGCATAGAGGACAGTATGTGATGGCGACCGGAACCTCTCCGACCACATCATTGACAATCTCATGCCAGATGAGGATTTGCACCGGGTAGGCGCGCGCATCGCCGGCAATGTCTAACACCACTACCGCTTCGTCGTCTTCGAGGTAATCGTCGGCCTCTGCCACCGAAACAAACTGAGGATCGTCTAATGCCGGGATGCCGTCGGGCACCTGGCCACGCATCAGAGCGGTGGTGTCGACCCTCGGGACGGGAAACGTTGCCGGGTACTGGTCGCCGCGGTTGGCACCTGCGAACAGGTCGAGCGCTGTTGGCTCACCCGGACCGGGGCGCGAGGTCGTGGTTGAGGCTACTGCCTCCTGGCCCGCGGTCGAAGAAATCGTGGTCTCCGGAGCATCCGCTGAAGAAGACGCGTCGGATGTCGACCGGCCGACACCATCGCCACCGCCGGGCCCGCAGGCGGCGAGCACGATCACCAATACTGCGGCAAGAGCCGGCGACCGTTTCATAGGCAACTCCTCGATCCTCTCCCGGCCAACCCCAACCCACCGGCAATATGTTCCCGATCGGGCCGGGACCGTCGCATTTCCGACGGTATGGTGGGAGCGTGTGCGGCCGTTATGTGATCGCTCAGGATGTCGACGCCTATGCCAGATTCTTCGGTGTTGATGAGATTCGCACCGAGATGCTGGCCGCCAACTACAACGTCGCCCCCACCGATTCTGTCTACGCGGTGGTCGATCACGAAGAGTCTCGGCTCCTGGGTACCTTCCGCTGGGGATTGATCCCTTTCTGGGCCAAGTCGCCTTCCCGCGGCCAGATCAACGCTCGCGCCGAATCGGTGGCAGACAAGGCCATCTTCCGCGATTCGTTTGCCCGGCGGCGCTGCCTCATCCCGGCCGACGGTTTCTACGAGTGGGAGCAGATGGAGCGCGGCAAGCTACCGCACTACATCTATCTCCGCGATGGTTCCCCAATGGCGTTCGCCGGGCTGTGGTCGACCTGGCGCGATCAAAAGACCGGCGAACGCATCCGATCGTGTGCCATCATCACCACCAACGCCCATCCCACCCTGGCGGCCATCCACGACCGTATGCCGGTAATGCTCGAACCCGCCGTGTGGGATGCGTGGCTCAACCGATCGTTGACAGACCCGGATCAGGCGCGGAGACTCCTCAAGCCCTTGCCCGAAGCCGCCATCACCGAACACCCGGTCTCAACCTTGGTGAACAACGTCCGCAACAATCTCACCGAGTGCATCGCCCCGCTACCCGATCGATCGCCGTAAGCTCCGCTGGACCTCAACTTCGGAGAGACATGACCAGATTCGCTTACTTCTGTGGCCACGAACAATGGCATCCCGAGCAACTCGTGGAGCACGCCCGTCTTGCCGAACAAGCAGGCTTTGACATGCTGGTGGTCTCGGAACATTTCCAACCGTGGGTGGATGACCACGGAGCCGCCGGATTCGCGTGGTCGACGATCGGCGCCATGGCGGCCGTCACCACCGAGGTTGAATACGCGACCGGCGTTACGACGCCTTTGTGGCGATTTCACCCCGCGGTGGTCGCTCAGGCGGCGGCAACGCTCGATCGTCTGTCCGGCGGCCGATTCAATCTCGGTGTCGGAACGGGCGAGAACATCAACGAAGGTTCTCTCGGTTACCGGTTCCCCGGATATGGGGAGCGTGCCGCGCGGATGGGGGAAGCCCTGGAGATCATGCGCCGGTTGCTCGATGGTGAGAAGCTGACCTTTCCCGGGGAGTTCTACCAGACCGATCGGGCCAGGCTCTACAGCCCGCCGTTCGGTCCTGTGCCGATCTGGCTGGCCGCCGGTGGGCCGAAGTCTGCCGCCCTGGCCGCCACCCGGGCCGACGGGATCATCACCTCGGTCAAGGATCCCGCCGTCACCATCGAAAGGGTGCTCGACCCGGCCCGCCGGGCTGCCGAAGGAGCCGGACGGCCTGCGCCCCGGGTCCTCGCCACCCGCTGGTCGGTGCTGGCCGAGAGCGCAGATGAGGCCTGGGAGGCCTTGCTTCCCTGGCGAGGATTGCGGGCTCCGGGGCGACTCGAGGCAGTCGATCCGACCGATCTGAGAGAACGAGCCGACCAGCTTCCGAGAGAAGAGGTAATCGGCCGGTACACCCTAGTTGCCGACGCTGATGAGATCGTCGAGGCTTATCGCCCGCTCGTCGAGACTTGCGCGGCCGACATCGTAACCGTGCAGATGGCATCGTTGGATCAAGAGTCCTTGATCAAGATGCTGGGCGACGAAGTCCTCCCAAGACTGCGCTCCATCGCCGGGTGAGGCGGGACTTGTGCCCCTAACGAACCAGGACTACACAGGGCAGAATGGGACACACCAGAGAGAGGAAAAGGCATGGCAAAGAAAGAATTGCCGGAGGGAACGGTTCTCCTTGATGTGACCGATGTGAGCTACGCATCGTTCGCCAAGGACTTTCTCGAGAGGACCGGCCACCAGGCAATGGTTTGCCACGGCCCAACTGAAGGTCCATGCCCGCTCTTGACGGGTGCCGGGTGCGAGAAGATCGACGCCGCCCACGGAGTGGTTTTCCAGTTCGATCTCGATCGACCTGAACACCGATCGATCCTGGCTCGCTACAAAAAGATCCTCGATCCGGAGATCCCGGTCCGGGTAGTCGTGGAGCATGGTCAAGACAAGGCTTATGCCGAACTGCTGGCCGGTACCGATGTGTGGGCCCGCGAGCCAACCGCCGGCGATCTGGATGCGTTCGCAGCCCAGGTCGAAGCCGCCGACCAATCGCGAGGCGCCGACGAATAAGTGCGTAGCAGAAAGGGGCTCTCATGGAAAAGGACGTGACACTCAACCTCCACCTCTCCGAAGACGACATCGAGACCATCGCTCATGCGGTACTCAACTTGCGGGGCGACCACTTCGAGTCCATTGGCAAAGCACGTCGCAATCCCATCGACCCACCGATGCCGGTGATCGGAGAGGAATTGGCGATCGCCCGTTCCTTGCAAACCTTGACCGGTCAGATCATGGAAGCAGCCCAGGACAAGGTCGAGGCATTTCTGAAAGAGGGTTAGGTAGCTCTAGAGGCCAGACTCGAACAGAAGACTGTCGACCTCCGCGACCGTCTCGGGTCCGATCGGCCCGAACGGCTGTCGCTGGAGAGCAGCCAGCAGACTGGCCCGCTGATCGGCGAGAGCCCCTCGAGCCAGGTCGGCGTCTGGGCCTGAGCCCAGATCGGCCAGCCAATCTCGAAACGGCTTCGCAAACGCGGGCCCAAACGTCGCGAAGAGGTCGAGACGCCAGCGACCTTGCGAATCCCGCCGGGCGATCCAGTCTCCTGAACCCGGAGACCGGCGCAGAGCGACCGCCACGGTCGCAAAGCTCGTGCCCTCAACAAAGAACTCTTCCCCGCCACCGATCAGGATGCCGGAAATATCCTCGTCGGCGAACGCCGGGAAGCCCGCTGAGAACGACTTCCAGAAGTTGTCCCTCGCCGAGAACGGCAAGCCATCGGTGAGCATCGAGACCGTTTCGGCAACTTCGAAACCCTCGAGCGAGATCATCAGAGTGAGTTGATCGTCGAAGGTCAACAAGGCCGTGTCCTGGTAGTTGCCGGAGACGATGGCCTCGAAAAGGCTGGTGAGAGCTTCCTCGGGAGTAGCAGCCCCACCCAACGTGGTGGTCGTGGTGGACTCCGGGAGGGGCGGCGTCGTGCAAGCAGCCGCGGCCACGAGCACCATCGCCAGAACGAAGACAGCCTTCCTCACCGCCGGCACGATAGCTCGGAAGCTTCTCGTTCCTCATTTCTCGTTCTCGTTTGTCGACCCCCAATCTCGAACAGGAAATACCACCCACGTTCACTGCCGGGCAGCAGCATCCAGCATTTCCCGCGGCTTCTACACTCGGTTCCCATGAATGCCCGTCGATACCTCATGTCGGCTTTGATCGGCACCGTGGCAGGGATCACCGGGGGGCTCTTTGGTATCGGGGGCGGGATCTTGATCGTTCCGGGTCTCGTGTTGCTGGTCGGGCTGCTCCCCCATCGGGCTCATCCGACGTCCGGAGCCGCCGTCGTCGTCATCGCGGTTGCGGCCGTGAGCCGCTTTGGGGTGGATGGGTCGGTCGACTGGCCCGCCGCCCTGGCGTTGTTTGTGGGAGCCGGGATTGGAGCTCTGATGGGAGCGCGGGCAATTGATCGAATCTCACCGGACTGGCTGACCAGGGCGTTTGTCGCGGTTCTGGTGATTTCGGCCATCCGACTGTTGATCCCGCCTGGTCCGGTCGAAGCCACCGGGTTCATTACTTCGATAGACCTCACTTTGTGGGCGGTTCTTGGTCTCCTGACCACCGGGGCGGTCGCCGGGCTTCTGGCAGCCGTTCTGGGTGGTGGAGGCGGGATTGTGTTTGTCCCGGCACTGGCCGCTCTCTATTCGATGGATCAGCACTTCGCCCAGGGAACCTCCCTGGCGGCGATGGTCCCGACGACCATCGTGGCGGCTGCCGCCCACGGCCGGGCAGGTCGAATCGACTGGCGGATCGCCGGTGTGGTCGGGGTGGGCGGCGTGTTCGGCGGCCTGGCAGGGGCCGGACTCGCCCTGGGCATGGATCCCGCGCTGCTGCGGCGCCTATTTGCAGGTCTGCTGATAGTGGTGGCAGTCCGCCTGCTGTACAGTCAAAGAAGTCTCCGACATTCCGCCGCAGAGCCGCTTGGCTAGTGGTCTGTCGTTGAAACCATGGCGCGGTCAGTTCCGCGCCGGGCCACTAGACCATCACCCGGCCGGTGCGAATGAGCTCGGTTCGTCGCTCGGGATCACTCAACCGGGCTTTCCGATAGAGATAGACGAGGTAACCGAGACCGGCCACCTCCTGGATGATGCGCCACGGAGCAGAGAAGAGCCTTTCGAGTAGGCCCGACCAATACTCCGGAATCCCCGGCGGAAACTCCCAACCAAACGCGGGCCAGAAGAAGGTCTCTTGCACCGTCCACATGGCGTCGAGAAGCAGATGAATCAATGACCCGACGGCCAGAGCCATCCACCGGCGGCGTACCCGCCCACGACGGGTAGCCAGCAGCACGGCCGCCATCAAGACCATCGAAAAAAGCAAAGTGTGTCCAATCACCTGACTGCTGCTGTTGAACACAGCCGGGAACAGCAAGGTGCCGATCGGCTTGTCGATCAGATCGGGAAGGAGGGCGCCCAGGGCCAGGAATCGCAGGTCGACCTTCGGGTCACGGAACACGTACCTGAAGATGGCGACGGTCCCGCCGACATGCCAGAAGATCATGGTGGCGGGGTCGGGGTTCCGCCGAGTGGAACCGCCAACCCAAAACCGGGGATAACCAACTCCCACGCGGCCCGCCCCAACATCACGGGACCAATAGGCGCCGGCAGTGGAGACATCGGGGTAGATCTTCGTTGAGGACTTGCTGTTGCTCGGCGGTGGAGAGCCGCAGGTGGCATCCGCCGCAGATCCCGCCGTCCATCAACCGACCAATCGCAACCCCTTCTTTGTGTTCACGCAGATTCTCGTAGAGCTCCAGAAGCTCGCTCTCGATGAGAGGGACGATGTCCAGCTTCCGGACTTCTTTCTTGGCGATTTCCGCATCGAGCTTCTTCCATACTTCGGCGATGATCGCTTCCAACCGTTGTTCTTCCGACTGCGCGGTGGCCAGCTCAGCCTTGATCCCGGCGACTTCAGTCTCCAGCTGCTCTTTGCGGTCGAGGAGCACCAAAACCTCATCTTCCATGGAGCCCTCGCGCGTTCGAAGGGACTCGACCTCCCTGCGCATGTTCTCTGTGTCCCGGGCACTCAATCCACCGGCGAACAGGCGCTGCTCCTGTTGGTGCACTTTTTGCTCCAGCAACTCGAGTTCGCCTTCGGCCTTGTCCTCCTCCAGGCTGATCTGCTTGAGCTCATGGGAGATTTCCGCCAGTCGATTGCTGATCTGCTCGCTGTGAGCGTGAGCCGCCCGAAACTCAGCCAGCTCAGGCAACGACTGCCTCTGGTACAGAAGACGATCGATATCGAGATCGACTGCCTGCAGATCGAGCAAATCGACGAGGCTCTGGAATTCGTTCATCAATTGCCCTCCCCATCGGCGGGGTTTGTCAGATCGACGGCCTCCGGCACGATACCGGCTACCAGATCGTACAACCTCCGCATCCCGGGGCGTTCGGTGGCAAGATGCCCCGGATCGATAATCGACAGTCCCCGGTCACCTGCCTCAACCATGCGATGGTGGGTGACGTCGCCGGTCACCAGAACGTCGGCTCCCGCCGCGGCCGCAGCTTCGATGTACGCAGAGCCGGAGCCGGGTACTACTGCCACGGTCTCCACCGCCCGAGTGAGGTCACCGCCGGTTCGCAAACCCCTCTCCCCCAGTGCCTCCGCAACCCTGGCCATAATGCCTCGCAGGTCGACCGGCCCCTCTGAAGCTCCCACCCGACCGGCCATGCCCAGATTCCCAACCGCCCGGTAGACGTCGAAGACTGGTTCTTCATAGGGGTGAGCCGCGATCAGCGCCCTCAATACTGCATCACGTTGGGCTGCCCCGACGGTCATTTCGATACGTACTTCCTGCTCTCGACTGAGCGTTCCCGGGACCCCGGTTACCGGCATCGCTCCATCACCCGGAAGAAACGTTCCCAAGCCTTCGCTGCGGAATGAGCAGCTCGTGTAATTGCCGATGGTCCCACCACCCACCGCGGCCAACGCGCCCGCCACCAGATCGGCAGCACCGGCGGGCACAAACGTGACTACCTTCAGGAATTCTGCAGAGTCGGTCGGACCGAATCCGGTCGTTGCTACCAGTCCGATGGCGTCGGCCAGCGCCTCGGCGACACCGCCGGCGGCGACATCGAAGTTGGTGTGGATCACGGCGAGAGAGGTCCCCTGCCGTATCAGGCGGTACGCCCGCCCGCCCGGTGACCGTCCGGCTATGAGCCGCGCGGTGGGCCGGAAGATCAACGGGTGGTAGGTGACCAGTAGATCGACGCCGATTCTCTCCACTTGGGCGACCACCGACTCGGTCACCTCATGACAGACGGCCACTATGGACGCCCGACCGCCCGGATCTCCCAATTGCAGCCCGACCGGATCCCAAGCGGCGGATTTGTCCCAGGGGGCTGCCTGCCCCAGGTGCTCGAGAACCTGCCCAACAATCATCGGGGCGCGATGGTACTCAACCGCTTCACAACAGGACCCAGGCGACGGCCCCGAGGAGGGCAGCCGGTATCAGGGTGAACGCCACCGCCCGGCCGAGAGACTTGCTTCCCAGCACGGCCGCCATCCCCGCCTTGACCAGCGTATTGACCACGACCGCCGCCAGGACCGCCTGCGCCCCAAAGACCGGATCAAGTCCCTGACGGGCCACTTCATCAGCCATCGCCAGAGTGATGGCATCGACATCGTTGATGCCGCTGACTGCACCCACGACGCTGAGCGCTGCTTCGGAGGCTCGATCGATCATCACTTTGGCCACGAAGACCACCGCCGCGTACAACGTCGCAAACTGCAGCGCCGACTTGAGCGTCACGGGGTTTTGAATCTTGATCCCGGACCCGCCTGCGGTCGTCTCGAGAGGACGGGTCCACCAATAGACCGCGGTCCCTTCGACCAGGATGAAGAGCACACTCAGCGGCACCGCCAGTTTTAGCGCCATTTCTGGAGCAAATACGAGGGCTTCCACGAGGACCCGGGCGTACATCAAACCGGAAGCGGCGATGATCCCGGCGGCGAGAGCGGTTCGCAACCGGGGCTGATCCTTCGACATTCTGGAAAAGCCGAGCGTAACGGCCGTCGAAGAGACCAGGCCGCCCAGCAAACCGGTCACTCCCAGGCCTCGCTCTCCTTTGAGCCGCAAAGCGATATAGCCGGCCAGTCCGATAGCCGCCACGAAGACCACCATCAGCCAGACCCTGCGGGGATTGAATGCTTCGAAGGGTCCGTAGTCGTTGTCAGGCAACAGCGGAAGCACCACTGCGGTGAGCACTGCGAACTGCAATACCGCCCGAACGTCCTCGTCCGAGAACTTGCTGGTGAGGCCGTGCAGCCACTCCTTGGCGCGCAGCAGAGCCGCAATCCCGATGGCAACCGCCCCCGCCGCGATCACCTGATCGTTCCACACCAGAACGCCGACTGCGAAAGCCCCGAGACTGGCAAACTCGGTGGTGGTGCCCCAGTCTTTGGTACCAAGAGCAGATATCACGTATGAAGCGACGATCAGGGCTGCGAATGCCCCTGCTCCCACGACAAAAGCTGCTGCTCCGTAGGTATCGGCGAAGAATCCGGTGGCCGCCCCCCACAAGCCAAATAGCGCATACGTACGGACTCCGGCCGAGACATCCTCCGCGTAGTGGCGATGTATTTGACGCTCGAGGCCGATCACCGCCCCCAAACCGGCAGCCGCCACGAAGGCCAACAGCACGCTTCCGGTGTCATCCACGACTCGAACGTTAGTATTTGGGAGAGCGCCCGCCCAGCGTCACCTTCGCGCTACTGAAACCCAACACCGCGCGACCCGCCGGGGCGGTCGCTCATCGCTCATGCGGCGAACGGGAGGTGAGCGATCCGGCTATCCAACCCACTCCCGCAACGAGAACCACCAAACCGACGATGATCAGGCCGGTGACCCAATTCAGGGAGTAGTACAGCGAAACCAGCCCCAGTGCCACCATGCCTATGAATACCAACCCGAAAACCCGGTCTCTGGTTCGATGGCGAGCCCGGCGGAGACCAACCTCTCGAGTCCCATCGCGACGAATCACGGCACCTCCTCTCTCGTCGCTATCGACATTGTCCGGGATCGACCGGCCGTTGCCAACCCCGCAATCTCAAATCAGGCACGGCCGGTACCTCAGGGCAGGGCGGCCGGTTTCCCGTGGGCCCGGAGGATGTCGACCGCCAGATCAAGCGGCAGACCGGGAACCGTCAATCCGGCCGTCCCGGTCACCGTATCGGCGGCGCATAGACAATTGAGAACCGCCTCCTCGGTCGCATCGACGGCAGCCTCGAACAGGCTATCCAGCCGGTCCTCAGCCACCCGAGTGGTGGCGACAACCGCGCCTTCGGCAGTTCGGGGCATCCGGATTCCTGTGCTGAACGCCAGAAAGATCTCACCGCTGTAGTGCCCGGCCGTCGATCCGGTACGGGCCAGCCCCAGACCGGCCCGGCGCGCCAACCGGCTCAGCTGGTCGGGTGACAACGGAGCGTCGGTAGCTACGACCCCGATGCAGGACCCTTGCTCGTGTCGCCGGCGCAGGCCAACCTGTCCGTCGGCCCAGCCTCGCTCGACCAATTCGCGCCCAACCGGAACTCCGTCGATAGTCAGTCGTTTGAGCAGTCCAAAATTGGCCAGCACCATCACTCCCACCACCCAGGGTCCCACCAATCGGGATGAAGACCCGATTCCCCCTTTGAGCTCAAAACAGACCATTCCGGTGCCCGCTCCCACGACCCCCTCGCGGACCTTTCCGGGCCGGCCCTCTCTGGCGTCGCGGAGAGCCCGACCGACATCGTCCGCCTCTACCTGCACGATGCGCGAGAAATTGAGTGAACCGTCGTCGCACTCCCCGACCACCGGAATGATGGCGTCCTCGATCCCGATTCGGGAGTCGAGCGCGACCAGCTCGGCGATGGCGCCGTCGAAGACCCGCCCAACCGCCATCGTGCTCGTGAGGAACACGGGAGTCTCGAGAACGCCCCACTCGCCGATGGCCAGTGAACCGGTCAACTCGCCCGCCCCATTGAGCACCGCGATGCCGGCCGGGACCCGGTCTTCGAAGAGAGCGGCCGGGCCGAAGGGGACGATCGCCGTCACCCCGGTGCGGGCCACCCCCCGACCTTTGGGAGGCGATGGTTCATCCCGCCATACAGTGGCGTGACCGACCGTGACATCCGGGACATCTTCGAAACTGTTGGTCTCCCCGACCGGCAGGGAACCAATCCCAATACCGAGATCGCGAAACCGCAAGCGGAACGGGGGCGGAAGTGCAGAAGTCATGGGCTGTGTGGGACCGATGCTACCGACCCCATCGTCTCCCTGAGAGTGTTGTAACCACCGGGAGAGGGTATATGGGCCGGCCGGCCGGCGCTTGACCCCCAGCCCCCTCGCTCCGCTCGGGTACTCCCCCCTTATCGAAGAGCTTCGCTCGTCCGGGGGGAGACGTGGGGAGCCGTCTGAGCGAAGCGAAGACTGACGGGCCGGCACCTTTTGTTTGTCTGGCTCGCCGCTCGTAGCTCGCCGCTCGCAGCTCGTAGCTCGAGATACTTGCTTGACGGGTGCTCACGCCGGGCGTACCGTCGCATCGACGCACATGGAAGAAGTTTCTTCCAACTTCCTGCCGGAGCCCTCCGGGGCCGTACGGTCTTCTCCTCCCCCGGGTGGTTTCGTGCCGGAATCTGACGTGCGGTTGAGATGATGGACTACCGCATCACCATGCCGAGCGCCTGGACGGGCGATCACCGATTACACGATCCGGCCGGCGAGGTATGGGTCGGAGTGCGGATCCCCGGCTCTGAGGTAGTAGAGCGCGGCGAAGTGATCAGAACCGCGTTGGAGGCGGCCGAAGCTCCTTTCGTTGATGTGACCGACCATGGCGCCGGTCCCGTTCTCGCGGTGCACGACGGCGCCCTGATCGACTATCTGGAGAACGCCTATGCAGGTTGGCTGGCTGCCGGCCTGGACCGGGATCCGGGCCAGGACCGGGTAGTGCCCTATGTGTTTCCTCTTCCCCAGTTGATGGAGGGACGCCCGCTCCGCACTCCGGTGGCCGCCAGCGCTTTGGCCGGTTGTTTCGCCATGGACACTACGACTTCGATCGGTCCGGATACGTATCGAGCTGCCCGGGCGGCCGCCGATGCCGCCCTCACTGCAGCCGACCAGGTATTGCGAGGCGCTCCGGCCGCTTATGCTGCCTGCCGGCCGCCGGGCCATCATGCCGGCACCCGGTTTTTCGGGGGCTCCTGCTATCTCAACAACGCCGCCATCGCCACCCAGTGGCTACGTGACCAGGGCGTAGATTCGGTAGCAATCGTCGACCTGGACGCCCACCATGGGAACGGCACGCAGCAGATCTTCTACGACCGCCCCGATGTGTTCTACGGCTCGATCCACGTGGACCCCGGCGCCGGATGGTTCCCTCATTTCGTCGGCTTCGCCGATGAATCCGGCGACGGAGCGGGTGCGGGCTACAACTGCAACCTGCCCCTGCCACCTGGATCCGGGTCAAGCCGGTGGCTCGAGGCGCTGGAGGCATTGATCGAGAATGCCGCAAGAACACGACCCGAGGCGGTGGTCGTATCTATGGGACTAGACGCCTGGATGGATGATCCCGAGAGCCCGTTGCAGGTAGACACGGAAGGGTTCTCACGGGCCGGCCGAATGGTAGCGACCCTGGGCGCCCCGGTAGTCTTCATCCAGGAAGGTGGGTACGACCTCAGTCACCTCGGCCATCTGGTGGTGACGGTCCTGGCCGGGTTCGAGAAGGAGCGGAGTACATGACGTTCGTCGGCAAGGATGAGCACGGCGGCGTGCCCAGTCAATCCAGACCCGAGGTCGATCCCCCGCCGTTTTGGCGCCTGGAGGCGGTGGCAGCCGTCGAGCGACCCCGCCACGTCGAAGTCTCCCCCGACGGGAAGACCATCCTGTTCCTCCTCGACCGTGACACCTCCGACGCCTGGCTGGTCCCCGCCTCGGGGGGAAGCCCCCGGCGTCTCACCGTCGATCGGGAATTGGCTGCCTTCTGGGAAGACACGCCGCCGGTCTGGTCCCCGGATGGAGCCCGGGTTGCCTACGTGACGGCCGGGAAGCTCCGGGTTGTCTCAACCGGGGGCGGGCCGTCGCGAGAGCTTCTCGAGGCTGACAACCCGGTTTGGGTCGACGATCAGCAATTGCTGGTCACCATCGAACGGAAGCGCTGCTCCCGGCTGGCGATAGTGACGGTGGATGACCCCTGGCCCCGGCCGCTCGATGGCGGGTTGGGCGACTGCAGCCAGGTGGTGGTCTCGCCCGATCGCAACTGGGCCGTCTACACGTTCTTACCCCCGGCCGACCGAAACCGAAGCGACCTCCGAGTGGTCGACCTGCCCGGTGGCGAGACCCGCCTGCTGACCGGGTCGCCGGGACTTCACGACCACAGCCCGGCCGTTTCGCCGGACGGCAGGCAAATTGCCTTCGTCTCCGAGCGATCAGGCTGGAGCGAGCTGTACCTGATATCCCCCGACGGGACCGACCAAAGCCAACTCACCTTCGATGAGCACGACTTCTCCGAACCGCGCTGGCATCCTCAGGGCGGACGGCTGGTGGCGTTGCGGACCAGGGCCGGGCAGACCGATCTGGTCACCATAGAAGCCGGCACCGGTGAGGTGGCGGTCGTCGTGGCCGGGGGAATCTGGGGTTTCCCACGGTGGACGCCCGACGGACGGCTCGTGGCGACATTCGAGAATCACCGAACTGCTCCGCGATTGTGCCGGGTCGATCCCGACGGAACCCTTACCGTGCTATTGGACGGAGCTCCCGCTCCGGTGCAGGCTGCCCCCCACGTGACCCCTGAGCGAATCTCCTTCCCCTCGCTGGACGACCTCGACATCCCGGCGTTTCTCTTCAAGCCGGCGGCCGCCACCGACCGGCGAGTCCCGGCGGTGGTCTATCCGCACGGTGGCCCGACGTCGTACTACGGCGACGAGTGGGACGGAGTCGCCCAGTACTTCCTCGACAAAGGGTATGCCTGGTTGGCCATCAATTTCCGGGGCAGCACCGGCTACGGGATGGAGTTCGAGCGGGCCAACCATGGAGTGTGGGGGGTGGCCGACACCGACGACTGCGTGGCCGCTGCCGACTACCTGGCCGGGTTGGATTGGATCGATCCGCGCCGGATCGCCATCTTCGGTGCCAGCTACGGGTCCTATCTGGCGCTGGCTTCTTTAGTCCGCGACGACCGGGATCGATACGCCTGCGGTGTCGCCAAGTACGGCGACTGCGACATCCTCACCTCCTGGGCCCAAGGCGATCGGGGCGGCCGCGAGGACCTGGAGCGGATGATGGGGCATCCGGCCGACAACCCGGACGGGTTCCGGGCCGGATCACCCATCCACCAGATAGAGGCGGTTGTCAAGCCGCTGCTCATCGCCCACGGCGAACTCGATGAGCGGGTTAGCCCTGCCCAATCCGAGCAGCTGGTCGATGAATTGCGCCGCCTCGGCAAGACCTTTGAATATGTCACCTATCCCACCGAAGGACACGGCTTGTTACGGACCGAACCGATGCTGCATTTCTACCGGCGTCTGGAACGGTTCCTGGACTGGTATCTGATCTAGTAGACACCGGCCGGTTCGCCGGCCCTGGAGCATCGCCGGAAGGCGACGGAGGAGGCAACAAATGCGAACGAGGACCAAGGTGTTGCTTATCTCGCTCCTGGCGGTGCTGGCTTTGGCGGCAGCTGCCTGCGGCGGGGATGAGAGCACCGATACGAGCGATGCCGGGACCACAACGGCCCCCGAAGCCGGCGGAACGACCACCACCGGAACGGCTACCGGTGGGACGGTTCGGATCGGATGGGGCGGTGCCCCGGCCGACCTCAACCCGGGCAACGGGGTGCTGGCCGAGGACTACACCCTCTATGAGTTGGTTTTCGACACCCCGATAGCCATCGATCTCGAGGGAAACTACATTCCGGAGCTGGCCACCGACTGGACCGTTTCCGATGACGGGTTGACCTGGACGCTGACCTTGCGGGACGACGCGGTATTCCACGACGGAACGCCGGTCACCTCCGAAGACGTCAAGTACTCCATAGAGATCTTTCGCGATTACGAGGACTGGGGCGGCTTTCTCGGAGCGTACGCGTACTACTTCACCACGGTGGAGGCGCCCGATCCGACCACGGTGGTGCTGACGACCGATGAACCGTTGGGCGCCTTCGAAGCCCAGATGGTGTTCATGTACATCGTTCCGAAACACATTTGGGAGCAGAACGAAGATCCGGTGGCGTTCACCAACGACGAGATGATCGGCTCCGGATCATTCAAGCTGGCCGAATTGACTCAGGGTGAGTTCGTTCGATTGGAGAAGAACGCCGATTACTGGGGCGGCGCTCCCTTCGTCGACGAGGCGGTATTTCAGACCTTCGACAATGCCGACGCCCGCGTACAAGCTCTGATCAACGGCGACGTGGACATGATCACCGAGTTCCCCAACACGGCGATCGCCGCCCTCAACGCAGCGGACAATGTCAAGGTCGTGCAGGGAGCGCCGCTGGCCCCGGAACTCACGGACATCATCTTCAACGTCACAGATCCGGAGAATTGCCCGGTGGACGACGGGGTCTGTTCGGGTCATCCGGCCTTGCGCGACGTTCAGGTGCGCCGGGCATTGGCCCACGGCGTCGATAAGCCACAGATGATCGACGTGGGCCTGCTGGGACTCGGCGATCCGGGCCTCGGTCTGGTCCCGACCGGGCTCCCCCAGTTCTTCGCCGACGAGCTGGTGGCCCAGGACTATGCCTTCGACCTCGACGAAGGCAATGCGCTCCTCGACGGCGCCGGGTATGCGGACACCGACGGCGACGGAATCCGTGAGTGTCCGGACGGGGCCGAGTGCGGTCCGACCGGCGATCTGACCCTCCGGCTCAACTTCCCGACCGACAGCGACACCGCTCCCCGCCTGGCCGAGCTTTTGAAAGGCTGGTGGAGCGAGCTGGGCGTGTCGATCGAGATCACCGGACTCGATCCGGATACGCTCACCTCGGTGTGCTGCCCGACCTTCGACTACGACGTGATCATTTGGGGTTGGGGATCGGACCCCGATCCCGGTTTCCTGCTCAGCGTGCTCACCTGTGATGAAGTTCCAACCGGAACGTCGGAAACCGGCTACTGCAACCCGGAATACGACCAGCTGTTCTCCGACCAGGCGGTAGCCACCGACCCGGCGGCGAGACGGGACATCATCGTCGAGATGCAACGGATCACTCTCGAGGACGTCCCCTACATCATCCCTTACTACCCCCAGGCCACCCAGGCCTACCGGACCGACCGGTTCACCGGCTGGCAAGACTCGGCCTCCAAGGTGGGCTTGGAAGATCCGACCTCGCTGAATGTGATCCGGCCGGTCGGATGAACGAGGCGAAAAAGGGGGAGGGCAGCCCGGCCGCCCTCCCCCCGGAGCGATCATGAGTCGCGGCAGGCTGCTGCTCCGCAAGCTCACGTGGGCGCTGATTACGGTGCTGGTGGTCGTCACTTTCAACTTCTTCCTGTTCCGGGTGCTGCCCGGCGACCCTGCCAAGGCGGGTCTCAAAGACCCCCGCATCACCCAACAGCAGGTCGAGGCGCTGCAGGAGCGCTTCGGGCTCGACAAGCCCGTCTTCCTCAACTTCGAGGAAGGGCCCTGGTACGACAGCCAGTACTTCCGGTATTTCGGGGCTCTCGCCCAGGGCGATCTCGGGACCTCCTACTCCTTCAAGAACCGCAGCGTCGCCGACTTGCTGGGCCGGTCGATCGTCAACACCGTGTGGCTGGTCCTGCCCGCCCAACTCTTTGCGATTCTGGCCGGGGTGGCGCTGGGTCTGCTGGCCGCCTGGAAACGGGGGACCAAGATCGACGTGTCGGCGCTGACCTTCGGCCTCTTCACCTGGTCGCTTCCGACCTTCTTCCTGGGGATCATCCTCCTGTTCGTGGGCAGCCGCTACCTCGGGTTCCCCATCGGAGGAAGAGTCACCGTCGGTGGTAGCGACCTATCTGGATGGGGTCAGACCGTCGACGTCCTCAGCCACCTTTTTCTCCCCACCCTGACGTTCACCCTCGTGCTGCTGGGCGAGTACCTGCTGATCATGCGCAGCTCGGTGGTCGAAGTCTTCAGTGAGGACTACATCCTCACTGCCAAGGCCAAAGGCCTGTCGACCATCGACATCATTCGCCGGCACGGCCTCCGTAATGCCATGCTGCCCATCGTCACGCTCATCGCCCTCAACCTTGGTTTCACCGTGTCCGGCGCCATCCAGGTGGAGACTGTGTTCTCCTGGCCCGGGCTCGGCAAGCTCACCGTCGATGCCGTCTCCCAGCGCGACTATCCCCTGCTGCAAGGCGCCTTCCTGTTGCTGGCCATAGCGGTGATCACCGCCAACTTGATCGCCGAGCTGATCTACTTGAGGCTCGATCCGAGAGTGACCGAAGTATGAACGCCTGGGAACGACTACGCCGCAACCGGCTTTTCTGGATCGGATCCGGGATGCTGGGTATCGCCATCGTGGTGGCCACTCTGGCTCCGGTCATCTCCCCCTACGACCCCTACGCCCAGGTCCGGGTGACCATCTCAGATATCTACGCCCGGCCGTCGGCCGCTCATCTGCTCGGGACGGACGATGCCGGCCATGACGTGCTATCGGGGATGCTCTACGGTGCCCGGGTATCGCTTCTGGTCGGTTTCGCCGCGGCGCTGATCTCGCTCTTCATCGGCGGAGCGATCGGGATCGTCGCCGGGTACCGGGGCGGCCGGACCGGCAATCTCCTCATGCGTTTCACCGACTTCTTCCTGGTGATCCCCGACCTGGCGCTGCAGATCGTCATCGTGGCCATCGTCGGCCAGAGCTTGCGCAACATCATCCTGGTCATCGGCGCATTGGGCTGGACCACCACCGCCCGGTTGGTGCGCGCCCAGACCCTCACGGTTCGAGAGCGCAAGTTCGTGCAGCGGGCCAAAGCGATCGGGGCCGGCGACCTCCACATACTGGCTCGCCACGTCTTCCCCCAGGTCGTGCCGTTGATGCTGGCCAACACGGTGCTGGTCATCTCGCTGGCCATCCTTTCCGAGTCGACCCTGGCGTTCATCGGGCTCGGCGATCCGACGGTGATCTCGTGGGGCCAGATGCTCAACTTCGCCTTCACCCGCGGCGCCGTGTCGGCCGGCGCCTGGTGGGCTCTCATCCCGCCCGGTCTCGCCATCGTCTGGGTGGTGCTGGGTACCACCCTGCTCGGCAACGCAGCCGAGGAGGTGCTCAACCCTCGCATGACTCGCCACCACCTGGAACCCGAAGCCCCGCTGCCCCCACCCGATGAGTCGACCGACGCAGGTCCGGTGCCGGATACGATCCTCGCCGTTCGCGACCTACGGGTGGGGTTCGAATCCGACCACGGAGAGTTGATTGCCATCGACGGCATCTCCTTCGATGTGCGTCCGGGCGAGTCGCTTGGTTTGGTCGGTGAGTCGGGATGCGGCAAGACCACCGCGATGTTGGGATCACTGCGGTTGCTGCCTCCCGGCGGGTTTCTCATCAGTGGTTCGGTGTGGCACGACGGTCGTGACCTGGCTCGCCTCGATCCCGAAGAACTGCGCGATCTCCGCTGGGACAGCCTGTCCGTCGTGTTCCAGGGGGCCATGAACGCCCTCAACCCGGTCCAGCGAGTCGGTGCCCAGATCACCGAAGCCATCCAGCTCCACCAACCGGAGACCGACAACGTGACGGCCCGGGATGAGGCTCGCCGGCTTCTCGAGCTGGTCGGTATGTCGCCTAATTGGGCGGACCAGTACCCCCATCAATTCTCCGGTGGTATGCGCCAGCGGGCCATGATCGCCCTGGCCCTGGCTTGCCACCCCTCGGTAGTCGTGGCGGACGAACCGACCACCGCCCTCGACGTGATGATCCAGGCGCAAGTAATGGACCTCCTGGTGCGACTGCGGGAGGAGTTCGGGATGGCGCTGGTCTTGATCACCCACGATCTCGGGGTGGTGGCCGAAACGTGCGATCGGGTTGTCGTGATGTACGGCGGGGTCGTGGCCGAGCAGGGCACGGTCGCCGAGGTGTTCTCCGATCCCCTCCACCCCTACACCCGGCTGCTACTGCAGGCATTTCCCGATATCGACAACCCGGACCGGGCGCTGGTTTCGATCCCGGGGGCCCCGCCCCGGCTGGACAGTCTTCCTACCGGATGCCGTTTCGCTCCCCGCTGCCCGCAGGCTTTCGACCGCTGTGATCAAGAGCGTCCTCCCGACTACCCGGTCGGTGACGGAAGATGGGTGTCTTGTTTTCTGGTCGAGGAGAAGAGCCGTGTCTGACCCGATTCTCAGCGTGGCCGGAGTGTCGAAACACTTCCTCCGCCACCGGTCGCTCGGTGATGCGCTGGCCCGAAGGCCGGCCTCGGTGGTACGAGCCGTGGACGGGATCGACCTGGAGGTTAGAGCAGGCGAGATCGTGGCCATCGTTGGTGAGTCCGGGTGCGGCAAGACCACCGCCGCCAACCTGATGATGGGGATCCTGCCGCCCACCGCCGGGCGGGTGGTGGTAGCCGGCAACGACCTGTCCACCCTCGACGCCCGCTCGTTGCGCCGGGCTCGCCGCCATCTGCAGATGGTCTTCCAGGATCCTTATGAATCGCTCAACCCGCGCATGACGGTCGGCACCATCGTGGCCGAACCTTTGCGGGTGCACCGGGCCGCCACCAACCCGGCGGACCTGGCCGCCCGGGTGACCCGGGCGCTCGAGCAGGCAGGCCTGCGGCCTCCGGAAACGTTCGCCAACCGGCATCCCCACGAGCTGTCGGGCGGTCAACGTCAACGGGTGGTGATCGCCGCCGCCCTTGCCCTCCAACCCGAGGTGCTGATCGCCGACGAGCCGGTATCGATGCTCGATGTTTCCATCCGGGCCGACATCCTCAACTTGCTTGCTTCACTGGCCAAGGATCAGGGCATCGCCTTGGTGATGATCACCCACGACATGTCGACCGTCGCCGCCTATGCCGATCGGATTGCGGTCATGTACCTGGGCCGGATCGTCGAAATCGGCCCGACCCACCAGGTACTCACCGAACCGCGTCATCCCTACACCGAAGCGCTCGTCTCGGTGGTTCCGGTCCCCCACCCCGATCGATCGCGGCACAGGATCATCCTGAGCGGTGAGACTCCCGACCCGACCCGAATCCCTTCCGGGTGCCGGTTCTCGCCCCGCTGCCCACAAGCGTTCGGAGCCTGTCGGGAGATAGATCCGCCGTTCTTCACCATCGACGAAGGTCACCAGTCCGCCTGCCTGCTGGCGGATCCCGATCGGATCTGAGGAGCTGCGATGGATCACAAACAGGTGGCAGCGGCGGCCTTTGCGTCGGTAGAACAGCAGCTGGAACAGATCAGCCGCTGGATGTACGAGAACCCGGAGCTTTCATGGGAAGAGGTTGCCTCGTCGACCCGGCTGGCCGGGTTTCTGAAGAGCCAGGGGTTCGAGGTGGAGCATCCTGCCTACGGGTCGCAGACCGCCTTTGCGGCCCGGGTGGGGTCGGGGGGTCCGGAGGTGGTGATATGCGCTGAGTACGACGCGCTTCCGGCGGTCGGTCACGCCTGTGGCCATAATCTCATTGCCGCCGCCGCCCTGGGGGCGGGGGTGGCACTGCGCGGACTCACCGAGGAACTCAGCTTTCGTCTCACCGTGCTGGGCACTCCCGCCGAAGAGACGACGGGAGGCAAAGTAGAACTGATCGGGGCGGGCGCCTTCGCCGAAACGGCCGCCGCCCTGATGGTGCACCCCACGCCGACCGATCTCGTTGATCCGACGGAGCTGGCCTTGCGCCCGTTCGACGTGACCTTCCGCGGCAAGGAATCCCACGCGGCCATGGCCCCTCAGCTCGGCATCAACGCCCTCGACGCGGTCGTCCAGGCCTACCTGAACATCTCGACCCTGCGCCAGGCTCTCCTCCCCTCCGAACTGGTCCACGGTATCATCACCCACGGTGGCGAAGCCGCCAACATCATCCCCGCCTTGACCCGTTCGTCGTGGTATGTGCGGGCGGATACCGCCGGCCAACTGGCCGGCCTCTATCATCGCGTGATTGCCTGCTTCGAGGCGGCCGCCGCCGCCACCGGCTGCACCCTCGAGATCGAAGACGCCGGGCACACCTTCGTCGATCTGGTGAGCAACCCGCTGCTGGTCGATCTGTTCGCTGCCAATTGCCTCGCGTTAGGCAGACCGATGCCGCGGCGGGCCGAACTACCCCCCTCCCCCGGCGGTTCAACCGACATGGGGAACGTTTCCCACCTGGTGCCGGCCATCCAACCGCACCTGGGCATCAACTCGGGTACGGCCGTCAATCACCAGCCCGAATTTGCTGCCCATACGATCACCGCCGACGGCTTGAGGATGATCCGCGACGGTGCCCTGGCGATGGCCTGGACGGTGATCGACCTGGCGGCCGGCCAACGATGGGGTGAACTTCGGCTCGGGTCTGCTTAGGCGGTTTGACCGGCCATGGCGCCTCCGCCGATCACAAACCTTCGAGCCGAGCTGCAACCTGCTCTACAGCTCGAGCGGCCCGGTCGACGGCCAATTCGACCTCCTCTTCGGAGATGACCAGCGGCGGACCGAACAGGATGGCGTCGCCCCGGGTGCCGTCGACGAATCCTGTCGATGGGTAGAGCATCAACCCTATGTTTTTGGCAGCGCTCAACACCTGCTCCGTTACCAGGGACGACCGTGCGAAGGGCTCGCCGGTCCCGGGGTCGCGCACGAATTCGATCCCGATCAGCAGCCCGACACCCCGAATATCCCCGACGATCAGCGAGTGGTCCAGGCGCCTGCGCAACCCGGCGATCAGCTGAGCGCCGCGAGCTGCCGATGCCTCGACCAACCGCTCCTCGGTGAGCAACCTCAGCACCGACCGACCGACGGCCGCTCCGATGGGATGGTGCGAGTAGGTGAAGCCGTGGACAAAGCCGGTCTCGCGGACCGCGTCGAAGACTTCGCTCGAGGCGACGCACAAAGCCAAAGGCCAATACCCACTCGCCGTACCCTTCCCGGCAACCAGGAGGTCGGGTTGCACCCCCCAATGGTCGATACCGAACCAACGCCCGGTGCGGCCAAACCCGGTCATGGTTTCGTCGGTGATCAACAGCACTCCATGTCGCCGGCACACCTCGGCGACAGCCGGCCAGTAGTCGTCGGGCGGGACTGCGGCCGCCAGCGCGGCCCCGCCCACCGGCTCGGCAATGAAGGCTGCGACGGTTGAGGGATCCTCTCGCTCGAACAGTTCCTCGAGAGCCGCCGCGTTGGCCGCGCCGCAGGCTACCGGATGCTCGGGAATTGGACAGCGGTACTCGTAGACCGCCGGTACTTGCAGGCTGGTCCCCAGCCACGGCTCATAGGGGGCCCGAAGCGCGGTTCGTCCCGAGGCGGCCAGTGCTCCCCGGGTATTACCGTGGTATGAGGCCCGGCGAGCGACGATCTTGTGCCGCCCGGGCTCGCCACGAGCGAGGTGGTAAGCGCGAGCCAGCTTGAATGCCGTCTCAACCGCTTCCGAGCCGCCGGAAACCGGATAGATCCTCGGGTCCTTCATCGGCAGGAGCAGAGCCAGCTCTTCGGCGTAGGTCTCAATGGCTTCGGTCGTGAAGGCGGTTCCGTGCACGTAGTCGACCCGGGCGGTCTGGTCGATCATGGCGGCCACCACCTCCGGCCTCCCATGACCGACGTTCACGACGACCGCCCCCCCGGCCGCGTCCAGGTATCGGCGTCCGGCGGCGTCCTCGATCCACACGCCGGAGGCGCCGACCGCCCGGGGGAGATCGGAAGTCAGCACCCGGTGAAAAACGTTGCTCATCGCCGGTAACCGCCCCGGGAATCCGGCTCTCCAGTCGCGCTCAACCCGATGGCAGCCGGCCTCGCCATGAGCGCTAAGCCTCGACCCGGGTGCGGCTCTGCTCGCGGAGATATTGGGTCAGGTAGTAAGGGCCTCCCCCACCCTTGCCACTGGTGCCGGAGCCTTTCCATCCGCCGAACGGTTGCACTCCCGGCCAGGCCCCGGTGGTAGCACCGGCCCGCCGGTTGATGTACACGACGCCGGCTTCGATCTGGTTCAAGAACCGATCGATCTCGGCTTGATCCTCGCTGTACAACCCGGCGGTCAGCCCGTACTCGGTGTCGTTGGCCAGCACCAGAGATGCGTCGAGTCCATCGACTTCCTCGACCGCCACCAACGGCACGAACAACTCCTCCTTCCAGATCCGGCTGGAGCGCGGGACCCGGACCACCGTCGGGGCAACGAAGTGACCTCGTTCGAGGTCGCCGTGGTCCAGCCTGGCACCCCCGACCAACAATTCTCCCGAAGATGTTGCCTCGGCGACCGCTTCCAAGTAGGTGCCGACCGCCGATTCGTTGATCAGGGGACCCAGGAACACGTCACGGTCAAGCGGATTGCCGGTCTTGACGCTGGAGGTCTTGTCGACCAGCAGATCGAGAAACTCCCCGGCCACCTCCGGAAAAACGTACACCCGCGAGTTGGCGGAGCACTTCTGCCCGCCGAACCCAAAAGCGGACCGCAGCACCCCGTCGGACGCCTTGTCGAGGTCGGCGCGAGCCGTCACGATGGTGGGGTTCTTTCCACCCATCTCACAGATGGCCGGTTTGGGGTATGTCGTGCTGAAGGCGCGGTAGATGTGCATCCCCACCGCGTACGACCCGGTAAACGTGATGCCGTCCACCCCCGGGTGGGAGGTCAGGGCGGCGCCTGCCACCGGACCCGAGCCGGTGATGACGTGGAAGGCGCCCGCCGGAAGCCCGGCGTCGCGCAGCGCCGCGTAGAGATGCAGGGCTGTGAGAGATCCGTTGGTAGACGGCTTCAACACTACGGTGTTGCCGGCGACCAGAGCGGCGCCGGCCGGGCCGGCAGCCAGCGCCATGGGGAAGTTGAAGGGACTGATCACCGCCCAGACTCCGTGGGGTCGCATGACGTCCGTGGTGACCTCGGCAGGCGAAAGTCGCTCCATGGGTGACGCAAACCCCTGGTGTTCCTCCATCTGATGGCAGTAGTAGCGAATCAGATCGGCCGATTCCTCGACATCTCCGAGGGCTTCAAGGCGATTCTTGCCAACCTCGAAGGCCATGGCGGCGGCGAGGACGTTGCGGCGCTCACTGATGAGGTCGGCGGCGCGACGCAGAATCGCTATCCGTTCCGGCCAGGTGGTGCCCGCCCAACTGGATGCAAAAGCCCGGGCGTCCTCCACCGCCTCGTCGACGTCTTCGCCGGTGGCCTGGGCAAAGCGACCGATGACGATGTCCCGGTCGATCGGCGACAAGACCTCCTGAGTCCCGCCACCCCGGCGCGGGCGACCGTCGATATAAAAGGGGTGCTCTTCGCCGAGGAGTTCCCGGGCACCGGCTATGCCTTCATCGTAAGCAGCGTGGAGGTCGTCGTTCTCGGCGGTAAGGGTGGCGTACGTGACACGAAAGATCTGCTCGGACATGAGGATCCTTTCCTGGGCCGACGGCCGGCCCGCGAATCGTAGCCGCGACTCGATCGGCGCCCACCACAGGAGAGAGAGAACGCGGATGGCCCGGGAAGGCCACCACTGGTCTTGAGAGAGCTCAAACCGACGGGCCGGTTCGACCCCCGGAACACCCTATTCCCGGTGCAAAACCCCAGAGGTCTCGAATTGAGCCGCACCGACAGGGCAGTTCGCCCTCTTTTTACGGCCATTCGGCCCTCTTGTTGCGGGACTTGTGGTGATTAGTCTGGTTGCGACAGAACGTGGATTTCCCCTGCAAAGGGACAATCCGGAGCACAATATGGGACAAGACGGACCGCCTCCGGACGGGGAGCGGTCCCATAACGGGGGTTGATATGACGGCAGTCGTAATTGACGTACCGGTGATGTACGCCGACCACCACGTGGTTGAGGTCCGGCGGATCCTGCTGGGGGTCCCCGGAGTGGAGACGGTCGACGCCTCCAGTGCATTTCAAGTCGTGAAGATCGAGTACGACCCGGACAAGACATCAGAAGATGTCCTGACCAAGACGCTCGACGAAAACGGATACCTCGGTGAGCTCGATATGCCGCTGGAGAGTCCGGAAACCCCGCCGTCGGCTATGACGATGACACTTACTTCCGGCACACCGCTGCTTACGCAAACGCCGGCCCGGCGGTTTCCTTTGGACAGGAAATCGCCGCACCCGGCAGGCCGCTCTGGGCGTGTCCAGGAATGGGCCCGGCCCCCAAGATGGATGAATGAGGGAGAAACCAGACCATGGCAGACGAAGAGATCACCATCCCCAGGAAGAAGACGGCGGACTCCGGAAGAGGCGTCGATCGACCCGGCGGCCCAGCAGATGCTGGCCGTCGCGGATCAGATGGGCGTTACCACCGCCTTCAGCCGGGCAGACACCATGGTGGCCTGCAACATCGGCTCGGCGGGTTTGTGTTGCAGCCTATGCGGCATGGGTCCCTGCCGGCTGACCAAAGATGGCATGACCGGGGTTTGTGGTGCCACGATCGACACGATCCAGGCTCGCAACTTCATTCGATCGGTGGCGGCCGGGTCGGCCGCCCACTCCGACCATGGGCGGGACATGGCCTTCACGCTGAAGGCCGTCGCCAACGGCGAAGCCGCCGGTTATGCGATCCGCGATATCGCCAAGCTTCGGACCATCGCGGCGCTTTACGACATCCCGGTCGAAGGCCGTTCCCCCGAAGAGATTGCCAACGATCTCGCCGATCTCTACATCGCCCAGTTCGGGCAGCAACGCGGTTCCATCGTTTCGGCCAGACGGGCTCCGGAGAAACGAAAGAAGATCTGGGAGGAGCAAGGGGTAATGCCTCGCGGGGTGGACCGTGAGGTCGTCGAAGCGCTCCATCGCACCCACATGGGTGACGACCAGGAGGCGACCCATATCCTCCAGCACGCCGTGCGCACTGCCCTCGCCGACGGGTGGGGGGGCAGCTTGATAGCCACCGACATCTCGGACATCCTGTTCGGCACGCCTGCCCCGCTACTCGGGGAAGCCAACCTCGGAGTATTGAAAGACGACATGGTCAATGTCGTCGTTCACGGGCATGAACCCACTCTCAGCCAGATGGTGGTGGCCGCCTCTCAGGACCCGGAAATCATCGCCTACGCCAAAGCGGCCGGGGCGGCCGGAATCAATCTCTCCGGTATCTGCTGCACGGCCAACGAGATCCTGATGCGACAGGGGATTCCCGCCGCCGGGAACTTCCTGCAGCAGGAACTGGCGATCCTCACCGGTTCGGTGGAGGCGATGGTGGTCGACGTTCAGTGCATCATGCAGGCGCTGGTGGCGCTGGCGGAGAACTTCCACACCAAGATCATTACCACCTCGCCCAAGGTCAAGATCAAAGGTGCCACGCACATCGAGTTCGACGAACACAATGCTCTTTCCATCGCCAAGAACATCCTCAAAGAGGCCATCGACAACTACGCCAATCGTGGCAACGTCAATATTCCGGACTACAAGAACTCGCTGATCCCGGGGTTCTCCCATGAGTACATCAACTACATGCTGGGAGGGTCATATCGGGCATCGTTCCGGCCTCTCAACGACGCCATCATGGCCGGACGGATCCGCGGGGTAGCCGCCATCGTCGGCTGTACCAACCCGCGAATCCAGCACGACGCGTATCACACCACGATGACCGAAGAGCTCCTCAAGCAGGATGTGCTGGTCGTGGAGACCGGCTGCAGTGCCATCGCCAACGCCAAGCTCGGCTTCCTGCTCGGGGAAGCCGGCATCGACCGGGTAGGACCGGGGCTGCGAGAAGTCTGTGAGACGATCGGGATTCCCCCGGTGCTGCACATGGGATCGTGCGTCGACAACACCCGCATCCTCACCGTCCTCACCCAGATGGTCGACGAAGGCGGCCTCGGTGACGACATCAGCGAGATTCCGGCGGTCGGAATCGCCCCGGAATGGATGAGCGAGAAGGCTCTGTCCATTGCCACCTACTGTGTCGCTTCGGGCGCCTTTGTGATGATGGGCGGGTCCAACCCGGTCGAAGGGCGGGGCGACAAGATGCCCGACAGCATCCTCGTGTCCGACTTCATGAGTTCGGGTTGGGAGGAGCTCTACGGGGGCAAGCTGGAGTTCGTGGACGACCCGTGGGAGATGATCCAGCGCACGCTCGATCATATCGACAAGAAACGGGCCGCCCTCGGATTGCCCAAGTACGACCCGTCGCAATTTGGGAAGAGCGGAGATGCCCGACTCCGGGAGATCGAGGCGCTTCCCTTCGAAGAACAGCAGGCCGCTCTTTACGGCCAGCCGGCTGCGGTATAAGGGAGAAACGGCATGTCACGCTACATAGCGACCCGGGCCATTCGAGGTGCCAACGCCCTGGTCTCCGAAGCAGAGACAATGTTGAATCAGGCACTCGAGGAGAAAGGGCCCGACACCCCGGTCTCGTTCCCCAACACTGCGTACTACCTCCCGGTGATCTTCGGTATGACCGGCCGCGAGGTCGAGACGCTCGGACAGCTTCCCGAGAGCCTGGCTCATGCCCGCAAACTCCTGCACCCGGTGCCCTCTGATCACCATTGGACGCCATATCTGGGCGAAACGCTCGACAGCGGCATGGCGACCCTCATCGCCGCCGAGACCATCGAGGCCATCCGGTATGTCTACGGGCTGCAGCCCGAGCCGATGCCCGGCTTCGCCCTCGCCGGGGGGACCGCCTTCACCAGCCCGGACATGAACGGCGCCGGGGCGGCGGTTGACGGGCACTTGAATGGCGCCATCGACGACATCCAGCTGCGATCGTGGGGCATCCAGCTGGTGGACGGGCGGATGCCGGGCTTCGCGGCAATTGTTGGGTGCGCGAGATCCAACGAGGCAGCGGTGCAGATCGTTCGTGAACTGCAAAAACGCAACATCTTGTGTTTCTTGTCCGGAAACGTGAACGGTCGCAGCATCATTGATCAGCTCAACGAGGAGGGAGTGGAGCTCGGGTACGACACCTACACGGTCCCGTTTGGCACCGACACGATCAGTGCCATCTACGCCCTCGGCTTTGCCACTCGTTCGGCGCTCACCTTCGGCGGTCTGAAAGGTGGGCAAGCCCGCGAGATCCTGACCTACAACAAGGACCGGGTATTCGCTTTCGTTCTGGCCCTCGGCGAAGTTGACGACCTGAAGTACTCGGCGGCCGCCGGGGCCATCAACTTCGGTTTTCCGGTCATTGCCGACACCGTCATTCCCCAGATCCTGCCCAGCGGAATCACCACCTATGAGCACGTGGTCTCTCAGCCGTGGAATGAGATCGAAGGGGCCAACGACTCGGAGAAGGCCGAACGGCTCGTGCAGAAATGTATCGAGGTGCGCGGGGTAAAAGTCCAGGTGGCCGACGTGCCCGTGCCGGTCCCCTACGGGTCCGCCTTCGAAGGGGAAGTGGTTCGCAAAGCCGACATGCGGGTCGAATTCGGAGGCCGGGGTTCGCGCTGTTTCGAGTACTTGAAGATGGCCAAGCTCGACGAGCTGACCGACGGCAAGATCGAGGTGGTGGGCCCGGACTTCTCGGAAGTCGAAGATCAGGGCAGTCTGGACATGGGCATAGTCATCGAGGTCGCCGGCCGCCAGATGGAGCAGGATTTCGAACCGGTGCTCGAACGCCAGATCCACTATTTCGTCAACGGCGCATCGGGTATCCAACACATCGGCCAGCGCGACATCGCCTGGATCCGTATCTCGAGCAAAGCCGCGGCGGCCGGGTTCGATCTGGAGCACTTTGGGAAGATCGTGCACGCCCGTCTCCACTCCGATTTTGGGGCCATTGTCGACAAGGTCCAGGTCACGATCTACACAGATCACGATCAAGTCGAGGCCAAGCTTCTCGAGGCTCGTGAGGCCTACACCTTCCGAAACAAACGGTTGGAGGATCTCACCGACGACGCGGTCGACGAGTTCTACTCGTGCACGTTGTGTCAGTCGTTTGCCCCGAATCACGTCTGCATCGTTAGCCCGGAACGTTTGGGTTTGTGCGGCGCCTACAACTGGCTGGACTGCAAAGCCTCCTTCAACATCAACCCCACCGGCCCCAACCAACCCATCAAGCTGGGAAGAAAGGTCGATCTCGACCAGGGCTATTGGGAGGGGACCAACGACTACGCCAAGGTGGGTTCGCACGGCGTGGTCGAAGAGGTGGCGATGTACTCGATCATGGAAAACCCCATGACCGCCTGTGGTTGCTTCGAGTGCATAGTCATGTTGATTCCCGAAGCCAACGGCGTCATGGTGGTGAGCCGTGAGGACACCAGCATGACTCCGGCCGGGATGACGTTCAGCACGCTGGCCGGCATGGCCGGGGGCGGTATCCAGACTCCCGGGGTGATGGGGGTCGGGAAGTTCTACCTGATCAGTCCCAAGTTCATTTCCGCCGACGGTGGTTTCCAGCGAGTCGTGTGGATGAGCAGCATCCTCAAGGACACCATGGCAGAAGAGCTGAAGGCAGTCGCGGCGCGGGTCGGTGACGCGGAACTCATCGACCGGATCGCCGACGAGCGATCCGTTTCCACCGTGGAGGAACTCCTCCCCTGGATGGAAGCGAACAACCACCCGGCGTTGACGATGGATCCTATCTTCTGATGCGCCGAGCTCATTTGGATATCAGACAAATCGGAATCGCCGTTATCGGGAGCGAGTCGTATGCCCATTGACATCCCCAAAGACAACTGGCCGGGAGCGGTCAAAACCGTCACCCTCGGGGCCACCAGCGAGCAAGGAGGTACGAGGTCATCGACCGTCACGATCGGCGGTGACCAAGCGTTGCCGTTCATGCACTTCGAGAAGCCGACCGTCAATCGACCGGTCATTGCCATGGAGATAACTCCGGTTCGCCCGGATGAATGGTCCCCCGTCCTGCTCGAAGCCTGGGGAGAGTTGGTCGATGATGCGGGAGCCTGGGCCAAGGCCTGTGAGGAGGCCGGCGCCGACCTGATCGTGCTCTTGTTCGGATCGAAAGGCCCCGACGGAGAGCCGGTAACAGCGGATTTCGCGGTTAGTTCGGTCAAAGCGGTGCTCGGTGCCACCGGACTGCCCCTGGTGGTGCAGGGACCGGGGCAGGCAGAGGTCGACAACTCGATCCTGGTCCCGATCGCCGATGCAACCAAAGGTGAACGGCTGGTGTTGGGACTGTGCGAGGACAAAAACTACCGGACGATCGTTGCTTCGGCCATGGCCAACGACCACCTGGTGCTAGGGCGCACCCCGATGGACGTGAACCTGGCGAAGCAGCTCAACATCCTCATGACCGACATGGGCTTGCCGCTCGACCGGATAGTGATGGATCCCACCACCGGAGCGCTCGGCTACGGGATCGAGTACGGCTACTCCGTGATGGAGCGGCTGCGCTTGGCCGCCCTGCAAGGTGACGCCATGACCCAGCTACCGATGATGGTGAACCCGGGTTTCGAGACCTGGAAGACCAAGGAATCCAAGGTTGGCGAGGGGGTCCCCGAGACGTGGGGCGAATGGGTCGAACGGGGAGTCAACTGGGAGACCCTGACCGCCGTGTCGTTGATCGAAGCCGGCGCCAATGTGGTCGTCCTCCGTCATCCAGAGAGTCTCAAACGGGTCAGAGCGGCCATCGATGAGCTCATGGCCTTCGAGACGGTGTAGGAGAGAACCATGGCGCTTTCTGGAATCCAGATCTACAAAATGCTCCCGCAGACGAACTGCAAGGAGTGCGGTTTCCCCACCTGCCTGGCGTTTGCGATGAAGCTCGCCGCCAAACAGGTCGAACTCGACGATTGCCCGTACGTAACGGATGAAGCAAAGACCGAGCTGGCCGAATCCGCCGCTCCGCCGATCCGGCTGATCACCCTCAAGGGTCAAGCCGGCGAGGCGAAAGCCGGCAATGAGGTCGTGCTGTTCCGTCACGAGAAGAAGTTCTTCAACCGTCCCGGGGTTCTCATCCGGGTTCTAGATACGGCCGACTCGGAGTCGATTGCCGCCAAGGTCAAGGCGGCGGCGTCGTACTCCGTTGACTACGTTGGAATGGAACTGGCCATCGATGGCTTTGCGGTGGAAGCGACCTCCGGGGACGGGGCGGCCTTTGCTGCGGCGGTGGAAGCGGTGCGGGGCTCGACCGGGTTGCCACTGATCCTGGTGGGCAGCGATCCGGCGGTAATGTCGAGCGGCCTTGACAAACTGAAGGGAGAAGCGCCCCTCATCCTCGGGGCCGATGCAGACAATTGGGAGGCAATGGCCGATCTGGCCGTCAAGCACAACGCCCCGTTGGGGGTCAAAGGTGGAACCCTGGAGGAACTCGCCGACCTGACGGAGAAGATCAAGGAAAAGGGTGTCGAGGATCTGGTGTTATACCCGGCGGTCAAGGGTCTGGGCGGTTCGCTGGCCCTCAACACACAGATCCGGCGGCTGGCTCTCAAGAATTTCCGCCCGCTCGGCTATCCCACCATCGCATTCGCCACGGACTCCGGAGATCCTGGTCACGAATCTTTGCTGGCTACCCAGGCCCTCTGCAAGTACGCAGGTTTTGTGGTGCTCGACACCTTCGCGCCCGAGTTGATGTATCCGATCCTGGTGCTCCGCGAAAACATCTACACCGATCCGCAGAAGCCGATCCAGGTCCAGCCGGCCGTCTATGAGATAAACGACCCGAAACCGTCGGATCCCGTGTTGGTGACGACCAACTTCAGCATCACCTACTTCAGCGTCGCCAACGAGGTGGAAGGCGCCGGGCTGCCCGCCTGGCTCCTGGTCACCGACGCCGAAGGAATGAGTGTCCTGACGGCCTGGGCCGCGGGGAAGTTCGATGCCGAAAGGATCGCCAAGGCGGTCAAGGAGTTCGGGATAGCCGACAAAGTCGATCGCAAGCTCATCGTGCTCCCCGGACACACAGCGGTGCTCTCCGGTGAACTCGAGGAGGAGTTGCCCGACTGGGACATCAAAGTTGGGCCCAGGGAAGCGGTCGACCTGCCCGGCTACATGAAGACTGTCCTCACGTAGCCGAAGGGGGAGCGGGAATCGTAATGGCCGAATACACCGTCCGCTTCGATTCCCAACCCGAGCCGGTCGACGTCCCCGCTGGGGCATTGCTCGTCGAAGCGGCCCGTGAATGTGGTGTGGAGATCAGCCAACCCTGCGGCGGCCAGGGACGCTGCGGGCGGTGTGCCGTGCGGATCGAATCAGGTCAGGTGCGGCGCCGCAGTGTGCTGCGGTTGTCGAAGGCCGATATCGAGGCCGGTTATGCCCTCGCCTGCCAGACCGTGGTGGAAGGCGACGTGTCCGTCATTGTTCCACCGCCGGAACAGATCCAGCGGCGGCTCACCACGGATCACATCGCCCCCGAAGCGTTGGTCCCCGACGGCTACGACCCGGAGCGGGTCCAAACGGTCCGGCGGGTGGTTCTGCAGCTAACGCCCCCCTCGATGGACGATCAGACTGATGATTGGGGTCGTCTGGAGACGGCGCTCCGGCGCGTGGCCGATATCCAACGGCTCGATACGTCCCTTGAACAGATCCGCAAACTCGGTGCGGTGCTGCGTTCCTCCGATTGGCACATCGCCCTGACGTACGACACCGGCCGGGAGACGAACGGGGCCGCCCGGCTCATCCGGGTCCAGCCTGCTTCCCGGGCGGAAGAGGAAGCTCTCTGCGGGCTGGCCGTCGACGTGGGGACCACCACGGTCACCGTCTGGCTGGTCGACCTCCTCAGCGGGAACGTCATGTTTCAGGGCAGCGAGTACAACCGGCAGATCAGCCGCGGCGAGGATGTGATCTCGCGGATCATCTTCGGCAGCAAGAACGGCGGGGGCGCCGAACTGCGAGAATTGGTCCTGCAGACCGTCAACGATCTGGTCGAGACGGCCTGCAACAAGACGGGGATCACCGCCAAGGAAATCGTCAAGGCGACCGTGAGCGGTAACAGCACCATGATGCATCTGCTCTTGGGGATTCCGCCCGAGAGTATTCGCCTCGAGCCCTTCATCACTCCTATCAACAACCTGCCGTTGTTGCAGGCCAGTGACGTGGGAATCATGATGAATGCCGACGGCATCGTTGATCCTCTCCCCGGGGTAGCCAGCTATGTTGGCGCCGATATCACCGCCGGGGTGTTCGCCTCGGATCTGCGGTCGTCACCGGCTACAACCCTGTTCATCGACGTCGGGACCAACGGCGAGATAGTGCTCGGATCTTCCGAGTGGCTGGTCACCTGCGCTTGCTCGGCGGGTCCCGCCTTCGAAGGGGCCGGCGTGTTGCACGGCATGCGGGCCGATACGGGTGCCATCGAGGAAGTGTGGGTCGACGGCAAGACATATGAGCCCACCTCCCGGGTGATCGGCAATGTAGCGCCCCGCGGTATATGCGGAAGCGGACTGATCTCACTCGTGGCGGAGATGTTCATCACCGGTATTCTCGACAAAGGTGGTCACATCAACCAGGCCCTCGGCACTCCCCGGGTGCGCCGCAGTCTGCACGGGGCCGAGTATGTGATTGCCTGGGCGGCCGAGACCGAGACCGGTGAGGACATCGTCATCACCAGAGTGGACATCGACAATCTGATGAGAGCCAAGGCAGCCATTTACGCGGGCTTCAACGTTCTCGCCGACGGAGTGGGGATTGAGCTCGAATCGGCCGAACAGGTCCTGATCGGCGGATCTTTCGGCAAGTACATCAACGTTGAGAAGGCAATCGACATCGGCCTCCTCCCGGACATCCCCTGGGAACGGTTCGACTTCTTGGGCAACACTTCGGTCAGGGGTGCCTACCTGGCGCTTCTCGACCGTGAGGCGCGGGCCGAAATCGCCGAGATCGCCTCGTCGATGACTTACATCGAATTGTCGGCCGACAACTCGTTCTATGAGGCGTTCACCTCGGCGTTGTTTCTGCCTCACACTGATCTTTCCCGCTTCCCGTCGGTGGCAGCGGCGATGACATAGGAAGGACTGACCATGTACATCATCGGCGAAAACATCCACATCATCTCCGACAGCGTCAAAGCCGCGCTGGCGGACCGCGACGCCCGGTTTTTCCAGAAACTCGCCGTTGCTCAAGTGGAAGCCGGGGCCCAAGCCCTGGACCTCAACCTCGGGCCACGCAAGAAGGACTGGGAGGAAGTCTTCCCCTGGATGGTGAAGACCGTCGAGGAAGTGGTCGATGTTCCCCTGAGTCTGGACAGCACCAACCTGGCCGGAATCGAGGCGGGACTCAAAGCCATCACCAAAGCCCAGCCGATCATCAATTCGGTGTCGGCCGAGGAAGAACGGCTCGAGGCAGTCCCGCTGGTCGCCAAGAAGTACAACGCCAAACTGGTGGCTCTGACGATGGGCAAGAGCGGAATTCCCGTCTCCGCAGATGAACGGGTCACGATTGCCATCGAGCAACTCATTCCGCGTTTGCTGGAGATCGACTATCCAATCTCGGATCTGATCATCGATCCACTGGTGCTGACCGTCTCGGGCTGCCAGGAATACGCCCCCGAACTGATCGAAGCGATCCGCACCTTGCAGGTCGTCTGGGATCCGCCCCCGGCCATCTCGGTGGGTCTGTCGAACGTTTCCAACGCGGTGCCCACCAAGAACCGCTCGTTGATCAACCGCGTGTACCTCGCCATGCTGATGGGCGGTGGATTGCAGATGATGATCGCCGACCCCTTCGACGAAAAGCAAAACGAGGTCATTCGGGTCATCGAAGAGAGGGACGACCGCGACCCGGTCGGCAAGCTCTATCTGGCGATCAGCGACCGGATCGCGGCCATGGAAGAACCTTCTATCGACGATGTCGACATGAGTGATCCGGAGCAGGCGAAGATCTGGAAAACGGTACAGATCCTGCTCAACAAGGTCATCTACGCCGAGTCGTACCTGCAGCAGTAAGCGGGAAGGAGCCGATTGATGTCAAGAGTAAGACCTGCCCACCGCTGGCAGCCGGCCTGGCGTCCCTTCAAGCGAGAGACGCTCGGCAACCGTGCCCTCATGGCGGTCGAAAGGGCTTTCAAGGGACCGGTATATGGATGCCGGATGTGCGGCAACTGCCTGCTGCAGGAAACGGCCTTCATTTGCCCGATGGAATGCCCCAAGGGCTTGCGCAACGGGCCCTGCGGGGGCTCCACCCCGGAGTTTTGCTACGTAGACGAGACGCGACCTTGCGTTTGGTACAAGATTCACGAGCGAGCTTTTGCGATGGGGAGGGAGGAGAAACTCCTCGAGGTCCTACCACCGCTCGACTGGGAAAAGGTCGGTGGGGAGACCTGGGGCGACGTTTTCCGGCAGACCCAGGAAGTTGGGTTTGGGAATTTTGTCGGCGGCCTGCGCAACCGCCAGACCCGGACGGAGACCTGGGAGTCGGTGTTCGGTCCGGTTCGCCAACCGGATTGGTGGCAAGGTGATGCCGAGTACCACCCCCCCGCCTACGAGGAGCCTGCTTCGGATCTCGAGCGCCGGCTCCGCGCCGGTGAGTTCGTAGTCACTTCCGAGGTGGCCCCACCGATGGGTTCGGGAACCGGGAAACTAGTCCGGGACATCGAGATGATCAGGCCCTATGTGGCGGCGGTCAACTTCACCGATTGCCCATCGGCAACCCCCCGCATGTCCAGCCAGGCCTGCAGCCTCATGGCGCTCCAGGGTGGCGCCGAGCCGGTGATGCAGATCGCGGCGCGGGACCGTACCCGGGTGGGAGTGCAGGCTGAGGTGATCGGCGCCAGCGCCTTGGGTATCCGCAATCTTCTCTGCCTGTCCGGCGACAGCCCGGCGATCGGGCCGGCACCCCGCAGTCGGATGGAGGTCGTCGACATCGAGTCCGTGCAGATGTTGTGGATCCTGCGTCGGATGCGGGATGAAGGCGTCTACCTGGACGGCCGACAGATCAAGAATCCGCCCCAGTACTTCCTGGGGGCGGCCGCCTCGCCTTACGCGTCGCGGCCGGAGTTCCAGGCGCTGCGGGAACACAAGAAGGTCAATGCGGGAGCCCAGTTTTTCCAGACCAACATCGTCTACGATCCGCAAGGTCTCGAGATCTGGCTCGATCACCTTGCCAAGCGGAACATTCTCGACAAGGTATACGTTCTGATCGGTATCACGCCCCTCAAGAGCTACAAGATGGCCCGCTATATGAACGACGACGTGCCGGGGGTGTTCATCCCCGACCAGATCCTCGAGCGGCTCGAGAAGGCCGGTGACGGGGAGAAGGAGGAAGGAGTCCAGATCACCCTCGAGCTCATCGACCAGATCAAGGGCATGGGCGGGGTGAATGGTTTTCACCTCATGCCGGTCATGTGGGAGTCGGTCGTTCCTCGCATTGTGGCGGAGGCGGGCCTCTTGCCACCCGACTTCGTCGCTCCCGAGAACCATGCCGAGTTGATCGTAGGAGGCTGATAGAAGCATGAAGATAGCCATCAGCGGAAAAGGAGGGGTCGGGAAGACGACCCTGGCGGCTCTTCTCGCGCAGACATTTGCCGATCGGGGTCGGGCTGTATTGGCGGTTGACTCGGATCCGTCGCCTTCTCTGGCCCGCGCCCTCGCCTTCCCCGACGCATTGCTGGAGAAACTGCGACCGATCGCCGAGATGGATGAGCTGATCGAAGAGCGAACGGGCGCCAAACCCGGGGCGATGGGCGGCTTCTTCACCCTCAACCCGCGCGTGGACGACCTCCCCGAGCGCTTCAGCGCCCTGCACCTCGGGGTTCGTTTGCTGGAGATGGGTTCGGTCGAGTCGGGTGGCGCCGGGTGCATTTGTCCCGAGAGCGCCATGCTGAAGACCCTGTTTACCCACCTCCTCTTCCGCGACGACGACGTGCTGATCATGGACATGTACGCGGGAGTGGAGCACCTGGGCCGGGCCACCGTCGACTTCGTCGACGCTATGTTGATAGTGGTGGAACCAACCAGACGAAGCCTGAGCACCGCCGCCCAGATCAAAAAACTTGCCGAGGACATCGGATTGACCCGGATGTGGCTGGTCGGCAATCGTATCCACAGCGACGAGGACGTGAGGTTTCTCGAGCAAGAGGCAGCCGATCTTCCGCTGTTGGGCTATTTGCCCGAAGACCCGGGAGTCGTGGACGCCGACCGACGCGGCGAGTCCGTGTACGCTCTGGTACCGCCACTCCGGGAGGCGGCCGCCGTCATCGCTGATGCGCTCAGCGAGTCGATGCCGGTCCCGGGATAATGACGAAAACGAGGAAGAGAATGAGTACGACGATCGCAGTTGCCGGCAAGGGTGGAGTCGGAAAGACCACGATCGCCGCTATGACCATCAAGTATCTGGCCCAAACCAAACAGGGAGCCACGCTGGCCATCGACGCCGACCCGAGCAGCAACCTGAACATGGTGCTCGGTCTCAACCTCGACTGGACCGTGGGCGACATTCGCGAGGGCATGCTCGACAAGGTCAAGGAATCGGTCACCGCCGGGGGGGCGGCCATGGGCGGGTTACCCGGTGGCGTCAGCAAACGGGAGTACCTCGACTACGAAGTACGGTCCTCACTGTCGGAAGGTATCGATTTTGATCTGATCGCCATGGGTCGCTCGGAAGGGCCCGGCTGCTACTGCGCGGTCAACCACAACTTGCGCGAAGTCATCGACGCCATCGGAGACAACTACCGCTATGTGGTGGTGGACAACGAAGCCGGCATGGAGCACCTCAGCCGCCGCACTACCCGCGACGTCCAACATCTGCTGATCGTCAGCGATCCTACCCAGCGGGGCATCGTGGCCGCCGCCCGCATTGCCGGATTCCGAAACGAACTGGATATTCACATCGAGAACGCCTACCTGATAGTCAACCGGGTGCCGGGTGGTGAGTTGCCACCAGCCCTCCGCGAGGCAGTCGACAAGGTGGACGTTCCCCTGCTCGGCACCATCCCGGAAGCGTCCGACGTCACGGAGTTCGACTTCAGTGGTCGCCCGCTCGTCGAGATGGACGACGACTCCCCGGTTTTCCGGGCCGTGGCGGCCATGCTCGACAGCATCCTGTGATCCCGGCGACGGCACTGGAAACGGCCTGACTCATGCGGATCCTCGGCGTCATCACCGGCGAGTACGGCGAACGCCACCTCTCCAATGTTCGACGCCACGCCCCGGAGGGGTGGATTGTTGAACAGTGGCGGGCTCCCTCTCGATTTCCGATCGTGATCGACTATCCAGACGAGTACGTGCCCGACGACTTGCCTCCCGCCGATTTGATCCTTTCGTTTCCGGAGGTGTCGGCGGTCGCAGAGCTGCTCCCGGATATCGTGAAGGTGACCGGTGCCGCAGCGGTGATCGCAGCCGTCGACAACGAGGCGTGGCTGCCACGGGGCCTGGCCCGCCAATTGCGTGGCTGGTTGGAGAAGGTCGGCGTGGTGTGTGTGACTCCCAAACCGCTCTGCTCGTTGACCGAAAACGACTACGGAATGGCCCGGCGGCAGCGCATGCCGTATGAAGATCCGTTGATCGCAGAGTTCGCTCGCTACTTCGGGCAGCCGGATCTGCGGATCACCGTCGATCCGAACTCGAAGACCATCACCGGAGCGGAGGTCTCCCGCGACGCGGTCTGCGGGTGCGCCCGCTACGTGGCCGAACGCCTGATCGGGGTATCCGCCGACGACGCCGAACAAGAGGCCGGACTGCTGCACCACCACTACCCCTGCCTGGCCAGCATGGGCATCGACGTCGACTTCGCCGACACTCTCATGCACGTGTCCGGCAATGTGCTCAGAGACAACGTGGCGGAACAGGTCAAGCCGTTCAAGAATACCCGCTACATCGTGCCCGGGACTTAGCGGACGAGATTCCCGAAGGCGGAGAGCGACTCCGCCCCGGTCAGGCGGTCTGCCCGACCAGGGCGACGAGCTCGGCCAGTCGGGCGGCAAACGCCGGCTGGGCGAGCGCCGGGCACTCGGCAATCTTCGCCTCGCCGGTGATCAACTTCAGCGCGAACTGCCAGCAGCCCGCCAGGTTGCACTCCCGGCAGTTGGTCCCCGGTAGCAGCCTGAACACGGCCATCGGAGTAGGCCGGCGTTGGGTTGCCACACTCGGAACGATCTCATCGCGACGCTGCCACGTCCGGTTGATCAGGTCCACCAGATCATCGATCACCTGGGCCGCATCGGCACGGTCGCCGACGTCGCTGACCGCGATCTCGTACGGATGCAGGGCGATCGAGTGGCCGTTGTCTTTCCAAGTCAGGGATTTGGCTTCCGGCAAGTAGTTGGGGTTGGACAGAGTGGCGTTGAGGTAGGGCAGAACCGCGGAGACGTCGACCGTCAGATGCGCCTTGGCCACCAACCGCGTCGAACCCGGATCGCAGGGAGGGGTGAGCATTTCGAGCTCGTATTTGCCGATCATCAGGTCGCTCACATCTTCCAGCCTACGCTCTGTGCGGTCGAGGTTACGTCACCCCGCCCCGGGCCGGCTGCCTCCGGTCAGGACGGCGGCATCTGTCCGATCGCGGTCCGGAGAGTTGCCAGGAACTCGTCGAGCGGCACCCGATGAACCTTGGCGGCTCGTTCAACGGTGAGGGCCTTGGTGATGAACTTGCGGAAGTTGTATCCGGCCACCCGTTTGATCCCGAACACTTCCATCACTTCGGCGATGTCGCCGTACTCCCGAAGAATGTCCGACACCTTGGTGTCCTTGGTGACTTCCATGATCCTCCCATTGGCTGCTTCGCCGACCGTGAGAGACCCTAGGCATTCTCTGTCTGTATGAGCGGCGCTAGCACCGGCCGCCCGTGCTAACGCCCCGGAGCACGTTGCAGATGCCCTGCAGTCTTTCCTCGAGCGACGACAAGGACCCGCCGCCGAGACCTGCGAAGCCACCGCGAAGGTGGTTGACGGCGCTCTCGATACCGTCCAGACCCCTCACAACACTGGCTACTTCGTGATCGGCGGTCGCCGGTAGAGCAACAACGTCAAAATCCACCAACAGCATCAGGACTAGCGCCGCCGCAATCACCACCAGAGCAATCGTTCCAGTCCAGATCGCCCCAACCGTTGCCTTGGTCATCGTCGCCTCCTCGGGTTCTCAATTCGAATTTCTAGACCTCAAACGCCAACAGTTCCGTCGGGGACCCAACCCGGACGTGGCAGGTGGGTAGACGCAACTTCGGTTTCTGTCGCTCACCTCCTTCCCGGCAGCCTAGGTTCAACCGCAAGAGAGGAACGTATGCAGTACCGCGACTATGTCTGGGCGCAGACGCCTGACGGGAAGCCGTTTGATGCCAAAGTCGTCGTTGAAGTAGACCGGCGTTGACCGCCTTTCATGAAACGGTCATCATCGGCGGTGGGATCGCCGGCCTGGCATGCGGCCGCCGGCTCCAAGACCGGCAGCGACCGTTCCTGCTGATCACCGAAACGGTTGGTGGGCGGATTTGCAGCTCGGTAAACGGGACGGTCAATCTCGGCGCCTACTACGTCAGAAGCGACTACCACCATGTCAACCAATTCGTCGACCGGGGCCGGCGGATAAATCGGCGGGACACCCTGCGCGGCGACCGGAACGGTTCGTTCACCCGATCGGACTTGCCGGCGTTGGTGCATTTGCCGCAGGTGATACGGTTTGTTCGCCTCATTGGCGAGTTCCATCGGCGCTACGAGGCCTTCAAACAGGATTGTCTGCACATCTCTCAGGCCGAAGCCGTCGAGAGAGACCCCGTGTTGTGGAGCCTGTATCACGAGCCCGCGCCTTCGTTCGTCCAACGGCACCGGATAGAACACATCGCCCGGTTCTATCTCCAGCCTCTCGCCCACGGAACCGGGTTCACATCTCTGGACAGGTTGACCGCCTTCACAATGCTGGTCGGAGCGCTGCCGATGGTCATCCCCATGTTCGAGTACAGGTTCCGTTTCGATCTCCTCATGGCCGGCATGGAGGAGGCATTGCTCATCGACTCGGTGACCGCGGTCGCGGCCACCGGTAGCCGCTACACGATACAAACCCTCTCCAACGGGACTTTTTCGGCCGACAACGTGGTGGTTGCCACCCCGATCGATGTTTCCGCCAGGTTGCTCAACCTGGGCCCCGTCAAGACTCCCATCTCCGGTCACATGTTCCTGGTGAGAGGCCATCTGCGTCGACCGTGGTCGAGAGCCACCTACAGCCTGTTTCCGGATGGCGACCCCACACTCGCCATCGCCCGACAGGCGGATGGATCAACCCTGTTCTGCTCGGTTCTCGAACATCCCGACTTCGACAAGTACTTCACCACCTGGGAAATCGGCCAACACAAACACTGGAACCCGGCCTTCCACCTGGAAGGTGACGCCCTCCTCGAGTGTGAACAAGGACCGGGCCTCTACGTGGTCGGGGACCACAACGTCTGCAATCTGGAGGACGCCTACATTACGGGCGCTCATGCAGCCAGCCGGATCCTCGCCTGATCCCCGAAGACTCACCGCGACCCGAGGTGGCGGCTCCTCGTGCCCCCGCCCTGATGGCTGCGTCTTCCCTCAACTCCGACCACCGGCGTGCCGATGTTTGCACTGTGAGTACCGCCGCGGCTGCCACCGGCAATGTCGATTTCAAGGACTTGGCTCCCACCTTCCACACGGTGCGGGCGTTCACTGTCGCGTCAACCGCCGCCGCCCTGGCCGTGCTGGGGGCTGCGTGGGACCCACGACTGGTATGGACCCTGCTGATCTTGGCCGGGGTGGCGTTGGCGGATGCCCTCTTGCGGCGGGGACGACCCGACACTTCGCCAAAACCCCGGTTGATTGTGGAAGCGCTGGTAGTGACCCTCACGGTGCTGCTAATCGGCGGACCGGCCCTCGTCGCCGCTCCGATGGCCTACCTGCTGACTGCCGCCCTGCTCATCTTGCCGCTCCGCAGGGCGCTGCTGGTGGTGGCGTTCCTCACCGCCTGCGTGGTGGCAGTCTTCTTCTCGGCGATACCCGCCGCCGACACCGAAACTCAATGGTGGTTGGGATTGGGCGCAGTGCTCGTATTCCTCGCCGCGCTATCGATTCTGTTGGTGGCGTCGTTCCGGGTCAATAACAAGCTCCGCACCCGAGAAGCATCCCTGCTCGCCGAAGCCCAAACCGCCAATCTGGCCAAAACCGAGCTGTTGGCCAACGTCAGCCACGAACTGCGAACCCCCTTGGCCGGAGTGGTGGGGTTCGCTCAACTCCTCCGGGACGACACCGGACTGCTCACCGAAGCCGATCGTACTGAGGCGATACGCTCCATCGCCGAGCAATCCTTCGAGCTGGCCGCCCTGATCGACGACCTCTTGATCGCCGCTCGCTACGAGATCGGAGAACTCACTGTCAATGCCGTTCCCACCAGTCTCCGAGCCCAGGCCGCCCAAGTCCTCGAAAACTGGGATCACGGCATCGCCGCCAACATCACTATCGAAGGCGAAGCCCAACCGGCCATTGCCGACCCGGCCCGGGTTCGCCAAATCGTCCGTAATCTCATCTCCAACGCCCTTCGTTACGGCGGACCACAAATCCGGGTGGTACTCACCAACAATGAAGACGGCACGTACGTCCAAGTGCGAGACAACGGGACGGGTGTCCCCGCCGAATCCGAACAACACATATTCGATGCCTACTACCGGGTACCCAACCAAAGCCCCCACGCCGCCTCGATCGGACTCGGATTGGCGGTCTCCCGAGACCTCGCCCGCCTCATGGGCGGCGATCTCACTTACCGCCACCACGAAGGCGAAACCATCTTCGAGTTGCGACTCCCCCCGGCCGACAAGAACTGAAGACACGGCGGGCGGTGTTCCTGTACATTCGAGGTGAGGCGATCATCAGGAGGTAGCCGTATGAAAGGCCTTTTTAAGTTCGGGCTGTTTGCCGCCGTGGTTACGGGGGTCGTGAAGCTTGTATCAACCCAGAAGGCCGAGTGGAAAGGGCTCACCGAAAGGGAGATCCGCCAAAAGCTCCATACCAAGCTCGACGCCAAGGTGCCCGGCGAAAGGGTCGAGCAGATGGCCGACAAGATCGTCGAGGGGATGCGCAAACGGGGAGCCCTCGGCGAAGAAGCTCCTGGCGAAGCTTGAGGGCGAATCCGGGCATCCCCGAGGCTGTTGGCGATTCTCGCCAAGGCCCGCCGGGATGTGGTCCGTCGTCGGCGGCGGCTATCTACCGGCCATCCGGTAGGTGTCCTCACCAACTGCCGGATCGAACCAGCGTTCCTCGTCGGTGAAGCGCGCCAGATCCGCCAACCGGAAGAGAGCATTGGCCGTCTCGGGACTGGGAGGACGATCGAAATCTCCGATTGAGCCCGCCTCCGACACGATGACGATGCGGTCGGCGTTGACCCAATAGAACCGGGAGTTGCGAATCCGGTCGCTTCCTCGCAAGGCCCGACAGAGCCCGTAGGCAGCTTCGCCGAACTCGATCCGAGTGGCGGCGTCGCGCCGATCGCAATGCTGCACAAGAAACGCCATAGATGCTCCCTCCCTTGACTACCCCCAAAAGGTGCGCTCCAAATGGCCGGATGTCAATCCCAATTGGCCCCGAAACACCAGGAAGTCTTTCAAGTTCGAAAAGGGCCATCCCTGCTGCCGGTCGGTGGGCAACCCGGTTCTGGTCCGGCCGTCACCATCGGTCAGAAACTCTCCTGTCCCCCACTGATACCGCCATCGTCCACCTACGCGGCGGTTTGCTCAATACTCCAAAAGCTGAGAAAGCAGGGCCCGTTTCGCCACCGAACATCTCTACACAGACCCGGAGGCTTGGACGAGTCGTCTTGTTGTCGCAGCGCAACGGCATTAATCCGTTCATATCGCGACGGCCCTCGGACACCGTTGGCGCTTGGCTAAGCCCACCACCATCCTCGATCGAGGATGTGCGGTGCTCGACCCGCGAGTAATGGTGGTGCTGGCCGGGGAGGTTTTTGCCGGGGCAGGCATTCGAGACGGCCGTTTGACTGCTTTCGTCGAGCGTCGGGCAACCGCAGGCATCACGCATGGTGGTCGACCTGGACTCGGACAGCCGAGGGGGTGAACCCGCCCGGTGTAGGGTCGGAAGGTCAGCTGTTGAGGACTGCCACCGGGCAGGGGCAGGCGGTGAGTATGCGTTCGACCCGAGGTCCGAGATACAGACGTCGGGTGCCGGTTCGTGCGGAGGTGCCGATTACGACCAGGTCGGCTCCAATCTGGCGAGCGGCCTGGAGGATCGCCTCCTCGACGTCGGGTCCCATCTCCACCATGGTGGCTGTGGCCACGCCTAGTTCGATCCCCCGATCGCGGACTTCGCTGACGATCTCGTGGGCGATGTCGAGGCGCTGGACCGGCCCGGTGTCTGTAACGGAGATCACCGGACTGAGCTCGGATGGGACGACGTGGAGAATGGTGACCGTGGCGTCGGGGCCGGCGAGAGAGAAGGCAAGGTCGGCAGCCCGTCGAGAAGCCGGGGTCCCGTCGGTGGGTACTAAAATCCGGTTGGGTTGCCATCCGGCGGCCGCCGGGGATCCCCGCACGACCAGCGTTGGGATGGAGACCATCCGCACTATGTCGTCCACGACACTCCCGAATAGTGCATCGAGGTTGGCGGCCACATCGGTGGCGCCGAGCAGCACGAGGTCGTAACCCTTGGCGGCCTCGCCGAGGACCGCCCGGACTGGATCGCCCGGAACCACACTGGTAGTCACATCGGCCCGAAAGGTGATCTCTCGGGCGGCGCTGCGGACGGTTTGCTCGGCCCCGGCCCGTTCCGGGCCGTCCGCCGCCGACATGAAGGTGACCGCCAGGCGCTCGGGCCCGGCCAACCGTCCGAGCAGGGCCACCTTCACCCCCAGACTGTCTTCTGCATTTCGGGGTGGCCGGATGGGTACCAGGACCCGCCCGACTCGCCGGGTCAGACCTCCGGCGGCAGCTTCCTCGCGGCGGAGCCTGGCCGCCTCATCGGCCGCTGGAGTAACCCGCCGCAGGGTGGCTTTGAGAGCGGGCGGCGTGAACAGCGAGGTGACCACCGCCATCACCACAATGATCGAGAAGACGTCCTGGGTAATGATCCCGAGTGACCGTCCGACCGTCGCCACCACAATGCCGATCGCGCCGCGGGCGGTGAGACCAACCCCATAGGCGAGGCTGGTCCAGTGATCTACTCCCGCCAGCCATCTCCCTCCCGCATAGGTCCCCGCCGTCTTGCCGACTATCGCCACCGCGATCACGGCCAGGGTGAGTCCGGCCAGGCGGGGCTCGGCGAGGGATATCAGGTTCACCTTCAATCCGGCCACAGCAAAGAAAATGGGAGCAAACACCCCAAGCGCCAGCGACTCGAGCGATTCCGCAACCGAGACGGGCAGGCGGCGTACCCGACCCAGAAGGATCCCCATGGCGAACGCCCCGATCACCGGCTCGAGATGCAACACCTGGCTGAAAGCTGCCCAGGCAAACACCAGGACCAGCGTGACCGTGAGGAACCGGTGCGAAGTGCCAGAAGCTTTGTGTACGAACCGGACGGTCCGGTTCACGACGAACGGGCCCACGAAAACGGTGACGATCAGGAAGAACAGGACGGTTAGCACCGTCACCCCGACGGTGCTCAATCCCCCATCACCCTCCGCCAGGGCGATCAACACCCCCAGTACCGCCCACCCGACCAAGTCGTTGACCATCCCCGCCGCCAGCATCGTTTGGCCGATGTCCCGTCTCATCATTCGCAGGTCGAGCAAGATGGAAGCCAGCACCGGGATCGCCGAAACCGACATCGTGGTGGCCAGAAACAAGGCAAACACCAACCGCTGATCCGGATCGCCGAGCAGGTCCGTGGGGAACCACCACCCCAAGGCCAGACCCGGCCCCGAAAGGCACCAGCAACCCGCCCGCGGCGACCCCCGCCGCCGTCCCGGCTCTCCGGCGGATCAAACCCAGGTCCGTTTCAAAGCCGGTGACCACCATCAGCAACATGACCCCGATCAAAGCCACCGTCTCCAACAACTGGGCCTGGACGGGTGAAGCAGGCAGCCACACCGCGGCGACCCCGGGCAATAGCGCCCCCAATCCCGAAGGTCCCAGGATCACCCCAGCCAGGATCTCACCAACCACAGCCGGTTGACCGACCCGGCGGGACAACTCACCGAGCAGACGGGCCAAACCCAGGAGAACTGCCAGCTGGATGACCAGTTGCAGCACATCAGCGTGCGACGAAGATCCGATCGGAACGTCCAACTAGGTTCCTTCCGTATCGCCTACGGGGTTAGCTGACGGACTCGGACTGGAAGCGTGCCCTACCCGTAATTGGCCAGGATTCGCCCCAAAGGATCGGGTCCCCCGCCTCGGTCAACTCGACCGGATTCGGCGTCGATGAACGATACCGGACCCGCAACCAGGTCGCGGCGGAGTATTGGACGGATTTGGCCTTGCCTGGTGATCCTTGATTCGCCATACTTCACGGGTCGAAGGGGAGTAGCCCCACGGGATCGGTTCGTCATTTCGGCAGTTCGTTGCCCGGCCCCCCGACCGTCGCTTGAAACGGTGGCCAGACTTTCGATGTCAACATCCCAGACAGTCGAAAGGTCCCCTTCATGCTCCTAGCCGCCGAACCCAACCGGTCGACGTTTGTCGATCTTGACGTCCCGGTGGGAGCGTGGATCGGGCTAATAGTCGTGATACTCACCCTGCTGGCCATTGATCTCTACCGGCATCGTGACGCGCACGCTCCCTCCCCGAAAGAGGCGCTCACCGAGTCGATCATCTGGGTGATGTGCGGACTCGCTTTCGCCATCGTGATCGCGATCATGTTTGGTGGCGACGCTTTCGGCGAGTACATCAGCGGCTACTTGATCGAGAAGTCGCTCAGCGTCGACAACGTGTTCGTTTGGTCAATGCTGTTCGCCACCCTCTCGATCCCCCTCATGTACCAGCATCGGGTTCTGTTCTGGGGGATCTTTGGTGCCCTCACCCTGCGAGCGATCTTCATCCTGCTCGGCACCGCCCTGATTGGTCGCTTCTGGTGGATACTGTTTGTGTTCGGGGTCTTCCTCGTCTACACCGGGGTCAAGATCATCCGTCACCGCGCCGACGAGGGCCAATCGGAGGTCACCCGAGGTCTCGGCCTCCTTCGCCGGATAATGCCGGTCACCGATCAGCTAGACGGCCAGAGATTCTTCACCAAGCTCAACGGCCGGTGGGCTGCCACACCGCTCCTCGCTGCCCTGTTCGTCGTCGAAGTCACCGACATCATCTTCGCGGTCGACTCGGTGCCGGCCATTCTGGCGGTTTCGAACGAGCCCTTCCTCGTGTTCGCCTCCAACGCCTTCGCCATCCTGGGGCTACGAGCGATGTACTTCTTGCTTGCCAACGCTAAAGAACGATTCCACTACCTCTCCCATGCCCTCGGCGGCATTCTCGTCTTCGTCGGAATCAAGATGGCAATCTCGCACTGGTACCACATGAACACCTACCTATCACTCACCATCATCATCTCGATACTCATGACCGCCATTGTCTTCAGCCTGCACCGCGCCAAGAGACTAGGGATGGCGTTGACCGAACTCTCCGACAAGGATCACCTCAACTGACACATTGATCGGCGCCAGGTCGCCCCGTCAGATCCACCGATCCGGCACGGATGCCAGCCCAACGATCACGGCGGCACAGCGGGCAGGGTCGGGTAGGCGTTTCGATTCGATTTCAGCGACGAGCGCCGGAGAGTGCCGATCGGCGTGGTTGGGCGATGCGGTCGTGCCGTTCGATAACGGGTGATCGGCGTGGAAGAGTGGTCCACCATTTCGTGTGAATCTGATAATCTGATCGCATGCCCGATATCACTGCGACCGATGCCGCCCGCCACTTCGCTGATCTACTCGACGGTGTTGAGCACCGAGGCGAGCACTACACAATCGTTCGTCGCGGCAAGGCGGTCGCACATCTCGAACCCGTATCCGGTGGACTTGGCACCGAGGTGAAGTCGGTCCTGCGCCGGCACCGGCCGGATACTGCGTGGCCGAAGGATCTGACTGATCTACGAGCTCTGTTGGAGATTGAAGATCGCCGATGAGTCGGCTCTTGCTCGACACCACGTTTCTGATCGATGCCGAGCGGGGCGGCGTCGATCTCGACGATGCCATCGACGATGACGACGACGTAGCCATCGCAGCCGTCACCGTCGCTGAGTTACTCGTGGGGATCAAGCTCGCCTCGGGAAGGCGACGAAAAGCCCGCCAGGCCTATGTCGATGAGATCATCGAGTCGCTGCCGATCATTGCATACGACCGCGATGTTGCGGTCGAGCACGCCCATCTGCTCGTAGCTGTTCGAAATCAGGGCCGTCCACGGGGCGCCCACGACTTACTGATCGCCGCTACTGCTCGAGCCACCGACCGAATGGTTGTGACCGCTGACCAAGAGGCATTCGCCGATCTCCCTGGTGTGGCCACCGTCGGCCATCGCTAGCGCATGAGGTGAGGATATGTGGGTAATCCGTCGCCGGTTCGGTGGACGGTGGGCGATTTGTGCGATATTGCTCGGGAGTGTTGATATCGGTGGGCGTGGCCGAACGAAGAGGATCTGCGAGTAAACGAGTTGAGAGCGATTCAGTCGGTCGCAGGGCGAAGATCGGTTCCGGCATTCAGTGCGACGGATTTCAAACCAAGCACCGATCGCAACGATCATGCCGTGGAATCGCACGATCCAAGTGAGCCTCATCCGTGATCGAGACTGCAACTTTTGCGGCCTCCGGTACGTCTTACCTCTGTAGCAAACGACGCGGAGGAAGAAAGACCTGACATGTCTCGGTACACAATCACGATGATCGGTGGGATAGCTATGACGGCCATCTCGGGGGCGCTTCTTATCTGGTGGCTGATCGCCAACACGGGGAGCGGCTATGTCGGATTCTTGTGGATCATCGGCATTTTGGTGGGGATAGCGGTGTTCGCCGGCGGCGCCATCGAGGTGATGCGCTCACCGGACCACCCACGAACCTGAACCGCTGAACAGCGACGTCACCCCGGTTTCCCCGGTCGCCACACCGGCCCGCAGTCCGACCCTGGGAACCGTTCTGGCGATTTCTGTCTCTGACAAGTTTGACTATGCACTGGCAATGGACGGTCGGCAAGACATCACCCTCCGTCCGCTTCTCTGCAACGAGGGTTAGCCTTTCGATCAAGCGGCCCACCTGCCGGCGATGCCGGCCAAGCTCTGTGGGCAAGAGGTGCCGCACCCGTTGTGTTCGGGAGAGCCTCGATCACGCTCAAACCCAATGGGCTGTCTCCCGACATCACCCGACACACGATTGCCGGGCGCCCGGCCTAGATGAGCCGGCGCACCTGCCTGCGTTGACTGCAACTATGTAGGTAACGTAACAGTGGCTATGTATAATGCCGCCATGAAGACCATCACCATCACCATCCCCGACGAGCTCGATGCCGAAGCAGCAGCCGAAGCGAAACGCCGAGGCATCTCCAAGTCCGAGCTGATCCGTCGCGGGCTGGCAACCCTCCTCCCCGACCAAGACACCCAATCGGCAGAGGATCCGTGGCACGAGCTGGCCGGCTTCGCTAGCAAGGAAGCCACGGCAGAACCGGGCGCGATCGACCGGGTGGTCTACGACTCGTGAAGTTCGCCGACACCAGCTGGTGGGTGGCTTGGTCCCTCCCCGGCGACCGACGACATTCCGACGCCTTGGCGATGCTCGCCCATCTTGGACCTGCCGAACAGGTGCTCACCACCAATCTGGTGGTCGGCGAGACCTGGACGTTTCTCCGTCGCAAGGACGGTCACCGGACTGCGCTGGCCTTCCTCGACCGGATCGACGCCCTTCAACAGCAGTCCAAACTCGTCCGTCCACCGGATCACCGTCGACCAAGAAGACAAGGCGTGGGCCTGGTTGCGGAAGCACGACGAACGGACCTATTCGTTCGTCGATGCGACCAGCTTCCAAGTGATGCGCGACCGCCGCCTTCGCGAAGCGCTTGCGTTTGACCAGGACTTCGCAACGGCCGGCTTCCTCGAACTGCGCCCGTAACCCATACTCCGAGGTGCCGGGCGGCTCTCTATGGGCTTGTGTTCGTTCTTGTCCGGGAACTGGCGATATGCACCAGTCCTGAGGCTCGCGCCCGGGGATGACAGGTGGCCGAGTCGGTCCGATTCAAGCCAACGGGGTAGCTGCCAATCAGGCGACACGAAACTGGCGATTCTTGGGTCCTTCGCCTCTAGGAATCCGTCGAGATGAGGGCGCAAACTGAACGACAGGAATGGTGTGGGGGAAGGCACCATTGGGGCTGATCGCAACCCAGGAGGGAGGGGGTTGTCAGTTCGATGGGGTCTCCGCTGCCGGAGAGAGAGGGGATGCGATGAGCACAAAGCACGTCAGGAGCATTCACATTCATGCTCCGGTCGAGAGGGTCTTCGACTACGTACAGGATCCGGTCCACTTCTACGACGCCATGCCCAACCGCATGCGCCCCAAGCTGCGGGCCGTGAATGTGACCCCCGAAGGGGTGGGGACGACATACGAGTGGGCCATGGCTCGTCTTGCTGGGATCGAGTTGGTGGGAGTCATGACGCGGCAGGAGTTCGTCGTCAACGAGCGCATCGTGGACCGCTCCTCGACCGGGCCGGTGTGGACGTGGACGGTCGAGCCGGAAGGCGATGGTACAAGTTTGACGCTGGCCATGGAGTACTCCACGAAGATCCCGCTGATGGACAAGGTCATCGACGCCGTCTTCTGGCGCGGTGACCGCGACATCGAAGCCATGCTCGCCGCCATCGAGGACGAGGTCGAAAGCCTGACGCGGGCCTGAGAGGCGAACTCAACCTGATTGCCGACAGCCTCCAACTTATTGGCGCATTCGCCTTGGTCACAGGCAACCCGGAAACGGTGACGATTCTCGAAGAAGGTATCGCCGCAGCACGGACGGCAGGAGACCCATGGCGCGAGACGAAATGCCGCGCCAGGTCGCTGACGCTGGTGCGCCCATAATGCGCCCACCCGAGGAAGCGCAGGTGTTCGCACTAAGACCGGGAACGTAGGAAACCCCCTCTGAGCAGGGGTTTCTTCCGGTGGGCGTTGACGGGCTTGAACCGCCGACCTCTGCCTTGTAAGGGCAGCGCAGGGTGATCCTGCTACCTGGGCAAACGTCCGAAAATGGCCTCTGTGCTGGGGTTTTGTCTCGCAACGGTTCGCAGCGTTTGGCGCCGTTTTGCGTCCTCTGACGGACCCCAGACGGACCCAGAACAGTCCCTACTCCCCCACCTGCCAGGAACCGTCGCCCAGCGACACTATGGTTTGTTGCGATGTCACGTCACAGGTTGGGGCGCCGGTCGTATGCGTAATCCTGGCGATTTCTTGGTTGACCAGCCGAACACCGGGACCGATAGGACACGACCCTGAGGGACCTTCCTTCCCCGAACTCACTACGGGGTTTGTAGGGGATCATCTGTCCGGTCTGTCCCGTGTCCCACTGCGTAAGCTCAGTCGTGATGGCAGAGCCTCAGGGTCGTCAGCTGGCTACGGATTCAAATGCTTGAGGAACTCGAAGGTGAACGTGGTGTAGGCGTTGAGTCGGACCATCGGCCGATCCGGGAAGAGCGCCTCTATCGTCTCGAGCGTGTCTCGAGACGTGTGCCAGAACGAGCCCTCCGATTCAGTCTGTTCGTAGCCGTCCAGATCGCCGATCTCCCAATTTGTCGACTCGAAGGCCACGATCGGAATACCGGCTCGGTTGAACGCCGTGCAGGAGCACCTTCGCATTCTGCAACCCACAGTGAGGACTTGCACCCCTCTCAAGGCTTAGCGAATAGGCCCACGTCGCCCCTAGCTTTACCGGACACATTCAGAGCGACCTTGCCGTATGTTTGGCAGTCGCCCGACGAAAGGTTGACCATCCAGCCTGACAACGGATAGGGAAGCTCGAACCAACCCGCATCCCATTGGTTGAAACAGAACGGTTCGCCATAGGGGATTCCGCCCGTCACCAGCAGGTGGGGTGTCTGCACCCGACCGGCCCCCTCCATTCGGAAGGTGAGGGTCTGACCCGGCTTAACCGCCAGGACACATCTATAGGAGTTGTCCTCAGGCCAGCCCTCGAGCCGGCCATCGACAAAAATGCAGTCAGGAGGGTCTTCCGGTGGCGTACAGGCTGGGTGGTTCGGTGTTTTGTCGCAGTCGACTGGTTTTCCGGCTGCGGCGGTTCCAGGCATGGCCGCCAGCAGGGCTAGCGCTACCAAAACGATCAGGACTCGGCGCATGACACGCCTCCTTTCCCGGTCCGCTACGGACCGGTCTCTCTCGCTCATCGGAAAGGTCGATTCCGATGCGGTTTGTCAGTTGCCGGTCAGGGTTGCCATTCGCCGATCCACACGGCTAGGTCGTCGCCGTCGCTGCCGGTAGCCACGATGGTTCCGTTGAGGACGGCGACGTTTCGCAAGGCAATAGGGTCGCCCCGGCTGCCGAGGGCACCCTCAGTGTCCATCAGGCGGGTCCAGGCCTGTCCTCCATCTTCGGATACCCATGACAGGGCCGGGCCGAAGCGTGGGTCGAACGCAATAGGGTTCCGCCGGCGCTGGTCACCAACCGCGATCAGCAAATCTTCATAGACGGCGACGCTGCGCATCGTCTGGTGGAACCCGCCCTCGACTGCGCCGAAGACGTCCGTGTTGTGAGTGACCCGCGACCAGTCAATGCCGTCTTCGGACACCCAGGCGGCGGCATCGCCGTTGAGGGTGCTATCGCGACTCACGCTGGTATTGGCTTGCCCGACCGCAACCACCCCGAACGGTGTGGCTTCGATGTCGCTCATCAGAACCCACATCAGGTCTATCGAGTCGCTGCCGAACAGGCGGGGGTCGGTCGGTTCGACGCGGGTCCAGTCGATACCGTTGGGTGAGGTCCACACTGCGGACTGGTACGCATCCTCCCCGACTGCCACGAACCCGCTGTCGGTTCGGGTGACCCGCCGCGGGCCGGCGAGTTCGCCGAGTCGGGTCCAGGTCCACCCGTCCGGTGAGGTCCACACATCATCGCCGAGGGCGACGAATCCCTGGTCGTTCACGAACACCGCGAACATGCGATCCGCGCCTTCTCCACCGAAAATATCCTCGTTGTGGGGCACCCGAGTCCAGGACAGACCGCGGTCGTCGGAAACCCACACTGCGCTGCCCCACCCGCCGAAGCCCCCGAATGTTTCGTCGCCGATGTGTTCGGCGCTGGCGATACCTACTGCCACCAGCCGTGACCCGTTGTCGGCGACGCTCGTCATCGTTGCGACGTCGCCGCCGAATATCGATTCGTCGTGAGCGACGCGGGTCCAGGAAAACCCATCTTCAGAAAGCCACACTGCCGCTCCCCTGTTGTTGATCGACGGTTCGTACCCCCAACCGGTCGGCATGCCGGGAGTAATCCCGACCGCGCCGTCGTCGGTTCCGACGCCGACCAGGCCGGGACCTCCGACTATCAAGTCGAAGACCATGTACTTCCCTGGTCCTCCGAACGCGCCCGTGGCGTCCTCCAGCCGCCTCCATCCCAGCACCGGCGTTTCGGCTGTGCGGCCGGCCACGGACGTGGTGCTCTCCACCACAGGGGAGGTCGACGGCACCGTCTGATCCGCTACCTGCGATTCATTCCCTCCAAGGAAATGGGTCAGGAGAGCGACCCCACCTACCACCATCAGGACCATCACCGCCGCGCCCAACGCAACCGACAACCTTCGCCGAGACGATCGCGAGAACGGTCCCGGTGTCACTGATATCCGATCAGCCTTGGTCATCAACTCCCCTGGATCGAAGGGCTCATCGACGGAATCGACGTAAGCGCGGATTTCGGCAGCCAGATCACGCATGTCAGATCACCCCCAACTCGGATCGCAGACGCGCCAGTCCACGGTCAAGGTGCCGCTGAACACTGCCCCTCGAAATCCCCAAGAGGAGGGCGGCCTCCCGTTGGCTCACCTCGTACGCAAGGACCAGCACTACCACAGTCCGTTGGCGAGCGGAAAGCTGTGTCAGTGCCAGGGGCAGGCCCGGCTCAACTCTCGGATTGTGTTCGACCGTCCCTGGAGGAAAAAGCGGTGCGGTCGGTCGCGATTTCATCTTCAGCGCTCTGCGGCGTCCGACCCGGTATAGATAGCCGCTCGGGTTATCCAGTCGTTGGACTCGCTCCCAGTGACACCAACCGTGGATCAGGGCCTCCTCCGCCGCTTCTCGACCGACTTCAGGGCCAAAACCGGCAGGGTGATGATGTGGGGGCCTGATTGGAGCCACCGCCGTTGTTGGTGGTTGGTTACGGTTGGGTGGTCTCCTTGGGGTCCGGTCTGACCGACGAACCGGCTGACACCAGTTGGTTGTCTTGTGAATGACGAGTCGGCCGGATCCTCGGGGGGCGCCCGGCACTCACCGGTCGGGCGGTGCGACGTCGGTCGGGCTGCGGGAACAGCTCGGGCCGTGTCGACGTCCGCCGTTCCGGTGGTGCGTGCCACCCCTTTTGCCCATAGGTCGAGAGAAAGGGATGGCCATGACCATGGTATCTGCGGGCTCGGTCACCGGTGGCGTCGATACCCACCTCGATGTTCACGTCGCCGCGGCGTTGGATCGGATCGGGGGCCTGTTAGGGGTCGAAGCGTTCGACACCACCCAAGCCGGCTATGAGGCGCTGTTGGCCTGGCTGTTGAGCTTCGGTCCGGTGGCCCGGGTCGGGGTGGAAGGCACCAGCTCCTATGGGGCTGGTTTGGCCCGGTTCTTGATGAGCCACGACCTCGAAGTGATCGAAGTAGACCGCCCCAACCGCCAGGAACGATCCCGCCACGGTAAGTCGGATCCAGTCGATGCGATCGAGGCGGCCCGGGCTGCCTTGTCGGGTCGAGCCACCGGGTTGGCCAAAAGCAAGGACGGGCCGGTGGAAGCCATCCGGGCGTTGCTGGTGGCGAGACGGTCAGCTCGGAACCACCGCATCTCAGCGTTGGTGCAGATGCGGCATCTGGTGTTCACCGCCCCCCAGCCGCTGCGGGAACGGTTCTTCGGGCTCTCCAAGACCGAGCTGGTGAACCAAGCCGCCGCCCTGCGTCCCCGCGACAACGGTGACGTGGTCAGCTACGCCACCAAGGTGGCGCTCAAAACCCTGGGACAGCGGGTGCAACTGTTAGACGCCCAGATCAGCCAGATCCGCCACATGCTGCCTCCCCTGATCAACGCTGCGGCTCCCGACCTGCTCGACGTTTACGGGGTCGGGGTCGACAACGCCGCCATCCTCCTCGTCGCTGCCGGGGACAACCCGGAACGGTTGAAAAGCGAGACCGCGTTCGCTCACCTCTGCGGGGTAGCGCCACTGCCGGCCTCGTCGGGCAAGGTGATCCGGCATCGACTCAACCGGGGCGGCAACCGGCAAGCCAACCATGCCCTCTACCAGGTGGTCATCAGCCGCCTCGCCTCCGACCCCGAAACCAAACGGTATGTGGAACGACGCAACAAGGAAGGCAAATCGATCGGCGAGATCGTCCGGATGTTGAAACGCTACGTGGCTCGGGAAGTGTTCAAACACCTCCCCGTCGCCTAACACCCAAAAACCTGCAGGGAGGAGCGTGGCTCCCGAACCGGCCGACGCCCCCAACCGGGCTGTCCAACGAATGAACTGCCCGCCCCACCCCGCTCTCACCACCAGCAGCGGGACAGCGTGACCTAATAAGAGCATGCCCTCAACGCCAGTGGCCCAACCCTGTCGTGTCCGCCCACCCCGCACCACACCTTGACAACCAAACCAAGATCGCGAAAACCACCACTTGACACCATAGGAGCCTCAATCAAGGCACGCCGCAGACCGTCCTGCATTTCGCCTACGAACTGGGTGAAGGAATCGACCGAAAGCTCTTCCAACGTCGCACCGGACACTCTGCCCTCCGACACGGCCTCTACTACATAAGGGTCGCGCGCAACCCGCTTTGGATGACAGACACCAAAAAGGATATCCCCGCAATAGAGCCCTGACAGACAGGACTGTCCACTGGCCCGACTCGATGCATGCTGGCGTGACCGAGTCCAAACCATCACGTACTCATCTGTCGAATGGGCGAAACGTCGCAGAAGGGGTACTCCTCGGCGCAGACGGAACGGAGTCTCTCTGAAGGGTTGTGGATGGTCAACGCAGACCGCAGGGCTAGGCATTCGGGAGCGGTCATGGTCGTATTCTGGCAAAGCGATGGGACACCAGGACAGGTGGGACGGACCCTACAGGTTTCTTCCCCTGTGATTCCCTAAATCGAGTTTCCGTGATACCGGTGTCACATCCGTCCTATCCGTCCCAAAGGGGAATCCTTCACTGAGCGACAAGTACCAGGGTTTGGTCGTGCCGCCACTCCCCTGCCGGCCGCACACCCTGCAACGAATCCTGGCAATTTCTGCGACCCGGGAACTCTCCCCCGCGCGAGCGGCAGCGAGCGCATCTTCTCTGGGGTGGTGGGCGGGGGTGTGGGTGGCTTCGGGTTCCCGATCTAGTACCAAGAAACGGCGGTGGGCATGGTGGGGGGTGGGCTAGCCGACGGAGCGAGCGACGGGGGGCACAGCAAGCGGGCGCATGAACGGGATGCCGGCGATCGGATTTTTCTAAGTACCTCTACTACTTCTTCTATTAGAAAAATCCGTTTCGATGTTTGTGAGACCGGTGGTACCGGTCGGGGGCAACCCGATCATTTCCGTTGCGGGCGGGTCGGTGGTCTCCCCGAGAGACCCATGAGCTAGTACCCCCCGATTCTCAAAACCGAACAGGTCGCCGAAATCCTCGGCTGGGATGTTCGGAAGGTCCATCGGGAGGCGAGAGCGGGACGGCTTCCCGCTTACCGGCTGCCCGGTGAACGAACGTTCCGGTTTTTCAGGGATGAGATACTCGACTGGTTGCAGTCCCGGCCCTCAACGATCCGGCCATCGTCCCCCGATTTCGGGTCCGCTCCCCAAGCGGATGCACCTGCTGCCCCCGGTGTTGTGCAGCAGTCACCCAGCGGTGGAACTCGCTGAGCATATGAGTCGAACAACCGAACGTTTGAGTGCCGCTCCTAAGAGTCGGGGTAACACAGATTGACGGTCTCGCCAGCTCCGTTTGTGAAGGATTCATAATCTGACTCATCGCACAACAACCCGTAGTCATCGAGGCAACGGCCATCCGCCTGGCACCCGTACTGATCAGCCGGGTAGCTGGGAATCGAACTGGTTCGGGCTTCCAGGTTACGGACGATCATTTCCTCGAAGTTGTCGGTGCCCAGCTCGTAAGCGTCATAACACGCGGCTGTATCAGACCCGAAGCTCTCACGACAGAATTGGCCCGTCTCGGAGTCCAGCAAGGAGAGGATGAGGAACTCGTCGTAGACGGGTCGACCGACATGAGGGTCGACGCTGGTGGTTGTGACCGCAGAAATAGGGATCGAGGCTACGGTGGTGCTGCTTTGGGCCAGGGTGGTTGGCTGATCTACCTGCTTTTTGCCGAGAACAAGCGTACCGATGATTCCCAACAGGAATACAGCCGCGAAGAAGCCGACAACATATTGAAAGGTCTTGTCGCTACCGCTCGACCTCATCCTGCTCTCCCTCTCGTGCCCCTGAAGGGATATCGGCGGTGTGGAGACTGGGACGTGTGACGACACTCAAGCTACTCCTGAGCGCGCGCCGTTGGGGCTGGGTGTTCGATACCTGGGGTGGTGGGTGGGGGTGCGGGTTGGGTCGGGCCGTGTGAAATAGGGGCGCTCTGATGAGCACTTCGCCCATTTCCTAGTCGTTCGCCTCTAGTAGTGGTCCATGCCCTGTGACACGATGACGTTGTGGGGCATCCAGCATCGGCTGGAGAATCGGCCCCAAGGGAGGGGGTGATTTGGAGATGCGATTTGAAGAGAAGCGCGAGTTCCCGATCTCGCTAAAGGAGATGTGGGACTTCACGATGGACTTCAAAGGGTGGCCCACGTGGTACGCAGGCATGCTCGAGATCGTCGAGCCGGAGAAGGCCGCCTGGGCCAAGCCGGGTGACACGGTCCGCATTGCCTACAAACTGCTTGGACGGCGTATCGAATACAGCTGCACTGTTTCGGAGCGGAAGGAGCATGAGTTGCTGGCCTTCGTCGCCGAGCCACCTGCCCTGCCCGCCGCCAATTTCTCCTGGCACTGGCGGCCGCTTGGCGAGGACCGCGTCGAGTTGACAGTTGAGCTGGAAACCGAGGAGCCGACCAACTTCTTCGGGAAGGTGATCGAAAAGACCCAGGTGCCGCGCATTTACCACAAGGATCTGGTCCGTACCCTTAGCAATCTCGAAGAGATCGCCACGGTTGGCCTACCGCATTGAACGGGACCACATCCGACGATGCCCACGGGACACCGTGGGCATCGCCTCTTTCTGAGAGGGAGACCAAGTCATGCGCGCCTCTGATTGCCGAGAGCCGGTCTGCCCGCCCCTTTCGGGATCTCATCGGCATCCAGGCAAAAGGGCGCTCAGGGGAAACCCACCTCGCCGAGCGGATCTAGGAAATCACCGAAACTGCGACCAAGGCTGCCGGGACTTAGTCAGGTCGGCGACCGTCGATCCCGCCGGGCATCACCGGGCGACCATCCCCCTGTTCCGGTGGTGGCGTGACCCGGCAGTCGGTCGCATCGCCAGCGGCGTGTGGTGATTTCTGAGGGCGATCGCCGCCGCTTCCCGACCGGCCAGGTCCACCAGCAGGCCCGACAATCGGTAGGGTCCGTTGCAGGAGGCATCATGTTTGGACGGATCAGCGGCCTCGAACTGATCATCATCATCGTGATCCTGCTGCTGTTCTTCGGGGCGAGGAAACTCCCGAATATTGCTCGGTACCTAGGTGAGTCGGTCAAGGAACTCCGCAGAAGCTTCCAAAAGGGCGACGAAGGGGACCCACCCGCAGGTACCCAAGAACCCTGAGGAGGCGGGTAGCTTCAGGCCGTGTCCTGCATCGCCCTCACCGACCCGCACCGTCGCCTCCTCACCACTTTCACCCGAGGTCCCCGCCGGGTCGACGACCTCGACAACCGGGAGAGCCTCGATGAGCTGCCCCGCTGGGGGTGGGTGTTCGGAGGCGAGCGGGTGGAGCTGACCGGGGCCGGTCACTATCACGCTGGGACGGTGGTCGGGGGCTGGTCGGGGGGTGGTTGGTTCTTTGCCCGTTCAGTTGGGGTATCGGGCCGCCTGGTTGGTAAGCCATCGACAATCCAGGCAGAGCCTGGCATGCTGGGTCGGAGATGACGACAAAAGCTCAGGTTGCTGATCTGCTGACCGCCAGCCGGGTGCTCCTAGCGATGCTGTTGGCGGTGGCGGTCGCCACGAGTTCGTTCCCGACCGCCACGGTGGTGCTGGTGGTGGCTTGGCTGACCGACCTGTTGGATGGTCGTCTGGCCCGAGCCGCCACCTCGGCAACCCGGCTGGGGGCCTGGGACTTCCGTATCGACGTGTCGCTGGGTGCGGCCATTCTGGTCGGGTTGATGCTCTCCGGTCTGGGTTCCCCCTGGTTGGTGGTACCGGCGATTGGCTTTCTGGCCGGTCTCACCCTGATCACCGGCAACCCGGCCCCGTCGATGCTGCTGTTGGCGTATGGGTACGCTTGGTTCCTGTGGATACTGCTCGATCTGCGCCCATTGTTTTGGTGGCTCCCTTTCGCCTCGATCCTGCTTCTGCTGGTCGTCGACTGGCACCGGTTCACTACCGTGATCCTCCCGGCTTTCTTCCGGGGGATTGCCACCCTCGGTCGATCAGAACGTCCTGACGGTGGGCCGGTCCTCGACCGCTGGGCATAACCCATTGCTGAGTCGTCTGACCTGGGTAGCGGCGGAGGGTAAACGGGTGCTCGCCACCGACTTCACCGAGCCGACCGGGGCCGGGCACTGTCACGCCGGGACAGTCGTGGGCGGGTTGGTGGGTACGACGGTACGTTGAGGGTCGTGTTGGCCCATCGCGGATTTCATGGTGCCAGGCGGGAGACGCACGACTATGCGGACTCTCAGGGCATGTTGGTCCAAATCAGTTGGACGTAGCCTCCCCGTATGGTGCCGGACACTGAGAGGGCGAACACGTTGTCGTCACCACAGCCGTTCAGATTGAACTCGCTAAACGAATAGGGCAGAGTTTGCTTGCCGGTTTCCCATTCGTTGAAGCATACGGGGGTACCGGACGGGTACTCGGCCGTGACAGCTAGATGGGGTATCTGAACGGCACCTTCACCTGTCATCTCGAATTGGAAAGCCTGGTTTGGGTCGACGGTCCATTTACATCTGTACCCGAACCTGTCGGTTCCGTCCCAGTCTCTCAGTGCGCCCTTTAGGTCGCCCTGCTCCACGAAGACACATTCCTGGACCTCTGGTTCGGTGGGTTTCTTTGCACTGGCTGGACCGGTGAACGTCACCAGCAATCCCACCGCCAACAGCCCTATCAATAGTCGTTTCATTGATGTCCTCCTTTGCGAGGGATTGCTCCTGACGATGCGGTTCCCGTTTGACATCTGCCATCTGAGTGAGGGTTCTCAGTTACTAAGGGAACGAACCGGTGGTTCGTAAGGCAGTGTCGATCCGGGGCTGAATCCGGGGTTTGGTGTCTGGTGGGGTTAGCCGTCGGCTCCGGTCCAGGTACCCACCCACACCGCCGCGTCTGCTTTGAACGTCCCAACTGCGAGGATCGTGGTGTTGAGTGTGGCGAGTCCCTGGATGGAGGCAGGCCCAAACGTCTCGGCATCGGATCGGCTGCGTGGGGTCCCACCGAAGAGAGCGTTTTCGTGGGGGTGCCGGGTCCAGGTGTTGCCTCCGTCCTGTGAGGTCCACACCCCTGCACTCGTGCCGCCTCCGGCAACGAGATCACCTTCGGTTGTGGCGATGACCGCTTCCATGTCCGGCCCATCGCCGACGGTCGGGCGGGCGACCCGCCGCCAGTTGGTTCCGTCATCGGAGAGCCACACGGCGGCCCGTTCGTTGAAGCGGAAGGGCGGGTGGCTGAATTCGGACCCCCACACGTCGCGACCCACTGCTACCAGACCCGATCCGTTGGCGGTCACATCGAACATGGTGACCCAACCGACCACTAACCCTCCGTTGTGTACCAGGGCAGGCCCGTTCTCCACCCTTGTCCAGGTCTCGGCGTCGGGGGAGGTCCACACCGCAGCCACGTTGTCCGTGAGGTGCTCGTCGCCGTCTGGGTTGTTGAGCGGAAGGGGCGTCCAGTCGTCGACGCCGAGGAACTCGAAACCTTCCTGACCCACCGCCACGAAACCGGGTCCGCCGGCGGTGATGGCGTTCATGCTCTGTCGTATGGTGTCACCCCCAAACACTTCGTCGTCGGCCTGCACACGGCTCCACGAGACGCCGTCGATTGACGTCCACACTGCCGCGTCGATATCGACATCGATCGGAAGGGCCGGATTGACGACATCACTCAACGTATCCAACCGTGCTATGGCGAACGGTTCCGTTTGCTGATAGGCGTTGCCGACGGCGACAAACCTGGAGTTGCTGAAGGTCACGTCGGTCATCACCAGGCGGCCGTTCTCCGCCGACAAGGCGGCATCATGGGGGACTCTCGTCCAGTTGAACCCATCGTCGGAGCGCCACACCGCGGCGTGGGACTCCGAACTTCGGAACGTTCGACTGTTTGTGTCCGAGCTGTCCGCGGCATCCCCCTCGAACCCCACCGCCACGAACCCCGACTCATACGCAACCACGCTAAGCATCCGCTGATACCCGGCACCTCCGAACACTTCCTCGTCGTGGGCCACCCGACTCCAGGTGACACCGTCGGGCGTGTACCAGACCGCAGCATCATCATCCCCGCCCGAGCTGTCGAACCCGACAGCGACCGCCACACCAGCGCCCACCGCAACATCCGTCATGCTTTGCAGACCATCGCCGCCAAACACACTCGGATCGGCGATCCGGGTCCATACCATCGGCGCAATCGCGGTTGTCCCCTCAACCGCTGCTTCTTCGTTGGCACCTGTCGTTGATGTTGTCGACGCTTCCACTGTGGTCGACGTTGCCGGATCAGCGACAGAGGTCACTTGCGTTACCTCGGGGTCCACCGGTGTGATCACCCGTGATGCCAGCAAGGCCGCCCCACCGATGACGACCAGCACCGCGGCCCCAGCCGCCAGAGCAGCCACCCACCGGCGCCGGAACCTATCAGGCGGTCTCTGGTCGAACGAAGAGGCGGCATCCCCACCCGACGCCCGTTCAACGATCTCGTCGAGTTCAAACCGCGGCGGTGACACCGACAGGAGATAATCCCGCAACTGGTCCTGTAGATCAGACATCGACCACCACCCCCAAAGACCGGCGGAGCTTGCTCAGCCCCCGATCGACATAACTCTGAACGGTTCCTTTCGCCACACCCAACAGATCGGCGACCTCCTGATACGAATAGCCGAGGCCCTCGACCAGAAACACCGCCACCCTCTGCCGCTCTGACAGTCGCTCCAACGCCTTCGGTAGACCAGGCTCCATGTCGGACGGATTCGAGATTGGTTCAGGCAAAACCGGCGGCCTGCGGAACTGTCTGCGTCGGTCACGTTGCGCTATTCGTGTCCCAACCCGGTACACATATCCGCCGGGATTGTCCATGACTCTGATCCGATCCCAATGCTCCCAGGCATAAGCCAAAGAATCCGCTGCAGCCTCGGTACCCCGGTCCGGGCCGTACCCGGCAATCAGGGCGAATCGAAGACGGTCCTGCACCTCATCCATGAACACCGAAAACCCGTCGACTTCCGGGCGGCTAATCACCACTCCTGCTCCGAACATCTCAACCAAGAAGGGAACGACACCACGATTCGTAAGGCACACCAGTCCAGATCGCCCCATCTGTCCAACCTGCACCCACCCACCCGCCGCGCTGCAGCCACAACAACAGTGACGATCCAAACACGCATGAAGGCACCACCCCACTGCGCCAACACGATCATCGTCTCCCAAACGTGATCCCACCACAAGAGGCACCCGCTAATCCATTAGGTCCGTCGTCCACAACAACACACATCGAGCGGGATCATCCACCGTCTGCAAAACGGTCACCCAGCCACGCCATGGTCGGTATTCTCCAGCCGCCGCACCGGCCAGCCACCCCACCGTCGAAACCGGGCTGGCGGTTTCTGTGCCTGACGAGTTTTTCTAAGTACTTCTATACCTATTCCTGTTCGTAAAACTCGGAGGACCAGGGAGCGGGGTACTACCACGCCGGGATGACGGACGGTAGTGGGCTGGTGGGCGGGTAGGTGACGGTGACTCGGGAGGTAGCCTGCCCTCGATGGACACCAGCCGGTCATTCAACAACTACCCCGAAACGATGACCTCCGAGCAGGTCGGGGAACTCCTCGACCATCCGGCCACGGTCATTCTCATGTGGGTGCGGGAGGGCAGGTTCCCCGCCTACAAGGAACCAAGTTCGCAGCGGTGGTGGTTCGATCGAGATGAGATGATCGACTGGGTACGGCAGCATCGGGTCGTACCGGAAACCTCAGACAGGGAATAACGTCACCGCCTCCGGCTAGAACTCGGCCCGTGTCTTGTGTTCCGATCCCCGACTCGCACCGGCAGATCCTCGACCTGCTCCGAGACGGTCCCCGCCGACAATCCGACCTGGAACAACGAACAGGTGCTCGATCTGACCGGGCCGGTTGGCGAGTTACGGGAGTGGGGGTGGGTGTTCGGCGACCTGGAACTTTCCGGGGTTGGGTGGTATCACGCCGGTCACCGGGCGGGCGGCATCCTTCATTCGTGAACTCCGCCTCGCCTCACTCCGGTTTGCCCCGGTCGCCCCACCTGCCAGCCGCCCGACCGTCGAAACCGGGCTGGCGATTCCTGCACGGCTGCGCCCGTCCGAGTGTTGCTAAACACTCACCGGGCCAACTGGCGCTGTCGGCACCCACGGCCCCTCGAAGAGGGTCGCCTCACCATCGCCAGGCCAGGGCGGCATTGTGATACACAGAAACCGCAGCGGTTCCACCCCAACGCAGCGGTACTGAAAGGCAGTGCCGACCGGAATGTCGATGGAGACACCCGGCTCCAGAACGGTCACATCTTCCCCGCTCTCGTCCCGACGCCAAATCTCCCCCTCACCGGACAGAACGTGCCAGAACTCGCTCACCGTGGCATGAACGGTCGCCCGGTTCACCTGGCCCGGCGGGACGGTGGAATGAATCATGTTGCCGGTTGCGCCCTCCATCAGGTAGCGGATCTCCGCCCCGGCGGGGGATCGGGCATCGGGGTTCTCGGGAAGCAGGCGGGTCTGCATGGGCGCTCCTTCGGGGGTCATCGACAGCCACTATGCGAGGCCGCCGGTGTGCTGTCTAGGGTAGAAGTGCCCGCCAGGAAGGCACAACACCGAGCGACCCTCACCCCGGTTTCCCCGGCACGCCACACCAGCTGACCGACACTCGAATACCAGGCTGGCGATTGCTGGTGTGGATCCGCCGGGGATTTCGCAGTCGACCTAGTCTGAGGGTGCTCGGGCACAACGCTGCGAAAGGACCTTTCATGAGGCTGAGAATCGCAACCGCCTGTGTCGCCCTGCTCGTTCTTACGTCTTGCGGAGGCAGCAACGGGAGCGACAGCAACGGGAGTGGCACCAGCACCGACACCGGTGCAACAAGTACCGCCGACATCGACGTCTGTGCGCTCCTCAGCGACGAGGAGATCACTGCCGCCATAGGCAGCGCACCGGCGTCGGAGCCAACCGAGCCTGCCGGTCCGTTGACAGGATGCAAATGGGGTCCCGGTCTCCTGTACGTCCAGATAGCCCCGTCCGCCACTTTGGTCACCGCACCCACCGAGACCGACTGCCCATCAGCAGGAATCGGGGACGAATCGGCGATGTGCCCAGGGTCGGTCAAATTCCTCACCAACGGGATCCGAGCGACCATCTCGACCATCGAAGATCTCACAGAAGACCAACTGCTTGCTGTCGCCACGACGCTGCTCCCCAAGCTCCAGGATTGAACCGGGCGACCAAAACCCCATCTGCACGACGCGACTCCCGCCACTCAGCGACCCTCCTGCCGGTTTGCCCCAACGCCGGAGTCGCAGGACCGCCGCCGAGCTGAACGGCTGGTGGGGATTTCTGCGATGGCAGCTCCAAAGAGTTTCACTAGTACTCCTCTATCGATTCTTCTTAGGAAAGAATCATCAGAGCTGGCCGAACTGACGGGGCGAAGCAATACGCTGGAACCGTGGTGGGTGGCTGGTCGGCAGGCAGCATGAGCGCTGGCGCGGAACAGACTTCGGCAGTTCGACTTGAAGAATCAAGGGTACCGTCGTGCCACGGTCACAGTACCTACCTACGGGAGCCAAATCACAGCCATGGACCTACTCCCCGGACCAAAGAGCACTCCGGTGATCACACCGGCGTTGTTGATGTCGGTTGCCCCCGCGTGGGTGTAGCCATCCGGCATGGGAAGGACGGTGACATCACCGTTCCGATCTACGACGACGGGGGCGGGGCCCATGGGTGGGTCGAAGATCCGACCGACCATCGTGCCTGCGTTGTTGATGGCCTCCAGCCCGATGTCCTCGAACGCTGTCACCCCCGTGGCGGAATCCCATCTGTAACTGGTCCATTCCGTGAAGGTCCCCGGACCAGCCGTGATCCCGACCTGGTAGACGACCTGCCCACGGTCGTTGATGCCGCCCAGTTCGGGCCTCACCGCCGGGTATCCAGGGGTCATGTCGAAGGCAGCGATGTCAGTGAGGTGCCCGTCGTGCTCCCGGATGACGACGTGAGCAGCCCCCGGCGAGGGTAGCGAGGGATCCCAGGCGTTCGATGAGATGCCGAGGATCTGTCCCCGGTTGTTGATGTCACCTGCATTGCCAACATTGTCCAGCGACTGATAGCCGCCGTGTTTGTCCCACTGGTGGGCGGGAGTTCGCCGGTAACTACCACCCCTGCGTTGTTGATCGCAATCGGCGGCGTCAGCCACCAGGTGAGCGGCGTCACCGCGAACCCGTCCGAGCGAGGATTCGGCTCGACCAGGAACGGCTGAAACAGACCTAGGGCAATAATCTGGCCGCGGTTGTTTATGTCGAGGGCCTGGCTCCACAGGGTCGGGTCCCATCCCAGCGCCAGATGAAGGTTGGCAATCCCCTCCTTCGCGTCCCAAACGAACGCGCGCTGGTATCCGGGAGGAGGCAAGGCGATCGATCCGACCACCTGACCCCGGTCGTTGATCGCATTGGCGTACCCTTCGCCGATCTCAACAAGGGTGTAGGAATCGCTACCCGCCTCAGCCGCCAAGGGAACCGACATCAGTACGAGAGCGAAGACGACAAGGAAACAGAATCGGGTTCCGCTACGCATAACACGCCTTCTTTCCCGACCCGTTGCAGGTCGGAACACCCCCCTCCACCCCAATTAGACACCCACGCCGACCGGCTGCCTACACCCCAAAGGTTTCCAGCGGTGCAGAAACCGCCCTCACCGCTACCAGCGACCCTCATCCCGGCTGCCCCTGGTCGCCACAGCGGCCAGCCGCCCGACCGTCGGAAAAGGGCCGGGGATTTCTGTGTCGGGACGCTCCGATTCCACCACCCCATCCTCCCTGCCGGTTATGAGCGGGGTGACGTTAGGACTTCCGGCCCTTGTACTAACCCTGGCTAGTCCTAACACTGGAAGGCGGGGAGGGTCCTGTGGTGACTGTTCTGCGGGAGGTTTCTGATGAGAGACCGGGCGATACTCTTTCTGGCGTTGGCGGCGTTAGCGGCGGCGGCCTGTGGGGGCGGGGCGACGACCACAACTGAAGGACCAGATGAGTCTGCGACATCGACGACCACGACACAATCCGACACGACCACATCTGCGCCGACATCGACGACCACAACCAGCGCTGATGCGGCGTTCACCAGGATGGAGGACCTCACCTATCTGATGGTCGAGGGGGAGGCGTTCGAGGGGGACATCTATGTGCCGGAGGGTGAGGGGCCATGGCCGGTCGTTGTCATGTTCCACGGCAATCCCGGCAGCAAGGACAGCCACTATACGACCGTTGTTGCCGAGGCAGCCGCAGCCGCCGGGATGTATGTGTTTGTACCGACCTGGCTGACGGGGTTTGAACTTTTTCAAGTAACCGTGGAGATGTTCGACTTCTTGTATGCAGCAGCCAATTGTGCAGTGGCGTATGCCCAACCCGACCCGGATGTTTCGCTGCCTGTGGTCGTCTACGGATTCTCTGCGGGGGCAGGACCGGCATCCCTGGCGGCACTCGACCCTGCCAGCGAGCCGATCCCCGGCTGCGTCGCCGAGAATCCACCTGCTCCGATCACCGGAGCGGTTCTCGGTGACACCGAGTACTTCATGCACTCATCGTTCTGGGACGGAGCGTTCGCTGCCGATCTCGAAGCAATGCAGGCCAGGGTTGCGAAAACTGTCGATCCGAGCTTTTGGCCGACCGATATGGAGACACGGTTCTTCCTTTGGTTCGCCGATGACGGCACCGCACCGCGGGGGTTCGGCGATCCGTGGGATGAGACGGGTTGGCTGGCGCAAAGGGACCCTGACGGATCGATTCGAGACGACCTTGACCGTCTCGGCCAACTCGACGACGGAGTCATCAGCTTCATCGACGAAGCGCAGTTCATGGCACTACGTCTTGAGGAAGCGGGGATCGAGGTGACACTCGACAATTATCCGGGTGGACACACCCCCGCCGACAAGGTGCCCGAACTCGTTGGCTACCTTACAGACGCAGCCGCCATCGACTGAATGAACAGCCCACTCACACCCGCCCACGTCGGCACATATCGAACGGCCTGATCCCGAAGAACCACCCCGCCGCCACCCGGCGACCCTCCCGCAGCCTTGCCCTATCGCCGGAGACGACAGACTGCCGCCGAGCGAAACGACGCTGGCGATTTCTGCCCTGGCGGGGACTATTGGGTCATCCCGGTGGCCGCAATGGGTCATCGTCGACGGGCGACCTGCCGGGGCAGCGGATTCCGCCCTACCGCTAGGAATCGGGACCAAAACGGCATACCGGGACCTCTAGCTTTACATATCGCAATTATGGGACAGCTCGCTAACGCTGTTACCTGGCTGTTTCCAGTTATTAGGCGGTCATCTGGCTACCCACGGTGGCATTCCTGCCGGTGTCGGTAAAAACGGCGGCTGCGCCGACCTCCACTATCGCCATCCGCAACTCCCCCAAAAAACACCGGGACACCGACCTTCGCTCAGCGACCGATTCCGGTTCCGGCACCCCGACGACCCTGTTACCGGGGCCGCACGGGGCAGGGTCAGTGCGGGAAGCGCTGTTTCCTGACCGCTACTCGGCGCAGACCTTCGAGTTCCCCATCCGTGATTGGGAGGACCTCCGCGAGCGCCTCCACGACCGCATCCGACGGCACCCGCCGTCCATTCGAGATGAGCACCAGATGCGAGTGCGAAACCCCGGTACGGCGGCCTATCTCCCGCCATGAGAGACCCGTCGCTTCCTTGGCGTCACGGACCGCATGGGCAAGGTGCGGGGCGAGCCAGCGCTGCGGTTGCCTCCGGGTACGTTGGTTGCCTACGGGTGGCTCATCAGTGTCCATGAACTCAGCGTATCAACCGTAGCTGCCAGCCCAATGGACCTTCGGCAATGGCTGTTCGCGTGAGTTTTCGGTAGTGCTTGGCATTGCCCGTGGCGATAGTTACGATGGTTTCAACCGAAGAAGAGCGCCATCGAGCGCCAGAGCGGAAGGACCGTGATGGCAGCTCGATTTTCTAGTTCTGGGGAGATTCTGGGTCTCCTCGATGTCGACGCTCTGGTTGATCTCCTCGCCTTGGGCCCGCCAAATAGTGTCTGGCCGGATTCGGAATCAATGGGGACGTTGTGGACCTTGTGGGACTTCAACAGCACGGCGCTTTTCCGTCCCCCGCCTGCATACAAACAGATACCGTGAGAAGGTCCACGACCTCCACGACCCCAACAGGAGGACAACATGGCATCCATCACCAAAACCACCACCAGCACCGGCGAAACCCGCTACGTCGTCAAATACCGAGACCCAAACGGTAAGAGTCGGGAGAGATGGAAGACCCGGAAAGTCGACGCCGAGCGTTTCGCTCGGAACATCGAGACCGACATCGATAGGGGCGATTACCTGGATCCCCGTGGCAGAAAGGTGACTTTCGCCGAGGTCACCGAAACATGGTTGAAGACCCGGACCGACAAGGCTCGTTCGACTCGGGACCGGGATGCCTCCTACCTTCAGTCACTCATCCTCCCGACATTTGGCAGCAGACAAGTTGGTTCCGTACGGCCATCCGAAGTCGAGGAGTGGATAGCAAACCTTGGCCGAGCGCCAGCCACCCGTCGCAAGGCATTACAACTTCTCCGATCTGTTCTCAACCTGGCTCGGAAAGACGGACTCATATCGGGAAACCCAGCCGCCGATGTCCAAAGCCCAAAGGCCAATACTGATCCGGTAGGACAAGCACTCACGGACGATCAGCTCCGCCTGGTGATCAAGACCGCCGAGATCATCGACCCGATCACGGCACCGATGGTCCTGGTGGTCGCTCGGTGCGGCCTCCGCATCGGCGAGGCAATAGCTCTCCAACGATCCGACGTTGACTTCACTACCGGCCTACTCACAGTTTCCTCGTCGATGTCACGCAGGGAAGGTTTGCGTCCGGTCAAGGGCAAGATCGAAGGAGATCCAGGTCGCACCATCCCTATGCCTCCCGATGTTCAGGAGCGCCTCCGCCAACACATCGGACAACAGTCGGTTGTCAACCTGTCGGGCTTTCTGTTCACCGCCCCGATGGGCGGCCCCATCCGATATAACAACTGGAGACGGAGGGTCTGGCGAAAGATCGTCGACCAGGTGGGTTTCGAGGTACGACTGCACGATCTGCGCCACACAGCCACCACCCGCCTCTTCACGGTCGATCGATGGAATATCGCCGAGGTCCAAGCCTTCTTCGGCCACAGCGACCCACGAACCACGCTGAAGATCTACACCCACGTCAACGCCAAACAGCTCCCCCAACCATCGGAACTGACCGGGGTCCAGTAATTGGCGTGTGGGGTTCTCGTGGGGTTGGGGCGACAACGTCAAGCTGCAGAGCGACTTCCGACACCAAGAAACCCCAGCTGAGCAGGGGTTTCTCCGAGTGGGCGTTGACGGGCTTGAACCGCCGACCTCTGCCTTGTAAGGGCAGCGCTCTCCCAACTGAGCTAAACGCCCGGGCGGATGAGAGCGTACCAGGAAGCGGCGATTGGTCAGAGCTGGTGGCCGCTCAGATTCGCGCCCTTTGGTCAACCCGACTACGCCAACCCTGTCCGGAAGAGGTCAGGAGCATGCGCCGATCGACTCATTTTTCGGGATCGCTCAAGGAATCGAATCAATCCGTCGACCTTAATGCCAAGGTACAAGCGGAGTCGTGGGTACCATCCCCGAACCGGTCTGGAGGAGTCCGAGTGGCGACACGCCGCAAGACTGCGGAATCCGAAGCACGCGAAGACGCTATCCGTCAATATCTTGACGAGATCGGTGCTTATCGCCTGCTTTCGGCGGCCGATGAGGTCGAGCTGGCCAAAGCGATCGAGCGGGGCGAGAAAGCCCAAGCTGCCCTCGACAGCGGCAACCACACCGACATCCAGCGACGCAAACTCATCGCCACCGCCCGGCGCGGACGAGAAGCCCGCCATCAATTCATTCAGACCAACCTTCGTCTGGTCGTTTCGATCGCCAAGCGGTATTCGAACTCCGGTCTGTCGTTACTCGATTTGATCCAGGAAGGCAACCTCGGGTTGATCAGGGCAGTCGAGAAGTTCGAATACCGCAAAGGATTCAAGTTCTCCACATACGCCACCTGGTGGATCCGCCAGGCCATCACCCGGGCCATCGCCGACAAAGGCCGCACGATCAGAGTTCCCGTCCACATGATGGACACCATCAGCCAGGTACGCCAGGCCGAGAACTTCCTGGTCAAGCGGCTCGGCCGCGCTCCGACCCCCGCCGAGATCGCCGAGCACTCTGGGCTCGTCGAGGAAAAGGTCGTGGAGGCTATCAAGGTTGCCCCCGAGCCCGTGTCGATCTTCGAGCCGGTGGGCGATGAAGATGCCGTTCTGGGAGACTTCATTGAGGACACCGATGCCACTGCCCCGTTCGAGACGGTTGCTCTCGGCATGCGAAAAGAAGACCTCGAGACAGTACTGGCCAGTCTGACCGACCGGGAACGAACCGTGCTCGTTATGCGCTACGGCCTCGACAACGGTGTCCCTCGTACGCTCGACGAGGTAGGCCGGCATTTCGAATTGACCCGCGAAAGGATCCGCCAGATAGAGGCCAAAGCTCTGGCCAAGCTTCGTCACCCGGCCAGCCCGGGGGCACTGCGGAACATGCTGGCCCTCTGACGACCAACCTCAGCCCTCATACGTGACACCGGCCGGGATTCCCGGCCGGTGTCTTTGTCTACGGAGAGCGAGAGGGTA
>CAVQVN010000005.1:0-280159 GCA_963717135.1 uncultured Actinomycetota bacterium
GTCGGCAGTGGAATCGAGAAACGCTCCGAGAACGGTTCCAATGTCCCACCGCCTGGCGAAGTAGCCATCGAGGAAATCGGTAACTGCGGCAACGACGAACAGCACGACCGCGTAGGTGTAATTGTGCTCGATGGTTCCTTCGGCCAGAACCAGTGCCATGATCACCGGAGTCAACAGAATCCGGGCCATCGCCAGCAGGTTGGGCAAGGAGGTCAAGCATCTCCTCAACATCGGCGTGGCGATGATACAAGGAGAGTTGCGAGCTACGAGCTATGAGCTACGAGCTATGAGCTGCGAGCTGCTAGCCGGACAGCCGGTTTCTCTCACGAACCGAGGCCAGCACCACGTCGATGGGCGTCATGGCCAAATCGGTGTGTTCCTGGACGTATTCGTATCCAAAACGACCTTTGATGCACAGGTGGCCGCCGGCGACCTCGTGATCCATCGGCGAAGTCACCTTGACGATACGATTGTCCTGGACGTGCAGCTCCAGGTTGCAGCCGACTCCACAGTACGAGCACACGGTCCGGGTGACGGTTTGTGCCCCCTCGTCCCACAAACCGGCTTTGCGTAGTTGGTATTCACTGCGGAACATCAGGGCGCCGGTCGGACAGACCCCGATGCAGTTGCCGCAGTAGACACAAGCCGATGAAGGCAGATCCACATCGAATTCCGTGGAGATGCGAGCATCGAACCCCCGCCCGGCGACCTGGATGGCAAAGGTGTTCTGCGCATCCGGACCGCAAGCCTCGACACACTTGTAACAAAGAATGCACTTGGTGTAGTCGCGCACGTAGAGCTCATCGTTAACCTTGACAGGTTGAGCCACCGTTTCGGCCAGCCCCAACTTCGGCTTGTGATGGTGACCGGCTCGCCGGGTGTCCCGCTCCCCCGCGGCCGCGGCCGGAGCCGATGGTCCGTACCGGTCCGAATCAACCTGGTAGTGCTCCATCCAGGCGCGGGTCTGGGAGCCCACCAGGGATAGATCGACCGACGACGCAAGGAACTCGAAAACCATCTTGCGGGTGTGGCGAACCGCCTCGCTATCGGTTGAGATCTCCATCCCCTCCTCGACCGCCCGCGAGCACGACGGCACGAGGACTCGCGACCCCGCCACCTGTACGACGCACACCCGGCAGGTGTTGACGGGAGTCAGAGTTTCGAGATAACAGAGTGTCGGCTGGTCTTTGCCCACAGATCGGCAGGCGGCCAGTATCGAGGTCCCTTCCGGCACCGCCGCGGCAATCCCGTCGATGGTGACCTGCACCACAGTCACGACCTTGCTCCGATCAAACCGAGGCTGATCGCCGATTGAATCGCGTTGCCGGCGGTGTGGCCGAGTCCACAGATCGACCCCAAACGCATCGCCTCGTTGATTTCGGCCAGGAGCCCGATCTCACCCGACGATCGGTTGACCCGCCCCCCGGCCACCAACCGGTGCAACGCCTCCTCCTGCCGCACCGTCCCGACCCGGCAAGGCACACACTGACCGCACGACTCGTCGCGAAAGAATGCCGCAATCCGCATCACGAGATCGTCGAAATCCGTCGACCCCCCGAAGGGCATGACGACCGCGGTCCCCAGGGAGACCCCGGCCGCCCGGGTGTCCTCGAACGTCAGCGGCAGGTCCAGCAGGTCGCGGCCGACAAACGAGCCGGACACACCGCCCAGCAAAACCGCTCTGATCTCTTCGCTGGGTCCGCCCGCCAGCTCGATGAGTTCGCCGAGGGTCACCCCAAACTCCACTTCGTAGACCCCCGGACGGACGACGTCGCCCGACAGACAGAAGAGCTTGATCCCCGTCGACTCGGTAGTTCCCCGGGTGGCATAAGCGGCGCCACCTTCGAGCACAATGAGAGGCAAGTTGACGAGCGTCTCTACATTGTTGACGGCCGTCGGAAGACCAAACAACCCTGCTTCTGTGGGATAGGGAGGTTTCTGGCGAGGCTCGCCCCGGAAACCCTCGATAGAGTTGAACAGCGCCGTCTCCTCACCACAGATGTATGCCCCGCCGCCCATCCGGATCTCAATGTCGAAATTGAATCTCGACCCGAGAATGCCGGCACCCAGCAAACCGGCTGCCGCGGCTGTTTTGAGCGCGCCGGCCACATGCCGGGCCGCCCGGGGGTATTCGCCCCGGATGTAGAGATAGCCTCGCTCGGCGCCGATTGCGTACCCGGCGATGGTCATCGCTTCGACGAGGGAGAACGGATCACCCTCCATGAGGCCACGGTCCTTGAACGTACCGGGTTCGGCTTCGTCCGCATTGCACACCAGCACCGGGGGCGAACCGGCAGCGGCGACTGCCTCCCACTTCGCCCCCATCGGGAAGGCGGCTCCGCCTCTTCCCCTTATTCCAGACCTCTTGACCTCCTCGATGATTTCGCGGGGATGACTCGCGAGCGCCTTGGTTAGGGCTGCGTAACCGCCGGTCGCTCGATAGTCGTCGAGACTGAACGGATCAACGAACCCGACCCTGTGTAGCAAACGCAATCCGTCCGAGCCCGATTCGCTCTGGGGCACACCGTAGTGGCCGGGGTGCGGATCAATCGGGGCTTTTCCTTCCAGCAGGCCCACGACGGTCTCCGGAGTGGCATTCCACAGGCTGGCGTCATACTCCCCGGCCCGTTGAACCAGTACCGCCGGCGACCGATCGCACTGGCCAAGACACGGGCTGGGCAGGACGTCGGTGCGGCCCGCCAGGGCGTCGATGAGCTCGAGGCCGCCGCGGGTCCGGCACGAGACATCCTCACATATATGGGCTACCCGGGAGGGCCGCTCATCCGTCGCCAGGAGCGCATAGAACGAAGCAACCGCGTAGGCCTCGGCCGGGGGGACGGAGAGCCGCTCGCACACATAGTTGAGGGACCCGGGGCTCACCCAGCCGATCGCACCCTGAACCGACTGGAGCGCCGGCAAGAGGAGATGGCGGATTCCGGCCGCCCGGTGATGTCCACCGAAAGCCACGTGGTAATCGGCCGCGGATCGCGCTCCACCGTCCCATCCGGACTCCGGCGACCCCAGCAGCCGGTCGACCGCCGCCCGTTCCAGGGCGCTCGGCGCGGCAGCCATCAGGTGAAGATCCATGCCGGCCCCCTACCCCGGACGCCCGATTGGTTCGATGCGCACCGCGGTTGCTTTGAACTCGGCCGTTCCAGATTTTGGATCCCAGGCGTCGATGGTCAACAGGTTCACGTCGGCCTCGTCCGGAAAGTGGACGGCCATAAAAGCGAGGCCCGGGCGGAGGCTGCCGTCAAAGAAGACCGGAACCTCGATGGCACCGCGCCTCGACCGCACCATGACCAGATCGCCCTCGGTCAACCGGAGCGCCGCGCCGTCCTCCGGCGACAATTCAATCATGCCGCCCTCCCGGATCGGTGAGGCGAAGCCTCCCGACTGAACACCGGTGTTGTAGGAGTCGAGCCTCCGGCCGGTGGTGAGCCGGACCGGGAACTCGTCGGTCAACTCGTCGACCGGAGGGACCCAATCGGTCGGTATGAACGACACGGGATCCCGCGGGAGCGGATCCTCCCAGAGGTCCCCATGGAGGAATTGAGTGCCCGGATGCTCGAGGTCGGGACAGGGCCACTGAATTCCCTCCAGCTTTTCCAGTCGGTCATACGACATGCCGGCGTGCATCGGGGACAACCCTCTCAGCTCGTCCCAGACCTCTTCCGCCGTTGGGGTCCCCCAGTCGTACCCCAGCCGATCGGCCAGCAGGGTGAGGATCTCGAGATCGTCTTTGGCTTCTCCCGGCGGTTCGAGGGCCCGTCGAACTCTTTGTACCCGGCGTTCGCTGGACGTGACCGTACCTTCGCTCTCTGCCCAACCCACTGCGGCCGGCAACACCAGATCAGCCATCTCCGCAGTCCTGGTCATGAAGATGTCCTGGACCATGAGAAAATCGAGCCCGCCGAGCAAACGCCGGGTCCTGCCCACATCGGCTTCGGACTGGGCCGGGTTCTCGCCGAGCACATGCAAGGAACGAATCGCGCCGCGCTCCATGGCATCAAACATCAACGAGAGATGAAGACCGGGCACGGCCGGGACGGGGGCACCCCAGGTCGCCTCGAACTTGCCTCTGGCATGGTCGTCCGTCACTGGCTGGAACCCGGGGAGTCTGTCCGGCAACGCCCCCATATCACCCCCGCCTTGCACGTTGTTCTGACCACGAATCGGAACCAGACCGGAGCCGTAGCGTCCCACGTGTCCGGTCAGCAACGCCAGGTTGATGAGGGCAAGGACATTGTCGGTGGCGCTGTGATGTTCGGTGATACCCAGCGTCCAGCAGATCTGGGCCCGCTCGGCGGTTGCAAAATCATGGGCGAGGCTCCGGATGACCGAGGCCGGAACCCCGGTTATTCGTTCGGCCCGTTCCGGTGTCCAATCGGCGACCGCGGCGGCGTAGTTGTCGAAACCACGGGTGGAGTGCTCGATGAAGTCTTCGTTGGCCAGTCCGGCGGCGATAATCTCGTGCCCCACGGCGTTGGCCAGCGCGATATCCGAACCAACGTCGATGCCCAGCCAAACGTCCGCCCACTGCGCCGAGGTGGTGCGCCGCGGGTCGACTGTATACAGTTTGGCACCGGCCCGGACGCCCTTGAGAAGGTGGTGAAAGAAGATCGGGTGAGCCTCGCGAGCGTTAGAGCCCCACAGCACAATGAGCTGGGTGGTTTCGATCTCCTCGTACGAGGACGTACCACCTCCCACTCCCAGGACGGCCGCCAGACCGGCGACGCTCGGAGCGTGTCAAGTGCGGTTGCAGCTGTCGATGTTGTTGCTGCCCATCACGATCCGGGTGAATTTCTGCGCCAGGAAGTTCACTTCATTGGTCGCTTTCGAGCAGCTGAACATCCCATGAGCCCCACCCCGGTGCGCTTCGAGGTTTGCGGCGGCAAAGCCCAGGGCCTCGTCCCAGGTAACGGGTTCGAGGAAACCGTTGCGGCGTAAGTGGGGAACAGTGAGCCGCGGCCGGCGTCGGTTCATTCGATCACCTCCCTTCGTGCCGATAGGTTAACGAGCGACGAGCGGCGAGCGGCGAGCAACGAGCAACGAGCGGCGAGCAACGAGCGGCGAGCAACGAGCAACGAGCGGCGAGCAACGAGCGGCGAGCAACGAGCGGCGAACGGCGAGCAACGAGCAACGAGCGGCGAGCAACGAGCGGCGAACGGCGAGCAGCGAGCAACGAGCGGCGAGCAGCGAGCAACGAGCGGCGAGCAGCGAGCAACGAGCGGCGAGCAGCGAACGGCGAGCAACGAGCGGCGAGCAACGAGCAACGAGCAACGAGCAACGAGCGGCGAGCAACGAGCAGCGAGCAACGAGCAGCGAGCAACGAGCAACGAGCAGCGAGCAGCGAGCAACGAGCAGCGAACGGCGAGCAACGAGCGGCGAGCAACGAGCAACGAGCAACGAGCAACGAGCAACGAGCAACGAGCAGCGAGCGAGCAACGAGCAACGAGCAACGAGTGCTGGCTTGGCGCTCGAAGCTCGGAGCTCGAAGCTGCGATTGAAGCGAGCCCTCAACCGCCCTTTTCCTGGCGGGTCATTGCATGATCACGGATTGGTCGCAAGCTCAACTCGGTGCGATTCAGGACCTCATCGATCTCCTCCGGCTTGATCACAAAAGGAAGCCGGAACCGGATAGATCGCGGGCCACACGGCAATGCCAGCAGCTCGTTTTCGAACATGTCGCCGAGGATCTGTCCTCGCCGCTCGGGTGTATCGACCGTGAACGCCACCAGAGACCCCCGGCCCCGAATGTTGGAGATCACACCGGCCTGGCGGGCGATCTCTCTTAGTCCGGCGATGAGACGCTCACCCGATTGAGCAACCTGTTCGCAGAGTCTCTCCTTCTCGCAAATCTCGATGAACCGGCGGCACCGAACCATGTCGACGAGGTTCCCGCCCCACGTTGAGTTGATTCGGCTCGACAAACGGAAGACATTGTCCACTACTTCATCAACCCGCCGGGAGGCGTAGATCCCGCAGACCTGGGTCTTCTTGCCGAACGCGACTATGTCGGGCTTCACGTCGAAGTGTTGCCACATCCACGGCTTTCCGGAGCCGAAGAAACCCGTCTGCACCTCGTCAAAGATGAGCATCGAACCTTTCTCATCGGCGAATCGACGCAGCTCTGCCAGAAACTCGCCGCGAAAGTGATTGTCTCCACCCTCACCCTGCATCGGTTCAATGAGAATGGCTGCAACCTTGTTCCCGTGCTCGGCATAGACCTTTTCGATTTCGTCGTAGGCCCGCTGTTCCTCCGCCTCTATGTCGTTGGCGAACCCGCCCTGCAGATCGAATTCAATCGCCGGATTGTGGACCCGGGGCCAGTCGAACTTGGGAAACAGGCCAATCTTGTCGGGTCGGGTGTTGGTCAGACTGAGGGCATACCCCGAGCGGCCGTGGAATGCCTGGCGGAAATGGAGAATCACCAGATCGTTGACATAGCTGTCGAAACTGGTTCGTCCCAGGCTGCGCGCCTTCCAATCGAAGGCCGTCTTGAGAGCGTTCTCGACCGCGAGCGTGCCGCCCGATACCCAGAAGTGGTGGGGGAATCCATCGGGGGTGACCTTGGTGGCGAATGCCTCCACAAATCGCGCCATGGCAACTGTATAGACATCGGAGTTCGACGTCTTGATTACGGCAGCCCGCTGAATCTCCTCCTGGAATGCCGGGTCGAGCAGCATCGGATGGCTGTATCCCATCGGCCAGGACGCGAAGAAGGAAAAGGCATCGAGGTAACGTCTCCCGCTGCGAGCGTCGTACATCCAAACGCCTTCCGAGCGCTCCAGATCGAGTACGAAGGGGTACCCATCGGTCAGCTGATGTCTCATCAGCGTCTCGTGTACAACATCCGGACCGATCATCGACTGCTCCTCTCGCGGGTCCCCGACGGTGACCCGTAACCGAAACCCTACAGGGCGCGAAGCGATCAGCTTCAGCATCAGCTATCAGCTATCAGCTATCAGCTATCAGCTATCAGAAGCGAACCACATTCGAGACTCGGGACTCGCGAATCGAGACTCGAGACCCGCGACTGACAACTGACAACTGCGAGCGAAGCGAGCAATGCGAGCAATGCAAGTTAGACACTCTCAAACCTGGCAGTGAAGTGGCGCAACCAGGGCGCCTGTTCGGTTATTCGATAGCCACGCAAGCTCTCGGCTCGTTCCGCCACCGCGATCACGACCTCGCCGACGTAGTCGATGTGCGATTGGGTGTACGTTCGACGGGGAACCGCCAAACGTACCAGCTCGTTTGTCGCCGGTATCTCGGTTCCGTCCTCTTGCAGCTTGCCAAACATCACCGAGCCGATCTCGACGCCCCGCACTCCGCCTTCCCGATAGAGCTCAATGGCCAGCGCCTGGGCCGGATACTGGTGTTGGGGAATGTGTGACAGGAAACTCTTGGCGTCGAGGTACACCGCGTGGCCACCCGGCGGCTTCACGATCGGGACTCCGGCGTTGCTCACCTTCTCGGCCAGGTACGCCGTTGAGCGAATCCGGTACTGCAGGTACTCCTCCTGGAGTACCTCGATCAGTCCCTGCGCTATCGCCTCGAGGTCGTAACCGGCCAGTCCCCCGTAGGTGGGAAACCCCTCGGTCAGAATCAACAGGTTGCGACTCTGCTGGGCGACCTCCGGATCATTCATACCGAGGAACCCACCGATGTTGGACAACCCGTCCTTTTTGGCGGACATGGTGCACCCGTCCACCAGCGAGAACATCTCCCGGGCGATCTCTTTGGGCGTCCAGTCGACGTACCCGTCTTCACGCTGTTTGATGAACCAGGCGTTCTCGGCGAACCGGCAGGCGTCGAGATAGAAAGGGATCTCGTATCGGTCGCAGACCTCGCGCACTTCCCGCAGGTTGGCCATCGATACGGGCTGCCCACCGCCCGAGTTGTTGGTAACTGTGACCATGATCAACGGCACTCGGTCGCGACCCACTTCTTCGATCGTCCCCACCAATGCCTGGACGTCCATATTCCCTTTGAACGGGTAGTCCGAAGCAGGATCGCGACCTTCCGGAACGACGAGATCGCGAGCTTCGGCATTCCGATACTCGACATTGGCCCGAGTCGTGTCGAAATGCGTGTTGTTGGGAACCACATCGCCCTCTTTGACCAGGGTGGTAAACAGGATCTTCTCGGCCGCCCGCCCTTGATGGGTCGGGATGATCTCCCGGAAGCCGGTGAGGTCCTCGATGACGTCCCGGAAGCGATAGAAGGACCGGCTTCCGGCATAAGATTCATCCCCGACCATCATCCCCGCCCACTGGCGAGATGACATCGCCCCGGTCCCCGAATCGGTGAGCAGGTCGATGATCACCTCATCACCGTGGAGTCCGAACAGGTTGTAGCCCGCCCGTTGCAGAGCTTCCTCCCGCTGCGGCCCGGTCGGAAAGTCAATGGCCTGCACACTATGGATGCGGAACGGTTCGATGATCGTCCGGTACGGCATGACAACCCTCTCGACTAGATCGACTCAGTGTTTCAGGTTTCAGGTTTCAGGTCTGCTCGCAGCTCATTTCTCCCGCCAGCGATTCGCCAGCTCATCTGCATACTCGTTCCACTTGAATCCGGCGTGGGCCTTGATCCATTTCAGCTCGAGTTCCTGACGCCGCCGGAATCCCTGATAGACCACCTTGACGAGATCGAGGTTTTCTACCGGGCCGGTCTTCCGTTTCCACCCCCGCACCTCCCAACCTGCCGCCCACTCGTTGATCGTTCGCACGGCGAGATTGCTGTCGCTATAAACAACGGTGGGGAGGCCGGGGGGGACGATTTCTAGAGCGGCGATCAACGCAGTCAACTCCATACGGTTGTTGGTAGTGGCCGGATCGTGTCCATATTCTTCGGCGATGAGCACATCATCGATCACATAAACGGCCCCCCAACCGCCGGGACCCGGATTGGGCGATGCCCCGCCGTCCGTGAAGACACCCGACCGCGGGTCAACCGGTTTGTTGCGATCCATTCCGGATGACCCTCGAACCGTCATGGGGAGGTCCCGGCAGGTAAGACATCGAGAGGGCCGCCAGCCCGGATATCGGTCGAGAACCGATGGCGGCAGGGAAAAAGCCGCGCCACATTCGATGCAATTGAATTCGGACACGACGCCAGGTTAGGGCCGGTCGGCAAACCGGCCGTGCCTCAGTAGGTCGCTTTCACCGCTAACACCGGGCATTTGGCGTCCAGCAAGATCTCCTGGGCGTTGCTTCCCAGAAGGAACTTCCCAACGGAGGATCTGCGCCGCAGACCAATGACGATCAGCTCGGCCTCGAGGTCGGTAGCGCACTGGACCAGGTCCTCGCTGGGCGTTTGGCCACGCACGAACTCGTGAACCTGGTGAGAGATCCCCAGGTCGGTGAGGCGCAGCTCCACCTCCTCGAGTTCGCGGCGATACTCCAGCACCTCCTCAGCCTCTTCCTTGTCCCCGCCCTCCATCGAATGCACGACGATCAATTCTGCGTCTCGAAGCCTTGATTCTTCGATCGCCCGCTCTAGAGCCGCCGCACCTTCAGCGCTTCTAATGAACCCAACAACGATCTTCATCCGCTCCTCGCTCATCTCAGGCCTGCACGCCGAGGCTACCAGCGGCGATCACACCCAGTCGAGTGTTCGGGATACGGCCTTCTTCCACTGAGAAAATAGCTGATCACGTTGCGAGGTCGCCGCTTGCGGAAGCCATTCCTGATCCAAACCCCAGTTGGCACGCAGATCTTCGAGACCGTCCCAATACCCGACGGCCAGACCGGCTGCATAGGCCGCTCCCAGAGCCGTGGTCTCGGCAACCTGCGGCCTTTGCACCGGCACTCCTAGTTGATCGGCCTGGAACTGCATCAGCAGCTCGTTGAACACCATGCCACCGTCGACCTTCAGAGACGTGAGGTCGACACCGGAATCCCGATTCATGGCGTCCAACACCTCCCGGGTCTGAAAAGCGGTGGCTTCCAAGGCCGCTCGGGCCAGATGGCCTCTGGTAGCGAAGCGCGTCAAGCCGGCGATCACCCCGCGCGCATCACTGCGCCAATGAGGGGCGAAGAGCCCCGAAAACGCCGGTACGAAGTAGACACCACCGTTGTCGTCGACGGAGCGGGCCAGTGGCTCGACTTCGGGGGCCGACTCGATGATCCCGAGGTTGTCCCGCAGCCATTGGATGAGGGCCCCGGCGATAGCGATGGAACCTTCGAGAGCATAGACCGGTGCCTCTCCGTCCACCTGATACGCCACAGTGGTCAAGAGGCCGTTTTCCGAGAAGACCGGTTCGGTCCCGGTATTCAACAGCATGAAACACCCTGTCCCGTAGGTGTTCTTGGCCTCGCCGACACCGAAGCACACCTGCCCAAAGAGTGCGGCTTGCTGATCCCCGAGGATCCCGGCCACAGGCACGCCGGCCAGCGGACCCACCGCCGGGGCGTACACCTCAGAGGACGGACGGATATCGGGAAGCATCACCCGCGGTACGCCGATGGCGTGCAAGAGCTCATCATCCCAGTCGAGATCCGCCAGATTCATCAACAGCGTCCGCGAGGCATTGGTGACGTCGGTGATATGCCGGCCGCCGGATGCTCCGCCGGTGAGATTCCACAATACCCAGCTGTCGATGGTGCCGAACAGCAGATCACCCGCCTCGGCCTTGGCCCGGGCTCCGTCGAGGTGATCCAGCAACCAGGCGGCTTTGGGCCCCGAGAAGTAGGTCGCCAAAGGCAAACCGGTCTTGGTGCGGAATCGGTCGGGTCCGCCTTGGGCCCCAAGCTCGCTGCACAGATCGGCCGTTCTCGTGTCCTGCCAGACGATCGCGTTGTGAACCGGCCGGCCGGTAGCCCGCTCCCAGATCACCGCCGTTTCGCGTTGGTTCGTTATCCCAACTGCCGCCAAATCTGTCGACCGCAGACCACCTCGCTGGAGACTCTTGTCGATCACCAAACGGCAGCGGTCCCAAATCTCGAGGGCGTCGTGTTCGACCCAACCCGGCTTGGGGAAGATTTGGCGATGTTCCTCTTGGTATGAGGACACGACCTCTCCGCGACGGTCGAACACCATGAACCGAGTGCTGGTGGTGCCTTGATCGAGCGCTCCTACATATTGGGCCATAACATCCCCCGAGTTGCCACCTAGGACTCCACTTTTCGTCGGGCTGCCATCTGGGAGGCTTCTTCAGGATCCTCCACCCACCGTTCGATCACATCGGCCGCGTCCCGAACCAGAAGATCAACTTCGGCTCGCTCGGACTTCGCGAAGGGGCGAAGCACGAAAGCTGCCGGATCCATCTGGCCCGGTGGGCGCCCCACTCCGATCTTCAACCTATGAAACTCATTGTTGCCGAGCGACTGCACGATTGACTTGACGCCGTTGTGGCCACCGGTCCCGCGGGCGTATTGGAGACGCAATCGGGCAAAAGGCAAATCGATGTCATCGTGGATCACGAGCAGGTCTTCCGGTTGTGCCTTGTAGTAGTGAAGCACCGAGACAACCGCCGGACCACAAGTGTTCATGAAGGTGCGCGGCACCGCCACCACTACTTGGTGCTCGTGGAAAGAGCGCCGGGTCAGATCTGCCCGCACCCGCAAGGGACCGCGTTTGAGTCGCACGTCCCACCGATCGGTCAGAACCTCCACGGCTTCGGCACCAACGTTGTGCCGGGTCCCTTCGTACTGGCGGCCCGGATTGCGGAGGCCGACGATAACCCGCATTGCGCCCTCCGAAGTGGGAGCTACTCGTCCCCGCTCTCGTCCTCGGCGGTGTCGTGGCCCTCTTCGACCTCTTCACCTTCCTCGAGTTCGGCACCCTCTTCGATTTCTTCTTCGGCGGCCACCTCGGCGGCGGGCAACACCACGGTAATGAGAGGTTGATCTACATCGTCTACGTATTCGACGCCTTCTATGACCGGCAGATCCGCTACCCGCAATGTGTCGCCGACGTCCAGTCCGGACACATCGATGATGATGCTGGTCGGGATGTTGGTCGGAAGGGCCTCCAGCAGCACTGTGTTGTTGATTGTCTCGACGATGCCGCCCTCACGGACCCCGATCGGGTCGCCCTGCAGTTCGAGCGCCACCTCGGCACGAGTCGTCTCGGTCAGCGAGATGGTCACGAAGTCGACGTGGATTATCTCGCCGCGCACGGGGTGCCGTTCGACCACCTTGGCCATGGTCAACTGGTTGCTGCCGCCTTCGATCTCCAGGTTGATCAAGGCGTTGAGTCCGGCCTCGGTGTGTAGGACCCCGTAGAGTTCGCGTCGATCGACGGCGATTGCTCGAGGCTCGATGTCTTTGCCGTAGACAACGGCAGGAACCTGACCGGTCAGGCGCAGCCGCCGCGATGGGCGGCTGCCCTGCGACCGGCCGGTCTGAGCGCGCAGCGTGACTTCCATTGATGTGCTCCTCGGAAAGGGCGAACGTGTGGAGCAGCAATTATGCCGCCTCCGGGCTACGAAGCAAAGCCCCGACCAATGAGAGGTCTGCTCGCCGCCGTTACACTGACCTCGAATCCAGCCATCCTTCTTTGAGGTGACCATGAGCAACGCCGTCCCCGACCCGTTCCAGGCTCGTATGCCGATCTCCACTCCAATCGGCGACCGGGACATGTATCACCTTGATGCTTTGCGCGATATCGGCGACATCGACACGATCCCCTATTCGATCAAGGTGCTGGCCGAGGCGGTATTGCGCAATTACGACGGTCGGGTCGTGACGGAGGACGACATCCGGGCACTCGCCTCCTATGACGCCCGGAAGGTCGGCAAAACCGAGATTCCGTTTATGCCCGGCCGGGTCGTTCTGCAGGACTTCACCGGGGTGCCGGCCGTGGTTGATCTCGCCGCGATGCGATCGGCGGTGGTTCGCATGACGGGCGATCATCAATCCGCCCAGAAGGTCAACCCACTCGTCCCATGTGACCTGGTGATAGACCACTCGGTTCAGGTTGATGCGTTCAACAGCGGGATGGCGCTCCAGATCAATTCCCAGTATGAGTTCGAGCGCAATCGGGAACGGTACGAGTTCCTCAAGTGGGGGCAGTCGGCCTTCGCCAACTTCCGGGTGGTGCCACCGGCTACCGGCATCGTCCACCAGGTCAACCTGGAGTATCTGGCCAAGGTCGTGTGGGACAACGGTCGAGCGCTGTATCCCGACAGCCTGGTCGGCACCGATTCCCACACGACCATGATCAACGGAATCGGTGTGGTGGGCTGGGGGGTGGGCGGAATCGAAGCGGAAGCGGTGATGGTCGGACAACCCATCTACATGCTCATTCCCGAGGTGGTCGGATTCAAGCTGTCGGGAAGACTCTCCGAGGGAGCGACGGCTACCGATCTCGTCCTTCGAGTCACGCAGATGCTCCGAGAACACGGAGTGGTTGGCAAGTTCGTCGAGTTCCACGGACCCGGTTTGGCCGATATGCCCCTTGCCAATCGAGCCACTATCGCCAATATGGCCCCTGAGTACGGAGCCACCATGGGTTTCTTCCCGGTCGATGACCAGACACTCAAGTACATGCGTCTGACCGGGCGAGATGAGGCTCTGGTCGAGACGGTAGAGCAGTATTACCGGGCTCAGGGCTTGTGGCGCGATGAGTCCCACGACATTGTGTATTCCTCAACCCTCGAGCTCGACATGACCACCGTGGCGCCGGCTCTGGCCGGACCGAAACGGCCGCAAGATCGGATCGAGCTGTCGGGCATGAAGGCCCAATGGCGCCAGGATCTGGTCGACACTTTCGGCAAGGCGAGTTCCGCCACGGCCGGCACGGTAATCGAGTGGGAGGACGAAGGCGGACCGGTATCAGAAGAACCCGATGGGGACGATCGAGCGCTCGTGGATTACGACGGGCATCGCTTCTCACTTGCCAACGGGGATGTCGTGATCGCCGCTATTACTTCCTGCACCAACACCTCCAACCCCAGTGTCATGGTGGGCGCCGGTCTCGTCGCCCGGAAGGCCCGGGAGCGCGGACTGACCCGCAAGCCGTGGGTGAAGACCTCATTGGCCCCCGGTTCCAAAGTCGTCACCGACTACCTCGATCGGGCAGGATTGACCGATGATCTCGAAGCGGCCGGTTTCTACCTCGTCGGATATGGCTGCACCACCTGCATCGGTAACTCGGGACCCGTGCCCGAACCGATCAGCCGGGCGATCCACCAACACGACCTGATCGCCACTTCGGTGCTGTCGGGGAACCGCAACTTCGAGGGTCGTATCTCGCCGGACGTGAAGGCCAATTACCTTGCCTCTCCGCCGCTCGTGGTTGCCTACGCCCTGGCCGGCACCGTCGACATTGATTTGACCACCGAACCCATCGGTCAGGACCCGAGCGGATCTGATGTCTATCTGAAAGACATCTGGCCGACCCAGTCCGAGATCGACGACATCGTTGCCTCGGCCGTGAACCGCGAGCAGTTCCTCACCCAATACGCCGACGTGTTCGAGGGATCGGAAGAATGGAGAGCTATTGATACCGCCGGGGACGCTCTCTACGCCTGGGATGCCGAAAGCACCTATGTGCAGGAGCCACCGTTCTTTCTGGGATTGACTCGGGAGCCCTCGCCCATCGTCCCGATCCGGGACGCTCGGGTGCTCGCCAAGTTGGGCGACTCGGTCACCACCGACCACATCAGCCCGGCCGGATCGATTGCCGAGCATTCACCGGCCGGCCGATACTTGATCGAAAAGGGTGTGGACAAGAGCCTGTTCAACAGTTATGGATCCCGGCGCGGCAACGATCGAGTCATGACTCGCGGCACATTCGCCAACATTCGGGTCCGCAACCATCTGGCTCCCGGCACAGAAGGCGGTTACACCACAGACTTCACCGATGGCGCCGTCAAGACGATCTACGAGGCGAGCCTTTCATACAAATCAGCCGGAATCCCGCTGGTTGTGCTGGCCGGGCAGGACTACGGGATGGGCTCATCGCGCGACTGGGCTGCCAAGGGCACATTCGAACTCGGCGTTCGGGCGGTCATTGCCACCAGCTTCGAGCGCATTCACCGGAGCAACCTGATCGGCATGGGCGTCCTGCCGTTGACTTTCATGCCCGGCCAGGATGCCGACCGGCTGGGTCTCGACGGGCGCGAGACCTTCTCCATCGAGGTCGATGATGACCTTCGCCCCAGACAGGAAGTGGTCGTCAAGGCTGCGCGGCCCGACGGTTCGCTGATCGAATTCACCACCATCTGTCGGGCGGACACGCCGGTGGAAGTCGAGTACTACCGCAACGGCGGCATCCTCCACACGGTGTTGCGTAAGATGGCAAAGAGCTGATGGTTGGTTTCGTCCTCTGGCTGATCTTGCTGGTCCTGGCCTGGCCCCTGGCTGTGCTGGCCCTGCTGATCTACCCCCTCGTGTGGTTGATCGCCTTGCCTTTCCGGCTGATCGGCGTGTCGGTCAAGGGTGTGCTGGAACTGGTGGGCGCCATCATCGGACTCCCTGCCCGGGTGCTGCGCGGACCAAAAGGGTTCAGGAAATAGCTACGAGCGACGAGCTGCTTTCCGGTACCAATGACCAAAGGGTGGGGGGCAGCCGCATCGACGTTCAGTCGGCCTCTCCTGGGAGCAAAATCGTCGCACTGTAAGAAAGTCCGACCGACCACTGTTCGCTCAGGTTGCGGTGCTCGGGTAGGGCGGCCAACTAGGTTCAGAACGTGCTCAAGAACCGCCTTCGCAAACTGGCCGACCCTCGAAGAACGGCAGTCTTCATAACGCTCTCATTGGCGGACGGATTCCTGGCGGGTTTGGCCGGGGCGGGCCTGATCGCCGCCATCGGACTGGCCAGCCGGGGAACCGAAGAACTGGAAGCGTTATCGGGTTTGGGACGCTACCTCGTTCTTCTGACCGTTCCGATTGGGCTCTATCTGGCGTGGCTCCTGGCGCGGCGCTATCCGGAGGTGAAAGGTTCAGGCGTTCCCGAAACGACTGCAGCTCTGGCGGTGCGCTCCGGTTACATTCCAACCCGGTCGATCGGTCTCAAGATCCTGGCGACTGCCTTGACCGTAGGCACCGGCGGGTCGGCCGGACGAGAAGGACCGACGGTGATGGTCGGGGCAGCCATCGGGTCTTCGATTGGGCGCCACACCGGATTAGGAGAGGATCAAGTGCGCAGCCTGGTGGCCGCCGGAGCAGGAGCCGGTATCGGAGCCACCTTCAACGCCCCGATCGCCGGCATGCTTTTCGCCATGGAGGTGATCCTTGGCAACTTCGCCATCCGTCACCTCAACGCCGTGGTCATCGCCTCCGTCACCGCGGCGGTCACCACCCGAACGCTCGTCGGGGAAGAACGCATCTTGTCGGCAGTGCCGCATGAGGTCGGAGACCCCCGAGAGTTGCTCCTCTACGCGGCTCTCGGAGTGGCCACGGCCGGGTTCGGATTCCTGTTTCTGAAAGCCTTCGACAGAGCACACGGCCCCATCCGGCTCTTTGCGAAGAGGCCCTGGTTGCGGCCTTTGGTTCTCGGACTACCGGTCGCCACGATTATTGCCTTCGAGCCCCGCATATTCGGAACCGGCCAGAAGTTCATCCAGGATTTGGTAGGCGGCCAGTCGTTGACGGTCGCCTGGTGGGTCCTGCTGGGCTTGGCCGGATTGAAGATCCTCGCTACTGCAGGAACGCTGGGGTCACATGGATCAGGTGGCCACTTCATGCCCGCCCTCTTCATCGGTTCATCGGTCGGTGCGGGTCTGGCTGCGCTGGTTGGTCCATTATGGTCGATTTCCGAGCTGGACGCCGGAGCCTTCGCGGTGGTCGGCATGGCCGCAACGTTCGCCGCGGTCGCCCGCGCTCCGCTCACGTCGATCCTCATCGTCTTTGAACTCACCGGCGATTACGGGCTGGTACTTCCCCTCATGCTCGCCACTTCATTGGCCACGTTGATCGCTGATCGAATCCACAAGGAGAGCGTCTATACGATCCCGTTGGTCAGCCGGGGCATCCGCTTGCTCCGCACCAGCGATGTCGATCTGCTCGACACGGTTTCAGTCGGTGAAGTAATGACACCGCGCGGAGCAGTCATCCGCCCCGACATGACTACCGGCGAGGTACAGGGGTTCCTCGACCGCAACCGGCACCACGGCCTACCGGTCGTCGACCACGATGACCGGCTGGTCGGAATCATGACCATCACCGACGTGGTCCGTTCCGGTGGCCCCTCTGATCAGGTCAACGCGGCAGAGTCGATGACCCCCCGACCGGTGACAGTGACTCCCAACACTCCGGTCTCGTTGGCTCTGGAACGAATGGCTTCGCTCGGGGTGGGTCGGTTACCGGTGGTATCCGAAGACGACCCGGCCCGGCTCGTCGGGATTTTCCGGAGGGAGACCGCCGTCAAGGCTTATCACTACGCATTGAACGAGGTCACCGAAACCGACCTTCAACGCAAGCGAGCCCGCCTCTGGGCGCGCCCCGATGCCGAATTCTTCGAGTTCCATATTCCGACTGGATCCGTGGCTGATGGAAGGACGGTCAAGGAGGTGCACTGGCCGGCCGGGTGCACACTCGTGGCGATACGACGAGGTCGGGCGGTGTTGGTTCCGGAGGGAAACACGGAGCTGGCGTCCGGTGACATCGTCACCGGTTTCGGTATGCCCGGTGCCCGCAGTCAAGTCATGCAGCGGCTTTCAGCAACTTCGAGCGACGATTCCAGCGGATCGCCTCAGGAGGAGACGGGAGTCACCGACACCGTCTAGAGCTGCGTCTCATAACGTGTGGATTGGGGCGGCCGCATCGACGTTCAATCGCCTTCTCCTTGGAGCAACATCGCCGCACTGTCGGAATGATTCCGACCCACCGTTGCGCTGTATTCGCTCAGATTGCGGCGAGTCTGGAGTTGGGTCGGTCGGCACCGACTCCAGAGCGCTTCCGCTCGGCTACCGTCTGGACATGGACCTGCCGCTTGCGTGGATCGATCTGGAGATGACCGGGCTCGACCCCGAGAGCCATGTGATTGTGGAGATAGCCGTCATCATCACCGACGGCTCTCTCGACGAGATCATCGAGGGCCCCGATCTGGTCCTCCGCGCCGACGAGACGGAACTCGACAGGATGGCCCCCGTAGTTCGGGAGATGCACGAGGGGTCGGGCTTGACCGAAGTTATTCGAAAGTCGGCGATTTCGGTCGGAGAGGCAGAGCGGCTGGTCCTCGAGTTTGTTCGAGAGTATCTACCCGAGCCGGGCCAGGCTCCTCTCGCCGGCAACAGCGTGCACGCCGACCGGGCCTTTCTGCGCAAACACATGCCGGCCCTGGAGGCATGGTTCCACTACCGGAATGTGGACGTATCCACCGTCAAGGAGTTGGCACGCCGGTGGTACCCGGAAGTGCTGGAGAAGGCCCCGGTCAAGGGCGGGGGCCATCGCGCATTGGCCGACATCCGCGAGTCGATCGAAGAGTTGAAGTATTTTCGAGAAACCGTGTTCCGCCAGTCCGACGACTGACGGAGTCTTCTAGTCTCTCGTCCCGCCGGCGGGAAGTGTGTGCGAGACCGTGATCTTGGTGGGAACCAACCCCCCTCCCCCTCGCTGCGCTCGGGTACTCCCCCCAGTCCGCTCACTTCGTTCGCAGGGGGGAGACGCCAACTCGACAGCTTCGCTGCCGCTCAATCCCCCCAAAAGCGTTGTTCCTGCCAGGGGTCGCCGTACATGTGATACCCGTTGCGCTCCCAGAAGCCCGGCTCGTCATGGTCGAGGAATCGCAACCCTCGCACCCATTTGACCGACTTCCAGAAGTAGAGATGGGGAACGACCAGACGCAAGGGCCAACCGTGTTCCGGCTCCAGCACCTGCCCGCCGTATCGATAGGCGAAGAGGTTGTCCTCGGCGAGGAAATCGGCCAGGGGCAAATTGGCGGTGAAACCATGCTCGGCTATCACCAGCACATGGGAAGCCGCGGGTTGAAGATCGACCGTCTTCATCAGATCAACAACCGCCACCCCTTCCCAGTCGGTATCGAGTTTGGACCATTTGGTGACACAGTGGATATCGAACGTCCTGCGTACCGTTGGTTTGGAAGTCACCTCGTCATAGGTCCACCGATGCGGGGACGCCACCAGTCCGTCGACGGTGAAGTCCCAGTCCGACAGATCGATTTCGGGGACGCCACCGGCGTGCAGCACCGGAAATCGCTCGGTGTAGTACTGGCCCGGAGGAATGCGCGCCGGGTCGATCCCTTTGGCCTGCAGTTCTTCCCGTTTGCGAGTGAAAAAGGACATGAAAGAAGTATCCAATTCCTAGTTGCCAGTTCTCAGCCATCCTTGCAGATCTTCGAACTTCTCACTTCGAACTTGGTCCTATCCTGTTGCTCCATGTCCGATGCCAACACTCCGCCCGGTCCTCTGCGGTCGCGACCTGGTCTCCTCACGGTCGGGGTGATCGTGCTCGTCACAATTGGATTGGTTTTGGCCACTCAACTGGAAACCGGTCCCGGTGGAGCCGACCCAGAAGGCGTCCCAGACTTTCGGTTTGAGGTCTTTGATGGCACTACGTTCTCTCTGGCCGAGCATTTCGAGAACGACGGTCGGCCGGTGGTTCTCAATTTCTGGGCCTCGTGGTGTCCACCGTGCCGGGCGGAAATGCCCGATTTTGATCTGGTGGCGCAGGACCATCCAGAGGTCAAGTTCATCGGAGTCGCCGTAGATGACGTCGAGTCCAACGCCCGGAAGTTCGCCGACGAGATCGGCGTGTCATACCTGCTGGGCTTCGATCCGACCGGGCAGGCCCATCTCACCCTGCCATTCGTGGCGTTGCCCACCACCTGGATAATCAATGCCGACGGCGTGATCGTGCACAAGGTGCAGGGAATCATGACCGCCGATGTGCTCGAGCAGACGTTGTCCGAGAAACTCTGAGTCGGGGAACTCCCTCAGTGCTCCACCAGGTGCCTGGTGGCCTACCGACCCGGTCCGACCACCCCACCTGAGTCGAGCAGATCGCCGGCCCACTCGAACAGGAAGAAGAGTGCGACCAGCAGCACCGCCAGCAACACGACTGCGATGAGGGCCCTGGCCGGAAATGGGCCGGGGAGGGTATTGAACAACCGCCGCATCAGGACGCCTCCGACGGCACGAATTCTTTTTCGGCCAGCGTGTAAGCGAAGTTGGGACCATCAACCAGTTCAGCAGAAATGATCAACCGCTCCCTGGCCGAGAACCGGGGATTGCATGTGGTGAGGGTCAGCCACGCGCCTCGCCGGGGGTCGGTCACCTCGACGGCCGTTGGGGCCACAATGAACGAACTACGGACTACATAGGTGTGCAGCCCCAGCGCGGTCTCAACCAGGATCTCATCGCCCGGCTCCAGTTGGTCGAGATCGAAGAAAGGCGCGCCATAGGTGGTTCGGTGACCACTAACCACCGCGTTGCCGGGTTGCCCGGGGAGCGGGGTCCACGGCATGTGACCGGGCCCCTTCTTCAAGGTGGCGGAATCGACCCCTTCGAAGAGAACATGTTCGGCGTCTATCTTCGGTATCGTCATTACCCCAAACGCCAGCCCTTCCTGGGGAATCGGTTCGCTGTAATGAACAACGGATGGTTCGTCTTCAGGTGCAGGGGCCTCGGGCGATACGTTGTCGTCAACCTGGGGAGGTGGCAAGGTGTCGACGACTTCGATCTCATCCTGAGCTGCGACGAAGTGTTCTTCAACCGCCTCTTGACCCTGGTCCTGAGATCGAGCGGTCAAGAAATTCGTGCCGACCAGCTGATACCCGAGGAAAAGCATGATGAGGACGCCGAGTCCGATCATGGTCCATCCGGCCGCTTTGAGCACTCGCGTCATCTGCTCATTATCGGCGATGTTGTGAACAAAAATGAGCTTCGAGCTGCGAGCTACGAGCGAGAACAACCAAAGTCGGTTTCTCCGGACTCGCGGCATTGTCGCTCGCAGCTGCCACCTCTCCGGCGCCAAACGTTCTCTGGCATGCGGGGCTGCTGGTACCGTTCGTATGTGCTCTGGTTGGCCCTGGTGCTCTTCGTCGCGACAACCATCGCCCTCCTGCGCGGAGGTCGTCTGGCCAATCTCGCCGACATCCGGTTGCGGCTTTGGTGGCTCCTTCCGCTCGGTTTCGCCGTTCAGGCCACGCCGGCTCTGCTCCCAGACGAAGCCGCCTGGACACCCGATGTCGGAGTCGGTCTCGTCCTGATCTCATATCTGCCACTCCTACTGCTGGTGATCCTCAATCGCGAGCGAAAGGGCATGTGGCTGGCAGGGCTCGGAGTCCTCATGAACTTCTCGGTTATCGCCGCCAACGGCGGTATGCCCGTTCTGGCCGAAGCGGCACTGGCGGCCGGCCGTTACGAGGAGAGCTTGCAGGTTATCTATGGCTACAAGCACGTCGCGCTCGATGCCGGCACGTTCCTCAGTTTCCTGGCGGATGTCATCCCGGTCCGGCTGTTCGGCCACGGGCAGGTCATCTCACTCGGCGACGTTCTGTTGGCTGTGGGGCTGGGAGCATTCCTCGAGGATGAACTCCGTCAGCCGGTCCGGTGGTTCAAGCACGGCCAGAAGACCGAAGGTGGCTCCGCCAGTAGTCGATAGAACAGGTTTCAGGTTTCAGGTTTCAGGTTTCAGGGTTCAGGTTTCAGGTTTCAGGTTTCAGGGTTCAGGGTTCAGGGTTCAGGTTTTGGCTCGCCTCTGGGCCTCAGGCGGTTGTGGTCGCGGTACGAGGTACGAGGCACGACCCGACGCAGGATACATTCACTCCCCTAGTCGACGCCCTACGCCGGAACGACTCCCCGCCGTTCGAGGACCCTTCTAACGGCGTGCACTACATCGGGATCGAAGTCGTAGGCAGCACCGCGGTGCAGCACTTCCAGAGCCTCGAGTGGGGAGAACCCCAGTTCCATGGTGGCGTGGTCGTAAGCGCTCGTGGCTTTGATGATCTTGGAAGCCATCGGCAGCTCAAAATCTCGCTCCTCGCCCGGGCGACGGTACGGCTGGTGTTGTTGTCTGACCAGAGTGGCGACGTGAGACAGGTACGGGGCTTCGGCAACTATTTCCGCCCCCCACCGCGCGATGTCTTCGTCGGTGAATCCCATCTTGAGAATGCTCGGTTCGTTGAGGGTGATCCGACCGATATCGTGCATCAACGCCGAATATTGCAGGTCGGTCACCTCATCGGGCGTCATGCCGAGATCCTGCCCAACCTCGATCGCCATCCCGGAGGTTCGATCGCTGTGCCCCTTGGGCGACAAGCCGGCCACTTCCGGGATCCGTGACAGAGCTCTGATCGTCTGACCGTAGGTACGCTGCGATTCCTGCGAACGGTAAAACGACAGATGAGCAAAACCGTATGGAATACCGGCAATGACGATGGCCCAGAATCCGAGTTCGCTCCATGCGAACCCGAAGAGCGCCCCGGAGGTGAGCAGGCTGAGCACCACTGCCCAGTCCTTCACCGCCAGCAGCCATAGGTATCGACGGGACAGCCGGTTCCTACCGAAGACCATGAACGCCCAGAAAGAAGTCTCGATAAGGAACCAGAGCGAAGCGGCTACGGCGAAGGCAATCAGCCTCACCCAATCGACGTCTCCACCGGGAGCTGGGAAGTTGTCGGCTATCGACACAACGCCGACGAACACGACGAGGTAGAGAGCAACTCCAAACCCGTGACGGAGCACAGCCGCCATGACCTCTTCGGCGGGATCGCCACGGAGAGTGCGGAACATCCATGTCCCCAGCAGACCCATCGTCGCGGCCGCTCCGGCTGCCGCCAGGTCGGTGGTGCCACCCGGAGCGAGAAGAACGAAGGGAAGGGCGGCCGATACGGCGAAGGCCAACGAAAGCCGATTCCCACTGCTGGCCGGCAAGGAAATCAGCGACGCCTCGGCCAGCAGTATCGCCCACACTCCTACCTCGAGCAGGGACATCGGCGTCTGTCCCATCAGCAGGTACGCGAGTGCCGCAGATCCAAGCGCCCAGATGACCGGCACCAGTGGCGATTTGACCGGAACGCGCGGATCACCCATGGCTGATCACCGGGCGCCCTTCCGCCAAACGGCGGGCTTCGGCTTCGCTGGCCAGATGCGGAGAGCCGTACCGTTCGGTGGTCCGGCTCAAAGCCCGGAAGAGGGCTTCCACCACTTCGGGGTCGAATTGCGACCCGGCGTTGCGGCGCAGTTCGGAGAAGGCGTAATCCTGGCTGAGCGCCATGCGGTACGACCGGGTGCTGGTCATCGCGTCGAACGCATCTGCCACCGCCAGGATGCAAGCCTCCGGCGATGGTTGCTCACCATGGGTGTGACCCACGCCGCCGTACCCACCGCCGTCGTAGTGGGAGTGATGGCTGGAAGCGATCTCGACCATCGGACGCAAGAACTCCACTTCCGCCAGAATCTCCTCAACCACATGGGCGTGCACTTGGAGCTCTTCGTATTCCTCCTCGGTCAATTTGCCCTTCTTGCGAATCAGATCGCGGGGTACGGCCAGCTTGCCGACATCATGAATCAGGGCAGCCCATCGCAAGCGTTCCAGCCTGGTTCCGTTGAACCCCACCTCTTCTCCCACGAGCTGAGAGAAGTACGCGACCCGTTCAGTGTGGCCCCGGGTATAGAGATCCTTGGCCTCGAGGGCCTTGATGAACCCGCGTAGCGTGGCTTCATGGGCTTCACGGAGCTGGCCATACGAGGCGAATGAGAGGTAGCCAACCATGAACATGACGAACACCAGCGGTAGGACCACCGGAAGAACCGTATAGGTCGCACCCAGCAAGCCACCGACAAACCCCATCAACAGGTACGAGGGCAGCAATTGCCCCAGATTGGACCACGGTCGCAGATCGCGCTTTTCGAATACTGCGCGCACCGCCACCGTCACGAACGTGTAGTTGATCAGCCCGTACACGGTGGCAGCCACTGCACTGCCACCAGCAATCCACAACCAGAACGTATCGCCGGTGGCAGCCAAGGCTCGCTTCAAGAACCACTCGAGTATGAACACCGAGACACCGGCGGCAACGACCAACTGCCCGAAATTCGCAATGGGCTGAAACCACCGACGCTGGCGGAAGTCTTCCGGGCCGAATGCCCCCAAAGCGGCCATGGCCGCGACGCCCAATGCGGCAGTGCCAGGACCAAAAGCCACCGCCGCGGTCAACGCCACCATCACCGTGGGGCTCATCAGCATCCGGTCGTTGACTTCAACCGAACGCCAGTCGAAGAAGGCAAAGGCAGCCGCAAACGCTATCCACAGCGGAATCGAAGGAAACGCCTGCCGCCAGACGAGCAGAGCCAATACGGAAACGCCCAGCAACGAGTAGAGCGCTGCAATCTGGATCTTGCGTCTTTTTGCCCCGTGCAAACTGCACTCGCCTCCCGAAAGTTCGGTGCTCCGGGCTTGTCGCTACCCAATCTTGATACTTGCGCTTCCGGCGACGATCAACGCCGCCAGGCTACTTGCAATAGCGATCAGCTTCGTGATCTTGTTCTTCAAAAAGAGTCCCTCCAACTTTGTGAGTATCGACGGGACGCTATGTCCGATCGAAGATCCGCTTCGCTGGATGACACTCAAGGGTTGACGAACAAGCCCGGTGCACCTCCTCGACCGGAGAGGTCGAGGAAACCTTCAGTTGTCAGTTTTACGGAGGCAGCCTCTTGCCCTACCTCAGACTTCGGGCCAACCGGTAGCGCACCGGCCTCTTCCCGGCCCGGCCGCCACATTGAGTGGCGGCTGGGGATAAGTTAGCACCCTCTCCTTGGCTCCTCAAGGCTTCAAACACAATCCAGTTGAGGTGCGGACGCTACGCTGGCACGGTGAAACAAAGAGAACTGGAAGAAACCCTTTGCCGATTGCCCACCGTAGACGCAGTTCGGGTAGTCGGCGACAACGGCACCATCAGCGAGGTGCATGTACTTGCCTCACCCGGCAAGGCTGCCAAACAGGTGGTGCGGGATGTCCAGTCGCTGGCCATGGCTTCCTTTGGTCTGACGATCGACCGCCGGGTGATCTCGGTTGTTCAGATCGAAAACGAGGAACTCGGCCAAAAAGAACGGGCCGCCATCATCGAGATCAAGGAGGTACCGGAAGGTACCAAACTGCACGTCTCGGTCACGCTCGGTTGGCAGAACGAGATGTTCGTCGGCGAAGCCACCGGTCCCAGCGCTTCCGCCACACGACTCCGTCTCGTCGGCGAAGCAACTCTTCATGCTCTCGAACAAGCCATCGGTGACGATATTGCCCTGGCTCTCGCCGCCGTCGACACACCGACCGTCGGCAATCGGCCGGTTGCGATCGCCCAGATCGTGATGGTGAGCGGAGGCGAAGAACGGTTCATGGTCGGGTCGGCCATCGTCGGCCAGGATCCGTCACAATCAGCCGTCCGAGCGGTGCTCGACGCGCTCAACCGCCAGGTTCCACAACTCCGCCGCTGATGAATCCCCGGTTGGTGCCACCCAGCCAGGTCTCTGGATTCGGTGACGCCGCCGTAGCACCTCATCACTTGTCGGCTCTGGCTGCCCTCGAGATCATGGCGACGGGAGGTAATGCCGTCGATGGCGCCCTCGCTGCTAATGCCGTCCAGGGAGTTGTGGCTCCTGAAACATGCGGGGTCGGCGGTGACCTCTTTGCAATCGTGCATGGGCCAGTCCAAGCCGCGCCGGTCGTGCTCAACGCCTCCGGACGAGCCGGACGAGGCGTCAACGCCGAGACGCTGCGGGCGGACGGATTCGCATCAATCCCGTACTCCCATCCGGAAGCCGTGACAGTTCCCGGATGTGTGGACGGATGGTCGGTACTGGCCGAGCGGTTCGGACGTCTTCCGCTCGCCCAGTCGTTGGAACCGGCCATCGGATACGCCAGGAATGGTTTCGCCGTCTCGTACGAACTCGCTTCGGCATTGCGGCAATTGCGGGAGCGGTTGGATACTCGATCTACGGCCGGCGAGCTATACCCCGGTGGCGCACCGCCGGCGCCCGGTGACGTAGTACACCGACGGGATTTGGCAACCACTCTCGAAATCATCGCCGCGGGAGGCAGCCGAGCGTTCTACCAGGGAGATGTCGGTCGGGCTATCTCCCGCGCTACCCATGCCCGGATCACCATGGAAGACCTCGCCGAGATGCGAAGCGACTGGGTTGAGCCCCTGGCGCTCGAAGTGTTCGGTCTGACCGGTTGGACGGTGCCACCCAACTCGCAGGGATACCTGACATTGGCAACAGCCTGGTTGTTCGAAAGACTGGATCCGCCAGACGACCCCGATCATCCCGAGTTCTTTCACCTCTTGATCGAGGCCTATCGAGCCGCGGCATGGGACCTCGGAGACGTTGTGGCCGATCCGGATCATTCCCCGCGCTCCCCGAATGATCTGCTCGATCCGCTCCGTCTGTCGAAGCGGCTGGCCTGCATCAGTCGCACATCGGCGGCTGCGTGGCCGACGGCGACCGCCCCGCCCGGTGGCACGGCTTACCTCTGCGTGGTAGACCGGGACGGCATGGGTGTTTCGCTCATTCAGTCGAACTACACCGGTCTCGGCGGTGGTATCGGCGTCGAAGGTGCAGGGTTCTTCCTCCACAACCGGGGAGCCGGGTTCAACCTTATGCCCGGCCACCCCAACGAGCTGGCTCCCGGCAAGCGACCGCTGCACACGCTGTCGCCGACGGTATGGACCAGAGATGGCCGACTCGAGTTGCTCCTGGGAACCCGGGGCGGGTCCCACCAACCTCAAATCCTTGTGCAGGTCGCCGCGCATCTTCTTCGCCTCCGGTCGAGTCCGGCTGAGTCTCAGGCCCGTCCACGCTGGGTGATCGACCGTCACTCCGAACAGGTTCGCCTGGAAGCTTCCGCCGGCGACAAGGTCGCCCAAGAATTGGCGAACCGCGGTCACCGGATCCAAACGGCGAGCGAGTTTGAGCAGGGTTGGGGACCGGTGTCCATGATCCAGATTGGCCGGTCGGGCCTCCGGACTGCAGCCGCAGATCCCCGGGCACCGACTGCGCTGGCTGCCGTCCGTTAGAGCGGAGGGAGTTACCATACCCATCCATGAGTCGACCGACCGTGGTTCTCTTGCGCCACGCCGAAGCCGAAGGCAATCCTGAGCACCGCTTCATCGGCCAGCACGACGTCGCTCTTTCTCCACTCGGAAGACGACAGGCGGAGGCACTGGCCCACCGCTTGAGAACCATGCCGGTCACCCGGGTCATCTCAAGTGATCTGCGGCGTTGTGTCGACACGGTCAAGGGATTCGCTGAGAGTGTCGGGCTCGAGATCGAAACCGATCCCCGCTGGCGAGAAATCGCCAACGGCCAGTGGGGAGGATTACTCGCCGAACAGATCGCAGAGAAGTGGCCCGACGCCTGGAAACGATACCGGGGAGGCGAAGATGTGGATCGCCCCGATGGCGAACGATGGGCCGACGTGCGGGTCCGGGTGGTTGCCGCCTTCGAGGAACTGGCCGGTGGGCTGGCCGATGACGATCTGGTCGTGGTCTCCACCCACGGCGGTCCGGGGGCCATCCTCGCCTTGTGGGCGGCCGGACTGTCCGGAACGGCCTTTGGCGGACCCTTCGGTCCCTTGGCCAACGCCTCGATCACGACTCTGGCCCTACCCGGTCCTCGCTTGCTGGGGATCAACGATGTCGGCCACTTGCCGACGGATTTGATGGGGTAGGAGAGCTGCGAGCGACGAGCTGCGAGCGACGAGCTAGTTGGCTCGGTTCGCTCGCGGGTGTCTGTTTTCGGTTTTCAGTCCCCTCTCCCGCACACCTCGACTCGCCTCTCAATCTGGGCACTGACTTCCCCCTGGAAGGGGGAAGTACCCGAGCAAAGCGAGGGGGATGGGGGTCAAGCGCAAGCCAGACGGCCTCGCGGCCAACGCCCGCCCCCCCTGCTTCGCCCGGGCGAAGCTTGCCCCCTCCCCTGCAGCGCAGGGCAACATATCGACTGGCCTCCCACCATGTGCTCCAGGGCACTCCCCCCGGTACCGACTAGCTTCGCTCGCCGGGGGGAGACGCGGAGAGCTGTCTGAGCCAAGCGAATACTGAGGGGCCAGGATCCTGGTTGTCTGGCTCGCAGCTCGCAGCTTGTGGCTCGCCGCTCGCGTGCCCGCCTCACCCACACTTCCCCGGCTCTTCCGACGGGACCGCGGCGCCGGTTTCGTCGAACGTCCACCCGAAGGAGTGCTCGGAAAGCAGTTCAAGGATCTTCGACCTTTGCTCTTCGGTGGCCGGGTGGGGCCGTCCTGTGATGATGTGGATCGGGCGAGCCGTCAGAGATACGCCGGCTTCATCGAATGCAAACTCGAAGATGGCACCGTCGTCGGACAAGCCACGGGCGGAGGGGAACGCAAAATTGCCCGTCGAATACACAATCCAGGCATCCCCAATCTGTTCCACGCCTTGCAGGACGTGGGGGTGGCTGCCGACCACGAGGTCGGCGCCCGCCTCGACCCACGCGGCCGCCAAGTCGCGCTGGTACGACTCCGGGCAGTAGTTCAATTCAATGCCCCAGTGGACCATCACCGCGACAAGATCGGCATTCAACCCGGCTACCTGTATCGCCTGCACGGTCTCAGGTATCCAATCTTCATAGGCTGAGGCGATACCGGCCCGGTCTATGTCGGCCGCCCAGGCTGGTTGGCTGAGAATCCGAGAAAACGACAGGACGGCGACCCGGCGGCCGGCCACCTCAAAGACCATCGGAGCGTACGCCTCTTCTTTGTCGGTCCCCGCTCCGGCGCGAGCCACTGCTGCCTCATCGAGCAACTCCATCGTGCGGACGAGCGCCGGCTCCCCGAAGTCGAGCAAATGGTTGTTGCCCAGCGCCACTCCGGAGATACCCGCCGCGATCAACAACCCGGTTGAGTCCGGCGGCGATTTGAAGGTGTACTTCTTGGCATACGCCTGGCCCACATCGGCCTCGGCGATTGTGGTCTCGAGGTTGACAAACATGAGATCTGGAGCCGACAGCAACCCGGCCACTTCACCAAAGGGATCGTACGAAGACAGGCCATGGGTGAAGGATGTATCGCCGGCAAAGCCGACCACCAACGGTGGCTCGGGGGGAGGTGTTGTCGAGGCGGGCGCCAAAGACGAGGTCGTCGTAGTTGGTGGTGTCGTCGTAGAGGTTGTCGACGTGCCGATCGATGGAACCGTCGCGTCGACCGACGCCCCGAGGAGCGACCGGTCGTCCACCGAGCAACCCACCAGGGCGACGGCCATACCCAGGATGAACAATGCTGCCAGGGACCTCATGATCTAACCGCCTCAATGATGACCTGATCGTACCGACCACGTGGAAATGGCAGAGGATCTTGCCCGGCCGGTTTGCCATAGATTCGCGACAACCTCTAGGGTTCCTCCAACTCCTCGGGTCCGCGCTGGACCTGCTCGGGAAGTCTCAGAAGGCGGAGAACAAAACATGCGTTTCGCTCGCTTGGCGGCGTTGGCCCTCTGGGCAACGGTGGCGCTGCTGGCAGTCGCCGGGTTCGCGGCGTTTTCGCCCGAAACGGCACCCACAACAACCACATCCTCGATTGTCGCCGCACCGGTGGCAACCGGCGCCGACTGGGGGACGACCTCCGGTCGGGTGGTCGCGTTCGCCTTCAGTAGTGGTTTGCGTTCTACCCCCGCCCCCTCGCAACTGCCTTCCGAAGACGCGCTCCTCTCGGACCTCTCCAGAGAGCGACCCCCGAACCCACCCGCGGCCCCCGAGATAGAACAAGTTGAATTGGCTTTGTCGACTCCCGAGACGTCCCCGACTGCGACGCTCCCGACCACGACCACCACACTCCCACCTCCCGCTACCACGACGACCACCGAACCCCAGGGACGGGGAATGAGCGAGACCGAGACGCGAGGCATCATCGCCGTGTTCTTCGCGCCGGAAGATGTCGACCTGGCGATGAAGGTCGCGTATTGCGAATCGCGGTGGGATCCACTTGTCACGAACCGCTCGTCCGGTGCAGCCGGTCTCTTCCAACACATCCCGCAGTTCTGGTCGGAGCGAGCCGCGGCCGCCGGTTGGGCGGGGGCCAACATCTACAACGCCCATGCCAACACTGCCGTCTCGGCCTGGCTGGTGTACGAGGGCGGAGGTTGGTCCCACTGGGCGGCATCGCAGGGGTGCTGGGGCTAGACGATCGGCGGCCCGTCCGTCGCTTGGTATTATCCATATCGTGAAAAGGTTCTTGCGATACTTTGGCGTGCTCGTTGGTCTCGGGACGGTCATCTGGGTAATGCGCGATCGCTTCATCTCCTTGGCGTTGCCTCGCGAACCGGAACCGCCGACTTTCCGGGTAGCTCCTCATCCACCGCAACCGATCGAGGAAAAGCCGATACAGGCGGACGATCTGACCATGATCAAGGGGGTCGGGCCCGTCTATGCCGCTCGTCTCGAGGATTGCGGGATCACCAGCCTGACAGACCTCAGCGCCGCGAATGCAGAGGCGTTGGCTACCACCATCGAGGTTCCCGTTGCTCGGGTGATTGATTGGATCGCAGAAGCGGCTTTCCTCTCCAGTTTCCGGGGGGGGTAGCCCACCGCGGCGACGACCGTCGTTTTGCTCCGGGACGGAGATCCTTGCCTTTCGGATCTCGAACGTCGAGGCTTGGCGCGACGCCGCCGACAAGGAGTATGCGGATTGGCCCGGAGATACGTTCTCGATACCTGCGTTCTGCTCGCCGACCCTCAGGCTCTCTTCCGATTTGATGAACACGATGTCGTGCTTCCTCTCATTGTCGTCGAAGAACTGGACCGCCAGAAGACCCGCTCGGACGAGGTCGGCGCCAATGCTCGGTCTGCTCTTCGTCTCCTCGAGAGCTCGGGTGCATCCGAGACCGGAGGTTTGCGAGAGCCGGTGGATCTCCCGTCGGGCGGCACGCTCCGGATCGAACTCAACGGCACCCAATCGCCCAGGCTACCTGCGGTATTCGATCCCGCCACGGTCGACCACCGGATCCTGGCGACCTGCCTGAATCTCTGCGACGGCGGTGATCGCCCCGTCTTGGTGACCAAGGACTCGGCGCTTCGTATCAAAGGCGCGCAACTGGGGGTGGACGTCCAGGACTACCGGGCAGACACAGTCCCGGTCGACGAGTTGTATGCCGGTGCGATCGAAGTCGACGTCGATTCCCTTGTCGTCGATCAACTCTTCTCTGAAAACAAGGTCTCCCTGCCCGGTGTCGACGCGCTCATCAACCAGTTTGTGCTTCTAAGGAGTGGACCCTCGCAATCGGCGCTGGGCCACGTGGTTGCCACCGAGCCAGAAACCGTGGTGACCCGCGTCTCCGGCAACCCGCGAGCCTTCGGCGTTGAACCGAAGAACCTCCGGCAGGTGTTTGCCATGGAGCTGTTGCTCAACCCGGACATCCCGGCTGTTTCTCTGATGGGTATGGCAGGAACCGGGAAGACCTTCCTGGCCTTGGCAGCCGCATTAGAGCAGGTCCTGGAATCTGGCCGCTACAGAAAGGTGTCCGTCTATCGCCCCTTGATCGCGGTCGGGCGCCAGGAGGTGGGGTTCCTGCCCGGCGATCTTTCCGAAAAACTCGCTCCGTGGATGGCCGCCGTTCACGACAATCTCTACGCGCTGTTCGCCGATAGCGGGCCGGAGGCTGCCAGAGACGCCATCACCGAGTTATCGGAACGGAATGTCTTGGAGATGGCAGCGGTGACCTACCTGCGCGGCCGGTCCATTACCGGCGAGTTCGTGATCATCGACGAAGCCCAGAACCTGGAGTTGCCGACCCTCAAGGTGATCCTGACGCGCATGAGCAAAGACGCCAAGGTGGTTTTCTGTGGAGACCTCACCCAGGTCGACAACCCCTACATCTCTCCGTTCGGTGGGGTTGCCGCGCTGATCGAGAAGTTCAAGGGATCAACGTTGTTCGGTCACGTGACTCTCGAGAAGTCGGTACGCAGTCCCCTGGCCGAAATGGCCGCAACGATTCTTTGAGTTGCCGGTTTCAGGTTCCAGGTTCCAGGTTTCAGGTTTCAGGTTTTGGGTTTCAGGTGGTGGCTACTTATCAGACCCGCAGCTTTGACATATAGAAGGCCTCCTCGATCCGCCAACGGCCGATCAATCCATAACTGGTGAACGAAAAAACCAGGGTGATCATCACCGGTGGAACACCGGCCGCGTCGGCCGGTGACCGGCCCGGTATCAACTGCTCAACGAATTCAACCCACCCGGCCGGTCCCGCCGGGGAAATCCATTGGTATAGGACAAACCCGAGGATCAGTGAGAGCAGGGCGTACCAGTTGACCCCGCGATAGGCACCCCGCCGGTCATACAGGGAGTCCGATAGGAAACCCCGACGGCGCACTATGAAGAAATCGGCCAGAAATATCCCGAGCACCGGGACGAGGACGGCGAGCAGCAGATCGATGAGATCGATCCAGAAGAGCGCGTCCACCAACAAAGACAAGGCAGTTGCGCCGACGACCAGGAACACACCACTTGCCCAGATCGGCACCCTACTCGCCAGGGTCTGAATCGACGTCGCAGCGCTGTAGAGGAAGGCAAAGGGCTGGTCGGCCTCGCCGCCCACCAGCCAGAGCAAGGCAAGTACCGCCCCGATCACGCCCGCCGAGGACCCGAAGAATTCGGTAACCATCCCGGTCGGGGTCGGTTCTGTGAGACCACTGGTGGCGGCCGCCAACCCGCCCAGAAGGAGGGCGATGAGAGCGGGAACACCGTACCCGGCGCCAACGCTGGAGGCCGCCGTGCTCTGATCATGGGCAAATCTGGCGGTATCGGCAACCAGCGGAAAGAAGAACACCGCCGCTCCGACTACCAGATCGACTCCCAGCCAAAAGTGTGCCCCCGGTGTCTGTTCGAGAATCACGGTCAAGTCGAGATTCCCCACCGTCCTCCACACCAGGGCCAGCATTACCGCCAGGCCGACCCAGAAGGCAAACCACTTGATCCATGTCCGCGCCAGTCGCTGCGGACCGACAACGAGGAATACCGCCGCAACGATCGCCACACCAATAGTGCCGACTGATCGGTCGATGTTTGTCCCATTGAGAAGCTCCACTGCCGCCGCAAGCGATCGACCGGCCACCTCCAGCTCCAGGGCCGCCCAAGATATGAGGAAGGCCACCATGACAGGAACGAAGATCCACGAGCCCACCATTCCCAGGGCCGGTCGCAATATCACGGCCGTCCGGTCGGTGACCTCGGCGGCCACATAAGCAACCGCGGCCAGGAGGCCCACGCCGAGCAGGACGCCGATGGGTACCACAAGTAACAGCTGACTACCCGACAAACCGAGTCCGCCCGCGCCCTGGCCTGTCATCAAACGTATACCGACCAACAGCAGCGGCACGCCAACGGCAAAAGAACCCCACAGGGCGGTGAGACCTGTGGTATCGAGAGTTTCATCTTTGCGAAGAGGCCCACGCGAGGAGAGTCTCGAGGCGGGTAGTCGTATTCTGGCCACAACAGTGAGAGTCTAGGGTCCGGCCGCCCGCGATTATCTCGCGACCTACCATGATCCGGTGCTGTACCTCACCGAGCCAGAGCTTCTGGGAGCGTTGCTACCGCTCGAGCCCTCCTATCGGGCAGACCAGTTGCGTGAATGGCTCTACGAACACCCCGTGCTAGACGTCAAGAACATGACCAATCTTCCTGCCTCGATCAGAAATGAGCTGGCAGATAGTCTGTGGCCGTTCACTGTGGAGATTGAGCAATCGGCCGACGACGGGGCAACCCGCAAATGGTTGTTCCGCGCTCCAGATGGCGCCGCCATCGAAGCGGTGCTCATGGGATATTCACGCCGCACGACTTTGTGCATTTCCAGCCAGGTTGGCTGCGCGCTCGGCTGCACGTTCTGCGCAACCGGCCAATTCGGATTTGAACGCCACCTCGAGGCGGGAGAGATCGTCGCGCAAGTCGCTTACGCCAAAGCTTTCCTGGCCGCGGGCGTAATGACTGGTTGTCCCGACAGACTCACCAACGTCGTTTTCATGGGGATGGGAGAACCACTCGCCAACTACTCGCACACCCGGGAATCGATCAGGAGAATGATCGAGCACATGGGCGTCTCGGCTCGGGCCATCACCGTCTCGACAGTAGGGGTGGTGCCCGGTATGCGCCGCCTGGCGACCGAGCCGTGGCCGGTCAATCTGGCGGTGAGCCTCCACGCGGCTGACGACGAACTGCGCTCCAGGATCGTTCCAATCAATAAACGCTATCCGTTGAAGGAAGTCGAGGAGGCTGCCGCGGCCTTCTTCGAGGCCAAGCACCGCCGGGTCTCGATTGAATGGACGATGATCGACGGCGTCAACGATTCCGGGGACCAGGCCATCAAGTTGGCTGCCATCGCCCTTCGTCTTCATGCCCACGTCAATCTGATAGCCCTGAATCCAACGCCATTGACGCCGGACCGTCCGACCCCTTCCCGACGAATCGATGCGTTTCTCGGCACCCTAAGAAGCCTTGGAGTCAACGCGACGCTGCGGGATACCCGGGGACAAGACATCGATGCGGCCTGCGGACAGCTGCGGATCACAGCCGCTCAAGGTGACCGATAGCGGTCGGGCGCTCGAAGCTCGAAGCCCGAAGCTTCCCTCAAGAGGGTCCTTCGACCGACCGACAGCTATCGGGAAGAGCTAGATCCGCCGACGGTTCTCGAGGAGGGGTCGTCGTGAAGAAGAACTCCCGCGTGCTTGCCGCCGGTCTTTCCGCCGTTTTGATGCTTGCGGCTGCCACCAACTCCTATGTTGTCAAGGGCGGGGACACGCTTTCGACGGTCGCCGAGGCTCAAGGCACGACTGTTGCGGCCCTCATCGAGGCAAACGACATCTCGAATCCTGATCGGATCTACGTTGGTCAGGAGTTGATCATCCCTGGTTCCAACACGTATGTGGTGCGACCCGGAGACACACTGGGAAGGATTGCCGAGAAGACGGGAACGACCGTAGCCGTGCTATCCGAGGCCAACGGCATCACCAACCCCAACCGCCTCTATGTGGGCACCCAGCTGCAGCTGACTGTGCCTGATCACACTTTCACGACCGAAACCGGTCAAGCAACCACGTATGTCGTGCAGACCGGCGACACCCTGGGGGGGATCGCGGCGCGCTACGACACTTCCGTCTCCAGCCTCGTTGAACTCAATCGGCTCGCCAACGCCAATCTCATCCGGATTGGCGCGGTGCTCGTAATCGATGCGCCTGGTTGGTTGTGCCCCGTTGAAGGCGCCACTTTCTTCAACGACTGGGGGTTCCCCCGGTCGGGAGAACGATTCCATGAAGGGAACGACCTCTTCGCCCCTCTGGGCACACCCATCGTTGCGCCGATCGGCGGCAAACTGAACCAGGTGGTCGGCAACGTTGGTGGTTACCAGTTCAATCTGGAAGGCGACGATGGCCACCTCTACATCGGCTCACACATGGATCGCTTCGCCGCTGATGGCTATGTCCAAGCCGGCGACGTCATCGGATACGTTGGTGACAGCGGTAATGCCGTGGGTTCACGGCCCCATCTCCACTTTGAGATCCACGCCAACGGCCAGAACCCGGTCAACCCCTATCCCACCCTCGCCGAGGCATGCGGCTAGGAAGTGGGATGGTCAAGCGATCTCACTCTTCCAACACCAGTTCGCGAAGATGTGCCAAGCCCACCGGACCGGACCCAAGAACCCGGGAATGGAACTCTTTCAGATCGAACGACTCGGCCGCTCGGGCCCTCATCTCCTGACGCAGATCGAGGATCACCTTCTGTCCAACCTTGTAGGAGATGGCCTGGCCGGGCCATCCGAGATACCGGGTGACTTCGGAGATTGCGTAATCACGGTTGAGGAAAGCCATATCGGTGAGCATCTCCACCGCAGCCTCAAAAGTCCAGGCTTCACCGGGCCGAAACCCCGCATTGCCGGGGATGAGATAGCCGAGGTGCATGCCGATATCGATTACCACCCGACAGGCCCGCAACATCTCTGCCGACAGCATCCCCAACTCGTATTCGGGCTTTTCCAGGTAACCGAACTCTTTCATCAGCAGCTCGGCGTAGAGCGCCCACCCTTCCCCGTAGCCGGGATGCCAGACCAACAACCGGTGGAGACGGCTCAACCGATCGGCGAAAGACACCTGAACCGCGCATTGCAGGTGATGCCCGGGAAACCCCTCGTGGTAGGCAGTACTCACCTCATCCCACAACGCGATGCTGCTCTGGTCGCCAAGGGAATACCACACGGTTCCGGGACGCGAGAAGTTCTCGGAGGGCTGGACGTAGTAGGCGCCCAGTGACCCGCTGGGCGGTGCGATCTTAACGTCGAGGCGCTTGGCCGGTTCCGGTATATCGAAATGAGTTCCATCGAGTTCGGCAAGGGCGGCCTCTTGTCGATGCTTCATGATCTCAACGAACTGGACCTGACTCGAAGCGCACCGGGCCGGGTCCGTCTTCAACACCCGAATGACTTGCGCCAGGGAAACGCTCGAATCGACCTGATCGGCAATCGCCACCATGCGCCGATGAAGCGCAGCCACCTCCGCCCATCCCCACTCGTATATCTCGTCGGGGTCGATAGCCATACCGAGGAACTTCCGGGCGTGTCGCAGGTAACGATCGATCCCCACACCGTCTTCGACGGGAGCATCCGGAAGGTAATCCAGTTCGAGAAATCCGCCGAGCTTGGCGAACGACTCTCGAGCCGACCGGGAAGCGGCCTCGATACGCGCCTCGAGTGCCCCCGACTCGGCGCCGCCCCAGCCGCGAAACCGGTCCGGAACCGAAGCGAAGAAGGAACCATCACCGGCATTGATGCCGGCTTCCACTATGCCGGCCAGGACTTGCCGGCGGGCCGCCTGCAGACCTTTCTGTTGCCCGGCCTGGAGTGTCCTTTGATAACCGCCCATCACCTCAGGGAGTGTCTCCATCCGAGTTGCAATGTTCTCCCAACCGGCCAGCGTCGAGCTATCCATGTGGTCGAACACCTGGCGAATGTTCTGCAGCGGCGAGGCAACCGTGTTGAGGTCACCCAAATCGTCTTCGTTTGCGATCGCGTCTAGGTGCTCTTCGAGATATTCTCGGCCCACACGAGTTGCCAGCCGTTCCCAGCGGTCCTGACTCACCACCAGGCCCGCGAAATCCTGCCGGTACCGGCCCAGCATGGCTCGCCGGTTCTCGATGCCCTCCGGGCTCAGGTCATCCCACAGGTGATCGAAGCCATCGACTCCGATGTGGGTAGCCTCGATCGGAGACAAGGCGACGATATCGTCGACGAGACGATCGCTGAGGTCGAACACATTCTCGGTCATGGCTTCTCCAAGCCGACCGATCCGTTGCGGCGGGCGAGGTCTCCAAGCCAGCGTGCACTCGGTTTGACCGTCCGCCGCTGATCAGCGCGATCGACTCCGATCAATCCAAAAGTCGGCCCGTAGCCGAACGCCCACTCAAAATTGTCGAGTGCACTCCAATACGTGTAGGCGCGCACCTCGATTCCATTCTGGAGGGCCCGGCGGACGCCGAGCAGAGCTCTCCGAACGTATTCAATCCGCCGGCTGTCATCTGTCGTGGCAATGCCGTTCTCTGTGACCAGCACCGGGATGTTTCCGGTCTCATTCCAGGCTCGACGGATGGTGGCCTCCAACGCCTCCGGCCAGAACTCGTATCCCATCAGAGTGGTCTCGACCCCAGCTTCAGGGCCGAGTTGGCCGGCCGGACCCACCCGGTTCCGGGTGTAGGTCTGCACACCGATGAAGTCGTCGCCCCGGGCTGCCTCCAGGAACACATCCTCGTAGGGTCCCCGCAACGCCGCGACCGAATCTTCTCCGCCTTCGAGGGTGACCCACTCACTCATGGCTAGGGTCAAGCCGGCCTGGGCCCCGGCGGCACGGACGATCTCAACCGCCCGCCGGTGGGCTTCGATGAAGGTCCGGTTGGCTGCTTCTCGACGGGTGACATCATGCTCACCAGGTGGGAAGAGACCGACGAGATATCCCATGGTGGCGACCACGTTGGGTTCATTGAGAGTGCAGACCAATCCGACCTGATCACCGATCCTCGCCATGACCCGCTCCGCATATCGGGCGAACAGATCGGCGGTGTCCGGGTTGGCCCACCCACCCCGGGCCGCCACCCAGCGAGGCGTGGTGAAGTGGTGGAGGGTCACTATCGGTTCCAGTCCAGCCTCCCGACAGGCGGCGACCACACCTTCGTAGTGCGCCAATGCCGCGTTGGAGAACTCACCGTCTTCCGGTTCAATTCGGCTCCACTCCAATGAGAAGCGGTACATGTTGAATCCCAGTTCCGCCAGAAGCCCGACATCTTCTCTATAGCGGTGGTAGTGGTCGCAGGCATCACCGCTTGGCTCGATACAGGACGAGGCCGGATCGTGTTCCCAGGCCCACCAATCATTGTTCCAATTGCCCCCCTCGACTTGGTGAGCAGCGGTGGCGGTACCCCACAGAAAGCCTTTTGGAAACGGAAGATTGTCCATTTTCTCGACACTAGTGCGGACCCCGGTCACCACCAACACAACAGGTAGGTCGGCCAGGTAAGACGGACCAAAGTCTCTGCTGAGGGGTGCCGGCAACGGGGTAGGCTTCGACCGACCACCCTCTGGAGGCTCTAATGCCGGAAGGCAAAAAGTTCAGCGAGGCACTCGACTACCACTCCAGGGGGCGACCCGGCAAGGTGGAAATCAGGACCACCAAACCCACCGCGACGCAGCACGACCTCAGTCTCGCCTACACGCCGGGTGTAGCCGAGCCTTGCCTCGAGATCGAGGCGAATCCCGACCTCGGATACAAGTACACCAACAAAGGGAATCTCGTGGCCGTCGTCAGCAACGGGTCGGCCGTGCTCGGCCTAGGAAACATCGGCCCGCTGGCCGGGAAGCCGGTTATGGAGGGCAAGGGGGTTCTCTTCAAGCGGTTCGCCGATATCGACGTCTTTGACATCGAGATCGACGCGACCGAGGTGGCCGACATCATCCGCTTTTGCGAGATGCTGGCGCCCACCGTGGGTGGCATCAATCTGGAAGACATCAAGGCCCCCGAATGCTTCGAGGTCGAGGAAACCTTGAAGGAGCGATTGAACATACCCGTTTTCCATGATGACCAGCACGGCACGGCCATCATCGCCGGGGCCGGTTTCCTGAACGCCCTCGAACTCACGGGACGCAATATCAACGAGACCACAATCGTGTTGAGTGGGGCAGGCGCAGCCGGTATCGCGTGTGCAAAATTCTTCGAGGCGCTCGGCGTCAAAAAAGAGAACATGATTCTGTGCGATTCGCAGGGTGTCGTGTACCGGGGCCGCACCGAAGGTATGAACCCCTACAAGGCAGCGTTTGCCGCCGACACGAAGGCACGCACCCTGGCCGACGCGATGGCCGGAGTCGATGTCTTCATCGGCGTGTCAGTAGCCGGCGCCGTAACCCCCGAGATGGTGAAGTCGATGGCCGACCGACCCATCATCTTCGCGCTGGCCAATCCCAATCCGGAGATTCCCTATGACGAGGCCAGGAAGGCCCGACCGGACGCCATCGTTGCGACCGGACGCAGCGACTATCCCAACCAGGTCAACAACGTGCTGGGGTTTCCCTTCATCTTTCGCGGCGCGCTGGACGTACGGGCGGCCGGCATCTCCGAGGGAATGAAGGTCGCCGCCGCCACGGCGCTGGCCAAGTTGACCAAAGAGCCTGTATCCGACGTCGTGCTCGATGCTTACCAGCTCGAACACCTGACCTTTGGACCCGACTACATCATCCCCAAGCCATTCGATCCGCGGGTGCTCTGGTACGTCGCCCCGACCGTGGCAATGGCGGCAACCCGCGAGGGTATCGCGGCCCGCCCCTTGGTCGACGAGGACGAGTATCGCGAGGAGTTGAAGGCTCGATTCCAAGCCTCCTACGGTCTCATGCACAGCGTCACCGTCAAGGCTCGCCAGCTGCCAAGGCGCGTGGTTTTTCCCCACGCCGCCGACGACCGCATCATCCGAGCGGCCCGCCGGGTGGCCGACGAGAGGATCGGCACGCCGATTCTCCTCGCCCCGGTTGCCGACATCGAACGGTTGGCAGCCGAGATCGAAGTTCCCATACACGGAGTCGAAATCATCGACATCCGCGAACAGGAGACCAACCGTCGCCGCTACGCCAAAGCCCTGTTCGGCTTGCGGCGTCGCAAGGGCATGACCCTCGACGATGCGAATCGAGCGGTTCTGAACCCGGACATGTACGCCGCCATGATGGTGAAGGAGGGAGACGCGGAAGCGGTCATGGGCGGACTGACCACCTACTACGCCGACACGATCCGCCCGGCACTGCAGGTAATGCCTCTGGAACGCGGCCGGACGATTGTCAGCGCCATCTACATCATGATCGTGGGCGGCCGCCCCTATTTCTTTGCCGATTGCGCGGTGAACATCACCCCGACGGCGGAGCAACTGGCCGAGATCGCCCTTTCCACCGCCGCTACGGCACTGCGCAAGTTCGATGTGCGGCCGCGGGTAGCCATGATCAGCTACAGCAACTTCGGGAGCGCGGCGGGAGAGGAACCCACCCGCATCAGAGAGGCCGTTCGCATCTGCCGGGAGAAGGCTCCCGAGTTGCCGCTTGACGGCGAGATGCATGCCGATACCGCGGTTATTGGCGATTTACTCCAGAAGCGTCACCCGTTCAACGTCTTGGGACGGGACGCCAACATCCTTGTGTTCCCGAACCTCACAGCCGCCAACGCTGCCTACAAGCTGTTGCACACGCTGGGTGGAGCTGAGGTTATCGGGCCGATCCTCACCGGATTGTCCAAATCGGTCCACGTCCTCCAACGGGATGCCACGGTGGGCGACATCGTCAACCTCACCGCGATCGCGGTGCTGGATGCCCAGCGGAAGAGCGGTGTTACTTCCGAACTCGATCCACCCGGAAGCGACTTTCACCATCGCTTGCTCTTGCTCGGCCCTCCCGGTGGTGGGAAAGGGACCCAGGCCACCCGGCTGGCAGTTGAGCTCAACATCCCGCATATCGCCACCGGCGATCTGCTTCGAGTGGCCGTGGCCGAGGACTCGGAGCTCGGTCGAAAGGCCAAGCGATACATGGACGGCGGTCAACTCGTACCCGACGACTTGGTGATCAAGATGCTGGCCGAACGGCTCAACAAACCTGACGCCAAGCGGGGGTTCGTCCTCGACGGATTCCCCCGGACCACCGCTCAGGCTGAGGCTCTGGATCAGGTGCTTGGCTACGACGGGTTGGAGGTGGTGGCGGTGATCGACGTACCACCCGACGAAATCGTGAAGCGAGTCGCCGGCCGTCGCTCGTGCGCGGCCGGCCACATCTTCAACGTCGTGTCCAAACCGCCGGAAGTAGAGGGCGTTTGCGACATTTGCGGAGATCCTCTCCTGCAACGACCGGATGACGCTGAAGAAGTGGTGCGTACCAGGTTGGAGGTCTATGAAGAACAGATTGCTCCCCTCATCCGGTTCTATGAGGCGCGTGGATTGGTTCGATCTGTCAACGGTCTGGGGAAACCGGATGAGGTCTATCCACGGGTAGTGGCCGTACTGGAAAAAGTCTGACCTAGACCACTAGATACCGGCAACCGAGTCGTCGATCAAGAGATCGACGACCCGGTGCAGAGCGGTTTCCTCGTCCGCTCCGCCGTCGAGCGCCTCTCGATATGCCCGGAGTTGTCGATCGGCACTCGTTCCGCGCGCCACGATCTCCCGAGCGTGTTCCACCTCAGCCACACATCCGAGCTCGACTGCATCATCGTGGACGAGGTCGATCAGCTCCTCGACTAGTTCTGGGTAGGGAACCAGCGCTCCAATCCCGAAGTCCATCAGCGAACCTTCGATTCCGTATCTCTGTGCCCGCCAGATGTTCTCTTCGACGAGCATGTCGGCATACGTTCTCCACCGTTGATTGACCCGTCGGCGCCGGTACAACATGTGCAGAAGGGAAAGGTAGATAGAGGCGACGGTGATGCCATCGTCGATGGTTGTGCAGATGTCGGCTATCCGCATCTCCAGCGTCGGATACCGGTCGCTGGGCCGGATATCCCACCACAGTTTGGTGGCGTCCTCGATCAAACCCGCTTCAACCAGAACGTTGACGTGACGTCGATACTCGCTCCAGCTGTTGAAGGCTTCGGGCAATCCGGTCCGGGGGAGAGCCTTGAAGACACTCATTCGATAGCTTTTCAATCCGGTTCTGTTGCCGTGCCAGAAGGGCGATGAGGCGGAGAGGGCCAGAAGGTGAGGGAGGAAGTACGACACCTGATTCATCAGATCGATACGAAGATCGTCGTCTCCGATTCCCACATGTACATGCATACCGCAGATGACCAGCCGCCGAACCACGCTCTGGAGATCTTCGGCCAGGATGTGGTAGCGCTCGTTGTCGGTGGTCAACTGATCGCCCCACTCTGCGAAGGGGTGAGTGGAAGCGGCGATCATGGCGAAGCCATGGTGCTCGGCCACCTCGGCAACACCTCTCCGTAGTCGGGCGAGATCCTGGCGAGCTTCTTGAACGTTTGTGCAGATTCGAGTACCCACCTCGATTTGGGAACGCAAGAATTCGTGGCCAACCTGATTTCCCAGCCGCTGCACGGCATCCTTCATCACCGTCTCGGGCGGATCTTCGACCAGATTGCGCGTGGACCGATCCACCAGGAGGTACTCCTCTTCGATGCCGATGGTGAACTCGGGTTTGGGGATTGCCACGGTCGCGCCTCCCGCCGTTCGGAATTCAACAAGATAGCGAACAAGCGACGATGAGGTCGGGCTGGACCGATCAGCCGTCTCACTCGTCGTGAGGAGGCCGCGGCAATCGGTCCGACTGCCTGGCCTGCTGTCGCTGTTTGCGAGCTTCTCTCGCCCAGTTCTGCGCTTGCCGACCGGCCTGAACTGAGGTTGATTTGATCGCTGCCGTTGAACGCCGACGAACCCGCCGGACCGACTCCCCGGCTCGTCTGACGACCGGCCCGGCAATCTCGACGACTTTCCGCTCTACCTTGGTGAGAGCCATCTCCGACTCCTCGACAATCGCCCGAACTTGCGGCACCTGCTTGAGCCAGCCCATGGTGCGCAACGAGAAGTAGATGACGCCTCCTGATACTCCGACAATGCCTCCGGCGGCCAGGAGCACAACGACCCGGGGGAGCTCGATCGCATAGAACTCACGTCCAAACGGGATCACGACGATGAGCAACAGAGAGGCGATCATGCCGCCGACCAGTAATCGGCGAATCGGAGAAAGCGGCCGGCTGACGATCAGCAGGGCGAAGAACCCCATCGCCGACAGGACCAGCGTGGCCACGGTTCGTGCCTCCGGAAGCGGGACGCCTTCGGCCAGCGCCAGGCGGTAGGCCGCATACGTGGCGAAAGCCGCCAGGGTGCCGGTCGGGATGGCAAAGCGCATGACCCGGAACACGAACCCGGTGCGGGCCCGTCGAGCGGTGGGCTCGAGCGCCAGGAAGAACGCCGGGATACCGATGGTGAGAGACCCGATCACCGTCAGGTGTCGAGGCAGAAGCGGAAACGCCTGGCCGCCCAGGGCGACGGCCAACACCAGGAACATGGCATAGACGGTCTTGGTGACGAAGAGATTGGCAACCCGCTCGATGTTGGCAATCACCCGACGCCCCTCCCCCACCACATCGGGAAGACGATCGAAATCAGCATCCACCAGCACGACTTCTGCCACGGCCCGCGAGGCGGCACTTCCGGACCCCATGGCAATACCAATGTCGGCGTCTTTCAGAGCTAGGACGTCGTTGACACCATCGCCCGTCATGGCCACCGTATGGCCGCGCGATTGAAGGGCGGCCACCATCCTTCGTTTCTGGTGCGGCGTGACGCGGCCGAAGACGGTCCCACGTTCAACCTCTTCGACAAACCGCTGATCATCCTCTGCGAGCTCACGACCATCGACAACCCGGTCGGCATGGCGGACGCCCGCCTGACGGGCGATCGCGGCCACCGTCCGCGGGTGATCACCCGATATCACCTTGGTGTGAACTCCCTGTCGCTCGAAGAACTCGAGCGTCTTGGTCACATCTTCCCGCATCCGGTCTCCCAAGACGACGAGGCCTTGCGGGCGCAAACCACCGGGAAGCTCTTCGGCTTGGAGGGGCTGCTCCGTTCGACCAACCGCCAGTACCCGAAACCCGTTGGCAGCCCACTCTTCCGCTCGTCTCTCCACTCGAGGTTCCCCCGGGAAAACCACCTCGGGAGCTCCCAACACCCAGGTCCCCTGCGTGCTGAAGGTAGTGCCACTCCATTTACGATCCGAAGAGAACTGCATCTGGGCTTGCGCCCGCCAAGCGATCGGTCGGGCAAAGGCCGCCGCAATCGCTCGGACGGTTCCGTTGGGAGTGGGGTCGGAGGCCGCCAGCGCTCCCAGAGCCGGAATCAGGTCCTTGGTCTCGGTCAGGTACTGCACCTCCCGGACCGTCAACTTTCCCTCGGTGAGCGTCCCCGTCTTGTCAAAGCAGATGACGTCAACCCGGGCAAGGCCTTCAACCGCGGGCAGCTCCTGGACCAGGACGTTCTGTCTCCCCAACCTGATGACCCCGACGGCAAAGGCCATTGAGGTGAGCAGTACGAGGCCCTGTGGCACCATCCCTACCGTGCCGGCCACGGCGCTTCTGATTGCTTCTTTCAACGACTCATGTGCCTCGAGTTGGCTCCAGATCAGCAAGATCACGGTGGGCACGAGCAACCAGCCGACCAACCCGAGTATCCAGTCGACGCCGGCCCGCAATTCAGATCGAACCAGCGCGAACTTGCGGGCCTCTTCGGCCAACCGGACCGCGTAAGCCTCTTTGCCGACCTTGGTTGCCCGGTACCGGCCACTTCCGGCCGCCACAAAACTGCCGGACAGCACTTCGTTTCCGGGATGTTTGGCGACCGGATCGGATTCACCGGTCAGGAGAGATTCGTCGATTTCCAGACCGGTTCCGATCAGCACCTCACCGTCGACGACGATCTGATCGCCGGGTTGGACTTCGAGCACGTCATCGAGGACCACCAGGTTGATGGCCAGTTCGCCGACCGATCCTTGCCGTACCACCCGGGCTCGCGGTGCGCTCAACAAGGCGAGCCGGTCTAGTGCCTTCTTGGCGCGAAGTTCCTGCACGATTCCGATCGATGCGTTGGCTACCAGAACGAACCCGAATAGGGCGTCCTGGATCGGTGCCACAAATAGGACTACGACGACTAGCACTCCGAGCAGCACATTGAACCGGGTGAATATGTTGGCCCGGACTATTTCGCCTACAGTCCGGCTCGTACCGTGAGGAAGGTCGTTGATCTGGCCCCGGTCGATGCGCTGTTGCACTTCGACGGCACTCAAACCATCCAGGCCGGCCACATAGGTGTTGGTTGCTCCGGTCATGGAATCCTCATGGCCGATGGTACGTGAAACACTGACACCAAGATCCTGCTGTATCGGACCCAACCTACGCGAGTCCTTGCCGCGCTTCGGGGATACCGTTGTCACACGCCAACCGCGGGACTCTGGTGGTGTACCAGAATCTTCAACCACCGGCCGGAGTAGTTGCTGCCAATCACCGGGAACGTCGGTCCGGTCACCGGCGACGCGTCGCCGAGCATCCGGACCCATATTTTCATCCCAGCAGCATTCGGAGGGCTGCGGCGATGGCGGCGAGAATGAGCACCCAGCGGATCCATCCGGCGCCTTTCTTGATGGCCAGGCTGGAAGCAATCCAGGCCCCGGCCATGTTGCCGAGCCCCATAACCAGGCCGACGTTCAGGTCGACCTGGTCGGCGGACGCAAACAAGATCAAGACCAGAGGCGTGTACAACAGGATGAGCGCGAGCTTGGCGGCATTTCCTTTCACGAGACCGAACCCGCCGCCCAACACCAGACCGGCCAGCAACAGGAATCCGACGCCCGCCTGGACGAACCCGCCGTAAAACCCGACCGCCAGGAAAGCCAACCACCGCCAGGGTTGTTGAAGTCGCCGATCGGCGCTGCCTTCCCAGCGAGAAGGCTTGATCAGAACCGACAGAGCGACCATCACGATGACGAACGCGAATACCCTCCGCATCGTCTCTGAGGGAATCGTGGTGGCTACGTAGGCACCGCCCAGGGCCCCCAGGACGACCGGAGGCGCGAGGGACCACACGTCGGACCACTGAATAGCTCCGCCCCGCTGAAACCGTGCCACACCTATCAGGTTCTGCATGAGGATGGCGATGCGGTTTGTTCCGTTGGCAACACTCCCTCCGACGATCTCCACGAGGATCGGGATGGTCACGACCGAACCCCCACCGGCCACGGTGTTGACGAAGCCGGCGATGACTCCCCCACCCAACAACAAGAGAACGGTGCCCAGAGACATGGATGGATGTTGGCCGGGTCGGGTCGAGTTTCCAAACACTGGAGCAACAAGCAGCAAGCAGCACTTCTGGCAAGTGTTTGACTTGAAGCTTGAAGCCGCGTGACTAGTCATTCGGCAGATGTGCAATTCGCGCTGGATTTCCGGGCACTGCCTGCCGATCTAGGTGGAGAGGAAAACGAAGGAGAGCGACCGATGGCGCGGGGAGTGTCCCCATTCCACTACTTCGGACGATGGCGAAATCGGGCCGCGGCGGCCCGCAACCGCCGTGTGTGGAGTCTGACAATCATCGTTGCCCTGGCCGCCGTCGTCCTGGTCTATTCCGCCCGCGATCTGCCGGTGATCTACCCGGATCTCCATCTGAAATGGTTTCATCTCGCCATCGCCTTCGGGTTTTCTGAGCTGACCGTCGTGCATCTCAGGTTTCGCAGAGATGCTCACTCGTTTTCGATGAGCGAGATTCCCCTGGTCATCGGACTGTTCTTTGTTGCTCCCCTTGAACTCGTTGTCGCCCAACTTGTCGGAAACTTCCTGGTTCTGACCTTCATCCGGCGCCAACCGCTGGTCAAGCTCACCTTCAATCTTGCTCAATTCGCTCTCCAGACGACTCTCGCCGTCGCCGCCTTTCGGGCCATCGTTGCCGCATCCGACCCGCTTGGCCTGGCCGGCTGGGTTGGAGCCCTGGCAGCCACGATTACCGCCCTCACGGTTGCCGACATCCTGATCAACACGGCCATCAGGACGACGGGTGGCACTTTGAACAACAACGATGTGCTGGAGGTGTACGTACTCAGCGCCGTGGCGGCAGCCCTCAACACCGGCTTGGCAATTGTCGGGGTTACCCTGTTGATCCGTGCTCCGACCGCCGCAGCCGTAGCCTTCATCCCTCCGACCGTCTTGTTCATGGGATACCGCGCCTATGTGACCCAGCGGCACGAAAGAACCCGACTCAAGGCGCTGTACGACGCGACTCGCGACCTCCACAAATCCCCCCAGATCGAAGCCGCCCTCGTGGTGGCCGCCCAACACGCTTGCGCTATGTTCGAAGCCGAATTTGCCGAGATCCTCGTTTTTCCGACCGGTCCGGCCGGCAACACCTTCCGCACCGCGGTTGGACCCGGAGATCGGTTCGAAGTGATGAAGCCCATCGACCTGACCCAGGAGCACCCAATCTGGAAGGAAGTGGTGCCAACCCGATCGGCGATACTCGTCGCCGATGCAGCGAGTATCACTCGCCACGAGGGGCCGATGATCACCGATTTCATTGCCGCTCCGCTGACCGGGGACCACGATGTTCTCGGGGTCTTCATTGTGGCCAACAAATTGGGAAACGTGAGTGCCCTGACCGAGGACGATTTGGCGATCCTCACGACTCTGGCCGGACAAGTCAGTGTGTCGCTCCAAAAAGGCAGTTTGGAGGATTCGCTGGCGGCGGTGACAGAGCTCAAAGAAGAACTCCGCCATCAAGCACTCCACGATTCGCTCACCATGCTGGCCAACCGCACCCTGTTCCGGCAGAAGGTCGAGGAGGCATTGGATCGCTGCAAGTCCCGGATCCGGTTCGTCGCGGTGCTGTTTCTCGATCTCGATGATTTCAAGGTCGTCAACGACAGCCTTGGACACGCGGCCGGTGATCAGATGCTCATCGCAGTGGCCGGACGCTTGCAGGGTGCCTGCCGTCCGGGCGACACCGTGGCCCGGCTGGGCGGTGACGAATTTGCGGTACTCATCGAAGACATCACAGACACGTCGGAAGCGCTGGCCGTGGCCGACCGCATCACCGACAAGCTCATCGCGGTCTTCGCCATCGACGGGAAGAAGATCACCACCCGCGCCAGCATCGGCGTCGCCTTCGCCGAACACGACGAAGACCCCGACCAACTCCTCCGGAATGCCGACGCGGCGATGTACGCAGCCAAGCGGAACGGCAAAGGCAACTACCAGATATTCGAATCCTCGATGCATACGGAGGTCCACAAACGTCTCGAACTGCGCCACGAACTGAAAGAGGCCGTCGTTCATGAGGAGCTGACCCTCAGCTATCAACCAATCGTCGACCTGCGCACCGGCCAAATCTCGGCGGTAGAGTCGCTGGTTCGCTGGAACCACCCCGAACGCGGCGACATCCCCCCGTCGCAGTTCATCCCCTTCGCCGAGGAGACGGGCTTGATCGGTCCGATCGGGCGCTGGGTCCTGCGTGAGGCATGCCACCAGGTCCGTGAGTGGGATAAGATCACCGCGGGGAGACGAATTCCGATCCGGGTAGCCGTCAATTTGTCGCCTGCCCAGCTCACGGACGAGGGATTGGTCGATCTGGTCCGGAGCACGCTGCTAGAAGAAGGCGTTCCTGCCGAGCGCCTCATTTTTGAGATCACCGAGACGGTGATGATGCAAACCTCCATTCGCAAGCTCAAGGAACTCAAAGAACTCGGCGTGCTCTTGGCCATCGATGACTTCGGAACCGGATACTCGTCACTCAGCTACCTCGATCGTCTGCCCGTGGACATCGTCAAAGTCGACAAGTCTTTCACCGCCCGGTTGGGGGTTGCCAACGAGATCCCTCAGCTCGTCAAGACAGTGGTCCAGCTCGGCGAAGCATTAGGACTCGACACCATCGTCGAAGGGATCGAGTCGGTGGACCAACACGAGCAGATCAAGAAACTTGGCTGCCTGTACGGCCAGGGGTTTCTGTTCGTGCAGCCCTTGAGTGCCAAAGCGATCGGGGCACTTCTCAAGGTCGAAAGCGAGGGGGGCATCGTGTTTCCGGTATTTGATCGAGTTGGCCCACCCGGACACCTGCGGGCCGTCTGACATCGCACTCCGGACTGCTCGAGCCGTCGTCGACATAAACACCATCCGCCACCCGGACTGTGGAGACCAGGGAAGCGACCGTCGGCGTTTCCGGCTCTGGCACGTCGGGAAGGTCTCGGCCCAGAAAACGGCGGGTTGGGCTTTTATCAGGTTGTCGAGCACGATACACGCGCGGTCAACGGCCCAACACGTGCCGGAGAGCCGACGGCAAGTCGCTGTGGGTGAAATCGAACCCGTCCGCAACGAGTCGGGCCGGTGTCACCCGCTGGTTGGCCAGCGCCGTGCCCTCGGCCATCTCGCGACCGAACCGGATGGCAAGAACGGAGCGAGGGATGACGAACAACGCCGGTCGCCCCAGCGTCTTGGCCAGGGTCTTGGTGAAGTCGGCGTTGGTAACCGGGTTGGGCGCCACCAGGTTCACCGGTCCCGACAGCGATGAATCCATGAGATGCATGAGGGCAGCCACTTCATCGTCGATCGAGATCCAGCTCATCCACTGCTTGCCCGACCCGATCCTTCCACCCAACCCCATCTTGAAGAGCGGAACGAATGGTCCCAGCAGTCCGCCCCCTCCCGATAGGAGCAGGCCACCGAGGCCCCCGGCCGGTGTCAAAACCAGACCGGTCCGGAACAGCACCACCCGGGTACCTGCAGCAACCGCCGGATCCGCAGCACGTTCCCATTGCACGGTCACCCGTGCCAGGAAGTCATCTCCGCTACCGGCCGTTTCATCGAGAATCTCATCGCCCCGATCCTGCCCGTAGATGCCAATCGCAGATGCGGATAGGAATGCGGGTGGTGGATGAGAGGAAGAGGCAATAGCCCGGGCAAGCGAACCAGTAGTGTCGACCCGCGAGTCGAGGATTTCCTTCTTCCGCTTCTTGAACCAACGCTTGTCGCCGATCCCGGCGCCACTCAGGTTGACGACGACATCCGCTCCATCGACCGCACCCTCCGGAAGCTCTCCGGCAGCCGGATCCCAGCGGATCTCGTCGGCCGAGCGGGCTTCCCTGCGTACCAGGGTCACGACCCGATCGCCGCGCTCGCGCAACCGGGTGACGAGTGCTGAGCCGATGCGGCCCGAGGCACCGGAGATGAGTATGGTTCGCGCCATGGTGGCCTTTCTACGAATCCCTTGACTCTATTGGATGTGCGAGTTTTCAGCGCCACTCCCCTGCAGGGGATCCCCTGGCCGGAGTCCCGGGACCCCGTGGATAGGCTTGCCCGGTTCAGAGTCAGCCGCGTGAGGCACCGCGTGAACCAAGTCCTTTCGATGATGCACCAGGGCCCATTCCCTTGGGCGCACCTCAGTCGGTCAATCCTCTGTCTCTCAAGGTCTATCAGCCCGACAGACTAATCCTGGCCAAGACCATGCAGGACCACCTCCGTATGGCGGTCTGATACTCGCATCCCCTCAATTGGGCCGGCAGTGAGATATTCGGTTTGGGAACCTTCGACCGCCCCTGGCTGAACGCCCCCACCGGCCCCGTAGCCCACCCGGCCGAAAATGCACCCGCCCTCGCCCCATGCGCGCACCGAACACTTCGCTCCCTTGTCTGTGGCTCTCGGAGCCAGAGATGACGGGATCACAGTGTCCGAAGCCTGTCTCAATCGATCAGCCGTCTCATCGACCGACCAACCAGTGGCCGATCACCCAAGAACCGACGGCGAACGCCAGCACGCCCAGACCTGCCCAGATGTCACCGTCGAACAACGGAATGAAGCCGATCATCAGGAACACCGGGGACGCATAGCCTAGGAACACCCCGACGGCGGTTCCGAAAGTCGATCCGGGTTCAGCCATGCGCTCTGCCGGAGGAAAGATTCGCTGCCACCATGGCCGATTTTTCACGCGCCGCCCTCTGATGAGGCCCATACGCTACCGGATCGAAGTAGCCACAAGAAGACCCCGACCTGGACGACCCGACAACGTGTGCGTCGGCTCCCGATCACGCCTCCAACAGGGTCATGAGGGTGTCGACACAGGCATCGGCGAAATCGGGGGCGTTGATATGGTGTGGATAGTCGGTGATGACATCGGCGGACAGGTGATTTCGCAATCCGTCGAGCAACACTTGGTCGGTTTCCGGCTGTGTCCAAGCCCCAATCTGGCGGCCCGAAAGATCGTATGTGGGACGCCCACTCATTTGGCTCCAGCCCCCGTTCGGAATGAGGACCTGCACCGGACCCCGGGCCGCCGCCAAACGCTCACCCATCAGCTCGCCCAACTGTGCGAATTCATCCGCGTTGGTGCGCATCAGCAAGATTTCAAGGTTGTATTGGAAGAACTCTCGCCCCGCGTATCTATCCGGCACTTCACCAACCCACCAATTGGTGAAGTCCATACAACCAGGCACCACAACCTGCGGCAACCCAGCCGCTCCGGCTCCGGTAAGCCGAGTTTCACCGGCGCTGTATACGCCGCCGGTTACGAAGTCCGTCAACTCCGAGGTAGTGAGATCGATAACACCTGCCAGTTCGCCCTGGACGGCCAGCGACTCGAGGGCACGGCCTCCTGGACCTGAAGCGTGGAAGTGGATCACTTCGAAACCCGCTTCCTCGAGACGTGCGGTTATTCGATCCACGGCCGGTTGGGTGTTGCCGAACGAGGAAACACCAATAAGGCGCGGCGCCGCCTGTGTGGCCGTTCCGCGCCGCCCGGCTTGCACCATCCCGGCAACCGCACCGGCCGCGTTGGTGATCGCAGCTCGTGTCACCCGATTGAGCGAGATGTCACCGATCGTCGGAAACATCGCGATATCACTCTCGGCCACATACCACTGCACGGCCGCGGTCGCCGCCACCGGCGTGACCATAACCTTGGGCATTCCGAGAGGAAGCGCTCGCATAACCGCACAAGCTATCGTCGAGCCGTTGGCCCCACCCAGACCCAGAACGCCGGCAAGGTCCGGAAGCTGCCGGCGAACGATGTCAATAGCACCGATGATCATTATCTGGGCAGCGTCGGCCCGCGAGAGCCGGGCGAGCGCATCCCACGAAGTGCCCGACGCCTGGGCCAGCGTGGAACCATCGACCGCGGCGAAGCTGTGTTCGTGAGGGCGAAGCGACAGGTCGACCAACCAGGGCGTTACGCCTACAGAGGAAAGAGCCTCGCAAACAAAACGCGCCGCCTCGGGCTTGCTATCGAGAGTAGTGAGTACAGCGACGGTCGGCCGGGTCGCCACTCAGCGAGCCCCCTTTAGCTTGACACTCTTGAAGCCGCGCGTAGCAGCCACCACCGACGTCTCGATCGGGAAGCGTTCCGCCGAGGAACCACCTACATAGCCATCAAGCCGAGGCTCGGCCTCCCAGAAACGACCATAATCGTCCGGGGTCTCGATCGCACCACCGTGGGACGTAACGATAAGGTCGGAGAAGTCGGCCTCGAGGGCGTCAAGGACCCTGGTGGCTCGGCCAACGGCCGCTTCCTTGCTCATCACGGTCTGTGAGCCAATCGTGCCTCCCGAACTATTGCCGAAATGCACGATGATGTTGTCGACGCCCGCTTCCGCCATGGCCAATGCTTCTTCGACTGAAGTGCAGAACGCCTTGGTGTACAGGCCCATTCGCGAAGCCTCGGCAAGCACTTCGACTTCGTGGTCGAAACCCATACCGGTCTCTTCAAGGTCACTTCGGTATTTGCCGTCTATCAAAGCCACCGTCGGGCAGTTCATCACACCGTCGAATCCGGCATCGGCGATGCGGACCAGAAACCGTTTCATGTCACGAGTCGGATCCACGCACAGCAAGCCGGCAATCACCGGGCATTCGCTCACGACATTGATGAGAGCCCGTTCGCCGAGTTCCAGCGTCAATGCGTTGGCGTCGCATATCGGAAGATATCCGGCCATCGAACTCAGGCCTTGCATGCGGAAGTAGGCAAGTGAGTGGGTAGTGACGAAATCGGCCCCGCCCCTGGCCGCCATCTTGGCAGTGATCCCGGAGCCACATAGTGCGTCGTAGATTGCCCGACCTGCTTCTCGTTCCGCCCGCAAGCGCCCGACGATCGTGGCACGATCGAAATTGGCCATAGTCCCCTCCCGCGTTGGTGGCTCAGGTGAGCCTACCCGACACCCCCTCGGGCGGAATTGGTCGGGATTAGCCTTTCCCGAGAATGCCGTCCCAGGAGGAATGGATTGCAGGTCTTCATCGAGAACGAGGCTGGTTCATATACCAAGAACCTCTACGACCAGCACAGCCTTGCACACGTGGGTGCGACCCGTGTCTCGCTCCCCTACCCGTATCCATATGGGTTCGTGATCGGGACTGTTAGCGGCGACGGAGATTGCGCCGACTGTTTCGTCTTGACGAAATCAGCCGTCTCCAGTGGAGATACGCTCGAATGCACACCCGTCGGACTACTCGAGCAGGTCGAGGACGGGCAGACCGACCACAAGATCCTTGCCGTACCCGTGGGTGAGAGTCACCCTCTCGATGACCCAACCGTTGCGGACCTCACAGTCTTCATCAGTGGTGTCTTCGCCCACCTCCCCGGCAAGCTGATCGAGATCGGCCGCTTGCTAGATCGCATCGCAGCCGAAGCCTACGTCGCCGCCTGCCGGCGGGAGCCGCGATTCGGACCGTGCTGAACCCCATGCCAGGGTCGGATAGTCTGCACAGGATGGGAGCCCACGGCACGCGCTATTCACGGCGACACCTGGACAAATCAAACAGATGGTGACTCAGCCGCCCCCGGTCGAGCCCACGCTGGCCCGCCTATCGGTGATAGATCGATTCCTTCCGGTGTGGATTCTCGCCGCCATGGCGCTCGGACTTGGGCTGGGCCGGTTGATCCCCGACCTCAACGATTGGTTGGACACCGTCAAGATCGGCACGGTGTCGTTGCCCATTGCCCTCGGACTGCTGGCGATGATGTACCCGGTGCTGGCCAAGGTCCGCTACTCGCAGATCGGCGAGATCGCCACCGATCGCAAGCTCATGGTCACCTCGCTGGTGCTCAACTGGTTGATCGGCCCGGCTCTGATGTTCACCCTGGCCTGGCTGTTGCTGGCCGACCTGCCCGAGTACCGCACTGGGCTGATCATCATCGGATTGGCCCGCTGCATAGCCATGGTGCTGATCTGGAACGATCTCGCCTGCGGCGACCGGGAAGCTGCCGCCGTTCTGGTAGCCCTCAACTCAGTTTTCCAGATCGTTGCCTACTCGGTTCTCGGTTTCTTCTACCTGGAGTTGTTACCCGGTTGGCTCGGCCTCGACACCGCCGCTCTGGATGTTTCGATGTGGGACATCGCCAAGATCGTGCTGGTCTTTCTAGGCATACCACTGGCCGGCGGCTACCTCACCCGGCGGTGGGGCGAACGCACCCGTGGGGTCGAGTGGTACGAAACGAGATTCCTGCCCAAGCTGGCACCCTGGGCCCTTTACGGATTGCTGTTCACCGTCGTCATACTCTTCGCTTTGCAGGGTGAGACGATCACCGCCCAGCCACTTGATGTAGCTCGTATCGCTTTGCCGCTCCTGGCGTACTTTGCGGTCATGTGGGTCGTTTCGTTCGCCCTCGGGCTCAGATTGAAGATGACCTACGAGAAGAACACCAGCGTTGCGTTCACCGCCGCCAGCAACAACTTCGAACTGGCCATTGCCGTCGCCATCGGCGTGTTTGGGGTTACCTCAGGAGAAGCCTTGGCCGGTGTGGTCGGGCCGCTGATCGAGGTCCCGGTGCTGGTCGGACTCGTCTATGTTGCCCTATGGGCGCGGAAACGGTTTTACTCGTCTGCCACCGGCCGATCTCATGATGCGTAGGCAGGGGCGTTCCCCGGCTTCCACTTGATCGAACACCCCATCGAAGGAAACTGGCCGCCCAGCACCGCTTCCCCGGCCAGAACGCTATCAATTGCTGCCCGCAGGTCGGAACCGGTGACCCGGCCCGGCATGTTGGGCCTGGTTTCATCGAACCGTCCTCGATAAACCAGAGACCGCTCCGAATCGAAGAGGAAGAAGTCGGGAGTACAGACGGCGCCGTAGGCCTTGGCCATTTCCTGGCTCTCGTCGTATAGGTAAGGAAATCGGTAGTCGAGTTCCCTGGCGTCGACGGCCATTTGCCCGGGGCCGTCGGTCGGATAGGTGGCGACGTCGTTGGAAGAGATGGCAACGATGCCCAACCGGCTTTCCTCATAGTCTCGTCCCAGTTCGGCCAGGCCGTGTCGAAGGTGCTGCACGTACGGACAGTGATTGCAGATGAACATCACCAGGAGTCCGTCCTGGCCGGCGAAGTCCGACAGAGTGACCGTCCGTCCGGTTAATGGTTCGGGAAGAGCAAAATCCGGCGCCTTGCTGCCGAGGGGAGTCATCTGTGATGAAACTGCCATGAGGGATCTCCTTGATCGTTGCCGAAAGATTGTACGGAAAGGACGGTTTTTGGCGTCAAACTGCCACCGGCGGCGGTGGAACATTGACGCCAAAGCCGTGAAAGTCACCCGTCGGTGTGGTCGAGCCTATCCAGACCCAGTCGAGTGATGAGGTCGGCGTTGCGAAGCCGGCTGCCCTTGCCGACCGGAATACCGGTCCCGTCGGCGACTCGGTTCATCATCTGGTAGTTGCCTATCACGCCGGCGGCGTCGACCAGGCCGGTCGAGCCCAGCTTTGATTCAACCGCCTCGGCGGCCGACCCGACATCGGCCGATCGAGCGAGAACCGCATCGACCAAACGCAGCAGCGCTGCTCCGCCGGGGGTCAGTGGATCGACCGACGGGTCGGTGACGGCCGCCAGATCAACCGGGGTGTTGGTCTTCTCGGAGCTCGAACTGAGCATCCCGACGTGCGCAAGCACTCAGTAGAAACACTCATTGACCGCCGAAGTTCGGGCGGCCACCAACTCCATCTGCGGTCTCGTCAAACCTCTGGAGAACGTCAGATCGGACATCTGCTCGAAAGCCACATACATAGGGCCGTGGAGCCGGTGGAGCCCGTCGTTCTCGGACGGCACCAGGGACAATGCTTGACTGATACTGGTGCCACCGACCATGGGCACCCATCCCCTTCCGAGCCGGGCGGCATCTGCAATCTCTCCAGTCGGCTCTCCCGGGAGCGGCTCGGGAAGCGGCTCGAGCGGCAGTCCCAGGGCCTCGTGGAAGGTATCGACCGCCACCAAACGGCCGACCACTCCCAGCAATTCGACATAGCGGGACGCATCCAGGTCGCCGGCCACCAGACGTTCCACCCAACCGCGCCGCGCTGCGGCCGGATCGGCGGCCAGAAGGCGCGTCGCCTCAATTGCTCCATTCGGGAGCGCCGATCCCGCAGGCAGCCCGTCACGAGCACGTCGAGCCTCGGCGGCAATCTCCAGACGCTCCGCTCCAGTCCAAACGGCGCCCGGGCCGGCCAGGTTGGCCCACATGTGCTCGAAGCTCTCTATCAGATCGGATCGAATCGAAGTCTTGATTGAGTCCACCATGAGCCTTCTCGCGACGATTGCGTCAGGCACTCTGGCACACCACCTCGACCCCGTCGAAATGCGCCCACCAAGAGTCGTAATTCCGAGGAAGGTGACAGAATGATCGGCCACCCGACCTTGATACCAATAGTTGCCCTGAGAAGACCCTCAAAGATGGCGCAAGGCACCCACCGCCTGAGCCGGTACACCCAAGGAGAACAACCATGACCATACCCACCGCTCGAAACGCCCGGGCCGAGGCGAACGCTCTGCTTCCCCCCGGACACGAGGCCCGGGTTCTCGAACCTTCGCCGCCTGCCGACACCGACCCCGACTGGTATGCCGACGATCCCACCGACCCCAAAGGCGCCACGGGAACGATCGTCACCCCCATCCCCGGAGAGGGAATCACCTGGACCGAACTCTCCACCGGCAGGCTTGAGCTGACCGAATTCGCCGCCCATCACTGGCTGGGTTCTTACCGACGCCTCGAAGAGCTACCGGCCCAATTCAGTGACGGGCGTGATGCCCTCCACCAACTGGCCTTCTTCGCCGTCGCCCCCAAACGTTATGAGCAGACCGGGAAGCTGGCGCTCCGTTACACCCATTTTGGGTTCGGCACCCCCTTCTTCGGCGCCGACGAACAAGTGCGGGTCCTACGCAACCTGTTGATCCATCAGCAAGGCGATACTGCGCGCTCGATTCCCATCACGACCCTCCGGGCCGCCACCGAGTTCCTGGGTATCCCCTACCGGGACATCTGGTTCGATGGGTTCCGAGACGCGCTCGGCCCGGTCGGAGCCGACGTCCCCCTCAGCGTCGATCCGGCGGTCACGACGGCCGTCGGTGACTGGTTCGGGTTCGGCACTTCGGTCCTCGAACAGGCCCGCCGCCTCCCCGGTGCTGAGGAAGTGAGCCGCGTGCAGTTGTGGCCCGAACACTTCGACACGGCCGTCGAGATGGGTTCATACGATCTTGGGCGGCGGGCCAGTTACGGAGCCTCACCGGGCGACGAAGCCCACCCCGAGCCCTATTTGTACGTGGCCGCCTGGGGCGAGATCGACCGATCCGACCGCTACTGGAATGACGAAACCTTCAACGGAGCCAGCCTTCCTTATCAGGACCTCCTGGCTGCCGCAGATCAGCGGGAAACCGCCATGGCTTTCTTCCGCCAAGGATTCGATCGTCTGACTGGATGAGCCGAAGACGCCGCTACGCGGTCCGCTGCCTCCGCTTGCCGACAGTGAAATAGAGAAGCGGTCCGACCGGAGCCACCCAGGCGGACCCGGCCTTGAAGTTGGTCAGGCTGGCGGGGATCACACCCTTCCAGAGCGACTTCGGGCCTCGCAGGTCGGCCTCACTCTGCTTCGACAGGCTGCGGAACGCCAGAGCAACCAGCACGACATAGACGACGCTCTGGATGATCACTCGGCGCCGGGTGTCCGGGGAAAGGCCCTTCCAGCCGGCCCGGGGAGATTCTGAGTCGTTGGTGGTCATACAAACAGTTCTATCACAATGGGATCGCCGATAGGGTGACATTCGCCAGACTCGAGCGAGAGGGCGGCGCTAGCCGCCTAGTGCGGCAGCTCGGCCCAGAGGCTCAACCACCGTCTCCGGCTCGGCGCCCCCACCAGCCCACAGAACGAATCCGGCGGCGACGATCCCACACCCGAAGAACCCGAGCGTGAAAGGGAGCACGGTTCCGTCGAATGTGCGGTCGAGCATGGCCCCCAGGCCGGCCCCCAGCGCCGTCGAGACCGTTCCGATCACAGCCGCGGCAGTACCGGCAAGGTTTCCCATGGGATTCATGGCCAGGGTGTTGAAGTTGGGAATGAGCAGAGCGTGCATGCTCAGCATGACGGCCAAACCGAAGACAAACACCCAGAGACCCGGGGTGCCTTCGGTGGCAACGGCCAGGATCACCATTCCCGCCGAACCCAACACATAACCAACCAGCACGCGCCGCACCAGGCGCCGCAAGCCTATTCGGGAGACGATGGCCGCGTTGACCAGCATGGCGGCACCCATCACCGCCGCCAACCCACCGAAGACGTAAGGAAACAGTTCGGCCCGATTGAAGACATCCGAGATGATCAATTCGGAACTCGCCAAATACGACATAAACACACCGAAAAGAAAAGTCATGGCCAGGGTGTAACCAACAGTCTGGCGATTGGAGACGACGGTCCTGCCCGCCGCCACGATCGAATCGAACCGCAGCGGCAACCGATTCTCCGGCTTCAGAGTCTCGGGCAGGCGCAAGGTCCAGGCGGCCAGCAGCACCGCCGCGACTGCGCACGCTCCGAACACCCACCGCCACGAGGCAATGGTGAGAATGGCCGCCCCCAGGCTGGGGGCAATCACCGGAACCAGGACGAAGATCGACATGATGATGGACATCGTTCGGGCCATCGCCTCTCCCCGGTAGCTGTCCCTCACCACCGAGAGGGCGACCACCCGGGGGGCTGCGGCTCCCACCCCCCAGACAAACCGGCTGATCAATACCATCTCGAACGTGGGTGCGAATGAGGCGGCCAGGGCACTGACCAAATAAAGGGACAGGCCGGCATAGAGCACGGGCTTGCGCCCGAAACGATCCGCCAACGGACCGAAAAACACCTGCGCGGCAGCCAACCCGAGGAAGAAGAAGGTGACGATGGCCGCCGGGGCGGTCGAATCGGGTGCCAGACCGTATTCGCTACGAACCGCACCGAACGTGGGCAGCATGATGTCGATGGCCAGCGCGGTCAGCGCCATGATCATTGCGATCATCACCGTGAATTCGCGACGTCCGATTGTTGAGGGCGGCACAGGCAAGGTCCGGTTGAGGAAACGAAGCCACAGGATGGTACACAGACTCGATGAGACCGCCGTGATGGCCGACGATTATTTCGGCGGGAGGCTCTCGGCGCACGTCACCCCGCGTTCGATCCACGCATCGAGATCAGCTTCTCGAGTGAATCCATTGGGAGCAACGGCAACCCACCCGCGCATGGGGCGGGCCGACATGTCGAAGACGCGGGCCCCGGGGAGAGCCACCGCTTCTTCGTGATTGTCTCTGCCCACCCGAACCATCAACTCGTCACCACTGACCCCCACGGCCAGGTTCCCGTTGATCATGAACGCGATTCCTCCGAACATTTGTCGCTCGGAGAGCCCCGGGTGGTCGCCGATCTTGTTTCGGATGTCGTCGGCGAGCGCTTCGTCGTATGCCACGCAACAACTCTATGCGACGCTCGAAGCTCTCCGCAGATTCTCAGGAAACGATGACGGCCCACGCCGAATCGCCGAGGCCTCACTCGAGGCGAACTCCTTCTCAACCCACTACATTTCTGATGCCGCCCGGATCAATGGGAACCACGACCGGCAGACAGTCCGCGACAGGGAGCAGCACATGCCGAGCAATCAGGAATTACGCCAGCGCCACCTCCGGGTGATGCCCTCGTGGCTGGCGGTGTATCACGAACAGCCAATCGCCATCGACCGGGGCGAGGGCCGCATCATCTGGGACGTGGAGGGCAACGAGTACCTCGACTTCTTCGGCGGAATCCTCACCACCATGATCGGTCACAACATCCCCGAGATCACCCAAGCCATACAAGAGCAGGCTGCCAAACTTCTCCACAGCTCGACCTTGTATCTGACCGAACCGATGATCGAACTGGCCGAGATGATCACCGAGATGTCGGGTATCCCCGACGCCAAAGTGTTCTTTACCACGTCGGGCACCGAGGCGAACGACGCAGCCCTGCTGCTGGCGACCGCCTACCGGAAATCCAATCAGATACTGGCCCTCCGCAACAGTTACCACGGCCGGTCCTTCACCGCGATCGCGATTACCAGCCACCGCTCCTGGTCACCGACCAGCATCAGCGGCCTGAGTGTCAACTACGTGCAAGGCGGATACCCGCTGCGCACCCCTTTCCGCCATCTCGACGAAACCGATTTCATCGAGGCGTCGGTAGCCGACCTCGAACAGATCCTCGACATGATGACGTCGGGTGATGTGGCCTGTTTCATCGCCGAACCGATTCAAGGGGTCGGCGGCTTTTCTGCTCCACCCGATGGATTGCTGGGGTCGATGCAAAAGGTGCTGTCCAATAACGGAATCCTCTACATCTCCGACGAGGTACAGACCGGCTGGGGACGCACCGGTGACCACTTTTGGGGTTATCAAGCCCATGGTGTTACCCCTGATCTCCTGACGTTCGCCAAGGGCGTCGGCAACGGCCTCGCTCTGGCGGGCGTGGTCGGCCGGGCAGAGATCATCGACTCCATGCCGGCCAACTCGATCTCCACTTTCGGAGGCAACCCGCTGTCGAGCGCCGGAGGGGTTGCCACACTTCGTTACCTGCTCGACCACGACCTGCAAGGCAACGCCCGGGTGACCGGCCGACGGCTGCGCGAGCACTTGGATCGGGCCGCGGTTGGAGTCGACTGGATCGCCGAGGTCCGGGGGCGCGGGTTGATGCAGGCGATCGAGACGGTACACCCCGGCGGGATCGAGCCATGGCCGCAGCGGGCCGCGGAACTCCACGAGGGCTGCAAGAAGCAGGGTCTCCTCATCGGCAAAGGCGGCCTCTACGGGAACGTGTTGCGGATCTCGCCACCGCTCACCGTCACGCTCGACGAGGTCGACCGGGCCGGGAACCTCATCTCGGCAGTCGTCGGCGCTTTGGAGTAAAAGGTCGATCGGAGAACGATCTTGCAGCCGGGCATGAAAACCGTTCGCAAGCATTTCGCTCCCGCGCTTCGCAAAGTTCCCGGGATTGTGGTGGGGGTCTTTGATTCCGATCGGTTCGAGGTGACGGCTCTCGGCACACTCGAGCATGAGCCCGATCCGGCGTCGCTGTGTTGGGAGATCGGCTCGATCACCAAGGTCTTCACCGGGGTCCTCCTGGCCGAAATGTCGATTCGGGGCGAGGTCGGGCTCAACGATCCGATCGGCCTCCACCTCCCCGACCCGGTGGCCGGCCGGTTGCCGTCCGCCGCCCTCCAGCCCACACTGGCGGATCTGGCAACCCACACGGCCGGTTTCCCCCGATTACCGCTGTCCATCATCCGGCTGGCCATGGGTAGTGAAGACCCCTACTCGAACCTCACCGAGGACGACGTTCTGACCTATTTGGGCCCGAGAACCAGACGTCCGCGGCGACGGCGATCCCGCTACTCCAACTACGGGATGGGATTGCTCGGTCAGTTGCTGGCCGGGGTGGCGGCTACTCCTTATGCCGGCCTGATCGAGCAGCGGGTGCTTGGCCCGCTCGGCATGACCGCCACCGGTATCGGGACTTGTGGTGAAGGGACCCATACCGTGCCGGGGTTTCGTAAGGGCACCCCAACGCCTCCCTGGACCTTCGGCGCTCTGGAAGGGGCAGGAGCGTTGCGGTCCACCGTCGACGATCTGATGAGGCTGGTTCGCGCGTGTCTCGACCCACCGGACGGCCCTATCGGGGAAGCGCTCGATCTTGCTCGCCGGCCCTTCTATCAACGCCGGTTGCCGTTCGGCGACAAAGGCCTGGGCTGGATGCTCCGCTCCCTCGATCGGCGCCGAAGGCGAACCGAAACGATCTGGCATGACGGCGGCACGTTCGGGGCATCCAGCTTCCTCGCCGTTGATGTGCCCACGGCCAGAGCCGTCGTCGCCTTCGGCAACGTCGGACCGGGGATTTTTCCGCTCCTGGACCGCCCGGCCTGGGCGGTGTTCGACGGCCTCGGTGGCTAGGCCGGCTATCCGCCGTATTGGCGTGGCCGGGCAAAACGGACTGTGAGGTCCCGGCCTTCCAGCATGGATCCGTGCAGAGCCTGGATGGCCGTCTCGGCGGCGGGTCGGGGCATATCGACAAAAGCGAACCCTTTCGAACGCCCCGTCCGCCGGTCGGTGATGATCGTGGTCTGGTGCACCTGGCCGTAGCGTCCGAACAACGCGTGGATGTCTTCGTCCGTGGCACCCCACGGCAGGTTGGACACGTAGACGCTCTCGCCTCCATCGGTCATGCGAGGCTCCTGGCGGCGGGGGCGGGTGGCCGGCCGGGTCGAGGAGGATTCACGGGGCGGCCGGCCGGGGGCCGGATCACCGATGCGGTGCCCACCGTTGTCAAGCGCGTCGAGTCGCGGCGCCTCGATCGGAACCCGCAGATTCAGATCCTTCTGCATACGACGGACCTCCCGCTGTTGGTCTCCGGTCACCAGACTGACGACCGTACCGCTTGCGCCGGCCCGGGCCGTCCGTCCCGAACGATGGAGGTAGTCCTTTGAGTCACCGGGCGGATCGAAGTGGATCACGGACCCGACCGCCTCGATGTGGATACCGCGCGCGGCAACATCGGTGGCGATCAGAGCCTGGGCGCGACCCGACGAGAAGGCCTGGAGGGCCTTGCTGCGCTGACTCTGTGAGCGTCCGCCGTGCATGGCAACCGCCCCGATTCCCAGGTTGGTGAGCTGTTTGGCCAGTCGATCGGCGCCGTGGCGAGTTCGCGTGAAGACTATGGAACGCCCCGAAGCGTCAACCAGATCGGCGGTGTGCTGCACCCGGTCGTGGTGTTGCACCAGCCAGAAGTGGTGTCGGGCGTCGATCGTTTCCGATTCCACCGTCCCCGCCTCGTGACGAACCGGATCCTGTTGGTAATCGCGGCTCAACACCGCGATGTCGCCGTCGAGGGTCGCCGAGAACAGCATCGTCTGGCGGCGCTTGGCGGTGCGATCGAGGAGCCGGCGAACCGCCGGGAGAAACCCCATGTCGGCCATCCGGTCTGCTTCATCGACTACCACAATGTTGACCCCGCCGAGATTCACAGAACCTTGCTGGATGAGGTCCTCGAGCCGTCCGGGGGTGGCTACCAGCACGTCGACCCCCTGGCGGAGGGCGTTCTTCTGGGGGCCGTATCCCACTCCGCCGTAGACGGCCAGCACGTGGCGGCCGACCACTCTGGCGAGCGGTGTCAACTCTTTCTTGATCTGCTCGGCCAGTTCCCGGGTGGGCGCCAGGACGAGTGCCCGGGGTCGATTTCGGTCTGCCCTCTCGACGTTGGCGAGCAGGGGAAGCCCAAAGGCGAGCGTCTTCCCGGAGCCGGTGGGGGCTTTGCCGGAGACGTCGCGGCCGGCCAGGGCGTCGGGGATCGTGGCCGCCTGGACGGGAAAAGGCTCGACGATTCCGCTCTTGGCGAGCGTCCGGACGAGCGGTTCGGGTATGCCCAAATGGGCGAACGTGTTTGTCATGTTGACTCCTAGCCCCGCGGGGCTCTCAGTTGGATATGCCGGTATCTCGCTCGACCGTGCGGTATCCATCGCCGTGGGATCGAGATTCGGCCGAAGAGGCGGTCCAACCGGGTGAGTAACAAAGCCGAATATCACCGGAGAAGCGAAGTTTCGCTGGCCTCCAGCCGGTGCGGCCGGTGGAACGCTAGCAGGGATTGGCGGCTCTGTGGCAAGTAATGCCCGACAGCCTGGACCTTGGGGCAAAAGCCTCTAGGCCGGATGACCCGTTTGCGCAAGGCTGACTGTGTGCCATCGAACACGGTCCGGCGGGTCGCCGAGACGGTCATTGGGGCCATCCTGGGCCTGGCGGTGGGAGCTCTCAGCGCGATCAATCTCATCATCACCGCCGGCGTGGAACGCGGCTACGAGGCGAGCCTCAGTGAGGTCTTCGAGAAGAACGCCCTGGTGGCCGTGGCAGCCGTCGCCATTCTGGTCGCCGGACCGGTGGTCGGGGTGATCGTCGCCCGTCGGATTCGGCGGAGAATGGAGCAATAGGCCTTCTGTCGCGCGACTTTCTTCCCAAAAAGAGAGGACCGGCCCTCGGGGAAGGTCCATTCGGCCCCTACCCGCCGAGGCCCATATCCGGCATCCTTAGGTGGACAAGATGATCGAACTGCGGATTCACGGTCGCGGAGGACAAGGCGCAGTAGTCGCCTCGAAGACGCTGGCCCAGGCCGCGTTTCTCACCGGGCGGTATGTGCAGAGCTACCCGGATTACGGGGTAGAACGCCGGGGTGCCCCGGTGGTGGCTTTCGCCAGGATCGCCGAGCCGGGCGACGACTTCTTTGTCCGCCAGGACATTCGTGAACCAGATCATCTTCTCGTGCTCGACGCCACCCTCCTCGACTCCGCCAATCCCCTAACCGGACTTCGGCCGGGTGGGTGGGTGGTGGTCAATACCCCGGATCCGCCCGACCGGTTGGGAATCGACGGGGCCTTCCGGGTGGCCACCGTCGACGCCTCGCGAATCGCCCTCGACCATGGGCTCGGCTCGGCCGCTCAACCCGTTGTGAACACTTCGATCCTGGGGGCCTTCGTTCGGGCCACCGGCATCGTCACACTTGATGACCTCCTGTCTGCCATAAATCACGAGGTGCCGACCAAGAGCGCGGAGAACCAGGCCGCGGCTGCCGAAGCTTTCCGCCTGGCGGTGTTGGGGGTGGCAGTGTGAGCAGCCTCGATCATGTCGACGACTACCCGGAAATCCCCGTCTCGCTGGCTTCGACTCGCACCGTCCTGAAGACGGGAGCCTGGCGAAGTGTCCGGCCGGTACTCACCGAACGATCGGCGCCGTGCGCCGTCGCTTGCCCGGCCGGCATTGGGATTCCCGCCTACCTCCACGACATCAAACAAGGCCGGCTCAAGGAAGCCTTCACTGCCCTCACCTCGCGCAATCCCTTCCCCCGCATCACCGGCCGGGTCTGCCCGCACTTCTGCGAGCAAGTATGCAATCTGGAGGCGAGGACCGAACTGGATCCCGTGTCGATTCGAGGGATCGAGCGCTGGTTGGGCGACGAGACCTCGCAACTTCCGTATCCGGCGCCCATCGAGGAAAGCGGCCGGCGGGTAGCCGTGGTCGGCAGCGGACCGGCCGGGCTGTCGGCCGCCTTCTACCTCCGTCGTTCCGGACACGAAGTCACCGTCTTCGACCGGCGAGCACTTCCCGGGGGGATCCTGCGCTACGGCATACCCGACTACCGGCTGCCCACGGCGATCGTCGACGAAGAACTTCAGCGGTTGAAGGCCATGGGCATCGAGTTTCGCACGCGTCTGGCGCTGGGAGTCGACATGACCCTGGACGATCTCGAGGCCGGTTTTGCCGCTGTGTTCGTGGCGACCGGGGCCGGGTGTGAGCGTCCCGTCGGGATCGAGGGCGAGGGCCTGCTGGAGCCCGGTCTGGCTTTCTTGGAGGCGGTCGCCCGGGACGAGGCCGTTCTTCCGGGTGCATTTTGCGCTGTGATCGGGGGTGGGAACACCGCCATGGATGTCGCCCGCGTGTTGCGTCGCCTGGGCGCTGAGGTCACCGTACTGTACCGGCGCACCGACCGAGAGATGCCGGCCATCCGCGAGGAATACGAACACGCGGTTGCCGACGGCGTTGCCTTCCATTGGCTCGCCCAGCCGCGATCGGTGAGAAAGCGGGACGGGAAGCTGATCGTGACCGTTGAGGAAATGCGTTTGGGCGATCCAGACGAGTCGGGCAGACGAAGACCGGTGCCGACCGGCGTAAACCGGGAACTCCGCTTTGACGGGGTCTTCGCGGCAACGGGTGAAACCGCCGACCTGGCGCCTTTTCCGGATCGGATGAGAGATGCGGATGGCTGGCTGGCCGTCGCTGAGGATGGGGGCACCGCCGATCCGTTCGTCTACGCGGGCGGCGATCTGGCAACCGGTCCGGCCACGGTGATCGAGGCCATCGTGGCCGGCCGGCGGGCCGCCCGAGCGATCGATCAGCAATTGGGCCTGGGCCATCTGTGGCCGGAGGACGAGCCGACCGACCTGGTCGGCCCATCGGAAGTCAATCCGGCGTACTCACCCCACTACCCGCGAGCCGATGATCGCGCTGCGGAGCGAACCGAACCCTTTGCCGAGGAGTCGTTGACCATGACGGGGGCCGAGGTCCTCCGCGAGATCGAACGCTGTCTCTCGTGCGGGCATTGCAACACGTGCGGCACCTGTTTCGTCTTCTGCCCGGACGGCGCCATCGCCTGGGATCAAGGTCCGGTAGTCGATCTCGAATTCTGCAAGGGGTGCGGTATCTGCGTGGCCGAATGCCCTGGGCACACCGTGATTCTGATCAACGAACGGGAGGCCGCTCATGCCTGAACGGTTGCTCCTCACCGGCAATCACGCCGCCGCCTACGGGGCAATGCTTTCGAGGGTCGAGGTGATCTCCGCCTATCCGATCACTCCGCAGACCATGATCGTGGAGTTGCTGTCGGAGCTGACCGCTTCGGGACGGCTCGCCGCCAAATTCATCACAGTGGAGTCGGAGCATTCCGCCATGGCCGCCTGCGTGGGCGCTTCCGCGGCCGGAGCCCGGGCCTACACGGCGACCGCCGGCCAGGGTCTGGCGCTTATGCATGAGATGCTGCACTGGGCGGTGGGAGCCCGATTGCCGATCGTGCTCACCAACGTCAGCCGGGCGATGGCGCCAGGCTGGTCGATCTGGAGCGACCAGACCGACATCATTTCCCAGCGGGATGTTGGTTGGATGATGCTGTTCGCCGAAAGCGTCCAGGAAGCCCAGGACTTCATCATCTGGATGTACCGGGTGGCCGAACAGGTGTACTTGCCGGGGATGGTCGCCATGGACGCCTTCATTCTCTCCCACACCGCCGAGCCGCTCATCGTCCACGACCAGGATGCCGTCGATTCTTACCTTCCCCGATTTGAGCCGCTTTACGACCTCGATCCCGCCCAACCTCGTGCCTACGGCGGACTGGTGAACCGTGACCACTACTTCGAACTCCGCTACAAGATTTTCGAGAGCATGGAGCGGGCCGGCCGTTTGCTCGTCGAGGCCGGAGAGGAATTCGAACAGGTCCTGGGACGGCGCTACTCCCCTATCGAGAGTTACCTGCTCGATGACGCCGATCTCGTGATCGTCTCGGCCGGGGCGATGACTTCCAATGTCCGCCAGGCAGTCAAAGATCTGCGGGAGAAAGGTGTCAAAGCCGGCCTCCTGCGAATGGTCGCCTTCCGGCCGTTCCCCGTCACCGAGGTACGCAGTCTCCTGGCCGGTCGGAGCAAAGTAGCCGTACTCGACCGCAACATGAGCCCCGGCCACTCGGGTGTGTTTGCCGAGGAGATCCGTTCGGCGCTGGCCGGACAGGCCGATGCCCCGCCGGTGTACGGCTATGTGGTCGGCCTGGGCGGTCGCGATGTCCGCGTCGAGACGGTGAAGGAGGTGGTCGACGACATGACCATCCGCGAGGTGCCCGAACTGGCCCTGTTCGTCGGGGTAAAGGGCTTGCCGATCGGTCCGGCACGGCTCGACTCCAAGATCAACCGGCTGAAGCCACTGGAGGTAGCCCCATGAGGTGGGCCGTGCCGGAGGCCGAATTCATGGATCCCGGAACCCTCGGTTGTCAGGGTTGCGGCGGAACGCTGTCGATGCGCCTGGTCCTCAAGGAACTCGGCAACGACGCCATCGTCGTTTTGCCGGCGTGTTGCTGGTCGATCATCGATGGCCCCTGGCCGGTGCATGCCCTCAACATCCCGGTGTTCCACACCGCCTTCGAGACTGCGGCCGTGGTGGCCACCGGCATCAAGGCCGCCAAACAGATCCAGGGCCAGGACACGACGGTCGTGGCCTGGGCAGGCGACGGCGGCACGTTCGACATCGGTCTCCAAGCGCTCTCGGGAGCAGCCGAACGCAATGAGGACATCGTGTTCATCTGCTACGACAACGAGGCGTATATGAACACCGGGATCCAGCGTTCCTCGGCGACGCCGACCGGCACCTGGACGACCACCACTCCCGACGAGCGACCCGAACCGCGCCCCAAGAAGGACATCATGGGCATCATGGCGGCCCACCGCATCCCCTATGCGGCCACCGCCACCGTCGCCTATCCCGAAGACCTGGCTCGCAAGGTCCGGACCGCGCTGGCCGCCAAGGGTGGGATGCGTTTCCTGCACCTGTTGTCGGCCTGCCCACCCGGTTGGAAGATGGCCGCCGATGAATCGATCGAAGCAATGCGACGGGCGGTTCGCAGCAACGTGTTCCCGCTCTACGAGGTGCGCGACGGTCGCGACTACTCGATCACACTCTGGCCCGACCAGGAGCTGCCCGTCGAAGAGTACTTCTCGCTGCAAGGTCGCTTCGCCCCCGTTCTGGCGGACGACGAGATCCTCGACCTGGTCAGAAAGAATGTGAAGGAACGCTGGTGGGCGTTGGTGGAGCGACACCAGCAATCCTTGCGGAAAGCGCCGGAAGGCGCCCATCCGGACGAAGCCTTCCTGCACTAATCGTCGAAGGACACGATCTGCGGCGGAGCAACTCGGCGGGCTCTCCGCCGTGAGCCGATTCTTGTAGAGCCACCGGTCCGTACGAACGGTTGCTGCGGTACCGGCTCCTGTCGGTGATCTTGGTCGGCGGAGCTCTCCGGGCGCTTCTCGTCGCGGGATGCGACCAGCGCCGTGATTGCTCGTATTGACCGTGGCCGCCATCCTGTCCGCGATGTGGTTCTTCGCCGTTGATCGCCGGCTTCGCCAACGAAGCCCGAGACTCTGCACGGCCGTTCTGATCCCTTCGGAAACGCGGGACGGCCTCCCCACCCCGTCCTCTACGATCCCTCCTCATGACGGCTCCTACCTTCTCCGTTTCCTGGGATGAAGAACGGGTTCGTGATCTCACCGCCGCCCGTCGCCGCGCCACCGGGCTCCTGATCGCTGCCGCGGTCGTCTTCGCCGCCACCCAATTCCTCACCGATGGCACCGGTTTTTGGGGATATCTGCGAGCGGCCTCCGAGGCGGGAGTGATCGGCGGAGTGGCGGATTGGTTCGCCGTAACTGCCCTCTTCCGCCATCCGCTCGGTGTACCGATACCGCATACGGCCATCATCGCCCGGGGGAAGTCGGTGTTCGGTCGCGGGCTCGGAGAGTTCATCGCTCACAACTTCCTCGATCCGGATCATCTGGCCGGCCGATTGCGCGAGCTCGACCCGGCGGCCCGGTTGGGTCAGTGGCTCGTTCGGCCCAACAACGCCCAAGCCGTCGCTCGCCGGGCAGGTGGTTTGGTCTCCGGCATCGCCGACGCCCTGGGTGACGACGAGATTCAGGAAAGCATCCAAGAGGCAATTGAGCGGCGCATTCGCGCTCTGGAGATCACCCCGATTCTGGGGGAATTGGTCGAGCTGGCTTTGGAGGGCGGCCATCACCAAGTTCTGGTCGACGCAACGCTGCGAGGTGTGGCCCGCACCATTGAGGAAAACCAGGACCTGCTGCGGGAACGAATCAGCCAGGAGTCACCTTGGTGGGTTCCGGACTCGGTCGATCTCCTGCTGTTCGAGAAGGTCTACAGCGGGCTGCAGCGCTTCGTCAAAGAGGTCACGGCCGATCCCGATCACGAGATCCGACAACACCTCGATGCCCGCGCCCTGGAGTTGGCCGCCCGACTCAAAGGATCGCCGGAGTTGCGGGCCCAGGGCGAGAGGCTCAAGACGGAGTTGTTGGATCACCCGGAGTTTCAGGCTTGGGCGGAGGAGCTGTGGACAGATCTCAAAGAGCAGCTGATGCGGGCCGCCGCCGAGCCCGAATCGCAGCTTCGGCGCCGACTCCAGGAGTGGTCGATCACGGTGGGCGAACGTCTTGCCCAAGACTCCGATCTGCGCAATCGGATCAACACCTGGCTGGTTTCGTTGAGTAGCCGGGTGGTCAAGCAGTCGGGCGGGGAGGTCGCCGACCTGATTGCCTCGACGGTCGACCGCTGGGACGCCCAGGAGGCGAGCCAGCGCATAGAGCTCTTGTTGGGTCGCGACCTGCAGTTCATTCGCATCAACGGCACTCTGGTCGGCGCGCTGGTGGGCTTGATTCTTCACACAATCGTGCAGATTGCCGCGTAGTGTGGCGGGGTTTCCGCTTCGAAGGGGCCCGCGCTCACCACCCGCCTCTGACTCGTTAGCCTCAGCGTGCCGACCAAAGGAGGCGTAGTGGCAAGATTCATTGCTCTGGTCCTGATTGCCGTTCTGTTACTGGCAGCTTGTGCAGCCGGACCCAACCCTTCGGTTGACACCGAAGACGACGAGGGGGACGTGGCGGGGTTTTGGAAGGGCCTATGGCAAGGCATCATCGCCCCGGTCACCTTCATCATCTCGCTCTTCACCAGCGAGGTGAACGTCTACGAGGTCCACAACAACGGTGGTTGGTACAACTTCGGTTTTGTGCTGGGCGCCGGGATCCTGCTCGGCGGCGGATCCGGAGGAGCGGCCACTCGTCGCAGGCGATAGAAATCCGACCACCAGCCCACCGAGACCGGAGGGGTAAGACTCGCCCTCCCGCCGGCGGGAGGGGGTCAGGGGAAGGGTGGAGGAGAGTTGTCAGTCATCAGTTCTCAGTCGCCGGTTCCGCTTCGGCCCAAGCCAAACCATTTGTGAGTGAGCGCTCACTCAGTTAATCTCCCCAAAGTGAACGTCAAGCAAGGTCGAGCCAAGCCTCTCTCGCGCGAGGATCGTCAACGGGCGATCCTGGCGGCCGTCATTCCTTTGCTGATCGAGAAGGGCGCGGCGGTTACTACTGCCGAAATGGCCGAAGCGGCGGGCATCGCCGAGGGCACCATCTTCCGGGCTTTTCCCGACAAGGCAGCCTTGATCCATGAAGCCGTCAAAGCGACGATGGATCCCGGTCCGATTCAGCAGGCCCTGGCGGAGATCCCCGACGATTCCCCGATCGAAGTGCAAGTCGCCGCGGCCGCCCGGGTCCTGGCCGAGCGGTTCGACCGGATGACGGCCCTGATCGGAATTCTGAGGTCGGTCCCGCATTCGATCGACAAACCGCCTGCGGAAGCCCGACGGGTCGCGGCCGACGCCATGACGGCGATCTCGGCAGCTCTGGCGGTGATCTTCGAACGACAACGAGACCGCCTCCTGATCGAGCCCGGGCGGGCCGCGACGGCCCTCCGGGGGCTCATATTCGCCAACTCGCATCCTATGTTCGCCCCGGAGGAGAAACTGTCGGTCGATGAGATCGTCGCCATTCTCCTCTCCGGTGTCATCGGGCCGGCCGGGCGGGAGAGCTGATGCTGCTGCGCATCCTCCGCCGGTTCCTTCGGCCCTACCAGCGATGGATCACCGCCATAATCGTGCTCCAGCTGGTGGGCACGATCGCCTCGTTATACCTGCCGAGCCTCAACGCCGACATCATCGACAACGGTGTCGTGCTGGGCGACACCGCGTACATCCTTCGTACCGGGGGATGGATGCTGGCCGTCTCGCTGATTCAGATCGCTTGCACTATCACCGCCGTGTTTTTCGGAGCCCGGACGGCCATGGCCTTCGGACGCGATTTACGATCGGCAATTTTCCGACGGGTGGGCTCCTTTTCGAGCCGCGAGGTCGGCCACTTCGGGGCGCCCTCGTTGATCACTCGCAACACCAACGACGTCCAGCAGGTGCAGATGCTGGCCATGATGGGGTTCACGATGATGATCGCCGCCCCCATCATGATGGTGGGCGGGGTCATCATGGCGCTGCGAGAGAACGTCGGTCTGTCGTGGCTGGTCGCGGCCGCCGTGCCCGTGCTGGTGGCCGTGGTCGGAGTGATCATCTCCCGGATGGTGCCGGGATTCCGGTTGATGCAGAAGCGTCTGGACATGATCAACCAGGTTCTGCGGGAGCAGATCAGCGGCATCCGGGTGATCCGGGCCTTCGTGCGCGAGCCATTCGAGACGACCCGGTTCGGAACGGCCAACCGAGAACTCACCGACGTGACCATCACGGTGGGCCGCTGGATGGCCGCCATGTTCCCCTCGGTCATGCTGATCCTCAACGTATCCAGCGTGGCCGTGCTCTGGTTCGGCGGCCTCCGGGTAGATGCCGGAGTCATGGAGATCGGTTCGCTGACCGCCTTTCTGGCCTACCTGATCCAGATCCTGATGGCGGTGATGATGTCGACCATCATGCTGGTAATGGTGCCCCGGGCGGCCGTCTCGGCGGATCGTATCGGTGAGGTGCTCGACACCGAGTCATCCGTCGTGCCCCCGGAACGCGGCATAACCCGGGTGGCCGGCCGCGGTGAGCTCGAGTTCCGAAACGTCGGTTTCACATATGCCGGAGCCGCCCACCCGGTGCTCTTCGACCTCACCTTCTCGGCCCGCCCGGGTCAGATCACCGCCATCGTTGGATCGACCGGCGCCGGCAAATCGACGCTCCTCAACCTCATTCCCCGTCTGTTCGACACCACGGAGGGCATCATCGAGGTTGATGGTGTGGATGTCCGGCAGTTCGACCCGGAGGCCCTGTGGTCGAAGATTGGATTGGTCCCGCAGCGGGCCTACCTCTTCTCCGGCACCGTGGCCAGCAACCTGCGCTACGGCAAACCGGACGCCACCGAGGACGAGATGTGGGAGGCCCTCGAGATTGCCCAGGCTGCCGACTTTGTGGCGGCGATGCCGGAAGGGCTCGACGCCCCGATTTCGCAGGGAGGGACCAACGTCTCTGGTGGTCAACGCCAGCGCCTCGCCATCGCCCGGGCTCTGATCCGACGCCCGGAGGTCTACCTGTTCGACGACTCTTTCTCGGCTCTCGACGTTGCTACCGACGCCCGGCTGCGAAGGGCCCTGCGGCCGGTCACCGCCGATGCCACAGTCCTGATCGTCGCCCAGCGGGTGTTCACGATCACCGAGGCCGACCAGATAGTGGTGTTGGAGGATGGGGCCATCGTCGGGATCGGCACGCATGAAGAGCTGGTCGAGAGGTGCCCGACCTATCTCGAGATCGTCGAGTCGCAGCTCAAGGCGGAGGCGTCATGACAGCTCCCAAGGCTATGAAGGCGACCGAGCGGATCCCGGGTCCGATGCGAGGTCCGCACGGCGGGGGGATGGTCGGCCAGAAGCCTCTCAACTTCGGTCCGTCCATAAAGCGAATGATCGGCCGCCTCCGTCCGGAGCGGGGCAAAGTCGCCGCCATCTTCATGACGGCGATCGTCAGTGTGGCTTTATCGGCCGCCGGGCCCAAGGTTCTGGGCCGGGCCACGGACCTCATCTTCGCCGGAGCCGTCGGCAAGCGACTGCCTGCCGGCCTGACCAAGGAACAGGCGATCTCGGCGGCTCGCGACGCCGGTCAGACCCAAATCGCCGATCTGTTGTCCGGGATCGATCTCATTCCGGGCCGGGGCATCGATTTCACGGCGGTGGGCACGGTGTTGCTCATCGTGCTCGCCCTCTACGCCGGCTCCGCCCTCCTCTCCTACCTCCAGGGTTACCTCCTCAACGATGTGGTCCAGAACACGGTTTACCGAATGCGTTCGGAAGTGGAGGACAAACTCAACCGGCTGCCGCTGCGGTATTTCGACCGTCAGCCGCGCGGCGAGATGTTGAGCAGGGTCACCAACGACATGGACAATGTCTCCCAGAGCCTCCAGCAGACGATGAGCCAGGTGCTGACTTCACTGCTGACCATCATCTTCGTGGTGGGGATGATGTTCTACATCTCTCCCACTCTGGCGCTCATCGCTCTGGTGACGATCCCGGTCGGCATGGTGGTTGCCGGTTTGGTCATGAGCCGCTCCCGCACCCAGTTCGTCGACCAGTGGCGCCGCACCGGGACTCTCAATTCCCAGGTGGAGGAGGCCTTCACGGGCCATACGCTGACCAAGGTCTTCGGCCGCCAGGAGGAGGTGCAAGCCACGTTCGAGACCGAAAACGACAGGCTCTACCAGGCGAGTTACAAAGCGCAGTTTCTCTCCCACCTGATCATGCCGATCATGATGTTCATCGGAAACTTGAACTATGTAGCCATCGCGGTCATCGGCGGGCTCCGGGTGGCGAGCGGCACGATGAGCCTGGGCGACGTCCAAGCGTTCATCCAGTACTCCCGCCAGTTCACGCAGCCGGTCACCCAGGTTGCCTCGATGGTCAATCTGCTGCAGTCGGGGGTGGCCTCGGCCGAGCGGGTATTCGAGTTGCTGGACGCCGACGAAGAGTCATCCGACGAAGATCACGCCCGCCTGCTCGAAGATCCGCACGGCCGGGTGAGCTTCGAACACGTCTCGTTCCGCTACGACGAGGACCGGCCCCTCATCGAGGATTTGTCCCTCACCGTCGAGCCGGGCCAAACGGTGGCCATCGTCGGACCGACCGGAGCCGGCAAGACCACCCTGGTCAATCTGGTCATGCGTTTCTACGAACTGGACGGCGGTCGCGTCACCCTCGACGGAATCGACATTGCCGAGATGCACCGGGAGGATCTCCGCTCGGAGATCGGGATGGTGCTGCAAGACACCTGGCTCTTCCAGGGCACGATCCGCGACAACATCGCTTACGGCCGGTTGGACGCCAGCGAGGAGGAGATTCTGCAAGCCGCTCAGGCCACCTTCGTCGATCGCTTCGTCCACAGCCTGCCCGACGGGTACGACACAGTGGTCGACGACGAGGGCGCCAACATCAGCGCCGGGGAGAAGCAGCTCATCACCATCGCCCGCGCCTTTCTGGCCGATCCCGCCCTGCTGATCCTCGACGAGGCCACCAGCTCCGTAGACACTCGGACCGAGCTGTTGCTCCAACACGCCATGGCTGCCCTGCGTACCGAGCGGACCAGCTTCGTGATCGCCCACCGGCTCTCCACCATCCGGGACGCCGACCTGATCCTGGTCATGGAGGAAGGACGAATCGTCGAACAAGGCAACCACGATCAGCTCATCGAACGGGGCGGCGCCTACGCCGATCTCTACAACGCTCAGTTCAGCGGTCCCGACGTCGAACTTGCCCCGGTCGGACCCGGCTTCGGGGGGACGTAGTTCACGTTCTCATTCCTGCTGCGGCTCGGCCGTTCTGCAACATTTTCGAGCACGCCTACTTCTGGAGCCGGCGAAGCCGCTTCTCCATAGCGGCGTAAATCCGATCGTAGGAGGGCGGCGGTCCGTGCTGCAGACGTTGGCCGTCCAGGAACACATCGTCCGAATGGCCGCACCGTATGAGATCGCTCCGCTCACTGGTGTCGATGCTCTCGAATACGACGCGGTCGCCCAGTTCGGCGGCGGCGCGCCTGGCGCGTTGATAGACGAGGTTGGCGGCCGGACACCATCCGTTCATGTAGGCGTTCACCGACACCTGGTTTGGAACCCGTTGGGGAGTCGGACCTTCTTCGATCCACCGGGGCGGCCGGGCATCGCCGGTGAAGGGTTTCCACAGGAGTATCCGGAGGCCACTTCGGTCGGCCCTCCGGTAGCCGTGTTTCTTGAACCACGAGGCCTTCAGCCAGAAAGGCAGAACCACCCCCCAGGCCGCCATTCCTTTCGCCCCCAGCTCGACGGCGTCCTGCTCGGCGGCCGCCAGCAGTGCCGTACCAATCCCCCGCCCTTGATGATCGCCGACTCCTTGCGGGTAGCCGTGCACCCAGACGCACAGGATCATGTAGAGGTCTTCGCCCAGGGCGAAGGAGTGTTCGATCGGGAGATACTGGATCATCCCCACCTCCCGACCATCCTCGTCGAGGGCCAGCTTGACTCGCAGTCCCCGGTCGCGCATCTTTTCGTACCAGCGAGCTTTGTGATCGCCGGCTTCGGCCATCTCCTCAGACCAGTCTTCGAGACAGGCCAGGTACGACGCTTTCCGGCGGCCGGACAGGTCGACGATCTCCACCGCCCCTCCTCGTTCTACGGACTTGTGGATCTCAGCTTGTCAAGAGCCGGCCATCCCGGCTAGTGACGTTGGACCCTTTGTTACCGATCCTGATCGAGCTCCACGTCGGAAAGACCGGGCAACAGCTGTGCCGATTCGCCTTCTTCAGGCAACGGGCGGCGGCGAACCGTTGGGCCCTGCGAGTAATGGCATCTTCAACGCAGCGTTGCGTGATTATGCGTTGGACGGCGGTTATCCCCCACCGGGTTCGGTGTGTTTCCAATACCCCCGAACGGTCACCTGCTCTCGCGGGATTCCCCGCTCCAGGAAGAGATGCCGACGGATTTCTTGAACGGAAGCTGCCTCGCCGGCCACCCAGATTCGGGTATCCGCACTGATGTCACATTCGATTATGGCGGCAACCAACCGGGCACCGGGCGGGCTGTCGGGAGGAAGGACGTGCCAGCGAACCGCATCATTATGATCGGGCATCGGCAGCCGCGCCTCTGGGTGGGCAACCTCGATGTGCACTTCTACGGGGGTCTGCTGGGGAATGGCCTCCAGCAGCTGGCTGATGGCGGGAATCGCGCTCTCGTCGCCTCCTATCAGAAACCTGGAGGCGTTCCGGTCGACAAGATATCCACGACCGGGGCCGGAAACGGCCGCAGGGTCTCCCGAGCGCGCCGAGCGGGCCCAATGGGAAGCAATGCCGTGCTCGTGGATTACCACGTCGAGATCCAGTTCCATACTCTCCGCGTCGACTCGCCGCGGCGTGAAAGTTCGGATGACGGGCCGCCGCCCGTCCGGTAGAAGGAACTCATTGCCGTTCCAAACCGGTATGACCAGTTCAGTGTCTCCGGGAGAGGGAAGCAACAGCCTCACACTCGCGGCCGGGGAATCAACGTGCAGACCAGCCAGTTCGGGTCCCGCCAAGGTCACGCGCATCATCCACGGCCCGATCGGTAGCACGCGCCGGACAGCCACCTTTCGGAATAGGGGCGGTTCGCGCCTGACCCGCTCCGGCGATTCCGGACCGTCGTTTTTCATAAGTTCCTTCGATCCCGCGGCTGGTGGGCGAGACTAGCTGCAAAGGGGGCTTTGGCTTACGCCGTCCACCGCGTTCTTGGCGATCGAGGCAGCAGCAGACCGGCTCTGCCCGGTCCGTCGCCTATTGGCGGCCGGGTTTTACCCGGAGAAGTTGCCGAGCGAGGGGCCGTCGAACCGGATAGTGTCGATCCAATCAACTGAGGGCCGTGTGTGAAAGCTGAGACGACCGCAGGTCCAGCCAAAACAACTGCGAGGTTGGCGTACATCGACAACCTCCGCGTCCTGCTCACGGTCCTCGTGATTTTGCTGCACCTCTCCATCGGCTACGGCGCTCCGGGCGACTGGTATTACAACGAGGAAGGCTCCGTCGGCACCGCGTCCTCGATCGTCCTGACGCTCTTCGTGGCGATCAACCAGGCGTTCTTCATGGGGTTCTTCTTCATGGTGTCGAGTTACTTCAGTCCGGCGTCGCTCGACCGGAAGGGCCCCGGTCCGTTTCTGCGGGATCGGTTCAAACGCCTCGGGATCCCGATGGTGATCTATGCGGTGATCTTGAACCCACTTCTCGTGGCAGTCCTGATCGTGCGGGAAGGCACCGAAGGAGGGTATTGGCAGGTCCTGGGCGACCGGTACTTCGACCTGATCGGATTCGGCCCGACCTGGTTCCTCGAAGCCTTGTTGCTGTTTTCGGTCGCGCTGGTCGTGTGGCACAGGTTCCGACCACCACCCGAGACCGCCATCGGCCCGACGCCTTTGGGCAACCGGGCGATCGGGGTATTTGCCGCCGGTCTGGGTGTAGCGACGTTCGTCGTGCGCATCTGGATCCCGGTCGGATGGTGGCTCGAGCCGGTCCACTTCCAACTCGCTCACTTCCCGCAGTACTTGTCGCTGTTCGCACTCGGCGTGGTCGCCTATCGGCGCGACTGGTTCGGAACACTGACGGACGCACAAGGGAAGTTCTGGTTTCGGGTGACGCTCGGGCTCGTCGCCATTTTTCCGGTCTTGTTTGTAGCCGGGGACGGCCTGGACGGCGATCTCGACCCGTTCATCGGGGGTGTGCACTGGCAGCAAATGGCCTTCTCGCTCTGGGAGCAGATGATGTGCGTGGCGATCGTCGTGGCGCTTCTCGTCTGGTACCGAAACCGCTTCAACCGGCAAGGGCGACTCGGTCGGGCAATGTCGAGTGCGGCCTACGCGACCTATGTGCTCCACGCCCCAATCATCACGCTGTTGGCGCTCGGTCTTATCGGTCTCGAGATGGACCTGGGGCTCAAGTTCCTGCTGGTGGCGCCGTTGGCGGTCGCCGCCTCGTTCCTAACCGGGTACCTCGTCAAACAACTCCCGGGGGCACGCAACATTCTCTGAGATCCGGTGGCAAATGCGCTCCCTGAACCTCGCATCTCACCTGCCCGGCCATCACAATTGCACAATGGTCTTTTGGCCCTGGCTTCTGGTTCCTAGGTCGTCCATCATTCTCAGAGGAGTTGGTGAAGGGAGATGCAGTGTTCTTTGATGTGATTGTCAAACCAAAGACGTGGAGGAGTGTCGGGTATCTGCTGTTGGCGTTCCCGTTGGGGATCTTCTATTTCGTGTTCTTGGTGACCGGCCTATCGCTCGGTTTTGGTTTGTTCATCACCCTGCTGGGGATCCCGATTCTGGTGGGGGTGCTGGCAGCCGCCTACGGATTGGGTGAGTTTGAGCGCACGACAACCAACCTGTTGTTAGACCAGGACACTCCCCCCTCGCACCGGTTGGCAGTCCCCGGCGGGCTGTGGCCCAAGGTCAAAGCCCTGGTCGGTAGCTCGGAGACGTGGAAGCGAGTTTTTTATCTGTTTGTGGAGTTCCCCTTGGGGATCATCGGGTTCACCCTGGTGGTTACCACCGCCGCGTTATTCGCTTTGGTCGCCACTCCGTTCTTCTACGCCCAATCGTGGTGGCCTACCCTTGCCGACTGGCCGAGCGAGTTTTGGGTTGTCGATACCTTGTGGGAAGCCATCATCGTGGCCGCGCTTGGCGTGCTGGTCGGGTTTGTGCTGCTCCACGTGTCTAACGGTGTCGCCAGGGTATGGGGCGAGTTCGCCAAAGCCATGTTGGGTCCAACGTATCGGCCTCCACTCCCGACCGAAGAGACGGCCCGGCAGAGGCACGAGACACACCAATAAGCCGTACCGTTCGACCCGAATGTATCCGGCTGAGGCTCCGATTTGGCGGAAGACGGCCACACATGCCGTGGTAGACACCCTCCAGCTCCCGGTCGGCCTCTGATGACCTTCCGTCGGGACAACGGTCGGTGGCTTGTTCTGTGGTGAGGAATGCGGTCCGGGTCACCTTTGGGAGATATTGCCGGAACCCGAAACGCTCGATTTGAGAGCCGGGTCCCCTATGTACTGCACATCCCCCGACCCGGTGACGCTGATGGTCAGCTCGTCGGTAACGTTGACCACCACATTGCCGCTACCGGAAACTTCTACTTCACCGGTTGCCGACTCGAGCGCCGTCCCCTCAAACCGACCCGAACCGCTGATCGTCACCTGGAGGTGGCCGCTGGTTCCCACCGGCTCGACGTTACCGGACCCGCTTATGGTGACCTCAAGTGTGTCAGTATCGATGTTGGTGGCTTCGACGCTGCCGCTTCCACTGATGGTCACCGTGTTCAACTGCGAAGCCGTGATCGTGTAGGTGATATCCCGGCTCGGTGAGATCAGCCTCCCTGATTCGACGCCCAGTTCGAGTCGTCCGTTGACGACCTCGGTTGTCAGGAACTCCATGAGGTTGTCTTCGGCTTCGATTTCGAGGGATTCGGTACCGGTGACGTCGACGATGACTTTCCCGCTGCCCAAAACGACAATCTCATCGAACCCACTCACGGTTCGCGATTCGGTGATGAGATCTCCCGACCCGCGCAGTCCTCCAAATGGGACGGTCCCTGTACATCCCGTGGCCAGCAGACCCGTTGTCAGCAGCCCAATGACCCACGCCCATGTTCTGGTGCGCATCAAACTCCTCCCCTCGCGGTCTCTTCCGGACCCTATCCGACGTCGGTGAGGCGCGAGGGCTAGATGCTCATTTGGGCAACGACAAGGCCGGTGGACCTCGGTCACGGCACGTACTGCTCGCGGACCTCTACTGCCTCGTCGCCCGTGATGATGATCCATACTCCGGGTTGGATTTCGAGTCCTCGTCTGGTGCGCCCGGAAAGCCATTCGGCGTAGGTGACGGTCTCCTCGGTTGAAGGGTCGCCGGCGTTTGGTAGCCAGGTCACCTCGGCATCGATGGCGACCGGGATGGTACGAAGCTGCGGATTATCGTTACGCACGTAGTAATCGTTGGGGGGTGGGGATTCCTCACCGTCCTCGGCAGTCGCCAGAACGGCGGCCTCGCCGGTGAACCAGCACGCGAGGTCGAAGCTGATCTCGGTGGCGGTAGCGGTGCCGATATAACCAAACCACTGCCCTTCGGGGAGCTCGTCCGCGTTGGGGGTACATCCCGACCCGCTGGCAAGCGTGTTGGTGTCCCCCGTTGTTGAGGTGCTGGTGGCGGCGATCGTCGAGGTATCGACCGGCGACGTCGTAGTAGTTGCCACGTCGCCGTCAATGCATGCTGTGACTGCGAAGAGGATTGCGAAGCCGAGGGCGAGAGCAGCCGGGAGTCTTCCGGTCATTGGTGCGCGTTGCATTACAGAACTCTACGGATTCCGCCCCTGTTCGCATAGAACCGGTCGATTTCGCCAATCCTCACGACACGGCTGCCACAACTGCGCCTAGGATCGAATGACCCAATCGGAGATCTGACATGACCGCACCAGCAGTTGGACCGGTCCTGGAGTGCTCGGGCATTAGGAAGTCCTTCGGCGATCATGCTGCCGTCAAGGGAATCGGGTTCAGCATCGCCCGGGGAGAGACCTACGGGCTGCTCGGTCCCAACGGAGCCGGCAAGACCACCACCATCTCGATAATCGCCGGCCTGCTCGACGCCGACGCCGGCGAGATCACTCTCGGCGGGGAGACGATGAACCCCGACGCCACCCACACCAAACGTCTGGTGGGTCTGGTGCCCCAAGACCTGGCCATCTACCCCGACCTGGGGGCCGCCGAAAACCTCGAGTTCTTCGGCCAGCTCCAAGGAATGAAGGGCCCCGAACTGCGCCGGCGGGTAGCCGAGGTCCTCGAGATCATTGAGCTCACCGATCGGGCCGACGACCGTACCGAGGAGTACTCGGGGGGAATGAAGCGACGGCTCAACATCGGGGTGGGCCTGTTGCATCGCCCGGCGCTCCTCATCCTCGACGAGCCCACGGTGGGAGTGGACCCCCAGAGCCGCAACGCCATCCTCGACAGCGTTGAGCGTCTGGGAGAGGAGGGGATGGCCGTCCTCTACACGACCCACTACATGGAAGAGGCCGAACGTTTGTGTGATCGGATCGGGATCGTCGATCAGGGCGAGTTGATCGCCGAAGGCTCGCAAGCGGATCTTGTGCGGATCGTCGGGCAGCGTGATCGGCTGACCCTGACCGCCACCGGGTCGTTGGCCGCCACGGCGGCCGCCCTGGGCGACCTGGCAGCCGTCGAAGATGCCGCCGTCGCCGACAATGGGATCACCCTGATTGTCGACCGTGCCCACGACCACCTTCCCGAGATTCTGGCGGTCGCCGGCCGCACCGGATCGTTGGTCAAGACCGTCGACGTGGACTCGGCCGACCTGGAGTCGGTGTTCCTCAAGCTGACGGGGAGAGCCCTCCGGGAGTGATTGTGGGTGCTGCCTGGACCATCGCGCGCAAGGATCTGAAGCAGCGGCTTCGCGATCGTTCCGCCTACATCATCGGGATCGTTGCGCCGCTCGGCCTCGCTTTGGTGTTCGGGTTTGTGCTGAACCCGCTGTCCGGCTACGAGTTCGACGCCACCTACGCGGTGGTGGACCTCGACCGTGGGCCGGTATCACGCTTGTTCGTCGACAACGTGCTGGCCAACGCCGAGGGCATCGAAGTCATAGAGGTTGCCTCGGTGGAAGAGGCGGAAGCTCTGGTGGATACCGAGGTGAATCCGTTAGGTGGTGCCGACGACACCGATACAGCCGACGCTGCCATCATCTTCCCGATCGGCTTCTCCGATGACGTTCAGTCGGAACGTCCCGTGACCATTCAGGTGATCGGGAATCAGGGTTCGGAGACCGACGCCGGGATCGCCGTCGCCTTGGTGGAAGGGTATGCCAGCGAACTGACCTCGGTGCGCGTGGCGGTGGCGACGGTCGAGAACCTGGTGGGGGGCGAGGTCGATCGATTGGCGACCGGCATCGAGGTTCTTCAGACCCCCAACCCGGTCACGCTGCGCGACGACACCGCCTCGACCAAGCAACTCGACGGGGTCACCTTCTACGCCGCCGGCATGGCCATCTTCTTCCTGTTCTTCACGGTGCAGTCGGGTATCACCGGCCTGCTCGAAGAGCGACGCACCGGGACCCTGGCCCGGTTGTTGTCTTCGCCGATCACCCGAACGTCTGTCCTGGCGGGGAAGATGCTCAGTTCCTTCATCGTTGGGCTGGTGAGCATGGTCGTTCTCTTCGTGGCGACCACGTTGGCGGTTGACGCCGACTGGGGGCCACCGATCGGCGTGGCGTTGCTCATTCTCGCCGCGATCGTCGCCGCTCTCGGGATCGTCTCGCTGCTGGCCGGTTTCGCCCGCAGCGCCGAGCAGGCGGCCGCCACCGGCTCGATGGTCGGCATGGTGCTCGGTTTCCTGGGCGGTACGTTCTTTGATGTCTCGGCCGCCGGTGGCCTTCTCGCTTCGCTGCGCTTCGCATCTCCCCACGGCTGGTTCATGCAAGGCTTGGCCGACCTTCGATCCGATGACCTGGGCGTGATCGTGGTTCCGGTGCTGGCGATGGTGGCTTTCGGGGTGGTCACCGGAGCCATCGGCGTGGCTCGCCTCCGGAAAGGATTGCGCCCATGAAGCCCCTGGCCATCGCCCGGGTCAATCTGGTCCGGTTCTTCCGGGACCGGTCGGCGGTGTTCAGTGTGTTCCTGTTGCCGATGCTGATCGTGTTGCTGCTCGGCGCCATGCAGGGTGGTGCCTCGGTTCCCAAGCTGGGTTTTGTCAGCACGACCGAGGACCCTCTTACCGCCGAACTGCTCGGCATCCTCGAGAGCGTCGACGGGTTGGAGGTGGTGGAGATCGACAGAGAGGATTCGGCGGTCCGTCAGGTGGAGCGGGGCGGATTGCGGGCGGCGGTGATTGTTCCAGCCGGATACGAGTCGCAACTGCGTTCCGGGGGTGATGTCGAGATCCGCTTGGTGACCAGAGCGGAACAGGAGGTGCAGGGCATCGGTGAAGTGGTCGATGCCGCAGTCACCCGTCAGGCGACCTTGCTGCGCACCGCTCGGTTCGCCGCCCAGAAGGGCGCCGGAACCTTCGACGAGGCGCTGACCGTGGCGGAAATGGCCCAGGAAACGCTCCCCCCGGTTTCCGTAGTGGCCACCATCGCCGGAGAGCCGTTCGTGCTGGCCGGTCTCGGCCAGTTCGACATCTACGCCCAGGGAATGCTGGTCCTCTTCATCTTCATCACCACCCTCAATGGGGCTGCCAACCTGGTTCAGTCCCGTCAGCTGGGCGTGACCCGCCGGATGTACTCCACTCCCACGCCGGTCCGGACCATGCTCGCCGGCGAGGCGCTGAGCCGTTTCAGCATCGCCATGATCCAAGGTGCGTTCATCTTCATCGGCACCTGGCTGGTCTTCGGGGTCGACTGGGGCTCGCCGATCGGGTCGACGCTCACGATCATCGCCTTCGCCCTGGTGTCGACCAGCGCCGCCATGCTGCTCGGAGCACTGGTCAGCAACGACCAGCAGGCCGGTGGCATCTCCACCGCCCTCGGATTGGGGCTCGCCGCCCTCGGCGGATGCATGTTCCCGCTGGCGGTGTTCGAAATGCTGTCCGACACCGTATACCGGGTCGCCCACGTCACCCCGCATGCCTGGGCGCTCGAAGCGTTCCAGGCGCTGGTGGCAGAAGACGCCGGCGTCGCCGACATCGCCGGCTTCCTGCTGATCCTGGTCGGCTACGCCGCGGTCCTGGGGTTTCTCGCTACCTGGAGACTCCGCAAGGTGCTCGTACGCTGACGAGGAGAGTTGGCCGGTCGACACCTGCCACTCTGGTCCCAGCATCGGACCGAGAGGGTCATCGAGTGTGACGTGGGATGACAAGAGCCCACCTCAGAGGGAGCGACTTGTTAGCGATGGCCGAGCTGGTTTCGCCTCGGCTTCCCTGATCCGGCGTCGACAACGGCTTCCGCGGACACATCACCGGCCTGGAGCATGTCAGCTACCCGGGGTGCGGCTGAGGATGAAGCGGGCATAGTATCTCGGCCAGGATTCGTTGCGCTCCTCAGCCCGGTACTCGATATCTGCTGCGGTCAGCCACCCGGCTATCTCCCCCACCGAGGGGTTCGCACCGATCAGAGGACGGATGGGGTCGTGCAGATGCTCGGCATACCATTCCGCCCAGGCGGCGTTGGCCCCTCCCGTCGCTTCGTGGTGGGCGCGGGCAATCGTCTTCAGAAGCTCCTTGAGCTCTTCGGCGGCGGTTTCCGACATCGTGAGGAGCCTAATAAGTCTCGGCGGGGTTGTGCCGGGTCATGTCGGGGTGCGGCTCGCGGGCGGGACCGGGCGGTTCAGGCTGTCGGATGCCGGTCGCCGCTTCCGAGATCGGGGTTCGCGGCGAGGACGAGCACCTGCGCAACGGCACGTTGCTCACATCTCATCGCCGTCTGGGTGATCGGCTTCCGTCGAAGCCCCCGATCAAGAGCCCGAGATCCCTCCCGAAACAGTGTTCGCCTTACTATGTTGAGGTCTCCGCCGTGGTGGACATCTCGGGGTAAGGCCCCACCGGGGCGAAGAGCGCAGTCAGCAACAATGAACACAGGTGAGGTTTTGAGCAAACCGGCCATAATCAGCGTCGATGACGATCCCCAAGTGCTCGCCGCCGTTTCTCGCGATTTGAGGCGGCAATACGGGGAGAACTATCGAATCGTGCGGGCAGCGTCCGGCGGGGAAGCGTTGGAGACCCTGCGCGAACTCCAGAGCCGCGGCGACACGGTTGCCGCGTTCGTCGTGGACCAGCGGATGCCGGAAATGAGCGGCACCGAGTTCCTCCTGGACGCCGCAGCCCTGTTCCCGGATGCCAAGAAGGTGTTGCTCACCGCCTACGCAGACACGGACGCCGCCATCGCCGCCATCAACGATGTCGGACTCGATCACTACCTGATGAAGCCCTGGGATCCGCCGGAGGAGCACCTCTACCCGGTGCTGGATGACCTCCTGGAAGACTGGCAGGCGGATGTGCCCGCCCCCTACGACGGCATCCGCGTGATTGGTGCCCGCTGGTCACCCGATAGCTACGAGGTCAAAGACTTCCTATCTCGCAACCAGGTTCCCTACCGGTTTCTCGACGTCGAGACCGACTCCGATGCCAAAGCAATCGCGGCGGCGGGAAATGGCCCGGCCGCGTTGCCGCTGGTCGTGTTTCCCGACGGGACCAGACTCGAGCGGCCCGACAATCGGATGCTGGCCGACCACGCCGGTCTTCAAACCGAACCCACCGCAACCCATTACGACCTGGTGGTGGTGGGCGCCGGGCCGGCGGGTCTCGGAGCCGGCGTGTACGGCGCCTCCGAAGGGTTACGAACGGCGCTCATCGAGCGGCAGGCGACCGGCGGTCAGGCGGGCACCTCATCACGGATCGAGAACTACCTCGGATTCCCCAAGGGCATCAGCGGCGGGGATCTGGCCCGTCGGGCCACCGTCCAAGCGAAGCGCCTGGGAGCGGAGATTCTCACCGCGGTGGAGGCCACCGGAGTTCGGGTCGAAGACCCGACCAAGATCGTGACCCTCAACGACGGGACCGAGTTGAGCTGTCGGGCCCTCCTGATCGCAACGGGAATGACTATCCGCACCCTCGACGTGCCCGGCGCCGAGCCCCTCATCGGCGCGGGTATCTGGTATGGAGCGGCCGTAGCGGAAGCGGTGACGTATCGCGGGGAAGATGTTTTTGTCGTCGGTGGCGCCAATTCGGCGGGGCAGGCAGCCATGATGCTGTCGAAATATGCCGGGAAGGTGATCGTCCTGGTCCGGGGCGACTCTCTCGAGGCCGGCATGTCGCAGTATCTGATCGATCAGATAGCTGCTACTCCCAACATCAGCGTGCGGTTGAACACGGAGGTGGCCCGGGTCGCCGGAGGAGAACATCTCGAGGAGATCACGCTGCTCACGGACGGCACCGAAGAAACTCAGGAGGCCGCCGGCCTATTCATCTTCATAGGCGCGCGCCCGCACTCGGACTTCGTCCAGGGAGTGGTTGAACGTGATCAGCGGGGATTCATTCTCACCGGATCAGACCTGCTGGTCGATGGCGCCCGGCGCCCTTCCTGGCCGCTTGAGCGGGATCCGTATCTTCTGGAGACGAGCGTCCCGGGGATCTTCGCCGCCGGTGATGTGAGGGCCAACGTGATCCGCCGGGTCGCCTCGGCGGTCGGACAGGGCGCCGTGGCAGTCAGTTTCATCCACAAGTACCTCGAAACGGCGTGAAAACGGTCCAACGGCTCCGAACCGTCCCCCTCTTCTCAGGGTTACCCACCGAAGACCTCGAGCGGCTCTCGGTGGGTATCGAGGAAGTTCATCTTCCTGCCGGAGCATTGCTGTTCTCTGAGGGAGATCGCGGGGATCGGGCTTTCGTCGTGCTCGAAGGCCAGATCGAGATAGTGAAAGCGACCGTCGGGGGCGAAGTTTTGCTGGCCGTCCAATCCGAGGGGGTGGTAGGGGAGATGGCCCTGCTCGAAGACGCCCCTCGCAATGCTTCGGTCCGGACGAGGTCTGATGTCACCCTCCTGGCGATTCCCAAAGCACGTCTCGACGAGCTGCTCGATTCGAGCCCATCAGCTTCTCGGGGGTTCTTCGAGGTCATGCTCGGCCGGTGGCGCGCCACGCAAGCCAGTCTGCAGCAGTCAGAACGGATGGCCCAACTGGGCACGCTCACCGCCGGTCTGGCCCACGAACTGAACAATCCGGCGGCGGCCGTCAACCGAAGCGCCGGGCAGCTTCCCGAAGCGATCGAGCGCTACGCCAACGCCCGGGCAGCGGTGGCACTCGGACTCGGTGAGGCCAACTCGCCGTTCCTCGAGAATCTCCTCGAGTCGACCCGCCGGCGAAGTGGGGGAACCACTCCGCTCTCAGCACTCGAACGCGCCGATCTCGAAGACGACGTTGAGGCCTGGCTGGCCGACCACGACGTAGATCGCAGCTGGGAATTGGCGCCCGGACTAGTAGACGCCGGGATCACTGTGGATCGGCTGTCCAACGTCGCCGACCATGTGGAGAGTTCGCAGCTGGAGGTTCTGATGGCCCTCATCGGCGCCGCCCAGGAACAACTCGCTCTCGTCTATCAAATCGAAGAGGGAACCCGGCGTATGTCCGCCATCGTCAAGGCCCTCAAGTCGTACGCCTATCTCGATCAGGCCCCCGTGCAGAATGTCGACGTGACCGCCGGCCTCGACGACACCCTGATGCTGCTCGAACACAAAACGAAAGGCATAGAGGTTCTCCGGGAATACGCGAACGACCTACCGCGTATCGAGGCGCTCGGCGGTGAACTCAACCAGGTATGGACCAACCTGATCGACAACGCCGTCTACGCCGTGACCGAAAAGCCCGGCGGGCACCTGATCGTGCGGGCAACACCCACCGAATCGGGGGTGGTTGTTGAAGTCGAGGACAACGGACCCGGCATTCCCGAGGAGATCCAGTCACGGATCTTCGATTCGTTCTTCACGACCAAACCTCCCGGATCGGGCACGGGTTTGGGCCTGGATATCAGTCGCAACATCGTGATCTATCACCACGGGGGGAATCTCACCGTAGATTCCCGGCCGGGCCGGACGGTGTTTCGCGTCGAGCTACCCCTCCGTCTTCCGGGACGGCCGCCTGCACCGGACGACGAGGCGGTGTCGGAAGAAGCCAGAGGGGTCTAGGCCGCACCCAGGTATTTGGCGAGGTGCAAGCCGGTGAGGGTCGAACGGTCGGCAACGAGGTCGGCCGGGGTGCCCTCGAAAACGATCCGGCCGCCGTCGTGGCCGGCGCCGGGACCGAGGTCGATGATCCAGTCGGCGTGTGCCATGACTGCCTGGTGATGCGAGATAACGATGACCGACTTACCCGAATCCACGAGCCGGTCGAGGAGATCGAGCAGGTGGTCAACGTCCGTGAGGTGAAGACCGGTGGTCGGTTCGTCGAGGACGTAGATCTCCCCTTTCTCAGCCATGTGGATAGCCAGCTTGAGTCGCTACCGCTCGCCGCCGGACAGCGTCGGCATCGGCTGGCCGAGACTCAGGTAGCCGAGACCGACGTCGGCGAGCCGGTCGAGGACGGCGTGAGCGGCCGGTGTGCGCGCCTCGCCGGTACCGAAGAACTCTTCGGCCTCGATCACCGACATGGCGAGCACCCAGAATGGCGACATCCCGGGACAACACCACGACAGGTCGGCGAGCGACCTTGGGTGGCGGGTACCCGATCAGGAAGCCGATCCTCGGCGTGCCGATCCAGTGCACCCGGCGAAATGGGCGTTCGTGCACCGTATTTGGCGATCTGGTACGGGTCTCTTGCGTGTTCATACTCTGTGCTTCATACTGTGGCTATGGCAACCGTAAGACGCACCATTTCACTCCCACCGGCGGTCGCGGCCCGTCTCGACCGCGAGGCCGAGCGACGCAACACGTCGTTCTCTTCTTTGATCACCGAGTTGGTCAGCCAACAACCAGAGCCACTCCCGTACGCTGGCCTGATCGAGGACGACGACAACCTCTCGCAGCGCGTTGAGGAGGTATTGGCACGGCTCGCCAGTTGATCATCTGCGACACCGGACCACTGGTATCGGCCCTCAATCGCAGCGAAGGCAGACGTCACCGGTTCGCCGCAGAATTGCTGGCCCACTCTGCTCGGGACGTGGTTGTTCCCTGGCCCGTGTTCGTTGAAGTCGATCTTCTGCTTCGCTCCCGAGGACACCTCCGTGCCGCCGTCACCTTCGGGCGGGCGTTGCTTGACGGCATTCACCGGCTCGAAGCTCCCAGTGACCATGAGCTAGCGCTCGCTCTCGATCTTGCCGACCGATACGTTGACACCAGAATCGATCTGGCCGACCTCACCGTCATGGCTATGGCTGCGATCCGTAGCGCCTGGATCCTGACGTGGGATTACCGCGACTTCCGCACCGTTGTGCTGCGCAAGGGCCACCATTGGGATCTCCTCGTTCAAGAATCCGAGCTGCCTCAGCCCTGACCCGCGCCGACAAGAACCAAGCCACATGCGGCCCACCACGCCCTTTGACACAAAGAGGCATCGATAGCGGACACTCTTCGAAACGTGCGTTATGGCGCCTGATCTGGCGATATGTGCGAACAAAGGCTGGTCCGTTGGAGTCCAGGTGGAGTGGTCTGGGCCAGTCTGGCGATGGTTTGAGGTCCGGCACCTGTAACGGGCGTGCCGAGCAGCTCTTCGTTGTCCCAGCTGACCCTATAACACCCGATCGGCGTGTGGCAGCCGCCGGATCAGTATGGCCAGGCCGAAGCTGAAGGACACGGCCACCGGAGCTGCCAGGCCGAATTTGAGCAGCGGATGCCAGACCAGACCGGCCGCGGCCATGGCCAGCAGGCTGATCACCGGTTCGTGAATCAAGTAGGCGCCGTAGGCACTGTGGGACAGAACCCCTGCCACCTGCCCCTGGCGATCCCAGAAACGCCTGAAGAAGTAGATCAACCCCAGGCACATCGACACGGCTAGGAATGACTCAAACAGGGCAAAGACCAGTGACTGCCAGGTCCAGCCACCCATGAACGGCTCGGAATCCTCCGCGGCGCCGGTGGCGATGGCCAACACCGGATAGAGAATGACCAAGCTCACGGCGATGCCCATCCATAGCTTGCCTCTCGAGGCGGGCAGCGCCAGCAGCCAATTATGGCGATAGGCCAACAGGCCGACCACAAACAAGGCTGTGTATTGGGCGAAATTGGCCAGCTGCAGGTTTAGGGGTTGGAACGATTCGTTGACCGGGAACCGCAAGCGCACCAGGAAAGTTGTCGCCGCCAGCCCCACGCCAAATAGGACGATCGCCCAATCGCTGGGAAAAGGCCCGGCAACTGGCGGTCGGCCGACCGGCGGCCGGCCCACAAGCTGCTTTTGCGGCCGGTAACGCCGTCTGTCGCTGACCAGCCGCCAGAGCACGTAGACCGCCGAGAAGATCAACAGAGTCGAGATGAACCACACGGGCCCACCACCGACGATCCCGTATTCCCGGAAATACTCGGAGCGATACCAGCTCCACAGGGAAATATCGGTCTCGGGCCGGACGATAGCCAGGTAGATGAAAAGCGGCCGCACAACCCAGGAGTACAAACCCAGGGGAATCCCCAGACGAATCAGCCGGTCCTTCAAGAACCGGGCCGGCCCCTTGCGGTCGTAGGATCCCGGCACGAAATAGGCCGAGATGAGCAAGAACAGCCCCATGAAATACGCCTGGTTGATCGAGCAGAACCAGGCTCCCAGCGCCGCGCTGATCTCATCCTGGCGGCCCTCGGTGTGGATCCAACTGCCGCTGCCCGTGTAGATGATCATCAAGTGGTGAAGGATCACCAGGACGGTCAGGAAGATGCGGATATTGTCGACAAAAAGGAGCCGCCCGGCCGTCCGGGTTGTGGTCTGGGTCGTTTCCGTTAACGGATGCCGGTCGCCCACGGCTCGAGTACCCATCCCCCATCTCCTCCTTCAATTGACAAACAGCGCCTAGAGCACCTGCCTCACCAGAGGCAACCGCCGGACCGCATGGCCGATCAGGAAACAAAGCGCCACCCCCAACGGAGCCGCCAGCAAGAACATCAGCTCCAGCGGCCAGGTGACGCCGCCGAGCAGAATCGCCAACGGCACGATGATCAGCGGGTGCAGCACGTATACGGCATACGCGTCGGCGCCCATGGTCTGGGCCAGCCGACCCCGCTTGTTCGAGCGGCGCCGGAACAGCGTCAGGGCCGTGATGCTCATAGACACGCACATGGACGCTTCCCACAGCGAATAGGCCAGCGACAGCCAGGTGAACCCGCCGGCCAAGGCCGGATCAACATTGTCTTCCAGCGCCCCGGCGGCCACCGCCAGCACCGGCAGGAGCAGCACACATGCCAGAGCCACCCAACCCCATGGCCGGGCTTGCCGGTCTGTCAGGGTCACAAACCAATCGCAGCGGTAGGCCACGATACCGGCCGCGAACATGGCGGCATATTGCGGAAAATGGGCCAACTCCAAGTGGGGCGGCTCCCACTGCCAGCCCACCTCCGCCCAGACGCGAACCACAAAGGTCACCAAACCGACGGCCAGGACAAACAGGCTGATGGCCAGGTTGCCCGGGGTCCGAGTCGCGCCCTTCACCCGGTTCGACCCGCCCGCCCGGTCACTGGCCAGGCGGCCCAGGGCGTAAATGACGGAGAAGATCAATAGCCCTTCAACAAACCACAGCGGACCGACAGACGCTTCCGTCAAATCCTGGGTGCGGGTGGTAACAAACCGCCAGAACGAACCGGCGTAGCCCCCGGCAACAGAGGCCCAGTACGTGACCAGGGGGTTGATGATCAGTGCATAGAAGGCCAGGGGAATGCCCAACCGCACCAACCGATCGGCCAGGAACCGCCCCGTTCCTTTTCGGTCATACGGCCGCGGCGTGAAATAGCCGGCGATCAGGAAAAACAACCCCATGGCAAACGCGGTCCCAATACCCAACAACATGGTCATCAGGATCGCCGTCGCGTCGCTCACGTGGCCACTCTGCCGGAAATACCAATCGCCAATCCCGGACTCACCGCTGTAGGTAATGGCCAGATGGCCGACAACAACCAGGCTGATGAGCACCGCGCGGATGTTGTCGATATACAACATCCGGCCGGCGCCAACCGCCCCGAAGTCGGCCGCCGCGCCCCGACCGGGAATCAGCGGCCCTTCTACCCCATCTGCAGCCGGGGGGAGCATCAGGCGATCGGTTCCGATTCCAGACTCCAGGACACGCCCTTCTCCTCCCACGGACGCCACAGCATCTGCGGTTGCGTCCACCGCCCCATCCTCCGGACCCGTCTCGTCGTCTACATCGGCGATCCGGGCGGCGCGGTCGTGAGACTCATACCCTACGGGCATTTGAATCAACGCTACTCGACGGCCACAAGGCTCATGCCCTCACAACACAGGGAACCCGTTCAGATCCGAGCCGAACCTGCAATTGTCGCTAGGCCAATCTATCGACTAAGGCGACACCTACCAACATGTCCTCCCAGGCATGCAAGCCGAAGCCGCCCGCGTATTCGAACAGCTCACAAGCCCCGCCGCCTCGAAAGGAGGAAGCCGGCTGAAGCCCCGGAGGATTTGAACCTCCGACCTTCGGGTTATGAGCCCGAGAACGGGACATTCGCTAACTTGGGGAAATACGCAAAACGCCTGCTCAGAGGCGGTATTCGTTTCGCGTCATGTCGCGTTCTTTCCCCTCCTATCGCATCCTCTTGCGCGATGGACGCGCGATGGCATGTGCTGCTCGTCGATTATGTGATGATCTCTTCAGCCGACTCTCAGGTCTACTCAGCTTCTGACTTGCTCCGACGACGCCGCCCACAAAGCCCATGGCAGTACTTTCGAGGAGGAATTGCGCGGCGATATGCCCGCGTGTCGCCCCGATGGCTCGTCGTAACCCGATCTCGCGGGTCCGTTCCATGACGGATACGAGGGTCACATTGGCGATACCGATGGCGCCAACCAGGAGCGATACACCGCCGAGGAGCAAGAAGAGTGTGTTGAGATCGTTGACGACGGCATCTTTGACGCGTTGGGGTTCTGAGGGTGAGGCGATAGTGAGGGCGGCCGGGTTATCCGGTCGCACGCGAGTGGTGTTTGGCAGGCGAGCGTCTTGGTCGAGCCGAACCAATGCTCATCCCACACGTCGCTGATCAAGGTCTCTCTGGGCACTGCCATACCGGCGTTCTCGACCAGGCGGCTCAACAAGTCTAATTCCTTGGCTCGCAACTGGACCTCCCGTCCGGCGAGCCAAACCCTGCAGGCGCCGCCATCCATCACCAGATCACCGACCGCCGATCTCGAGTCGGGGCGCGTTTCCCGTCGTCTCAGCTGGGCACGAATGCGAGCCAGCAACTCGGCCAGCTTGAACGGTTTCGTTATGGGGTCGATCGCTCCGACATCGAGACCCACCACCACGTCGAGTTCTTCGTCTCGGGCGGTCAGCATCACGACATCGAGCGTCGGTTCGATGTCGTGGATCTGCCGGCACACGGTCAGGCCATCAATGCCGGGAGCCCCAAATCGAGCAGCACCAGATCCGGCCGCCGGCCGATGACGGAATCGACGCCACCTTGCCCGGTCTGCTCCCACGATGCGTCGTATCCGTTCCCGCCCAGGGCGCGCAACAGAGACGACCCGATCGGTCATCATCCTCGATTATCAGAATTCGCGGTCCGTGCATCGCGGCCCGGGTTACGGCAATCCTCCCACCACGACCGTGAACTCCATGAGGAGAGGCGCCGGCGATCTCGCGCAACCGCCACCGGATCGACTATCCACCAACACCGGCAGTAATACCGGCGGCTTCTACCGATCCTTCTACCGGGTGCTCGAAAGCCGCGCCCCGAAAGAAGAAGATCTCGAAGGGCTACGTGGCTCGAAAGGGCAACCGCTGGTATGCGGTCATCTACGAAGGGCTGGATCCGGTCGCCGGCAGAGAGCGGAGCCCTCCATGCGAGACTGTGGGAGGGACACCGAGGACTATTCGGCGCGGATATCTTTGCCCTGGAAAGGGTTGCCGAACAGCGGCGCCAATACGCAGACATCGAACGCGCCGGCCAGCAGAGGCACTGCGCCCACAACGGCCACTATGACCCCGATCGCGCCTCCGAGTCCCCAGATACCCCACACAATCAACGCGATGCCGGCAACGGCGCGGACCAGGCGACCGTTAACCGAAGCCATGAACTTGACAACCGGGTTCATCTCAAACCTTCTCTCTCGATCGATGGATGCTTCTGCAACGCAACCAGAATAGGTGTGCAATTGACGGTGGCGGTACCGGTCAAAGTCGTATGATGCGCGAAACGCCTGCTCAGAAGCCGTTTTCCCTTCTTATCATGTCGCGTTGTTGCCCCGCCCGTCGCGCCCTCTCGCGCGATGGGCGGACTCCTGACAGTGGAGCCGACCTTGACTGCAAAACGCAGAACGGGGGCGCTCTCTCCTGTCGCCGGGTCAGTCAAGCTGCACCCGTCGAAGCAGCATGGCGTTGATCGCTACGATCACCGTCGAGAGGCTCATCAGAAGTGCCCCGACCGGCGGGTTGAGCAGGATCCCGGCGGAGACGGCGCGCGATGGAGACCCTTGGCAAGACCCCTCAGCAACCCCATCAGGGCAGACCACGCCATGGACCGTGGCCGCGGCTGGGCGGCACCGGATCTGTGGCCAATTCAGGACCTTCGCCCCTAATTGCTCAGCCGTGCTCATGTCACAATGTGCTTATGAGTTCAACGATTCTTGAATCAACAACGCTTGAAGAGCGGGTGGCCTTGTTTTCAGCGCTTGGAGATCCGATCCGTTTGCAGGTCCTCGACGAACTGACCTGCGGCTTGAAGTGTGTGTGTGAGTTGCAGGAGACCATCGACGTCGCCCCCAACCTGCTGTCCTATCACTTGCGCGTCCTCCGGGAAGCCGGCTTGGTGGAAGCCTCCAAGCGGGGCCGCTGGGTCGACTATCGGCTCGCAGTTGCCGCGGCTGACCTGGTGCGCGGGTCCCTCCCTGCCGAGCTTGTTGAGGGCGGGCGGTGAGCACCGGCCTGCGGTCTGCGCCGGTCGTGCGTGCGCCGTGGCGGTTGTGGGGTGGGTTGCTGGCCGCTGCTGGGGCCTGGCTGGTGGCGTATCAGCTGAACAGCCCTTTGTGGGAATGGGCGGTCTTCGACCTTGCCGGGTTCGATTCGCTCAGCCGGTGGGGTTCGGCGGTCGAGTTCTTCTTCTACGACACCGTCAAGATACTGCTTCTGTTGGGCGGGATCATTTTCGCGGTCACGGTACTTCGCAGCTTCATGAGCGTGGAACGCACCCGGGCTCTGCTGGGGGGCCGCCGCGAGGGGGTTGGGAATGTGGCTGCGGCCGGGTTGGGGGTGGTCACCCCCTTCTGCTCCTGCAGTGCGGTACCGGGGTTCATCGGGTTCGTCGCAGCCGGAGTTCCCCTGGGGATCACCATGAGTTTCCTGATCGCCAGCCCGATGGTCAACGAGGTAGCCATCGTGTTGCTGTACGGGCTGTTCGGTTGGAAGATCGCCGCCCTCTATGTAACCGCGGGCCTGGCCGTGGCGATCGTGGCCGGCTGGGTGATCGGTCGTCTCCGCCTCGAAAAGTGGGTGGAACCCTTCGTCTTCGAGACAACCCTTGGAGGCCAACCGGTGGACATGTCTACTGCTTTGAGCTGGGCAGACCGTTTCGCTATCGCCCGTGAGGAAGTCCGCACCATCATCGGAAAGATCTGGCCCTACCTGCTGGTGGGGATAGGGATCGGAGCCGTCATCCACGGCTGGGTCCCGGAGGGGTTCTTTGTGAAGTACGCCGGACCCGACGACCCCCTGGCAGTGCCGGTGGCGGTCGGTCTCGGAATCCCTCTCTACTCCAACGCCGCCGGCATTCTGCCGTTGGTCGAAGCCCTCTACGACAAGGGCCTCGCCTTGGGCACCGTCCTGGCGTTCATGATGTCGGTGGTCGCCCTCTCGGTTCCCGAACTGGTCTTGTTACGGCGGGTACTCAAACCCCGCCTGCTCGGCGTCTTCGTCGGAGTGGTCGGTGTCGGAATCCTGATGGTCGGTTTCCTATTCAATCTGGTCCTGTAAGGAGGCTCACATGAAGATCAAAGTGCTCGGTTCGGGTTGTGCCAACTGTCAAACCCTCGAGAAACGCACCACCCAAGCAGTCAACCTGCTCGGACTGAACGCTGATATCGAGAAAGTCACCGATTACGCCGCTATCGCCGCCTACGGGGTTATGTCCACCCCAGCTCTAGTCATCGATGAACAGGTGGTATTGGCCGGGCGGGTTCCCAAAGTCGCCGAACTCCAGACGCTGCTCACCGGAGCCCTCACATGAACGCCACCCCGGTCGCACCTTCCGAACCGGCCAGCAAGATAACCGCGAGAATTGACACCCGAACCGTCGCCAATGCCCGTTCGAGACCTCGACGGGACGCCATGAGCACGGTTCCGAAGCAGTACAGATTTGTCGGTTCGCGGTATGGAGACTCGCAACGGCCGTTCCGCTGACCCCAGAAAAGCCGAAATCCCCTGCGATTACAGGGGATTTCGTTCGTAGCGGGGGCAGGATTTGAACCTGCGACCTTCGGCTTATGAGCCCGAGAAGAGCTGATCCGTTGACCTGGGGAAGATCGAGAATTGCCTGCTCACAGGCGGTTTTCACTTCTCGTCATTTCGCGTTCTTTCCCCTCCTATCGCACCGACTCGCGCGATGGACGGGCCCTTGACAGCGGATCCTCAATACAGAGGGGTTCGGCGCATCCTTGCCTCGCTGGGCCAGTCGAGTCGCACCCATCGAAGAAGCAGGGCCTTGACGGCGAGGATCACCGCCGTCAGGTTCAAGGACAGGGCCGCGATGGGACGGGTTCCGGACCCAAGCCGAGTTCTCTGGCCACAATTAGCGATCTCGAGCTGGATGGAGCCCGGCCTCCGCCAGCGGCAGGGTCACCACGAAGCATGCCCCGGGCTGGTGATCGGGATCGATTGCGACTGCCCCGTGGTGACGCTCGATGATCTCGCGAGTGATGGCGAGGCCGAGTCCGGTACCGCCCGTCGCCTGGGTCCGAGAGTCGTCGAGCCGGCCGAACCTCTCGAATACGAAGTCCACCTGATCGGATGGGATCCCGGGTCCGTCGTCGGCGACGGTGAGGACCGCTGTGTCGTCTCGCTCGGCGAGGGTCACGGCGACCATGCCGAGGGCGTGGCGCCCGGCATTGTCACACAGGTTCCTGATGGCCCGGGCCAGTTGCGGGGCGTCCCCGCAAACCTGAGCTCCCGAGACACCCGACACGTCTACGAGGATCCGTCCCTCCGCTTTGAGCCGTTCGGCCTCCCGGAAAACAATGTCGTCGAGGTCGACAAGTTCCCATTGAAGAGAGACCTGCCCGCCATCTGCACGCGCCAGGTGGAGTAGATCCTCGACGAGGCCCTGCAGTCCGATCACATCCTCAAGCAAGCTCTCCAGGACTGCTCGTTCTGTAACGTCGGTGGTAGCCAGCCTCACCTCGACCTCAGTCCGCAATCGGGTCAGTGGGCTGCGCAGCTCGTGAGAGGCGTCGGCGATGAAACGCTGCTGACGATCCACAGCGGCTTGTACCCGGTCCAGCATCTGATTCATCGTCTTGGCGAGCCGTCCGATTTCGTCGTCGTGGCGGGGCTGGGGAACCCTTCGATGAAGGTCGGAGCTGCCGATCTCGGCCACCTCGGACCGGATCGCTTCCACCGGCTCAAGTGTCCTGCCCACCAGCCACCACACCAGCGCTCCCACCAGAGCCACGACGATTGGAATCGCAACCGCGAGCGCTGTGGTCAGAACCCCGGTGCTCTCTGCCACGACATCGAAGGTGGTACCGACGTGCAGCACCGCCATTCCGGACCTGGTCTGGACTGTGCGGCTCAGCACTCGGAATACGTCGTCGTCAACCTCGAGACCCCGAACGGTTCGCACCACCTCACCGGCCGATTGCTCGTAGTCGATCGGTAGTGAGGGCTCTCCTTTGAGATTCGGCGTTGAGGAGACCACCCGACCCGACACGTCCAGCAGTTGCGCAAAGCCTTCCTGCTGACTACCGGCCAACTCCCCCGGGATCGGGTCGGCACTCTCAACCAGCGATGCAATGTCTGCGGCCCGTTGCGCGAGCGCCGCGTCGACACTTGACGTCAACTGGTTGCGCTGTACGACTACCAGTGCTACCGAGACCACCAAGAGGACTCCGGCAACCGCCGCGACCGCTATTGCAGTGACCCGCAGCCGGATCGAAGCCCGGTTCACAACACCCCGGTTCCGGCACCGTCGGCGACCAGCCGATACCCGGAGCCGCGCACCGTCTCGATGGACCTGCGGCCGAACGGTTCGTCGATGCGGGTTCGAAGCCGACGGATATAGACCTCGACGATGTTGGGATCGCCCTCGAACTCGTACTCCCAGACGCCGTCGAGGATATCCCGCTTCGACAAAACCTGACCTGCTCTTCTCACCAGGAACTCGAGCACATCGAACTGTCGGGAGGTCAGGTCGATCTCGACCTCACCCCGCCAGGCTCTCCGCTGACCGGGATCGATGCGCAAATCCCCCGCTTCAACCGGGACGGGGTTCCGTCCCCCGGCCCGTCGCAAGAGCGCCCGGACCCGGGCCACCAGCACCGGAAATGAAAAGGGCTTGGTGAGGTAGTCATCGGCGCCGGTGTCGAGGGCTTCTGCCTCGTCCAGGTCGCCGTCCTTGGCGGTCAGCATCAGAATCGGGGTCCAGTTCCCTGCCGATCGCAGATCACCACAGATCTGATATCCGTTCCGGCCCGGCAGCAGGATGTCGAGGATCAGCAGGTCATAAGACCCTTCAGAGGCCAGCCAATACCCGTCGGACCCGTCCCAGGCGACCTCAACGGTGAACCCCTCGGCCTCCAGTCCGCGTTTCACCGCCGTGGCGATCTTCTTGTCGTCCTCTACCAGCAGCAGCTTCACCAGAACATTGTCCCAGACCTAACCTGACTTCCGGCTGACAACGCCCTCCCCCTCCCCCCATGATGCATGGTCGCCCGGGTTTCTCCGAGTCAGGCTGGCGTCAGGGGCCTCTTGATACGGTGTTCAGGTAGTCCCCAATCTCAGGAGGTTTGATATGAAGAAACGAAACAAAGTGATCCTGGCCGGAATGGTGATCGCAGGTGCAGCCGCCGTACCAACCGTCGCGGCTGCCGGGGGTGACGTCGATATGCCCATCACCGGTGCCGATCTGGACCAGGCCACCGCTGCCGCCCTTGCATACACCGGCGATGGACGGGTCACCGGCACTGAGGTAGGAGACGAGGAGTCCTTCTACGAGGTAGAAGTGACCCTCAGTGACGGCAGCCAGGTCGACGTTCAACTCGACGAGCAATTCAACGTAGTCGGCAGCGAAGCCGACGGCAAAGGCGAAGATCAGTCGGCCGGGGACTGATCTGGTTCCAGACACCTTCAGCCTCAGAGAAGGGACTCTTGAATGTCGCCCAAAGCTGCAATTCGCACCGTGGTTGTCGGCGTCGTGCTCCTGCTGCTGGCACCAGCGTGTTCGTCCGGTGGTAACTCAACATCAACGACGCTGTCTTCCGGATTGGCTCTTCCCCAGGGAGACGAACTCGTCCAGCTCGATCCTGCAGATTTCAACACCACCATCGACAACCCTTACTGGCCAATGGAGCCCGGCACCCGCTGGACGTACCGGGAAGTACAACCGGACGGCACCAAATCGGAAGTCGTCGTAATCGTCACCACCCTCACCAAGGAGATCGCCAACGGCATCACTGCCCGAGTCGTGCGGGACACGGTCACCGAAGATGGCGCAATCATCGAAGACACGATCGACTGGTACGCCCAAGACGGCCAGGGGAACATCTGGTACCTCGGAGAAGACACCGCCGAGTTCCAAGACGGGGAAATTGTCAGCACGAGCGGATCATTTGAAGCCGGGATCGACGGAGCACTGCCGGGAATCATCATCCCGGCCGACCCGCAGCCGGGAATGAAGTACCGCCAGGAGTACTACACCGGCGAAGCGGAAGACAACGGCGAAGTGCTGGCCATCGACGAGATGGCCGACACCCCCTATGGGCACTTCAACGACGCAATCCTCACCAAAGACACTACCCCCCTCGAATCCGACGTCCTCGAATACAAGCTCTACGCCAAAGACGTCGGTCCGGTACTCATCATCGGGGTGTCGGGCGGCGGCGGTCGGGAAGAGCTCATCTCCGTCGACCGGGCCCCGGAGTCGGCCGGCACCGGCCCATTGGGAAACCCGAATCCTTGACCAGCCTTTCAGGCAGGTCTCAGGATCGATCTCATCATCCGGAGCGCCCTCAACGACGCCGTCCGCAGAGGAATCGTCTCCCGCAACGTGGCGTTGCTGGCCCACGCTCCAAAGCTGCGGTCGATTCCCACGGTCGAGCAACAAGCGTGGACGGCCCAACAACTTCAGGCGTTTCTACGTCAAGCCGCCGGGCATCGTCTGTTCCCGGCGTTCTGGCTCCTCGCCAACACCGGGCTACGACGCAGTGAACTGCTCGGCTTGCGGTGGGGCGACATCGACTTCGACGCCGCCACGCTTTCCATCAACCGAGGGCTGGTCTCGATTGGCTACGAGCTCCGCGAGTCGCGAGGTAAGACCAGTAACTCCCGGCGGGCGATCGACCTCGACACCACCACCATCTCGGTACTGACCGCCTGGAAAGCCTGCAGAGAACGGAACAAAAGGTGGTCGGGATCGAACCTGCTGGCTGGGTGTTCAGCGACGTCGAAGGCAACCCGATCCACCCACACTCACTATCTCAAACGTTCAAGCGGATCGTCGCCCGCGCCAGCGTCCCCAAGATCCGGCTCCACGACATCCGCCATACCCACGGAACCCTGCTCATCAAGGCCGGTGTACCCGTCAAAGTCGTGTCGGAGCGGCTCGGACACTCCAACCCGGCGTTCACCATCGACACCTACCAACACATCCTCCCTGGCATGCAAGCCGAGGCCGCTCGCTTGTTCGAGAAGCTGATCGCCAGCAGCCGATGGAAGATCCGGTGGAAGCGACGGTAGAAGAACAAACAAGACGGTAGAAGCCCCAGCCAGCACATCGCTGACCGGGGCATTTGGTAGCGGGGGTAGGATTTGAACCTACGACCTTCGGGTTATGAGCCCGACGAGCTACCAGACTGCTCCACCCCGCGTCGTTGTCCGGTAAGTGTACGTTGGCTTCGGAGCTACCGCAAAGGCGGAATCGGGCTCTCGCAGGCGAGCGAACACGGCTCTCAGGGAACCGTTCCGATCTGCCGATCGTCAGACTGACATGCGGAGAAGGATCACATTCGCCGTCCTTGGGTTGATACTGGCCGCTTGCGCGCCGGGATACGAACCTGCCCCCGGGCCGACCACCACCACGAGTCGGCGCCCGCCGCCCGGCTCGGCCGCAGCCGAGCTGGCATCTGCCCGTAGTTTGTGGGCATCAGAGGGAAGCAGTGATTACACCTACGAGTTCACCAACGATTGCGGGGAGTGCCCGGCCGCCGAGCAGTCTCCCCGCCGCATCGCCGTGCTGGGCGGAGCAGTGCTGGCTATCGAGGAGGCGGGCCTCCGCACCGTTGAAGAAGTCTTCGACAGCATCGAGCAAGCCCTTCAGGAGGGTCGCCTGGTTGAGGTGAGTTATGACCCGCGAACCGGGCTTCCCCTCGACGTGCAGATCGATATGGATCAACGGCCCGTCGATGGAGGTACCCACTGGATCCTCCAAGACCTCACCGACCTGAGTCCGATCGGCTCCGCCGCCGACCTACTTGAAGCTCGCCGGCTCTGGGAGTCCCAACGGCTCTACGTCTACCAGTTCCTCATGAAGGTGGAATGCGACTGTCCGGAGGACGGAACCTTCGACGTCAAGGTGATCAACGACCGGATCATCGAGGTGATCCGGCTCGACGATTCAACCGAGATCAGTAACGTAACTCCGGTAACGATCTCCGAAACGTTTGATGATCTCGAGGAGTGGTTCACCGACACCCGAACCCTGATCGATGAAGGAATCCTCGACGTAGACGTGCGGGTCGATCCAATCATGGGCTACCCGCGCTGGGTCTACCTGAAGGCACAAAATCCCGACGACCCCACCGACTTGTTTACGGCCGTTGTCACCATGGATCTCGTTGCGCCTTACGAGCCCAAGGAATCTTCGACCGAACCGGATTCCAATGACCGCCTCATCCTCGAAGACGCAAGAAACCTCTGGGCCTTCACCGGCATCTCCCACTACCGCTACACGTTGACCATCCACTGCATGTGCCCGGAGGCATACACCGGGCCGTTCGAGATCACCGTGCGCGACCAGCAGGTCGTCAACGCGACCTGGAAGAGCGCCCCGATGGGGCCGGACCAGGGTCCCGCCTACACCATCGAAGAAGTCTTCGAACTGATCGGAGCGGCACTCGACGACAAGATTGACGTGGAGGTTACTTACGAGCCGACCTCAGGCCATCCCGTCGACGTGGTCATCGACCCTGAAGCCGTGGCGGTCGACGGTGGCCTGGCCTTCTCGATCCGCGATCTCACTTCGATCAGCGGGTCCGGCGGTATCGCCGGCCGGGTGCTTTCGGGACCGACCTGCCCCGTCCAGAAAGATCCACCCGATCCCGATTGCGCCGACCGTCCGGTGACCGGCGCCGTCCTGGTGGTGTTCGATAGCAAAGGGAACGAGGTCACCCGGGCCGCCAGCAATCCCAACGGTTTTGTCCAGATCGTTCTCGAGACTGGTAGCTACCGCCTCGAACCGCAACCGGTCGAAGGTTTGCTGGGCACCGCCGCTCCCTTCGAGGTCGACATCAGGGCCGGGGAAACAGTCGAGGTAACCATCCTCTACGACACCGGGATCCGCTGACGGACCGAGGGCCGCAGGATAGGAAGACTTGGTTAGAAGGCCCCAATGACGAGGAACCCGGCCGCCAGCAAACCCAGGCTTCCGGCTGCCATGGCAGCGATTTCGGTCGTGCGCACCTTCTCCGCTTCCGCTATGCGGCAGCTCGGCAACGCGACCCTCCCACGCCGGTCCATCCAGTACTGAACCGGAAACGTGGTGAGCATGCCTACTAACGCCGCCGCCGATGAGATTCCCCAGAATTCCAGAGATCCCGGTCCGGGGAGCAGCCCGAAGCTGGATGCATAAGCATCGAGCAGTAACACCACTACCAGGAAACCTGCAAAGACCGACAGCGTCGACATCAGTTCCCACGGGATCGACCGCCCCAACGCCGATCCATAGTGACGGCCCGACCGAGCCCGCAAGGGAGCCCGGACCAGGACCAGCCCCAGCACCACCCCGAGCACCACCGCCCGCAAGTCGAACTCACCGATCCAGGTCATGGCCAATGCCGTGGCAGCAGCCGGAGCGAGCACCGCCACGGCACTCGCCGGAACCGCTCGTCTGCCCCCGACCGGGTGAGACTCGAGCCGTTGAGCCCATACCGCGAACGGGCCCAGCAACAGAGCCGCACCCTGCCACAGTACCCAGCCCGGCCAGGCCGACCGGTCACGCCTCAACCGACGTCGCACCGCCCACATCGACCCGGCCACCAGCAGAGCCCACCCCGCCAGCACCCAGAACACCACCCAGGCCGCCGTGCGAACATCCGTCGATATAGGCGCCACCTGGATCAAGGGCGGCCAGTCGAATTCTTCTCTCAGCAACGACGAGAACCGACGGACACCATGGGCGTCATCAAGGCCGAGGAAGGTGAGCTGATAGGCGGCCACTTCCCGCTCGAGCACCTCTCGCACCGCCGGATCCGGAACTCCTTCCAGCTGGGAAGCCACCGTCTCCTGCCCGGCCGTCCAGTCGATGACCGGAACACCCTCGGCCACGAACCTGCCGTAGAACTCCACCGCCAGTGCCTGCCGAAGAACGTCGCCTTCGACCAGCCGGTACATCCGATTGAGCGTGTCGACGTTGGCGAGCGCGATCAGGGTCAAGCCACGGTCCGGTACCTTGAGCAACAAGGCTGAGATGGACTCCCAGCCGTGGCGGCCGGCCGGGTTACGAAGGTCGGTGCCCCCGAAGTGCCAGACCAGGCTGTTGCCCTGGAACTCCTGAGTGAACCAGCCCAGCCCATAAGGAAGGACCTCTCCGTCCGGAGTGACGTTCGGAGTGAACATGGCCGTCCGGGAGGCCGGGGTCACCAGCCGGCCCTCGTCGAGGGCGGCGTCGTAACGAGCCAAATCTTCGATCGTGGAAATGAGCCCGGCCGCGGCGCTGAAGTAGGTGGGGTAGGTACCGGGGGCGATACCGTCGTCGACATCCCACCGGTACGGGACAGCCAGATCGGCCCACAATGCGCCCTGCCCGGTGGACACCTGTTCCGGCCGGCTCGGCCCGGTACTCGTCATGCCGGCCGGAGAGAAGATCCGCTCCTGTAGCAAATCCGCGAACCGTGCGCCTCCAGCTTGCTCAATGACGGTGGTCAAGCTGGCATAGACGTCACCGTCGTATCGAAAGCCGGACCCCGGTGTTCCTTGAGACGTGTGGGACAGTAGGTGCCGCACCGTTACTCCCCGGTCGCCCACCGACAATCCATAGTTCGAGATCGGCTCGTCGAGGTCGAGCGAACCTTCCTCGACCAGCTGCATGGCCAGCGCGGCGGTGAACGTCTTCGTGACGGAGGCGATGCGGAAGGGAGTGGCCGGTGTCGCCGGAATGTCTTGCTCGACGTTGGCATATCCGAATCCCTTCGCCCACGCCAGCTCCCCTCCTTCGACGATACCGACCGCCAGTCCGGGGATCTGCAGCACGGAACGCAGCGTTTCGACATCTGACTCGAAATCGGCCAGCCGCTCGGGCGTAACCACCGAATCCTGTCCGGTCGCCGCCCCGACGGGCACCGCGCCGAGTAGCAACACCAGGGTGAGGACTGCCGTCAGTCTCCTGGACGCCGGTCTCATGGTCGTCTCCTTTCAACTCTCGATGAGCCGGGCGCGTTGGAACCGCCGCACGGCCAAGAATGCCACCAGAGCGTCGATGATCACGAGCACCGCGACCGCCGCGGAGAGAAGGAGTTCGCCGTCGACCCTGGTGATCCGATCGATGACATCCAGATCGGTAGTTTCGGACACCACCAGCACAACCGGGCCTAGCAGAGTGACCGGTCCGAGCACGAACGCCGCCAGGAGTTGCTGAGCCTCCTGCACCGTGGAGGCCCGCAGCGAAATGAAGACCCCGATGCCGGTGGTCATCGCCGCAATTAGGAAGCTCAGCGACACGTCGGCGACCAGCACCGTTGGATCGTAGATGAGTACGCGGCCACTCCAGTGAACGATGTTGACGGTGAGCAGGGCCAAGGACAGCGTCAGAAGTGTGATTCCCCAGGCCAGCAGCAACGAGAACAACGCTTTGCCGAACAGGATCGCCCGATCGGGGAGCCGACTCGTCAGCAACGTCGGCAGCGTGTGCCGCTCACGTTCGCCGGCGATCGAGTCGGGGATGATCAACACGACGATCAGCATCGGCGTGATGACCGCCGCGATGATCGAAAGCGGATCCGAGACCCAATCCGGTCCGGCAGACCACGGGTGGTAGATCGCAAAGAACGCCACCGGAGTCATGAGGGTCAGCATGGCCCTGATCCGACTGCCCCGCTGCCGGAACAGGCTCCTGGCCTCTTTCCATATCACGGTGCGAACGTCGGTATTCATGATTCCTCTTTCATCAGAGTTAGGAAGACGTCTTCGAGACTGGCAGCGCCGCGATGGACCTCCTCCACCCGGCCGCCGGAGCCCACGATCAGGCCCACCAGGGCGGACACGTCGGCACCTCCACTGACATCAATCAGCAGATTGCCGTTGTGGGCGGACACGCCCTCGACCTCCGGAAGGGTTCGCAGGAAGGACAGAAGAGGTTCGTCGAAACCGCTCCCCCTGACTTCTACCTGCCGGCCACCACGAGCTCGCAGCTCGGAAGGTTCTCCAACCGCTATCAGCGATCCGGCCCGGATCACCGCCACCCGGCCGCAGAGTCGTTCTGCCTCAGCCATGTTGTGGGTGGTCAAGAAAACGGTCGTTCCCTCGCGCTCGGCGAGCGAAATCAGATCCTCTCGCACCGCATTGGCGGCTACCACGTCGAGGCCGGCGGTGGGCTCGTCGAGGAAGACAAGCGACGGACGGTGCAGGAGAGCGCGGGCCAGACCGAGACGCTGCTTCATGCCGCGACTCCAGGTGCCGACCCGCTCGGTACGTCTGTCCCACAAACCGATATCGGTAAGGAGTTCTTCGATGCGATCCGTCCGGGTAGCCAAGGGCATCCGGTAGGCACGGCCGTAGAACTGGAGGTTCTCTTCAGCAGTGAGCTGTTCGTAAAGTCCGGTGTGCTCCAGCAACGCACCGGTTCGGGCCCGAATCTCATCACCGCTGGTCCGAGTCTGACAACCCAGCACCTCGGCCCGGCCGCCGGTGGGCTCCAGCAGCCCGAGCAGCATATGAATCGTGGTGGTCTTGCCGGCTCCGTTGGGACCTAGGAAGCCGAAGATGATCCCCGACGGGATTTCCAGGGACAGGTCCTCCAAAGCAGTTCGTGTCCCGAACCGCTTGGTGAGTCTTTCAATCCGGATAGCCGGGTGAGTTTGACTCTCAACCGGAGTTGGAATCTCGGTCAGCATGAATGTCCTCCTCATCATCAGAAGGGTCCCGCGTCTGGCTGAACGGCTACTGACCCAACGCTGAACAACCACTCCCTAGAGTTGGTATGTGGAAATCCGCGTCCTGGGTCCGCTAGAGGTCGAAGATCACGGCCGCCTCATCTCGCTCGGCGGGCCGGGAGAGCGCAAGGTTCTGGCGCTATTGGCCACGTACGCCAACCGGGTCATATCCACCGACCGCCTGATCGATGAACTCTGGGGAGACGAACCGCCGCAGACGGCCCGCAACATAGTCCAGCGTTACGTCTCCAATCTGCGCCGCAGTCTCAAAGCAAACAGTGAGCGGCTCGAGACCCGGCCACCCGGCTACCTGTTGAGGGTCGGCGAAGACGAAATAGACGCCGCTCGATTCGAACGGATGCTTTCCGATGCCCGTCAGAGCGGTGATCCGCGTCGGGCCGCCGCCGGGTTAGGGGCGGCACTCGCCCTGTGGCGAGGGCGGCCTCTCGATGACATCGAGCCGGGTCCTGCCCTCGGAGCCGAAGCTGCCCGGCTGAATGAACTACACCTCAACGCCATCGAGGCGCGCATCGAGGCGGATCTGGCGCTTGGGGAGGACGCCGTGTTGGTCGGAGAGCTGGAAGGTCTTGTCCGTCTCCACCCACTCAGAGAGCGTTTCCGGGGGCAACTCATGCTCGCCCTCTACCGTGCCGGCCGCCAGTCGGATGCTTTGCGGGTCTACCAGGATGCGCGTCGCTGCCTCGGTGAAGAGCTGGGCATCGAGCCAACCGCCGAGTTACATGATCTGGAAGATCGGATGCTTCGCCACGATCCCGAGTTGCTACTGCCCTCCTCACCGCGTCTGACCGCGCCGGCACCACTGCCGACCGGAAGCGTCACTTTCCTCTTCACGGACATTGAAGGATCGACCGCCCGGTGGGAAGAGGATGCGGTGACCATGGAAATAGCCCAGGATACGTCGCGGCGGCTGATCGGCGCGGCCGTCGACCTCCACCATGGCGTGGTCTTCAAGGTTGTCGGCGACGGCGTCTACGCCGCCTTCGAGTCGGCCCCCGATGCGCTGGCCGCTGCGGCAGACGCTCAGCTCTCCCTGGGCGAAGAGGATTGGGGGCCCGATGCAGCCTTGCGGATCCGCATGGCCGTCCACACCGGTACCGCCTTTCCCGGCGAGGGTGACTACCTGGGTCCCCCGCTCAACCGCTGCGCCCGGCTGCTCGATGCGGGCCACGGTGGTCAAATCCTGGTCTCGGCGACAACCGCCGGTCTCGTGTCCGGGACCTTGCTGCGCGGACGGGAGCTGCTGGGGTTGGGGAGCTTTCAGCTTGCTGGCTTGCCGGCTGCCGAGGAGATCTACCAGCTGTCCGGTTCTGGCCTGGAAAGGGACTTCCCGATCTTGCGGGCCCCCACGGCGGCTCGTACCAATCTTCCCAGCAGCAGATCGAGCTTCGTCGGTCGCACTGCAACGCTGAATGAAATACGGGCGACGCTGCGCCAGGCTCGCCTGGTGACGCTGCTCGGGGCCGGGGGAACCGGCAAAACCCGCCTCGCTCTCGAGGTCGGTAAGCAGATGCTGGATCATTTTCCGGACGGCGTCTGGCTGGTGGAGCTGGCCTCGATTGGAGACCCGGAGCTGGTGGTGGCCGCAGTTGCGCAAAGCCTGGGTGTAGCGCGACGACCAACCGAGAGCCTGACCGAGTCGGTACTCGACCACCTGCGGGATCGATCGCTGCTGATGATTCTCGATAACTGCGAACACGTCATTGAGACTGCTGCCGCCTTCACCGATACCGCACTGCGAAATGCACCGGGCCTCACGATGCTCGCAACCAGCCGAGAGGGACTCGGCGCGGAAGGTGAGCAGCGGTGGCCCATTCCCCCGATGCGGGTGCCTCCAATGAATGCCACGCCCGAGGAGCAACTCGACAGCGAAGCTGTTCGTTTGTTCGCAGACCGAGCGAACAAAGCTCGCGCCGACTTCTCCGTCGATAGCTCCAACGCGGCAGCGGTCGCGCAGATCTGTCGTGACTTGGACGGCATACCTCTGGCGATCGAATTGGGAGCCGCCCGGTTGAAGACCCTCTCGCTGGCTGATCTGGCCGCCCGGCTCGAAGATCGCTTCACTTTGCTCACCGGCGGCGCCCGAACTTCCCTCCCCCGGCATCAGACCCTACGGGCTGTGGTGGATTGGAGTTATGAGTTGCTCGATTCTGATGAGCGTTCACTGTTCAGTGCGCTGTCGGTCTTCGCGGGCGGATTCACCCTCGAGGCCGCTGAAGCAGTTGCGGAACCAGATCTCGAAGTTCTCGACTTGCTCGATCACCTGGTGGACAAGTCGCTGGTGATCGCAGATATCGAGGATGGCGGCGAGGCCCGATACCGCATGCTCGAAACGTTGCGCCGATACGCGGAAAAAGCCCTCATCGACCGATACGAAGCCGACATGGTGGCTGCCCGCCATGTTTCCTACTTCCTGGGATTGGCGGAGGAGGCCCGGCTCAAACTGCGCGGCCCCGACCCTGGTTGGTACAGTCGCCTCGATCAAGAGCACGACAACCTCCGCAAGGCATTGGGTTGGGCTCTGGGATCTGATGACCAGCAGGAAGCCGCGGCCGGGTTGGCCGTAGGGCTTCGTGAGTTCTGGCAGGTGCGGGGGCATTGGCGGGAAGCCCAACGGTGGCTGGATCTGTCCCTTGAGAAGGCCGAGCACCTCCCTACGATTGTACGGGGACGGCTCGACCACGCCGCCGGGGTGATCTCGGCGATGCGCCGCGATTACCGGCGGGCCTTCCCGCACCTTGAGGCGGCTCTCGTAGCTTTTCGCAACACCGGCGACCCCAACGACACCGCCAACGCCTTGTTCGACCTTGCCCAGGCCGTCGCCCGCCACGGCGATTACGAGAAGGCAAAGGAACATCTGTCAGAGGGTCGACGACTTTACCAAGCCAATGGCAATGAGACCGGGGTGGCCGAGGCTGATTGCGTGCTGGCTCAAGTCGCTGTGTTCCGAGACGATCTCCAGACTGCGGCACTCCACGGACATGAGGCCCAGGAACGGTTCGAGCGGGCCGGCGATCAGTATGGAGAAGCCTGGGTGCTTTCGGTGCTCGGCGAACGAGCTTACGCCGACGATGATCTCGACGAAGCGGAGAAGCTGTTTCGTAAAGCCGCAACCCTGGCTGAGGAGATTGGCATTCCTCAGTTTGTTGCCAACGGGTTACAAGGGCTGGGCGACGTGGAGGCAGCCCGCGGTCGTTACCGCAACGCGGAGCGACTCCTGGCGGAGAGCCTGCGCATAAACCGGGAGATCGGCGACACCTTGTTCGTGGCCGGAGTGCTGGCCAGTCTTGCCGAGCTGGCCGCCCGCCGCGGCGACCATGTCCGGGCTGCCCGGCTATGGGGTCACGATCAACGGTTGAGAGAGGAGCTTGGAAGGTTGCCTGCCCGCCGTCGCGGTGGCCGCTACGACGACGCCGCCGTTGAGCTTCGCGCCATCGCCAGAGAGGCACTTGGGGAGGAACAATTTGCTCAGTCGTTGAGCGAGGGCGCCGACTCAGATCTTGAAGTGGTGGTGGTGCCGGCAACTGACCATCTGGATGACTAGTGCAGCCTTATTCCTCCTCGATTTCTACTCCGGTGGCGTTGATGACCATCGCCAATGTGGTGTAGGTGCCCACGGTCACGATCAGATCGAGAATCTGGTCCGTTGTGAACAGGCGGGTTAGCGCCGACCAGGTCGAGTCGGTGACGCTGAGGTGACCGTGGAGTTCGTCGACCGCAGTGAGAAGAACCGACTCGGCTTCCTGCCAACGGTCGGACGGCTGCAGCCGGATGGCCTCTATCTCCTCGGGCGTTAGACCGGCATCCGCCGCCCGCCGGACATGGTGGTACCACTCGTAGGTAACCCCCATCCGGTGGGCCAAGCGGAGGATCGCCAGTTCCCGGAACCGCGGCGAGAGGGAACTCCCGGCGGCAACATGCTGCCTCAAGGGAGCCCAGGCCGCCAGAAGCTCCGGGTGGTGGGCCATGACCCGATGGACGTTGAGCACCTCGCCCAACAAATCCCGGACGGAATCGGCCTGAGGGGCCCACTCGGCTTCCGGCATCGGATCCAACCGGGATGATCGGTCAAAGGACATGAGTCGACACTAGCCAAGCCCCGGATCTTCCCGAACTTGCGTCAATCACCGATACATAGAGCACCAGATCGACGCCGGAACGGGAATCAGCTTTCGGTGAGTTCGCCCAACAACTCCATGGCCCGGTCGATCAGCTGGCGGGCCTCCGAAATCTTCTGCTGGTAGAGACCCAGGTCGCCGCTCTGGAGAGCGGCATCGGCATCGGTGAAGGCCTGATCGGCTCGCTGGAGCAACTCTTCGATGTCGCCGCTGATATCGACCGGACCGCCCGGTTCGGTGGGGGCGACCTCCCCGCCGAAGACTTCGGCCAGGCCCTGGGCGAGGGTTTCCTGCATCGTGATCCGGTCGTTGTAGACCACCACCACCCGCTTGAATTCGGGAAGTGGGTCTTGCTGGCCCTGCAAGTAGATGGGCTGGAAGTACACCACCGACTCATCAATGGGCACGACCAGCAAGTTCCCCTGGATCACATTGGAGCCCTGCTGGTTCCACAGGGTGAACTGCTGGGAAATGTCCGGGTTCTGGTTTATGCGGGCTCCCACCTGAGCCGGTCCGTCGACGAAGGCCGTCCGGGGCAGGCGGTAGTCGATGATCTGCCCGTAGTCCTCCGGTCCGCTCTTGGCGACCATGAACGCTGCCATGTTGGGTCGGTCGACCGGATTGAACGGCTGGAGGATCAGGTACGAGAGGGCTTCCTCTTCGGGAAGGGTCATCAGCAAGTAGTAGGGAGTAATCGGCTTGAAGTCCTGAATGAGCGCAGTTCCCCTCAACACCTCTTCTCGCCGGGCGTTGGACGGATCGCGGGGAATCTCCCAGGCGTCCTCTTCCTGGTAGAAGGTGGCCGGCTCGGTCATGTGATAGAGCTTGTACATGTCGGATTGAACCCGATACATGTCCTCGGGGAAGCGCAGATGTTCGATCAGCTGCGACGACATAGTGGAGCCGTCCACGAACAGGTCGGGAAAGATCTGGCGGTAGGCCGTAATAAGTGGGTCGGTCGGATCGACAACGTAAAACGTCATCGTCCCGTCGTAGGCGTCCACGGTGGCTTTGACCGAGTTGCGGATGTAATTGAACGAGTTGGGCAGAGTTCCCTCACCGTTGGCCAGCCGCAGGAAGTCGGCGGGTGCTGCGTAGGGGTAGCGGTCGGAGATGGTGTACATGTCGACGATCCATACCAGACGCCCACCGATGACGACCATATACGGATCGTTGTCCGCGTAGAGGAACGGAGCCGCGGTCCGGAGCCGATCGGTCACGTTGCGTTTCATCAGGATCCGGGCCTCCGACGTCAGCTGGTTGGAGATCAGCGTGTTGAGGTCGCTATAACGCAGGGCGAAGGCCGCCCGGCGGAAGATATTGCCCATCTCCACACCGCCGGCACCGTCATAGGTGTTGTACGACACCGACTGACCCTCGGCGGTGAGCGGGAAGTCGACCTCTTGCTGCTGGCTTCCGACGATCACGAAGCGATTCGGGTCGTAACCCTCGCCGAAGTAGACCCGTGCTTGCTCATCGATCGCCAGGCTCGGATCTTGAGCCTGAGGGGGGACATCCTGGACCAGGAAGGCCGGTTGGCCCTGCGCCGGATCGACCGTGTTGGCGGGGCTGAGCACCGCCCCGAACCCATGGGTATAGACCAGGTGTTCGTTGACCCAACCATCGATCACGTCGGCATCCTCGGCTAGTTCGCGGGTAGCGACCATCACCTGGGTGAGTTGGCCGTCGATCGTGTAACGATCGACGTCGACGTTGTCGAGGTTGTAATACGTGCGGATCTCCTGGAGACGGCTGTACGTTTCGGTCAGCACCGCCGGATCCCAAAGACGGATGTTGTCGATAGTCGGCTGATTAGCCTCGATCCCTTCGAAGTCGAGATCCGAAGACGCCGCAAACTGGCGGACCTCAACCTTGTCCAAGCCGTACGACTTGCGGGTGAATTCGATGGCGTAGTTGATGTACTCCGATTCCTTGTTGAGTTCATCGGGAACGACGCTGAAGCGCTGCACGGCAGCCGGGATGATGCCGGCCACGACGATCGAGATCACCAGCCAACCGCCGACTGCGACAATCGGCAATGTCCACCCGCGCCGGCGAATGTTCCACAGCAGCAGTGCTGCCGCAAACAGAGATATCAGGGCCAGCAAGGTGAGGGCCGGCAACTGGGCTCTGACGTCCGTGTAGCTGGCGCCAAACACCACACCCCGGTCGGAGTAGAGAAGATCGAAGGAATCGAGGCGGTAGTCGGCTGCTTTGAGGATGGCCAATACCGCCACCAAGACGGACAGGTGGGCCTTCACACCGGGACTGACCTGCGGAGCCCGGCCCTGACGGAGTCGAATACCACCGTTGAGGTAGTGCAGGGCTGCCACCAGGATCGTGGTCAGCACCATCAGCTGGAATCCCCACGAATACAAGTCGCGCAACAGCGGCAATTGAAAGACGTAGAACGAAAGGTCACGGTTGAAGATGGGGTCGGTCGTCCCGAACGACGCGCGATTGAAGTACAGGAGGATGTCTTCCCACCAGGCCGCCGCGCCGAGGCCCACCAGAAGCCCGAACAATGCAGCCAGTATCAGTCTCACGCGCCTGATCCGGGGCTCCACCCATTCCTGGAATCGTTCGACCATTTCCTCTTCGGGGCTGGCCTCAACCAACTGGAATCGGGGGGAGATCCGGTCGATGACGATCAGGTTCACCCACAGCAGTAGGAAAGCAAAGAGGGCCATCGCTGCCACCGGCGCCACCCTGGATACCAGCAGAGTCGACCACACCGAACTCAGGCCAACGGATTTGAACCAGAGGAAATCGGTCCAGAAAGTTGCCAAACCCCGCAAGGTGAGCAGCAGCACTGCCAGAACGGCGATGACGATGGTCAGTCCTCGTCTGCTGGTCCGGGGACGGAACGCGGTCGGTTCTCGACTGATCATCTGGTCATTCTATGGGGTAGGTACCGATTAACCGATTCCTCGGGGCCACGAATGGGGTCCGGCCCCCGGCTCTCCACTCGAGTTCCTCGCTTCAACCGGTCGTCACAAGACGCCTTCACGGGCCAGCACCTTCTGCAAGTCGGCGGCCTGCTCGGTTGTCAGGGGCAACAGCGGTCGCCGCGGAATTCCCCCCCGCAACCCGGCCAGGTCCATCGCGGCTTTGACCCCGGAAACGCCGTACGAGCCGGAAATGGCGTCGTTGAGGCGGCAACAGAGCTCATGGTGAGACCGCCCCTCGATCTCGTTGCGTTCGGCTCCGTACCGGTAGAGATCCTGGACCAGTGCCGGGAAGGCGTCTGCCAACGCCACCGTGCCGCCGATCGACCCGGCCAGCATGGCCGGGAAAAGGAGGTTGGCCGAACCGGGGAGCACATGGAACTGTTCGCTCTCCAACGGATAGAACGCTTCGATTCCGGAAACGGCGCTGTGTTTCATGCCCACGATATTCGGGTGTTCGGTCAGCCGGGTAACCAACTCCACGGACAACGAGATGCCGGAGAATCCCGGAGCGTTATACAAAAGAAGCGGAATCGGTGACCGATCGGCCGCCCTTGCGAAATACTCGAAGAGCACGTCGTCCGTCATCGCTTGCCGGAAGTAGGACGGCGATAGCAGCAACCCGAATTCGGCCCCCAGCCCGGCGGCCATATTGAAGTATCGCTCGGTATCCCGCTGCGCCTGGTAGGCGGCGCCCGCCATGATGACCTGGTGAGGGGCCTTAGCCGCGGCGACGGTGGCCAGCACGCGCGGCTTCTCCTCCTCGGTCACAGATCGGGTCTCACCGTTCGATCCAAGTACGAGCAGACCGAGGATCCCGGCCCTGGCGTAGAAATCGATATTGAACTCCAGAGCGTCAAGGTCCAGTTCCTCGTCGTCCTGAAACGGTGTCGAAACCGGAGCAAACACGCCGCCGAGACGGTCGCGCAGCCGAACCGTTGATGAACTCACTGCTTTGCCTTCCTCCTTCGGCTATCCCGACCGCTGCCACTTCAGAACAGATCACTGCCTCCTGGTGGCGATCTGCCCCGGCAACACAAACAATCCTCAGTTGATTCACCCGCCGGATCAGGCCGGTATCAGCGTGCAGCCACAATCGTGATGGGCAGGAGGCTCCGTCACTGCATCCTCGAAGACCGAACCAAGCGCCACCGGGCCGGCTTCGGCTGCTTCCCGGCAGGTGGTGCACCCTCGGCCCGCCGTCTTCCAGCGCGCCGCCGACAATCCGGCCGACCTGAAACCGTCGAGAAGACCACGGTGATAGGCCCCCGCCGCAATATCGCGCACTCTTCGCTCGGCCTCATCGGTCCGCCAGGATCGATAGACGCGGGAAAGACCGGCGGCCAGCTGACGCGGCCCGTGACCATCGCGAAGGGAATCGCTGAGCGCCTCCGAGACGGCACCGGTGAGAGCTTCGGAAAGCCGCCCGGCCCACTCCCCAGGATCGGCCCGCTGGTCTCCTTCGCCTGCCAGTTCAGTATTGGTTGTCTCGGCTGCCGCTACCCACCCTGCCCGATAACCGTCCCGGAGCAGCTCTCCGACTGGTTCAACCAATCGGTCGGCCAGCAATGCTGCGTTAGGCTCCCAACCGCCTGCTTCAACCCGCAGCTCTTCCAGGGCAATATTCTGCGCTTCGGTCAGCTCTCGCTTGACCGTTCGCAGAACCCGATTAGTCACGGGTAACAACAGCCGATCGCGGAGATCGAAAGGGTTTCCCGGCTCGACCAAAGCCGAAATGGGCGGCGCCGCCTCAATCGACACCATCTCGGAAAGCTCCTCGTCAACCGGCGCCAGGGCGGTCGGAGCCTCCGGAGGTGTCTCCTGTTCGGCATGGCGGAGCCGGGCGAACAGGTCATCGATTTCGGTTCGCGGCGGTGAACCAGCCGGCCCGGCTCGATCTTCGAGAGGAGTGGGCGCTTCCCCAATCGGCGCCGGTTCTTCAGTTTCCGACGGATCCTCGGCTGGTGGAGCATCCTCGGCCGGTTCAGATGGAGGAGCCACGACGATTGGTGGTTCAACGGAATCGGCCGGCAAACGGAGCCGCGCTACCTCGGCGGCCATAGCATCGGCGTCAACCGGTTCTGAGGGCGGATCCACAAGGCGCTTGGGTGGGCGCACGATCTTCACCACCTCTTGCCCTTCGGCCCATGCACCACCTTCGGCAGAATCGGCAGAATCTTGGGGCTCGCGGCTGGCAGTTGCCAGCAGTCGCACGGTCGACGACTCCACGTCCTCCGGGCTCGGGCCGGCCAGAGCCTCTCTCCGCTTCTCGATTTCGCCTTCGAGCCTGCCAATTGTCTGACGAGCATTCTCCAGCTCAACCAGCATCTCCGTACGGCGCTTCTCGGTGGCAGCAGCTCGACTTTCGGCCGCTTCGACCTTCCGCCCGGCGTCCAGAATGAGTTCGTCGCTTCGCGCCCGAGCGTCCATGGCGACGCGCTCCGCTTCGATTCTGGCCATCCGCACGGTCTCTTCCGACTCCCGACGAACTGCGCTCTGACGCCGATGGGCTTCCCGCTCGGCCTCTCCGATGATCGCCAGAGACTCCCGTTCGGCCCTTGCCACCAGGGCCTCCGCCTCCCTTGTGCTGTCGTGCAGAAGCTTCTCGCCCGCCATCCACGCGTCGGAACGAAGCTTGACTGCCGCGGTCTGCGCCTCTTCTTGCAGGATCTCGGCGTCGGCCGCCGCCCGCTTTCTCATGCCTTCGGCCGCCTCCCGAGCCTCCTGGAGGATCCGCCCGACCTCCCGACTGATGAGATCGAATTCGGCGGTGAGATCACGGTTTCCCAGCTCTAGCAACCTGGTATGAACAGCGTCGTATCTGGCGGTCAGCTCGCGGGTGGAAGCGGCCACCTCTGCCAGGAAAGCCTCAACCTCTCTGGGGTCGTAACCGCGGAAACGCTGCTGGAATGTTCGGTGCGCGATCTCATCGGGCGAGAGCGAATCTGCCATCGAGGAAACGATAACGCAGCCGAGAGGGATTCCCGGGGTTTGGGAGCTAACAGCCTCGAGTCTCGTGGCGGCTGGTTGCTCGCAACTCGCTACGCCGCCGGTTCCAGACTGGCCAGGAAATCAAGAGCGTCGTCGATAGTGGCGACCGCCACGATTTGGGCTCCCTCAATCTCAGCAGTTAGTGCTTCTTCGTAGTTGGCCTCCGGGACCAGGATGTACTGGGCCCCCGATTGGGTGGCTCCGACGACCTTCTGGCGAACCCCACCAATCGGACCCACATCGCCGTTGGTCGAGATGGTCCCTGTGCCGGCGATTCGGAGCCCGTGGGTGAGGTCTTCCGGAGTGAGTACATTGATGATCGCCAGCGTGTACATCATCCCGGCCGAGGGTCCGCCGATGTTGGATGAGTCGATATCGACGTCGATCGGGAAGATAAACCTCGGGTTGTGGGTCATCGGACCAAAGCCGACCATGGGTTGTCCCTTGTTCTGCGTGTGTTCGGTGAGCGTGACCGGCAAGTCGAGGATGTCATCACCCCGGGTCACCGAGAGGGTGATCGTGTCTCCGATTGCATAGCTGCTGATCTCAGCGACTGCGTCTGTGCCCACAAAGATCGGCTTCCCATTGATGGCGGTAATGATGTCACCGGCTTCCAGCACCCCTTCGGCCGGGGTCCCTTCGAGCACCGAAACCACCTCGACCCCATCCCCCTCGACGGTCACGTCGTATCCGACCCGGTCGAGCGCTACCGAAATCGCCGCCACCTTCGACTCGTCCATTCTTTCCCGGCTTTGTCGCTGGTACTCCTCCTGGGTGACATCGATGGGCCGCACAGCCGTCCGTTCGAGCACATCAACCTGGGGGTCGGCCACCGCCGCCAGCAACTCATAGACATTCAGGTCCTGCTGCGAGACGGTCAGCATGTAGAGGTCACCCTCGACCGGATATTGTTCGGCCCCCTCCACGGTGAGGAGATCGACGACCTCCGGCGTTGGTCCAGGCGACCACGCCAGATAGGGAAGCTCGATATTCCACAACACCACCGAGAAGATGGCCAGCGCCATCAAGAAACTGCCGACCGCGAACGGCCAGCGGGGCAGGCGTCGCTCCACGGTACGGTCGAGAGGTTGTGAGGGAATGTTGTCCAGCACTGAATCTCACTGAGGTCGCGAAGGAATGTTATCTATCGGTTCGGACTGTCGGAGGTTGTGACCGCCCCATCAAGGAAACTGGACCACCGGGACATCCACCAACTCTGCCCGCACCACGATCCGCTGCCGGGCCGACTGCTTCGGATGACATGCGAACAACGTGACCATCGGGATCTCGGTCTGCTCGACGATCCAGATATCACTCGGTGTCACGATCACGGTTTCCCGCACCACGTACTCGGCGGATCTCCCGTCGAAGCCGGTCACGGAAATCGAGTCACCCGGCCTCAGCCGATCGAGATCGCGAAAAGGAGCCGTCTTCGTGGTTCGATGGCCCGCCAGAACCATGTTGCCGGATCCGCCCGCCTCCGCGGTACCCGCCCAATGGGCCACCCCCCGGTCGATCACCGACAGATGGACGCCTTCCCGAATCGGTTCATCCAGACCGATGGCCGGGATCTCGAGACGACCAATGGTGATGCCCAGCTGCTGAGTCGCCGCTTCCACATGGGCCCGCTGCGGAAGCTGCCCGGCGGTAGCGGCCGCCGAGGGGCCCGGAAGAGCGCCGGCCACCGTGATCATGACTGCCAGAACCAAAGCTTGCACGGAGAAGGTATCGGCACGGAAGAGACGAGCCCTTTACAGGGTTGTTGGGAACCAACCCCCCTCCCCGCCTTCGGCGGTACTCCCCCCTTCTCGACGAGCTCTGCTCTGACGAGCTTCGCTCGTCAGGGGGGAGACGACAGCTATCTCGTCGAGTAGTACGTGCCGACGGGGGTCATGCCGAAAAGGGCTTCGGACGCCGACACCGGGACCGAGAAGACATCAGCCACCATCGGAACTCGATCTTGGTCATAGCGGGCGGGACCGGCTCCGAAGCCGAAGTCCACATCGCCAATCCGATCCCGGGCCGCCCACACTCCGGCCCTGGTGAGATCGCCGCCCGACAGGGCTTCCTCCAGGATCAAATGGAAGGTGGCAGCCTGGGTGTATCCGACGAAGAACCAGGGATCAATGACCTCTTCTGGAAGGCGGGAGTCGTAGCGAACGAAATTGTCTTGGAGAAGCTTCATGCCCGGCAGGTCTCCCTCGAAAGCCGGCCACGATCCAACCAGATAGACCCTCGAAAGCAACTCGAGACCGGTCGATTCTCCCCCCTGGTCTCCAAGCGCGGCCGGAATTGAGGCGTCGTATGCTTGCGAACTTGCCACCACGATCGGGGAATAGTCGAGCAGATCGAGTGTGGCGACGATCCTCAAGAACGCCTGGTTGCTCGAGCATACGAACAGCGTCTCGACACCCGCCTCTTGCATTACCGCGACGTCTTCGGCGAACTCTGTTGCGCTTCCCGGATGCACAACACTCAAGGCAGCGTCCGGCGGCATCCGGCTGGTCGCCTGGTCAAATCCGGCCAGGCAATCCTCGCCGTAGACACCCTCCTGGTAAAGCAAACCCAAAGGCGGGGTCGCTTTCACCACCGGCTGCTCCGCTCCGCCGGCGGTTATGGCCCCGGCGATTTGATCCCGGTAGGTCGGTAACGCCAGATCGAGCACCACGTTGGGAGAAGTCGACCAGCTCGATGCTTGCGACCCGGCGGCCACCAGGATCTGTTGGCTCCCGATCTCTGCGAGCAAAGCTGCGGTAATGGGACTACCCAGCACGGACGAGATCGCCAGCATGCCGTCCTGATTGGCGACCCAGAGGGATCGAGCCGTGTCCTCGTCGTAGGCGGTATCGAGAGCGATCGGTGCAACGAGGTATTGACCGCCGACGCCTCCGAGCGTGCCGTTCACATACTCCCAGTAGACCTCATGACCTTCGAGCACGGATCGCCCGAAGGTCTCCAGGGTGCCGGACAGAGGCAGCAACGCCGCCAGGGTGATGACGCCGTCGCCGACTCCTATGCCGGTGCGGACGGGCGGCTGCGTTGTGGCAGTAGTGGCGGCGGGCGCGGTGGTTGAGGTGGTGGTCGTCTCCTCCGCCTTGTCCGTGCAAGCAACGAGAACCAGCACCAGGGCGAGCCCCCACGCCAACACGATCCTGTGTCTCATGCCACCCGCTCGAACGTAACCAACCGGGGAACATCGAGATCAATAAGATCACACAACGATCTTCTTAATGGAGTGATCACTTGCAGACCTATGCGCCTTCCGTCCTGTCGACCCGCATCTTGCCACGCCGCGCCGTGATCACCTTGACGTTGGTCGTCGGGTTCGCGTTGCTGACCGCCTTCGCTGCCCAAGTCAGAATCCCTCTGCCGTTCACACCCGTCCCGGTGACCGGCCAAACGTTTGCTGTGTTGCTGGCGGGCGCCGCGCTCGGTTGGCGGGCCGGAGCGGCCAGCCAGGGACTCTACATCCTGCTCGGCCTGGGAGGTCTCCCTTTCTTTTCGGGAGGCAACCGCGGATGGGAGTACGCCACCGGACCAACGCTCGGGTATCTGATCGGTTTCGTCTGCGCCGCCGCGGCAATCGGGTACCTGGCGGAACGAAAGCAGGACCGGACCGTCGCCACTGCTCTTCCGGCGTTCTTGGCCGGAAGCGTTGTGATCTACGTGTTTGGGGTCGGCTGGCTGATGATCTCTCTTCAAACCGACCTGGCCGACGCCGTCGTCAAAGGCTTGGTCCCGTTCCTGATCGGCGATCTTCTCAAAGTCGCTCTTGCCGGGACGCTGCTGCCGGCGGCGTGGAAACTGGTCGGGGAGAAGTAGGCTCGCTTCGGTTGCAGGTTGCAGGTTGCAGGTTGCAGGTTCCAGGTTCCAGGTTTCAGGTTCCAGGTTTCAGGTTCCAGGTTTCAAGTTTCAGGTTTCAGGTTTCAAGCGCGTCCTCCACCGGCGTCAGACGGGGGAGGTGGCCGAGCGAAGCGAGGACGGAGGGGGCACAAACTCTGCCTGCTCGAAGCTCGAAGCTCGAAGCTCGCTGCCTGGAACCTGCAACCTGCAACCCGGAACCTGCCCTGCCCGCGCTACCGTAAAACAATGCGTCTTGTTCCTGAGAAACCGAGCTTGGAAGGCCTCGAAGACACTCTGGCTGCCCGTTGGGAGGCTGAAGGTACCTACCGGTTTGATGGATCGAAGGCCCGGGCGGAGGTCTTTTCGATCGACACCCCGCCACCGACGGTCTCCGGGGCGCTGCATGTCGGTCATGTGTTTTCGTATACGCACACCGACACGATTGCCCGCTTCCAGCGGATGCGCGGCCGGGAGGTGTTCTATCCGATGGGATGGGACGACAACGGGCTCCCCACCGAGCGGCGGGTGCAGAATCATTATGGGGTGAACTGCGACCCGGGTCTGCCCCACGAGCCCAACTTTGCGGCGCCCTCGCGTCCTGCCGATCCTCCCGTGGCGATTTCGCGCCGCAACTTCATCGAGTTGTGCAATGACTTGACGGCCGAGGATGAACGGGCTTTCGAGGAACTGTGGCGCGCCTTGGGGCTCTCCGTCGACTGGTCACACACTTACACCACCATTGGGGAACCGGCCCGACGAGCCGCTCAGCGGGCGTTTCTCGGCAACCTGGCTCGCGGCGAGGCATATGCCCAAGACGCCCCCGTGTTGTGGGATGTCGATTTCGGGACGGCGGTGGCCCAGGCCGAACTGGAGGACCGCAGCCACCCGGGCGCCTACTACCACATCACCTTCCACTGCCCCAACGGTCAAACAGTCTCGATCGACACCACCCGCCCCGAGCTGATTCCTTCCTGCGTCGCCGTTGTCGCTCACCCCGATGACGACCGGTACCGGCCGCTATTTGGCACGACCGTCACCACTCCCCTGTTCGGAGTTGAGGTCCCGGTTGTCGCTCATGAGCTGGCCGACCCGGAGAAGGGAACCGGAATCGCCATGATCTGCACGTTTGGCGACACGACCGACGTGACCTGGTGGCGGGAGTTCGACCTGCCCACCCGGACGGTGATCGGTCGCGACGGACGGTTCCAAACGGAGCCCGCCGCCTGGTTGACCACCGAGACCGCCCGCACGGCCTACGCACCTCTGGCCGGTCTGACCGCCGAGGCGGCCCGCACCACCATCCGGGCCTTGCTGGGTGAGTCGGGCGACCTGCAGGGCGAGCCCCGGCATCTGTCCCACCCGGTGAAGTTCTACGAAAAGGGCGAGAACCCTCTGGAGATCGTGGCCAGCCGGCAGTGGTACATCCGCAACGGTGGCCGCGACGCCGAACTCCGCCGCCAACTCCTCAAACGAGGCCACGAACTCGAATGGGTGCCCGACCACATGCGGGTCCGCTACGAGCATTGGGTAGAAGGGCTCACCGGTGACTGGCTGATCAGCCGGCAAAGGTACTACGGGGTCCCCATCCCCGTGTGGTATCCGATCGGACTCGACGGGGCAATCGACTACGACACTCACCTGATTCCCGAAGACGCCGACCTGCCGGTCGATCCCTCCTCGGAGCCGGCGCCCGGGTTCAACGAAGACCAGCGCGGCCAACCAGGTGGGTTCGCGGCCGATTCCGATGTGATGGACACCTGGGCCACTTCGTCGCTCACCCCTCAGATCGCGTGCGGATGGGGCGACAAACCCGAGCTGTTCGAGCGGACCTTTCCAATGGATCTGCGGCCCCAGGCCCACGAGATCATCCGGACCTGGCTGTTTGCCACCGTCACCCGCGCCCATCTGGAACACGGCCTTCTCCCCTGGCATACCGCCGCCATCTCCGGCTGGATCCTCGACCCCGACCGCAGGAAGATGTCGAAATCGAAGGGCAACGTGGTGACCCCAATGGGTTTGCTGCGGCGCTTCGGCCCGGACGCTTTGCGCTATTGGGCCGCCCGGGGCCGGCCCGGGGCCGACACTGCCTTCGACGAAGGCCAGATCAAGATAGGCCGGCGGCTGGCCATCAAGATCCTCAACGCTTCCCGGTTCGTTCTCAATTTGAGCGACGATGTGCCCCCGGACGCCATCACGGAACCAATCGATCGATCGCTCATTGCCGCTCTGGTCCCACTGATCGGGGACTGCACCAAGGCCTTTGAGGCATACGACTACACGCGTGCCCTCGACCAGACCGAGACCTCGTTCTGGGGGTGGACCGACAACTATCTCGAGTTGGTCAAGACCCGGGCCTACGGCGAAGGTCCGGGGGCCGCCTCGGCCCGGGCCGCTCTCCAGCTGTCGCTGTCGATCTACTTGCGGCTGTTTGCCCCGTTTCTACCGTTTGCGACGGAAGAAGTGTGGTCCTGGTGGCAGCCCGGCTCGATCCACCGGGCGTCCTGGCCGACCCCTACGAAACTGGCTTCGATAGCCGGCGACCCGCTAGTTCTCGAAACGGTCATCACCGTGCTCTCCCAGGTCCGCCGGACGAAATCCGACGCCCAGGTCTCCATGCGAACCCCCGTAACCAAGCTGGTCATCGGCGGATCTCCAGCCGAACTCGACAAGCTCAACGCCGGCTTGCCGGACCTTTTACAAGCCGCCAGAGCCGAGGACGTCGAGTTCACTGAGGCCGAAACTCTCTCGGTCGCCGCGACCCTCGAGATTGGTTGAGCTTCACCGCTACCGTCCGGCCACCTGGAAGATCACCTTTCCCATTGCCTGGCGGCCGGTGAGAGCTCCGAAAGCCTCGACGTAGCGTTCCAGCGGGTAGGCGGCAGACACCTGAGGGCTCAGCCGCCCTTCGTCGACCATGGCGAACAGTTCCGCAAAGCTGGTAACCAACCCGGCCGGGTCGCGTTTGGTCCAGGCTCCCCAGAAGACGCCGACGATCGAGACTCCCTTGAGGAGGGGCAGGTTGAGGGGAATCTCGGGGATCGATCCGGCGGCGAACCCGACCACCAGAAAGCGGCCGTTCCACGCCATCGACCGCAAGGCCGACTCCGCCAGATCGCCGCCGACCGGGTCGTAGACCACATCAACGCCGAGCCCGTCGGTCAACTCTCGAATTCGATCCCGAAGATCCTCGGTCGAGTAATTGATGACCTCATCGGCTCCCAGGAGGGTCGCGTAACTCAGCTTCTCGTCGGTCGAGGCGGCGGCGATCACTCTGGCACCCAACGCCCGGCCGATATCGACTGCCGCGCTTCCCACCCCGCCGGCCGCTCCCATCACCAGGAGCGACTCGCCGGGCTGCAAGTTCGCCCTTTGTTTCAGGGCGTAGTAGGAGGTGCCGTAGGTGAGACCGAATCCGGCAGCATGCTCGAAGTCGAGAGATGCCGGCTTGCGGATCACCGCGTTGGCATCGACCGCCCACTTCTCTGCAAAGGCCCCGGAGACCGCCATCGCGATCACTTCGTCGCCTTCGGAGAAACGCTTCACATCGTCACCCACCGCCGACACGACCCCGGCGGCTTCCCCGCCGGGAACGAAAGGCAGTTCGGGACGGAACTGGTAGTTCCCTTGAATGATCAGCGTGTCCGGGAAGTTGAGTCCGGCAGCCCGAACGTCCAGTACGATCTCGCCGCTCCCCGGTCGAGGCTCCGGCACTTCCCGGACGGATAGCTTCTCGGCCGGCCCGAGCTCAGAGCAAATCAGGGCTCGCATCCGCCTAGTCAGTTCCCCGACGCCGAAGCCCGTTCGGCAAAAGCCTGGGTCTGCAAACCGCCAAAGTCGAACTGGGTGCGGCCCTCGCCGTCGGTGACCTCGCCCCAACGAGCGACGATGTTCTCCAGGGTTCGTTCCTCGGGAGCCAGATACAAGCCCTCGGTCTGTTCGATCGACACGGTGGCATACCCGCCGCCCCCCGCCCCAAGGATGACCTTGGTCGGAGCGCCGTCGTGTACCAGTGCCAGCAACCCGGGACTGACTGCTTCTGGAGCGAACATCTCGAGGGCCTCGGTCGGGAACAAAGCTTCGGTCATCCGGGTGGTGGCCGCCGGCGCGAGGGCGTTGACCCGAATGTTGTACTTCATCCCTTCGATGGCCAGGGTGTTCATCAGCCCGATCAGGGCCATTTTGGCGGCGCCGTAGTTGGCCTGCCCGAAGTTGCCCCACAATCCGCTCGACGATGAGGTCATCACGATCCGGCCGTAGTTCTGGTCCCGCATTAGATCCCATACGGCTTTGGTGCAGTAGACCGACCCCATCAAGTGAACGTCGATAACGGTGCGAAAGTCGGCCAGATCCATCTTCTGGAATGACCTGTCCCGCAGAATGCCGGCGTTGTTGACCAGAATGTCCACTCGACCCCAACGGTCCGTGACCTCCGCCACCATCGCTTGCACCTGATCGAGATCTGATACGTTCGCCCCGTTGGCGATGGCCTGGCCGCCGGCAGCCTCGATTTCGGCAACCACGGCTCCGGCTGCAGCCGAGGAGGCGCCGGTTCCGTCGACGTTGCCCCCCAGGTCGTTGACCACCACTCGGGCTCCTCGCTCGGCCAGCGCCAGCGCGTGGGATCGACCCAGGCCGGCGCCGGCTCCGGTCACTATGGCGACTCGGTCGTCGAAGTTGATCATGTAGTGCCTCCCAGAATGAAGAGCGAGAGCGTATCGGCAACCAGCGCCGGCTTGTCGCTGTCTTTGATTTCCACGGTGACCTTCGTCTTGAACAAGATCCGATCCGGTCCTTTGGCCGTCACGTCATCGAGGACCATCCGAGCCCGGACGTCGCTCCCCACCCTGACGGGCTCGAGGAACCGGACCTTGTCGGATCCGTAGTTGATGGCCATCACGGTTCCTTCCGGCGTAATGCCGGAAGGAAGCGTCAAGTGCGGAATAAGTGACAGAGTCAGGAACCCGTGAGCGATGGTGGTTCCCCATGGGGTCAGCTTGGCCGCGTCGGGATCAACGTGGATGAACTGATGATCGAGGGTTGCGTCGGCAAACGCGTTGATACGGTCTTGGTCGATGGTGAGCCAGTCGGACAAGCCGATCTCTTGCCCAACGTACGTATCCAATTGATCCACCGGTACCGTTTGCATCCTCACTCCTTTCAGCCGGACATTGATTGTTCGGTGGGCGTCTTGAGCGACCAGCGGCACATCTGCCGGAGAACCCGTCGGTATTGGGGCCGGTCGGCCAATCCCGCCGATCCGTCCCGGGCCGCAGAACCGATCAGGCCGATCAAACCCCGGCCTTTGATACGCGCCTGGTCGAGGCTCAGCTCGGGGTGCAGCTTGATGATCACCTCCGCCCAGGCATCCGTGTAACGGGCATCGTTTCTCTCCGCGGCCCGCTGGTAGTACTCGGGCACATACCGAAGCTCACGGACCAACAGCATGAGTTCGGCTCCCTGGTCGAGGGCCAGCGTCGTGTGGGTATCGATCAATACGTCCAGCGCATCCTCCGGTTCGAGACCGGCGCTTCGCTCGATGGCTCCCCGCAGCAGATCCCAGATGCGATCGAACACGGCCAGCAGGATGTCATCCTTGGATGAGAAATGCCGGTACAGGCCTGGGCCGGTGATTCCGGCGGCGGCGCCGATCTCATCCATCGAAGTGGCATGAAACCCCTGCGTGTGGAAGAGCCGGGTAGCGGCTTCGATGATCTGCTCACGCCGACGGCGCCCTCGAGCCGTCGGTGCCTCCGGAACCGCCTCGCTCGACTCCAGTCCGAAGCTTTCTTCCACGGAGGCCCGTTGGGGTGGCTCGTCGGTCACAGGCCCAGGGCGTCGGCCAGAAGATGCCGTTGGTGACGGCCGTCGCCGAACATCAGGCCGGTGCTCTTGGCCCGCTTGAAGAACAGGTGCACATCGTGTTCCCACGTGAAGCCGGTCCCGCCGAGAATCTGAATCGTCTCACCGGCCGCTTTCATATAGGCGTCTGAGCACACCGATTTGGCGAGCGGGGCGGCGATCCGAAGTTCTTCTTCGTCGGTGGTCACCCGGGCCGCGTGATAGACCGTTGATCTGGCGTGTTCCACTGCGACCATGAGATCGGCGCATCGATGTTTGATGGCCTGGAACGAACCGATCGCCCTCCCAAATTGGAACCGCGTCTTCCCGTAATCGACCGCAGTCTCCAGGCACCATTGGGCGCCGCCCACCTGATCGAGAGCCAGGGCCACCGAAGCCAGCCGCAGCATCCGCTCCACGACCGGACCGGCGGCGCCTTCCCGACCGAGCAAGGCATCGGGTCCGACCCGAACCTGGTTGAACGTCAGGTGTGCTTGCCTGGTCGTGGCGTCGAGGGTCGGCACCGCCTCGGCGGTCAAACCCGCGGAGCCGGCCGGCAGCAGGAAGAGACTCAATCCTCCGGGCGTTTTGGCCGCCACCAGCAGCAAATCGACGGCGGCGCCGAACAGCACGTTGGTCTTGTTGCCGGTGAGAACCCACCCGTCATCAGAGGCTTCGGCCGACATGGAGATATTCGAGATATCCGCCCCCGCCGGTCCTTCAAACAATGCCACCCCCACGGTTGCATCTCCCATGGAGATGCCGGGGAGGTATGCCAGTTTCTGCTGCTCGGTTCCGGCGGTGAGGATGGCATCGGCCGCCATCACTACCGTGGATAGGAACGGTCCGGGGAACAATGCTCGACCGAGCTCTTCGAGCACGATGCTCAGTTCGGAAAACGAATACCCGGCGCCGCCGTAGGCCTCCGGAATAGCCAGGCTGTGCCAGCCCAGCTCGGCCCCGGCCTGCCACAGCTTCCGATCGAAACCGTCGTCCGTCTCGGAGATTTCCCTGATTCTGTCCGTCGGCGCCCGATCGGCCAGGAAACGGCGGGTCGTTTGGCGAAGCATCTCCTGGGCTTCGGTCAAGGCGAAGTCAACGGTGATCGGCTCAGCCACGGGGCACCTCCTTCCAGGGCAGGTCCTTGTCGACACGTGGCTCTCCCGGTAGTCCGAGCACTCGCTCGCCGACGATGTTCTTCATGATCTCGGACGTGCCTCCTTCGATCGAATTGGCCCGGGCCCTCAAGAAGTTGCGCTGCGGGGTGCCTTCCGCTTCGAATTCCGTCGGCCGATGCAGCACGTAACCGCCGGGGTAGAGCGTCCCGTCCCAACCCATCAACTCCACGGTGAAGGCGGTGATGGCTTTGTTGAGGTCGGCCCAGGCCAGCTTGCCGGTCGAACCCTCCGGGCCGGGGGTGCCGGCCTTCCGCATCTGATTGGCCCGCAGGGTGGTCAAACGCAGCGCCTCCCAATCTGCCCAGAGCCGGGTCAGTTCGTCGCGAGCGCCGGGATCTGAATGGCCGTAGTCCTTCCAAGCCTCGATGGCCGCTTCTATCGATCCTGCTCCGCGCGGCAATGCCCGGCTGCCGATCGCGACTCTTTCATTCATCAGGGTGGTCATCGACACCCGCCAACCTGCCCCGACCTCGTCGATGCGGTAGGCATCCGGCACCCGGACGTCGGTGAAGAAGACCTCGTTGAATTCCGCTTCACCCGTGATCTGGTACATCGGCCTGACGTCGACCCCCTCTGCCTTCATGTCGACGATGAAGTAGGTGATCCCGGCGTGCTTCGGGACATCCGGATCGGTGCGCACCGGGATCATGCCCCACTTGGCGATGTGGGCCAGCGTCGTCCAGGTCTTCTGCCCGTTCATGATCCACTCGTCACCGTCCCGCACCGCCTTGGCCGAGAGGTTGGCCAGGTCGGATCCGGCGCCCGGTTCCGAGAAGAGCTGGCACCACATGTCCTCGGTGGTGAACATCGGTCTCAACCATCTCGCCTTCTGCTCATCGGTCCCGTGGGCGTCCAGCACCCCGGCCCCCATTCCGATCCCCAGGAGGTTCAACTCCCGGTTCCAGGTCGGAGCTCCGGCCCCCTCGATGGCTTGCTGGACCACGGATTGGAATCTGGGGCTGATGCCCAGGCCACCAAATCCTTCGGGAAACTGGACCCAGGCGAGACCGAGGTCGTACTGCTTGCCCCAGAACTCCTGAGGGTTGGTGTCCTGATCGAAGCCACTCAGCAGCTGTTCCAGGCGCCCGGCGACCAGTGTCTCGGCATGTTCACCCTTGTCGGTCATTGGTGGACCCCTCTCCGGTGGTTGACTCCGAGGCATTCTAGTTAATCATCGTTCACATCTCAAAGGGTCGGCCTCTGGGTCCACGATTCCCTCCAAGGCGCCTCATAGAGAGGCCGATGAAGGACAACGCGGACGGGTCGATACGATTTGTAAACGTCAGTTCACAAGAAAAGACGACATCAGCCGCGCAGATCCACCGATCCGTGTTTCCCGAGCTCGACCCGGGCGACCACGTTGCGGTGCACTTCATCGGCGCCGTCGTAGATGCGGCCGGCCCGCTCATGGCGGTACCAGAACGCCAGCGGTGTGTAGTCGGTCATGCCCATGCCGCCGTGGACCTGAACGGCTCGATCGAGCACCCGTTGCAGCACGTTGGCTACGAAGAATTTGATAGCGGAGATCTCTGCGCGAGCTGCCTTATTGCCGCCTTCTTCGAGCTTGCGGGCGGCGTCGAGCACCATCAACCGGGCGGCGTTGGTCTCGGCCCGGCTGTCGGCGATCCAGTGCTGGACTACCTGACGGGTGGCCAGCGGCCGGCCGGGAGCCAGCTCCCGGTCGATGGCGTAACGGCACATCAGCGCGATGGCTCGCTCGCAAATGCCGATCCAGCGCATCGTGTGGTGAATACGGCCGGGACCCAGCCGCTCCTGCGCCAGCACGAACCCATCGCCTTCCCCGCCGATGCGGTTGGTGACCGGGACCCGGCAGTCGTTGAACGACACCTCGGCGTGGCTGGCCCATCCCGAGCCGACGTCACCCATGACCGGGGTGTTGCGCACGAGTACGAATCCTTCGGTGTCCGTGGGGACGATGATTTGACTAGCCTTTCGATAGCGGTCGGCCCCCGGGTTGGTGACGGCCATGACGATGGTGAAGGCGGCCCCGTCGGCGGCGCTGGTGAACCATTTGTCGCCGTTGATGATGTACTCGCCGCCATCCCGCACCGCGGTCGTCGACATCCAGGTCGGGTTGGAGCCGGCGTGACCCGGTTCGGTCATCGAAAACGAGCTGCGGATATCGCCGCCGACCAAAGGTTTGAGCCATTGTTCTTTCTGCTCGTCGCTCCCAAACCCGAGCAGCAGTTCCATGTTCCCAACATCGGGCGCCTGGGCGTTGCACACGTAGTGACCGAGCGGAGTGCGACCCAGTTCCTCGCTCAGATGAGCAAACTCCTCCAGCGACATCCCGGCACCCCCCACTTCCCTGGGAAGGGCCGGCGCCCACATGCCCATCGCTTTGGCGAGCCCCCGCACCCGGGTGACCTCCGGTTCCAGTTCCTCATGAGATCCGGTCAGGAAAAGCGGTTCGAGAGGGATGACCTCTCGATTGACAAACTCTCGAGCAGTGGCCAGCAGATCGGAGAGGGAAGACGAAATGGTCATGAGGGGATGATAGGAGGACGGGAAAGCGGAATGAGTGGCCAAGGTCTCTGCCCCCTCCGCTTCTCGCCTACTCGGCGAGAACCACCTCCCCCGCTTCACAGCGGGAGAGGACGCCAAGAAACCCAAGCTCGAAGCTCGAAGCCCCCTCAACGCGTCCTCCACCGGCGTCAGACGGGGGAGGTGGCCGAGCGAAGCGAGGTCGGAGGAGGCAAAACCCCAACCACCTGCTACACCAATGCCCCCTCCGTCGCCAAGCCCCCTCAACGCGTCTTCCACCGGCGTCAGACGGGGGAGGTGGCCGAGCACAGCGAGGTCGGAGGGGGCAAGGCGGAGGAGGCAACACAATGATCAGGTTTCGAGAAAGACCCTCACGGTGGCGAGCACATCATCGAGATGCTTGTCGACTTGTTTGCTGTCGAAATGCAGAACCACCCAACCCTCGCTTCTCAGCCAGTGATCCCTTCTCTGGGCATAGGTGGCATCCCCGTAATGGTGGGTCATGCCGTCGACTTCGAGAATCAACCGGCGTGAGCGACACACGAAATCAGCAATGTATGGCCCGATCGGTTCCTGACGTCGGAACCTCACACCTAGTTTCGATCGCCGCAAGGCTTCCCACATCCGGAGTTTCCCCCAGGTTGGGTTCCTTCGCATCGACCGAGCACGTTCCAGCTGCTGTCGTGTTCTCCTGGCCATCGACTATCCATACCAAGCGAACCCGACCGTTGCTAGAGGTCTGCCCCCCCTCCAAGCTCTCCCTCAACGCGTCCTCCACCGGCGTCAGACGGGGGCAGGTGGCCGAGCGCAGCGAGGTCGGAGGGGAAGGGCCTGTCCGCCGTCCGCTATCCGCTATGCGCTATCAGCTTTCACTTCGTACTTTGTACCTCGTACCTCGTACCGCGACCACCATTGCTGGGAGGTTAGGGGGCGAGCGAAACCTGAAACCTGCAACCTGAAACCTCCCTGCTCGAAGCTCGTGGCTCGTGCTGAAGCGGAGAAAGGCCCCCGGAGGGGCCTTTCTCCGCTTGCTGGCTTGTTGACGTCTACCCGGCGCAGGCCGCGGTGAACGTATACGCCTCGGCGGTCGGGCCTACGAAGAAGCCCGAGTCGCTCGTCGAAGCATCCTGGATGGTCTCTATTCCGGTCGTCGCCTCTTCGCTGTACTTGCCGATCACCGATGTGCGCGGGTACACCGCCGGATCATTGGGATCACCGGCGAAGGATCGGGTGGGCATCATGCCCTCGTAGTCAACGTCGGTGAGCGCGAAGGCCGCAGTCTCGATGCCCTCATGGGACAGGTCACCGAGCTCATAGGCAGACTCCAGGGCCGCCTTGATCGCGTACTGCGACACCCAGCCGGCGGCGAAGAAGTCGTTGGCCGGGAATCCGGCAGCCTCTACGCCTGCCCGCAGTTTGGCGTGTCCTGCCGAGTCGTAATCCCAGCCCGCCACAAAGGAAGACTGGAAGAAAATCCCGGATTGAAAGGCCGGGGCGGCCGGCGAACCAAGCAAGGCGACGTTCCAGCTGGGTCCGGCCCCGATGAACAAGGGCACGCTGGCCGCCATCTGCTGGGCGGCGCCACCGACAATGGCAGCCGTCTCGCTAGGACCCGTCACCACGAACACAATATCGACCGGTTCTGCCACAATCTTGGCGACTGCTTCCGTCTGGGTCGGGTCGCCCCCGGACGAGGCGGGAATGACCGGCTGTTCCCAGGCAACGGTGATTCCATTGGCTTCAGCGGCGATCTTCACGCCGGCGCCGTAGTCCAATCCGTAGTCATTGGGAATGAAGGCGATGCCGGCCGTCGTAAATTCCCGGCCAATGGCCGGAATGGCCACCGTTGCCCAGTCGACGGCGTTCATCGCTTCAAAGCAGTAGCCGGTGCCGAACTCTAGAACCCGATCCTCGTAGGCCCAGCCGGACCACCAGGACATCGGCGCCGCCACTGTGTGGTCTCGCGCATAATCGGGCAGCACAGCCAGAGTCTGGGGCGTGCCGAGCGACTGGGCAACGGCCGCCACATCTTCGGCTATCTGGGCATACGATGTCACCATGACGTCGTCCTGGTAGCCGGTGTCCTTCTTCAGGTCTTCCGGCAAGGCCACGTCGTAGGCACCGCCGATGCCGCCCTGGGCGTTGACCGTCGCCCAGAACAGCGACTGGCCCCCGTAAAGAGCCGGAGCCGCACCGGCGAACGGGCCGGACTCGTCGGTAAGGACCCCCAGATAGATGCAGCCGTGATCCGGATTACCGCCCGGGCAGGGCTCCTCGGTCACGCCGGGACCCGTGATGATCTCCATCATGGCTTCTGTGGTGGTCGTCTCGGCGGCGGTAGTAGTCGTCTGCGCCGCCGTTGTGGTCGTCTCGGCGGCGGTGGTGGTCGTCTCCTCTGCCTGTTCGTTGCTGCAGGCGGCGGCTACCAGTGCCAGCACGGCCAGCACCACGAGCAGCTTGGTCCATCTCCTCATCAGTTCCCTCCTCCGTTTTCCTTGCACTTGTCGGGGCCGTTCAATAAGAGAACGGCCAGGCTTTCCAGTAGTTGCGGATACGAATCCAGATGCCGTACAAACCGAGCGGTTCAAATATCAAGAACCCTACGATCAGCAGACCAAAAACGACGCGCTCGAGTTGCGATGTACTCAGCAATCCTGATGACGATACCTCAAAGAAAGGCAACGCACTGCCGAGGGCATCGATGATGCGCGGCAGCAGAGTCAAGAAGAGAGCTCCCATGATCGAGCCGGCGATACTGGCGGCACCTCCAATCACCACCATGGCGATATAGGTAATCGACAACAAGAGATTGAACGAGACCGCGTTGACGAAGCCGGTAACAGTGTAGAGAAGTGCTCCCGCCACCCCGGCATAAAACGAGGAGATGGCGAAAGCCAGGATCTTGGTGCGGGTCAGATCGATGCCCATGACCTCGGCCGCGATGTCACGGTCGCGCACTGCCGCGAAAGCCCGGCCCACCCGTGAGCGAACCAGGTTCTTGGCAAAGAACGCCGCAACGATGAGCATCACAAGAGCCACCCAATAGATCTGCTGTTCTCTGGTAACGGTGACGCTCCCAAAAGTGCCGTCCAAGTCGAAGCGATACCCGAGCAGCTTCAGCTGAGCAGGCTCGCGACCGGTGGTCGAGCCCCCGGTCAGTGAATCCCACTCCCGGAAGATGTGTTCGCCGAGGAACACCAAACCAAGGGTGACGAGCGCCAGATAGAGACCTTTGAGCCGCATAGCGATCGGAGCTACGAGAGCCCCCACCAAGGCGGCGATCAAGCCGGCCGCTGGGATCCAGATAAGCATGTCGAGACCAAGCCCCCATACCTCTTCGGTCCCCTCGCCTCCCAACGCGGCAGCTGCGTAGGCGCCAACGCCCAGAAAGAAGGCGTGACCAAGCGAAACCTGACCGGCGTAGCCCGTAACCAGGTTGAGACCGATCACCCCGACTGCGGCGATCAAGGCTTGGGCAAAGAGAATCATCCAATCGCGGGGAAGCCCGAACGGGAGAACGATGGCGACCAGCAGCAAGATCGCCAGCCACACACGCTGGGTGTTGTTCCGGAGAATCGCCGAATCGGCCTCGTAGCGGGTGAATAGCTCGGGACGACCTCTCATACGCGCTCAACCTCGCGGGTCCCGAAGAGTCCGTAGGGACGGACCAACAACACAATCAACATCACGACGTAGGGAACCACCTGGCTGAAGTTGAAGCCAAGAAACCCCAGGTATTGAGACTGGTAGGTGGCGGTGTAGGCCTCGGCTAGTCCGATTATCAACCCGCCCAGCACGGCTCCGCCAACGGAGTCGAGACCACCGACCACGATCGCCGGGAGGGCCTTGAGCGCGATGACCCAGGTACTCTGGTTGAGCCCGCTCAGATCGGTGGAAGCAAACGTACCGGCCAGGGCCGCCATGGCTCCCGCCAGGATCCAGGCGACGGCAAAGATGCGTCCGACATTGATTCCCTGTGCCAAAGCAGTCTCTTGGTCAAAAGCCGTGGCTCGCATGGCCAACCCAACCCGGGAGTAGCGGAAAAAGGCGAAGATCGCCACGACTACCACCACCGCGGTCACCACCATCGCCGCCCCGCGCTGCTGAATGATCACCCCCTCCACGTTCCAGGTGTTGAAACCCCAGGGGTCGCCGACGGTGCGGATGTTCAAGCCGATGGCAGTGGTGACCGGGGTGCGGATGGCGATGTCGAGACCGATGGTGAGGATGGCGATCGCAAACACGGGTTTGCCGATCATCGGACGGATGAAGACCCATTGCGCAGCCAAACCGAGAAGGGCCGTTGCGATAACGCCGCCCAGCAAAGCCAGCCAGAAGTTCCAACCGCGGTCCAAAGTGAAGTACGACACCATATAGGCCCCAAAGATCATCACCGCCGGATGGGCGAAGCTCAGCACCTGCATCGACTTGTAGATGATCACGAACCCCAGTGCCAAGAGGATGTAGATCGAGGCCAGCGACAACCCCGCCACGGTGGCCTGGAGGAACTGGGTCACGTGTACATCCCCTCGATCAGATCGGCGAACTGTTCCGCCAGCACTTTGCGCTTGATTTTCTGGGTGGCGGTCAGCTCACCTTGGTCGTGATCCAATTCCTTGGGGAGGAGCTCGAACTTCTTGATCTGCTCGACTCGAGCAAAGTCGGCGTTGGCCTCATCGACCTGCTTCTGAATGAGCTTGATCACCTCCGGCTTCTCGCTGAGATCCCGGTAGGTGGTGAAGGTGATGCCCTTGCGCTGCGCCCAATTGGACACCACATCGAATTCGATGCCGATCAAGGCACTGATGAATTTCCGACGGTCCCCGATCACCATCACCTCTTTGATGAACGGCGAGACCTTCAGCCGGTTCTCCAATTCCGACGGCGAGATGTTCTTGCCACCGGAGGTGATGATGATGTCCTTTTTGCGATCGACGATCTTGACGTGGTTGCCATCCCACTCGCCTACATCGCCGGTGTGCAGCCACCCGTCGGCATCGAGAGCCTCTGCCGTCGCTTCGGGGTCCTTGTAGTAACCCTGGAAGACACCGGGATGCCGGGCGAGGATCTCACCGTCCTCAGCGATCTTTATCTCGCATCCGTCGAGCGGCTCCCCGATCGTGCCGAGTTTGATGTTGCCCTGACGGTTGACGGTCCCCAGCGCCGAGGTTTCCGTCATGCCCCAACCCTCAACGATCGGGACGCCCAGCGCCATGAAGAACTTCAAGAGCTCCGGGGCGATCGGGGCGGCTCCGGAGACGGCTTGCAGACATTTCGACATGCCGATCTTCTTCTGCAGCGAGCGGTAGACGAGTAACCAGCCGACACCGTGGACCAGGTTGCCGATCAAGCCCCGCGAACCCCGTTCGACGATCCGATCGGCGTTCCACATCCCGGCTTTCAGGAAAACCCGGTAAAGCAGTTTCTTGGTGGGGGAAGCGTCGGCCATTCGGATCTGCGTGGCGGCGCTCATTCTCTCCCAGATGCGGGGCGGGGCCGGGAAGTAAGTGGGTTGGATCTCCTGGAGATCCGCCACGACGGTATCGATGGACTCGGCGAAGTTGACCGTCGATCGAAACGCCAACGCACCCAGGATGTCGTAAAGCCTGCCGAATACGTGACAGAGGGGCAGGTAGGACAGCTGCTCGCTGCGGTCGGGCATCTTGCCGGCGGCGATGATCGAGATGGCCTCGTTGGCAGTCCAGACCAGATTGCGATGCGAGAGTATGGCCCCCTTGGGAGGACCGGTAGTGCCTGAGGTATAGACGGTGGTGGCCGCATCGTCGATATCGATTGCGTCGACCAGCTCGTCGAAGCGGCGGGGGGTCTCGATCAATTGCTGGCGGCCCAACGCCAGGAACATGTCCCACGACATCAAGCCGGGATCGTCGTAGGTACGGACCCCGCGCGGCTCGACGTAGATGATCTTCTCCAGGTTCGGCAACCGATCCCGTACTTCGAGAGCTTTGTCGACCTGCTCCTGGTCTTCCGCTATCAAAACCTTCGACTCAGAATGCCCCAGCAAGTACTCAACTTCTGGGGCCGGGTTGGTCGGATACAGACCCACCGAGACGGCCTGAATGCCTTGAGCGGCTAGATCGGAGACCACCCAGGCCAGTCGATTTTCCGAGTGGATCGCGACGCGGTCACCGGGTCGTACCCCCAAAGCCCAGAGAGCCATCCCGGTGGTCTTGACCAGCTCCCAGTACTCGAGGTAAGTGGTTTCTTGCCAGATCCCGAACTCTTTTTCCCTCAATCCGATCCGGTCGGGTTCCCGGCGGGCAATGTCGCGAAGCCAGGCGGGCATGCTGGTGAAGGCCAGGTCGGGTGCGTCGCTCCGGGGTCGCTGTTCGGTGGTAGTCATGAGGGCTCGCCGCCTCCCCCGGTGGCCTCGGCGGCTCGTATTTCGGCGGCGTGGAGGGATTCGCTCTCGAATTCCTCGCCCAGGTAAGCGCGGATCACTTCCGGATCGCGCTGCACGGTCTGCGGGGCTCCGTCGGCAATCTTCCGCCCGAAGTCGAGCACCATCACACGGTCGGCGATATCCATCACTAATCCCATGTCGTGTTCGACCAGGATCATGGCGATGCCCAGCTCTTCTTTGATGTCGAGGATGAACCGGGCCATGTCTTCGGTCTCCTCCAGGTTCATGCCGGCGGCCGGTTCATCCAGCAAGAGAAGTTTGGGATCCATCGCCATGGCCCGCCCCAGCTCGACCCGTTTCTGAATCCCGTAGGGGAGCATGCCGACCAGGCTCTTGCGGAAAGCCTGGATCTCGAGGAAATCGATGATGTCCTCTGCCCGGGCGCGGTTCGCTATCTCCTCACGCTTGGCGCGTCCCTGATAGACCGCGGCCGCCAGCGGACCATAGGAGAAATGAATGTGTCGCCCGAGAAGGATGTTGTCCAGAACGGTGAGGTTCTCGAACAGCTCGATGTTTTGGAATGTTCGGGCTACCCCGAGTTTGGCGATGCGGTTCGGCTTGAGGCCGAGGAGGCTCGTCCCGTCGAGGCTGATGGTGCCTTCCTGGGGATGGTAGACCCCGTTGAGACAGTTGAAGATCGAAGTCTTTCCGGCCCCGTTTGGCCCGATGATGGCAAACAGCTCACCGGGATCGACTTGGAATGTCACGCCGTCCAGAGCAACGACACCTGCGAAGGAAAGTCGAAGGTCTTTGGCTACCAGCAGACTCATGACAACCACCGCTTGCGTCGCTTGTAGTGCTTGACGTCGCGGAAGGACTTACGTTCTCCGGCGTGGAGGCCCAGGTAGAACTCCTGGACATCCTCGTCACGCATCAATTCTGCGGCCGGCTTGTCCATCACGATCTTGCCCGTTTCCATGATGTAGCCGTGCTCGGCGATGGAGAGTGCCATGGTGGCGTTCTGCTCGACGAGCAGAATGGCCGTCCCCTGCCGGTTGATCTCAACGATGAGGTCACGGATTTGCTGCACCAGCAGCGGGGCCAGGCCGAGGCTGGGTTCGTCGAGAAGCAGGAACCGCGGGCTTGACATCAATCCGCGGCCTATCGCCAGCATCTGTTGCTCACCTCCGGACAGATATCCGGCCGTTCGTTTGCGGCGCTCCTTGAGAATCGGGAACAAGTCGAAGACTCTGGCCAGGTTCTCATCCCGGTGTCCGGGATTACTGTGCGCACCTACCCGTAGGTTCTCTTCTACCGTGAATTCGGCAAAGACCCGCCGGCCTTCCATCACCTGCGTGACGCCTCGATCGACGATGGAAGCAGGTTTCAGTTTGTGGATGGGTTCGCCGTCGACACGGACCTCGCCTTTGGTGATGTCTCCTTCGTGAACATCGAGCAGCCCGGAGAGGGCCCGCAACACGGTGGTCTTGCCGGCTCCGTTGGCGCCCAGCAGCGCCACGATTCTTCCGTCGGGAACCTTGAAGGAGATGCCGCGCAGGACGAGGATGACGTCGTGATATACGACCTCCAGGTTGGCAACTTCCAGCAAGCTGAACCGTTCCTCCGTCGAATCGCCGGGGTGGCTCCGCCACCCAGCGTGCGCGGACTATATCAATGAGAGGCCCTCCCATGTCGGAAAAACCGCCGCTAGCTATAGCTAGCGCAGCCGGAGGCTGCGCCGGTTTCGGGTTTCGGGTTTCAGGTACCAGATAGGGCAGCGCTTTCCGAAGTTGGAGGCACGTGTTTTGACCTGGAACCTGCCACCTGAAACCCGAAACCGGTTCTTGAGGCGCACGAAGTGCGCCTCAAGAACCTTCCACCCATTCGGCGCCGCCGGGCCAGTGTTCCTTTTTCCAGATGGGAGCGCGTTGCTTGAGTTCGTCGATCAAGTAACGGGCAGCTTCGAACGCCTCCGCGCGGTGGGCTGAAGAGACTGCGACCCCGACCGAGGCTTCCCCCACCTCGACCCGACCTACCCGGTGCTCGACCACAACCCCCCGGAGCGGCCAGTTTTGCAGTGCTTCGGCAACGATCGCGGCGATCTTGGCTTCGACCTGTTCCCGATAGGCCTCATACTCCAGGTAGGTCACCCCTTCCTTGCCCGGGGAATGATCACGAACCGTCCCGAGAAACACAACCACCGCGCCCGCCGCGGAGTCTCCGACCATCCCGGCCAGGTCCGCGGCATTGATAGACGCCTCGGAGACCCGGATGCGACTCTCTACCGGAGATTTGCTCATACAATCACCTCATGACCAACCACCAGCCCGCCCCCGGCGCCCGGCTGGCACCCGTGACACCGCCGTTGCCGCCGCAGGTTACACCCGAGGTTTCCCCCCCGGACGAGGCGAAGGTCGCTGCAACCCCTTTGCCCCGGCGAGCCCGGATCGCCCCGGTGGCCGCGCTCGGGGGATTGATTGGATCATTGCTGACGGTCGGGCTTCTGGCCGGTCTGGGCGTCTTTGCCGATCCCGACCCGGCGCCCGCTACCACGACTACGACCGTCGCTTCCGTCCCGGTCACCGTGCAGGTTCCGGTACCCGTCTCCATTGAGGGCGGCACCGCTGTGGCAATGATCGCCGAACTCGTTCGACCCTCAATCGTTACCGTCGAGATCGGAAGCGGCAACGGGGTCACCGATCAGGCAGCCGGGACCGGATCCGGGGTCGTGTACAGCACCGGCGGCTACATACTCACCAACAATCACGTGGTCGAAAACGCCGAGTTTGTGCGGGTGATCTTCCTGGATGGGAGGATCTTCCTAGCCGAAGTCGTCGGAACCGACCCGCTGACCGACGTGGCAGTGCTCAAAGTGAACGCCCCAGGACTGACACCCATCGAGCTGGGCTCTATCGAGGAGGTGCGCATTGGGGATCCGGCCATCGCCATCGGAAACCCGCTCGGTCTGGGAGGAGGGTCATCCGTCACTTCCGGCATCATCTCCGCATTCAACCGAGAGCTGCGCGTCACCGGTACCGAAGAACTGTTTGGCCTCATTCAGACCGATGCCCCCATAACCCGCGGGTCGAGTGGCGGAGCTTTGCTGGACGGACAGGGCCGCTTGATCGGCATCACCACCGCCATCGGGGTCAGCGACGTGGGAGCTGAAGGTTTGGGATTTGCCGTCCCGGTCAACATAGTTGTCGGCATCGCCGAGGATCTGATCGCCAATGGCGAAGTGGAACATGCGTTTCTGGGAATCACCGGGGAGGACGCCTTCGAACTGACCGACGAGAATGCCCGCTTGCCCACCGGCGCCCATATCGTGTCCATCGAATCCGAGTCGGCCATCGCCGACGCGGGGGCACAAATCGGTGACACGATCGTTGGCCTCAATGGCGCTCCGATCGCCAACATGAACGAACTCGTCGCCCTGCTTCGCACCTACCGGGCAGGCCAATCCGTGACTGTCGAAGTGCTCCGGGACACCGAGATCATCGACCTACGGGTAGTCCTGGACAGGCGGCCTGAAGACCTGTGAGCGACGACCTGTTTGCCCGCCTCATTGAGCTGTTCAGCCAACCGGGACCGGTCAACTGGAAACTGGCGGGAGAAATCTCGCGTCATCTCGCCGGTCCGGTCGAGCCGATCGAGCCGTGGCTCGCCGAGGAGTACCGGGATCTGACGAGACTCGCCCAGATGAGGATCGCCGAAGTCACCAATCTCGACCTGGGAGATGCGATTGACGCCGTCCCGGTCGATCGCGCCACCTGGGCAGCCAGGAACCTGGAGAGCTTTCGCTATCTCGTAGAACCCCTGGCCGAAAAAATCGGTGTGGACGATGCCGGCGGCCCACTCGAGGGAATGATGGTTCCGCTGGGCCCGGCCATTCTCGGCGCACAAATGGGCACCATGATTGGCTTTCTCAGTCACCGGGTCCTCGGCCAGTTCGACATCGGCCTCCCCACCGCCGAAGCCGGTGACCTCTACCTGGTCGTACCCAACATCGAAGCTTTCGCAGCCGAGAATCGTCTAGATACCCGCCAGGTTCGGTTGTGGGTAGCCCTCCACGAAGTGACCCACCAAGCGGAATTTGCCCAGCCGTGGACTCGACCTGAGCTTGTTGGTCTCATCGCCCGCTATCTCGATGGTCTGGAATTGGATCCAACCTCTCTGTACGAGAAATTGCAGGGCTTCTCGGACCCGGAGCAAATCGAGTCGTTGCTGAGCGATCCGACCGGTCTGGCAGGTCTCATCACCACTCCCGAACAACGCCCAATTCTCGATGCCATTCAAGCCTTCATGGCGGTGATGGAGGGCTACGCGGACTATCTGATGGATCGCGCTGCTCCGAAGATGCTCCCGGATCTGGGGCGAATGAGGGAGGCCATGAACCGGCGACGCGCCGAACCATCGCAAGGTGAACAGATCATCAACCGGATGTTGGGCCTGGAACTCAAACAAGAGCAGTACCGAGTAGGTGCCGAATTCTGTTCCGAGGTTGCCCGGAGATGGGGCGAGGATGCCCTCAACATATTATGGACCGCGGCCGAGTCCCTGCCGAGTCTCAACGAGTTGCGCGATCCCGTCGCCTGGGCCGCCAGGGTGCTCCTAGCGGAGATCTAAGTGGGAAGTGGGAGGCCAGGACGGGTTCCTCAGACTTCTAATTCTTTCCCCACATCCACGGGGTGAGCCTTCAGGAAGTCGAGGATCTCATCCCGGAAGAATTTGAACGTGCGGCCTCCCGGCAGACGATAAGCCGGGATGCGACCCTCCCTCGCGTATTTGCGAACCATCTGCACGTTCATGCCGAGCAAATCCGCCACGTGAGCAGCGTCGAGAATCTGCGGGTAATCGTCGTTGGCCATATCAAACTCCTGAATGGTTACCGATAGTCTAGGGAAAAGAGTGTTCTTGGTTCTTGGTTGTTGGCATCGGTTCGAGAACTTCCACCGATTGACCCGATGAGGGCTCCCGGTTTCCTTTGAACCTCGGTGGTCTGCTCGACGACGGCTTTGACGTCGCTCGGTCCGATCAGGAGGAGGTCATTGCACAACTGCAATTGTGCTTCGAGTGCAAAGGCAGACCCCAAAGCCATCCGCAAGAACCGCGAGAAATCCTTGCCACCCCTTCCTGCACCTTCGGCGATGTTGGAGACAATGGAAACCGATGCTCTCCTCATCTGACTCGTCAATCCGAAGCACTGCCGGGAGATCCCGGCTCGCCAAGTAGACGGCCAACGTGAGCGCGTGTGCTTGCTGATCAACCCGACGAGTTCGGTAGTTCTGCATATGTCCGTTGTACTCCGCGCCGGTGACAAACCGACTCTGAGGATCTCCAGCCATGCAACGGAACCAATAACGAAGAACCAAGAACTGAGAACCAAAAACAAGAACCAATTACCCTTCGTATCCATGAGCCAACAGTCACTTCGCCCACTGGGGCTGGGCGAGATCATCGACACCGCCTTCAAGATCTACACTCGCCATTGGCGAGCCTTGATGCTGCTGGTGGCGATCGTGGTGGTTCCGGCCGGGATCGCCTCATACTGGATCCTGGATGCAGCCATCCCCCCCGATCTGACCCAGCAACTCAACGACCCCACCCCGGTCATTGATGAAGCGTTGCTAGAGCAGATGCTGGGTTTTATGGGAGCTGCCGTTCTCGCCGCAGTGATCCAATCGGCGGCCGCAGTCCTGGCCTCGGCCGGAAGTGTTCGGGCAGTTGCGGAGGTCTATCTGGGCACACCACCCGATTGGCGCTCCTCGCTCGCACTTGCCTGGCGTCGTCTGCCGGCCATCATCGCTACCGGACTGCTGATCATCGCCGCCATCGGCGCCTTGAGCGCCGGCGTCTGGTTGGTGGCGGGCATCACATCCTCGGCGTCGGGCGCCCTGGCGCTCTTGGCGCTGGTCGTTTGGTTGGTGGTCGTGCCGTGGTTGGCCATCTCATGGGCTCCCGCCATCCCCGTCCTCGTCGTGGAAGGTATCTCTCCTGCCGAAGCACTGGGCCGATCGTTCAATCTCGTGAGGGGCCGCTGGTGGCCTACCTTTGGCACTTTGCTGACCACGTGGTTGATCGTTGCCGTGCTGGGCGGCGTCGCTTCCCGCATTCTGCAAGCGTTCGTGCCAGACGGCGGCGGGGTCTTCGCCGGAATGGCGGTATCGGTGGCTATCTCCGTGGTGACGACACCGTTCGTTGTTTTGGTCCTCGCCGTGTTGTATTTCGATCTCCGCGCCCGGCGTGAGGTATTCGATCTTGGAAGACTGTCCATGGACATCGGCGCGCCACTTCCTTCGAACCTCGGCGAATCACCCCCATCTCCTCTCCCCCCAACCCCCGACCGAAGTGACTGGCCTCCTCTGCCGCCGGATACGGATGGGCGGGAGGTCCCGCCCACGGAGTAGCCTGATTCTGGAGGCAGAAACCATGACCGAACAGCCCGTCCAACCAGAAATCGTCGGTGCCCCTGCGACCGATGCCGATGAGCCGTCAACGATCAGTCAGCCCACCAAGCTGATAAGGATCGCCTCGATGACTCGCGCCACCCTCGATGAAGTACGCCAGGCACCACTGGATGAGGCAGGGCGCAAACGACTGCAAGAGATCTACCGGCGGTCCCTCGACGAGCTGAAAGAGGTTCTATCGCCTGATTTGTGCGAAGAACTCGACGAGGTTTTCCTGCCGCTCACCTCCGACGTTCCGTCCGAATCGGAGCTACGGATCGCCCAGGCCCAGCTGGTCGGATGGCTGGAAGGCTTGTTCCACGGTATCCAGGCGAGCCTGTGGAGCCAGCAAGCGATGGCCCAGGCGCAGCTGGCCGAGGTCCGCCAGCGGAAGGCCCTCGAGGGGCATCAAGACGACAAGTCGTACCCGGGCACCTACCTGTAAACGCACTGCCAAGTCTCAAGGGTGGGTGGACCCCTTCCGATAACGGTTCTGATGGCTTCGCCTCCCGCGCCCTCTGCCACGGTGGGATTGGAGCACCTGACTAACCGGGTGCTCAATCTTCGCATTGCTGCCTATGCGCTGACCACTGTTGGTTCGGTGATTGTGGCGACCGCATCCAACTCAGAACGCGCCGCCGTCCTGTCCCTACTGGCAGGCCTGGTTTTGATGTTCTCGGTCGCTCTGCGTGCATCATTCCGCGGAAGTCTCGAAGTGGTTTTGACGATCGATGCACTCGGGGCAGCAACCCTTTGGTGGATGTTCGGCTCGGTGGCCGCCGTCGATTTTGTGCTCTTCTATGTCGTTGCCACCGCGGCTCTCCTGCTCCCCAAAGCACCTGCCGTGAGGATCACCGGCATCCTGGTTTTGACGACGCTGATCCAGCTGGTGCTCCACTTGCCGGATGTTTCTCCAGCATTGCCGCTCTTCCACCTGCCTGAAGGTGGCACGCCAACCGAAGGGATCCTGTCGCGGGCGATCCTGGTGGTCGGAGCAGGCGTCATGTTCTTCACCATCGCCAGAACGATCCATCGGTCCCAGAAGGCGACCGTCGAGAGCGAGGAACGATTCCGCAATCTCGTCGAAGCTTCTCCCGATGCAATCCTGGTCCACAACGGATCGGCAATCCTCTTCGCCAATGAGTCGACCGCCGAGTTGGTTGGGGCCCTCAGCCCCACCGACCTGCTGGGCGCTCCACTCGAGTTCTTCATCCACCCTGACTCTCTCGAGTCTGCCCGGCGCGACATCGCCCGGGTCCTCCATGGCGAAACGGTGGAAGGGTCGAGGATGACGCTAATCCGCCTCGATGGAGCGGTAATCCATGTTGAGAACGTCTCCCGTCCCATCACCTACAGGTCAGAGCTCGCTTCCCAAGTGATCCTGCGGGATATCACCGACCACCATCTCGCCCATCAGGCGCTGCTCGAGAGCGAGGAACGCTACAGGAGCCTGTTTCAGGGCATCCCCACCCCCCTTTATCGCACCACCCCGGACGGCCGGATCCTCGAAGCCAACGCCGCCCTGGTGTCGCTCCTCGGGTACCCGGATGAAGCCTCCCTTCTCGATCTGGAGGTTCGCGACGCCTACGCCCGGCCGTCGGACCGCACGGCCAGCCAGGAAATCCTCGAAAGGGAGGGCTCTCTCGAACACCATGAGCATGAGTTGGTACGCCACGATGGCACCCATATCTGGGTCAGCGACAGCTGCCGGATCGTCTCCGATTCCGACGGCGCGGTCCTGTACTACGAAGGAGCCATGGTCGACATCACCCAGCGCAAGCAAGCCGAGGACACGACCCGCCGCTTGATCCGTATCCTCGAGGCCACCCCGGACTTCGTGGCCATCGCCGATGAGCGGGGTCACTTCCAATATGCCAATCAGGCCGCCCGCAGTTTCGCCGGAGTCCCCGCCGACGGGGACGTTCGGGGCTTGAGAGTACGAGAGGTGCTGGCCATCGAAGAAGCAGAAACGATTGCAGACATCCTGCGAAGCGATGTCTGGAGCGGAATACTGGCGCTCCGACGTCCGGACGGGTCGCACACTCCCGCCTCGACGGTGGTAATCAACCACCGCGACGAACAAGGCAATATCGAATACTTCTCGGCAGTGGCTCGCGACATCTCCGAGCGAATTGCGGCAGAGGCACGGCTGGAACAGTTGGTTCGTTCCAAGGACGATTTTGTCGCCTCCGTCTCGCACGAGCTGCGTACGCCACTCACCGCAGTCGTCGGGCTCACTCAAGAACTGCGGGATGGGTGGAATCGTTTCACAACCGAGGAAACGACCGAGTTCGTCTCGCTCATCGCCGACCAAAGCGCCGAAGTCGCCAACATCGTCGAGGACTTGCTCGTTGCGGCGCGCGCCGATATCGGCAAGATTGCCATCTGCACGATGGAAACCCATGTTGGTCAGCAAATCGATGCGGTTCTGGCCGCCCTTGGCATGAACGACAGCACCAGGATCACCGTCCGATCCGGAGAAGACGACCGGGCCCTGGCCGACGCCACCCGGGTACGACAAATCATCCGCAACCTTCTCACCAACGCATACAGGTACGGTGGAAACAAGATCGAACTATCGGTGCACCGCAATGATGGCACGGTGCTGGTCACCGTCGCAGACGACGGACCGGGAGTGCCGGTCGAACGCCGCGAGTCAATCTTCGAACCCTACGAACGCGCTCACACCGTGAGTACCCAACCTGCTTCAGTCGGACTGGGGTTGACAGTCTCGCGCCAACTCGCCCGATTGATGGGCGGCGACCTGACCTATACAGCCGGGTCGAGTGGAAGCTCCTTCGAGCTTTCGCTGCCCGCCTACTCTGAATAGCTACGAGCTGCGGGCCGTCTTGTGAATGGGCCGCAGCATCGCACCGGACAATGAGCTGACATGCCCGTCGTCCCAGAGCACCTCGACGTTGTCACCATGGACTTTGATCACCTTGCCGGTACGACCCGTCTGACCGACCTTCTTCGTGAGTTCACGAACGTGCATTCCACTCCGCAACACGCTGGTCACCTCCTGGATCGAAGTATACGGAAAGAGAGTCATCAGTCGTCAGTCATCAGTCGTCAGTCGTCAGTCGTCAGTCGTCAGTCTGAAGACCGATAGGAATGCCGCAGGCAGACCGACTGACAACTCAAGGGGCGGACCGCCGACAGCTACTCGTCGTCCTCCGGTGGCTCGACGATCGGGATCTCTGCCGTTGGTTCGTCACCGGTGGCGTTGAGCCGGTCGATAACCGTCCGATGGGCTGCCGGCGTACCAAACGCGGTCAACACATCGTCCCGGACCACCTTGGTGTTGCCGGTGGGAACGTAGACCACCCGGCCCCGGCGCACGGACACAATCGTACAACCCTCCGGCCAACTGACCTCCCGGAGGAACTTGCCGTCCGCCATCGACCCGGGCGGAATCCGAAAATCAAAGAACTCGGCTCCGGGATGGGTACGCCGTCGCAATCGGTCGCGAGCCAATTCGTGGTGGGTCTTCTGGCTCAAAGCGCGGTGATAGGCACGCACTGCGTCCTCCCGCCGGAACATTCCCACTACCCGGGAAACGTCATCCTGTGCGACCACCGGCAGGCGCCCTACCCCGAGAGCGGCCATTCGCTCGAGCGCCATGCTGACCGGGGTATTTGGCGACACCGTTACCGGACGGCGGGTCATCACCTCGGCCACTTTGATCGAATCGGGCGGCCCATGAGCCCGCAGCACGTCGTTGATGCTGACGATGCCGACCAGCCGGTCGTTCTCGTCGAGCACTGCGGCCCCATGCCGCCGGCCCCTATCGAGAATCTCCTGAACCTGGCGTATCGGCATGCCCACCGGCACCGTCAGGGGATTGAGCGACATGACGTCGCCGACTTTCACCGTATCGAGCACGTCCACCTCACTCGATCTCACCAGTTGGATCCCTCGCTTGGCGAGTGGCAACGTGTACACAGATTCGGGGTGGATCACGTCGGTGATCAAGGTGGCCAATACGACGGCCAGCATCAGAGGCAGTACCAGACCGTAGTCCTGAGTGATCTCAAAGACGATGAGAATCGCAGTGAGCGGCGCTCTGGCCACCGCCGCGAAAGTCGCGGCCATCCCGACCACCGCGAAAGCGCCGGGTCGCAGTGGGGAAATACTGGATGGCCAGACCAGAGAGACCAGCTCGCCGTAGGCGGCTCCGAGCGTCGCACCGATGAACAAGCTCGGCATGAACGCGCCACCGGACGCACCCGAGCCGATGGTCACCGACGTGGCGACGATCTTCATGACTGCCAGGAGCAGCAAGATCCACCACAACTCCTGCCCGAGCAAGCTGAAGTCCAGCACCTCGGCGACAAAAGCCTGACCGGTGGACAGAATGTTGGGCTCAAATACGCCGATTCCGGCGACGAGTAACCCGGCGACCACCGGTCGTAGCCACCCACGTTTTCCAAGCCGCTCGCCCAGATTCTCGGTCAAATGAAGCATTTTGAGAAGGCCGTATCCGGCGATGACGGCCAGCAACCCGACTCCGGCGTACAACAACAATTCGCGGGGATCGATGACGCCGTATCGGGGCGCTCGCAACAGTTCTTCGGATCCGACCAGGCTTTCGTTGGTTACAGCCGCGGCCACGGAAGCCACCACCACTGCACTGAGATGCCGTACCGAGAAAGTCCGCAGCATTACTTCCATCGCGAAGAGCATCCCGGCTATGGGGGCGTTGAAGCTGGCGCCGATCGCCGCCCCGGCGCCGGCGGCGACCAGGCTTCTGATCTTGTCCTCACCCAAACCGGTTCGGCGGGCGACCGATGATCCTATCGTTGCTCCGATCTGGACTATCGGTCCCTCTCTTCCGGCCGAACCTCCCCCGCCGAGGGTGAAAGCGGTCGCCAGGATCTTGAGTGGTATGGAGCGTGTGGGCAGATATCCGGCGTGGACGGCCAGTCCAATGGTTGCTTCGGGTACACCGTCCCCCGCTACCTCGGGGGCGAGCTTGGCGCCCACCCACCAGGCTGCCAGCAGACCAAGAGGAACACTCGCCAGAACGGCATACCGGCCGGCACCGGTGCTCTCGGCAGCCCAATCGAAACCGTCGCCAACCCATTCGATCGCCCAGATGAGCAACGCAGCGCCGGCACCGACCAGGACACCCACCAGCAGCGACAGGCCCAGAAACCGGGCAGTCTCGAATTGAGCCGAGGCGAATCTCCTGGAATGCTCTTCACGAAGTTTCTCTGTGGCCATGGTCACCCGAGGCAGAAGACGGTGATCGACCAACTTAGTACTCCCCAGAAGGACAACCACCGCGGTCGGGTTTACCCTAGATCCGACTCCAAGGAGGTCAATGGATCATGAGCGACACCGACCTGCATCCGGCCGTGCAACCCCTGGCCTTTTTACTCGGCCGCTGGAAGGGTGAAGGCAAGGGCCAATACCCCTCCATTGAACCGTTTTCCTACGGCGAAGAGATCGAGTTCTCCCACAACGGCAGGCCATTCCTTTTCTACCTGCAAAGAACCTGGAATCTCTCCGACGGGTACCCGATGCATTCGGAAACCGGGTACGTACGACCCGTGGCTGAGAGCCAGATTGAAATGGTGCTCGCTCAGCCGAGCGGCATCACCGAGATTCTCGCCGGCACTCATTCAGGTTCGAATATCGAATTGGCCAGCACCCTGGTAGGGGTCAGCCCGACGGCCAAGCAGGTTTCCGCCGTCAGGAGGATCATTGAAGTGACTGGAAAGGCCCTCAACTACACATTGGACATGGCCGCGGTCGGCCAGGAGATGAGCATTCATCTACGAGCTCAGCTGGAGAAGGTGGATTGAAGCCATCCCCCCCACCCCGACGAGGAAAGCGAGTCGGGAGGGGGAAATAGACTAGAAACGAGAAACGCATCTTCCGCCTGACCTCCATCACCGCCCTGGCACGAACCATCAACCCGCGATTGCGCACTCACCAGTTCCACCTGGCGGTCGCAACTCTCGGCGGTTTGATCGTCCTGGCACTGGAGGTTGAGCGGACCGGTTCGATGTCCGAAGCCGCGCGGCCGGCGTTCAATGCCGCGGTGACCGTGTTCCTGGCCTGGGCAATCGCCCGCGAAATCGATCCCGACGAGACCCGCACCGCCAATCTGGCCGCCGTCCTGGCAGTAGGCGGACGGTGGCTGACCGGACCCGGCCATCTGGCCGCCCTCGTCATGTTGCTGCTGGCCACCCGGATTGTGCTGCGCAGCACCGGACTGGCCCCGACCATCCTCGATAGCTTCGTTTTCTTGCCGTTGGCGGCGTTCATTGCCAGCCAGTCGGTGACGGGATGGATAGCGGCACTGGTTCTCGCCTATGCGGTCGCCCGTGACCACCGACTCCCCGGTCCCGCCGGGTCCCGCAGCCTGATCGCCGCCTTCGTCATATCGGCAACCGCCTCGGGCGGTGTTATCGCCACCGGCGCATTCGGGTCGGTTTGGTCGGTGCCCGAAGCGCTTCCCCTCGGATTGTCTGCGGCGGGCTTGGTTGCCGGGCTGGCGCTGCCCGGCTACGTGCCCATGTCGAAATCGGACTACACCGGCGAGATGCTGGATTTCTTCCGGCTGCGCTCGGCCCGCTGGATCCTGCTGGGCGGGTCTTTGCTGGCAGTCGTGGTGGCCGGAGGAGCGGCCGCCGCCGGTCTCAGCGCGGTGTGGGCGGTTTTGGTGGCAGCTACCCTGATAGCCCGTCGATTGGTCCCGGCCTTTGGCCCGGCGTAATCAACCCTCGTCCGGCGGCACCGAGTAGACCAAATGACCCATTCAGCAAAGAGATGTCTCGAAGCGGACGCCCATGCCGGGTTCGAAGAAATGCAGGTGCTGTGAGTCAACCACCAACTCGATCAAATTGCCCGGCACCGGGAGCCGGTCAGCATGAAGGTGGGCTTTGACCCGCCAGCCGCCGACCAGCGCCCACACACTGGCATAGGAACCGACGTCCTCAACCCGGTCGACTTTGCCGTGCAGACAGGACGCAAAAGGCGTCCCCGGCGGGGCGATAGCGAGATGCTCGGGACGGATTCCGACCACGACCTCACGACCGAGGTGCTGGTCGAGTCCCGGTCGGTCGGCAACAACCGAGGTATCGAGCCGGAACCGATCGTTTCCCAGCGGCAACCACCACCCGTCACCATCTCGCTCGAGTTGCACCCTCGTGTGGTTCAGTTCTCCCACAAAGTCGGCAACGAACAGCGACTGAGGATGGCGATAGATCTCCCGGGGAGAGCCCACTTGCCGCAAGGTCCCCCTTTCATCGAGGAGGGCGATCCGGTCCCCGAGTGCCATTGCCTCCTGCTGTTCGTTGGTCACGTAGACCGTGGTGGTCCCCAACTCCTCCTGGTATCTGGCTATCTCCAATCGGGTCCTTTGCCGGATCTTCGCGTCTAGCAGCGCCAGCGGCTCATCCATCAGCAACACCCGGCTCTCCCGCACCAGAGCCCGGGCCGTGGCCACCGAATGGCGGTGACCGGCAGAAAGCTCGCCCGGCATCTTCCCCAGCAGCGCTCTGATCCCGATTTGGGCGGCGGCCTCCTCGACCACCCGGTCACTGTCCTCTTTCGATACCTTGCGCCGGGCAAGCGGGAATCTGATGTTCTCCCGGGCGCTGAGGTGCGTGTACAGGGCGCCATCCTGTTGCACCAGCGCGACATTCCGCTCGCGGGTCGAAATATCGGTCACGTCTTCGCCATCAAAGAGGATCCGGCCCCTGGTCGGTGTCTCGAGACCGGCAATGAGTCGGAGGAGGGTCGATTTCCCGCTGCCGGACGGTCCCAGCAAGACCATCAGCTCTCCTGCCCCAATGTTCAGATTGAAGCCATCCAGCACCGTCGTATCCCGGGCGAATACCTTCGTAACATCATCCAGGGTCACCGATGTCACGAGAATCTTCCTTCGCGGATCGGCACGGCTGTCGGATTGGCGAGCACGGCAGGGACCCTGAGTCGAACCGCGTTGATGAGCTCTAATCCTTCAGCTCGAGCCAAATCAGACACAAGGACGGGAGCCTCCTCGATTTCCCCGGCTTCCAAGAGAACCCGCCGCATCACCCCGGGGAGACACCCCGACGCTACTGGAGGGGTCAACCATTTTCCGTCGAGACGCACGATGACATTGGCAATCGTCGACTCGGTTATCTGACCATTGAGGTTGACCATCAGCACGTCGTCGGCGTCCGGGTGGCGAAGCCGTGCCTCCTGGTAGCGCCGGCGCATGGACGTCTTGTGGAACAAGCGCCAATCTGAAGGATCGACCGGGAGATGATCGACTGCCACCCGGAGCGGCTTGTCGGCTTCGACGATGCGGCCGGTCTCGATGTTTGGCTGCCCGCGCTCACCAATTGACAGCCTCACTCGCATCGGGACTTCTGGGAAATCACCGGCGGTGGCCTGCAATTGCTCTTCAATCCGCGCTCGGTCGAATTCGAAACCGCAGTAATCGGCCGAGTCTTGTAATCGATCCAAATGCTCGTTGAGAAACCAGTACCCCCGATCGTATTCCCAACGCATCGTCTCGATGAGCACAAAATCCGCCGCCTTCCGGATCAGCACTCGAGCCTTGGCACGGGTCTCCTCGTATTCCTGATCGATTAGGGAACCGTGAGTGATGCCGCCCCCTACCCCATAAGAGGCGGTGCCGATCTCCCCGTCGATGGTGACTGTACGAATTGCCACGCTGAACGAAGCAGCAGGGGCGTCCACTCCCGGTGGTGCCAGCATCCCGATCGCTCCGCAATAAACACCACGAGGGGTCGACTCGAGTTCGGCAATGATCTCCATCGTTCTGACCTTGGGTGCTCCGGTCACCGATCCACACGGAAAGAGGGCCCGGAACAAGTCGACAATGCCGATACCAGGTCGGATTTCGGCCGAAACGGTGGAGACGAGCTGCCAGACCGTCTCGTACTGCTCTGCCTGAAAAAGCTCATCCACGTGGACCGTTCCGAAGCGAGCTACCCGGCCCAAATCATTCCTGATGAGGTCAACGATCATGACGTTTTCGGCCCGCTCTTTCTCGGAATCGAGCAGCGCCGCCAGCAGAGCTCGGTCCTCCTCCGGCCATCGACCGCGAGCCGAAGTTCCTTTCATCGGCCGGCACATGATGGTGTTGCCTCGCTGACGGAAGAACAACTCCGGTGATGCGCTCAGTATCTGGAAGCGTCCGATGTCGAGGTAGGCACTGTATGACGCCGACTGGGCAGTGAGCAGATCTGCATAGAAGGCCTGGGGATCGCCACTGAACTGAGCCGACTGCCTATAGGTGTAGTTGACCTGATAGGTATCGCCGGCCTGAATGTACGACTGGATTCGACGCAATGATTGCTCGTATCTCTCCGGTCGCTCGACTCCTGCCCAGGGAGTGAGCTCGTACCGGCCGGTGCGGACCGGTCCTGGTTCCACTCGATCGTCGTACAGAGCGAACCACAGAAGTGGAAGGGCGGGGGCAGTATCGCCCAGCCGGACGGTCAGCACGTCGTCAAAAGCCTGCGCCGCCTCGTAGGACACGAAACCTGCGGCCCATTGGCCACCCGCAACTGCGGCCTGGATGAATTCGAAAGCCGGGATCACCTGATCGATGGAGTGCGCTTCGACGACCTCTCGTAACCCGCGAAACTCATAGCTCTCACCGCGCCGCCGATCGTCAAAACGAATCTCCATGAGCGATGCGCGGTGTGTCGGGCCGGCTCAGCTCACGGGCTCAAACCGCGCTTGAAAGAACCTCAGTTCGGGCGGTTCGTAGGTGAACTGCAGGCCGTTGATGGTCTCCCGGCCTTCGTAAACGGACACCACAGACTCCGCCACGACATCCATATGGGCCTGCGTGTAGACCCGCCGGGGAATCGCCATCCGCACCAATTCGAGTTTCGGGTAGTGATGATCGCCCGTCGCCGGATCACGCCCGGCTGAGACGATTCCTCGCTCCATCCCCCTCACCCCGGCGTCCACATAGAGTGCCGCGGTGAGCGCCTGGGCCGGGAATTGCTCCTGCGGTAGATGCGGAAGGATCGATGCCGCGTCGAGGAAGATGCCGTGTCCGCCGACGGGTCGAACGATCGGGATCCCGGCTTTGATCAATTTCTCCCCCAGGTACAACACCTGGCCGACCCGGGCGGCAACATGATCGTCCGTTTCCACCATTTCGCGGATACCGCGAGCCAGGGCTTCCATATCCCGCCCCGACATGCCGCCGTAGGTTTGCAGACCTTCGAACGCCACCAACAGTGCCCGGGCCCGGCGGGCCAGTTCCGGGTCACGTAGAGCCAGGAATCCTCCAATGTTGACGAGGTTGTCCTTTTTCGAGGAGACCGTCGCCCCATCAGAGTACGAGCAGATCTCTGCCAGGATTTCCTTGATCGACCGGTCGTGATAGCCGCCCTCTCGCTGCTGAATGAAGTAAGCATTTTCGAGCGCCCGGGTGGCGTCGAGCATGACCAGAATGCCGTGCTGGCGACAGAATTCGAAGACCTCGCGGAAGTTGGCCATCGAAGCCGGTTGGCCGCCGGCCAAATTGACGTTCGTCTCAAACGAAACGTAGGGGATCCGCTCGGCGCCGTACTCGTCGACGACCGCTTGCATTTTGGCCAGGTCGATGTTGCCTTTGAACGGATGTTCGCTGGCGGGTTGGTGGGCTTCGTCGATGATCACATCCACGAAGGATCCACCCGCGTACTCCTGGTGGAAACGGGTCGTCGTGAAGTACATGTTGCCGGGGATTACATCGCCCGGCTTGATCAGGATCTGGCTCAGGATGTGCTCGGCGCCACGGCCTTGATGAGTCGGAATGAGCTCTTCGTAGCCGTACACCTCGCGCACGGAGTCGACGAGGTGGTAATAGCTCTTCGATCCGGCGTAGGCCTCGTCGCCCAGCATCAGTCCGGCCCACTGGTAGTCGGACATCGCCGAGGTTCCCGAGTCGGTGAGCAGGTCGATATAGACATCTTCCGATCTGAGCAGGAACGAGTTGTATCCCGCCTCTCGGATGGCCTGCTCGCGGTACTCGCGGGTAGTCATGCGGATTGGCTCGACCATCTTGATCTTGTAGGGCTCAGCCCAACTGCGGTTTGACATCGTGACTCCTGCGCTGCGGTGTCCTCCAAGTCTTGCAGGTCGTAAAGGATGCCGCGGGGGTGTGGAATGGCGGGAGGTGGGAAGTAAGAAGTGGGGCGGACGGCAGACAGCCGACAGCCGCCAGCCGCCAGCGAAAGATTCCCTTCGCAGTCTTGCTTTTCTTTCGCCTACAATGTGCGCACGGCGGTAGACCGATGCCGCTTGGTGAGACAGGTTCTGAAAAGTTGATTCTTCCCGCCCCTTTCCAATCCCCAACGGCTGCTCGCGGCCCGCGTCCGGATTTCGAGGCCAGTGAAGCTACGCGACTTTCCGGCATCCGTCGTCAGGAAAGGAGTGGTTGATGGGTGAAGCGCACCGGGAAACCCGGATGCGTGGTCGAAGACGAAACTACCCAAGTGCTGATATTGGAACACTCGTGGTCGGCTCTGCACAGATCGGCAGCGAGATGGTGATTGTTGATAGGAAGGTCGAAGGATGAACATCTATGTAGGAAACCTGCCGTGGTCGTACTCGAATGAGGACCTCGAGCGTCTATTCGAAGGGCATGGCGTCGTCACGTCGGCCAACGTGATCATGGACCGGGCGACCAACCGTTCGCGGGGTTTCGGTTTCGTCGAAATGGAATCCGATGAGGATGCCCGCAAGGCGATCCAGGAGCTGGAAGGCACCGATATTGGGGGGCGCAAGCTGACCGTCAACGAAGCTCGCCCGCGCCAGCCCCGCTCCGGCGGTGGTGGCGGCGGATACAGTGGTGGCGGCGGCGGCTACGGCGGTGGCGGCGGTCGCGACCGTTACTAGATCAAACTGAAGAGAGGCCACACATGCTGATGGCCACGGAGGGCTCCTCGCCGGCAGGCAGGGAGCCCTCTTCTATTCGCTATGCCGGCGAACTGCGGATGGCGTTCAGGTTGCTGAACCGGTTCATGGTTCCGTTGTGGCGCCTGGGGCTGGGCGGTTGGCTGAACTCTTGGCCATCGGTCGGCGGACGGCTGATGGTCCTGGTACATCGCGGACGGCGTTCGGGTCGGGAATATCGAACGCCTCTCAACTACGCGATCGTGGATGATCATGTCTATTGCCTGGCGGGATTCGGCGACGCCGCCGACTGGTATCGCAACGCCCTGGCGGCCTCGGGTGTCGAGGTGTGGCTACCCGACGGATGGTGGGAAGCGGTAGCCGTGGACGTGTCGGACGATCCGCGACGCCTGGCCTTCATGAGAGCCGTGCTCATCGGCAGCGGTTTTGCGGCCTACGTAGCCGGAATCAATCCCCGCCGCCTATCTGACCCACAATTGCATGAGAAAACGCGCGACTATCGCCTTCTCCGACTTGATCGGACTAACGCCCGCACCGGCCCAGGCGGACCTGGGGACCTGGCCTGGGTTTGGCCGTGGACCACTAGTTTGCTGCTGGTCTCGGCCTACCGACGCCGACGCCGCGGTTCATAGCAAGGGGCATACGGGCTTTGGCTACTCACATAGGGCCGTTCGGCTCTATACATCCCCGAAGCGAGCGTGCGATTCTTTGCATGTAACGCGGTCGGGCCGGCCCTCTTTAGGCGGCCGGACCGGCGGAAACTCCCCAACCATCAACCTCCCTCTGAGGGGGGTTTCCGCGTGGGGGGGAAGAAGTACCTCGCACCTGGTACCTAGTACCTAGTACCTAGTACCAAAGAGGCTGCTCGTGGTACTGCGTACTGAGTGCTAGGTAGTGCCGGCCGTCCTCAGTACGTAATCCCCGGCGTCGTCGTCCCACTCGAATTCGATCAGTCCGTGTGTTCGCGCGGCTTTGCAGAATTGCAGGAAGCCTCCGAATCCGTAGCGCTTCTCTGAGAAATCCGGTTCCCGTTTGCGAAGCTGATTCTTGAGCCCGGACATGAGCGGATGGCCGTCCTTCTCCAGTTCTGCCACTACCTCTTGCAGCAAAGCAAAGGCTGCTTCTTCTCCACGCCCTTCGGTGGGGAAACCCACCTCCGGGTCGCCTTTCGCCGCGCCCTCGGTGAGTTCGATGACCTTCCGTTCTTCGAGATGGTGCAAGAGTTCGCCAAACGCCCGGAAACCGAAATCGGGCTCGCTGAACGTGGGGTCCTTACGTAACAAAGCCCGCTTGACCGACGACGCCAGAACCACTCCGCCACTCGTCCGCTGCAATCCGGCCAGGGTCTGGGTGACCAGTTCGGCCAGATCATCGAGGGATGCCGGCCCGGGCGTTTCCGCTGCCGGAGCCTGAGGCTCGGGGGCGGGAGCCGGTTCGGCGGATCGCTCACGCCGCTTCCGGCGACGCGGAGCATCGACTCCCTCGAGACTGTCGTAGAAAAGGAATTCGTCGCAGGCGGGCGGCAGCAGCGCCGACGTTGAGCCTTTGATGCCGACTCCAATGACCCGCCGATTGAGTTCTCTCAGTTTGTGCACCAGCGGGGTGAAATCACTATCGCCGGTGCCGACAACAAAGGTGGTGATGTAGTCCCGCTCGAAAGCCATCTCCAGGGCGTCGACGGCCATCTTGATGTCTGCCGCGTTTTTGCGGCCCGGGCCCATGCGTTGCGGAATCTCGATCAGTTCCACATGGTGATGGGTCAGGCGTTGTCGATCGTCACTGAAGTAGGACCAATCGGCGTACGCCCGTCGGACGACCACCCGACCGCGTTCTGCCAGCGCGTCGGCGATCGGCTTCAAGTCGAATTCGAACCCATCCAGGTTGTCGCGCGCCCCGATTGCCAGGTTCTCGTAATCAAGGAAGAGGGCGATTCGTTCTTCTTCGGCTGCCATATCCGTCAGCGTAGCCGCCGGTGAAAGAGACCTGCCCATTGGGGCCGGTCGGACGGTCGAAACGGTCTGGTAGGTTGCGTCGAACGACCTCGGGGGGCTCATGACTGATTCCGCGGCGGCCTTTTTTGATCTGGACAGGACGCTGATCAGCGGATCTTCGGTGTTCGTGTTCGGGCTGGCCGCGTGGAAATCGGGCCTGGTCCCGACCAGCGATCTCCTCGGTGATGCGCGCAACGCGGTGGGTTTCCGTCTGACCGGCGCCTCCGACGAAAAGACGGCAGCCGTCCGGGATCGAATTCTGGGAGCGATCGCCGGCACGACGGTTGCCGACCTTCGGGCTCTCGGGGGTCAAGTCATTCCTCGTCTTCTCAAAGATGTGCGGCTCGAGGCTCGCGGCTTGATCGATTTGCACCATGACGCCGGACGAGATACCTACATCGTCTCCGCCTCGCCCATTGAAATCGTTGAGGATCTGGCGGCCGCCATGGGTATGACCGGTGGGATCGGGACGGTTGCCGAGACTGTCGACGGTGTTTACACCGGGCGTCTGGCCCAGCCGTTTTGCTACGGAGAAGGCAAAGCCGAGGCCATCGTGAAACTCGCCGACGAGCGCGGCTACGACTTGCGTCTCTCCTATGCCTACAGCGACTCGGCCGGCGACCTCCCGTTCCTCGAGAAGGTCGGCCATCCGGTCGCCGTCAACGCCGACCGGGCCCTCCAGTCATTGGCCTACCACCGGGGTTGGCCGGTGGTCGTTTTCAGCCGCAAGGCCAAACAAGTCATCAGAACAACGACAGCCGCGATGGGGGCGGCCGGCCTGGCCACGGCCACCTTTTTCCTGGGCCGTCGCCAGGGCCGGCGGGCGTGAGCAATACCATGTCACCAAACCGTTGACCGGCTCGTGAGTGGCCGTTCAGCATGAGCGGATGTAGCGAAGACCCTTCCGGATACGTGCACGACACAGCTGCCCGTAACTACTCGGACTGAACCCGCGGGTCGATCAGAGCGTGGAGAACGTCCGCGACGAGGCTCGACACGATCACTGTGAGGGTGACGACCGTCAAGATACCGACCACCAGAGCCTGTTCTTTGAATCTAATGGCGTCAAAAACGACACCGCCCAGTCCGGGGATCTTGAAGACACCCTCGACAATGATGAGCCCTGAGACGAGCTGACCGGTGCTTGCTGCGATCAGGGTCACGACCGATGCGAGGGCGGGACGAAGGGCGTGAACGCCGACCACCCGCCGCAATACAATGCCCCGGCCGTGGGCGGCCCGTATATAAGGCTCCCGCAAGTTCGCCGACACCTCGATCTGCGTCAGACGGGCGACATACGCTGTGAAGGATGCAGCCAGCACCAGGGCGGGGAGAATATAGCCGGACCAACCCCTCGCTGTGAGTCCGTATGCCGGTAGCCAACGAAGCCTGACTCCCAACTCAGCTTGCACCAAGAACGCTAGGACAAACACCGGAATCGAAATCACCGCTAGGGAAGCCACTCGGATGAGGGTGGCGAGGAAGGAGGCGTTTCGATACGCCGCCACTACACCTGCCGTCACGCCGATCAGGGTCTGCGCGACCATCGTGGCCGCCAGAAGGCGCAAGCTGATTGGAAACGCTTCGGCAACAATCGTGGACACTTGCGCTCCCCGATAAGTCAGACCCCAATCACCACTCACCAATCGACCCACATATCTCAAGTACTGAACGTAGAAGGGTTGGTCAAGCCCGTACTCATGACGAAGACCGGCGAGCACCTCTGGAGGAGGAGGTCTGAATCCAAACAGCGCCCGAATCGGATCACCAGGGATAAGAAACACCAGCGCGAAAAAGAAGGAAGTGACTGCCAGCAGAACCACAACAGTCTGGAGTCCCCGACGGACAAGGAATCTGCCCACATTCAACCTTCCTTTCTCAAGGCAGCCTACGAGGTAAGGGCGTAACGTCCAGCTATCCCGATTGCATTACCCTTCGTCGCCCCATCAGAATGCCGGTGTGATCAATCCTCAACTGCGTCCCATCACCGCGACGGAAGCGTTTCCGATGCGCCGTTATCTCCTCCGCCCGATGCTGCCTGCTATGGCTTCAAGATATGCCGGCGATGACCACCCAGAGGCCCTCCATCTGGGAGCGTTCGCCGATTTGGGAGACGGCGAAGAACTGGTCGGTGTGGTGTCGTTCCTACCCCGAACGGAACAAGGTGAGGCCAGCAACCGAATATTCCAATTGCAGGGAATGGTCACCCTGCCGGCCGTCCGTAATCAAGGTATCGGGACCCGGTTGGCCGAGTACGGGTTGGATCTGCTGATCGGGCGGGGCGCCACCCGGATCTGGTGCAATGGAAGAACCGCCGCCGCCTTGTTCTACCAGCGCCTTGGCTTTTATGCAGTGGGCGACGAGTTCATGACCCCGGGAACCGGACCCCATTACCGATTCGTGAAGGATATGAGCTGACCGACGAGTCTTCGAGACCGGGACCGGGCGGAAAGCCACCTCACACCGACGTATTCGCAAGCTCCGACAGTGGAGCGTGGGAATTGATGGAAGGCATGAGCCGGACTGATGATGTGAGCCCCGGTTACCCGGCCATCTCCGCTAGATCACCGGCCTGATAGAACTCGACCAACTCATCAGCCATGGTGCGAAGGCTGTAGCCGGTCTTCACGAGGCGGCAGGCGGCGTCGCGCCGTACCTCGGAGAACCGAGCTACTTCGGCCCAATGAAGCGCCTTTTGCAGGTTGCGAACCGAAAGGGTGTCGGCCAGGTATCCGGTGAAGCCGTGATCAACGTAGACGGCCGGTCCGCCCACTTCCGGTGCTACAACCGGCAGGCCCGCGGCTAGCGCCTCGACTATGGCCAGACCGAATTCCTCCTTGTCACTCGCGCAGGCGTAAATGCCATTCGGTGCGGCAAGGCCGGGAATTCCCATGACGGCGGCGGCCAAAAGAACTGCCACTTCTTCGTGATTCCGATTCCCAAGCATCAGGAGACCCACTTCCTCAGGTCTCCGCTCGCCCAGCATGGTCCCGATTGTGTCAAGAACCCGAAGTTCCTCCCGGCCGGGGTCAACGAGGTTGCCTCCGATTACGGCCAGATTGAACGACTTCTGCAAAGCCGGATCAGTGAGCCACGCTTCCACCAATCGGTCGATGCCTTTGATGGGGTGGAGACGGCCGGCCGTGACAATCATCGGCAGACCATGCCTGCCATCCGGGAGGCGCTCGATAGCGCTGCGGAAGTCGGCCAGCACACCCTGTAGCGGGAGACCGTTCTGAGTGGCTTGCACTTTCCGGCCGGCGCGTTCTGCCACCTGGAAATCCACTCCTTCGGCGATGGATAGGAATCGGTCGGGATCGGCCGCGACGTCGATCCCAATCAGATCTCGAAGCTGCTTTGCGTGATCCGGTCGCGGGATGAGGGCCAAACGCCTGGCATGCTCGAGCATCCAATCAATCAGCCAAGCCCTGAACACGTAGTGGTGTTCCAGATCAGCGGCTGCGAAATCAGCTCGGCCAAGATGGCCGGATTTCTCGGCAGCGGCAATGACTGAGTGAGGATCCGGAGCAAGGGTGAAATAGATTGGAATACCCAGGTCTCGGCCGGCGCGTGCAGCGGCGAAGGTGCCGACATCAGCGAAACGCAGGTGGAGTGCGTCGAACGGACCCTCGGAAATCAGAAAGTGACGCAATGCGCGTTCCAGGTCCACTCGCCAGGGCCACATCTCCGATGTCGAAAGGTATCGGGAGGGCCCGAAGTCAAGCCTGGCCAGCGTTCCGTGCCGCCCAATACGCTCCCTGTTTCGGTTGAAGACTCCTTCTGAGGCGGGAAGTCTCCGCGTGATGAGGAATGCGTCGGCAACGGCGTGATGGTCGGCCAGTTCGCCGGTCAAACCCACCTGCAGGGTGGCCAGTCCGCCTCCGTCACCGGCGCCGGCGGCCGTGAGATCGGTATCGACTCTCCCCTGCATCATCACCTGGGCAATTCGCAACCCGGGCGACCTGCGCGTTCCCTGACGCTTCGGCTCGGGTCGCTCGGCCAGCAATTGCAGACGAGCGCTCGTCCATGGTCTCGGCGTCGATCGAGGCGCCGCCAACTCGGGTTCCTGTCCGAGCCAGTTCTCCAGGGTCAATTCGGCCATCATCCGACCAAATCCGCCGTTTTCGGACATTTCTATCAAGTGGGGAACGGCCGGAGCCAAGGGACGGCGGCGGCTCAACGCCCAGGCGGAGTGCTCCCGCAAACCGGGATGTCCACTTCTCAACAATCGCAACAGTGCTTCGTCGACGATCGGCGAGGCGACCCGGGACGCAGCCTGAAGCGCAAGGTACGCGACCAGGGCATCATCCACATGCCGATCGATGATGTCCACCAGCGCTCGGGCAGCGTGGTCGGGCAATGGATGGCGCCGCGCAGAATCAACGAGGGCCGGAAGCGCCCGCAAACCATCAAGAACCCCATCGCTGCTGTTCAAAGTCGCGAGAACGGGTTCAAGCCCGGCAACTCCATTGCGCAACGCGGTGACCATTTGTCGTTGTACGGTCCCACCGGGAGCTGTGGATGGCGTACCTGTCGCTATCCGCACTCAAAGGTGCCCTACCATTGCCCGGATGCCCTCGTAGCTCAGGGGATAGAGCAACTGCCTCCTAAGCAGTAGGTCGCAGGTTCGAATCCTGCCGAGGGCGCCCGGTGAGTCGTCGAACTTGCAGCAACCGAGGAGGATTCCGTGGACGACGCAGATGTCGTGGTCATCGGAGGGGGCATCATCGGCTCTGCCATCGCCTACCAGCTCGCCACCCGGCATATCGGCCGAATTATCGTGGTAGAGCGAGCTGCCGGACCCGGAGAAGGGTCCACCGGGACCTCTTCGTCAATCGTCCGCACGTTGTACACCAGGCCGGAGACCGTACGCCTCGCCTTACACGGCCAGAACGCCTACCGCGATTGGGCGGAGTTCACAGGGATTGAAGAACCCCGGTCCCGTTTCAATTCGGCCGGCATGCTCTGGATGATGGGGTACAGCAAATCTGAAGCGGCTGCTGCTCGAGATCGAGTGCACAGCCAAGGAGGCCGCGTCGAAGTGCTCGACGCCGCCGGCGTACGAGCCCGTTTCCCTGCCCTTTCGACGTGCGGCGCGCCGTTCGATCTGACCGGACGTATCCCGCATGAATGCGGCGAGCTAGAGGTTGCTCTCCTGGAACCCGACGCCGGGTTCGCCGATCCGACCGGCGCTAATCAAGATCTGATCGAAGCTGCCCGTCGCGAAGGAGCCGAGGTCCAATTCAGATCCGAGGTACGAGGGGTGCGGACCGATGGAAAGAAGGTTTCGGGCCTCGATCTCGCCGATGGCCGGACCATCCGCACACCACTCATCGTGAACGCTGCCGGCCCATGGTGCAATCGCCTCAACGACATGGCGGGCGTTCGACTCGGGTGGACGATCAGCCCGACCCGAGTTCAGGTCGCCTATCGCCTCCGGCCTGCCGAGATCCCGGGACCTATCCCCGTGGTGGCCGACTCGGCAAGCGGGATCTACTTCCGGCCCGAGGCGTCCGGACGTCGAATTCTGTTTGGTTCGGTCCTCGCCGAGGACGAAAAGGAGCGAGTCGACCCCGACCACTTCAAGAAGGGAGCCGACGCCCCGTTTCTCGACTCCAAGATCCACGCTCTCCACCATCGGATCCCCGACCTTCCACATCGGGGATCCGTCACAGGCATTGCCGGCCTTTACGCTATCAACGAAGAGGACGTCCATCCGGTGTTGGGACCGACCGCCCTCGAGGGATGGTGGGTCGCCAACGGCTTCAGCGGCCACGGATTCAAACTCGCTCCAATGATCGGCTCGATGATCGCGCAGTCCATAACCGGTATCACTCGACCTTTCGACACCGACGTCCCGATGCATTTCTTGGGAGTTGATCGGGCACCGCTGGTCGTCCGCGAGAAGACCGTCCTGGCATAAGAGGGTTTGATGCGGTACCTCGGCCCCGACGACCTGCGAGCGGTCCTGCCGATGACGGCCGCCATAGAGACGATGGTCACTGCGTTCGGCGATGATCGGGAGGTGCCGGCTCGTGTCCAGATCCGATCATCCCTGTTCATGCCGGGCAGGGTGGGTGAGATAACCGGTGTCAAGGTGGTATCTACGGCCCCGGGGAGTCCTAGCGGTATCGTCGTGGTCTTCGACGGATCCGGCCGCCCTATCGGTCTGGTCGATGGACCGACCTTGACCGCCATTCGCACCGGGGCCGGGGCGGGTCTCGCCACCCGGCTGCTGGCTCGACCGGAGGCCCACACCATGGCAATGCTGGGGTGCGGATCTATGGCTGCCGATCAAGTGGCAGCGGTTCGGGACGTGCGCACCATCGAGCGGATCTTGGTCTGGAGCCGGGATTCGGCTCGGGCCGAGGCTTTTGCCGCGCAGATTGGTGGCGTGACGGTCGACGACCCCGCTTCGGCGGTGTCGGCAGCAGACATCGTCACCACCGCGACGCCGGCCCTCCAGCCTCTCTTTGCGGATACGGCCGTTCAGCCGGGAACCCACATCAATGCGATCGGCTCATTCACACCGCACATGGTCGAGATTCCCCATGAGACCGTCCGCAGGGCGTTCGTGGTCGTGGACGACATGGCGGCGGCAGCCCGCGAGGCGGGCGACCTCATTCAGGCGGCGCGAAAACCCGACGCTACCCTGGGAGATCTTCTCACCGGTCGGATAGGTTCTTCAGCAGCCCAGGTGACGCTGTTCAAATCGGTCGGAATCGCCTCCCAGGATGTGGCGGCGGCGGCGGCCGCCCTGGCCCGGGCAGCGGAGATTGGCATCGGCGTCGACCTCACCTCTTGACCGCTACGGGTGGTTTCCCGGTCTGAAGGTCAACTAGCCTATAAAAGAATGCCCGATCACTACTACGAGCGACTCACGTTCCTCGACGGATCGTTTCTGGCCCTCGAGTCCCCCACGACCCATATGCACGTCGCGGGTGCTGCTCTGTTCGAGGCCGGGCCCCTATCCAATTCCGATGGTGGCATTGACATCGGGAAGATCCGGACCTTCATAGAGTCCAAACTTCAGTACGTGCCGAGATACCGCCAGCACCTCGCCGAGGTACCTATCGAGAAGAACCCGGTCTGGGTTGACGACGAACATTTCGACCTCGACTACCACGTACGCCATCTGAGCCTTCCGAAGCCGGGCAGCGAAGCCCAGCTGAGTTTGATGATGGGACGGATTCTGTCCCAACAGCTGAACCGGGCCAAACCGTTGTGGGAACTCTGGGTGGTTGAAGGCATCGAAGGAGACCGGTTCGCTCTCGTCTTCAAGATCCACCACTGCATGATCGACGGCCTCTCCGGCGTCGACCTGATGGCGGTGTTGCTCAACTTCATCCCCACCGATGAGATCGAACCCATCAAGCCGTTCGTTCCGCGGCCGGCACCCAGCGCCGCGGAGTTGGTGGTCGGCGAGTCTGTTAGGCGGGCCCGCCGAGCCTTCCGGGCAGTCCGTGGACTCCCCCACCTGCTCGAGGAAGCTCAGGCGATCGGTTCCGAGGTCCAACGCCGCGCCAAGGCCGTTTCCTATTCGCTGACTTCGGGCTGGCTGACTCCAGCCTCACGCACCCCCATCAACGAGAAAATCGGACCCAACCGACGTTTCGAGTGGCTCCAGCTCCCCCTGGCCGACGTCAAGGAGGTTAAGGACCTGGTCGGAGGAACGGTCAACGATGTGGTGCTCACCACCGTGGCCGGAGCGGTGCGAAGGTTTTTCATCGAGGAGCGGGGGTTCGCCGTCGATGATGTGGAGTTCCGGGTCATGGCTCCGGTCAGTGTCCGTTCCAAAGACCAGCGAGGACGGCTGGGCAACCAGGTGGCCATGTGGCTCGTGCAGTTGCCGATCGGCGAGCCCGACTCGCTGCGCCGATATGCCATCGTCCAGGACCGCACTCTGCGCCTGAAGGCCACAGATCAGGCGCTGGGCGCCTCCACCATCGTGCAACTCAGCTCTGGGACGCCGGCCACTTTGCTGGGCATGGCGGCGCGGCGCGCCACCCGAATCCGACCCTTCAACATGACGGTCACCAACGTGCCGGGCCCGCAGTTCCCCATGTATTTGCTCGGCTCCAAGCTGCTCGCCCAATACCCGGCGGTCCCGCTGTGGGCGGGGCACGGCCTGGGGGTCGCCTTATTCAGCTATAACGGCGAGCTGGCTTGGGGGTTGAACGCCGATTGGGACGTGGTTCCCGACGTCGCAGCCTTCGCGGAGAACGTAAAGGCAGCCTTCGCCGAGTTGCTCCGGGAGGCGCGACGCGCCGCCGGAGTCGACCCACCCAAGAAGAAGACCAAGAAGAACTCGGCCAAGAAGTCGAAGAACTAGTGGTCTGTCGATGAAACGGTGCCGCGATGTCGGCGGGTCATTCGGCGTACCCGGCAAGGACGCAGGACCAAGGCGCCCCCGGTGCGTCCAGGACGGTGATCCAGCCAGAGGTGGCGAGGGCCATCGAAAGCGCGCAGGTATTGTTGCGACGGTCTACTAGAACTCCACCTGCAGACACGATCAAGTCCTACCTCTACAGTGTCTCCGGTGATTCGTGTCATCGCCCTCCTGGGCGTCTTCGCCATTAGCTTCACCGCCATCCTGATTCGACTCGCCGATGTGAGCCCCCTCACGGCAGGCTTCTTCCGGGCGGCCTACGCCCTCCCGATTCTGACGGTGATGTGGCTCATGACCAGACGGTCTGACCGCCGTCCGGCCGGCGACCGCCGGTTGGGTTTCGCGGCGGGTTTACTGCTGGCGGTTGACTTGTGGATGTTTCATTCGGCGATCGCTGCCATCGGAGCGGGACTGGGGACTCTCCTGGCCAACATCCAGGTGGTGTTCGTCGCGCTGGCTGCCTGGGCGGTGCACGACGAGCGTCCCAGCGCGACTGCTTTTGTGGCGATTCCGGTCGTCTTCACGGGCGTGGCGTTGTTGTCCGGGTTGGGGCGCGTCGACACGTACGGCAATGATCCCGTCGCCGGGGTCATCCTGGGGGCTACGTCGGGCCTCGCCTATGCCGCCTTCATCCTCACCTTCCGGGCGGCCAATCGAGCTCGAAGTTCCGCAATTGGCACCCTGCTGGACACCACCGCCGGCACGGCCCTCGGCACTGCCGTTGCCGGTCTGGCAACCGGAACAATCGATCTCGGTTTTGCCTGGCCGGCCCATCGGTGGTTGCTGATTCTGGCCGTCGTCGCCCAGGTGTTCGGGTGGCTCATGATCGGTTACGCCCTTCCCCGGCTGCCGGCGCTCACCACCTCTGTCTTGATCATGGTGCAACCCATCGGCGCGCTCATTTGGGGGCGTCTGATCTTCGCCGAACGGTTATCGGCTCTGCAGGGAGCCGGCGTGGCTCTGGTTCTACTCGGGGTCACCGCCATCAATGTTTGGGGCAGCGTCAAACCGGCGGCGGCGATGCCTTACCGCCGTGGCAAACCGGCCACCTAGTGCTGCCCCGGACATATGCTTGAGCGGTGACACCCGCCGAAATGAATGCCGTAGTGATGCGCACTCCGGGTGATCCCGATGTTTTGCGCGCTACTCGCGTCCCGGTTCCCCGCCCGGGCGAGGAGCAGGTCTTGCTACGGGTGCACGCCGCCGCCGTTGCCCAGCCTGTGATCCGGTCGGGCAAAACGCCGGCAGTCATCCCCACCTTGCCGGGTTCGGAGGCCTCCGGTGAGGTAATCCTGGTGGGCCGGGGAGTAACCCGTTGGTCCCGTGGTCACCGGGTGGTCGCCGTCGGTGATTCGATCAGCAGAAATCAGCCCGGCACTTATGCGGATTATCTGATGGTCTCCTCCAAGGACTTACATGCGATCCCCGACAACGTGTCGTTCCTCGGCGCCGTCAGCGTCGGGAGGGCCTTCGCCACAGCCTGGTCGGCGCTCATCGAAGATGGTCGGCTCGGCATGAACGAACGGGCGGTGGTGATCGGTGCCGCTCACCCGATTGGTATCGCGGCCGTCCAGATCTGCCGCTGGAGAGATAGCCCGGTTATAGCCGTGGCGAACGGTCGCCATGCTCCCCGATTGGGAGCACTGGGAGCAACCCGCACGATCTCTCGGTCGGCCCCGGACCTCGCCGGTCATGTCATCGCCGGGCTCGGGGCGCGACCGGCCAACGTCGTATTGAACGTCACCGGGGAAAAGCTGTCCGAGTCGCTGCAGATGTTGCATCGCCACGGACGGCTGGTTCTCACCAGCGGTGGCCATCCGCAACCGCTTGACCTGAACCTGCTCGTGGATCGAAACGCCCATGTTATGGGCTCATCAGCCCGCGTCGACGAAGCCGACATATCCCACATCCTCAAGCTTCTCAGTGAGGGAACCTTTATCCCCGTTATAGATTCGATCTTTCCGCTCTCCCAGGCGGCCCGGGCACACCAGCGGACCGAGTCCCCGGGGGTGTTCGGCGCGGTCCTGCTGATTCCGGACCATCTCTACCAGTCAACTGAGAAGATCACCCAGCTTCGCGAAGAAGGCTGATCTCGCCAGAACCTCATCGGCCCCCGCTTGTTGAGCCCGACGAAGACCCGACCGATCGACGTGAGGTCCAAAGGCGATCACCCGAACTCCCCACGCTGTGAGCTGCTCGATGGCCTCGAGTGCCCCCGACAGGGTGAGGTCGACCAGCACCAGATCCGGTTTGCGTCCGCCGGCGAGTAGAGAGGCTGTGGCACCGTCGTCCCATACCACGAACTCGGAACCGGACCCGACCACGAGCGGTTCGACTCGCGATCGATCCATGAGATTGAGAGAACGCAACCCGACCAGGTGAGAACGACCGAGGGCCCTGGCTTTGGCGGCGCCCCAGGCCAGGTGCGCCATCCATACCTCATCGCCGAGCTCCCGGGAGGAAGCCGGGGCCAGGTCGTAGAGGTCGCCCGGCAATGCCGCCATGGCCGCCGGGTCGCGGGCAATGGTGCCAATTCCGGCCGCTGCCAAAGCCTCGGTGGGAAACCGCATAGCCTCCTGGAATACCTCTAGCGGTCCGCGTCGCTGCTCGGCAAACGGAGCAGCCAGCAGCTCATCGAGAGTCTCCAGGAGCCACGAAACTCCTTTCTCCAGCGCATCGTCGAGCGTGTCCGGACGGCTCAACCCCTGCTCCTGAAGGCGTCCCTCGACGTGCCTCGGGAAGGCTGCGGCGAGAAGTGACGGCAGATCGGTGTTCGACATAGAGATCGGTCCTCCCGGTTCTGGCATAGGGTAGAGAAACCACCGGCCCGGGCATCAGCCCGAAAACACCTGCACCACCATCAGGCCCAGGGGACCCCGAACAACCCCGATGCCGACCCGGGTGAACTTGGCATCGAGGATATTGGCTCGATGACCGGGGCTATCCATGAGGCCTTCGTGGACGGTTCGAGAGGTTGCCGCCAGAGCCAGGTTTTCTCCGACGACCCGGAATGGGATGCCTGCGGCCGCCATGCGGTCGGCCACCGTCCCGGTGACGGCCGAGGTATGGCTGAAATACCCGGCGACGTACATCTCGGTGGCATGGCCGTCCCCAACCGCGGCGAGCGGCGACGACCAGGCCAAGGGCTCAAGACCCTCCTCAACCCGGGAGCGGTTGACCAGTTCGAAGATATCGTCGGCCGCGGTCTGGTCCGGCCGCAGGTCTTCGGCATCGGCCGGTGGTAGGGAGAGCGTTGCGTCTTCTTCGAGGATGACTTTCTCGCGTCCAACCAGCTCGTCGAGGTTGAGGAGAGCTTCGAGCACCCGGTCACCGGCCACGGTGTGGAACATTCGTTGGGGAATCGACTCGGGATCGGTGAGGGCGGAAGCTACGTTGGACTGGTCGATCCGGTCACCGACGGCGTCGGGAAGCGGGATCACCACCAGCAGCGACAGCAGCAGCATCGCCACAAACAGCGCCCAGGCCAGCGCTAATCCGCCCCCGAACAGCCGGTTGCTCAGCACCAATCCGGGCATGGTGAAGACTCTCTGGAGGAAGTGGGCTCCCAGCGACGCTCCCACTCCGATCAGGATGAAGATGGCGATCCCGCCCACCAACCGGCCCATCTCCGGAGAGATACCCAGCCAGTCGGCCAGCCCGTCGCCCACCAGGCCGCTGAACCGAAAGGCCAGCGCCAGACCGAGAATCAGGCCTGCCAGGTCCATTGCTTCGCGCACAAATCCCCGCACCCAGCCCCGTACGAACAAGCCGGCGAAGTAGAGACCAAGCAGGAAGTCGATCATGAGGGAACCTCCGGTTCCCTAGCTTCGAGCTGCGAGCGGCGAGCCTTCAGCCCCTGGCGGGCAAATACCCGACTCAGCCCCTGATCTGTCTGGTTCGTAGCTGGTTGCTCGTAGCTCGTAGCTGGTCGCTTCATTGCACTTCGATGCGGATCCGCTTGTTGGCCTTGCCCTTCGACTCCGTTTTGACGACCCGCACGGTGCCCACTTCGAGTGTCGACGAGACGTGGGTGCCTCCGTCGGCTTGTTTGTCCAGACCAACGATGTGAACCACGCGAATCGGATCGATGAAATCGGGGAGGAGATTGATCTTGGTCCTGATCAAGTCCGGATCGGCCAACGCCTCAACACGGGGAAGGAAGAGGATCTCGACCGGGTGATCGGCCTGCAGTTCTTCATTGAGCTTGTCTTCGACCTGTTGGCCGAACTCAACCGAGATTCCCTCGAGTTCGAAATCCATTCGGGCGGCGCCGGGTTCCATGTTGCCGCCCGTGACCTTGGCGTCGAAGTCCCGCCAAATGATGGCTGAGAGCGAGTGCAGGGCTGTGTGCGTGCGCATGAGCAGGTGCCGGCGTTCCCAGTCGATTTCCGCCGTCACCTCGACCCCGACGGGGGGCGGATCACCCTGGAAAACGTGGAGCAATCTTCCCTGGCGGCGCACCGTGTCGGTGATCTCGACCTGCCCATGGGGCCATCGAATCCATCCGGTGTCGCCGGGCTGGCCGCCTCCGCGGGGGTAGAACACCGTCTGGGTGAGGATGATGCCGTCTTCGTCCACCCGCTCCACCATCGTGTCGACCGAACGCTGATAGGCGTCCCGGGCGGCGATTTCGTCGGTCATCTCCTACTCCCGTCTGCCAAGATCCGTGTGCATTTGGCAAGCGTAGACGGCTATGCTGCCGAATCCCCCTTTGGGGGGTTGGAAGAGCTAACGAGAGGGAAACATCATGAAACGATCGCTAAGAATGCTGGCCGCGGTGGCCGTGTTCGCGATCATCGCGGCCGCTTGCTCCGGTGGCGGATCAGGCGGGGCGCTCAAGATCGGAACCGACCTGCCGCAAACCGGCGACCTGGCGGTGCTCGGACCGCCGATGGTGGAAGCCGTCAATATGGCCGTCCGCGATATCAACGAGGGTGGCGGCGTCAACGGTGAAGATGTCGAGTTGTTTGTCGGCGACTCAGGAACGAACGAACAGGTGGCTGCGGAAACGGCCGACCGGTTGATCAGTTCCGATGAGGTCCACGGCATCATCGGACCGGCCTCGTCACGGATCACCTTGTCGGTGATCGACAAGATCACCGGCGCCGGAATCCCGATGTGTTCGCCGTCGAACACCGGTTCGTCACTCACGACCTACGAGTCGGACGTACCCGGGTTCTACTTCCGCACGGCGCCGCCGGACAACCTGCAGGGACCGGCTCTGGCCGATGTCATCCTGGGCGACGGTCGCAGCAACGTGGCAGTCGTGGCTTTGAATGATGAGTACGGACAGGGGTTTGCGGGCTTTCTCAAGTCCGCGCTGATTGCAGGCGGTGCCAACATCGCGGTCGACGTGGCGTACGACCCGAACGGCACCGACTTCAGCGCCGATGTCCAGCAGGTGGTTGACGCGGCGCCAGACGCCGTTGTGTTGATCTCGTTCCCGGACACGGGTACCCGAATCATCACCGGACTGATCGAGAACGGTCTGAGCCCGGCCATCATGTACACCGCAGACGGTATGCAGTCCGCCGACGTCATCGGCCAGATCAGCCCCGACGATCCGGCCGGGCTCAACGGCATGAAGGGCACGGCGCCTTCGGCGCAAGGCTCGCAGGCCTTCACCGATGCCTTCGCTGCGTTCGCACCCGGGGTTGCCACCATCTTCTCGGCCCACGCCTATGACTGCACGATCATCATGGCGCTGGCCGCCGAGTCGGTTGGCTCGAACGATTCGGCCGAGATCGCCGGAGCCATGGTCGGCGTCACTCAGGGCGGGACCAAGTGCGATACATACGCGTCCTGCAAGGCGCTGCTCGACGACGATACGGACATCGACTACGACGGCGCTTCCGGTCCCGGTGAATGGGTACCCGAGGGTGAGCCGGCGGCCGGCACCTACGATGTGTGGGAGTTCCGCGACGGCGAGGTTGTCACGCTCGACATCGTCAACGTCGGATAAGAGAACTCATCCGCCACGAACGAAAGGGGCCCTGCGGGGCCCCTTTCAACGTGGAAGGTGGGAAGTTCGACGTGGGAAGTCCGTCGCCCGCAAGGTTCCTGGTTCGAAGGTTGACGCTCGAAGCTCGAAGCTCGTGGCTCGCAGCTCGCAGCTACTTCGCCGCCAGTGTTCCCAGGTAGAGCTCAATCACCTTGGGGTCGTGGAGAAGTTCCCTTCCGGTGCCGGTATAGGCGTTCTGACCCTGATCGAGAACATATCCTCGGTCCGAGATTTGCAGGCAACGCCGGGCGTTTTGTTCGACCATGATGATCGATACGCCCGTCTGTTTGATCTGGTGGATCCGATCGAACACCTCATCCTGATTGGCAGGCGACAACCCTGCCGACGGTTCGTCGAGCAGCAACACGGACGGGTCCATCATCAGTGCTCGGCCCATGGCCACCATCTGTCGCTCGCCACCCGACATGGCCCCAACCCGCTGGTTCTTGCGCTCAGACAATCGTGGAAAGAGGTTGGCCACAAAATTGGCCCTCGGGCGGAACAGATCCGGGCGCAGGTAACAGCCCATCTGCAGGTTCTCTTCCACCGTCAACGACGGAAAAACGTTCTCGGTCTGAGGGACAAACCCGACTCCCTTTTGCACGAGTTCGTGGGCGGCCAGATTGGAGATTTCCTCACCTCGCAGCTTTATCGAACCCGATCGCAACTCCACCAGCCCGAAAATCGTCTTCAGCAAAGTCGATTTGCCTGCTCCATTTGGTCCGATGATGCCGACCAGCTCCCCCTCAGCCAGCGTGAGGTGACTCCCCCGGACGATGTCAACGCCCGGCAGGTAACCCGATACCACGTCGCGGCTCTCCAGCAGAGGTTGTGGGTCAGAGCTCATTCGCCACCATCCTCTTCCGAGTGTTCGTCAATAGCGTCAGCGCCGGGATCCGGAACGGCGGCTTCCCCGTGATGGCGACCCAAATAGGCATCGATGACGGCCGGATTGGCGGCCACGTCGGCGGGACGGCCTTCGGCGATCACCTTGCCCTCACCCATTACCACGATCCAGTCGCTGATGTCCATGATGACGTCCATGTCGTGCTCGATGAAGACAACCGAAACTCCCTCGTCGCGGAGAGCCTTGATATGGACAAGCAGCGATTCGGTCAGGACCGGATTGACTCCGGCCATCGGCTCGTCCAGCATGATCAGCGAAGGCTCGACCATGAGGGCCCGGGCGAGTTCCAGCAGTTTTCGCTGCCCTCCCGAGAGGGTTCCCGCCAGGTCGTCTCGCATGTGCGACAGCGAGAATCGCTCCAGAAGAACGTCGGCGCGTGCCTCGATTTCCTTCTCCTGTTTCCGCCACTTCCACGGGAGCAGCGCTCCGATGGCCGATTCGCCGGACTGGCCGGTCGCTCCGAGTTTCATGTTCTCCATGACCGATAGTTTCATCAATGCCTTCGTCAGCTGGAAGGTCCGCACCATGCCCAATCTGGCCACCCGATAGGCAGAAACCCCGGCCAGATCGTGGCCTGAAAAAGCCCAGGTGCCACCGTTGGGGGTGTCGAACCCGGTGAGGAGATTGAACAACGTAGTCTTGCCTGCTCCGTTCGGGCCGATCAGCCCGGTGATAGCGCCCCGTTGCACTTCGAGATGCTCGACATCAACTGCCACCAACCCACCGAAGCGACGATTGACCCCGTCGGCCACCAACACCGGGTCGGGTTTTGGTGCACCGGGAACCGGTGATACGCCGGTAAACACGTCAGCGAGCATCGATCAACGTCTCCTCCCGGCTTCCGAAGAGGCCCTGGGGGCGGAAGGTCATCAACAACATGAGCCCGAGTCCCACCAGTATCCAACGGACTGCAGCCACTTCCTGGGCAGACAGCAGCCAGTCGGGGATATAACCGACCGTGACCGCCTGTCGCAGGATTGCCTCCGTGAAAGACAGCAGGAACCAGAAAAGGATCGATCCCACTACCGGCCCCATCACCCGGCCGGGACCACCGAGAATGACCACCGCATAAGCCAGGAAGGTGAATAGCGGTTGGAACGAGTCGGGGTTGACCGACTGTGTCTGTACGGCAAAGAAGATACCGGCCAGCGAACCGATGGCCCCTCCGATCGCCAGGCTCTGCAGTTTGTACCCGAAGACGTTCTTCCCGAGTGCCCTGGCAGCGTCCTCGTCCTCTCGGATAGCTTTGAGTACTCGTCCCCACGGTGCTCGGGTCAGTGCCCAGACCAGCCAGACAGACAGCGCCACCACCAGCCACCCGACGACGATGGCCCACAGCGTGTTGGCGTCCCAGGTGATCCGCCAGATCCCATAGGAACCGCGCGGAAACGGGTTGAGCGAGTAGAACTCATCGGCGAATTTCTGGATACCGAACACACCCTGGGTGAGCGGCTCGAGGGCGCTCGACCGAACAAGAAGGCGGAGAATCTCGGCGGCGGCGATCGTCACGATCGCCAGGTAGTCCTCACGCAGCCGCAGGGTCGGTAGCCCGTAGATGAGGCCTAGCAATACCGCGGCGGTAATACCGATCAGCACGCCCAGCCAGAGAGGCCCGCCCAGATTGACCGTGATCGCCGTGCCGTACCCCCCGACCAGCAAGGACCCGACGTGGCCGAAATTGAGGAGACCGGTGTAGCCAAACATCACGTTGAGACCAACGCCGGCCAGGGCAAACATCACGGCGGAGGTGCCCAACGCAGAGCGCAATGCATCAACGAGTGCGCGGACGACATCGAAGTCCACTAACCGACCCTCTCTTTCTTTCCGAGAATGCCCTGGGGTCGCACCAGCAGCACGATGATGAGGATTCCGAAGGCGATCACCAGCTTGAACTCCGTCGAGAGCCACAGGCTGGAGACCTGCGTCACTACGCCGATCAGGACTCCCCCGACCATCGCCCCAAAGGCAGTACCCAAACCGCCCAGGATGACGGCGGCAAACATCAGCAGCAGCAACTTGAAGCCCAGATCCCAGGAGACACCGGCAAATCCGATCCCCTGAAAGACGCCTCCGAGCGCCGCCAGGGCGGCCCCTCCCACCCAGGTGGCGAGGATCACTTTGCGAACATCGATACCAGAAGCTTCTGCCAGATCCCTGTTGTCGGCAACCGCCCGCATCGCCGTGCCCAACTTCGTCTTCATGAGGAGCAGACCGACGAGAGCCAGGACGAGCGCCGAGATGACAATGATGGCCAGCTTCACATCGGTGATCGAAACCGGTCCGTAGTTCTTGGCAACCTGCGTTGCGTAGTCGCGGTACTTCTGGGTCTGGCTGCCGTACCAGATGAGAATCACATGCCGTACCACCAGAGACAAGCCGATGGTCGTGACGATCAGGGAGATATTCGGCACCTTGCGCCTCCGAAGCGGGCCGAAGACACCCTTCTCCAGTCCGGCACCGAGTAACCCACCGGCGATTACGGCAATCAAGGCTGCGACGGCCAGGGTCACCTGAAAGCCCCAGTTGCCGGCATTGAAGAACCAGGCCACCACCGCCCCGAAGGTCACCAATTCTCCGTGGGCAAAATTGACCAATCCGGTCACACCAAAGATCAGCGAGAGCCCCACGGAGGTGAGGGAAATGATCAGTCCCACGACCAGACCGTCTACGACCACATTCAGGAATCGTTCTCCAAGATTACGCCCGGACTGGGCAACGAGAGAGCTGCCACCGAGGGGTCCGGTGGCACCAAATGCTTGATCACTCACGACCGCCACCACGATGACTGCGAGCAACAGCGTCACCATTCGAGGCAAGGTGAGCCGTCGTCTTCCGACAGTCTGTTCATGATCAGGTTCTTGGGCGCGACGCCGAGCCAGAAGCTTGCTTCCTGGTTTCTCGACCACTTCGCCTCCTCCCAAGAGGTCACGACAGGTTAGGCAGATGCCGACCGGTGGTCTACTCGCCTGTCGGATCTGGCTCCGGATGGTCTTCCGGTTCGACTCCGTTCCCTGTTTCGGTAGCGATCGTCACTGTGGCATCCCCCGCCCGGCGCAAGCGGCCGACCAGGCTTTCGGGAGGTTCGTACTTGGTGATCATCGCTTCGGCGGCCTCATCCCAGGACTCCCCCAACACCCTGGTACGCCAAACATGACCGACGAGAACCTTCAGTGCAGCGGCGACCGGAACCGCAATCAAGAGCCCGAAGAACCCGCCGATTGATCCACCCAGGAGCAAGGCGAGCAGGATGAAGACCGGATTCAGTTGGACCCGCGATTTGAGGACGTTGGGGCTGATCACGTGATTGTCGAACTGCTGAACCGCCGTGAACATGACCACCGACCAAAGTGCAGTGCCGACATCACGAAACACCAGCGACACTATGGCAGCAAGAAGACCGCCGGCGAACGGACCGATGAAAGGTATCACGTTGAGAAAACCGGCGATCAGCCCTATCAACAACCAGAAGGGAACCCCCAACAGGGCGAGCCCGAGACTGGAAAGCACTCCAACAATGAGCGCCACCAGCAACTGGCCCCGTACGAACCCGCCCACGACCCTGGCCACTTGCGAAACCACGTGGATGACCTCCGGGCGGGCCGGGTCGGGCAGCAGGCGCTGAGCCCGCTCCTTGAATCCCGGCAGGTCGACCAGGATGTAGAAGGCAAGTACCGGGCCGAGGGCCAAAATGATCAAGACATCGAGACCTGTACGCGCAAAGGTCCCCAGCTGACCGAGCATCTGCTGGATGCGTTCCTGATCGAAGAAGTCGACCAGCCACTCTTGCAACGTATCGAGGGCTGAGCCCACCCCAACCGAGAGCCCCAGCCTTTCGCCGAGGTCGACCAGGAACACTCCAATATCATCGATCAATTGGGGAATGCGGTCGGAGAATTCGGCCAGCTGGTCGCCGATGATCGGAACCACGAGAAATCCGAAGAGTACGCCAATCCCAATGAACAGCAGGTAGGAAACGAACGAACCGAGCAGACGGTGGATCCGCCACTTCTGCATCCGATCGACCAGCGGACTCATCAGATACACGACGGCGCCGGCCAGCACCAACGGCGGCCAGAGAATCCGCACGGAATACAAGGCCCACACGATTCCGACCAGAACCACAAAGATTCCAACGATGCTCCAAGATGTGATTCCGAGCCGGCGAATCCGCTCGTAGAAGGTGGATGGATCGTTCATGGACTGGCGTGGAGTGTAAACGGAAAGTCACCAGTTCCCAGTTGCCAGTCGTCAGCGCACGTGTGCGCTATAAGCATGAAGCCCTCGTGCCAACTGGTCACTGGTCACTGGTCACTGGCCACTGGTCACGACAACTTCGGCGCCCTCGGCCACCGTGATGATCAAAGACGGGCCACCGAACGGGCTCTGATGTCCATCCCCGGTCTCCACCCATCCCCCGGGCACAGTTGCGACTCCGATGACCTCCGCGCCCGTTTCCGCCGGCACGTCGACCCGATACTGCCCCTCGACATTGATGACCACATCGACTTCACCCGGAGACGGCACAGCCACCGACCCGGCACCACTCAACGACAGGGACCTCAATCGCAGTCCGGTCAGATCGGCCTGGAGGTCCGGGGAGCCGACGGTCAGCGACCAAGTCGGTCCGGCACCCAACAAAAGGTCCCAACCAGACGTCTGGAACCACTGCCCCCCCTCCGTTTCGCGCAAAACCACGAAAAACGGCCCATCCTCGAAGGTGCTTTCGAGGGCCTCGGGAACGCCCGTTGATCCCCCTCTACGGTCGATCTCTACCGCATAGAGGTCGCCCTCCCCCGCCGCTATCGACAGGCGTCCGCCGAGTTCCAGAACCAACTCAGCATCTTCGATACCGGCGGCCCGCGGGCCGACGACGTCGGCCGAGGCCGAGGGAAGTCGCTCCCACCCGGTGAGGTGAAGCACCACACTCGCGCCGAGCATCGTCACGAGGAGAAGCGGTAGCACGGCGGATACCCTCGCCGGGCCCCGTTTGCGAAGTGGAAGCAAGGCAGCCGCGACAAAAAAGGCTCCAACGGCGAGGGGCCACAACGACACAACATCGAGCACCACCGACGGAGCCAGCATGCCACCGACCACGCCGGCGGCTATCGACACGATGGCAACCGCCACCATCAACCACGCCCACAGCGTCCATGCGCTGGCGGGCCTGCGTTTGACCGTATCAGCGGTATGGGTTGTTTCGGTACTCACCCTCCGTATGATGCCCCAATCACGATGATGATGTCGGCCTGGGCGACTCCCTGGAACAGCTCGACGATGGCGTCGGGTGAAACGTATCTAGCAATCACGGCTCCCTCGGTCTCGAACCCGGCGGCGTACCAGACCCGAGACACCGAGAACGGCGTCGACCAGTTATCCGGCTCCAGCGTCTGATAACCGGCATCTTCCAGGGTGTCCGTCAGATCGGCAGCGATGCCCCCGCGGGTGGTTGAGTTCAGCACCAGAACAGTGATCTCCGACGGATCACGACCGCCCAGCGTTGTAGTGGTCGCCTGGGTAGTAGTCGTGGCCACCGTCGTGGTCGTTTCTGGGGAAACCGTCGTTATTACAGGTTGGGTCGTGGCGGTGGTGGTCGTCGAGGTGCCGCTGGTGGCTTGGGCTGTGGTGGTCGTAACGTCGCTGTCGTCGGCCGAGAAGACTGCCTGGAACAAGAGCACCGCGCCAAAAACGATGGCGCCCCAGAAGACCACCTTCAGCGTGAAGATCCCCAGTTCCCGAAAGAATCCGCCGTAGCCGGGAGCAGCATGTCGACCGGCCATCAGCCGTCCGCCGGGTCCATACCGTCGGCTACCACGCGGGGCGCGGCGCGGCGCGAGTTTCGAGCAGAACGGACCCGCAACAACCTCCGGACGGTGAGCGGATCGTAAGCCATGGCTTCGGAGTCATCGAGGAGGTCGCGGAGAATCTGGTAATACCTACCGGCGCTCATGCCGAGGTGTTCCTGAACGGCTCGATCTTTCGGGCCGGGGACCAGCCACCATGAGCGTTCAAAATCCAGCACAGCTTTTTGGCGTTTCGATAACATGTGACCCTCCGAAGGGGCCAGGGTATTCGCGAACAGGCCGAAGAACGGGTATTTGCGAGCTGCTGAAATGATCAACCCACGGCCTGCGGATCAACCACGGCCCGTTGGTTACGACTCCCGGAACCGTTTGCCGGCCAGGAGCGTTGGCGTTTCCCTCCGCGTTTCTACACGGCTGAAGCTCTATATCCGGCCCGATCGGTCCGTCACATCCAAACCCGCTCACCGCGCGGATCGTACATGGGTCGGAGCGACGCCCGGGCGGGGATCAGGTCACCGGCCACCTGGACCTCGTAGCTGCCTTCTCGAATGTACTCGCCGGTTACCCCGCCCTCGTACTCGACGTAGCCGAATCCCATGGCCCCGCCCAAGGTGTGGCCGTAGTTGCCCGATCGAAGATACCCCACTCTTTCTCCATCTCGGAAAACCGGCTCCTCACCGAACAGGAGAGGCACCGGGTCGCCGAGGAGAAACTGGACAAGCCGCCGTTGTAGTGGTCCTGCCTCTCGGTCGGCCATGAGGGCGTCACGTCCAACGAATCCTCCCGGTTTATCCAGCTCGACTGCGAACCCGAGACCGGCCTCCAGCGGAGAGTCGGTGTTCTCCATGTCCAGCCCGTAGTCCTTGCGTCCGGCTTCGGTCCGGGTGCTTTCCAACGTGACCATGCCGGCGTGGGCAAGATCGAAATCTTCGCCCTCTCGCTTCAACGCGTCGTACACGCCCAGGGCGAACTCGCTCGGGACATACAGCTCCCATCCCAGTTCACCGACGAAGCTCATCCGGAAGGCCCACCCGAGGGCGTACTCCAGATCGATTTGCTGGGCAGTGAAATATGGGAAAGCTTCGTTGGAGAGGTCGGCGTCTGTGATTCTCGAGAGCAGAGCCCGCGACTTCGGACCCTGAAGGCTCAGAAGGGCGATGCCCGATGTGACATCGTTGATCCACATGCGGTCGTCGGGTTGTATTGCCCGACGCATCATCGTCTCCACCCGCCGGTGGAAGCCCTCGGCGGCCACCACCATGAACCTTTCCTCGGCGAGTCGGGTGACGGTCAGATCGGCGAGGACTTTGCCTGCGCGGTTCAGCCACTGCGTGTAGACGCACCGGCCCGGTTCAACCGCGACGTTGTTGCCGCTCAGCCGATTGAGGATGCGCTCGGCATCGGGACCTTCCACGAGGAAATTCGACATCGAGGACATGTCGTAGAGCGCCACGCCGTTGCGGGTGGCGTAGTGCTCGCCCTCGTGGTATTCCCACCATCCTGGCCGCCGGTACGTAGCGACGTAGGGGATGTCGGTTCCGGGTGGGGCGAACCACTCTGTGTTCTCCCAGCCAGACGACTCGCCGAAGTGCGCCCCGGCCGCCACGAGACGGTCGTGCAGGACCGATCGGCGGGCGTTGCGAGCGCGAGCCGGCTGCGAATGTGGCCACGACCCGGTCGAATGCAGCCGCCCGAGCAACTCGACGGTTCGCTCCGAGCGAAAACGCCGGGTGGTTTGGAAAGGGTGAATGCGAGCAATGTCCACCTCGGTGACGTCGACCGGTGGGAGCCCCTCGGCGATCCAATGCGCGATGATCTTGCCGGCCCCGCCCCCGAGGAGGATCCCCAGCGAGTTGTACCCGGCGGCCACCCAGAAGTTCTCCACCTCGGGGGCCGGGCCCATCAGCGACCCGTTGTCCGCGGTGAAGCTCTCCGGCCCGGTGAACAGCTTGCGGATCCCCACCTCTTGGAGGATCGGGAGCGGTTCCATCGCTCGCTGCAGGAACGGCCCGAGCCGATCCCAGTCGCTGGGGATCTCGCCGAAGCTGAAGTCGTCCGGAACGGCATCGATGCTCCACGGCGCGGCAAGCGGCTCGAACAGCCCCACCATCAACCCACCCGTCTCCTCGCGGTAGTACGCGAAGCGATCTGGATCCTCGAGAATCGGCATGTCTCGAGAGACGGAGTCGACCTGATCCGAAATCAAGTAGGCGTGTTCGGCAGCCTGCAGAGGCACTGCCACCCCGGCCATCGCTCCGATCTGTCGAGCCCAGATACCGCCACAGTTGACCACGTGGTCGCATTCGATGTCACCCCGGGAAGTTCGAACGCCGGTCACACGGCCGTCCTCGAGGTTGAATCCGGTCACAGCCGTGTCCTCGACGATTCGGGCCCCACCCATCCGTGCGCCTTTGGCAAGCGACATGGCGCAATTGGCCGGGTCGGCCTTCCCCTCGTTGGCGGTATAGAACCCGGCGATCACGTCGCTGGTGTCGAGCATGGGCCACATGCCTTTGACTTCCGCCGCCGAGATTTCTTGCCGTTCGATGCCCATCCCTCGCAGAAAGTCGGCTTCCCGGCGGAGCTTGTCGATTCGGTCGGGCGACGAACCCGTTTGGATATAACCAACCGGGCGGAACCCGGTAGACAGTTCGGTCTCCTCCTCCAACCTCTCAAAGAGATCGCGCGTGTAGCGCGCCATCCAGGCCGAGGTCTCGGTGGTCATGCCACCCGAGACGATCAGGCCCGCCGCATGCCAGGTTGTGCCGGAGGTGAGCTTGCTTCGCTCCAACAAGACCACGTCGGTCCAACCAAGTTTGGTGAGGTGGTAGGCCACGCTGCAGCCGATCACTCCCCCTCCGACGATCACCACTTGCGCCCGGTCGGGGAACTGTTTCGCTCGGTTCGTCATCGATCGCCCTTTCTCCTAGCTGTTGACCTTCACTAGTCCTGCAGGGTCCGGCATCAGTTTGTTCCGGTGGCGCTGCTGGAGGGCGCCGGGGGTTACCTCTGCAAGGGTAGGCGATGGCGACAGACCTACCGGGACGGAGTCCCGGTTGGTCCTGATGGAGCTGGCGGAGGGAATCGAACCCACGACCTGCTGATTACAAATCAGCTGCTCTGCCGACTGAGCTACGCCAGCGAGGCTATTCCGGCTTTGCCGCAACCGCAGCTATGAGCCACGAGCTGCGAGTGAACCACACCGGACACGAAAGGTTAGCGCTCAACCGAAAACCATTAACGATTGCGAGTCGTTCTCGTCGCTCGTGGCTCAAAGCTTTTTGCGTACTCGGGCCGCCTCGTAGGTTGCCAGGGCCGCGGCCACTGAGGCATTCAAGCTCTCCGAGCCGGCCACCATCGGAATGTGGGCTCGGACGTCGACCCGATCTTCAACCAGTCTCCCCAGACCCCGGCCCTCGCCCCCGACCACAATGGCGATCGGCTCGGTGAGCAGCGGAAGGTCGAACAGGCGTTCGCCGCCGCCTGCAGTCAGGCCCAGTGTCCAGACGCCCAGTTTCTTGAGTCGCCGGACCGCATCGGCGGTTGACGATTGCAGAGAGACACGAAGCTGTTCGAGTGCACCGGCCGCGGCCTTGAAGGCCGTCGGACCGAGCGGAGCCGAACGGCGCGCCTGGAGCACGAGACCCGTGGCGCCGGATGCCAGCGCCGACCGGGCAATCGCTCCAACATTGTGGGGATCTTCCAGATGATCGAGCACCACCAGCAGACACGGCACCGGGTCGATCAATGCTTCCAGAGTGTGGTTGACGATCGGTCGGGCCCGGGCAACCAATCCTTGGGGCGCCGCGGTGACTGCCATGGGGCGAACATCGTCGACCACCTCGATTTGAACTCCGGTCGCCTTGGCACGCTCCAGGAGGGCAGCGATGTCCGGGTTTGCGGTGCGACCGGCTTCGACTTGCAGCTTGATCAACCGGCCTGCCCGCAAGGCAGCCTCTACAGCGTGGACCCCTTCGAGATCAGTCCCGATGCCAGCGTGCGCCATCGGGCGTATCCTCCACGACAATGCCCAGAGCCGTCAAGCCATTCCGGACGGCGTCCGCTCTGGCCCATTCGCTCCGGCTCCGGGCTTTGTCGCGTTCGCTCAGGAGGCGATCGACGTTCGCGCCGGCAGTGGCTTCCGCCGAGATACCGAGGGATTCCATGAGCCCGGCGATCTGGGTCTCGAGCCCGGACAGGTCAGATCGGGGAGGTTCAAATCCGAGCACCTCAACTATCTCGTCGAAGGCGGCGGCCAGCGGTGCTGGGTCCCTACCCAGGTCAATGCGCCGATTACCTTCCCGGACCGCTTCGAACAAGACGCTCATTGCGCCCGCGGTGTTGAAGTCGTCGTCCATGGCTGCCACGAAAGCCTCCATCACAGAGGGATCCGATTCGCTGCCTGAGCCCGCCCGCCGCCGGAAGGCCCAGAGGCGCTCAACGGCCGATTGAGCGTCGGTCAGCAACTCTTCGGAGTACTCCTGAGGGGTGCGGTAATGAGCTCGCAGGAAGAACAATCGTACCGCCATCGGACCGAACCGCCTGATGGCTTCGGCCAGATCGATCACATGACCGGTCGACTTGGCCATCTTCTCACCACCGAGATTGAGCATCTCATTGTGCAGCCAGTAGGTGGCGAAGGGTTTCCCCGTGGCTCCCTCCGACTGGGCTATCTCGTTTTCGTGGTGAGGAAAGATCAGGTCTGTGCCACCCGAATGTATATCGAAACCGCTGCCTAGATACTGCAGCGCCATCGCCGAGCATTCGATGTGCCAACCCGGCCTACCAAGGCCCCAGGGCGCCTCCCAGGCAGGCTCTCCCGGCTTGGCGGCCTTCCAAAGTGCGAAGTCGAGTGGGTCGCGCTTGTGCTCACCCGGTTCGACCCTGGCGCCGGCCAGCAGGTCATCGAGATGGCGCCCGGACAGCTTCCCGTACCCGGGAAGCGAGCGCACGGCGAAATAGACATCGCCACCGGCCGGATACGCCAGTTCTTCTTCAATCAACTTCTCAATCAGCTGCACCATTTGAGGTATGTGGTCGGTGGCTCGTGGCTCGATAGTGGGAGTCTTGACACCGAGAGCCGCATATGCGTCGCCGAACCGTTGGGCCATGATCCCTGCCAGCTCCAATGCCGGAATTCCTTGTTCTATGGCCGCCGCGATGATCTTGTCCTCTACATCGGTGATGTTCCGTACATAGGTGACTCGATAGCCGCGCCACTCCAGATAGCGACGGATGGCGTCAAACGCAACGGCGTTGCGACCATGACCCAGGTGAGGCTCGGACTGGACGGTAGCGCCGCAGACATACATCGAGATCTCGCCCTGACGGCGAGGAACCAACTGCTCCTTGCGACGGCCGAGCGTATTGAAGACCTGCATTCGAGTCGATGTTAGTGAGGGCCGGCGGTGGCGGTTACTACGGCCGTAGCGGCAACTCCCGCCTCGCGACCGAGAAAACCCAGCCCGTCGGTGGTGGTGGCCTTGACCGAGACAACCCCAACGTCGACGTGAAGCGAATCGGCCAGAGCGGATCGGATCTGCTCTCGCACCGGAGCTACCCGAACCGTCTCGGCCACGATCGTGACATCGAGATTGTTCACTCGCCACCCTGCTGCTTGAAACCGATCAACCACGATCCCCAGCAATTCCATGCTGTCCGCCCCCGACCAACGCGGATCCGAGGAAGGGAAGAAGCTGCCCAGATCACCGAGGGCCGAAGCCCCCAGCAGGGCGTCGGCGACCGCATGGGCAACCACATCGGCGTCAGAAGTCCCAAGTAACCCGCGCGCCATGTCGACGGGAATCCCCGCGAACAACACCGGCGGATCTCCGCCGAACTGATGAACATCCAGTCCCCATCCCACCCTCATCGAATCATCGCCTCCAGAACCCGCAAATCGTCGGGATAGGTGACCTTGAGATTGCCGGGATCGCCTTCCACCCAGGCCACGGCTTCGCCGGCCCATTCGAGGAGCATTGCATCATCGGAGGCGTCGCCATCGTGAGCCGTATGGGCGGCCCGCAAGGCGGCCGCCTGAAACGCCTGCGGCGTTTGCACGCTGATAAGCGGATCCCGATCGATTGTTGTCAGGACCCTTCCGTAGGCAACCTGTTTGAGGGTGTCCCGAACCGCCACGCCGGGTACGACCCCCGCCACATCGCCGACCGCCAAGCGCTCGAGAACCCGGCCCACCAGACTTGGATCGGCAAGAGGGCGGGCGGCGTCATGGACCACCACCACCGGGATGGACTCGGGAATCGTGGCCAGGCCGGCGGCAACCGAGTCGCGGCGGCGGTCACCTCCGGGAATGCCGTCCGGGACATCGCCAACCACGACGACCTTGGAAACCCCGCCTTCGAGGAGAGTTCGGCGAGCCCACTCCCAGAGGGGCCGGCCACCCAGGAGCAGCTCATGCTTTGGGCCTCCGAACCGGGAGCCGCGCCCGGCGGCCACGACAATCCCCCAGGCCATCATGCGATGGGACGGCCAAACAACATCCGACCAATTGCTGTGCGAGTGACGCTGACTATCTCGACTTCTTGAGTGAGCCCGATCAACTCGGAGCCGGCTTCGACGACAACCATGGTCCCGTCATCCAGGTAACCGACTCCTTGGCCGGGTTCTGAACCGGCTTTGGTTATATCAACGACCAGTCTGTCTCCGGTGGCCACAACCGGTTTGAGAGACTCGGCGAGAGAGTTCGGATTCAAAGCCGAGATACCCCTGGCGCCGGCCGCTTTGGCCAGGTTATGGTCCGTAGTGATGAGCGTCGCCTCGGCCCGCATGGCCAGGGCCAGCAATTTGGCGTCAACATCCTCGAATTCGGGAACAGTTTCTTTGAGGATGTAGACCTGCGAGACATCCGAGCCACGCATGGCTTCGATTATCTCCAGTCCACGCCTCCCCCGCCGCCGCCTCGTCTTGTCGACGGCATCAGCCAGTCCCTGCAACTCGTCGAGAACGAACTCCGGTACCCAAAGGCGGCCGGGAATCAACCCGGCGCGGGACATCTCGAGGATCCGGCCGTCGATGGCTGCCGACGAATCGAGAAGAAACGCCCGTTCCGGATGATCCAGGCTGCGGCTTACCAACGTCCCCCGGCGCCGGAGACCCGTCACCGCCAACAGGTCGTCGGTCCGGGTGGCAAAGAGGCGGGTCCCCACGCTGGCGGTAATCAGCACAACCAACGAGGCAACGGGCCAAGCAACCGCGGCGGGTACGAAATAGATGATGGGGACGGCAACTATCACTCCGACGATGAGCCCGACGATCAACCCAAAAGCCCCTGCGAACAATTCCGGTCCGGAGGATCGCTCGGCGATCCGCTCGGGCATTACATCCAGGCTCTTGCGGAAGCCGCGCCCGACCACCCCACCCGCCACGTAGCCGATACCGGCCCCGAGGACGGCACCCAGCACGGGCGCAGTCTCCGGGCTGGAGGCGTCTACATTGGAGCCGAGCTGGAACCCGACCGCCGTCAGGGCCAACGTGATGAGTAACCGAACTGCCTCAACGATCACGAAGCGAGGTTAGCGGCGCGCCCATCAATTGCCGGGGGTTGTCACCCCTGGCCGAGGTCAGCTCTCTTCAAGGGTCTCTACCTTGGGGAGGGCGCGGTCGAGTTTCCTGGTCGCTTCCTCCTCGTCGACATTGAGCGCGAACCGCAGCTCACTGGTCAGGGTTAGACGAGCCTTGGAAAGCATCCGCTTGAGGGCAGGTGAGATCCCCTTGGTTTGCTGGGCATATGTCAGATCCCGCACGACTTCGGCAACTTGATAGATATCACCGGAGGTCATCTTCTCGTTGAGGACTTTGTACCAGCGGCTCCAGTTGCTCCCTGCCTCTTGTGGAGTCTCTTTGAAAAGGGCAAACACCTTCCGCGCCTGGTTCTTGCTGATGACCGGTCGGATCGTGTCCTCTATGCTGGCGACCGGCACAAAAACCGTCAGCTGGTCGGTGGCTATCTCCAATTGGAAATAATCCTGACGTTGATCGCCCACCGTTTGTTTCACCTTTTTGACGATGATGGCCGCTCCATGTTGAGGATGCACGACCTTATCGCCGAGTGAGAAGGCTGATGTCTTGCGAACCGTCCGCGGTGAGGCCTGCTTCACGACCGCTTCCGGAGTGGGCTTGGCTGCAGCCGCCGCTCTCGGTGTTGCCTTCTTGGCTGCGGCGGGTTTGACCACGGGCTTCTCGACGACCGCCGCCTTGGTGGGGGGTTTCTTGGCAGCCGCCGGTTTCTTAGCAGCCGCCTTCGCAGTGGTCGTCTTCGCGGCTGCCGTCTTCTGCGTTGTCGTGGTCTTCCGGGCAGGCTTTTTCGCCGCCCCGGCTTCTGCAGCCGGCTTCTTGGCGGCCGCTTGGCTGGAGGCGGATTTGGTGGTGGACGTGGTCTTTTTGGTCGCCATGGATTCCTGCGTCGATTCGGAGGAGCAATAGTAATGCACAGACAGCTGATAGTTGCCCCCTGGCTGATGATTGCTCGTTATCAGTCAGCAGTCGGCAGTTGGCATCTCACCACTGGAAACTGGGAACCGGGAACTGGAAACTGGGTTGCTACAGCTCCACCGAGTGATCCCAGGCTCGGATCACTTCGATCATGCGATCGAACAACCGGCGGAGTTGTGAAGCACGCGCCCTCCCGACGCCGGGTACCTCATCGAGCTCATCTACCGACGCTTTCAACATCTTCTGAAAGTCCTTGAAATGTTTGACGATTTCGTCCCGGACGGCGGTAGGAAGACGAGGTACCTGGGAAAGCAGGCGGACCCCCAGGGGACGAGTGTGACTGTCCAGGTGGTCAAAGCCAAGAGCATCCGCCACCACATCCGGATCGCTCAGGTCAGCGGTAGGAAGTCCCTCCAAGTCAGCCAGGGCCTGCCCCAACCGCTTGGCCGAGACGGGTCGGACGTAATCTTTGACCACCAGGTCGCGCAATTCGCCGGTTCCGTACAAGAGGTCGGTGAGTTGCAGGTTGATCAGGTCTCCCTCCCCGCCCAGACCCACGGCATCTTTCTCGATGTCCTGGCCGATTCGACGCACGAGTTCGGCTCGCTGCACCACCAGGACAACCGCCCGAAAGGTCATGAGGTCGGCTATCTCTTCACGAGTCAATCGATCTTCTGCTTCGTCAAGCCGCCGCCGAAAACGTTCCAGGGTCAGCAATTCCTGATTGACTGTTGCAGCCAGCGTCGCCGGACTCTCGAGTTCGTGTTTGTCGCCTCCCAGGAACAGTGTCGCGACTCTTCGATCCTCACTGACCGCCACCACCGGCCGGCCGGTTTGGCGAGCTACCCGCTCGGCAGTCCGATAACGAGCGCCGGTTTCCTCAGTTGGCACTGCCGGATCTGGAAGCAGGTGAACGTTGACCCGAAGGATCTTATGCCAGGCATCGTCAAGGACGATCGCCCCATCCATCTTGGCCAACTCGGTCAACCTGGCCGGGGTGAAATCCGAGTCGGTGAGCGCAAAACCGCCGGAACACAGCGCATCTACCTCCTGACCGGCTCCGAGAACGATCAGAGCGCCGTTGCGGTGCTGGATGATCCTCCCCAAAGCGTCCCGCAAAGGCGTACCGGGCGCCAGCCGCTGCAAAGTCTCGAGGAGTTCCGGAGATGTGGAAGGCATCGCACCGATCATAGTGTCCTCGTTGCCTCGTTCCTCGTTCCACGTGCCTCGTTGGCGTCCTCCCTCTGACGAGCGAAGCTTGCGGGGCTCGTCGACCAGCGAGGGGGAGGAGGGTCGCCCAACCCGCAGGGTCCCGGCGGGGAGTCCCTTCCCACCAAAGAAGGTCAAGGTCAGCGATCTCTCACTATCTGATCTTGCCAATCGGGGAGGGCCTGGTCGAGCGCTTCGAAAATCCCCAGCCGGCTCCCCTTGAGCGGTGCAATCGCCTTCGAAACGCCCAACCGAGCCGCCTCCTCTCGGCGCCGATCCTCGTGGGCTACTTCCCGCAACTCACCAGTGAGTCCGACTTCCCCCCAGGCAGCCACCGGGCCGAGCGGGCGGTTCAGGAACGACGAAGCGAGGGCCAGGGCAACCGGAAGGTCGGCGGCCGGCTCGGTCAGTCGTAGGCCTCCGACCACGTTGACGTAGACCTCCTGGTCCGAAAACGAAAGCCCGGCGTGCCGAAAGAGGACCGCCAGCATCTGGTGAACCCGGGATGCTTCGACCCCTCGCACGCTTCGGCGCGGCTGCGGGGCGGAGGTCGGTGACACCAGAGCCTGGACTTCTACAAGGACCGGACGGCGGCCTTCCACCGTTGGGAAAGCCAGGGTGCCGGGCACCGCTCCACGCCAGTCGGCCAGAAAGGCTGCTGAAGGGTCCGCGACCTCGCAAAGGCCCTCCTCAGCCATCTCGAAAAATCCCATCAAATGGGTTGCGCCAAACCTGTTCTTGAGGCTACGAAGGCCTCGCAATCCCGATTCGCTCTCACCCTCGAGGTACAGCACCACATCAACCATGTGCTCCAGCATTTTGGGTCCGGCGATTCCCCCATCCTTCGTCACATGTCCGACCAGCACGGCAGCGGTGCCTGAATCCTTGGCGTGCCGCATAACCCGGGCCGCGCATTCGCGTACCTGGCTCACCGACCCTGGGGCGCTGCCGATCTCTGCAGCCATCACCGTCTGCACCGAGTCGACCACCAGGAGATCCGGGTGAAGTCGATCTGAGGCGCCGAGGATGTCGTCGATATCGGCCTCGGCAAGCAGATAGACCTCGTCCTCCGTCAATTCGAGACGTTCGGCCCGCAGGCCAACCTGCTCCGCCGACTCCTCGGCGCTCGCAATGAGCACTTTCGACCCGCCCGCCGCCAACGCTCCCGCCGTCTGCAACACAAGGGTCGATTTACCCACCCCGGGCTCACCGCCGAGCAGCACCACAGCCCCGGGCACGAACCCGCCGCCGAGCACTCGATCGATCTCGGCAATTCCGGTAGTGACCCGCGTGACGGCCGTGCCTCCTGCCTTGGCCAGGGAAATGGGATCGGACCCAATCGACGGACGCCGGTTCCCCTTCTCCGACAGCAAGACCAAGCCTTGAGAGGCGCGACATTGGGGACAAAACCCCATCCACTTGGCGGACCGGTATCCGCAGGCGTCACATGAATACGTCATCGAAAGGATGTTATCGATCACGTGTGACGTAAAAGATGGCTGCGCCGACGGCGAGCAGCCCTGCCAACAACAGGAGCGCTCCCAAAATATTGCCGAATGTCCAGGTCTCGGCCGTTCTGATCACAAAGTAGCTCACGCGCGTGGCACAATACCGCCGACGAGGAAGGAAGTCTCTTGACGCAGCAAGCCTGCAGCAATTGCGGGGCAAGATTCGAGGACCAGCAGTTCTGTCCCGATTGCGGCCAATGGGTCGACCCCTTGGACGAAACCCACTTCGAAGAGTTCACGCTGGGGGACTCGCCACCGGTGGACGACGATGAGCTCACCGTCGGCGGACCGGTCGAAACCTCGATCGCCCAGCTCATCAGCTGTCCGTCCTGCGGAGCCGCCAATCCCGCCCACAACCGGCACTGTGAAGAGTGCGGAGCTCGCATCACTCAGGGACCACTCCCGGTCGCCCCCCAACCGATGATCAGGACAACGGCCGGGGCGCGGGCTCTCGCTGTGATCCTGGGCGTGGTGGCGGTGGTAGCCGTCCTGGCCTTTGCCTGGAACGCCATCTTTGGCGGCGACGAAGAGCCTGCCCCGGAGGAAACCACCACCACCTCCACCACTCAACCGACCGCCAGCCAGCAACTCCTGGTGGCATCGGTGGCCTGCTCTAGCACCCTGGAAGTTGCCGGCGACCGGTTCGCCTGCGCCAACCTCATTGACGGGACCGACCGTTACTGGAACGACCAATCGGCTCAGGGCCGTGAGGCAGAAATCGTGTTCACGTTTGCCGAGCCGATGGCTATAGAGCAAATCGTGTTCAAGAATGTGGTCGATGATGAAGCATTCAACAAGAACTACCGGGTGAAAGGATTCGAGATCGTGACCGACGATCTCCCCGATCGCCCAACCATCGACCAGCTCGACGACGATAACCGGTCCCAACTCATCCTGCTCGCCACTCTTCGCACCCGCCAGTTGACCTTCAGGGTCACCAGCACTTATGCGGCTGAAGCCGTCGCGGGCGAGACGCCTTTCAACGAACTGGCCATTGACGAGTTCCAGTTTTTCGGAAGGCCGGCAGGCTAGGCGCGCTTCGCTCGCCAGCCGGTGGCAGTTTCCAGGTTTCAACTCCCCGGCTGTTTGTCTCTTTGAAGGTCTTCGGAACATTGTCGGTGGGCACCCATCCCCCTCCCCCTGGCTGAGCTCGGGTACTTCCCCCTACTCAACGGGCTCCGCTCGTTCAGGGGGGAGGCGCAGGCAAGAACTGAGAACTGAACGGGCGGCCCCGGGGGCCGCCCGACTGACAACTGACAACCGCGAGCGAAGCGAGCTACTCCTTCACGTACGGCTGGCCGTCGGCTGCGGGTGGCCGCGCTCTGCCGACTACCCCGGCTACCACGACCACCGTGACGAGGTAGGGAGCCATCAACAAGAACTCGCCCGGGATCGGCGTCTGAAGGATGGCCAGCTTCGCCTGCAACGAGTCCGCAAAGCCGAACACCAGAGCGGCACCGAGGGCCCCAACCGGATGCCAGCGGCCGAAGATCATGGCGGCCAAACCGATGAACCCGCGTCCGGCCGACATGTTCTCATCGAAGGACCCGGCCGACCCGACCGTGAAATAGGCGCCACCGAACCCGGCGATCATGCCCCCCAGCATGACATTGAGGTAGCGGAAACGAAACACGTTGATACCCAGCGTGTCGGCTGCTTTGGGGTGCTCACCGACCGCCCGCGACCGCAAACCCCACCGGGTCTTGTACAGCCCGAAAGCAATGACCACCACCAGCACGTACATGCCGTACACGAAGAAGTTGTGGTTGAAGAAGATCGGCCCGATGAAGGGTATGTCTCCCAGTAGCGGGACTTTCCAGGCTCGGAAAATCTCGACCCGATTCAGCTTGTCGGAATTCTCGACCAGGATCGCACTCGTCAGATACGACGTTATACCGAGGGCAAAGATGTTGATCACCACCCCGGCAATGATCTGATCTACCTTGTACTTGATGGCCAAGACAGCCAGAGCGAGCGCCAGCAGACCACCCACCAACACGCCCGCCAAAATCCCGATCCAAGGCCCCGCCACCGACCCAATCAGCGCCCCGAGGAACGCGCCGGAGAGAAGCATGCCCTCGATACCGATGTTGATGACCGCCACCCGTTCGCACATGACTCCGGATAAGGCCCCAAACGTGATGGGCACGCTCTTCACGACCGTTAGTTGAAGCATGCCAACCAGACTGAAGGACTTCCCGGCCGCCGCCCATCCCAGGAAGGTGATCGCCACCAAAGCCATCGCCAACCCGAGCACGATATTGGTTGCCTTACCGAAGCCGCGGGTCAATTGCATTCCGCCCAGGAAAGCCAGAAGGGCGGCCACGGTATAGGCCAGTCCGGCGGCAGAAAGCACCAGGTCCGGCAGTTCGAATCGATCTTCCGCAGCCGCCAACCGGAAGGTGGCGTCCCCTTCGGTACCGATGGCAAACAAGACCAAGACGAGAGCGGCCAGGAGCAGATAGACGATCCCGATGATGCGTGACCGGCGAATCTCGGCGGGTGACCGGAGCACCCGTTCCGCTGTTGCTGTTGCCGCCGTCATGTTGCCCACCCCCGCGTGATCTGTTCTTGGGCCTTCCCGGTCTTCACCCGGAAGATTGCCCTGATCAACTCCGGCGCCGCGATGAATACCACAATGAGGGCCTGAATAACCAGGATCAGATCGATACCCACGTCACTCGCCACCTGCATCTGCTGGCCTCCCGCCCGCAACGCGCCAAACAACACCCCGGCCAGAACCACCCCGAACGGGTGTGATCGACCGAGCAAGGCCAGGGCAATCGCATCAAAACCGAGATTGGCAGAGAAACCGGGGGTGGCATTACCGAGCACACCGAGGATCTGTGTGCCGCCGGCCAGCCCACCCAGACCCCCGGCGACGGCCATGACCATGATGTAGGCGCGGGTGACGTTGATGCCCGCGTACTTGGCTCCATCCGGGTTGGCGCCCACCGCCCGAAACTCGAAACCGATGGTCGATTTGAACAGCAACCAGTACACCCCCCAGGCGGCCAGCAAAGCCACGATGATCCCGGCGTTGAGACGGAATTGAGGATCGATCCAATCGAGCAGTTTGGGGAGCTGGGCAGACTCCAGCACATCTTTGGAAATCCGGTCGCGCCGCCCCTCCCGTTGAATGAAGGTCGTCTTGAGGGCGAAATCGACAAACCGGATGGCGATCCAGTTGAACATGATGGTGGTGATGACCTCGTGGGCCCCGGTCTTGGCCCGTAACCAACCGGGAATTCCACCCCAGATCGCTCCCCCGATGAAGCCCCCCAGAATCGCCAGCGGAAGATGGAGCCAGATCGTCAGATTGAACTGGAACCCGACCACCAGGGCCAGCATGCCGCCCATCAACATCTGACCCTCGGCGCCGATGTTGAAGAGGCCGGCCCGAAAGCCGATTGCAACGGAAAGCCCGGCCAGGATCAGCGGAGTTGCCCAGGTGAGCGTTTCGGAGATACCTTTGACAGAACCAAAGGCACCGGTGAAGAGGCCGCTGTAGGCGTCCCCGATCCGCGTCATGGTCTGCCGGAAGGCCTCCCCGGCGTCCTCTCCCCAGAGACCGAGCACGTCAACATCCGAGAGGGCGATGATGATGGCACCGATAACCAGGGCCGTGAACACCGCCAGTAGGGGCACCAGGACTTGGGATCGCCAGTTGCCCTCGGTCCCGGCAATGCGGGCCCACATCCGGCGACCTGAATCATTCCCGTCCGGCTCGGCGGCGCTCGCCTCGCTTGCTATCGGGGCATCGGCCTCAGGGCCGTTGTTGTCATCGCTCATGTCTCTGCCACCCCCGCCATGAACAATCCCAGTTGCGTTGTGTTGGTCTCGTCCGGTCGGCGCTCCGCCACGATCTTGCCCCGGTACATGACCAGGATGCGATCTGAGAGGGCCATGACCTCGTCGAGTTCGGTCGAAACGATGAGAACCGCCCCGCCCGCGTCTCGTTCCTTGACGATTTGCTCGTGGATGTATTCGATCGATCCGACATCGAGGCCCCGGGTCGGTTGAGAAGCCACCGTGAAGTCAACTTCGCGAGAGAACTCTCTGGCCACGATAACCTTCTGCTGGTTGCCTCCCGACAGATTGCGCGCCTCGACCTCGATCGACGGTGTGCGCACGTCGTACTCCTCCACGAGCTTCTCCGCGTTTTTTCTGGCCACGTCCCAGTCCATGACGATGCCCTTGGAAAAGGGCTCGTCGTAGTAACTGTCGAGTACCAGGTTCTCGGCGACGGTGAAACTCAGCACCAAACCCGACCGCTGCCGATCCTCGGGCACATGCGCCACCTTCTTGCGATGGATCTGGCGGGGCGTATCGTCGGTGACATCATTACCTGCCAGCCGAACTACTCCGGACAGTGCCGACCGCAAACCGGTCAGAGCTTCGACTAGCTCGGTCTGACCGTTGCCCTGGACACCGGCGATGCCAACGATCTCTCCGGACCGGACGGTGAACGAGACGCCGTCAACATTCGGGTGATTGCGATCGTCGAGTACGACCAGGTCTTCGACTTCGAGAATCGGGGCACCCGGGTTGGCCGCGCCCTTCGCCACCACCAGTTCCACCGGCCGGCCGACCATCATCTCGGCAAGTTGCTCTTTGGAAACCACCTTCGGATCGGCTTCCCCCACGATACGTCCGCGCCGCAGCACGTTGATCCGGTCGGCTACTTCACGGATCTCGTCGAGCTTGTGCGTGATGAACACGATGCCTTTGCCGGCATCACGGAGTGACCGCACAATCCCGAAGAACTCTTCTACCTCTTGAGGCGTGAGCACCGCGGTCGGTTCGTCGAAGACGATGACTTCCGCCTGCCGGAACAGCACCTTGATGATCTCCACCCTTTGTTGAATACCCACCGGCAGGTCTTCGATCACAGCATCAGGGTCCACCTCGAGGCCGTACTTGGCCGAAATCTCACGGACATCGCTCCGGGCTTCCTCCATGTTGAGGATCCCGGCGATTTTGGTGGGTTCCACCCCCAGCACGACGTTCTCGGCCACGGTGAACACGGGAACCAGCATGAAGTGTTGATGGACCATGCCGATCCCGGCGGCGATGGCATGGCCGGGTGACTGGAAATCCTGCACCTTGCCGTCGATGAGGATCTCGCCTTCGGTGGCCGAATAAAGACCGTAGAGGATGTTCATCAGTGTGGTCTTTCCGGCCCCGTTCTCACCGAGCAACCCGAGAACCTCTCCCGAACGGATGCTCAGGTTCACTCGATCGTTGGCCAGAACACCGGGGAATCGTTTGGTGATCCCCTTCAGCTCGAGTTCCACCGGTCCTCCTCTCAGCCGTACCCGGCAGACTAGACGAACGAGAGCCCCCTTGTGCAAGGGGGCTCTCGTGGTTGGTGGGTGGTTGCGCTTGGTCTAGCCGGAGATCACGATGTCGAGCGAACCATCGATGATGGCCGCCTTGATCTCGTCCAACTCTGCCTTCAACTCGGCGGGCACCAGCGAGTCGGCATCATGGAACGGGGCGAGGTCGATGCCACCGCTCGCCATGGTGTTGACGATGGTGCCACCGGCGAACATACCGTCGACGCCCGCTTTGATGGTGTCGAAGACTGATACGTCGATCTTCTTCAAAACGGAAGTCAGGATCACGTCGGAGTACTGAGGAACGGACAAGAACCAGTCTGAGTCCACCCCGATCACCCACATGTCGCCGCGCTCCTGAGCAAGGGCCGCCGAGCCCTGCCCGATCTGTCCACCGACGGGCAGGAAGATGTCGGCGCCTTCGTCCGCCAGGCTCACGCTCAGCGTCCGGGCGTCTTCGATGCTCTCGAAGTTTCCTGTGAACAGGCCTTCCTTGGTGTCGGGATTCCAGCCCAGCACCTGGACGTCGGCGCCCTTCTGCTGGTTGTAGTAGCGAGCGCCCCACACGAACCCGTCCATAAAGTCGGTAACCGGTCCGCCGATATCAATACCGCCGTAGGTTGCAATCGTCCCGGTCTGGGTCATGCCGGCCGCAGCGTATCCTGCCAGGAATGCGCCCTCGGCGGTCGCATAAACATGGGCAGCGATATTGTCGACTGCCGGATCGTAGGCGTAGTCAACGATGGAGAAACTGACATCCGGATTTGCCTGCGCGGCGGCCAGGGTGGCGTCACCGAGCAGGAACCCGACGGTAATCACCAGGTTGCAGTCCTCGCCGACCAGCGAGTTGATGTTGGGCTCGAAATCGGCAGCCGACTGCGACTCGAGGACTTTGACCTCAACGCCTAGTTCGGCTTCCGCTCTCAGGGCACCCTCCCAGGCACTCTGGTTGAAGCTCCGGTCGTCAACACCGCCGGTATCCGTTACCTCACAAGCCTTGTAGGCAATCGCTTCGGCAGTGGTCGTGGTCTCCGGCGCGGCGGTGGTCGTGGTCTCCGGCGCTGCGGTGGTCGTAGTGTCCTGCGCTGCGGTGGTCGTGGTGTCCGCGTCGTCGGAAGCGCAGGCCGCCGTGATCAACGCGAGCACTGCAAACAGCAGCACTAACTTCTGGTACTTTCTCAAGATTCCTCCCGTAGTTGGGATGTTCAACCGACCCGCGTCGGCTTCCCTACAATCATAATCCCCTAGCCGTCACCGTCCCACTCCGCCAGGCTCTCATTAGGTCGATTCCAATGGGTCCGGTTTCACCAGGTAGATCCAAGGAATCGATATGAACGTGACGAGCCCCTTGATAACGACATTGAGCCAAAGGATTTCCCACACCACCCCGGACGGCAGCACCCCCAGGAAGGCGACCGACACGAACAACGCCGAATCAAGCGGCACTGCGACTGCGTTCGAGGCGAGGACCCGGCCCCATTGGTAGCGATGCTGGAACCGGTTCGCCCACCGTTGGTAGATCTCAGTGTCGACCAGTTCCGACAACACCTCCGCCACGATCGAGGCGAGGACAATCCTCCATACGGGAGCAAGCACCTCTCCGAAGGTGGTTTGCGGGCCCGTGGCGAGATCGGCCGGGAGAACCGATACGAGCCAGAACAAACCAGCCATGGCCAGATTGATGACGGCGGCCGCCAAGATCAAAGTTCGGGCAGCGCTCTTCCCGGCAATCTTGTGTACGAGATCGCGCAGCGTGAAGGTGAACGGGTACACAATCGTGCCGGCGTCGACGGCAAAACCGGCGACCGAGATGATCCGAAGGCTGGCGATGTCGGCCAGCATCTGAGCGGCGATGTAGGCCGAAGCGACAAGCAAGAAGACGCGCAAAGTTCGGTTCATGGCGGCTGACAGTAATCAAGTAGCTGCCGGTTGCCAGTTGCCAAGGACGCTTTGTTGTTGAGTACGAACCCGCCTCGCCGCCTGCGGCGGCACTCCCCCCTTCCGACGAGCTCGTTCTCACGAACTCGCCCGCCCAAATCAGCTGAGAACTGGAAACTGGAAGGGCGGCCCCGGAGGGCCGCCCGACTGACAACTGACAACTGCTTAGCGAAGCTTCGCTTCGCCTACTCGCTATCCGCCATTTCGACCGGCGGTTGGTCGGGGGCCGCCACCTCTTCGAAAACCAACTCTTTGGTCTCTTCGTCGAAATCAACGACGATGGTGATGCCCGGCTTGAAGTCGCCCAGCAGCACCCGCTCCGACAGAGGGTCTTCCAGCATGCGCTGAATCGCCCGCCGCAACGGACGCGCCCCGAGTTCGGGGTCGTAGCCCTTCTCGGCCAGGTGCACCTTGGCGGCATCGGACAATGCCAGCGACAGGCTTTGCGACTTCAGTTGCTCGTGAACCCGGGCCAGCATCAGGTCGACGATCTCCTTGACCTCGTCCAGGGTCAGCTCGTGGAAGACGATGACCTCGTCGATACGGTTCAGGAACTCAGGACGGAAATGCTTCTTGAGCTGATCGGTCACCTTGGTCTTCATATGCTCATATGTGACCTCTTCGCCCTCGGCCACGAATCCGACTGCCTTCTTGCGGAGGTCGGCCGTCCCCAGGTTGGAAGTCATGATGATCACGGTGTTCTTGAAGTCGACGATTCGCCCTTGGGCGTCCGTCAGCCGTCCGTCCTCGAGGATCTGCAGCAGCGTGTTGAAGACGTCCGGGTGCGCTTTTTCGATCTCATCGAACAGAACCACCGAGAAAGGCTTGCGACGCACCGCCTCGGTCAACTGTCCACCCTCGTCGTAACCAACGTACCCGGGCGGCGAACCGACCAACCGACTGACCGTGTGTTTCTCCATGTACTCGGACATGTCGAGCTGGATCAACGCGTCCTCATCGCCGAACAGGAATTCGGCCAGAGTCTTGGCGGTCTCGGTCTTCCCGACACCGGATGGGCCCAGGAAGATGAACGACCCGGAAGGACGCTTGGGGTCCTTCAGTCCGGCCCTGGTGCGGCGAATAGCCTTGGAGACGGCCACGATCGCATCGTGCTGACCGATGATGCGCTTATGGAGCTCAGCCTCCATGTTCACCAGCCGGGCAGTTTCTTCCTCGGTCAGGCGGTGAACCGGAATACCCGTCCACAGTGCCAGAACGACCGCGATTTCCTCTTCGTCGATGACCCAGTCGTTGGTGATTCCCGCTTCCCTCTGCTGGCGCTCTCGCTCGGCACGATCGGCGATCAGGGACCGCTCCTGATCGCGTAGCTGCGCCGCCCGCTCGAACTGCTGGGATTGCACCGCCTCGGTCTTCTCCGACCGGACTTTCGTCAGCTTCTCATCGAGCTCTTTCAGGTCGGGGGTGGCACCGGTACGGTTGATGCGCATCCGACTTCCGGCTTCGTCGATCAGGTCGATGGCCTTGTCGGGGAGATGACGGTCCGAGATGTAACGGTCGGCCAGATTGGCGGCGCTGACCAGGGCACCCTGGGTGAACCGGACATTGTGATGCGCCTCGTACCGGTCTTTCAGACCGTCGAGAATCTGGATCGTGTCTGCCACCGTCGGTTCGTCGACCTGGACCGGTTGGAAACGCCGCTCGAGTGCCGAATCCTTCTCGAGGTACTTCCGGTATTCCTCGAGCGTTGTGGCGCCGATCGTCTGGAGCTCCCCGCGAGCGAGCATCGGCTTGAGGATGCTGGCCGCGTCGATGGCACCTTCGGCGGCTCCCGCCCCGACCAGCGTATGGATTTCGTCGATGAAGAGAAGAATGTCGCCGCGGGTGCGAATCTCTTTCAACACCTTCTTGAGACGCTCTTCGAAGTCACCCCGATAGCGCGACCCGGCAACCAGCGCCCCCAGGTCGAGGGTATAGACCTGTTTCCCGTGCAGCGTCTCCGGAACTTCTCCCGAGACGATCCTTTGGGCAAGACCCTCGACGATCGCCGTCTTGCCGACGCCGGGCTCGCCGATCAACACGGGGTTGTTCTTGGTTCGCCGGGACAGAATCTGCATGACCCGTTCTATCTCCCGCAGTCGACCAATCACCGGATCGAGTTTGCGGTCGCGGGCCATTTGGGTGAGGTTGCGACCGAACTGGTCGAGCACCGTCGATCCGGAGGGGCCGCTCTCGCGACCACCGGTGCCGGCGCTCTGCTCTTCAGACGGCGTTCCCGAAAGCAGCTGAATAACAGTCTGCCTAACCTTGGGAAGGTCGGCGCCCAGTTTCTGAAGAACCTGAGCCGCTACCCCTTCGCCTTCCCGGATCAAGCCGAGCAAGATGTGTTCGGTGCCGATGTAGTTGTGACCCAGCTGGAGGGCTTCCCGCAGGCTCAGCTCGAGAACCTTTTTGGCCCGGGGAGTGAAAGGTATATGTCCGCTGGGTGACTGCTGCCCTTGACCGATAATCTCTACTACCTGGGTGCGGACAGAATCGAGGCTGATGCCGAGGGATTCCAGACCTTTGGCAGCTACACCCTCTCCCTCATGAATGAGTCCCAGAAGGATGTGTTCGGTACCGATGTAATTGTGGTTGAGAAGGCGCGCTTCTTCCTGGGCGAGAACCACGACTCTGCGTGCTCGATCTGTAAACCGTTCAAACACGGCGCCAGCCTCCTATGCCAATCATCTGCAGCCGCACATGGCGAGCTGCGTTCCGGAAGTATAGCGATGGGGCTTTTCTAGCTTTCTACCTCACTGTGGCGTCGGTCGTTACTCCGAAGACTTGAGCTTTTCCATCCGCCGGCTTATCCCAACACTACGCCGGCGCCGAGTCATCCTCGTCAACCACACGCCCAACGTCACTACCATACGGCATCGTCGATCGGCGGAGATCCGGATGGACGCCCCTGAACTGACCGATTTGATTCCAATCCCCCAGGTCTGGGAGCGTCTCGACCGCGTTGAGAAGCGCCTATTGGAAGCATCAAACGCGGATGATGCGTTCCTGACCGAGATCGCCCGGCACGGACTGGTGGCCGGTGGGAAACGCTTCCGCCCACTCCTGGCCCAGCTGACCGCGGAGTTCGGCCCGCATCTGGACGATCGGGCCATCGACGCCGGCGCGGCCGTCGAGTTGATCCACCTGGGAAGCCTCTATCACGACGACGTCATCGACGAAGCCACCACCCGGCGAGGAACCACATCCGTCAATGCCAATTGGAGCAACACCATCGCCATCTTGGCCGGAGACTTTCTGATGGCACGGGCTTCGGAGGTAGCCGCCTCAACCCTCGGCCAGGAGGCCGTCCGACTGCTGGCCCGCACTTATGCCGAGCTGGTTGAGGGCCAGACACTCGAGTTGCAGGTGGATCACAATCTCAATCACGGACCGCGCGAGTACTACCGGATAATCGGAGGCAAGACCGCCAGCCTCATCCGCACCTCGGCCCGGCTCGGCGCCATGGCATCCGACGCCGACCCCGCCATTGTTGAAGCCGTCAGCACATGGGCTTGGGAGCTGGGCATGGTGTTCCAGATCACCGACGATGCCCTCGATCTGGTCGCCACCGACGGTTACCTAGGTAAGCCGGCCGGGTCTGACATCGGTGAGGGCAAATTCACACTGCCGGTCCTCCTGGCGCTGGCCGGACCGGAGCGTGCCCGCATCGCAGAGCTCTTGTCGGCCCGCCCCTACCCGGCCGAAGCCGTCGCCGAAGTGATCGAACTGGTCCGGGCCGGAGGCTATGTCGACCGGGCACTGGAAGAAGCAACTGCCAGAACAGCGACCGCGCAAAGGGCAGTTGCCACGCTTCCGGGCGGCAAGGCCAAAGACGTGCTTGGGAGGTTGGGTACCTATCTGCTCGGCCGGGTGAGTGCGGCGAGAGGCTGAGTCGCCAGTCACCAGTCACCAGTCACCAAGAGCAACCGCACCAGGGGTCGGGACTGGGAACTGGGAACTGGGAACTGAGGGACGGCGAGCTTCGCTCGCCTACTCGGGGCGCATGGTTGGAAAGAGGACGACCTCGCGGATGGTGGCCTGATCGGTTAGCAGCATGACCAGGCGGTCGACGCCAATCCCCAGCCCACCGGTCGGGGGCAAGCCGTACTCGAGTGCCTTGATGTAGTCCAGATCGATGGGATGGGCCTCATCGTCTCCGGCCGCCTTGGCCTTCGCTTGCTGTTCAAAACGGAGACGTTGATCCACCGGATCGTTCAGCTCGCTGAAAGCGTTGGCCAGTTCCATGTTGCCGGCAAAGAGCTCGAACCGCTCCGTCAGGTTGGGATCTGTCCGATGCACACGGGCAAGCGGCGACGTCTCTTTGGGATGATCGATCACGAACACCGGATCCCACAGACTCGGTTCGACCAGAGCCTCGTACAGCTCGGTGATCATCTTGCCGGCCCCCCACCCGGGTTGCGGCTCAACACCGGCGCCGTGCAGCAGGTGAATCAGCCGATCAGCGGGCAGATCGAATCCGATCGGTTCACCCACCGCCTCGGAAACCAGGTCGAGCAGGGCGAGCCGCGGGTACGGCGGTGTGAGATCGACCTCCCGGCCCTGATATTCGATGACCGTTCCACCGGTCGCCACCGTCGCCACCGCCGGAACAATCTCTTCCATCAAGTCCATGATGTCGTGGTAGTCCGCCAGTGCTTGGTAAGCCTCGAGGGTGGTGAATTCCGGGTTGTGGGTCGGGTCGACGCCCTCATTGCGGAACACCCGGCTGAGCTCGAACACTCGCTCAAAGCCACCGACTACCAGCCGTTTGAGATGGAGTTCGGTGGCGATCCGGAGATACATATCGATGTCCAGGGCGTTGTGGTGGGTCACGAAAGGTCGCGCCAGCGCCCCCCCCGCCAGACTTTGCAGCACGGGCGTTTCAACTTCGATAAAGTCGCGGACTTCGAACTGTCGGCGCAATTCGGACAGAACCCTGGTCCGCACCCTCGCAACTCGGCGGGCATCGTCGCTGACAATCAGATCGAGGTACCGCTGGCGGTAGCGGCGTTCTTTGTCCTGAAGTCCGTGCCACTTCTCGGGAAGAGGCCGCAAACCCTTGGCGAGAAGCTCGAAGCTGGAGATCCTGACACTCAGCTCACCCCGCCGGGTCGTCATCACCTCACCACGGCTCCCTATCCAATCGCCCGAATCGATTGTCTCGAAGTCTTCAAATCCGTCTTGGCCCAGGGTCTTCCGATCGACGAACAGCTGGACGGTGCCCCACCCGTCTTGCAGTACTGCAAAGATCAACTTCCCGAGCCGCCGCAGGTTGAGCACTCTTCCTGCCACCGCTACTTGACGGCCGGTTTCCCGACCCGCCTCGAGCTCCCCAAACTCTGCGTGCAAGGCGGACGTCCTTGCCGTGCGCTCGAACCGAACCGGGTAGGGCTCATCGCCGGCGGCTCGCATCGCCTCGACTTTTGCGAGACGTTGCGCCGTCAACGGATGAGCATTCAACGGATCTGTGTCGGGAATCTCGGTCTCGGCTCGGGGTTCGAGAATGTCGTCGCTCATAGCAATGCGACCATAGTCGCAGTCATCAGTTGTCAGTCCTCAGAACTGACGACTGAAAGGTCGGCCGCAGGCCCAACGACTGACAACTGACGACTCATTCTCTATTGATTTCGAACAGCATCCTGAGGCCTTGCAGGGTCAGGTTCTCGTCCACAGTTGTCACGGTTCGACAATGCGGAACGATCGTTGATGCCAGACCTCCGGTGGCCACGGTCCGCACCTCGCTTCCCAGTTCTTTTCGAATCCGATCGACTATCCCGTCGACGTACCCGGCATGACCGAAGAGCAGACCCGCTTGTATCGCCTCGACGGTACCTTTGCCGATCACCGAACGGGGCGGGGTCAGCTCAACACTACGCAGTGCGGCGGTCGCGGTTACCAGGGCCTCCATTGATACCTCGAGGCCCGGACCGATCACTCCGCCGAGATACTCTCCATTGGCACTGACGATGTCGAAGTTCGTCGACGTTCCGAAGTCGACCACGATGGCCGGCGTTCCGTAGCGGGAGCGGGCGGCGACGGCATTGACCACCCGATCCGCTCCAACCTCGCGAGGATTGTCGATCAGGATCGGCATCCCGGTCTTGATACCCGGACCGACCACCAGGACTCCGTCGGCCACGAATGGGCCGATCGCCGCCGATAGAGCGGAGCCGGCCCCGGGTACAACACTAGAAATCACGGCTCCCGAGAATCGTTCCGGGTCAACTCCGTCCTGTCCGAACAGACCGTGGAGGAGCAGCCGGTACTCGTCTGCCGTTCTGTCGCGCACGGTCGACAATCGCCAGTGAAAGGCGAGTGCGTCGCCGTCAAACAAACCGACGACTGTTTGCGTGTTCCCCAGATCAATAGTCAACAACATGTCAGTCTCCATAGAGGATGCTTGGATGGCCGAGCCGAAACCCTCGATCCACGGTCACGGCTCCGCCGGGCTCGACGATCACCGGCAGATTGTCGATGAGCCGGGTGGTTCCGACCCGGGCGGCAATCCCCAGAAAGGCGTCCCGGTCGATTTCGTGGAGGCGGGTGGCGGTTTCCGCGTCGGCCAACATCACGTATTCGATCTCGGCCCCCGTCGCCGCCTCCCGCACGATGCCCTCGAGAATATGGGCATCACGGGTCCCCGCCTCAATCGCCCCGGCGGCGGTCATCAAGCCATGCGACAGTCCCCGGGCACGGGGCCGTTCATCGGCAGCCAGGAAGACGTTGCGACTCGAAAGCGCCAGTCCGTCCATCTCCCGAACCGTCTGCCCGCCGATGATCTGTACCGGGAAGGAGAGATCGAAAGCCATCCGGCGAACTAGCGCCAGTTGCTGCGCGTCTTTTCGACCGAAATAAGCGCGATCGGGCTCGAGCCCGGCCAGGAGCTTGGCGACCACCGTCGCCACCCCTCCGAAATGACCGGGCCGGTGAGCCCCTTCCATCTCCTCTTCCAGCAGGGGGACCGTAACCCGGGTTAGGGGCGGGAGCGGATACATCTCCTCCAACGCAGGAGCGAAGAGAAGATCCGCACCGGCCGCCTCAGCCAGGCGGCAGTCCCGTTCCAGATCCCGCGGATACCGATCGAGGTCGCGCTGCTCGTTGAACTGCAACGGGTTCACGAACAAACTGACGACCACGGTGTCGGATTCACGGCGGGCGGCTTCTATCAAAGACAGGTGGCCTTCGTGAAAAAAGCCCATCGTCGGCACCAATCCGGTGACTCCTGCCGAGCCCGACCGGGTCTCCTCGAAAGTTTCAACGACTCTCACAGAACGTCCTCGAAGATGGACATTGTGCCGGCCACCCGGGCCGTCGCTCGCCCAAAGGCCCGGAAGTCGTCCTCCAGCTCCGGGGCCCAACGCCTCACCGCCTCGAGATGGCCGCGCACGGTTGATAGGTCACCCCGGGCAATCGGTCCGGTCAGCGCCGCCAGTGGGCCCAAACGGAAGGCATTTTCGGTAACTGCGGCGACCAGAGGCCGAGCCGCCTCAAACGGAATCTCAGCCCTCTCGAACAACTCTTCGGCCAGAGCCAAGGCGGCAACCAGATAGTTGGAAGAAGCCACCGCGGCCGCGTGATAGAGGTCTCGATGCGCATCGGCCAGAGTGAACGGCCGCGCCCCGATCGAGCGGGCGAGTCTCTCGAGATATTCCTGGAGCTCGGAGCTCATCGCAGTGACGGCTACCCACGCGCCGGGAATAGCTGCCTCCCCGTCAACGGGATTCGGCAGAGTCTGCAGCGGATGGAACGATCCGATTGAGACCCCGGCACCGGCCAGGGGCTCCAACACCGCCAGGGGGGTCCTACCCGAGAGATGGATGGCAAACCGCACGGCCGCCGCATCGGGAGCCAGGCGCCCGGCGAGTTCGCCGATGGCATCATCACGAACGGCCAGGATCAGCAGATCTGTCGGAGGGAGCCCCTCGTTCCAATCCAAGGAACGGGTGTCGAGATGCCGGGCGGCCTCGGCAGCAGCCTCTCGACTCCGCGCCAGCACACCCACGGCATCATGACCGGCGTTTCGGAGAGCCCTGCCAAGCGACATTCCTGCCCGCCCGGGACCAACAAGAATGAAGGTGGTCACTTGTGCCTTTCGGTTCCAGTCCACGTTCGGGTACCGGACAGAAGAAAGGGTAGCGGTCGATAGGTTTCAGGTTTCAGGTTTCAGGTTTCAGGTAACTAGTCGGTGCCGTGAGAAGCGCTTGTCCCGTCCGCTCGGTATCGACGGCAACAGTGACCACAGTTCGTCCAGGGCCGAATTCCTGGGCAATGAAGTGGTCTGGCCCGCTTGATGTTTGAGGACATGTGCGGTGCGCATGTGACCATGGTCCCTGGCGTGATGAGGCGTTCTGACGCATCATGGTCGGTGTGGATGGTGCGTGTTGGGCGACTATTGACGAGCCGGATCGAGGTTCTGTACGAACTGCCGTGCGCTACGCAGCGCCTGTTGTTCTCGCAGTCCTGGTGTCCGGCTGCAGCAGCGCCGCACCGGAGGACTGCCCGGTACCGCACCGCGTTGATCTCTCCCAGGTAGACCCGAACAATGACACGTTGCCGTATCAATACCCGCTCGATTTCGTCGAGGAGCGCCCCCACGTTGCGGACTTCTGCGAGCACCGAGGGTCACCGGAGGGTATGTTCCACGCTGCGGAAGACTTCTGGCGACCGGCGGGCACCGAGGTTTACGCCATGGCCGACGGCGAGGTCAGCTTCTCCGGAACCATGGGAGGCTACGGATGGCTCATCATCGTTGATCACCCGGAGATGAACATCTACTCGCTGTACGGCCACCTCAGTCCTTCCCGATGGCGGGCCGATCCAGGACCTGTGGCCAAGGGCGACCCCATCGGCTACCTCGGCGACGAATGGGAGAACGGGGGAAGCCGGGACGAGCCTCTCGTGACTCATCTCCACCTGGGCGTGCGGGTGGGGCAGCGCACCGACTACTCGGGCAGGGGCGAGTGGCGCTGGATGGCAGGATGGATCAGGTCATGCCCCACCGAGCTCGGATGGCTTCAGCCGTCGGCCGTCATCGCCGAGCAGAGCATCCCGCAAGGAGGATTCGAGGGACCGGCCGGTGGGCCTCTCGAGAGGTGGTGGACCGAAATCCTCTTCATCGGAGCCTATTTCCTTGGTGCCGTGTGGTGGATCGTCCTCGGCGTTCGCAAACGCAAACCCGTCCTGCTTCTCGTCATGGCCGCAGTCTTCAGCGGTCTTGCGTGGTACCTCGCGTCTCGAGGCTTCATTCTCCTGGCCCCTCTCTACGTGGTTGCAGCGGTCTGCCTGCTCGCCGGAACAGTGGTCCTCGTCCACCGACCCATCGAGAACCGTCGCATATAGCCGACCCCGACCTCGAGTGACATTTCGTGATACTCGCATGCGGTCAGGTGATCTCGCCCGCTCAATGTGTGCCGTTACTGAGGCGGGGGTGATTGTGACTTCCGACTCTTGCTCGAAGCTGGGTAATGGCCAATAGTTCACGTGACACGGGCAAGCTATCGTTTCGGAGGTGGAGTGATGGTTCCGGGGTCCCCGTTCAAGACGGTCGAGGGTCAAACCGAGTTCCTGGCCGCCTATGACGCGGCTTTGGAGCTGTGGTCTGTTCCGTATGAAGAGGTCACGGTTACAAGTCGGTTCGGGGCAACGCATGTGGTTGTCAGCGGTCCGGAGGGTGCGCCGCCTTTGGTCCTCCTTCATGGGACCATGACCACCCTCTTGATGTGGCTTCCCAACGTTGAGGACTTGAGCAAGGGCTATCGCGTATACGCCATTGACACCATGGGTCACCCAAGCAAGAGCGTGCCAGACGAGCCGATAAGAAACGCTACAGACTTTGCTGAGTGGCTGGCCTCGACCTTGGACGAGTTGAGCTTGGACCGCGTTGCCCTAGCTGGGATCTCACACGGTGGTTGGGTCGCTCTCAACTTTGCGGTCGCCTCACCGGAGAGGGTGGAGAAGCTGATTCTTCTGGCACCGGCGGCGAGCTTCGAGCCAATCAGCAAACGGTTCCTCCTGCGCACGATGCTGTCCCTCTTGCCCCCCAAACACCGTCGGTTCGTATCAATGATGAGATGGATGGGGCTTGAAGATACGCCCGGCGACAAGTTAACCGGACCGCTACTCGACTTGATGTGGCTTGGGGGTACGCACTTTCGAATGCCGCCCGAAACTCGGCGGGTCATGGGCAACGTGTTCTCCGATGACGAACTGCGGTCACTGCCAATGCCGGTACTGCTACTCATCGGCGAAGACGAGGTCGTCTGCGACCCAACCAAGGCACTGAGCCGGGCTGAGCAAGTCATCCCGGAGTTCGAAGGGGATCTGATTCCCGACGGCCGTCACGCAATGTCCTTCAACCAGAACGAATTAGTGGACGCCCGAATGCTCGAATTCCTCCAAGAACACAAGGGACGGTCCCGCCCATAACCGGCTGGGAGGATCTCCTCCTCAAGTGATCTTAAGAGACTCTCCCATGCCTGTCTGGCTTGATGATTCATGCTTCTCGTGACTCGTAGCTCACATGGTGGGAACCATCCCCCCTCCGCCCCTTCGGGGCACCTCCCCCCATCCGGCTCCGGCTACGCCTGCGCCTCAGGGGGGAGGCGAAGCTCGTGGCTCGTGGCTCGTGGCTCTCAAATAATCCAGGGGATCATCCGGGCGCGGGTGCGAGCGCGGTAGGCCTGGTAGTCCGGATATTTGACGAGTAGGCGGCGTTCTTCGAAGCCTGCCTTTAACCAGAAGAAGGCTCCGGCCCCGGTGGCGACTGCCAGGCCCGCCCAACTCAACTGGTATAGCGCCAGCCCAACCATCCCCAGTGAGATACCTCCGTACACGGGATGACGGACCAGGCGGTAGACGCCTCCATGAACCAGATTGCCGAGCTCGAGCGGTTCGGGATAGGGCGTCAAGCTGACCCCCAGATGAAGCAGTCCGAAGCCTGCCAGCAATGCCCCGACGAACACCATCCCCACCCCCACCCAGGCCAACCACCGGCTTGCCTCGATTGTGCCGTCGAATAGCACTGCGGTGACAATCACTGCAACGCCCAGTACCGCTTGGGCGATCACCCACCATCCACCCCGGGAAGTGAAGGTCGAGGAGGTATCGGGATCGAGCCCGCCCCCGATACCTTCCGGCCTCTCATCGGCGTCGACCTCGTCGGTGGTACCGACCCCATCGACCACGGCGCTCGCTCCGCCCGCCGGCTCGGGCCACCAGCTTCCCAGCCGGGTGACTTCCTGATCGGAAACGGCCGGCAGAAGGTGACTTACCGGCCGTCCTTCGGGAGTCGTCGCCTCCGGCCAAGCCTCGACCAACGGATCCAGGACGAAGCGCCGTTCTCCAAAACGGGGATGAGGAACCACCATCCCCCCGTCCTCGGCTCGCTGTTTTCCGAAGAGAATCAGATCAAGATCCAACCTCCTCGGACCCCAGTGCACCTCCCGAACTCGGCCGGATTCGGCCTCAATACGGTGTAACTCATCCAGGAGCCGCCGGGGCTCGAGATCGGTATCGATTACGACGACGGCATTGAAGAAGGCGTCTTGCTCTGGACCTCCAATCGGGGCGGTTTCGAAAAGAGAGGAAACGGAGACCACCGCCCCCAATTCCGCCAGGGATTCAGCCCCATAGCGTAGGTAGGCAAGCCGATCGCCCAGGTTGGATCCGAGAGCGATCGCCGCCCGGGTCATCGACCCCGCCGCACTTCCACAACGACGTCCTCGAACGGAACCCGGATGGGAGCCGCCGGCTTATGCACGCGGACAGTGACACCCGTGGCCCGTGAGTCTTCCAGCACGAGATCGGCAATCCGTTCGGCGACACGTTCGATGAGATTCCACCGCTCCATGGTGGCCCGGGCATGAATGGCAGCCGCCAATGCCCCGTAGTCGAGAGTATCGGCAAGGTCGTCCGACTTGCCCGCTTTGGCCAGGTCGGCGAACACCGTCACGTCGATCACGAACTCCTGACCAGAAGCTTGTTCGTCGGCGAGCAAGCCGTGATACGCAAAAACGCGCAATCCGATCAGACTGATCGTGTCCGGACCGGCGAGATGGCTCACGACCGCACAGGAATGAGGGAGCGTCCTTCCGGGCCCAGAGGCCGTTTGAGAATCTCCTGGATGAGGGCAGCGGCCAGGATCGGATCTTCAACCAGATGGGAGTGAACGAGATACCCGGCCAACAAGCCTGCCACCGTGTCGTCGACGAGATCGCGATGAACCAGCACGACGGCTTTGGGGTCGGCCAGTGCTTCGTCGAGAGCGTCGAACACGCGCCGCACATCGGGCCGTTCATATTCGCCCATGAGTGGCTGGCCCCGAACATCAAACCCTGAGTCGCGGTAGCTGGCGAGGTTCTGCATGCCGCCCAGCAAAGAGAAGATCGTGGTGATTCCGGCCTCTTGCTTGAGCCAGAGGATCTCCTCTTCACGCCGCACCCGCCGGTGTTGCATCCCATATCCCCCAATACGTTCGGACACGGCCAGACGGCCCTGGATCACCCAGCAGAACTCACGGGGTTTGAGGCCGGTCAACCGTCTTCCTTCCCAGAATGGACAATGGCATCGGCAATCAGCACCGCCTGGCGGGCCATCTCCACGTTGTGCACCCGCACGACGGCGGCCCCCCGGATCACTGCTATCGCAACCGTAGCCGCCGTTGCAACATCGCGCTCCGTTGGATCGGGTTCATCGAGGATTCGTCCCAGAAACGATTTGCGGGAAGTACCCACCAACACCGGGTATCCCGTCGCCACCAACAGATCCAGGCGGTCCAGAAGCTCCAGATTGTGGTGTTGAGCCTTGCCAAAACCGATACCGGGATCAATGCAGATGTAGCGGCGTTCGACCCCGGCTTCTTCGGCCAGCCTGGCCCGTTTCTCCAGGAAATTGGCCACCTCGACGGCGACGTCAACGTAGGTCGGGTGTTCTTGCATGTCCCGTGGGGTTCCCTGCATATGCATCAGCACTACCCCGCAACCGGCGGCCGCCACCAGGGGCGCCATCGCCGGGTCGCCCAGCGCGGTGATGTCATTGACGACCAGAGCTCCCTCTTCGAGGGCTGCCGCAGCCACCGCGGGTTTCGACGTATCCACTGAGACCGGTACCCCTGCCTTGGCCAGGCCGGCAATCACCGGTACCACCCGCCGGATCTCCTCAACAGTCGAAACCGGTTCGGCCCCCGGACGGGTCGACTCGCCGCCCACGTCCACCAGGTCGGCACCGTCACTGTAGAGCTGCAAGCCGTGCTCGATCGCGCGTTCGGCGCCCAGGAACCGGCCTCCGTCCGAGAAAGAATCGGGGGTGACGTTTACGACCCCCATGATCAATGTGCGATCGCTAGTCGACAAAACCCGATCGCGGATGGCCCAATCGACCAATCTCACCGTCTCCCGAAGAGTAAGGCCATCGCTTCAGAGCGGGAAGCCGGGTCGTCACTGAAAGAGCCACGTACGGCCGAGGTGACGGTGATCGAACCGGGTTTCTTGATCCCCCGCATGCTCATGCACAGGTGTTCGGCTTCGACGACGACCAACACGCCGTAAGGGTTGAGTGCCTCCATGAGAGTATTGGCAACCTGGGTGGTGAGCCGCTCTTGCATCTGGGGTCGCCGGGCATAAACGTCGACGAGGCGAGCCAGCTTGGAAAGCCCGGTCACGGTGCCTCGCGGCAGGTAGGCAACGTGGGCACGTCCGTGGAAGGGAAGCAGATGGTGTTCGCACATGGAATGGAAGGGGATGTCTTTCACCATGACGAGCTCGTGGTGATCTTCATCCTCAAAGAAGGTTTCCACCGCCTCGTTGCCATTCTGGCGGAGACCGCCCAATACCTCGGCGTACATGCGGGCCACTCGATCGGGAGTGCCTGCCAACCCTTCACGATCAGGATCCTCGCCGAGCGCAATGAGGATGGTCCGGACCGCGTCGGCTATCACTTCAAGATCGGGTGTATCCGGATGCTCGGATGCCGTCATGGAGTGCCTTCCCGGCTAGGAGCTCGGCTCGCCGACCGCGGCGACCCCGTCCGGCACCACCGTGTCTGACGTTGCGTTGGTACGGTCGTTGGGTATCTGGATCCGCATCGACCCTGTTTCGGCGTGCTCCCACTTCGGAACCGTGGCGAAGACTTCTGCGACTTCTTCAGCGTCGATCGTTTCACGTTCCATGAGGACGTTGGCCATGCGATCAAGCGCGTCGCGATGGGTCGACAGGATCTGGCGGGCCTCTTCGTGGGCCTGGCTGATCAGTTTGCGGACCTCGGCGTCGATGAAAGATGCCACCTCATCGGAGTAATCCTGCTGACGACCGTAATCACGTCCGAGGAACACCTCGCCGTTGGCATGCCCGTATTGCATCGGGCCCAATCGATCGCTCATGCCGTATTCCATCACCATCTTGCGGGCGATCTCGGTGGCCTTCTCGATGTCGTTGGCGGCCCCGGTGGTGGGATCGACAAAGATGAGCTCCTCGGCGGTCCGCCCACCCAGCAGCATGGCCAGTTGGTCGACCAGCTCACTCCGCCTCATCAAATACTTGTCCTCGGTCGGCAGGGCCTGGGTATGTCCAAGTGATCGGCCGCGGGGAATGATCGTCACCTTATGAATGGGATCGGCCATCGGGAGAGCCCACCCGACGAGAGCGTGGCCGGTCTCGTGGTAGGCAATCACCAGCTTCTCTTCCTCGGAGATCAACCGGCTCTTGCGTTCCGGTCCGGCAATCACTCGTTCGATCGATTCTTCGAGCTCATCCATCGAGATCTCGGTTTTGGCGCGCCGGGCGGCGAGGATGGCAGCCTCGTTGATCAGGTTGGCCAGATCGGCACCGGTAAAGCCGGGGGTTTGCCTGGCGAGGACCTCGAGATCGATGTCCTTGCCGAGCGGCTTGCCGCGAGCGTGCACCGCCAGGATGGCCTTGCGGCCCGCCAGGTCGGCACGATCGACCACAATCTGGCGGTCAAAACGGCCGGGCCGGAGCAAAGCCGGGTCGAGGATGTCCGGCCGGTTGGTACCGGCAATGACAATGACCCCGCTATTGACGTCGAAACCGTCCAGCTCCACCAACAACTGGTTGAGGGTTTGCTCGCGTTCGTCGTGACCGCCGCCCAGGCCGGCTCCGCGATGGCGCCCGACGGCGTCGATCTCGTCGATGAAGACAATCGCCGGAGCCTGGGCTTTGGCCTGTTCGAACAGATCCCTCACCCGGCTGGCGCCGACTCCCACGAACATCTCGACGAAATCGGAACCCGAGATCGAGAAGAACGGAACGCCCGCTTCGCCGGCTACTGCCCTGGCCAGGAGCGTCTTTCCGGTTCCGGGGGGACCAAAGAGCAGAACTCCTTTCGGAATCTTGGCGCCCATCGCTCGGAACTTGTCCGGGTTCTGCAAGAACTCCTTGAGCTCTTCGAGTTCTTCAATGGCCTCATCCAAACCCGCCACATCCTGAAAGGTCACCTTGGGCATGTCTTTGTTGACCTGCTTGGCTCGGGACTTGCCGAACTGCATCACACGGTTTCCGCTGCCCTGCATCTGCATGAAGATGAACACCATGAACCCGATCAGGAACAACCACGGAAGGAAGCTCAGCAAGATCTCCCAGATGCCGGCCGGCTCACCATCGGTTTCGATTTCGACGCCGTACTCGCGCATCCTGGAGGAGAGTTCGTCTTCTTCTTCCGGCGGATAGTCGATGCGGAAATCGGGCTCATCGTCCACTTCACCAACGAACTCCCCCGTAACAATGTTGGATTTGGTCATCAGCAAGGCCGTGGCGACCTCGCCGGCTTCGAGGCGGTCCCAGAACTCGCTATAAGAGATCTCTTCAGGCTGGTCGATGCCACCCATGAATTGCTGGAGCAGGATCAGCATCACTAGGGCAACCAGCCCGTAGACCAGGATGGAGCGAAAGGTGCGGGTCAAGAGACTCCTCGTCGAGCTATTTATGTAGGCCGGGCTTCACCGTATCACCGTCTGGGACCAGCGCAACCCGGTGTGGTCTCTCACCATGGTATGCCGATCCCGGGTGTATGCCACAGTCGAGTCGTCAGTTATGAGTCGTCGGTAATCAGTCGTCCGAACTGACAACTGAAGAGGCGGCGCCATCCGCCCGACTGTCCACTCAAGAATCAAAGGGAGCTTTCGTCCATCACTCCGATGTAGGGCAGATTCCGGAATTTTCCCGCGTAGTCGAGTCCGTAGCCGATCACGAATTCCGGTCCGATCGTGAAGCCTGTGTATTTGACGTCGAGAGGCGTGCGCTGAATACCTTCCTTGACCAGCAGCGCGGCGACCTCCAAAGAATCGGGACGCCGCACCCGGAGACTCTTCAGAAGGTAATTGAGCGTCAACCCGGAGTCGATGATGTCTTCCACGATGAGCACGTGACGTCCGGCGATTTCCTGATCAAGATCCTTCAGGATCCGAACCACGCCCGAGGTCTGGGTAGCGGCCCCGTAGGACGACACGGCCATGAAATCGAACTCGACCGGCAGTTCGATGTGACGAGCCAGGTCGGCCATCACGATGAAGGCCCCCTTCAGCACCCCGACTATCAACAGGTCTTTGCCTCGGTAATCAAAGGTGATTGCCTTGCCCATCTCTTCTAACTTCGCGGCGATCTCGTCGGCAGAGATCAATTCCTTCTCGACCCTCACAAGTGTCCCTCCACTGTGGCGCGGACCCAAAGGTAGCGGCTCGTGGCGCCACTCACCCAACCCTGGTTTCCCCTCCGAACGCCGGGGACCCACAGGACTTCACTACCGGACAGGACCAACGGCCAACCGGCCCGACGGTTCACGGGGATTTGGGCCTCCGCCAACACGTCTGCGATACGTTTGCTGCCTCCAACGATGGCCACGCGATCTCCGGATTCCATACTCCGCACCGTCAACGTCCCGGGCAGGAGATCGGCATCAAACACTTGCGCGAAGAATGAAATGGGAAACGCGGCGGGCGGAGTCCGCTCCACCCACGCCTCGAGAGCCCAGCGGCCGATCCGGAGGATGCCGGGAACCTCCCAGCGCGCCGGCGGCAACGGTGGTTGGGGGTCGGTCCGGCCGAGCACGACCCACACACCTTCTCGTTCGACCTTCACCGAGCCTGCCAATTCGACAGACGGCCCACCGCCGGCCACCGACAGGACGGCCGCCACGTCGACCGATGAGCCTGGATAACCATTGTTGATGTGTCGCAATGCCCGCCGAGCCGCCCGGGCGGCCACCGGGCCCGGCGCGGTCGATAACAGTGTCGCCGGAAGACGAACTACAGACCCGTCGTCGCGAAGCGGAAGCTTCTCCGCGGCCGTCGCCAGAAATTGCTCATCGCGGTCAAGGGCGGTCGCCATTCGGACGAGGGCAGCCCGGAATGAGGGGTTCATGCGATCCTCGAGATACGGAATGATGTCTCGACGCAGTGCGTTCCGGCGCAACGAGTTGTCCAGGTTGGTTGGATCTTCGATCCACGGCAATCGGAGCAATGTGGCCAGCTCACGTGTTTCCGAGCGGCTCACATCCAGGAGGGGCCGGAGAATGTTTCCCCGTCGCCGGGGAATCCCGGTCAATCCGACGGCGCCCGCCCCGCGTAGAAGATTCCCGAGCACGGTCTCGGCTTGGTCGTCCATCGTGTGTCCGGTCAGCAGCCATTCGCCGGTTGTCAATTCACCTTCGAGAGCTTCATATCTGGCCAGCCGGGCCTGCCCCTCGGGCGACGAGCCCGATCGAGCCTGCGCTTCGATCACCACCAGAGGAATCTCGAGGTGGCCGGCGATATCTGTTGCGGCAGACCGCAAGATGGCAGAGGCCGGCCAACCGTGATCGACGTGAATCGCCCGCACCGTCGACCCAATCTGGCCGGCCGCCCAGCCGCACACCGCACTATCGGCTCCCCCGCTCAAGGCAATGGCCAGAGGCCCTTCGGGGAGATGATGCTGAACACGGGCGACAACGTGTTCGCTCAGTGCGGTCAGGCGACGCGAGCCAGCCATTGTTCCGGATGCTCGATCTCTTCAAGGGTCGGCAGGTGCTCGGCGCTCGCCCAGGCATGGTCGAGCGCACTCCAACCGGCCTGTTTCTCGACACCCAGCACGAACCGCTCGCCGAGTTCGTACTGGCGCATCTTCATTTCGAGACCGGTCAGACGGTAGAAAGCGGCGGTCCGGGGGTCTTTGCGACGCTGTTTCAACGTGTTCGACATTCGTTCCTGGGTCATGAGCACACGCCCGCCGATGCGATCCATGACCACGTGGCCGTGTCCTTCCAGAAAGGACATCAGAGCTTGGACCCGATCGAGCAGGCCTCGCTGATCATCATTGGCGAACAGCCCGAGCAATCCAGTCTCCCCGACCAGGGGCCGGCCTTCGGTTGCGGCCGACCGGGCCTCGGCGAGCAGACGCCCGACTCGACCATGCTCGGGCTGGGCCGTGGCGACGAGTTCCTGAACGAGTCCCAGGAAATAGTCCTTCATCCAGGGGACCCCGACGAATTGCAGCCGGTGCGTACACTCGTGCAGAGCCAGCCAGAAGCGGAACTCGAGAGGACGAAACTGGTGGGTCCGCTCCATGCTCAGGACGTTCTCACCAACCAGATATACCGTGTCGCCGTTGTTCTCCTCGTCTGTGGGGAGGACCAGTTCGTATTGACCCAACACCCGCCTGGCGAGGAACCCGAGGAGTATCCCCATTTCAGCCGCAACCAAACGCTGCGAAGCTACGGCGGCAGCCTTGCCGACCAGACCAGACGCTTGAAACCGTTCGGCAAGCCGTTCCTCGGTGGGTTCGAGGATCTTGGAGAAGAACCGGACGTTCCGGCTCGCCCATTCGGCGCGGGACAGGACTGCAACTTCCGGCACGCCCGGACCCGAAAGCCCGGTTTCCTCCATTACCAACAGTCCGGCTCGATGGACAAACTCGGGTGCCTGATTTCGGAGAAGGTCCTCGTGGTAGGTGGCGCCGAGCGGATAATGCCCCGCCATTTTTCCGGCGACCTCGGCGGCCAGCGGCCAGGGGATTCGCCCGCTCACTGAATCAGCCGGTACCTGGTTCGCACCACTTTCACGAAGTAGGCCACGATGCTGCCGACCACCACCAGCAGGGCGATCACCAGCGAGGTGGGAACCAGATATCTGAAGGTCCATGCCGGTTCTACCTCGATAGGTGCCTCTGGGACTACTCGAACGGCAGGCTCGGGTACGTCGATCACGGCTCCCGGCTCATCCGCCGGTGCCTCTTCCTGGGCGAGTGCGGCAGGGGCGAGGACGACGATCAAGAATCCAAGGAGAATGAGAAACAGCGACCGGCGGTGGAATCTCGTCATGGCCGCAACAGCCTACCTTGCTCCCCGAGCCGTAGCCAGAAGCGACTTCAGCTCGACGCCTGCTTCCCGAAGCCTGGTTCGTTTTCCTCGAGGAATGCCCGCAACCGGTCCATGACTTCGGGTTGTGGCTCCTCGCGTACCCGCTCCCGCACGATGCTCTTCAAACGGCTCTCGAAGCTGAAGGCACCCATGCAGGGGCGGCACTTCTTCAGATGGCGCTTGATGCGGGTCTTCTGCAGCCAGCCGATCTCACCATCGAGGTAGAAGTACACGTGTGCCACTGCGTCTTCGCAGCTGTGTTTACTCATCTCCTGCCACCCGCTCTCCGGTGAGCCCGCGTTGCTCTGCAAAGCCCCACAACGCCTTTTCGAGCGCCTTTCTTCCCCGATGAAGCCGCGACATCACCGTCCCGATCGGAACATCGAGTATTTCCGCGATTTCCTTGTATGAAAAACCTTCCACATCGGCCAAAAGCACCGGCATTCGGAAGTGTTCGGGAAGGGCTTCGATGGCTCCTTTCACGTCGGCGTCGACAAATTGTTCGAGCGCTTCTTCTTCGGCGCTTCGCGAAGCGTTGCCCGATTCGCCCGACGCCAATCGCTTGTAGAGATAGAAATCCTCGACCTCACCGAAGTCCACCTCGGCAGGCCTCCTCGCCTGTTTCCGATAGCGGTTTATATAGGTGTTGGTCAGGATGCGATACAACCAGGCCTTCAAGTTGGTGCCCTCTTCGAAGGTGCCGTAGGCCCGGTACGCCTTGAGGAAGGTCTCCTGCACCACATCCTCGGCGTCGGCCGGATTGCGGGTCATGCGCAGCGCAGCGGAATACAACTGTGGTGCGAACTGCATCGCGTCGTTCTCGAAGTTGGCCTGATCAGCCAACTATGGCTCCCATAGAAACGACGATAACCGAGGACCGGAAAAGAGAGAAAGCGACAAGCTTCCAGCTTCCAACCGCCAGCATCAAGCATCAAGCCAGACAGCGACTCGTCGCTCGTAGCTCGAAGCTCGTAGCTAGCCGCTCGCCGCTAGCCACCCACCCACTCTTCAAACATCTCAGCGAGATCACATTGGCAGTGTCGTTCGGCGGTGGCTCGAAAGTCGTTTCCCGTGACGATCGCCCAGATGTTCGACTGGTAGTAGTCACGCAAGAACTCCGCAAAGGTATCCCTGCCCATTTGATCTTCCAGCGCAGCCAGGAACAGCGGTCCGCGGCCGTAGACGATGGGTGAGTACTGCTCCGGCGTGTACCGGTTGGTCGGCAGGCCGATCGGGATCAACTCGGCGTCGATCCGGTCCCACCGATCGGTCCATGATTGTCGATAGTCATGTTCGGCTTGATCCCCGTACATCTCCCGGTAGTACAACCCTGTGAGGTATTGAGCCAGGGCTTCGTCGAGCCAAGGTTCATCGATCTGATCGTTGCCGACCAGGTTGTAGAACCATTGGTGCGCCATCTCGTGCACAACTGTGCCCTCGAGCATGACGGCGGCCGGAAGGCCGGCCACTTCTGCGTCCAGGTCGTACAAGGCGATCGAGATTGTGGTGGCTCCCGGGTATTCGATACCAAGAGCCCGCATTGGAGTGCCGATCATGTCGAACTCCGTGTATTGATAGGGGCCCAGCCGCTCGCCGAAGAGCGCCATCGAGTCAACCGCATGCTGCATGGCCCTTTCGGCCCCGGCGCGGTCCTCCGATCGACCGTAGCTGTTGATGATCGTCTGCCCACTCTGGCTGCTGAACACCTCCAAATCGGGGGCGGCCGCGAGGTAGAAATCCCTGGCCGGACCGATCGCAAAACTGACCACCTGATTGCGTCCGAGGCGATCCCGCTGGATCTCCGTGCCGGAAGCCACGAGATCCAAATCGCGAGGTGCGGTAACGCGGACCAGGAAGAAAGAGGAGTCCAGATATGTCATATCACCGATGGGCACCAGATCCTCAACGTTCCAACCTTCGTCGTCGAAAACCAGCACGACTGGATAGAAACCGTCGAGCAACAGGAAGTTGTCGAAGTAGCCCAGCACGCCGTGGCTGTTTTCTGCGTCCTGGCTGAGTTGGACGGTGAAATCCAGCTGCAGTGTGTTTGCCTCCCCTGGTAGCAAAGGGACGGGGAGCGGCACCCGGAGCGTTTGCCCGGATGACTCCACAACAGGATCCACCGATTCACCTTCAACGGACAACGACGACACGGCGATGCTCCCGCCGGTGAAGTTGGCGAAGAGCTGGAAGTAGATCCCTTCGAGTGGTTCGGATTCCTGGTTTGTGTACCGGATCCACTCGCGCCCCTCCAGTACCTGGCGGTCCGGTGACACCACAAAGTCAAGGTGATAAACGGTGGCTCCTGGCAGATCATCGGAAACATCCGGGTCGACGAGCGCCTGTTGGAACATCGACCGATCGTCCCAGTTGCTCCCGAACGGATCCTCGGCGGCCGGCACCACTGCCGAAGGAGAACAGGCAGCCAAGGCGAGTAGGAATATGGGCAGACCCAATATCCAACGGTCAGGTAGGTGACTGATCGGTTCTCTCATTAGTTCCCCACCAACGCTAGGCCATGCAGCGGGTAGGAGGTTTGAAGTGGGAAGTCCGAAGTGTGAGGCGGGAAGTTGGACGCTTGTCGCTCGTAGTTAGACGCTCGAAGCTCGTCGCTCGTAGCTCGTAGCTCGCCTGCTGCTAACTTATGCGCCGCGCCGGAGTAGCTCAGGGGTAGAGCAGCTCACTCGTAATGAGCAGGTCCGGGGTTCAAATCCCCGCTCCGGCTCAACACAAAGACCGACTTCCCTCACGTTGCCGGTGTCAACTCGGCAAACAGCGTCGCAAACACCAGTTGGGGACGCTGGTTCGCTTGCAACTCGGTTACCGCGTTCAATGCTCTCTCGGCGTTGGCGACTGCCGCCTCTGGTCGAATCATCGCCAGCGTCGTGGCCGGTATGTCGTGGTTGCGGATGGGACCCCCGAATTGGGCCGAAGCTGCGTCGGCGTACCAGGAAGCGAGGATCTCCAACCCGGTCACGTGCAACGCCCGCTTCTCACGACGCCGGTCCCGTTCGTGGCGTTCGCGAAGCGCCTTGAGCCTGGAAGGAGGCAGGTCGGCCGCCGCTTCGAGTGTTTGGCGGGCGTCCAGGGACTTGAGGAGAGGCTCGACCGCCTCGAGCACTTCATCTGCCAGGCGAAATGCCTCACCCGGATGTGGCGACACCCTTACCGGCACGCTCAGCCAAACGTGCCGATAGGCAGCCAGGTCGGGATTGGTTGCCAGACCCAAGGCCAATCCGGGACGCCCTCCTGAGATCCGGGCAGCCTCTCCGGCCTGCTCCTCTTCCAAACCGTGGGCTTGGAGGGCCGCCATGAGTGTCTCCTCTCGGACCCGGCCGAATTGCACCGTGCGACACCGGCTGGCAATGGTCGCCGGCAGATCGTCTTCCGACTCAACGATGAGAACAAAGACCGTCGACCGGCTCGGCTCTTCCAACGTTTTCAGGAGCGCGTTGGCAGCGTGCTCGGACATTGAGCCTGCTTCGTCGAGGACAAAGACCTTCCGGTCTCCCTCCACCGGAGACATGCGCGCTTGGGAGACGGTGGCCCGAGCCTGGTCGACCGACAATCCGGTACTCCCATCCGGATCTGTGGCGATGAGATCAGGATGGTTGCCCGAGGCCGACCGCCGACATGACGAGCAGGGCTCGTCATGTTCCCCTCCCTGCTTGCACAGCAGAGCGGCGGCGAAGCGATATGCGACGGTGGCTTTACCGACGTTGGAAGGACCGGCAAAGAGATATGCCTGGGCGGGCTCGGCGATTTCCTTTTCCAGCAGCCCGATCACCCGTTCGTGTCCGATCAACCCATCAAAGGGCCCGCTCACCATCGGAGGCGCACCAATCTCACGACCCGCTCGACGATATCCTCGACGGGCCCGACGGTATCGACCACGACCACCCGAGCCGGATCGGCTTTGGCCAGCTCCGCATAGAACCCGGCGACGGCCCGCTGAAATGCGACCCCCTGCCCTCCGATACGGTCCTCACCCTCTTGGCGAGCCAGACCCTCTTCCGGGTCGACGGCCAGCACAATCACCAGATCGGGCCAGATACTCCCCAGCCCCGCTTGATTGACTTTCTTGACTGCGTCGATTCCCAGTCCCCTCGCTCCACCCTGGTAGGCGAGCGACGAGTAGACCGACCGATCACCGATCACCCATGCACCCCGGTCGAGTGCCGGTCCGATGACCTCCCCGGCGAGCTGAGAACGCTGGGCGGCGAACAACAAGGCCTCGGTCCAAGGTGCCATGTCGTCACCGTCGAGCAAGAGCCGGCGGACCCCTTCCCCGATCGTAGTTCCGCCCGGTTCCCGCACCGTGACGACCTCGTATCCGTCGGTTTCCAGGGCGACCGCCAACGCGGCCTGAATCGTCGACTTTCCGGCGCCTTCGATCCCTTCCAGGGCGATGTAGCGGCCCCGACTCACTTTTTGTCCTCTGGAGACCGCCGCCGACCCCGCACCGAAGTGAACGCATCGCTGGCGTCTTTCAAAGTGCGATAAGTCTCCTCGCTGAATTCGGGACCCGACAGAGTGCCCCGCAGGTTCCACAGCGTCACTAGGCCGGCCGAAAGGACTATTGCACCTCCTATCGCCAGGGTGATGCGAATCCCGTTGTCAAACGGCGCAGGAAGCACGCCGTCCAAGAGCGCGGCCGTGGCTCCGCCTAACGCGATTGAGATCAACAGAGACGTTCTGGCAAGCGTGTAGAGCGCCGCAAAAGTCCTTCCCCGCATCTCGTCGTCGACCTCTTCATGGAGGTGGGTGAACCCCATGACGTACGACGACCCCGCTCCGATCCCCGCCAGAAACAACCAGCCCGCAGCCCCGAAGACCGAACTCATGGTGGTGACCATCGTTATGGCCGCACCGGTCAGGATGAGACTGACGGCAAAGGTGAGGTCCCGCCGCCCGATCTTCGAGCCGATGGTCGCGAGTACCAGCATGCCACCCCCGACGCCGCTGCCCAGAGCCGTGATCAACACCCCGAAGCCCGTGTTTCCACCGCCCAGGATGTCTCTCGAGAACGGCTGGCCCAGTATGAAAAAGATGCCCGCTCCAAACAAAGCGGTGGCCATCCCCACAATCACGGTCCGTACGCTCCGGTCGCCGATAACGAACCGGACGCCTTCGATCAGGTCTCGAGCCGGTGCCCGCCAATCCAAGGCGCCCTTGGCCCTTCGCTCTTTGCTGACTTCCGGTTTAGGGATCGGGATCCTGGCGACCAGGAAAGCCGAAAGGAGAAAGGTCAGGGCGTCGAAGGTGAACGCCGGGCCGAAGTCCCTACCGAACCCGGCCAGATCCGGTACCCAATCACCAATGGTCACCAGAAACGAAAAGAACGCTGAGGAGACCGGCAGGCTGCCGTAGGTCGCAACCAGGGTGATGGAATTGGCTGCCACGAGACGTCCGTTGGGGACCAGATTCGGGACGCTGGCGTCGCGGGCCGGTTGCCAGAACAGCGTGAGGGTCTCCATCAAGAAGGAAACCAAGAACAGCATTGCCAGGTTGTCCACGAAGACCAGCGAGAGCACCAGCACGGCTCGAAGCACATCCGCGGTGATCATCGTCAACTTGCGGTTGAACCGATCGGCGAGCACGCCGGAGACGGCCCCGAACAAGCCGGGGAGCATCCGGGCGCTGAGCGGAACCAGGATTCCGGTAATCCCACCCAGTTGATCGGCAAGGGCGATTGTGGCGAAGAGCGCAACCCAGTCGCCGAAGCTGGACACAACGCCGGCCCACCACAGGCGGGCAAAAGGACCCCGCCGGACCAGACTCAGCGGCCGCGTGTTCTCAGATGCCCCGTTCACCATGACAGAGAACAATACCGGGCAAGTTCCGGCTTGCCGGTCGCCGTCCGCATTCAGCCGTCCACGATCCGCTATCCGCCGTCGCGGTCCGCCTCGCTGGTGGGAACGAAGCCCCCCTCCGGCTTGGCTCATTCGAGCCAAGCCACCCCCGACCGATTCGCTCACTTCGTTCGCCGGGGGGAGGCGATTCCTTCTAGATGTCTTGACTTCCACCGGACGCGCTTAGTATTCCTGGCTCTGTGTCCAAGCCACTCATCATTGTCGAGTCCCCTGCCAAGGCGCGAACTATCGCCGGTTTCCTTGGTTCCGGGTATGTAGTTGAGTCGTCGATCGGCCATATTCGCGACCTGCCCAGGAATGCGAGCGAGGTCCCCGCCTCTCACCGGGAGCAGCCCTGGGCGAAGCTGGGCGTCGACGTAGAACACGACTTCAAACCCCTCTACATCGTGCCACGCGAGAAGAAAGATCAGATCAAGAAACTCAAGGCCGCGCTGGCCGAGGCGTCTGAGGTGTATCTGGCAACGGACGAGGATCGGGAAGGGGAATCGATCGCCTGGCACCTGCTGGAGGTTCTGAAGCCGAAGGTCCCCGTCCGGCGTATGGTGTTCCACGAGATCACTCCAGAGGCCATCGATCGGGCGCTCGAGCATCCGAGAGACATCGATGACCGGCTGGTCGATGCTCAAGAGGCCAGGCGCATCCTCGATCGGTTGTACGGGTACGAGGTGAGCCCGGTGCTCTGGAAGAAGGTTCAGCCGAAGCTCTCGGCCGGGCGAGTCCAGAGCGTCGCGGTGCGCGTCATCGTGGAGCGGGAGCGGGAGCGGATGGCTTTCCGATCTGCCTCTTTCTGGGATCTGGAGGGACTCTTCCGGACTGCCGACGGTGACGTCGTCTCGGCGACCATGGTGATGCTGGACGGCCGCCGACTGGCGACCGGCAAAGATTTCTCTGAGGCCGGCGAGTTGTCGGCCGATGCTCTCGTGCTCGATGAGGACATGGCGAAAAGCCTGGCGGAACGCCTGACCGATGCGGACATGAAGGTACGTTCGGTGGCCCGCAAGCCCTACCGGAGGAAACCGTACCCACCGTTCCGTACCTCTACCTTGCAGCAGGAAGCCGGCCGGAAGCTGAGGTTCGGAACGTCTCGAACGATGCGGGCCGCCCAACGCCTGTACGAAAACGGCTACATCACCTACATGCGCACCGATAGCACCGACCTGTCGGAGTCGGCGATCGCCGCCGCCCGTCGACAGATCGCGGACATGTACGGGGAGGATTATGTCCCCGCTCAACCGCGGACCTATACGAGCCAGGTGAAGAATGCCCAGGAAGCGCACGAAGCTATCCGCCCGACCGGGCAGACTTTCCGGACCCCTGAGCAAGTTGAGGCGGAGATAGACGGGGATGAAGCGGCCGTCTACGAACTGATCTGGAAACGCACCATTGCCTCCCAGATGGCCGACGCGGTCGGCGAGAGCGTCCAAGTTCGCCTGGGAGGCACTTCGTCGGCGGACGAAGACGCCGAGTTTGCCACGAGTGGCAAGGTTATCCATTTCCCCGGATTCCTGCGTGCGTATGTCGAGGGCAGCGATGACCCCGACGCTGAACTCGATGATCAAGAGCGCCGGTTGCCGCCCCTGTCCGAGCAGGAACCGCTAGAAGTCGATCGGATCGACGCCAAAGGCCACGAGACCAAACCGCCGGCCCGGTTCACGGAAGCATCCTTGGTTCGCCGGCTCGAAGAGCTCCAAGTCGGACGCCCTTCCACCTACGCCAGCATTATCACCACGATCCAGGATCGCGGCTATGTGTGGAAAAGGGCACTAGCCCTGGTCCCATCTTTCACGGCCTTCGCCAAGGTGACTTTGCTCGAGCAACACTTCCCCCATCTGGTCGATTACGCCTTCACCGCTCGTATGGAGGACGACCTCGACTTGATCGCCCGGGGAGAAGAAGCATCGGTACCCTGGCTCGGTCGGTTTTATTTCGGAAACGGGAGCCCCGGCCTGCACAGCATGGTCACCGAGCGGCTCGCCGACATCGACGCCCGGGAGGTCAATTCCATCCCGATCGGCAACGACCCGCAGGGCGCGGAGATCGTCGCTCGAGCCGGTCGTTACGGGCCGTATCTCCAGAGGGGTGAGGACACGGCCAGCATCCCCGATCAAATGGCTCCCGACGAGTTGACGGTCGACAAGTCGCTCGAACTGCTGTCCGCGCCAAGCGGCGATCGCGATATCGGGACCGACCCCGAAACCGGACTCACCGTTTCCCTCCGGACGGGCAGATTTGGACCGTACGTGCAGCTTGGAGAACAAGCGGAAGCCGGCAAGCCGAAGCGAGCCTCGCTGTTCAAGTCGATGCACCCGGACGAGATCACCCTGGAAGTAGCTCTGCAGTTGCTGTCGCTCCCCCGGATAGTCGGAACCGACCCTACCGACGGTGTCGAGATCATCGCCCTCAACGGTCGCTACGGCCCTTATATCAAGAAGGGCGACGACACCCGCTCACTCGAGGCAGAGGAACAGCTCCTGACCCTCACGCTCGACGAAGCCCTGGACGTGTTGTCCCAGCCAAAACGGCGCAGGGGCCAGCAGTCGGCGGCCCCTCTGCGGGAGCTGGGCATCGACCCGGTCTCCAAGAAACCGGTGGTACTCAAGAAGGGGCGCTACGGCCCCTACGTCACCGATGGCGTGGTCAACGGATCGCTGCCCAAGGGGGACGACCCGGACACCATCACCCTGGAGCGCGCCTCCCAACTCCTCCAAGCCCGCCGAGACCGACCGAAGTAGATTCTCCCCGTTCTTGCGTCGATTTAGTGCGCGATGTCGCCGATCTTGACGCACGAACGGGGTTATTCGAGGTGGGGAGCGACGTTGTAATCGGCCAGCACCCGCCGGCCGTCTTCGACCACCACGTGGCTCACGGACGTATTGGCGGGCACTCCCAGCCGGAGCCGGGTGGAGTGGTCCAAACCCAGGATCCCGCTCACATAGCCGCGGATCGCCGCCCCGTGGGACACGATTCCAATATCTCCATTCTGGTGACCTGCCGTCACTTCGGAGATGGCGTCCGTCACTCTCTGCGCCATCCCCACCCAGGTCTCTCCGCTGTCACCCCGAGGCAGGTCTTCGTCGCCCTCGTAGATCCGGGCCCACAATTCGGGCCATCCGGCCATGATCTCTTGGCGGGTGAGGCCTTCCCACGCCCCCATTCCCAGCTCGACCAAGCCGGAGTGAGTGACCGGCCCCGATCCGTTTGCCAGGGTTTCGGCCGTTTGCCGAGCGCGCCCCAAGGGGGACGAATAGACGACTGCGAACTCCCCGTACCAGGCCGCCAAATCGGACGCCTGCCGACGCCCCAGTTCATTTAGGCCGTTGTCGGTTTGTCCCTGCCAGTGACCGGATGCATTGGCAGCGGTTCGCCCATGCCGGACGAGCCCCAACACCAAACCACCATCCCGCAAGCAGCTTCCGGCCCAACCGGTCACTGCCCCGAGGTGAGCAGCGTCGTTGAAACGTTCCAACCAGCGCCGCTGCTTCTCTTCCATCACAGTGGTCAATGCCGTGTTGGTCACCCGCGCCGTCACCCGGTGCGTATCCGCCCTCCCCAATACCAAACCCACGACCGTCTCGATCACCCCACCGTGACACACCACCAAGGCCGCGTGACCGTCTTCCAGGCGATCAAAGACCTCCGCTTGGGCGTTGCGGACGCGGTCGACTAGCTCCGATATCGTCTCGCCGGTGCCGCCCAGAGGCAGGTCAGCGCCCCGCCGCAGGGCAAGTAGTTCGTCGGCGAATTGCTCACCAATCTCCTGATTGGTGAGCCCGTCCCAACCGCCCACATCCATCTCCCGCCAGGCGCCATCCGTCGTGAAAGGCAGATCGAGCGCCTCGGCAGTTTCCCTGGCTCGATCCATGTCCGACGAGATGACCAGATCGAACCTCCGGTTGCTGAGCCGTTCGCCCACGGCAGCCGCCTGCCTCCGGCCTCGCTCGCTCAAGGGACTGGAACCGCGGCCCTGGATCACGCCCGAGGCGTTGCCGGTCGATTCGCCGTGACGGAGATAGGTGATGGATTTCATGCGGAACACTGGATGGTACCGAAAAACCAACCGTCTCAGTCCTCCCGTCCCTCGTGACTCGAGACCGAAGACGGGGAAGAGAGTCAGCTTCAAGCATCAAGCTTCAAGCCAGACAGAATTGGTCTCGATTGTTGCTTGTAACCTGAAACCTGAAACCTGAAACCTGAAACCTGGAGCCTGAAACCTGAAACCTGCCTGAGCTCGTAGCTCCCTACGCGATAAACGCCGAAGCGAAGATCAGACTGACGATGGTCATCACCTTGATCACGATGTTCATCGCCGGACCCGCCGTGTCCTTGAATGGATCCCCGACCGTGTCACCGATCACAGCCGCTTTGTGCGGGTCGGATCCTTTGCCCCCAAAAGCGCCCGCTTCAATGAACTTCTTGGCGTTGTCCCATGCGCCTCCGGCGTTGGCCATGTAGATGGCCAGCAGGAACCCGGTCACCAGCGCCCCGGCCAGGAAGCCACCCAAAGCCTCCACATCGATGAACCCTATGGTGATTGGGAAGATGATGGCCAGCATTCCCGGCAACACCATCTCGCGCAAGGCCGCACCTGTTGCGATATCGACACACTTGCCATACTCGGCCCGGACCCCTTCCCGGCCTTCCCGCAGTCCGGGGATCTCCCGGAACTGGCGCCGTACTTCATCGATCATCTTGTGGGCGGCTCGACCGACCGCGTTGATGGTCATGGCCGCAAAGAGGAAAGGAAACATCGCACCCAGAAACAACCCCACCGTCGTACCGACATTGGTCAGGTCAATCGATTCGAGTTCCACTGCCTGCGTGAATGCCGAGAACAATGCCAGGGCAGTCACCGCCGCCGAACCGATGGCGAAGCCTTTGGCCATCGCCGCCGTGGTGTTGCCGAGCGAGTCCAGCGCGTCGGTTGCCTCCCGAACCTCGGGAGGCAGGTGAGCCATCTCGGCAATACCGCCGGCGTTGTCGGCGATCGGCCCGTAGGCATCGACCGCCACGGTGATGCCGAGCGTGGCGAGCACCCCGATGGCGGCGATGGCAACTCCGTAAACCCCCCCGCCATCCCCCAGCGCCCAATCGCCGGCCCAGAAGGCCCCGAAGATCCCGATGGCTACCACGATGACGCTGAAGGCTGCGGAGCGCATGCCCTCGGCGATCCCGGCCAGAATCACCGTTGCCGGGCCGGTCTCCGCCTGCCGGGCGATTTCCTTGACCTTCTTGTGGTGGTCGGAGGTGAACCATTCGGAGATCTGGCCCACCAGCATCCCGACCGTCAAGCCGATGATTACCGCCAGAAATAGACCAACCGGGTTGGCCACCCCGTCATCCCCGCCAAAGATCCAAAAGGACAGCCCGAGCACGCCCAGGGCGGTCAAAACCGACGCCGCCCACGTGCCGCGGTGCAGCCCGGCCGCCAGGTTGTCACCGGTAGCCCGCACCAGGAAGGAGCTGATGATCGAAGCGAGCATGCCGAGAGCGGCAACCGCCAGCGGAAACACAACAGTTTCCGACAAGAAGGAGCTTCCCTGGAAGACTATGACCGCGTAGACGATCGGGGCGACAAGCGACCCGACGTAACTCTCGAACAGGTCGGCGCCCATGCCGGCGACATCGCCGACGTTGTCCCCGACGTTGTCGGCGATCGTCGCCGGATTGCGAGGATCGTCCTCGGGAATCCCCGCCTCGACCTTCCCGACCAGATCGGCGCCCACATCGGCCGCCTTGGTGTAAATCCCTCCACCGACTCTGGCGAAGAGGGCAATGGACGAACCACCCAGTCCGATGGCGGCAATCACATCAGCCCAGTTAGCACCAAGGTCTCCCAGGCCTAGCAACTCGGTGTTGAACAACCAGAAACCGATCCCAACGCCCAGCAGACCCAAGCCGGCTACCGAGAAACCCATCACGGCGCCTCCCCGGAAGGCCACCGGCAAAGCCTTGGCCGTGCCGCCCGTCCGGGCTGCTTCGGTGGTTCGCGAGTTGGCCGCAGTGGCAATCCGCATGCCGACGAACCCGGCCCCGGCCGACAGCAGGGCCCCGAACACGTAGGCCGCAGCCTTCCAGCCGCCGGCAGGTAACAACACGGCTATCAACACGGCCAGAACCGCAACGAATACCGCTACCCAGGTGTATTCGCGGCGCATGAAGGCATCGGAACCCTCTCTGATGGCATTCGAGATCGAAATCATCAGATCCGACCCGCGGTTCATCGCCAGCACCCAGCGAGCGAAGTAAACAGCCAGGCCCAGGGCCAGGAGCGCCGCCCCGATTGCCCCTACCAGGAAGAATTCGGTTGACATCTGCCCCTCACTCGCTCGTTGGCCTCAGGAGTATAAGAGGCGTGCGAAAGGCCACCAAGACGGCCGTCAGTCGTCCACTTCACCTACCTGGGTGGCATCCTGTTCTGCCGACCCGATGACCGGTGAATCAAGAATCAAGCCCATCGAGGCCACGGTCTCCTCCTCGGCGTCGCCCTCTTCGGTCAGGGGTTGATTCCTCAGCATCCGGTTGAGGATCAGCGGTGCGAGCAGTGTGGTCACGACCACCATGAGCACCACCACGGCATTGTCCCCGGGACCAACCACTGCGCTGAGCTGTCCGGCCCCTAACGCGGCAAAGATCAGACCAACCTCCCCGCGCGGCACCATACCCACGCCGACAATCCGGCGGTTCACCCCCTTCGACAGGACTCCCAGCCCGGCGACGAGTTTCCCGGCAACGGCCAATAGGGAGATCACCCCACCGGCCAGCAGCACCTGGGGATCGGCCAGGGCTTTGACATCGACCTCCGTGCCGATGAACAGGAAGAAGATCGGCACGAACAAGAAGGCGATCGGTCGCAGCTCAGCTTCGATCCGATCCGCAAAACTCGTTTGGCCGGCCACCAGTCCGGCCGCAAAAGCTCCCACGATGGGTTCGAGACCGGCGAAATGCTTGGCCGCCAAACCGACCGCAATAGCGAAAACGAACGACCCAACGACGAAGCTGCCCTCCACCTTGAGGAACCGTAGGAATCGGAAGAGGTACGGGGCAACCCAGTGACCGACCGCCACGACCACGACCAGGAAACCTACGGCCTTGGCCGTGATGGTCAGGAGCGTCCCGGCCGAGAATTCGCCGTCGCCGCCCAGAACCGCGGCAACCACGCCCAGGATGATGAGACCTATCACATCATCGATCACCGCCGCCCCGATGATGGTCTTGGCTTCGTCGGTGTGGAGGCGGCGCAAGTCGGCAAACACCCGGGCGGTGATCCCCACGCTGGTGGCCGTCATGGCGGCACCCATGAAGATTGCCAATTCGGTCGAGCCATCTCCGATGGACAGCAGCCTGACGGCCGCGAACCCAAGCGCAAAGGGAGTCGCCACGCCGATCAGAGCGACCGTCAGAGCAGAGGCTCCCAGCCGGGCGAAGGAACGCAGATCGGTCTCGAGCCCAACTTCAAAGAGCAGCAGGATCACCCCGATCTCCGCCAGCGTGGACAACAATCCCCCGTCGCCGTGACCGACCCACCCCAGCACACTGGCGCCAATGACCGCCCCGATCAAGAGTTCTCCTATAACGGCGGGTTGATGAAACCGAGCCATGACCTCGGCGCCTACCTTGGCGGCAATGAGGATGACGAGCAGTTCAACCAGACTTTCGAAGACTTCCACCCGCACTCCCCATCTTGTGACGCACGGCTGATGCTAGACCTACCGCCAACCCGACTAAATGAAGGCGGGCAACCGGCCTACAGTCAACACCTCCATGAAACATTTCCTCTCCCTGACCTCCCTGCTGGTTGCCGGATTGTTCGTCGCCGCCTGCACCACAGCGACCGAGCCGAACACCACCACATCGTCGACGGTCGCCACCACTTCAGCCCCCTCACCCTCCACATCTCCGGAGACGATTGTTTCGGTAGAGCTGACCGGCAGTCCGGAGGGTCTCAAGGACGTCGTGTTAGGCCTCTATGTTTACGCATCAGATCCTTCCGTGGCACCGGAAGTCGACATTGCCTCTGGACTCATCGACTATCTGGCAGATCTCGAACCGCCCACTGGGAAGGTTTCGGTCGCCGGCACCGTTACCGCCGAAAGGATCCTCGAGTCGCAGATAGCAGTGGTCCAAGCCGGGCCGGACATCATCCTGGCAGTGGCAAGCGACCTCGGGGACTGGAAGATCGCCGGAGCCCGGCTCACCCGCTTTGGGAAAGCCGCCTGGTACGGCAACGAACCGCGTTTGGCTCTGATCATCGGTTCCGACGCCCGACCCGGCCAGAACCCCCTCGGCTATCGGGCCGACTCTTTGCACCTGGTTGGGGTCATACCGTCCACCGGCGAAGGTTCGATCGTCGGTATCCCCCGGGATTCGTGGGTCGAAGCTTCCTACGGTGGAAACAACAAGTTCACGAACGTAATGGCTTCGCGCGGTCCCGAGGTGGTCCTCGAGACGGCGCGCAATCTCACCGACTTGCCTCTGGAGGGATACGTAGTCACAGGGTTCCAGGGGTTCGAGGGGTTGGTCGATGCATTCGGCGGTTTCGACTTCGATGTTCCATTCGCGATGGCCGAGCCGAAGTCGCAAGCATTCTTTAAAGCAGGACTACAACTGTTCGGGGGAGCAGATGCGCTTGCCTTCGCCCGCAACCGCACACTGTCCGGAGGCGACTTCACCAGGAGCTACCACCAAGGATTGCTGATGGTGGCCGCCCTGCGCAAGGTGCAGGCCCTGGGCATCGCGGACGTGCCACGGCTCCTCGAACTCCTGGTCGAGTTCACCTGGACGGATCTCTCTGCGGAACAGCTCCTCACTCTGGCCGCTTCTGCCTACGAATTGACCCCCGACACGCTTCCCAACGTCGTGGCCGACGGCCGGGTGGGGACCGCGGGAAGTGCCAGCGTCGTCTACCTCACAGAAGCTGCGTTTGCCACCTTCGAGGATCTGGCGGATGGCGTCCTGGAGAACGGATGAGCCCTCGCCAGGTTGTGTTCGGGACGTGATGGACCGGCACCGCATGGACCTCGAGACACTGGTAACCGCCTGGGTTGAAGATCCCGATTTCGAAGGCGACCTGGTACATCTCGAGCGTTTGTCGGCCCGAACGGCAATCTTCGACGACGTCGACCCGCCGCTTCCGGGAGCTCTCGTGCAACGACTGGCCGAACAGGGCATTGAGAGGCTCTACGGGCACCAGGCCCGGGCCGTGCGGGCGATACGCTCGGGAACCCACACAGTGCTGGTATCGGGGACCGCCTCCGGGAAGTCCCTCAGTTACCAGATCCCGCTGGTGGAGGCGATCCTGGAAACCTCGCGGACCGCGGCCCTGCTGGTCTTTCCCACCAAAGCCCTCGCTCAAGATCAACTGCGCAGCTTGACCAATCTGCGGATCCCGGGATTGGTGGCCGCAACCTACGATGGTGACACTTCCCAGGAGGACCGGGCCTGGGCGCGGCGCCACGCCAATGTGATCCTGACCAATCCCGACATGCTCCACTTCGGAATTCTCCCCAACCATGGGCGATGGGCCGACTTCTTCCTCCGATTGAGATTCGTAGTTGTCGATGAAATGCACGTGCTGCGAGGCATCTTCGGCAGCCACGTTGCTCACATTCTGCGCCGGTTGAGAAGGATCGCCGCCCACTACCGGGCGGAGCCGACCCTGGTGTTCACCTCGGCCACGATCGGCAACCCCGGGGAGCTGGCTGCAAGGTTGAGCGGAGTGGCCGTTGAGGTCCTCGAAGGGGATGACTCACCTCAGGGCGAGAAGCTGATCGCTCTGTGGAACCCTCCGGTAGTTGCGGACGGTCCCCGCCGCCGGCGCAGTGCCATGGCCGAAGCGACCGACTTGTTCGTTGATCTGATCCGGCATGAGCGGCACACGATCGTGTTTTCGCGGAGCCGGAAGGCCACCGAGCTCATCTACAAGTGGGCCAGGGATCGGCTGGAGGACCCGTTGAGGGAGCGCATTTCCTCCTATCGGGGCGGCTACCTGCCCGCCGACCGGCGGCAAATCGAGACCGCAATGTTCTCCGGAGAGTTGCTCGGCGTAGCCGCCACCAATGCTCTCGAACTCGGGATCGATGTAGGCAGCCTGGATGTGGCGATCATCAACGCGTTCCCCGGGACCCTGGCCTCCTTCTGGCAGCAGGCCGGTCGAGCCGGTCGAAATCAGGAGCATTCCCTCGGCGTGCTGGTGGGCGGCGAAGATGCCCTTGACCAGTACTACATGGCTCACCCCCGTCAGCTGTTCACCAGGCCTCCCGAATCGGCGGTGATCAATCCCGACAATCCGCTCGTGGTCGAGGCGCACACAGCTTGTGCCGCCCATGAGCTGCCGTTACAACCGGACGACCACCGGTTCCTCGGCGACAACATGGAGGAGGCCGCCAACCGGCTGGTGCAAGCTGGTGATCTCCGGCTCCGCCAGGGTCGCCTCTTCTGGACGCGGCGAACCCGCCCGGCCGGGTCGGTGAGCATCCGGTCGTCGGGAGGGTCGTCGTTTTCAGTAATCGACCACCCCGCAGGTGAACTGCTCGGGACGCTCGAGGAAAACCAGACCTTCTCCCAGGCGCACCCTGGAGCGGTCTATCTGCATCAAGGAGACACCTTCGTCGTGGATGAACTCAGGGTGGCCGACCGGGAGGTTCGGGTCCACGGGGAGTCCGTGGGCTACTACACCCAGCCCCAGGAGGAGAAGTATCTCGAGATACTCGAGGTTCGCGATCGCAGACCATTGGGAGGCCTCACTCGGCATCTCGGGTCGGTGCGAGTGGAGAGCCACGTCGTCGCTTTCAAACGCAAGCAGATCGGATCGGGGGAGGTTCTCAGCTTCGAGGCGCTCGATTTGCCACCGGTCCAGTTCGAGACCGATGCCGTCTGGTGGACCATCCCCGACGGTCTCTATTCCGAAGCGGGCGTCGACCACCACGATGTCCCGGGGACTCTGCACGCAGCCGAGCACGCAGCTATAGCGATGCTGCCGCTCTTTGCTATCTGTGATCGGTGGGACATCGGGGGCTTATCGACCCCCTTCCATCCCGAAACGGGGACCGGAACGATCTTCATCTACGAGGCGTACCCGGGCGGGGCAGGCATCTCGCCCCTCGCCTTTGCCACTGGGGAGCACCACCTGGAGGCGACTCGGGAGATGCTGACCGGATGCCTCTGCGACGATGGTTGTCCCTCTTGCGTGCAATCGCCCAAGTGCGGCAATTTCAACGAACCGTTGTCTAAGGAGGGAGCGATACGGTTCTTGGGGGCGGCATTGAGCGAATAGCCGACAGCTGATAGCTTCTCCGTCACCTGGTGGGAACGAACCCCCCTCCCCCTCGCCTTGCTCGGATAATCCCCCCTACCGACTCGCTTCGCTCGTCCGCGGGGAGACAGCTGATAGCTGATAGCTGATAGCTGATAGCTTCTACTCATATCTCACCCGGTCGAGGAGGTAGGCGGGCGGGTGGGCGGCCGGGGCGGCCGGCCACCCGGTGAGATCGGGCCGTGGCCCGAACAGCACCACGACCCGACCGCTGCGATCGGCACCGGGCTGCAATCCATTCTCCACGCGCCAGCCTCGCGCCTCCCCTCGCCGCAGGGCCGCCCCTTCGACCGAGAAACCCGGTTCGCCCTCGGTCCGCAACCGCCGGGCATACCTCCGACAGCGCTGATAGGTGTCCGGGCCACCGGTGACCACTTGCTGGGGAAGACCGGACCTGCGGACCGGAGGATCGGGCAGGTCAATTGCCCACATGGTTCGTTCGACTCCGTTCAGATCACTTGGGTCGGTGATCTCCTCATGGCGGATGAACTCGGCCCACGCCCCATCGGGGGTGTCGGACAGATAGTGGACCGGCCCGTCGCCGACGTCATGCCACCGGGCCGCCGGTTGATCCCGGGTTTCCCATAGGAACGGATACCGGGGATCGACGTGGCGGAAGAGAATCATGTGACCGGGGAACTCAGCAATGCCCGGGCTAGGGCGCGCACTCTCCGTGGTCCCGGATCGTCCGGGTCCCAGGCATCATCGAGGAGGTCCTGGGGGGCCGCCCCGTCCAGGGCTCGCCTCGGCCGGCCGAACCATCGACGGATACCGAAGTCGTTGTATGCCCCGGAGAGGTCGGAGACGACCATGGCGAGGAAATGCAGGCGACCGGCGATTCGGTCGGGAGTCGTCCGGTCGCCTCGTAAATAGCGACGCACGCTGGCCGGCGACACCGCCAGCAACGCCGCCAGCCTTTCTATGCCAAACAAGTCGCCGAGGCCCGGCCACTCGCGATCAGGTGCAGGCGAACTCTCCAAGATCTCGTCGAGTTCTGCCAGAACCTCGGCAATCGCGCTGCCGGTGATCTCGTCCTCGGCCATATGGAGGACGGCTGCCGGTCCGGCCCCGAGCCCTGCCTCGGTCATCGCGGCTATGACATCTCGGACTGTTGCAAGGTCGAGACGATCGATGTCTTCGTCACCCAGGAAACCCATGGACTCGGCGCGGGACAGAAACGAGACGGCGGACCTAACCGTGCCCGGATCATCGAATGGTTTATCGACGGTTGCAATTCGGATCGCCGTCATTCTCCATATGATATCCGTTTTGTATCCATCTGACCATGGAGAAGCAGTTCGACGGGGGCAAACTCCGCAGCTGCGACTGCCCTTATCTGGCGCCGGCCGAGAACGGCGAGATCGACCTCGCGGATCACCAACACCTCCACAACGCGGTTGGCCCAGGAACGATCGATGGGGCACTGACATCGGGCCAGCCGCGCTCCGTTGGCGATCGCCAAACGGGCCGCCTCGGCGCCCGGATTCCCTTTGGAGCCGAAGGGACGAAACGTGACGGGGGCCGCCGCCAGGGCGGCGGCATCAGCCGCCGCTTGGACGTGGCTGCGAACGGTGAGAAAGTGCCCGAGAGTGCCGAGCATGACTCCGAGCACGACCAACCAGGCCACGATGCCGAGGATCAGCACGGACACAGACCCCCGATCGTTCACCGTTCGACTCGCATGACCGATTTGGCCCGGAGATCGATCTTCAATCCACCCATCAGGGCGGCCCCCAGCCGATAGGGCAACAACACCGTGACCGTGGCCAACCTCCCGACAGTATCGGGTCTCTCAACCGTCACCCGAACCCGTGCGGCCACTTCCGGGGCCAGGGCCGCCTGCACGGTCTCAACGGCCCGGGATGGATCCGGAACGGTTGCTGCCGTCCTGGCTCCTTCCCGGGCCGCATGCACGAGCTCGTACTGGGTGCGAGCCACCGCCGTTACCTCGACAACGGCCAGCAACACCAGGACCACGACGGGCAGAACCAGAGCGAATTCGACCACCGCCGATCCCCGTTCTCCCCGCCGCCAGGTCATTTGGCGAACCCGATGACCTTCTTGAGGACTGTCCCAAACAGACCGCTGAACAGATTCGTATCGCTGATCCAGGCGATGAGTGAGAGCGCGATGGCGGCGGCGGCCAGGATGACCAGGACGTACTCAACGGTGCCCTGTCCCTCCTCTCGATAGATGAACCGATGCAGCAAGTGCATTCCTTCTCCTTTGTCGGTGCCGGCGACCGGCCGGCGCGGGGGAAGCGCTGAAATCGTCACGAGAGCAGCGGCCCCAACAACCGCTGAAACATCGAGACCACCGTTGGACCCACCGTGAGCAACACGAACCCGGGGAGGATCAACAAGGCCAGGGGTACGGTCAGTTTGACGGGCAGGCGCTGCGCCGCTTCGGCGGCTCGGGCTCGCCGGTTCTTCCGCTCCTCATCCACGAAAGAAGCCACCACCTTGATTGCCGACGAACCGGTGAGCTGGGCGCGGGCCAAAGCTCCGAACAAGGATTCGGCTCTGCCCTCCACCCCCGTGAGCGCCGCCGCCAAACCCCGGTTTCGAGCTTTTCTCAGTACCGACTGCACCTGCGTCGCCTCGGCAGGATCGATTTCCCCGGCGGCAAACTCGAGGGCGGCTGCCACGGGAAGTCCCGCAGAAAGCGCAATGTAGAGCACTTGCCCAAGCTGATCCGGTCGATGCCGGTTCCCGGTCTGGTCGTTTCGAGGTCGCCTGGCCCAAAGCCGCGTGCCGCCCCAGCAGGCGGCCACCAACAGCACGGTGGGCGGCAACGCAGCGATGAGAGCCGCCGAGGCGCCCACCGCCGCCGCTCGCCGGGATGACAGGCGGCGCCGAGTCCCTTCATGAACCACCATGCCCAGCGCCAGCGCACCCAGGTAAGTCATCGTTCTGCCGTTCGCAACATCCCCCAGATGGCGAGGATCCCTCCGGCCAACAACCCGAAGCCGAGGACCAGCAGGACTACCCCGATCGGGCCGCTGGTCCGCAGCGCGGCCAATCGTCCGGTAACTCCGGCATAGACGAGATAGACCACCGGGAGTCCTCCAACGATCCATGCGCTGAACCGGGTCTGGGCGGTGGCCGCCCTCCGTTCCCGGATCAAAGCGACTTCCTCGGCTGCCAGGAGGGCGAGCCCGTCAAAGACATCTGCGGCCTTGCCCCCGGTGACCCCGGCGGTCCTTACTGCGGAGGCCGCCAGTCTGCCCAGTCGCGGAAGAGCGAGCTCCAACTCGTCTGCGACCCGCTCGAGGGATTGGCCGGCCAGGGCCAATCGCTCGACCCGACCCGGCCGCAACCCGCCGCGTGATGAAGCGCCGAGGGCGTAGCGAAGACTCGACCCTGCCCGTAGATCGCCGGCCACCGCCTGCAGATAGAACGCCTCGGCCTCCTCGGAGGTGGAGCCCTGATGACGAAGGTTGAGCGCCGTCCAGGCCAGGACTGCGACCAGTGCCCAAACCGGCTTCCAGACCGAGAACCCCAATCCGGCCAGCACCGGAAGCGGTGCCCCGACGACGAGTCCGGCCGCCAGTCCCAAGACGATCACCATGCGAAAACCTGGCGGGCACCGTCGGCATCTACCCGGGCGATCTGGGATACCCGTCGCCGGTGGCCGAGGCGGGCAACCTGAATGATGAGATCGAGGGCGCTCCAGAGCTGACGCCGCACGACCTCTTCGGTTACGCGTCGATCGCCCGACAGTGCCAGGGTCTCGATTCTCCAGAGGGCCTCCTCGGGGCTATTGGCGTGAACCGTGCTCATTGAGCCTTGATGACCCGTGTTGAGCGCCGAAACAAGGTCGAGGGCTTCCGGGCCTCGAACTTCGCCCAGGATGAGGCGATCGGGACGCAACCGCAATGCCGATCTGACCAGATGCTGGAGGGTGACTTCCCCGACTCCCTCGGCATTGGGAGGTCGGGCTTCGAGCCTGACGACGTGGCCGGCCAATTGGAGCTCGGCGGCGTCTTCGATGGTCACCACCCGCTCGCCCGGGGGAATCTCGCCGGACAGCACGTTGAGGAGGGTGGTCTTCCCTGCTCCGGTTCCGCCCGCTACCAGCACATTGCGCCTCTCACGAACCGCTTCGACCAGCAAATCAGCGCCTTCCGCCGGCAGAGCACCGTTGGTGACCAGTGAAGCAATGTCGGGCACGGCCGGAGTGAAACGACGTATGGCAACGACGGGACCGTCGACGGAAACGGGAGGGACAACCGCATGTAGTCGGCTTCCATCGGCCAACCGGGCGTCGACCGAGGGGGAGGCGCGGTCCAGGCGAAGCCCCAAGGGAGCAATGACCCGCTCGACGGCCGCCACGATGCTGCCCGCATCCGCGTACCGGACGGGAGATCGCTCCAATCGGCCGAGCTTCTCAACCCAGATTTCCTCCGGGCCGTTGACCAGGACGTCGGTGACCGCCGGATCCCGAAGCAGCGTTTCGATCGGGCCCAAACCCACGAGCGCGTCGGTGACTTGGATCGCCACATCTGGATGGGCCAGGGGAGCCTCTTCTCTGAGTAAGGCCCGAGCCGCAGTGGTCACCGCCTCGCGCTGGAGGGGCACTTCGGATTCGACCAGACTGTTCACCAACCGCTCCATCAACGCCACGGCAGCCTCCACACCGGACGCCAGGCCGCCACCCATCGAGACCTGCGGGCGATGACGCCCTTGAGCAGGCCTTCCAGAAGCGCCGGACGAGGACGCGGCAATACCGGGCCCCGCCCCGGCGGTGCGACTGAAAACCCGGTTCGTTGATAGACGCTGGGGCCGTCGACTCGCGGAACCAGCATGCCGGGCAGAAGCGGCCATACCGGAACCAGTGGAGCCAAACCGTTGGCTTCGGACGGCTCTCCGACGCGAACCACCACATGGGGCCATCCGGCGATCAAGGCTTCCACCACTTCTCGAGCCTCGGCGGTTTCCACCCCGCCGTTGCGCAGCACTGCCACTCCCTTCCCGCCCGGCGTCAGATCCTTGCGACGGGGGCCTTCGTACACGAGGTCGGCCAACGAGGATTTCCCCGGATAGCCGGGACCGGTTTTGTCAAGATCGATCACCAGCGCGGTTCCGGCCGCGGCCGCCAGGCCGAGCGGAGCAACGGTCGACAGCAGCCCGTCCCGGGCGGTCCAAACGGCGAGGGCAGCCATACGTCTCCTTGAACAGCGAACCAGGGCAACATATGGGCCGGAGCCACCCGCGACAACCCCTTGCAGCGGCGGCCGCTATGTGGCATGAATGGAGTTTTGTAGACTCCTCTGAGGTGACCGACTCATCAACACCCGCCACGACTGCCCAGGCGGCCGCGTTTTTCGACCTGGACAAGACCATCATTGCCAAGTCGTCGGCTCTGGCGTTCGGTCGGCCTTTCTACCAGGCCGGGTTCTTGAACCGGCGGTCGCTTCTCAAGGCCGGCATTGCCCAGATCAGTTACATGACCTTTGGCGCCGACCACGCCCAGATGGAACGGGCCCGCCAGGAGATGCTCGAGATGACCAAGGGATGGGACAAAGTCGGTGTTGAGGAGCTCGTCCGCGAGATCGTCGACGAGGTCGTCTCTCCACTCGTGTACGCCGAAGCGCTCGCCTTGATCGACGAACACCGCCGGGTGGGACGTAAGGTCGTGATCATCTCCTCGAGTCCAGAGGAGATAGTCAAACCGCTGGCCCGCTACCTCGGAGTCGATCACGTCATCGCCACCCGGGCCAAGATCGATGATGAAGGCCGGTATACCGGAGAGATGGAGTTCTACGCCTACGCCGAGTCAAAAGCGGAAGCCATCCGAGAGCTGGCCGAGGCGGAAGGTCTGTCGCTCCCCGATTCATTTGCCTATTCCGACAGTGTTACCGACCTCCCCATGCTCGAGGCGGTCGGCCATCCCGTGGTGGTAAATCCGGACAAGCAACTGGCGCAGACGGCCGAGGAACGAGATTGGCAGACGATGGAGTTCGAACGCCCGGTCACGATCCGCACCCGGCTGGCCACCCTCCCCCGACCCGTCCCCCTGGTTTCCGGGGCCGCCCTGGCCGGGGCAATCGGCGGAGCCATCGTCCTGTGGGCGTTGCGGGCCCGACAGAAGCTGAACTAGCAAGCCGTCAGTCATCAGTCATCAGTCACCAGTCATCAGTCCTGAAACCTGAAACTTGAAACCTGAAACCTGCTTACTCGAGCTCTCTGACATACCTGACCGCGGTTACCGCATCCGAACCGATGATCAACCGCTGTTCGGCCCCGTCGACCTGCCAGCTGCCGGTCTCGTAGAACCGCCGGCCCCGAAGATTGTCGCGGAGCACCCACAGCGTGGCCGTCCGATAACCGTCGGCCCGGAGACGATCCTCGGCGCCCTCCAGCAGATCACGACCGTGGCCGAGATTCCATGAATCAGGCTCCACGTACATGGCGTACAACTCACCGGCATCTTCAAACCGGCGGTCTTCATCCCGGCAATGGCCGGTGGTCGCGAAACCGACCACTCCTCGCCGACCCTCCACCACCAGGACGGCCCAGCGCGGCGGAACACGGGCCAGTCGGGACTTCCACCAATCGAGCCGGGTCGTCGGGGTGAGCCCGTCGAGAAAGGCATCGGACAACACCCCGCGGTACGCCGCCTGCCACGAATCGGCATGAATTGCCGCGAGGCGGACGGCGTCTGCCGGTCGGGCATCCCTGATCATCGCCCGAGCGTAGGGGAAAGCATCAGCGCGGGTACCCGAGATCCTCCGAGCCAATCGAAGGGCCTCACCCGGCGCCTGGAGCGAACCATCAGGAAGACGATTCGGGCTCTTCGGGTGGCGTTCGTCTCTTCCCCCGCGCGGCCGCGTGCTTTCCTCTGACTCTCTCCCCCATCGCCCACACCGCCAGCAAGGCCAGGGCGACGGCGGTCAGCGCAACGGCTCCCCAGCCCCATCGCCGCGTTTCTGCCGACAGCGGCTGGTTTCCGGAGTCCTCGCCTGCCGGATCCACATCGTCCATGCCGATCAAAGCTGGATCAAGACCGAGCTGTAGCAGAGTGGTCGGCTCCGAGAGTGTGCCTTGGCCGTTCGCATAAATTGCCTCGAACACCACCACGAAGTCCATGACATCCAGGTCGGCCACGCCCCCCCACACGCCCGGGCTGCGCTGGCCCAGGCTGATCGTTTCTTGTGTTTGGCCGGGGTCGGCGGCGTGGACGACGACCGCTACCGGAGCACCGTCGACGGCAACTTCGAATTCAATCTGCAAACCCTCGGCGGAGTGAGTCCCTTCCACGGTCGCTTCTCCAAACGGCCCGCCCAGGACTATTACCACCAGCAGCGCCGAAAGTGCCATACCCATGTGTTGACTGTACCGGCTACGCTCTGGCGTTCACCAACGGAGACTCCCATGACGCCACCCAGAACGATGTTCGACAAGGTGTGGGACGGCCACGTGGTGCGTCGAGCACCGGGTGAGCCGGACCTTCTGTACGTCGACCTGCACCTGGTACACGAGGTCACCTCCCCGCAAGCATTTGCCGGTCTGCGCCTGGCCGGACGCCTCGTGAAAAGACCGGAATTGACTTTGGCTACGATCGATCACGGAGTTCCCACAACCGACCGGCATCTGGGAATATCCGACCCGTTGTCCAAGACGCAGATCGACGCGCTCGTCCGCAACTGCGAGGAGTTCGGGATCACTTTGTACGGTATCGATGATCCCCGGCAAGGCATCGTGCACGTGATCGGCCCGGAACAGGGAATCACCCAACCCGGCATGACCATCGTGTGCGGAGACAGCCACACCGCCACCCACGGGGCGTTCGGAGCGCTGGCATTTGGCATCGGGACGTCGGAGGTCGAGCACGTGCTCGCCACCCAGACGCTGCCCCAGGCCAAGCCGAAGAGCATGGCGGTCACGGTCGAAGGGTCTTTGGCCCCCGGAATCGGCGCCAAGGATGTGATCCTGGGCATCATCGCCCGGATCGGGGTGGCGGGCGGGGTCGGTCACGTGATCGAGTACCGCGGGGAAGTGATCCGATCCCTGTCGATGGCGGGGCGTATGACGATCTGCAACATGTCCATCGAGGGCGGAGCCCGGGCCGGAATGATCGCCCCGGACGCCACCACCTTTGCCTACTTGGAAGGTCGACCTCACGCGCCGCGTGGAGCCGCGTGGGAGGCGGCCGTCGAATCGTGGCAAGCACTGCCGACGGACACCGACGCCACATTCGATTCTGAGGTTCGCATCGAAGCGGCCGATCTCGAACCCTACGTTTCATGGGGCACCAACCCGGCCCAGACGGTTCCCGTGACGGCGACCGTCCCCTCACCCGATTCGTTCGAGGATCCACACGATCGGGACTCGACCGACCGGGCGCTTGCCTATATGGGGCTCGAACCCGGAACCCCGATCACGGACATCAGGCTCGATCGAGTCTTCATCGGGTCTTGCACCAATGCCCGGATTGAAGACCTGAGGGAAGCCGCCCGCATCGCGGCCGGAAGGAAGGTCCATCCGTCGGTCGGGGCGATGGTCGTCCCGGGCTCCGGTTTGGTGAAGCTCCAGGCCGAGGAAGAAGGACTCGACCGGGTGTTCACAGATGCCGGATTCGAGTGGCGTGAGGCCGGTTGTTCGATGTGCCTGGGTATGAACCCGGACATCCTGGCTCCGGGCGAGCGGTGTGCGTCCACCTCCAACCGCAATTTCGAGGGCCGCCAGGGCAAGGACGGACGTACCCATCTGGTGAGCCCGGCCATGGCCGCGGCAGCTGCCGTGGCCGGCCACTTCGTCGACATACGCCAGTGGGAGGTATAGGAATGGAGCCGATCCTCACCATCCGGGCAACGATGGCGCCGCTGCCCCGGGCCGACGTCGACACCGACCAGATCATGCCCAAACAGTTCCTCAAACGAGTGGAGCGCACCGGATACGGCGAGTTTCTCTTCCACGATTGGAGAAGGACCCCGGAAGGCGAGCTCGACCCCAACTTCGTGCTGAACAAGCCTGAGTATCAAAACGCCGGGGTGTTGGTGACCGGCCGCAATTTCGGCAGCGGCTCGTCCCGCGAACACGCCCCTTGGGGTCTTCAGGATTGGGGATTCCGGGCCATCGTGGCCCCGTCTTTCGCGGACATCTTCAAAACCAACTGCACCAAGATAGGGCTGCTGCCGGTCGAACTCTCCCCGAAGGAAGTGATCTGGCTCACCGAACTCGCCCAGCACCGGCCCGATGCTGAGATCGTCATCGACTTGATCGACCAGGAGGTGACGGCCGAAGCGTTCTCGGCCACCTTCGAGATCGACTCTTTCGTCAAACACCGCCTGCTGCACGGCCTCGACGACATCGAGATGACCCTCCAGCACGTTGACGAAATCACCGAGTTCGAGAGTCGCCGGCCCGGCTTCATGCCGGTTCTCAGGTAGCCGCCGGAGGGCAAGTCAATCCGAAATCGGATGATGCGGACCGCCTGAGCCTCGTTCCTCCAAAACTGCCAGGAGCAGATCGGGAACGTCACTCATCAAGCCGTCGACACCGAGATCGAGCAACCGGTGCATCTCGGCAGCGTCGTTGACGGTCCATACGTGCACTTGTTTTCCGACCCGATGGGCCGCTCGAACGAACCGGGGGTCGACCACCGTGAGGTGGTTATGGGTAACGGGCACCTGCAAAGCGTCCGCTTTGATGGGGAGCCCAATTCCGAACCGACTGAATAGCCAGAACAAAAGAGTCTCATGTCGGGGGCTGGAGGTAGAAACCCGGCCACCGGACAGACGGCGGACTTCTTTCATCCAGTCGTCGCCATACCCTCCGATCATCACCCGGTCCCACAGATTGTGTTGCTCGATGACGGCCATCAGCGGCGCTGCCAATCCCGCCTGTTTCAACTCGAGGGTGAAGGAGGCGCCGGGGAAGGAGGTCACGACTTCTTCGAGCGTCGGGATGGTGATTCCACGACCGCGATACGGCCACCCGCGATCTGAGCCGAACCGAAACGCCGCATCGAACCTCTTCAACTCGGCGATGGTGTACCCGCCCACCGGACCCGACCCATCGGTGGTTCGATCGAGGGTGTCGTCGTGAAACGCCACGAGGACTCCGTCCGCCGAGAGGTGAAGATCGGTCTCGAAGTACCGGTAACCGAGTTCTGCGGCGTTTTGGAAAGCCAGCATGGTGTTCTCCGGCCACCGCAACCGGCCGCCCCGGTGGGCGAAAGCGATCGGGTGCTCCAGAGCAAAAGGATTGGGACGACTCACGCAGTCGGAGTCTATTTACCTTGGACAATCCCCGGCGCCCGGCCCGCACTAGCCTTCCGGAACCGTCCGGAGGGTTCTTCCTGTCGAGTGTGCTGGCCATTCTGTCGGCCGTGGCGTACGGCTCCGCTGATTTCCTGGGCGGTCTAGCGTCACGGCGATCAAGCCCCATGCGGGTGGTGGCCGTCTCTCAACTCTACGGTCTGATTCTGATCGCGGTCCTGCTCCCCTTCTTCCCTCCCGACGCCTTCTTGGTTTCAGACTTGCTGTGGGGGGCGGCGGCCGGAATCGTCGGTGGAGTCGGCCTGGTGGCCCTCTATCGCGGATTGTCGCAAGCCCGGATGGGCGTAGTTGCGCCGGTGGCGGCAGGCGTCGGGGCAACCATACCGGGCGTGTTCGGCTTGCTCTCTGGCGAGCGACCATCCGTGGTCGCCTCCGCGGGAGTGGTTGTCGCCCTGGTGGCCATCTTCGTCATTGGATGGCCGGCCGGCCCGGCCGGCAACGAAGGCAACCCGTTGAGGATCAGAGACCGGGGGATACCCGAGGCGATCATCGCCGGAACTGGGTTCGGTGCCTTCTTCATTTTCCTGTCGAACGCTTCGGTCGGCAGCGGGATCTGGCCCTTGCTGGGAGCCCGCCTCGGGTCCTTGGTCCTGCTCTGGCTGCTCTTGGCCGCCCTTGGTGGAACTGTTTCGTTGCGCGACGAGACGAACCCATTGATTCTTGGAGCAGGACTGGTGGACGTCACCGCCAATGCCCTGTTCCTCTACGCCACCCGGAGCGGATTGCTCACCCTGGTTGCCGTCCTGTCCTCGCTCTATCCGGCGAGCACGGTGCTTCTGGCCAGAGTTGTGCTCAATGAACGGTTGAGCCGTCTGCAAAAAGGTGGTGTGGCTCTCACCCTGATCGGCATGGCGCTCATTGCCGCCGGGTAGCGAGCTCGAAGCTGCGAGCTGCGAGCCAGGAGCTGGGAGCGACCGCAACGGCGAGTCTCACCGCCGCGTTAGCGTGTCGGCAATGCCCGAGCCTTCCGTAATCGACCAGATACGGCAACTGGACGTGTTGCTGACCGAAGGCGACGTCAAGACGGCCGCGGATCTGCTGGCTCATCTGCGAACTCGCTGGCGCCACGAGACTGAGGCGTTTACGCCTGCCGCGGTACTGGCCCTCCAGGAGCATGCCGCCGCGGTCAACACCGCTCAACTTCGAGAGGTCGACGTCGTGTTGAAGAACACGTTCGGTTTTTCGGACTTCCGTCCCGGTCAGCGGGAAATCGTCGAGGCCGCCGTCCTCGGACGGGATTGCATCGGGATCATGCCGACCGGGGCCGGGAAGTCTCTCACGTACCAATTGGCGGCCCGGGTGCTGGGCGGGACGTCGTTGGTGATTTCGCCTTTGATCGCTCTAATGAAGGATCAAGTCGATGCTCTCGAAGAGATGGGGGTGCGCGCCACTTTCCTCAATTCCAGCCTGAGCTCTGGTGAGCGGACCGAACGCACCCGGCGGATGCGCAACGGCGAGTACGAGCTGGTCTACGCCGCTCCCGAAGGGATCGAAGCATCGGTCGGCACGGCGCTGGCCAGCATGGACCTGAGCCTGATCGCCGTCGACGAGGCCCATTGCATCTCACAATGGGGACACGATTTCCGCCCGGCCTATCGCAAGCTGGCCGGTCTGAAACCCCGGTTCCAGGTTCCCGTTCTGGCGCTGACCGCCACTGCCACGGCCGAGGTGATGCGTGACATCGAGAGCCAGCTGGGCCTCTCGAACGCCCTCCGCTTTCGGGGATCTTTTTTCCGACCCAACTTGAAGATCCACGTTTTCAAGAAGGGCGACCACGACGAGCGCCGTATCAGGGTGCGCGAATCGATCGGCAAATTGTGCCTGGCCCGCCGGGGGGAAAGCGGCATCGTGTACACCCTCTCGCGGGCGTCGGCGGAATCGACCGCCGAGTATCTGATCAGGCTCGGGATCAGGGCGCTGCCGTACCATGCCGGTCTCAGCTCCGAGGACCGCACCACCACTCAGGATGCCTTCATTCGCGATGACATCGAAGTGGTGTGCGCCACCGTGGCCTTCGGCATGGGAATCGACAAGTCAAACGTTCGTTATGTCATCCACCGCGACATGCCCAAATCGATCGAGGGGTACTACCAGGAGATCGGTCGAGCCGGGCGCGACGGCATCGACAGCGACTGCATTCTCTTCTACTCGTGGGCGGATGTGCTGAACCTGGAGCGAATGGTGGGCGGGGGTGAAGTCGGGGACTCACACCGGCGCCAGATTCGGGCCATGTACAACTGGGCGGAGCGGGCCACTTGTCGCCACCAGACCGTCGTCCGCTATTTCGGCGATGAGATGGATCGCTGCCTGACGTCCTGTGATATCTGCTCTGGAATCGATCTACTGGATGGACTGACCGCCAAGACCCGGCCGGACCGACCACTCAGAACCTCCGAACGCCGCGACTCCCCGCTATTGGAGGATCTCAAGGCATTGCGCCGGAAGTTGGCCGACGCCAAGGGAGTGCCGGCCTACATCGTGTTCAGCGACGCCACCCTGATCGCCATGGCCGTCGCTCGACCAACCAGCCCCGCCGAAATGCTCGACGTGAACGGGGTTGGCCCGAAGAAACTGGAAACCTACGGCGAGGCCTTCTTGGAGGTGTTGCGCGGAGGCGAGTAGCGGCGAGCTACGAGCTACGAGCGGCGAGCTACGAGCGGCGAGCAATAGTCCCCCCTCCCGCCGGCGGGAGGGGGTTAGGGGGAGGGTGGAACACAGAGTGTCAGCCTTCAGTCCTCAAACCCTGCCTACCACGACCTCGCCGTCCTTGATGACTTTCCAGACCAGGTTGGCGCCCGGCCGGTAGGGGATATGAATGTAGGAGGGAGCATCGAGAACGACTAGATCGGCGGCGGAGCCGGCTCCGATCCATCCTTTCCGGGGCTCCTCTAGTGCGTATGCTCCCCCGCGAGTGGCAGCCCAGACCGCCTCGGTCGGGGTTAGAGCCATTTCCAATACCGCGATAGCGATGACGAATTGCATGCTCTCCACGAAGGAAGTCCCGGGATTGCAGTCGGTGGCGATTGCCACCGTTACCCCGGCATCCCACAACATCCGGGCGGGGGCTTGCGGAGTGCGCAGAGAAAAGGAAGCCGAGGGCAGCAGCGTCGCCACCGTGCCGGCCGCCGCCAGCCGGGCGGCGCCTTCGGCGTCGACATGGTCGAGATGATCGGCCGACACGGCCCCCACTTCGGCGGCCAGCCGGGCGGCTCCCGTTGCCGCGAGTTGTTCGGCATGTACTTTCGGGTTTAGCCCGTGGCGTTTTCCGGCGTCGAGAACCCGGCGTGCTTCGGCCACCGAGAACGCCCCGCGGTCGCAGAACACATCGCAGTAACGAGCCAGCGGCGCCAGGACGGGCAGCATCTCTTCTTCGAGAAGGTCGAGGTATCCGTCGCGATCATCGGCGAATTCGGGAGGAACCACATGGGCGCCCAGGAACGTGCAAACCGTGTCGATAGGGACCAGAGTCCCCAGGGCCGTGGCCGCCTCCAACATCCTCAGCTCGGTGGAGACGTCGAGCCCGTAGCCCGACTTGATCTCTACGGTGGTAGTCCCGTGGGCCAGCATCCGTTCGGCCCGGGACCGGGCGCTTTCCACCAACCCGACTGCAGCAGTCTCCCGCACGACCCGGCGAGTTTCCCGGACGGTCGATTGAATGCCGCCGCCCGCCTCCAGAATCGACTCGTAGGTATCTCCCCGCAAGCGTCTCATGAACTCGTCGCCCCGCTCGCCTGCAAAAACCAGGTGGGTGTGCGAGTCCACAAAACCGGGGAGCACCGCCCGACCGCGACAGTCCAGGTCCGGCAACTCGAAATACTCATCCGGCAGATCCTCGAGTCGACCTGCCCAGGCAACGTTGCCCCCGCAGACGGCGACCGCCGCATTCCCGACGACGCCCAGCAACCCGCCCTCCGGCCGGTTCGGGTCGTTGGTAACGAGTTCACCGATACCGTGCAAGAGGAGACAGGGTTGGTCGGTCATGAGTTCAGCATCGGGATGTGCACGTCCCGTTCTCGAGCAACGTCGATCGCCCGCTGATATCCGGCGTCGGCGTGTCGCATGACGCCGGTACCGGGGTCGTTGGTCAAGACCCGCTCGAGCCGGAGCGCCGCGGAGACGGTTCCGTCGGCGACGACCTGGGCGCCGGCATGGATCGACTTGCCGATCCCCACCCCCCCGCCGTGATGCACGGCCACCCAGGCAGCCCCGGAGGCAGTGTTGAGCAGGGCATTGAGGATCGGCCAGTCGGCGATGGCGTCGGAACCGTCGGCCATGGCTTCAGTCTCGCGATACGGTGAGGCGACCGATCCTGAGTCGAGATGATCTCGCCCGATCACGATCGGAGCCGCGATCTCGCCGGACCGCACCAGCTCATTGAAGGCCAGTCCGGCCTGGTGGCGCTCGCCGTAACCGAGCCAGCAGATCCTGGCCGGCAGACCCTGGAATTGCACCCTCTCCCCGGCTAGTTGCAGCCACCGTTGCAAACCCCGGTTGTCGGGGAACAGATCGGCGATAGCCCGGTCGGTGGCGGCGATGTCGGCAGGATCGCCGGACAGGGCCACCCAGCGGAACGGACCCATACCTTCGCACATGAGGGGTCGAAGGTAGGCGGGCATGAAACCGGGGTAGGCGAACGCCTCCTGGTAGCCACCCAATACGGCCTCACCTCGCAGATTGTTTCCGTAGTCGAAGACTTCGGCGCCACCGTGCTGGAACCCGACCATGGCGCGGCAGTGGATGGCCATTGAAGCTCGGGCTTCTTCCACGTACCGTTGCGGGTCTTTGACCCGCATTTCGGCAGCTTGTTCAATGTCATAACCCTGGGGGACGTAGCCGTTGAGCGGGTCGTGGGCCGACGTCTGATCGGTGACGATGTCGATCTCCACATCGCGCCGGAGCAATTCGGGGAAGACGTCGGCGGCGTTGCCGTGGACGCCGATCGACAGTGCTCGCCGTTCCCTTTTCGCTTCGACGGCCAGTTCGACGGCTTGATCCAAAGAGGCGGCCTCGACGTCGAGATAGCCGGTCTCCAACCTCCGCTGAATGCGAGACGGATCGACCTCCACGACCACTGCCACTCCACCGTTCATGGTGACCGCCAGCGGTTGAGCGCCGCCCATTCCGCCCAGCCCACCAGTGAGAGTGATGGTTCCCGCCAGGCTTCCACCGAACTTCTGATCGGCGATCGCCACAAAAGTTTGATAGGTCCCTTGCAGGATGCCCTGGGTGCCGATGTAGATCCACGATCCGGCGGTCATCTGCCCGTACATGATGAGACCGGCGGCCTCGAGTTCCCAGAATCGCTCCCAGGTGGCCCAATCCGGGACCAGAAGGGAATTGGCGATGAGCACCCGGGGAGCCATTTCGTGCGTACGGAAGACACCGACGGGTTTGCCCGATTGGACCAGCAGCGTCTCGTCATTTTCCAGGTTCTGGAGGCTCCGCACGATCGCATCGAAGGCCTCCCAGGAGCGGGCGGCTTTGCCACGCCCGCCGTACACCACCAGTTCGTCGGGATTCTCGGCAACCTCGGGATCCAGGTTGTTCATCAGACATCTCAGGGCAGCTTCCTGGAGCCAACCTTTGGTCTGCAACGGTGTCCCTCGCGGGGCGCGGATCGGACGGGGACCGGACATCGTTTCCCTCCGTGTTCGTCGAACACTCTGAGGCTACCCCCCTACCAGCCCGCCGAGAGGCCCGAAACGCCGCCGGTTGTTACTCCTGGTGTCCGGTCCTCACATCGGGAGCCCCCAGCCGGGCGGCGTCGGCCGTTTGATCGTCCAACTGCTCCTGGGATTCGCGTTCGGCGGCCACCCGGGCCAGGTAGTGCTCGATCTCCCGAGCGATCACCTCCTCGGTCCAGCCGAGAACCTCTCCCATCAAGCGGGCGGTCGGTTCGGCGGCGGATATTCCCCGATCCCAGGTCTCGATCGAAATGCGAGTCCGCCGGGTCAGGGCGTCGTCGAGATGGAGGGCCCCCTCATGGGAGGCGGCATAGGTGATCTCGGCGGCGAGGTAATCGTCGGCCCCCTCGAGGGGCTTGCCCAGTTCAGGCTTCTCGCGAATCAGATCGAGGATCTCCCATATCAACGACCCGTATCTGCCAAGAAGGTGTTCGACCCGGGCAATGTGCAGGCCGGATTCCTCAGCGATCCGGTCTCGCCGGTTCCACAGCGCCTGATATCCGTCTGCTCCCACGAGCGGCGTGGAAGCGGTCACGGCCGGGGGAACCTTCTCGTCGAGGTTGGCGGCCACCGCGTCGATAGCGTCTTCGGCCATCACCCGGTAGGTGGTGTACTTGCCCCCGGCTACCGAGATCAATCCCGGTACGGCCTGGGAGACGGCGTGCTCCCGGCTGAGCCGGCTGGTGGCGTCCGATTCTCCCTCGAGCAGAGGTCGCAGGCCTGCGAAAACTCCCTCAATGTCTTCGTGCCGGAGCGGGTCCTTCAACACCGTGTTGACGTGTTCGAGGAGGTAGTCGATATCCGCCCGGGAGGCTGCCGGATGGGCGAGATCGAGGTTCCACTCGGTATCGGTGGTCCCGACGATCCAGTGACGGCCCCACGGAATCACAAAGAGCACGCTCTTTTCGGTGCGAAGAATCATCCCCGTGTCGGAGTGAATGCGATCCCGCGGCACCACCAGGTGAATCCCTTTCGAAGCACGGACGTGGATGCGACCCCGTCCGGCTTTCTGCTGCACCTCGTCGGTCCATACCCCCGTTGTGTTCACGACCTGCTTGGCCCTGATGATGAACTCGCGGCCCGATTCGAGATCACGCACCTGGACCCCTACCACCCGATCGCCCTCCCGGGCAAAACCGATCGCCCGCACGCTGGGCGCCATGGCCGCCTCGTACTTGGCGGCCGTGCGAGCGACCATCATCGTGTGCCGGGCGTCATCGACGCGAGCGTCCGAGTAGATGATCGCCCCCACCAGGGTATCCCGGCGCAGAGCCGGAGCCATCCGGAGAGCCTTGCGCCGGGTGAGATGCCGGTGGTGCGGAAGCGGATTGTTCCCCAGGGCGGCGAGCAGGTCGTAGATGAGCACTCCGGCCCCTATGTAGGCCCTTTCCCAAAGGCGTTTCTGGAGCGGATACAGGAAGGTGATCGGTGAGGCGAGGTGGGGACACAACAGATTGAGCATGAGGTTGCGCTCGTGAAGGGCTTCCATGACCAGCTTGAAATTGAACTGCTCCAGATAGCGAAGCCCGCCGTGGAACAGTTTTGAGGAGCGACTCGACGTTCCCGATGCGTAGTCGCGCTGCTCGACGAGGGCCACCGACAGGCCTCGAGTGGCGGCGTCCAGGGCCGTGCCCGCCCCGGTGACTCCGGCACCGATCACAACGACATCGAAGCGTTCCGTTTCCATCCGCAGGAGATCGCTGTTCCGCTGTCCCGGACCGAGATTCCCCCGGCTCAATTCATCCGACATCGTGCACCTCGGGCGCCGTCATCACTCTTGTTCCTGCTGAGTATCGTAGGTATCCAGACAACCTCGAAAACGAGACGCCATGCCCCGCTTCGATGATCAAGCCCACCGCCGGTTCAATCCCCTGACCGGTATGTGGACCCTGGTTGCGGCCGGCCGAACCCAGCGCCCCTGGTCGGGGAAACTCGACCCGGCTTCCGGGGATGAACGTCCGGCCTACGACCCGGATTGTTATCTCTGCCCGCGCAACACCCGGGTGGGCGGAGCCGTCAACCCAGATTACGAGGGAACGTTTGTCTTCACGAACGACTTCGCCTCGTTGCGCCCAGAAACACCTCTCCTGGTCGATGAGGCGCATCCCCTCTTCCGGACGGAAACCGAGCAAGGCACGTGCCGGGTGATCTGTTTTTCTCCCCGTCACGATTTGACGCTGTCGGTGATGAGCAGGCCGGAGATCAGACGGACCATCGACCTGTGGGCCGACCAGACGCTCGAACTGAGCGAGACCTATCGGTGGGTTCAGGTTTTCGAGAATCGTGGTGAGGAAATGGGTGCCTCCAATCCCCATCCGCATGGTCAGATCTGGGCCGGATCGGCCCTCCCAACTCAAGCGCATCTCGAAGACCACCACCAGCGTCAGTACCTCGCTACCACCGGCCGGGCGCTGCTCGTGGAGTATTACGAGCTCGAATCCAACGAGGAGGCCAGGGTCGTTGTTGAGAACGATGAGTGGATGGCACTCGTTCCCTATTGGGCTACGTGGCCCTTCGAGACTCTGGTGCTTCCTCGCCGATCCATCTCCCGAATCCCGGACTTGTCGGCCGATCAACGAGAAGGATTGTCGGAAGTTCTCTCAGGCCTGCTGATCCGATACGACAATCTCTTTGAGCGCCCGTTTCCCTATTCAATGGGCTGGCACGGTGCCCCCGATCGTGGTCCGGCTCCGTACTGGCAGCTTCACGCCCATTTCTATCCGCCCCTGCTCAACGCCGCCATGCGCAAATTCATGGTCGGCTACGAGATGCTCGCCGAAGGCCAGCGGGACCTGACACCTGAAGAAGCAGCCCGCCGCCTGCAATCACTGCCCACTGTCCATTACTCGCGGAGAGGCGTGTGACCACCGGTACCGAGACGGTACAGGCCTTCCGGGAACGCTTCGGCTCGTCACCCGACATCCTCATCCGGTCGCCCGGCCGGGTGAATCTGATTGGGGAACACACCGACTACAACGACGGTTTTGTGCTTCCCCTGGCCATCGAGCGCGCCCTGTGGATCGCTCTTCGTTCCCGATCAGATGACACGGTTCGCATGTGGTCGGCGCTGAATGACCAATGGGCGGAGTTCTCCCTCTCCTCTCTCGCCCCCGGCGGAGGTTGGGTGAGCTATGTGCAAGGTGTGGCCAACGAGTTGGTCGCGGCCGGGATGGAGCCCACCGGCTGGGAGGGGACCATCCTCAGCGACATCCCTACCGGCGCCGGGTTGTCCTCATCCGCGGCCCTCGAGTTGGGCAGCGCCCGGGCGTTCTCGGCGGTCTCCGGGTTTGAATGGGATCCGGTCGAGATGGCGGTGTTATCTCAACGGGCGGAGAACGACTGGGTCGGCATGAACTGCGGGATCATGGATCAGCTGATCTGCGCAGCAGGACAACCCGACCAGGCATTGTTGATCGACTGTCGGGCCCTCACCTGGACACCGGCCACGGTCCCTCCCGGAGCCGTTGTGGTCGTGCTCGACACCTCGACCCGCCGGGAGTTGGTCGGTTCCGCCTACAACGACCGGGTCGCCAGCTGCGAAGAAGCTGCCGGCGCGTTCGGTGTGGCGGCGCTGCGTGACCTCGACCGGGAGACCCTCGAGGCCGGCGGTCACCGGCTCGACCCAACGGTCTTCCGACGAGCCCGCCATGTGGTGACCGAGAACGCCAGAACTCTCGAAATGGCGGCGGCTCTCAACCGCGGAGATTTGGCCGAGGCCGGCCGGTTGATGACGGCCAGCCACACAAGCATGCGAGACGATTTCGAAATCTCTTCGGCGGCCTTGGACGCGATGGTGGACGCCGCCGTCCAATCGCCGGGTTGCTACGGGGCGCGCATGACCGGGGGCGGGTTTGGCGGATCATGTGTGACGCTGGTCGACGCCGAGCAAATCGACAGGTTCGAGTCGGATACCTTGGACCGGTATCGAGCGGCGACCGGTCTGGAGGGAATCGCCATCCGCACCCGCCCGGTGGCCGGAACCTCGCTGGAAGCGGTACCGATCGGGGACTGGTAGCGGCGATTCGGCGAACAGACGGAGCATCAAGCATCAAGCTATTGCCGGGAAGCCTGCTCGTTGGTTCCTGTTTGTTGCTTCCCGTCTTTACTTCCTGCTCGTAGCTCGTAGCTCGCCGCTCGTAGCTCGCCGCTCGCAGCTCGTAGCTCGCTAGGCCAGCGGCCCTACCACCCCTTCGGCGGCCGCCAGCAAAACGCCGCTTCGCACCAAACCTGCCACCGTCTCGATCTCGGCGGATATCGGCCGGTCGTCCTCGAGAGGCGGGATGACCCTGCGAATCGCATCGGCTACCGCCCCGCAGGCCGGTGAAGGACGCAGCGGGAACCGGTACTCAACACCTTGCACGGCGCACAGGATCTCGACTGCCACCACCCGGGACGCGTTTTCGAGGACGTCAACGAGCTTCAGTCCGGCTCCCCATCCCATCGACACATGGTCCTCCTGACTGCCGGAGGTGGGGATGCTCTCCACGCTGGCCGGATGCGAGAGGACCCGGTTCTCGGCTACCAAAGCCGCGGCTGTGTATTGGCTCAGCATGTATCCGCTGTTGACACCCGGTTGGGGTGAAAGGAAGGCCGGCAGACCGGCGGAGCGATGCGGATCGAGCATGCGATCGATTCGGCGTTCGGAGATACTCGACAGCTCGGTAACCGCCATCGCCATGGTGTCCATCGCCAGCGCCAGGGGCTGACCGTGGAAATTGCCCCCCGAAACCACCTCGTCGGTGTCGGCCAGGACGATGGGATTGTCGACGACGCTTCCCAGTTCCCGGCCGAATACGCCTTCCGCGTATGCCAGCGCATCCCGGCAGGCTCCGTGTACCTGCGGAGCACACCGCAAGCTGTAGGCGTCCTGCACCGCATGGGTGAAATCGTCCCGGTGGCTGGCCACAATCTCGGACCCGGCCAGCAGCCGACGGATATTCTCGGCGGACGCCAATTGTCCCGGGTGGGGTCGCAGTTCATGGATCTCGGGGCGGAACGGCCGGGCGCTGCCGAGCAACGCCTCGATCGACAGGGCACAGGCGAGGTCGGCCGCCTTGCCTATCAACCGGGCACGGTGGGCTGCCAGCACGCCGAACGAAAGCATCCCCTCCGTCCCGTTGAGCAAGCTGAGCCCTTCTTTGGCGCGAAGCTTGATAGGCGCCATGCCGTGGCCGGCCAACACCGCTCCGGCGGCCTCGATCACTCCCCCATCTTTGAGCTGTCCCTCACCGATCAAGGGGAGTGCCAGATGCGCAAATGGAGCCAAATCGCCGGAAGCACCGACCGATCCCCGTGAGGGGACCACCGGAAGCAGGTCCTCGCGCAGAAAATCGACATAGCGTTCGACCAGCACCGGCCGGACTCCGGAATAACCCTGGGCCAAGGTCCTGGCTCTCAGCAGCAGCATGGCCCTCACCATCGGATCGGGAAGGGGGTCGCCGACTCCGGCCGCGTGGCTCCTGAGCAGGCTGACCTGAAGTCGTTCGGCTTGATCGGGTTCGATGTGCGAGTTGGCCAGGGCTCCGAATCCGGTCGTGACCCCGTAAACCACCCGATCCTCGGCGACGGCTCGCTCGACGACATCACGGGCGGGCGCCATTCGTTCCCAGACTTTGTGATCGACGACTACCTCCGCACGACGTTCCGCCACGGCTGCTACGTCATCGATCGACAGCGGGCCGCCATCGATCACCACCCGGCTGATCATCCGTCCCCTTTCTACAAAGTCAGGCTACCTGTCGGGCCGTCACCCGGACAGATCTGGACCTTTGACCCTGGCAACGTTCGCCCACCTCGACCATGCTGGGACCACGAACACGGGGAAAGGACGGGTGAGCATGGAAGACCAGATCCGGGAGGAAGCCCATCGGCGGCGCGCACCGCTTCGGGCGGCTGCCAACGATCTCGAACTCGCCATATCGGCCCCGGTCGGGACCGCGGTGTGGCGCGACCGAGTTCGAGAGTCGCTCGCCCGAATGCAGGTTGCCCTCAAGCAGCACATCCAGGACACGGAAGGACCCGACGGGCTCTACGCACAACTCCAGAACAGCGCTCCCCGGCTCAGCAATCTGATCACACTGCTCACCAAAGAGCACACGACGATCAGAGAGGACATCAACCAGACGCTCGCTTCCCTGGAAGAGCTCCCCGAAAAACTGGACGACGAATGCTGCGAGAACGTTCGGGAGGCGTCGATGGCGCTCCTCGGCCGGGTCGCCCGCCATCGTCAGAAGGGTGCCGACCTCCTGTGGCGGGCCTACAGCGTCGACATCGGCGGGGAGTGAAGGTCAGTTTTCAGCCGTCAGTCGGTCGACCTTCGGCCATCCTCTCAGTAGTCAGTTCTGACTGATAACTGATGTCTGATAGCTGATAACTCTTTTCGCCGTAGCATGCTGGGTCCAGAGGCCCCGTGCAACGTATGACCCGATTTGTCGGCCCCAATCGAAACGCGCCGGACCGGCGCCCCCCTACTCTCGAAGAGATCGGTCAGCTGCGCCGTCTGGGTGCCTTCATTCGTCCCTACCGGCGTCACTTCGCCATCGCCCTGGTGGGGGTGGTAGTGGCCAGCGGTCTCGGCTTGGTGTTCCCGCGCATCACCGGCAGCCTGGTCGACACCGCTCTGGCGGAATCCACGCTCCAGGATCTCTCCCGAATCGACGGGATCGCTCTGCTGCTGTTGGGGATCTTCGCCGCCCAGGCGGCCTTCAGTTACCTGCGGATCTATTACCTGGCAGCCATGGGTGAGGGGATCGTGGCCGATCTCCGCCAGGCCGTTTACCGGCACATCATGACTCTCCCGGTCAAATTCTTCGATGAACGCAAGACCGGTGAAATCACTTCCCGCTTGACGTCGGACGTGGCCGTCGTGCAGGGCGTGACCTCTGCGTCGCTGGCGTCGGCAATCTCGCAGGCCATCACGCTCATCGGCGGTATTGCCTTGATGTTCCTGACCAACATCACTCTGTCGGTGGTGGTGCTGTCGTTCCTGCCGGTGACGATCATTGCCGCGGCCTCCTTTGGGCGGCGGCTGAGGCGGATTTCACGCCGGTACCAGGACAAGATCGCCGCCGCCAACGCCGCCGCCGAAGAAGCGATCAGCGCGGTGCGGGTGGTCAAGTGGTTCACCGCCGAGGAGACCGAGATAGGGCGCTACGGCCGCAAGGTGCAGGAGTCGTACGCGGTAGCGCTGCGCCGGGCCAAGCTGCAGGCACTCTTCAACCCATTCGTGCAGCTGGTCGGTTTCGGCACCCTCGCCGTAGTCATGTGGGTGGGGGGACGGCAAGTTTTAGCCGGCGACTTGACCGCCGGTGAACTGGTGACCTTCCTGCTCTATACGCTGACCGTGGCCGGCGCCATTGGGGCTTTCACCGGTCTGTACGGGCAGCTGCAGACGGCGCTCGGGGCATCGCAACGGATCTTCGAGCTGCTCGGCGAGCGTAGCGACATCGAAGATCCAGCTACCCCGGTGACCCTGGAACGAGTCGAAGGGCGAATCGGCTTCGAGGAGGTGGGTTTCCGCTACTCAGATCGGGATGTCGACGTGCTGGTGTCGATCAACCTGGAGATTGCTCCCGGCGAGGTGGTGGCGCTGGTCGGTCCCAGCGGGGCGGGCAAGAGCACCATCGTGCAGCTCATCCCCCGGTTCTTCGACCCCACCTCTGGTCGAATCCTCATCGACGGCATCGATCTGCGCGATCTGCGCTTGCGCGATCTTCGCTCGTACATGGCGGCTGTGCCCCAAGAGACCCAGCTGTTCTCAGGAACCATCATGGAGAACCTGTTGCTGGGCAAACCCGAGGCCAATCCTGATGAGGTCCGGGCGGCGGCGGTGGCCGCCAACGCTCACGACTTCATCGAGGGTTTCCCCTCCGGCTACGACACCATCGTGGGCGAGCGGGGAGTGAAGCTGTCGGGAGGACAGCGACAGCGGGTGGCCATCGCCCGGGCTCTGCTCAACGACCCCCGCATTCTGATCCTCGACGAAGCCACCAGCTCCCTCGACAGCGAATCGGAGGCCGTTGTGCAGGAGGCCCTCGATCGTCTGATGGAAGGACGAACGACGCTGGTTATTGCCCACCGCCTCAGCACGGTTCGCAATGCCGACCGGTTGGCGGTAATTGACGAAGGCCGCATCGTGCAGGAAGGCAATCACGAAGAGCTCTTGGCAGCGGGCGGTTTGTACGCCGACCTCTACCACCTTCAATTCCGCGACGGTACTGATCCGCCGGCGTTCTGAACGTCTCAGTCGAGCTTGTGCCCTATGTCCAGCCCACCGAACGCCACCAGCGCTTCGATGGACAGAAGCGGCGCGTCGGCTCCCAACAGGTCACGCCTGGTCTTGTTCGACCAACCCCCGAACAGCGGGATGCCTTTGACTTCCACCCGCCAGCCCTCGGGCACCACAATCTCGACACCGCCAAAGGCCGCAACAATGTCCATGGCCGCGCCGTGCGGAACCGGTCGAGCCTGCCGCAGATCGACTTCGGTCCCTCCAAATACGTTGAGTATCGACCCACCGGCGAATTGCTGTGATTGGTTGACGACCTTCCGCCCAAAGAAGGCAACCAGAGAGTTGACCCGATCTCCGGGCTGAACACGAGCCGAACCGAGACCGCTCCCAAAGATCACCCACAATCCGATCGCCACCAGCACCGCCGGCCAGAAGACTGTCTGCAGCCAATCGGGGACAAAATCCAGGGACCGGGCGAGAAGTGCCAACCCGATGATGACCAGCACCGCCGGCACCATGATGTGTCGCGGGGAGAAGCTGACGTATAGGAACCCGGCCACCACGAACACCACCGGCCACCAGTCGGCAATCAAATCGCCGGCGTCGAGCACGTCATTTTGGTCCAGCAAGAACAGGACCCCCAGCGTGATCAATATGAAACCAACCAGCAGACGTCCGCGGTTCATTGGGTTCTCCTACTCGACAACTCTTTGCTCATGTTCGCGCACTTAGGCGAGGCTCATGTCGAAGAGCCTCACCGACTATCTTCCCTGATCTTGCCGTCGCCGGACCATGGATCGATCCCACCCCTTTCTGAGATACTCCATCGAGAGCGCAACACCGGGCAAGGGATCGGACCATCGGAAAACGGCGTCTGAAGCTCCACGGGATTCACGTAACCAGCGCGAAAGCGTCAATCGTCCCTCGGCTCGCAGCTCGTGTAAGGCCCGAAGGTGCTGACTGAACATCATGTGGCGGACACCCACCTCGTACTCATCAACGGGAACGACGTTGAGACCGAGAGCGTCGCGGTACGCCATGGTGCACACATCGACTCCCGCGATTGCCGCGAACTCAACGAACCACCACGGGCGCACGTTGACCTCAAGCAGTTTGAACAACCCGTCCCGTTCGTCGCGTTTGAACTCGGCATTGAAGATCCCCCGATATCCCAAGTCGGAGAACAACACGCGCAGGCTCTCGAGAGCAGGCGCCACCTCCCCGAGCGGTACGCTCACCATCAAGGTACTGTTGCCGAAGTCCACGGGGTACATGAGCAACCGACGACGTGCAAAGAATGCCTTGACCTCACCTAGTCGATCCACAAACCCATCGATGAAATAGTGGGCATCCATCGGACCGGCTACGTACTCCTGGAAAACCGCCTCGAACCCGGCTGTTTGCATATCCATCAATCGGCCAATCGCATCATCACGATCCTTCACCGTGAACGCTTTCCTGCGGAAATGCTGTGCAAATGATTGGGAGTCACGAGGCTTGAGGAAGAAACCGGAAAGGTCCTCATCAGCAATGACGGCAAGATCTTCTGGATTGTCGACCGGGATCGTTCGGGGGCCGGGAATGCCAAGCTTTTCGAGGCATTTGCGCAACTGGTCCTTGTCGGTGAGGATCTCGACGGCAGGCCCGGTAGATACGCTGGCCGGGAATCGCTGCTTCATCTCAGGCGGTAGGCCCGCTACTGCATTGCTCCACCGGTCGCTACACGGCATCAGGACCGCCCGGTCGAAGCCGAGGCCCGTGAGAAGTGCGACTAATGATGGAACATCGGGAGACTCGGTCACAGTCACCCTGAGTGGTTGAACCGACCGAGACCAATTCGCAAAATCACGATCCGCGTTGATTAGGTGATTGGGGATTCCAGCCTTTCCCAGGGTACGACACACGCCAAGCGCGGTAACACCGGACCCAAGCACCACAACAGGCACTGCAGAGGACGAGACATGATGGTTGACCAAAACCCCTCCGTGCTTTCTTGAGCGAGTGTGCAGATTACCGCGGGCGACTTGAAAACATCCCAACAACGCTCCAGACTCCTCGGATGACTTCACGCGTTGTAGCCGTGGTGGGGGCGTCGCAGACGGATCCAGGCGATTCAGATTATGGGGCCGCTATTCGTCTCGGGACATTGTTGGCCGAATCGGGGTGCGTGGTGGCCACCGGTGGATACGAAGGACTGATGGAGGCCGTCTCGGCCGGAGCGGCTGAAGTTGGAGGAAAAGTCATCGGAGTCACTGCCCCCGACGTCTTCACAAGCAGGGCGGGCCCCAACCGGCACGTGACCGACGAGCGGCCGGCGGCCACCTTGACCGAACGGATCCACGATTTGCTCGCTCTGGCCGATGCCGTCATCGCCCTACCCGGCAGTTTGGGCACCTTCACCGAACTCGTCGTCGCCTGGAATGCGGCTTTCGTGGCACCGTTCAGCGGCGGCCAACCCAAAGTCATAGTCGCTGTCGGGCCCCTGTGGGCCGAACTCGTGCCGATGCTCGCCCGACGACTTGAGACAAACGGCAATCTGGTGAGGTGCGTTGCAACGGTGGAGGAAGCCGCCGGTGTCGTGATCGGCCGCCTTGGCTTGTCACACATCGATTGATCGATCTTCTTTGAGTACGGCATTATCCTCAGTGTCCGTGGTAGTCATCGGTGGTGCTTGATTTGGGCGGCCGAGAAGGGGCGGGAAAACGTGGCGCGAGGATCCAACGGAGCGGTGGATAGCGTCCGGGGCGGTAAGCACCGCGCTCGGATTGGCGCCTGGCTCCGTTTGACGCTTGCCTTCGGCGGTGTGTTCAACAGCCAGCTACGCAGATGTCGGACGGGTGACCACGAATTCACGGAATCGACCCCGATAGGCGGCGGGATTCTCCGCCAGACCTGTTCAGCGTGTCGAGCGGTTTCCTTTGATCTCCGCGAGGCCACCGACGCCGCTGCTCCACAGCTTTTTACCAGAAGGAGTGAGCTGGAGACATTTGCCATTCTGCGTCGTCAGACGTTCCAAACCGACTGATCCGGCTGAACCAACCAGGTTGCAGGCCAGGACGGTAAACTGCGTCCATCTGAGGATCGGCGCCCATTTACACTGGCCACATGGCCGACCATCTCGACAGCTATCGTGACCGCTTCCCGATCCTGGCGGACACCAGTTACCTGGCTAGCCATTCGCTGGGCGCCATGCCGCTGTCCGCCCGACACGAATTGAACCGCTACGCCGATGAATGGTCCTCACGTGGCGTGCGGGCCTGGGCGGAGGGTTGGTGGGAGACTCCCGTGTGGGTCGGCGACGAACTGGCCCCGATAGTTGGGGCACCGCCGGGATCGATCGCCATGGTTCAGAACGTGACGGTTGCCCAGGCAGTGATCGCCTCCTGCTTTTCGCTGGCCGGGACCCGCAATCGGGTCGTGTTCTCGGAACTCAATTTCCCATCAGTCATGTATACCTGGCACAACGTCCGCGGGGGCCAAGTGGTCACGGTGCGCAGTTGGGACCGGATCACGGTGCCGACCGAAACATTCTTGGCCGCCATCGACGACCGGACGGCCGTGGTCCCGCTATCCCATGTCTTGTTCAAGAGCGCCTACCTCCAGGACATACAGGCGATCACCAAACGAGCCCACGAGGTCGGAGCACTGGTGATCCTCGACTGTTACCAGTCGGCCGGCACCGTGCCGTTCTCACTCTCCGACTTGGACGTCGATTTCGCGGTGGGCGGTTCGGTCAAGTGGCTGTGTGGCGGGCCCGGGGCCGGTTGGCTGTATGTCCGACCGGATCTCCAGGAGACCCTCGAGCCGCGGTTCGTCGGATGGCAGGGCGACCGGGCACCGTTCGAGTTCCGCCCCGGACCGGTCGAGTACGCCTCCGGCATCTGGCGGTTTCTGTCAGGCACCCCGAACGTACCCGCTCTGTACGAGGCGCGGGCGGGCTACCGGATCATCAAGGAGATCGGCGTCCCGGCCATACGTGAGAAGTCGTTGCGCATGACCCAGCGGATCATCGATATCGCGGACGAGCTGGACATACCCGTGAGCTCGGAACGCTCCCCCGAACGACGCGGCGGAACCGTAACCCTCGACGTCGGCGAGGAGGACCGGATTGCCGCCGCCCTCGGCGATCGCCGGGTCATCGTCGATGCGCGACCCGGTGCCGGCATCCGGGTCGGCCCCCACTTCTACAACTCGGATGACGATCTGGAGCGGCTCCGGGAAGGTTTGGTCGAGATTTTGGAACGATAGGCAATCGCCTCCCCCCTGACGAGCGCAGCTCGTTGGGAAGGGGGGGGAGGTGCCCCGCAGGGGCGGAGGGGGGATGGTTCCCACCAAGAGACATCGGGGCTTTGCTCGTAGCTCGTAGCTCGTAGCTTCCGCCTCCTACAATCATTCCTTCGAGAACCAAGGAGCATGCATGGTCGACGTCGAGCGTGGCCAGTTCTACATCGGTGGAGACATAGATCCGGTTTCCGGTGAGCGAACCGGTGATCCCCGCCTTTACGACGCCCGCGACCTGACCACTCACGGGGTGATTGTTGGAATGACCGGCTCCGGAAAGACCGGTCTGGGGGTCATCTTCCTCGAGGAAGCCCTCCTGTCCGGCATTCCCACCCTCATCATCGATCCGAAGGGTGACATGGGGAACCTTCTGCTCAACTTCCCCAACTTCCGGCCCGAGGACTTCCGCCCGTGGATCGATGAGGGCGAAGCCCAGCGTAAAGGAGTCACCCCCGACGAGTATGCGGCCTCCACCGCCGAGCTCTGGAAGAACGGCCTCGGCAAATGGGAAATCGGCTCCGACCGGCTCACCCGACTCGGCACGGGCGCCGAATTTGCCATCTACACGCCGGGCTCAGGAGCCGGAATCCCGATGAACATCGTCGGTTCCCTGGCAGCCCCGAACCTCGATTGGGAAACGGATGCCGAAACCGGGCGGGATGAGATTGAGGGCTTCGTTTCGAGTTTGCTGGTGCTGGCCGGAATCGAAGCCGACCCGATCTCGAGCCGGGAGCACATCCTTCTCTCCAACATCATGGAAAAGGCCTGGAGAGCCGCATCGGACCTCGATCTGGCCCGGCTGATCGCTCAGGTACAGGATCCGCCGATTCGCAAACTGGGCGTGTTCGAGGTCGATACTTTCTTCCCGCCGAAGGACCGCACCGCCCTAGCCATGCGCCTAAACGGCCTGGTGGCCTCCCCCTCATTCAGCGCCTGGATGGAAGGACCTCCCGTCGACATCCAAACGCTCCTCTTCACGCCTGACGACAAGCCGCGCGCGGCAGTCGTGTACCTCCAGCATCTCGGCGACGACGAGCGACAGTTCATCGTCACTCTGTTGTTGTCCAAGATGGTGACCTGGCTGCGCCGCCAACCCGGCACATCCGACTTGCGAGCCTTGATCTACATGGACGAAGTGTTTGGCTTCGCCCCCCCAACGGCCGAGCCCCCGTCGAAGAAACCCATCCTCACGATCTTCAAACAAGCCCGGGCCCATGGGGTGGGAATGGTCTTGTCGACCCAGAATCCGGTCGATCTCGACTACAAGGCGATGTCGAACGCGGGCACCTGGATGATCGGGCGTTTGCAGACCGAACGTGACAAGGCGCGCATTCTGGAGGGACTGAAATCGGCATCGGGGATCGTGGATGTTGCCCGCTTCGACAAACTGATCGGCGATCTCGACAAACGCCAGTTCGTGCTTCACACGACTCGATCTACCGAACCGGCCGTGATGACCACCCGGTGGGCTATGTCGTATCTGCGTGGTCCGCTTACCCGCGATGAGGTGACCCGGCTGACCGAGGGAACCCCGGAACGGGAAGCCGCCCGAACGCCCTCATCTTCTGTAGCACAGCCCGCCCCGGTCGTCGCCGAGGACGAAACAGTGGTGACCCCCAAAGTGGCCCCCGGGGTTCCGGTGTATTACCTAGATCCGGCCGCCGCCTGGAGTGGCCAGATCGGTGCGGTCCCGGGGGGTAGCCGCCAACAGGCCGGAGTGGTGGCTCGGGTTCATCTCACATTCGACGACCGATACGCGGGTGTCGATCACCGGGAGGAGTGGGAGGCGGTGTTCTTCCCCCTCGGATCCACATTCGACCCGGCGGACCATCTAGCCGTCGACTACGACGACCGCGACCTGCGTCCGGAAGCTCCTTCGGGCGGCGCCTATGTGCTTACGGAGGCTCCCATCGACTCCCCGACCTTCTTCAAGCAAGCCGAAACGGATCTCAAGGAGTGGCTGTATCGCAACCAAAAGATCGAGGTGTTCAAGAACGAGCAGCTCAAGCTCTATTCCCGGATAGGGGAGACGACCGAGGACTTCACCGCTCGATGTGAGGAGGCTGCCGAGGACGCCGCAGACGTCGAGGTGGCAGCCCTTCGGGACCGTTACAAGGTGAAGATCGACAGGGTGAAAGACCAGTTGTCCACCGCCGAACGGCGAGTTCGGGAATTGGAGGTGGACACCCAGAGCCGGCGCCAGCAAGAGCTCATGGCGGGTGCCGGCGATCTTCTCTCCGTGTTCCTCGGTGGGAAACGGCGGTCCCGCAGCCTTTCGGGAGCGGCCTCACGCCGATCGCAAACCGTCCGCACCCAGGAACGGCTCCGTTCGGCAGAGGAGGCTTTGACGGATCGAGCGGGGGAGCTCGATGCTCTCGAAGACGATCTTGCCCGGGATCTCATGGAGATCACCGACCGGTGGAACGACTTCGCTCGTGAAAGGCAGACCATCGAGGTCGGCCTGGAGAAGACGGATATCGCGGTAGCTGAAATGGCCCTGGTGTGGATACCCACGGTGTAGGCCGGAGCGCCTGTGACAACGACCATTTCCATTGGACCGCACTCCCGCCTTTTGCGCGCCGAATTGCCCTTGTAGTCGTGGTGGTTGTTCTTTCTCTAGATGTCTTTGGGCAACTCCTCATCGTGATAGAGCGAGATTGGACGGCCCTCGTCGAGGGGCGTGTGCTGAATGCGTGGGATTTCGGAAAGGCAATTGCCATTGGCCTGTTGCTGAGCTGGACAGCCAGAGGGGCGCGAGCGCCCAACCTCGGGGCTTTTGGGCTTCTGTTCCTGGTAATCGGCATAGAAGACCAGCTGCGATTCCATTCTTTTGCCGGGCGAATCCTGGGCGGGTTTCTCCGATCGGTTTACATGATCGAAGGTGGGGCGGAGACTCGGATCGGGGAATTCATCGCACTGCTGGTCATGGCTGCCGCCGGAGCACTACTGGTATGGGGATGGAGACGACCCGCTCGTCGCTCACTCCGCCGCGCTCGCCTTGTGCTCAGCGCCCTCCTGGTGGCACTCTTTATGTTCGCCGTAGTACTCAATGTGATGGACGGCTCGTGGTCCTTGGAGGAACTCCGCATCGCAGAGGAGGTGGGCGAGCGCCTTGTGCTCACCGCAGCCGTCGCGTACGCAGCCGGTCTAGCATCAGTGAAGGATTGGCGAGTCCTCCCGTGAGCTATTCAGGTTGCTCGCCGGGGCCAGGACTGGCCATCGCCCAGAGGATGTCCTTGATACTGACGATGCCAAGCAACTCGCCGTCTTCCATGACGGGCATGTGACGGTAGCCGGTCTCGAGGAGCCACTCCGCAGCTTCGCGAACCTGGGCTTCCGGTGAGAACACATCCGGATCGGCCGTCATCCAATCGCGCACGATCTCAGTGACGGAATCCACTCCCTCAGCGGCTCCTCGTAGGATGTCTCGCTCGGTGATGATGCCGATCAGACGGCGTCCATCCACCACACCCACGGAACCAACCTGTGCCGAAAGCATCGCTTCCGACGCGTCCTGCAGTGTCGTCTCCGGTCCGCACACCTCGGCCCGTCCGCCCACCATCCCCCGGAGTTTCACGGGATACCTCCTTCACCGCGAACCCTAGTGACTTCGTAGACGAAAGACAGCAGCGATCAGGCTCCGTGCTGCCGGAACCAGGCGACGGTTCGCTCCATACCCTGGTGCAAAGGAACCGCGGCCTTCCACCCCAGCTCACGCTCAGCCAGACGCGTGTCGGGACAACGAACCGTGGGATCATCCTGCGGAAGGGGTTTGAACTCGATTCCAGGATTGCTACCGACGATCTCCTGGATGACCTCTGCCAGGTGCAGAATTGTGATTTCCTGGGCGTTCCCTACGTTGACCGGCCCAACGTAGTCGCTGATCAGCAAGCGGACGATACCTTCGATCAGATCGTCGACGTAGCAAAGGGAGCGCGTCTGACTTCCGTCCCCGAAGACGGGAAGCGGCCGTCCCCTCAAGGCGGCTTCAATGAAGGCAGGCACCGCTCTCCCGTCATCTAGCCGCATTCTCGGCCCGTAGGTATTGAAAATCCGCACGATGCGCACGTCGATACCGTGCTGTCGGTGGTATGCAAGGGTCATGGCCTCGGCAAACCGCTTAGCTTCGTCGTACACACCCCGAGGACCGATCGGGTTCACATTCCCCCAGTAGGTCTCAGGTTGAGGATTGACCAGCGGATCCCCATACACCTCACTGGTGGAAGCCAGCAGGAAACGGGCTCCTTTGGCGCGAGCGAACCCCAATGCCTTATGGGTACCTAATGATCCGACCTTGAGCGTCTGAATGGGCCAGCGCAGGTAGTCAACAGGAGAGGCCGGTGAGGCAAAATGGATCACGTGGTGGACCTCTCCGGGCACATGTAGGAAGTTGGTCACGTCATGTTTGACAAACGTGAAGCCGTCGACACCGAACAGGTGGGAGAGGTTGTCGAGGTCGCCGGTAATGAGATTGTCGATGACCGTTACCTGCGCCCCTTCGTCGACCAGGCGGTCGCACAGATGGGAGCCGAGGAACCCGGCTCCCCCGAGCACTACCGCATGTTGGCCTTCCAGCTTCGCCATACCTCCGAGATGCACTGATCCTCCATTCGGTTTCCTGACAGCTTATTGCCTATTCCTAGACTCCATGCCATGACGCATCTGATTACCGGAGGCGCCGGGTTCATTGGAGCGAACTACGTCCGTTACCTGCTGGGTAGGGACCCCGACACGCGGGTGATCAACCTCGACCGGCTCTCCTACCCGCCAGCCCGGGCCACCGTCGAAGAGCTCAACGAGTCCCCGCGACACACTTTCGTCCACGGCGATATCCGCGACGCCGCGGTGGTCGGATCCCTGGTCGAAGATGCCGACGTGGTGGTCAACTTCGCGGCCGAGAGTCACGTCGACCGTTCCATCGCCGATCCGCGTCCTTTCACCGACACGAACGTCGGAGGCACCACGGTACTCCTGCAAGCGGCCGCCCAAGCGGGCGTCGAGAGGTTCGTACACATCTCTACCGACGAGGTCTACGGTCCGATCCTCACCGGTGCCGCCCTGGAAGACGCCCCGCTGCGGCCCACCTCTCCCTATGCGGCCGCCAAAGCCGGGGCCGATTTGATGGTGGGCGCCTTCGCTGCCACGTACGGCTACCGGGCCATCATCGCCCGGCCCTGCAACAACCTCGGTCCCTACCAGTACCCGGAGAAGATCGTCCCCCGGTTCGTGACCCGGCTGCTGCAGGGCCGATCGGTCCCTCTCTACGGCGACGGAGGGCATGAACGGGAATGGTTATGGGTCGACGACACCTGCGCGGCGATTGACCTCCTGGTGCTCCGGGGCGCTCCCGGCGAGACCTACAACATCAGTTCCGGCAGGCATTTCACCAATCAGGAACTGACTTTTCAGATTCTCGACTTGATGGGGGCCGATCGTTCGCTGGTCGAATCGGTACCCGACCGGCCCGGTCACGACCGACGGTATGCCACCGATTCCACCAAGCTGCGGAGGCTTGGCTGGGAACCGACCTCGACCTTCCAGCAGGCCCTGGCTCAGACGGTGGCTTGGTACTGCCGACGGGAGGACTGGTGGGCGCCCTTCCTCGAACTCCTTGCCTGACCCCTAAACCAATCGATCTTCAACCCGTTTCGCCACGTACCGTCCAATCGCCAAGGACGCGGTAGCGGCCGGCGACGGAGCATTGAGCACATGCAGCGCCCGGGGGGACTCCTCGATGGCGAAATCGTCGAGCAAGTTCCCCTTTCGGTCCATCGCCTGGGCGCGCACCCCGGCGCCCGCCCGAACTACGTCGTGGATTTCGATGGTCGGAACCAGTCGCTGCAGTGCCGACACAAAGGCTCGCTTGCTCGCCGAGCGAACCATCTCACCGATACCGGTCTTCCAGTAGCGGCGAGCCACCACCCACAGTCCCGGATTGCGGACGGTCTCCCAAAGATCACCCCGGTCGATCGACCCCCACCGGTAGCCTTCCCTCGAGAGGGCCAGCACGGCGTTGGGGCCTGCTTCGATCGCCCCGGTGACCGTCTTCGTGAAATGCACGCCGAGAAACGGGAACCGGGGATCGGGGACCGGGTAGATCATTCCGTTGACCAAACCCGCCCGGTCATCCTTGACCTCGTAGTACTCGCCACGAAATGGAACAATCTGCACTTGCGGATCGGCTCCGGCCATCCGCGCTACCCGGTCACACTGCAGGCCGGCGCAATTGACCAGGTAGCCGGCGGTCAGTTCCCCGGTGACCGTTTTGATCCCGACTTCTTTGGAGCCGTTGACGATAGAAAGAACCTCTGAGTTGAGCCTCACCTCTCCACCCAGACGCTCGAGGCGGACTGCCATGGCTCCGGCAACCTTCTGGAAATCAACCGAGGCGGTGCCCGGCACGTGCAAGCCGGCTACCCCTGCGGCGTTGGGTTCGATCTCCCGGATCCCGTGGAGGTCCAGTTTGCGAAGTCCCTCGACCCCGTTGGCAACACCGCGGCGATGGATCTCATCGAGAGCCGGGATCTCGGACTGGTCCACGGCCACCAGGATCTTGCCAAACGCCTCGTACGCCAGGCCCTCACTATCACAGAAGGCGCGCAGGCTTCCTACCCCATCGACACAGAGTTTCGCCTTCAGCGAACCCGGCTTGTAGTACACGCCAGAATGAACCACGCCGCTGTTGTGGCCGGTCTGATGTTGACCGACCCGGGATTCTTTCTCGAGCACGACCAGCCGGAGTCCCGGATTCGCTTCGAGCAAGCCCAGCGCCGTGGCAAGGCCGACGATCCCCCCGCCGATGATCGCGATGTCGAATCGCTCGCTCATGGCGGCCATGGTAGAGCCGGGAGCAGCTCCGGTTTAAGGTGCCAGGTTTCAGGTACCAGGTTTCAGGTTTCAGGTTTCAGGTTTCAGGTTTCAGGTTTCAGGTTTCAGGTTCCAGGTTTCAGGCAGGGAACCAGTGGTACCAACCCAGGTGGTACGAAGTACCTAGTACCAGGTACCAGATACTAGGTACCAGGTACCTCCCCTAAACCAAATCTTGCTCGCGGATCCCGAACGAGGGGTGACGGAGCCTGCACAGAGCCAGCTTCTCGAGCTGACGGATGCGCTCGCGGGTCAGGCTGAACTCGTCGCCGATCTCTTCGAGCGTGCGGGGCACGCCATCGTAGAAGCCGTAGCGCAGAGCCAGGATGCGACCCTCCCGATCGGGAAGCCGCTCGATCGACACGCGCAGACTCTGGGCCACGTCGAGCTCTTCGGTGATCTGGACCGGATCGGTGGCGTCCTCGTCTTCGATGAAGTCGCCCAGTTGGGCGCCATCTTCACCGACCGGCTGCTCGAGCGAAACCGTGTCGGCCACTCCCAGCGCCAACTCGACTTTGTCGACGGTGACTCCGGCTTCCTCGGCAATCTCTTCCGGCTTTGGGTCACGACCCAGTTCGGCTTTGAGGCTCGCCTGGGCGGCGCGCACAGCGGCCAGCGTATCGTGCAGATGGACCGGAATCCGCACGGTACGGGACTTGTCGGCGATCGCCCGGGTGATGGCCTGCCGGATCCACCAGGTGGCATAGGTCGAGAACTTGAAGCCCTTGCGCCAGTCGAACTTCTCGACGGCACGGATCAAGCCGAGGTTGCCTTCCTGAATCAGATCGAGGAAGTCGATACCGGAAGTGTTCGCGTAGCGGCGGGCATTGGCGACCACCAATCGCAGGTTGGCCGTCAGGAAAGCGTCCTTGGCCTCCTTGCCGTGCCGCTCCTTGCGTCGCAGTTCGATCTCCTGCTTCTTGTCTTTGTAGTCGCCGGCTTCCAGCCGAACGGCCGCATCTTCCCCGCTCTCGATTTTCTGAGCGAGTTCGACTTCTTGCTCGGCGGTCAGCAAGTCGTACTCGCCGATGGCGGTCAGGTATTGGCTGACGAGATCGGTGGTGAGCCGGCCTCGTTCGTCGGTCAGCTTGTTCCGCTGACGGTCGCGCTCTTTTTCGCGCCGAACCCGTGCTTCTGACTTGGGGTCGGCGCCATTTCCGTTCCCGTTAGAGCGGACGCGGCGCGTCTTCTCGGCTGCTGGCATGTTGGGGTGTCCTCCGGTCAAGGGGTTGGCTCGAGTGGAAAGGTCTCCATCCGAGGCATCGGATGCAATATGACATATATATGCCGGTTTGTGAACCCCTTTCTTTTCTTCGGCTGATTCCGCCGTCGAAAAGGCTCAACCGGCATTGGTCATCATTTGCACGAGGCCATCCATCGGCACCAGGCGAAATAGCTTTACCAGGACACCACCCGGACTAACCACCGGGCCTCACTACCGTCTCCCCCATGTCCAATCGTCTCGCCAACGAAACATCGCCCTATCTGCTCCAGCACCAGAACAACCCGGTCGACTGGTACCCGTGGGGAGAAGAGGCTCGGGAGCAAGCCCGCCTCGATGACAAGCCCATCTTGCTCTCGGTCGGCTATTCCGCCTGTCACTGGTGCCACGTGATGGCCCACGAATCGTTCGAAGACCCCGACACCGCCCGGTTGATGAACGACCTCTTCGTAAACGTCAAGGTCGATCGCGAAGAGCGACCCGACGTCGATGCCATATACATGGAAGCGGTTCAGCGGTTGACCGGCCGGGGTGGTTGGCCCATGACCGTGTTTCTGACACCGGATGGTGAGCCCTTCTACGCGGGCACCTACTTCCCCAAAGATGACCGGCCCGGATTGCCATCTTTCTCGCGGATCATGCTGGCCGTGACCGACGCCTGGCAGAATCGTCGGGCCGACGTGCAGACCCAAGCCGATCGAATGGTCGCCACCATCAGCCAGAAATTGCCCGCCGCAGCGGAACTCCCCGATGACGCGGCCCTGATCGAAGCTGTGGCGGTGTTACGGAGCTTCTTCGATCACGAGCACGGGGGATTTGGCGGGGCTCCCAAGTTCCCCCAGGAACCGGTGATCGAGTTTCTCTTGCGGGTCGCCAATCAGCCCTGGGCCGAAGGCGCCCTCGATATGGCCCGGGCCACCCTCATGAAGATGGCCCGAGGAGGAATCTTCGATCATGTCGGTGGAGGGTTTGCCCGGTACGCCGTCGATCAGACCTGGCTGATCCCCCACTTCGAAAAGATGCTCTACACCAACGCCCAGCTCGCCCGCCTCTACCTGCGAGCGTGGCAGCTGACCGACGAACCGCGGTTCCGTTCGGTCGCCGTCGACACGCTCGAGTACATGATCAGGGATCTGTGGCAATCCGGCGGCGGATTTGCGGCGGCCGAGGACGCCGACTCGGAAGGGGTGGAAGGGAAGTTCTACGTCTGGTCCGAGGCAGAGTTCGGTTCAATCGTCGGTGACGACCACGCGGGCCTGGCCGGCGCCTACTTCGGCGTGACCTCCCAGGGAAACTTCGAGGGCGCCAACCACCTCTATGAAGCCCGCTCCCTCGAGCAGGTGGCGGCCGAGTTCGGAGTCACCGTCGACCGGGTCGCCGGGGCCGTCGGCGCCGCCCGGACCAAACTGCGGGAAGTTCGAGACCGGCGGGTACGGCCCGGGCTCGACGACAAAGTAGTCACCTCCTGGAACGGTTTGGCCATCCGGGCCTTAGCCGAAGCTGGAGGGGTTCTCAACGACAACCGGTGGCTGGATTACGCTGCTCAAACCGCCCGGTTTCTGCTCGATCACAACCGCGACGACTCCGGCCGGCTGCTTCGCAGCTGGGGGAAGGGCCGGGCGGGCCGGCCCGGGTTCAGCGAAGACTATGCCGCTCTGGCCGTCGGCCTCTTCACCCTCTATCAAGCCACCGGCGACGTCGAGTGGTACCGCCAGGCCATGGTCCTGGTCGAACAGCTCGTCGATCTTTTCGCCGACCCGGACGGAGGTTTCTTCACGACGGGGAGCGATGCCGAACCTCTTGTCACCCGTCCCAAGGACCAATACGACAGTCCCCACCCCTCCGCCAACTCGATGGCCGCCGAAGCCCTGTTGATGGCTTCGCTGTACACGGGCGACGGCGAACTCCGATCGCGAGCAGAGAGCACCATTCGAGCCGGAGGCCGGCTCATCGAGGGAGCCCCCACCGGGGTGGGACACCTGCTCGCCGTACTCTCCTCGCTTTTACTCCCACCCCGGGAGGTGGCAATCGTCGGACCCGACGCCGACCGGCTGGCCCGCGTGGTGTGGGAGCGTTTTCGCCCCGATGTTGCCCTCGCCGTCGACCGGTCCGGCGACGGGACGGCCGGCGTTCCTCTATTGACCGACCGCCGCGGCAACGGAGGAACTCGGGCCTTTGTGTGCAGGGACTTCATGTGCGAACTTCCCGTCTCCGACCCGGAAGCCCTCCGCCACCAACTGGACGATTAGCTCGCAGCTCGTCGTTCGCGGCTCGAAGCTCATAGCTCGCTGCGCGAAACGGGTCTTTTGGCCCTGGCAGTGGAACCTCCCGGCCTGCAACGTGGACATAGCCTCGCAAGGGCGGTGTCGGTGGATCGTGATGTCGTTCTCATGATCATCGCCATTGTCGGCGCGCTCGCCGCGGCAGTGGCTCTGGGTCTGGTAATCCACCGGGTTATCGGCCGTCTGGCCGCCCGGCGCCGGACCTCCTCGGCGCAGCGTCAACAGTGTTTCTGGTGCGGGACCATCCACCGCCAAGAACCGGCGAGCCACGAAACCGAGCCAATGAAGTGGCTGCAATGCCGGGCGTGCGGCCAGAAGGTCCACGACCACTGCCACCACCAGATCAGAGCAATGCAGGCCGACTGGGTATGTCCCTACCCCGAGGCCGTGCTGACTTGCCCGGCCTGCGGCCGTCGGTCGATCAACGACGAGACCTGCGCCCAAATCGTGAAGCTCTCCAAAGAACTGGCCAAGGTCGCCAAGAAGGCCGACGCCCGTCCACCGGGCGCAGAGACCTAGACGGTTGCCGGTTCGCTTGCCTGGTGCTCACTGAGATGTTCGGCGCCGAACAGCACCAGAACGACCCACACGAGATCGGCCAGCAGCAGGTGCAACAGCTGGAGCCAAACCGGCGTCAGCAGGGCGATATTGAGCGCCCCCGCCACCAACTGCACCCCGACCAGGATGAGGATGACCCGAGCCCAAGGTCTGCTCCGTCCGGTCATCCCATACCGACGGGCCAGCCAAACGAGATAGACGCCGACCGCAATTGCCACAATTGGATGGGCGACCCGCAGGTTGGTGAGGAAGTGCTCGGCTGCGGTGAAATCTTCTCTGAGGCCGGCCAGCAATGACTCCGAAGGAAACAACGTATCGGCCAGCGCGGTGATCGCCCCGGTGGCGGCGATCAGGACCACGCCTGCACCTCCGATCATCCACCAGCGGGCAAATCGGCGGTCGCGGTCGAATTGCAGCGGACCGCCTCCGGACAGCCACCAGGCCGTCAAGGCCAGGGCGCCCAGCAACAGAAGCGTGTTGACCAGATGCAACGGAACCGCCGCCGTGCGTGCCACCGAGGCATCGTCGGCGACCCACTCGTAGAGCACAATCAGCGCTCCGATCAAGGCCTCGCCGATGATGAACACCCCCGAAAAGGCCGCCCCGCGCCGCACCCGGTGACCGGACGGATAGCTCCGCCAGATACGCCAGACCAGGACCGCCACCATGAGCAGCGCCACTCCGCTGGTGACCCGGTGGGTGAACTCGATGGCCCTCGCTCCTCCCAGCTCGGACGGAATGAACTCACCGTTGCAGCTGGGCCAATTGGCCCCACAACCGGCTCCCGAACCGGTGGCCCGCACATAGGCGCCGAACACGATCACCCCGACATTCACTATCAGGGTTGCCCAGGCAAACTTGGCAAGAGAGCGCACGGGAAGACAGTAATCGGTTGTCAGTGGTCAGTTATCAGTGGTCCGTACCAGCTGGAGGCTGAAACCTGAGACCTGAAACCTGAGACCTGAAACCCTGTTGTCAACTAGATTGCTGCCTCGTGACTATCTACGAGAGCGCCGTGGAGGCGATCGGACACACGCCCTTGATCCGTATGGCCCGGCTCCACCCACCCGGCAATCTGGTTGCCAAAACAGAGCATGTGAGCGTCGGTGGGTCGATCAAAGAGCGGATCGCCGTGACCATGATCGACCGGGCCGAAGAGCTCGGCATGCTGAAGCCGGGAGGCACCATTGTCGAACCGACCAGCGGCAACACCGGGGTGGGGCTGGCGATCGTCGGCGCCGTCCGGGGTTATCGGGTCATCTGCACCGTTCCGGACAAGGTTTCCAAGGAAAAGCAGGACCTTCTCAAAGCCTACGGCGTGGAGGTGGTCGTCACCCCGACCCCACTACTGCCCGACCACCCCGACTCGTACTACGGCGTGGCCCGGCGGATTGCTGCGGAAACGCCGGGCGCCTATCACCCCGACCAGTACTCGAATCCGGCCAACCCGGAGGCACACTATCTCACCACCGGGCCCGAGATCTGGCAGGAAACGAACGGACAAGTCGGCGCGGTAGTGATCGGAGTCGGCACCGGCGGCACCATCAGCGGGGTGGGCAAATACCTCAAAGAGCAGAACCCCGATGTCGTGATCGTTGGGGCCGACCCGGAGGGCTCCATCTTCACTGCTCCTTCACCGGAAGACGTTCACCAGTACCTGGTCGAGGGAGTCGGCGAGGACTTCTGGCCGGAGACCTACGACGGATCCGTGGTCGATGAGCTCATCAAGGTCAACGACGCCGAGTCGTTCGCCATGACTCGCCGGTTGGCCCGCCGGGAGGGTCTCCTGGTCGGCGGGTCGTGCGGGCTCGCCGCCCACGCCGCCCTCCAGGTTGCAGACCGGGACCACGACCGCCTGGTGGTGGTCATTCTCCCCGATTCCGGTCGGGGCTACCTCTCCAAAGCATTCAACGACGATTGGCTGCGCGAACACAAACTCATGGAGGACTGATGCGGTTCGAGACGGACGCCATCCATGCCGGACAAGAGCCCGACCCCACTACCGGAGCGGTGACCGTACCCATCTACGCCACCAGCACCTTCGTCCAAGACACACCCGGACGACACCGCGGCTATGAGTACAGCCGGACCGACAACCCCACCCGCCATGCCCTCGAGGTGGCGCTCGCCGCGCTGGAAGGGGTCACCCCCGAGTCGGGAGGCGGCGCCGTGGCCACTGCCTCCGGGATGGCGGCGACCGCTCTCATCGGGTATTTGCTGAAACCCGGTGATCATGTGCTGTTACCCAACGATGCCTACGGGGGCACCCTCCGCTTCTTCTCGCAGGTTTTGGCCGAACAAGGGATTACCTGGTCGGCTGTCGACATGACCGACCGGCGGTTGATGGAAACCGCTATCCGCGCCGAAACCAGGTTGGTATGGGTTGAGACCCCGACCAATCCGCTCCTCCGAATCGTCGACATCTCTCACGCCGCCACGGTGGCCCGAGCCGCAAGCGCCCGCCTGGTGGTAGACAACACCTTTGCCACCCCTTACCTGCAACATCCTCTGTCCGCCGGCGCCGACGTCGTCCTGCACTCAACCACCAAGTACCTGGGCGGCCACTCGGACACCGTCGGCGGGGCCCTGGTGACTGCGGACCCCGGATTGAACGAGCGGTTTCGATTCCTGCTCAACGCGGCCGGACCGGTGCCTGGGCCCTTCGACGCCTGGCTCGTTCTGAGGGGTCTCAAGACCCTGGCCGTCCGCATGGAGCGGCACTCCGCCAATGCCGCCCGAATCGCCGCGTTTCTTCGCGACCACCCGGCTGTCGGTGAGGTGTTCTACCCGGGCCTTACCGACCACCCCCAGCATGAGTTGGCCGCCCGGCAAATGGCCGGTTTTGGGGGCATGATCTCTTTTCGAACCACCGGTGGAGCACCGGCCGCCCATCGCATTGCCTCTTCCACCAGGTTGTTCTTCCTGGCGGAGAGCCTGGGAGGGGTGGAGTCGCTGATCGAGATCCCGGCGGTCATGACCCACGCCTCGGCCCAAGGCACCGCCCTTGAAGTACCGGATGACCTGGTGCGGCTCTCTGTGGGTCTCGAACACATCGACGACCTCCTCGAAGACCTGGACCAAGCGCTGAGCGATTAGCTATCTCCTTTCCGCTATCCGCTGGTCGCTTCCGGGTTTTGCATCGCGCAATAGGGACGAGCCATCGACCACTGACTTCCCCCTGCAAGGGGGAAGTACCCGAGCAAAGCGAGGGGGATGGGGGTCAAGCGCTGCCGCGAGACCGTCTGGCTGACGCCTGACCCTCCCCTGCGTCGCCCACCGGGCGACGCTTCCCCTCCCTTGCAGGGAGGGGCAACGCATGGACTCGCCTCCCACCGGACGCTGAACGCGGACGGCGGAAGGCGGACGGCCGATAGCTGACCGCTGACCGCTAACTCCCGTTGTTCCTCAACGAGAGACAGGTCAACCCTCCGTCGGCTTTTTCGAACTCAGAGACATCAACGGTCACGACCTCGTAACCGGCCGCCGTCACGACGTCCTGCAACACCGTTTTCGAACTCGGGATCAGAATGCTGCCGTCGGGCAGGGCCAGGACATTGACCTCGCTCTCTCCCTCCACCCAGAGCAGGCGAAGCCCTCGGAACACTTCCGGGTCGAAATACCCCGGTGCCGCGACCAGGGTGTCACGGTCTACGGCAGTGACCACAGACTTGAGGTGCAGAGTGTTTCTCACTTCGACCGGTATCGTCTCGAGTCCGTGCTCGGCGGCGACAGCGGCCAGCTGTCCAATCCCATCTTTGTTGGTGCGCAACGAGCGACCGACGTAGACGCGGCGCCCAAGCTGCAAGACGTCACCACCCTCAACGGTTCCCGGCGGTTCGATCATGCGTATCTCGAATCGCTCGGCCAGCGCCTCGCCGACGCCCGCCACCTCGCCCCGGCGAGAGGGCGCCCCCGGCCGGGTCAACAACAGGGTCCCGGGGAGCAGGACGGCCGTGTCTTCGATGAAGGGCCCGTCCGGGAAATCGACCGGCGTGACAAGTTGTTCGACCCGGAACCCGCCCCCGGTCAGGCAGGCCGCGTACCGGGCGTGCTGCTCGCGGGCAGTTGCCACATCAATCGCCGACTTGGGAGCCACCCCGCTCAGAGCCGCGATAAAGGAATCGGGAACGGATCGGACGAACGCAATTGGGTCGGACATGGCGCCGATCCTACTGTCGACCATTGATTCAACGCCCGGCGAGCCTCCTGCAATACTGCGATGCTCGCCGCCGGAAGGCTGCCGTGTTCAGCACATTCGAACTGATCATTGCCCTCCTGGTTACCGCCGCGGCCGCCGCCCTGCAAGGTACCGTCGGAGTCGGGTTCGCCATGGTCTCGGTACCGATCCTCACTCTCGTCAACAGCGATTTCACGCCCGTGCCTCAAATCCTCCTTTCCTTCCCGATGACGGTCTTCATGGTGCTCCGCGAACGTCGGCACATCGATCTCAAAGGAGCCGCCTGGGTCTTGAGTGGGAGGCTCCCCGGCGCGATCGCCGGCGTCGTCCTGCTCGGGGTTCTAGCCCAGCGAACTCTGGACGGGATGATTGCGGGATTTGTGCTTGCCGCGGCGTTAGCCATGGCGGCCGGATGGTCGGTTCGACAAACCCGCCGGAATCAGTTCATCGCCGGCGTGGCCTCTGGCATCTCGGGGACGACCTCGGCTATCGGCGGACCTCCGCTGGCCTTTCTCTACCAGCACAGTCCCGGAGAAGAACTGCGATCGAGCCTGGCCGCCATTTTCTCCGTAGGGATCACCATCAATGTTACCACCCTGGCCGTGGCCGGACAGGTCCACCGAAGCGACGTTGCCACGGCGGCAACCCTGTTCCCCGCTCTGGCCATCGGCCTCTATTCGAGCCGGTGGATCACCGGCCGCATCGAAAACGCGGCGATTCGGCGGGGAATCCTGATCGTCTCGGCCCTGGCCGGCCTCGCCCTGGCGGCTCGCACGATCGCCGGGGCGTAGACCCGAGCCACCCTCAGTCCTGGTGAGGTTCGTCTCCTCGAATCAACATCGGTATCGACCGACCCAGCACTCGGCGGCGAATCTCGAGCACCTGGTCTCCATCGACGCCCAACTCAATGCCGGCGAGATACTCCTCGAGCATGACCGGATCCCACAAATCCCGATCTTCCACGGCCAGTCCTTTCTTCGGACTGCCCCCTCTGCCGCCACTGCTAGTGGTGTTATATCACTTTCTGTGGTAATGGGTCAAGGATTCCCCGAGCTGCCTGCGCCCGGCTAGGCACCCGCTTTGAAGATCTCCCAGACCTCACCGATGGAATCACCCAATCTGCCGAGCGCCCAGAACAAAACGATGACGAGAAACACCGCAAAAGCGACCGTCAAGGCCGCCCGGATCCAGTAGGTCATCATCTGATCGGGATCGTCCAGATATGAACGTTCGGCGGACTGAACCGGCTTGACATCGACCGGAAGGGTCACCGTTGGTGGTGTCAACGCGGCAGCCGCCGGCCGGACCGCCTCGACCAATGCGACCCTACCCGGGGAAGCTACGGGTGAGTCCGGCGGCTCCGAGGCGCCGTCACCTGGTTCTTCCTCTGTCGTCATCGCTTCAACCTCAACGTGCCCGCCGGCCTCAGGTTCTTCCACCGAAGAAATGATCGGATGGCCGGGTTCATCGTCATCGGAGAGGAGCAGGTCCGCCGGGGCTTCTTCGCTCGCGCTCAACTGATCCAGGCGGCCATCCTCTTCGGCGAACGCTGCCAACGAATCTCCTCCGACCTCGTCGGGAGCCTCAAACGGAATGTCGGGAGGCAAGCCGACCGCGTCGCGCAGGGTCGTCTCCTCGACTCCCAGCACCGCAGCCAGCGAACGGATCACGTTCTCGTCCGTGGGGGTTGCGGCACCTCGTTCCCAGCTCCGGATGGCCGAGGCGGAGCGGCCGACCAGCTCGGCCAGCGATGCCTGATTCATGCCGAGCGTGATACGCCGCCGTTTGATCAGCTCGGCGAATGAAATGTCGGGGCTCATACCGGTTTCCCTGGGTTGCGCATTGTCGGCCCGTGCGGATCTCAGGTTACCGCGCCGCCGGCTCTCCAACCTCTGAGGGATCGAAGGTGCTCCGCGTCAGCCAAAGGATCTGCCCCAATCGAGCATTGACCCGCGCCGGGGCGGATACCGGATGTCGCTCAACATCAACGCGTCTCTAATCCCGGTCCTGGTCAGATCCCGGGAACCGTCGACTGCGGACCGGAGCCTCCTCGGACCCACCAAGTTAGTCCGCGATCCGCTGGTCTCAGTTGTCTCGCCCTACGTCGGCGGCCCACAACACGATTGCCCCCTCCCTGTCGGCCAGGCGGGCAGCGCCGTTGCTTCGGAAGTCAGGGAATGCCCGACGGGGCCGTCGGGTTGGACCCTTGCGGAACCCCGGATTTGGTTGTTGGCAACTCCCCGAGAGGCAAGGCGATTCAAGTGAAATCGACGGAAACGGATCTGCGCCCGGTCGAAGGCGGATTAATCAGATGAGCAACGGACTAGTCCTCGGGGCCGGCGGGGCCACCGCCTGGGTCTTCCACACCGGGGTCCTGCGGACGCTTCAGACTGAAGTCGGTTTGGACCCGGCGAGCTTCGAGGTGATCGTGGGAACCTCAGCGGGAGCAACAGTGGCGGCGGCGGTTCGGGCCGGTCTCAGCCCCGACGAGATCTTCGAGGCGACCACCAGGCCGCCCAACCGGGAAGACCAGCAGGCGATGCTCGCCGAGTTGCGGGCCGTCCGCAAGACACTCCGGCCCCTGTCGCCGGGGCTGGCCCGAGATGTTCTGCCGGGCGGGCGGGGAGCAACCATGGCGGTGGCCGGCCTGCTTCCCCCCGGCTGGTTTCCGACCAGGTTTCTCGCAGGTTTCCCCGGGATGGATCGATTCGAAGGATGGCCCGAAGGTCTGTGGGTCCCCGCCGTCCGCGCCTCCGACGGCGAGTTGGTCGTGTTTGGGAAGGACCGTTGGGATGTGCCCGTACCGATCGCAGTTGAGGCGTCGTCGGCTGTGCCGGGAATGTTCCGGCCCCGAGTAATCGACGGGGTGGCGTTTATCGACGGCGGAGTGGTTTCATCCACGCATGCCGACCTGCTGGTAGGTGCCGGAGTTGATCGAGTGTTCATCTCGGCCCCGATGAGCAAACCCTCGAACGGGTTGTTCGCTCGCAACGCCCGTTACCGGCTCTCGGCGGAAACGGCTGTTCTCCGGGAAGCCGGGATCGAAACGGTCGTCGTGCAGCCTTCGGTAGAAGCTGTGCGGGCTGCACGGGGCTTCCCTCGTCGGAACCCGGGCGCGGCCTCCAACATCGTGCACCACGCCGCCGAAGCAACCCGGCTTGCTCTGGCGACTCCCTGAATCGGTATGCCGGTCGGATTCAGGCCTGGTCCGACTCGGGCCTGGTCGCCCACAGCAACTCTTCGACGCTTTCGGCCTTGAGGGCAACCTTGACCAGCTAGAAGCCGGGGCCGCTGGTCCTGATGCGCTGCGGCGGCGTTCCGGGGGCCTGAACCATACGACCCTCGGATATGGGTGATGAAGTGCACGACGCACCCGGATGATCCGATTGAGGTGTCAGAGGCAATCCAACCGACAGCATCGAACCAAGACCTGCCGGCTCAGGGCCGCAAACCCTGCGCCCACGCTCGCCAGACCTGGAACCGGCTGGATCCGACATCGCCCACGGTTTGTCGGTGGACGCCAACAAGGGCCGGGAGGACAAGGTCGTACCGATCGATTTGAGTGTCGACCCTCGCCACCAGGGTGATGCTGCCTATTTCGCCATCGGGGTCGGTGCCGGCAATCAAGTGGACCGATGGGGTGAGCGTCTGGCCCGATACTGCCCTCCGGTAGGGCCGGAACCGTCACCTGCACGGTGAGCAGCAAGACAAATGAGACGGCGACGCTGTGGGTCATCTCCATACCCGCCGGGCTTCGATTGTCCTTGCTTGGCCATCTCGTTGGCTTGTGGCACCGGTTCGGCACCGGGTTCGCCTCCGGGACTAGCCACGCCA
>CAVQVN010000006.1:0-152120 GCA_963717135.1 uncultured Actinomycetota bacterium
CGTGGATGATCATGCCGACCGGACCTGTTGCCAGAGTTCACGGACATCTGCTTCGAGCTCGAGACCTTGATCCACTCGACGGGGCCTGCCCCGTCCACGGCGGCGATGAAATGGCCGGCCATCCCAGAAGATGACCCCACCCCATACACCCCATTCCTCGTCTCTCTCCAACGCCACTTCCAGACATTCGAGGCGAACTACGCATTCCATGCAGATGGACTGCGCCTGAGCCAGTTCGTCGGGCCGTTCCGAGAAGAACAGTTCGTTCTGCCCGGAGGAGACGCACCGGCCGTTCTCATAGATTGCGTTCATTTCGTGATTCCTTCGTGTGTTGCTTGACCAATAAGAAGAGCCGCCGGTGTGTCGTCGGCGGCTTCCTCCTAGATCTTGCTGAAAGAATCACATGGCGAGGGGCCGCGGACGCACACCTGAATTGGCCGGGTCGGTGTACCCGATGAGTTTTCTTGTGTGCATCCGCATCAACGCCTCCTAAAGAGGTATCGAATACCAACCTATACGAAGGATGAATATCACGTCAAGGGAATTAGGACCCTATCGGATTGTGACCAAGGAAGGTACCCAACACCGAGGAACCATCACAACCCTCAACTGGGACTGAAAACCGTTACCGCTTCTTCCACCAACCCAGGACGATCCCGGCCAGAAAGGCCCAGATGGCTGCTACCGGCGTCGAGCCGGCAACCCGTCGACCGGTAGACGGTTCCGGCAAGGCTGCGGCAATGGGTTGATCGAAGTGCTGGTCGGGCATTTCCAGTTGCAGCACCCGGGTGAATTCGGCACCGAGCAGGAAGATCTGAGCCGAGTAGTAGGCAAACAGCAGCAGCGTCACCAATGCCGCCGCTGCCCCGAAGCCATGACCGATCGCCCCGCTGCCCAGGTAGAGACCCAGCAGGAAGGTGCCGATAGTGAACAGAAGGGACGTGAACGCCGCCCCCCGCCAAATGGGTGACCACGGGATCTCGGCCTCGGGCAAGATTCTGAAGACGAGGGCAAAGACAACGGTCAACAACGCCAGCATTGCCAGCGGACTGAGCCATTGGAGCAGGGGCGCCAAGAAGGCCAGATCGTCGGGCACCAGCCTCCCTAAGGCTGCCACCACACTCGAGGCGGCCAGCACCGCGATGAGCAAGACACCAAATCCCAGGACCGACAGAAAGGCCAGCACCCGGGTGCGGAGCAGGTTGGCGAGACCCTTGGTGGTCTCGGCCGGCACATCCCAGACCACATCCAGGGCCCCCTTGAGATGCAAGAAGAGTCCGGAAGCGCCCAACATGGCCAGCACCACACCAACGACAGTGGCAGCTACTCCGGCTCCGCCTTGAGTCCCCACCATCATGTCTTGCAGGAATCCGGCCACCGACTCTCCCACCCGATCCTCGATCTGACCGACGATCTCACCCCGGGCCGCCTCTTCGCCAAAGACCAACCCGGCGATACCGATCGCGACGATGAGCAGCGGCGCCACCGAGAACATCGTGTAGTACGCCAGAGCGGCGCCCAGCCGGGAAGCCTTGTCGTCGGACCACCTGCGCGCGGCAAGCTTCAACGTCGACACAAAACGCTTCAGGAAGCTCACACCCTCATCGAGGTTTCTGGTTGCCACGTCGCCCTCTCCCATGCTGTTGTCAACAGACCGTACCAAAGCCGAATAGGGTCTTTCAGCCCTTCCCGGTGCCACCACTTCATGGTGTATGAAGAAGACAGACCAGGAAGAACCGACAGGTCGAAAGGGGTGATTGCCGATGGCGATGGAAGCACACCGGGTCCGCAAGTTTCTGATCTCCCACGGGGTCGGCTACGAGATAAAGGAACATCCACGGGCTATCACGGCTCAGGAGGTGGCAGCGGTTGAGCACGTATCGGGTCGGAAGTTCGCCAAACCGGTCATCGTCAATGCCGACGGGCGTTTGATCATGATCGTCTTGCCGGCCAACCGGCTCGTCGATTTCGACAAAGTAAGGGCAATGCTGGACAGCGATGACGTTCGGTTGGCCGGCGAAGAGGAATTCGCCCCGATCTTCGACGACTGCGAACGCGGCGCCGAACCACCGTTTGGCAATCTGTATGGACTACCAACGATCGTTGACATCGACCTCACCACCGAGGAAGTGGTTTTCAACGCCGGATCGCACACCAAAACCATGAAGCTGCCCACCATCGAGTACCTGGGCCTGGTTCAGGCCGAAAGAGCGGACGTCGCCTTGTAGGTTCGAGCCCGGTCGGCCCAAGAGAATCGGAGCCCGACCGGGCCTTAGGTCAGGGTGAGTTGTTCGGCACTCCGCCGGCCCCTTCATCCCCTCCGGGACTGTGCAGCTACTCCCCCGTAGATACGCCGACCCAGATCTTGGCGATCCACGGGTAGTCGGCCGATTCGTCGAAGGTCGATATTACGGCGACGACTGACCCGGCCCCGACGGCGAACCCGTCCGCCACAGCGCCCGGCCCAAACAACTCCGCGACGCTGAAAGAAGTCGACTCGATCCCGTCGGGGGTGAACCAGAGTTCGGTCGCCTCAGGATCCTCCTCGGGAGAGGTCACTGTGATGAGCCCGAACGGTCCGGCGGCAAAGGCCCCATGTTTTCCCTGGACTCCGACTCGTTCCCATGTGGAGCCGAGGCGGGTCCACCAGAGCTCGCCGCCTTCCACATTGGCGTAGCCGATGTCTGCCACCCAGCCGTCTCGCCAGGTTTGCAGGGAAAAGACGGCGTCGGCCTCGACCCCGGGGATACCCTCAACCGTCTGCCAGGTGCTCAGATCCACCGAGGTCCAATACCGGGGTACATCGAAATCCGGCCAGGAGAAAACAGATATCCCGTCCGGCCCGACGCCGGTGTCGATGACCGAGACGCCCTCCAGGCCAACCGTTTCGAGGATCTGCCACGACCCTTCCCGGTTTGCCGCGGCCAGCGCCGGTGGCCGGGCTGTGAACAGGCCATCGGCTTCAGGATCGATCCCGTAATCGGAGCAAGGCACCGTGAACGCCGCCTCCCCGTCCCGGTACAGGCCTTCGAGGGTGCAGTCCCCCCTCCCGCAACCGACGGGAAAGCAACAATGTCGCCGCCGTTGACACCTAGATCGTCGGCGATCGCCGCCCCGTCGACGAACCAGCGTTCCTGTCCCGCAAGCAGGAACCCATCATCGAAAGCGAGGCCGCTGGTCGCTTCGGCATACCACTTGAGATAATCGGTGGACGGCGGAAGCGCCGGCTGGAACTGCCCGGCGGTCCATTCGAGCCCATCGGTGGTGGTCCACACTCGATCGAAGACGGGAGGAAACTCCGGGTGGGGCGGCCAGGAAGGCGGTCCAGACCAACCAACCGCAATCGCCCCGTGTTCGTTGCCTCGCGCCCAGAGAACATGGGCGCCGGGTGGGAACGCCGAGTTGTCTCCAGACGACCAATTCCGACCGTCTTCCGACGTCCACACCTCCACCTGGTTGCCGTCGACCTCTTCGAAGATCACGAACCGCGCACCTACCGCCGTCAGCGTGTCGCCGATCAGGAGGCCTTCGGAGGGGAGGTCGGCCGGTGCCCACTCATCGACGAGCTTGGCAGGTGTGGTGGCTTCGACTGCCGTGGTCGAAGTGGTCGGCTCGGTTGCCCCGCCCGTACAAGCTGCCAACAGAAGTGCCAGTGCCGGCACCACCGGCTTCGGTCTTCTCATCTCGCGCATGGGCATCGGAGTGTATCGGGCATAGTTAAACCATTACGTTTGCTGTTCCGAGATTGCCATCCTTCGACTCGGGCGGCTCAATGGACCGCCCAGTCGCTCCCGTCCCGAAGAGCCAATCGATCGGCCGCTTCGGGCCCCCAGGTCCCTGCCTCGTAGGTGTGGATCTCGGGGCCATTCTCCAGAAGGGGTGTGAACAAACGCCATGACTCCTCAACTTCGTCGCCACGCACGAACAGGGTCTGATCACCGGTGAGCACATCGAAGATCAGCGTCTCGTAGGCCTCGGGCAGCTCGCCGAATGTCTCCCGATAGGAAAAATGGAACGGGCGAGTCTCGAGGCGCACCTCATCCTCTGGAGCCTTCACGTTGAAATACAGGCGGAACCCTTCGTCTGGCTGCAGGGTGATCACCAGTTTGTTGGACCGGACCTCGTCGGATCCCGCTTTGGTGAAGAAGTAAACCGGCGTGTCCCGGAACGTCACCACGATCTGGGTCAGGCGCCTCGGCAGACGTTTGCCGGTTCGCAGATAGAACGGAATCCCTTGCCACCGCCAGTTGTCGACGTCGAGCCGCAAGGCCACAAAGGTCTCAGTCGTCGAATCGGCGGCCACGCCCGCCTCTTCGTGATAGCCCGGCACGGCTTGTCCGTCCATCTCACCGGCGGTATACCGGCCGAAGACAACGGCATCCGGGTCGATTCTCTTGATCGAACGAAGGACCTTCACCTTCTCATCACGAATGGCCTGAGCTTCGAACGCAACCGGAGGCTCCATGGCGATGAGCGTGAACACCTGGGCCAGATGGCTCTGGACCATGTCGCGCAACGCCCCGGCCTCCTCGTAATAGCCGGCGCGAGTGCCGATGCCGTGGTCCTCGGACACTGTGATCTGGACGTTCTTGATTCGATCGCGATTCCATGAACTCTCGAACAGCGCATTGGCAAAACGAAAAACGAGGAGGTTCTGGACCGTCTCCTTGCCCAGATAGTGATCAATGCGGTAGACCTGCTCCTCGGCAAAATGAGTGTGAACCAGGGTGTTGAGTTCGCGCCCGGAGTCCAGGTCGCGACCGAATGGTTTCTCGACGACCAAACGGGTCCAACCCGGGCTGCTGTTCAGCCCCGCCCTCCCCAGGCCTTCAATAGCCGTCGGGAACGCCTGCGGCGGAAGGGCGAGATAGATGACCCGGTTGCCGGGCAGTCCATAGTCGTCCTCGAGGGCTTTGATGCGGTCCGCCAAAGCTCCGTATTCGCCCCGGGCCCGTTCATAGTGAAGGGCGCGGTCACACCACGCAGCCAGATCGTCGTCGGAGTATCCGGCCGCCTCGAGCGCCTCACGGGCCTGGGCGCGGAAGGATTCGTCGTTGAGGGGTGATCCGGAAACACCGAGGATGCGGCAAGCTTCGCCCAATCCCTGCCGGGTGACCATCTCGTACAGAGCGGGAAGCAGCTTCCGACTAGTGAGGTCGCCGCTCGCCCCAAGAATCACAAACATATGGGGTTCAACAGAGGGTGGTTTCATCAGCCGTCCTCTCGTCTGATGGAATGGCCACCGAACTTGTTTCGCATCGCCGACAGGACCCGATCGGCGTGTCGATCCCATCCGTTGGTGGCCAACACGCCGCCGACGTCGAAAAACAGAGTGGTGATCTCACCCACCGAGCGCCACCTGGAGCGCCGCGAGGCCTTCGACACGATTGCCACCGACGTTCACTCTCAACACCCTCCGGTCGCGTTGCCGCATTGCCTGGTAGTCGCCAACCGATTGGGCCGCTATCAACCCGTCAAACGTGTAATTGGTCTCCGGAACCGCCAGATCGACGGCGGGTTCATCAACAATCTGCAGGAACAAACCGCTGCCGGGACCGCCTTTGTGGAGCTGTCCGGTCGAGTGGAGAAAGCGCGGACCGTACCCGACCGTGGTGGCGATGCGAAAACGACCCTGCAGATCCGCCCGGATCGATTGCAGAACCGCGTCGGTTGAGGCGGCCATCGGAAGGTAGGCCTGGATCGCTAGATAGTCGCCGGGCCGGATCGTGCCCAGCCATGCTTTCGCTTGTTCCGCCAGAGCTTCAGCATCATCACTGGAGACTTCCACAGGCGGTTCAACCTTCTCGGCCTTGCCTTCCATGGCTTCCTGAGCGAGGGTCTTGGCCAGCTGCACGTCGGGCTGATTGAAAGGATGGATACCGAGCACCGCCCCGGCCGCGGCTACTGCCATCTCGGCTCGAAACATCTCGGCCGCCAGGTCGTATCCGTCGCGAAGCCGGATCCTCGCCACCGGATGCCCGGCCGTCTCTAGATCTTGGAGCGCCGCTACCTGGTTTGCGTCCGGATCGTTGTCGAGAGCTAGATAGACAAAGAATCGGTCTGAGCCATACGTTGCAGGATCTCCCAGCTTCTCGCCGGCTATCGGCACAATCCCCTTGCCGTCCTTGCCGGTCGATTCGGCCACCAGTTGCTCGAGCCAATCGGGAAAAGCGGCCAAGCCCGGCGAGACGACGTAAGTCACTTTGTCTCGTCCGGCCAGTGCCAATTCCCCCATTGCTGCACCCAGCTGCAATCCCGGGTTGTCGGCAACGGGGATCTCTGGACCCGTTGCCACCGCCATTTCTTCCGCTCGATTGAGGAGCCTTCCGAGATCCGCGCCGATGATTGCGGCAGGAACCAGACCGAAGTCGGTGAGAGCGGAGAACCGACCACCGACGTCGGGAGGTGCGGTGAAGATCCCCCGGAAGCCCCGGTTCCGGGCCAGCTCCTCGAGAGAGGAGCCAGGGTCGGTCACAGCGATGAACTGCTCACCCGGTTCGTCAAACACTTCAGCCACGAGATCCCAGAAGAATCGAAATCCGGACAAAGTCTCGAGAGTGGTCCCCGACTTGGAGGAGACCACGAAAATCGTGGTAGCCACGTCGATGTGGTTGGCGACCGCCATCACCGCTAGAGGATGAGTGCTATCCAACACGGTGAGTTCGGGTTGGGCGGGAGCGTTGCCAATCGTCCGGTAATAGACCTCAGGAGCGAGGCTGGAACCACCCATCCCCAGCAAGACCAAATCCAGGAACCCGCCCGCCGGCGCCTGGGCAGCGAGGGCCGCCAGCGCAGGAAGTTTGGGCTGCATCGACCGGGGAAGGTCGAGCCAGCCGAGACGATCGGCCAGTTCTGGTTGAGGCTCAGCCGACCAGAGAGTTGGGTCCTTCTCCCACAACCGGAAGGCGAAGTCCTGCTGTTGCCAAAGATCGAGTCGTTCCTGGACGGCCGGCGCGTAGTCCCCAAGGGAGAGCACTTGGGATTGAGATCCGTGATTCACGTTGGTCCCCCGTTTGTTGCGGTCTGGCGAAATCGCCACTACCACCACTGTAGAAGTCGTGCGGCCGACTGTTTGTTCCGGGAGAGGATCAAGAGTCGGAGATCAATCATCGGACGTCCGCCTTTTCCGCGGTGAGACTACCGCCTGCATCTCCGGTCTCCCCCGCCCACGGCGGGGTATGAACAGGCGCAGCCGAGGGGCTGGGAGCAAGAAACGAGAAACGAGAACGGACGTTCCTCTTCAACCGCTTGTCGGTTTGCGTGAGTTCAACGGGCCGCGCGTACTTCTTGAATTCGGGTGGTGAGCGATCCGACTCTTGCTTGATTCACCGACACCCCGATCCCCGGCTCCGTCAGCGGGACCTGCAAGGCGCCGGCCTCCATTGTCCACGGTGGGTCGATGATGTCCTCGTTCCAGTAGCGGTCGCTGGGGCTCAGATCGCCGGGAAGATCGATCCCCTCCACCGAGGCCAGCGCCACGTTGTAGGCCCGACCGACTCCGGTTTCGAGCATGCCCCCCACCCAGAGGCCAATACCGTTGGTGACGGCGAGGTCGATCATCCTCAGCGCGGTGGTGAAACCCCCCACCCGGCCCGGCTTCAGATTCAGAACATGGCCGGCTCTCAGAGAGATCATTCTTTCGAGGTCGGCGACCGTGGCAACCGATTCATCCAAACAGATCGGGGTGCTCAGGCGCTGTTGCAGGTCGGCGTGGCCCTCCAGGTCGGCAGCCGGGAGGGGCTGCTCGATCATCTGCAGCCCGAACTCGTCGAGCGTCGCCAGGTGGTCGAAATCGGCACGGGAGTACGACCCATTGGCGTCAACGGTCAGCGCTACGGCATCGCCGATCCTCTCCCGAACCGCCCGAACGAATTCGACATCCGCGCCCGGCTGAATCTTCAGCTTGACACGGCGATAACCCTGGCGAGCGGCCATGGCGGCGGCCTCGGCGGTCTCTCCCGCAGTCGGGGCGAGTCCCAGGGCAATCCCGGCGGGAACCTTCGTCTTGGTGCCACCGAGTAACTCAGCCAGGGGAAGCTTCTCTCGCCTGGCAGCCAGGTCCCAACAAGCCATCTCAATCGATGCAAATGCCATGGGTTCGCCAGGCCAGATATGACTGATCGCGGCGATGACACCCGATGGATCGTCGACCTCAAGACCGACCGCCTGGGGCGCCAATCGGTTGGTGATCGTGTCCCAGGCCGAATCCACCGTTTCGGACGTGTAGCCGGGAACGGCCCCCGCCACACACTCGGCCCACCCCGGATTGCCATCCTCGTCGCGGAGTTCGACGAGCAACAACCGCCGGTGGGTCACCTCACCATGGACCGTGACGAATGGGGTACGCAGCGGCAGCTCGATCTCCCTCACCGTGAGCCTCTCGATGCGCATAGCCCCAGTCTGGCCCCTCAAGACCCGTTTTGGCGTCGAAGTTACCCCTCATCTGGTGGAGGTTTGACGCCAAAACGGGATGAAGTCAGCCGGTGGTGTCGATTCTGGAGATGATCTCGTCGACGGGATAGGAGAGGGTGGCAGTGGGACTCACCGGGACCGATGTCGATCCAGGGGTTGGTGCCCACCCGGTAGGCGGCCTGCCAGCGAAAAGACACTGTGACGGGATAGCCCTCGACTTCGGGATAGCACCCGGTTTGACCGTCTTCGTTGCAGGTTTTGGTCTCATAGACGTGGTAGGCCGATCCATCCGGGTAAGCCACGAACCGATCCAACTGATCTTCGCCCAGAACGAGCGGGGAGGCCGACACGTCGCCCCAGTCGACCACGACCTGGTCGACCCACGCCCGCGCCTGCAACGTCGTGCCGGCAGGTGAGGTGAGCGTCCCGTCGATCCGGTCCGGGATCGATGCCCAAACAAAGGTCTCGAGGCCGGTCACGCCGCTATTCAGCGGACTCATCTCGATCTGCGGTTCGGCCAGCAACCACGCTCTGAGATAGTTCCAGGCGACGCTTCGCAGATCCTCGCCCGGGATCCCCTGGCAAGCATCGACGGTGGTGTCGAGGACGACCCCAACCCCAAGGTCCTGGCCGATGGTGGCGACACTGCCGTTCCTGGAGATGATCACCCATTGCGTAGCCGTCGTGGTCCAGTACCAACACTCCGAGCCGTCGATGTTCGAACCGATTTGCGGATAGAGGACCGGAGGTTCGGTATCGATCGACCGTGTAGGCTGCCGTCAGAACCGATGAGCCAGCAGACCTTTTCGTATGTGACCTGTCACCATATGCACCGTGATCACGTCTCAACGATGATGCAGCCGAATGTCCTCGTCTGCGCATTGCCGACCGGCAATCGCGAAGACCAACAGCTACAGAACACTGACCAGAGAGAAGCAGGCAGCAGACGTCATCATGGCAGTTGATTCTCTCTGGTGAAGATCGTCGCAGGCCTCCTCGCCACTCGTCACCCGATAGGCCCGACCGCCATCGACCATCGGACGGACGCGGCCAGAAGACGCCATGATCGTCATCCCGTCGGCACCCGCGCCCGCGAAAGGCTGACGACATCCCCGTAGTACGGAAACAGCCAGACAGTCTGCCCGATCAATGAGGATCTCCATCACCTCGACAACAATCCCTTCTCGGGTCGGTGGTTGGCAGTGAAGTAGTTCTCATCCTTCATCAACTCCAATCCCAATGTCGTACCGGTCCTGCACCGCAGCCACGTGCATCGAGCCAGCTCTCCGTCCTTTCGATAGATCGCATCGAACCATCCGAAGTCCACCTCGCGCACGATCTCGGTGACTTCGGCGATTCGTTGATCAAGCGACGTGGTGCTGGTCGTCTCGGGAACGGTGGTCGTGGTGGTCGTACTCGTGGTAGTGGTGGTGGCAACAGTGACCGTCGATGTCGTCGCAGCCGGTTCTGACGTACACCCCACAGCCACCAGCGCACATGCCAGCATCAAACCGGCGCTGCGAACCTGCCCCACGTGACTCACCGTGCCCCCGTCAACCCGTTGCCTGCCTCTCATCACAGCCGACAGCGTTAGATAACGATACTACACGTCATGCAATCCTGCATCCCCCACGTGTGTCACACCACCCGTTGCTCGCCTGAGTAGACATTGAAGCCATCGCTCTTGAGGAAGCCGATCACGGTGACGCCCAATTCTTCGGCCAGGTCCACCGCCAGCGACGAAGCAGCCGAGACGCCACACAGAAGCGAGATTCCGGCCACCGCGGCTTTCTGAACCATCTCGAAAGAGATCCGCCCCGACACCAGCATCACCACCTCAGGCAACGGCCACGATTCGACGGCAAGCGCCCCAACCAGCTTGTCGACGGCGTTGTGACGCCCGATATCCTCACGAACCGCCAGCAGTGCTCCGTCGGGGGCGAACGCCGCCGCCGCGTGAAGGCCCCCGGTCAGAGCGAAAGACTCCTGCACGCCGGCCATGCGCTCCGGTAGCGACAGGATGATGGCCCGATCGACCACCGGCCCGTCCGGAAGCGGCGGCGAGGCGATCCGGACCGCGTCGATCGAAGCCTTTCCGCAAACCCCACACGACGAGCTGGTGTAGAGGTTGCGCCGGAACTGTTCCGGATCGATCACCACACCGGCGGCAGGCTGGATTTCCCAACGATTGCCCTCGTCGTCACCGGGTACTGGACGAACCCCGGTGATCTCGTTCGGTCGAAGGATGATGCCTTCGGTGATGGCGAAACCCAGGGCGAGGTCGGCTTCGCACCCGGGTGTGCGCATCAAGACTGCGATGGGAGTGTCACCAAGCCGGATCTCGAGCGGCGCCTCGGCGGCGAGATGATCGTCGACACTCTGCTCGCCGCCGGTACCGACCCTCAACACGCGGCGCTGTTCGGTGGGTTGCACGGCGCCAGACTATCGGGTCGCCCGTTTGACCGTCACGTCGATACCAAGAGCTCCGTCGGCACTGCAGCGGCTTTGGTGATGGTCGCGGCACACACCTTGTATTCGGCGGTGCGAGTGATGTTGTCGAAGGCATCGTTGGTGATCCGGTTGGTCGGCTGGTCGACGAAATGGAAAGGCATCCACAACGCCCCCGGCCGGGTCCGGTCCCCCACCTTTGCTTTCACCGTGACCTCGCCACGTCGAGTTCTGACGGTCACCGGATCTCCGTCGCCGACGCCCAAACGACGGGCGTCGCTCGGGTGCATCTCAACGAAGTTCTCTTTCTGCTTCTGCCGAATCGCACCCGTCTTCTGGGTCATGTTCCCGATGTTGTAGTTGTAAAGCGTGCGACCGGTCGAGAGTATGTAGGGATAGTCGTCGTCCGGCAGTTCCGCTGCTTCCCGAAAGTCGATCTCGTGGAACACCCCGAGACCGCGAGTGAAACGGCCTTCGTGCAGGAACACGGTGCCCTCATGATCCGGCGTCGGGCAGGGCCACTGGAGACCGACCTCGTCGATCCGATCGAAACTCATTCCCCCATAGCTCGGGGTGAGACTCGCCATCTCATCGAAGATCTCGCCGGCGTTGTTGTACGACATCGGATGGCCCATAGCGGTGGACATCAGGCAGATGATCTCCCAGTCCGGCTTCGCCTCGCCGGGCGGATCCACCGCTTTGCGGACCCGCTGGACTCGCCGCTCGGTATTGGTGAAGGTCCCGTCCTTCTCGGCGAAGCTGGTGGCCGGCAGCACCACATCGGCCATCTTGGCGGTTTCGGACATGAAGATCTCCTGGCAAACCAGGAACTCGAGCTTCTCGAGGCTGGCAATCACTTTGGCCTGGTTCGGCTCGGACAGCACCGGGTCTTCCCCGAAGACGTAGAAACCGCGCAGGACACCATCTCCCGCCTGTTCGATGAAGTCGGTGACCCGGCCGCCCTTGTTGGTGGGAATGTCCACACCCCAGGCCTCGGCGAACTTGAGCCGGACCACCTCGTCTTCGACCTTCTGGTAGCCGGGGAAGTCGCCGTGCATAGCGCCCATGTCACAGCCACCCTGCACGTTGTTCTGACCCCGCAATGGATTCACACCGCTGGACGCCTTCCCGATTTGTCCGCACAGCATCGCCAGGTTGGCCAGGTTCTGCACGTTCTCGGTGCCGGAAGTGTGCTCGGTGATCCCCAGGGTGTAGAAGATCGACGAGGGGTCACCCTGGGCGTAGATCTCTGCCGCCTGCCGGATCAAGTCGGCGGGAACGTCGCATACCTCGGCGGCTTTTTCGACGGAGAAACCCTGGAGGTTGGCGGCGAAGGCTTCGAAGTTCTCGCAACGTGACTCGATGAATTCGGGGTCATGCAGTTCGTTCTCGATGATGTGACGCATCATCGCGTTGATCAGCATGTTGTCGGTACCCGGTTTGTGCTGGATGTGCACGTCTGCCCGTTGGGCCACCCAGGTCTTGCGCGGGTCGCAGACCACCATCTTGGCCCCTCGCTTCAAGGCCTTCTTCATCTCGAGCCCGATGATGGGGTGAGCCTCGGTCGGGTTCGAGCCGATGATGAACAGAGTGTCGACGTCTTTGATCTCACCAATCGAGTTGGTCATCGCCCCGGACCCAAAAGCTGAAGCCAGGCCGGCCACCGTGGGAGCGTGACAGGTAGTGGCGCACTGATCGACGTTGTTGGTGGCACCCGCCGTACGGGCCACCTTCTGCATGAGATAGTTCTCTTCATTGGTGCAGCGGCAAGAGCTGAGGAAGGCTATGGAATCCGCACCGTGCTCATCCCGGATTTCCCGCAACCGGCGTCCCGCCAACTCGAGAGCCTCATCCCAGCTCGCTTCCCGGAACTCCCCGTGCTCCTTGATGAGAGGAGTCGTCAACCGCTCGGGCGAGTGAACGTACTCGAAACCGAACTTGCCCTTGACGCACAGATTGCCGTCGTTGGGTACGCACCCGACCGGGGCGGTGACCCGGACGACCCGATTGGTCTCGCGGTTGACGTTCAAATCCATCACACAGCCGACGCCGCAATACGGACAGACGGTCCGCACCTTCTCGAGGTCCTTGATCTGACCCCGACCGAGTGCCGCCCGGTCGTACATCGCTCCGGTGGGACACGTGGAAATACACAACCCGCATAACACGCAGGACGTCTCGTTGAGCGGCACATCAAACGGGGTCGTGACCTCCACGCCGGCCGCCCGCCACTTGAAGGTCAGGGCGCTGGCCATGACCACCTCGTCGCAGATTCGCACGCACCGGCCGCAATTGATGCACAGCTGCGGATCAAAGGCGATCGCTTGGTTTCCGGTCGTGAAGTTGGGAACGACCGGACCGGGCTGGTAGGCCCCAAACGCAAACTGGTCGGCTTGATAACGATACGAGTAGTCCATCAGAGCGCAATCGCCGTTCTTGTCACAAGTAGGACAGGTGACGCGGTGATCTCCGAGGATCAACTCCAGCACCGATTTGCGCATGTTGCGGATTTCGTCGGTCTCGGTGGACACAACCATGTCTTGGCCGACCTGGCGGGTGCAGGAGGTTTGAAAACCGCGTTCGCCTTCGATCTCGACGATGCACAACCGGCAGGCCCCCACCGGCTTGAGACGGGGATCGTGGCAAAGGCGCGGCACGTCGATACCCATCGCCAGGGCTGCTTCGAGAATTGTCTGACCCTCCGGAGCAGTGATCTGGCGATCATCGATGGTCAACGTCACCGTCTTCTGAGCTGTTTGGACTGCCATTTACTCTTCCTTTGCCGCCATGGCCACTTCCTTTTCGGGAAGCAGCGCCGTGCACACTCCGGCCGGACAGGTCTTGTCGGTCACGTGAGCTATGTATTCATCGCGGAAATGCCGCAAGGTGGACAGAACCGGATTGGGAGCGGTTTGACCGAGGCCACAGAGGGACGTCCTCTGGACGACCTCCCCTAATCTCTCCAGTTCATCGAGGTCCTTGACCGTTCCGTGCCCGTCACAGATCCTTTCGAGCACATCCCGCAAGCGGACCGTGCCGAGCCGGCAAGGGGCGCACAGCCCACAACTCTCTTCTGCGCAGAACGAGATGAAGTAGCGGGCGATATCGACGATGCAGGTCGTCTCGTCCATCACGATCATCCCGCCGGAGCCCATGATCGCCCCGACCTCCCGCAACGAGTCGTAATCGATCGGCAAGTCCAGATAGGAAGCGGGAACACATCCGCCGGAAGGACCCCCCATCTGTACCGCTTTGAATTCGCGATCTTTGGGAAGACCGCCTCCCACTTCGAAGACGATCTCGCGAATGGTGGCCCCCATCGGCACCTCTACCAGGCCGGTGTTGTTGACCTGACCGGCCAGTGCAAAGATCTTGGTGCCTTTCGAACCCTCCGTGCCACTCTGGGCGAATCTGGCGCCTCCCTCGCTGATGATGACCGGCACGTTGGCGAAGGTCTCAACATTGTTGATGATCGTGGGCCGGCCGAGGTAGCCGCGCAGGGCCGGATAGGGAGGTTTGGGTCGGGCCATGCCCCGCTCCCCTTCCAGCGAGGCGATCATGGCCGTTTCTTCACCGCACACAAACGCCCCGGCCCCTTCCCGTACCTCGATATCCAGCGAGAAGTCGGTCCCGAAGATGTTGGAGCCGAGCAGACCACGCTCGCGGGCTTGCTCTATGGCGATGCGGATGTGTTGGACGGCAATCGGATACTCGGCCCGGACGTAGATGAAGCCCCGGGCGGCTTCGAGGGCATAGGCGGTGATGATCATGCCTTCCAGGACACTGTGGGGGTCGCCTTCGAGAAGGGCGCGGTCCATGAAGGCGCCCGGATCGCCTTCGTCGGCATTGCAGATCAAGTATCTGGTATCGCCCGGGCTCTCCTTGCAGATCTTCCACTTCAAGCCGGTTGGGAACCCACCGCCGCCCCGTCCCCGCAGACCGCTGGCGACTACCTCTTCAACGACCTCGTCCGGTGCCATGGAGGTCAGCACGTGGGCGGCAGCCTGGTAGACGCCTCGCTGGATCGCATCTTCGATCTGCTGGGGATCGACCCGACCGACATTGCGGAGCACGGTTTTTGTCTGATGGGCATAGAACGGAATGTCCCCCAGATGGGCCGTTTCCGGGTCACGTCCAAAGCAGAACCGACGGATGATCTCACCGCTCTTGACCGTCTGATCGATGACGTCGGGAACGTACTTGATCCGGTTCCGTCCGTAGACGATGTCGTCCGGTTCGATCAGAACCACCGGCGCCATCGCACACAATCCATGGCAACCGGTCGCTACCACCTGCACTTCGTCCTGCAATCCAGCAGCCACCACCCCCTCGCGGAAGGCGGTTTCGATTTCGCGAGCTCCGATCGCCAGGCACCCGGTCGAGCACACGAGAACGCGCCGGATCCCCTCGTCTTCGGTGATCAGCCGCTCGCGCAACGACTCCAGCTCGGCCGGCGAGGCGATTCTGCTGCCGTTCTGGCTCATTGCGGCTTCCTATTCATAAGCACTCAGAATCTCCCCGATCTTGTCGGGGTTGACGGTGCCGTAGTAGTCGTGATCGACCATCACGACCGGGGCCAAGAAGCAAGTACCGAGACAGGCCACCGTCTCCAGGGTGAAGCGTCGATCCTCGGTGGTCTGGCCGGGCCTGATCCCGAGTTCTTCGTCGACCGCTTCCTGGATGATTTGGCGACCGCGCACATGGCAAGCTGTTCCCTTGCACACTCGCACCGTATGACGTCCGTGTTCCTCGAGATGGAATTGGGCATAGAAGGTGGCCACGCCGAACAGATGGCTGGCCGGAATGCGGGTCCGCTCGCTCACCTCGAGCAGCACCTTGTGGGGCAGGAAACCGTACTCATCCTGGATGGCCTGAAGGAGAGGAATGACGTGGCCGTGATTGACCGGAGCCATGCCGTCCACCACGGCGATTGCCGGACCGAGATCGACGGCGCTCACGGCGAAACCCTCATGCAGTACGCAATCATCGCCGCTCCCTTCTGGTTGGCAGCGGTCAAGTCAGCTTACGCAGGTTCCCCCAACGTCTGGGGTAGGCCAAAAGCCTCTATTCCGGGGACGAAAGCACCGAACTCGCGGGAAGAATCCCGTTTAGAGCTTTGCGGCTGCCTCCAACCACCGGAAATCGGTGTTACCGCCGCTGATGATCACTCCCACCCGCATCCCCTCGATCTCTTCGGCGACCGTCCGGATAGCTGCCAGGCCGGCCGCGCCGGACGGTTCAACGACCAGCTTCATCCTCTGCACGTGGAAGAGCGCGGCCGCCAGCAGCGCTTCTTCGGTGATCGTGACGATCTCCGTTCCGCCCGCGATCAGAATGTCGAAGGGGGTCTGCCCTAATCCGGTCAAGAGACCGTCCGCCCACGTGTCGGGATTGGGAACCCGCGGTTGGCGGACCCCGGTCTGTAGGGACCGGTAGGCGTCGTCAACAGCTTCAGGCTCGGCTCCGATAATCCGGATCCCGGGCCGCATCGAAGTCGCCGCCAAGGTGGTTCCGGACAACAATCCTCCTCCCCCGACCGGCGCGACGATCACGTCGAGGTCCGGCAAATCCTCGAGAAGCTCGAGCGCCGCGGTTCCCTGACCGGCCACCACTCGCGGATCATCGAAGGGATGGACCATGGTGGCGCCGCGAGCAGCCATCTCTCGATCGCAGGCGGACTCCCGGTCGTCTTGTTTGCAGAAAACGACCTCGGCGCCGTACCCGCGCACGGCCGCGACTTTGACCCCCGGGGCGTCGTCCGGCATCACCACCGTGCAGGGAATCCCCCGGATCCTCGCGGCATAGGCCAGGGCGGCAGCGTGGTTTCCCGACGAGTGGGTGATCACTCCCCCGGTTGCTTGATCGTCGCTGAGACTGAGCACCGTATTGACGGCTCCCCGCGCTTTGAAGGCGCCCACCTTCTGGAAGTTCTCGCACTTGAAGAACACCTGCGCACCCAACTCGTCGTCCAGCGTCGACGAGGTCAGGACCGGCGTTCGGTGCACAAAGGGCGCAATCCGCTCTGCCGCGGCCCGGACGTCGTTGAAAGTAGGAGTCATAAGCGCCACGAGTGTACTTCTACATGTTTTAGCGTCGAACCTCCACCGTCTCTGGTGTTACTTTGACGCCAAAACCCTCAGTAGCGGTAGGCTTTCCGGGCCGCCCTACAAGGACACCGCATGATCATCGACGGTTACGTTCACCAACTCCCGGACCAGGATCCGGAAGAAACTCAGGAATGGCTCGACTCGCTCGACGGGGTTATCTCCTCGCAGGGGAAAATGCGGGCTCAACTGCTCATGGCCAAGCTGATCACCCGCGCCCGGGAACAGAACGTAGGTGTTCCCGCCTCGATCAGCACTCCCTACATCAACACCATCCCGCCCGAAGAGGAAGCGTGGTTCCCCGGCGACATGTACCTCGAGAAACGGATCCGGCGGTTCATTCGCTGGAACGCGGCCGTCATGGTGATCAAGGCCAACAAAGCGGCCGACGGGATCGGCGGCCATCTCTCCACATTCGCCTCTTCGGCGGCCTTGTATGAGGTCGGCTTCAACCACTTCTTCCGCGGCAAAGATGACGGACTCCCCGGAGATCACATCTACATCCAGGGTCACGCCGCCCCGGGAATCTACGCCCGAGCCTTCCTCGAGCACCGCCTAAACGAAGAGGACCTCGACCGGTTCCGTCGGGAAATTGGCGGCGGGCTCTCCAGTTACCCGCACCCCCGCTTGATGCCCGACTTCTGGGAATACCCGACGGTTTCGATGGGCATCGGTCCGATCAACTCGATCTACCAGGCTCGCTTCAACAAGTACCTGCTCAATCGTCGCATCGACGATGCCTCCGAGTCGCGAGTCTGGGCGTTCGTGGGTGATGGCGAGACCGACGAACCGGAAACGCTCGGCGCCATCAACCTGGCGGCCCGCGAGAAACTCGACAATCTGACGTGGGTGATCAACTGCAACCTGCAGCGTCTCGACGGACCGGTGCGCGGCAACGGCAAGATCATCCAGGAACTCGAAGCGACCTTCCGCGGGGCCGGCTGGAACGTCATCAAGGTCGTGTGGGGTTCCAACTGGGATCCCCTGCTGGCGGCCGACGTCGACGGCGCGCTGGTCAACAAGATGAACACGACCGTCGACGGTGAGTACCAGCGATACAAGACAGAGTCGGGCGCCTATGTCCGGGAGCACTTTTTCGGCCCCGACCCGCGCCTTCGCAAGCTGGTCGAACACATGAGCGACGATGAGATCTGGCATCTCCGCCGGGGTGGTCTGGATTACAACAAGATCTACGCCGCCTACAAGGCCGCCACCGAAATGAAAGGCGCCCCCACGGTCATCCTCGCCAAGACCATCAAGGGATGGACCCTCGGACCGGATGTGGAGGGCCGCAACGCCACCCATCAGATCAAGAAGATGACCAACGAGCAGCTACTCGGGCTGCGCGAGCGGCTCCATCTCCAAGAAGAGATTCCCGAAAGCGCCCTGGCCCCCGACCAGGAGCCTCCCTACTTCCGGCCGCCGCAAGGGTCACCAGAGTGCGACTACTTGCAGCAACGCCGCAAGGCTCTCGATGGATACCTCCCCAGGCGGGTCGTCGGCAACCGCCGCCCCCTCTCCATGCCATCCCGCAAGCCCTTCGAGGAATTCGAACCCGGGTCCGGAACCCAGGAAGTCTCCACCACCATGGCGTTCACGCGCCTGTTGCGCAGCCTGGCGCGGGACAAGAACTTCGGTTCTCGGGTGGTGCCGATCATCCCCGATGAGGGACGCACGTTCGGGATGGACGCCCTCTTCAAGGAGTTGAAGATCTATGCCTCGCAGGGACAGTTGTACGAGCCGGTCGACCACGATCTGTTGCTGTCCTACGTCGAAGGCAAGGACGGTCAGATCCTCGAGGAAGGCATCACCGAAGCCGGCGGAATGGCCAGCTGGATTGCGGCGGCCACCTCCTACGCCACGCGGGGAGTTCCGATGGTGCCGTTCTTCACCTTCTATTCCATGTTCGGATTTCAGCGGGTGGGCGACCTGATTTGGTCGGCAGCCGACTCGCGGGCCCGCGGCTTCCTCCTCGGGGCCACCGCCGGACGCACCACCCTGGCCGGCGAGGGGTTACAGCATCAGGATGGGCACAGCCTGGTGCTCGCTTCGACGGTTCCGGTCTGCGAGGTGTACGACCCGGCGTTTGCCTATGAGATGGCAACGATCGTTGAGCAAGGATTGCAGCGGATGTACGTCGACAACGAGGACGTCTTCTACTACCTGACCCTCTACAACGAGAACTATCCGCAACCGCCCATGCCGGAAGGTTCCACGGATGGGATCATGCGCGGCCTTTATCGGTGGGCGCCGGCACCCGAGGGAACCACCCACCAGGCTACGGTCCTATTCTCGGGCACGGCCCAGGCAGCCGCTCGGGAAGCTCAGGCGGAACTGGCCGAGCACTACGACGTGGGAGTTGAGTTGTGGAGTGTCACGTCCTACAAGAAGCTCCGCGAGGAAGCTCTTGAGATCGAACGCTGGAACCGGCTCCATCCCGGCAAGACCCCCCGGGTGCCCTACCTGACCGAGCAACTGGCCAACTCAGAGAACCCCGCCATCCCGTTTGTGGCAGTCACCGACTATATGAAGATCGTGCCGGATCAGGTGGCCAGGTGGATACCCGGCGCCTTCACGCCGCTGGGCACCGACGGCTTCGGCCGGTCCGACACGAGGGAGGCGCTGCGTCGTTTCTTCGAAACCGACGGTCCGCATGTCTTGGTGGCGGTGCTCGACGCTCTCCACAGCAACGGGGTAGTCCCGTCCACGCTCGTCAAGGATGCGATGACCCGGTACGGAATCGACCCCGAAGTCGGCGATCCGGCGACCAGGTAGTTGATTCGGCTAGATGTCGGTGGCCAGCCACTCCCTCACCTGGGCGTGGACGGTGGGATCGCCGGCCAAATCGGAATGACGCCGCCTTCCAATTATCCGCACATCGGTTGCCTCGATGTTCCGACGTTTGCCCCGCCCAATGCCGCTGGAGGTCCGGACGATGAGATCACCAACCAGCACACCGATCGGATGGGTGGGTTTCTCGGTGACCACGCCGGCGACGAAGTGCTGCTGCACGTGTTCCGGCAGCGGGAAGTCCGCGACGATACCGTCGAAGAGCGCGGCTGGGTCGTCGCCGAGCCAGTCTTTCTCTCGTATGGCGCCGAACCTGAGGTCTTTGATTCCCGCGCTTCTCTGATCGAGAAACTCGCCGATCGGGCGGCTTTCGCCAACGATGCGCAGGCCCCTCGACAACAGGTTGACCCCCTTTTCGAGGGGTGCGCCAAAGTGCGGGGCGCCGATTGTGACCAGATGTCGGGTCGCCGATACCCACCTATGGCGGTCGGTAATACCGACATCTATCGAGCTGCGGACCACCAGGCCACCCATGGAATTACCGACCAGCGCAATTTCTTCGACCGGCACCGGCCAGTTGGCCACCGTTCCCTCGAGCAGGATTGCCAGCTCACGGCCGTTGTCCGATACGTGCCGGCCGGTGTTGTATCGCACCAACAGTGGAGTGAAGGAGTAGCCCGACAACACGTCCCCCAGCCCTATGACCGTCCCGGTCCCGCCGGCGTCTTGTTGCCAGCAACGCTCCGTCTCACCTAGACCGTGGACCAGGACGACCAGATGGCCGGTGGCCGCCGGGAAAGCCTGAGCCAGGGCATCGGAATCCGAACCGATCGATCGACCGTAACCATCCCGGAGACCCAATTCGATTCGTAGGTCACTACGGCGCCGCACCAGTTCATCTCCCCAAACCGCGTTGGCAACTGCCTGTACCCCGCTCCCCAGCCAGGAGCGCGAATGTGGAACGGCCCCGGTCCGGCGGCTTGCCGCTTGTTCCCCGACATGCACGGCGGCCCCCAGAGCCGAACCGACCATGCGTACCGAGCCGTAGATGCCGGCCGTAATCGTGTGGTAACCGCGCCGTACGGGGTTCGCTTGGGGACCGGCCATGCCAAACCAACGATCGGCGATAGCGCGATGCATGCCCTCGACCGGAGCAGACAATCGTTCGGTAGTCAGGGCGAGCAAGTCCCCCAAGCCCCGCCAATCCGAAACGGCCGGCGGGTCTTCTCCGGGCGGCTCGTCGGATTCTCGAAGGCGACTGCTCACGGAGCGAGGCTAATCGGTAGAGCCGACTTTCACCTTCACTCGAGATCGCCTGCCAGCCGGGCGAAGGCGTCCTTCAATTCCTCGTGCAATTGGGTCACCGCTTGTTCCGGCCAGCCGGACGGATCCGCTCGTAGGAACGAAGTCTTGTCCGTCCGGTTGTCGAACACCGCCACCGGCAGGTGATAGACAGTCCCGTGGGCTTCCACCCGGATCGTCCCCGGCCGATCACTCTGGTCGATTAGCCAGGTCAAGTCGTCGATGCCGTAATCGAGTCGCATGACGTCCTCCGGCACACCATGGTGGAGTATCGAAGCATCACCGGCGATTCCCGGTTCAGCGCGTTCAACATTGCGACGACGGCTCTCCTCCGGAGTAACCCACACGTACAGGATTGATGCCGTAGCCAGGATCTCGGAAGACAATTGGCCGAGCGAGTATTGATAGCCATGCGAGCCTTCCAGTGGCAGCGTCGCATTCTCCGAACCGCCGCGGGCGAATTCGATGACGACCGTCGCTCCGGATCGAGGCTCCTTTATCGCTTGATGACGCTCCACCCAGAGGCGCCGGGCGTCGTCTTCTACGGCCAGGGCCAGGAGCTCTCGCTCACCGTTGCTCACATCGGTCAATACCGGTGGAAGCCCTACTATCCGGCGGGCCCTGTCCATCCGCTCGAGAAGCCACTCTGCCGCTGAATGCGGTTCGGGCTCGTTGGGACTGTTGAGGTCTGTGAAATCCTCGTTGATCAGATGGATCAACGTTCCCCATTCGGCCGGCTGGAGGAAAGGCGCGGTCTCGGAGGCAAAGAACACCGGTGCTTCGTACAGATGCCGCAACTCTGCGGAGATGCGACGCATGAGGTGCACATAGGGATAGTCGTCGAGCTGGATCGTCCGGCCCAACCCATATTCGTCGAAGGTCTGGTCGGGCGTCAGCGTGCTTAGATACCGGCGGATTTCGGATTTGCCCGACGCCGGAAGGGCCAGCAAAAGCAATGTGGGGATTACCCGGGTCATGCTCTCAGGTTAGGGACTCCGCTGCTGGCTGCTCGCTCCTTGGCAAGTTCGCGCCGGTCGTCCGGCGCGCCAAAACCCTCCGACGCGGGTGGGGTGGTTCAGTTTCGGGTGATGTGGGTGGTTTGGGGTTGATGCCGCAGGTAGTCGGGTGGTTGGGGTCAGGGTGGTGGGCGGGTTTGGGGTTTGAGGAAGCGTCGTCGTTGGGGTGGGGAGTGGGGGTCGATTTGGTAGCCGTGGCGGTGGATGACCACATGATGGTGGAACCAGCAGAGGGTGGTGAGGTTTGAGGGGTGGTGGGTTCCGCCTTGGCTGCGGGGGGTGATGTGGTGGGGTTGGAGCCGGTAGCGGGATCGGCACCCGGCGATGGTGCACATACCGCCGTCGCGGTGGAGGATGAATCTTCTCAGTTTGGGGGGGATGGTGCGGGTGGTGGGTCCGACCGTGAGGGGGCTGCCATTGGGGGAGGTCATAAGGATTTCGACTTGGCCGTCGCAGAGGATCTGTTCCAAGGTGAGCGGCCCTACTCGGGGTCCGGTAGCGATAGTGGCTCCGGTTTCCCCGTTAGAGGTAGCGGCTTGGTGGGCGTCGAGGAAGATCGACACCAGCGGGGCTGCCGTGGGGGTGCGGTGGGGGTTTGGTCGAGGGAGTCTTGGGCGATGGAGACCAGCGCGTCGGCTTGGCGTTGGGTTCGGGCACACCGCCGGCCGTTGGGGAGGGGCGGGTATTGGTCGGCTCGGGTGGTGAGGGCTTGTTCGATGAGTTGGCCGTCGATCCCGGGGAACTGTCCCCATAGTTTGTAGGAGGTTTGATCCAAGGTGGGTTGGATGGAGAGGAACCGACCCGAGAACAGGTCTTGTTCGCCTGAGCGGCTGATCGGTTGGTGGCGGGCCACCATCCGTCGTATCCCGACCAGATCCCAACCCCGGGACTGGGCTACCAGCTCAGAAGAGGCTCCCGAGTGGATCAGGCGGGTTTCTTCGGTTGCTCGATCGAAGGTGACCCGCCCCGCCGCCAGCTCTTCCGCCAGGGAGGGCTGGTCGACGAGACGCCCGGCGGTTTGGGTGAGCTTCTGAGCGGTTTCGGGGGTCACATCCAGGCGGGCCGCCACCCACTCGCACAAAGTCCTCGATCCGTCCATCAATGCGACTTGCGCGATGTCCAACGCTTGGAGGGCGACCATCTGGCGGGCCCGTAACCGAGCGATATGAGCTTCGTCGTCAACCAGCAACTGTTCGAGCTGATCGATAGTCGCTTCCGTTTCCATAACCCGAACATACCGTCCGGGTGTGACACAAAACAGCGAACTAACACCAGCAACCCCCAACAAACAGCAGCTATCCGCTGTCCGAGAAGAGTCACCCTCTCCGCTCCGCCACCTGCGGCAGCGGCTCACGACCGTCCGGACCAGAAGTTGGATCGTTCCCTCGATGCGAAAGAACACTCACCTGGGGAGACGGTGGAGCCTCCCAGAGCAGAGAAGAACACCAGCTACCAGCAGCAAGCATCAAGCATCAAGCCAGAGCCACCCTCTCCGCTCTGCCGCCTGCGGCGGCGGCGCTCCGCTCCCGCCGGCGGGAGAGGCTACCAACCGTCCAGCCACGAAAGTGAATCGACCCCTCGTCGCAGAAAGACACCCAGCTGCCGGTTGAAGTTTTTCGTGCCAGAATCGAGAGCGCACTCAATGGAGGCCGCATGCTCAGGAAGCTCTTCAAAGCCGCATTCTTCGCCTCGCTCACCTACGGATTCGGGTTGCTCGCTCGCCAGCTGTTTCTGGGTCTGGGCGATGAGACAACCGGCGAGTTCGAACTCGTCACGATCATGGAAGGCAAGCAGTTCGCCAGCCGGGCCGAAGGGTTTTGGTCGGGGAAAGTGACGGCCGTAATGGGTGGTGTGGATCTCGACCTTCGGGACGCCGTACTCGCTCCGGAAGGTGCCGACCTGGTGGTTTTCACCGTGATGGGAGGGGTCTCACTCCGGGTGCCGGATACCTGGATCGTCAAGACCGACGGGCGAGCAGTGCTCGGTGGGCACGACGTCCGGGTGGCCGACCCGCACGTATTGCCCGACGATGCCCCGGTACTGCGAGTGCACGCTCGTACGTACTTCGGCGGCCTCGCCGTGGCTGCCAGACCCATCTCATCCTGAGGTTCCGGGCTCGGACTATCGAGACTCTTCATCTGGATTTTGGCCCCTCCCGCGTCGGATAGGGTAGGTACTGACAAGACCATCCAGCTAGGAGGATCCATGGGTATCCCGATCAAACGGGTTGCGGTTCTCGGGGCAGGTGTCATGGGACAGGGCATTTCCGCCCACCTTGCCAATGCCGGCATCCCTTCCTATCTCTTCGATATCGCCCCCACCGAGTTGACCCCGGAGGAGCAAGCGGCGGGCCGGTCCCTCGACGATGCCGCGGTTCGAAATCGATTTGCGCTGGCCGGTCTGGCGGCCATCGGCAAGTCGACTCCGCCCTTGCTGTACAGCAAGGATCTCCTCAAGGTCGTCACCCCCTGCAACTACGAAGACGACGCTCAGAAGCTGGGCGAGTGCGACTGGATCGTGGAAGTCGTCGTGGAACGGCTCGACATCAAACGCAAGGTTTTCGAGATGGTCGAAGAACACCGGCGACCGGGCAGCGTTGTGTCGTCCAACACTTCGGGGCTCTCCGTGGCCGATATGGCCGAGGGGCGAAGTGACGACTTTCGACGCCATTTCATGGTCACCCACTTCTTCAATCCGGTCCGCTACATGCGTCTTCTCGAAATGGTGCCCTGCGACGACACCGATCCCGAGTTGTTCCAGGCAATGGCCGACTTCGGCGAGCACGTGCTAGGCAAGGGCATCGTCTATGCCAAAGACACGCCCAACTTCGTCGGCAACCGCATCGGCACTTTCGGGATGACCTCTGTGTTCCACTGGATGGCCGAATTCGGTTTGGGCATCACCGAAACGGACAAGATATTCGGACCGGCCACCGGGAGGCCCAAGTCGGCCGTATTTCGCACTGCAGACGTAGTCGGTCTCGACACGATGGCCCATGTGCTGACCACGGTTGCCGAGTCTTGTCCCGACGACCCTTGGCGCGAACGCTTCCGGATACCGAGGGTCCTGCAAGGTCTGATCGAAAAGGGAGCCCTGGGTGAAAAGAGCGGAGCCGGCTTCTACAAGAAGACCCGGGACGCCTCGGGGGCCCGACAGATCAACGTTCTGAATCTGGACACGCTCGAATACGAGGAACAGCCCAAGGTCCGGTTCGATTCGATTGGAGCGACCCGCAATCTCGAAGCGGCCGGAGACAAGATCCGCGAAATGGTCTGGTTCGACGACGAGGCGGGGCGATTCGCCTGGAAAGTCACCGCCGAGACATGTCTGTATGCGGCCGAACTCCTCGGCGAGATTGCCGACGACGTCGTCAATATCGACCGGGCTCTCCGCTGGGGCTTCAACTACGAACTGGGACCCTTCCAAACGTGGGACGCTATCGGCCTCGAGCGGTCGGTCGAGCGAATGAAAGAAGAAGGAATGGCCGTTCCGGAAGCCGTGGACGTCCTTCTGGCCAAGGGCGAGGGCTCCTGGTACGTCCGCCGGGAAGGCACCACCTACTACTGGGACGTCCAGAAGGAGGACTACCTGCCGGTCCCGGTCGCCGAGCGGCATATCTCGCTCGCCACGCTGGCCGATCAAGGCAAGGTGCTCGATCGAAACGAAGGCGCCACCCTCTACGATCTCGGCGATCGAGTCGGTTTGGTCGAGTTCCACACCAAGATGAACTCGATCGACGCCCAGATCATCGAGATGATCAACAACGCCTGCGATCGCGTCAACAACGGCGAGCTGGATGGGCTGGTGATCGGTAACGAAGCAGCGAACTTCTCGGTCGGCGCCAACATCGGATTGATAGGCATGCTGGTGATGGCCGACATGTGGGATGAGCTGGAACAAGCGATCCGGGCAGGTCAGGACGCCTACATGAAGATGAAGTACTGCGCCGGACCGGTCGTGGTGGCACCGCGGGGCATGGCCCTGGGAGGTGGCTGCGAGGCGGTGATGCACGGAGATGCCGTACGCGCCTCAGCCGAAACGTATCTCGGTCAGGTCGAGTTGGGAGTCGGAGTGGTCCCCGCTTTTGGAGGCTGCAAGGAGCTGGCCTTTCGTTACTACGGGAGCGCTCCGGCCACCGTCAAGCCCAACCTTTTCCCATTGATGGAGCAGATCTTCCGCACGATCGGTCTGGGCGCCGTGGCCGGGAGCGCCGAGGAAGGCCGATCGATGGGCTTCCTGCGTCCGACGGACAAGGTGACTCTCAACCCCGACAATGTGCTGGCCGACGCCAAGGCAGACGTTCTCGCCATGCTGGCCACCGGCTACAAGCCTCCCCTCCCGACCACCGTCCCCGTTCCGGGCCGGGATGGGATCGCCACCCTCAAGGTGGCAGCCCACGGCATGCGGGGAGGCGGCTACATCAGCGAGTACGACGAGTACCTCGCCCGCAAACTAGCTCACGTGATCTGCGGTGGAGATGTGCCGGAAGGCACCGAGCGGACGGAACAGGACTTCCTCGACCTCGAGCGCGCGGCGTTCCTCGAGCTCTGCCATGAGGAAAAGACGATGGCAAGGATCCAACACATGCTGTCGACCGGCAAAGCACTGAGGAATTGAGTTGATCGACCACCTGTCGAACCAAACGATTGAACAAGGAGCACATCAATGAGCACAGGAGTCGTCGTAACCCACGCCTATCGCACGGCAGTCGGCAAGGCCAATCGGGGCAGTTTGCGCCAGACTCGCCCGGACGAACTGCTCGGATTGTTGATGCAGGGGTTCCTGGATCGGGTACCCGACCTCAATCCGGCCGACATCGATGACATTCTCATCGGGTGCGCGATGCCGGAAGGCGAGCAGGGCCTGAACATCGCCCGCAACGCGGCGTTGCGGGCCGGTCTGCCGGTCGAGGTGCCGGCCATGACGGTCAATCGATTCTGCAGTTCGGGATTGCAGACGCTGGCCAGCGGCGCCGCCCAAATCCAGGCCGGATGGTCGAATATCGTTCTCACCGGAGGGGTCGAGTCGATGTCGATGGTGCCGATGAGTGGCAACAAGCCATCCCTCAACCCTTGGTTGGCGGAGAACTACCCGGAGGCTTATGAGTCGATGGGTATGACCAGCGAAATCGTCGCCGAACGGTACGGCGTCACCCGCCAGGACCAGGACGAATTCGCTGTCGAATCCAACAACCGGGCTCTGGCGGCGATCGAGGCCGGCCGGTTCGTCGATGAGATCATCCCCGTCGAGATCGACCTGGACGGCAAGACGATCGTGTTCGGCACCGACGAAGGGCCCCGGGCCAGCACGGTGGAAGGCCTCGGCAGTCTCCGTCCGGCCTTCAAAGTGAACGGCACGTCGACCGCCGGCAACTCGTCCCAGATGTCCGATGGAGCCGCTCTGGAGCTGCTGATGACTTCCGCCAAAGCCGAGGAACTGGGTTTTTCCCCGCTGGCCGAGCTGGTCACATTCCAAGTGGCCGGGGTGAGCCCGGAGGAAATGGGCATCGGCCCATCGGTAGCCATCCCCAAGGCTCTCGAGAAGGCCGGGCTGTCGATAGACGACATCGATCTCATCGAACTCAATGAAGCGTTCGCCAGCCAGGCTCTCTACTGCGTGCGCAAGCTGGACCTCGATCCGGCCAAGGTCAACGTCAACGGAGGCGCCATCGCCCTCGGACACCCCCTGGGATGCACCGGAGCCAAACTGACCGCAACCTTGCTACACGAAATGAAGCGGCGCGAGGTCGAGTACGGCATCGTTTCGATGTGTATCGGCGGAGGCATGGGCGCCGCCGGAATCTTCAAGAATCTGAGTACCTAGTACCTGGTACCCAGTACCCAGAGGGGGAAGTAAGGTGCGGACGGCCAGACGGTCTCGCGGCGAAGCCGGACCCCCATCCCCTTCGTCGCTTCGCTCCTCAGGTACTTCCCCCTTCCAGGGGGAAGTAGTGCGCGCAGCCCTCATTTGAGATAGGTCAGCACCGCCAGGACCCGACGATGATCGTCGGGAGTGGGAAACAGGTCCAGCTTGGTGAAGATCGAGGAGATGTGCTTCTCGACCCCACCGGGACCGATCGGCGCACTCGTTGGCAAAGGCGGCGTTGCTCTTGTCTCCGGCCATCAGTCCCAGCACATCCAATTCGCGTGAGGTCAGCAGATCAAGCGCATCCCGGGTTTGGCGCCGTTTGACCATCCGGCAGATCTCAACGTAGCCACCGCCGGCCTGTGCCCGAAACCAAGGCCGAAGTCGGGCAGGTGGAAAAACCCTTCCGACGATGGTTGGGGGATGCGTAGCCTGGGGCCATGGACATCATCGCTCATCGTTCAATAGGTCAAGCGCACGTGTTCGTCGTACAGGGGGACCTGACCGGGCAACCGGTCGAAGCCGTTGTCAACGCGGCCAACGAAACTCTGGCCCATGGAGGTGGTGTGGCCGCCGCCATCGTGGCGGTCGGCGGACGGGTCATCCAAGAAGAATCCGATCACTGGGTTCGCGAGCACGGACCCGTCACCAGGGGCAGCGCAGCAGTCACAACCGGCGGCGCACTCCAGGCGTCGCACGTCGTCCACGTGGTCGGTCCGCGCTACCGGGAAGGACAGGACAACGAGGGGATGCTGCGGGACGCCACTCGTGCGGCATTGGAGGCGTCGGCTGCCATCGCGGCAAGGTCGGTGGCCTTCCCCGCTATCTCGGCCGGAATCTTCCGGTATCCTCGAGCCGAGGCAACCGGTGTAATGGCTGCTGCTGTGGTCGACTGGTTGGCCGAACATCCGGGTGTCATAGAAGAGGTGCGCCTGGTCGGATACGACGCGGCAACCGCCAAAGATTTCGCCCTGGGCCTACAAGCGACCGAGCAACCCGCTTAGTGTCTGGAACGGAAATCCGACCGCCCAGAAGAAACGACCAATGCGAAGAAGGGACGGACAAAGATGGTGTCAGCCTACGTACTCATTCAAACCGACGTCGGTCGAGCGGCGGCAGTGGCAGCCGCACTCGCCCGCCTCGATGGGGTGGCCGTGTCGGCGCCCGTTACCGGGCCATACGACGTCATAGCCAAGATCGAAGCCGACAGCGTCGACGATATCGGCAAACTGGTCGTGTCCAAGCTTCAGGCTGTGGAAGGCATCACCCGAACCCTCACCTGCCCGGTTGTGGTTTTGTAGGCGGGGATCAGGCCCGACCGGCGGCGACTTCTTCCTCCCGGGTGCGGCCCGCCAGCAGAATCAGATCTTCATGGAGCTCGAACCAGACGCCGTGATAGCTGTCCACCCGGGGTGACGCCAGATAGTTGTGGTCTCCGGCTGCGACGAGATCGGCGGCCCGCTGTAGCCGGGCCGTGTAGGTGGCCAGCCTGGGAAGCCCCTCTGAGAGGGTCCGAAGCCACTCCGCGGTGTCGTGATGAAGGACGGCAAAATCCTCCAAAACGGTCGCATCGTGAGCGGCGTCTGTGTGGTCGTTGAGAATCTGTCGTCCTTTGAATTCACGCATCTGCCAGCCCGTGACCACATCCTTCATCCGCTGATCGAATGGAATGAGACTTTCCAGAGCAGCCGCCGCCTCCCCGACTCCCCACCGCTCCCGATCCGCCGCCAGCATCTCGAGACCGAGTGATCTACCGTCGGCGGTCAGCTGAAACATGCCGCCGGTGATCTCGGCCAGGCCGTCCGCGGCCATCCGATTGAGGATGGCTTCCACCTCATCGGAGGTTGTAGAGAGGGCTGCCGCCAGCCCATCAGGCATTGCGAAGCCTTTGATCAGCAGCGTCCGAACAATCGTTTCAACGGTGACGACCCCAGCTTCGACACCGGTGACGGTTTCCGGTTCGGGAGTGACCGGTTCGGCTGTTTCGGCTATTTCGACGCCCAACTCCCGCGCCCAGGAGAGCAGCGTGACTGCTTCCGGCACGATCGTGACGCCACCGTTCACAACCCCCGGGTAGACCTCTCCGCTGGTCCCATCGATGGTCAACAGATCGCCGACTACATAACTGCTATCACCAATTGAGACGGTGTCGCCCTGCACCCGGACTTGCGCAGCGCCGACCACCGCCGGGATCCCCCACCCACGGGCAACTACCGCCGCGTGACTGGCCAGACCACCGGTTGAGGTGAGGATTCCGACGGCCTTTGCCATACCATGGACGTCATCGGGCGAGGTTTCGCGGCGCACCAGAATTACTTTCCGACCTTCCTCGGCCATCACCACCGCCGCGTCGGGTGTCGTGGCGATCTCGCCGGAGGCGAATCCAGGAGAAGCGCCGAGCCCCTTGGCTATCACGGGAGCATCAAGCGAACGCTCGAGGGTCGTAGTCGGCGGATCCGCCAGGTACCGCTGTACTCGTCTGACTGCTTCGATCCGGCTGAGAGGGAAGTCGGCTGCTTCCGCCATCTCAACGGCGATCCGGAGGGCGGCCTGGGGACTGCGTTTGCCAATCCTCGTTTGCAACATCCACAGACGCCCCTGTTCGATCGTGAACTCGATATCGCACACATCGGCGTAGTGATGTTCGAGCAGATCTGCGTAACGCCGCAACTCCTCGGCGATTTCCGGCATACGCTCATCGAGCACAGTTATCGGTTCGGTGGTGTGGGTTCCGGCGACGACATCCTCTCCCTGAGCGTTGAACATGAGGTCGCCGTAGAGGCTGGCTTCGCCCGTCGCCGGATTGCGTGTGAATACCACGCCGGTTGCCGAGTCGGCGCCGCGATTGCCGAATACCATCGCCTGCACGGTGACCCCGGTCCCCAGGTCGTCGGCAATACCTTCTCGAGCACGATAACTGCGCGCCCGATCGCTGTTCCAAGAACGGAAGACGGCTTCGACGGCCCGGCGCAGTTGCTGCCAGGGATCTTCAGGAACTTCGGCGGTACCCACGATGTCGCGATACGTACCGGAAAACCGCGAACGACACGCCGCCACAAAGGCGGGGTCGCCGGACGCGGCCTCCATGCCCGCAGCGGTGGCATCATTGAGCCCCAGATTGAGGATGGTGTCCATCATCCCCGGCATCGAGACCGGCGCTCCCGACCGGACCGACACCAGCAAAGGATCGGCCGCATCCCCGAAACGGCGACCCACTGCTTTTTCGACCAGGGCGATGTGTTGACGAATCTCCTCGTCGAGCCCGGCGGGCCAGCCCTCGGTCAAATAGATCCGGCACGCCTCAGTCGCAATGGTGAACCCGGGCGGAACTGGGAGACCGAGTTGGCTCGCCATGACGGCGATATTGGCTCCCTTGCCGCCGATGAGGTCGGCCACCTCGGCTGGGGCGAGGTCGTGCGGGTGGTCGAACGCGTAGACGTACGTCATTCCTCCGGCATCCTCGATTATCGATTATTCGGAGAATACGCGTCCGGGATGGGGCTCGTCAATTTGTCGCCGAAGGCTCCCCCGCCCAGTCCCCGGTGCGCCCGGAGTGCGTTCTGTCCCGCGCCCGAACGAACTGGATGACCAGCCTCGCTGGAAACCGCTCAACGGCCTCGAAGCGCGGCTACGCCGTCGGCGAACCGGTAGCCACCCGCCCAGTCTTCTGATCCGGCAGGGAGCGGAAGATTGGCGATGGTTTTGGGGGCAATGCCCTCGTCGGCGACGACTCGGTCGACCTGTCGGAGGTAATCGGCCAGCACGGCGAGATGATCGGGGACCCCGAGAGGACCGTGGCCCGGCACCAGAGTCTCAGGGCCGAGCACGGCGACACGATCTAGAACGCCCGCCCAGGCGGCCGGTTCGCCGTCGTTGGTGCGGGGATGCGAGTCGACCCAGAGCAGATCCCCGGCCACCACGATCCGTTCTTCGGGGAGATGGGCAAAGACATCGGACTCGGTGTGCCCGCGGCCGTAGGTGAGGATCTCGAGGTCACGCTCGGCCCCTCGTACGACCATCCGGTCGTCGATGAAGACATCGGGAAGGGCTAGCCGGAATCGATTCTTGCCGGCTAGGAGGGCCTCGGCGCCCAGCCGGGCGGATCTGGCACGAGCTAGTTGCTCCTCGGTCTCGGCTCCCTGTTCTTCGGCCAGCGCCCATTCCAGATACTCATCCACTTCCTCGGCGTAGACGTTCGGGTCGGTGGACACGCTCTCCGCGATCAACTCGGCCGTCCGGCGGGTCGCGACAATCGGGCCGCCGGCAAACAACTGGTTGCTTCCGGTGTGGTCATCATGCCAGTGACTGTTGATGGCCAGGAAGGCACCGCGACCGGTGAGGTGGTGTACGGCAGCCACCAGGTCGTCGCCGGCCAGCAACGTCATGAAGGTATCGAACACCACCGTCTTGTCCCCGAGATCGATCACCGTGGCGTTCGAGACGCACGCGCCGGTGGTTCCGGCGAGGAGCGCAAACACTCCGGGGCCGGCCTCCTCGATGCTGAAGTGGGGAGAGCGGAAGGCCATCAGCGGGCGTCAGACCTAGAAAACGATCACCGGTACGGGCATGGACGCGAGTCTATATCCGACTCGGCTGGTTGGCGTTCGCATCAGGCGTGTAGCGCGTCCTCCCGCTTCTGGGATTCGCGCAACCGGCCGGTCAGGTGAACCAGCAGCTTCCACGCCATGTCCGGTCGACGTTTCACCAGAGGCCGGAAATCCCAGCCAGAGATGCCGAGGGTCGTCATCGGAGTAGCGGCAATGACGTCGGCGGTACGGGGCCCTTCATCGATCAAGGCCATTTCACCGAAGAACTCTCCCGGACCTAGGCGAACGACGGTGCGCCCCCCGCGTACGACTCGCGCCTCGCCCTCCAGGATGAGCTGAAAACCGGCGGCGCGATCGCCTTCGCCGATGATCGTGTGACCTGCGTCGTGGTGAACGATTACGGAGATGTCGTCCAGGTACTTGAGGTCTGTTTTGCTCAGTTCCTCGAAGAGACGTACCGAGCCGAGCCGTTCCAGCCGTTCCTTCTTGGTGACCACGTCACACCTTCCTGAAATCGGGATCGTGCTTCGAGGCTAGCGGGCCCGGCCGACCGGCGTCTGATGTCACGCATCGAGGAACTGCCGGAGGCCGCCAAAGCCTCGTTCGTCGATGCGCTGGCGCGCCCGAGCCATGAGCCGCGTTCGATCGGCATGACCCACCGGGAGCCATCTGGCCAAACCGATCGTCCACAGCAACTCATCGAGGACCAGACCGGCCGAGGCTGTTTCGGCAATGAGCGCTTCGGCAGCCGCCAGAGATAACGCATCGTCGGGGTCAACTGCCACGAGAGCTCGAACGAACTGCCCGTGGCGGAGGTCGACAGTTGAACCACGCTCGAGGCTCGCCGCCGCCAGGGCCTCGACCTGTCGGTGTTCTCCGGCCAGGAAGACGACCCGAGCGAGCGGTTCGATCCACGGTATCGACTCCGGTTCTTCCAGCACCTCCTCTACCCAATCCAGAGCCGGAGCAGTGTTGCCCGTCAATGCCTGCACGAACGCGGTCTCCGCTTTCACACCACCCCACAATTCCTCGGCTTCATCACCTTGGGAATCAAGAGCCGCTTCCAAACAGGTCTGGGCGTCGGGGGAGTTCCCTTGTAGGGCCTCCGCCCACGCCTGAAGCAGGAGCCTATGGGTCTGGGGCGTCCCGGTTGCTGACTGCCACAGGGGATCAACCAGCAATTGCGAAGCCTCGTCCCACCGCCCGCGCTTGATCAAGTACTCGGCGTGGTTCGTGGAGGCCACCAACACGACGGTGAACTTGCCGATCTGTCGACCGAGCTCGATCGCGTCGAGATTGGGGTCACGCTCCGACTGCTCGTCTTCGGGAACGATGAAGCTGAGAGCGACATAGGCCGTCAAAGCTTCGTCGGCGAGGTTCTCGCGTGTGGTGAGGTCGACGGCTGAATCGAGCAACTCTCGTGCTTCGACATTGCGGCCCTGGACTCCGTAACAAACCGCTTGGGTGATGAGTGCATCTGCAACCACGTCAGGCAAGTGAAGCTCCTCCGCGGCCGGGAGAGCAAGTTCGGCCGCTGCCAGGGCGCCTTCGAAATCCCCGGACAACTTCTTAGCGCGAGCCAGCAAGCCTCCGAGGCGAGCCAATTCCGGGTCGGTGCTGAAATCGTCATTACCTTCTAGCTGTTCTTCGATCATTTCGATGGCGGGCCGCGGTCGGAAGCTCTCCAGGTAGATGTATGCGGCCAAAGCGACGCCCCTCCGCACTCCCGTCTGATCTCCCAGGCGTCGGCTTCGTGCTATTGCGTTGTGAACATGCTGTTGAGCTTCTTCGAAACGCATCAGGCCGCTCGCCGCCATAGCCATCTGCTCGCTGAGAGCCACCAGCCGATCATCGGGAAGGTCGAGACCAAGATCCAGGATCCTGGCGCCCAGGGACAGAGTCTCTTCGTTGGCATAGAGGGAGACCGCTCGCTCGAATGCTGCCACCAGAGCACCGGTGGCCTGGCCACGAAGCCTTTCGGCCTCGGTCCCGGTAGGGGTGAAAGACATTGCGCTCAGATAATGATCTGCGGCAATGACTGCGTCGTCGGGACCACCTCGCGATTCGATGTGTTGCGCCGCCGCAATGTGCCGGGCTCGTCTCACCTCGTGACTCATTCGGTTGCGGGCCACTTCTCGCACCAGGTCCTGCACAAAGCGAAAGCCTCCCCGTATCGGTGAGCGCGGGTCGCGAACCGGTTCGATCAGTTCCTGTTGGACAAAAAGGTTGAGGTGCTCGGTGAGGTTTGCGTCACCGGTGCCACTGACGGCGGCCAGTCCCGCCAGGGTGAAGGTGCTGCCCAGGATGGCGGCGTCCTGGAGCAGTGAGCGGTCGGACGGTTCGAGCCGGTCGATCCGGGCGCCGATCAAAGACTGCAACGTCTCCGGCAGGGCTACATTGCCCAGTTCGGTCAGGGCGACGCTCCGGCCATCGACCGAGGCAATTAAGTCCCGGCCGATCAGCGACCGGGCCAGCTCGACGGCATACAACGGTACGCCCGCGGCCCGCTCAACGATGTCCATCCGCAGCCGAGGTTCGAGTTCGCCCATCATTCCTTCCAGCAACTGCCCCATCTCATCGTCGGCCAAGGGCCCCAACCGCAAGCTCACGACCCCCCGGCGCCCCGACGACCAGTTTGGACGTCGTTCGAACAGCTCCGGACGGGTGAGCGTGATCACGAGCACTGGAGCATCGGGCATCCAGTCGGCGAGTTGCTCGACGAGGTCTAGCAATCCGCCGTCGGCCCACTGCAGATCCTCAAACACCAGGACGGTGGTCTGTTGGTTCGCTATGGCGGCGAAGTAGCTGCGGATGGCAGCATCGAACTCGGAGCGGTCCCCATCCGGCGTAGGACCGCAGCAGAGGAGGGCTCCGAGCCACTTTCGCAATCTGGTCCGTTCGGTGTCATCCTCGACGCTTACGTCGAGCGCGGCGTCCAACGCGGCGGTGACGGTGGCGTCGTCCTCGTTCTCCGCCACGCCGATGTGCCCGCGCAGCATGTCGGAGAGCGCCCACGATGCAACGCCTTCTGTGCCGTAGGCCGGTGAGCGCCCATGATTCCAGGAAATCGGCTCGGCCAATCCATCGGCGTACTTCTGAAGTTCCCACACAAGTCGTGATTTGCCGATGCCGACTTCCCCTACGATGGACACCATCCGGGCTCGCCGGTCGCGGCCCACTCCGACCAGGAGATCTTTCAGAAGTTGGAGCTCCGATTGGCGGCCGACGAAGGGCGGATCGAGACCTTCGACCCGGCCGCGGCCGCGCCGCTCGGCGATGACTCGCAACGCCTGCCACGTACGGATGGGTTCCCGTTTGCCCTTCAGTTCAGGGGTTCCGACTACCTCAAATGCGATCGCATGGAGCGCGGCCCGATGCGTGGACTCGCCCACCAGCACGGTCCCGGGATCGGCCACACTCTGCAACCGCGCTGCGGAGTTCACCAGGTCACCTACCACCATCGCGGTGGATTCGCCGCTACCGGACCGTACGGCTGCTTCCCCGGTATGAATACCAACCCGTAGCATGATTCCCGGGTCGCCGACCTCCGTCGCCAGCTTGGCTACTGCGCCTTGCAGTTCGAGACCGGCTCGCACCGCCCGCTCGGCGTCGTCCTCGGTCGCTACGTGGGCGCCCCACACTGCCATCACCGCGTCGCCGGCGAACTTTTCGACCACGCCGCCGAATCGAGCGATGACGTCGCGCGACCGGTCGAAGTACTCGTTGAGGAACGTAGCCACGACTTCGGGGTCCTGCTGTTCCGACCGGGCGGTGAACCCCACCAGGTCGGCAAACAGCACCGTGACCAACCGACGCTCGGTCAGATCAGACGGGGTCTGTGATACGAGGCGGTCGGAGAGGGCCGGTCGGGGGTCGAGCGCCACTCCGCATTGGCCACAGAACCGAGCATCTGGCTTTACCGGAGCGCCGCACGCGGAACATGCCCGCTGCATCTCCGCTCCACAATTGCTGCAGAAACGATCCTCAACGGGTACGTCTGATCCACAATTGGCGCATATGTACATTGGTGGTCTACGACCCAACGCTACCGACTCGCTGACCGGCACGTCGTGTGCCGTAATCTCCGGCCGACCGTGGTACTTGCCACGACGAGACTGACGGGTGCGACGGTGGTTGTGGTCGCTTTGGCCGATGGTTCCTCGTTGGGAAAGAACGATGGCAGGGTGCCACCCAGGTCGTTAGTCACGTCGGATTCAGTTGGACCGCCCCGTCGACGGAGGCGATAGGCTATTAAAAGTTCCCATGCGGTGCCGAGGCCCACCAATTGCGAGCCTCTTTCGCCCGGCTTCCTGGTTCGACAGGAGATGATGCTTCCAAGGGGCTCCGCGCCCGCCACCGCCGTCAGCCAATACAATTGATGGCACGTCCCCCACGCCTAAGAGCCTGGAGATCTGATATGCCCTTGCCAAGATGGCTCGCTCAGGTGAACAAGCGACTCTTCAACAAGATGGAGCTCAAACGCGGAGTCCGGCCGGTGGTCACACACGTGGGCAGATCGTCGGGGAAGGTTTATCAAACTCCACTCGACGCCCACCGGGTGGAGAACGGATACATCTTCATCCTGAATTACGGCTCTGGCTCGGATTGGGTCAAGAACATTCTGGCGGCCGGAACCGCAACACTCAGGGCCGAGGGCCACGAGGTCGCACTGGTATCCCCCAGGCTGGTAACCGAGGAAGAGGCGTGGCGGCAGCTACCCGAGACAACCAAGCCGATACCGGGCTTTCTGAATGTGACCGAGTACCTCCAGATGGATCTCAGCCGGTAGCCGTCGAGAGGTTGAGTGGGCCCGGCAGGACTCGAACCGGCGACCTCGTAGATGATGCGTTAGTTGCCGCGTCGTGCCGACCTGAGACTCTCCAGTTCGCCGACCAGCGCTTTGCCGAGCGGCCGCGGGTTGCGTGCAATCGACCCAAAGATGGACTCCAGCGCGGCGGCACGCACCTTATCCGGCAGTCGGTTGAGATGATGGAGACCCTCGGGAGTGATCTCGATCTCGTGCACACGGTCGCCTCAGGCGGACCCCAACTTGGACGATCGTCGCGAGCACACATCCTCACCACGGCAAGCACCCGCCCGGACTGCCGGATAATCCTCCTTCGCGGGCCATCGTGATCCGCTTCCCTTGCCCGGCTGCCTCGTTGTAATACGCGATCGAGTTGGTGGGCCCGGCAGGACTCGAACCTGCGACCTACGGATTATGAGCTTGAACTTGAGGTTTCCGACGACGACGGCAATCCCCGAGAAAACCAGTAATGACTGACCATTCAGCTTGTGTTGCTTCCCATCAATTCGCACCGTTTCCGGTTCTTTGACGGACAAAATACGGACAAGAACCGCCCGTCCACCTGAAAATCGTTCTGCACTGTCACAACGTTGAGTAATATTGGTGGGTAATGAGCAAACCAGATCCAGCCGACGAACTGCGGCGCCTCTATCCCCCACTGCTGACCACCGCCCACGTGGCGGAGATGATGCACAGCACCATCGGTGACGTCCGTGACAAGGTCCATCGGGGAGAGCTGCCCGCCGTGCGGTGGGGACAGCAGTACCGGTTCTTTCGCGATGAGGTCATCGACGCGTTGAGCCGAGTGGAACCCGACCACGACGGGGAAGCACCCGCCGGCACCGAACGGGACGAGACGTGAGGGGCGGGACTATCGACTATGAGCGTTGGTACCCGGAGGTACCGGCGGTGATGGACACCAAGCAGCTGGCCGGGTTGTTGAACACCAATGACCAGATCGTCCGGGCTTGGGTGCGGGAGGGGATTATCCCCGCTCACCGCAAACCGGGCGGCCGCAAACTGACCTTCCTCCGCCACGAGATCTTTGAGTGGCTCCTCTCCAACCGCTACCAACCCGACCCCGACCACACAAGCTGAAACAGCCACGGACCGTGACAACCCAATATCTGGGAACCGATCCAGATTGAGGCTCCTATGGTGTCAAGTGGTGGTTTTCGCGATCTTGGTTTGGTTGTCAAGGTGTGGTGCGGGGTGGGCGGACACGACAGGGTTGGGCCACTGGCGTTGAGGGCATGCTCTTATTAGGTCACGCTGTCCCGCTGCTGGTGGTGAGAGCGGGGTGGGGCGGGCAGTTCATTCGTTGGACAGCCCGGTTGGGGGCGTCGGCCGGTTCGGGAGCCACGCTCCTCCCTGCAGGTTTTTGGGTGTTAGGCGGCGGGGAGGTGTTTGAACACTTCCCGAGCCACGTAGCGTTTCAACATCCGGACGATCTCGCCGATCGATTTGCCTTCCTTGTTGCGTCGTTCCACATACCGTTTGGTTTCGGGGTCGGAGGCGAGGCGGCTGATGACCACCTGGTAGAGGGCATGGTTGGCTTGCCGGTTGCCGCCCCGGTTGAGTCGATGCCGGATCACCTTGCCCGACGAGGCCGGCAGTGGCGCTACCCCGCAGAGGTGAGCGAACGCGGTCTCGCTTTTCAACCGTTCCGGGTTGTCCCCGGCAGCGACGAGGAGGATGGCGGCGTTGTCGACCCCGACCCCGTAAACGTCGAGCAGGTCGGGAGCCGCAGCGTTGATCAGGGGAGGCAGCATGTGGCGGATCTGGCTGATCTGGGCGTCTAACAGTTGCACCCGCTGTCCCAGGGTTTTGAGCGCCACCTTGGTGGCGTAGCTGACCACGTCACCGTTGTCGCGGGGACGCAGGGCGGCGGCTTGGTTCACCAGCTCGGTCTTGGAGAGCCCGAAGAACCGTTCCCGCAGCGGCTGGGGGGCGGTGAACACCAGATGCCGCATCTGCACCAACGCTGAGATGCGGTGGTTCCGAGCTGACCGTCTCGCCACCAGCAACGCCCGGATGGCTTCCACCGGCCCGTCCTTGCTTTTGGCCAACCCGGTGGCTCGACCCGACAAGGCAGCCCGGGCCGCCTCGATCGCATCGACTGGATCCGACTTACCGTGGCGGGATCGTTCCTGGCGGTTGGGGCGGTCTACTTCGATCACTTCGAGGTCGTGGCTCATCAAGAACCGGGCCAAACCAGCCCCATAGGAGCTGGTGCCTTCCACCCCGACCCGGGCCACCGGACCGAAGCTCAACAGCCAGGCCAACAGCGCCTCATAGCCGGCTTGGGTGGTGTCGAACGCTTCGACCCCTAACAGGCCCCCGATCCGATCCAACGCCGCGGCGACGTGAACATCGAGGTGGGTATCGACGCCACCGGTGACCGAGCCCGCAGATACCATGGTCATGGCCATCCCTTTCTCTCGACCTATGGGCAAAAGGGGTGGCACGCACCACCGGAACGGCGGACGTCGACACGGCCCGAGCTGTTCCCGCAGCCCGACCGACGTCGCACCGCCCGACCGGTGAGTGCCGGGCGCCCCCCGAGGATCCGGCCGACTCGTCATTCACAAGACAACCAACTGGTGTCAGCCGGTTCGTCGGTCAGACCGGACCCCAAGGAGACCACCCAACCGTAACCAACCACCAACAACGGCGGTGGCTCCAATCAGGCCCCCACATCATCACCCTGCCGGATCTGCTCGGATTGGAGTGCGCGATATCGCTCGGAGCGGTGAGTGATATGGCCGGTTGGGTCGGTGGCGCGTGAGGCTATGGAACCCAGGCATCCGCCTAGTGAGGTCTGCGACGGACGCCGACGAACGGCTGGCATGCTCGCTGGCGCGCCCGGAGGGCCTCGGGCGCACCAGCGCAGCGCGCGTAGACAGCTCGTCGAGCGGTCGAGTCCGGCGATCGCGTGATCAGCGTCCGACTGTGGTCAACGGCCGACGGCGGGCATCTCGTAGAAGCCCGCTGCGCCGGGCCTCAGTGTCCAGTTGCGGACCGTCACGAGCTCGCCACCAGTTGCCTGGGCAAGCCCCTTCGCGAAGTCCGTCATCAGCTTGTCGTGGTTCCAGGTGAACCCGGGCCGGGCGATCGGTGCGAGCAGGTTCATCCACCACTTCGGGGTCTCGACGAGCTGCGCATACGAGATGTGCGTCCCACCGGACGGACCCTCGGACAGGAGATACCTGATCCGACCGTCGATCTCGCCGGTCAGGGCCATGTCGATGCGGCGGAGGCGGTCCGTGTCCGCGATCTCGACTCGGAACGTGAAGGAGTACCCGGTGGGGGAGCCGATGTGGTTGCGGTAGACGGCGCCGACACCGTTCTCGGACGTGGCCGCGCGAACGACCTCGAGGCGCTTCAGCCATCGCCACCACGAGGGCCACGCTTCGGCAGCCACGAGCGCCGCCCACACGGCCTCGCGACTGCTCGTCAGGGTGAACTCACTCAGGAAGTGGTACCGAGCTGCCAACAGAACCTCCCATCCGCACGCGCGACTTGCGGGTTCCGTGCGCGAGTGGAGTCTACGCGCCATTGCAGCGGCTTTTGGCTGACCGCCCCCGATTACCCCCATATCCTCACGTCGTGCTCGGGTGTCCGTCGGCATGGGCCGTTACCGATTGTGTCCGCTGGCGACCCTCGACGGTGGAGCGCCATCCGTCAAACCCGCGCCGTGGGTGGTCGTCGCATTAGCGTTGTGACATGGTGGGTCTGTGAGGTCTCTCGCTGCGCTCGTGACGTTGCTTCTCGTCTTGGTGTCGGCTGCCTGTGCGGCGGATTCGGGGCTCGACACGGATCGCCTCGACGAAGTTGTCGTAGATCTGATAGGGGAGCACGGTGTTCCGGGTGTCAGCCTTGCGGTCATCGATGATTTCGCGGTTGCGTATGTGCGCTCCTACGGAGACGCAGAACCGGGTCGCCCGGTCACTCCGGACACACTGTTCCAGGCTGCCTCGCTGAGCAAACCCGTCGCCGGCTTGGTGGCTGCAGCAATCGCCGAGCAGGGCCGGATCGACCTCGAGGCAGATGTGACCACGATGCTTACCAGTTGGACGTTGCCCCCGAGCGGGTACGACGAGACGATCACGCTGCGGATGCTCTTTGCGCATCGTGCCGGGATCAATGTTCCGGGTTTTCCCGGCTACACGCTGAGCGAGGATCTCCCCGAACTCGATCGGCTCCTCCTCGGGGTGAGGGATAAGAACGAGCCGATGCGGGTCGTTGCCCAGCCCGGAACCGAGCGCAACTACTCGGGCGGCGGCTTCTTGATCGCTCAACTCGCGATCGAGGACCACACCGGGCTGTTGTTCGAGGATATCGCTGAGACCGAGGTCTTCGATGTTCTCGGCATGGAGCGGTCAACATTCCGGCTCTTCTACCCGGAAGATCGGGAGGTTCTCGCAGTCGGGTACAGAGTCGATGGGACCGAGGTGGCAGGCGGTGGTTGGCATCAGTACCCGGAGACGGCGGCGGGCTCGATGTGGACGACGGCCGACGAGTATGCCGTGCTCGTTGCCGATGTGATGCGCTCCTATGTCGACGATTCAGGGACGGTGCTGGACCAGGCGACGGCTGAGCTGCTGCTGGACCCGGACATCGCCGTTGGGTTTGGGGTGAGCCGCGAGGAGGGCGGGATCGCCATCACTCACGATGGTGCCAACGAGGGGTATCGGTCGGAGTTCGTGGCTGTTCCTCATCTGGGCCAGGGGGTTGTGCTGCTGACGAACAGCGACAGCGGTCTCGATCTGACGTCGGCGGTTATCGATGAGGTCGGCGGCCAATTCGGTTGGCCCTGGACGGGCTGGTCTACTCCGCTGTGGTTGTTCCTGCTGGGGCTCGGACTGGTGGTCGGGGTCGTCGTTGTGATTGTGAGACACCAGCGCAAGCGCCGGAAGGGGGATCTCCCCGCAAGGTCGCCCGCGGCCTGACGCCGCCACAATCAGCGAGGTGGGCACGCGACGTTGCTCTTGCGCCGCTGACCTTCCCACCCGAGATTGACAATTCTGTCGCAGTAACGCACATTCAGCCGAGTGCTCTGGATCGGCACTTCGAGAGCGCCTGCACCTCGCCGGGTCATCACTGAATGTGGTGTTCGCCCCTCGCCACGTCGTGTGACCAGCGAGGTGCAACGAAATGCCGGTTCGAGGCGGCTAGACAAGGTTCTCTGGGTCCGCATTCTCGTTCGCCTCGATTCGGCTTTCCTGGGCAATTCGGGTCTTGGCTCTGGGAGCGCGAGGCAGCCGCTGAGGTTCGGTCGATTATCGGTGACGCTAGGGCCCGATGACCTCCATGATGGTCGGGACGGCCAGCTCGGGCGGCATGTAGTGGCCACCGGCAAAGGAGACGAGGCTCACGTCGTAGCCCGCGTCGGCCAGCGTGGCTTGGAACTCGACCGAGTTCTCGTACGGAATCTCTCCGTCGGCGTCGCCATGGAGTAGACGCACCTTCAGACCCGGATTCTCTCCGATCGAGCTGTACAGCAACTGCCACAACTCCGGATCTCGCTCCTGCATCCACTCCCGCCCGTACTTCCCTTGATATCCCACGAACCCGTCGTAGGCGCCGCCCATCCCGACCAAGGCATCCACATGGGTCGAACCGTCGCCGATCTCACAGTCGACCTGGCGTGGGGGCCCACCTCGGTTGAGGGCAAACTCCTCCCAGCTACTCTCGAGGCTGGCCCCGAACAACGCAGCGTGGGCGGCGGGACCACCCCCCATGCTGAAGCCGCTGACCACGACGATCGGAGCGTCACTTCCGAGCTGAGACGCTCGAGCCCGGGCAAAACGAATAGCGCACGCCGCGCTCTCCGCCATAGCCCGATATCCGGAACCTCGGTCCTCAACCGCCGAAGTCGGGGTCATCCGCGGGTAATCTGTCACGAACACGATCACCCCCTGCGCAACCAGGTCCTCGGGCAACCAGGCTGCCGTCATCCCGTCCGCACCCGGGAAATGGATCACGATCGGCCAGTCGCCGGACCCGGTGGGGGCGTAAATGTTCAGATTCAATGGCCGCTCCCCAAAGGTGGCGTACACGAGGTCTCGGGTCACCACCGACGGGGAATCATTTGCAGTCGTTGCCGGAGCAGCGGTCTCGGCGTCGCTACCACCACAACCCGCCACCCCAATCAACAGCACGACCACCACCCAATCCAGCGTACGACGCAGCATCGCCAACTCCTTTCAACCGAATCGTCTCGCTCAATAACCCGCCACACAAGAGTCCTTCGTCCCGTTCGCGCCCAGACAGCAATGGGGGAATCGATGCTGCCTTGCTCACCGGCCTCCCTCTCAACTAAACACGCCGATCACCCACTATGAGCGACAACGCCATTTCCGCAGAGCGTCCCCGATCGGCACCTCCAGCGCTACCTTGTGAGGCCTGCCGGTTGGCTTCTCGCCACGCTTCGTGGTGAGCTGGTGGTGTTCGTGCAGGTTGGTTCTTCCCGCCAGATGGGAGAACCAGATGACAACAACACAATCAGCCTTCGCGCCCGCAGTGGTGGCGCCGGACTAGATTCGTTTGAGGTGCAGCAAGCTATCGCTGGGTTCCTGGCCGGGTACGGCGACACCACCCGTGACGCCTACAGCCTGGATCTGCGGCAATGGCTCGGATGGTGCACTAGCCACGATCTGAGGGTACTCGAGGTGAGGCGGGCCCACATCGAGCTGTTCGCCCGCAGTCTCGAACAAGACGGCAAGGCCCGGGCGACCGTGGCACGGCGACTGTCGACGATTGCTGGGTTCTACCGATACTGCGTCGAAGAACAGATCATTGCGGTGTCCCCGGCGGTGCACCTACGCCGCCCGAAACTGAACTACGAATCGAACGCCACCGGGCTGGACCGCAACGAACTCGGCATGTTCCTGGTCCACGCCGGGCTCGCGGGCGGAAGAGACCACGGGTTGGCTTGCTTGCTGGCGCTGAACGGGCTCAGGATCAGCGAAGCCCTCAACGCGGATATCGAGCACCTCGGGCCGGAGCGAGGTCACCGCACCCTGACCATCACCCGCAAGGGCGGCAAGATCGTCACCATCCCCCTGGCACCGCGCACCTCCCGAGCCATCGACCTATGTGTCAGCGAACACGAAGAGGGACCGATCTTCCTGAACCATGACGGCACTCGTCGTCTCGATCGGCACGCTGCTACCCGCATCGTGAAACGGCTGGCGAGGCGAGGCGGGATCGACAAGAAGATCTCCCCGCACTCACTGAGGCACTCCTTCATCACGGCAGCGCTCGATGCCGGTGTTGCTCTCAGAGACGTGCAAGAGGCTGCATCCCATGCTGATCCGCGGACAACGATGCGTTACGACAGGGCGAGACGTTCTCTCGATCGGCACGCCACCTACATCGTCGCCACCTTCGTCGCTGGAGCCAGCCGTTGAACCCAACGTGGGGAGACGTTTCGCCAGAGTGGCGGCTCCCCACTCAGAACTGCCGGTTATCGGATACTACGTCGTGGTTGATATCGCCCCGGGAAGTGGGCGATATGTGCGCCTCTATCCGGCTGTGAGGACGGGGCGATTCGGTAATCAAATCGCGATGAAGCGGCCGTTTCGCGGATCCCTGGAGAGTTTGGTCTTGATGGCGCCCGATCAGTGGAGTAAGGTGACTTTGGGACGCAAAGTTCTTTGAACCCACGGGGAGTTGACAAATGACCGACCACGACCTGGAAACTCTCGAACAGCGGACGTTTCGGACCGTGACGGACGATGGATTGTGGGATGTCTTGATCGCCGCCGTCTTCGCCAATCTTGCGATTGCTCCTCTTCTGAGTGAGGACCTGGGCGACTTCTGGAGTTCGGCCCTCCTCGCCCCGGTCTGGCTGGCTACGTACCTGGTGATCTGGGTCGTGCGACGTCGCGTCATCAACCCGCGCGTTGGAACCGTCCGCTTCGGAACCAACCGACGCAAGCGGTTGCGCAAGCTCACCATCGTCCTACTGACTGCGAACGTCCTCGCAGCAGTTCTCGGGGCCGTTGCCTACATTGGGGTGCAGATGGATTGGCTCGATCTTGGCGATGGCAGCATCGGCTATCCGCTCGGCCTCGGCATGACCATCCTGATCGGATTCTCCGTGGCCGGCTCGGTCACAAGCATCCCGCGTTACTACTTGTACGGGTTGATGCTGTCGGTTGCGCCGTTGATTGGAGAGTGGCTGTGGCGCAACGACCTCACCACCCATCACGGCTACCCGATCGTGTTCGGCACCGCGGCGGCGATCATCTTCCTCACAGGCATCGCCAGATTCATGGCAGTGCTGAGAAACCACCCGCTTCCGCAACACCCTGCCACGGTGTGAGCAATGGCGTCCAGCCGCCAAATCGACCCGTTCTCGAACATCGATCCGGTGATCCATGCTCCCGCCCGGCTGAAGCTAGTGACCCAGCTCTACGTCGTCGAAGCCGCCGACGCAACGTTCCTCGTCAACGCGACTGGTCTGACCTGGGGGAACCTCGCCACCCACCTCCGCAAACTCGAGGAGCATGGCTACGCCGCAATCCACAAGGAGTTCCGTGGTCGCAAGCCACATACCACCATCTCGCTCACCGAGCGGGGACGAACCGCATTCCAAACCTACCGAACCACCATGCAGGCGGCACTCAACGATCTACCCGAGCAATGAATACGCAGAAACCACCAACCATGCCAACGATTGTCGATCCAGAAGATGTTCAACACTCCGCGTAGGAGTGCCTGTCATGGAAAAGAACCGACCGACCAGGAACCCAAAGCGGATGAGGCCGTCTACTTGTGGGTCCTTTCACTCAGCGTCGACCCCGCCATCGGCGCAGGTACTGAATACTGATCCTGGAAAGGAGGACGAAATGAGTTCTCGTCGTAGAGCAGCAGTGATGTACCTGATAGCCGCAGCCAGTTTTCTGATCGCAGGCATCGCAGGCCTTCTTGGTGGAACGAGGGCGAACATCGCATTCATCGTCTTGAGCGTTGCCTTCGTGATTCTTGCTCTCAATTTCTGGACATCAACTAAGGAATCCGACGACAGCTAGCTGCTCACCTAGCGCACATAGTGGCACATCGCCGCTCGTTCCGTCAGAGACGCGGGCCGCCGGGGTGGGGCGAACGGTATTGCAGCATATCTCTCGATCTTGGGGGTACCTCACAGGCGTGAGGTCGCCGCGAATTTGCGTCGCTTCGCGGGACTATCCGGTTTGATCGCGCAAGAGTCCCAGTCAACCGACTCCTTTGCTCATGGCGAACAACATTGCGGAAAGGAGAACCGTAGCGGTAACCGCCGTCACGGCCCACAACCGCCGGTTGATCCACAACATGGGTGCACCCATCAAGACGATGCTCCCGAAGAACAGACTCACCAAGGGGACCAACACCTCGGGTCTCCCCGACGACCGCCACTCAATCGCCAACACGTACTCCACCACCACCAATAGAACAACAAAGGCATCGAACGTCAACGGACCGCTGTAGAAGCGCCAACCGGCCCCTCGGCGCGCGAAGCTCACCAGCGCCAGCGTGGCGGGAACCGCGAGACCGGCGATAACGATTCCCACAATCCGTTGCACATCCCAGTTCGAGACCCGCGTCACGAATCCGACCGCCTGCAATACATTCACCAGGTTCACGACCACCCAGATGGTCAGCACCGCGTCACCAGGGATACCCCGACTGGGTGTCGTCGTCGATGGGCGGTACGGCATGGCTAAACCTTCGCGCCCCAGATGTTGTGAGTCCAGCTTTGCCATCAGCCGCAACGCCCAAGACACCCAGATCCGGGCATGCAACTGGAAGTGTGTCAACTCGCCCCGATCACCAAATATGAGCGATAACACGCCGATCCTCAAACCAAGCAGATCGGCACGTCGGCGTGCGCCCCCTTGCCGCCGAGTCCACCACGTACGGTGACGAGTGGTTTGCTGCAAAACTGCCGGTTCGGCTCGTCAGATTGGGAGGTACAGCCCGACAACCAGGTAGGGCACACAACGACCATCAGAACCGCAACGATGTTTCTTCGTGGCCTACCCATCACAGGCCGCCCCCGTTACAGGATGCAAACTTCATGTCGTAGAGGTGATCGATAGGTCACTGGAGTGTTCGTGCGTGAGCGTGTGCAGGTTGCTTGTTCTTGTACAGCAGTCTTGTGAGCAGAATTGTCAATAGGGGATAAAGGATCGCGATGGCGACGTATACGATCGCCGTCGAATCGTCGCTGGCGAGTGGGTCGATGAACAGTTCATCAAACAAGACCACATCGATCGTGTAGTGAAGGAAGATCGACGGCACGATGCTATTGGTCTTGATCACGACATAGCCCCATCCGATTCCCAGGGTTGTGGCGGCGACTACGCCGGTCACCACCGAGCCTGCATCGTCCCATGTCCCCAGGTTGCTGAAATGGAACAATCCAAAAACGACCGAACTGGCCAAGACGGCTCCTCGTGGGGAGAAGCGTTGCTGCAGATTGGCGAGGACAACCCCCCGGAAGGCCAGCTCTTCCCAGATGCCGGGGACCAGCGCCGCGAGGAGAATGAGCCAGTTGTCGTCGTCTATCAACACCGACGGATCGGAGCTGAAGACCCCGGCCGCAAGTGAGAAAGCGACCAACACTCCTATGAAAGCGAGAAATGACAGGAGCGCGGCTTCTCCCGTCTTCCGGGGGTCCGGTCCCATGGAGAGGCGCAAAAGTCTCGCGTAATCGCTCAACCATCCGGTCCGGTAGTAACCCAACAGAAGGGGCATACCCACCAACACCAGAACGGCGCCCATCGTCATCCGGAACCCGAAGTCGATGAGCCGCGCTCCCACGTAGTGATCAGGAAGAAACGTATCAACGAATTCAGGAAACCCGATGATGTTGGACATCCGCAAAAACAAACCGGCGAGAATTGCGATCAGGATCGAACTGAGGACAGGGCGTTGCGCCAGCCTATTGCCACCACCCATTCGCGGCGGCAATACTTCCCCTTCGATCGTGGGTTCCATGCTCCACTCCTCTGGCGAGGAGAGCCGCTGGTGGGTGACCAAACCCATCTCTCCGCCGTTCGTGCGAAGCCTAACTCCACGCCCATACCGCCGAGAGTCCTCGAAGAACAGCCGATCGGTGCGAGCCCCTGCCGTACTACGCGTCGTCAGCCCGATCGACGCCACGCAGATCACCCGGCTCTCGCGCCATATCGCCCTCAGACCCAACCGTCCGCTATCGGCACCTCGCGCTCGGGTGCTAAGTGTCCTATGAGACCCAGCTGGTCACGGTGACGCCGGTGTCGTCGCTTGTTGCGGGTATCCAGCCGTCACCGCTCCACTGAAACTGGAGCACCTGCCCGTGCCCTCCCTCGCGTCCAGTGACGACGCCGACCTCTACGCCGACCACGCCTTCGGTCAACTCTTCGACTGGGCCGATCGAGATGAGCACCCCGTTGCCGCCGTCGACCAGGGCGTCATCACCGAAGAGGACGTCGGCTTCAGTTTGATTCACGAAGGTGACGTCGCCGAGCCGCTCTCGTATTGCCTCGACGGTCGACTGGGGCATTGGTTCAGCCTGACCGAGAGGAGTGACGGCGGTGAATAACTCGTCGTGCACGTAGATCGTGAACCCGTAACACCCCCGCTCACAGGCCCTCACTAGGGCATCGGCAGCAAGATTGGACTCGGTTTCTGCCGTCAGTTCGGGTGCCTGGGAGCCGGGTGAGGCACACGCCACGAGTCCTACGGCGGCGAGGCCAACGGCCACGGTCAGGAAACGAACCATCCGAAACATCGTCAGTGAAACGTACCACTCCCGACCCCAGTTCCAGGGTGCTCCCGATCGCCAAATCCCGAGCAGAAACGCACATTCGGCCGAATAGCGCCTATCGGCACCTCCAGGAGCGGTCTGGTGGATTGCCGGTGACCACCCGATGTGGTGCTCATATTGCGGAGCTGAGTGTGGCGTCTTCGTCCCTGAGTACCAGCGCTGTCGAGACGAGAAGGAGGGTTCAGGCTTATGGTCTTTGCTAGCGTTGGAGAGTTCGACGAAGAGTCTCGATGTCGGCGATGTCTTGGGGGCGGGGGGCTTCACCTGTGTTGAGTTCCCACCCACTCTTGGAATGAAGAAGCGTCTCGGCCGAGATGACCCTGGCTGCTACCGCGAACAGGTGAGCCTTCTCCCCGGTGAACGAATCTGCCGGCCACGGCCAGTATTCCCATCCGGGTGTCACGGTGGTGCCGTCAGGTTGGACCGTGATGAATGACAAGTCGACCTTCAAGCCGTCCCTCATGTGGATCATCTCAGCGTCGGGGTCGGTGTCGTCGGTCACTGCGAAACCGCTGGCAATCAGCGCTTGATGTATTCGTTCTTTGTCGGAGTGGTAGACAACAAGGTCGATGTCGGAGTGTGATCTGGTTACCTCCCCGTGATGGAAGTCCACTGCCCACCCTCCGGCCAACCAGAAGTCGATCCGCCCATCATCCAACAGGTCGACTACCGATCCGAGTGCAGCTAACTCAGACTCCGCCGTGTGCATAGCCCACATCCTGGCACGCCGCCAGCGACTCACCACCCGCTCCGATCACCAGATCCCAAGCGAGACCAAGCACATTGTCGAATAGCGCCGAGCGGCATCTCCGCACTCGGGTCGGCTTCAGGTGCGAAGTTCAGCCGCCGCGTACTGTGGGGCAGCAGACGTTGCGTATCTGGGTCGCTGCCTGCCAGTATCGAGCTGCAGCGACGCAGGTGTGCGTCCCGAAACTCCCGAGGATCAATGGCCGAGCTTCTTACGCTGATCACAAATATCGAAGCTGGCGACTTTCCCGGTGGGGCACCGCAACCCACCGGGTTTGAGGTTCGCCCCTGTGACCGCTCCGACCGACAACAGTTGGCCAGCCTGTATCTCGAGGCCTACGACCCGGGGATCGCCTGCGACACCCTGGAGGAGGCGGTGCCGACATCCGAGCATCGTTCGACGGCGATTACGGGGACTTCTGGTTCGAAGCATCACCCGTTGTGGAGGACCACAGCAAGATCGTGGCCGCGGTCATGGCTGTCCGTCGGGCGCCGTGGGATGACACCCCCCACTGTCCGTTCATCATCGAGTTGTTCACCTCCCGCGATTATCGGCGGATGGGCCCCGGGAGGTTGTTAGTTCGACATTGCCTGGAGACTGTCAAGGAAGCCGGCGAAACTACCGTTGCTCTCCGCGTCGCCGACGACAACACACCAGCGCGCACCCTCTACGAATCACTCGGGTTCACTATCTGGCCAGGGCCGCCAGCATGACACCCGACCGGTGCCCCCAAAGGTTGATCCGAGCAAAGCCAGGGCTTGAGCGTGGCAGTCAGATGTTGGGGGATTCCCGCCGTATGTGGCTCTGGTCCATGATGTAGCGCACGAATCGCAAGGTGCTGGTGAAGTCTTGGGGGTCGGCCGCTTCCCGAACCGATCTAGCCGGGTCGGGCCGCCCGCTCCAAGCCCGGTCAATCAGACCGATCCACGACGGATCGAGGTGCTGTTTGGCCCACTCAGCACCGGTCCGTTTCGAGCCGATCGAACCTGCCCGAAGATCATGCAACATCCGCGCCAGATTCAACACAATGAACGACTGGTAGAAACGGTTCCGGTAACGGTCGGGATCACCGAGAATCTCTCTACCCCAACTCTCGATCACCTCAGCTATCTCCCCTCGGAGGGTCGCGGTCGCAATCGGATCGATCAATGTTGCCGGTTCGGGACCTATCAACGGGATTCCCCGTTCGCGCAGAATCCACCGCACCGTCACCGTATTGCAATGATTGGATCGTTCCAGGCGCCGATGACCATTGTCCAGATACCAAAGCTCGCTGCCGGCTTGGGAGACGTCCCGCAGCGTCGCCCTCGGGAAATACGAGCCCTCCAGGTGCTTGGCCCACTCCTTCCCACCCCCGAAGATCCGGTCATGCATAACCTGCAGAGCACCCACCTGATCTTCGGTGAGTTCCCCTTCTGTCACCACCGCGAAGTCGGCGTCGCTATGTAGATCGAAGCCGCCAACCGCGAACGAGCCTTGCAGGTAACCGCCAACCAGACCATCCCCAAGGATGACCGCAACGCCGCCAACCAGATCCCCCAACACCTCATTCAGTTCCCGATAAGGGGTCGGAACCCTCATCTTGACCATTCCGTTATCGACTACATGGAAGACTCATGGCAGGCAACCGAATCGGTGCCCACGACGGCAAAGCGTAGGCGCCCAGATCACCCTGTTCCCGGGCAATAACACTCAGCTCCCGAGATAGCGCCGAGCGGCACGTCGAGGAGTGCTCTCTTTTTGCCGGGTTGTCGCTCAGTGTGGTGATCCCTGTTGTCGCCTTCAACAGGGATGCCGGAGTTCCTGCTTCCCGTACTCGGTGGTCGGCACCTCCGCGCCGTGTGGGTTGGGGTGGTTCGCGAAATGTTCGACTGGTTCGCGAAATCTATGGTGCCGGTGGGCTTGTTGGTGTCGATGGGTGGATCGTATGGTGTGGTTGCCGGCTTGGGGGCAACCCCGGATCGGACCTGAAGCGACCGAGAGGTCACTCTGGGTACCCACTGGGAGACCGACCTTTCGGGGTTTGGAGTTCCAGCGGGTCGGAAACCCCGAGAGGGTCAAGGTTTCGGCCGAAACTCCCTCGGGGTTCTTCGCGTGCTGCCGTCCAGGCGCTGCCAGCCGCTGCGCCGATCGCTGGCTCTCTCGCGATGGACGCGGTTCCTCCCCCATGGGTCGCCACTTTCATCGGGTTCCGGAATCTCCGGTTGTTTGGCTGCCGCAGCCGCCCGTTGGCGGGCGTTGTTTCCGCACACAGTTGCAACCAAGCCGGTTGCGGTATACCCGTATACTCGCATCATGGATGATGCAACTGTGTGCAACTTGAAACGGTGGGGGTTGCGATGAGCCTGGAGCGGCGGGTATTGGCCCGGGTGGATCGGCGGCTTCTCTCCGATATGGATCACAGCGAGGGGACCCAGTTGGTCAAGGTGCCGGTCTCGGATGCGGTGTGGTCGATCTGGCGTCGCTACTGCGATACGGTGGGCATCTCGATGGGTCGCGGTCTGGCCGTCCTCCTCAACCATGAACTGGCTTCTCTGGTTGATGAGGATCTCGAGGGGTTGGCCGAGCGGCTGCGAGAACGAGAGGCGGGGATCTCTGCTCGGGAGGCTGAGCTCACCGAACGCCACGAAGAGCTGACCAGACGGGAGCATCAGGTGACCGTGGCGGAACGCCGTCTCACCAAAGAAGCGAAAGCGGCGCAAACCCGCACCCAGCTGTTGACCCCTCCGCCGCTGGGTCGTAACGAGCCGTGTTGGTGCGGGTCGGGTAAGAAGTTCAAATACTGTCATGGTCGACCCATCTAAGATGGTTGTTTAACGGTTGTTCAGTATGTAACGTTATGGTATCGTCCAGATACTATGGTGGCGCGGAACCAACCGTCTCTCCCCTTCGGCGAACAATCCGAGCCACTTCGTCCTGGCGAACGTCTACTGTCGGTTCAAGAGCTCGCCGATTACCTCGAGGTTCCGGTGAAGACCATCTACACCTGGCGTCACCGCAACACCGGACCGCGTGGTTTCCGGGTTGGCAAACACCTCCGCTTCCGCTGGCATGACATTGAGGCGTGGCTTGCCGATCTCATCGCCGAGGAAGGCTGACCCATGGCCCACATCCGCCGGCATCCGGTCGATCAATCGAAGTGGCAAGCGCGCTACATCGACCCCACCGGCCGGGAACGATCGAAGACCTTCTCGCGCAAGGTGGACGCCGAGAGATTCCTCATCCACGTCGAGGCGCAGAAGCAACGGGCTGAATGGATCGATCCGGAGCTATCGGCGACGCGGTTCGGTGACTGGGCCGCGCAATGGCTGGCTACGCGATCTCATCTGAAACCAAAGACACGTGCCGGCTACGAATCCCTCTTTCGCGGTGGGTGCTCCCGGCCTTCGGCAACGTCCGCCTCGATCGGATTGAGCCGATGGCCATCGAGAAATGGATCACCGAGATGCGTCGGGCCGGCCTTTCGCCGTCGCGAATCCGCCAGGCTCATCAAGCCTTGAGCGCACCTCTCAAGGCTGCTGTGAAGAACCGGCATCTTGCGTCGAATCCCGCAGAAGGAGCGAGCCTGCCGCGCATACGGCCCAAAGAGCAGCTGTTCCTGACGGCCGCCCAACTCGACGACCTAGCCCAGACAATCGCCGAGCCATACGGGGTGTTCGTCTACCTGTTGGGATACGGAGGCCTGCGGTGGGGCGAAGCCGCCGCCTTGCGTCGAAAGCGAATTGATGTGCTCAGAGCCCGGATCGAGGTCGTCGAGTCGGTTGCCGAGGTGGGCGGGAAGCTCATTTACGGGCCGACCAAGACCTACCGGTCCCGGACCATCACCCTGCCGCGCTCCCTGCGGGACATGCTCAACACCCATCTCATCGAACACGTCGCAGCCAGCCCGGACTCCCTGGTGTTCACGGCCAACGGCCGCATGTACAAGACCAAGATGGTCAAGCCAGGGACGCCACTTCGGCACTCCAACTTCACCAAGCGAATCTGGAATCCCGCCATCGAAACGGCGGGCGTTCCACCCGGGCTCCGCATCCACGACTTGCGGCACACCGCGGCCGCCTTGATGATCGCGGCCGGCGCTCACCCTCAGCACATCAAACGTCACCTGGGGCACAGCTCGATCACGGTCACTATGGACCAGTACGGTCACCTGTTTCCCTCGGAGGCGGACGCGATCGCCGAGCGTCTCGATCACATACTGCGTGATTCTCAGACGGACAAACGACGGACAAACCCGCTCGAATCGACCTCCTGGAAAGACAACAAGTCCCCTGGTCAGGGCGCTGACCAGGGGACTTTCGAGTGGGCCCGGCAGGACTCGAACCTGCGACCTACGGATTATGAGTCCGCTGCTCTGACCGACTGAGCTACGGGCCCCACCGGGAGGATTGTAGGAGCCTCAAGAGCAAGCCGGCACTCGGCCTGGACAGAAGGCGGTAGCGCGGCGGTGATTGGCTCCAGGCAGGTTGAGCGCCGCAGCACGCAGGCAAGCACGCTGCGTGTAGCCACAACCCGAGGGCAGGTTCGGGTGCCCGTCGGTCGCGGCCTCAGGGACGGCGGAAGATGCCCTCGGAGCGGGCGACCGCCGTATCACAAGGGGCAGCGGCCATGATCTCTTCAGCCGTTCCGCCCAGCAAGACCATCGAGGAAGCTCCCGCCCCTCGGCTCGCCACCGTGACGAGATCGGCGCCGCGGCGCCGGGCAGCTTCCCCAACCGCCTGAGAAGGCGGGCCCTCGACTACAAGAGTCCGGAGGCCGTTCCTCCACCGGGTCACGTACCCATCGAGTGCCTCCTCGGCTTTGGCCAGGCGCTCGATGCGCCGCTGGGTGAGGTCCTGCTCGAAGAGACGGCTTTGTCCGACCAGAACCTCAGCCCGGGGAACGAGCGCGTAGACGACCGTCAAGTCGGCGTCCGGTGCCAGAGCCAAGGCCAATTCGACCGCGGCTCGAGAATGTTCCGAAAGGTCCACGGCGGCAAACACTCGCCGATAGGGCACGCGCGGCTGGCGCCGCACCGCCAGAACTGGAGAACGAGCTTTACGGGCCAAGCGCCTGGTCACCGGACCGAGCTGGGCGGCGTCGATGGAAGAAGTCCCGGTAATCAGCAGGTCGACCTCCCGGGCCAAGCGGGCAACCTGAGCAGATGCAGCCCCCTTGACTACCTGGAACTCGATTGGTACTGACGTACGACCCGCCACCCAATCGACCACCGTCGCGGCGGCCGTGTGACGATGATCGGTCAAGAATCGTGCCTCGTCCTCAGATAGGAACGGATCCTCACACTCTTCGAGAACGTGGACGAGTTCGAGATGGGTCTTGGACTGCTCGGCGATTATCCGAGCACGATCCACGACTCGCCTCCCGGCGGGCGTGAGGTCGAACGCCGCCATTACCCGTCGCATCCCGCTCCTTGCCGTGCCGCCGGTACCTTAATTGCTGTCGGTATGGGTCAGCGCCCCGGGCGCTCCGGCCGGCACGACGGGACGAATTGGAGCCACCCGATCCAGACGTTGATAGGCATCACCCAAAGGTGGGCGGGGATCGGTCTGGCCACGATTGGGCCACAACGAAAGGGCCCGTTCGGCCATGGCCGTGATGGTCAGCGACGGGTTGGCACCCAGATTGGCGGTGACGGCCGCCCCGTCAATTACATGCAGTCCTCCGTGACCGAATACCCGTTGGTAGGGATCGATCACTCCCGTGGAGGGTGAGTCGCCGATGCAGGCGCCCCCCAAAAGATGGGCAGTAATGGGGATGTCGAGGAGCACCTCATTGATGCTGCTCATGGGCGATCCCCCCACCCGGGCGGCAGCCGTCCGGGCGGCTTCGTTGGCAACCGGGATGTAGGTAGGGCTGGGCTTGCTGGTCTCCTGTACAGTGACCGGCCGCCGCCCCAACAGCCCCGAGGGGAATCGCAATCTGAGACTGTTGTCGAGGCTCTGCATTACCAAGAAGATCACTGCCCGCTCGGACCACCGGTAGACCGAGAGGGAGCGTAAGAAAGTAATGGGGTGTCGCAGGCAAGCCGCCACAAATCGCAACCATCTAGGAACGCCTTCACCGCCGTCAACCAGAATGGTCGCAATCAGCCCCAACGCGTTACTCCCCGCCGGGTATCTGACTGCTTCGATGTGAGTCTGCGGTTCAGGATGGATCGAAGACGTGATGGCAACGCCCTGGGAGTAATCCACCGATGTGTCCGAAGCGACCGCCCCCACGATCGTCTCGGAGTTGGTCCGCACGTGATAACCCAACCGGGGTGAAAGATGCGGCAACCGGCCGCTATCTCGTAGGGAATACAGGAGTCGCCCGGTTCCCAATGTTCCGGCCGCAAACACCACTTGATCCGTCGTGAACGACCGCGAACGCTTGCGGAACCATGCTCCGGGTCGTTCCGTCACGACCCGATACCCTCCCTCGTCCAACGGGACGACGTCGACGACTTGATGCTCCGGATACACCACTGCCCCATGTTTCTCCGCCAGGTACAGGTAGTTCTTGTCCAGTCGGTTCTTGGCGTTATAGCGACACCCGACCATGCATCCGCCGCACTCGATACACCCGGTCCGAGTCGGACCCTCACCCCCGAAATAGGGGTCGGGTTCCTCAACGCCCCTTTCGCCGAAATGGACCGCCACCGGGGTCAAGGTGAAGGTTTCCTCGACCCCGAAATGGGCCGCCACGGAGCGAAGCACACCGTCCGAATTGGACTCGGTGGGAATCTCCTGCGTTCCCAGCATGCGCCGCGCCTGATCAAAATGAGGAGCGAGTTCGTCTTCCCAGTCGGTGATATGGCCCCACTGCGGGTCGCGCATAGCCACTCCGTGCGGTTCGTAGCAAACGTTTCCCCATATCAAGGAGCCGCCTCCCACCCCTGCCCCGGAAAGCGCCAGGGCATGGTTGAGCAGGCTCAGGCGTTGGATGCCGCGCAGACCAAGCCGGGGAAACCACAGGTATTTTCGGAGGTTCCAGTTGGTGGTCGGCAGGTTCCCGGCATCCCACCGCTTGCCCGCTTCCAGCACCCCAACGCGATAGCCCTTCTCGATGAGGCGCAGTGCCGAAACACTCCCCCCGAACCCGCTACCGATCACCAGCACGTCATAATCGAAGGCCACTTCGCCCATCACTTCCGCTCGGCCACCGCATCCTACCGCCTGGTTCCCCTTCACTTCTGCGTTCATCGTGCCGGTGCGGCCGAGCAGATTGGGTCGAAAACGGGGAGAGGGTATGGTGCTGTCTCAGCGAGTTCAGGACAGAGTCTGGCCGAAACAACACCTCCCGCCCGGGCCTATCGTTACAACGGGCTCGCCATCTACGCGCTGGTGATGGGGATCCTGTCCCCGTTGTGGATCTTGTTCGGGTTGCCCTGGGCGGTCTTTGCGATCCTGGCGATTCTCGCCGGACTCCGGGCCAAGAAAGAGATCGATTCTGCCCCCAACACGATGGGAGGCCGATCGCTGGCCGTCGGGGCCATCGTCGCCGGCGGGATCGGCCTGGGAACCGCGATCTTCGTCCTCATGGTGCTGCTGACGACCCCTCCTACCTGATCCGGCCAAGAGTTCGTCCGGTAATCGATTATCGGTTTTCCCGGAGGACGGCCTACCGGTAGGCTTCGAGAGAACCACAAGAGTTGGGCACAAAGCTCGAGGAGGCGTGCATGAACTCGTATCGGATCGCCGTGATCCCGGGAGATGGAGTCGGCGCGGAGATCTCTGAGGAGGCCGTTCGTATCCTCAACACGGCGGCAGAGATCCATGGTTTCGAAGTCGAGACCGAGACGTTCGATTGGTCGTGTGATCGGTATCTGGAACTTGGCGAGATGATGCCGGCGGACGCTCTCGAAACACTGGCAGCCTTTGACGCCATCTTCTTGGGCTGTATCGGTGACGCCGCCAAGGTCCCCGACGACATCTCGCTGATGATGCTGCTGGCCATCCGCAAAGGATTCGACCAGTACGTCAATCTCCGCCCCATCAAGCTCTACGCCGGGGTCGATACACCCATCCGAACGGCCACCCCGGAGACGGTAGATATTCTCGTGGTTCGAGAGAACACCGAGGGCGAATACGCTCACACCGGCGGGTTCTTCAAGAGGGGCACGCCCGACGCGTTCGCCCTGCAGACGGGAATCTTCACCTGGAAGGGGTGCGAGCGGGCCATCCGGTACGGGTTCGAAGCTGCCCGCAAACGCGCCAAATTCGGTGGTGGCGAGAAAGTCGGACGGGTCACCAACTGCACGAAGTCCAATGCCCTGAATTACTCGATGGTGTTCTGGGATGAAGTTTACAACCACGTGGCCCAGGATTATCCCGACATCGAGACCGACATGGCCTTGGTAGATGCGCTCACCATGTGGTTCGTCAAGAACCCGGACTGGTTCGACGTGGTCGTCGCCTCCAACCTCTTCGGCGACATCATCACCGATCTCGGGGCGATGCTCCAGGGGGGCATGGGTTTTGCGGCCGGCGGCAACATCAACCCCGAAAAGAACTTTCCGTCTATGTTCGAGCCGATCCACGGGTCGGCTCCCAAGTACGCCGGTAAGCGGATCGTCAATCCCATTGCTTCCATCGAAGCGGTGAGGATGATGCTCGACCATCTCGACGAGACGGAGGCGGGGGCCCACGTCCAGCGGGCCGTGCAGTCTACGCTGGCCGCCGGGGAGGTCCGCACCCGGGATATGGACGGCAACAACACAACCGACGAGGTAGGCGCGGCCGTCGAGCAGGCGATGCGCGCCGGCGCGTAAGGAGGATCGACGATGGCAAAGGTCAAAGTTGGGGTAGCCGGGTTCGGAGTCATCGGCCAACGACTGGCCGACGGGGCCGCCCGCCAGGAGGACATGGAACTGGTCGGCGTCGCCGACGTGGCCCCGACCCTCCCGGTTCGGGCGCTGGCCGAGAGCGGCATGCCGTACCGGATGTTCGCGGCCGCCCCGGGCGCCGTCGATGCTCTGGCCGGAGCCGGTATCCCGGTGTCCGGAGAGTTCGACGATCTGCTCGACGAAGTCGACATCATGCTCGACGCGGCCCCGGGCGGGATCGGCGCCAAGAACAAGGAGAAGTATGTCCAACATGGTGTGAAGGCCATCTTCCAGGGTGGTGAGAAGGGCGAAGTAGCCGACGTCTTCTTCCACGGTTACGCCAACTACGAGAAGGGACTGGGACAGAACTACCTCAAGCTGACGTCCTGCAACACCACCGGACTCATTCGGGCAGTCGACTGTCTGGATCGGGCCGTCGGTATCGAGAAGACTGCCATCACCATCATCAGACGTGTTGCCGACCCCGGAGACACGCATCGAGGCCTGGTCGACTCGCTGCAGGTTGAGCCCATCCCCAACCATCAGGCGGTCGACCTGATGAACATAATGCCCCACATCGATGCGACCGGTCTGCTGGTCCACACCCCGGTGACCCACGGCCACATCATCACCATCGTCGCCACCCCGAAGACGACGACCAACCCGGCCGAGGTGATAGAAGCCTTCCGGGCCCACCCCCGTATCCGGGTGGTGCGGATCGCCGATGGGTTCACCACCAACACCTCTCTCTTTAATTACGCCCGGTTCCTCGGTCACAAACGTGGTGACATGTATGAGGTCGGGTTGTTCGAAGAGATGGTCGGCATGTCCGGTGACGACGTGATGTTCGCCATCAACATTCCCCAGGAATCCGTGGTGATCCCGGAGACGATCGACGGCATCCGTGCCGCGCTCAGACTTCAAGAAGACCGCCTGGAAGCCGTCGGGATGACGAACAAGTACCTCGGCATGGCCTGATCGCCGATAGGAGGACAAGTGAAGATCCGGTCAATCGACGAAATCGACGTTTATGGCAAGCGAGTCCTGCTCAGGGTCGACATCAACTCGCCCATCGACCTGGCAACCGGCAAGATCAGGGACGACAATCGACTGCGGATGAGCTTGCCGACCATCCGCGACCTGTCGGCAGCGGGGGCAATCCTGGTGATGATCGCCCATCAGGGCGACACCCTCGACTATCACAACCTGGTCCCGCTCGAGGAACACGCCCTCTTGCTTTCCGAGATGCTGAAACGTCCGGTGGCGTATATCGACGACGTAGCCGGACCGGCGGCCCGCGACGCCATCTGCCGGTTGGAGCCCGGAGCGATCCTGCTGCTCGACAACCTCCGCTTCTTGACCGAGGAGGTCTCGACCTTCGAGAACGCAGTCAAGCTGTCTGCGGGGGAGATGACCGGCACCTATCTGGTCCGCAACCTCGCACCGTTGTTCGACATCTACATCAACGATGCCTTCGCAGCCGCCCACCGGAACGCCCCTTCCATGGTGGCCTTTCAGGAACTGCTTCCCACGGCCGGTGGCCGCCTCCTGGTAGCGGAACTCGAAGCTCTGTCCGGAGTGGCCGAACACCCCGGTCGACCATGTGTATTCGCGCTCGGTGGTCTGAAGATCTCGGATGCCTTCTCGATGATGCGCAAGGTACTGGCAGAAGGTGTCGCCGACGTGGTGCTCACCTCGGGAATCACCGGCCAGGTGATGCTGATGGCGGGCGGCACCAAACTGGGCGAGCCATCGGAAAGGTTCATCCGCGACCGGTCCCTCGACGCCTTTCTCGCCCCGGCTGCGGAATATCTGGCCACGTACCCGGACAAAATCCGGCTTCCGGTCGATGTCGCCTATGACGACGGAGGAACCCGGGCAGAACTGAAGATAGGTGAGCTTCCCGCACCTGCCCCCATCATCGACATAGGTACGGAGACCATTGATGATTACTGCCGGGTAATCGCTTCGGCGGCCACCATCTTCGTCAACGGTCCGGCCGGGGTCTACGAGTCCGAAGTGGGGTCAAGAGGGACCCGGGAGCTCTGGTCGGCGATTGCTGCCGCAGGCGGCTACTCGGTGATCGGGGGCGGAGACACCGTGGCGAGTGCCCGCCGGTTTGTCGACCTGAACGACATCGGTTTTGTCTCTACCGGCGGCGGAGCGCTGATCAGGTATCTGAGCGGGCAGCCACTTCCCCTCCTGGAGGCTATGGAGAAGGCGGCGAGTCTCCCGTGAACGAGGATCACACGTTGTCGAGCATGGCGATTGACGCGGCCCGAGCGGCGTTCCTACGCGACGACAACTACTACGGCTGCGCGGAAAGCACGCTGGTAGCCCTGCAAACGGTCTTTGGTCTGGAAAACCCGGGAGATTCGTCGGCAGCCATGGCGCTCAACGGAGGAATCGCCTATTCGGGCGGCATGTGCGGAGCCATCAGCGGGGCGGCAATGGCTCTGGGAATGCTGGCCGAAAGCCGCCTCGACGATCACAAGCAAGCCAAACGAACGGCTCGTCTTCTCACCCAGCAACTAATCGCCGACTTCGAGACCGAGTTCGGATCCTCCGACTGCCGGGATCTGATCAATTATCAGATCTCGATCCCCGCCCAACACGACGCCTTCATTGCCAGCAACGTTTGGCGGACCACCTGTATGCGGCAAATCGAGTTCTCAGTGGAGTACCTGGCCTCCCTGGCAGACGGGGCGGTATGGAACCAGAGACTGGACGCCCTCGACGTCTGAAACTCCTCCGTTCTTGCGTCAATCACCGAGTCGTCACGCAGGAAATCGACGCAAGAACGGGAAAGCCCCCTCTCTTGCCGCTCGATGCGGCCGGGACTATCGTCAATACTCGATAATCGATTTTCCGTGGATTCGTCGAGTTTCGGAGGCCCGAATTGGAACTGAGAGCCGTAACCAGAGATGAAGCGCGGGTCTACAGACTGCCGGGGAGGGACTGGTTCCACTACATCGGACCCGAGATCAACGGGGCGGCGAACCTCACAATCGGGTACTCGGTGTTTCCGGCGAACTCCGCCCCCGAAGGGCATGTCCACCCCACCCAGGAGGAATGCATCTACATCATCTCGGGGCGAGGCGAGTTGGTAACCCCTGCGGGGACGGCCGTCCTGGAGCCGGGCACATGCGTCTATATCCCGGTCGGTCTCCACCATCAAACCGTCTCGCACGGCCCCGATCCGCTCGAAATGGTCACGTCGTTCTCTCCCCCCGTGGTCCCCGGATCGTACGAAGAGGATGACGAGTAGGGAACACCGAAGGGAGCGTTGATGAACCAGACCCTTTCCGAGTACAGCACTGCCGACCTCGCCGACCTCGCCCGCCAAGCCCGGATCCATATCCTCAGAGCAGTTGCCCATGCTAAGGGTGGTCATGTAGGCGGGCCCTACTCGGCTGCGGACATGCTGGCGGCTCTCTACTTCCGCGTGCTCAACATTCGGCCCGATGAGCCCGATTGGCCGGACCGCGACCGCTTTGTGCTCTCCAAGGGCCACAGCTCAATAGCGCTCTATGCGATCCTGGCCCTGCGTGGCTACTTCCCGGTTGAGGAGCTGCTGACCTTCGACGCAATCAACTCGAGACTGCAGGGTCACCCCGACATGACGGTCACCCCGGGAATCGACATGTCCTCGGGTTCGCTGGGACTGGGTTTCGCCGGTGCCCTCGGTATTGCCCTCGGGGCCCGCGCCAAGCAACAGAGCTTCACTACCTACGTCATGTTGGGCGATGGCGAATGCAACGAGGGCATTGTCTGGGAGGGAGCTCACGTCGCCAATCGTTATGCGCTCGACAACCTCATAGCCATCGTGGACCACAACAAACTCCAACAGTTTGGCTGGCGAGGAGAGACCACGGCAGAACGGATCACCCCCTACACGGGAACACAGCTGGCCGATCGCTGGAAGGCCTTTGGCTGGCATGTCCTGGAGGTGGACGGCCACGACATCCAGGCCTTTCTCGACACCATGGACGAGGCCAAGGCCGTCGAAGGCAGCCCGGTGGCCGTGATTGCCCACACGGTCAAAGGCAAGGGCGTTTCGTATATGGAGGGCGACTACACATGGCACAGCAAGGTGCCGACCGAGGAGGAGTTCGCCATTGCCATGAAGGAACTCGGCGCCGAGGCGGGAGGGACGGCATGACCACGCTCACCTCCGGCAAGGCCCTGCGGGTCGCCTTTGGGGAAACCATCGCCGAACTGGCCCGAACAGACCCCCGAATCGTCGTGCTCGACGGAGACACCGGCAGCTCGACCCGCACCGACATTTTCGAGAACGAACATCCCGAACGTTTCTTCCAGATGGGCATCACCGAGCAGAACATGCTGGGGATGGCGGCCGGAATGGCCACCCTGGGGTTAATACCGATCGTCAGCACGTTCTCGTGTTTCATCGTGTCGCGCGCCCACGATTCGATCCGGGTGCTGATCGCCCAACCCAAGCTGAACGTCAAGCTGATGGGCGGCTACGCCGGCCTGCTGGCCGGAATGACGGGCAAGACCCACCTGATGTTCGACGACATCTCCATCATGCGGGCGATGGCCAACATGACGGTGGTGGCGCCCGTCGATGAGATCGAGACCCGGCAAGCTCTGGCGGCCATCATCGACTATCCGGGGCCGGTGTACTTCCGCCTGACCCGCCCGAACTCACCCATACTGTTCGACGACTCATACCGATTCGAAGTCGGTCGGACCGTCACCGTCCGCCCGGGCACCGACGTCACTGTGTTCGGAACCGGCACCCAGACCGCCCGGGCGTTTGAGGCCGCCGAGATCCTGGCCCGGGAGGGCATCAGCGTGCATCTGATTCACGTTCCGACCATCAAGCCGCTAGATGTTGAAGCGGTGGTGAACGGCGCGGCTCAAACCGGCCGGGTGATGACCACCGAAGAACACACGATCGTCGGCGGTTTGGGCGGCGCCATCGCCGAAGCTCTGTCCGAACACTCCCCCACCCCGCTGAGACGTCATGGCCTCCAAGATGTGTTTGGGGAATCGGGCCCTAACGACGCCCTCCTGGACAAATACGGCATATCGATAGAGAAGACGGCAGAGGCAATACGAGGATTCCTCAGCTAGCACACGCGACCGGCCCGGCCCGGAAAGGATGAGAAATGTCCACAGACATGTTCAGGCTCGATGGGAAAGTGGCCTTCATCCCCGGGGGCAGCGGCGGCATCGGGTCCACCCTGGCGGCGGGCATTTGTGACGCCGGCGCCCAACTGGCGATTGTCGACCGGGACGGAGATGGATTGGCCAGAACCTGCAGTCGCCTGAGCCTCACGGGCGCCCACCCTCTGGCCATCGCCGCCGATCTCACGAAAAAAGAAGAGGCCGATCGCGCCGTGGCCGAAACGGTCGCCCATTTTGGCCGCCTCGACATCATCATCAACGCCATCGGTGGTGGGGCCGGTAACGTCCTGTTCGATGCCGAGGAGTACCCGGTCGCCGAGTGGGATTGGATCTTCGACTTGAACCTACGGACCACCGTCTTGTCCACTCAAGCGGCGGTGAGGGCCATGATCGAAGGCGGACGGGGGGAAAGGTCGTCAACATCTCCTCGGTACGCGGACAGCTCGGCATCAACGCCGGGTATTCCGCCTATGTTGCCGCCAAAGGTGCCATTGATTCGTTGACTCGCCAGTGGGCTACCGAATGGGCCAAACATCGCATCACGGTCAATGCCATCGCCCCGACTTTCGTCGACACTCCTCAAGTCGCCATGCTGCTCGAGGACCCCGAGTTCAAAGCCGGCGTGGTGAGTCGCATCCCTCTGGGTAGGGTCGGTGAAACCACGGATCTGCTCGGCCCGGTCCTGCTGTTCTGCTCAGACGCTTCGTCCTTCGTCACCGGACAGATCCTCACCATCGACGGCGGTCTAACCGCCACCCAGTAGCCACCAGGAGGCCATTTCATGGAGAACGTAACGCCCAATATCTTCACGGAAACCAAGGTACGCGGCTGCAACCCCAGCTACGTGGTCACCTCGGACGGGGTCGTGGTGATTGACACGCCGCAGCTCCCTACCAAAGCGGTGGCCATGCGAGAGGAAGCCGAATCCCACGGTCCGATTCGCTACCTGATCAACACCGAACACCACGTCGACCACATCTTCGGCAATTACTACTTCAAGGGTGCCGGGACCGTCGTGCATCACCAGGGCGTCTACGACAACTTCATGGTGGTAGGGCCCGAACTCGACCCTTTTGCCTACGCCGCCGAAGCACTGCCGACCGACGATCCTGAGGGGGCGGCGATCTTCCCCGACCGGGACGTGTACTACGCCGATCCCAACAAGGGGCAGATTGTCTTCACCGGCAACGTGACGCTTCGGGTTGGTGGTCATACCTTCGAACTCATCCATACCCCCGGCCATACTCCCGGCCAGGTCGCCGTCCATGTACCGGAAGAACGTGCAGTGTTCACCGGGGACACCGTCTTCAATCAGTGCCAGACCTGGCTGATGACCTCCAACGTCGATCAGTGGCTGGACGCCCTCGAGACCATCCGGACCCTCGACGTCGACCATCTGATACCCGGTCACGGACCCGTCACCACCAAAGCTGCGCTAAACGACCAGCGGTCGATGCTGATGGAATGGAAGACCGCTGTGGCTGTGGCCGTGGCCCAAGGTTGGAGCCGGGAGGAGACCGTCGAACGGGTCCAATTCAAGGATCGGTTCCCGGTCGACATCGGCCAGGAATACATGATGGACTACATCAACGAGTACAACGCCGGGTCGCTTTACGACAAACTGACTGCGTGACCAGGGTGTTCTGGCGCGAAAACCTTCCTCCGGTTGGAACGCTCTCGCGCCGGGGCCGATAGGTAACCCTCATGGCCGAATCTTCCGCCACCGCATCCCCTTCCGTAGCGTGGCGGCCGGTTGTTTCGGCGTTTGCCACCGACACCGTAGCCATCTTGCCGGGATTCATGACGGCCGGATTGGCCGTCCAGATTCGCGAAGACATCGGCTTGTCCCTCACCGCGCTCGGCATCTCGCTAGGGGTCTTTTTCGGATCCGCCGCCCTGGCATCGGCTCCGATGGGAGCACTGGTCGAACGCTGGGGATGGGTGAAGAGTCTTCGTTTTGCCGCGGTTCTGGCGGGGTCGTCGTTGGCCGCGGTGGGATGGCTGGCGCAATCGGCTGCCAGCCTCACGGCCGTTTTCGTTGTGGCGGGCGTAGCGGTGGCGATGGCCCACCCGGCGGCGAACCTGGCGGTGGCCCGATGCGTACCCATCGACCGGCATGGTCTCTTCTATGGGCTCAAGCATGCCGCAGTACCCACCTCCACTCTGCTCGGTGGCCTGGCGGTGCCGGCCGTCGCCCTCACGATCGGGTGGCGGTGGGCGTTCTTCGGTGGAGCTGTGCTGGCGCTGGCCGCCGCCTCGGCCGTGCCGGGTAGGGAAGCTTCCTACATCATCAGCCCCGTCGCGGCATCAGAGCAAGCGGGACCGCACCGACCGGCGACGGAAATCCGGTTGCTGATCATTCTGTCGATTGCCGTAGGGCTCGGCATCGGAGGAATCGACGCGCTGGCCTCCTTCATCGTCAGCTACGCGGTCGACATCGGAATCGCCGAAGGTACTGCCGGGTTGGTTTTGGCGGCCGGCAGTGTCACCGGGATCATCGCCCGAATCATCGCCGGTTGGATGATCGACAGGAACCGGGATGCCGACCTCTCCGCGGTCGCCTCGATGCTGGTGGTCGGAGCCGCGGGAGTGATCGTCCTGAATCTGGGTGCGACTCCCGGGTTGTTCCTGGGAGGGCTCATCGCCTTTGCGGCCGGTTGGGGTTGGTCCGGGCTGTTCACGTTCGCCGTGGTCAAACGCAACCCCAGCGCCCCGGCCGCCGCTACCGGTATCACTCAGGTAGGCAAGCTCATCGGAGCAGCATTGGGTCCCGCCGCCTTCGGGTGGATAGCCGACAACGCCTCCTACGGAGTTGCCTGGTGGGCAACGTCCGGAGTCCTTCTTTGTTCCACGGCCCTGATTCTCTTCGTGAGGAACCGTGGTACCACTCGCAAAGGAGTGCGCTGAGAGTTCCGTTCAAGACCTGCCAGGACTTCTGTGGCTCGAGGCGGATCGGATCGAGATGTACTCGACCGGTTGGACCCTCGACAATCCCTATCCGATCTTCAGCGACCCCACCCGACCATGTTTCGGGGGATGGACAATGCCGTCCCCAAAGTCGCCCCGATCGACGCCCGGGCGAACGTTCAGGCGTGGCCGGCCTCAGCGAGAATCTGAGGAACCCGCCGCTCGAGGGCAAGCGCAATCTGGTCTCGAACCTGGCGATAGAAATCCATGTCCTGTCCCCGGGGATCCGGGATTTCGACACCTGACGGATCGAGCAATTCGGTCTTGTTCTCAAATCCCCAACGGGACAGGTACTCCGTCTGCTCTACATCCATGCAGAAAATCACGTCGGCCTCCCGGACCATCGGCCCGGTCAGCCGTTGGGAAGCATGCGGACCTATGGCGATGCCGATCTCCTCTGCGACTGCGGCAGCTCGGGCCGATGCTTGGACACCGGGGGGCGCCAGCGTGCCGGCGGAGAGAACATGGATCCCATGTGCTTCCAGCTCGTCATCGCCGATATCCAGCGCCTCTGCCAGGAAACGCCGGGCCATCGCCTCGGCCAGTGGCGATCTCCCGACATTGCCGGTACACAGGAGCAACACTGTGTAGGTCATGGCCTTAGCTCAGGGTTCAATGATCACCTTCATGGCGCAACCACGACGATCGTTGAAGGTGTCGAGCGCTTCTCGGAACTCCTCCAGAGAGAAGTGATGAGTGATCAGTTTCTTGGCTCTGATCCTCCCGTTGGCGACCAGCGGAATGACGTGCCGCATCTCGCCGGCGGTTGCCCGGACTCCGACCAGCTCCTTCTCGTAGAGCACGAGTTCTTGGAGATCGAGCGCCACCCCTTCAACGGGGATCCCGACTGCCGCGCATCGTCCTCCCTTGCGAAGGGCGGGAATGCTCCATTGGAAGGTCTCGGGCACTCCGGCACAATCGAGGATCACATCCGCCCCCAACCCACCAGTCGTCTCCCGGATGGCGGCGATGGGATCGTCGCCGGAGTAGTCGATGGTCTCGAACCCCATATCGGCGGCCAGTTCCAATCGGTCACAATCGATTGAAGGTTTCCCAATCAAGATGACCCTCGCCGCCCCTCGGACCAGCGCGGCGTCGGCGGCCAGGAGCCCGACCGGCCCGGGTCCGAAGACCACCACATTGTCACCGGGGCGCACTCTCCCCCGGTTGGCGGTGTGGAGACCTATCGAAGCGGGATCGAGCACCGCCCCGGTCGGAAAGTCCATGTCCTCCGGCAGATGGAAGATCGATTTGACGCCCTGCACGACCTTCTCCGCAAACGCCCCCTGGTGGTTGTGGCCGTACTGGCGATGCAAGCCTTCCTTGCCGTAGTTCTCGCAGAGGTTGTACCTGCCTTCTACGCACTTTTGGCATACCCCGCAGGCGTCATGGGAGGTGCCGGCAATCCGATCACCAACGGACCAGCCCAGTTGGTCGGCCCCCGGGCCAAGACCGACGATTTCCCCCGCCCACTCGTGACCCGGTATGAAGGGGTAGCCGGGCGGCCAGAAACCCGGGTAGTCACCCCGCAGAAGATGAGCGTCGGTTCCGCAGATGGTCGCCGCTCGAACCCGGGCAAGGACTTCGCGATATCCGGGTTCTGGTTCCGCAACCTCCTCAACCGAGAACGCGTTGGGTCCCGTTGCGACGAGTGCTCTCATGTCTCCTCCTACACCATGGCCAACGGATCGACCATCGATCCCGTGGCTCCGCGAATCTTCACCGGCAGCGCCACGAACAAGAACTCGTAAACCCGATCGCGGGCGATCTCTTCGAGGTAGACGCTCTCCATCAGATAGATCCCGTTCTCGATCAACAGTTTCGTGTGCACTGGTTGCGGATTGGCCGGTGAACCACGATCGGGAGCAGGTTGCACTTCGTAAGTCTCCGTATCGGTACCGGTAGCCACCACCCCACGCTTCAGCAACCACTCGGCCGCAGAGATATCGGGTCCGGCGGTCTTGTGGAGAGCCATCTTCTCCCCATCCGGCCAGAAGGCCAGGTAGCCGGTCCTGATCAGGACGACGTCCCAGGGCCGGACCTCGATCCCCTCCCAATCGGCAATGGCCTGCATCTCTTCCGCGTCGACCGGTGATCCGGCCGGAAGAGCTTCAATCCTCCGGAACCCGGGGGCGTCGAGCAGTACTCCCCTGGTGAAGAAGGGTGGCAGTTTCTCCGCATCACCAACCGCCGGGCCCTTGTCCGTCAAGTGTTCGGCCGTGTTCCCCCCGCCGTACCAGTGATTGTCTTCTCCCACCGTCATGTGGCCGAGCGCATCGACATGCGCACCAGAATGCGAGGTAGCCATCACGTATTCGGCCATGTAACCGAGCCCGACCTCATTGGGCGGGCCCCACGGTTGGGCGGCTTCGGCCCGGATACCCGGTGGGGTCCGGTAATTGAGGACCTGGAACGGAGGGTGACCGGGAAACAGCGGCATGCCCGGGAACCGGGAAGTTGCCAGCGAATACCAGCGTCCTTCCTTCACCGATTGAGCTGCCTCGAGGATCTTGGCGGCCGGGATATCTTTAATGGGTCCGACTTCGGTGTATTTCGTCATCCTGTCTCCTTGAGGGAGTCTCTCATCGCCTCCCAGACCCGCTGCGGGGTGAGGGGCAGATCGCGAATGATCAAACCGGTCGCTTCGGCAACCGCCGACGCCACGGCCGGAGAGACCGCCAGCAGGGCTCCTTCGCTGATCCCCTTTACCCCGTAGGGTCCGGGTCCGTCGGCATTCTCGATGCTGGCGCTGACCAGTTCGTGAGGCAGATCCAGACTGGTGGGGATCCGGTAGTCGATGGCGCCCAGATTCCGGATGCGGCCTTCCTCGTCGAGGATGATGTGCTCCATGATGGTGTGCCCGAGGCCCATGATGGCCGCCCCTTCATCCTGCCCTGTTACCTGGACCGGATTGAGTGCCCTTCCCACATCGCCCACCGTTACGAAACGATGGATGTAGATGTGTCCGGTTCCCGGATCCACGTCGAGCTCAACGGCCGTGCAGTTGAATTCGAAGAACGCGGCGGTGCCGCCCAGTGGATGATCGGGCACCGCCTCCTTGCGCATTTCGCCGTGACCGGTGAGTTCGCCGCCCAGACGGCCGAGACCGGTCTTCAGCACCTCGACCAGCGGAACTTCCCGATCGGGTAGGCGGACCACACCATGCTCGACCACGATCGCCGCCTCATCGATTGCGTAGATCCGGGAGGCCATGGCGCGTAATTGCTCCTTGATCGACCGGCAGGCACTGAGGACGGCATTCCCCATCAACACCGACGATCTGCTCGCCGAGGTCTGCTGGTCGTACGGCACCACCGAGGTGTCACCCATTACCACCGAGATTCGTTTGAGAGGGATTCCCAGTTCTTCGGCGGCAATCTGAGCGAAGATCGTTCGGGCCCCCTGGCCCATGTCCGAGGTCCCCGAGAAGACCATCAGGCTTCCGTCGGCCAGGAGGCGGACGGTGGAGTACGAAAGCCCGGTGGTGGGTCCGGATTTGACTCCCAGCGCGATTCCGCGCCCTCGTCCGGGGGGAAGCGGCTGTTCCCAACCAATCAGGTCGGCTGCCTTGAGGAGCGTCTCTTCCCATTTGCCGTCCGCCGGAGTGTCCCCCGGTATGAACTCTTCGCCGCGTCGGGCCAGATTGCGCTTGCGAATCTCGACTCGATCGAGATTGAGCGCCCGGGCCCCGGCGTCCAGATTGGACTCTCTCGCCCAGGTAACCTGGGGGATCCCGAACCCGCGGAACGCGGTGGAGGGGGTGGTGTGGGAGAGGATGGTGCGGGCCAAAATCCTCACCGCCGGAACCCGATAAGGACCGGCCGCCAGATAGCTGCCTTTGCTGACCACCCGGTCGGCGATGTCGACATAGGCGCCCACCAGGAAATTCGCTTCAAAGTCCTCAAACACGAGAGTGCCATCGGCGTTGAACCCGGTCCTGACCCGGATCTCGGCGGAAGACCTCCGCACCGTCTGGAATGTCTCGTCGAGGGTCAGGATCAGACGAACCGGCCGGCCGGTTCGCAACGCCATGAAGGCCAGCAATGGCTCCAGTTTCGGATTCTGTTTCCCACCGAACCCGCCCCCCGGATCGGGGGCAAACACCCTCACCTTGGAGAGGGGCAAATCGAGGATCTGAGCGATGGTCTTTTGAAGGAGGTACGGGTGCTGGATGGTGCTCCACACCGCAATTCCGTCTCCGTCCGGGGCGGCCATGAAGCCGTGCGGTTCGATGGCGAAGTGCGTCACCATCGGGAAGGCATAGGTGTTCTCGACCACCAGATCGGCCGGCGCGGCCTCCACCTCGCCCCAGCCGAAGTGGTGTTCCCGCCGGATGTTCGTCTTGGCCAGCGGATCGTCGGGGCGGAGGGCGGGATCGCACACCAGGGGCGAGCCGGAAGCGAGCGCCTGTGCAATGGTGAACACGGCCGGAAGTGCCTCATATTCGATTCTGACCAATTCGGCGGCTGTTTCGGCGGCGTCCTTCGTCTCTGCGGCAACGGCGGCGACCGGTTCACCGTGGTATTTGATTTCTCCGTCCGCCAGAAGGGGTCGATCCTGGAACTGTGGTCCGAACCGCGGAACCGGTTGGGGAAGGTGGGCGGCGGTCATCACCAGACGCACCCCCGGAACCTGTTCGGCCGCCGTGGTGTCGATCGAGACGATCCGCGCCCGGGCGCAGTCAATCGTGACGAGCTTGACGTGCAGCACATCGGGAAGCCGGATGTCGGCCAGGTATTGCTGAAGGCCGGTGACCCGTCCGTAACCCCCGAACCGATGGGGAGCGGCACCGACACCATTGAGGTCGAGGGAAGTCATTGGGGATCCTCCTCGGCCGCGGCGGCCGCCAATACTGCCTGGACAATCTGCTCGTAGCCGGCACATCGACAAAGGTTGCCGGCCAGAGCTTCATGGACGTCGTCGACCGTCGGGCGGGGTTTGCTCAGCAGGAGAGCTTGGGCGGCCATCAACTGTCCCGAAATGCAAAAGCCGCACTGAGCAGCCCCGGTATCAAGAAACGCCTCTTGGAGCGGACTGAGTCTGCCGTCGGTCGCCAGCCCTTCTACTGTGAGGATCTCGGATCCGTCGACCTCCACCGCCAGCATCAGGCAGGAGTTCATGGCGCGACCGTCGACGATGACCGTACAGGCTCCGCACTCTCCGACTACACAACATTCTTTGGTCCCCGTCAGGTCGAAATCGTCCCGCAAGACATCCAGCAAGGTGTGATGAACCGCCACGTCGATCGAGCGTTTCGCTCCGTTGACCGTCACCTCGATCTGCATCATCTCGCTCATATCCTTGACTCCTGGGCGAGTCGATCGATGGCGGTTTGCAGAGCCCGGGCTCCCAGAACGCGGAGCATCGCCAAACGGTAATCAGGGCTCGCCCGCATGGAGCGAACCGAGGGACTGGCCGCGGAGAAGATTCGATCCAATACTGGTGCCTTCACCTCGTCGGACTGGTCCGGATCCGCCAGCACCCCACTGTCATCGATCATGAGGAGCGCCCGCGGCCCAACACTGCCGTAGGCCAGCCTGGTCGTCCCGGACGAATCGACACCGCAACACAGTGTGATCGAGGCCAAATCGGTACCCCACCGGCGGGTCAGCCGGGTGTAGGCGCACCCGAACGGCCGGTCCGGTATCGGAAGTTCGATGGCACTCACCAGTTCGCCGCGTTGGAGGGCGGTGGTTCCCGGTCCGACAATGAAATCGTCGATGGGCATCCGGTGCTCCCCGGATGGTCCGGCGATGACCACCACCGCGCTGTACACGAGGAGCGGAGGAGCGCAATCGGCCGCCGGCGAGCCGTTGCAGATGTTGCCGGCCAGCGTCGCCCGGTTTCGAATCTGAACGGAGCCGACGACGTCGGCGGCCTCGGTCAGAGCCGGGAAGTGCTTGCGCACCGCCGGGTGCTTCACGATGTCCGCCATCACGGTTGCCGCGCTGATCGAGACGGATCGGTCGGTCACCTCGATGGCCGGCTTCAGTTCCTCGATGCGCTTGAGGTCGATGACGAGCTTGGGACGGATCGATCCGTCGCGGAAACCGATGACCAGATCGGTTCCTCCTGCCAGGAGGCGGGCGTCCGGACCGTATTCGTCGAGCAGGGCGACCGCCTCACCAACGGTTTGTGGACGGGCATATGCGAAATCTCTCATCAGCGCTGTTCATCTATCATCAAATGCCTACCTGCTCGGCCTTTCACAAGACTTTGTCGACCTCGTCCATCAACACCTGCGGATTGGCGGCCCGGATGAAGTAATGGGGTCGGGTGCAATAGCGCTCCAGGAATGCAACTCGCGCCCGGCGGAGCGCTTCTGTATCGACGATCGGCATCGGGAAACCCGGCGCCAGCAGTTCATTCAGCAAGAAGTAGTTCTGTAGGGAGTGCAGGCTCTGGAACTGCGCCTCAAACGGGATCATTTCGACCGTGCTCGGATCGAAGTTCCCGTCGATCGCCGGGACTATCACCACATCAACATTGCTGGGTTGGTCGTAGATCTCCCAGGTCGGCATGGACCCGAAGAACTTTTCGACCCCCTTGTTGGGCGAGGCCTTATCGGCTCGCTCGGTTCCCTTGGCGCGCTTCTTGAGGAACACGTCCTTCGACCCCATCACGGCCCGACCATCTTCATCGATGACGGTGGTTTCGGTCGAAACGAGCAGTCCGCCGCGCCGGCAAGCCTCGATCTGTCCCATGCTCTTCCCATGGTTGGACTCACCACCCAGGAAGACAACGGTTTTGTCTCGGTAACGAACTGCCGAGGCATGGAAAGGATGAAGTCCTTCGGCTTCCATTTTCAACGCCAGCACCGTCACGATCACCTTCTGCAAGGGACCGGGGGCCCATTCACCGTTGAAGGTCATGACCCTGTTCTGGTACTCGATCGACGTAGGGGCGTCCTGGTTCCACACGATGTCTGGTTTCGCCAGGGTCATCTGCGGTTCGAGACGCACGTCGGCCAACCGGTAATTCAGAAAATTCATGTCCTCCAGCACGTGATCGCGCGGTTCCGTGCCGTAGACGTCGACTCGCAGGCGGGCCGTACCCGCCGACATTTCTTCGGACAGCTGCAGTTGGTTCATGATCTCCTTCCGCCGCGCCACCGGCCCAGCCGCCAGAGCGCGCTCGACTACTTCAATCCACCACCGCCACGCCGGTCCGGATCCCTCCGACCGGCTCACGTGATCGCTGTGTGCTGAGAACCTCCTCCTAGCGGTCGATAGCGGTCTCCACCATCTCTCCCACCAACGCTTCTGCTTCCTTGGCATGCGTCCTCATCGCCGCGGCGGCTCGCTCCGGGTCCCGAGCCTCGAGGGCCTCGAATATCGGACGGTGCCGTTTTCCCAGCCAGTGCAAATCGATGCCCGGCACCGTCGCAGTCACATAGGTCCGGGCAAACGGTTCGAGCATGGACCAGGTACGCTCGAGGGTTCGATTGCCGGAAGCCCGCACGACCGTGGCATGGAACTGCGTGTTGCTGAGGGCATGCTCGTGAGCGTCTCCCGAGTCCGCCCACCGACCCATCTCCTCCATCAGTTCCCGGAGTTCGTTGAGGCAGTCTTCCGTCATCCGCGTGGCAGCCAATCGGGCGGCCATCGCCTCCAGCTCGGCCCGCACTTCCATGGCTTCGACCAACTCCCGTTTGGTCGGACGCCGCACCCGGGCGCCCCGGTACGCTTGCATTTCGACAACCCCGAGGGTGGCCAGATCGCGCAATGCTTCCCGGACCGGCGCCTGGCTGGTGCCGAGCTCGCGGGCTACCCGGGTCTCGACGATCCGAGACCCGGGTGCCAGCTCACCCTCCAGGATCCACTGCAAGATCCGGTCCTTCACCTGGGCGCTCAATACATTGCGCGCCACGGGATCCGAAGGGCGGTCGGCATGAGCGGTCATGGAGTAAAGAGATCCGAACCGACGACGTCACCCTCCTTGATCTCTTCGGCAAGGATCTCGACAACACCGGTCGATCCGTTCACCCGCAGGCGATCACCGGTCTTGATCTGAGAGGTGGCCACCGAGGTGCCGATCACTGCCGGAATCCCGAACTCACGAGCCAGAACCGCAGGGTGCGACACCAATCCACCGGCGTCGGTGACCAGCGCCGAGATCTTGGTGAACAGGGTCACCCACGCCGGGTTGGTCATCTGACAAACGAGAATGTCGCCTTTGTTGACCATATCGAATTCGTCGACGCTCAGCACCACCTTGGCGATACCTTGATAGACGCCGGGGGATGCCGCCAGGCCACCGATCTGGTCCTCGGCTTCCGGCTGTTCCATATAGAGCCGGTCCGGGAATCCCCACAGGCCCAGGTACGGGAACTCGAGCTGCGATTCGGTCGCCGTACCGATCCAGTCCTTGGGACGGACCGTGTAGGCAACCTCCCGTTCGGCTTTCCGCTCGGCGATGATGCTGTCGGCGTCGAACCCTTCCGGATCGCCCATGAAGTAGCGAAGCTCGTTGTACTTCAGATAGATCACGTCGGCGGGATCTTCGAGGACGCCCATCTTGACGAGATGTTTGCCGATACAGATCAGCACAACTCGGACATGAGCATTGCTGCCCTGATCGATGTAGAAGTGGTGGTCCGGGGTGAGCGGAGCCATCTTCAAGTTGATCTCGTTGGCGGCCTTCATCTTCTCGAGGGCTTCGCCCTCCAGACCTTCGAGCAATTCAGCGGCGGCGGCCTTGATGTCTTCGGCCAGATGGGCCACCGTGGACGGATAGTCGTAGTCGGTCTCGAGGTAACCCTTGATGACTTCGAGCACCGGTTCGGCCTTTTCATACCTGCTCGGGAAAATGAATTCGTGGCTCCAGACGGCGTGCCAGCCGAATTCCCGCTGATAGGGCTTGAGCTTCTCGGCGATGAATCTCTGGCCGCGCTCGGAGGCTTCGAGAGCCACCAGCACTTCGCCGCCGGTTTCCTTGGAGAACAGCTCGGAGAGTTCGGCGTCGCCCTTGATCTCCTCTTTCATCTTCCACAGAGCCTCGATCGAGTCCCAGTTGCGGTCCTTGGCCGAGTTCTGAAGACGGCCCAGCAAGACGTTGTCCGCTTCGCCTCTCACTTCGGTCATGACCGCCTGCAGGTTGAGGGTGGCGGACAATTGGGCGAAGTTGAGCATCCAGTGGATCTTCCAGTGGCGATCATGGATGTCCATGGCATCCTCGAGGATGGTGGCCCACTCCATGAGCGGGATCTCTTCCCAGCGATCGATGCGCTCTTCGAGGTAGTCGAAGTTTTTGCGCATCTCGGGAACCAGCCGGTTTTCCCACCAGTCCGCAAAGTTCTCTCCGTAGGTAGGCAGGACTGCTCCCAGATAGGCACCTATCTTCGAGGCATAATCCGGGTCGTCTTTCGGGACCCGCGGGTAGTAGACGTTCCCGTATTCCATCGCCTTGATGTCGAAGTCCGGGTCGGCCGGCACGGCGGCCGTGTACAGGTAGCCGTTGACGTTCTTGGCGATCCAGTCGGCGGCGAAGGGCGTCCCGAACCGGCGGAACATGTGGTCACACGTCAACCACCAGCCCCCGATATCGAAGTACATCGGCGACAGGGGCTGGGGGCAGTGCAGGTCGTCGTAGACCCAGAAGAGACCCTTCTCCCCTTCGGATTCCCAATCGATTGGGAAATCCTCGTCCCCCAGGAATTGCTTGACAATTTTGCTTTCATCGGCCATGTAGCGCTCTCCTTTTTCGGTGACTCAGCTTGCCGCTTATCAATCCCGGGTCGACCCGGCGACCAGCGCATCTCTTCCTGCCTCGCCCTCCTCTCCGCTCTTCGGCCGACGCCGGCTCTGTGTCCATGTCTGATAGTGCTCGTCCAGCTTTCTAGCCATTGCCAGCCCAAATTCCGGATCATTGATGTCGGTGTCCATTTCGATGACTTCTACTTCAGGATCGAGATTTGCCCGCAGGGTCGAAAACAGTGCTTCATCAGCCTCGGGGTCATTAAACACCTGCCCGGGAGCGGAATACTGCGTCGTCCCGCGCAGCGGAATGAAGACGGTCAGCGGGCCCGTTGCTCGATTCAGCTTCTCAGCCACGAGCCGACCGAATAAGGCGTTTTCCTCGACAGTGGTGCGGATCGTGGTCACGGTGGGGTTATGCGCATAACTGGCCCGGTTCGCATACTTGGCCGGTATCGATTCAGGTGGGGAGAAGGCGATCTGGTCGGCGCCACCCAGTGACACAACCTGCGGCAAACCCATTTCTCCTGCCGCTTCGAGCCGATCGGGGCCGGCCGACATGGTCCCACCGGCCAGTTCGTCTATGAGTTCGGTGGTCGTGACGTCGAGCGAAGCCGTAATGTGACCGCTCCTCATCAACGCTTCCATCGAGCGGCCGCCGGCTCCTGTGGCGTGAAAGACCAGTACTTCGTAGCCGGCGGATTCCAACCATTTGCGGGCTTGATCAACGCAAGGAGTGGTCGTGCCCCACATCGTGGCGCCTACCAAAGGCTTTTCGTCAACGGCCGGCGAGAATCGTTCGTAGTTGTGCGCCATCCCGGCAGCCGCGGCGGCCGCGTTGCTCAGGATCTGCGACGAGACGGTGTTGATTCCGGCGATGTCTACCACCGAGTACATCATGGCGATATCGACCGCGCCCATGTACGGTCGAACATCGCCGGAAGCCATGGTCGAGACCAGAACCTTGGGAACGCCGACCGGCAGCGCCTGCATGGCGTGGCTGATGATCGACGATCCGCCCGAACCACCGGCCCCGATAATGCCGTGCAAACGCCCCTCGACGTGAAGCTCTGCAACGATGGCGGCTGCGCCGCGCGCCATTGTGGTCACCGCAGCACCCCGGTCTTGACTGCGTTCCATGTCGTCGAGGTCGGCTCCGGCGGCCCGGGCGACGGCTTCCCGATCGAAGTCCACCACATAGTCGGGGTCCCCCAGCACCCCGGCGTTCACCACGATGACCTCACAGCCGGCTTCCTCGAGCCTGTCCCGGAGAAAGGCATGCTCGCCACCTTTGGTGTCGAGCGTCCCCAGAAGCACAACAGTTGCCATAATCAAGAGACCGTCGGCGGAGCGTTGTGGGGAATCGAGGTCAGGGTCGTGAGCAATCCACCTCCCGAGAGGGTCGGCACAAACGAGGACCGAACGTGCACTTCGGTACCAAATCCTCTATCTTCGATAATCGATTATAGGAGAATAAGAATCTCCATGTGGTTCCGTCAATCTGAGCGTGAAACGAGAACGGTTTTGGGTCGTTTTGGGCAGCCCGACTCACTCGCTCGATCACTCCGGCCCGGGTGGCCTACCCAACCCTCCCGTGCCTGTGGTGCACACTTAGCCACGGATTTGTTACTCACTCGTTGATGACAGGAGACACCAGCATGCAGCACGCGGGCCCGGCCCTCGACGAAAGTACTCGCCTCGGGCTTTACTCCGCCATGGTCCGGGCCCGGTTCTTCGAAAAGCGCGCCTACGACCTCTTCTTGCAGGGTCTGCTGAAGGGAACGACCCATCTCGGCCTCGGCCAGGAAGCCGTTGCCGCCGGGTTCGCCGGAGCCATGCGGACCGGCGACATGACCTTCTGCACCTATCGGGGACACAATCACACGCTGTTGCGCGGTGCGCCGATGGGGGCGCTGATGGGCGAATTGCTGGGCCGGGAGAACGGGATCTGCGGAGGCAAGGGCGGATCCATGCATCTTACGGATGTGACCAAGGGGGCGATGGGCTCCTACGCCATCGTCGGCGCTCACCTTCCGGTGGCGGCCGGAGCGGCCTGGGCCGCTCAGCTACGTGGTACCGGCCAGGTGTCGGTGTGTTTCTTTGGTGATGGCACCACCAACATCGGTGCCTTCCACGAATCGGTCAACATTGCCGCAGTGTGGAACCTACCGGTCGTGTTCGTGTGCGAGAACAACCTCTACATGGAGTACACGCCGATCAGCGAAGTGACCGCCGTGGAGCACCCGGCTGCCGACCGAGCATCGGCCTACGGACTCGACGGCATCATCGTTGACGGCAACGACGTTGAGGCGGTGTTCGAAGTGGCGGTAACGGCGCTGGCCCGGGCCCGGCAGGGCGAAGGCCCGTCGCTGATCGAGGCGAAGACCTATCGTCACGGTGGTCATTCCCGGGCCGATCCGGGCAAGTATCGGCCAGACGAGGAGGTAGCGGTCTGGATGGCCCGCGACCCGATAATCCTCTACCGGACCAGGTTGGAGGAACTCGGAATCGACCCGGCTGAGTTGGATCGCATCGAGTTGGCGGCGACCGCCGAAGTGGACCAAGCGACGGACGTGACCAAGGCAACCCCCACTCCCCCGCTCGACACCCTCGAAACCAACCTATGGGCAGATGGGGGGTCGGCATGGCGGAACTGAGCTATCGGGAAGCCGTCGCCCGGGGGATCGCCCAGGAGATGAACCGCGATCCGTCGGTGGTATTGATCGGTGAGGATGTCGCCCGGGCGGGAGGTGTCTTCAAGACCACTGCGGGACTCTATGAACAGTTCGGCAGGGAGCGGGTGCGGGACACTCCCATCTCCGAAGAGGCCATCACCGGCATGATCATGGGAGCGGCCATGAACGGCCTGCGGCCTATCGGAGAGCTGATGTTCAGCGACTTCCTGGCTACCTGTTGGGACATCGTGGCCAATCAGATCGCCAAGACCCGCTACATGACCGACGGGCAAATCTCTTTGCCCCTGGTCATCAGGACCGCCAACGGCGGCGGCGCCCGCTTCGGCGGTCAACACTCCCAGAGCCTCGAGAACTGGGCCATGGCGGTGCCCGGCCTCAAGGTGGTCGCCCCCAGTAATCCGGCCGATGTCATTGGACTGCTGGCCGCGTCGATTCGCGATCCTGACCCCGTCGTCTTCTTTGAGCACAAGGCCCTCTTCGCAATCAAGGGAGAGGTTCCCGACGGTGAACACGTCGACGAACTGGGCACGGCGCGGGTGCTGCGAGATGGATCTGACGTCACGATTGTCGCTCTGGCGGCGATGGTCCCCAAAGCAGTGGAGGCAGCCGCCCTGCTGGCCGAAGACGGCATCGCCGCCGAGGTTATCGATCTCCGTTCGCTGGTCCCCCTCGACACGGCCGCCCTCTTCGCCTCGGTGACGAAGACTTCCCGTCTGGTCACGGTAGAGGAGAACCCCCGGTTGGTGGGGTGGGGAGCCGAAATCGCTTCGCTGGTGGCCGAGGAATTGTTCTGGAATCTGGATGGGCCCATCGTGCGGATCACCACGCCCCACATCCCGCTTCCGGCGGCCGACGAACTCGAAGATCTAGCGATTCCGTCGGTCCCCCGGATAGTCGACACGATCCGACGCACACTGGCCTGACGAAAGAAAGTCGCCAGTCACGAGCCACGAGTCGCAGTCGCGAGAAACCAGCCATCAGCCATCAGCCATCAGCCATCAAGGGCCTAGCAGAACACGGGCCTCGACTCGCGACCATCTCCGCCCCGTCAACCTTGGGCAGGCTGTCGTTGCGGGACGACGTACGAAGTAGTCAGCACAAAGTGCTGACTACTTCCTCGAAATGGTCCCCTCCCAGGTTCCGACCTTCTCGCCCTTGAGGGCCTCTTCGTCGAACCAGTAGCTGGTGACGGCCTTAGTCTCCGTATAGAACCTCACGCCGTCGCTGCCCATCACATGCAGATCGCCGAAGAAGCTGTTCTTGTGGCCGCTGAACGGGAAGACCGAGATCGGCACCGGAATGCCGACATTCACGCCGACCATACCGGCATCGATCCGCCGGGCGAACTCGCGGGCGTAGTGTCCGCTCTGCGTGAAGATGGTTGCTCCATTGGCGAATTCGCTGGCGTTGATCAGTTCGACGCCTTCATCGAAGTTGGCAACCCGCTTCACGTACAAGACCGGCCCAAAGACCTCCTCACGCCCGCAGGACATGTCTTCGGTCACGTGATCGAACACCGTCGGGCCTACGTAGTAGCCGCCCTCGTGATCCGGGACTACAACGTCCCGGCCGTCCAAAACCAGCTCGGCACCTTCACCGACCGACTTGTCGATCCAATTCAACACGAAGTCTTTGTGGCCGGCGTTGACGAGGGGTCCCAGCTCCGTCGATTCCTCATAGGCTGGTCCGATCTTGCGTTCCTTGGCCAGCTCGGTGATGGCGGCGACTAGTTCGTCGGCAATGGACTCTTCGACGGCAATCGCCGGGAGCGCCATGCAGCGTTCCCCGGCACATCCGAAGGCCGAGTTGATCACCCGCTGGGCGGTCGCCCGGATGGGGGCGTCGCGCAAGACGAGGGCATGGTTCTTCGCTTCGGTGAGTGCTTGCACCCGCTTGCCGTGGGCGGCCGCGGTTGCGTAGATGTGACGGCCGACCTCGGTCGAACCGACGAAGCTGATCCCCCGCACCTTGGGATGGGTCAGCAACCGTTCGGCCTCGTGCCGCGAGCACGTCACCACGTTCAGAACCCCGGGCGGCATGCCCGCCTCCTCAGCCAACTCCGCCACCCGAAAGGCCGTCTGTGGGACAAATGAGGCGGCTTTCAAAACGAAGGTATTGCCGGTCGTAACGGCAAGAGGCATCATCCAGCCCATCGGGATCATGGCCGGGAAGTTCCAGGGAGCGATGCCGACAAATACTCCCAGCGGCTCGCGGAACGTGACGGTGTCGTAGCCGGTAGCCACGTTCATCAGCGAATCACCCATCATTGTGACCGGTAGCGCACAAGCCAGCTCGACGACCTCGATCGCCTTGAGCACGTCCCCACGAGCCTCGGTGTAGCTCTTGCCCATTTCGGTCGACAAGAGCACCGAAAGGTCATGGAGGTTTGCTTCCAGGCGTTCTTTCAGCCGGAACATCACCTGGACCCGCTCGGTGATCGGCGTGTCCCTCCAGGCCGGGTAGGCGGAGGCCGCCGCCTCGACCGCGGCGTCGACCTCATCGGCGGTACAACGGGGCGCTTCCGCCATCACCTCACCCGTGCTGCTGTTGGTTATCTCGTAGTACTCGCCGCTGGTCGTGTCGCGCCACTCGCCACCAACCAGGAACTTCAAACGCTCCGCCATCTCCGTCCTCCTCAATGACAATGAGCTACGTATCTTCGTTTCTCGCTTGCGCCGAACCTTACAACCGAAAGCGCCCGGAAAAGCCCTTCACGATCAAGATGAGGTCCGCGCCACCACTGCCTGATCTATCTTTTCGCTCTTCACCTGGTCCACCGGATTGGTTTGACTTGGGTAGTGTCGAGTCCGTAATGTCCAAGTAATCGATTATCGAGGATACAAGATTCAGGACTGTTTGGGTGCTGAACTCTTCTCGCCGATCGACAGGATCATGACCGGGAGGGTGTGTGGATAGGGTCTCAATCCCAACGCACGGCGGGGCCTTCCTCGTCGCCTCACTCTCCACAACCGGCGTACGCAATCCTTACTCCCCTCCCCAGCCTTTCCGTCCTGATCTTTCTACCTCTCAGTCGCCAGCACGACAGGCCGGATCCCGATGGACTTCATAGCCAAGTCCCTCGTCATCGGTTTGACCGAGCACGCTCCCCTAGTCCTGGCCGCGATGGGGTTTGCATTGCTCTACCGCCTCACCGGCCTCATCAACGTGGCCTACTCAGAGACAATCACCCTCGGCGCCTATTTCGGAATGTGGGTCAACACGACTTTTGATCTGAGCTTCTACGAAGTCTTGTTGCCTGCCGGGATCATGGCCGGGCTGGTCAGCGTCGCCACCTATTTCGCCATCTTCCGGCCGGCCAAGATACGCAACGTGGGCGTCCTGGAGATGATCATCATCTCGTTGGGGCTCTCGGTCTTCCTCCGGCACGGCCTCCAGTTTGTCTTCGGCTACCCGGTCCGCTTCTTTGACGTTCCACCTCCGGAATCGCTCCGGGTGCTCGGAGTCGGAGTTTCATCGTTCCGACTGCTCGCTCTCGGCAGCGTTCTGGTGCTTGCATTGCTGCTGTACTGGTTCATCCAAAAGTCGAGTTACGGATTGCAGATCCGGGCCCTGGCCAGCGATGAGAATCTCGCCCAGGTGAGCGGGATCCGGCCGCTGTTTGTCACCGTCCTGATCTGGTTCATCGCCGGGGTCGCCGGTGGACTGGCCGGAGCGTTCTACGGAGTCGGGTCGGCGGTGGCGCCACTGCTGGGATGGAGACAATTCCTCCTCATCTTCCTTGTCACTCTGGTCGGCGGACGCAAAAACATCGGAGGCGTCATCATCGCCGGTCTGGTAACCGGAATCGCCCTGGCCGCCATGAGCCTCCAATTCGGCCAGGTGCTGTACGCCCAACTCGCCTTGATAGTCGCCTTCATCGCCATCCTCAAGGCGCGCGGCCGGCGGATAACCGAAACGGAAAAGGTGTAGTGCCATGAGTCTTGACTGGCTCGACGCTTTCCTGATCTCCGGTCTGTTCTTCGTAGTGATGGTGATTGGACTCGCATTGCTCCTTCACCTGCAACTGGGCCTGGCCCGGATCGCCAACTTCGGAGTAGTCGGTTTCTGGGGCATCGGGATGTACTCGTTCGGAGTGCTGTTCGTCAAGGTGGATTGGCCGTTCGGCGATCCCTGGCCGTTCCTGATCTCGGCGATCTTCGGGGCATTTGTCGCATTCCTGAGTGGTCTTCTGGTCGGCTGGCTCATCGCCGACCTCGACGACGACGGGGTCCTGGGCGGCACGCTCGGCTTCGCCACCATCGTCTGGATCCTCGCCACGACCCAACAAGGCCTCACCGGCGGCGCCCTCGGCATGGGTGGCCTCAACTTCCCGTATCAGATGGAGACGGTCAAGCAGAAAGAGGCCCTGTGGCTGGTGATACTGGTCGTCGTCGTCGCCGTCATTCTCTACTACGTGCATCGCGTGCACCGCGCCCCCTATGGACGCCTCCTGACGGCGATCGGCGACAACGAGCCGCTCGCCCGGAGCCTCGGGAAACGCACGTTCCGCAACAAGCTCTGGCTGTTCGCCCTCGGCTCGGCCGGGATGGGATTCCTCGGTGCCATGTACGGAGTCATGGAACGTTTTCTCGAGACTTCCAACCTCGGGATCGACATCACCCTGGCCGCCATCGTCGGGTTGATCGTTGGAGGCACTGCCCGGGTGTGGGGAGCGGTAGTCGGCGTAGTGCTCGCCATCGGCTTCTTCGACATTGTGGTCCAGTTCTATCTGCCCTTCCCCCGGGAGTGGTACACGCAGGCCATTCCGGTGCTACGCGAAGCGGTATTCGGACTTGTGCTCATCACCGTTCTTCTGTTCCGACCGTTGGGCATCCTCGGCGACATGCGCCGGGACAAACTGATGCGGAGCATGCACGGTGACTGACTTTCAGCAGACCCCCGTGGTAACCCGTCCCCGGATTCGAATTGAGAACGCGTCCAAGAGTTTCTCGGGACGCGTCGTGGTCGATATTGACGAGTTGGTATTCGGCGACAAACCGATCGAGGGTTTGATCGGGCCCAACGGAGCCGGCAAGACAACGTTGATGCGGATGATCATGCATTCGACGCCGCTCGACCGCGGAACCATCACCCTTCTTCAGCCCGACGGAGAGGGGATTGAACTGTCAAGCCTGCGCACTCACCGGATGGCTCACCACGGCGTCGTGAAGAGCAATCAAGTGATTATGGACTTCGGGAAACTGACCATATGGGATTCGCTGTTGCTTTCCCTGGCCCGGCCGGAGTATGAGCGACCCCATAGAATCTTTGCCGAGAAGGACCTGTTCGAAGAAACCGCCGACGCCGCCCGGAAATATCTCGACCTTTTCTCATTTGACAACCCCTTTGGTTACGCTCAGTCGGCCGGCGAGAAGAAGCTGCTTGACATCGTTCGATGCTTGCTCCTCAAGCCGAAGTTCTTGCTCCTCGACGAGCCGACCGCCGGTTTGCCTGAGGAGCTCACGGAAAAGGTCATGGATGTCGTCCGGGACCTGGCCGCCCACGGAACAGCGATCGTGATAGTCGAGCACGACCTCAACGTGATCTGGAGCCTCAGCGATGATGTCCACTTCATGGCGGAAGGCAACGTCATCATGAGAGGCAGCCCGGAAGAGATCCGTGAACACAAGACGGTGGTCGAGAAGTACCTGGGAGAAGGCCATGTCTGAGCCGGTCGATTCCCCGATTCTCGAAGCCCGGTCGATCCGCAGCGGATACCACGGCGTCACCGTCATCAAAGGCCTCGACTTCGAGGTAGGCAATGAGATCTTCGCCGTTTTGGGAGCCAACGGCGCCGGCAAGACCACCCTGCTAGCAACACTGGCCCGGTTGATCCCGCTCATGGCGGGTAACATCCGGTTCAGAGGTGAGGACGTGTCAACGCTTCCACCCTTCGAGACTGCTGGTTTGGGCATCGGCTACGTGCCTCAGGAGAAAGGTGCCTTTCCGGAGCTATCCGTCTTCGAAAACCTCACCATCGGCGGGATGATCGGCGAGCGGTCGGTCGAGGAGCGGATGGATGAGGTCTTCGATCTGTTCCCCGACCTCAAGGCCCTGCAAGCTCAGCCGGCAGGGACCCTCAGCGGCGGCGAATCGAGAATGGTGGCGGCCGGCCGGGCCCTGATGCAGGATCCAACGTTGCTACTGCTCGACGAGCCAACCGCCGGGCTTTCACCGCTCTATGTCGACATGTTCTTCGAGAAAGTCACCGAGATCCACGAGACTCGCGGGGTCGGCATCATCCTGGCCGAACAGAACGCCACCAAGGCGCTCGAGGTATCCCATCGGGTGATGGTGCTGAGCCTGGGCGAGTCTTTCCTCATCGAGCAAGCGGACAACCTGACCACCCAACAACTCAAGGAGGGATACCGGATATAAATCTGGATCGCTGGCAACCAAGGAGGAGGAATAGCAATCATGCGAATAGGAAAACTGGGGCGAGTACTTGCGCTTGTGTTTGTGCTCACCCTGATCGCCGCGGCGTGTGCCGGTGACGACACCACCGACACGACGGCCGCCACCGAAACAACAGCGGCCACCGAAACAACAGCCGCCACCGAAACAACAGCGGCCACCGAAACAACGGCGGCCATGAGCGACGAACCGGTAGTCGTCTGTGAGTTGGCTTACTACACAGGTGAGTTCGCGCCGTATGGACCCTCTCTCACAGCCGATGTCCAGTTCCCGATCTTTGAGGTAATCAACCTCGATCCCCCGCTGGGCCGCACCTGGGAATTCGTCTCCGAGGACCTCGGGACGGTTGGTGAGGCTCAGGCGGCGCGGGCGTGCCTCGAGCAGCATGGCGCCGAGATCCTGGTGAGCCAGGCCCACGGGTACCGGACCTACCGGGACTTCATGCTGGAGTGGATCGCCGAGAACGACGGGCCGCTGGGCCCATCGGTCCACGGCGGGACGATCCCGCAAAACATCGGTGGAGTGGCCTCCGAGCCGATCTTCCGGGCGCAAGGCCTTGACGAAGCTCTGGGGATGACCGGTGTGTTGTACGCGGAAACGCTCGGCGTCGAGTCAATCGTGGTCTTCGCCACCCAGGTTGAGGGCTTCCAGCTGGCCGCCGGTGCCGCCGTTTTGGCTGCCGAAGCGATCGGCATGGAAGTACTGGCCCGGATCGATGTTCCTGCCGAGCAGCCGTCCTACCGGGCGGAAGCGGAGCGGATCGCCGGACTCGCCCCGGATGCAGTGATCGTGCAAGCCGGTTCTGTCGAGTCGGCCACTCTGATCCAACAGGCGGCAGAAGCGGGTCTGTCGACCCACTGGATCGGTGAGACCGGCTGGATCCAGAAGGAGTTCATCGACACTCTCGGAACCGAGCCGATCGCCGGCCAGAAGAGCATCGGGTACGCGGCGTTCACTTACAACGACAACACCCCGGCCTGGGAGTTCTACCAGCCGCTCTGGGACAACACCGCGCCCTATGGCAAGGACTCGGATTTCGCAGACCCGGCTACCGGGAACTACCACTACTCGACCTACGACCTGATGGTCCAGACGGCTCTGGCGGTCGAGTACGGTGGTTCGTACAAGGCGAGCGACTGGGCTCCGGCTATGTTCGCCGTGGGTGATCCGCCCGGAACCGTGTGCTACACGTATGCGGACTGCCTGGCGGAGATCCGGGCGGGCAACGACATCGACTACGAGGGTGTCACCGGACCGGGTACGTACTCGGCCGGCGGCGTCAACGCCGTCACCCAGGCGTACGCTCCGTTCAACGCCGACGGCTCGCTCGGCGACGCGGTGATCATCGACGCCGACCGGGCGTTGGAGGTCATCGGCCTCATCGCCGTCCAAGCCGAGTGCGACAACCCGAACCCGGCCGGGACCAACCCGGCGTCGCCCAACTGCACCTGGTAGGAACGAATCGGACATAAGACACGTGGCAGACGAGTAGGTGGCAGCGGGGAAACCCGCTGCCACCTTTCTGAGCGGTGATTACTTCCGTGGCGATCGCCGCCTTCCTGATCGGTTTCAACAAGGCCGGGGTAGCCGGAACCCTCGGGCCGTTCGTGACAGTGCTGTTGGCGCTCAGCATTCCCGCCGACGACGCAGTCGGCCTGCTACTCCCCATCCTGATTGTGGCCGACTGGTTTACCCTGGCCGCCCACTGGAGACAATGGGACACACGAATCTACGGCAGACTGCTGATGGCTTCGTTGATCGGGATCGCCATCGGCAGTGTGGTGATCTCTGCCGTTAGCGAGACGGCTCTGCGGCGCATCATCGCGGTAGCGATGCTCGGATTTGCCATCTTCTACATCAAGAGCCGCTCGATCCGCCTGGACCCCCGCAAGTCCGACCGTTACGCCTGGCCGGCCGGGGCCACCTCCGGGCTCATCTCGACCCTGGCCCATCTCGGCGGCCCACCGGTCTTTGTGTACCTGATGACCACCAACTTGAAGCCCCGCCAGTTTGTGGCAACCAGCGCGGTGCTGTTTGCCACGATCAACTTGCTCAAGGTTCCCGGCTATCTCTTCGCCGGTTTGTTCGACGGTGAGTTGATAGTCTCGACCATGTGGACCTGGGTGATGATCCCTGTAGGTGTTCTCGCCGGGCGAGCCCTGGTCGACAAGATCAACCGGGAGAGATTCGAGCGCATCACCGTCGCTCTGCTTACGGTCGGCGCCGCGCTGTTGCTCATCTTCTAGCAGGCATCAGACTTCCCATACAGCCAGGCCGGTCCTGGCGTTTGCCGTACCGGGATCATGATGTCCGTTTTCAGCCCGAACGTTGTCCCAACAGCATCGCAGCAGATTCGTGGACCCGGTCAGGCGGAGGCCGCTTCCGGCAGTGCCATCGTCGGATGGTGGACGGAGGCCCCGCCGCTGGTCAGATCTGCCCGGAATCTGGTGATGATTCGATCGAGGGTGTCGGTCTCGATCAGGAAGGCGTCGTGTCCCTGCGGGGCTTGCAGTGTCTCGTATCTGCCACCGGGAAGGGCCCGCGCCAGGCTTTCCACCTCTGACACCGGGTACAACACGTCGCTGGAGATCCCGACCGCCAGGACGGGCGTGGTGATTCCTGCCAGAACATCGTCCAGCTCACCGCGTCCTCGTGCCAGATCGTGGCCGTCCATGGCACCGACCAGGGTCAAGTACGAGTTGGCGTCAAATCGATCGACCAATTTCTTGCCCTGGTGGCGTAGGTACGACTGAACGGCGAACCCGCCGGCCGATTCGCTCCGACCGAATTTGGTATCGAAGTTGTCCGGACTCCGGTAGGAGATCATGGCGATCATGCGGGCAGCCGCCAGGCCATCGACCGGCCCTTCTCCCGGTCGGTAGCCCCCGTCCTTGAATCCCGGGTCGGCGGTGATGGCGGCTCGCTGGGCGTCGGAAAAAGCGAGACTCCAGGCCGACTGGTTCGGACCGGCGCCGATCGACACGACCCCACCCACCCGATCCGGGAACCCGAAAGCCCACTCGAGGGCTTGCATCCCTCCCAGGGATCCCCCAATGACCAGGTTGAGTAGATCCACTCCCAGGTGATCCAGCAGGCTCGCCTGCAGAGCGACCATGTCACGGATCGAGACATCGGGGAATCCCCCACCGTAGGTGCCGACCGTTCCCGGTCTGATCGACGCCGGTCCGGTTGTGCCGTAGCAACTGCCCAGGACGTTCGACGAAATAATGAAGTCACGATCCGGATCCAGGGTCCGGCCGGGACCGAACAGGCCGGCCCACCAGTCGTCGGCGTCGGCGTTTCCGGTCAGCGCGTGGCACACCAACGTGGCGCGGGATTGCCACCTACCCCAGGTTCGGTAAGCCACCCGGACCCCTCTGAGAGATTGCCCCCCTTCCAGAGCGAAGACCCCCGGGACATCGAAGAACCGCGTCTCCGCCGAAAAGGTTCCGGTCATGCCGCGTTCTCCTTTTGGACGGATTTGTGGAATGCCTGCTCGAAGTCGGCGACGATATCGTCGATGTGTTCGATACCGACCGAAACCCTGATCTGGTCTGAGCGGACTCCGGCCGCTGCCTGCTCCTCGGAGGTCAATTGCCGGTGGGTCGTGGAACCGGGATGAATGACCAGGGTCTTGGCGTCGCCAACGTTGGCCAGATGCGAAGCGAGTTCTACCGACTCGATGAACCGTTTCGCCGCCGCGTCTCCACCGCGTATCCCGAACGTGAGAACCGCCCCGAAGCCGTTCCGCAGAAAGCGCTTGGCGTTGAGATGGTAGGGGTGGGTCTCCAGCCCCGGATAGTCGACCCAGGCCACCGACTCGTGGGATTCGAGCCATCCGGCCAGTTCGAGCGCATTGTCGACATGACGTTGCACCCGCAGCGACAGGGTTTCCAGCCCCTGGAGAAAGAGGAAGGCGTTGAACGGGCTGAGGGCCGTGCCCAGATCCCGCAGACCCTCCACTCTGGCCCTGATCGCGAAGGCGATGTTCCCGAACGGTCCGTCGGGCCCGAACGTGTCGGCAAACACGAGGCCGTGATAACCCGGGGAGGGCTCTGTGAAGGCCGGGAAGCGGCCGTTGCGCCAATCGAAATTGCCCGAGTCGACGATCACCCCACCGATCGACGTGCCGTGGCCGCCGATCCACTTGGTTGCCGAAGCGACCACAATGTCGGCGCCATGGTCGATGGGCCGGCATAAATATCCTGCCGCTCCGAAAGTGTTGTCGACCACCACCGGTACCCCCCGGAGATGAGCGGTGGCGGCGATGGCGGGAATGTCCGGCACGTTGAAGCGAGGGTTGCCGATGGTCTCCAGATACACCGCTTTGGTTCTGGCATCGATGTGTTCTGCGAACCGGGCGGGGTCGTCTCCCTCGACGAACCGAACCTCGATACCGAGGCGGGCAAAGGCCACCTTGAACTGGTTGTAGGTTCCTCCATACAGGAAACTGGTCGACACGATGTTGTCGCCGGCCTCGGCGATAGTCGTCAAGGCGGTCAACTGGGCCGCCTGTCCACTCGAAGTCGCCACCCCGGCCACCCCTCCTTCGAGAGCCGCGACCCGCTTCTCGAAAACGTCGGTAGTGGGATTCATGATCCGGGTGTAGATGTTCCCGAACTCTTCCAGCCCGAAAAGGCGAGCGCCATGATCGGTGTCGTCAAACGTGAACGACGTTGTCTGATAGATCGGCACAGCCCGGGCGTTGGTGCCCGGGGCCGGTTCCTGACCGGCGTGGACCTGGAGGGTTTCGAATCGGTGGCCGGTTGACATGATGGGTGCTCCTCTGGTGAGGGATCATCCGGCACCGGCCCGAGAATCGAAACGATCCGCAACCGTTGCCGGTGCGGATCCACTGTTGGTTCTTATGTTGGCGCTGCTAAACGTCTCGTCCGCACGGCTCTTGGGGGGCCGCGCACATCATTCGGGACGTATCCAGGGCAAACATGTTGGGCGGGAGCCTATCCGACCGGCAGTGACCGGTCAACCATTTGTTTGAATCGAGAACCGGCCGCCTGTCGCAATCTCCATCCCCGGTGTCACGGGGCGGTCACAAATCCTGCTGGATCAAGTCGTCGTGGACTTGCCGCCGCACTACCAGCCGGGCCTCGCCGTTACGCACGAACACCACCGCCGGCCGCAAGACCTTGTTGTAGTTCGACCCCATCGAATGACCGTAGGCGCCGGTGACCGGTGTGCACAGCACATCTCCCACCCGCAGATCGGCCGGTACCCGAGCGTCGTGCACCAGCACGTCCCCGGACTCGCAGTGTTTGCCGACCACGGTGACGCGTTTCGGCCGTTCGGCCAGGGTCGCCCGGGGAAGGAAAGCTTCATAGCCGCTTCCGTAGAGGACCGGCCGGGGATTGTCGCTCATCCCGCCGTCGACCGCCACATACGTGCGGATCCCCGGCAGTTCCTTGACCGTCCCCACCCGGTAGAGCGTCACCGCCGCGTCGGCCACGATGGCCCGTCCGGGTTCGGCCGTGATCCGGGAGCTGATTCCGGCGTCCGTGCAGGCATTACACAGGGCGTTCCCCCAGTCGGTGATCGTGGGGGCTTGTTCCCCCTCAACGTAGGCGACGCCCAACCCGCCCCCGAAGCTCAATTCGGGGAGGCCCAACGGCTTCGCAAATTCTGCCACCGTCTCGACTGCCCGCAGAAACGAATCGACCCGAAAGATCTGGCTGCCGATGTGCACGTGGATTCCGAGAAGCTCGACGGCGGGCAAAGAAGCGAGACGCTCGACCGCGGCACGGGCCTTGCCCGTCGAGACCGTGAACCCGAATTTGGTGTCTTCCTGCCCGGTCGACAAATAGTGATGGGTATGAGCTTCGACGCCGGGCGCTACCCGGACCAGGGCCCGAACGGGCCCCAGTCCTTCGGCCAACAGGCTTTCCAGCCGGTCGATCTCGTCGAAGGAGTCGACGACCACTCGCCCAACCCCCTCTTGCAGGCCGTAACGGAGTTCGGCCGCCGACTTGTTGTTGCCGTGCAGCACCAGCCTCTCGGCCGGGACCCCGGCCGCCCGGGCCACGAACAGTTCGCCCCCGCTCGCCACGTCAAGGTGCATGCCCTCCTCATAGGCCAGCGACGCCATCGCCTTGCAGAGAAACGCCTTGGTGGCGTAGGCGACCCCCGGGCCAAACGTGGCCACCGCCTCCCGACAGCGGTCGCGCAAGTGGTCCTCGTCGTATACGAACAGCGGCGTCCCGAACTCGTCGGCCAGGTCGATCAGATCGAGCCCGGCGATTGCCAGCCGTCCATCCGGCCCGATCGTTGCGTTATCGGGAAGCAACTCGCGCGACACAGCCGTCGCCGGCTCGTCTCGAGCCGCCCGCGCCTGTTCCGTTCTGCCTATCTCGTTTCCGACGTTGGGGTCAAGCAAACCAATCACTCCGCATAGACGACCACCCTAGGACCCATCCCCGTCACCGAGGAGCCGGCTCGCCGGACAGGGCGCGTCCGACCAGGGTGATCGCTTCGTCGATCTCGGCGGGCGTGACGATCAGCGGGGGCACGAAGCGGACCACGTCGGGGCCGGCCGGACAGGTGAGCAGCCCCAGACGGTGGAGTGATCCCACCAGGTCGGATGCTCGGGGTCCTGCCAGAACCAGGCCTTGCATGAGGCCCCGGCCCCGCACCGCCGCCACCCCCGGATCTTCGGCCGCCAGGAGCTCCAGGCCTCTCTGTAGCCGGTCGCCGGCGGCCACCACCCCGTCGAGAAATCCGTCGCCGAGAACCACGTCGAGCACTGCACCGGCCACCGAGGCCACCAGCGGACCACCGCCGAACGTCGAAGCGTGATCGCCCGGCTCAAATACGTCGGCCGCCTCGCCGCGGGCGAGCAAAGCTCCCATGGGTAGCCCACCGGCGAGTGCCTTGGCGGTGGTGACCGCGTCGGGGAGCACCGCCTCCGCTTGGAAGGCGAACAGGCTCCCGGTTCGCCCAATCCCACTCTGTACTTCGTCGAAGACGAGTAATGCCCCGACGGCGTCGCAGGCCTCGCGCAGATGGGCAAGCCAGCCCGGTGGAGAAGGCCTCACCCCGCCCTCTCCCTGCACCGGTTCCACGATCACCATCGCGGTCCGGTCGTCGATGCGGACCGGCTCACCGAAAGGCAGAATGTCGACGTCGGGAAGCAGGGGACGGAACGGCTCCTGGTAGCGGCGCCGGGCTGTGACCGACAACGCCCCCAGCGTGCGCCCGTGGAACGATCCCTCGAAGCAGACGATCCGGCTTCGCCCCGGCCGTGCCTTGCGGCTCAGCTTGATGGCCGCCTCCACCGACTCGGCGCCTGAGTTGCAGAAAAAGGCACGGTCCATGTCCGCAGCCGCGGTGAGCCGCTCCGCAAGCCGCACCATCGGCTCGGTCCAGTAGAGATTGCTCACGTGGATCAGACCGGCGGCCCCCCGGCGAAGGGCGTCGACTACCGCCGGGTGGGCATGACCCAGGGCCGACACCGCGATCCCTGCGACGAAATCGAGGTAGGTGCGGCCGGCCGAGTCGGCGACCCTGCATCCCGACCCGGATACCAGTTCGATCGGATACCGGTCGTATGTGGACTGCAACACAGCACCACCCCGGGGGGCCAGCGTCCCCGCCCACTCCGGGGTGATCACGTGCCCACCACCAGCGTCCCGGTCCCGTGGTCGGACAGCAGCTCCCGCACCAGGGCGTGGCGCTCCCGGCCGTCCACCAGATGTACCCGGGGGACCCCGGCGTGGAGAGCGCCCACCGCCGACTCCAGCTTGGGACGCATTCCGCCGCCGGCGACTCCCGAAGCGACCAGGCGGGCCGCTTCCTCACCGGTCACCACCCGCCGTACCTCGCCGTCGACGATGACCCCCTGCACGTCCGAAAGGAATACCGCCACAGCCGCTCCGATCGCCCCGGCGACCGCCCCGGCGACTACGTCGGCGTTTATGTTGTGGGGCTGCCCGTTGGTATCGGCGGCCGTGGAGGACAGTACCGGGATGTAGCCGTTGTCGACCAGCAGCCGCAACAGAGTGGCGTCCACCCCTTCCACCAGGCCGACGAACCCGATGTCGGACCCGTTCGGACGGTGGCGCACCACCGTCAGAGTCCCCGCGTCGGTGCCGGACAAGCCGACCGCCCGACCCCCCGCCCGCTGGAGCAGCGACACCACCTGCTTGTTCACCCGGCCGGAAAGGACCATCTCGGCGACCTCCGCTGCCTCGGCGTCGGTCTCCCGATGGCCGTCCACGAACCGGGACTCGATCCCCATTCGCTCCATCGTCCGGGTCAGCGCCGGGCCGCCCCCGTGCACGACCACCGTCCGCACCCCCGCCTGCTGCAGCAACACCAGATCCGCGGCCCACGACGCGGCAGTCTCCGGCCCTTCCATTGCCGCTCCGCCGATCTTGACGACGACCGTTGCACCCCGGAGTTCGAGGAGCCGCCCTCGACCGGCCGGTGGGGCGGCCGCCCGCGCCAGCAGTTCGTCGAGCGCCCTCTCGAGGTCAGGTCCGGTATCCGGCATTGATATCTACGTAACGGCCGTTGATGTCACAGGTCCAGGTGAGTGCCCCCTCATCGCCCAATCCCAGATCGAGATGTATCTCCACCTCGTTTTGCGACAGCCGGTGGGTCGCCTCACCCTCGGAAAAATCAGACAGATACCCGGGAGCCAGCACTTCGAGACCCCCGAGGCGCAACGTCATGCGCTCCCCCCTCACCGGGACACCTGCCCGTCCCGCCGCGGCAACGACCCGCCCCCAGTTGGCATCTGCCCCGTAGACCGCGGTTTTGACCAACAGCGACGTAGATACCGTCCGCGCCACGGCTAGGGCATCCGCCTCGGTCGCCGCCCCGGTCACCCGCACTGTGATCAGCCTGGTCGCCCCTTCCCCGTCACGGGCCACCTCCTTGGCCAGGTCCACCAGCACCGTCGTCAGCGCCGATTCGAACCCGGCCTCCTCGACGCTTCCCACCTCGACGCCGGCCGTGGCGTTGGCCAGCACAATGATCATGTCGTTGGTAGACGTGTCGCCGTCCACTGTGATCCGGTTGAACGAGCGGTCGACCGCCCGCCGCAAGATCGGCTGAAGCCGGTCGACGGCAATGGCGGCGTCGGTCGTCACGAACCCCAAGGTGGTCGCCAGGTCGGGATGGATCATCCCCGAACCTTTCGCCATCCCCCCGACGGTGTACACGCCGCTCGGACCCTCGACCCATTGCACCGTCTCTTTGATGTGGGTATCGGTGGTGAGGATCGCCCTGGCTGCGGCCGGGCCTCCGTCGATCGACAGGCGCTCCACCGCCAGGGGCAGGCCCTCGGCAAGACGGTCGAGCGGCAACTGCACCCCGATCACCCCGGTCGAGCCGACCAGCACATCGCCGGGTTCGAAGCCGAGCAACCGGCCGGTCTCCGCCGCCATCCACTCTGCGGCCCGATCGCCCTGCTCCCCCGTGCAGGCATTGGCTACCCCCGAATTCACCACGATCGCCCGGGCCCGGCCCCCATTCCGCTCCAGCACCGCTTGGTTATGAAGCAGGGGGGCCGCCTGCACCGCGTTGGTCGTGTATACCGCCGCCGCCACCGCCGGCCGATCCGACACCACCAGCGCCAGATCCGGCTTGTGGTTGCGGATCCCGCAGTGCACCCCCGAGGCCCGGTAGCCCTCAGGAGCCGTCACCCCGACTCTGCTCCGGATGATCACGACACCACCTTCCCACCCGGTAGCCCGGCAGTCTCGGCAAGCCCCCACACCCGATTGAACACCTGCACCGCTTGCCCCGCCGCTCCCTTCAACAGGTTGTCGATCACCGCGACGACAACGAGGGTTCCTGCGGCGGTATCGACTACCGGTGCCAGCTCACAGACGTTGGTTCCCACCACGTTCCTGATGGCCGGGAGCCGGTCGGCCGAATCGACAATCCTTACGAACGGAGCCCCGGCGTAGGTTTCCCGGTAATGGGCCAGCACCTCCGCCTGGGAGGTCGGGCCGGTGAGCGGCATGACCACCGTTGCCAGGATTCCCCTCTCGATGGGGATCAGGTGCGGGACGAAGGTCAGCCGGATGGGCCGCCCCGCGTAGCGCTCCAGACCCGCCACCATCTCGGGAACGTGCTGATGGGCCGCGATCCGGTACGCCCGAGCATCTCCGTACATCTCGGAGAAGCTCAGCGCGACCTTGCCCGACCGCCCGGCACCGGAGGTCCCCGACATCGCAGTGACCGTGATCGACGAGCCCGAGCCGTCGAGGCGCAGAGCCGGGGCGGCCGCCAGGTGGACGGCGGTCGGGTAGCAGCCCGGGCAGGCGACCAGCGGAGCGCCGGGCAGTTCGCTGCCAAAGAGTTCGGGAAGGCCGTAGACCGCTCTCCCGAGCAACTCGGGAACGGGATGCTCGCGCCGGTACCACGACCGGTAGATGTCGGGATCCGAGAGCCGGAGGTCACCCGACAGATCGATGACGCTCCCCACCCGGTCGAGGAGGGCCATGGCCGCCGGGGCCGACTCGCCGTGCGGGAGGGCCAGGAACACCGCGTCCAGGCCTGCGAGCCGATCCGGCTCCCACGGGCCTATCTCCCCTCGGAAGAGGTGGGCCCGGGCGGGGTACAGTTCCTCCCAGCGGCGGCCCGCCGAGCCGGCGCCCATGACGACCTCTACCGAGACCTCCGGATGACCGCCGAGCAGACCCACGAGTTCGGCGCCGGAATAGCCGGATGCCCCAACGACGGCGGTGCGGATCACGGTTATTCCTTGGGACGGGAACAGGGTGGAGCGAAGATAAGGCCCCGGGTCCCAGAACGCAACTCTTGCAGATCCGCCTGCCCCCTTCTGCCCATCTCGTTTTCGACGTTGGGGTCAAGCAAACCGATCACTCCGTTTGGACGACCACCTCAAGACCGACCCCCATCATCGAGGAGCCAGGCGGCGGCAACGCCGTCGCACGAAGGATCTCGGTCGTGTCTCATCCGGTACGGCGGCGAGCTTGGAGGATGTTGGCCACCTCGGTCGGGTCAATGCCCCGCTCGGCCAGCAACACCAAAGTGTGGTAGGCGAGATCGGCCACTTCTTCCGCCAGACGCCGGTCATCAGCCGGCCCGGCCGCATGGTCTTTGGCGGCCAGCAGCACCTCGCCGGCTTCCTCCAGGACCTTGCGGGCCACAGCATCGACGCCCCCGCTCAGGAGGGAAGCCGTGTAGGAACCCTCCGGGCGATCATCCGCTCGTTGCAGAATGATCGACCACAACTCGCCGAGGATCCCGAACCCTTCCGGTCGGCTGCCATCGGTGCCGTCGAAACATCCTCCAGTGCCCGTGTGACATGTGGGTCCCCGGGGATTGGCGATCAGCAAGAGGGTGTCGCCGTCACAATCGACCCGCAGCTCCACCAGACTGAGGGTGTTGCCGCTGGTTGCTCCTTTGCGCCAAATCTCTTGGCGGGAACGGCTCCAGAAGTGAACGTCTCCGGTCGAGAGGGTCAGCCGGAGCGACTCATGGTTGAGGTACCCCAACATCAGCACCCGGCCGGTCAGCTCGTCCTGCACGATCCCGGGCACCAGCCCCTGGGCGTCGAAGCGCACGTCCGGCGGAATCATGCGACCTCCCGGACGGGAACGCCGGCAGCCGCCAGGGCGGCCTTGACGGCGCCGATCTCCAATTGAAGCCGGTGAAAGGTTGAGGCCGCCAGGACCGCATCGGCACCGCCCTCAACTACCGCATCGACGAAATGCTCGAGCCGTCCGGCGCCGCCGGAAGCGACGACCGGGACGCTGACGGAATCGCGGACGGCCCGCAACTGCGCCAGATCGAACCCCTCCTGGGTTCCATCCCGGTCCATGGAGGTCAACAGAATCTCCCCGGCCCCGCGCTCGGTTCCGGCTCGAGCCCACGAAAGCAGGTCGATACCGGTCGACTCGCGACCCCCGTTGACATAGACCTCCCACCGACCGGGGCTCGTCTGTTTGGCGTCGATGGCCAGCACGACACACTGCCGGCCGAATTGGCGAGCGCATTCGGCGAGGAGTTGGGGGCGTGAAACCGCGGCGGTGTTCACCGCCACCTTGTCGGCACCGGCCCGCAACACGGCTCGCATATCATCGACCGACCGCACCCCTCCGCCCACCGTCAACGGTACGAACACTTGCGAGGCCGTCTTCCTGATGACGTCCAGCAAGGTAGCCCGACCTTCCGGTGAGGCGCCGATGTCCAGGTAGACGATTTCATCCGCGCCTTCCGCGGCGTACCGGGCGGCCAGGACGACCGGATCCCCCTCATCGACCAAACCGACAAACCGGGTACCTTTGACCACCCGGCCTTCCAGCACGTCCAGGCAGGCGATCACCCGGCTACGCAGCATCGGCAGCTTCCCGACAAGTAGCAACGAAGTTGGACAGAAGTCGAGCCCCGTTGTGACCACTCCGCTCGGGATGGAACTGGACACCCACCCGGTTGCCCTGCCGGACCAGGGCCGCAAAAGGCACACCGTATTCGGCCACGGCGACCACTACCGCCGGATCCGACGGCACGGGTGCGAAGCTGTGTACGAAATAGAACGTGGGCCGGTCCTCGAGTCCTGCCAGAAGCGGGTCCGGGCGGAGCACCTGCAGGTCGTTCCATCCGATGTGCGGCAGGCGGGGGGCACCCTCGAGACGTTTGACCCGACCACCCATCAACCCCAGACAGCTGGTCTCGTCCTCTTCGGCGGTTTCGAAAAAGAGCTGGAGACCAACGCAGATCCCGAGCAGAGGAACGTCGAGTTCGATGAGCGGTGGGGGAAACCCGGCACCCGCCAACCGCTGCATGGCGGCTCCACTGGAACCAACGCCCGGAAGGATCACTCCGTCCGCCCCGGCAAGATCGGCCGGGCGGTCTACGACCCGGGCGGCGGCGCCGGTACGGGCTAGTGCCTCAGCGATCGAGACGAGGTTGCCGGCACCGTGGTCGATGATCGCCAGGGTGGTCACGAGGTCCCCTTGGTGGAAGCTATCCCGACCCGGCGAGGATCGTGCTCTACAGCCCGGCGGAGGGCCCGGGCGAGAGCTTTGAAGGCGGCCTCGGCGAGGTGATGATCGTTGAACCCGGAGGCGCTGACATGCAAAGTGATTCCCGCCGAGCGGGTGAAAGCCTCCAGGGCATGGGGGATGTTCTGGGTGGTCAGATTGCCGATCCGTTCGGTCCGAAAAGCCAGATTCACGACCGAGTAAGGGCGCCCGCCGACATCGACCGCCACCACCGCCAGGGCCTCGTCCATGGGCACCTGAGCCTCACCGAACCGGGAGATGCCGGTTCGGTCGCCCAGCGCTTCGGCCAGTGCCGCACCCAACACCAACATGGTGTCTTCAACCGTGTGGTGGTCGTCCACCTCCAGATCCCCTTTGGTACGCAGTTCGAGATCGAACAGCGCGTGGTGGGCGAGAGAAGTGAGGAGGTGATCGAAAAAGCCGACGCCGGTGTCGATGGATGCCAGACCTGTTCCGTCCAGCTCGAGGCGCACGTCGACCTCGGTCTCTCGGGTGGCCCGGGTGAGTGATGCGAACCTCGTCATCCGATCGGCTCCGTGAAACGTAGCTCGGCGGCCATTCGATGAGCTGTGAAACCTTCGGCATCCGCCAGCGCCGCAATCGTCGGAAGCAGACTGCTCAGACCTGTCTCCGTGAGGTTCTGCACCTGTCGCCAGGATCCGAAATCCTCAACCGAAAGGGGTCCGGCGGCCCGGGCCAGGCCACCGGTGGGCAACACATGATTGGCGCCGGTCGCGTAGTCACCGGCCGATTCCGGAGACCAGCGACCGACGTACACGGAACCGGCCGCGTAGATCTCTTCGGCGTCGGCCTGCGGATCGGCGGTCAGGATCGTTACGTGCTCGGCCGCGTATTCGTTGGCGAAATCGAAGGCCGAAGACCGATCGGTCGCCACGACGGCCAACCCGTGGGCAGCGAGCGCTTTGGCCAGGATCTCACGCCGGTCGAGGTGCGGCAACAGCTCGGCCAGGGAGCTTTCCACCCTCGGCGGCAGGGTTGGGTCGGTGGTGACCAGCACCGCCGGGGAGTCGGGCCCGTGTTCGGCTTGACACAGCAGATCGATGGCCACCAGCCGCGGATCCGCTGTTTGGTCGGCCAGTACGAGTACCTCGGAAGGCCCGGCCGGCAAGTCGATCGCGCAGTCTCCCAGCACGGCCAGCTTGGCAGCGGTCACCCACGCATTGCCCGGTCCGACGATCTTGTCGACCGGAGCCACCGTCTCGGTGCCGTAGGCGAGCGCGGCGATCGCCTGGGCACCACCCATCGCATATAGCTCGTCGATGTCGAGCATGGCAGCCGCCACCAAGAGGGCGGGTTGCAGTGATCCGTCGGGACCTGCCGGGGTAGCAACCGCCACCTCCGGGACCCCTGCCACTCGAGCGGGAACCACGCTCATGATCAACGATGATGGGTAGGCGCCCTTTCCACCCGGCACGTAGGCTCCGACCCGCCGCAGCGGCCGCCACACGCGACGGATCTCCACCCCGGCCTGGGTCTCGACCGTCATCGAATCGGGAAGCTGGGCGCGATGGAAAGCGGCCACGTTGGAGATGGCATGTTCGATCGCCCGGATCAACCGGGGAGATGCCGCGGATCGGGCGGCCGTGAGTTCCGAAGCCGGCACGGCGAGACCGGCGGAACGTCCGCCACCGAACCGGCGGTTGGCGTCGGCCACCGCCGAGTCGCCACCGTGACGGACTGATTCGCAAACCTCGGCGGCGCCGCTCCGGACGGTCGGATCCGGAACGGCCCGGCGCCGGACGAGGGCCCGCCGCTCCCGCGGACCGAGCCCGGCCAGCTCGACGAGTCGCAACCTCGGCGTGGTCATGGAATCAACTGCTCGATCCGCAGCACCAGGATGTCCCGGGCGCCGGCCGCCTGCAATTCGGGGAGCAGGTTCCAGACATCGTCGGCCTTCACTACGGAATGCACCGCAACCATGCCATCCTCGGCCAGCGGCACCACGGTGGGACTCTCCAGACCCGGAATCAACTTCCCGATTCGCGAGATCGACTCCGAAGCCGCGTTGAGCACCAGATAACGTTGCTGGCGGCCGGCCACCACCGCCTGAAGAGCCGTCGCCACCCTCTTGAGTTCGGTCGGGCGCTCCCGCAGCGCCACCGGGTCGGCAATCAGCACCGCCTGGGACTCGAGGATCGTGCCGACCCGGCGCAGACCGTTGACCATGAGGGTGCTGCCGGTGGACACCAAGTCGACGATGGCGTCTGCCACCCCCAGCTTGGGCGCCACCTCAACCGAACCGTGGAGCGGAATAACCGTCACCTCCACCTCACGCTCCGCAAAAAAGGAGGCGGTGAGGTGGGGATGCGCGGTGGCGATACTGAATCCGGCAAAATCCTCTGCATGGTCCGCTGCCAAATCTTTGGGGACTGCCGCCACCAACTCGCACCGCCCGTACCCCAGTTCGGCCAGGACGGGCAGGTCGATACCGCTCTCGGCTAGAGCGTCCCGACCCGTGATGCCCAGATCCGCCGTGGAATCCCCTACCAGCTCGACTATGTCCTCGGTTCGTACGAAGAGAAGATCCAGGTCGACGTTCCGCACCCGCACCGACAACGCCCGATCGGTCGGCTCGAACACGAGCCCGGCATCCCGCAGCAGGGCCAGGGTCGGCTCCTGCAACCGTCCCTTGTTAGGGATGGCGAATCGCATGGTGCGGCTCACGAACCTTCCTCCTTCGCCAATCGGTCCAGAGCCAGCCGGTAGCCGCCCATGCCGTGCCGGAGCCACTGGTTGATGCGCGTCACGGTCGCGGTCGAGGCTCCGGTCAGTTCGGCAATCTCCCGGTAAGAAAGGCCCTGATCGAGCAATCGCACCACCGCCCACCGGTGGCTGAATTCCTCCAGCTCTCGCCGCGTGCAGAGATCACGCAAGAAGGCGGCGGCTTCGTCGGTGGTCGTCAGTCTGAGCACTGCTTCCAGCAGTGAGTCGAGCTCCCCGGTTCGCCAGTCGTCGGTTTCTACCGTCACACCATCACCAACCTGTGTACTATTGTTTTAGCATGCTAACACAGTAACTGCGGAAGGGTATGTAGTGCGAAAAGAAGATCCGGAATGCAGGTGATCCCGGCGGTCGACGTGCTGGACGGCCGGGTCGTGCGACTTCAAGAGGGTGACTTCGAGCGCCGAAGCTCCTACGGAGACGATCCGGTGGTCATGGCCCGGCACTGGGTTGCGGAAGGCGCAGACCTGCTCCATGTTGTCGATCTCAATGGAGCACGCACCGGACGACCCGATCCCTTTCTCTGGAGGAGCCTGGCCACCGCCCGGATTCCCTTCCAGATCGGAGGCGGCATCCGAACCCTGGCATCTGCCCGGGCCGCCGTGACGGCCGGCGCCCAACGGGTCGTACTGGGATCGGCCGCCGTCTGGCAGCCACAGCTGGTCGGCGAGATCATCGACGCCCTCGGGCCACGTCGCGTCGTGGCGGCCGTCGATGTGCGGGCCGGCCGCGCCCTCGGGGACGCCTGGATGGATGAAGGGCTGGAATTGGCACGGGTCCTCGCCCGGCTCGTCGCGAGCGGCGTGCAGAACGTCCTGGCCACGTCGGTGAGCCGAGATGGAATGATGCAAGGCCCCGATCAGGACCTCCTCGATCAGATCCGCCGCCGGGCGCCGTCGGTGGCCGTGATCGCTTCCGGAGGGGTGGGCTCGCTCGACGATCTGCGAGCGCTGACCCTCACCGGGGTGGGAGCGGTAATCGTGGGCCGGGCCCTCTATGAAAACCGGTTCACCTACCAGGACGCGGTCACCATCGCCACCCGAAGACTGCCCGACCCGCCCCCGACCACCGGGCCCGCCCCGAAGATCGTTGGAGCGAGCAAGCCGGGCGATCCGGACGGCGGCAACGCGCCGGTGGGCCGTTCGGTCCGGGGTGAATGAATGCAGTCAAAAGTGCCGATGGACATGGATTCTTTGCAGGAGTTTTCGGTCCAATTGGCTCGCGAGTCGGGAGAGTTGATCACCCGGTATTTCCGGCAACCGGATCTGGTGGTCGACGCCAAGGCTGATAGTTCACCGGTCACCGCGGCGGATCGCGAGGCCGAGGAGTTGCTGCGTAGACGCATCCGCGCCCGTTTTCCCGAGCATGGGATCTTCGGCGAGGAATTCGGAACCGAACGGGGGGACGCCGAATACGTCTGGGTCCTCGACCCCATCGATGGGACGATCTCCTTTGTGGCCGGCGTACCGCTCTTCGGCACCTTGATCGGCTTGATGCAGGGCGGCCGGCCGATTCTCGGGGTGATCCATCAACCGATCACGAAAGAACTCCTGGTCGGCACCGCTTCTCGTACCACCCTCAACGGCCGCCCCGTTCGAGTGAGAGAAACGAACTCGCTGGAGGCGGCGACCCTGCTCACCACCGACCCCGGGCTCATCGAGCGATACAAGAGTCTCGACCGCTTCGAGGTGCTGCGGAGCCGCACCGGGCAGTATCGAGGCTGGGGCGACTGCTATGGCTACCTCCTGGTGGCGACCGCCCGGGCAGACATCATGATTGATCCGATCATGAACCCGTGGGATCTCATCCCGCTGGTTCCGGTGATTCAAGGCGCCGGTGGGGTGATCACAACCTGGGAAGGCAACGACCCGGTCCACGGGAACTCGGCCGTGGCGTCGACACCGGCCCTTCACCAGCAGGTGCTCGAGATCCTGAACCACCCACCCGATCGCTCCTAGTCCGGCGATCCACCTCCACCCGCTTGCCTGTCCCGGGTCCCGCGGCTCCGGTCCCGGTCGACTGAGCCGTTGGAACCTCCCCTGGCAGGCGCACCGTGGGGGTATCGTTGAGAAGAGCCCACCAGCGAGGTCAAATGAGTCGCCGGTCCACGCCCGTGCTCGCCTGGCAGGAGGATGAAGGAGGCGAGAGCGCCGGGCCGTACACCATTCGATTAGAGGCACCTCGACGTTGGCAACTTCTCGTCAAGGGGCGGTCGGTCGGATTTCACGAAACCAAGACCGCGGCCCGACAAGCAGCGACGGAATTGAACCGACGACACGGCGTCAAGCGACAGCTGGTTGGCTATCTCGTGGTTGCCGGCGTCTCCCTGGCCGGCCTCGGGACGGCCCTGGTCGCACGCACCGAACCCAACCCCCAGTACCCGCCCGCCCGGGCCATCGCCGATCGCTTCGACCAAGCCAGGCTGGCGGTCGAGGAGGGTCGGGTGACCATCGATCAGGTCGATCAGATGTTTGATGGTATTGAGGGTGGCTCCTTCGAGCATGGTGGCCGTGTCAAGCTTGGACTCACCGGGGTCTTTGATGGCGCCTGTTACGCCATGACCTGGCGATCCGGTTATCCGCTGGGCGGCGTGGTGGTCCGCAGCAACTACCTCACCTGTCAACCCGATCCGAGCCTCATCGATCAACCCGACCCTCCGGGACTGGTGGCGGAGCCTGTACGGCCCTCCTGGAAGTATGCCCTCCCCGATCCGGTCCAGACCCGGGTGTGGTTCATTCCGGTGGTCGCCATCTTCTTCGGGTTGTTCCTGGCAACGGCCCTTCGCGCCATAGGCCTGCTGTTTGCCCTAAGAAGATGACCCGCACCACGCGGCCACCCACAGGAGCTACCGGTTCTGTGGGATGATCATCGCCGCCGATCCAGATTTCGGGGAGCCGGCGCAGGCGACAAGGGACGCATCGGAATGACCAAACATGGCGCGGAGGGCCGGTTCGAAACCAGCAGCGGAGACGAGGCGTACCGCATCTCCAATTACGATCGGCTGCCGCCTTTCTTGATGAGCGTCGTTTCTGATTCCAACCACTGGATGTACCTGTCGAGCGGCGGCGGAATCACCGCCGGACGGGTCGACGAGGAGAACTGCCTGTTCCCGTACGAGACGGACGACCGTCTCCACGTCGCCTATGGTGTTACCGGTCCCGTCACCATCGTCCGGGCCCATACCAAGGCCAACGGGATGACGATCTGGCGTCCGTTCGATCCCCACCGAAGTGGCGACCGGTTCGAACGCCATCTCTACAAGAGCGTGGTGGGGAATTGGGTGGAGTTCGAAGAGATCGATCACGAGTTGGGATTGATCTTTGGATACCGGTGGTCGACCAGCGACCGTTTCGGCTTCATCCGCTCAGCCAGATTGCGACGAGATAGCAAGTCGCCGGTGCGCTCGGCTCAAGTGCTGGATGGCTTGCTCAACGTCATGCCGCCGGGAGTGCCACTTTTGTCTCAGCAAACCTCCAGCACTCTGGTCGACGCGTACAAACGATCCGAACTGGACTCCTCCACCGGCATGGGGTTCTTCACCCTCGAAGCCCGTATAACGGATCGGGCGGAAGCTGCCGAGTCGTTGCGCACCAACGTCGTCTGGTCTCCGGAGTTCGACGAGTCGGTCGTGCTCCTGGATGCCGGACCGGTGGGTCGTTTCCAGGAAACGGGCACAGTGGAAAGCCGGCATATCCGGGTCGGACGCCGGGGCGCCTACTTGATGGCATTCGATCTGGAATTCGAAGACGAGGGCCCGGCCCGGTGGGACCTGATCGCCGACGTCGGACTTGGACACCGCCAAGCACAGCAACTACGTGCCCTGATCCTGAACCGCTCCGACCTCCAGCCCCTCATCCAAGCCGACGTTCAGGCCGGAGCTGCCCACCTCCGCACCATTATCGCCGGCGCCGACGGCTTCCAGCACACCGCCGACCGGATGGCCGCCGCGCACCACGCCGTCAACGTGCTCTTCAACGACATGCGGGGCGGGGTCTACTCCGACAACCATTCCGTCGAAATATCCGACTTCGTGAGTTTCGTCGGCACCCGCAACCGCCGGGTCCACGAGGCCCATCGGGACTTCCTCACCAAACTTCCACCAAAGCTCGAAATTGGCGCATTGCGGGAAGCGGCCGCCACCAGAGGCGGCGCCGACTTGCTGCGGCTGGTCTCGGAGTATCTCCCCATCTTCTTCAGCCGCCGGCACGGAGACCCCAGCCGACCCTGGAACCGTTTTTCGATTCGAGTCAAGCACCGGGATGGGTCGCGGCGCCTCGACTACGAGGGCAACTGGAGGGACATCTTCCAGAACTGGGAGGCCCTATCCCAGAGCTTCCCCGGTTTCCTCGAGAGCATCGTCGCCAAGTTCGTCAATGCCTCAACGATGGACGGCCACAATCCATACCGCCTCACCCGCCGGGGCATCGACTGGGAGATCCCCGAACCGGACAACCCATGGAGCAACATCGGCTATTGGGGTGACCACCAGATCGTGTACCTGCTTCGGTTTCTCGAGCAATTGGACCGGTACCACCCCGATGCCATCACCCGGATTCTGGACCGGCAAGTCTTCAGCTACGCCGACGTTCCCTACCGGATTGCTCCGTTCGACCAGATTGTCGTGGATCCGAAGAACACGATCACCTTCGACACCGAGGCGGCCCGGCGGATCGACCGCCGCGTCGAAACGGTGGGTTTCGACGGCAAACTCGTGGCGAACGAATCCGGATCGGTCTTGCACGTCACCTTGGCCGAGAAGCTGCTGGTTCCTGCCCTCGCCAAACTCTCGAATCTGGTCCTCGACGGAGGCATCTGGCTGAACACCCAGCGTCCCGAGTGGAACGACGCCAATAACGCCCTGGTCGGCAACGGGCTCTCGATGGTGACCCTCGCTTATCTACGGCGCTACCTCACCTGGTTGACCCGCCTCTTCGAGAACGAAGCACGCACCTTCCCCATCTCTACCGAAGTAGCCGGCTGGTGCCACGAGGTGTTGAGCATTCTCCAGGATCACCGCCCGATCCTGAATGAACCGGTGACCGATTCGCGCCGCCGCCGGCTGCTCGATGCGCTGGGAGGAGCATTCTCCGATTACCGCAAGCAGGTCTACCGGGATGGATTGACGGGCCGGACCGACGTGGAGGCTCGGACGCTGGTCGAGTTGGGCACAACTGCGCAGGCCTTCCTCGATCACAGTATCTACGCCAACCGGAGACCAGACGGTCTCTACCACTCGTACAATCTGCTGGTTCTCACAGCGGATCGGGCCGGCATCGAGCATCTCGACGAGATGCTGGAAGGACAGGTAGCCGTGCTCAGCTCAGGGATCCTCTCCCCTCCCGAGGCGGTCGAGCTCATCGAAGGCTTGTTCGACAGCGCCCTGTATCGGCCCGATCAAAACAGCTTCATGCTGTACCCGGACCGGCGGCTTCCATCGTTTCTGGAGAAGAACCTGATACCCCCTGAAACGGTCGGCGCCAATCCCCTGCTGCAGGCCCTCGTGGAAGAAGGCGACACCTCGATAATCGAGAAAGATGCCTTGGGAAATTACCGATTCAGTCCTGATTGTGAGACGGCCGCCCGGGTCGAAGAGGCCCTCGACCGCCTGGCGGACGTCCCCCGTTGGTCGGATCTGGTCTCCGCCCATCGCGCCGACACCCTCGAGGCCTTCGAATCGGTCTTCCATCACCATGCCTTCACCGGCCGCTCGGGTTCCATGTACAAATACGAAGGACTAGGCAGCATCTACTGGCACATGGTGGCGAAACTCCTCGTCGCCATTCAGGAGGTGTTCTTCGAGGCGGTCGACCACGATGCTGCCGGTGAGACCGTCACCCGCCTCCGGGATGCCTACTACCGGGTGCGGGACGGTCTCGGTTTCAACAAGACACCGGATGAGTACGGAGCCTTCCCGATGGATCCCTACTCGCATACTCCGGCCGGGGCCGGCGCTCAGCAACCGGGTATGACGGGCCAGGTCAAAGAGGAGATCATCACCCGCATGGGCGAGCTGGGCATCCGCGTGTCGAAAGGAACCGTCCGTTTCGAGCCTCGCTTGCTCCGCCGAGAGGAGTTTCTGACCGAACCGGCCTCCTGGCAGGTTCTCGATCTGGCCGGTGGCAAGGAGACCTTGCTCCTCCGGCCCGGATCGCTCGGCTTCACCTTCTGCGGAGTCCCCATCGTGTATCGCTTGACCGGCGCCGGCCCGACTGTTTCTACTGTCGATGGGAGCGGACGGACCACGACCGCGGCCGGCACTCAGCTTGATGAGGCCACCGCCCGTCTGCTCCTCCGGCGGGCGGGCCGTATCCGCCGGATCGAGGTTGAGATCCCGGAATCTGCGCTCATCCCTCAACCGGCTTGACGCCGGCCACCACCTCTTCCTCATCGCTCCCCAACACAAACCTGCCGAGGTGGGTCCCCCGTCAATACCTCATAGACCATCGCCAGCTGCTCACAGGGAGGGTCACCCAGCCGCTCCAAACGGATCTCTTCATCGTTCAGCCCCCAGGACAGGACTTCGGCCGCGTACTCCACGCCGCGTTCTACCCACGGCACCTCGTCGGCCGCCCATACGTCCCTTCCGGATAGCTCCAACACCTCGGCGCGGAGGTCCTCGTCCGTATGGTCGAGCAGCCAGACGTGGCCCAGCTCGTGCAGCATCCCGGCTCGAATGGCGAGCGGGTAGACATCGCACGTCTCCGGGCTTCCACAAAGATCCTGCTCGTAGATACACAGCACGAGATCACGAGAGGTTTGGTCGCTATCTACTCTGCCGAAGACCCCTTCGCAACGCCGGGTCGGCTCGAAGGTAACCGAATCGACCTGCGGCCGGGCGAGACCGGCGCCGACGAACTGCTCCAAACCCCACCGCACGAGACCGTCGAGCCTTTCGGAGCCGTTACGGATCTCGATGACGCGCCCGCCGGCAGCCTGGATAGTGCCGGTCACAACCCGGTCGCGGGGCTCCGGCAGCCTCAGACCCGTCCACCAACCGTCAATCAGATCTATTGAGGTACACCGGCGGAAAGACTCGAGCTCCGGGTAGCGATACTCATCAACGATCTCACCGCCGTCGAGCACCCACAGGACCGCAGTCCTGAATGAGCATCCGTCCCGCTCGAAGCGATAGAGGCCGATTGCCCTTTGTGGATCTCGTCCATACGAGATCGGATCGAGAAACAGGGCCGTGCCCCTGTTGTCGGCCGCCTGCTCGCCTGCGATGGTTTCGATCGAGACGCTCTCCCAACGCTCGGAGGAGCTCTTGACCAGCCGGGCGATGGCTTCCCACCCGGCGGCCTCGACTCCCCCGAGCGGATCGCTCACCGTGGCCCCGGGCGCATACCACTGCGAAGCCAGGTCGGTATTCCCGGTCGACCAGGCTTGGGCGAGGCTCGTATAGAGGCCCTGGTAAATCCCGGCTAGCTCGGGCGAGGCGCGCAGGCTTCTCTCGAGGGAACCCAGATCAACGAGGATCGTGTCGCGGTCGATCAGGCCCGTATCCATGTCGCTCACGATCGCGCCGAAATCCCCCGAGCCGGGCCACGCCACGAGGCTGACTGCCTGGTCGGCCCCCAGGTGCACGTCGAGAAGGTCCCGGCTCAGGTCTGCCCTATGCGAGGCCAGCCAGTCGGATACCGGCACGGTTGCACCCAGGAAGTCGCTCGTGCGGTCGGCAATCTCGGCCTCGGCCGAGTAGAAGTCGAGAACCCCGTAAACGTCGTCGTCGGTGAAAGCTTGCGACAGTTGCTGGAAGTAGGCCTCCGCTTCGTCACCCCACGTGGCGGACGACGTGGACGCGTCAGACGAGCCGCAGGCCGACAGCGAGATCACCAGGAGTGACGGCAAGATCAACATCCAAGGCGTGAGGGCTCTCAACCGGTTAGGACGGGCTGCCGGCGTAGCCGCCCCGGTGAGTGTTCGGGCACCGTGCAGCCGGCATCCTTCATGGTCGGCAGTCCCCTGACAACGCCCTCTCATTGGCCCGAGTGTACGGCGAGCGCCCATTTGGCGAGCGCCCGGCTCTACCTCGCCATCTTCGAGGGCCGCCGGCGGCTCTCCCCCTCGTGGAGTGTCGGTGCGCTACTCATCTGGTCTGGGCGACGGTGGTGGAAACGGTCACCTGAGCCGACATCGACGCTTCCCAGCTCCTATGCTGCTCTGCGCCTCGGAGAGGGAGGAACAATGGATCCGTTTGATGTTGGTTTACTCGTTCTGCGGCTCGTAGCGGGGACCGTGATGATCGCCCACGGGATCAATCACGGTCGCAACCTCGCGAGCACGGCCGCCTGGTTCGAGAAGCTCGGCTTCCGCCAGGCTCGCATGCAGGCGTTGATGTCCTCGGGGACCGAGCTGGCAGTCGGGGCCGGACTGATCTCCGGTTTGCTCGCCACGCCGGCCGCGGCGGGGCTGGCGGCGATCATGGTGGTCGCCTGGGTCTCGAATCATCGCAAAGCCGGGTTCTTTGTCTTCAACCGTCCAACCGAAGGGTGGGAGTACGTCATGACCCTCACCGCCATCGGTGTGACCATTGCCACCCTGGGCGCCGGGGAGATTTCCCTCGATGGGGTGATCGGCATCGATCTGTCGGGTTGGACCGGTTTGCTGATCGGCCTGGGCGGCATCGTGGCCGGCTTCGGACAGCTGGCTACTTTCTGGAGACCACCAAAAGAAACCTGAGGCCACCTGAGGGGAACCGGTCGGCGGGGCAATTCCCCTGCTCTGCTCTCCCTCGACCAGCGTGGTGCCGCCACCCAGGAAGAGGTGTCAGCCCTACCCGGTAAACCGCGCTGACACTGTTGCCGCCCGAAGCGCTCCACGCCACACTGCCCGAACGCACAATCGCCGGTTGAGGGAGGATCGGATGACAATCTCGGTGTTTCTCGCCGACGACAACCTCATCGTGCGAGAGGGTGTGAAGGCATTGCTGGACCTAGAGGACGACTTCGAGGTAGTCGGGGAGGCCGTCGACTTCGATGGACTTGTCGCGGGAGCCAAAGCTACGAATCCCCAGGTGATCGTCACCGACATTCGCATGCCCCCCGATTTCTCCCGGGAAGGCATCGAAGCCGCCAAGGAGGTGCGAAAGCGCTACCCGGGCACCGGCGTCGTGATCCTTTCCCAGTTCGATGATCCCGACTACGCCGTCAGATTGCTTTCCGAGGGAGCGGCGGGGTATGCCTACCTCCTCAAGGATCGGGTTGGTGAAGGAAACCAGCTGGCCCGGGCGGTGCGGGAAGTTGCAGCAGGGGGGTCCGTTCTCGATCCCAAGATCGTGGATGCATTGACCACTCCGGTCAGGGCCGATGCCTCACTGTCGCCCGGAGAAGAGGACCTCCTTCAGCAAGTCGCTGAGGGCCGGACCATCAATGCCATCGCTGCCCAGCGCAAGACAACCCCTGCCGACGCCGACGCCGCCATTGAAGCGCTGTTCAAGAGACTGGCTGAGGGTCTCACCGCGGGGCGAAGCGACAGTCTCGAACGGCTGAGAATGCTGCAGAAGGCCATCGTGGAACGCAAGGAACAAGGTGAATCTCTCAGCAGGCTGCTCCCCGGCGGAGTCGCTGAAAAACTCCGCCGCGAAGGTCAGCGGATTGGCGAGACAGAAATGCTCGACGTGACCGTCCTGATGGGGGACATCCGCGGATACACGACAATCGCCGAGCGAACCGATCCCAGCGTCCTGGCCGGTCAGCTGAACGAACATCGGGCAGCCATGAATCATGCAATTCTCGACGCCGGCGGCACCATCATGCAGTTCGTCGGCGACGCGGTAATAGCCGTGTTCGGCGCCCCGCTCCCCCAGGACCATCACGCCGAGCGGGCGGTTGTCACTGCCGAAGCCATGCACGCTGCACAGGTTCGCCTCAACGCCGCATGGAAGACCGAAGGCAAGGAGCCTTTCGGTCTCGGCATCGGGTTATCGACAGGCATTGTGGCTGCTGTGGTCTTGGGCTCGGAGGAGCGCCTCGAGTACACGGTGATCGGAGACACCGTCAACCTCGCCCAGCGCCTTCAGCAATGGGCCGAGCCGGGCGAGACAGTGTTGAGCGAACCAACCTGGGCGGCTTTGAGTGTTCCGCCGGCTGCCGACGTTCTTCCCGCGGAGAAAGTCAAAGGCCGTGAGGCGCCGGTGTCGGCGTACCGCTTCCCGAGGAGGGTCGGATGAACGTTGACCTCTCCGACCGCGCTCGCCTCCGGATCGGTGTCACATTCGGTGCCGTCTCCGCCGGGCTGTCGGTGGCGTCGATGGCCACGCTTCTCATCCTCGGCGACTGGAACTTCCTCGTTGAGATCTCGGGCACCGTGTTCGGTCTGATGGGCGCAGGCTTCGGTGTGCTGACGATCGTGATGATCCGGTCCCAACCGAAGAACGGGGCGGTGTGGGCTATCGCGTGGGCGGGGGTCTTCGCTTCGCTGTACGTTGCGGGTGCGGCCGGCGCGCTCCTCCTCGCCCGTGGCGCGTTTCCCGGGCTCACGTACGAGGTGTTCCGCGAGCTCAGCCCCGCCCAGCTCCCCCGGCCTGCGGCGTTCGCCATCCACTTCCGTTTCTGGACCGTGTACCCGGCGATCTGGCTTCCCCTCACCCTGGGCCTGCTCCTGTTCCCCGACGGCCACCCGCCGTCACCCCGATGGAAATGGGTCGGCTGGTGGAGCGTCCTCGCCATTGCCTTGGGAGCAGCGGCGGCAGCACTGTCTGGCAACCCATGGAGCACCGTCCCCATCCGGGCCTCCGAATCGACCGTCCCCGGAACCCTCGGATCGCTCATTACGGCGGGGTTTCTCCTGGCGGCGCTGTCGGCGGTTGTGTCGGTTGTCTCGCTCGTGGTCCGGTACCGGCGATCCTCGGGGGTGGCCCGGAGCCAGATCCGGTGGATCGTCCTGGGCGGTGCATTCCTGGTCGCCTTCATCTTCGTTGTGCCGATTTTTGAGACGGAGGGCCCGTCGAGCATCGGCTCGGAGCTCATCGGCGCGGTCGCCATCTTGATGCTGATGGCCTCCTACGGCATCGCCATCACCAAGTACCGCCTCTACGACATCGATGTTGTGATATCGAGAACCGTCACCTACGGGGTCTTGGCCGCCTTCATCACCGGCGTGTATGCGCTCCTGGTCGTGGGCATCGGTTCACTGCTCGGTGGTGGGGATGAGCCCAATCTGGTCTTGTCAATCGTGGCAGTAGCCGTCGTGGCGGTGGCCTTCGAGCCGCTGCGTCGGCGTGTTCAGCATTGGGCGAACGTCCTGGTGTACGGCAAGCGGGCGACCCCGTACGAGGTACTTGCCAACGCCACGACACGCCTCGCCGACACGAGGGACCCTGATCAGGCGCTCACCGAGATCACCCAACTCGTTGCCGATGGCACGGGGGCGTCCGTGGTGGTTTTGTGGCTGACGGTCGGGGAGGTAATGCATCCGCGTGTTTCGTCGCCGGTCGGGGCGATCGAGGAACTCGTTCCGGTCGGGACCGGTGGCGATCTGTCCGATGTTCCGGGGGATCGGGTGGTGGCGGTCCGGCATCGTGGTGAGGTTTTGGGTGCCCTATCCATTACGAAGGAACGCGGCGACTCGGTCACCGGAGGGGACGAGAAGGTGCTCGCCGATGTGGCGGCGGGGGCAGGGGTGTTGTTGCGCAACATCGGGTTGAACGCAGAGTTGGCTGAACGGGCTGCTCAACTGCGGGTGTCGCGGCGTCGTTTGGTTGCGGCCCATGATGCGGAGCGGCACCGGTTGGAACGGGATCTTCATGATGGGGCCCAGCAGCAGGTCGTTGCGTTGAAGGTGAAGCTGGGGATTGCCCGGACGTTGGCGGAGCGTGAGGGTGCCGAACAGGTGGCGGCGATGGTGGCGTCGCTGTCGGACACGACCCAGGAGGCGGTTGATGGGATGCGGGCGGTTGCGCATGGGATCTACCCGCCGTTGCTGGAGGCCGAAGGGCTCGAAGCGGCACTCGGCGCCGTCAAGCGGTCGATCCCGGTCCCGGTGACCCTCGAGGTGAGGGACCTGGGTCGGTACGCCCGACCGGTCGAAGGGAGCATCTATTTCGCCGTGCTGGACACCGTCACGCGGGCCGTCGACCACGGAGCATCCAGCATCGTCATCTCGCTCGGTGGCAACGACGGGATGGTCGGATTCTCGATCCGCCACAACGGCAATGTCGGAGATCTCACCGTGGTCGAAGACCGCATCGACGCCCTTGAAGGCACCGTCACCGTAACCGTCGAACCGAGCGGATCAGACATCCACGCACAAGTTCCCGAAAGTCCCGAACGGCCTGCTGATCGCCCCGGTGCGGTCCACATGACGCCGGCCAGCCCCATCCGTTCCGCCGCCGAAGTGTCGCTCCCAAGATGACGATGGATACGAGCTTTCGAGCCAGACCCTCACCGTGGCCGTGGTTGGCGCTCGTCGTCGTGGTTTCTGCCTCAATCGTCGGAGTCGCCGGTGCTGCTCTTGACGCACCATCGCCGATCACCTTCATCAACGAAGCGGCATGGGCAGCACTCCCGACCCTGTTCGTTGGTCTCGGCGTCCTCATCGAAGTGCGACAGCCAGGGAATCGGATCGGGTGGCTACTCATCGCCATCGCCGGAGGCCAGGCGCTCAGCGGTCTCACGGACTTTGCGGTGGTTCGCATCGACTCGGCTCCCGAGAGTCTGACCGTGGGCCTCTTCCTCCTCCTGTGGGCCGAGAATTCAGCCTGGGCCGCGTTCGTCTTCCCGACATTCCTGCTGCTGTACGTCTTCCCGACTGGCCGACTGCTCTCGCGCCGGTGGGTGTGGGTCCCCGTGTCGATGATGGTGATGATCGGAATCCTCCTCGTGAGCTTCGTCGCGCAGACGGAGGTCGGCCCATTTGACGAAGGGTGGCATCTGGCGAATCCGATCGGGTTCCTGGAAGCGGACACCGTTGGCGTCATCCTTGCCCCCTGGGCTGTCGCACTGATGATCCTGGCCGTGGGCGGAATCGTCGCCGTTGTGATGCGCTTTCGAAGGGCTGCGGTCATCGAGCGGGCCCAAATCAAGCTGGTTCTCGTATCGGTCGTCTTCTTCGCTGTCTCATACGGAGTCCTGCTATTGGGCGAGGCCTACTCAGATCCCTCATCGCCCGTCGCGCTCCTGCTGCCAATCGGGTTCGGTGGCATACCGGTGGCCATCGCAATGGCCGTCCTCAAGCACGGGCTCTTCGAGATCGATGTGGTGATCAGTCGGTCGTTGACGTTTGGTGTATTGGCGGTGTTCATCGGTGGGGTGTATGTGGCGATCGTGGTGGGGATCGGTGCCCTGTTCGATCAAGCCGATGGCTCGAATGTTGGTTTGTCGGTGATAGCGACCGCAGTGGTGGCGTTGGCGTTCCAACCGGTGCGTTCGCGGGTGGAGCGGTGGGCGAATCGGTTGGTGTATGGGAAGCGGGCAACGCCGTATGAGGTGTTGGCGCGGTTCTCGCATCGGGCGGCGGAGGAGTCTGATGAGGATGTGTTGGCCCGGATTCCTCGTTTGATTGTGGATGGGACGGGTGCTGCGGAGGCGGCATTGTGGGTGCGCACGGGCGACGGTTTCCGCACGACCTCGGTGTGGCCCGAGGACGCGTCGGAGCGAACGCTTGAGGACGACGCCGCCTTTGAGGATCCCGACGGTGATGTGTCGTTGCCGGTGGTCCACAACGGCGAGCTCCTTGGTGGGATCTCGTTAGTGGCGACGCGGGGTGGTTCGATCACGCCTCCTGAGCGGGAGTTGTTGGCGAATCTGGCGGATGGGTTGGGATTGACGTTGCGCAACAGTCAGCTCACGAGCCAGTTGCGTCGGCAGGTGAAGGATCTACAGAGGTCCCGTGACAGGGTGGTGTCGGCGGCTGATGAGGCGAGACGGTCGTTGGAGCATGATCTCGATTCGGGTCCGCAGCAGCAGTTGGTGGCGGTGAAGGTGAAGTTGGGTCCGGTGCGGAGGATGGCCGAACAGGCCGGTGCCGTCCGCGCGGCTGAGGTATTGGCCGGTATCGAGGCCCAGGCGTCGGAGGCGATCCAGGCGGTGCGGGACTTCGCTGCGGGCATCTATCCGCCGTTGTTGGGTGCTGAGGGATTGGCGGTGGCGTTGGGTCAGGAGGTCCGCAAGGCGGCGTTGCCGGTGGATCTCGAGGTCGATGGTGTGGGGCGGTATCTGCGTGAGGTGGAGTCTGCGGTGTACTTCTCGATTCTCGAGGCGCTCCAGAACACCGCCAAGTACGCCGAGGCATCACGGGCCGTCGTCAAGCTCAGCGCAAGCGATGGTGACCTGCGGTTCGAAGTCTTGGACGACGGGCGAGGGTTCGACGTTGCATCCGTATCTCGAGGGGCTGGGCTCAATGGCATCGCCGACCGAATCGACACAGTTGGAGGCTCATGGCGTATAGCCTCGAAACCCGGATCAGGAACGACCGTCGAGGGAACCGTGCCGGTAAACAACGGGGATAACGTCTAGCCGCGAGTGGCGAGATCCCATATCTCGGCCAGAGTCTCCATTCCGAACTGGGACTTGGGAACGAACCCGACCGCCCCGGCCTCCAAGGCCACCCTCTCGTAGTCACCCGACTCGTGAGTCGACATAACGAGGACGACCGGCGGATGGGCGAGGGAACGGATCCGTCGCGTCGTTTCGATGCCGTCCATGCCGGGCATCTGTACATCCATGAGCACGAGATCTGGCTGCAGATGCGCCACCAACTCGAGCGCCTGATCGCCATTGACTGCCTCACCCGCGACGTCGAAACCGTTCGTCATCTCCACCACCATCCGCGAGGCCTCGCGGAAAGGCAGTTGATCATCAACGATCAAGACCTGGACCTCATCGTGTTTCATAGGTTCATCATCCCAGAGGGCAGGTTCGCCGACCACCCGGATTACGCGACTCGTACATTGGTGCTGGCACGAGTCACTCCTTCTGGTCCGCCAGATAGAGGAGAACGGCCCGAACCCTTCGATGGATGTCGTCTGTCTGTGATAGGTCGAGTTTTGTGAAGATCGAGTTGATGTGCTTTTCGACGGACCGGGACGAAATGAAGAGGGCGTCACCGATCGCCGCGTTGTTTCCGCCCTCGGCCATTGCGGAAAGCACTTCTTTCTCCCGCTCGGTGAGCCGGTCGAGAATCGATTGTTTGTCCTTGGAGCGCCCCTCGACGAGCGCGTCCACCACCCTCGAGTCAATGACTGATCCCCCCTCTGCCACCCGCCGGATGGCAGTCGCCAGCTCGCCGCAATTCGCCACTCGCTCTTTCAGCAAGTAGGCGCGTCCGCTGGATCCTTCCTCGAGCAGTTTCAGCGCATACCGAGGCTCGACGTATTGGCTGAGAACGACCACGCCCATCTCTGGATGGTTCTCCCTGATGATGCTGGCGGCTCTAATCCCCTCATCCGTCTGCGAGGGCGGCATGCGGATGTCGGTGACGACAACGTCCGGCCGATGCTCGTCCACGGCCGACAGCAGCTCGTCGTAATCAGCACAGCTGGCCACGAGCAGGAGGTCCTCATCCAAAGCAAGGACCGCCCTGATGCCCTCACGCATGAGGAGACTATCTTCCGCAATCACGAGCCGCAGAGCCATGGCGGAAGCCTACTTGTAACGTCTTCGCTTTCTGCGGTCGCTGCGGTTGCGAACATAGTGTCTGAGTAGCTCCGGGGGTGACACTCGAATTCACAAAATAGTCGATCCGCTGCCGCTGGTGTGAGCTTGGGTTTTGTGACCCTGTTGCCGACAACCATGACCACCTAGGGCGGCCGTAGGCGGAAGCCGGATTATCACGTCCACCCCAGCTCGTCGAGGCGCTCGTCTGAGATCCCGAAGTGATGTCCGACTTCGTGAACCACCGTGATGGCGATCCGGCGGCGCAGTTGATCACGGTCGGAGGTGATACGGAGGTGAGGGCCCCGAAAGATGGTGATCCGATCCGGCATGGCCCCCTGGTAGGAGATCGGACCTCGCCGGGTCAAGCTCACACCCTCATAAAGACCCAACAACATGCCCTGATGGTCCTGTTGCTGGCTGCGAGTCGGCCAATCCTCGACCTGTACCGCAATGTTCTCCATGTGCCTGGCGAGGTCGTCCGGGATCGAATCGAGCGCTTCGGCGACCAGATCCTCGAATTCGGCGAGCGACATGGTCACGGACATGGCTATCAGGGTAGGTGCCGCCCGGATCAACGAAGGGCGGCCACGACCGACTCCCGGTGATCCTTGGAGGGCCACCGCCAGAAGTCCTCAGCCTGGTACCGGCCGGCGGCGGCCACTCTACCTCGGCGATGGGGCAAATCTGCGCCCTAAAACTGGTGGGCGGGGCGGGTAGCCGGATGCGGTCGTCGGGAGACGAACTACGTGATGATCTCGATGGCGTCTGATAGGGCGCGGATCAGGCCGAACACGGTGGCACCTGCCAGACCGACGAAGCCGAGCAGCATGCCCGCCATGGAGGACCGGTTGGGTCTGAGGGCGTGCCACCACCACAGCAGCGTTCCGGCGGCGGCTATCACGACGAAGACCGACGAGATGATCGGTGGGTCGCAGTCGCATGCCTGCCTGGAGAACAGCAGGAAAGGGGCGGCAAGGCCAGCCAGACCGGCACCTACCAGAGCCAGAAACGCATATACCCAGCGCCCCGTAACGTCATCGATGCCCGGTAGACGACGATCCAAGATTCCGAACATCCACTCCATGAACGCTCCGAACCCGACAAACAGACCAACAATCATCGCCACCACCAGGACGCTGTTGCCCAAGACCAAGAAGTCGAAGTTGTCAGGATTGAGAACGTCCGAGGTTGCACTACCAACCGCAAACAACAGCAGGCCGAACGCGATCCCTCGCCACCGTCCCGCCCACGCCAACCACGGGCGAAACACGAGATACATGACCGCTCCGACAATCCCCACCAAAACCCCGACGAAGGTCACCAGACCGAGAGTGCCGCCCAGGGTGATCTCTCCCACAGTGAACCCTGCTTCGGTGGTGGCACCCTGAGCGGAGTCGGGTGCGACGGCCCCGGCGACCCGCATGAACAGCCTTCCCCCCAAACCTCCAACCAGCAGACCCGTGACCAGACCGACGACCCCCGCCACGGTGATATGGCGGGCCAACCCCAACAGCGTCTCAAACGGCGGGGGCGACCCATTTCGGGCAGCCAGAGTTAGCCGTTGCAGAGTCATGTCCTCCCTCGCCTGCAAGGTCAACCAACCTATCAGAGAGTCGGCCCGGTTGGATAAACAAGTGGGTGGTTCCATGATTGGTGTGGCGACGGGAGCGGCCCGCAGACCGTTCCCCAACCGGCTGTGAGGGCGATAGGGTGGAGTTTGGTCGCGGTTCTTTGGGGAGCCTTGGGCGGGGCCTGCAAGCTGGAGCGCGAGATGCCCGAATTCAGTGAGGCGGGCACCACCATCGAGGACGAGTTCGAATCGAGTAGCGAGGTTCGTGACCGTGGCGCGTCGTGATGGTCGCCCGGCGATGCCCGAATTCCGACGGTTCCCGTATTCACCGGAACTCCTCTCGGCGTCGCACGTGGATGGTGTTTCGATCTTGTTCATCTCTTCTTGGGAATCCCTCGGGAGCAGACACGGTTCACCGATGAAAAGCGGAGGACTATGACTGACCAGACCAATACCCGAACGAAACGACGCCTGCTCATGGGAAGCGGAATACTGGCCATCCCGGTGGTTGCGCTGGCTTGGTGGCTTGGTTCGCCATTGTTCCTGGATACCACCGTCGACGAGACCTTCCCCATCGTTGAAGCTGTCACACCGGACAGCAACGACCCAAGCGCCCAAGGCGATGGACCCGCGACCCCCGCAGTCCCGGCCCTCGGCACTTCTGAAGCTGAGGAAGCGGCAGCCGGACCCATCCAACTTCTCACAGGCGCATTTGTCGATGCCGACGCCGCCCATCGGGGCAGCGGATCGGCAACTATCTTCGAGCTCGAAGATGGTGCTCATGTGCTTCGTTTCGAGGACTTCGAGGTGACCAACGGTCCCGACCTACATGTTCTGCTCGTACCGACCGACGACCCAGTCGACCGGGAGTTCCTCTCCGACGTTGGGTATGAGAATCTCGGCAAGCTGAAGGGCAATGTGGGCAACCAGAACTACGACCTTCCTGAGGGGTTTGACCCGGACGGGTCATGGACGGTCGTGATCTACTGCGACCCGTTTCACGTCGTGTTCAGCACGGCCCGACTGTCCCGGTGATCGAAGGGCGGGGATCGGCGGAAGGGGTGATGTGGTCGTGGTGGCGCCCCCACTATCACTCGCCGCTGCGCCCTTGCGCCCCACCTCACTCTCTCGACAAAGGTCTTTGCGTCCATACATCCGCCCAGCTTTCAGGAATCTGGGGCGAAGCGGTCGTCCGCTTCACGGAGGCTTTGTGTCTCCGGGTCGTCCATCCAGCCGTTGCGAGTGACGGCGAAGACGTCGAAGCGCTTCGAGTACGGCTTGATGTCGAGGAGGGGGGTGCCATCGAGGATATCCAATCCGTCTACGCGCAGAATCCGTCCTTCCCGGCGTAGCAAACGCACCGGGGAGATGCCGATTGGGTTGGGACGAGATGGCGCCCGGGTGGCAAAGAGGCCGCGCCGGCGAGTGTCGAGATAGGGTACGACCTTCATCTGCACCGGACCTACCCGATCGAACCACACGATCAGCCAGATCCGCTCGAACCCCTCCAGATCGTCGAGGCCTTCCGCAAATCTCTCGTACACCTCGACCGTGCCGACCGCCTCTCGCCCGGCACAAGCCGGTTGAACCGGTGTGCCCGACTGGGAGGAGAACCGGCTATGCACGATTCCTATCGGTTCAAGCTGCACGATGGCTTCCTTCCTTCATCACGGGCTGTATTTGGTCTGGCGTACTGCCCATACCTCCCCGGCGGAGCAACTCTCTCCTCCATCGGGAGGCGTCATTTCCCAATCTCACGCCGTTGCATTGTCAGCAAGCGGACCCCTCGCATCTGCTGGAAGATCGCTCCCTCCGACAAACAACGCAGTGCCTGTTCCGCATCGGTCACACGAGTACCGGAGATCACGTCCACCCCATAGTCGAACAGAACCGGTGAAAGAGGCGCGGTAGGACCGAGAACCATCACCAAGCTGTCCGGCCGGCAGAGGCTCAACAGGTGTTCGATGGTGTGGTTGATGAAGGCACTGCCGGTTATGGCCACGACATCGGCTTGGCCAACCAGGGCGTCTCCCTCACCGGGCGTCACGTCTCCCAGTTGGGGCTCTTGCTCGATGACCCAGAGTTGGCCGGCGGCTTCGCGCAGCTCTGGCACGAACGGGAAGTGGCCGACCAAGGCCACTCGCTTGGAGCGACCGTGCTCGATGAGGAACCGGCCGGCGTTGAGCTCGACGCATCGCGTTTCGTCGACCTCCAGCAGGGAGTTGACGGCGGCCAGACCGATGCCGGCCTCGAGCGTACTGTTGCTGAAAGCGAGCCGGACTAGGTCGGAGGCCGACCCGGTGGTCAACCGACCCGGTGTCTCTACCAGAGCCGAACCATGGAGGTGTTTTCCCGGCAATATGGTGGAGGCGAGACCGCAGAAACGGCTCCACACCGCCGTCCAGAAAGGTCCGATACGCACCTCGCGAACAGGTGTATCCGCGTCCAGGCCGGCTATCAGGTCATCCAAGATTCTCATTGCAGCGACCGTATTCGTGCGACGCCACGTCAATGAAGCCGGTCGGTCTTGTTTGGCAGATCACCCCGGGCAAAGCGCTGGATTGCTTCGGAGACGCCATGCTCATCTGTGATGACGGTCTCGATGCCGACCGCCTGCATACTCTCGAACGCACCCTGGCCCATACCGCCGGCGATGAGGAAGTCACAGTCACCGATGGTCTCCGCCATCGCCTGGTGTTTTGCCGGCGAACCATGACCGTAGCCGTGTGGTTGCCCCGGTTCCGCAAGCCCGTGATCATGGCCTGCAAACTCTTCGTGACCGACTTTGGGTCGGAGTTCCCGTGCCACCACCTCGCCAGCTTCCAGCGTCACCACCAGGTAGGAGCGGGCTCTGCCGAAGTGACGACTGACGGTCACGCCGTCGTTCGTGACCACGGCTATCTTCACAACCCGCGTGCTTAGCCGTTCCCCGGGGACGCTCACAGCCGCTCCGCCAACCACAGGGCGGTCCACGCCGAGGGTGCCAGCAACGATGCCAGTTGATCGACGTCGAGCCCGTCGATGCGGTCCTGGGTTGCGCTTTCGGATATGTGCGAACAATCGCCTTCCCGGGAGGTGAGCCCGCACAGCGCCACATGACTGTGAGCGAGTTGGTGGGCCATCTCCCGCAGCGTGCCGGGATCAGCCTTGCGGAGCGCTTCCTCCACTTCGTGAAGCGTGACGACACGCATGGATACTCCTCTCGTTTACGGTCGGACGGACAACGTTCCGACCACCGTTCTCTCTTGAGCGTGATCGACCGCCGCGGAAACCGGACAAAACGCTCTTTGGAGGAACACCGAGATGTCCTCCATCTCCAACGATCCGCCGGCTGCCTTCGACAATGAGGCCAGACAGATCGGACACATCGTGGTGACCTGCTTCCCACCAGTTGCCTTGAGCTGCTCGACCCGCTGCTGTCCAATGTCATGGGCCTTCTTGGGGAAGAGCGCTTCGATAGGCCCACCACAGCAGTACGTGAGGTTTCTACTCGCCCGGGGTTCCCTCAGCGAATACCCGGCTCGCTCGAGCAATTGACGCGGTTGGTCAACGACACCTTCACTTCGGGCATACACACACGAGTCGTGAATAACTACATCCTCGCCGATCCGGCGCAAAGGCTCGGCGTCGGCGTCGGCCAACACCTCGAGGTAACTCTTGACCTCGATATCGAACCCGTCGATCACGGTCGGATACACGCTGCGCAGCATGTTGGTCGTGTGGGGATCGAGGGTTATGGCGTTCCGGACACCATGCTTCTTGAAGGTGGCGTATACCTTCTTGGCGTGCGCCGCCAGCGTGGCATCGACTCCCATGTCGTAGGCTAGAGCGCCGGCGTACAGATCGTCTTCGTAGAGATACCCGAACTCGATCCCAGCCTGCTGCAACAGACCGGCGATGTTCTTGAGCATCTGATCGTACTTCATGGTCTCGGATCGGGACGGTCGAGCTGCCAGCGACGACAGATTCACAAAACGGTTGGCGAACCTGCCGAGGAACACAAACCTGGTCAGGAAGGTGTCTTCGACCCGTTCCAGCAGTCCCACCATAGAGATGATGTATGGGAGCAGCTGGTACATGGCACCGGTGTAGAGCACCGTGGCTCCCCCTCGGGGAATACCCAAACCGTCCGCCCAACGGGTCGACTTCCTGGCCGACATTGGAAAGACCGAGCCCCTCTTGTTGAGGTTGTCGACCATCAGACCAACGATGTCACCGGTGGGCAAGGGCATGTTGTTCCTTCCTCGCGGCGGGATCCGCATCCAGCCCGAATAGCTCGCGGTCGATGTAGCCGCGCAAAAAACGCACGTTCTCGGCAATGTGCACGTCGGCCGTGCAGTTCTCCTCACACAGTTTGCAAAGCAGGCATTGGAAGATCGACTCGGTCTGGTCGAGAACTTCTTCCTTCAACCCCAGCACCGTGTACCGGAAGAGCTTGCGGGGCATCAGATCGATCCCCAACGGGCATACCGCGCTGCAAACCCCGCAGTTCAAGCAGGCCCAGGCATTGAAATCCTCGGAGGTCGCTACCTCTTCTGCGAATTCAAGATCGACCTTGCAAGTCACGTCGGTTGCTCCTTCTCGACCGCGGCGTAGGAGAAGTAGTCATCCTCATTGGGCTGGCCGCTCTCCTTTACCAAGCCGTACCGCCGGGCTGCCATAACCCAGTACATGACTTCGTGCGAAGGACACCCCATCGCCTGGGCGATCTCAGGTACCGTCTTCGGGCCATCCGCCAGAGCGGCCACAAGGCCGTTGCGCATGACCATTTCGTCTCGCATGACCTCGCGCGCTTCTCGCAATAGCTCAGACATGGACGACCCCCAACGCTTCAATCATCGCTCGAATCTGCTGGTCCGTGGAACCGCGCAACTGGAGCGCGCCTTGAGGACAAGAGGGAACGCAAGCCCCGCACCCTTTGCACATGGCCTCGCTCACCGCCGCTACCTCCTTGCCCTCAATGCGGACCTCGGCGATGGCGCCGTACGGACAGGCGCCGACACATACATCACACCAGGTGCATGCCTCCGGATCTACGGTGGCGATCAGCGGCTCCAGCTCGACATATCCTTTCTTCAAGAGGGCCGCACTCTTGGCGGTGGCCGCTAAGGCGGAAGCGACGCTTTCTGCCGAGCTCCGGGGAGCCTGGCAGGTGCCGGCAATGAACACTCCATCGATCACGGTCTCGACGGGACGGAGTTTCGGATGGATCTCCATGAAGAAGCCGTCCAGCCCGACCGGGAGTTTGAGCACATCGTTCAGGGCGTTATTGGCGCGCGGCTCCATGGCGGTCACCAGCACAACCAGATCGCTTTCGACTTCCAGCTCTTTGCCACCGGTCAGGACGTCCTTGACCGTCAATCGACAACCACCGTTGTGCAATGCGATCTGGGGAGGTTCCGAAGCGTCGAATTTGATGAAGACGGATCCCATCTGGCGGCTTTGCTGGAAGAGCGTCTCGTATTTGCCGTAGGTGCGAATATCTCGATACAAGTGGAACTGGTGCAGGGCGGGCGATCGCTCATGTGCCACCAGGGAGGCGTGCATCACGGCATTGCAGCAGTAGCGCGAACAGTATTGGTGGCCGTTGCCTTCGCAACGGTCACCTACGCAGTAGATGTAAGCGATGCTCGCCACTGGTCTGCCTTGGTATTCAAGTGGTCCCTCGGAACCGTCGAGGAGTTGTTTGAATTCGGGCAGGGTCAGCACCCGGTCGCTGCCGTAGCCGTACTCCCCCGCGGCGGGCTGGTATACATCGAAACCGGTGGCCACGATGATGGCACCCACGTTGAGCGAGATGAGTTCGCCGGCCACTGCCAGAGTGACCGAGAAGTCGCCGATGGTCCCCGCCTTCTCGACCAGCTCAGCGTTCGTGTAGATCGTGATGTTGTCCCGCAGGTCGATGTCGTGAACCAGTTCGGCTACCAGTTCGTGCCCGACCCGATCATGCGGGTACATCTTGTTGAAACCGCCCACCCATCCCCCGACCCTGTCGGTCCGTTCGACTACAAAGGCGGAGATACCGAGGTCGGACAGGGCCAGGGCGGCCCGCAATCCGGCGATCCCGGCACCTACCACGAGTGCCCGCGGCACCGTGTCGATTCGGGTCTTTTCGAGTGGCTCGGTGAACCGGGCTTTGGCGATCCCGGCCCGAACCATGGCAATGGCCTTCTCGGTGGCCGGCCCGGGCAGATCGGTGTGGGCCCACGAGCACTGCTCGCGTAGGTTCACCTGAACGTACTGGTACGGGTTGAGTCCCGCCCGCTCCGCGACTCCTCGGAAGGTCATCAGGTGGAGGGTCGGCGAGCAGGAAGCGACGACAATGGCGTCCAGGTGTTGCTCCCGAATGTCGTCGATCATCTCCTGCTGGGCCGCGTCGGAGCAGGCGAACATGGTGGTCCTGGCGATCTCCACCGCGGCTTCACCGGCGACTTCGCTCCGGACCCGCTCGCAGTCGACGTAGTCAGAGATGTTTCCGCCGCAGTAGCAGATGTACACGCCGATCCGCCGGTCGTTCATATCCGCACCCTTTCGACATAGGCACCGGCCAGCGCTGCCGCGGCCGCCGACTGAAGGATCGTGTCCGGAATATCCATGACGGCCGCCGCGGAGCCGGCTGCGAAAACTCCTTCGATACTCGTCCGGGCCGGACTGTGATCCTCGTCGATCTCCTTCACGAAGTTATGGGCATCAGCCTCCAACCCGCCGTTGGAGAAGAGACGCATTGCGTCCTGATTGGGAAGCATCCCTACCGAGAGGACAACGAGGTCGTGTTCGGCCTCAACGACACCTCCATCGCCGGCGATGTTCTCGTAGCGCACGACGAGATTGCCGTTTTCCGCTCCGCTGATATCGGCAACTTTGCCCTTCACGAAGTAGGTCCCCATGGCTTTGGACTGCTGATAGAACTCTTCGAAGCCTTTTCCAAAGGCTCGAACGTCGATGTAGTAGATGGTCACGTCTGCCATCGGCAGCGCTCCCATGATCAGCTGGGCTTGCTTGACGGTATACATGCAGCACACGCGGGAGCAGAGCTCATTCCCGACCTGACAATCACGCGATCCGGCGCACAGAATGTAGGCAATGTTGTCGGGAATCTTCCCATCCGAGGGCCGCAGCACGGAGTTGTAGGGCCTGGTCGGCGACAAGAGCCGATCCATCTGCATGGCAGTAATGACGTTGGGGAACCGGCCGTAGCCGTATTGCGGTTTGCGGAGCGGTTCGAAGAGTTCGAATCCGGTCGAGACGACCACCGATCCCACATTGAGGGTGAACGCTTCGTCGCGCAAGCCCAGGTCGATGGCATGGCCCGGGCAGACGTTGAGACACTGGTGACACTCCGAACATCCGCCGCAGTCGAGACAGCGTCCGGCGCCGGATCGCGCTTCCTCCTCGGAAAGGGGCAGCTCGACCTCTGCGAAATCGCCGATCCGTTCCGGGGCGGGGCGTTCCGCAGTCTGCGCTCCGTTGAGGTAGCGGTAGGTTCGCTGCCGGGCAAGCACGTCCTTTCTTTCCACCACCGGGAGGCGTTGGTCGTATTCGCCGGCGTTGAGATCCTCGCCATTGAGGAAACGGTCGATGAAGTAGGCCGCCCTCCGGCCCTGGCCGAGAGCGTCGGTGATCGAACTGGGACCGGTCACCAGGTCTCCTCCGGCGAACACATGCGGGACGGTGGTCTGCAGCGTTCCGGGATCAGCCTGAACCCGACCGCTCCGGGTGACACCTAATCCATCTTTCCAACCGACCGGCGTGGGAACCAGGCCGACGGCAATGATGGCGAAGTCCACGTCGGCATTCGATTCGGACCCCTCCACGGGGAGCGGTCGCCGCCGACCGGAGTCGTCGGGTTCGCCGAGCCGCATCCCGATCGACTCAGCCCGGACCAGTTTGCCGTCTTGGCCGAAGAACCGGACCGGGACCCGGAGGTACTCGACCTCGATCCCTTCGGCCAGGGCGGCCTCGATCTCCCAGTCGAACGCCGGCATCTCGGCCCGGCTGCGTCGATATTGAATCGTCACTCGAGCGGCGCCCAACCGACGGGCTACCCGGGCGGAGTCGATCGCGACATTGCCCCCTCCCACCACCAACACCCGACGACCGGTGAGGTCAGGATGGTTCCCCTGGTTGACGGTGCGCAAGAACTCGAGAGATCTGACCACGCCATCGAGGTCTTCGCCCTCGATGCCCATTGCCCGGTCTGTAGCAGCCCCGCAGGCGACGAACACCGCCTCGAACCCTGCCGTCTCGAGATCTTTCAAGTTGTCGATTTGCCGGCCGGTCTGTAGGTCGACACCGAGGGAAGTGATGTTCTTGATGTCCCGATCCACGACATCCTTGGGCAATCGATAGGAGGGGATCGCATAGCGAAGCATTCCGCCCGGCTGGTCGTCCGCCTCGAAGATGGTGACGAGATACCCCTGCCGGGCCAGGTCGTAGGCAGCCGCCAGGCCGGCGGGTCCGGATCCCACCACCGCCACCTTCTTGTCGAGAAGGTGGTCGGGAGGCCCCTGTTTTGGTTCCGGGTATCGGGCGTAGTACTCGTCGGCCACGAACCGCTTCAGTCTCCGGATCGGGACTGCTCCCTCGAGTTCATCCCGGGTGCATTGGTCCTCGCAGGGGGCATAGCATGCCCTTCCCAGAGACCCGGGAATGGGGACAGCCTCGAGGATCAGGTCCATGGCCTCCTCGTACAGACCACTCCGCACCAAGGACACGTACCCGTGCGCCTTGATCCCCGCCGGGCACGCATAGGTACAAGGCGAACTGCCGGCCCGGTCGATCACGGCCTTCTTGGGGACCGCCTGCGAGTAAGGGATGTAGGCGGCCCGACGCGCCACCAGGTCGAAGTTGAATTGATCGGGAATGGCCACCGTGCAGGCCACCTCACACTGAGAGCATCCGGTACAGCGATCTGGGTCAACGAAGGTCGCCTTCCTATTGATATCGACCTGGAAGGTTCCGTCCGAGCTTCGTTCGATTCTGGTCACCTCAGCGGAGGTGAGCGTCTCGATTCGGGGATGGTGGAACGTGGCGGCCATCTTCGGGGTGGCGATGCAACTAGCACAGTCGAGAGTGGGGAATACCTTGCTCAGCAGGATCATCGTGCCGCCGATCGATGCTTCCTTTTCGACGAGCACGACGGAATAGCCCATATCACCGAGGCTAAGAGCCGATTCCATACCCGCCGTTCCACCCCCGACTACCAGAGCGTCGTAATCCATCTCAACCAACCTCACTCATCGCTTCGAGAGCAATCAACGCCTCGGAGAACTGGGCCATGTGGCGTGCAAATGGTTCTGCACACACCGAGCAAATGGCTGCCATTTTCAAGCGTTCTGGAGGAATACCTCTCTCTCTCATCAGATCCTGAGCAACGGCGGTGATGTGCGCCGTGCGATCGGTGCAATCGGCCAAATACGGGCAATCGCTGCCGTCGGCGGCAATGAAGACCCCATCAAACCCTCGGTCGATCGCGAACAGGATCCAATCCGGGCGGATTCCGCTCGAGCATGAAACCGCGATACAACTGACCGAGGGTGAGTAGTGCAGATGAGTGCTGCCCGCCAGGTCGATGCCGATGTCAGAGATCGTGGACGTCGAGAACACCAGGATACGTGGGCGATCTCCGGCCGCGGCGGGGTCCAGGTCCGCCGGCATCGTTATTTGGCTCGTTTGACGAAGATCCGCCAGTACCCGGCTTCCGCGATGGTCCCCAGGTATTCATGACCGATCTTGGCCGCCCACCGGGGAAGGTCGTTGCTTGTGCTCACATCGGACGACCGGACCTCCATGACACCGCCAACCGGCACCGTCGTGATTCCTCGCTTGGCCTCCAGGAGTGGACCCGGACAGGCGACCCCGCGAGCGTCGATCTCTTTGTCGGGAGTGAGCGTGGCGAGTTCTTCAGTGGTAATCATGATTCTTCTCTCTCTTCAGTTGGGAGGATCGACTAGAAAGTGAGGACGACATCCGCCTCCTCGGCTTCGGCCACGAACGTGGCAACCCCCTGGCACTCGACCCCGTCGATGAGATCCGCTTCGGTACAGTCGACGATCGGGAAAGCTGCGGAGCAGGCCAGCAACCTGGCGCCGCCCTTCTTGACGGTGTCGATGAACTCAGGCAATGTTTTCGGCGCCCCATCGAGCTTGATCACATCGGCTCCGTCCTTGAGCACGATGTTGAGACCACTCATCGTGAAGAACAGAACGAGTTCCATATCGAGCGCCAGGGCCCCCGATCCCAACATGAAAGGGGGAAATGCTTTCTCGGGTTCATCCGATCCGCAAAAGACGACCATTTTTGACATGCCAACTCCTTTCCGGCAATTACCGCTCGTATTCAACGTTCGGCATCGCTCTCGGTCCTTGCAGTATTTGGCTGCTCACTTGAGACTCCTACACGGATGTCACCGGACGGTCGACCTATCATCAATTGAGTTTCAACAAACAGTGAGCTGATGACCACGGGAATTCTGACCAGAACCCGCCACATCGTGGTGCTAGACAATGACCCGGACATGCGCAGGACGATTGGCGCCATCCTGGAGGAAGACGGATTCCGCGTGACACCAACCGGCGATGGAGACGCCCTCCTCGCCATGCTCCCCGAGCATCACCCCGATCTAGTCATCCTCGAGATGGTGCTTCCCGGGATGCCCGGTCTCGAGGTCCTCCGCCGATTGCAGGAGCATGGGCGTGTCCCGGCCATTGTGGTCAGCAGCAAGAGCTCCGAGACTGATCGGATCGTCGGTCTGGAAATGGGAGCGGATGACTACCTGGCCAAACCGTTCTCTCCCCGGGAACTACTGGCGCGGGCGCATGCGGTGCTCCGTCGCACCGAGCACGAATGCCCGTGCGACACCCTCGAATACGACGGTCTCCGCCTCGACCTGACTTGTCGCGACGTCGTCATCGACGGTGATCTCATAGAACTCACTTCGCTCGAATTCGATCTGCTGGCTTTCATGGCCGGCTCCCCCCGGCAGGTCTTCTCCCGGGAAATGCTCCTGGACCGGGTCTGGGGGTCGTCGAGCGAGTGGCAAACGGCCGCCACCGTTAGCGAGCACATCCACCGACTGCGCCGCAAGATCGAACGGGACCCAGCCAATCCTCGATGGATCCAGACGCTGCGTGGAGCCGGGTATCGCTTCGTGCCCTGAACGGGTCGCAGCTCTCCATCGTTGAAACTCTGTTGAGACGGCTCAAATCGCCGGGTGATCCTGTCGTGATACATCTGTAAGTGCTCGAGAGAGGAGGCGACGACCGTGACGATGACCAAATGGGCGCCATTCAGCGCATTCACGGAACTCGAGCAAGAAATGCACACGCTGCTTGATCACTTCGGTGGACGCCCCTGGCTGGAAGGCTTCGGCTGGCGGCCGGATACCGACATCTCCCGGGAGGGCTCGACGTTGGTGGTCGAAATGGACCTTCCCGGCATGGACCCGTTTCATGATCTCCACATCGATCTGGTCGACAACGTGCTCAGGATCGAAGGCGAGCGATGCGAGTCGCGACCCGTCAAGGAGGCCGACCGCTACATCCACGAACGCCGATGCGGATGCTTCCACCGCAGCGTGATGCTCCCGGACGGTGTGAAGCCTGAGACAGTCAGCGCCCACTACGAGAACGGGACGCTGACGGTACGAATACCGATGCCTGATGTTTCGGTAGCCGGAAGCCAACGTCACCAGATACCCATAAGGATCTCTGAACGGATAGGTATTTGAAACGAACGAGGAGTTGCGGATGACGGCTGAAAAGACTCGCGACTGGTTGTGGACGGCGACCGTTCTCATTCCGCTGGTCATCGGCCTGAGCTTTCTGGCATTGCTTGGGATATTCCAGATCCTCGACGTGTGCGGAGCCGAGAAAGCGTGCGACGTCGTCGGCACGATCGCTCTGTGGGGGGCGGTCGGGATGCTGGGGTTCATCGCCGTGAGCCGAATGGCGATTCTGGTGTTCGGTGTGGTGAAAGCCCTCATTTCGGCCACCCACCGGTCCGGGCCGACCAATGCTCACACCACGTGAAGTTTGCCGGGCTACCGGAGACAACGGCCCGACAGAACGAAGAGAGCGGCGCATTGGAAAAGTCGACCGGCTTGCTTCTGTGGGGATGGGGAGCAGCCGTCGCTGCAGCACTGCAGGCATACCGAGTCATTCGCTATCCAAACCGCGACCTATCCCCGACCTCTAGGAAGGCCCCATGTCCTTGATCGGGCTGCAGTACTACCAAAGGCCTACCACACTCGAATCGGCCCTTGAACAGGTTCGAGCAAGTGGTCCCGGAGCCCGGTTCATGGCTGCGGGTACGGACCTGGTCTTGCACGGTGGCGACGAGATCACCACCCTCATCGACCTATCGGACCTGAACCTAGCCTATGTCGGAGCGGAAAATCACGACATCGCCATCGGGGCCATGACGACCCTGACCGACCTGATGGAGCACCCCATTTTGGCCGGCTATCTCGGGGGGATTGTGCCCACGGTGATCCGTCAGGTCGGGTCTCCGCTGCTCCGCAACCTGGCGACGGTCGGGGGAAGCCTGGTCCGCCGCCAGCCATGGTCGGACGTCGTCCCGCTATTCCTGGCACTGGGCGCCACCGTCCGCCACTTCGACGGAACAAAACATGAGGAAACTCTGGCCGAATTCTACGGAAGGCCCGGACACTCTCCCGGAGACATCCTGACCGAGATTGTGCTGCCGGCCCCGAAACCTCTTGCCGTTGCGGCGTTTGAAAAATTCACCCGGTCCGCGGTCGACGTCGCTCTGCTCAACTGCGCGGTGTTCATCCGTACCAAACACGATCAATGTGTTGAAGCGCGGGTCTATGTCGGCGGTACGCCTCGGTCGGCAGCCGCGGTCCCCGCGGTCGTCGAGATGCTGCAAGGGAGGGAGCTTGACGACGAGGTTATCTCGGAAGCCGCCCGGATCGCCGCCGCCGAGGTGCCGACCGGCGATGACCGTCGGGCTTCTGCCGTCTACCGATCCCACCTGGTTGGGGTGGGGATCGGACGCTGCCTCCGCCGGATAGCGAGGGAGATGGAGGCGGCATGAAGATAGCGTTGACCATCAATAGTGTTTCTCGAACGTTGGAGTCACCGCTGGGCGAAACGCTGCTGGATCTCCTCCGCCGGGAGAACTACAAGAGTGTCAAACTCGGCTGCAACACGGGAGACTGCGGGACTTGTGCTGTCCTGTTGGACGGTCGGGCCGTCAACGCCTGCATGCTTCTGGCGGCGGCCTGCGCCGGAAGGTCGATCGTCACCGTCGAAGGTCTTGAAGCTGATGGTCGCCTACATCCGCTTCAAGAGGCTTCGCTGGATTCCGGTGCGGTGCAGTGCGGCTTCTGCACTCCGGGCATGATCGTGGCGGCAATTGATCTTCTCGACAAGAACCCCGACCCCTCGGAGCAGGAAATTCGGGAAGGCTTGGCCGGCAACTTGTGCCGCTGCACCGGCTATGTGAAGCAGGTAGCAGCCGTCCGGATGGCCAGCGGGAGGGGGAACGCCGATGCTTGATCGCACAGAGTTTGAGGTGGTCGGCCACAACGAGCGGAAGGTGGACGGTTACTCGCTGGTGACCGGGAAGCCGGTCTTCGCCGGGGACGTCGACCTACCCGATTCCCTGTATGTGAGATTGCTGTACAGCCCTCATGCGCATGCGCGGATCGTCTCTATCGACACAAGCCGGGCGGAAGCTCTCCCCGGGGTTGTCCTGGTACTTACCCATCTGAACACCCCTCCCCGGCGCTACACCACGGCCGGACAGGGGTATCCGGAACCGTCCCCCTACGACGCCCGGATGTTCGATACCAAGGTGCGGTTTGTCGGCGACCGGGTGGCCGCCGTAGCAGCCGAGAGCCCGGCCGCCGCCGCGGAGGCCATCAAGCTGATCGACGTCGAGTATGAGACCCTGCCCGCGGTCATGTCGATCGACGAGGCACAGGACGACGGTGCTCCTGTGATCCATGACGAAGACGGCGCAATCGGGGTTTTGGACGCGGCCCGCAACCTCGTGGCCGAGGTCCTGGTAGCAGTCGGTGACACCGAAGCCGGGTTCGCTGAGTCCGACCAAATCGTCGAAACAACCTGCGAAACTCATTACGCCCAGCACACTCCTCTCGAGCCGCACGTCGTCCAGTCGTACCTCGACCACAGCAACCGCCTGGTCCTACTCACCTCCACCCAGGTGCCGTTCCACGCCCGGCGAATCATTGCCCGGCTACTCGACCTGCCCGTCGCCCGGGTGCGAGTGATCAAGCCGCGGGTCGGTGGAGCTTTCGGAGTCAAACAGGAGGTCCTGCTCGAGGATGTCGCGGCGTTGGTTGCCTTGCGGACCGGGCGGGCGGCCCGCGTGGAACTGACTCGCCCGGAGGAGTTCTACGCCTCCCGGACCCGTCACCCGATGCGAGTGACGGTGAAGCTCGGTGCCGCCTCAGACGGCATACTCAAGGCACTTGACATGGAGGTCGTCTCCAACACCGGAGCGTACGGAACGCACGGCCTCACCGTGATGTCGAACGCCGGTTCGAAGACGCTACCGCTCTACAACAAAGCTCCCAACGTCCGCTTCGACGGCAAAGCCGTCTACACCAACCTCCCGGTCGGCGGCGCCTATCGCGGCTACGGAGCCACTCAGGGGTACTTCGCCCTGGAAACTGCCATGGATGAAATGGCCGACCGCCTGGCCCTCAACCCGCTTGAACTGCGGCGGCGCAACCACATCCGCCAGGGTGAAACGTCCCCGATTTTTGAGGAGATCGGGGAAGGCAAGAAGGGCGTCGAACAAACGGTCAATAGCTGTGAACTGGCGCGTTGTATCGAGCTGGGTGCCGCCCGGATCGGCTGGCACGCCAAACGCGGCACCCGGCGCCGGGAAGGTTCGTGGGTCTACGGGATGGGTATGTCGATCCACATGCAGGGATCGGGAATCCCGGCTGTGGACATGGGAGCCGCCACCATCAAGATGAATGACGACGGCTCGTTCAACCTGCTTGTCGGAGCCACTGATCTCGGAACCGGCTCCGATACGATCCTGGGACAGATCGCGGCCGAGACGCTGGGGGTACCGCTCGACAAGATCATCGTGTACTCGAGCGACACCGATATGACTCCGTTCGATGTCGGCGCGTACGCTTCATCGACGACCTACGTTTCGGGCAATGCCGTTCGGCGAGCCGCCGAGCAGACCCGCCGTCAGATTATCGAGGTCGCCGCCGCGATGCTGAACGTCGATCCAGATGGCCTCAGGGTCGCGAGCCAAATGGTCACCACACCGGACGGACGGACTGTCGGCTTGGCCGAGGTAGGCATCCGTAGCCTGTACGGCGCCGACCAATTGCAGATCGGGGCGACTGCTTCGTTCGTTGGCGAGGAGTCTCCTCCCCCCTTCCTGGCCAGCTTTGCCGAGGCAGCCGTCGATGTCGAAACCGGGCAGATCAGGGTTACCGATTATGTAGCCGCCGTCGACTGCGGCGTGGCGATCAATCCACAGGCGGCCGAAGGTCAGATAGAGGGGGCCATTGCCAACGGAATCGGCTATGCCCTCACCGAGGAGATGGTGTTCAGCTCCCACGGCCGGCTGCGCAATCCGACCTTCTTCGACTACAAGATCCCGGCTGCCCCGGATCTCCCCGACATCAAGGTGATACTGGTCGACTCGTACGAACCGACCGGACCGATGGGAGCCAAATCAGTTGCCGAAATCGGCATCAACGCGCCGATTCCAACCATAGCCAACGCCATCTTTGACGCGGTTGGTGTTCGATTGAGACAAACGCCTTTCACGGCGGAGCGGGTGCTGGCAGCTCTGGCGGAGAAGGCCTCGGCCGCCTCCGCGATGGTTGTGGAATAGGCGAAAGGAGCGACACGCTCATGGCGGACGTTCCCGTGGCTCGAAGAAACGTACCGGCTGGGTTGGCATGACCCGATCGAGTATGTGTTCGCCACCGAGAAGGGCATCGACGAAGGGGTTATCCGAGAGATTTCTGCTCACAAAGAGGAATCCGCTGAGATCCTCGAGAAGAGACTCACAGCCTTCCGGGTCTTCCGACGGTTGCCGGTGCCGACCTGGGGTGGCGCCGGGGAACTGACCAACATCGATTTCGGCGACATCCGCTACTACGTGCGTCCCACCCGCGTCCAGGTGCGCGACTGGAACCAGGTTCCCGTGACTATCAAGACCACCTTCGACCGCCTGGCCATTCCCCAGGCTGAGGAGCATTTCCTGGGCGGGGTTAGCGCCCAATACGATTCTGAGGTCGTCTACCACCGCAACCGGTCGGAACTCGACCGTAGCGGTGTGATCTTCACCGATATGGACACCGCCGTGCGCGAACACTGGGATCTGGTACGCCGGTACCTGGGCACGGTCGTACCGTTCGACGACAACAAGTTCGCGGCACTCAACTCGGCGGTATGGTCGGGCGGATCCTTCCTCTACGTACCGCCCGGCGTGCACGTGGACAAGCCTCTGCAGGCCTACTACCGGATCAACGCCGAGAGAATGGGCCAGTTCGAACGCACCCTGGTCGTGGTCGACGAAGGCGCGTTGGTTCACTACATCGACGGCTGCTCCGCCGCTATGTCGGCGTCAACGTCTCTCCATGCCGGCGTGATCGAGGTGGTGGTGGCACCTGGGGGGCGCTGCCGTATCACCGGCCTGCAGAACTGGTCAAAGAGCGTCTATAACCTGGTCACCAAACGGGCGGTCGCCTATGAGGACGCCACCATGGAATGGATCGACGGCAACGTCGGAGCTCGGCTCACCATGAATTACCCGTCGGTGATACTTAGGGGACCACACGCCCACGGCGAGGTCCTCTCGATCGGCTACGCCGGCCGCAACCAATACCAGGACACCGGTGCCAAGATGATCCATTCAGCTCCGGCCACCACCTCCACCGTCACCTCTAAGTCGATCTGCCGGGACGGCGGGAGGGCCGGATATCGGGGTGTGGTGCACGTCGACCAGGGCGCCACCGGGGCGCGCTCGTTCGTCCGCTGCGACTCGCTCATCTTGGACCCGGCCTCGCGCGCCGACACCCACCCCTACATCGAAGTCGAAGAACGGGATGCCCGCATCGGCCACGAAGCGACTGTCTCCCAGGTCAGCGAAGACCAGCTGTTCTACCTGATGAGTCGCGGGCTCAGCGAGGACCAGGCAGCCTCGATGCTGATCGCCGGGTTCATCGAACCGATCATGCGTGAACTACCCCTGGCCTGTGCCGACGAGATCAACCACCTGATCGCCCTCGACATGGCCGCCGCCGGAGCCGTCGGATAGCCGGCGATTCGAATCAGTCCGCCTGGTCCCCAGAACCCTCCAGTCTTGGCCAAGATTGTGCGTTAGTGCCGGGCGAGATCACAGACCGGGACCGGGCCGACGAGGATCGGATATGTTGGAGGTGATCGACTATGAAGGATGACACTCCATCCAATCAGGCGCCATCAACCTGCGCCGGGCAGGACAGATCCGGTGCTCGCTTCGAATTCGGTGCATGTCAGAACCCGGTGGGGTCTCCGCCTCTGGCGTTCGGCCCGGTTCCATCGCGCCGGCTCGGCCGGAGCCTCGGGATCAACAACATTCCGCCCAAGGTCTGCTCATATTCATGCGTCTACTGTCAGGTCGGTCCCACCATGGATCGGGCCGTCGAGCCTCGGGCCTTCTACCCACCCGACCAGATCGTCGAGGAAGTCACGGCGCAAGTAGAGCGGGTCCGAAGGCGTGGAGAGCCGATCGACTACCTCACCTTCGTCCCCGATGGGGAGCCGACTCTCGACTCCGGCCTCGGTGAATCGATCCGTCGGCTCCACCCGCTGGGCATCAAGATCGCGGTGATCTCCAACGGGTCGCTGCTGTGGAGACCTGAGGTTCGGAGGGCGTTGCAGGCCGCGGATTGGGTGTCGGTGAAAGTGGACGCCGCCACTGAGTCGACCTGGCGACTTGTCAACCGGCCCCATCCGAGCCTCGACCTGGCAACCGTCCAACACGGCATCCTTCGGTTCGCTCGAGAATCCGAAGGGGATCTTGTGTCAGAAACCATGCTCGTCGACGAGCTCAACGATTCTCCCGAGTCGATAGGTGCGGTGGGTGACTTCCTTCGCGAAACCGGAATCGGCACGGCCTACTTGGCGATCCCGACCCGACCCCCGCCCTATCCCGCTATCACCGCCCCGGACGAGGAGACCGTTAACGGCGCTTACCAGTTGCTGGCGGGGTTTGTGCCCCACGTTGAGTATCTCATCGGATACGAGGGAGACCAGTTCGCGGCGAGCGGTGACCCAGGCCACGACCTGTTGAGCATCACGGCCGTGCATCCGATGCGCGAATCCGCCGTCAGAGAACTGCTCGAACAGACCGGCGCCTCATGGACGGTGGTCGACGAGCTCATCGCCGAAGGCCGGATCAAGGAGGTCACCCACCGGGAAGAACAGTTCTACCTACGGCGCTGGCATCGGTAGCCGCACCCGCACGAAGATCGAACGGCGTAGCGGGGAGAGGTCCGGAGAACTCACAAGAGACGCCCGGAAATCTGCGTATCGACGCCGGTTGGGCCTTTCGCCCCTGGGACGGAGGGCCGATCATCGCTTCGTGATTTTCTTCACAAGCAGGTACCTTGGGAGCCGGCACATGCCAACGCCGACGAGAGAGAAAGGTGATTGACGTGCCTCTGCCGCATTGGTTATTGGCCGTTTCGGAGGCCAATCTCCTGGCAGCTCGTTACCAGATGGCGATCAGCCTCGGCTTCCATATCATCCTGGCGGCACTCGGTATCGGCTTTCCGCTCATCACGCTGATCGCCCACACAAGAGGTCTCCGCCGCAAAGATCCCGACGCGCTCTTGCTTGCCAAGCGTTGGTCCAAAGTGATGGCGGTTCTCTTCGCGGTCGGCGCCGTGTCTGGGACCATTCTGAGCTTTGAAATGGGCATGCTGTGGCCGGGGTTGATGGGCCCGTTCGGTGATGTGATCGGGGTTCCCTTTACTCTCGAGGGCGTCTCGTTCTTCCTGGAGGCAATCTTCCTGGCGATCTACTTGTATGGCTGGAAGCACCTGTCCGCCCGGGTCCACTACTTCACCCTGATTCCGATTGTGCTGGCGGGTATCTCCGGTAGTTTCTTCATCGTCTCCGTCAACGGGTGGATGAACTCGCCGGCTGGATTCGCTATCACCGCCGATGGAACCATCACCAATGTTGACCCTTGGGCGGCGATGTTCAATGCAGCGGCGATTATCCAGTACGTCCACATGTTGCTGGCGGCCTACATGGTGTCCGGATTCCTGGTTGCCGGCGTCTACGCGACCGGTTGGTTGAAAGGTCGACGCGACCATTTGCACCGAATCGGGTTCGCCATCCCGTTTGTGGTGGCGGCCTTGGCTGCTCCTCTTCAGGTGCTGGTCGGAGACCTCGCCACCGGCCGTCTCATCGATGCCCAGCCTGCCAAATTCGCAGCGATGGAGTTGCTCCCGGAGACCATGGCAGGAGCCCCGCTGACACTGGGGGGGTTTCTAATCGAGGGTGAAGTTCTGGGAGCGATCGAGATCCCGGGTCTGGCATCGTGGCTCGGCACCCGGGATGTCAACGGGGTCGTCCCGGGACTGGACTCGGTCGCCCTTGATGAACGACCCACAGCCGCCAACCTGGTGCATTGGGCTTTTCAGCTGATGGTGGGTATCGGCACCGGCTTCTTGATTCTCGGAGTCTGGTATTCGGTGGCGTGGTGGAGGCGTCGCGACCCGCCTCACAGTGTGTGGTTCTGGAGGTTTGCTTCGCTGGCGGGGATCGGAGCTGTGGCGGCCATGGAACTCGGTTGGGTCACGACTGAGGTGGGCCGCCAACCGTGGATCGTCCAGGGCGTTTTGCGCACGGCTGATGCGGTGAGCAACGCCGACGGCCTCGTGACGACTGCGATCACGATTTCGGTGGTCTATCTGGCGCTGGGGATAATCACCATTGTGGCGTTGCGCTGGATCGGCAAGCAGTTCGCGGCCGGTGAAGCGGTCGCGGCTCCATACGGGCCGCCCGAGGAAGTGTCGCCATGAGCCTGGCCGACGTTGTCCTCGTGATCATCTGGCTGGGTGTCTCGGCCTACGGAGTATTCGGGGGCGCCGACTTTGGAGCGGGGATCTGGGATCTTCTGGCCGGCGGACCGCAGAAGGGGTTGCGTGTTCGGGCGCTGCTAGAGCGGTCGATCGGCCCGGTTTGGGAAGCGAATCATGTCTGGCTGATTTTCGTGCTGGTCTACCTGTGGACTGCCTTCCCGGAGCCGTTCGCGGCGATCGCCTCTTCGATGTTGGTCCCGTTGAGCCTCGCCGCGCTTGGCATCGTCTTGCGCGGTTCGGCGTTCGCCTTCCGCAAGTGGGCTGGCTCTGTTCACCGACAACGGCTCTTCGGGGCGACGTTTGCGGGATCCTCTGTGCTGACCCCGTTCTTTCTCGGCACCGTCGCCGGGGGCGTGGCATCGGGCCGGGTTCCCTTGGGGAACGCCGCCGGTGATCCGGTGACCGTGTGGTTGAACCCGACGTCGCTGATGGGCGGCACGCTGGCGGTGGTGACGTGCGCCTACCTGGCGGCGGTGCTGGTGAGCCGGGATGCAGCAGAGGGCGACGATCAAAGCCTCGCCGAGTACTTCCGGCGCCGGGCACTGGTCAGCGGATTAGTAGCAGGGTTCATTGCTCTGGTCGGGGTGTTCGTTCTGGAGTTCGATGCGCCGAACCTGTTCGACCGGCTGTTGTCGGCGCGCGGTATCCCGATCCTGGCGGTTTCTGCGGTCAGCGGGCTCACCTCGATGTGGTTGCTGGTCAAGCGCCGCCTGGTCGTCGCTCGCGGAACGGCGGTGCTCGCCACTGTGGCCGTCCTGTGGGGCTGGGGGGCCGCACAGTGGCCGTGGCTGCTGGACCAAGAAGCCTCGATCGATGCGTACGCGGCGCCCGATCCCGTTTTGTGGGCCCTGATCGTCGCTTTCGCGGCGGCTGCCCTGCTGGCGGTCCCGGCACTAATCTGGCTGTACACGCTCACCGAACGAGGCCTCCTGGGTGAGCATGGCTCCGCCGACAGAGAGTCCACCGACATGCTCCTGGACCGCTTGCGCACTGGGTGAATAAATGGGCCGGCGATGAAATGATCGGCCATCTCGAAGCCCCAGGCTGCCCTGCAACGATCCGGGCGTTCTAGGTCTTGGGTTGCTCGAACATCCTCTCCGGATCAGGTGAGCAGCGTTGACAGGAGTAGGAGCCCGAGCCCGGCGCCAAAGGCGCGTCTCGATCTTGTCGCGGATCGCCAGGCGGCCGTCGGTTGGGTCTTCGCAGGGCTGGCCGGCGGTGATCTGCGGGAGGAGGTCGGCGGCAACGATGTGGATGAAGTTCCCGGCTGCGAAAGGCACCAGGAAGGCGACATAGAGGGTGCCGGATAGGGCGTAGGCGACGACTCCGCCAACGAGAAAACTCAACGCCGAGAGGTAGTTGCATAGCAGGGCGGAGCGACGATTCCATCCACTGTGGACCAGGATTCCAAGGTCGCCCAACTTTTGGGGAACCTCGCGGGCGGCTGCCGCCAGCCAGGTGACCGCACCGAGACGAATGTCAACCACAAACGCACCGGCAACGGCCAGGCCACCAATGAAGTTATGGACACCATCGGCGAGCAGGATCAGGTAGCCGAGATGGCCGTGCTGGCTCCACGGCGGTCGGCCGGTCTGTCGAACTGAACGTCCACCACCCCACCTGCTGCGTGAGCGGTTGAGGTTGTGCTGACCGGCCGGGCGTTCGTTCGCCCGGCTTCCGCGCCGGGTTGCTACTCAGGGCGAGCGGTTAGGGCGGATCTTGCGATTGACCCAACGCCATAGCCCGGCAACGAAGTTCCAACCCGGTACTCGCTCCATGTATTGCCGGTACTCCTCGCCAAACTTGTCAACGTTGCGGGCATCGACCTTGCGGAAATCCATGCACGCCGCCACGAACGCGGCCGCCCCCATGACCACGACCACCGGGTGTTGTGATACCAGCGCAACCGCCACGCTCATGAGCGGCCACGCAACGAACTGGGGGTGCCGGACTATCGCGTAAAGACCGGTGTCAACCAGGCGGGTCGTCTTGATGTAGCTCTCGCCTCGGGCCACACCGCCTTGCTTCTTGAATTGGTAGATGGGCACCCACCCGAAGACGGCCGCCAGAGCCCAAAAAGCGAACCCAATGTAACGAAGCCACGCGGTCTCGCCACCACCCAACAGGACCAAGAGAAGGATCTGCCCAATGACCAGACCTGTCGCGATCCAAGAGGCGATCCATTGCGAACCTTTGGTCATGACGCTCACCTGCTTCCAACATAGCAACCAGAGGATGTGTTGCAGGTGGCGGTAGGCAAACCGAGTCCTCTTCTCGATCTCGGAGCGCAGCACATCTTGCAACGACCGCGACCAAGGTCGTCCCCGGATGGGGCATGTCTGGATCTCGGAAACGGACCAACCGACTCTTGAAACGTAGGGCGGTTGAGCCTGAGAGCGTAGGTTTCAGGTGACGAGCGGCGAGTCACCGGTTTGATCCGCCATCGTCAGCCCGATCGGTACCATCTTGTCGGAGCGGAATCGTTTGGTGGACACAACCGGTATCAACGAGCGTGATCGGGAGGGATGATGATGGACGAGGTGCCGGCGATCAGAGTTCCTCACCCTGGGTCCCTCGGACTACAGCGGTTCTGGAGCGCCTGCGCCGGGTTGAGGTTGGAACGGGCCTCTCCTTTGGGTTGGGAGACGACCCGCCGGTTTTAGCGCGGGCGTCCGGTGCGATGATTGAGGATCTCGACGGCAATCGTTTCTTGGATATGGTCGCCGGGTTTGGTTCTCTGAACCTGGGTCATTCTCACCCTCGAGTTGTGGCTGCGTGCACCGAACAGCTTTCCCTGGGGCAGCAGGCGATGTCGATGGCGGCCGTCACTCGCACGGACCTGCTTGAGCGTCTGTCGACGTTGGTTGGCCCTGGGTATCAGGCGATTCTCGCAACATCGGGCTCTGAAGCGGTCGAGACGGCCCTGAAGCTCATCCGACGAGCGACCGGACGAACCGGGATTGTTGCCTTCACAGGGGGGTTCCACGGCCGGACTCTTGGCGCCCTGTCCTTGATGGGAAGAAGGTCACAGCGGCAGGGTCTCGGCTCGCTCGGAGGTGACGTCTACCACCTCCCCTACCCTGATCCCTACCGGTCGCCACTGGGCGCCGGAGGCAATGTCGCATCGTCAACGGTCGGGCTCCTCCGGGCATTCCTGGACAATCCTTCGAGCGGATGGTCGGAGGTGGGAGCAGTCATCATTGAACCCGTCCTAGGGAACGGAGGGATGATTCCTGCCCCGCCGGGTTTCCTGACCGAACTCCGTTCTGTTTGCACCGAGTATGAGGTTTTGCTGGTTGTGGATGAGGTCATGAGCGGGTTTCATCGCACCGGGCATCGGTTCGCCTTCGAAGCCGCGAATTCAGTAACGCCGCCCCGCATCGCGGTCTCTTGGTCTACCCCGGCGGGCAGTACAACAACGTCATCGGCCTGCTACCGCCGCTGATCATCACAAGTGACAAACTCACCATCGCCGCCAACCTCATCGCAGAGATCAGTCTGGAGTGTTGCAGGTCAAAGGTCCTGTAGGAGGCCCGGTGAACAATCACCGGAACCAACCTGAAATCCAATGCACTGAACGCGTTGACTAGGAGGTCCGCTGCTCGTGAGACTCGAAACAACAGCCTTCGGGTTAACAGCGTGATCCAGTCTGGTTAGCTGACCTGGGCAAACGTTTGGGACAGGCTCTTTGAACTGGTCTTTCGTGTGTTCACCGCTTGTCACTCCTCGGTCCCGCCACCTGGAGTCTTCAGGTTGTGGCGTCGCCGCCTTCGACGATGACCAGTTCGTTGTCGCCGACCCCGTTCAGTCGAAACAACATTGCCTTCTGGTACTCGGGAGACCGATAACACTCAACCGCGCGTTCGAGAGTGGGGAACTCGACGACGATATGACGTTGGAAATGCTCGGATCCTTCCAAGTGTTGGAAACGCCCTCCCCTGGCCAGAACCTTGCCGTCGTATCTCGCCAAGATCTCGGGCACAAGATCGGTATACCGTTTGTATTCGACCGGATCGTTGACTCTTGCTCGAGCGAGCCAATAAGCGGGCATAAGTCTCCTTCGATGAGTTGGTCTGATCTGGGTTGAGCGTGCGATTCAACGGTTCTTGATGACCACTTTTATGGCACCATCGGTCTTGTCCCGAGCGTAGCCCAATCCCACCGGCAGATCCCGCAAAGAGAACGTGTGGGTGTGGATCAGCGATGCATCAACCTTGTCCTGGGCCATCAACGCCACTGCCCGTCTCATGGCGCTCTGCCCCCCGCCACGAATCCCGAAAAGGTAAATGTTGTTCGTTACAACATACCCACGTCGATCAGCGACGGTCCCGACAGCATCAACTACTTCGGCTCAGCTAATAGCCGTTTGATACGTCTGGCTCTCCTGCGAGACCGCAGGTGGGTCACCCAGACGGATCGCACCAACGGCGGCCAACCCGGCCGCTACCGGAAACGCCATACCGATCGTGAAGATACCCAGCACGCCGACCACATCAAACGCTGACAGAACAACAATCGGCGACCCGTCCCACAGATTCGACGACAGCCCTGGCAGCGGAAGCGATCCAGGCTTGCCTGCCCCTCGCTATGCTCGGTCCCGTGGGGCCACGGTTTCAATCCCAATGTCCAGACGAAGGGACCGACGGACCTGTCGCATTCTTCCTCCTGAATAGTTACTCGTCGCCCAGCGGCGCCGTTACCTCATGAAAGGTGAGAACACCGAGCTCCGCGCGGGCGGCCGGCACGAGATCGAACGGCTCATCTATTTCTCTGATGCCGTGATGGCGATCGCAATGACTCTCCTCGTTATCGACCTTCGAATTCCCAGTTCAATCGATGCGTCGGCCACCGAGGCACAATTGCGGACTGCGTTGGCCGATCTCGGGCCCCGGTTCTTGAGCTTCGGGATCAGTTTCGCGGTAATCGCGGTGTGGTGGCACGGACACCACCGGCTCTACCGAACGCTGGAGCGGACCGACGGGTGGGTGGTCGTCGCCAACTTCGGTTTCCTGGGCGCCATCGCGTTCCTGCCGTTCCCGACCAGCCTCATCGGCCGCTGGGTCAACCTCTCGACCGCCGTTGCGCTCTACGCCGCAACGAACTTGGTCGCCGGTGGCATCCTGCTGGCGATGCGCTGGCATGCCGAGCGCCGGGGCTTCATCGAGGCCCAGCCGCCCCTCGAGCGCCGCCGCCGGATGGCGATGTCAGCGCTGGCACCGTTCGGGTTCGCGCTCTCGATTCCGCTGGCGTTCCTTCACCCTGCCGCAGTTGCCGTCTCATGGACGTTGTTCCTGCCCGCCATCCTCGCAATCCGCTGGCGTTTCAACCGCTTGGAACGAAGGGCCGACGCAAACAAACCAAGACGATAGCTAGCAGTTGCAGGCGTGCCTGAGTCATGTCGGTGAGTCGCCCCCTTGATGATTCTCGCTCGGAGGCGTACAAAGGGAGAAGGAGCCTGACCGGCGATCCGCCGGGAATCTGGGCCGGGGAGGGGGTGGCTATATGAAGGCTGCCATCATGTTCACCTATACCCGACCGGCACCGGGCCGTGAGGCCAAGGCGCTGGAGGGGTTCATGGATGGATTGACGTTCTTCGGCAAGCTCGCCGCCGACGGCAAATGTGGAGAACCGATGGTCTACCTGGCTCCCTCGGGGCTAGGAACGATGATCATTCATGGTGAGCGGGAGACGCTTTTCGAGATCATCGGGTCCGACGACTTCGCCAAGCTGTACACCAAAGTGACGTTTACGACGCCGGACATCAAGTACGAACTCGTCTCGACAGGCGAGACGGTGCAGGAACAGATGCAGGTCTGGGGCGCTGTCGGCTTGGAACTGGGGTACATGTAACGGGAGTTTTCGAGGACCCTCGACGATCACCGCTGGGGGTCCTCGGCACGACCACCCTTGTTGCCCTCAGGTCCCGGGAGAGATTGGGTCGAGCTGACCGGGGCCGGGCGCTACACCGGGACGGCGGTCGGTGGGCTGGTGTTTCGTGGGATGACTGGCCCATCGGGTCGGCACAAGATCGGGGCCATGCAGGAAGAAGTACCGGAGGAGGAGCAGCAGACAACCCCACGGCCAGACAGGACGGAGAGTGCGCTTGGGGAGGGTATCGAGGAGTTGTTGGCCGCCGAGCTGACCGAGGTGGCGCAACGGGGAGGTGACCCGGTGTTGGAGGTGAGTGCCAGTCCACTGCCGATCCCGGATGTGCCTGAACCGATCGGGGTGGGCATGGACCCTGACCCGATCGTGCGGGAACCCGAACCGGTCGAAGTGGGGATGGACCCGGACCCGCTCAGCCGGGCCGAGTTGGAGGGCCGGTCTGAGGTTGAGGGGATGGGGGTTGGGTCCGAGCTGGTGGGGGTGATCCCGATCAACATTCCTTATCCGCGCCCGGACGAGGGCGGGTCGGTTGGCGAGGAGGTCGTTGTTGCCGGGGCCGAGTTGGAGGGCCGGTCTGAGGTTGCCCCACCATTCCAGTTTCAGGTCGATGAGGTGTCGGGCTTGCCCATCCCGATCCCCGATGTGCCGCAACTGTGGGTGCCCCAATCTCGGTTCAGCTGAAGACCTTGGTTTGGTACAAGCCAGCCGAGTTCGACGAACACGGATACGAAATTCCGACCACGTTCGCCGAGTTGGAGGCGCTCAGCGACCAGATCGTGGCCGATCCCGAGACAGGCTCACCATGGTGCAACTACATCGGGTCCGATGCAGCGACGGGTTGGGTGGGGACCGACTGGGTGGAAGATCTGCTGTTGGGTGCCGAAGGATCGACGGTGTACGACGGATGGGTTGACCACAGTGTGCTCTTCACAGACACCCGAGTGGAGGCTGCGTTCGAGCTGTACATGGGCATGGTCGACACTCCCGGTTATGTGTACGACCGGGCCAACATGCTCAACCTTTCCTTCCAGGAAAACGCCTCTCCGCTGGATGCAGGGGATTGTCTGATGCACCGGCAAGCCATCTTCTTCCGGTGGCTCATTCCCGACGGCACTGCTGAAGAGTTCTCGACGTTCAAGTTCCCGTCGGTTGACCCAGAGTTGAGCGAGGCGGCGATGGGCAGCGCAGATTATGTGGCAGCCTTGAACGACCGTAAGGAAGTGGAGAAGCTGATCGATTTCATGCTCAGCAAAAGGTTTGGCGAGGCGGCCTTGGCCCCCAGCGGGAATTGGCTGTTGCCGCATGCCCGCTTCGACCATTCCCTCTATCCGAATGACCTGGTCCGGTCGTGGGCTGACATCGTCCGGGCGGCAATCCTGGCCGACCTCTTCCGTTTCGACGCCTCGGACCTGATGCCCGGCGAAGTCGGGGCAGGTACCTTCTGGACAGGCATCGTCGACCTGGTGGCCGGGGCGAAGACCATCCCGCAAGTTCTAATCGAGATCGACGCCTCCTGGCCCTGATAGCCACGAATAACTGATAGAGCCGAAGGAGAACCTCCCTCGATGGGGGGTTCTCCCCCGTCCGCAGAAATCGCCAGACGCCGTTGGGCGTGCGGGCGACTGCCGGGTCACGCCACAAGCGGATCACCGGGGAGGGTCGCTCGGTGATGCCCGGTCCCTTCCTTTGGGTGGCTCCCTTCCGCTGGGGCGCAGCGGGGCCGAGTTGGAAAGAAGAGAGGGGTCTGCCTCGGGACGAGTCCCGTGCCGACCCCTGCTCTCCGCGTGGCTCCCAAAGGTGGGGAGGGTCCGTGCGGAAATGGGGCCACATCGGGTCCGTTCCGAGGGGGACCCTTTCGTTCTGGGAGCCACCTCAACCGTATCAAAGGTTTCGTTGGGCGAGAAGACCGGTAAATGCTGGCGGTCTCGCTGAGGTATCGGGTCGCCCGCCTCTCCTGGGAGGGCATAGAAACCTCACGTTTGTCCCATTTGGATCTTTGTATTGGGGTAAACGTGAGAAACGGACGGGCCGACGCCAGCGGTTCACGCGACCCCTTTCGCTATCGGGCCGCCTATCGGCATCAACAGATCGCGAAAAGGTGCCAACGAACAATCTGTGGCTGAGCGCGACAATGGAGTCTGCTTAGATCCGCAGGTGCGCTGAGGCTGTGGTGAGGTTCTTTGTCCCATATCTAGAAGACGCCCCTGAGGCCGCTGAAGCTGAATGGGAGCGATACCTTCGAGATGTGTCCGCACCACCCGACAGCAAGCGGGTGTACTCCGTCACCCACTACCGGGAAGGGGCGAAGGTCGTCGCCACGGTTGGCGAAAGGCAACTCGTGTACACCGGCGAGCGCGGACCGTCGGGCAGGTACACCAGAAACGCTGGCCTCAACCCGGTCGGAGAACGAACCGGATCGGAGATCTCCGCCATCATCGACGCCGGACACGACCTCATATACCTCATCTATGTTTGGATCTACGGTGCGGCGTTCGGCGAGTGGGCCAATCCAAGCGTCATTGAGAGATCCGAGGTCGAAGACATCGAGTACTTCGAGACACCACAATATGGGGCACCTCATATCCGTCTGGATCTTCGGGTGTCCGACCACGACCCCTATGGCCGGCAGGCCAAAAGGAACGGTTAACGCTCACGCTCCGCCTTTCGGTGCATCCCCGCCCGGCAGGTACCGGAGCAAGTTCACCCGCTCGCTTCGCTCGCCCTAGCCCACCCCCCGCCCCAGGCAAGGGTTGCTCGCTGACGCTCGCACCGTGAGGGGTTTTCCGGCGGGGGCGGACCAGAAATCGCCAGAGATCGCGGAGGGTGGGGTCGTCCACCCTGAAGCGGGTATCACCATCCCGACCGTCCGCCGCTGGGCGACGTTGTGCCATCCGCCCTCGACCGGCTGTTCACCGAGACCAGCCCTATGGGGCGCACCGCCGACACGCTCGGACCGTGCCACCTGTCGTCTGCTCCGCCCATTCCTCCAGGTCGGTCCTGCGGGTGGAGCACACCTTGATATACGGCCCCGTCCACTGGCGCCGCCGTGAAGGTGTTCCGGTAATCGTCGAACAGGAAGCCCTGTGGAGGATCAGATAGGAGGGGATCGGACTGCGGGTCGTGTTCAGCACAAACTCGGTCGGGTTGGCTGTCAGCCACCGGAGGTAGGGAGGGTCGCTGGGTGGCGGTCGGGGCTGTCACTTTGTGTGACGTTCGCCTCTACCCCCGCCCTGGCAACTAGGCGCACCCTGAGGGGTGGAAATGGTGCAGGGAAGGCACCAGGGCCCGAGAGCGGTCCATGAGGGAGGGGCTGTCGGGTCTGTGGGTCTCCTGCTGGGGCTACAGGGGAGGTTCTCCCATGGCAAAAGGTACACACGTTGCGATGCGTGAGCTACATCGGAACCATATGTTGGTGATGTTCACGGTGCTAGCGATGCTGGCAGCGCTGCTGGTATTCCCCGGCGTGGCGGCAGCGTCGCACACACCCGACCCGGCGTCGGTGACCGTGGTTGGGAGCCTCCAGTCTGAGCTGGGATGTCCGGGTGACTGGCAGCCGGACTGTGCCGCCACCCATCTGACGTACGAGGATGGCGTCTGGCAGGGCGTGTTCGCTGTGCCCGCCGGTAACTGGGAGTACAAGGCCGCCCTCAACGATTCGTGGGACGAGAACTACGGGGCGAACGCCCAGCCCAATGGGGCGAACATCGCACTCAATCTCGCTGCCGACACCGACGTGACGTTCTATTACGACCATGAGACCCACTGGATCACCGACAACGTCAACTCGGTGATTGCTACGGTGCCGGGCAGCTACCAAAGCGAGTTGGGATGTCCTGGTGACTGGCAGCCCGACTGTCTCCGCTCGTGGCTCCAGGACCCCGACGGTGATGGCACCTACTACTTCTCCACCACGGATATCCCGGCGGGGAGCTACGAGGTCAAGGTCGCCATCAACGAGAGTTGGGACGAGAACTATGGTGATGGTGGAGTCCAGAACGGGGCGAACATCCCGTTCACCGTGGCGGTCGAAGACAGTACGGTTGTGTTCACGTACGACCCTGTCTCGCACATCCTCACGATCGACGTCCTGCCGCCTAACACCCCGCCGGTGGCGGATGCGAACGGCCCGTATGTGGGGACGATTGGGATGCCGGTGAGTTTCGATGGGACCGGCTCGTCCGACCCGGAGAACGCTGTGTTGACATTCGACTGGGATTTCGGTGATGGCAGCCTTGCAGGAACCGACGCAGGACCGACACCCACGCACACCTATGCGACAGCCGCTGTGTATGCGGTCACCTTGACCGTAACCGACGACGGTGGGTTGACCGACACCGCCATTACGAGCGTTACAATCACCTTGGGATCGGATAGCTTCGACGCGGTGGAGGCCACCATCGAAGGTATGGGTCTCGAACCAGCCGGGTTCGAGAACAGTCTCCTCAAGAAGATACAAAACGCTCAGAAGTCCTTCGACAAGGCGGATGGAGCGGTCTGCGGGAAGCTTGCTTCGTTCATCTCTGCGGTCAACGCCCAGGACGGCAAGAAGCTCACCCCCCAACAGGCTGATCTGTTACGAAGCCAGGCCGAGGCGATAAGCGACGCGTATGGCTGTGACGCCTGATCACTGCAAGTAGAAGCCGAGAACGACGAGGACCCCGGCTCGGCCCGGCAGGCCGTACGGCGACCGGGGCAGTCGGGGTGGGGTCGTCTGGCTACCTAAGCAAAGTTTTCCCACTCTCAGTGGCGATTTGGTTCGCTGGGCCTATTCCATGCGCCGCCGGATCAAGGTTCAATCAAACGGACAGGCACCGACCCGGTCGCTCTGCCAAAGCTGGGAGGCAAGCCACCCCTTTGGGGCAAACCACAGAGCGGCTAACTGGGGGCCATTGGCGACGACCGGGCCGATGCCTAGTCACCTTGCCTGTGGATAACTGACAGGTCCATAGTCCCAGAGAACCATTTTGTCGGATACGTTGGCAGTGCTGCTGGCCCAAGGATGCAGATGCCCAGTCGGGCGGCTCTCATGCGAGCCAACTACCCGCCCACCAGCCCACCGACCACCGTCCCGGTGGTAGTGCCCGGCCCGATCCCAGCGGGTTTGTCGGTGACCGGCTGTCGCCGCATCCGAATCGGCTGCCTAGCGGAGGTTGTCCCTTTGGATTTCGTTGTAGCGGGTGATCACCGCCGCCTGCAGGTCGTCGACCGTGAACTCCCCGTAGCCGTCAATGGTGACGGTGCCGGTGACCGTGGCATCCCTGGTTCGATGAGCCGCCCGCTGCCCTGGTTCACTGAAGAACTCGTTGTACACGTCGCCCACCGCCGTCCAGTAGAGGTCGACTGTTGCTTCGACATCCACGTCGTCGATAACAACCGCATCTATATCCGCCCATTCCAGGGACCCGATCATCGGAGGCATCTCTCTCAGATTCACAAGTCCCAACTTGCCGTCCAGTGGACAGGACAACCCGGCCAGTTCCACCTCCAGATCAGAGTGGGGTCGGACGAGTTCACCGTCGAAGTACTTCATGACCGTGAGCTGGCCTTTCACGTTTTCACCAGTTGTCAGGATCTTGCATCGGTCTTCGGCAAATCGCGTCCTTAGCGCGTCCTGGGATCCAGTCAAGTGCGCGAGTTCGGTTGACAGCAGTCGCCAGATGTTCGGCCGAAGGCGTGTTGGATGAACGACTTGAGGTCAACGCCGAAACAGCAGGGGGCGGAGGCTAAGAGCGTTCTTCCAGCTTCGCCCTAATCCGCCCCGGAAGTCGAGCCAGGTAGACGAGAGTCGGCCGTGCGTCGGACCAGTCGCTAATTGGGTGTACCGCGCGGTGAGCCTCAGCCAAAACGCCGAATACCTGTAGCTTGCCGCGAAGATCCGGCTGCCGGATCGCCTGCTTCAGGTCTCCCTCCAATGCTTGGTAGCGCACCCCGATGGTGGGCGACGATCCCGGGGGCACCTTCCGACCGGTCGCGAGGCGGGCCCAGGTGTCCATCGGACGCATGCCACTGGCGTACGGCAAGGCCAGACCACCATAGATCCTGCCGTTGAAATCACTCAACAGGGCCCGACCGTCCTTGGTCAACCAGAATTGGAGATCTGCCAGCCCCACCCACTCGAGTTCGGACAGCAGCGCCCGGACCCGTTCGCGCAGATCGGCGTCTAGGGCGATCGTCACTGCCCGAGCCGACTGGCCGCTTTCGGAACCACCCAGGCGAGTAGTGAGATGAGCCACCATCGACACGACAGTGTGGTCCGCCCTGGTGATCGCGACTACGTGGAGCGCCCGGCCTTCGATGTGCTGCTGGAAGATGGGTTCCCGGCCGGCATCCCGCATTCGTTCGGCTGCTTCCGATGCCTCTTGAATTGTGCGAGCGACCACGGCTTTGATCCGGTCCGACTGTGTCGGAGCGTTGGGGTTCCAATGGAGTCTTGCCTTGACCAAGATCGGTGGGTCGAAAACCGGCTTTGAGCCGGGGATTGCGATCGCGGTGAGCGGTGCGCCAAGCCCGACCTGGCGAGCAAGTTGCGTGATTTCGTATTTGTCGAAGGCACGGATCACCTGGAAGTGCGGACCGTATGGAACGCAAGCGCCGATCTGGTGCCGGTAGGCAGACAGGGCGAGGACCTCTGCGTCTCCGGTGCCAAACACCACTTCGTATTGGTGGCTCCCCACGGCCAGGTCGACGGCGGCAATGAACCGGTCGGGGTCTTCGACGAGGCTCGGAAGGCTATGCCGGTGGGTCGTCCACCGGGAAGCGGCCGCATAGCCGCGCGGCTGCGAATTTGCCACGCCGACCGTCCACCCTGCTCTGCCTAGCTCGCGGACGGCCGCCAGCCCACCCGGACTGTCTCCTACCAACAGGGCTCTCATGGATATTCGGGAAACAGGTTGCTTGACTCCTCGCGGACTGGAGGTCCGTGCAGCCGATGTGGGCCGGGCCGCCCGGGGGGTTGGTGACAGGTGGTTCCGCTCACGAAGCGAGGATGATTCATGCCGCGCTGAAATGCAAACGCCAGAAGACTTCACAGACCAAGCAGTGACGGGGAGCAGCGCGTGGTTATGTGATTTGCCAAGCCCACTCTGGGATCTGTGTGAGCCGGCGGCCTGGCGGTGGTCGGAAAGGCGCGGCGCGTATGGCGCAGGCTTGCCAGATGGCGGCATGTCATCGAGTTGCCCGATCTGGGCGAACGTCAGGCGACGATCCCCCGCTCTCGCAGCTCTTGTACCTGGGACGGGTCAATCCCCAGTTCTTCGATCAAGATCTGATCGGTGTCTGCTCCAAGGGGACGGCCGGTGTGGCGTATCGACCCTGGTGTTGCGCTGAAGCGGGCGAGGAGGTTGTGCATCTTGATAGCTCCGAGCCGTTCGTCCTCCACGGTGGTGATCATGTCGAGTGCCTGCACTTGGGGATCGTCGAGGATGTCGGCGGGGCTATAGACAGGACCGACAGCCGCTCCCACTTCAGCAAAGGCTTCCAGCACTTCTTCTCTTGTGCGCTTGGCAATCCAATCGCCTACTAGCCCGTCGAGGAGGTCGGCGTGCTGTGCTCGTTGCCGCCCTGTCGAGAACCAAGGCTCTTCGATCACCTCGGGATGTCCGACAAGGCGAAGCACCCGCTCGGCGACGGTGTTGGCGCTGGTGGATACCGCTACCCAGTGCCCGT
>CAVQVN010000007.1:0-16676 GCA_963717135.1 uncultured Actinomycetota bacterium
CGGCCCGGCCGAACGTGGAGGCCCGTTCGGTGAGCCCCTCCGCCGACGCCAACCGCTCAAACAGGGTCCGTGGATCGACCGGCGTGATGTCTCGACTCGCACCCATGAGTCGGGTGAGCCGCTCGGGGGTGAGACCCACCTCGACGGCCCGCTCCCGCCACTCAAGCAACAGCTCTTCGAGGGGATGGTCTTGTTTCGGGGCACGGGTGGCCAACACTGCGACCTGCCGGGCCGCCGGCGTGTCGGGGAGGTCTTGGTCTTGGCGCCAGGTTTCGAGCTGGTGGCGGCGCCGGGAGAACGCTTCGATCTGCGGGCGGGTGAAACCTTCGATGTCGGCCATCCCGTTGCGGACCGGCTGCCACCGCACCCCCAACCGCTCCGTCAACTCCCGCCTGAGGACGGCTTCGTGGAGGTAGCCGGCGGCGAGCTGATACCGATACAACAGTCGGCCGTCCACGGTCCGCCATACCCCATCTGTCCCTTTGACCTTGTTGGCCACCACCACATGGGTGTGGAGTTGGGGGTCGTCGGCGCGGGAGGTGAACTCGGTGAACGACGCCGCCACATACCCAGCCGTTTGGATCGGCCAGGTCACCACCCGAAACCGAGGTGACCCGTCCTCGTTGAACACCGGATTGCCCTGGTCGTCCAGGAGCGGGGTTTTGGAAGCGCCCCGGGTTGAGGACGCTACCGACTCCAGATACCCCAACGCCGCCCCGGTGGCCTCCTCGAACGCCTCCAACACCTCGCGGCGGGTGTTGTCGTCGCCGAGGGCCCAGAGCAGGGATACCGACTTGTCGGCTGAGAAGGTCACATCCCACGCCGCCACCCCATCCTTACGCAAACTCCGACCCAACCGTTCGCCGGTGGCGGGGTGTTGACCGTCGAACAGACGAACCAAACCCCCAGCCGTCACCGAACCTTCCAGACCCAAATCTTTGGCACCGTTACCGCGCCACCGGCCGGTGGCGGTACCGCCCCGCAGGTAGTAATCCTCCCCGGGTGAGATCTCCCCCAACTTGCGCAGGTAATAGTCCTTGGCGGCCTTGGCCAAACTCAACACCGCCCACCCCCAGAGCGGTCTGGCTGTATACAGCGGGCAACTCGTTGCAGATGCGTGTGTGGTTGGAGACGATCGGTCGAAAGGGCACATACCTGGGTGGAGGTGGCATGGTTGATGCGATTGGGGTCTCGATGGATCTTGGCTGTTGCGGAGTGGGTGGTCTCATTGTCAATGGCTTTTGAGGAGCCGAGATGGTGGTCGGTGGTTGCTTCGAACGGTTCGTGATCCGAGTCCGGCATCGTCGCCGGCCGCGTCTCGGAGAACGAGATCGCAGGGCCCGACCCAACGCCGGCCACACCTGCGATGCGGTTCCGATCTTCGCTGTTATCGACGCTGCCAACAGGTTCCATGTCGGCAACTAGACACGACCACCCTTTCAGCAGAGTGTCAGTAGCCCTGTCAGGAACCCTCCAACCAGGTCGCCGACGATCTCATAGATGCCCGTTTTGCACCGATCTCGAACATCTCCAAAAAGGCACTCTGAGCAGGGGAAACAACCGAAATAGAATCAGAATGAAAGGGCTGCTGACACTCAAATAACATCGAAATAACAGGGTGCCAACCCAAATTTGGGGGATGAACAACCTCGAACCGCTGCTCTCAGCCCAACAACTCGCCGACTACCTCGAAGTACCCATCGCAACCATCTACGCCTGGCGCCACCGCGGAGAAGGACCCCCCGGCTTTCGAGCCGGCAAACACCTCCGCTACCGATGGGCCGACGTCGAGCGTTGGATCAGAGGCCGAATCAGCGAGCACACTGACTAAAGCATCTGGAGTTGGGCTTTCTCGTAACCGGGCTCCATCTGTCGGGAGCAACCGATAGCGTGGACTGAGACCTTCAGGAGGGCGCAATGGCGCACATTCAACGCAGACCCGAAAGACGCCGGCCGTGGCAAGTGCGATACCGAGACCCAACAGGTCGAGAACGAGCCCGGAGCTTCCTCCGGAAGACTGACGCCGAACGGTTCGCCATCACCGTAGAGGCAGACAAGTTGAGAGGTGCGTGGACAGACCCCCGCCTTTCCAAGACCTCGGTTGCCGAGTGGTCCGATCGGTGGCTCCTAACCAAGGCCCACCTCAAACCGAAAACCCTGGCCGGTTACGAGTCCAACCTGCACGCTCATGTTCTACCTACCTTCGGAGATTTCGAACTCCGACACGTCGACCGTATGGCGGTCGAGGAGTGGGTAGCCGATCTCCAGGCCTCAGGCCTCGGTCACTCCGGGGTGCGACAGGCTCGGCAGGTGCTCAACAGCATGCTCCAGCTCGCCGTCGAAGCCGGCTACCTGGTCGTCAACCCTGCAACTGGGGTGAAAGTCGCCCGCCAGCCCGATCCTGAGATGCTCTTCTTGTCGGCGGAGGAGGTTGAGCGTCTTGCGCTCGAGATTCGAGAGCCCTACGCCACGCTCGTGTATCTACTCGCCTATGGAGGACTCCGATGGGGAGAGGCGGCCGCACTACGTCGCAAGCGGTGTCAGTTGCTCCGATCGCGCATCGAGGTAGCCGAGTCCTTGTCGGAGGCGCGGGGCAAGATCCACTTCGGCCCCACGAAAACATACCGCAACCGTGTTGTCGTGGTTCCAAGCTTCCTCCGTGACCTATTGGCCGAGCACCTCGTGCATCAGGTTGAGGTGCATCCAGACGCACTGGTCTTCACGTCGCCCCAAGGACAGCCGCTCCGCAACTCGAACTTCCGACGCCAGGTCTGGTACGAGGCGGTTGCCGCGGCAGGGCTCCACGATGGGCTACGGATTCACGACTTGAGGCACACGTGCGCGTCCTTGCTCATTGCCCAGGGCGCGCATCCGAAGGCCGTCCAGGTCCACCTCGGGCACTCATCGATTTCGGTGACGATGGACCGCTACGGGCACTTACTTCCGTCCGACATGGAAACCCTGGCGGTCGCCTTGGATGGGGTGCGGAGCCGAGCTCTCGCGGACCAAATACGGACCAAATACGGACAAGAGGTCGTTGCACTCAGGGCCGAATAGGCGAATCCCCTGCAAACACAGGGGATTCGGTGGCACGCCCGGAGGGACTCGAACCCCCAACCTTCTGATCCGTAGTCAGACGCTCTATCCAAATTGAGCTACGGGCGCACAACTCCCAAACGGAGTTTGCCCAGTAAAGGTAGTCGACCCGAGAGCGATGTGAAACCCGGCGTCTTGACCGGAAAACCGCCAAGAGTATGCTTCCAGGCACTCATCACGAGCGGTGGAGGGACAGGCCCCACGAAACCGCGGCAACCGAGTCCCCCGGGATCAAGGTGCCAAGGCCTGATCGATGAGGTGCGGCTTCGCTCCTTCTCGATCTTGCAAAAGGAGCTCCATGGCCGATTACGTCGAAGCGGTAACCAACCGGGTGGTCGTGTACGACGGCGCCATGGGTACTTCCTTGCAGCAGGCCGGGCTCGCCGCCGATGATTTTGGTGGAGAGGATTTCGAGGGATGTAACGAGTTGCTCAACGTCAACCGCCCTGATGCCGTGGCTGCGGTGCACGCCTCGTTCCTCGAGGTCGGGGTCGATGTCATAGAGACCAACAGCTTTGGCGGCTTCTCGATCCCCCTTTCCGAGTACGGGGTGCAAGACCGGGTCCGCGAGTTAAACGTCGCCGCCGCCCGAATCGCCAAACAGGTAGCTCACGACTTCGACACCGCCGAGAATCCTCGTTGGGTAGCCGGCTCCATCGGGCCGGGAACCAAGCTCCCCACGCTGGGGCAAATCTCCTACCAAACCTTGCGCGAGGCGTACGAGGAGCAAGCGGCCGGCCTGCTCGAGGGCGGAGTAGATCTGTTCATCATCGAGACCCAGTTCGATCTGCTGGGGCTCAAGGCCGCCATCAACGGGGCGCGGCGAGCGATGGCCCGGGCCAACCGGCCGGTACCGATCCAGGCACAGGTCACCATCGAAACCAACGGCCGTATGCTGCCCGGTACCGAAATCGGGGCCGCGCTGGCGGCCATCGATCCCTTGCGCCCGGCGGTGTTCGGAATCAACTGTGCGACCGGGCCCACCGAAATGGCCGAGCATCTCCGATACCTGGCTGCCTATTCCCGGATGCCGATCGCCGTCATCCCCAATGCGGGTATGCCGGAGTTGCGAGACGGCGCCGTCTGCTACGACCTGAGCCCCGCCGAACTGGCCGAACACCATGCACGGTTCATCACCGAACTCGGTGTCAACGTCGTAGGCGGGTGCTGTGGGACCACCCCCGCCCATCTGCGGGCCGTGGTCGAGGCGGTACGGCACCTCACTCCGGCGCTCCGATCCCCCGACCATCAACCCGGCGCCTCCTCGACCTACAGCTTCACGCCGTTCCGGCAAGACGCCTCGCTCCTCATCGTCGGCGAACGGACCAATGCCAATGGGTCCCGGCAGTTTCGTGAGGCGCTGTTGGCCGGCGACTGGGAAGCCGCCGTGCAAATGGGCCGCGACCAGGTCCGTGAAGGTGCCCACCTGATCGATCTCAGCGTCGACTATGTCGGCCGCGACGGCACCCGGGACATGGAGGAGCTGGCCCGGCGCTTCACCGGTCAGGTCGCGGTTCCGATTGTCCTCGACTCCACGGAACCGGAAGTACTGGAGACCGGCCTGCAGTGGATCGGCGGACGGGCGGTGCTCAATTCGGCCAATCTCGAGGACGGCGACCAACCGGGGTCCCGTTTCGACCGGATCATGTTGCTGGCCCGCGAGTACGGGTCGGCGGTCATCTGCCTGCTCATCGACGAGAACGGACAGGCCCGAGACCTCGAGTGGAAGATGCGGGTGGCACACCGGATACACCGGCTGGCCGTCGACCGCTACGGCCTCCAGGCCGGCGATTTGATCTTCGATCCGCTCACCTTCCCCCTCACCACCGGAGGCGAGGAGCTGCGAAACGACGGGATTGCCACCCTGGAAGCCATCAGCCGGATCAAAGAGGAACTTCCCGGTACCTCCACCATCCTCGGCGTGTCCAACGTCTCCTTCGGTTTGAAACCGGCCGCCCGCCACGTCCTCAATTCGGTCTTCCTGCACGAAGCGACCGAACGGGGGCTCGACGCCGCCATCGTGCACGCCGCCCGGATTCGGCCCCTACACCGCATACCCACCGAACAGCAGGAAGCTGCCCTCGATCTCATCTACGACCGGCGAACCGAGGGATACGACCCGCTCCCTCGGATCCTCGACCTCTTCGCCGATGTGGAGACGACCGCCATCGCGGGTGAAGATCGAAGCGAATGGCCGGTGGGTAAACGCCTCGCCCACCGCATCGTGGAAGGAGATCGGGAAGGCCTGGCAGACGATCTCGAACTGGCCCTCGTCGAAGGGTTGCCGGCCCTAACCATCATCAACGACATCCTGCTCGACGGCATGAAGACGGTTGGAGAGCTCTTCGCCTCCGGAGACATGCAACTGCCATTCGTTCTCCGGTCGGCCGAAACCATGAAAGCCGCCGTCTCCTATCTGGAGCCTCACATCGAGGGAACCGACGACGCCGGGCGCGGGTCGATTGTCCTGGCAACGGTCAAGGGCGACGTCCACGACATCGGCAAGAACCTGGTCGACATCATCCTCACCAACAATGGTTACCGGGTGCACAACCTCGGCATCAAGGTCGGAATCGCCGAGATGATCGAGAAGGTGTTGGAGACCAACGCCGACGCCATCGGGATGAGCGGCCTGTTGGTCAAATCGACGATGACCATGAAGGACAATCTGTCCGAGCTGATCGACCGGGGCTTGTCGCATCTCCCCGTGATCCTGGGCGGAGCTGCTCTTACCAGATCGTACGTGGAGCATGACCTGCGCGAGGTCTACCCGGGGCCTTTGTTCTATGGAAAGAACGCCTTCGACGGTCTGTCGTTGATGGGGCAAATAGCCGCCAACGCCCACCTCGAGGATCCCGAATTCGGCAGAACCGCAACCCGTCGCAGCCTGCCCAAACGGGGTCAGCAGCCCGCGCCGAAAGAGGCGGTGCCGGACCGCTCCCCCGAAGTCGAGCCAGACAACCCTATCTATCGGCCGCCGTTTCTCGGGTCGCGCATGGTCACGGACATCCCCGTCGACGAGGTGACCGCCTACCTCAACGAAACCGCATTGTTCCGAAACCAGTGGCACTTCCGGCCGGAGGACGGGGAAGACAACGACACCTTCAAAGACCGAATTCGCCCTGTCCTGGAAGAGCAGCTGAGCCTCGCCCAGGAGGAACATCTTCTGATCCCGCAGGTTGTGTACGGATACTTCCCGGTCAACGCCGAAGACAACGACCTCATCATCTGGGAGGACGAGAACAGACAACGGGAAGTGACCCGTTTCCGATTCCCCCGCCAGAGCTCGGAGCCATTCCTTTGCATCGCCGATTTCCATCGACCCTTCGCCGAGGAAGTCGATTACGCCGCGTTTCAGATCGTCACTATGGGCCATGCAGCTTCGGAACGCACCGCAGAGCTGTTCACCGGCCATCACTACCGCCAGTACCTATTCCTTCACGGTTTGGCGGCGGAGATGACCGAAGCTCTTGCCGAGTTTTGGCACCACCGGATCCGGGTCGACTGGGGTTTTGCCGACGAGGCCGGCCTCGCCCTGCACGGGTTGTTTCGCCAGGAGTACCGCGGAGGGCGGTACTCCTGGGGTTACCCGGCCTGTCCCAACCTCGAGGACAATGCCCGGGTCGCCGGGCTGCTCGACGCCGATCGAATCGGCATCGCAGTAGGCGAGGAAACCGCCTGGCAATACCAGCCCGAACAGACGACCTCAGCGATTATCTGCCACCATCCCCGGGCCAAGTACTTCATCGCCTGATCAGCGCGGCCGTTAACCATGGATCAAGTGCTGTGCCAGACTTCGCCCGTCATGACCCGAGGAGACACTATGCATTCCGTGCTCGACCGGCTGGCCACTGAGCTTTGGGGCTCTGGTCTCGAAAACTCACCCTTATCGGCCACGGGGCTCATTGATCACCGTTTCGACCATGAATGAGCTCCTCTCCGGGTTGGCCGATCGCTACTGGGAGTTTGTCTCGCGCTATTTGCCGACTGAGGCCTTCCTCCGGGGAGATCACCGTTTCGCCGGGGAAATCGAGGATCGCACCCGGGCAACTGAGGATGAGGCCATCGCCGAATTGGAGAGCATCGCAGCGGCTGCTGAGGAGATCGACCCGGTTTCGTTGAGCGGTCCGGAGCGGGTCACCCGGGCGGTGCTCGCCCATCAAGCAGGTTCGGAAGCCGCGGAACTCCGATCACGATACGCCGAGCTGGCGGTGAATCCCGTCTTGGGTTTTCACGTCGAGCTGCCCAGCTCCTCTGCACAGTTCCCGATCGACGAACCGGAGCATGCCGCGGCCGTGACGCTCAGGTATCGGAAGATCGCCCCCATGATCGATGACGCGGTGAAACGTCTCCGACAAGGACTAGCGCGGGACCGCACCCCGCCGGCTGTGGCGGTGGAGAAGACCATCGCCCAGATCGACGGATACCTGCGGTCCCCTGCCGGCGAGGATCTCTTCTTGCAGGTCCGCAGCCCGGCGGCTTTCACTGAGGATCAGGAGGCCGCCTGGCGCACCGAGTTGCTGGAGGTCGTCGAGAACTCGATTCGACCCGCATACCAGGCGTATCGAGATGCTCTGGCCGGCGAGATCTTGCCCAGGGCGCGGCCCCCCGAGAGGTCGGGCGTAGCGTGGCTGCCCGACGGCGGCGAGGTCTACGAACGAGCGATCGCCAAACATACGACGCTCGACACCACCCCGATGGCCGTCCATCAGATCGGGCTCGACGCCATCGCGTCGCTGGCGGATGAGTACCGGGATCTGGGCGGGCGGGTTCTGGGCACCACAGACCTGGCTGAAATCTTCGATCGCTTGCGTCGCGACCCAACTTTGCGGTTCGCCAGTTCCGAGGCCGTACGGTTTCATGCCGAAGACGCCCTGAGTCGGGCTCGAGAGGCCATTCCGAATTGGTTTGGTCGGTTGCCGCAGTCAGATTGTGTGGTTGTTGATATTCCTGAGGTCGTTGCAAAGGACGCCACCATCGCCTACTACCTGCCGCCGGCGACCGGTGGAGCCCGACCCGGCAGCTACTACCTCAATGTGTTCGAGCCTGAAACCCGAACAATCTTCGAATCCGAGGCGCTTGCCTTTCATGAGAGCATTCCCGGCCATCATTTGCAGATCGCCATCGCCCAAGAACTAGAGGGCCTACCCGAGTTCCGTCGCCACACCTGGATCACGGCGTATGGGGAAGGTTGGGGGCTCTATGCGGAACGTCTCAGTGACGAGATGGGTCTCTATTCGGGGGACCTGGAACGCCTCGGCATCCTGTCGTTCGATTCGTGGCGAGCCGGCCGATTGGTGGTCGACACAGGGTTACATGCCCTTGGTTGGTCGCGACAAGAGGCCATCGAGTATCTGCTGGCCAACTCCCCTTTGGCGCCCAACAACATCGTCAACGAGGTAGAGCGCTACATCGGCTGGCCCGGACAGGCTCTGGCCTACAAGACCGGCCAGCAGGAGATCATGCGGCTTCGAGCGGAAGCCCAGTCGGCCTTGGGGCCGGCCTTCGATATCCGGGCTTTCCACGATGTGGTGCTGAGCAGCGGAGGGGTGACGTTGCCGGTGCTGAGGGATCTCGTCGAGGAGTGGATGAGGGCGAGCTGAGGGTTTCGGGTTTCAGGTTTCAGGTTTCAGGTTTCAGGTTCCAGCTTTCGGGTTCAAGATGGCTGATAGCTGATAGCTGACAGCTAGTTTCGAGGTGTGCCGATCGTCGACCGGCTTCTTGCGTCAAGCGACCCGACGGTCGTCTTGAAAACCCGCCGCGACCTCTTGGGCGAATCACCGGCCGCTCTGTTTGACCTCCGGGCTTCGATCGCTGAGACCGACACCAATCCAGCGGGAGATCACCGCGAGCGTCGATCGCGTCCTATCTCTTGGGGTTGCTCCGGAACCACTCGACGGTAGCGGGGATCGCCTCGTCGAGCGGGGTGGCGTGCACGCCGAAGGTCGACTCGAAGCGGCTGGAGTCCACTACGAAAGGCTCCTCGAATTCGTAGAGCATCTCCTTCAGCTCGCGGACCTGGCCGTTGAAGAGCCCGACGACGTTGACCATGATTCGCGACATCGCCTGAATCTGCGGCTCGTTGCCGGCCGCCGCGTAGATCTTATCGATGAACTCACGCGTGGTGATCGCGGCCGCGTTCGGCAGGTGCCAGGCAGCACCGTCCGCTTCGTCATGGTCGGCCAGCGTCACCAAGCCTTTCGCAATGTCCGGGATGTAGCTGTAGCTGTGGGGCTGGTCGGGGTTCCCCATAACTTGAGCTTTCTCACCTGCGATTGCCGGATAGAACACCCGCTCTCCCAGAGCGGTGAGCAGGCCTCGCGGGCCGAAGTAGTCGGAGGCCTGTCCGATGGCCACCCGCACCTTGCCCGATCGATGTGCTGCAAGCAGGTCCTGCGCCATCTGTGCTCGCGTCCGGCCCTTCGAACCGGTCGCCGTGTACGGCAGGTCCTCGTGGAACGGGGCCCCGCCGTTGGGGCCGTATGCGTAGAGGTTGTCCATCGCAACGTATTTTGATCCGGCCGAGCCGGCGGCTTCGAGGACGGCTGATTGCAGCGGTGGGAACAGTTCGGGCCACTGGGTGTAGGGAGGATTGAGGCACTGATACACGACGGCTGCTCCCGAGGCGGCCTCGGTCGCGAAAGCCGAGTCGGTCGCATCTCCGGTCATCACCTCCACGCCTTCAGGCACATCGGCGCGTCCGCTGCGGCTCACGGCGCGCACAGGTGTTCCACGCGCCGCTAGTACCTCGATCGTAGCGAGACCGATTGCGCCGGTTCCGAAGACCACGTGCAGGTCACCAGTCATGAAAGGCTCCTTGTTTCGTGAGGCATCTCGTTCGGATTGATTGGTGGCTCGTTTGTTGAGTGGCGTCGACAAGTCGCGGCGAGGTATTGCCTCCGGGAGCCCGTTACCTGAAACCTGACACTTGAAACCCGGAAACCGGCCCAAGGGCCGGGTTTCCGCCGCGGAGAGGGAGGGATTTGAACCCTCGAGGGAGCTATAAACCCCCTACTCGCTTAGCAGGCGAGCGCCTTCGACCGCTCGGCCACCTCTCCATGCCATCGATCACGGACCGGTGGCGATCACAAGTTACAAGTTCCCCGCTCCAAGCTCCAACCTTGACACCGTAGAAGAAACTGAGATATACTCTGCAATACAGAGTACTCTGCACCGTAGCGATGGCAGGAGGAAGCAATGACAGGGCTCACCGACCTCGAAGCCCTCGAGAAGCAAGCCTTTCGGAGGTTCTACGAAGACGGTATCTTCGACATCTTCCTGGGCGTGATGCTGTCAACCATGACCGTCGGGGCATCAGTCACCGACCGGTGGGGCAACGAAACCACGGGGATCTTGGCAATGTTGGGGATCGCGGTCGTTGCGGTGGTATCGCTAATGATGGTTCGCCGCCGCCTCCTCGCCGCCCGGTTGGGCGAATTCAAGCCCGGACCAACCCGTCGGCGCCGCATCTCCGCCGTCCGTCTGGCCATGCTCGCATCTGTCGTCCTCGGTTTGCTCATGTTTGTGGTTGTCGCCGTCGGAGATGTCTCCATCGTCAGCCTCGAGATGCTTATGCCGGCCATCTGGTTCATCAACGCCGTCGTGGTCATGGGAGCCATGGCGCATTTCCTGGACGTGCCGCGTTTCTACCTCTACGGGTTCCTGTTTGGCTTGGTCATGCCGGCGATGGTTTGGCCCGACGTCCTGTGGGACTATCAGACTCCGCGATGGATCTCTTTCGGCGTCCCGGCGGCCATCATCATCACCATCGGGCTGATCAAACTGGTCCGGTTCCTGCGGGACTACCCGGTCCGGTCGACCATGGAACCGTCTGATGTCTAGCGGGTCACCCCCGGCCGGGGTCGACCGCCTGATCCACGAACCGGCTCGGCTCGCCATCATGACCAACCTGTTTGTGGTGGAGAGCGCCAACGCCACCTACCTGCTCCAGCAGACCGGCCTTACCTGGGGGAACCTCGGCTCTCACCTGACCAAACTCGAGGAAGGGGGGTACGTCGACGTGGTCAAGGGTTACAAGGGCAAGCAACCTCAGACCACCATATCGCTGACCTCTGCGGGTCGCACCGCCTTGGTCCAGTACCGGGAGGATCTCCTCGCCGCCCTCGCTCCCCTCTCGGAGTAGGCGTTCCTTTGAAAGTCTGAGGGGCGGTGCCGTTCGACCCTGTTCCCCAACCCGATGGTGCGAGATACTCGAGGTCGGAGCTGAGGTCCTGTGAACGTTCTCCTTTACGTGATCTTCGCGGCGCTCTTGACGGCAACCGGGTTTCTGGTATTCCGCCGGGTGGTGGCACGTGCGTATCTGATCAAAGGTCGGCTGGACCTGACAAGCTCGCTCCTTCAACTAGCCGTGTTCGCCGGGTTCTTCAGCTTTCCCTACCTGTACTTGCCTCCGGAGTGGGCTTGGGATTGGCTGCCGAACGGCACCTGGAACCGGTTGGTTGCCCTGGTACTCGTCGCATCGGGAATGGTATTGGCCTTCGGAACAATGGGCTGGTTTGGAATTCGGAGAGCCTTCGGGCTGCGGGTCGGGGGCTTGCAGCGGGCCGGTCCCTACCGCTTCTCGCGCAATCCCCAGATGGTGGGTGGTTGGATGATGGTGCTGGGGGTGGTCTTCTACCGGCCGTCCGTCTACGCCGCCGGGTGGGTCTTGATCTGGATAGTGCTCGGGCGTTGGATGATCGCCGGCGAAGAAGCACATCTCCGGGGCGTCTTCGGCGAGGAATACGAGGAATACTGCCGGGAAACGCCGCGGTATCTCCTCCCGATCGCTAGCCGTTTGCGGCGACCGCCACGACACCCGGTTGGGTGGTGGTCGGTGCCCGGTGGGTGACCCGGACCAGTACCGGAACCACCGTCAGGAGAATCAACGCGATGACGACGATCAAAGCCAGCAACCGGACTCTCTTGCCGTATCTAGGCACATCCTCCGGCATAGCTTCATCAGGCCAGTGGGGATACACAGGACCACAGTATCGGGAAGCGGCCTCTACGATCCTGCATGCGATGGATGATCGCTTGTTGCTCGTCGAACCCGAGAACCGCGCCTGCCTGTCGGATCTCCTCGGAAAAGGTGACCCCCAGGTCGACCAAGCATTCCTGGCTAACTCCGCCGGATAGGTCAGGCCCTCGGCGTGCCTGAGCCGGATATCAAATCGTTTATCAAGGACCGCAGCCGGCACCGACTGGTTCACCGCCGCCGTTCAGGGGACTGACCCTCAGGCCTGGGTGCGTAGCAGTTCAAACACTCTCGTCGGTTCGGAAAACCCCTTGAGGGCCCGTTCGGCGGTTTCACGAAACGAGAACCCGGCCTTGATTCCGAGGTCCCGGACGAGATCGGAAACGAGGATGGTCCCGGCATCTGCAGCATCGCAGATCCGGCTGGCCAGGTTCACCGACGAGCCGAAGATGTCATCGTTGTGCCGGACGGGTTCGCCGGCCGCCAGACCAATCCGAATCCGGAGTTCCGGGGTCCCTCCTGCCAGTGTTCTGGCCGCAAAGCCGTCCTGGATAGCTTCCGAACACCGCAAGGCGTCTCCAACATCCTCAAACGAGGCCAGGATGCCGTCACCGGTGTGCTTCACCTCTCGTCCTCGAGAAGCCACGAGTGCCCGCCGGATAATCAGGTCGTGCTCCGTGAGCAAGACCATGAACGCTGCTTCCCCAACTTCCTGGAGGAGTGATGTTGAGCCTTCCAGATCGGTAAAAAGGATCGTTCGGAAAGGACTCTTCAACTCTGACTCGTCGACCGGATCATGGATACCTCCGAGGAATCGAAGAACGTCGTCCTCCGAAACGCTGATGATCTCGTTTGGAACCAGTCCGTGTGATTCTTGGTGGACCGCGGCGAGGTTTTCCTTGCCAGGGGCCTTGGCGAAGCAATAGGCGCCGCCGCTTTCCTCGTCGAACCAATAGGACATGAAGTGAACGTCGTGTTTGGCCGACAGTTGGACATCCCTGGCGTGTGCCCGGGCGACGTCCTCAGCAGTCGCCCCCGGGGTGTCGTGACGGTCCATATAGAGCGGCATAAGGGAGGAGGTTATCAGTCCTCAGATATCAGTCTCGAAGGTGAACGCAAGGGCCATTGGCGCTGAGCGGACTGAACTCTTTCAGAGCGACCCGGCGGGTGCTGGGCGGTTACTCAGTCGACTGGTTCTTGGTGGGAACCGACCCTCCTCGCCCTTGCTACGCTCGGGCACTCCCCCTTCCCAACGAGCTTCGCTCGTCAGAGGGGAGACGCCGTCGCGGAGGGAGTGGGATTCGAACCCACGGTGGGGCGTGAACCCCACAGCAGTTTTCAAGACAGGCTTTCGGTCTTCCGTCTACTTCCGTTGAGACCCCTCTATGGCCGATTGTTCCCTCGAACATTGGCGATTCGGGTGATCGAGTGCCGTCTAGTTCCGTTTAGATCCGTTGGCCGACGGACGCCATGGCACCGGGAATGGCACCGAGTCCGGGCAAGATTGAAGGAAGCTCCGGTCGGTCAAGCAGTCACTCGTTCCCGCGCAATTAGCGCTATTTCCTACTTCTGCCCCTAGCCCCGGGTGGCAACTTCGAAGACGATTGGGGGGAGAGTATTCCCTACTGCCGGACATGTAGGAGTGTTCGCCGGGTAGTCAGGCGGGGAACGAGTGGATCAAGAAGCAAGATTCAGGTCATTGTACGAGCGTCAGTATCCCGATCTGCTCGCCTACTTCCTGCGGCGACTGAAACGCGAGGACGCTGTGGAGGCCGCCGCCGACGTGTTCCTGGCGGCCTGGCGTCGAATCGATGATGCGCCGGACGGCCAAGAAGCTCGTCTCTGGCTCTTCGGTATTGCCCGCAATGCTCTGCGTAACCGCCAAAGAACCAACCGGCGCGTCCGACGGCTCCTGGTCCGGATGGCCACGGTGCCAGTCAATCCCCCGCAGCTTCCTGAGGTGCAGGTGGTCAAACTGGCGCAGAATTGTGAGGTGGTAGCCGCGCTGGATCGGCTCCGATCGATCGATCGTGAGGTGATTCAACTGCGCCTTTGGGAGGAAGCGAGCTACGACGACATCGCTGAGCTACTGGGGTGTTCCCGTCACGCCGCCGAGCAACGCTACGCCAAAGCGTTGAGAAGACTCCGCAGCGTTTACCACCAAGCCGGACATGAATGGACGAGCGGAATCCAGCAGACACTGCAAACACAGGAGCAGACCCGTGAGGCGTGAAGATCTCAGTCGACTCGAAGTCGCAGTCCGGGAGGCCAATCCGGTGCCCCAACCTCACGCACTCGTTGACTCGGACGAAACTGCCGCCGTTGCGGTTCTGATCCAACAGGGGCGACAAACCGGCACCCCCACACCCCGAACGACGACCCCGGTCGCACCTGCCCGAAGAGTCAAGCACTGGTGGATGAGACCGGGGGTGGTGTTCACCGCCGCTTGTCTGCTGGTGCTGGGCGTTATCGGCTTGGTCGTGCTATCGAACAACGGTCAACCAGAATTCGTGGAAGAGCCCGTTCCCACAACAATCACAACCCTGCCACCGATAGAGGCTGCTCCCTATGACGTCACGTATGTGTCCGTGACACCCGACGGGAGCCTGTGGGCTGCGACGAACGCTGGCATTGTCCAGTGGGACCTCGCAAACGGAACCCCGACGGTGTATTCGACCGAGGATGGGCTGCCGACCGACTATGCCTCCCTTGTTGCCGTCGGATCGGACGGGACCGTGTGGGCGGGGGGATCTGGATGGATTGCCCGGTTTAATGACTCCTGGACCGTCTTCTCGGCACCGAGGGATGGGGGGCCGATGACCGTCGGGACGGATGGAGCGGTTTGGATCGCGTTGGGTGACCGCGATCTTGCCCGATTCGACGGTTTGGAGTGGCAGGTGTTTGAGGTTCCGTGGTCGCTCGGCCAAGTTGCCTCTTGGACCGATTCTCTCGATGTGGCTCCTGATGGAACGGTGTGGGCCGGCGTCCAGGACTATCGAGGAGTTCTAGCGTTCGACGGTGCCGACTGGACCCACTACACGACGTCCGATGGCCTCCCCGAGAAGGTGGGATGGTCCGTCGCCGTCGCCCCTGATGGAACCGTCTGGGCTGGGTCGGTGCAGGATCAGACCGGTGGCGGGATCGCCCACTTCGACGGGTCGACATGGACCCACTTCACCACCGAGCATGGTCTCCTGTCCGACAGCGCCACCGTGGCGGTCGGTGCCAACGGAACCGTGTGGGCCATTCACCAAACCGGCGTGTCCCGCTTCGATGGTCGTGCCTGGACGGCGTTCCCCGAAGTCCTCGGGGAGGGCGAGTGGGCCTCCGTGGACGCCTCCGGGACGTTGTGGATGCCGGCCCGGGGGGGCGGAGTAATCGGCTTCGACGGCATCGCTACCACCCGCTTCGAAGTGCCCGTCAGAGAGACACCTTCCCCCACTACCACCATGGCCGGTCCGGCAGGTATATGGAATCCCATCCTGGCGACCACCCGAGCAAAACCCGCCCCACTCGCCGCCAACTGCCCTCCCGGCACCGATTCAAACGCCCCCGGTCCGGTCGACCAGCAACGCCCCGAGGACGGCTGGTCGGGCAACCTGGCCGCCGCCTTCGACCAACACACAGGCAGAATCGTCTATGTCGACACCCTCGGTGAAACCTGGACCTTCGACGTCTGCACGAACACCTGGCATCGCATGAACTCGACCGGGGCAATGATCGGTGAGCTCAGCGCCGGATTGGTCTACGACGTCGACTCCGACCGCACCGTCGCCCTTGGCTGGGAACACATCTCGGTCTACGACGCCAACACCAACACCTGGACCCAGCCGAGCAACGACACCATTGGAATTGGTGATGGCCTCATCGTCCCCATGGGTGCCGTCTACGATCCCATCTCGGGTTTGATCATCACCACTGACCTCACCGACAGCTACCTGGAAACCTTGGCCTACGACGTGGACACAAACACGTGGATGCTGATCGGGCGCCTCTGGGAACAACAGGGACAGGACTACACCCGGTTCGAACTCCTCGGATACTCACAAGAGACCGACCGCTTGATCTTCACCTCCGTCGACGACATCACCGCCTTGGTCGACCCCCGCACCGGCGACAAGACCCTCATCACGACCGCTACCCCGGCTATCTCCTTCGGATGGCCAAAGGCGCAGTACGGCCCAGCGGCAGACACGGTCTACGTCGCAGAGGGTGTTTGGGCGGAATTCGGGATGTTCAAAACGCGATTCCCCGGCCAGATCTGCGGCTTCGACCCCGGCACCTCGGCATGGACCTCATGCTTCGCGATTCCTCCGAACAACTCCCGGTATGCGTCGTTCGGTGCCATGGTCGGCGACCCGATCAACCACCGCCTCGTACTCATCCATGGCGTGTACGGGGACTTCTGGGTCAACGCCGATGGCAATGTGTGGGCTATCGACCTCAAGGCGGGCGAATGGACAGAACTCCTCGCCATTTCACGCAAGTAACCACATCGCAGCCAGCACAATGCATAGACCGGCGTGCCCTAAGACATAACTCTGGTCGCTTCGAGGAGAACTACTCAGGTACCTCGAACAAACCCATAGAGAAGGACCTCGTC
>CAVQVN010000008.1:0-12351 GCA_963717135.1 uncultured Actinomycetota bacterium
ATGAGTATGGTTCGCGCCATGGTGGCCTTTCTACGAATCCCTTGACTCTATTGGATGGGAAGCGTTCCGGAGACCAAACGGGACTCGGCGAGGACCGGCCGCTTCAGCTCACTGATGATCGAACGCTCAACACCTCGCCGAACCCAAACCCCGGGTTGATCAGCCGATCTTGGTAAGGGCTCACGTCGGTTCCCTTCAGCATCAGCGAACGGAGCACCCCCACCCTCTCACATCACCGGCCAGACGAACCCTGACGATGTACCCCTCCGAGAGGAACACCTTCCGCATCATGCCGTTTCTTCGCACCCGCAAATCCTGTCCGGTTCGGGGTCAGGGACCCTGTGATAGGCTCGAATCGCCTGGGATCAAGTGAGAGATCCGAGGGTTCCGATAGATCAGGTAGACACGGGAGGCTCCGTCGTGAGCGATGATTTTTTCACTGAGGTGTCGACAAAAATCGCCTACAGAGGGCCTGATGCAACCGACCCACTGTCATTCAAGGTGTATGAGCCTGATCGTCTCGTGCTCGGGAAGCGCATGGAAGATCACCTCCGCATGGCCGTCTGCTACTGGCACTCCTTCAATTGGCCCGGCAGTGACATCTTTGGCTCGGGAACCTTTGACCGGCCCTGGCTAGGAGCAGACGACGAAATGGTCGCCGCCCGGACGAAGATGGACGCCGCCTTCGAGTTTTTTTCGAAACTCCGCACCCCTTTTTGGTGCTTTCACGACATCGACATCGCTCCGGCCGGCGCCACTTTTGCCGAAACCAAGCGGAACCTCGAAGTGATGGTCGCCTATGCCGAGGAGCACATGGCCCGGACCGGTGTGAAACTCCTCTGGGGCACCAGCAACGCCTTCAGCCACCCCCGATTCGCGGCCGGAGCCGCAACTAACCCGGACCCGGACATGTTTGCCTACGCGGCCGCCCAGATCAAGAACGCCATCGACGCCACCCATCGGTTGGGGGGCGAGAACTACGTGTTGTGGGGAGGCCGGGAAGGATACGAGACCCTGCTCAACACCAGAATGCGACAGGAGGCCGACCAGCTGGCCCGCTTCCTCACCATGGTGGTCGAGTACAAGCACTCTATCGGGTTTGAGGGCACGCTTCTGATCGAGCCCAAGCCGCAAGAACCGACCAAGCATCAGTACGACTACGACTGCGCCACGGTACATGGGTTCCTGGAGCGCTACGACCTGCTCGGCGAGCTGTTCGTCAACATCGAGGTCAACCACGCCACCCTGGCCGGGCACAGCTTTCACCATGAGGTCGCCTACGCGATCGACAACGGCATCTTCGGGAGCGTCGACGCCAACCGGGGTGATCCCCAGAACGGCTGGGACACCGATCAATTCCCCAACTCGGTCGAGGAAATGAGCCTGGCCATGTACGAAATCCTCCGTGGGGGCGGGTTCACCACCGGGGGCTTCAACTTCGATACCAAGCTCCGGCGACAGAGCCTCGATCGAACCGATCTCTTCCACGGCCATATCGGCGCCATCGATACTATGGCCCAATCGCTGCTGGTGGCCGTGCAACTGTTGGAGGATGGAACCCTCGAAGCGGCCCGTGAAGCTCGCTACGCCGGATGGTCAGACGAGCTCGGAACCCGGATTCTCGACGGAAGCCTGTCGCTGGCCGACCTGGAACAAAAGGTGGCGGACGGCGAGATCGACCCGAAGCCGGTTTCCGGGCGACAGGAGGAACTGGAAAACCTGGTCAATCGAACCCTCTGGAAAACCGTCTAGCTACCAACGAAGGAGAACTCCATATGCCTATGAGAGACCTCAACGGTTTGGCCGTTGCCATCACCGGAGCCAGCGCAGGAATCGGCGCCGCCACCGCCCGTGCCCTGGTCGCCGAGGGCGCTTCAGTCGTGTTGGGAGCCCGCCGGGTCGAAAGACTCGATGAGATGGCTGCCGAACTGGGAAGCTCCGTCGCGGTGGTCGAGATGGACGTTCGCAAGCCGGAAGACTCTGCCCGTCTGGTCGGAGAGGCATACGGTGTTTTTGGCAAGCTCGACGCGTTGATTGCCAACGCCGGAATCGGCGCCTACGGGGGGATCATGGACCTCTCCGACGAACAGTTGGCCACCATGATGGACATCAACGTGGCCGGCACCGTCTGGCCGATTCGGGCTGCCGTCCCCGGCTTCCTGGAGGCCGGCGGTGGCGACATCGTGATCGTGGCCTCGGTGGCGGGGCTACGGGGCGCCGGTGATGAGGCGGTGTACGCCGCCACTAAGTTCGCTCAGGTGGGACTGGCAGGCGGCTTGGATCGTGAGCTACGCGACAAGAACATCCGGGTGAGCACCATATGCCCGGGCGGGACCGCTACTGAGTTTGCGATGGGCGCCGGACGCACCCCCGACATGCCGGGGCTGGCCGACATGATGCGCCCCGAAGACGTCGCGGATGCGGTAGTAACCGTCCTCAAGCAGCCGACCTCGATGCGCACCCTGATCTGGTCGATGCGCAGCATCAAAGAAAACGACTAGCCGCGGCTACTAGTGGAGCTTCTCGAGTTCGGTCTGAGATACCTCGTGCGGCAGCTTGCCGATGATGATCATGCCCAGAACCTCGTCCATGGTCACGTCGGTCTTGTCGACCGTTCCCACCAGCTTGCCCTGCAGCATCACGCTGATCCGGTCGGCAAGGTCGAACACGTCATGGATGTCGTGGCTGATCAAGAAGATCCCGATGCCTTCGGCTTTGAGCTGCTTGATCAACTCGGCCACTTGAGCAGTCTCAGCGGGGCCGAGGGCTGCGGTCGGCTCGTCCATGATCAGGATCCGGGCATTGAAGTGAACTGCCCGGGCGATTGCTACGGATTGGCGCTGACCACCCGACAGTGAATTCACGGCCGTCTTGAAATTCAGGAACTTGGGATTGAGCCGCCCCATGATCTTGCGGGTGGCATCCTCCATGGCCGCTTCGTCGAGGGAACCCCAGCGTGTCTTCAATTCGCGTCCCAAGAACATGTTGGCAGTCGCATCGACGTTGTCGGCGAGGGCGAGCGTCTGATAGATCGTCTCAATCCCGTAGACCTTGGCATCCCTCGGGTTCGCGATCGTCACCGGTTTGCCTTCAATCCGGATCTCCCCGGAATCGGCCGGATGAGCGCCGGACAGGGTTTTGATGAGGGTCGTCTTCCCGGCGCCGTTGCCGCCTACCAGAGCTACCACCTCTCCGGGGAAAAGGTCGACCGTGACGCCATCGACGGCATGCACGCCACCGAAAGCAACCCTCATGTTCCTCATCTCCACCAGGGGAGTGCGCTCTTCCACAACCTGCGCCATGGTTACGTTGACCTCCGTCGATAGAACGAATCGATGGCTACGGCTACCACGAGCACGACACCGACCACGATGTCCTGGAGCGGCGCATCGATCCCCATCAAGACCATGCCCGATTGCAGCGACTGCATCACCAGGGCACCGAGTACCGCGCCGGCGATGGTACCGACCCCACCGGCCAGAGAAGTTCCGCCGATCACGGCAGCGGCAATCACATAGAGCTCGCTCAACTGTCCGAGGCCGCTCACCGCCGCGTTGAGGCGGGCCGTCTGGACTGCCGCGGCGAGCGCAACCAGAACGCCCATCAGCGCAAAGGTCTTCACAATGGTCCATCGCGTTTTGATTCCGCCCAGTTCGGCCGCCTCCGGGTTGCCGCCGATGGCGAACACGTACCGACCGAAGCTCCGGCGGGTGGCGATGAACGTCATCACCAGCGCAACAACGAGGCCGAGCATGACCGGGACGGCTATGCCGAGCGGGATGATCAACCCGCCTTCCGGCCAGGCTATCCCGCGTTCTTCGGCATACTGCTGAGCCAGTCGGGTCGGCATGGGATAGCTGTTGATGACCCACACCGCTCCCAATACCGCGGTACAAGCGAGTGCCCCGAGTCCGACCTCCGCCCACATGGGACGGAGCCGGAAACCGTACTTGCTCCGTTGCCGGCGACGATTGGATAGCAGAACAACGATCGCCACAACGGCGACGCCCCCGACGATCCAGCTCCAGGTCTCCCCAATCGAACCGCGCGAACCGCCCCCGAGAAGCTGAAAGGTGGAGTCCATCGGCGCGATCGTTCGTCCGCTCGCCATAGCCCAGGCCACCCCGCGCCACACCAGCAGGCCACCCAGCGTGACAATGAAAGACGGTACGCCAACGTATGCAATGATAAATCCCTGAAACCCCCCGATCACCGCCCCCAAGGCCAGGCCGGCCGTCAGAGAGATGACCCAGATCGCCCAATGGTCGAACCCCAGGAGGTCGGGAAGAATCTCGGCTTGCAGCAGGGCCATCGCCATACCGACGACCGCCAGCATCGAACCGACCGACAGATCGATGTTGCGAGAAACGATGACCAGCACCATCCCGGTGGCCATGATCGCCACTGCGGAAGTTTGGACCGAAAGGTTCCACAGGTTGCGAGCCGTTAGGAAAGTTCCGCCGGACAGCACGTGAAAACCTACCCAGATGACCAGCAACGCTGCCACCATGCCCACCAGCCGGGTGTCGATCTCCGTCGCGCGGAGCAGGGCGCCCAGCGAGCGCTTCCCCTGTTCTTCGACGCGTTCCGGTGCCTTGATGGTTGTATCAGTCAAATCTGGCAAACCTCAGGACGGCAGAGTAGCGCGACTGCGCCCCCGGGGGAACCCGAGGGCGCAGTATTAGTCAATTAGTCAATCGAGCTGTTCGATGTGCCTTACGGACAGACAGCCACCGAACCGGCCGGGACGTTCTGACACAGGGTGTCGGCGTCGATCCAACCGGCGTCGAGCACGACATTCAGGTTGTCCTGAGTGATCGGGATTGGGGCCAAGAGAATTGACGTCATGGTGTTGCCACCAGGCGAGTCGAAGGACACCACGCCGGACACGTCGCCGAGGGCAGTGCCCTGGGCAAGCGCCACTGCCGCTTCGCCGGCGGCCTTGCCGAGCTCACGGGCGTCTTTCCAAACCGACACAGCCTGAGTGCCGAGCGCTACCCGGTTGAGGGCGGCTCCGTCACCATCCTGTCCGGAAACCGGCACAATTCCGTCGAGACCCTGGGCTGCCAAAGCGGCAACAACGCCGCCGGCCATGCCGTCGTTGGAGGCGACGACCGCGTCGACCTCGTTGTTGTTCTGGGTCAGGAACTGCTCCATGTTGGTCTGGGCTACTGCCGGATCCCAGTTGTCGGTGTAGGACTCACCCACGTTGACGATGGCACCCGAGTCGATGGCCGCCTGCAGGACTTCCTGCTGACCGCCCCGTAGGAAGTCGGCGTTGGCATCGGCCTGGTTGCCCTTGATGAAGACATAATTGCCTTCGGGTACGAGGTCGAAGATCACGCGGGCTTGCATCCGGCCGACCTCGACGTTGTCGAAGGTTATGTACAGAGCACCCGGATCCTCAATGAGGCGGTCGTAGGCAATGACCGGAATACCCTGGTCGAGGGCGCTCTGAACGGCCGGCAGAATTGCCGTTCCGTCCTGCGCCAGGATAATGAGCGCATCCGCACCCTGAGTGATCAGGTTCTCAACGTCGGCGATCTGCTGCTCGGTCGATGAACCGGCGTCGGTCGAGATGTAAGTCACGCCCGCAGCGTCGAGCGCTGCCTTGATGGCCGGCTCATCGGACTTGGCCCAACGCTCTTCGTTGTAGTTGTTCCAGGAAACGCCGACGATCAGTTCGTCGGCCGATCCTGCCGTAGTGCCGGTGTCACCAGCCGTTGTGGTTGTCTCGTCGGCAGTGCTGCTGCAGGCCGCGGCGACCAACGCCAAAACGGCCAAAACTGCGAGCAGTCTGGTACGTAGTTTCATTCTGTGATTCCTCCGTGGGATTCCATCGCGCGCACAGACGTGCGGCGAGACACGTACTCTATGATCCACCTGGTGGTTTAGCAACCCCATTGAGGGTTTTCTTGCGCGACCCTGGTGCTACGCTCCGGCTCTCAGCGGGCGATGAAGATGCCTCGGACCTTTTTTGGGCACGACGAATCTCGTCTGCGGACTTCGCCCGGGCAACTTTGAAGGAACCAACCAATGGTGTCCACCCGACTGAAACGCTCCACGGCACTGTTGATGGTGCTCGTGGCAGCCGCCGTAGCCCTGGGTGGACTCACGGTGGCAGGGTTCTGGACACGCGGCCCGGCCTGCCCTCCATTGGTCGACAATCCTGAGTGGACGGTAGCCCGGCGTTGGAATGAAGCCCTGCTCGACGCGATTCGTCGGGACGTCCCGGCGCCGACCGTCCACGCCCGCAACTTGTTCCATGCGTCGGCCGCCATGTGGGATGCGTGGGCTGCTTTCGAGCCGGAGGCTGAGGGGGTCTTCGTCGACGAACAGCATTCGGCTCGAAACCTGGCCGTGGCTCGCAACGAGGCGGTCAGCTACGCAGCCTTCAGGGTGCTTGAAGCACGCTATCTCGACTCGGTCGGCGCGGTGGAGACGATCCCCGAGTTCGATGCATTGATGGAGGCGCTCTGCTACCCAATTGAGCTGACGACTACCGAGGGAGATTCGCCGGCAGCGCTGGGCAACCGGATCGCGGCTGCGGTGCTGGAAGCCGGCCTGGTGGACGGTTCGAACGAGGCCGAGGGATACAGCGATCCCGACTACCAGCCGATCAACCCTCCTCTCGTGGTCGACGCCTCGGGAACGGAAATGGTCGATCCCAATCGCTGGCAGCCATTGCGACTGGAAGAGATGATCTCGCAAAACGGAATTCCGGTTGAAAACGCCGTACAGGAATTCATCGATCCCCATTGGGGGTTCGTGACCGGGTTTGCGCTACCCGCGGCCGGCCCGGACGGGATGCCGATCGATCCGGGGCCTCCCCCATTTCTAGGCGATCCGGTCACGGATGGTGCCTTCAAAGCAGGAGCAGCCGAAGTGATCAGATTCAGTAGCCTGCTCGATCCTGCGACCGGCATCGAGATCGACATCTCGCCGGGTGCACTCGGCGACAACCCGCTCGGTACCAACGGGGGCACAGGACACCCGGTCAATCCAGTCATCGGCGTCCCGTACCAACCGAACTTCGTCAACCAGGCTGATTTCCATCGGGCCGTCGCCGAATTCTGGGCAGACGGCCCGGACTCGGAGACTCCGCCCGGGCACTGGAACACACTCGCCAACGAGGTTTCCGATCGGCTCGCCTCCGCCCTGAGAATCGGTGGAACCGGACCTGTGGTCGATCGGCTGGAGTGGGATGTGAAGCTTTATCTAGCCCTCAACGGTGCCACTCATGATGCCGCCGTAGCCGCCTGGGGAACCAAGGGCTACTACGACTATGTCAGACCGATATCGATGATCCGTTACATGGGCGGTCGCGGCCAGTCGGGCGACCCCGACGGACCCGCGTATCACCCTGAAGGCCTGCCGCTCATTCCCGGTCTCATCGAAGTGATCACTCCATCAACAACCGGATCCGGTGGACGTCATGCCCACCTTGTCGGGCATGAAGGCGAGATCGCCCTCCACGCCTACGCCGGGAATCCGCCCGACCCCGAATCGGGGACGGGCGGGGTCGACTGGATCCTGGCCTTGAATTGGGTGCCGTACCAGGCACCAACATTCGTGACACCCTCATTCGCCGGCTATGTGTCCGGGCATAGCGCGTTCAGCCGGGCTTCGGCCGAGGTCATGGCTGCTTTCACCGGGAGCGAGTATTTCCCGGGAGGCCTGGGGGAATGGACCATCCCGAGCGGTTCGCTCGAGTTTGAATCGGGTCCCGAGAATGACGTCACCCTGCAATGGGCGACCTACGCCGACGCCTCCGACCAGGCGGGTATCTCCCGTCTCTACGGAGGAATCCACGTTCCCGCCGATGATTTCGCCGGGAGGGTGATGGGCGCCGAGATCGGCGAAGCTGCCTGGGAACGGGCACAGCAATACTATGGGCAACGTGTCGATGCTTGAAGGAGACGACGGTTGGACCAGAGCCGGTTGGCTCCTCACCGGCGCCGTGATCCTGTCCGCCACAGCAATTGCTGCCGCACTGTTTGGCCCTTCACTGCTAGGCCCGCGAGCTCCCCGCATGGCTTTGGATCCGCCCCGTCTCGTCGAGCAGGCATCCGAGGCCGGGATCAATCACGCCTATGAAGGCGAGTGGACCTTTTTTGTCGGAGGTGGTGTGGCCGTATTCGACTGCAACGGAGACAACAGAGCCGATCTCTTCCTCGCAGGTGGCAGCGAACCGGCAGCCCTATACCGCAACGAGAGCGCAGTCGGCGGTGTGTTGCGATTCAGTCCAATGCCCGACCCGGCGACAGATCTCACCGATGTGACCGGCGCTTATCCTCTCGACATCGATGGAGACGCTAACGGGGACCTCGTGGTGTTGCGATTCGGCGAGAACGTCATCCTTCGTGGGCTCGGAGAGTGCCGGTTCGAGCGTGCCAACGAAAGCTGGGGAATCGATGGCGGAGAGGATTGGACGGTCGCTTTCAGCGCCAAGTGGGAGGGAAGTGCTGCCCTTCCTACCCTCGCATTTGGCAACTACGTTGCCGTCGACGAGGAAACGGGGCGGACCGGAACGTGCTCGGACAACTACTTGATTCGTCCGGGTGCCGGCGAATCCGGATACTCCGACCCCTTGCCGCTATCCCCTGGTTGGTGCACACTCTCCATCCTGTTCATCGATTGGGACCGGTCCGGACGAGGCGACCTGAGGGTGACCAACGACAAGCACTACTACCGGGACGGCGAAGAGCAGCTGTGGCGCATCGGCGAAGGTGAAACTCCCCACCTGTACACCCGTGACGAAGGGTGGAAGAAGATGCAGATCTGGGGAATGGGCATCGCCAGCTTCGACGTGACGGGTGATGGCCTCCCCGAGGTATTCCTGACCAGCCAAGGTGACAACAAGCTCCAGACTCTGGCCGAGGGGGCGTCCCTGCCGACCTACACCGATATCGCCATCCGGCGCGGCGTCACCGCCCATAGACCTTTCATCGGCGACCAGGTCTATCCCTCCACAGCCTGGCATCCAGAATTTCAGGACGTCAACAACGACGGCTTCATGGATCTGTTCATCTCCAAAGGCAATGTCGAAGCGATGCCCGACTACGCCGCCGAGGATCCCAACAATCTCCTCCTCGGCCAGCCGGACGGGACCTTCGTCGAGGCTGCCGGGACCGCCGGCCTCCTCAGCCTGGGGCGAACCCGCGGCGCCGCCCTGGCCGACTTCAACCTCGATGGCACGCTGGATCTGGTCGAGGTCAACCGGCGCGAGAACGTGAGAATCTGGCGGAACGTGGGGTGGGGAGATGCCTCCCGGCCCTCGCCCATGGGTGGTTGGATCGGCATCCTGCTGGAACAGGCCGGTCCGAACCGCAACGCCATCGGGTCCTGGGTCGAGGTGAAGATCGGCGACTACAGCATCGAAAGGGAAGTCACGGTAGGGGGAGGCCATGCCGGCGGACAGCTCGGTTGGATTCATTTCGGTTTGGGCGACGCCGACCGCGCCGAGGTTCGGGTGCAATGGCCGGACGGCGAAACCGGGCCCTGGCTGCCGGTGGACGCCGACCAGTTCTGGACAATAGAGAGAGACGCCTCCGATGCCCGGCGGTGGGAACCACCCCAAGAATGAGAGGGGCGTGGTGATGAAGGCAAGATTGGCCGAAGTAACTTTGCCCGAGTTTGGCACGCCCGAAGCGATGCCGGAGATCCCCCCGGACGTTTATCGGGTCCGTCTGGAACGGCTGCGAGCCCGCATGCAAGGGTTCGGCTACGACCGGCTCATCGTGTACGCCGACCGCGAGCACAGCGCCAATCTCGCCTATCTGACGGGGTTCGACCCCCGTTTTGAAGAAGCCCTGCTGGTGGTCGGTCCGGCCGGCGACCCGAAGATGCTGGTTGGGAACGAATGCGTCGGCCTGGCCGAGGTGGCGCCGCTGGCCACGCGGGTTGAGCTTTTCCAGGACTTCAGCCTGCCGAGCCAACCCCGCACCAGCTCTCGACCCTTGAAGTCCATCTTTCATGGCGAGGGAATCATCGGCGGAAGCCGGATCGGGGTGGTCGGGTGGAAGTCGTATTCCGAACCGCACATGATGGACGCCCCCGCCTATCTGGTCGATCAGTTGCGGGACCTCGCCGGAGCCAGCGGAGCCGTGGTGAACGCCACGGACTTACTCATCAACGCTACCGATGGACTGCGGGTGATCAACGAGGTCGAGCAACTAGCCTTCTTCGAGTGGGCTGCTTGTCACACTTCCCAAGGTGTGCGGCAGTTGCTCTTCGGCCTCCGACCCGGGATGACCGAACGCCGGGCCGTCAACCTGCTCCAATGGAACGGCACGCCGCTCTCCTGTCACCTGATGCTCACCGCTGGGGAACGGGCGTCGTTCGGATTGCTGAGTCCCGGTGACCGGCCGATCGAACGCGGTGACCGGTTCACCGTCGCCTTCGGTATCTGGGGCGCTCTCAACTGCCGGGCCGGGTTCGTAGTCGAGGATGCGGCCGAGTTGCCGGACGGTATCCAGGACTATGTCGAACGGCTGGTCGGTCCCTACTTCGAGGCGGTCGCCGAATGGTACGGAGCATTGCGGATCGGTCAGACCGGCGGCGTTCTCCATGACATCATCGACCGTCACCTGGGCGACGATTTCTTCGGAATATTCCTCAATCCCGGCCATCAGATCCATCTCGACGAGTGGGTCAACTCTCCGACCTCACCCGGATCGGAGATCAAGCTGCGGTCGGGCATGGCCTTGCAGGTCGACATCATCCCGGCCACCGGCACCGAGTACTTCACCACCAATATCGAAGATGGGGTGGCCCTCGCCGACCAAACCCTGCGAGATGAGTTCGCTGCTCGATATCCGGACGCCTGGTCGCGTATTCAAGGCCGTCGCCGGTTCATGGAGGAGTCGCTCGGTATCCGCTTGAGCCCCGACGTGCTTCCCTTTTCGAACATCCCTGCTTACCTGCCGCCCTTCCTTCTCCGCCCCCATCAGGTCATGACCCTGGCCGGTTAGAAACGGATCTTCCTCCCCGGGAGGCTCTTCACAAGGATCGTTGAGGGATCAACGCCGGGTGGGAATAGTCATTCCCTCGCTGAGGTTGATTCGGCCACCTGCGACTGAATCGTCCGATGAACCCAAAACCCGACCGCATGCCGACCATTTTTCTGAGCCACGGCGCCCCGCCCCTGGCCGACGATGAGATCTGGACCAAGGAGCTGGCCGGCTGGTCGGCATCCATGAAGCGACCCGCTGCGATCTTGATCGTGTCGGCTCATTGGGAGGAAGCACCCCTCTCCTTGGGAGCCACCACCACCGTTCCCCTCACCTACGACTTCTGGGGCTTCGATGAGAAGTACTATCAGGTGCAATACCCCGCTCCCGGTGCCCCCCACCTGGCCGACGAGGTCGGCCGGCTCCTCCACACCAACCAACACCCCATCCATCAGGATCCTCAACGCGGTCTCGATCACGGGGCCTATGTGCCGCTAGTTGAGATGTATCCCGACGCTGACATACCCGTCTTGCAGATCTCCATGCCCACTCTCGATCCGACCTCCCTTCTGGAGATCGGGCGCCGTCTGGCTCCGCTGCGCGACGAGGGAGTCCTGATCATCGGAAGCGGATTCAGCACCCACAACCTCCGGGCGATCGACCCTTGGGCAGGTTTGAAAGGCGCTCCCCCGTCCTGGTCCGCCGAGTTCGACAATTGGCTCGAAGAGTCCCTGGCATCGAAAGACGTGGATGGTCTGGTGGACTTCCAGCGGAAGGCCCCGGCGGCGGCCCTGGCACACCCCCGCACAGAGCACTTCGCTCCCTTGTTTGTCGCTCTCGGCGCAAGCCTCGAGACGAACGAGCCCGGCAATACCGTCATCGACGGCTTCTTCATGGGCCTCTCGAAACGATCCGTGCAGTTCGGTTGAGACTCGTTCCTGGTTATCTGGTGCAACCCGGCGATCTTCGGGCCGATCAGTGAGGTCAACGACTAACCAACCAGTGGCCGAATACCCAGGAAGCCACCGCGAAAGCTCCGACAGCCAGACCAACCAAGATATCTCCATCGAACAAGGGCACGAGGGCCACGGTGAGGAAGACGGGGGAGGCGTAGACGAGGAACACCCCGACGGCGGTGCCGGAGGCTGACCCGGGTTCGACAGTTCGCTCGGCCGGAGGGAAGATCCGCTGTCACCAAGGTTTGTGCGCCATTACCACCCTTCAGGAGCTCCCCACGCTACCGGACCACGACGACCGGTGGGGAGGATGATGAGCGTCTGCACGACCCGCTCGGCCGGATAGGCTGGGCGCAATGAAGACCCGGGATACCCGCAAATCGCGCCTTGCCTACGGGATCGGTCCATGACCGACTTGCCGGTGGCTCCCGCCGAGCCCACGC
>CAVQVN010000009.1:0-1583671 GCA_963717135.1 uncultured Actinomycetota bacterium
GCACTGAGCCGCGGGTACTCGGAGAGACTGACCAAGCCATCTCCGTTCCACGGGTTGATCAGGTAGTGACCTGACCACTGAGCGACTCCGGATGTCGTGTCTCGTGCGAGAAGAAGCGGAAGCAACCGGTCCGTTTCGACAAGATCTGGATCGGTGGTGATGTAGACATCATCACAGCCCGTCGCTAGAACACTCGATGCCAACCCGTGTTGCTGTTGCTGTGCTTTCTAGCGGGGGAATCGGCTCTCAAGGTCGGCAACGAGCGCCTGACGAGCAGGGCTTCCACCAGGCCACGAGGGCGTGTCACTGAACCAGCTTGATAGCCGAGCGCCTTGGACGGCGGCTCGACTGATGGTCGACGTCTCTGCTTCGACCCATTCGCGGAACCGCTTCCCTGTCACGGCGGTCGAACGTGGCCTTGGTTTCGACAAGGTTGACGCTCTGCTGCTCACCGTTTCGCACGACGACAACTGCCGGATAGGCGGATACTTCGTCCTCAAAGCGTCCACGTCGTGCATGCTCACGATCGTTTCGACGGCGTATCTTGACGTGATCAGCTGCCGGAGTGCTCCCCCTGTACTGATTGTGCATCCATCGATCAGCACAGATGAATCCGAGAACGCCGTCAGCTTTGAGCAATTGGAGGCCCGCCTTGAAGAAGCCGACGAAGATGTCACTTCGTCCTTGCATCGTCGGCCAGGTATCTCGATATGCGGTGCTGAGCTTGCGCGGGACATCCTTGAGACGGATGTACGGCGGATTTCCAACGACGAAGTCAGCTGAGGAGGCGGGATGCTCGTGAAGCAGGAAATCCGCCGTTCTCACCCATCGGTGAGCAAGATCCTCTGATAGATCGACTGACAGTCCGTGCTCACCGAGGCGTTGTGCCACGGCAGTGCGCGTGAGGTCGGCATTGGTGTCTAGAACCTCGAATGCCCGGATAGCGTTGTCAGCTAAGGCAAGGTCTGTGCCGTGGCGGCGACACGAGTCCACCAGCCGATCAACGATCGGGATGAGGAAAGCTCCTGAGCCGCACGCCGGCTCCACGATGGTCCGCGAGCTGAGGTCCTCGGCAGGGCGGTAACCAACTAGATCAAGGATGAATTCGACAACCCAGCGCCGTGAACACCTCGCCGTGATTGGATTGCTCGGCGGTACCCCGGCGAGATGGTCATCAGTTGGCAGCAGCGACAGCTGCGAGGCGGCACTCATACTCAATCTCGGCTCCAAGTTACACAAATGTGATTACGGTGACACGATACCGGCTCACCGTGACGATTTCTCGCTGCTGGCGGGGCCTCCTCAGCCACCGTGACATCGTTTGTACTTCATTCCCGACCCGCACGGGCATTGTTCGTTGCGGCCGACCTTCGGATCGGTCGCGGTCGGTGGAGCCGACAGCCTCGCTGCCAACTTCACCTGCTGCTCCCGGGCTTCGAGTTCGTCCTCCCAGTGACGCAGCCGCTCTTCCCTCCTGCGGAGGCGCTTCTCCGCCCGCCATGACGCCATTCTCACGTTCGCCGACCTGCGCCTCCCGTGCTGTCAACTGTTCTTCCGCTCGACCCGCGAGGAGTGACACCTCTTCCCCGGTGGACTCGCCGAATACGCTCAACAGCTCGCTGGTCGATCAGCGCCATGATCGCTCGGCCCATCGAGATCCCGGCCGCCTCGCAGTACCGCTTCCATGTCGCCCACTTGGCCGCTGTCACCGGAACCCTGACCATCTGGAACGTCTCGTCCTGGCCGAGCCCGGCGAGTAGCTTTCGGTCGATCCTCGCCAGGGTTCCACGGTCGAGTTCCATCACGACCCCGTGTGTCTACACGTAGACATCGGGCAACTTGTTGCAGGTGCGTGTGTAGTTGGAGGGTGGTGAGCGCGAGAGTCGCGATCTGGGGCTGTGCGCGTTCGTTCTCACGTTCCGAGTACTGAAGGCGAATGTGCTCCGGAGCGTGGATACGGTTCAGTCCTTTGGGGGAGTACGCATTTGGGTTCCGCTGCCGTCGTCATCGTCTGTGGTGCGGTGCACTTCCGTCGAGGCTCCAGCCGGCGTGTGGGATGGCCATCTCCACGGTCCGACTCCACCGGATTCAGCGCCGAGATGGTCGGTTCTAGTCGTCTCATGAGCGGCATCCAACGCGACGACCCTGTCACCCGGCTGTCACGCGGCAGGTCGGGGACCTTCCTCCCCTGTGTTGTTCTCGTTGCAGGTGCGAGGCCATTTCGAGCGGCGGATCGGCAGCCAGGGATGTCGAGGTCACACCCGGAGCCGTCGGCCACCCTTTCCGCAGAGTGTCAGGAACCCTGTCAGGAGCCCTGTCAACGCCCGGAATCATTGGCTCTTTCGAGGCTCCCGCCGGAGGCACCCGGACCGCGAGGCGAGGGCAATGAATCTGCACCGTGTACCTCCAACGGCAATGAATTGTCATCCGTCTGACAGGGTGCCCCGGCATGTTTTCGCGATGGAACACGATGAGCGCCTTGTCGACGTCCACGAGCTCGCCGCCTACCTCGAGGTGCCGGTCAAGACGCTCTATGCCTGGCGCTACCGGAGGGAGGGGCCGCCGGCGTTTCGGGTGGGCAGGCATCTCCGCTACCGGTGGCGTGACGTGCAACGGTGGATCCAGGAACGAATCGAGCCCGAACCGGCTGATTCTGTGTCGGCCCCACGACGTAGTGTCACCGGAAGAGGATGACGGAGACACGAGGGAGAGTGTCATGGCCCGGACGACAATCGACCGACGCGACAACGGAAGGTACCGAGCGCGGTATCAGGGTCCCGATCGGAAGGCGTGGCGATCTCGGACGTTCGACCGCCGGATCGACGCCCAACGCTGGCTGAGCAATGAGCTGGTCAAGCTCGATCGAGGGGAATGGGTGGACCCCCGGGCGGGGCGAGCGCTATTCGAGTCGGTCGCCGAGCGGTGGTTGGCGGACGCGTGGCGCTCAGGAAGTCCACCCAAGCTCGAGATCGGTCCTATCTCAACTCGCTCGTGCTCCCCCACCTCGGTGACAAGCCGGTCGGGAGCGTGCAGCCGTCTGATCTTCGAGGCGTGGGTCGCCGATCTGATGGCGGAGGGCAAGGCGCCGGCCACCGTCCAGAAGGCATGGCAGATCGCCTCCGGCGTGTTCCGGTTGGCGGTGCGAGATCGATTGATCGCCCTCTCCCCCGCCCGCGACGTCCGGCTCCCCAAGATCGAGCGGAGCGAGCCTGTTGCCTTCACGGTCGAGGAGGTGATGCGTCTCGCCGATGCGATCGACCCTCGCTATAGGGCACTCGTGCTCGTCGGCGCCTTTGGTGGGCTTCGGATCGGCGAGCTCGCTGGTCTTCAACTCGGCGACTTCGATCCTCTCAGGAGTCTGATCCGCGTTCGCCGAACGGCGTCCGACGTGCGGGGCGAGGTGATCGTCGGTCCACCCAAGACGACGAAGAGCACAAGAACTGTCGTGCTCCCCCGGTCGATAACCGAGCAACTCATCGAGCACATCGCCCGGCTCGATGAGACCGGACCGGAAGCCTGGATATTCCCGGCACCGGAAGGTGGCCCCATCCGGCGAACGGCGTGGATGCGGCGTGTGTGGAAGCGCGCCCTCGCCGGTGCCGGCCTGGACCAGGACCTGGGAACTCACACGCTGCGCCGATCCCAGGTAGCGCTCCTCATCGCCCAGGGCGAACACCCGAAGGTGATCGCCGACCGGCTAGGCCACACTTCGGTCCGCACGGTTCTCGATGTGTACGGTCACCTCTACGAGGGTGCCGACGAAGCCGCAGCGGAACGGCTAGACACTCAGATCGCGGCAATGCCCAGATCCTCCCCCCAGCTGATCAATCGACATCGCGTGGCCAGCCGAGGTCCTAGATGACGGAACCGCACTACCGCCCTTCAATCGCTCCAGAACTCTCCCAGCGGCTCGAGGAACTCGCGCGAACGCTATACGCAGCCCGAGACTTCAAGTACTCGCTCGGTGACCTCGGGCCGCCCAGAGAGGACTCGGCAGCTGCACATGACAGTCACGCCGCCACCCAGGCGTTTGGGAACCCCACCATCGGGCAGCGCGCCTACTTCCTCGCCGATGTCTGGCTCACCGAAATCGCACATCACCTCGGGGCTCTCGGCGCACTCTACGAGCAGGGAGAGGTGGTCTTCGCTCCCCTGCCGCTTGCTCGGACGGTACTCGAGCTCGCCGCGTGTCGCCTATGTGCTTGAACCAGCGACAAGCACTCGTGAGCGAGCTGCTCGCGCAATCATTGAGGACGGCTACGCCAGCGAAGCGATGGCCAAGGCTGAGAAGAGAATTCACGGCAAGACGACGTTGTACCAGGACTTGAGGAATCGGGTCGCCGCCCTCAGAACGGAGGTGGAGAAGGCTTTCGGGTCAGCACCGGTCGGAGGACCGCACGAGTGGGAGATCGAGGGGCAAAGGTTCATTGGCCCGAGTGAATCCATCCGCCGATTTGGAGACATTCAGCAGGCCGGACGAGTCCATGAGGGGATCTATGATCGTTTGTCGACGCACGCTCACCCGAGCCTTGGTGCGCTGTTGTTCTTCGACAGGGACGACGACGGCCGCCCTACGGGGATTCGCATCCAGCAGGAAGAGACAGAAGCGATAGCCCAGAACAGCCTTGCCTTCTTCTATCAGGCGGCCAAGCACTTCGTCAGCTACGCCGGTTGGGAGCCGGATCCGCTGGGACCATTAGAGAGCGGACTTGAACTCGCGTTCCCGGCGTTCTTCACTGGCCGATAGGGCATTCAATCGATGATGGGGACCCGGCAGTCCCGATGCCGCTGGCAGCCCAAGATCTCGTCGTACCGCTGCCGGACCCGGAGACCGTCAGCGTCGATTCTCCACGGGCCACGGAACATGCTTCGAGATCAGGTGTTGACGGCCTGTCCACTCAATGCTTGACCGTCAATCCATGGTCCCGGCCCTACGGCCCGACCGGCACGGGCACCAACGCAAGCTGCAGCTCACGGGCCCGATCGCCCTGATGGTGAAGAACGAATCGAGTCGCCTGGTCGGACTCGAGCTCCTCTCGGGTCCTCTTGTATTGAGCATGACTCTCCACTTCGTCCCTCGCCTTCCGAAGGACAGACGTCACGTCAGGCTGACCGATGAAGAGCACGAGAGCGGCCTTGGTATCACGCCAGACGAGATAACTCAGCACTTGATCGATCGCGCTTCGAAACTTCGATGGCCCCCTCCACCACTTGCATTCCGCGATGAACACGGCTTCCCCGGTGTCACCGTATGGGATGAGGATGTCGGTCTTGCCGTTTCGACTGAAGGTCTCGCCGCTAGCCGGACCGAACTGGTTGTTCAATACGACCAGGAGCACGTCGCGAAGTGACTCTTCCGGCATGCCAGCGAACGTGGATGGGTAGCGCTCGACAGCCCTCGTCACACTCTTGATGGTGGCCAGGATTTCGGCGAACCCTCCATCGCTGATACCCGGCTCGGGCGCGAAAGGTTCAGTGGTAGGGCCGTCTGGCGGGTGTGGCTGGACGCTCTTTCGATGCCGTTTGGGGGGATCCACACTGAACGTGGGAGCGGGGTGCTCACGAGCGACGATGGGAACGTCGAGGTAGGCATCCAATGCTCGATCGGCGAGGACCTTCTCTCGCCGCTTCTCAACCGCAATACTCATTTGCTGGTGGAGCTGCCCGTTGAATTCATCAATCTGCTGCTGTTGCCATGCGATGTGCTCGCTGATGTCGTCGAGGACCTTGGCAAGGGCCGCCTTGGCAGCTGCGGGGTCAACCGGAGACCTGGCCTCGTACGTAACCACGATGGCGCGCTCATTCGTCGACACCGTCGCGTGGCGGGTTCATGCTGAATCGAGACGCCTTCAGGTCGAACAACTGGGGATCTCCCGTGTAGGGAACTCGCCAACTGATCAATGTGCCGTCAACGTTGATACTTCGCCCACTCCGTGTCTCGATGGTGATGTTGACATCCTGTGCTCCCGAGCTTGATACGTTGTCCGTCAGGAGCTTGAGCGGATTCACCCAGAAGGTGCCAACGAGTTCCTCCACGAGGTCCTCAGTCGGCGAAGACAGAACACGGTCAGGGTTCATCGTACGAGCAGCCTCTGCCGCTTGGAAGGCCTGCTTCTCGAGGGCGAGGCGCAGGTCACCTCGCGTGAACAGCAGCGGCGGTAGATCTCGCAATCGGGTCATCGCTGATGTCTCGTCTCTCCGGTCTGTAGGAATCGGTGGCTCAACGTGTACCCCACCGAACTACAACAGTGTCATTCGCCTGTAACAAGGTTAGCGAACGACCCGGGCGCCGTGCCTGGGGTCTGCGCTCGATGGGTCAATCGTCGACTCATCCCCATCGTCGCCGACAAGACGCGTCCTATGCGCGTCCTGAGTCGCTTCCTGGCCCAGGAACGACACCCGCCAAACGCACAGAAACCCCCATCTACCAGGGGATTCTCGTGGTGGGCGCTACTGGGATCGAACCAGTGACCTCTGCCGTGTGAAGGCAGCGCTCTCCCGCTGAGCTAAGCGCCCGTGCCGGGATATGTTAGTACCGGTGGTCTTTTCGAACCGATGGTTGAATGGATGCACTATGGACCGAAGGATGTTCGAGGAGTTGGTCGATGAGGCGCTCGAGGGAATCCCCGAGGAGTTCCTGTCGCGCATCGACAACCTCGTTGTGCTGGTCGAAGACCGGCCCTCGGTCGAACAAGACCCCCTCGGCGAGGGACTCTTGGGTCTATACGAAGGAATCTCGCTGGCCGAGCGGGGCCTCGATTACTTCGGGGTCATGCCCGACCAGATCACGATATTCCGGGAACCGCATCTCGACCTCGGTCTCAACCGAAGGGAACTCGTCGAAGAGATCCGCAAAACCGTCTTGCATGAGATCGCCCATCACCTCGGCATAGACGACGACCGTCTCCACCAACTGGGATGGGATTGAGGAGAACCGCTGCAGCCCGGGTCCCGAGGTAGGGAAAGGTAGGGCTGCCGGAACAGGTAGATTCAGCAATGGCCAGAAGAGACGCGTAACTCATCTGGCGTCGCCGGGCCCCAGCTAGGGGACCCCAACAGGAAGGAACACTATGGAAGAGTTGCTCAAGACGGTCGCCGAAAAGACCGGCCTCCCCCTCGACAAGGCGCAAGGCGCCATCGACGCAGTGATGGATTTTCTCAAGGACAAACTGCCCGAGCCCATCGCCGGTCAGATCGAGAAATTGATCGAAGGCGGCGGCGACACAATGGGGGGGATCACGGAGAAGCTTGGTGACATGACCGGAGGTCTCACCGACAAGCTCGGTGGCATGTTCGGCAAGAAAGACTGACCGACCCTCCGTCAGCAGGTTCGCACCCCGGCCGGGCCGGGGTGCATCGCGTTGCACTCTACGATGCTGGTCATGCCGAGGGAGCCACAGCCGAAGGGCCGGATCATCGGCCGGGGCCTGTTGCGCCGTTGCGCCAGTTGCGGACAGGGCGGGCTATTCCGACGGTGGGTGTCGATGGCGGCCGACTGTCCCCGCTGTGGGCACCGCTTCGAACGAGAGCAGGGGTACTGGCTGGGGGCCGTCATCGTCAACACGACGGTGACGTTTGGGTTGTTCATTGCCATCGGCCTGGCCATCATCGCCTTCACCTGGCCGGTTGTGCCGTGGAACGTCATTCTCATCGTCACCCTGGTCTTCAACGGCCTCTTCCCGATTCTGTTCTATCCGCTTTCCAAGACGATCTGGGTTGCCCTCGACCTGGCCGTCCGGCCGCTCGAACCTTCAGAAGTTGCCGCCGCAGCCGAGCGAATCGCCGCGGACCCGACATGAGCAACAGGTGGGATCCGGCCCAGTACGGGCGATTCGCGGATCACCGGAGCCGACCGGCTCTCGAGCTCCTCGGCCGAATCGACCACCCCAACCCGACCTACGTTGTGGATCTGGGTTGCGGAACCGGTGACGTGACTCGAATCCTCAAGCAGCGTTGGACCGAAGCCAGGGTGATCGGCATCGACCACTCGCCGGACATGCTGGGCACCGCCGCCGCGGGCGGAGGCGAAATCGGGTGGCAACACACCGATATTGGAGAGTGGGAGCCGGATCATCCGATAGATGTTCTCTATTCCAACGCCGCGCTCCATTGGCTGGCCGACCACCACGACCTCTTCCCGAGACTCATTTCGTACCTGTCGCCCGGCGGGGTCCTGGCCGTGCAGATGCCGCTCAGCTGGTCGGAGCGGTCCCACGCCCTGATGCGGGCGATCCTGGAGTCGGGCGGACCGGACGGGAGGCCGCTCGGTCCGCAGAGCTTGCGGACCCGACTGAACCGCACTTGGGTCAAGGAACCGAACGAGTACTACGACCTGCTCAGCCCTTTGGCCGGTGTGCTGGATATCTGGACGACCCGCTACTTCCAGGTCCTCAGCGGACCCGAACCGGTATTCGAATGGGTCAAGGGCACCGGTCTCCGGCCGGTTCTGGAGAGCCTCACCGAACCCGACCTGGACAGGTTCCTGACCCGATATCGGGAAGCACTACTGGAGGCCTATCCGCAACGTGCCGACGGCGCCACCGTCTACCCCTTTCCCCGGCTATTCATCGTCGCCAAGACGGCCGCCTAGCATCGACCGGGAGACACCACCATGGACCCTGACAACCAACGGCCACGACGACCATCTCCGGAGCAAGCAGCCGTCTGGATCTTGGGTATCGTGCTTTTCGCCGTGGTTGTTTTCGTGGTGGCGTTGACGATCTTCTAGCGAGGACGCAGCGCCACGAGGGGCACCTTTTCGGCCAGCGCTTCCGGGTCGTCGAACGGCACCCCCATCAGCTTCCCAAGACTCTTGGCGGCGGCCGGATGGGCTGCGGCGTAGACAGCGAACTCGGCTGCGGCATCGTCGACGGGGAGCGTCTCGGCCACCACGTCCAGCCGTCTGCCACGATGATTGACCACGACCTCAGGGGTTTGCTGAAGGTTCAGATACCAGTCGGCCTTCCGACCGTAGGCGGCCGGAACCAGGAACGTTCCGGTCGACGAATCGTGCCGGGCGACTTCAAGGACCGCGTACCTGGGGAGACCCGACTTCCTCCCCGTGTGGGTCAGCATCAACAGCCGTTTGCCCATCAGCCCACCCAGACCGATTCGGTACAGCAAGATGGGTGCCCGAAAGATCAGGCGCACGATCCGGCCCGGAGGTTGGTCGATCCGCCCCATTCCGGCAACGGTAGTGCATCTCTCCGGCCGACCGGCGCCGACGGACGGATATGACAAGATCGTTGGGGCACCCGGCCGACCCTGCGACATCACTCAGAGAGAATGGGCCGCTCGCATCATGGACGGGTGGGTTATCCACAGGCAAGGTGTTCAAGCACCGGCCCGGTCGTGCCAATGGCCTCCCAGCCAGCCCTCCAGGGTTTGCCCCCCAGGTGTGGTTTGCCTCCCAGCTTGGCTGAGCGGCCGGGCCGGTGCCTACGTTCGATACTAGACAGAACGAATCTGCTCACTTCCCGAAGTGGCAAAAACCTTTGATGTCTGAGGATGAGCCTTCCCAACCCGGTACGGCTGAACCGTCCGAGACGAGTCGGTCACCCGGTTGCGCTCGGAGGCCCGGCGACCTCCGCCGCTTGACAACCTGCCTTGACCGCAGCCGGGTAGCGGCTTTTCGCCTCTATTCGCGTCGGATCCGGTCATGAGACACTTGGGACACGGAGGTAACCGACCATGACCGACCACCAACAGATCATGTGGTACGCCCACGGCGTCGACGGCGACTACGGGCCGTTTGTCAGCGAAGCCGACGTGTTGGCGTGGGTGGAGGAAGCCAGCGGAAAATGGGAGATCAGACCGCTCACCCAAACCCGCCGGATCATGTTCCTCTTCTGGCGGAATCCGCCCGAGGCGACTTCGCCGGCCGCCCGAGCGTTCATGCGCAATCTGCGAACGTGGAACAAAGCCTGGTTCGAAAAGGAGAGCGGTCTCCCCTAGCCACGGGCAGGCCAACACGTTTGGCAAAGAAGTGTTTTGCGACGACGGGCCGCTCGCTCAACGGCGGGTGAGATCAGGCCACACGGAGGCCTGGGACATGAGCGAGCCGAGGCGAGTGCAGGTCAACGACATCACAAGACCACTGACTTCTGTAGGGTTGCCGACATGAGGTTCTTCGTCCGGCTTCTGACCACGGCAGCTTCCCTATGGGTAGCAGTCTGGCTCGTCAACGGATTGGAGTTTGCCGGCGAGTGGTGGGAGTTCTTGCTCGTGGCGGTGATCATGGGGCTGGCAAATGCGGTGGCGAAGCCGTTGCTCACCTTCTTCAGTCTTCCGTTCATCGTGGTGACCCTCGGTCTGTTTCTGCTGGTCGTGAACGCCGCAGTGCTCCAGTTGGTGGTCTGGGCGTCCGGTCCGGATGTGTTGGACCTCGGCCTGTCTTCGACGGGGTTCTTCTGGGCGACCTTCTGGGGTGCGATTGTGGTTTCCCTGGCCGGTTGGGCCATCAGCACGGTGGTTCCCGACCCGAAGAAGAAACGCCGCCGCTAACCCGCTCGCCGCTTCTGGTCGACTCACCCGTCAACGGTGCCTGGTGGAGTCGGTATGGGGACCGGGTGTCGAGCCGTCGCAGTGGGCGGCTCTACGAAGGGTAAACAGACTCTGGTCCGTTCAATCGGGCGGTGGCATCGTGGTTATTGAACAGAGGGCAAGAGAAGGACCTGGCGATGAAAACCAAACGGTTCTGGTGGTGCGTTCTTTTGGTAGCTGCTCTGGCTCTGGCCTCCTGCGGCGACGGTAATGAGGATGACAATGATCCTGATAGCGGCTTGGCGAACCCGGCCTCGGTGTTCTGCGAGGAGCAGGGGGGCACCGTCGAGATCGTGACCGACACGGCCGGCAATCAGCAAGGTATTTGCCGGCTGCCTGACGGCACGGAGATCGAGGAGTGGGAGTACTACCGCCAGAATTCCGCCGAGGGTGGCGGGGCCGGTCTCGCCAACCCGGCGGCCGTGTTCTGCGAGGAGCAGGGGGGCACCGTCTCGGGAGTCGAGCCGATGTGTGAGCTACCGAATGGCACCGTGGTAGATGCCTGGGAATACTTCAGGGAACATCGCAATACAGGCCAGTGACCACAGCCGATGGCCAGACCAACTTCTCCTTGCAGAGCCGGATCACGGTGTTCGGCTCAATACCCCGTAGACCGCATCCAACCCAAACAAATCGTCATTACTGAACGGCCGGCCTGTCCCCACATATGGCACAGTCGGGAACACCCACCGAGCTTGTCCAGATTGGGTCGTTCAGCCGCCGACCCGCTCCCGGAACCCCGAGAAGTGCCCGCGATATCAGGGTTCTTTAGGGGTGATCCCCAATAGATTCGCCGGTCGAAATGTCGCATCGTGGAGATACACAAGACACGGACTACAAGGAGACCGTCGATGACTACCCAAACCACCGAGACCTATGTCCCCAGCTACGAGGTCTCGTCCAACTCCCGCAACCTCGCCACCCTGAGCCACCTCTCGGCCTTCATCACTTTCGTCGGCATCCCGTCGCTGGTCGGGCCGCTCGTGGTCTGGCTCCTGAACCGGGACGATCCGTTCGTCGAACAGCAGGCCAAAGAGGCTCTGAACTTCAACATCTCGTTCCTGTTGTACGGGGTGGTGGCAGCCCTCTCGATCATCCTCCTGGTGGGTTTGATAGCCCTTCCCGCCGTGCTGGTCACCTGGTTCGTGCTGGTGATCGTGGCGGCGGTCAAGGCGGGGAACGGCGAGAGCTACGAGTACCCATTCACGATCCGCTTCGTTTCCTGAACGGCCATACGTCTCTCTCTCTTTCGGTGGGAAGGGCTCCGTTACCGGGGCCCTTCCCGGCGTTCCGACACGCGGTGGGCTGCCCCGGTCGCTAACCGGCCGGCCGCCCGGACCGCTACCAGTGGCCCCGATGGATCATCTCGGCGAACGGCCGCCGGTTCAGGTTGGTGATCGGAGCCAGCGGCCGGTCGGCCGGATAGCCGAATCCGATGAGCCAGGCGCACACCCGATCGTCCGGCAACCCGAGGATGCGGCGGGCCAACTTCTGGTCCCGCACCGCCGCATGGCCGCTGCCGATTCCCAGATCCGCGGCGATCACCATCATCGAAATGGTCAGCTGGCCCAAGTCGTACTGCATGGTCTCCCGGGTCTGCGGATCATCAATGGCCTCGACGATTACGGCCACTGCGGCCGCCGCTCCCCCAATATGGCTCGCCCCCCGCCACACTCCGGTCAGTTCCAAGAGCTGCCGACGGTCGGTGCAAACCACGAAATCCCACCACTGCCGATTGTTGGCCGAAGGGCTACGCCGACCCGCTTCGAGGATCAGGTCGAGGTTGGCCGGGGCGATCGGGTCATCGGTGTACTGGCGGACATTGCGCCGTGATCTGAGAGCATCCCATGTGTTCATCCGATCAGCCTATTCACCGACCGGACTAATAGCCGGAGGCACGAGGACTGCCGCCGGGTGACCGTCCACTCCCGCCGCGAGCCACTCGACGACGCACCCAGGCAGCTCAACTGCGATTTCGACACACCCTGGTATAGCCAATCAGAACGGTAGCTCCGAAACCGACACCACCAGACACATCTCCTGATCGACCCGACCGGCCGCCAGCGTCTGGGTCGTGTCCCTCATCCCCCGCATGCCCGAAATGGGGGAGGTCGCCTACCACAGCGGGGCGCAGTATTCGTGGTCGACACCATCGAGTCCGACCGCGATGCAAGCCGTTTCCAGCATTCCGAACTGGTCGAAGGCGTCCTGCATTGCCGCGGGATTGCTCCCGCACCCTTCGCTGGTCCCGAAGATGTCACCGATACGGAGGAAACTATCCCCCACGTCCCTGATGCTGATGCCGCAAAGGTCGACCACCGTCTCATCCCAGATCAGCCTGCCGGACACTTCTTCAACCCGCTCGGCAGTCAGAGGGCGGGCATCCACAATCATGAAGAGGGTGTGAATACCCTGACCCTGATCATTGAAGCTGATCTCCCATTCCACAGGCGTGACGGTGACGGTCCCCTCCGAAGCCGGCCCGACCCACACCTCCGCACCCAGATCCGACAAGGGTGTTGCGAACAGCTGGATCTCCGACACGGAATACATCCCATCACCGGACCACGCCTCGAAGCGGAGCAGATTGGTAGTGACCGGTTCGGGGAACACCATCGGTTCGGTGTCGTCGAAGGGGTTGGATCGGGTCGCCATCCCCCCGAACCAACTGTCAGCGGGGATGAGCCAGAGCCGGTCCCATTCCCCGGTGGTCGGGTCAAGGTAGGAGAGCAGGTACTCGTCGTTGGCGTCGGCTTGCACTATCGCTCCGCCGATGGTGACGTTGCCTCCCAGGTCGAGTTCGATCCACCGGGGCTGCTGATCGCCCCACCCCTCGTCGACGGCTCCGCTCTCCCACCACACCGGCCCCTCATCCCACCGTTGGCCTTGGACCAAGAACCGCCCGTCAACCACCGTGTCCGCTGCACTCACCAAGCCGAGACCCCGCCGTATGTCAGACTCGGTGGAGGCCCGCTCGAAAAAAGCACCACCCCCCAGGCGCACCTCCTCGATGGGGAGGGCGGTCCAGGTCTCCGTTGGGGACTTCCCCAGTAGGGTTCCGACCCACCCCAGGGCTTCTCCCCAACCGTCTGAGTCGATAGAGATCCGGTCGGTGCCCACCTTGATTGTCCCTGCAAACCATTCGTCTTCCCCGACCAGACCCTCCATCGGGACCGCCTGCCACTGGGTGCCATCCCGAGATAACCAAACCGGGCGGTCCTGTTCACCACACACGTCGACGATCACCCACCCCACCGCACCTCCTGCCACACGGAAAGGGCACCCCGACCCGGAGGGATCGGACGCGACCGGGATGTCGGTTGCCCACCGCCAGGACAACCCATCCTCCGACACCCACACCGGCTCCTCTCCCGAAATGGCGGTCCCGAAATCCCCGATCGCTACCCACCGGCCCCCATACCCGGCCAGCGTGTACACCCAGTCCTCCACCCCGCCAAAAGGAGTCTCGTCCACCAACACCCACGACCGCCCGTCCTCAGACCACCACAGCTCCTGGCCCGGTCCCGGGCTCGAAACCTCGACCAGACCGGGGTCTCGACGGCCAATAGCCACGAACCCGTCGGCTACCGGCAACACCATCGGCCACCCTCGAGAGGTACACGATTCGGTGTAATCGGGATGGAAGGGCAGTTGGCCAACCAGCTCAAACCCCCCATCATCCGACAGCACCCAGCCGATCGGGGCACCCGACCCGTACGGTTCTCCGATCAACAGCACCCCGCCGGGACCCGCCACCGTCCGATCGACACGGATGAGAACCCCGGAGTCCTCCACCTCCAACGGCTCCCACCCTTCCGATAGCAGCCGGGCACCCGGACCCGCATCGTCCAGTAGGCCACGATCGGACACAACCCAACCCGACGGCGGCCATCCCACCAACCCCCAATCCACCGCCTCATCACCAACCGGCCGCCCAGACTCTTCCAGCGACCGGCGCACCGAATCGAACTCGAGGCCGGTGACCCGCCGCCACTCCATGTTCCCCAAAACTGTCGACACCAGCACCGGCCCACCACCCACTGCCGCCCCGACCGAAGGCCCCATCATGGAGGTCGACGTAGCAGCTTCAGAGGTGGTCGTCGCACGGGGCTGAGCGATCGGAGAACCGTCCTGTTCGCCAAACCCCCCAAAAAGGGCCAGGCTGGCAACCATCAGCACCACCACCCCCACCAGCAGCAGGCCCCCTCGACCAGGACGCCCCCTCGCCAGCGGAGACCCACCGTCGACGACCACCGACCCGGGAACCCTCGAATGATGGTCGCCGTCCGCCAAGACCGGCCCCTCTCAGACTGCCACCACCATCCTCGGCGACAGACCCCCGCCGGGTCTAGAGGCCAACGACCCCTGGATAGGCGGCAGCGACTCGGGCGAGATTACCGGGGCCGGCCACCACCACGCCGGAACGGTCGACGGTGGGCTGGAGGGCAGGTAGGAGGGCGTCCCGTTGCGAGTCGGGGCATCTGATGGGAACCGAACGGGACCGCAGCAACGTCTCAGATGCGGAGGAAGACATGCAATACCTACCACGCCACTACGTTGCGATCGACCGTACCGAGCCTTACGTCCGGGCAAGGACGCTCCGCCGCCGCCGGTACATATACCGTTTGCCGCCCGTGTCGTACCAGAAACAGCCATTGTCGTACCAGAAACAGGCTGCCTGAGTTCACAACGGTGGGCAGCCCCGCCGGGATTGGACCGCGGTGGCGAGTGATCGACCCGACCGGGGCCGGTCACTACCACACCGGGACCATGGACTGTGGGCGCCGCAAGACAGCGCACGGAACCGAGCATCGTTGATCCACGAAGACACCCACCAGAGAGCATGTGACGGCAACCGCAGCGCACACCGGAGGGCTCTCGGTATCCAACTCCGCCTGCGGGCAGGCCATCTCGAGCCGATGTCTCCCGACCAGGAGCGCCTGATCCGCTCCGCAATGCCAATCGACCAGCCACGGCGATCCGAGTCGGATCCCATGGGTAGCGTCAGCACGGGAGAGCCCCGACCGCCACGCAGCGACCCCCGTCCTGGTTTCCCGGGGTGACCCGGGCGCCAGCACGCCGCACCGAGAGAAGCTCGGTCACTGCCGGGCACTACCCGGATTGACCTAGTTATGTGCGGGGGCGTACCTTTGGGCCATGTTGGAAAGGCTGCGGAAATGGTGGCAGGAGATGACCACCAACCCATGCGAGAACTGTGGCCGACCGGTGAAGGTTTCTTCATATCGCCAGACGGGAAGGACCAGGCAAGGTAGCTGGTGGGCTGGCGGTGGAGCAGAACTGGAATGCCCCAACTGCGGCCACACCTTCTGGATCAAGAAGTAGACGCGAACGAGGTGGTCACACCTGGAGCCGACCCCTGATTCCATTCTCTTGGTGTATGCGAGCGTCAGCGAGTACCTCTGTCTGGGGTGGGGGGTGCGCTTGGGCGAGCGAAGCGAGCGGTAGTCAGCTTCAGTCGTTTCGGTGGCTGGGCGGCAGTGACCTACGAGATACCCGCAGATCATGGTCGGGCTTCATCGGCGACTACTTATTACTCGGGTTGTCCCCCGTCCACCGGTCGGGTTGGCCCGCACCTCCACCGCCACCCCATGCAGTCCACCCTGCATCGCTTCCCGAGCCGTGCTGCCTTCTTCGTTCGTCAAGGGCAGCCTTCTCCTCGGGTGTCCGGGTCCTCCTCAGACCATCAAACCAATGCTTCAGCCGTTCAAGAACAGACATCCGGGTCACCTCCTCCGGCCCGCCCCAACTCTCCATTACTCCCTGCGATCACCATGTGTGACACGGCTTGGAACGGGAAGGGGCCTATTGACTCTTTCTCCCTAACACCTGGCGACCATCCCCGATGTTGCGGTGGTGGTGGGACCCGGCAGACCACCGCTCCCCCAGCCGTTGTGGCGATTTCTGTGCCTAAGAGCATGGAACTAGACGAGGCCTTCCGATACGCCCTCAACCTTCTCGACAACCCTGACGCTGAGTGACACCCCGCCGGACGCCCCTAATCTGTCCGGTGAAGGGAGCCGGGAGTATCGACCAGATAACAGTCCGTTGGATGGAACCCGAGGAGTTGAGCCTCATTTCCCAGATCGACCGGTCGGAGGTCATCCGCACGGGATATGTCCAGCGGGGAGGAGCGCTCAAGAGCATGGAGGTGAACTGGGATTCACCCGGCTGGGTCCCTGAGGGAGACGGTGAGCATTCGGTTGCAGCTCAGATCCGGTTCTGCCGAGAGCACCTCGATCGTGGGGGACGGCTCATTGGAGCAATCGACGGCAACCGGCTGGCAGGGATCGGAGTGATCACACCAGAAATCCGGCCGGGGTTGGCTCAACTAGCTTACCTGCATGTCAGCAGGGCATACCGGCGCAGAGACATTGGCAGCCGTCTGGTCGCGGCGATGATCTCGCAAGCCCGAAGCAGTGGAGCCCGCCGGATGTACGTCTCGGCCGTCCCCTCAGGATCGGCAGTGGGCTTCTATCTTCATCTGGGTTTCCAACCGGTGGAAGACCCCCTCCCGGATCTCTACGCCCTCGAACCCGAAGACATCCACATGATGATGGACCTCTAGAACCGTCCCGGAACCGCCACCCAGCGACCAAACTCCCCTCCCCGGCCCGTGGCAGACCGGAACATCCCCCCTCCGACCATTCGATCATTCCAAAAACCTGGAGAGGGCTGCCAGGGCCATAGGTCACTCCCGCAGCCAGTGAGACACCCCCCCCCCACCACGACTTTCGTCGGCCCACTGCACTCGACAAGGATCAGTCACCGCCATCGGCCCTCGCCGCTGAGGCCATTGACCGACAGGTCGCCGCTGCTGGTGCGCCCATAATGCGCCCACCGGGCATGGCCTAAGTCATCGAGCAGCCCCCTGCATAGCCAGAAACCCCCGCATTAACGGGGGTTTCCTGGTGGGCGCTAAAGGATTTGAACCTTTGACCTCTTCCGCGTCAGGGAAGCGCTCTCCCCCTGAGCTAAGCGCCCTTGGGAACCGGAGTGTATCAAACAACATCCGGTACCCGAGGCGACGACCGGAATCGAACCGGTGTAACGGGTTTTGCAGACCCGTGCCTAAACCACTCGGCCACGTCGCCAAGAGAGGGGCGACCAGTCGCCCCTCGCGGAGCGGAAGACGGGGCTCGAACCCGCGACCTCAACCTTGGCAAGGTTGCGCTCTACCAACTGAGCTACTTCCGCCTGATCGATCGACAGTGTAATCCCTCCGCGCGGCGTGCAACAACGGAGCTCAACGGCCTGTGGAACCGAAGCCGCCGTCTCCCCGCGCCGAACCGGGAAGCTCGTCGACCTCGACAAAGATCTGCTCAACAACCGGAATCACCACAAATTGAGCGATGCGCTCCCCCCTTTGCAGCTCCAACGGCTCGGCCCCGTGATTGATGAGGATCACCTTGATCTCCCCGCGGTATCCAGCGTCAACCAGGCCCGGACCGTTGACCACGCCCACCCCCAGCCGGGACGCCAAACCACTGCGGGGCAACACCAATCCGGCGTACCCCTCGGGGATGGCTACGGCGATGCCGGTAGGCACAGTCGTCCAGGCTTCCGGGGCGAGATGCACACTCTCGCGCGCATAGAGGTCGACCCCGCCGTCCCCCGGATGAGCATGACCAGGGGTAGGTAGTTCACTATCGAGCTTGATAAAGCTAATCTGCATGGGCAAGTCGTCGGGCTTTCATGGGCGGAGGCACACGACGGAGATGCTGCGTGCCGCACGCCTACTGTACAACCTGCGAGGCCACCGTCACCGTCAGAGACGGTGAGTGTCTTAGCGGACATGCGATAACCACCCCCATCCTCGAATCAACCCGGGGTCGCCATCGCGCTCCCAGCCGGTTGGAGAAGCTTCGCCCCGGACGCATCATGACGGCCGGTCATCACCGTGCCGAGAAGAAGCCTGAACAGCCGAAGCCCGACCCCGAACCGCGCCCGACCCCCAAAGCCGCGGCGCCACGGCCCTCGACCCCCAAGCCCCGCCCGGCTCCAGTTCGGGAGACCCGCCCGGTCCCCCAGCCACAACCACGCCCGGCTGCTCCGGCCAGGACCTCGACCTGGCTCCCGGTTGAATCCGTCCCTCGATCGGTCTACAGCTCATCCATGCTGGAGATGCTCGGAATGGACGAAGGCCTTGGGCTGGAGCCGACCTTCACTTCGATGACCAGCCCCCAACCTGTCTGGCAGGCTCCCGCTCCGGTGGAAACCGTCCGCCGGGTTGGCCTGGATCGGTTTCCCACTCTCTCGGACATGCGAATGGTCAACGACAGTCAAACCGACACGGGGACCCTGATCGAGCGGCTCTGGTTCGCCACAGAAGAACATGAGGCGGTGCGACCGGCGACAGACCTCCGAGCCGATGATTTCGCCGAAGCTCCCTCTCGAACGTTCCGGTGGTCCGTCATAATCGCGGCGGTACTGCTGTCGGCCATCGCCGTTGCTCTGCTGCAGATCGGAGTCCGTCTACCGGCCCGGGTGGCCGACGAGGCACTAGCCACCTATCGGAGTGCCATCGTTGAAGCGCAGGAGGTGTTGCCGATTGCCCAAGATGTGATGCTGGCCATCACGGATCCGGCCGTAGCGGTCGAGGGTCTCTCCGACGCGGCGGTGACTCTGGCGCGGCTCGACACGGCCTCCCGCCAACTCTTCACGGAAGCGTCGGAGCCCCTTTCCAGCACCCCCCCGCTGGTCTCGCGGGCGGCTCTCGATGCGCTGACCCCACTCCGCACCGATATGGCCAATGCCTCCCAGGACGGTCTGGCCATCGAACGGCGCCTGGGCGACGCCCTGACCTACCGGCTGGTGTTCGAGAAGGCATTTGAAATCCCCGACCTGCCGGTCACTGCTTCTTCAGACGAGATCTCCGCGTTGGGGGTCGAACTGGGATTGGGTCTGGCCGCCACTCTCGACGCCCTCACCGTTCTGCCCAACGATCCGGCGTTCGAGCTGCACAGATCTCAAGCAGCGGTCGCTCGCCGACCGATTTGCCGACTGGCAGATTGACTACTTGTCTGCGTTGCGGGCCGCCGACCCCGCCCGGGCAGCCGTCTTGGTGGAGGAATTGGAAGCAGCCGTCGACGAGGCCAGAACAGGAATAGCGAATCCGTTGAGGGTCGTCGCATCGTGGGCGACGACCGAGTTCAAACGGTTCGAAACAACGCTCAGCATGCTTGCCGGGCAACTTCCCTAGCCGGCCGACTCGCCTTTTCCCTCCAAAACGGCCATTTCCCGTTCGAAGTCCTGCGCCCCCTGGAACTCCTTGTATACGCTGGCGAATCGCAAGTAGGCGACCTCGTCTACCGCACGCAATTGGGTCAGAACCGCCCGACCGATTTCGTCCGAATCCACCCGGGAACCGTGACTGCGGGCTGCCAGTTCAACCTCTGCGATCATCGTCTCGAGCCTCTTACGGGTGACCGGACGGTCGGCCAGAGCGCTGGCGAATCCCGCCCGAATCTTCTCGACCTGGAACGGCTCGAAGCGACCGTCTCGCTTGCGAACCATCAACGGGACGACACTGCGTTCATACGTCGTGAACCGGTTGGTACAGGCTTGACATACCCGGCGCCGGCGGATGGCGGTGCCATCTTCGATCGGCCGACTGTCGACCACTCGGGTACGCGACGAGGCGCAGAACGGACATTGCATGTCCGACGGAGAGTACCGCATGCGCCGGGGTCACACCCCATCACGATCCACGGGATTCACGAGCTGAGCGGCACGACCAACTGATCGCCGGCCCTGATCATGCTGTCGTCAAGCCGGTTCATTCGCTTGATATCAAACACGACGGCACGGACATCCCCACCCGATTCGGTGTATTGAGCAGCGATGGACCAGAGCGTATCGCCGCTCATCACCACATGGGTGCCGGTCGGCCGGACTTCATTGCCGGCGCCGGCACCGGAAGTCAGCAGGAGGAAAAAGACCACAGCGACCGCGGTGAGGAGAACCACAGCTCTCGTCAGAGTGCTGATGCGGACCGTCATGCCTTTTCCTCCTGCTAGACGTTTCCGGGCGGCGGTTTCGCCATCTGGGGGTCAGATTACGAACCGGGTGTGACAGAAACCTGATCGAACAGGTGTTCGTGTCTCGTCGTCATCCTATCGAACAGGTGTTCGATGTCAAGAGTTTTGTTTTCCCGGGAAGCGCAGGCGAACATATGTTTGATTCGCGACGATCGAGACGGTACATTGGGAACACACGTTCGAGGAAGGCAGAACCATGGACGAGTTGAGCACCCGCCAACAAGAGATCCTCCAGCTGATTCGCACCAAGGTGGCCGAACGGGGCTACCCGCCTTCGGTTCGAGAAATCGGTGAGGTGCTCGGCCTTCGCTCCCCCTCGACGGTGCACAGCCATCTCTCTGCCTTGGTGCGATCCGGGTATCTGCGGCGCGACCCATCAAAGCCGCGCGCCATCGAAGTCGTCGAAAGCGGCACGGACCACATCGAGCGAAGCGCCCATCGAGATGTCCCGCTCCTGGGGCGGATCGCCGCCGGCTCACCGATCCTGGCCGAAGAGCAAATCGACGAGATCTTCACGCTTCCCACCGAATTCACCGGCAGTGGACCGGTGTTCATGCTGTCCGTAACCGGCGACTCGATGCAGGGAGCCGGAATCCTCGACGGGGACTACGTGGTCATTCGCAGCCAGCAGGATGCCGCCAACGGCGAGATCGTGGCGGCTTTGGTGGACGGAGAAGAAGCCACCGTAAAACGCTTCGAGCGGAACGGAAACACGGTGAGGCTCATCTCGGAGAACCCTGCCTATCAGCCGATGGTCTTCGAAGAAGGAGTGCAGTTGATCGGCAAAGTGGTCGCGGTATTGCGATCGGTTCGCTGATCAACCAACCGACAGGGGCGAGTCGAGCACATAGGCGCGGAGGCGCTGGGTATCGGCAACCGACAAGCGAGCCTGGAACATCACACCGTCCGGCCGGTATTCCTCGACCAGTACCTCCCCCGCCTCATGGACCCGGGCCGCCGCCCAACCGGCGGAGAAGGGGATGAGCAGCCGCACCTCACGAAACTGGCGGGACAACGCCTGCCACACCGATTCGCCCAACACCTCCAGGCCGGTCTCCCCGGCCGCCGAAACCAGGACCGCCTCTGCGTGGGTCGCCCGAAATCGATCAATGGCGTGGGCGGGAGCGATGTCCGTCTTGTTGCCCACCAGCAGCTCGGGCACCTGAGCGGCACCGATTTCCGCCAGCACTTCCCGTACGGCCGCGATCTTTCCTTCCGGATCGTCATCGGCCAGATCCACCACGTGCAGCAGTAGATCGGCCCGGCCGGCCTCTTCCAGCGTCGACTTGAAGGCTTCGATCAGTTGATGAGGGAGCCGGCGGACAAACCCGACGGTGTCGGATACCAACACAACCCGCCCCTCGGGGAGCTCGAGGCGCCGGGTGGTCGGGTCGAGAGTGGCGAACAGCTGATCCTCAACCAGCGCATCGGATCCGGTGAGGGCGTTGAGGAGACTCGACTTCCCGGCATTGGTGTAACCGACGATGGCAACCAGTGGCATCTCCTGGCGTTTGCGCCGTTCCCGCTTGGTTTGGCGCGCCTGCTCCAACTCTTTCAATTGCCGTTTGAGCTGGGCAATGCGGCTCAAGATACGGCGGCGGTCCGTTTCCAGTTTCGTCTCGCCGGGACCCCGGGTGCCGATGCCGCCGCCCAATCGGGAGAGCTCGACGCCCTTGCCGCGGAGCCTTGGCAGCCGGTATTCGAGTTGAGCCAATTCCACCTGGATCTTGCCCTCCCGGCTGGCGGCGTGGAGCGCAAAGATGTCGAGAATCACCGCGGTCCGATCCAAGACTCGACGGTTCAGGGCTCTGGACAGGTTTCGCTCTTGGGCGGGAGTTATCTCTCGGTCGAACACCACAACATCGACATCACCCGCCGCGGCCTCCTGGCTCAGTTCCGCCAGTTTCCCGCGCCCGAGCAGCGTCGCCGGGTCGAGCTTCTCGCGCCGCTGCACGACGGCATCGACCGTATCGGCCCCGGCCGTGTCGACCAGTCGGGCGAGCTCTTCGAGCGATCCGTCGACACCGGTTTCGCCACCGGTGGTCACAGCAACCAGGAGGGCTCTTTCTCGAAGGTCAGGTTGAGTCATGCCATTCCCCTTCGAAGACGTAGTTGGCCGGACCGGTCAACCACGCTCCCCGATCGTCGAGCGTGACCTGCAGGTCGCCGCCCGGCAAACGGACCGTCGTCGTCGTTCCGACCTGCCCCATCCGGTGGGCAACTGCGACGGCCGCGGCGGCTCCGCTTCCGCACGCCAGCGTCTCGCCGACGCCTCGCTCCCAAACTCGCAACTCGATGAGGTCGGGACTGCGCACGACGGCGAATTCGATGTTCGCTCCCTCCGGAAACACCGGATCAGTCCCGAGACGGGGTCCGAGCCGATCGACCGGTAGATCACCCAGGTCATCGACGAATACCACCGCGTGAGGGTTCCCCACCTCGATCGGTCTGGCCGTCTGTCCGGCGAGCTCCAGCAGAATCTCCTCGCCCTCCGGCACACCGACCTGGACGGTCACGTCGGCGCCGACTCGCGCCTCCCGGGCCCCCACCGCGGTGATCACCGTGAACACGTCTTCTTCGACCCAGCCGCGGTCGCGAGCCAACCGGGCCACACACCGCAACCCATTCCCGCACATCTCCGCGGGACTTCCATCGGCGTTCCAGTACTCCATGCGAACCCGGTTGTCTCCCAGGGGAGTGACCACGAGAACACCGTCGGCTCCGATCCCCCACCGGCGATTGCACCACCTCTCAACCTCGATCGGAAGAAACCGGCCGGGGCCCTTCCAAAACGACAAAGTCGTTCCCGAGACCTTCCATCTTCAAGAACTTCATGTCTGCTCCCACAGGCGTCTCTTCACCTGCTCGTAACGCTGATCGGTATCGCCCAACCACGGTACCCACTCGATCCGCGGATCGCGGCGGAAATAGGTTCGCTGCCGCTTGGCCAGGCTCATCGTGGCACGCCGGGCGTCGGCCCCGCCCTGTTCTTCTGTGATGTCGCCCCGCACGACCGGCAGGAGTTGTTTGTAGCCGACCGCCTCCCCGGCGGTGGGACCAAGCGAATCGGCCAGGCGGGCCACCTCGTCGAGCAGCCCGGACGCCACCATCTTCTGCCAGCGATCGTCCACCCGGGCGGCCAGCTCGATACCAGGATCGATCCCGACTGCCTTGAACGGCAAAACCGGCTGGTAGGTGGCCACCGCCACCGCTTCGGGACGCGCCGCCCGGACCGTGGGTGTCAAACCGGTGAGCTCGTACACCTCCAGAGCCCGCTCTACCCGGCGAGGATTTTCGAGATCGAGAACCTCGGCCACCGCCGGATCGATCGCCAGGAGCCGGTCCCGCCCCGACGCCGGTCCGGCCGCTTCGATGCTGGCCCGGAGGTCCGGATCGTGAGGTGGAAACTCGAGGGGGTCGACCAGTGCCCGGAAGTGCAGACCCGAACCACCGGTGATCAGGGCCGTAACGCCTCGCCCGGCCAACTCCTTCAAGACGCGGCGCCCCTCCTGCTGAAACTCTGCCACGCTGAACCGGTCGCCCGGATCGACCAGATCGATCATGTGGTGCGGGACCCGGGCCTGATCGGCCACCGAGGCTTTGGCCGTGCCGACGTCCATGCCCCGATAGACCTGCATAGAGTCCACGGAGACGATTTGAGCGTCGAGTTCCTCGGCCAATCGGAGGGCGAGGTCGCTCTTTCCGGATGCGGTAGGTCCCAGGAGCGCCAGTACTCGGCTCAGAGCACGGTCCCCAGCAAGTGGTGACGGGCCGCGCCGTCGATCCGCGCCTGGAGGAACGTCCCGGGCGCATGGGGACCGGGCACATGGACCACCTTGTTGCTTCGGCTGCGAGCCGTCACGACCTCTGGATCCTTGCGGGAGGGTCCTTCCACGAGGATCTCCACCACCCGGCCGACCTCCGCCTGATTTCTCTCCAGAGACACCTGATTCTGCAACGCAACCAATCGTTCATAACGATCCTGGGCGACGTCGGGATCCACAAAAAGCTCGGTCAGCTCGGCGGCGGCGGTCCCCGGGCGGGGCGAGAACAGGAAAGTGAACGCCTGGTCGTAGCGGGCTTCGGCGACTACCTCGAGGGTCTCCTGGAAGTCCTCTTCCGACTCGCCCGGGAACCCAACGATGATATCCGTCGACACCGCCAGATCAGGCACAAGAGAACGGGCCATCGCCAGCCGCTGAAGATAGCGCGCAACGTTGTAGCCGCGATGCATGCGGGCCAGGACCCGATCGCTGCCCGATTGCAGGGGAAGGTGAAGCTGCTCACAGACGGCCGGGGTCTCGGCCATGGCCAGCGCAACATCCTCACGGAAATCCGCCGGATGCGGGCTGGTGAAGCGGACCCGCCGAATTCCCTCCACGGCCCCGACCCGGCGGAGCAAGTCGGCGAACACCGGGCGCCGTTTGCCGTCGATCGCCAGATCGCGCCCGTAGGTATTGACGTTTTGACCGAGCAAAGTCACCTCGACCACCCGGTCGCGGGAGAGTTGTTCCACCTCGTGGATGACGTCTCCGGGGCGTCTGCTCACCTCGATGCCCCGCACCGCCGGAACGATGCAAAAGGTACAGGTGTTGTTGCAGCCGACCTGGATTGCCACCCACGCCGAGTGGTCGACCTCTCGACGGACCGGCAGCGAAGAAGGCATTGTTTCGAGCTCATCGGCGATTTCGGTGACCGCTCCCCACTCCTGGGCGTGATCCATGAGATCGAGAACCCGATCCAGGTTGTGGGTGCCGAGGACCACATCCACCCACGGCGCCCGCTCTCTGACCAACTCCCGGTCCTTCTGGGCGGCACATCCGCCGACGATCAGCAACATGTCGGGATTGCGGTCCTTGAGTTGCTTGAGTTGACCAAGATTCCCGTAGAGCCGGTTGTCGGCGTTCTCGCGGATCGTGCAGGTGTTGATGAACACGACGTCGGCCGATGCGTAATCCGTCACGGGCCGCATCCCGTCCGCTTCGAACATCCCGGCGATCCGCTCGCTGTCGTGCTCGTTCATCTGGCAGCCAAAGGTCCGGACGAAGTAGCTCAGCCCGGTCCGCATCGGCCGGCGACCTGCCTCGGGTCGCACGGCCGGGCTGCCCAGAAACACGGTCTCAACCATCGTCAGCGGGCGTAGTCCGTCACCCGCAACTCGCGAATGACCGTAACCAGGATCTGACCGGGATATTGCAGATCCTCTTCCAGGCGTTTGGCGATCCGCCGGGCCAGATCTGAGGCTCCGAGATCGTCGACCTCGCCGGGATCGACCACCACCCGCACTTCGCGGCCGGCCTGCATGGCGAAGACCTTCTCGACCCCCTCGAAGTCCTTGGCGAGCTTCTCGAGCCGTTCCAGGCGTCGCACATAGGACTCGAGCGCTTCCCGGCGGGCTCCGGGCCGCGCCGCCGACACCGCATCGGCAGCCTGCACCAGGACCGCAATCAGCGTGCGCGGTTCGACTTCGTTGTGGTGTGCCTCAATGGCATGGACGATGGCCGGGTCCTCAGCAAAACGGCGGGCTATCTCCGCTCCGATCAGCGCGTGGGATCCTTCGACCTCGTGGGTGACCGCCTTGCCGATATCGTGCAGCAGGGCAGCTCGCTTCGCCTGAACCGGATCGATACCCAGTTCGGCCGCCAGCATGCCGGCCACGTGGGCGGCTTCTACCAGATGGTTGAGGACGTTCTGACCATAAGAGGTCCGGTACTTCAATCGACCCAGCAGAGTCACCAACTCCGGGTGCAAGCGGGAGATGCCGACTTCCAACAACGCCCACTCGCCGGCGTCACGGATGCTCTGCTCAACTTCAGCCTGGGCCTTTTCGTAGGCTTCCTCGATCGAGGCAGGATGAATACGCCCGTCGGCCACCAGCCGCTCCAAGGCGATCCGCGCCGACTCCCGCCGTACCGGATCGAATGAGGCAACCGACACTGCTTCCGGTGTGTCGTCGACCACCAGATTGACCCCGGTGATCGCCTCGAAGGCCCGGATGTTGCGTCCCTCACGGCCGATGATCCGGCCTTTCATGTCGTCTGAGGGCAGCTCCACCACCGAAACGGTGGTTTCCGTGACGACTTCTGAGGCCAGCCTCTGGATGGCGGTAGTCAGAATTCGGCGGGCCCTTCGATCGGCTTCTTCGCGGGCCTTGATCTCCATGTCACGGACCAGGATCATCGCTTCCCGGCGCGCCTCGTCTTTGGTCTGCTCCAGAAGCTGTTCCTTGGCGGCGTTGGCGTCGAAGCCGGCCAAGCGCTGCAACTCGTCACGAGCCTGTTCCTTGAGCTGCTCGGCATCCCGCCGCAGATCCGATGCCTCCTGCTCACGGTGGATCAGCATCTGTTCGCGTTGCGCGAGATTCCCCGCCCTTTGCTCGAGGGTCTGTTCACGTTGATTGAGTCGTTCCTCAGATGATTTCACCTCGAGGCGGCGGTGTTCGAGGGTGGCGTCCTCACGATCACGATATGCCTCTGCTTTGGCTCGCCCCTCTTCCTGGGCCCTGGCCAGGATCTGTTGGGCTTCCAGTCGCGCCTCCGCAACAACTGATTCGGCCGTCGAATCAGCGTTCGCCTTTGATCGGCGAACACGGTGGCGGGTCAGGAAGAACCCGGAGACCAAGCCAAGCGCCAGGGCAACGGTACCGACGATGATCGGTATGACCACATCCATCGTCCCTGCCTTCCGGTGACCTATGAAACAGGAATGCCGAACCCCCACCGGGGTCCGGCACACACATCATCCGATCGAAGCTATTGGACTTAGGCCCTTCGCCTCGTTCGAAACACCTCCTGTATCCAAAGATCCCTTTTGTTTTTCACGAATTCGATTCCATTTGGTTGTTTTAGGTACTTGTTGTGTGTGCTGAAACCATCGTACCGCGCGTAAACCAATTTGTAACGAGCAAGTTTTACAAGCCGTCAACAGGTGAGACCGGTTGGGCGCCTACTTCTTGTCGGGTTTGGGGTTGGGTTGTGGCACTTCGTCCATGGTCCCATCCGCCGCATCGGTCTTGTCGGTTTCCAACAAACCAACCGCCTCGAGCACCTTCGCCTGCAATTGCACAGCGATATCGGGGTTCTCCCGCAAGAATCGCTTGGAGTTCTCACGACCCTGCCCGAGTTGATCGTTGTCGTAGGTGTACCAGGCACCGCTCTTCTTCACGATCCCTTGATCCACCGCCACATCGAGCAGGCTGCCTTCGCGCGAGATGCCTTCTCCGAACATGATGTCGAACTCGGCCAAACGGAACGGTGGGGCGAGCTTGTTCTTGACCACTTTGGCGCGGACCCGGTTCCCGACGTTCTCCTGACCATCCTTGATCGCCTCGATCCTGCGAATGTCGATCCGAACGGTCGAGTAGAACTTGAGGGCTCGCCCACCCGGCGTGGTCTCCGGGGACCCGAACATGACGCCGATCTTCTCCCGTAACTGGTTGATGAAGATGGCCGTCGTCTGGGAGCGGTGGATGCTTCCGGTCAGCTTGCGCAAGGCCTGCGACATCAAGCGGGCCTGCAAACCAACGTGCGTATCACCCATCTCTCCTTCGATCTCGGCCCGCGGGACCAGCGCCGCAACCGAATCGATCACCACGACGTCGAGTGCCCCGGAGCGAATCAGCATGTCGGTGATCTCCAGAGCCTGCTCACCGGTATCGGGCTGGGAGATCAGCAACTCGTCGACATCAACACCCAACGCCCGACAATACGTGGGGTCGAGGGCATGCTCGGCATCGACAAAGGCGGCGATTCCCCCATTGCGCTGAGCTTCGGCAACCACGTGCAGGGCCAGCGTGGTCTTTCCGCTGCTCTCCGGGCCAAAGATCTCGACGACCCGGCCTCGCGGGACACCTCCGATACCCAGCGCCAGATCGAGCGACAGGGCTCCGGTCGAAATGGCCGGCATCCTCTGATGGCTGCTCTCACCGAGTTTCATGATCGCCCCGGTACCAAACTGCCGTTCGATCTGCGACATGGCCATCTCTAGAGCTTTGTCCCGTTCCACCTGTTGCTCCCTTCGATACTCATCGGTCCATAAGGTAGGGATCGGGTGTGACAAAATCACACGGTTGTAATCCTATCCCCTGTTCGGTGCAGAATCTAGTCGAACATATGTTCGCAAGCAAGGTTTTCAGGTTTCAGGTTTCAGGTGGCAGGTTTCAGGTTGCAGGTGGCAGGTTTCAGGTTTCAGGTTTCAGGTTGCAGGTTTCAGGTTTCAGGTTGCAGGTTGCAGGTACGGTGAGAACTCAGAACCCGCTTGTATCCTCGTGGCTCGAAGCTCGTAGCTCGCAGCTACTCCCCGAGTTCGAAGCTGTCGAGCTCCTCGTACCGTGCTCCGCCTCGACCGAGGTGGCTCCGGAACACGACCAACCGATCGACCGGAAGTGACATCGGAAAAGGTGACACCCGTTCTAGCAACGGCCGGACATCCTGGTGGGGTCGGATCCGACTGAGCGTCAGGTGGGCGTGAAACGGCCGCTCCTCCGGAGCAAACCCGGCCTGTTGAGCGGCTTGTTCGCTGAGAGCCGCCAGCCGTTCCAGTCGATCCACTCCCCGCTCGACGGCGAGCCACAACACGGTCGCCCGGGCGGGTCGAGGAAAGGCCCCCAGACCCCCAAAAGAGATGGTGAACGGCTCCCCCCGTTCCGCTTCGGTCAACGCCGCCAGGAACCGCTCGTAGGCCACCTGATCGGTGGGACCGAGAAACCGCATCGTCACGTGCCAGTTGGGTGGTGGGACCGGCTTGCCCGGCAGCCCTCGGTCACTGCCTGCGCCCGTGATGTGGGCCGCCAGCGCCGCCCGCACCTCATCGGTCAATGGAACGGCTACAAAGAGACGTCCTACCGGTTCCACCAGGACCCCTCGACTGCCAGCCTGACCAGCTGCAAAGCTGCGGTGCCGGCGTAGGTCCGCACCCTTTCACGATCGCCCGGCATCCGGAAGGTCCGCGCCGCGGTGTCGTCGGGTGTGTGCACTCCGATCACCATCGTTCCGGCCGGTTGTTCCTGTTCGTCCGGACCGGCCGATCCGGTCACTGCCACCGCCACGTCGGCACCCAGCAGTCGAGCCGCCCCCGCTGCCATCGCCATAGCCGTTTCCTCCGAGACGACGCCCGCCTGGTCGAGGATTGCGGCAGGGACCGCGAGCAAACGTCGTTTCAGCTCGGTGGCGTAGGCCACGACGCTCCCGACATACACCCGCGACGCCCCGGGAACCGAGGTGAGGCGGGCCGCGATCAGGCCGCCGGTGGCCGATTCGGCGGTGGCCAAATGCCAGCCGCGCTCCTCCAGCATGCGCAGAACGATCGCCTCGATGGTTTCTTCGTCGCTGCCGAAGATCCGCGGCCCCAGCCGTTCCCGGACCGCGGCCTCCACCGGCGCGATCAGGGCGGATGCGTCGGCGTCGGTGTCGGCCTTGGCTGTGATCCGTACCTTGATCTCGCCGCTCGAGGCCAGGAAGGCTACCGAGGGGTTGACGGAGGCCCGGAACAGGTCGTCCAGAAGTTCGGCTACTTGCGATTCGCTCATTCCCCAGCTCCGCAGCAGCCGGCTCTTCACAACCGCCGGGCCGCCCACCATCCGCCGCAGACGAGGCATGACCTCTTCATCGAGGAGCGCCTCCATTTCTTGCGGAACTCCGGGCAGGGCGAAGATCCAGGTGCCGTCGTGCTCCAGAGCGATTCCGGGCGCCGTGCCCTTGGCATTGGGTAGCTGGATTCCACCGTCCGGATACTCGGCCTGACGCAAGTTGCTTTCCGGCATGATCCGTCCCGTGGCTTCCCATCTGGCTCGAAGCCTTTCCGCATATTCGGAGGAGAAGACCATGGCCCGTCCGGTGGCACGGCAGATGGCTTCCCGGGTGAGGTCATCCTGGGTCGGACCGATCCCCCCGGTGAGGATCACCGCGTCGGCTCGTTTCAGGGCCGTCGTGAGCGCCGCCACCAGGCGCTCGTCGTTGTCTCCCACTACCACCTGGAAATGGGCATCGAGACCCTCCTCCGCCAGACGACGACCGATGATGGCCCCGTTGCCGTTCACGATCTGCCCGAGCAGGAGTTCCGTCCCCACGGCTATGACCTCAACGATCATGTTTCCACCACTTCGGCGGTCAGATCAACTCCGTAGCTGGCGGTTATCCGGGCCCGCACCCACTCCCCCGGCCGTCCCCGATCCAACGTCACCATCCCATCTATTTCCGGCGCTTCCCGATAGGTGCGACCGACCGGGACTCCGTCCTCGACCTGATCCACCAATACCTCCATGATCCGTCCGACCTGAGCGGCGTTGGCCTCTTCGGTCAGCTCGTCCTGGGTTCTTTGCAGATACCGGAGACGCTCGGTGACGGCATCCGGATCGACCTGATCTGAGAGATCGGCCGCCGGAGTTCCAACCTCGGCCGAATAGGGGAAGAAACCCGCCCAATCCAGCCGGGCTCGTTCCAGAAAACCGGCCAGGTTCTCGACATCGTCATCGGTCTCCCCGGGGAACCCGACGATGAAGCTCGAACGGAGAGCGGCTTCCGGGTCGAGCGACCTTATCCGACCGATGAGCTCGAGATACCGACCCCCGTTTCCGGGCCGGCTCATCGCTCGCAGCAAACGTTCCTCAGCGTGCTGCAAGCTGAGGTCGAAATACGGAGCGATGAGCGGATTGGAGGCCATCTCGGCCATCAAAGCCGGCCGGATCTCATTCGGGTAGAGATACAACAGCCGCAAGCGGCGCAATCCCTCAACGCCGGAAACCACGTTCAGCAAGCCGACCAGGCCTCCCGGCGCGTCGATGTCTCTCCCGTACGAAGCGAGATCCTGCGCCACCAGGACTATCTCGCTCACGCCGCCGGCGGTCAGAGCCCGGATCTCGTCGCGAATGTTCCCGGGGTCGCGGGAGCGCTGCTTGCCGCGAATGAGGGGAATCGCGCAGAACGTACACGGTTTGTCGCATCCTTCGGCCACTTTGACGTAGGCATAGGGAAGCGTCGGAGCAGGCCGGTTGACCGTATGGAGGATGTCCATCGAGGATCGCTGGATTCCGACCGGTTGCCAGTTGGTGAGCCGATCCAGGGTGCCGATCAACTCGCCGTATCGATCCAGGCCGAGTACCGCGTCGGCTTCCGGGAGCGCCTCGGAAATCTCCGAGCCGAACCGCTGGGCCATGCAGCCGAGCACGACCAGGCTCGCATCGGACCGTTTGGCCTCTTCGAGTTCGAGGATGACCTCGACCGATTCCTCCCGAGCCGCCTCGATGAATGCACAGGTATTGACCATCACCACGTCGGCTCGGGCCGGGTCGGATGCCCGACCGTAGCCCGCCTCGTCGAGCATGGCTGTGAGTTTCTCCGAATCAACCTGGTTCTTGGCGCAACCGAGCGTGGTCAGCCAAACAGTGGGTGAAGACATCGACGGAGAGTCTAGGAACGATGGCCGGGGCCGAACCCCATACCGTCGTTTTCGTTGCGGATGGTTCGATAGCGGCCCCGGTAGTAGATCAGAGGACCGGCCGTGTCCTCCATGTCGATCTGGTCGATCACGCCGGTGACCAATCGGTGAAAACCGGTCTCGACCGATCTCTCGAAGCGGCAGTAGGCACGGATGCCCGGCCGGGTCAGCGAAGGACCCCAGGGAGTGTCTTCGACACCGAGTCCTGCGAACAGACCGCCCGGGCTGGGTCGGAGCCCGGCGAAACGATCGGAGAGTTCGAGGTCGGTCTCCCCCAGCACATGAAGAACCCAGGACCCGCTTTGCTCGATGGCGAACCACAAATCGGTGGCTTCCCCGACCAGGGCAACCACCCGGGAAGGCTCGCCTTCGGCGACCAGGAGTGAGGACACGGTCAAGCCGGTCCGGTGATCCGGCCCCCCTGATGTGAACACCGTGATCCCCGAAGCCAGGCGGCCCCGGAGTTGACGAGCCGGGTCACGCAAATCCGGCGGCGTTGCAAAAGGGTGCTCGTCGTGAATCCAACCTCCGCTCATGCGGGAAACGCTAGCCGAATTCGGATAATGGCAAGCTCAGCGGCCCAGTCTGGCGACGACCGCTTCCAATGGTCCGGGACCGATCGCCGCGGTCAGGGCGGAAAGGCTCAACTCAGAGAGCGAGCCGTTGGAGATGAGGTCGGCGGCGGCTTGCTCGACGGCCCGCGGCAGAGCGGCGAAAACACCAAGCTGGTCCAGATCCGCGGCACGCCGGGCTGCAGACCGGGCCGCGTCGGCCCGGCCGGCTTCCAGGGCATCGAGGGCCCGTTCGGCACTCGCCAGGGCTTGCCGTTGTACGTTGCCGTCCATGGGGACGAAAAGTTAGCAACGTTGCCGGGCAAACATCCCGTACCGGCCCGTCCCGCTCAGTGCTCGAGAAACTGCTCGTCCTCGGTCGAACCCTTCAAGGCCAGAGTCGAGGCCTCCCCTCCGCTGATCGCCAGCGCCACTTCATCGAAATACCCGGCGCCGACTTCTCGCTGGTGTTTGACGCCCGAGTAGCCGTCCTTTTCGATCTCGAACTCATGCTCCTGGACCCGCACGTAGGCGGTCATCCCTTCTTCCCGATAGCCCTTGGCCAGATCGAACATCGAGGCGTTGAGGGAATGGAACCCGGCCAGGGTGATGAACTGGTATTTGTAACCCAACGCTCCCATTTCCTTCTGGAAGGAGGCGATGGAGGCGTCGTCCAGGTTCATCTTCCAGTTGAAGGACGGCGAGCAGTTGTACGCCAGGAGTTTGCCGGGGAACTCCGCGTGGATCCGTTCGGCATACTCCCTGGCCTCGTCGAGGTCGGGGTGACCGGTCTCGCACCAGATCAAGTCCGCGTAGGGGGCATAGGCAAGACCGCGGGCTACCGCGGATTCCATTCCGTTCTCAACGTCGTAGAAGCCCTCGGTGGTCCGGGTGCCCTTCACGAAGCGATGATCCCGCTCATCGATATCGCTGGTCAGCAGGGTCGCTGCCAGCGAATCGGTCCTTGCGACGATGATCGTCGATACACCGAGGACGTCGGCAGCGAGACGGGCCGCCTTCAGGGTCCGCACATGCTGAGCGGTGGGCACCAGCACCTTGCCGCCCATATGCCCGCATTTCTTCTCGGCAGCCAGTTGATCTTCGAAGTGCACACCCGCCGCGCCGGCTTCGATGAATGCTTTGGTCAGCTCAAAGACGTTGAGGGCTCCCCCGAACCCGGCTTCACCATCCGCCACGATCGGAGCGATGTAATCGTGGTCGTGGCGGCCCTCCGACCATTCGATCTGGTCGGCGCGCAGCAGAGCATTGTTGATTCTCCGCACCAGCGCCGGGGCGCTGTTCGACGGGTAGAGGCTTTGATCGGGGTAGGTCTGCATGGCGAGGTTGTTGTCCCCGGCCACCTGCCAACCGCTCAAGTAGATGGCCCGGAGGCCGGCTTTGACCATCTGCACGGCCTGGTTGCCCGTCATCGCCCCGAGGGTGTTGACATAATCTTCCGTCTCGAGCAGCTTCCAAAGCCGCTCGGCTCCGTGCTTGGCAAGCGTGTAGTCGATCATCAACGTCCCGCGTAGCTTGACCACTTGTTCCGCGGTGTATTCGCGGGTGATCCCCTTCCAGCGAGGGTTGGTGGCCCAATCCCGTTCTAGTTCCTCGACCTCCCGGCGGAACCGTTCGGCAATCTCCATTCTGTCCTCCTCAGTCGATCAGTTCGTAAGCCTTCAAAGTCAGAAACTCGGGGAACTCGTCGCTCAATGCGACGGTCTCGAACAGGTGCCGGGCTTCGTCGAACCGACCCCGGGCGAAGAGATCCTCCCCGTATGCCTCTGCCATCTTGTCCATCTCTTCGATGACCAGTTCGTGGACGAGTTCGCGGGTAACCGGCCGACCATCATCCATGAGAGCGTCATGGCGAATCCACTGCCAAATCTGGGAGCGAGAGATCTCGGCGGTGGCCGCATCCTCCATGAGATTGAACAGGGCGGCGGCGCCGGTTCCGCGCAACCAGGACTCGAGGTAGAGCACCGCCACCGAGATGTTGGTTCGGAGTCCTGCCTCGGTGATTCGCCCCCCTTCAATCGCGGTGTTGAGAAGGTCCCCGGCCTCCACCTTCACATCGTCGCGCAACACGTCAAGCTGATTGGGCTTGTCGCCGAGAACGGCGTCGAAGACTTCGAGAACCGGCGGCACGAGATCGGGATGAGCCACCCACGTTCCGTCGCACCCGTCGGCCGATTCTCGGCTCTTGTCCTCCCGAACCTTGCGCAGCGCAATCTCATTGATCTCGGGATCGCGACGGCTGGGGATGAAGGCGGCCATCCCGCCGATCGCGAAGGCCCCCCGCTGGTGACAGGTCTTCACCATCAGTTCGGTGTAGGCCCGCATGAAAGGCACCGTCATCGACACTTGAGCACGATCCGGCAAAACCATGTCGGGCCGGTTACGGAACTTCTTGATGACCGAGAAGATGTAATCCCACCGACCGGCGTTGAGGCCGGCCGAATGGTCCCGAAGCTCGTAGAGAATCTCCTCCATCTCAAAGGCGGCCAGCACAGTCTCGATCAGCACCGTGGCCTTGATGGTCCCGTGGGGGATTCCCAATGTCTCCTGAGCGTAAACGAAGACATCGTTCCAGAGGCGGGCCTCGAGATGGCTTTCGAGTTTCGGAAGGTAGAAATAGGGCCCGGTCCCTCGATCCAACGATCGGCGGCCGTTGTGAAACAGGTAGAGACCGAAGTCGAACAGGCTCGCGGAGATGGGATGACCGTCTATGAAGACGTGCTTCTCGACCAGATGCCACCCGCGCGGACGGACCATCAGGGTGGCTGGATTCTCATCGAGCTGGTAGTGCTTGCCGTCCTGGCTGGTGAACTCGATCGTCCCGTCGATGGCATCTATCAGATTGAGGTGCCCCTGGATGTTGTTTTCCCAGGTAGGCGAATTGGAATCCTCGAAGTCGGCCATGAACACTTTGGCACCCGAGTTGAGAGCATTGATCATCATTTTGCGCTCGACCGGACCGGTGATCTCGACTCGCCTGGATAGAAGATCTTCCGGCACCGGAGCAACCTGCCAGTCACCGTCACGGATGTTCTGAGTCTCGGCCAGAAAATCGGGAACCTCACCGTGATCGAGGCGCTCCTGGCGGACGGCCCGCGCCCGGAGCCGTATCTCGCGTTCCGGGTTGAATCGCCGGTGCAGGCCGGCTACAAACTCGAGGGCCGGCGGCGTGAGAATCTGGGCAAAGTCACCTTCGACGGGACCGATGACCTCGATTCCTTTGCTCATGACGAGGATCCTTCCTTACTTCTGTTCGCATCATGCTAATTATTGCAAGCAGAGGCCGAGGAAGCGATTCGGGAAAAAGACAGGTTTTGGCGTCGGACATACACCGAGATTGGTGTCACTTTGACGCCAAAGCGGGATCTTCGATCAGGTCTCGACCGTCGTCTGCGCGTACATCTGCGCCAGGTCGTCTTCGGTCATCAGCACGGCCCGGGCTTTCGACCCCTCCGACGGACCGACCACCCCCTTGCGCTCGAGGATGTCCATGACCCGTCCGGCTCGGGCGAAGCCGATACGGAGCTTGCGTTGCAACATCGAAGTCGAGCCCAGCTGTGACCGAATCACCAATTCCATGGCGGTCCGGACCAGCTCGGCGTCGTCGCCTTCATCTTCTTCGGCGGTCTGCTTGGCCTGTTGGGCGGCCGCCTCGATGACATGGTCCTGATATCTGGCTTCGCGCTGTTTCTTGGTCCAGCCGACGATCGCATGGACTTCTTCTTCGGTTACCCAGGCTCCCTGGATCCGCTGCGGCCGGGGCTCGGTGGCGGTAATGACCAGCATGTCTCCCATTCCCACGAGTTTCTCGGCACCCATTCCGTCGATGATCACTCGACTATCGGTTTGTGATGCGACCGAAAAGGCCAGCCGGCTCGGGATGTTGGCCTTGATGACCCCGGTGATCACGTCCACCGACGGGCGCTGGGTGGCGATGACGAGGTGAATACCGACCGCCCGGGCCATCTGGGCGATACGGACGATGGCCTCTTCGACTTCCCGACCGGCCACCATCATCAAGTCGTTCAGCTCATCGACGATGACCACGATGAACGGGAAACGATCGAACCCATCGGGATCCAGCTTCCCCGAGTCGTACTTCTCGCGGTAGCCGATGATGTCGCGAACGTGGGCGTCGGACAGGAGGTCGTAGCGGCGGTCCATCTCGGCGACCGCCCACTGCAGCGCCTCGGCTGCCTTCTTGGGATTGTTGATGACCTTGGTGAGCAGATGAGGCACACCGTTGTACTGGTTGAGCTCCACCCGCTTGGGATCAACCATTATGAGGCGCACATCATCCGGAGTGGTCCTCATCAGGATCGAGGTCACCAACGAGTTGATGCAGGAAGACTTGCCGGCTCCGGTCGCTCCGGCGATGAGTACGTGCGGCAGTTCGGAAAGGTTGAGGAGTTTGGGGCGCCCGGAGATGTCCATTCCCAGACCGACTTCGAGGGGATGGTGGGCAACTTCCGCTTCGGGACTGCGAAGGACATCTCCGAGCGTCACCAACCGGCGGCGGCGGTTGGGAACTTCAACACCAATGGCGCTCTTCCCCGGGATGGGGGCCAGCAACCGGACGTCGGGGGTAGCCAGGGCATACGCTATGTCGTGGGCGAGGCCGGTCACCCTGGAGACCTTCACACCCGGGGCCAGTTCGATTTCGTAGCGGGTGACGGTGGGTCCCGGCACGATCTTGGTCAGGCGGGCATCGACGCCGTGCTGGCGGAGGGTGTCTTCCAGTTCTCTCGCCGTGTCCTCCAGAGCCCGCCGGCTGTGTGCCTCACCCCCTCCCAGTCTGAGCAGCTCGAGTGGAGGAGTGACGTAACCCTCTCCGGGTTGCCGCTTCGGCATGGGGATCTGAGTCTGGCCGGGTCCCGGCCGGGCTTTGCCGGCGGGTTTCGATTTGGGAGCTTTGGGCTGGGGCCCTTGTTTGGCAATGGGAGCGGTGGAGGCCGGTTCGGGCGTATGGTGCTCGATGACCCGGACCGCGTGTTTCCCCGGCTTGGGGGCCACCGCTTGTTTGGCCCAACGTCGAACCCCGGCGAAGATCTCGCCGATCGCCATGGCCAGTTGTCGGACGGTGGTCTGAGTCAGGATCAAGATGCCCATCCCGGTCACCGCGACCAGGATCACGAAAGCTCCCCAGAAACCCAGCAGCCTGCGAAGCGGGAAGGCCACCAGCGATCCGACCGCTCCCCCCCGCTCTTTGACCAGATCGAGGCTCTCGGCCAGAGAAACCGTGCCGGTCATGAGATGGAACATGGCCAGCGTGCCGACGAAGGTGAGAAGCACCCCGATGGCCAGTCGGCCGTAGTCGTTGCGCGGCTTGCCGATGATGAGCGCCATCCCAATACCGGCGATCGCCAGAGGAACCAGGTAGGACCACGTGCCGAAGAGCAGGAGCAGCGTCGATAGGGTCCAACGGCCGACCGGTCCGGCCTGTCCGAAGAAGGCCAGACCCAGCAGCACTGCTACCACGATGAGGATGAGGCCCCAGACGTCGTCGGTCTGGCGGCCCAGCCGGGTCCGGAGCCGGTTCTTGAGACCGCTGATCCGGGTGAGGATTCGCTTCGATCGGCCGGCGCTGGCCTTCGTGCTCATCCCCCGGGAACGCTGAGTTGTCTTTGGCTTTGACACCCGCTTCCGCCCTGTTGCCCCACGGCGGGTGGGTGTCCGTTTGGCCATGCAGTCAGGACATTACACGGGCGGGCGAATGTCACCAATCATTTGCGCGCGACTCTGCGCGCGCACCGCGCGATTGGAAGTCATCAGTCATCAGTGATCAGTCGTCAGTCATCTGCGTCTACCACCGACTGACAACTGAAAGGGCGGCCGCAGGCCGACCGACTGAAAACCGACCACCGGCCCGGCAAAGCCGGGCCGTCACACTTCCATTACTACCGGCAAAACGACCGGCTTGCGGGAGATCTCCTCACGGATGACCCGCCGGGTGGTATTGCGCACAGCTTGCTGCACGTCGGCGATGTCGCATTCACCTCTCTGGAAGATCTCGGCCAGCGCCTTCTTGACCGCCTCGGCAGCTTTGCCGAGGACCGGTCCGGGATCTGAGGTGAGGCCGTGACTGTCGACCTCCGGCCCGTAGATCAGCTCGGCGGTGTGGAGCTTGACCCCGACGGTGACGATCACCACCCCTTCGTCGGCCAGATGCCGCCGGTCGCGCAGCACAGTGCCCCGCACATCCCCCACCTCGGTGCCGTCCAGATAGACGTATCCGGCTTCGACCGCCTGCCGCTCGACCCAGGCTTTGCCGTCCTCGAGGACGACGGCGTCGCCGTCGGCCAGGGCGAACACCTCCGGCACCCGCATCTGCAGTGCCAGGTCGGCATGAGCGCGGAGGTGACGGAACTCACCGTGAACCGGCACGAAAGCCTGAGGACGGACCACGTTGAGGAAGGTCTTGAGCTCGTCCTGAGCCCCGTGACCCGACACGTGCACCTGGGCGTTGCGGCCGTGATAGACGGTCGGTCCGGTCTTGAGCAACCGGCTGATCACCTTGGAGACGGCTGCCTCGTTACCGGGAATGGGAGTGGCGCTGATCAGAACGGTGTCATCCGGATCGATATCGATGAACTTGTGACGACCCGAGGCGATCAACGACAACGCTGCAAAGGGTTCTCCTTGACTCCCCGTAGAGATCACCATCTGTTGCTGAGGAGGCAACTTGACCAGATCCTCGATGTCGAGCAACCGGTCTGCAGGTATCTGCAGCACACCGAGGTCACGACTCACCTGACTCACCCGGTGCATCGATCGCCCGAGAAACGCCACGTTTCGGTCGGCGCCGATGGCCGCATCGACCAACTGCTGGACCCGGTGCACGTGACTGGCGAAACAAGCGGCCAACACCCGACCGGGGGCGTGATGCACGATGTCCCTGATCGGTTTGCCCAGCGAGATCTCGGAAGGGACGAATCCAGGGTTCTCAGCATTAGTGCTATCGGCCATGAGCAAACGAACCCCCTGCCGGCCCAGTTCGGCAAACGCCGGAAGGTCGGTGGGCCGGCCGTCGATCGGGGTCGGATCGAGCTTGAAGTCACCGGAGTGGACTACCAACCCCTCAGGGGTCTCGAAGGCGATCCCCGAGCCCTGCGGAACGCTGTGGGAGACGGGGATGAGCGTGAAACGAAAGCTATCGAAGGAGGTCCATTCGTTGTCTGCTACCGATCGAAAGTCGGCCTCGACTCCCATTTCCTCTACCCGACCCCTGGCCAGCGCGACGGAGAACTCGGTTCCAAACACCGGAACCTGGATGTCGCGCAGGAAGTAAGCGAGCGACCCGACATGATCCTCATGGCCGTGGGTCAACACCACACAGCGGACATCAGCGGAGCGTTGCACCAGCCAACTCCAATCGGGCAGCACCAGATCGACACCAAGCATGTCTTCCTCGGGAAACATGATTCCGCAGTCGATGAGCGCGATCTTGCCGTCGATCTCGAGAGCTGCACAGTTACGACCGATCTCTCCAAGTCCGCCGAGGAAGGTGACTCGCACGCTCATAGCTGCTGCACGGCGCCCAGTGCCGCTTTGACCATCTGAACGGTTTCGGCAGAGGCGGCCACCAGCGGAGAACGCGGATTGCCGACCGGCTCCCACAGCGCGTTCACGGCAGCTTTGACCGGCATCGGATTGGGCTCGAGGAAGAGCGCGTCCGCCAGAGGAGCCAGCGCCAGATGAAAGCGGGTGGCCGTGGCCAGATCCCCTTTCAGGGCGGATTCGACCATGGCCTTGATCTGCTTGCCGGCCAGATGGGCGGCCACCGAGACGACGCCGACGGCCCCCACCGCCATCATCGGCAGAGTATTGATGTCATCACCGGAGTAGATGGCGAACGGCTCGCCGACGGCCAATCGGGTCTTGGTCGTGAAGGTCAAGTCACCGACTGCATCCTTGACGGCGACAATCCGAGGATGGTCGGCCAGTCGGGCGAGCGTGTCGATCTCGATGCGCCGCCCGGTCCGCCCCGGGATGTTGTACAAAAGGACCGGTAGGTCGGTGGCATCGGCCACCGCCGTGAAGTGTTCGATCAATCCTTGCTGCGGCGGCCGGGAGTAATACGGCGTGACTGCCATCACTCCGTCGCATCCCACCTCGGCTGCCCGGCGGGTGAGTTCCACCGACTCAGCCGTGTTGTAGGTGCCGGCCCCGGCGATCACGTGGGCCCTGTCACCCACTGCTTCGACCACTGTGCGGTAGAGCGCCACCTTCTCCTCGCTCGACAGGGTCGGGGACTCACCGGTGGTACCGGTGATCACCAGGCCATCAGAGGCGTTCTCGACGAGGAAGCGCGCCAACCGCCAGGTTTGCTCGTAGTCCACCTCGCCGGAGGAAGTGAACGGAGTAATCATCGCCGTGAGTAGGTGTCCGAACGGCGCCATAACGCCTGCCTCCTGTGTGGGTTCCAATGCGAATCCTAGGGCGTATGAGACCGGGAACCTTCGCTCACCGACCGGGTCCCGCCATAGGGAAAGTAATCTGGAACATCATGAACGCGAACTACGTGAGAGATGTGGACGCCGCCGCGTTCCAACGCGACGTCGTCGAGCGAAGCAAGGAAGTCCCGGTGGTGGTCGACTTTTGGGCGGCCTGGTGTGGCCCGTGCAAAGTACTTGGGCCGCTTCTGGAAAAGCTCGCCGGCGAATTCGAGGGCGGGTTCGAGCTGGCCAAAGTGGATGTCGACAGCAACCAAGCCCTGGCCGGTCGGTTCGGCGTCCAGGGGATACCTACCGTGGTCGGCTTCCGGGACGGCCAACCGGTCAGCCAGTTCACCGGGGCACTGCCCGAAGCAAGGGTCCGGCAATGGCTGGGCGAAATCGTTCCTTCCGAGGCCGACCTGTTGACCGCTACCGCCGACGATCTCCTGGCCGAAGGCGATCTGGCAGCCGCCGAACGGGGTTACCGAGAGGCGCTCCTGGTTGCCCCTCGCCACCAGGAAGCGGGAATCGGTTTGGCTTCGCTGCTCATCGATTCCGGCCGATACGACGAAGCCCTCCATGTGCTCCAACCGTTGACGCCCAGCCCCGAAATAGAAAGGCTGCAGGCCGCCGCCCGGATGGGCGCAGTGGACACCACGGCGATTCCGGACCTGAAGGCCAAACTGGCCGCCGAGCCGGATAATGCGTCGGTTCGAATCGAGTTGGGTAAGGCGCTGGCGGCCGACCAGCAATTCGTACCTTCCCTCGAAGCACTACTCGAAGCAGTCGCCCAGGGCGGTGAAACCCGTGATGAGGCTCGCAAGGCCATACTGGATGTCTTCGGCGTGTTGGGCAGCGAACACGAACTGACGGCCACCTACCGCCGCCGCCTGGCCAGCGCCCTTTTCTAGAAGGCGGCCACCCAGGCCGCCACCCCGGCCCGGGTTCCGAAATGTTCACATGAGCGGGTCGCCACGACCGCAGCGCGTTGCAGGGCCGTCAGGTCGTCCAGACCCTCCGAAAAGGCGAAGTGCATGAACGCGCCGTGGAGCACGTCTCCTGCTCCCAGCGTGTCGACTGCGGCCACCGGCCGAACCGGCAGTTCGCCCGCCCCGGCGGGGGTTGCCCAGACAATGCTGCCGGCCCCGCGGCTCACGGCGACCAATCGCAATGGGTAGTTGCCGAGCAGCGCAGCAACGACCTCCTGGGGGGAAGCCGCGGGTCGACCCGGTAACTCAAATTGTTCAGAAATGATCGCCACCGAGGCCAGGGGCAGGAGTTCTAAGAACACCTCGCGCCAGGTTCCGCAGTCGAGCACTACCGGAATCTCCCGCTCGGCAGCAGCATGAACGGCCACTCTGGCCAGGTCGGGATAGAACCCGTCGAACAGCACTGCTCCCGCCTGGTCCAGGTCGACAAAACCCGGCTTCGGTCCATCGAAACTCGCCGCAGTCGAGAGGAGGGTACGGTCCCCGGTGGATTCCGCCACCCAGATACTCGACACCGGCACACCGGCCGAATCGCCGTACCCGACCCGGAACAGGTCATATGGGGCAAACAGACCCTCGACCAGGCCGCCCATGGCACCTTCACCAAATGTCGAGTGCAGAGACGCCGGGCTCCCGAGGATGGAAGCGGTGATGGCCGCGTTGGCCGCCGGGCCCCCAACATCGAGATACGCGTGACGGGCCCAACCCTTCCGATCCGGTTCGGGTAAAACGTCGGCCACCTGGACCATGTCGATGGTGGTCATCCCGACGAAGTGGATGCTGGGCCCGGCCGTCATGATGGTTGTCCTGGAGTCTGCCACAACCGCTAGGGCGAAGTGGTCCGGTACCCTGACCCCCGTTCATCTCAAGAAAGGTGCCCCATGGCCAAGCAGTACTCCGCTCCCCCGTCGCTCGATATCGACCTCGCCAGGGAATATTCGGCCAAGCTCGACACCAATCACGGAGAGATCTCGATCAGTTTCTTTGCCGAAGATGCTCCGCAAACGGTCAACAACTTCGTATTTCTGGCCCGGGATGGTTTCTACGACAATGTCATCTTCCACCGGGTCGTCCCGGGGTTCGTGATCCAGGGAGGTGATCCAACCGGGACGGGCCGGGGCGGACCCGGTTACCAGTTCCGGGACGAACTGGACAAGCCGCGGGGTTACGGGCGGGGCATCGTGGCTATGGCCAACGCCGGACCCAACACCAACGGCAGTCAGTTCTTCATCTGTCTGGACAACGTCGGCCTTCCCCACTCGTACACGATCTTCGGAGAGGTCACCGACGGCATGGACGCGGTTGATGCCATCGCCGGACTGAAGCTGCGGGGCGAGAAGCCGGTCGAGGATGCCGTCATCCACTCGGTCACCATCAGCGAAATGTAGGGGCCGTTACCCGGGCGCCGTCACGAGACGGAGCACCTCCCACTCGCCGCCGCCGAGATAGGCAACCGTGCAGCGAAACTCAACACGGTCGGCGTTCGGCACCTGATAGGGCGAGGAGACATCGTACCGATTTGAGCCAAGTTGGATCTTCACCCTTCACTCGGGTTCGCCGGAACCTCGGCGAATCGGGCACCGGGCGGGAGATCCCGGCTATCCACAACGTAGTCTTCACAGACCTCCCAGGCACGAGTTTGGGAGAGTCTTCGTCCGGCCGGATCAGGGCGTTCGTGACGATCCTCAGTCCGATGACTATCAGCAACGCCAGGGACCCCGTCAGGAGCCTCTGCCTTCTTCTTTGACGCTCGAAGAGAAGTTGATGCCGACCGCAGCGCTTGCTTCCGTCGGCTTGCCATGACACGTCCCCTTCACACAGCTCAGACCGGTCACGGCAGTCGTGGTCCGCCAGCGCATCCGGCTCGCGGCGATGGGTCATATCGGACGAAGCTTATTCGGACCAAGCCGGGAACTCTGCCCGGTTCGCCGTCGTCATAAAGAGAAAAGAGCGTCATAACATCGCGATTCGCTCGTTGCGATGGCGCGACCCGCTGTCAGGGTCAGAGCAAACGAGAGGTATTAGTCATGCGGCGAACCTTCCCATTGATCATCGGGCTGGCCTTGGTGGTGGCCGCCTGCGCTCCCCGGGATGTGACTGAGGAGTCGACCAACACATCCACGAAGACCACCAATCCTTCCGCACCGGTCACAACCTCTCCGAACGAGCCGACCACGAATCCTCCGGACGGGACAACCACGGACACAGACGACCTTCTGTGGGCTTACCAGGAATGGTCGGTTCCGCCGGACATGGACCCCTACGACGCCGTGTGGGGCGACTCCGGCATGGTCGTCCTCGGATATCGGGCCCTCCATCGCGACGACAGCCCGACCCCCAATGGGCTCTGGTTCTCCGACGGAACCGAGTGGACGGAAACCCTGATTCAGGACGTCACCATCGCGGACGGGTACGGGTTCACTCCCGACGTCACCAATCTGGCGTGGTTCGGCGGTCGCTACCTCGCCTTCTTGATGGGCGACTCGACCACCATACCGGGCCGGGCCTCCATGTTGACCTCGGATGACGGCCGCAGCTGGAACCTCGAATACCTCGGTGCTGCTCCTACTGCGGCCTTGCCGGCCGGGCTCTATGCCACCCCGGAGTCGCCGCCCTGGCCGGGCACTTCGGCCGTCGCTCGAGTGGCCATTCACGACAACGAGATCACAGCCGTGGGCTGGACGATGCTGGGCACCGGTGAAGACTCTGTGTCGGTTCCCGTCATCTGGCGCTCGACCGATGGACGCGCCTGGTCGACTTCTGCTCTTCCCAACGCCAACTTCGACAATGAATGGGCGAGCGACGTAGCGGTCGGTCCGCTCGGCTACCTCGTTGAAGTTGCCGGCCCCGTTCATCAATCGGCCATGCTTTGGTATTCCCCCGACGGGGCAGACTGGACCTATGTCGGAGACCGCTTCGATGACCAATGGCGCGCGCTGGTGTCCATCGCGGTTGGTGAGGAGTCGCTCCTGGCGGTGCTGATGGACCTGGAGAACGATGGGGGCCAGAGCCTCAGCTTGTGGCGTTCGACCACTGGCCTCGACTGGGAAGCGGTCGAATCTCCGATCCCCCTCAGAGCAACGTCCGAGGGATCCCCGCTCGCAGAACTCGCCAACACCAAGCAAGGCATCGTGGTGGTCGCCACCGCCGACGACACCATCGAGCTGTGGCGATCACTCGACGGCTTGGCCTGGACCAGACTCCCCTCGATTGCTGTGCCACCCGCCGATTCCCCCGGTCGGGTGTCCCCAGGCCGGGCCGCTCCCATCTCGACCGGTGATCGCCTCTCTCTTCAGGCGATGGTCCCCGGGACGGTGGCGAGGTGGATCCAGGCGGTCGGGACCAAGGATGTGATACTGGTACCAGCCGATGACGTGCTCAATGTGCGCTCCGGTCCCGGAGTTGAGTACGGCATCGTTTCGACCTTGTCGGCGACCGCGGCGGATGTCGCTCTCACGGGCCGGGAGGCGCAGATCGGCTCGTCGACCTGGGTTGAGATCGTCACCGGGGGCGGCACCGGATGGGTCAACGAGTACTACCTGGCCAAGACGGATTCGACGGCCAATCCCTTCTCGGACACATTGGCCGTCGATCTGGGTGATGAGCTGGCGGCGGTGTTCGCGGGACGGGGAGACCTGACCGAAACCGCCAGCACCCGGGGCCTCTACGTTGCCCACCATGATCAACCCCGGTCCTTCACCAACCTCGATGGTCTGCTCACCGACTCGACACTGTACCCCTGGGCCGGGACCGGGTGTGCTCCCGAAGACTGCCCGGACGAGACGCCTAAATTGACCTTTGCTGAAGGTGTGGCCGACTCGTTCGTGGGAGCGTGGACCGATGGCGACCGTCAGGTGGCAGTTGATGAGGTCATCCCCGGCGGAAATGGAATGTTGCCCGACTTCATCGTTCCTGCCGAATTCGGGAACCTCCATTTTGTAGCCGTCAAAGACCCCGGCGACAATCCCGAGTACGGCGGACTCGATTGGTACACCTGGTACGTCTACTTCACCTACGAGAACGACCTGCCGGTGGTACTCGGCATGTCGATCGACGCCTGGGCACCGTAGGTCCCGAGAGAGATTTTCGTCTAGGAATCCGGCCGGAATTTCCTTCATGCTCCCGGTCTTGAGACCTGCCTGCCGGCACGGATGACGATTGCGTCGTTTGACCCGAATGGTGCCAAAATTGGGTCGAACATGGCCACGAGGCATATAACTCAGCCAGGGTTTCTTGCCGTCGCCGCGGCACTCGTCGCACTCTTGCTGCCGGCGCCGTTCGCCAAGGCGCAGGACAACCAAGACCCTTCGGTGAGAGCCGTCCTGTTCTTCTCACCGACCTGCGGTCACTGCGAGTACGTTATCAATGCGGTTCTCCCGCCGCTCTATCTGGAGAACGGCGGATCGGCGGAGTTCTACTACGACGATTCGCTCGAAAGCACGGGAGTTCCTTTCTACCTGCTCGACAACGGCACCCTTCAGATCTTGCTGGTCGACGTCAGCGTGGAGGCCGGGAGCAACCTGTTCCTGGAGGCCAACGATCACTACAGCATCGACAGCAACGGGGTCCCGCGGTTGATCATCAACGACCAGATCTACATAGGCTCGGCCGATATCCCTGATGTCCTTCCCGGGATCATCTCCGACGGACTGGCCGGCGACGGTATCGACTGGCCGTCCCTCGCCGGGGTCGAAGAAGCCGTAGCCACGATCCCCGTTCCCGCGACGACCACAATTCCCGGCGAAGACTCCGGAGAGGTTTCAACCACGATGGCCGGCGAAACCCCGCTGCCGATCCAAGCCGACGACTCCCCGGCCGACCGGTTCGGCAGGGATCCGCTGGGTAACACCCTCTCGGTGGTCGTGCTAATCGGGATGCTGGCCAGTCTCGTCGGAGTCGCCGTGTTGTGGCGCCGGCCAAAAAGCGGACGCCGACCGGGTTGGGCGATCCCGACCCTTGCGGCGATGGGGACGGCGGTGGCGGCCTACCTCGGCTACGTCGAGACCACCGGCGTCGAGGCAGTCTGCGGTCCGGTGGGAGACTGCAACACCGTGCAGCAAAGCGAGTACGCCGAACTCTTCGGTTTGATTCCGATTGGTGTTCTCGGGCTGGTCGGATACCTCCTCGTAGTGGGCGCATGGCTGGTGGCCCGCACCGATCACAACCCTCTCTCGGATATGGCCCGGATAGCGCTTTTCGCCGGGACGCTCGGCGGCGTCGCCTTCTCCGCCTACCTGACCTTTCTCGAACCGTTCGTCATCGGTGCCACTTGTGCCTGGTGTCTAACCTCGGCGGTCCTCATCACCGTGCTGATGTGGCTGGCCGTGGGCCCGGCAACCGATTCCTGGCTCAAGCTGAGGACCCGGTCCTAGACCGGGTCCTCAGGCTCGACATGGGTCCGCGAGGCGGGAGCTACCATCCGGCTTCGTGAGCAACGATCCCGCCAACGTTCCCGGGGCGCCTGGATGCGGCCCGGCCGTGGCGAGCGCTGTAGGCCTTTTGGCGCTGGCCGGGGGTGGGTTCTGGATCGGGTTTTTTGTTTTGGACCCCCGGAACTACTTGCTGGTTTTCGCCGCCCTGCCGGTGTCGGCGCTGTTTACCGTGCTGGGAGCGTTGTTGGCGTCGGGGAGCAGCGACTTCCTCCTGGCCTGGCCGGTCGATTTTGGACTCTGGCTGGCGGTGGCGTTCGTTGTCTCCCGTTGGGCGGCACGCAAGAACTTGAAGCCGCGTACCCACGGGTTCGTGTTCATGGCGGTCATCGGGTTGGCACTGGCCTACGGACTGGCGCTGAGCCTGTTGGTGGAGCCGGTCGGCTAGAGCAGTACGGTGTTCGACTCGACGGTAGTTTTGCACCTCTGGCTCCCAGGACTTCGTCCAACCACCACCAATACCAGGATTCGCCAATCCTGGATTGAGAAGCAGGCTGCATCGGGGACCGCATTCGACCATGGTCACGCTCGGCCACTCAGGGGATCGCTCCCGACGGCCGATACCATGACTCTGTAATGCAGACGCTTCTGACATTTACCAGGAACCTCGGGGATCGGTACGGAGCGAAGCTCCTCCGGTTCGGCGCCGTCAGCGCCTTCAACGTTGTCTTCGGGCAGAGCCTTCTCTACGGCGCCCAGACGGTTCTGAAGTGGCCGGCGGTCGGCTCGAACATCTTCTCCGTCACCGTCAGCGCCGTCCCCGCCTACCTGTTGAGCAGGTATTGGGTATGGCAGAAGCGCGGCAGGAACCACATGATGAAAGAGGTGATTCCGTTCTGGAGCCTCGCCATCCTGGGTTTTGTGCTGTCGACGGGCGCAGTGTGGTTTGTCGAGCGCCAATGGGACCCGCAGCCCATCTTCATCAATCTGACCAGCCTGGCAGCCTTTGGGGTGGTCTGGGTGTCCAAATTCTTCATCCTCGACCGGTTTCTCTTCAAGGTCGACGAGCCGGTTGTGGAGACCGCCGAGGACGTTCCTCGATAGCCGTTGGCCCATTTGCACCGCCGCCTCGGGAAACACGATTCTGCCGGATTGCGGCGGCCCGGCTACAGCCCGAGCAGACCCTCGATCCCGACGGTCAAGCCCGGCAGATCGCCAATGTTGCGAACGGCGAGCAGGACTCCGGCCAGGAAGGCGGACCGATCGGTCGTGTCGTGGCGAATGGTCAACCACTCGCCCTGATTCCCCAATAGGACCTCCTGATGCGCTACCAGACCGGGCAGGCGGACCGCATGCACCGGTATACCACCGACTGAAGCTCCGCGCGCTCCCTCTACCAGTTCCGTCGAGTCAACCCCTCGTTGTTGGTGGGGTTTGGCCCGGGCGATGCGCTCGGCGGTGCTCAGGGAGGTGCCGCTGGGAGCATCGGCCTTCCGGTCGTGATGTAGTTCGACGATCTCGGCGGCCGCAAAGTGCGGGGCTGCCAGTTCGGCGAAACGCATCATCAGGACCGCTCCGATCGAGAAGTTGGGGGCTATCAGACAGTTTGGTGGCCCGCTGCCCCACAACTCGGCGACCTCAGCCAGCCGTTCGCTGGAAAACCCTGAGGTACCGACCACCACGTGGCTGCCCTGCGCTCGCCACCGAGCGAGGTTGTCCATCACGACGTCGGGATTGGTGAATTCGACGATGACGTCGCACCCGGCGAGGGTCCCGGCGTCGGTGGAAACCTCCCGACCGTCCACCAGCTCACCTCCACCGGCGGGGTCGAACAGTCCGGCGAGGACCAGACCATCCGCTTTCTCGATACCGTCTGCCATGGCCCTACCCATGCGACCGGCCGCTCCGGATACGCCTACCTGGATCATTTGAGGAACTCCTCGAACTCGGCGACTTCGAACGGGCCGACGGCTCCGATCACCTTGGTTCCGCTCAATACCGTCTCGGCAACCTCTTGCACTTCGGAGGCAGTGACTGCCTCGACGCGCTGGATCCTCTCGTCGACCGAAAGGTGCTCCATGCGGGTCAACTCATCTCGACCCAGCCGAACCATCCGACTGTTGGGGTCTTCGAGCGCCAGGGCCATGCCGCCCCGCATGTTGCCCTTGGCTCGCTCGAGCTCATCGGCGGTGACGCCGGCGGAGATCAGCTGATCGATCTCGGTTTGGATCAACTCGAGCACTGTGAATGCCTGCGAGGGGGTGGTTCCGGCGTAGACAGCCCAGGCGCCGGCGTCGGCGTACGGGGCCCGGAAGCTGTACACGGCGTAGGCGAGGCCCCGCTCCTCGCGAATTGTCCTAAAGAGGCGCGACGACAAGCCACCCCCGAGGACATGGTTGAGGACTTCGAAGGCAAAACGCCGATCGTCGTCCCGCTTCAGTCCGCCTCCCCCGATCAGAAGATGAGCCTGTTCGGTGGAACGATTGACCACGCGGGCATGAGGCTTCGGCTGCATGGCCGCCAATTCGTGATCGACCCCGTCACCATCCCAGGAACCAAAGTGGCGGGACGCCAACTCAACTACCTGGGAATGATCGACGCTTCCGGTGACCGCCACCACGGTCGACCCGGCCCGGTAACGGCGTTTCCAGTAGCCGGCCAAGTCCTCGCGCGTCATCGCGTTGATCGATTCACGGGTCCCCAAGACCGGTCGCTCGAGCGGGTGGCCGGCAAACACTGCCTGGAAGAACTCCTCGTGGGCAAGATCGCCCGGATCGTCGTCATTCATGTTGATTTCTTCGATGACGACCTGGCGTTCCGAGTCGATTTCGTCGGACCGGAAAGCGGGTCGCTGCAGCATCTCGGCCAGCAACTCGAACCCCTCTTCCAGGTCGCTGTCGAGCAGACGCGCCCAGAAACACGTGTAGTCCTTCGAGGTGAAGGCGTTCGACTGCGCGCCCATCGCATCAAAACGTTCAGAGATCTGGCGCGCCGACAGTAGCTCGGTCCCCTTGAAAAGGAGATGCTCCAGGAAGTGCGAGGCTCCCGCCTCGGAGGCGGATTCATCCCGGGTACCGGTGTCAACCCAGCAACCGAGAGCGACGGAACGGACGCCGGGCATCGGTTCGGTGATTATTCGCAGCCCACTGGGGAGGGTGGTGAGATCAAGGTGCATGGGCGGATGATAGGACTCGCCACCCTTTGGCACGGAACATCTCGACGGGGCCGATAAGGTGGGTCTTCATGGAAGAAGCCACCGTCACCACTTGCTATCGCCACCCGGACCGAGCCACTTCCCTTTCGTGTTCGACCTGCGGCCGGCCGATCTGTGTCCAGTGCTCGCGCGACACGCCGGTCGGCCAGAAGTGCCCGGAGTGTGCGGCGCCAAGCGGTCGACACAAGGTGATCACCGCCCGACAGCTCAATCGTCCTACCCCGGTCACCCAGGCGATCCTCTTCATCACCGTGGGCATCTTCCTGGTCGGCTATCTCACCGGAGAGTTGACCCTGAGGTTTGGGCTCATCAACGTCCTGGTTTTGGAGGGCGAGTGGTACCGGATGATCACCTCGGCGTTCCTCCACGCTTCCCCCTTTCACATTTTCTTCAACATGTATGCCCTCTATATCTTTGGACCGCAGATCGAACGGCAGATGGGATCGGTACCGTTCGCGGCCATGTACTTCTCCTCCGCGCTGGCCGGTAGCGCGGCCTACTTGGCATCCGGCCAAGGTGGGGTGGCAGTCGGCGCCTCCGGCGCCATCTTCGGGTTGTTCGGGGCCTGGATCGGTGCCACCTACCGGCAGCGGCATACGCCTGCCGGACGGGCGCTGTTCCAACGACTGGCCGTCCTTCTCGGCATCAACCTGGCCCTGCCCCTGTTCGTCCCCCGAATCGCTTGGGAAGCCCACGTCGGCGGTCTGATCGCCGGTCTATTGATCGTGGCCGCCTGGCAGCGGCTGCCGGGCCGGGACGCTCGCTCAACCAACCTGCGCACCGTCAGCGCGTTGGCGGTTGGGGCGGCCGCCGTGCTGATCGCTTTCCTCGTCGTCTGATACCAAGGCGGATCGAAGTCTTCTATGAGAGAATGACTGGTTATGCGCCCGCGTGAACATTCGATCCTCTCGGAGATTCTCCCGCCCGAGCAGCGGGTGATCGAAGCAGTGGTGGCTCGCTACCAGCGAGTGGCTCCCGCCGTTACCCGCTTCGCCCGGTCACTCGCCGGGAACGACGAACTGCGGGTCAGGCTGGGGGCTGAGGCGTCTGCCGGAGGAAACGATGTCGTGCTCGACCCCGGCGTGTTCCAGGCGGCCTACACCCGCAGTGCCCCCGTCACCCCCGAGGAAGTGGCCCTGGCCTCAGCCTTGCACGAGGTGGTCCACCTGATCTCGACAGATTTCGAGGAACGCCGGCCGATCCCGGCGTCCTGGCTTCCCAAAGAGTCCGATTCACCGTCCGAAGTGCCCGTCGATCTGCTGGAAGCCATCGCCAATACCGGAGGACCGGCCGGCGAAGCACTCTTCTTCGCCCTCGAGGATGCCCGCCAGGAGTTCTCCGGGATGATGGCATATCGGGGTGCCCGCTCGGTCCTGGAAGACCTGTACAAGGCGGCCACCCCCTCGGCCCTCGGGTCCGCCAAGCCACTCGGGCAGTTTGCGCTGGCCTGTTTCCTGCTGGCCGGGCGTTATTCGGATCGGGAGACCCTCGAGCGGCGATCGGTCCCGCAGGTGGCGGGAGCCCTGGCGGATGCCGCCCCTTTTCTCGAAGAGGCCATCCTGGCGGAAGATCCCTGGGCGGTGGGCTACCTGGCCCTCCAACTCCTGGCCATCGCCCGGCTCCACGGGTTGGTGATCGACGGCCCGCCCGACGAATCTCCCAGCCAGAAAAGGACTCGGGAGGAGGCCGACTCATCGGCGGTGGCCGACGCGGTGGACCGGGTCCGCCTGATCAGCCCGGTGCTGCGTGACGCAGATGGATACGACTCGACCAAACGGGCAGCCGAAGCCCGAGCCGGCGTGGACGGCCGCAAGGCTGCTTCAGACCTGGCCGGCGACGCCTCCACCGACCAGATACTCCGGGTCAGCCAGGCGCCCACCGTCTACCTGCCGACCGGACAGACCGGGAAACTGATCGTCTCGCCGATCCCCGAACGTTTTCGCGTCTTTGGACGCCTCGGCCGGGAGGCGCTGGCTGCCACCGCCCGTGAATGGGGTGTTGCCCAACGGCATGTGTCCGGTGAGCTGCACCCCTTGTTCGTAGCCAACCAGCGGCGCGGGCTCCGGTCCGGCTTCGACAACGGTGATCTGTCGCCGCATTCGGCTCTGCTCATCGGCGCCGGCCTCTACCAACGCATGTATGAGCGCCGCGATTTGCCCACCCGGCGCGCCTATGCGGTCAGTCTGCTCGTCGACGGATCGGCCAGCATGCTGCAACCGCGTCGTCTGCACAACGGGCTCCGATCCTCCTGGGGACTGTCGGCGGCCACTCTCGGAGCGTGGACCCTTGCCCATCTGTGCGATGAGCTGCAGGTCGACTTCGAGATCGCCCTTTTCAACCGATCATTCGCCGCCACCCCGGCCGACACCGAGCGGACTTTCACCGAGCGTCGCCACCGGGCTCTGGCCGGTCTCCGCAAGAGCCAGGGGACGGCCGCCGAGCGGCTCACCAGCACCGTCAACCACTATCTCGTCAAGTCGTTCGACGAACCGTGGCGGCGTGCCGAAGACGTTCTCGCCGGGTTGTTCTGGATGACCGCCGAACCGGCCCTCGCTGCCACCCGGGCTCGAAAGGGGCCGGACGACTCGCCCCCCGTATCGATGTTTGAAAAGGCTGCCAATGTTGACGAGTTCAACCTGGCCTTCGCCGCCGAGCGTATGTTGCAGAGACGTTCGCAGGTGCGCGTTCTGGTAGTACTCGCCGACGGCATGACTCGCGGTTCGGTCGAGGCTCTGGCCGCCACCGCCCATTCCGTCGAGCGGGGTGGCACTACGGTGCTGGGCATCGGCATCGGTGATGCCACGGTGCAGGCCGCCTACGCTCGCCATCAGGTGGTTGAGCAACCCGACGCACTCACCCGGGCGATGGTCGAAGGGGTTCGGTCGGCGCTTCGTCGCAGCCTGGCCCTGTGGGGAGTCGACACCTGGTGGTCGCGAGCCAGCCGACAATCTTCCGAACAACCCAAGGAGTTGATCAGTGCCTGACAAAGTGACCTTCACGGACCCAACCGGAGAGGGGCCTCCGATTGAGTTGGAACCATTTGAGGTTCCGGACGATGTGTCCGACCGCAAGCACCGTATGGGCAAGATCCCCGTCCCCGACCCGTTCTATGTCGACCTCGGGATGCTCTACCGTTTCGCCGCACTGGAGAAAGTGCGTCGAGCCAGCAACGACGCCTTCGTTCCCCTTCACATCGCCGTGCGCGGACACATGGGAACCGGAAAAGACCACGATATCGAACAATTCGCAGCCCTGATGAAGCTCCCCTACTACCGGATTCCCCTGACCGGAGAGGTCCGGGACGTCACCCTGATCGGTTCGACCAAGTTGCACGGCGACGGCAAAGGAGGAACCGAGAGCCGGTGGGAAGACGGGGACATCACCCGGGCCTTGCGGGGCCCGGCGGTTCTCAACCTCTCCGAGCTCAATGCCGCCGGAGCAGAGACCCTGTTCGCCCTGCACGGCCTGCTGGATCGATATCACGCACTCGATCTTCCCAACGGCGAAACCGTTCGCCTCCGACCGGACGTCCGCTTGTTCGGAACCATGAACCCGACCGATCTTCGCGATTACGCGGGCACCCAGACCCTCAACAAGGCGTTCGCCGACCGCTGGCTGATTTGGGAAAAGGACTTCCCGAGCGAGACACAACTCACCGCCATGCTGGAGCGGCGCTATCCGGCCATGAAGACCGAATTCGTCGCGGCCCTCGCTCGACTCACCGTCGAGGTCAATGAATCGTTTCGCGCTCGTGACTCCGGCACCCGGGTCGAGACTCCCATGAGTTTGCGATCAATACTCGATCGAGTCCCAACCGGGCTGCGCATGTTTGCCGAGGCGGCCGATCCGTTGCTCCGCTCCTGGCAGGAGTTCGTTCTTCCCCACATCGACCCGTACGACCGGGACCACTACGACACCGTGTGGAGTGCAGTAGTCCGCAAGGGCCCGGCCGGTCCACCATTTGATTGAATCGGCCGGACTGCCGCTACCGTGTCCCGAACCCTCGAGAAGTAGAAGATGCGCTCCTACGAGTTCGACAACCAGAATCTCAATCAGCTGATCGCCCAACTGGTGGAAGCAGCGGGGGCCGGTACCAACGCTGATCTGGCCGGCGAGATCATCACGTCGGCCATCAAACTCTTCCGCGATCAGGCCGACCGGGGTGACATGAAGCTCATCAACGCGGCCGTCAAGGAAATCCGCTACTCATTACTGGTCTTTTCCAGGTATCACGACATTCCCAAGGTGACCATGTTCGGGTCGGCGCGAACGCAACCCGACCATCCCAACTACCAACTCGCGACACAATTCGCCAAGAAGATGGTCGAAGAACGGGGTTGGATGGTTGTCACCGGAGCCGGGCCCGGCATCATGGAAGCGGGCAACCTGGGAGCCGGTCCGGAGAACTCATTGGGCGTCAACATCCGACTGCCGTTCGAAGATCAAGCCAATCCGTACATCGATGCGAGCCGCACCATCAACTTCAAGTATTTCTTCACCCGCAAACTCGGGTTCGTCAAGGAGTCTCACGGCTTTGCCCTGTTTCCGGGGGGCTTCGGCACCATGGACGAAACCTTTGAGTTGCTAACCCTCGTACAAACCGGAAAGAGCGATCTTCACCCGATCGTCATGCTCGAGGCCGACGGCACGGGTTACTGGCAAACCTTCAACGACTTCGTGAAGAAAGACCTGCTGGGTAACGGACTGATCGCCGAACCCGATCTCAGCCTCTACACGACGACCAACGACATCGAGGTGGCCGCTCACGAGATCTGCCACTTCTATGCCAATTATCAATCGCAGCGGTACGTGGACGGTCGGCTCGTTCTGCGGCTCAACCTGGCCCCCAATGAGGCCCAGCTCCACGACCTCAATGAGAGTTTTGCCGACATAGTCGCCTCCGGGTCCATCGAGGTGATCAAACCGACCGACGCCGAACTGGCCGATGGAGACGCCGTCGACCTGCAACGTCTGGCACTGAGGTTCAACCGGCGCAGTTATGGAAGATTGCGGCAGCTGGTGGATGTCCTCAACAGTTATGTGGAAACCGACGAAGCGGGCCATCCTCCCCCGCCTTTCAAGGTGTAGGTGTCCGCCGCAGGTCCTTCTCCCGGCCTTCGTCACATAGCGCATTCAGCCGCTCACGACTAGCCTTTGGGCGTGCGTGAGATCCTGTCCGACCTGGTCGCAGAACAGCAATATCAAGACCAGTTCCTGCAAAAAACCAACATCCGGGACTGGAAGCTGAAGACCCCTGCCCCGGGATGGACCATCCAGGACACGGTGAGCCATCTGGCCTCTTTTGAGGAATATGCCTACAACGCCCTGGAAGAGGGCGGTTCCCGCCTCGCCGAAGCATCTCAGTATGGAACTCATGCCGAATTCACCCTCGCCGCCCTGATTCCCGGCCGGGCGATGCGCCCTCAGGATGTCATCGAGTGGTGGCGTGAGGCTCGGGCCAAGGTGGTCGATTCGCTCTCTCGAAAGTCACCGTCGGACCGGGTGCCGTGGTTTGCCGGAGAGATGAGCGCCAAGACGTTCGCCACCGCCCGGTTGATGGAAACCTGGGCCCATGGTCTTGACATCCACAAAACCCACGGGGCCGAACCGGAAGACACTCCCCGGTTGCGGCACATCGCTTGGTTGGCTTGGAAGACGCTCCCCTATGCCTTCGAAGCGGCCGGACAGCCTTATGAAAAGCCCGTGCGGGTCGAAGTGATCGGCCCGGCCTATTCCAGGTACGTGTTTGGTCCGACCGACACCGATCAGGTCATCAAAGGTACCGCCGGCGAGTGGTGCCGGGTGGCGGTCAGACGTCGATCAGCCGACGACACTTCCTTGAAGGCCCAGGGGGCGGTTGCCGAGATGGCCCTCAAGGTCGTTCGCGCCTACCTCTGATGTCTATCCAGCTCATCGGCATGGTCCACCTCGGACCCTTACCCGGCTCCCCCCGATTCAGCGGCGACCTCCAGTCCGTTCTGGGCGAAGCCTCCCGCGACGCGGAAGTACTTGCTTCCGCCGGATTCGACGCCGTGATGGTAGAGAACTTCGGCGATGCCCCTTTCTTCGCCGACGACGTCCCGGCGGTGACCGTCGCCGCCATGGCGCGGGCAGTGGCGGCAATCACCGGGGAGATCGACCTTCCCGTCGGGGTCAATATTCTGCGTAACGATGCCCGGGCGTCGTTGGCGGTCGCCGCGACCTGCGGAGCTTCGTTCATTCGAGTCAACGTACTGAGCGGCACCATGCACACAGATCAGGGAATCATCACCGGGCGAGCCGCCGAATTGGCCCGGATGCGAGTTGCCCTGGCTCCTCATGTCGAGGTCCTGGCGGATGTCTTCGTCAAACACGCCTCTCCACCGGTGGGCTTGACTATCGCCCAAGCGGCCGCCGACACATATCGGCGGGGTGGTGCCGATGCGCTCATCGTCTCCGGAACCGCCACCGGAGCGCCTCCGGACCGCCGACAGTTTGCCGAGGTGCGGGCGGCCGTCCCGGAAGCCCGGTTGCTGGCCGGGTCGGGAGCATCCGTTGAAACGATCCAGGCCATCTTGGAACACGCCAACGGCGCGATCGTGGGGACGGCGATCAAGGTCGACGGCCGAACGACCGCGCCGGTAGACCCTGGCAAGGCCCGCGAGTTCGTGAGAGTGGCTCGCTCGTAGCTACTCCGGCTTGGTAACCTCGAATCCGGTCTTGACCAACAATTTCAAGAGAGCCGGGGCCGGATCCTTGAACTGAGCAGGCCGCAAAACGTCCTCCATCTCGTGGAAGTGGCGGACCATCGTCTGGAAGATGTGGCTCAGCGAGATGGTATGCAGGTCGGTGGTGGGGCTTCTCCCGAAGGCAACCAAGCGGGTCCTCACCGTGCCGGCCCCCGAGCAGGCAGGCACCTCGGAGAAGCCTCCAACTCGAAGGTCGTCGACCACTCCTTCGATCGGGACTCCGTACGCCCACTCCAGGCGCCGCAGGACGGAATGCAGCACCTCGTGACGTTTCAATCCGGGATTGAACTGGGCCTCACCTTGCTTCACCTCGCCGAGGATGACATCAATCATGTCCGGTCGAAGTTCCAGCGCCGGGTCGATGATCTGCAACATCCGACAATCCTCGTGATCGTCCGCCGCCAGGATGTCACCGGGGAATCGGAGGGCGACAATATCGACATCGGTGACCGTCTCGTATGAGCCGTCTGCACCGCGAGCCTGAATCTCGAACTCGCTCAGAGTCAGATAGCCGGTCAAACGGAGATACGACTCAACGAGGTTCACTGCAATATCCATCGGCCCATTCTGGTGCCTGTGGACAAATGAGTCGGACGCCTCATGGCTTCCCTCGCCGGTCCTGTCTACTGTGTGCGTTTACAGCACCACGTTACGTGGGAACAGCGGTGGAAGGAAGACCAGGTTGGACGAGTTCATGCAGCTGATGTATGCGACCGACCGTGATCTCTCCAGCCACGGTTCCCGGGTCGCAGCCCTATCGGTACCGTTGGCGAGTTATCTGGGAGTGGATTTCGACGATCGCCGCCGGCTTCATATCGCCGCTCACCTCCACGATGTCGGCAAGATCCGGGTCGATACCGAGGTCGTGACAAAACCTGGTCCGTTGACCGCTCGTGAATGGACGGAGATGCACCGGCACCCGCTGGAAGGGTTCTGGATGGTCGACGGGCTCGTGCATCCCCGCATCGCCGACACGGTGGTCGCCCATCACGAACGATTCGATGGCAGCGGGTATCCCTTTGGGTTGAGAGGAAACGAAATCCCCTACCTGGCCCGGATCCTCCTGGTAGTGGACGCCTACGACGCCATGACCAGTGACCGTCCCTACCAACCGGCGCTACCTCACGATTACGCAATGGACGAACTCCAGCGGTGTGCCGGCACCCAGTTCGACCCCGACGTCGTCGACGCCATGGTGTCGATCGTTCCGGCTCTCAACCAACGCAGCTTGGCCCGGGCGGGATCTGCATAGCGACGGGGCATCGCCGGCCCCCGGGGGTCGTTCCCGCCGGTGGGCCGGAGTCGGCCGGTCGATTCCGTCACCCTGATCCCGATAGTCGAGGCAGGCTCGTTTGTCGGTCCCAGGTTCTACGCTGGACTGCGTGAACTCGCTCGCCTCCTTCTCTCCAGCCACCCGGGCTTGGTTCGAGGCATCGTTTCCCGCCCCCACCGAGGCTCAGCATCGGGGATGGCCGGCCATCGCCGGGGGAAATCACACCCTGATCCATGCCCCGACGGGTTCCGGGAAAACTCTGGCAGCCTTCCTGTGGACGCTCGACCAGTTGCTCCATCGACCGACGCCGGCCAAACCGGAGCGGTGCCGGGTGCTCTATGTGTCACCCTTGAAGGCCCTGGCCTATGACGTCGATCGCAATCTGCGGTCACCGCTGATGGGCATCCGCCATGCCGCGGCGCGGCTCGACCTCGGCGAACTTCCCGATATCGCCACCTTCCTGCGGACCGGGGACACTCTTGCCGACGACCGGCGCCGCATGGTCCGCAATCCTCCCGATATCCTGATCACCACCCCGGAGTCCCTCTACCTCATGCTGACCTCCCAAGCCCGGGAGGTACTCAGGACTGTCGAATGGGTCATAGTCGACGAAGTCCATGCCGTGGCCGGGTCGAAACGGGGTGCCCACCTGGCGATCTCGCTGGAGCGTCTGGAGGAGGTCACCAACCATCCTCCCCAGCGGATCGGCCTGTCCGCAACCCAGAGACCCCTCGAGACTATCGCTCGGTTCCTCGGCGGAGGCCACTCCCAAGCGGACGGGTCGTGGCTGCCCCGCCCGGTGGAGATAGTCGACGTTCCCGGCAACAAGGAGATCGATGTCGAGTTGATGGTCACGGTGCCCGACATGGCCGCGCCCCCTCTCCCGCCTGCGAGCGAGAAGCCGATGGCCGCGATCATCGATGGCCCCGGAAAGCAACCTCCGGCCCGCGCCGGGATCTGGCCTTCCATCTATCCAAGGCTGCTCGACCTCATCAACGAGCACCGGTCGACCATCGTGTTTGCCAACAGCCGCCGCCTGGCGGAACGGGTCTGCTCCGAAATCAATCTCCTCGCCGGGCGTGAGGTAGCCCGGGCGCACCACGGTTCCGTGTCGCGAGATCAGCGGGTCGCCATCGAAGAGCAACTAAAAAGAGGTGAGCTTCCTGCGGTGGTTGCCACCTCATCCTTGGAGCTGGGGATCGATATGGGCGCGGTCGATCTGGTGATTCAGGTCGAGTCCCCGGCGACCGTCGCCAGCGGCCTGCAACGGGTCGGGCGAGCCGGTCACCAAGTTGGAGCACCCAGCCGGGCCAAAGTGTTCCCGAAGTTTCGCGGTGACCTGATCCAGGCGACCGTCATTGTCGACGGCATGTACCGGAGGGCGGTGGAAGCAACCCGGATGCCTCGTAACCCGCTCGACGTGCTGGCCCAACAACTGGTAGCCACGGTCGCCGACTCCACCTGGTCGGTCGAAGATCTCTTCACAATGGTGAGAAGGGCTGCCCCCTATGCCGACCTCGGCCGTGGCCCCTTCGAAGCCGTCCTGGATATGCTGGCCGGCCGCTATCCATCCGACCTCTTTGCAGAGTTGCGGCCGCGCGTCGTGTGGGACAGAGTCGCCCAGACGGTCACCGGACGAACAGGCGCTCGAATGCTGGCGGTCACCAATCCGGGCACGATCCCCGACCGCGGGCTGTACGGGGTGCATCTCCCCGACGGGGCAAGGGTGGGCGAGCTCGACGAGGAGATGGTCTACGAATCGCTGTCCGGGCGACGCCTTCATCCTGGGCTCTTCCACCTGGAAGATCGTCGAGATCACTCATGACCGGGTCGAAGTGGTGCCGGCGCCGGGTGAGCCGGGGGCCACCATGCCCTTCTGGCACGGCGACACTCTGGGCCGGCCTTTGGAGACGGGGCGGGCGCTGGGGGCTTTCGTGAGAGAGATCGGTTCCCTCGAACCTGATGAAGCTGTGTTACGCCTGCAAAGGGACTACCGGCTGAATGATCTGGCCGCCCAGAACCTGGTCGCCTACCTTGCCGAAGAACGGGCCGCCACCGGGATACTTCCCACCGATCGGACCATTGTGGTGCAGCGTTTCCGAGACGAGATCGGCGATTGGCGCCTCGTCCTGCTCTCCCCCTACGGCGCCCGGGCGCACGCTCCGTGGGCGATGGCGCTCACGCAAATGCTGCGAACCCGCTTCGATCACGATGTGGACGTGATCTGGGCCGATGATGGGATCGCTTTCCGTTTCCCCGATGCGGATGTCGCTCCCGGGATCGGGGATCTGACCCTCGATCCGGACGATGTCGAGGAGCTGGTGGTGGAGTACCTGGGCAACTCGGCCCTGTTCTCGGCCCGCTTCCGGGAGGCCTCGGCCCGGGCCCTCCTGCTGCCCCGCCGCCGACCCGGAGGCCGCACGCCGCTGTGGCTGCAGCGCCGCCGGGCGGCCGATCTGCTGGGAGTTGCCAAGGACTTCGGTTCTTTTCCGATCCTCCTGGAAACGTATCGGGAGATCCTCCAAGATGATTTTGACGTCCCGGCGCTGATCGGATTGTTGAAAGAAGTGCAGTCGCGCCGGATCCGGATGGCCGAAGTCGACACCGGCACCGCCAGTCCGTTTGCCGCGTCGTTGCTCTTCGAGTTCATCGCCGCCTACCTCTACGAAGGCGACACTCCGCTCGCCGAAAGACGGGCCGCCGCACTCACCCTCGACCGGGAGTTGCTCCGCGAATTGCTCGGCGAAGGCGAGCTACGAGAGTTGCTGTCGGCCGACGTTGTGCAATCCGTCGAACTGGAGTTGCAAAGCCTCACCGAGGATCGCCGGGTGACCGGACCGGATGGAATCCACGATGCCCTGCGGTGGCTCGGGCCCATGTCTACTGAAGAAATCGGCGTCCGAACCCTTGACGACTCCGTTCTCGAAATCCTCGGAGAACTCAAGAAGGACCGCAGGATCATCAACGTCCGGGTGGCAGGACAGGATCGGTGGGCGGCCATCGAAGACGCTTCCCGATTGCGAGATGCATTGGGCACGGCGCTTCCGCCGGGAGTGCCCGACGTGTTCCTGGAATCGGTGCCGGATCCGCTTGGAGATGTCATCGGTCGCTACGCCCGCACTCACGGCCCCTTCACGATCGTGGACGTCACGCAGAGATTCGGTTTGCCCTCCGCCGTGGTGGCCAACCAACTGGCCGCACTCGAAGCCGCGGGGCGTGTCACCCGGGGAGCATTCCGTCCCGCCGGTGAGGACCAGGAATGGGTCGACACAGAAGTGTTGCGCCGGCTCAAACGGCGATCGCTGGCCGCACTTCGCAAAGAAATCGAGCCGGTCGATCAGACGGCCCTGGGGAGATTCCTTCCTGTCTGGCACGGAGTGAAATCCATCACCGGGCCCGGCCGGCAACCCGAGTTGGTGGAAGTCCTCGGGCACTTGCAGGGTGCCGTCATCCCGGCGTCGGTCCTCGAACGAGATGTCCTGGGCGGCCGTCTCGACTATCGCCCCGACATGCTCGACCAATTGATGGTGGCCGGTGAAGTCGTCTGGGTAGGCCGGGGGGCGCTGGGAGCGCGAGACGGTCGCCTGGCGCTCTACTTTCGTGATCATCTTCCCCAGTTGTATCTGGCACTCGACACCGACCGGCCGGAGGGCTCTACTCACGAACTTTTACGACGCCACCTGACCGACCGGGGGGCGAGCTTCTTTGGTGACCTCTACATAGCGGCCGAAGGGGGCGACCCGGACGAAGTGCTCGACAGTCTCTGGGATCTGGTCTGGGCGGGCGAGGTCACCAACGACTCGCTCGGGCCGGTGCGCTCCTTCCTGGCCGGCCGACGCCCCCGCCGTCAGGGCAGGCCGGTGGTGGTGTCGAGGTTCCCGCCCGCCGCGGCCGGACGCTGGTACCTCGTCTCCCAGTTGCTCGATCCGGCCATCGATCCGACCGTGGCGGCCACGGCATGGGTCGACCAGTTGCTCGAACGCCACGGCCTGGTGACCCGGGACGTGGTAGCCGCCGAGTCGATCCCGGGAGGGTTCTCCAATCTCTATCCGATTCTGGCCCGGATGGAGGAGACGGGCCGCGTCCGGCGCGGGTACTTCGTCGAAGGCTTGGGCGGAGCGCAGTTCGCGTTGCCCGGCGCAGTCGACCGCTTGCGTCAGGTCGAAGCCGTGCAAGACGTCACCGTCCTGGCCGCCACCGACCCGGCCAGTACCTACGGAGCGGCCCTTCCCTGGCCTCCCGCAGCAGGGGGAAAGGCCGGCCGGTCGGCGGGTGCCTATGTAGTGCTGGTCGGTGGCGACCTCGCGGTCTTTGTCGAGCGCGGCGGCAAGCGGGTGCTGACTTTCATAGAGGACTCCGACGGTCTGCAGGGAGCGGTGGCGGGTCTCGAAGAGATCGGTCGCCGGCGCAAACGGCTGACCATCGAGATCATCGACGGCGTCTCAGCTCGCCAGACACCGCTCGGCAGGTTGCTCATAGAGCGCGGGTTTGCGGACTCCTACAAGGGACTGACCCACCGACTCAAATAGTCACCCGTGGTCGGCCGTAACGGCTGCCGCGCTACATTGGCGGCCGTGCCCGACTTCACCATCACCGTTCGACCCGGTCATCCGGATTTTCTCGATCTCGATTGGACCAGGTCCATAGCCGACTGGGATTCGGCCCGAGTCATCGATCTGCCGCGCGGCATCTCCCGCCACGTCGTCAGGTTCGTCTCCTACCGCCAGGGCATCTACGCAGTCAAAGAATTGCCCACCATCCCCGCTCACCGCGACTATGAGGTTTTGCGAGATCTCGAAGCAGCCGGAGCCCCGGCGGTGATACCCGTGGGTCTCATCGACCAGAGAACCTCAGATCCGACCGCAGAAGGGTCCGCGGCCTTGATCACCAAATACGAGGACTTCTCGTTTTCGTTCCGTGAGTTGTTGGAGGGACCCGGCTTTGGTCCCCGCCGCAACCAGATGCTCGACGCCTTTGCCAGCCTCCTCGTGGAGCTTCACACGGTCGGATGCTTCTGGGGAGATTGTTCTTTGTCGAACACTCTTTGTCGATTCGATGCCGAAACCATCGAGACGATCATGGTCGACGCCGAGACGGCCTCCATAGTCGATATGCTCACCGACGGCCAGCGGGAAGAAGACCTCGAGATCATGATCGTCAATGTGGCGGGCGGGATGGCCGATATCGCCTCCGAACGCGGCATCGACATTGACCATGCCGACCTGGCCTTGGGGGAGGACATTGCGGACCGGTACCGGGCCCTATGGGGGGAACTGACCGAGACGCCGGTAATCGCTTCCGACGAACGGTACCGCATCGCCGAGCGGGTCCAAAGACTCAACGATCTCGGATTCGACGTCCGAGAAATCGACCTGCAACCCAGCGAGGAGGGACAGCGGTTGCAGATGAAAGTCCGGGTGGGAGGACGAACCTACCATCGAATGAAACTCAAGGAGCTGACCGGGGTAGACGCCCTGGAGAACCAGGCTCGCCAGATACTCGACGATCTTCACTATTACCAGGCCAGATCAGAAACGGAGGAATCTGCTCACAAGGCGTTGACTTCGGTTCAATGGCGGGTCGGCGAGTTCGAGCCCATGCTGCAGCGGATGCGGGACCTGGCAGACACGGTGGATCCAATCCAGGCGTACTGCGATCTCCTCCACTTCCGGTACATCAAGTCGGTGGAAGCCGGCCACGACATCGGAACCGAAGCAGCCTTCGCAGCCTGGTTGGATTCGGGACAGCCCGGTTACCCGTTAGATTGATCCGACCGTGCTCGCCTTCGCCGCCCAAGCCTTCCTAACCATGTTTGTGATCGTCGATCCGCCCGGATTGGCGCCCATCTTCATTTCCGTGGTCGGTGACCGGTCCCCGGATACACAGCGTCACGTGGCTCGCAAGGCAGTCGTGATCTCGGCGGTCGTGTTGGCCGTATTCGCGGCCGCCGGCACCGCCCTTTTCGACTTTCTCGGCGTCTCACTCGAAGCCTTCTCGATCGCCGGCGGTATCCTGCTGTTCAAGATCGCCGTCGACATGGTGCTGGCGCAGCGGCATCGGCAGACCGCCGAGGAAGAAGAAGAGGCCCACACCCGGGACGATGTGTCGGTGTTCCCGCTGGCCATACCGTTGATCACCGGACCGGGGGCCCTGGCCACCATCCTCGTACTGGTCGGTCAGGCCGGCCCGGACCCGGAACGACTTGGCCTTTTGGCCGCGGCCAGCGCAGCCGTCCTGCTGCTCGCCTACACCTCTCTACGCCTGGCGAGCATCGTCAGTAAATTCCTCGGGCAAACCGGAATCAATGTGGTGACCAGAATCCTTGGTTTGATCCTGGCGGCGCTGGCCGTCCAGTACGTCGCCGACGGTGTACTCGCTCTGATCTGACCGGAGTTCGACCTCAGCCGAGCCCGGCTCGCGCTCCGGTCACGCCTCCGTCAATCGGCAGAGTTACGCCGGTGATCCACGATGAGGCGGCCGAGCACAGGAACACCACGGCACCGGTCACATCCTCCACCTCACCCAATCGTTCGAGTGGATGCAGGCCGGCGGCTCCCTCCTCATTCATTTCCCACAAAGTACGTGAGAACCGGGTTTTGACGATGCCGGGAGCGATGGCATTCACCCGCACCGTCGGCGCCATCTCGTAGGCGAGTTGGCGGGTCAGAAAGATGAGGGCAGCCTTCGACACGTTGTAGGCACCAAGCAGCGGCCCCGGTTGTAGCCCACCGACCGAAGCCACATTGACGATGGACCCGCCATGTTCCTGCATCCACTGCCGCCAGGCTTGGCGAGAAAACACCAGCGGTCCGCGCTGATTGACCGCCCAGATCTTGTCGATGGCACTCATCTCGACATCGATGATGTTCCCGGCCACCGGGTTGGTTGCTGCGTTGTTGACCAGGATGTCGAGCGCTCCGAAATTCTCCACGGCTACCGAAACCGCTGCGGCCGCGTGCTCGTCGTCGTCGGCACCGCCGGCAATGGCCAGCACCCGATCGTCGTTGTTCAATTCCATCAAGGCTCCGTCGAGATTGGCCGGCTTGCGGCCGGTGATCACCACTCCTCTGGCCCCGCTGGCGAGCAATTCCTCAACTATCGCCAGGCCGATCCCGCGGCTGGCACCGGTGACCACCGCCACCTGGTCGTCCACTCGAAATTCCATGCCGGCCTCCTAGTGTCCGCCTCGTTTGACGCCACCGTACTTCATGCGGGTATCGCTCATGGCCGCGATCGACCCTTGGTAGTCCGGATCGAACCCCGCGTCGACAACCTCTCCGGCAAAAAAAGTGTGGGTCCCGTAGTCGACCGAGCTATGAACCTTCAGCTCCATCCAGGCCACCGCCTCGGCAAAGATCGGAACGCCGGTCGCACCTTCCCGTACTGCTCGACCATTGAGGGTCAGGCCGTCGCGCCGGGCCGGCTTGGAGAACTTCACAAACGTTCTGGTATCCGAAGCGGCCCAAAGATTGATCGAAAAAGCGCCTCCGTCGGTAATCAAGCGGCAGGTCACCGATGAATTGTCCACGGCAACTCCAACCAGTACAGGCTCCATCGAAACCTGCGTTATCCAACTGGTCGTCATGGCATTCCATTCGTCGCCGGACCGTGACCCGACCAACGCCAGGGCGTTCGGGATTTTCCACGTAACCTGATTGATCACCTGATCGGGTGGCCGTCGGTGTTCCACGTTTTTCCTCCTGAGCGCTCGTGGGTTCAACGTCGTCGCGATGCGTATAGCCTATTGGCGTGCACATCTTGATCGCTACCGCGGGCGTGCTGCCGACCAGTCCCGTCGCAGACCTGATCAAGCAGATCCTCCCGCCGGGAGGTGAAGTCTCGGTGGTCACCGTAATCGAGGTTCCCCGATCATTCCTCGACGGCCTCGAATCTGAGAACTGGCATCCCTTCGATGAGGACTCCGAGCGGAGCAACCGGAAGAATGCCCTCGTAGATCGATACGTCGAAGAACGAGGCCGCAAGCTCATCGAGCCGGTGATGGCCGCCTTGCGGTCGCGTGGTCTCGAACCCAACGGGATCTTCATCGAGGGGACCGACCGGGCAGCAGCCATATGTCAGACGGCCGAGCAGGTGGAAGCCGATCTCATCTTGATGGGTGCCACCCGGCGGCTCTTTGGTGAAGGAGCCTGGGAGAGCATCTCCGGTCAGGTAATGCAGCGCACCCACCTACCCCTGTTGCTGGTGTCGGGAGCGCCCCGGCCTCCGGAAGAAAGTGACAGAGAGGACCCGACCACCGGAGCCCACGAGTCCGGCGACAATTAGGTGTGGCGGCCGCTTGGTCAGGGGATATCGACTTCGAAGGGTTTTCCGCAGAATCCGCCCACGCTGTCGCGAGCAACCACCGTCACCAAACGCACATCCGTGGGGACATCGATGCCGCTCTGGCTGCGAGTGAACGGCTGCTCATCGACGTGCGGGTGGGTGAGCACGCGTTCGCCTAAAACCGTGCCGTCGGGGGTTCGGATCTCCCAAAGATCGGCATACTGGTCCCAGCCGGTGTCCGTCGAGCGCACGGTGACGTCGAATCGGTAGGTGCCCGGGCCCTCGCTGGCGAGAACGACGTCGACAACATCGGCACAGCCGGTGGTTTCCGTCACCGCGACCGGCACCGAGGCGGGCGTTTCGGTTGTGGTCGGCTGAGTGGTGCACCCCGCCGTCAGCGTCGACCCGATGAGCATCAGAGCAACGGCTCTACCCCATCCTCTCACCTGGTGTTGGTCCATCCCACCGTTCCTCGACATGAAATCCTCGCGCCCGGATCTCTTCCATGAACGCTCCGGCCGGGACCGCTTGTTCCATCCGATGAACGCCCGGGACGATTGACTTGGAACCGATAAACCCGGCCATGATGGCCGCGTGCCATCCGGTCAGTCGCTCCATCGCCGCAAAACCGGTTGCCGGGTCGAAACGATCGACGAGTTCGATGACCACATGTACCTCCCCGTCATCGACGTCGCCGCTGCCAACCGCCCTCATCAGGCAAACGTCTATCACCTGGTCGGTCTCGATCTGCGGACCGAGGAGGGCGTGAAACACCTCACGCGGGCTGACCGCCGCGCCTTCCACACTCACCTTCTCACGATTGAACAAACCCAGGTCCTTGAAAGCCTTGAACGCCGCCAGGTGACCGGGATAGCGGAGGGTCTTGTTCTCGTAGACGGCCAGCCGTCCTTCCAGTGTGTAGGGAACGGTCGAAGTGCCCCCGGACGTGACAAATGCCTCCAAAACCCCGAATTCCCCAAATGTGATCTTCTCGGGCTCGGTCAGTGCCGGAACCGAGGTGACCTTCCCGTCCCGCAGGAAGATGGCGTCCCCGTCGTACTCATTGGTGAGCCCGTCGATGTGGAAGGCGGCCAGGTAACCCCACGGCTCAGGAGGATCTTGCGGCAGTCCACCGTCGTAGAGCCGCACCGCGGTTGGGGTCGCCCCGGCGGCCTTCAACCGCTCCAGAGCGTACATCCCCAAGGTGTTGTTGAGGCCCGGTCCCATCCCACAGTCCGGGACGATGGAGATGCCTCGCGCGCGGGCCTCTCCATCGAGTTCGAGTTGCTCGAGGACGGTTCCGGTGTGCCCACCCAGATCGACCATGGAAGTCCCCGCGTCGAGAGCCGCCCGGGTGCATCCGGGTATGAACAGGAAAGGGACCGCACATACGTAGACATCGAGAGGAGCCAGCGCCTCGACCAGAAAGGCATGGTCGGTCACATCGACCCTCCGCCAGGTCGCCACCTCGCGACCTACCAGCGAGTTGAGGCGATGGGCTGATCGCTCGGCAACCGAAGGGTGCGAGTCGACCATCAGGACCGATTGTGCCCTCCCTCTTACCGCCAGATCGTAGGCAGCGGCCGTGCCCTGCCGGCCGGCTCCCACGACGCCGTAACGAATGTCGGCCATTCAATCTTCCCTTCGCTCGCCGTTCACAGGCAGAAGCTACTCCGACGGCTGTCCGACGGTTTTTTGTCAGACCCGTTCGTCATACTGGCCGCATGACGATGACATCCAGCCCGTGTGTTCACCGGCCGGTCGATGTGGCCGGAATCCGGGTCGTCGCCTGCGGCCTGTGCGGCACGGTGGAGTGGTCTGGAACAACTCGCTCCCTCGACCCGTCCGAAGGCATGGCAGCGTTGTTTGGCAATTTCGAACTGGTGGGGCGCCTGCCGGCGGTGCGAGCGCCCGGTGACGAGGTGCTGATGTACCGGGCCCCCGGACGCAAGGGACGGGGCTCGCTCGAGGCCTTCCCGGCGTACGTTTGGATGCGGGTCGATGAGCATCTGTGGCTGTCCCATGATGGAGAGCACCTGCTGCTGGCACCGACCACGCCACTCCTCATGGAGAACCTGACCAGGGGGGCGTGAACAGAGCGGCGAGACTGGCTAATCCTGGGCCCCGGGCACTCTGTGGATCGCTTCAGACACCCGTTCGGTGACCTTGGCCAGCGCCTCGGCGGCTTCCTCTTCGGTGAGCCGGCCCCCTTTGACCGCTCGATCGATTTGCCCGGCCACCGGTGCCGTCATGGCGTCCACCAAAGCGCCCTCGACCACTCCGTGGGCTCCGGCGATTTTCGCCAGAGTGGCTCCTTCGGCGAGTTGGGCTCGAACCTCATCCACGGCGAGACCGATGAGGTCGGCGGCCGCTTCGAGACCCGCCACTCGCAGAGCCCGAATGCGGCGCTCTTTGAGAACCGTGCCGAAAGGATGTGCAACGTCGATCAGTTCGCTCAGGGTTTTCTCGGTTGCCTTAGCGATCTCTTCGGCTCGCACCGCATCGAGCTTTCCGGCAGTGACTTGTACGGCCAGGTGAGCGGCGATGTGATCGGTGACCCGGTTCACGAGTTCGGAGCCGCTGGAACCATGGGCCGAAGCGATCTCGGCCAGCGAAAGGCCGCTCTCCAGTTGGTCGGCAAGATCGTCGGGAGTGATTCCCAGGACTTCAGCCGTTTCGGCGGCCAACCGGCCAAGGTGCTCGATGATTCTCTTGGTCCGTTCCTGGAATCGAACCCGGGCGGCGATCGGAGCGAGTTCGGCGGCCACCGCGTCAACCTGTCTTTGAGTCAAGGTGCCGTCCTCGACCAAGGGAGCCAAAGCTTCGTCGATCACCTGTTCTGCTGCGGGACGTCCGGTGCCGGACCCTTCCGGATCATCGATCGCCCGGGCTACAGCCAGGCTGCTCGTGACCAATCCAATCACGACCACGACGACGGCTCCGATCTTCAGCGAAGGCCACATCACATTTCTCCTTTGTGCTGGTGCCTCCATCGTCGACGCCTGATGTTCGAAATCCGTTAACCAAGTTTCAAGCTTCGCCGCGCGTCAGCGCGGAGTGTTCTGATCGGGGTGGAACGGCTCGCCATGACCGGGCACGATCATGACGGCCAGTCCCTGCACTCGACGGCGGCCGGCATGAAGCGCTTCGGGGTCGGTGGCAAACGGATCCTCGGCCGGTCCCGCCTGGTTCCACCACAGGTGGGTGCATGCCACCGTACCTTGGTCGGTCTCGACGAGGGTGGTGATGTCCTGCGCGGTGTGACCCGGCGTTTCGAGCAGTCTCACATGCGGGGAGACCGCAAAGCCCTCGGCGGGGCGCGAGTCCCACACATCCCGGTGGTAGATCGCCCAGTGGTCGTGGAAGCGGGCGAAGGGGAACAACGCGGCGTTGAGCGTGTGGTCCGGATGATGGTGAGAGAAGATCACGTCGGTCACATGTTCGGGAGAAAGCCCCCGGGCGACCAGGGGGTCGAGAATCATCGATGGGTCGGCCACCATGCCCGGATCGATGATCACGATGTGGTCGCCGTCGATCACCAACGAAACCGTCGACGCCACCCGTTCGCCGACATATCCGGAGGTCAATACCGCAAAGGAGGCGGCCATCACACACCCACTTGTTCGTTGCGAAATTGGGTTTCGTACAGGCTGGCGTAGAGCCCGCCCCGTGCCATCAACTCAGAGTGATTGCCCGTTTCGAGCACCCGGCCTTGATCCAGGACCAGGATCACGTCGGCGGCCAGGATGGTGGACAGGCGGTGGGCGATCACCAGCGAGGTCCTTCCTTCCATCACTCGCTCCAGCGCTTCCTGGATGAGGGCTTCGGAGTGCGAATCGAGATGTGAGGTGGCCTCATCGAGGATGAGAATGCGGGGATCCTTGAGAATCACCCGGGCGATCGCCACCCGCTGCTTCTCTCCTCCGGAGAGCCGGTAACCGCGCTCTCCCACCATCGTCCGGTACCCGTCCGGCAGGGCAGCGATCAGATCGTGAATGTTGGCCGCCCGGGCAGCCGCCTCCAGCTCCGCCGGGGTGGCATCGGGCTTGGCGTAACGGAGGTTGGCGGCGATGGTGTCGTGGAATAGGTACGACTCTTGGGTCACGACCCCGATGCTCTCTCCAAGCGTGCCGAGCGACAGATTCTTCACATCGTGGCCGTCGATTCGTACTGCGCCGTCGGTAACGTCGTAGAGGCGGGGCACGAGGTAGCTGATGGTGGTTTTGCCGGCGCCGCTCGGTCCCACCAGCGCAGCCAGCTGGCCCGGGCGAATGGTGAACGATGCGTTTTCCAAGGCCCACTCGCGAGTTGACACCTGGGAAACCTCAGGGCCACCCTGGTCGACCGCCCGACCCCAATGCGTCCGCTTCACCTCACTGAGACCCGGCAGGGGCTCGTCGGCGACATATTTGAAGAAGACATGATCGAAGGTCACCTCGCCGGCCAGGTCATCAAGGTGGACCGCATCGTCTTGCTCCTCGATGTCGTGGGGCAGGTCAAGAACTTCGAACACCCTCTCAAACGACACCATCGAGGTGGCGAATTCCACCCGGGCGTTGGACAGGGCAGTGAGCGGAGCATATAGCTGACCGAGCAGGGCGGAGAACATCACGATGGTGCCAATCGTGAAGGTGCCGTTGATCACCAGGGCGCCGCCGACCCAGAAAACGGCTGCGGTGCCGAGGGCGCTGACTACGCCCAGGGCCGCGAAGAACCAACGGCCGATAACAGCTCGGCGAACGCCCAGATCACGCACGAGGACGGCTTCGTCGGTGAACCGCTCGGTTTCGTCTTCCGCTCGATTGAACAGCTTGACCAGCAAGGCACCGCTGACATTGAAAGTCTCGGTGAGGATCGACGACATGTTGGCGTTGTGTTCCATCTGCTGCTGGGACACCCGTCGCAGGATCTTGCCGACCCGGCGAGCCGGGTAGATGAAGAGCGGCAGTGCCGCTACCGCCAGCAGGGTGAGGCGCCACTCGGTCCGCATCATGATCACGAGAATCGCAGTGACGGTGACGATGTTGGAGGCGATGGTGATGAAAGTGCCGGTGATGGCATTCTGCGCTCCCACCACGTCATTGTTCAATCGTGAAACGAGTTCACCGGTACGGGTCGATGTGAAGAACCGCAGGGACATGCCCTGCAGGTGGCGATAGAGCTGCCGACGAAGGTCGAAGATGATGCCCTCTCCGGCCCGGGCCGACATCCAGCGCTGCAGAGTTCCGACGATGGTGTTGATGATGGGGACACCCACCATCCCGAGACCAAGAAACGTCAGGAGACGGATGTCTTTTTCCGGGATGGCCCGGTCTATCAGGTCGCGCATCAAGAGAGGCGGAACGAGCGTCAAGAGCGAAATGACGAGGATCGTGATCAGCACCACTATGAGATCGCCCCGGTAAGGACGACCGTACGAGAGAACGCGCCTCAGAAGGTCGCGATCGACCTGTGGGCGATCCTGTTCTTCGTCGTATCGCAGATAGGCGAACCAGTTGCCACCGTGAAAGATTGCCGTTTCCTCCCGAGCGAACGCTTAGCCTATCGCCGGAGCGTCACAACCTCACGAGCGGAATGCCTCAATCGCCTCTTCGTGGTGATTGCGGCCGGCTTCCGCGCCGCGCCAGCGGACCCGCCGGAGGTTTGGGATACTGGACGATATGGCCATCCGACTCTTGACCGAGCAATATCCCGATCGTCCCGCCTTCGATACTGCGATCTCGCACGCTCTTCTGCGACGGGCAGGTGCGGAGGGGATCCCCGAGACCCTCCGACTCCACCAACCCGGATCGATCGTCGCGTTCGGGCGTCAGGATGTAGTCAGCCCGGGCTACCGTCGGGCAGTCGAAGAGAGTCGATCAGCCGGCTACGAGGCTATCGAACGACTGGCCGGGGGCAGAGCGGCCGTGTTCCACCCGGGAACGATCGCATTTGCATGGACGATCCCTTCGGCGAACCCTCGCGAAACCATCAAGCCGCGATTCGAAGCGCTGGCCTCCATCTTGTTGACCGCCTTTCGGGCTCTGGGCGCCGACGCCCGGATCGGCGAAGTACCCGGTGAGTATTGCCCCGGCGCCTACAGCATCAACGTCGCCGGGCAACACAAGGTGATGGGAGCAGGCCAGCGCATCATCGGCCGGGCGGCTCACGTTGGCGGGGTGATCGTCGTCGACCGGGGCGATCGAATCGCAGACGTCTTGATTCCGGTGTATCAGGCACTCAACCTCGAGTGGAACCCCACTACCTCTGGAGACCTGGCCGGGGCGGCGCCGGGGGTGACCCGTCACGATGTGATGGCCGCCGTCGTTGCGGAGTTCGATCGACGCCACGGGCTCGAAGACGGACGGATCGACGACGTCACCTTGTCGATGGCCGCCGAGCTGGAGGCGGCTCACCTATCACCCGGTTAGATCCTGCCGGATGTCATTTCTCAACGAGGCTGGTGAACTCGAAGAAGATCTTGGTCCCGAATCCGTCCTTGGCCTTCACCTCGAATGTCTTGCCGTAGAGGGCCGTCTCGAAGAAGACCTTGACATACCACTCGCCGTTGCCGGCCACCGTGGTGGACCCTGAGCCGTAGGCGGAAATCACCTCGATTGTCGTGCCGGGTTTGGCGGTACCGTAGTACTCGTCGTATGGGGGACTCTCGGCACAAGAGCCCCATGTGTTGTGAGCAGTGAATTCGGTGGCAGGTGGCTCCGATTTGGGTGGCGCCGGAGGGTCGTAGGTCACGGAAACGGCGGCTTCCGTTACGTTGCCGGCCGCGTCGGTCGAAGTGAAGGATGCCAGGTTGCCGCCCGGGTTCAGCAACAGAACGATCGACCAGTGGCCGTCGGCCGCAACTTTGGCAAGGTAAGGTCCGGCCGCCACCACGGCCCCCGGTTCCGTCGTCCCTTCGAACTGCAGCGACTTTTCGGTCACCTTGGCACCATTCTCCGGATACGTGATCACCAGGTCGGGAGCAACATCGTCAACGACGACCCTGGTCGATGGGAGCTCCGGGGGGAGAGTCGACGGCCGTGCGATGGTGGTGGTAGTCGTGGGTTTCTCCGTTGTCGTGGTCGTTTCTCCAGTGGTGACGGTATTGATCGGGAACGTGTCGTTGGTAGTTGATGGGTCGGGCGAGAAGAGGTCCACCTGGGCGACGGTGAGCCCGACCAGCAGGATCACCGCCGCAAATGCTCCGGCGAAGGAGAGCAACCTGGACTGACGTCCGGGGCGCCGGGCTCCCGGTACGCCTTGCTCCATCAGCAACAGGGGCGATTCGTTGACCTTGTCCTTGAGGTTCTGGGCGGCCCGGCGGCCGCGATCGTCGAGGGTCATGGGCTTTCCCCCAGGGTGGTGCCGAGTCGTTCGGCAAGCCGCAAACGCCCTTTGTGCAAGTGAACCTTGGCCGTCGATGGTGAACAGTCGAGGATGTCCGCAACCTCGGCCACGGGTCGGTCTTCCAGATAGTGGAGGGCAATAGCCTGGGCTTGGCGTTTGGGGAGGGCACGAACTTCAGCCCAGAACTCGTCGTCCTCGGTGTCCAGGGCGGGAAGGGCTTCCTGGCGGCGAACCGCTATCCGGGCCATTGCCCGGGCTTCGGAGGCTCGTTTTCGGTAGAGCGACACCGCCATGTTGGCTACCACCCTCCTCACCCACGCCGCAGGTGACTCGTACTCGCCGATCCGGTCCCACTTCTTGTGAGCCGCGATGAACGCCTCCTGAGCGAGATCCTCGGCGGCCCACCGGCTCCCGGAGAGGGCATAGGCAAGACCGACGACCGACCGGAATTCGCGCTGGTAGAAGGTCTCGAAACGCTCGGGGAGCGTAACGATCCCGTGCTCTGCTGCTTGCATCCAGCTCTCCATGCGGCCCTACGGGCGTTCCCAGCCATCTCGCCTAGTTACTCGTATCGGCGGGCCTCGAGGTTTACCTGAGCTGTCGTGTTGGAAGGTTCTGCAGTTGCTCGATAGCCTGAAGGAATGAAGTCAATGTCGCGGATCCTGGTAGTCAACGGACCGAACCTCAATCTGCTCGGCACCCGCCAACCGGACATTTATGGATCGGCGACTCTCCGCGATGTGGAAGACGCCTGCCGGGCCTGGGGCGCATCCTTGAACACTACGGTGGATACGTTCCAGTCGAATCACGAAGGCAGCATCATCGATCGTCTCCACCAGGCGCGCGGGGAAGCGGATGGGATCATCATCAACCCTGGTGCCTTCACGCACTATTCGTACGCCATCCACGACGCCCTCGAGGCGGTGGAGCTCCCCACGGTCGAGATCCACATATCCGACATCACCCGCCGCGAAGCCTGGCGGCAACAATCGGTCATCGCCCCGGCCTGTCTTGCCACGATCTACGGGCGGGGTACCGACGGGTACCGGGATGCTCTCCGCCACCTGGTGTACCGGGCGGCCCGGCCGCCGTTCACCCTTTCCTATGGTTCTCATCCTCACCAGATCGCCGACTTGCGGATTCCCGATGGCCCGGGACCACATCCGACGGCCGTTTTGATCCATGGCGGATTCTGGCGGCCGGTCTGGCAGCGAGACCTGATGGACGGGATTGCCTCCGACCTTACCGGCCGGGGCATCGCCACCTGGAACATCGAGTACCGGCGCGAGCCGGGAGGGTGGCGAGAAGCGCTCTTCGATGTTGCGGCCGCCCTCGACCACCTGCCCGACTTGGCGACGGAATACGAGCTCGACCTCGCTCGCCTGGTGGTGGCCGGTCATTCGGCGGGCGGACACCTGGCGCTGTGGGGGTCGGGCCGATCCCGGCTTGCCCACGACTCCCCGTGGGGTTCGCCGGCGGTCACGCCAGTTCTGGCAGTGGCGTTGGCCGGGGTGACCGACCTGGAACGGGCTGCCGGCGACGATCTAGGTGGGGGCGCGGTCGTGGAGTTTTTTGGCCCCGCCATCGAGGCCACCGCCTCGCCGAGTTTCCTTCTCCCCCTGGAAGTACCGCAATTGATCGTGCACGGGTCGGTCGACGATCGGGTGCCGGTCGGCCATAGCCGCACCTACGTTGATCAAGCCCGGGCGGCCGGAGATTCCGTTGTCTTCGTCGAATTGGACGGGGCGAACCATTCGGTGCTCATCGACGAGCAGTCGGCCGCTTGGGATGAGATCGCCACTCTCATCCACGATCAGTTGAGGAATGCCCCATCGTGAACTGGATCTTCGTGGCGATAACCGCCCTTGGATTGGCCGGCACCCTGATCGGTGAACAGCGGGGCCGACCCCTCCGGTTCTTCGCCAAGCCGATCGCCTCGACCGGCTTCATCGGTTTGGCCCTGACTCTCGGCGCAACCGAAACTCGCTACGGCTGGTGGATTCTGATCGCTTTGGTCTTCGGGTGGATCGGCGACGTGGCGCTGATGGGCACCACCCGGACCTGGTTCCTGACCGGTCTGACTGCCTTTCTGATCGGCCATCTGGCCTACGTGATCGCCTTCTGGGTGGCAGGTTTGGCGCTGGTGCCGACGACTCTGGCGGCGGCCGGGACGGCCGTTATCGCCTGGCTGATCTTCAGATGGCTGCGCCCCCACCTTCCTCCCGAAATGGTCGGGCCGGTCGCCACCTACGTGCTGATCATTTCGGCCATGGTGGCCACCGCGGTGGGAGCTACGTCCGCGGGTGCTCCCGGGCTGGTTGTTGTCGGGGCGATTGCCTTTTTCGTTTCTGACCTGGCCGTCGCCCGAGACCGATTCGTCGCGCCGGGCTTCGGCAATCGGGTGTGGGGATTGCCGCTGTACTACCTCGGCCAGATACTGCTTGCCTGGTCGGTCGCCTAGAGGTCTGTCGTTGAAATGGTGCGCAGCCATTGCCGCGCCGGGCCACCAGAGACCCGGTCGGCCGATTATTCGGTTCCGGGAACCCGGGTTCCCAGTTCGCGATCGAGAAGGAGAAGCGCGGCGCCGTTGTCGCCGGCCATGGCGATCTGCTCGATCAACTGCGACACGGTCGACTCTTCTTCCACTTGCTCGTCGATGAACCAGTGAAGGAGGGGCAGGCTCTCATAGTCCTTCGCGTCGGTCGCCTGTGAGTACAAGTCGTGGATGGATCTGGTGACCTTCTGCTCGTGGGCAAGCGAAGCCTCGAAGACCGACAACGGGGACGTGTAGTCGGCCGAGGGCGAGGGAATGGAACGCAACTCAACCTGATTGCCGCGGTCGAGCACGAAATCGAAGAACTTCATCGCATGAATCCGTTCCTCCTCGGCTTGCTGGCGCATCCAATTGGCGAAGCCGGACAGGTTGGCGTCCTCGAAAAACGCCGCCATTTGCAGGTATGCGTAGGAGGAAGCGAATTCGAGAGTTATCTGGTCGTTGTAGGCGTCCTGGAGATCGGCGCTCATCGCCATGACAGTTCCTTTCGTCTTTTCTTCACCGGTATCCTAATCCGGCCCGGTAGGGGCCCATTGGGGTGCCCACGATCCTCGACCTCGTGGATGAGTTGTGAACTTCGTCAACGTCTATCGCCGCTGGCTATCGCGGATAGCCATGAGCCACTTCTCGCGGTTCTGGCTCGGCCCAAAAGTCATCAGCCGCGTCGATCGGCTGCTGTACAAACCAACGCACGGCGGGTTGCTCTCACTCGGGTCCCGGGCTTATCCGACATTGCTGCTGACCACGACCGGTCGAAAAACCGGACGTCCCCATACGGTTCCCTTGTTCTACCTGCCGGGCGATCAAGGGCTGCTGGTGGTCGCCTCCAATTACGGCCGACCGCAACACCCAGGATGGTCGGCGAATCTTCTGTCGCAACCGCTGGCTCGCGTCCAGGTGGATCACCGGTCGTGGGACGTACGAGCGCGGCTGCTGGCCCCCGAGGACAAAGCCGCCGTCTGGCCGGAACTGCTGGACCTCTTCGACGGATGGCAGCAGTATGAGGAGGAGACGGAACGGTCGATCCGCGTCTTCTCGCTCAACCCCATTGAGAGGCCTACCAGTGTTTCCCAGATTTGAGCTTGGGATGATGCTCAAAGACCGGTAGCCTTCAACAACGCCGCCGGGTGCTGGGCCCGGGGCGCAATCGAAAGCGGAGTGGCCCACATGCGTAGCGTGCGGTCGACCCTGGTTGCACTAGGGACCCTCACCATCTTCTTGACCTTCGTCGGTTTCGCCACGTTCTCGCCGGACGGCACTGAGTCGCGCCCGGAAACATCCGCCGACCCGACCCTCACCATCATGGCCGCCGATGCCGGTGTGACCACCGGACGGGTTACCGCATTTGTGTTTGCCAACCAGCTACAGGGTCAGATCGAACCGGAAACTCAAACGGAGCTCACAACCGCTCTCCTGGTCGATCGGGGCCGTCGGCCGCTCTCCGTGCCCTCCACCCAGCCACCACCGGCGACCACCACCACCACCCGGCCGCCGGCGACGACCACCACCACCGCTCGGGCGACTACCACGACTACCACTCCGCCGACCACCACCACTCCGCCGACCACCACCACTCCGCCGACCACCACCACCACCACTCCGCCGACCACCACCACCACCACTCCGCCGACCACGACCACCACTCCCCCGCCCTCCGGTGGCCGGTTGAGCGAAAGCGAGATGCGGGCGCTGGCATCCCAATACTTCCCCGCAGAGGAAGTCGACAAGGCCGTGCTGGTTGCCCGGTGTGAGTCCGGCTACGACCCCTCCGCGTACAACCCGGCCGGGCCGTATGGAGGCTTGTATCAGCACTCCCTGGCCCACTGGGATGCCCGGGCGGTGTCGGCCGGTTGGGCAGGGGCCAGCATCTACGACCCGGTCGCCAATACCGCGGTCGCCGCCTGGCTTTTCGATCGGGGGGGTTGGGGCCACTGGCCTTGGTGCTCCGCGTGGGCCGACGCTCAACTGGGTGGATGAAGCTCAATCGGCCTTGCGATAGATCAGCGTGTTTCCCTCTTTGCCGACTATCTCCACCATTCCCGTCGCCCGCAGGCAATAGACCATCTGCTGGGCCACTCGACGCGAGAGTCCGGCCGATTCGGCGACATCCGCCGTGCTGAAGTCGGACGGCAATCCGACGGGAAGCATGCGAACCAGATCCCCAGGGTCACGAACCATCCTGCTTTCGATCACCTCGACCAGTGACCGACCTAGCACCACCCAGCCGTTCCGACGCCAGGCCTGACCGGGTCGATGCACACGGATTTCGTCTTCAACCGTCAACAGGATGTCCAGCTCAAAGCCTTCTCGTTCGATGAGCTTCGGGATGCTGACCAACCGGGCGAAGATGTCCTCGATTCGCCCGTGCTTGGGAGAACGGCGGCTGGAGACCGGCTCGCCCTCGTCGGACATCTTGATGATGGTGCGGGTCAACGGGATGGGCGCCACCACCCGAACCGGATGGCGCTTGGTGAGGTCGTCCAATTTGGACCGGAGGGGGGCAAACCCTCCGGTCTGCACCTCGATCAACAGTTCATCGCGGATCAGGTCCACGACATACCCGTCGACAGGATGCTCTACCAGGTCCCCGGGTGCCGAGTACCAGCGTTTGAGCGCCGCGTGCAAAGATCCTTCGTTCAGCGTGCCGATCACCGGCTCATCGTGGCAGCCGCGGCGCCCGATCACGGGTATTGCGACCGTCAACTGGCACACGCTTATGAGACGGATATCCTACGGACAATCTTGAAAGGGAATCCATGCAAGACCTAGGCGCTCACGGTATCAACCCCCAGAAGAAGGTTTACTGGGATCTTTCGACCCCTCATCTCGTCGAGCACTCGCTCATGCGGGGCGAGGGGGTGATCGCTCACCAGGGGCCCCTCGTGGTTTCAACGGTCCCCTACACCGGACGAAGTCCCAAGGACAAGTTCATAGTCCGCGAGGAGACCACCGAGAAGGACATCTGGTGGGGGGAGGTCAACCACCCCATCGAGCCCGAGATCTACGAAGCGCTCTACAACCGCGTCGCCGACTATCTGGGCCAGCAGGATCTCTTCATCCAGGATGTGTATGCCGCAGCCGATCCTCAGTATCGCCTGGCCGTTCGGGTGATCACCGAAAGCCCCTGGCATGCCCACTTCTGCCGCAATATGTTCCGGCTGCCGCGAACCTACGAGCACGACGATGAGATCGAGCCCTTTATGCCCGATTTCACGATTGTGCATGCTCCCCATTTCAAGGCCGATCCTGAACGCGACGGGACCCGCAGCGAGGTCTTCATCATGATCAGCTTCGTTCACAAGGTGCTGTTGATCGGCGGATCCACCTATATGGGCGAGATGAAGAAATCCGTGTTCTCAGTCATGAACTACCTGCTGCCGAAAGCCGGGGTGCTCAGCATGCACGCCTCAGCGAACGTCGGCCCGGACGGTGACTCGGCGGTTATTTTCGGATTGTCCGGCACCGGGAAGACGACGCTGGCTACCGACCCGACCCGGGGCATGATCGGCGACGATGAAATCGGGTGGGGGGTCGACGGCATCTTCAATATCGAAGGCGGCTCATACGCCAAAGTCGTCAATCTGAGCAAGGAAGACGAGCCTCTCATCTACGAGGCGGCCAACCAGTTTGAGACCATTCTGGAAAACGTGGTTCTGAACCCGGAAAGCCGCCGCCCGGAGTGGGAGGATGCCTCCAACACCGAGAACACTCGCTGTTCGTACCCTTTGCTGCATCTCCCCAATGTCATCAAGACGGGAGTGGCCAGCCATCCCACCAACGTTGTATTCCTGTCGGCCGATGCGTTCGGGGTGTTGCCCCCGATCTCCCGGTTGAATCGCGAGCAGGCCATGTACTACTTCATGTCCGGCTACACGGCCAAACTGGCCGGCACCGAGCGCGGGGTCAACGAACCGGTTGCGACCTTCTCGCCCTGTTTCGGAGCCCCCTTCCTGCCGCTTCCTCCCTCGTACTACGCCGGGGTGCTGGCCGACAAAATCGACGAATTCGACCCCGGGCTGTGGATGATCAACACCGGCTGGACCAGCGGCCCGCATGGGGTCGGATACCGCATCCGCATCCCGCACACCCGGGCCATGCTCAATGCCGCGCTGGCCGGCCAGCTCGACGGTGTGGAGTACGTCGAGGATCCCATCTTCGGGTTGTCGATACCGACGGAGATTCCCGGGGTACCCACCAAGCTGCTACAGCCTCGTGCGACATGGGAGGACCCGGACGCCTACGACCTGCAAGCTCGCAAGCTGGCAGAGATGTTCCGCGACAATTTCAAGAAGTACCAGGCGACCCCTGAGGTGATAGCCGCCGGGCCCCGGGGCTGAGGATCGTCAACGGAAGTCGCGTGATTTGATGCCGGCGGCGGGCCACGGTGAGAACCGCCGCGCCACGAAGTTGGTGACGCCGTCCCGGTACTCGACGACGCCTTTGAGGACCAGACCGGGATGACGGCGGGCTACCTCCTTGTTGGCCTGCCAGATATCGGGCAACACGACCACATTGAGGATGCCGGTCTCGTCCTCCAGGTTGAAGAAGATCACGCCGTTGGCGGTGCCGGGTCGTTGGCGGTGAGTGACTATGCCACCCACTACGGCCCGTACTCCATTGCGGCGCAGCGCCAGCATCTCCGAGATTCGTAGACAACCCAACTCATCGAGTCGATCGCGGATGAACTGGACCGGATGAGCCCCTGAAACACCGGTGGCCCATAGGTCGGCAAGATGCTCTTCCTGCGGGCTCATCCCCGGCAAGGCTGGTGCCTCAATACCGGGAGCCAACGGCAGACGTTGTGGGTCGATCTCGGCCAGCGCCCCGGCCGCCCACATCCCCGCCCGGCGGGACAGGCCGAGGCACTCGAGCGCCCCGGCTCCCGCCAGCGCCTCGAGCGCATCGACCGGGAGTCCGGTCCGTTGGGCTAAATCCTCGGGAGACCGAAAGGGTCCACCGATCTGGCGACCGGCTTCGATCCTGGTGATCTCTGCATCACCGAGGTTGCGGACATACCGCAAACCCATGCGCATGGCTACCGCCGGACGGACCGGATCGTCGAAAGCTCCTCTCCCTCGCCGCCATGACTTCTGGTAGTAGGTCACCACATCGTCGGGATCGGCGTCGTACGGCTCGATCGTGCAGTCGTGAAAGGATCGGTTCACGTCGGGCGGTAACGTCACGACCCCATGGCGGCCGGCGTCCTGAACCAGCGAGTTGGGGCTGTAGAAACCCATCGGATAGGCGTTGAGCAATCCGGCCAGAAACTCGGCCGGCCAGTGGTATTTCAACCAGGCCGACATATAGACGATGTAGGCGAAGCTCACCGAGTGGCTCTCGGGGAATCCAAACGAGGCAAACCCCTGCAGTTTCTCCCAGATCTCGTCGGCCGCCGCCCCCTCAATCCCCTTTCCGGCCATCCCCCGGTACACCTCGTCCCGCAACTTGCCCATCGCTTCGGCGGATCGTTTGTGGGTCATGGCCTGGCGAAGTCGATCGGACTGACCCCCATCAAAACCCGCGCAGATGCGAGCCAGCTCCATCAGCTGTTCCTGAAAGATCGGCACTCCCAATGTCTTGGCCAGCACCGGTTCGGTAGACGGATGGGGAAACCGAACCGGTTCTTCCCCATTGCGGCGGCGCAGATACGGGTGAACCGACTGGCCTTGAATGGGCCCCGGCCGAATCAGAGCAACTTCAACCGCCAGGTCGTAGAACGTTCTTGGTTTCATCTTGGGCAGCGTGGCCATCTGCGCCCGTGACTCGACCTGGAACATCCCGACCGTGTCCGAGGTGGTGAGCATCTCGTAGATCGCCGGCTCCTGATCGATGGTGGCGAGGTCTACTTCAACACCATGCGCTTCGCGGATCAGGTCGACGGCCAGGTGCAGGGCGTTGAGCATGCCGAGACCGAGCAGGTCGAACTTGACGATGCCGATGGCCGCGCAATCGTCCTTGTCCCACTGGAGCACCGAGCGGTCCTCCATCCGTCCCCACTCGAGCGGCACCACCTGCCAGAGGGACCGGTCGGCGATCACCATCCCCCCGGAATGGATTCCGAGATGGCGAGGGAATCCGTCGAGCCGGTGACAGACGTCGTAGATGAAATCGGCGGTCAACCCGGCGGGAAGTGGCACCTCGAGCCGGAGCTTGGACGGGTCGCGGGTGTCGACGTACTTGGAGAGCCCATCCACCTGGGCCTGGGTCAACCCGAAAGTCTTGCCGACATCGCGCAGGACCGATCGGGCCCGGTAGGTGATGACGTTGGCCACCATGGCGGCTCGTTCCCGTCCGTACCGCCGGTAGCAGTATTGGATGACCTCCTCGCGACGATCGGCCTCGAGATCGAGGTCGATGTCGGGCGGCCGTCCTCGCTCTTCGGAAAGGAACCGTTCAAAAGGAAGATGCAAGCGGATCGGGTCGACCTTGGTCAACCCGAGACAGCGACAAACAGCCGAGTCGGCTCCCGACCCTCGGATCTGACAGTAGATGTCCTGAGAACGGGCGAATCTGACGAGGTCCCATACCACCAGAAAATACCCGGGGAACCCCAACCGCTCGATTACGTCCAGTTCATGCTCCAGCCGTTCGACCGCTCGAGGGTCGACCCCACCGGATCGACCGCGGTACACGTCCTGGGCTCCCTCGAAGGTCAGATGACGCAGGTACGCCATCTCGTCTCGAAAATGACCGGGCATGGGAAAGTCGGGGAGTTGGGGGGCTACCAGCCGGAGATCGAAAGCGAGGCTACGGCCCAGATCGCCGGCTCGTTGCACCACTCCCGGGTAGCGAACGAACCGGCGGTGCATCTCTTCGGGCGACTTGAGGTACTGCTCGTCGGTAGCGGGCCGGTACCCATCTCCCGCCTCCAGGTTGCGACGGCCCCCAATCGCAGCCAAGACTTCGGACAGATCAGCATCCCGGCGTTCGGCGTAGTGGACGTTGTTGGTGGCTACCACCGGAAGCTGCAGACGCTGCCCCACCTCCCACAAGACATCGTTGCGGACGTCGTCCTCCGGCATTCGGTGATGCCACAGTTCGATGTGTAGGCGCCGCCCGAAGAGGTTCCGCAATCGGGCCGCGGCGTCCAGGGCCCCTTCGAGATCGCCAAGCCGGGCTGCTCGCGGCACCGACCCCTTCCCACAACCGGTGAGTGCGTACAACCCTCCCTCATCTACGGCCTCTGCCAGATCCGACCAGGTGTAAAGAGGAGCGTCCTTCTTGCCCCGGAATTGGGCGCGAGACACCAACCGGCTGAGAGCGGCGTATCCCGGCGGCGACGGTGCCAGCAAAACCAGATGGTCGGTAGCCGGACGATCGACCGGTTTGGAACCGTGCATCCGTTTGGATCGACCACGACGAGGCCGATCCAAGGTTCCAGGTTCCAGGTTCCAGGTTCCAGGTTCTTCATGGTCACGCCGAGTTGCTCCCTCCAGTGGATCACCGACGACTGACGACCGACGACTGATGACTCCCGCCTTGCGGGGCAAGCCAATCTCCACGCCATACACCGCCGGCAGTCCTGCTTCTCTGGCTGCCTGCCAGAACTTGACGAGTCCGTAGAACCCGTCATGATCGGTCACCGCCAACGCCTGGTAGTCCAGCCGTACGGCCTGTTCAACCAGGGCTTCTGGATGGGAGGCTCCGTCGAGAAAGCTGAAATTGGTGTGGCAGTGCAGTTCGGCGTATCCCATAGGTCATTTCGTAGACCTGCTTCATACTATCGAACATATGTTCGATAGAAACCACACCGCCCCCCCTTCATTCGAGAACCTTGCGGAACAACGGCCGGGTCTCGCTGCGCCGGGCGATCTCGCTGAACCCGGCAGCTTCGAACATCGAAGCGAGACCCATCCATGCATAGATGTCGGGCATGCGATCGTTACGCGGCTCGACCGGGTAACCCTCAATGGCGACGGCACCGTGCTGTCGGGCATACTCGGTGGCGGCCTTCAGGAGCGCGGTTCCTACCCCGGTCCCTCGATGATGCCTGTCGATCACGAAGCAGACGATCGCCCAGACGGGGACGTCGTCGACCGGTTTGGTGACCCGGGAGCGCTGGATGCGACCAAACTCCTCACGCGGCCCCAGCGAAACCCACCCAACCGGCGAACCATCCTGGTAGGCCAGAAGACCGGGAACCCGGTCGGCCACGATCGCTCGCAGCATCTCGCGTTTCTCATCACCGGAGGCCGCCTCGAATTGGCGATTGCTCAGCCGGTTCCACATGCACCAACAACCGCCGTAGGCGCCCCGCGGGCCGAAGAGTATCTCGAGGTCGGGCCAGCGTTCCGGCGTGAGGGGATGAATCTCCACAACCATGATGGTACGCACGTCCCGGCAGACCCGGCGCAAGGTAGTCTCAGGTGAGCCACCAAGTGAGGGGCTATGACCCATCCGGGTCGCATCGTTTTGGCGCTCTGCCTCCTGGCGGGTGCATGTGGCGCGGAAACGGTGCCGGTCACCGAACCACCCAACACCACCGTCGCGCCGGGAGACACGATGCAGATCACCAGCTCGGCATTCGCCGACAACACCCCCATACCGGATCTCTACACCTGCAAGGGAAAGGACCTCAGCCCGCCTTTGGACATCAGCGGTGTACCTGCCGGGGCCATGAGCTTGGTCCTCGTGGTCACCGATCCGGACGCACCCGACCCGGCCGCCCCGAAAGTCGTTTGGGAGCATTGGCTGATGTGGAACATCGCCCCGGATACCTCGTCGATCGAGGCCGGCAGTGTTCCGGCCGGGGCCGTTCAAGGCACCAACAGCTGGGGGCGGGCCGACTACGGAGGGCCCTGCCCACCCATCGGAACCCACCGCTACTTCTTCAAGCTCTACGCTCTCGATACGACTCTGGCGCTGGGTACGTCGTCTATCAAGGCGGACGTCGAAACGGCCATGCAAGGCCACATTCTCGCCGAGGTCGAGTTGGTCGGTTTGTACGGCGGCTGACGTTCTCGAGCCCGTAGAGGGCACTAGTCAGAACGCGTGAATCTCTCGTAAACCTTTTTGCCTCCTGTTACGAGTAGCTACTAAGAGTGAAAAGGTTCACCACTCTTTGTGGTTGTCGTAGGAGGAGAGAGATGAAACACCGATCTGCCGCCATCCTGGCCATCAGCTTCGTTGTGGTCCTGGCCGCCGGAGTTGCCCTGGCCCAGGTGGGTGCTTTTGCCCCCAGCTTCGCCCAACTAAGTGAGAAGACCGAGGTCGCGAATGGGGATCTCGTGCTCCTTCCCGAGGATGCCGAGCCATCTAAGGCTCCCGCCGAGCAGGAGCAACTGGAGAAGGTTGCTCCCACCAAGGAGGAACCGAAGGACGTCGAGAAGCCCGACCAACCCGCCGAGGAGCCGAAAGAAGAACCGAAGGAAGAACCGTCCGATACCACTCCCCCCAAACTGGTCATCACCAGCCCCACAGATGGCTCTCACTTCGGCGAGAAGACTCTCAAATACTCGGGTATGACCGAACCCGGCGCCCGGGTGTTTGCCGGCGAATGGGAAGCGGATGTCTTTGACAGCGGCGAATGGCAGATCGTTTTGGTACTCAGTCCCGGCAAGAACATCACGACGTTCCGGGCCAAGGACGCGGCGGGGAATGTGGCCAAGGCCACCGTCACTGCGTATCTCGATGTCTCCGACACCAAGTTCACGGCCTCCCAAAAGTACGGAACCAACTCCGAGCCCTGGGAGAAATTCTCGGGCACGGCCGCCCCCGGCACCAAGATCGAGCTTCTCTCAAAATATGGCAAGGCCAGGATGGTCACCGAAGGCTCCGAGTGGTACCTGAAGCTCCATTTTGAGGGACTGACCGGAGCCTCCACGTTCCCGATCGTGCTCGAGACATCGACCGGCCAGCGCATGGAATTCTCTTTCACCTACAAGCCGAAGGCTGTCGAGTTCTCCGCCTACCAGAAGTACCAAACCAACTCCGACCCCTGGGAAAAGTTCTCCGGCACGGCCATGCCGGGAACCGTCATCGAACTGGGCTCCCAGTACGGCAATGCCCGACTGGTGACCGAGGGCTACGAGTGGTACCTGAAGCTCCACTTCGAGGGACTGACCGAAGCCACCACGTTCCCGATCGTGCTCCACACGTCGACGGGGGTGGCGATGGACTTCATGTTCACCTACCAACCCAAACCGATCGAGTTCAGCGCCACGCAGAAGTACGAGTCGTGCAGCGATCCTGAGCCGTACAACAAGTACTACGGGACGGCCACACCGGGCGCCACGATCACCGTGACGTCGGACTACGGATCCGCCGGGACGGTAGCTGCGGCCAACGGCGAGTGGCTGGTCCCGGTGTTCTTCACCGGCACCACCCACGGCGAGCCCTTCCTAGTGACGGTGAGCGATTTGGAAGGCCATTCAAAGACATTCGAGTTCGTCACCTACGCGTCCGGCAGCTAACCCAAGAACCCTCCACGGCGAGCAGGGCTGCGGCGAAGAGCCGTGGCCCTGCCGCGTCATACTGATCCCGGTTCGTCTAGAGGATCAATTCGGCAAGTGTGCGCACGGTGGCAACATCCAGCGTTGATACCAGCAAGGTCGTCACGCCCGACTCCCGCCATGCTTCGAGTCGATCGCGAATAGCTTCTTTGGGTCCGACCAGATTGGTTTCGTCGACCAGTTGGTCGGGGACCCGGGCAATCGCTTCCTCCTTCCTACCGGCCAGGTAGAGATCCTGAATCTCGGTGGCGGCCTGCTCGTAGCCGTACCGGCAGGCAAGATCGAAGTAGAAGTTCTTGCCGCGGGCTCCCATACCCCCGATGTACAGGGCCATATACGGTTTGACCATGCTCCGGCCGACTTCTAGATCGTCGGTGACGACCACCGAAACGGACGGAGCGATGTCAAAGCGGTTCGCCTTGTCCGGCCCGTCCGCAAGTGCAAACCCGGCGGCCAGATGCTCCCCGAAGATCGCCGCCGACTTCTCCGGTGAGTAGAAGATCGGAAGCCAGCCGTCGGCAATTTCCGCGGTGAGTTGGACGTTTTTGGGGCCGATCGACGCCAGGTAGACCGGAAGATCCGGGTTGGACGGATGGAGAATCAGTTTGAGCGGCTTGCCACGCCCGGTTGCATCGGAGCCCCGGTAGGGGATCTGGTAGTGATCCCCTTGGTGTGTGAGAGGCTCCTCCCGTCGCAAGATTTGGCGGATGATCGCCACGTACTCGCGGGTCTTCCCGAGCGGCTTCCCGTAGGGAACCCCGTGCCACCCTTCGACGACCTGAGGGCCCGACAAACCCAACCCGAGCAAGAAACGACCCCCCGACAACTGATCGAGCGTGACGGCCGTCATGGCGGTCATGGCCGGAGTGCGGGCCGGCATCTGCATGATCCCCGATCCCAATTTGATCCGATCAGTGCGAGCCCCGAACCAAGCGAGAACCGAGACGACATCCGAACCGTAGGCTTCCGCCGCCCATACCGAGTGATAGCCGAGCCGGTCCGCCTCTTCGACCAGCTCGGTGTTCCCGCGCAGCCCCGCACCCCAGTAACCGACATTAAGCCCCAACCGCATCGACACCTCCGGGCCTGAAGATATCAGGACCGCGGCCGACTAGCTTTCGCACCCACATGAATCGATTGATCCGCTCAGGAGCATTGCTCGGCACCGGCGCCCTCGTGGGACTCGCCGGCGAAGTCCTCTACTCGGGGTTTCGTGATCTCCCCTCGTTCGAAGGGATGGACGCATCGGGCACGTTTGGGACCCCCGACCTGCCTCCATTGCGGATCGCGGTGCTCGGCGATTCGAGCTGTACCGGCCCCGGGCTCAACGATCCCGACCAGATCTGGGTTCGAAGAATTGGAGCTCATTTCGGGCGGCGATTCCACACCACTATCGACAGCGTGGCGGTGGGCGGTTCCCGGGCTCACGATGTGCTCCGCGACCAGGTCCCCATCATCGTCCCGACCAGGCCCGATGTGGCACTGGTAGCCGTCGGTAGCAACGACATGCTGTACGGGGTTCCGCTCAAAACCTTCGCGCGCAACCTGGAAGCCATAGTCGTCGAGCTCCTCACCTGCACACCGGCCGTGCTGTTGAGTGGGGTTGGAGATCTGGGAACCATCCCGCGTCTCCCCTTCGCCCTCACCCGGATAATGCGGCGGCGGGGCGTTCGGGCGGACCGAATCCACGCAGAAGTTGCGTCCCGCCACCCCGGAGCAACCAAGGTACCCATCAAGGAGAGGTGCGGAAGGGCCTTTGAGGATCCCGGCATCTATTCACCGGACCTGCTGCACGTCAACGGGGAGGGCCACCGTTTGTGGGCGGAAGCGGCGATTCCCTCCATCGAAGACGTCCTCCCGCATTGAGCGAATCACCACAGTTTCCCCGGGGTTGAGATCGAGACCTCGTACACTGCCCGGATGTCCTCCCGCCGCCGCCCCACCGCCGCCTTCTTTGCAGGAGTGGCCGTCGCCAACACCGGCTTCATCGCCGCGGTCACCGTGACGGGACTGATGGCCGAGGAAATCACCGGCTCGGCCAGCGTGAGCGGTATTCCCGGTGCCGTGGGAACGTTTGGTACGGCGTTGGGAGCGACCGCCGTTTCGACACTCATCGGCCGATTCGGAAGCAGGTTCGGTCTCAGCGTCGGCTACTTCATCGCGGCGGCGGGAGCCGCCATGGCAACCACGGCCGCCATCGTGACTTCGTTTCCTCTGCTGCTGGCCGGCATGCTGATCCTCGGTATCGGACACAGCGCCACCCAGCTCAGCCGCTATGCGGCTGCCGAGCTGTACGACGCTCACCATCGAGCCCGGGCGGTAGGAATCATCGTGTGGGCCGGTACCATCGGATCCGTAATCGGGCCCAGCCTCCTGGAGCCGGCCGGCCGGGTCGCCACCAACGGAAACCTCCCCGAACTTTCGGGTGCCTACGCGGTGGCGGTGGCTCTGTTCGCGGCAGCCGCTTTTCTCTATCTGCTTTTTCTGCGGGGCAGCAGTCGAGCCGCCCGGGATCAACTCACCGACGAGTCTCCACCGCAACGCATCAACTGGAGCGAACTGATTCGCCTCCCCCAGGTTCAGGTTGCACTGAGCGCGATGATCATCGGCCAATTCGTGATGGTCCTGATCATGGCGATGACCCCGATCCACATCCGTCATATCGGACTCGATCTGGGAGTGGTCGGGTTTGTGATCAGCGCCCACACGCTTGGCATGTTTGCCCTGTCACCTGTGACCGGTTGGCTGACCGACCGGCTTGGTTCGGTGCGAGTGATAGCGGCCGGGGTGGGTCTGCTGGCCGGGTCTGCGGTGCTGGCTGCCGCAGCTCCGACCAGCGGACGAACCCAGCTGGCCATCGCTCTGTTTCTCCTCGGACTCGGCTGGAACTTCGGTTTCGTGGCCGGGAGCGCCTTGCTCACCCGGGGCGTCCCCCAACACATCCGCACGCAATTGCAGGGGCGGGCCGATTCGATGGTGTGGATGTCGGCGGCTCTGGCCAGCGTGGCCAGCGGTTTCGTTCTCGCCACCGCCGGGTATGCAACCCTCAACATTGCCGGGGCGTTGCTGGCGCTGGTACCACTGGCCGTCATCATCAAACGCCCCCTGACCCCGGCGCTCGACGCCGCCTGAGGCCTACGGCGCGACGGGGTTGCCCCAGAACGCTTTCAAACCGTTTGAGATCTTCTCGCCGGCTTCGTTGATCCAGCTGCCGTCCGGCGTCTGCGGCGCCAGGAGCACGAAAGCGATCACACCGATGAGCACGACCACGACGACCAGGAAGAGTTTCCGAACCATAGGTACCAGGCTATCTGTCTCGGTCCCTTAGGTAACGGACACCACCGCTGCAGCGAGAGGTGATGCCAGATCCCCATGGGGGCGCACGATGGTCCCGTCCAGACCAAGCCACCGCGCCATCTCACCAAGAGCCTCCGCCAGCGGCTCGGCCACCCGGCCGGCGGCAAAACCCGGTTCGAGGTGGGCACCTTGCACCAGCAGGGTGCGCTCTTGCCGGTCGGCCTTGAGATCGACCCGGGCTACTAGATCCTCGCCCAACAGAAACGGCAACACGTAATAACCGAACTTCCGTTTTGGTTTTGGCACGTAAATCTCGATCCGGTAGTGAAAACCAAAAAGCCTTTCGGTGCGTTCCCGGTGCCAGATCAGCGAATCAAAGGGAGACAACAAGGCCCGGGCCGTCACCCGCCGAGGGATCCGGGCGTCCGCGTGGAGAAAGGCAGGTTCTCGCCAACCTTCGACCTCTACTTGACGTAGAGACCCGGTGGCGACCAGGCGCTCCACCTGCGGCCGCACTTCCCGAGCGCGCATGCGGAAGTAGTCGGCCAGATCATTGATGGTCCCGAGGCCGTGGGCTCGGGCCGCGATCAAGACTCGCTCCCGTGTCGACGTCTCCATATCCATCACCGGGTCATCCAGGAAGCCTTCCGGATAGACCCGCTCGGCAAGGTCGTAAACCTTGGCGAAGGAGGGCGGACGGTGTGATATTGCCAATTTTCCTTTGACGTAGAGCCAATCCAGGGCAGTTGCCCCTTTCCCCATCCCCCACCAGGGCCCGGTCCGGTGGCCCGGATCATCGAGATCGGCGCTGGTCAGAGGCCCTCGCTCGGCCACTTCTTCGTACACCCGGTCGATGTATCCGGGATGCTCGTTCATGATCTCCCTTACCTGCCCCCAGGACCTGATGGCTTCCATTCGGGGCCGGAGCAAAGGAAGCACCTCGCCCGTGCTGTAGGAGGCGACATGGAATAGGTACTCGAACAACTCCCGCCTCCCGTGGGTTGCTTCGTCCAGCAGTTCCCGGGGATAAGGCCCGAGCCGGGCGAACACGGGCAAATAATGCGAACGTTCCAGCACATTCACCGAGTCGAGTTGGAGGATGGCAACCCGATCGATAACCCGACGCAGATGCCTGATGTCGATCCGGCCCGATGGTCGAGGATCGGCAAAACCTTGAGCTGCCAGGGCAACCCGGCGAGCTTGTCGGACACTGAGTTTCTGCATCGCATTCCGGGACGGGGACCCGGCACTCTAGTTCGTCTCCGTCTACGCTGGCCGCCATGCTTGCCGCACTCCGCACCCCATTCACCTATCTCATCGGCCTCACCGCCACCGGGATCGCGGCTACCGGGGTGATCGTCACCACCCTGGTGGCGCCTGGTTCGACCTTCGTCGACCGCATCGTGCGCGGTTGGGCTCGAATCGTCCTGTGGTCCGGAGGAGTCCGTCTCAGAGTGGTGGGCGCCGAGAACGTCGACCCGACGACTTCATATGTCGTCGCTTCGAACCACCAATCGACGTTCGACATCATGGCCCACTTCCTCGCTCTTCCGCTTCCGATCCGATTCCTGGCCAAGAAGGAACTGTTTAACGTGCCGCTGCTCGGATGGGCATTGCGGCGCATTCACATGGTCCCCGTCGACCGTTTCACCGGCAGGCACGTGTATGAGGAGATCGAACAAGACGCCGCCGCCACCATCGCCCAGGGCAATTCCATCATCGTTTACCCGGAGGGAACCCGCACCACCACCGGAGATCTGCTGCCCTTCAAGAACGGTGGTTTCTTCATTGCCATACGTACCGGCCTGCCGATCCTGCCAACCACCATCACTGGTTCCTTTGAAGCCTGGCTGCCCAGAGCCAAGATCATCAGGGGCGGCACCGTCACCGTAGTGATCGGACCTCCGGTGGCAACCCGGAACCTGACGATCGAAGACGCCCCGCGGCTTCGTGATGAAGTCAAAGCCTCTATCGAGGCGACCCTCGCCGAGTTGTCCTAGACGCAGAGCCGCTCAGTGCTTCGCGGTCAGTCATAGACCCCGATCACAAATGTTTGATCGTCCCGCAATTCGCACAAAAAGGCCCCGGCCGAGGTCACCATCTGATATCGATCGACATGGGGCTCCCCTCGCCACCAGCGGCCCAGCTTTCTCCATGGACCGGCCCAGTTCAGTACCGGCTCCCAACGGCTCCGCAAGCGAACCCTGGTAGGCATACCGCCATCCCATTCCACTTCGAGTAACCGGGGTTCCGGTGGCACCAGCGCGGGGGATGGCCCGGGGGTCGACCCCGGCCAGGGTGCGCCGGGATCTCGTTCGACCGCGGGAGGGTCGTCACCCCACCGATGCCAGCGCACTTGCTCGATCGGATCGCGACCTCCCTGGGGCCGGCCCTCCAACACGGCATCGGGCCCAAGCAGAGCCTGGACCCGGGCAACCGCTCGTTCTGCCTCTATCCGAGCCGAGACATCTTCCAATAAGGTCAATTGCCGGCCTTCACCAGAAAGGTCGGCCGGAGAAAGCGTCAGCTGTACGATCCCGCCGGGGATTCCCGCCGATTCGTTCCAGGCCCGCAGTTGCCACCAGACACGTTCGGCCAGGGTCTCATCCGTAAACGGGTCGGCGCTACGCCATACCCTGGCCCGTATGGTGCCGTCTGCCGCCCGGGCGCTCACCTCTACCCGATGGGGAGCTATCCCGCTTCCCATCATCGCTTCCATCAGGCGATGGGTAAGTGCCCGGGCCGCAAATCCAACCTGCTCCAGAAGCCCCAACGGCTCCTCGAACCGCTCGGTCACTGAAAGATCCTCAGGAATGTCACGTGCCTGGGGACGGCGGTCTTCACCGCTAGCCAGTCGATGAGCCTGCAGTCCGGCCTGCCCGAACCGGGACAGTAAAGCAGGCCTCGGCAGAGAAGCCAGCTCGCCCAACGTGCCGATCCCCAGCCAGCGAAAGGTCGCGACAAGCTCCTCTTTGCCCAGGACTTCCACATCCAGAGATGCCAAGAACTCCCGATCGTCATCAACGATGTACGGCTCTTCGCCGGCCATAGATGCCGCCCAGCGTGCCGCAAACGGTCCGCCGGCTACGCCGATCCGTCCTCCCGCTCCGGCTTCGGCTCGAATCGTCTGAGCCACCCGGGCAACCAGAGCCGGTTCTCCACCGTAGTAGCGGATGGCTCCGGCGATGGGAACGAACAAGAGGCCGGGATCGGAGACCTCCACCCGCGGGACCAGGTCTTCAACCGCACCGACGAGCGATTCGAAGGCGAGGGATTCTGCTGCATAGTCCTGCTCGAGAGTGGTTCCACCGGGACAAAGCACCTCCGCTTCCGGCCGGCGCATACCGAGCCGCGCCCCGGCTTCTCGAGCGAATTGATTGAGGGCCACCACCCGGGGAGTGGCCGATCTGTCGACGACCAGACAGGCCCTATCCGGCGGCGCGTCCGGCCGGCGCAGCGGCCAGTCGGGAAACCATACGCACAACGTCCGCACCATCGTCCTCCACTTCGATCACCCGCGCGGGTATCCCTTTCCCGGATGCTTCCAAGGCCAGCCGCCGCCTTTCGAGGCGCCCGTGCCCGCCGTCGGGACCCTCCCAGCCGACGTCTCTCCCCCGAAAACGCATATACGCGACTCCGGCCGGCAGATCACCATCCAGAGTCCGTAACAAGAGCGCCGATCGCCGGGCTCTGGCCAGCGCCGCCAATCGCCTAAGTACCGACTCCTTGACCCCCGCCGGAACTTCGGCATACACGGCCCGGATCCCCTCCAACAAAGCAGCCGTCGTCTTGGGCCACAGCAATCGGTCGGAGCACCGTACGATTACCAGTCGCTCCGGCGAGATACCCGACTCCCAGGCCGCCAGCGGGTTCACCCACCCGCGCACATCCAGATACGCCACCGGGCCCGTTGGGACAGATCCAGCCAGCATCGACCATCCGACCCTCGTGAGCCCGAGACCGGGAGGTCCGACCAGGCCGACCACCCTCCCCGGCTCGAGAGCCAGATGGTCGGATCGGGACAGGAGGTGGTGAATGTTTTCCACAGGAAGTACAAATCTATCGAACATATGTTCGATAGGCAAGAGCGCGAAAAAGTAGCTACGAGCTGCGAGCAGCCAGCAGGTCATGTAACTCTCTCATTGGAGCTTGGGAAGGAATCGGTACGCGCAGCTCTCAGCTAGTAGCTCGCCGCTATTACACGCTGATGTCGCGGCGGCGGAACGTGAACAGGGCTATCAACACGAACAGAGCGCTCAATCCAACCAAGACCCCGGCATGTCCCCAGTGCAGCCCGTTGACCAGGGGTTGGTTTTCACCGTAGTAATAGAAGGGAGTCAGCGGGTGGGCTGGTTCCAACCAGTCGACGATTGGCGCCAGTGTCTGAATCAGGAAGGCCACCAGGGCCACCCCGGACGCCACCCCCAGACTGACCCCGCGCTTGCCGGTAGCGGCTCCGACGGCCAGAGCCAGGGTGCCGAACACCAGACCCAGTAAAACTCCACTGAAGGAGGCCGCGGCGAGATTCACCATTGATAGGTCCATGTCGACTAAAACTGCCCCCAGAGCCGTTCCCGCAAAGACGGAAACCCCCAGCATCAGCAGCAGCATCATCATCGCTCCCAGCTTCTGCAGAACCACCGAGGCACGGGTTAGGGGCAGAGCGAGCAGCAGATCCATGGTGCCTGCTTCCTCTTCGCCGGCCACGGCCGCCGCCCCGATCCCAATGCCGAGCACGAGGATCAGCAGAGGAACCAACCAGCCAAATGCCTGAGAAGTCAGATAGCCATCCGGGGAGAACAAAGCGTCGCCGGACTCGACCCCGAACATCGCCAACAGCGCTTCCGGGTAATCCGCCAGCAAGGACTCGTAGACCGCTTGCTGCTCAACGAAGAAGGTATACGTGGCTGTGATGGCCACCAGGTACCCGAACGTTCCCAGTAACCACCAGATCATCGACCGACGCCGATCCCGGAGGGTCTTGACGAAGATGCTACGAAACATCTTCCGCCCCCCGGTAGTACTGCAGGAACAGTTCTTCGAGGTCGGCCTCGTGACTGACAACGTTCATGACCTCAAACCTCGCCGCGGCCTTGATGAGCTCGTCGACCGATCCGACCACCCGGCAGCTCACCACGGTGTCGTCCACCGTGACATCTTCGACATTGGGAAGGGATTCGAACGCCCCGGCCGGAATGGAACCTGCGAAGTGCAGATCGAGGCGACGCGGTGCCCTCTCCTTGAGCGTGTCCAATTGCTCCACGACCACCATCCGGCCCTCACGAATGATCCCCACCCGATCGGCGATGCGCTCGACCTCGGATAGCACGTGCGACGACAAAAAGATGGTCCGGCCTTCCCCTTTCGCCTCTTGGACCAACCGGTAGAACTCCTGCTGCATCAGCGGGTCCAGCCCACCCGTCGGCTCGTCGAGGATCAACAGTTCCGGCCGGTGCATGAACGCCTGCACCAGCCCGACTTTCTGTTTGTTGCCGCTCGACAGGTCACCGATCTGACGGCTGAGATCGAGTTCAAGACGTTCCGCCAACTGCGGGGCGTCGCCCAGACTCTCCATCTTCCTCAGGTTGGCGAGGTAGGTGAGCATCTGCTCCCCGGTCAGGTTCCCGTAGAGCGCCAGTTCACCGGGCAGATAACCGATGTCGGATCGGACCCCTACCCCATCGAAATATGGATGTTTGCCGAGGACCCGGCTGGTACCGCGGGTGGGCCGCAAGAGGTCGAGCAAGAGCCGAATGGTGGTGGTCTTGCCGGCTCCGTTCGGTCCCAGGTAGCCGAACACCTCACCCTCATAGACATCGAGATCCAAATCGACGATGCCGCGTTCTTTACCGTAGAACTTGGTGAGACCTTCCGTGTGGATGGCAACGGTCATAGACGTCGAATGCTAGGCCCGCTGGTTCAAGGGGATTGTCCGGTCATCTCCTCGAGATCCTCGATTGTCTTGGGCCAGTCGTCTTTCAGCAGACGGGAAAGGGATCGATCGGCCAGCAGCTTGCCGTTCGTCTGGCAAGTGGCGCAATAATTGGTCTCGTTGGAGGCGTAGACGATGCGTTGGACCTTAGAACCGCACACCGGGCAGGGTTCCCCGAATCTTCCCGTGTACCGCCATGTCCGGTCGAAAAGCAGTGACCTTGGTGGGAAAACCGTCGCCAACTTCTTCACGCAACCGGTCGATCCACTCGGTCAGGGAAGTTTGGACGGCCTCGTAAAGGCGAGCGATCTCTTCCTCAGTCAATCGACCGGTCAGCTTGACGGGAGAAAGCCGGGCTCGATGAAGGATCTCGTCGGAGTAGGCGTTGCCGATCCCCGAGAAGATCCGCGGATCGGTGAGCGCTCGCTTCATGGTGCGGTTCTCTTTGGTCAACGCCGCAGCGAACTCGGCCGGGGTCGCCTCGAGCGGCTCCACTCCCCCACGATCGTGCTGAGCGAGGGTTTCTTCGCCGCGAACGATCCACAGGCCGGCCCGCTTCCTGGTGGCTGCTTCGCGCAGCAACAGGCTCCCTTGTGCGAAGTCGAACGCCGCCAGACCGACCTTGCGGGGGATGGCGGTGCCCGGGGCCGCCCAGGCAAACCGTCCCGCCACCATCAAGTGGATGATGACGAACAACTCATCGCCCATCTCCCACACGATGCGCTTGCCGATGCGGCGCAGCGCAACCACAGTCCGGTTTTCGACGGCCGAGAGAGGCGGGTCGTAGGTGCGCAATACCGACGGGGAAACCACCCGAACCTTCTGCAGGGTCTCCCCCACGATGCGCCGCTCCAACGCTTCGAGGTAGACCTGGACATCGGGCAGTTCGGGCATGGAAGAAAGTTATCAGCAATCAGACACCGCGCCGTCCGCTATCCGTCAAAGGAGGCGGACCCCCGGAAGGGGTCCGCCTATCGACCAAAACCTGATGACTTCTTACTGGTCGGTCTTGAGGGTCTTCTCGAACTCGTCGGCGAAATCAAGGTACCGGCGGACCGGCAGATCACCAGCGTATGATTACAGAGGCGAAGGAGCCGCGGGAGGAATCACATGACCGTTGTGAAGTCGGTCGTTGAGTGGGTGAAACGGTTAAGCAAAACATCCGGGCCACCCCGAGATAAGCCCAGCGCCAAGGAGATTGAGGCCCGCATGAAGCGGGCCGGGCGCAGCGAGCCAAGACGCAACCGACCACTCGGAAAACGGGACCCAGGTGCCTACTAGGCCAGGTTCGGTAGGTAGACGCGACGCCCCTTTTCGGATGAAATCGAGCTGACCCGCCACGTGACGGTTAGGGGAACCGGTGCGGTCGATTCCTGGGTTCTCCATCCCCACAATTCGGATGACTGATGGAGCAGATCAAGAAACGGACCCCCGAGGGGGTCCGCTCTCTTTGCTTGTATGCGACCTCAGGGTCACTTCCCTATGGGGTTATTCTTTTCGAACTCGTCTTCGAAGGAGACCACCCGGCGTCCGCTCTTCTCGGCGTCGGCCGCACGGGCACGGTCACCGCCCCGGTCCCGGTCGCCACCGCGATCACGACCCCGGTCACCACCACGACCTCGATCCCGGTCGCCACCGCGATCCCGATCACGACCACGGTCACGGTCACGGTCACCGCCACGATCCCGATCACGTCCGCCACCACCGGAGGCAGCCCGTTGCAGGGCTTCTTCGGATGGCTCGACCTTCTCGGCCAGGTCGAGGTTGACCTTGCCCATCCGGTCGATCTCCCGGACCACGACCTTGACCTTGTCGCCCAGGTTGAAGTAGTCCTCGACTCGCTCGACCCGCCGTTCCGAGTCGATCTTGGAGATGTGCAGCAGACCATCCCGGCCCGGCAAGATGTTGACGAACGCACCGAACTTGGTGATGTTCACCACTTCGCCGTCGTACTCCTTGCCGACCTCGGCTTCCGGAGGGAACGCGAGTTGCAGTACCTTTTCCTTGGCCAGGGCCAGCGAGTCGCTGTCCGGCGAACCGATCCTGACGATGCCCTCGGCACCTTCTTCTTCGATCTCGATCGAAGCTCCGGTGGTCTCCTCGAGCTCGCGGATGTTCTTACCCTTGGGACCAATGATCTCGCCGATCTTGTCCTTGGGTATCCGCACGGCCTCGATTCGGGGAGCCCACCGGTTGAGCTCTTCCCGCGGACCGGGGATGGCATCGTTCATCTTGCCGAGGATGAACAATCGGGCGTCCTTGGCTTGATCGAGAGCCTCAGCCAGCACTTCGGAAGGCAATCCCTGGATCTTGGTGTCGAGCTGGAGAGCTGTGATGACGTCGGCGGTGCCGGCCACCTTGAAGTCCATGTCACCGAGGGCGTCCTCCGCCCCGATGATGTCGGTGAGGGTCACGAACTTGCCGTCCTGATAGATGAGACCCATAGCAATCCCCGCCACGGGCTCCAGGATCGGAACGCCGGCGTCCATCAACGACAGGGTGGAGGCGCACACCGAAGCCATCGATGTCGATCCGTTCGAGGACAGAACCTCGGATACGAGACGCAACGCATAGGGGAACTCATCCTCGCTGGGCACCACCGGCAGCACGGCTTTTTCGGCCAGCGCTCCATGACCGATCTCGCGGCGCTTCGGACCACGCATGAAACCGGCCTCACCGGTCGAGAACGGCGGGAAGTTGTAGTGATGCATGTACCGCTTGGAGTCTTCGAGAGCGAGGGTGTCCAACATCTGCTCCATCTTGAGCATGCCGAGCGTGGTGAGGTTCAGCACCTGGGTTTCCCCGCGCTGGAACAAACCAGACCCGTGCGTTCGAGGCACCACACCGACCTCCGCTTTGATTTCGCGAATGTCCTTGGGTCCGCGCCCGTCGAGACGAACACCGTCGTTGATCACCCGCTCTCGCATCATGGTCTTCGAGACCTTTTTGAAGGCTCGCTTGGCGGAGACCAGTTCGTCGGCATCTTCGATACCGAGTTCCGCGACTACTTGGTCGAGAGCTGCGCCCTCGGCAGTGCCCCGCTCTTTCTTGCCGGGAATGGTGATGACGTCACCCAGCTTCGGGCGGGCCGCGCCTTCAACTCGTGCGAACAAGTCATCGCTGAAATCCTCGACGGTCGGGTATTCGCGAACCGGAATCTCAACCTGGTCGGCGAGCTCCTTCTGGAGGTCGATGATCTGGGCGATGTAGGTCTTCGACTCCTCGAGACCCCGGGCGACCGTCGTTTCGTCGCTGGCGGGTTGACCGGCTTTGATGAGCCGCAGACCATCAGGCGTGGAGCCGGCCTCGACCATCATGATGTCGATCTCACCGGCATCGTTCCGACGGCCGGCTACGACCAGCTCGAAAACCGCATTCTCGAGTTCCTGGTAAGTCGGATTGACGACCCAATTGCCATCGCTCAGAGCCAAACGAACTGCCCCAATCGGACCCTGGAAAGGAATCCCGCTGATGGTAAGCGCCGCGGAAGCTCCGTTGAGCGAGATGATGTCGTAGGGGTTCTCTCCGTCGATCGACAGAACCGTGGAAACGATCTGTGTTTCGCAGCGGAAACCATCGGCAAACGACGGGCGCAAAGGACGATCGATCAAACGACAAGCCAGGATGGCTTGCTCGCTGGCACGACCTTCCCGACGGAAGAATGAGCCGGGGATCTTCCCGGCCGCGTACATGCGTTCTTCGACGTCGACGGTGAGGGGGAAGAAGTCGATTCCTTCCCGCAGTGAATCATTGGCAGTGGCGGTAACCAGGACGTCTGTGTCGCCGGTCTGAACCGTCACCGAGCCGCTGGCCAACCCGGCCAGCTTGCCTGTACTAATGGCGATCTCTTTGTCGCCCACGAGGCCGCGTACCGTGGTTTCGGACACGCTTACCTCCCTTTCGGTATGGAGGGAGGGCGGCCAATTACCAGTGGTCATCCCTCTCGGACAAGAGGGGTGGCAACTGACAACTGGACTCGTCCGTCCCTCGCGTCGGTTGTTGTCGGGGTTCATCGGCGGGTCCCGGGCCCGTCGCTCTCGGATGGATCCAAAAGCGAGAAAGCGGCCCTGACGGCCACTCTCCCGAGATCTTTAGCGGCGCAAGCCGAGCTTGGCGATCAGTGATCGATAACGCTCGACGTCTTCACGCCGAAGGTAATTCAAGAGTCGCCGGCGCTTGCCGACCAACATCAGGAGCCCACGACGGCTGTGGTGGTCCTTCTTGTGCTCCCGGAGATGATCCGTGAGGTGATTGATGCGCTCCGTCAGCAACGCGACCTGGACCTCCGGCGAACCGGTATCACTGTCGTGCTGGCCGTACTCATCGATGATGGTTTTGGTGTCTTTCATTCACACACGCGCATAGCTAGAGGAAGGGGAACGGACGGAGTGTAGCACCCGTTTGACGTTGTCACGAGTCCACGGCGTCGGAGCTTCCCGCCACCGACTTCACCGACTCGTCGGCGACGCCTAACCCACCAGAGCTTCCACTTCGACTTCGACCTTCCAGGTTGGGTCAATGAGGGCGGCGACCACCACCATCGTGGCGGCTGGAGCGGCTTCGCCGAAGACCTCACGATGGGCTCGCCCGACTTCATCGGCATCGGCCGCGTCGGTGAGATACATCCGGGTTCTCACTACATCCGCAGACGTCGCTCCTGCTTGCTCGAGCGCCGACACGATGATCTGACCACAGCGGAGCATCTGCCGGTAGGCCGTTTCGGCAACCTCCTTGCCCGGATACGGAATGGGTGCCGTCCCGGCGACCAGCACACGGTCACCTACTCGAATGGCCCGGGAGAATCCATACTCTGCTTCGTAGGGAGACCCCGAAGCAACCCTCAACCGCTCACTCATGATCGTCGATCATCTCCTCACCGAATTACCAAGAAACTAGCCCGGCATTTCCCCCAATGACTCCCTGGCGGTTTCGACATCCCGGTTTATCTGAGCCACCAACTCGTCGATGCCACCAAAGCGCTGCTCATCCCGCAGCCGGGCATGGAACTGCACGGAGAGCTGCCGGCCGTAGAGATCTCCGTCGAAATCGAGCAGATGAACCTCCACAACGAGACCTCCCCCGCCGAAGGTTGGGCGCACGCCGATGTTCGCCACGCCGGGAATCAGAAGGTGACCCACGATCACCCGGACGGCATAGACACCCCGGGCGGGAACCGCCATCTCCTCCGAGAACGAGAGGTTCGCAGTGGGAAAACCAATCATCCGTCCTCGCCCATCACCCGCCTCAACAACACCCCGGAGCTCAAAAGGACGTCCCAGTTTTGCCGCCGCGCCCTCCACGTCACCTTCGCCGAGCAAGGCTCGAATCGCCGAAGACGAAACAGCCGCTCCGTCACCTCGAAGCAGCTCGACCGCGTCGACCTCGAACCCGTGCCGCACGGCCTCTTTCTGCAAAGCAACCACATCTCCAGCCCGGTTGAGACCGAAACGGAAATTGGTACCAACCACCACCAGCCGGGCGCCCAGCGAGCCGAGCAAGACCTGATGGATGAACTGGGCCGGGTGCATCTCACGGATCTGCTCGAAGGGGAGAACCCCGACGAGGTCAACGTCGAGGGACTCCATCAACTCCAGGCGATGTTCGATAGTCGTGAGCAATGGAGGAATTCGTTCGGGGGCGACCAACGCCAGCGGATGTCGATCAAAGGTCAGTACCGCTCGCTGCGCCACACCCATGGCGCGAGCCCTCGCTGCGAGATCTGTCAAAACCGCTTGATGCCCGCGATGCACACCGTCGTAGACACCGATCGTTACTGCCGACCCGCCGGAAGGGGGTGGGCCCCATTCTCGAGGATCTCCCCGCATTACCTTCACGAGAGGACCACCTCGGCAACTGCGTTCAAGCCGTCCATCCGGTACACGGCCAATAGTCCGCCGGAATGATCCAAGACTCGAAACACCTGGTGGTCGGTCCATGTGGCGCCAATCAGCGAAGCTGCAAACTGCACTCCGTGCGACACCCCTTCAGCGGTGCGGGGGTCTACTTCTACGAAGGGCAGGTCCCCCAGACCGTCGGCAGGTGACAGGATCAGGTCGCTCAATCGGTCTTCACCGGTGGCCTTCTCCAGTTCGGAGATCGTATGCCCCCTCGACCCGACATCCAGCGAACCGACCCGGGTGCGTCGCAGAGCTGTGAGATGTGCCCTTCCGCCCAATGCTCGAGCGATGTCGTCTGCCAGGCTGCGAATGTAGGTCCCCTTGCCGCACTTGACACGCATCGTGGCCTCCGGGTAGTCGCTCGGGGCAAAATCCAGGACTTCGATTGCATGTACGTCGACCGGACGGGGCGGTCGATCCACGTCTTTGCCTTCTCTGGCCAGTTCGTACAAGCGACGACCATCCACTCGCAGCGCCGAAACCATCGGCGGCACCTGCATGATTCGTCCCACGAACCGGGGAAGCACCGCCGCAATATCGTCCCCAGTCACCGGCATTGGGTCCCGGCTCAAGATCGCCCCGTCGGCATCGAGTGTGTCGGTGGCCACCCCGAACGCGACGGTAGCCAAGTACTCTTTCGGCAAATCCTGCACAAAACGCAGCAGCCGGGTTGCCGGACCCAACCCCACGACAACCAATCCGGTCGCCATCGGGTCGAGGGTGCCGGCATGACCTGCCTTCTTGGTACCCGCCAGGCGACGGATTTTGGCGACGACGTCGTGAGACGTCCACCCGCCTTCCTTGTCAACGAGGAGGAACCCGCGACCGTCAGACATCGTCGGGTTCGCTGCGGCTCTCATCGGTCAGTTCTCGAAGCAAAGATGACATATACACACCATGTTCGATGCTCTCGTCGATCCGGAACCGGAGAATAGGCGTGTACTTGAGCCGGATCTTGTGGCCGACTTCAGACTGGACGTGGGCAGCAGCCGAATCCAACGCTTTGATCGTGGAAGCCCGCTCCTCTTCTGTACCGAGCACCGAGAAATAGACGATCGCGTTGCGAAGATCTGGAGAAGTATCAACCCCGGTCACGGTTACAAACCCGATCCGGGGGTCCTTCAGATCGGCGACCTCTGCGGCAACGGCCTCCAGGAGAATCGCATTGACCCGACGCATGCGAGGACTTGGTGACCGGCTCATGACGGTTCCTCCAGGTACGAGATTGCCATTCTCAAGTAGGTGATGCCGTCCAGTTTCTCGAGGTGCTTTTCGAGCGAATGCACGAGCCTCTCGAGTTGACCGGCCTGCGGAGCTACAAGAGCGACTCCCAAGGTTGCCCGCTGCCAGAGGTCCTGGTGGTCGACTTCGGCGACCGAGATCCCGAACTGTTTCCGAAGCTCGGAGATCACCGGCTTGAGCTTGCCGCGTTTTTCTTTCAATGAGTGGGCATCCGGTATGCGCAACTCCACCCGCAGCGCGGCAGCGTGCATTGGGGGGCTCCTACTGTCTTGCCACTTCTTTCAGCTCAAAGGCTTCTATGACGTCACCATCTTTGACGTCGTTGAAGTTCTCGAGGCCGATGCCGCACTCGAATCCGGCTGCCACGCTTCGCACATCGTCCTTGAAGCGCCGCAGTGACGCAATCCGGCCTTCGTACACGACCACTCCCTGTCGAACCAACCGGGCCCGGGCGTTGCGAAGGATCTCTCCTTCGGTTACGTAGCAACCGGCCACAGAGCCGGCCCGGGGAACTTTGAAGACGGCTCGCACTTCGGCGGCACCGAGCACAGCCTCGACTTCGTCGGGGGCGAGACGCCCTACCAGCATTTGTTCGATCTCGTCGAGGAGTTCGTAGATGACCCGGTAGGTTCGGATTTCGATTCCTTTGGCTTCGCCTTCCCGCCGGGCATTGCTATCGGGACGAACGTTGAAGCCGATGATTACCGCTTCGGTCACCTCGGCGAGACTCACGTCGTTCTCGGTGATACCACCGACCGAAGTCTGGATCGTCGTGATGCGGCCTCCCTCACGGGCGATCTTGCCGATGGCATCGCGAATCGCTTCGAGTGACCCATTGGCGTCGGCTTTGATAACGAGTCTGAGTTCGGCTTCATCGGCCGAACGCATCTTCTCGAGCAATTGCGTGAGGCGTTCTGTGGCAGAGGGAACGACATGTTCCTCGGAGCGGAGCCGCGACTCGGCCTGGGCGGCCTGATTGCGGGCTTCCTTCTCACTCTCCATGACGTCGAACAGATCGCCCGCCATCGGCAGGTCGTCCCACCCCATGATCAACACCGGTGTGCTGGGGGTTGCTTCCTTCACCTGTTTGCCATTCTCGTCGAGCATGGCCCTGACCCGTCCGGCCACGCTGCCCGACACCAGGATGTCTCCGCGCCGCAAAGTCCCTCGTCTGACGATCACAGTGGCCACCGGACCGCGCCCCTTGTCGAGTTGGGACTCGATGACCACCCCCGAGGCACGAGGTTTCGGGTTGGCTTTGAATTCCTCCAGTTCGGCGACCAGGTCGATCATCTCAATCAATTGATCGATACCGGCACCGGTCGCGGCCGAGACTTCCACCGTGATCGTGTCACCGCCCAGAGATTCGGGAATCAGCCCGTGTTCGGTCAGCTGAGCCCTCACCCGGTTGGGATCCGCCATCGGCATGTCGATCTTGTTGATCGCCACAATGATGTTCACGTTGGCTGCCTTGGCATGGGAAATGGCCTCAATAGTCTGTGGCATGATCCCGTCGTCGGCCGCCACGACCAGGATGACGATGTCGGTGACCTCGGCGCCTCTGGCTCGCATCGCCGTGAAGGCTTCATGACCGGGGGTGTCGATGAACGAGACTTTCTTCCCGGCTCGTTCGATCTGGTAGGCACCAATATGCTGAGTGATACCTCCGGCTTCGCCCGCCACGACGTTGGTTTTGCGAATCTTGTCGAGCAAGGTGGTTTTCCCGTGATCCACGTGCCCCATGACGGTTACGACCGGAGGACGGGGGACCAGATCGGCCGGATCGTCATCAAAAACCCGTTTGGGTTTCGGACCGACGGCGATCAGTTCTTCGACGGCCGCATCTTCGACTTCAATCTGGTATCCGAACTGCTCACCAAGCAGCACCAGCGCTTCATCAGAGATGGGGGCGTTACCTGCTCCCATCTCGCCCATCAGCAACAGCGCCTTCACCACCTCCCCGACCGACCGGCCGATTGTCTCGGCGAAGGTGGCGGAGGTCGTACCGGAAACCATCGTCATCCTCCGCAACGACGGCTCACCGGCCACGGTCTCGGTCGGCTCTGCGGACTTGTCCGGGGCTTCGGTGACCGCCTCGGCCGGCTCTTCAGGTGCCGCAGTCGTCGGTTCGGCTTCGGTCGGAGCGGCCGGAGCGGCGCCGCCGGACTCCTGGAATGAGAGGGCCAGGAGCGCAGCGTCGTCCTCTTCGACTCCCGACGATGCCGTCTTGACCTCGAGGCCGAGTTCCAGCGCCCGCTCGAGAACTTCTCGTGATTCGAGTTCTAGTTCCCTAGCGATTTCGTACAAGCGCTTCTTCGCCACTCTCCTGCCCCCTATGCTTGCTCCGAGCCCTCTTCGAACTCGGACTGTTCCGCGGATTCGGTGTCGGCAACTGCTTCGCCGGGTACCTCCGTCTCCGCATCACCGTCGGGAGCTTGCATACTCTCCTCGCCGACCGGTGTCACTTCTTCTTCTACTTCCGGCGCCTTTGCGACGGCTGCTTCGGAGCTGGTGGCTGCTTGGCCGATGGCCGAGTCTTCTTCGACACTCTCAGCGTCGGTCGTTTCGTCCTGCTCCGTGACGGCAGCCTCCGGTACGGTCGTTGCCGGTCCGAAAGCAACCTCAGAGGCCTCCTCCAACTCCCCGCTCTCCTGGCTCTCCGACCTGATGTCGACGCGGTATCCACTGAGCCGAGCCGCCAGACGGGCATTCTGACCTTCCCGCCCGATCGCCAACGACAGCTGATGGTCGTTGACGATTACCACGGCTTCTTTTTGGTCCTCATCGATACGCACTTCTTTGACTTTGGCCGGTCCGAGGGCCTCGGCGATGAATTGGGCGGTGTCCTCCCGCCATTGAACAACGTCTACCTTTTCCCCACGCAGTTCGTTGACGACCTGGCGGACTCTCGATCCCCGGGCGCCGACGCAGGCACCCTTGGGATCAACGTTGGGATCGTTCGATTGCACTGCAATCTTGGTGCGATGGCCGGGTTCCCGGGCGATTGCCTTGATCTCAATGGTGCCATCGAGTAGTTCCGGTACCTCGAGTTCCAAAAGCCTTCGGACAAAATCGGGATGACTTCGGCTCACGACGATCTGGGGTCCCTTGGTTTCGCCTCGAACCTCCAGAATCAAAGCTTTGACACGGTTGCCGCGGTCGAGGCGCTCATAGGGAATTCGCTCCGATCCCGGCATCAGAGCCTCGGCATCACCAAGGTCGAGAATGGAATACCGGTGGTCCACCTGCTGAACGATGCCGGTTATCAGGTCGCCTTCACGGCCTTCATATACGTCGAAGACTTGTTCGCGCTTCGCATCGCGAAGCCGCTGGGCGATAACCTGCTTGGCGGTTTGAGCGGCAATCCGCCCGAAATCTTCAGGCGTGTCCTCCCACTCCCGGACCACGTTGCCGTCCTCATCGAGTTCCTGGGCGTACACAACGATGTCTCCGGCGTCGGGGTCGATAACAACACGGGCTTCCTCGGCCGCCCCCGGGGCTCGTTTGTACGCGGAAACCAGGCCATTGGCGAGGGCGTCGAGAATGGTATCGACCGGCACGCCCCGCTCACGCTCCAGCAGTTCGAGGGCTTCCATCACTTGAAAATCGAGTTTCATGGTTATCCCTCCTACCGAACTTTGGCGCCAGGTTTGGCTGCGGGTTCCCAACGGAAAACCGTGCGGGCCGAAGCAATGGCAGCATGAGGAACGCGACGATCATTGCCCTCGACGGCGATGACACAGGCATCGCCATCTAACGATTCGAGCGTGCCACGGTGGACGCGCTCGCCTTCGATCTCCTGGTGCGTCTTGACCACGACTTCTCGCCCGATCGACTTGGCGAAGTGCTCGGGGCGACGGAGTTTCCGTTCCAGACCGGGCGACGTCACCTCCAGGGTGTAGGTCTTCTGGAGCCGTTGATCGTCGTCGAGGAGCCGTGACAGACCCCGCGACGTCTCCGCCAGCCGGTCGACACCTACGCCACCGTCCAAGTCGACCGTGACGCGCAGCACCGGGCCTCGCCCCTCCCCGATCATCTCCAGATCGTCGAGTTCAAGGCCTTCTGCCTGTAGGTAGCCGTCGATCAGCTCCCAGAGACCTTCCGGGACTCGGCTCATCCTCGTTCCTCCATAAAGAAAGTGGGCTGGGCGCCCACCTCATTTCGCGTAGCGTCCGTAGATTTTCCGCGACTGAACGCGCATACGCGCTCAAAACGCGCACGCGGCTCAAGCGCACCCGGTCAGTATAGCCACGCCTCGGGCGGGGCCGGTTTCAGGTTTCAGGTAACAGGTTTCGGGTGACAGGTTTCAGGTCACAAACTCACCAAACCGACCAGGCTCGGAACTCGGAACCTGGAACCTCCTAATACGCTTTGGCGAACACCACTTCTTCAGCGGCCGCTTCACCACACTTGATGCAGCGGCCCCGATCATCGGGTTGATCGAACGGAATCACTCGGATCGTGGCTTGAGTATCGGCCTTGACTTGCAGTTCACAAACAGGCGAACCGCACCAACCGGCGTAGTGGAAACCACCCGACTCGGCCAGTGTCTCCTTCAATTCCTGATAGGAGGCCGGATGATGAGTATTCCGATCTCGAAAGTCCAGGGCTCGTTGGTAGAGGGCGTTCTGGACTTCATCCAGCAGTTTCCGGACGGTCCCGCCGATCCCTTCGAGCGGCACGCCGCTCTTTCCCTCGCGACCTGGTCGGTCGCGTCGAGCTACTACGGCTTGCTGGTCGGCCAAATCGCGTGGTCCAAGCTCAATCCGTACGGGGACCCCCTTCATCTCCCACTCGTTGAATTTGAATCCCGGGGTTACCTCTTCGCGATCGTCGAGGACTGCCCGGATGCCCGTTTCGACCAATTCATCACGCACCCCAGCCGCCGCCTCCATGACGGCTTGACGCTCTTCTGCATCCGATCGGGCGATCGGCACGACGACCGCCTCGTGGGGAGCTATCCGCGGAGGAAGGATCAGACCCTGGTCGTCTCCATGGGCCATGACCGTCATACCGACCAGCCTGGTACTGGCCCCCCATGAGGTTTGGTACGGGTGCTGAAGCACATTCTCGCGGTCCAGAAACTGGATTTCGAAAGCTTTGGCGAAGTTCTGCCCGAGATAGTGCGAGGTACCGGCTTGCAGCGCCCGACCGTCACCCATCAATGCTTCGATTGCATAGGTGTCAACCGCACCGGCGAACTTCTCTGCCTCGCTCTTGCGACCGCGAATGACGGGGGTCGCGGCCCATTCCTCGGTCAGCCGCGCATAGATGTCGAGCATCTGGCGAGTTTCGAACCGGGCCTCAGCCTCGGTTTCGTGGGCCGTGTGACCCTCTTGCCAGAGGAACTCGGTCGTGCGAAGGAAGAGTCTCGTCCGCATCTCCCAACGCACCACATTGGCCCATTGGTTGATCAACAAAGGCAGATCGCGATAACTCTTGATCCACTTGGCGAACATGGCGTTGATGATCGTTTCTGAGGTGGGGCGAACCACCAAGGGTTCTTCTAGTTCCTTTCCACCACCGTGGGTTACGAGCGCCAATTCAGGGGAGAATCCCTCAACGTGCTCCGCTTCTCGTTGCATGAAGGAATAGGGAATCAAAAGCGGAAAATACGCATTCTGATGACCGGTGTCCTTGAACATGACGTCAAGCGCCCCTTGCAGGTTCTCCCACAGCGCATACCCGTAGGGACGGATCACCATGCTCCCGCGCACAGGCGAGTAGTCCGCCAGTTCGGCGCGCTGTACGACATCGGTGTACCAGCGGCTGTAATCCTCGCTGCGCGGTGTGACTTTCTCGGCCACTGAATCCCTTCCTTGAACCGGTCCGGCAGCTTAGTGGCCGTCCACGGCCGGCTGGCCCCAATTGGGGCGTGGGCCGATCCGTGCCGCAGGACCTGAAACCTGGAACCTGAAACCTGAAACGGTTTCTACTCCCCCGCGACTTCCGCCACCGCTTGCCGTCGCTCAGCTGCCCGATTGGCGTCCCCCTGGAGAGACAGCAACTCGTTGGCGGCTTCCTCGGCCAGTTGTGACGCCATACCATCGGCCGCCGCCAAGCGTGCTTCGACGCCTTCTTCCACCAGCTTCTGGGCCTCATCGAGGAGCGCGTCGACCATCTCGTGCTCGGCTACCACCCGAACCACCTGACCTTTGATGAACAGGTGCCCTTTCCCCTTCCCCGCGGCAATTCCGATGTCTGCTTCCCGTGCTTCTCCCGGGCCGTTTACCACACACCCCATGATGGCTACTTGGATTGGAAGATTGGCTTCTTCCAGCTTTTTCTGGGCCTCGGCGGCCACCGCGATAACGTCGACATCGGCCCGGCCGCAAGACGGGCAGGCAATCAGGTCGAGGCCCTTTCGCTCCCGCAAGCCGAGGTACTCGAGCAATTGGCGGCCGGCTTTCGCCTCTTCAATCGGATCTGCAGTAAGAGAGAATCGGATCGTGTCGCCGATCCCCTCCAGCAAGAGGGTTGCGATCCCGGCCACCCCTTTGATCAATCCGCCTGGAAGAGGTCCGGCCTCGGTCACTCCCAGATGGAGCGGGTAGTCCACCTGCTCGGAGAGCAGGCGGTACGAGGCGACCATGGAAGGAACGTGGGAGTGCTTGACGGAGATCTTGATATCGGTGAAGTCAGCCTCTTCGAGGTAGCCGATCTCCTTGAGGGCCGAAGCAACGAGCGCCTCCGGCACCGGACCTCCGTACTTTGCGAGGAGGTCCTTGTCGAGCGAACCGGCGTTGACCCCCACCCGGATGGGGACCCCCCGTTCCCCGGCCGCTCGCGCGACCGTCTTGATGTGCTGCTCGTCACGGATATTGCCCGGATTGAGACGCAAGCCCTGGACTCCGGCTTCCAGCGCGGCCAGGGCCAGCCGGTACTGAAAATGGATGTCGGCGATGATCGGTACGGGTGACCGCGGGACGATCTCGGCCAAACCCTGGGCAGCTTCGACGTCATTGCAGGTGATGCGAACGATATCGGCTCCCGCTCCAAACAACGCGTAAACCTGGCTGAGGGTGGCATCGACATCGGAGGTCTTGGTGGTGGTCATCGACTGAACACTGACCGGGGCGTCGCCTCCCACGGCGACTTTGCCCACGTGGATTTGTCGGGTCGACTTGCGAAGCACGGCGGACATCTTTCGCCTGGTCAACCGTTGAGGGAGATGGGGTTGACGATATCGAGCAGCAACGCCACCGAGAACAGGAAGAGCACCAGGGCCATCACCGCTGCCGCTATCGGAGCCAGCTTGCGCACATCGGCCTCTCGATGGGTGATCCGTTCGTAGACGGCCACCGCGAAGTGGCCACCATCGAGGGGGTAGAGCGGGAGGCCGTTGAAGATTCCGAGCACGATGTTGACCATCGCCACCAAACTGACCATCAGTTCGAAGTCGCTCTCGGTGCCCAGACGGACGATGCCGATCGGGCTGACCGGTCGGATGTCGTTGGGTACATCCGTGTCCCCGAAAAAGGCACCGCCCAGTTGAGCCAGTGAGGACGGCTTGACCAGGTTGCCGAGAGCTTCGAAGGTGCGGCCGGTGACGTTCACGAACGCCCGACCGGCCAGTCCGGTGGCAGTGAAGAATCCCACCGATTCTCGATCGTAGGTGGGACTGACCCCGAGATACCCCTTCACGGCGCCCGTCTCCGGATCCTCTTTGGAGGAGAGCACCGTCGAAAGACTCAGCCGTTGATCGTCGCGCTCTACGGTGATTGTGACGGCGGTATTTGGACGATCGGCCAGTGCCTTCTCGATATCGTCCCAGCCTCCCACCGCCAGGCCGTCTACGGCCACGATGGTATCACCGGGCTCGATACCGGCCACTGCGGCCGGAGAGATAGTCCCGTCGTCCAGGGTCTGGGCAACAACCGCGATCTCGGCGAGCGGCGCGTCAGGATCGTCGATCCCAAACCCGATGATGGCACCCAAGATCACGACATAGGCGATGATGAAGTGCAGAACGACCCCGGACATGATGACGACGCTCTTCTGCCAGAACTTCTTCTCCCGGTAGCTGCGTCCGGCGTCCGCCGGGTCGATTTCTTCGAGCGGGTTCATACCGGCGATGCGGACGTACCCACCAAGCGGAAACGCCTTCACTCCGTACTCGGTTTCTCCGCGTACCGTCGACCAAATTTTCGGACCAAAACCAAAGAAGAATTCAGTCGCCTTCATCCCGGTAGCCCGGGCCGTGAAGTAGTGACCGGCTTCGTGAATCATCACCGAGGCGACCACCGCCACCAGCATGAAGATGCCGCCTGCCACGCTATGTCTCCTTCACCGTCATCATCCCAAAGGTTATCGACCGGGCCGGACTAGTGGTCAACAAGCACCACCCAGCAGACCTCGAGCGATAGCTCGGGCCTCCCGATCGACTTCCAGAACCTCGGCCAAGGAGTTGATCTCGCCCCATCCGGTTCCGGCCAACGTCCTCTCGAGTATCAGGGGAATCCCTTGAAATCCGAGGCGCCCGTCGAGGAAGGCATGTACCGCCACTTCGTCGGCTGCGTTGAAGGTGGCGGGGGCCGATCCTCCACGTCGACCGGCCTCATAGGCCAGCCTGAGAGCCGGGAAAGCGTCGAGATCTGGGGCCCGAAAGGTCAGATCCCGACCTGCCAGGTCAAAAGGTTCCAGGGCTGCCTCCACACGGTCGGGGTGGGTGAGCGCATATTGGATGGGGACCCGCATATCCGGCTCTCCCAGGTGGGCCTTGAACGATCCGTCGACGAACTCGACGAGCGAATGCACGATGCTCTGCGGGTGGACAACAACTTCGATGTCATTGAACGGGATGTCAAACAGATAGTGAGCCTCGATCACTTCCAGGCCCTTGTTGGCCAGCGTCGCCGAATCGATGGTGATTCGAGGACCCATCGACCAGGTGGGATGCGCCAGAGCCTGGCGGGGGGTGATGCCCTCCAGCTCATCCCTTCCCCAGCCAAAGAAAGGGCCTCCCGAGGCTGTCAGGATCAGTCTGCGGACCGCCGGCCGGGGCTCGCCGATCAGACACTGAAAAAGGGCAGAATGTTCGGAATCGACTGGAATCAGCTCGCCCCTCCCCCGGGCGAGCGCTTCCAGAACCATCGGACCGGCCGCCACCAGGCTCTCTTTGTTGGCGAGCGCCAGGCGATTACCCGCCTCGAGAGCACTCAAGGTGGCGGATAATCCGGCGAAGCCGACCACTCCGTTCACCACCGTGCATCCCTCCAGGGCGGCCAGTTCGACCAAGGCCTCCGGACCGAACCTCGCCCGCCGCCCGAAGCTGGCGGAGAATCGCTGCTCTTCGTCCCGGGTGGGGGCGGTCACCCCGACCAGGCACTCCGGGTGTTCTGCGCCGATCTCGGCCAGGCGATTCGAGCCTCGACGGGCCGCAACTGCCATTACCGGCACACCCAGCCGCGCAGCCACTTCAAGGGCTTGAGTGCCGATGGAGCCGGTCGCTCCCAGGACGACGACGGAGGACACAGTCTTAGGCCAGGAACCCGAGCCAGAGGAAAAGCACGTAACAGACCGGGACCGTGAAGATGAAGCTGTCGATCCTGTCGAGCAGGCCACCGTGACCGGGAAGGATCGCCCCCATGTCTTTGGTGTTGAGCGCCCGTTTGATCATCGATTCGGCCAGGTCACCAAGGGGGGCGGCTATCGCAATAACCGCTCCCAGCCAGAGGCCGTCTCGAAGTTCAAAACCAAACCAGTCGACATAGGTGATTCCGGCACCGGCCGCCAGGGCCACGATGATGCCTCCCAACAGGCCCTCCAGGGTCTTCCGGGGCGACAACACCTTGGCCATCTGCGTCCTGCCGAAGGCCCGACCGGCGAAATATGACCCTATGTCAAAGAGCCCGGTGACCAGAGCCAAAGCGACGATGAGCTCCTTGTACCGAGGCGCCATGACAATGGGAACGGCGAAAGCCATCAGTCCGGCCACCCAGGCCATCCCGAATACCGTCAGGGAAGCATTGGCCAAAGGATTGCGGCGCGGCACTACTGCGTACCAGAACGTCGTAGCCACCAGGGTCATCCCGATCGCGCCGGCGATGGCCAATGGAGTATTGCCGACGGCCAGATAGGCGGCTACGAAAGCCGCCAACCCGCCCAGCAGCCCGAACAGAGACACAGGAACGAATCCCTGCCGCCGGACGGTCGCGTAGAACTCGCCCAGCGCCACCATCGTGGCACCCAACACGAAAAGCCAGGTCCAGATCTCCCCGAGAATCACTGCACCAATGAGTACCGAGACGAGTGTCAATCCCGTGACCATGCGCAGGGTCAAATCGGAGGGACCCTGAGTCACGGAGGAAACCATGATCGGCTCTTCTCCCGTCACATCTTCGAAGCCCACCAGACCAGATTCGATGCCGGGCATGGCGGCCGCCACAGCCTGCATTTCAACATGTTCGGTCGCGGCTTCTGCAATCGCGTCCGCCAGACCTTGATACTCCTGAGTAGTGGCACGGATGTAGTCATCCCTGGTGAACTCGTCGAACGAGCTGGCCCCCGTCACAAAATCCTCAAACTCCTCGTCGTCATCGACAACGTCGATCAGTTTGTCGCGAACTTCGGCGCTCTCTTCGGTCTCCACGTCTTCCGAGGGCTCGTGGGAGTCGCCCGGTTCATCGGCGCGACTATCGCGTCGTCGGGCGTCCAGATCATAGGTGTCCCCGGTGAGGCTCTCCTCGGGGAGCGGTTCGTATTCGCCGGCCGCCTGATCGTCGTCAAAAGGAAGCGAGGAGTCACCGCCGTGATCGGAATCCGGCGGCCGATCCCCGGGCCACTGCGAGGGGTGACGGCCACCCGGAAACTGGACTACCTCGCCGCCTTCCTCGCCATCCCGGGGATTGTCATCGTCTCCATCCACGGTTACACCTCGAGCAGCTCTTGCTCTTTGTGTTCCAAGAGCTCGTCGATACGGGCTGTATGCCCATCGGTGACTTCCTGCAGTTCTTTCTCGGCGCGCCGGATTTCATCCTCGGAGATCTGACCTTCGAGGGCTTCAATGTTGTCTTTGGTGTGCCGGCGGACATTCCGAACGGCTACCCGCCCTTCCTCGGCCATATTCCGAACAACCCGAATCAGCTCCCTGCGCCTTTCTTCGGTGAGGGGAGGAAAGGCCAATCGCAGCACATTCCCGTCGCTGGACGGATTCAATCCCAGGCCCGACGCACTGATGGCCTTCTCGATGTTGCCGATCGAGGCCTTGTCGTACGGCGAAACCACCAGCAGACGCGCATCCGGAACCGAAAACGAAGCCAGTTGTTGAAGAGGGGTCGGGGTGCCGTAGTAATCAACCATCACCCGGTTCAGGATTCCGGGGTTGGCCCGCCCCGTCCTGATCGTGCCGAATTCCCCCTGCACATGTTCAACGGCGTGATCCATCCTCTGCGACGCATCGTCAAGGAACTCTTCGATCATGCTCATCTCCCGTCAATGAACCAGAGTACCAATCCGTTCGCCCTGGACCGCTTTCACGATATTTCCGTGGGTGGTGATGTTGAACACCACGATCGGCACTTCATGTTCTCGACACATCGTAATGGCGGTCGAATCCATGACCTTGAGTCCCTGGGCGAGAACCTCCATATACGAAAGTTCCGTGTACATCTCCGCATCCGAGTTCTTGTGGGGATCATCGTCGTAGACACCGTCGACCCGAGTGGCTTTGAGCACGACCTCGGCGTTTATCTCAACCGCTCGCAAGGCCGCCGTCGTGTCGGTGGTGAAAAAAGGGTTCCCGGTACCGGCGGCAAAAATAACCACCCGGCCCTTCTCCAGATGCCGGATGGCCCGCAGACGGATGTAGGGCTCGGCCAGTTGCTGCATATTGATGGCGCTTTGCACCCGGCTCGGCACCCCGGCCTTTTCGAGAGCGTCCCGGAGGGCCAGCGCGTTTATCACCGTTGCCAGCATTCCCATGTAATCGGCGCTGGCGGCATCCATACCGGCCGCCGCCGAAGACACGCCTCGGAAGATGTTGCCGCCACCGACGACCACCGCAATCTCTACTCCGCCCGAGTGGGCTTCAACGATCTCTGCGGCAACTCGTTTGACTGTCAATGGGTCGATCCCATACCCGAGATCCGGGTCTGCGAATGACTCACCCGACAGCTTCAACACAACCCGTCGGTACATGGCTGTGACTCCCCTCTCGGCCCTGTCTCACCAGCAGAGCATGATCGTATATGCGGAGCGCAGGCCTAGACCTCCTGTTCGCCCACCGCAATCCTGGCAAATCGCTTGACGCCGATGTTCTCCCCCATCTTGGCAGCTAGACGGGCGACCAGCTCGCCGACGGTCCCATCGAACTTCTCGGCGTTGACGAATTTCTGCTCATAAAGCACAAAATCCCGATAGAAGGAAGTGACCTTCCCTTCGACGATCTTGGGGATGATGGCGTCGGGCTTCCCCTCGTTGGCAGCCTGTCGGGCGATGAGGTCACGTTCTTTTTCGAGGGCATCGGCGGGGACGGCCTCCTGGTCGACCCAGCGGGGAGCCGCGGCGGCGACATGCATCGCTATGTCGTCGGCGACCTCCTGGAACTCGGCACTCTTGGCAACAAAGTCCGTTTCGCTCGACAGCTCGACAACCACGCCCATGACGGGGCGGTCAAACTGGTGGTGAACGTAAACCCCGATGGTTCCTTGATTGGCGTCCCGGTCTGCTCGCTTCTTGGCGTCGGCCAGACCCTTCTCCCGAAGGTAATCCTTCGCTCTCTGGTAATCGCCCCCGGTTTCGGCAAGCGCCTTCTTGGCGTCCATCATCCCGACGTTGGTGTCTTTTCTCAGCTTCTGCACGTCTTGTGCTGTGAAGTCGGCCACTGTGTTTCCTCTCTAACCTTCGGCCTCGGGGGCTTCTTTGCCTACACCCTTGAGGGCGATCTCGCGGCCTTCCTGACAGGCAGCCGCGATTGCCGAGGCGATCAAATGCGCCGAGCGGATCGCGTCGTCGTTGCCCGGGATCACGACGTCGATGAGGTCCGGGTCGCAATTCGTGTCGACCAGAGCCACCACCGGGATCCGCAGGCGGGCCGCTTCCCGCAACGCAATCTGCTCGTTGTTGAGATCGATCGTGAAGAGGATGTCGGGAGGTGAGGTCATCGCCTGAACACCCCCCAGGACCTTTTGGAGCTTCTCCAGTTCACGGCGGAGCCGCAGCCGTTCCTTCTTGGGACGGGCGTTCATCTCCCCGGAACGCTCCATCGCCTCGAGCTCTTTCATGTAGTAGATCCGCTTTTGGATCGTTGAATAGTTGGTGAGCATGCCGCCCAGCCACCTGAAATTCACATAGGGCATCTGCGCCTGCTCGGCGCTCTCCTGGATGGCACCAGAGGCTTGCTTCTTGGTTCCCACAAAAAGCACGGTTCCGCCGGCCGCGACAGTATCGCGGACAAAATCGTAGGCCCGCTGGACCTGTTCGAGGGTTTGCCGGAGGTCGACGATGTGGATCCCGTTGCGCTCGCCGTAGATATACGGTTCCATCTTGGGGTTCCACCGGCGGGTCTGGTGGCCGAAGTGGACACCTGCCTCCAGCAGCTGCTTCATAGTGACTGCTGCCACTGCTCTCTCCTTTGTTCGGTTGGTCCTCCGCTCACCCTGGCACGATGACCGTGCGCGGCCCGAAAGCCTCTCCCGCAAGACGCGCCGGGCGTCCCGACCGGTGGGAGGTTGCAGTGAGCGTGCGAATTGGAGCGGGAGTGTACCAGCCTTCGGCGGAAGCAGCGCCCGCCCCTATCGGAACGAAGGCTCCGTCATACGATTGCGCAGGCTCATCACCGACTTGGTGTGTATCTGGCAAACCCGTGACTCGGTAACACCGAGCACACTGCCGATTTCTGCCAAGGTCAAACCTTCGTAGTAGTAGAGCGTGACCACCAACCGCTCCCGCTCCGGTAGCCGGTTGATGGCATCGGCCAGGACCCGCTTCATTTCCTCGATCTGGAAGGCGGATTCGGGGTTCGTGCCTTTCCGGTCTGGTACCAGATCACCTACGGCAGCCGAGTTGCGTTCCGGTGACAACAACTCGTCGAGAGCCACCAGACCGAGCGTGGAGATCTCCGCAAGAGCGTCGAGCAATTGGTCGAGCGGCATATCCATCTTGATGGCCAACTCTTCTTCCGTCGGGGTCCGATGCAGCTTGTGCTCCAGTTCGCTCATCGATCGCTCGATCTCACGGGCCCGGGCCCGCACCGAACGGGGGACCCAATCGAGAGCCCGGAGTTCGTCGAGGATCGCCCCTTTGACCCGACTGATGGCATAGGTCTCGAACTTGATCCCGCGCTCCAGATCGAACTTGTCGATTGCGTCGATGAGCCCGAAGATGCCATAGGAGATGAGATCGGATTGCTCCACGTTGCGCGGCAACCCAACGCCAACCCGTCCCGCCACAAACTTGACGAGCGGCGAGTATTGGAGGATCAAACCCTCACGGGCTCGTTCATCTCCGGTGGCCTTGAACCTTTCCCACAGCTCGCGGACGTGTCGCTCCGCAGCGTCGTCAGGCTCGCGGATGGCTTCGTTCATAAGTTGCCTTGAGGTGGTCGCGAGTAACGGCAGTGTAAATCTGGGTTGAAGCTAGTTCAACGTGTCCGAGCAATTCTTGCACGGCCCGCAAATCTGCTCCTCCTTCGAGCAGGTGGGTTGCAAACGAATGACGGAAGGCGTGCGGGAAGGTAGCCGACCTCGTGCGGACCATCCGCCGGATTCCGCGGGGCCCGAGCGGACCGCCCCGTACCCCCACCCAGAGTGATTCGCCGGCCGCCGGCCCGGCCAGTTTCGGCCTTCCGGCGACCAGATATCGATCGACGGCCTGGCGGGCCGGTCTGCCTACCGGAACAGTACGTTCCCGGTTTCCTTTGCCCGTCACACGAACAAACTCCCGGTCCCGCACCTCATCTATCCGCAAACCGGCCAGCTCAGAAACGCGGACACCGGTGGCATATAGGACTTCGAGGATTGCCCGGTCGCGCAGTTCCACCGGTTCAGAACCACCCAGGGAATCCAGCAAGTCTCGGACGACTCTCTGGGGAAGAGCGTGCGGAAGTGTTTTGGGCCGTCGCGGGCGGGCAACTTGATCTGCCGGATTGAGGAGAATCTCGCCGCGCAGGGCGAAATCGGCAAAAAAGACCCGTACTGCCGACGTCTTCCTGGCGATCGAGCGCCGCGCATACCCGAGTGTATCGAGATAGGCGACAAACCGCCTGACCAGCTTGCGATCAATGTCCTGCACGCGCTCAACGCCGGACCGATCGCAAAAGGCCATGAACTGGCTCAGATCACGGCGGTAGGCGGCCAGAGAGTGCGGAGACAGATTCCGCTGCGAACCCTGCCGATCGAGGAAGGCCTCGACGGGTTGAAATGCCCACGCGGGCGGTTCGGGGAGAGATCGCATTCGTTCATCCTTGCCGGAACGCCCCGCCGGGTCAATGTTCGTTGGAGACGGTGCCGACCGCAGCCACCGGTCGACGCGTAACCAGCGCTCCCGTTCGAGCGACCAGACCTGCGGCTTCCCACCGGGCGATCTGGGCCAGGACCTCGGACACTGCAAGACCCAAAGTGTCCGCCAACCAGTCGACGGATCGGCCGATCGGACCCAGAGATTCGAGGAACTCGTCCGAGGGGAGAACGCCGGCACCGGCCGGCGGACCCAGGATCAGCGAGATCGCCTCGACCAGATCATCGGGTCCCAGAACTGGAATGGCTCCGTCCCGAATGAGAAGATTGCAGCCCTCGGAGGTCGGTCGATCGATGTCCCCGGGAACGGCCAGCACCTCGCGACCTTGTTCGAGGGCGCACCGGGCGGTGATCAGAGCTCCCCCTTCTCTGGCAGCCTCGACAACCACCACGGCGGCCGAAAGCCCTGAAATAATCCGATTGCGAGGAGGGAATCGCCATCCGAGTGGAGGCGTACCCGGCGGGTATTCGCTGACGAGACCCCCGCCCGAATCAAGAAGGTTCTCTCCGAGCTCACGATGTTCCGGTGGATACCACACGTCAAGTCCGCAACCCATGACCGCGATTCCACGCCCGCCGGCTTCCAGCGTCCCCCGGTGGGCGGCACCATCGACCCCCCGGGCCAAACCGCTGATTACCGGCCAACCGGCTGCGGCCAGGGCACCCCCATAGGCGTGGGCCAACCGGATGCCGTAGGAGGTTGCCTTACGGGAACCCACCACCGCTACTCCCCGATCAGACGAAAGGGAGCCGCGCACAAAAAGGAGATCTGGAGCGCCGGGAAAATCTATCAAATGGTCTGGATATCCGGTTTCGCCCTTCGACACTACGGCAATCCCGAGGGCCGCCAGCTCGATTCGTCTTTGCGCCGGATCGACCACGACCGCCCGGCGAGCCCGTTCCGGTACCTTCACCCGACCACCGCGAATCCCCTGCAAAACGGCTCTCACTCCCCCGTGAGCGGCCAGCAATTGGTTACGCCGATCTGGATGCATCCCCGCATACGCCAGGCACAGGAGGTCGTCGGGGTTCACCATTCGTTTCGCAATCCGAGCGCCTCGGCTGCGTGGGTTTCCCCCACCGCGTGGGCACCCTCCAGATCGGCGGTGGTGCGCGCCACTCTCCGAACCCGGTCGTAGCCGCGACCGGTGACTGCAAAACGTTCTACAGCTGCATGGAGCAGTCTGATCGCGGCCGGCTCCCAGGGCAGGGCGTCGAGTTCCGCCCGGCTCAACGATCGATTGAGAGCTCCCCGATCGGCCTGCCGGGCCCTGGCGAACTTCACACGTTCCCGAACGCTCTCGCTTGACTCGCCCCGGGGACCGACCAGGCCGGCTCGTTCGGGGCGCCCCACCGTCACTCTCAAGTCGAAGCGGTCCAGCCAAGGTCCTGAGAATCTCCTCCGATAGCGGTCGACCGCTCGCGGCGAGCAGAGACAGGCCTTGATGGGATCACCGGAAGACCCACATGGGCAGGGATTGGTGGCGGCGACCAACTGGACGTCCGCCGGGAAGGTCACCGAAATACCTTTGCGGGCAATCGCCACCTGCCCCGATTCGGCCGGTTGCCGTAGCGCCTCGAGCACCGGAAGGGGAAACTCCCCCAGTTCGTCGAGAAACAACACCCCCCTGTGAGCCAGGCTGACCTGGCCGGGAACCGGAATGCCGCTGCCGCCCCCAACAATGGCGGCTGTGGTGGCAGTGTGGTGGGGAGCGCAGAACGGGGGAACTGTCGGAGGGATTCCGTGCATACCGGCTGCCGACCAGATCTGAGCCACCTCGAGAAGCTCATCCTGGGTCAATTCCGGCAAGACGCCCGGGAGGCACCGGGCCAGCATCGTCTTTCCCGAACCGGGTGGACCGGACAGGAAGAGGTGGTGACCGCCGGCCGCCGCCACTTCCAGGGCGCGGCGGGCGAAAGCCTGCCCGCGCACCTCGGCAAGGTCGAACATCGGATTGGCACGTTTGCTGTGAGTTTCGGGCACGGTGCCACCGGGACTCTCGCCCAGCGCTACCGAGACGGCTTGTCCTAAAGTTCCGACACTGCGCACCGTTGCCCCGTTGACCAGGGATGCCTGACCGGCGGCAGATCCCGCTAAGACGCAGGGAATGCCCATTTCGCGTGCGACGAATCCGGCCGCCAGTCCCCCGCGCGCCTCGCGGACCGATCCGTCCAATGCCAGCTCACCGAGCGCCACTACCCCCGTCACGCCGGCCGGGACGGCCCCGGCGGCGGCCAGCACTGCCAGGGCGATCGGGAGATCGTACGCCGAACCCGCCTTCGGTAGGTCGGCCGGGGCCAGGTTCACAGTCACCCGTCGGCTCGGAAAATGGTAACCAGATGACGCCATCGCGGCCCGGACTCGGTCCTTGGCTTCCCGCACAGCCGTGTCGGGAAGACCAACCAGAGCAAACCCGGACTCCTGGCTGCCGACGTGGACCTCGACTTGCACCGGTCGAGGTTCGACCCCGACCAACGCCACAGATGTGATTACTGCGTTCATGGGGCGAACGTACGTCCCGGGTGTGACGGAAAACCCTTCGGCTCCACCAGCGAGACCCGCAGGACTCGCCGCTGGTGAACGAGCTTCAGCCGGTTGTCACGAACAACGAAACGGGTTGTTCGGCCCAGACGTCCTCAACGAGCACGGATCTCCGCCCTTCACCGATTCTGAGGGCTCCGCACAGGACGCAGACCTTTCTCGTCAAACCGGCTCCGATCCCGTGTTCCTGAAAACGATGGTTGTCGTCGCAACCGCGGCGCTTCACGCCCATGTCGATCTCCTGTTGCTTGAGATTGGATCGGCACGTCCGGCCTCGAGATCGAGAAGCATCCTCGATTTGCTCCAAATGACTACTCACTGCGAGCGCGCCGAGTCTTTGGGCCTCCCCGCCATGGAAACTACAATGATGTAACTATCCATCCGGAGGAAACCTTGGCGCTGGCGATGCAGACAGAATCCACCGAGGTCGGGATCGTGCTGTCGGCGTGTGCCCGCGTTTACGAGGCTCGACGAATGAACGTGGAAAACCTCGACGCGATCGAATTACGGGAAGGTCGCGGCTTGGGAGGACGATTGCACGGCATCGTCGTTCACGAGGAGAACCGTATCGAGTGCGTGATCCCCCGCGACGACGACATCTCTCTGTACATCGCCACTCTCGATCGCCTCGCCCGGGCCGGTTGGGATTTGTGGGTTCTCATACCAACCGTCATGGTTGGATCTGCTCACCGTCATCTGCGGGGCGTCCCGGTGACTCTGCAGCCTTGGTGGGATACCGGCACCGGGGTTTGCTTCGGGCGACCAGAGATACCGTAGATGCCCGCACCCCTCTACACCCAGACGACCATCGCCTTCATCTGGGATTTCGACAAGACGCTGATCCCCGGGAATCAACAGGATCCCCTTTTTGAGGCGTATGGGGTCAACCCCTCTCAATTCTGGGCAGAGGTCGACGGCTTGACCGACTACTACCAAGAACGCGGGATCAACATCGCCCGCGATTCGGCGTACCTGGGACACATCCTCACCTATGTGAAGGAGGGGAGATTCCCCGGCCTGACCCGCCAGCGGCTGCGCGAACTCGGAGCGAATCTCGAGATGAGTCCTGGAATCCCCGAGTTCTTCACCGCCACCGCCAATCATGTGACGGAGGTCCCCGACTACGTCCACGAGGGCATTGATGTAGAGCACTACGTCGTGTCGACCGGTATTCGACCGATCATCGAAGGAAGTCCGATCGGGAAACTGATCGACGGCATCTGGGCGAACGACTTCATCGAAAGGCCGGCTTCCCCCGGATACCTCGAAACGCTCGCCATCGACAATGGAACCCATCCGATCAGCATGCTCGGCTACATGATCGACAACACATCCAAAACCCGCGCGGTCTTTGAGATCAACAAGGGAGTCAACCGCAAGGCCGGCATCGACGTCAATGCGCTGATGGCAGAAGAACAACGGCGAGTCCCTATCAGAAACATGGTCTACATCGCCGATGGGCCGAGTGATGTGCCCGTCTTTTCAATCCTCAACCGTCAGGGCGGCAAGACACTCGGGGTCTACACGACCGAGCCGAGCAACAACTTCCGCCAGGTCAAGCAACTGCAGGCTCAGGGGCGCATTCAGGGCATGGCCAAGGCGGACTTCCGGGAAGGGGAAGCTGCCTATCTGTGGCTCATCGACACGCTGGATCAGATTGCCGAGGAGATAGTCTCCAATCGGCGATCGGCTTTCGCTGAGATCCCTCGCGCCCCGGGCCACGTCGACTGACCGCGTATCTGTCTGCGACCCCCGGCTTATCGTCCCTTGAACACCGGTGCCCGCTTCTCGAGGAAAGCCCCGATACCTTCGGCCGCATCCTCGGATCCGAGACAGAGCGTTTGGGTGTGGGCCTCGTAATCCAGGGCTTCATCGAAGGACATCCGGGCGGATTGATTCAATCCCGCCTTGATCATGGCCTGAGCCGCCGGGCCTCCAGCGAGAAAGCTCTCCGCCACCGCCCGCGCCTCAGCCTGGAGTTCGGCAGCATCCACAATCCGGGTCGCCATCCCCATCTCGAGGGCTTCTTCGGCCGAAACCGTGCGCCCGGAAAGCGCCAACTCCTTGGCTCGCTGAAGCCCGAGTATGCGCGGAAGCAGCCAAGTGCCCCCAAAATCGACGACGAGACCCCGACGAACGAAGAGTGCTGAGAATCTCGCCCGGGTGGTTGCCACAACAACGTCGCAACCCAGGGCAAGACTCAACCCGGCGCCCGCCGCGATCCCGTCCACCGCGGCCACAGTGGGTTTGGGCAATCGGTGCAGAGCGTGGGCGGCCGCCCCGACTATCTGCATGCGCTCGTAGCGTCCCGCCACGGTCTGGAGAGCTGCCCAGTCCTCCGGTTCGGGAGTCAGATCGGCTCCTGAACAGAATTCACCACCCGCTCCGGTGATGATCAACACCCGGTTGTCCGATGCTTGGAAGTTCGCGAACGCATCCTGCAGTTGAAGCCAACCATCCGGTGGTATCGCATTCTTCCTATCGGGCCGATCGATAGTAAGGGTCCGAACCAAATGGCGATCCTCGATAGTGAGCATGCCATCAGAGTACCGACCGAATGACGAGGACAACCACGAGCAGCCAATACCATGGCGACCATGGGATTGAATCCGTTCCGGGACCAGCGGAAGACGGTCTTTGATGTGGCGATGATGATCGCCGCCGTCATGGCGGCAGTAGCGGTGGTTTTGTGGGCGATATTTTCCAATTAGACGAGATCGTCATGCCCGTTCAACCGTACGCGGCCCGCAAGCGGTATTCGTGTCCCGGGTGCAACGGCTCCATCGAACCCGGCCTCTTCCACCTGGTCGTTATCCCCAAACACGCCCCGGATTGCCGCCGGCACTGGCACCACGGGTGCTGGTACAAGGAACAGCGTCGCCGTCGACTTCCCCCTCGTCGCTCCTAGTTGCCCGTCGCAGATTCGGCTGCGCCCCATTTCAACGAAAGACCCTGGCTCAGGCAATCTCCGGTATCCAACGGATATCGACACCCGAGGGACCAACGGAAACCGTTATCAAGTCGACCCTTCGAATCCCCAGCCGGTTGGCCAAGCACCGCACTTGCCTGGCCTTCTTCGGGGTGAAGGCATAGGCGGGATCGTCGAGTCCCCTCATTTGGATGGTTTTGACCTCGACGGCGACTCGCTGTTCACCAAAAGACACTATGAGATCCAGCTCGCCTCGCCCGACTCGCACGTTTCGTCCAACAATCCGGGCTCGGCGTTCGGCCAGAAACCGGGCCGCCAGAGATTCGCCCGCTCGGGCAAGTTGGGACCGGTTCAGAGCCGAACGCCCGGCTCCAGTTCCTCGATGTTGACGTCCCGGAACGTGAGAACTCGAACCTTCTGCAGAAACCGGGCCGGCCGGTACATGTCCCATACCCACGCATCCTCGAGCTCGACCTCGAAATGCACCGACCCCTCCTCCTGGTGTTTGTTCAAGGTGACCTTGTTGGCCAGGTAGAAACGGCGTTCGGTTTCGACTACGAACCGAAACATCGGAAGCACATCCCGATACTCCTTGTAGATCTGAAGCTCGACTTCAGACTCATATCGCTCGAGGTCTTCTTCGTTCATTTCATGACTCTCGGCTCGGCTGCGCGCTACGACTCATCTTGGATATCGGCGATCATAACCCTCATACTGAGGTTCTTCGCGTTTCCGCCCGAGGTTGCCTCCAGTTGTAATAGCCCGGGGTGACATACAAAGTTAGAGGCCGCCCCATCGGTCGAGAGGCCACACGCGAACAAAAGCACGACCGACGATGGACTCGGTCTCGATGGGACCGAACCGCCTGCTGTCCTGACTACGAGGCCGATTGTCTCCCATGACGAACACCGCTCCGGCGGGAATCTGCAGCGGACCGAAGTCCGGCATGACCACCGATTCGTCAAGGTAGGGCTCATCAATCGGAGTGCCGTCGATCAGCACCTGATTGTCTTTGATCTCGATTTCTTCTCCGCCCACCGCGATGATCCGTTTGATCAAGTCCTCAACTGCCGGTGTCTGCAATCCCAGCGATTCGGCGATATTCCTGACAATTGCCTGCAATAACGGTTCGGTTTCGTCTTCGACACCGAATGGCGGATCAAAGACCACTACGTCGCCTCGTTCAGGATCACCGAACAAGTAGCTCAGCTTGTTGACCAGAACTCGATCATTGATCTCCAGAGTGTGGATCATGGACCCGGACGGTATCCAAAATGCCTGCACCAGGAAAGTCTTGATGAGGACGGCCACCGCCAGCGCAACCAAGATCAAGATCGGCAGTTCAATGAGAAAGGAGGTCTTCTTCTTGCTCTTCGGGACGTTGGGCACCGGACGCGTCGAACCGGATTCCGAGGGGTCGGGAGGCAGGGTAGGTTCGTTCATTGCGACACAGGCTCCGAGAGCCGGACGCCTAACGCCGCTCTTTGATACGGGCGGCTTTGCCGACTCGATCGCGCAAGTAGTACAGCTTGGCGCGCCGCACATCACCCTTCCGGACCACCTCAATCTTCTGGACAATCGGGGCGTGAACCGGGAACACTCGCTCGACCCCGACGCCAAAACTCATCTTCCTCACCGTGCACGTATCGTTGACACCACCACCCTTACGGGCGATCACGACTCCCTCGAAAACCTGGACCCGCTCGCGTCCTCCCTCAACGACCCGCACGTGAACACGTACCGTATCGCCGGCCCGAAAATCTGGGAGATCGTCGCGAACGTACGCGCTCTCGAGCTGTTCAAGCTTGTTCATCGGGAACTCCTTCGCGGGAAACCGCACGGCAGAAAGCGTCCGGCCGGCTGCGATTGTACCACTCCGCTGCACTGTTGCTAATCGATGTCTCCAGATTCCGGCGCCACCAGGTCGGGACGACGGTCTCTTGTTCGGCTTTGCCGCTGTTCCTCCCGCCACGCTTCGATTCTGGCGTGATCCCCCGAAAGGAGCACCTCCGGTACTCGCCATCCCCGAAACTCGGCAGGACGCGTGTAATGAGGTTCTTCTAGCAACCCGTGCCGGAAGGACTCAGACTCGGTGGACTGAGGGTTGCCAAGCACTCCGGGCAGGAGACGGGCGACTCCTTCTACTGCCGCGGCCGCGGCCACTTCGCCACCGGCCAGCACAAAATCTCCCAGGGAGATCTGCTCGTCGATGAGGTGCTCTGCGACGCGTTCGTCGACCCCCTCGTATCGACCGCAGACGAATGTGACGTGCGGTTGCCTCGCCCATTCATCGAGGGTTGGCTGATCGAGCGGGGAACCGCCCGGGGTGAACAGGACCTTGTGGCTCGGTCCCACGGATTCGAGAGCATCGGCGAGCGGGCCGATCATCAGAACCATTCCGGGACCGCCTCCAAAGGGAGCATCGTCAACCTGGCGGTGAACGCCCCGGCCGAATTCGCGCAGATCGATCAGGGACACCTCGAGCAGACCGGCCTCCCGGGCCCGCCCGACCATGCTGATCTTCAGCGGCCACTCGAAAAACTCTGGAAAAAGCGTGACGATCGATATCTTCATGATGGGTAAAGCACCTATGCCGGCTGGGCATAGGGTATCCTCGCTGACGGAGGAAATGTGGGAGACAATGACTTCACCGCCGGCGACCCCTGGGGCTTGCCGATAGAGGAATCCGAAGAATATGCGGCCGGCGATGCATCCGACGCGGCCCCGACCGAATCGGACGTCCCCGATGACGGCGGCGAGACGGCCGGCGACCGGCCTGCCACCACCGACGAGAACCAAGAAGGAACTCCCAAAGGCTACGACGGCAACGAGGAGCCTTCGCAACCGGCGCCGGAAGAGTTCCCCGAGATCGACGAGCCTGCCGTTTCCGATGACTCCGGTTGGTGGCGATCTCGCGACGAAACTCCTCCCCCCGCGATCGACCGGGAGCCGGTCGACGAAACGGCTGAGGAAGAGGAGGTCGCCGGCGAGGGCGATGAAGAGACCGAAGCGGACGGGGAGGAGTACACCTTCAAGGCTCCGGCCCGCACTCCACTCTCCCAGATGATTGCCGCCGCCCAGAGCGTCGTCGGCGCGGTGCAAGGAAGCAAAGAAACCGCTGGGGCGGAGGATACGGATGACCGGCCAGAGCCCGAACCCTCTGAAGCCGAGACCGACTTTCTTGGCGACGAAACCGAAGACACTCCGCCAGACCACCAGGAAGAAGTCGCGGTCGAACCTGCTGCCGGCTTCTACGAGCGAATCGGCGGCGAGGATGACATGCCGGCAGAACCACCCGCCTGGTTGATTACCGACTCGGGGGACGAGGAAAGGTTGCCCGAGCCGCGCCAAGGAGCCGCCGAAGCCTGGGAGCCGGGAGTCGACAGCATCACCCCGGCGGACATCGAAGCGTCTATCGCCGAACTTGCGACTCCCGCTGAGACCTCGTTTGCCGAGGATCGGTTCGACCTGCCGGAGACAACAGGTGCCGAGTCCGAGTTCAGGGATGTCGACCTGGATTCCTCCCCCGGCGTCTACAGCGAATTGCACTACCTCGCGGACGAGAGTGAACAGGCTGAGGCGCTTCTCCAGGAGGCTGCGGTGGCGTTCGGTCAAGCCGGGGAACCCGTGGAATCTCTCGAAGACGCGGTCGACGAGATCACGGAAACCCCTCCCGACGCCGAAGAAATCGACAGTTTCGCCGAAGCCCTCGCCACCGAATTCCAAACCGAAGACACCCCCCTCGAAACCACCGACGACCTCCTCCCCGAACCAGACCGGCAAACCCCTCCCGACGCCGAAGAAATCGACAGCTACGCCGACGCGCTCGCCACCGAACTCCAAACCGAAGACACCCCCCTCGAAACCACCGACGACCTCCTCCCCGAACCAGACCGGCAAACCCCTCCCGACGCCGAAGAAATCGACAGCTACGCCGACGCGCTCGCCACCGAACTCCAAACCGAAGACACCCCCCTCGAAACCACCGACGACCTCCTCCCCGAACCAGACCGGCAAACCCCTCCCGACGCCGAAGAAATCGACAGCTACGCCGACGCCCTCGCCACCGAATTCCCGGATACGCAAGACCTGGTTGACTCGGATATTCCGGCCTATATCAGCGATGTGGAGTTGGGAGAAGCGCTCGCCGGGCTCGCCGACTCCGCGCCGGACCAACTTCCGGAAGAAAGCGACTATTCGACGGAGGATGGAACGGCCACCGCGTGGGGTGAGCTCGCCTGGCCGGGCGGCGCCGCCGACGAGGACGGACTGGAGGAGGTAGCCGGCAACGAGAGCGAACCCGAGCCTGTGGGATGGGCCGAAGACGAGCCAGGCTTGGCGGCTTCCGTTGCGTCCGAAGAAGAGGAGAAGGGCCCGGAAGCCGAAACGCTCGATGAAGCCGAGGCCGTCATTGACGAAGCGCCCATAATCGACTCTCCTGTCGCATGGGGCACCCGGTACCGCGATGCGCACCAGGGGTGGATTGAGGATGACGAGGGTCGCTCCACCTGGCGCCCCATTGTGACCAGCGGTCAATCGGTGGCCGGATGGGACATAGACATCTATCTCGGCATGGTTTCGGGCGACGTTGCCCTGGATCCACCAGCCCTGGACAACATGGCGGCCGTGGTGGCCGAGGCTCGCGAGACAGCCGGACGCCGCATGCTCGACGAGGCGCTGGCGCGAGGTGCCCACGCGGTCGTCGGGGTCACGTTCTCCATCCAGGAGGTCGCCGGGGCGGTGCTCGTAGCGGCTTCGGGGGTGGCCGTGACCCTCAGGACCCCGGCCTAGTCCGCCGCTATTCCAATTGGTGTTTTGAGCCAGTCGTCTCGACCAACTCGAAGTTCCCGGAGACAGATTTGAATGAGATCCGGACGGCAGGTTTGCCGCCGCCGACAGCCTGAGACGGATGCGATGGAAGCCGCAGGCGCCCGGAGAGACTGTGCAAATCAACGTCGGCGCGTTGTCCGCGGGCCAGACCGACGCGCATGTTGCCCGACACCGTTTTGCCGCGCAGATCTTTGCCGCAGTACTCATCGACTCTCACATCGCCGGACGCCGATTTGGCGGTCAGGTCACCCCTGGCGACCCCGACCACGATGTCTCCTGAGGCAGTCGAGCATGACGCTTCACCGCCGATAACGCCGATGGTCACATCACCCGAAGCCGACGCGACTCTTAACTTCCCCCCAACTTCGTCTATCCCCACGTCTCCCGATGCGCACTTGATGTTGGTATCCCGATTGATTCTCCGAGCCCGCACATCACCGGAGGCCAAGCTCGCCTGAAGGTCGGTGACCTCCACTTCGACGGTCAGATCTGTCGACGCCAGGGTGGCCTCCACATCGATCCCCGCCGGCGCATGAACGGTGATATCGAAAGAACCGGACGTCCAGCGTCCCGTCTCCTGGCGTATCAATACGGTATCGCCCAACTGTTCGATGATCACCAGCTCTGGTTTGCCGCTCCGGACCGTGACGTCGATCAGCCCCGCCCGTCCGGGGAGAACCGAGACTGCGCCGGTGGCCAGCTTCAGCTCCAAACGAGGCCGCGATCCAACTGAAAATGTCTCCGTGCGCTCGCTCACAGCTCCACCGTCCCTGTGACCCGCCGGCCCGGTGCCCGGGTGGAAGTCCTGGCTTTTGAGGAGAGAGCTTTGACCACCCAACCGTTGACCGAATCTCCGGTCGAACCGGCGGCTTGTTCTATGAGTTCTTTGATCCGAGCAGGAAGCCGCAATGTGAGGCGGGCCTCATAGCCCTCCGTGATCGAAGATGGCTCACTATCGATTATTCCGACCCGCAGCGATGGTTCCCCCTCTGAGATCACGACCTCGACCCGCGAATCTCCAAGTTGGGCCTCTACCTCGGCGGCGGCCTGTTGGGCGAGATCGAAAGCGGCCTGTTGGAGAGCCGGCTCGAGCACGGTCAGGATCACCCGGGCGGCACTTTCGACTGAAGGATCGTTTCCGGCCAGCATGACCTGATTGGTGACCGCCGATTCCAGCTGGGCAAGCAAACCCATGGTGTTCACATTCTCCTCCTCAATCTGACATCAATATGATGTCAGATTGATGTCAGGAATGCAAGGTGATGTTAGATGATGTGCCCGACACCGGTAACAGGTCTGGACACCTGCTGGCCACTTGCCGAATCGGTCACCGATGTTCAACCAGAAGTCGGATTGCCGTTCCGCTGCGCAAGTGCATGACGCCGCTGCTCGATCAATGCTCGGACCACCTGGCGAAGGTCATCCGGTTGGAATGGCTTGGTCATGAATACGTCTGCCCCGCCGTCGGCTGCCTTCATCATGTTCTCGTCCCCGACGTGAGCCGTCAGCACCAGGATCGGTATTGCCATTGTGTGGGGATCGCTGCGCAACCGATCGAGCACTTGCCATCCATCCAGTTCGGGTAGGGCGATGTCGAGGACTATCAGTTCGATTGCCTCATCCCGAGCGGCCTGCAACCCAGAAGAGCCGTCGGCTTTGATCAAGGTCTCATAGCCGAGCGGACGAAGCGTCACCTCCATCAATCGGGAGTTGGAGGGCTCGTCTTCTATGAGCAGAATCTTTCCAGGAACCATACGGTGGCATCGGCAAATACTGCTCTCCGCTTGAGAACGAACTCGCCGGACTCCGAAGATTTGGGGTGATTGGTTCGAGGGCTTTGGGCGAATCGGTGCTGCCGGCCAAAGCGGGTACCATTACGCCCCGGCGGTGCCTGCGATTCCCGCCAACCAATACTCCAACTAAGAGGAGGTTTCTCAATGAAAGTAGCCATCAACGGGTTCGGTCGAATCGGACGCGCCGTCTATCGGATCATTTCCGAGCAACCGGACTCGGGTATCGAAATCGTGGCGGTCAACGACCTCACCGACGATGACACGCTCGCCCACCTTCTCAAATACGACACCGTTTTCGGCAGATTCCCGGGAGAGATCACCGTCGGCAACGGCGTGATGAGTGCCGGTGGCCACACGGTCAAGATGATCGAGGAGCGCGATCCCGCCAAACTGCCGTGGGCGGAACTCGGCGTCGAGGTAGTCGTCGAATCCACCGGTGTCTTCCGGTCTCGCGAGGCCCTCAACAAACACCTGGAGGCCGGAGCCCAGCGAGTCATTCTCACGGTTCCTTCCAAAGATCCGGTCGATGCGACCGTGGTACTGGGAGTCAACGATGATGACCTGACCCCCGATGCCAAGCTTGTTTCCAATGCGTCGTGCACAACCAATTGTCTGGCACCAATCGCCAAGGTGCTGGACGACGCCTTCGGGATCGTTAGCGGCATCATGACGACCGTTCATGCCTACACGAACGATCAGCGCGTGGCGGATACCCCCCACAGTGACTTGCGACGCGCCCGGCACGCGGCAGAGAACATCATTCCGACGAGCACCGGCGCAGCCAAAGCCATCGGCGAGGTACTGCCTTCGTTGGATGGCAAGCTCGACGGTATGGCCATGCGGGTACCAGTACCGGACGGATCGATCGTCGATCTGGTCGTTGAGTTGGGGCGAGACGTCACCGTCGCCGAAGTCAACGCTGCGATGAAGGCCGCCGCTGAAGGCGAAATGAAGGGCATTCTCGAGTACACCGATGAGCCGATCGTATCGTCGGACATCATTGGCAACTCGGCGTCGAGCATCTTCGACTCGGGACTTACCAAGGTCATCAACGGCAAGATGGTGAAGGTGGTCTCCTGGTATGACAACGAATGGGGATACTCATGCCGGGTCGTTGACCTTCTGAAAATGATGGCCGAACAAGTCTGAAAGCGGTGGTGGGCCGGTTCTCAATGGGGCCACGACCGCAGTGGTGGCCCGGTGCGCCGCTACGCTTCTGACCATGAGGCCCCGCCGCTCCGCCATGCCGTTGCTGCTATCGCTGCTGGTGGCGTCGTGTGCCACGCCGGCTCCCACCAACACCACGTCCGCGGCGACGGCAACAACGACCAGTACCACGTCTGTGGAGACCACGTCCGGGGCAACCGACCTTGCTCCTTGCTTGGCCGGAGACCAGGCGTTCGCCACCGACGGAGCCCTGGCCAGTGGCCTCTTGACTGCCGACGAAGGAGACGCCGAACTGGTGGCCGGGCTGAGCTGGGCCGCCTACGAAGGATGTGAGCGTCTCGTGGTCGAACTGGCTACCGCCGGCGGAGCTCCTGCCACCGAACCAGGTGGAGTGCGGGCCGAGCTGCTTCGGAACAGGGGAATCGTCAGACTGCGGCTTGACGATCTCGTTACCTCAACCGCCATCGCCGACCAGGTCGTAGAGCTGGAGTTGGTCGATCGTATCTATGTGGTTCGATCGCTCGACGGGGATCTCTACGTCGACATACATCTGGGTTCGGCGGTTACCGCCCGGGCGTCCGTGCGTCGATCCCCGGCCGAGGTGATCGTCGACCTCCAGCCCGGCGGACCGGAGCTGGTCTCCGTCCCGTTGGTCGCCGACAATGTCGTTGTCGTTTCCCCGACGGAAGGCCGCGCCGGGTATCCCTTGACCTTGGACGGGTATGCACGAACGTTCGAGGCAACCGTCATCCTGCGGGCCCATCAAGACGGCCAACTGGAAATCGAAGAGATCACCTCTTCGGCCGACTACCTGATCACCTGGGGAGAGTATCGATTCGAGCTCGCGGATGGACCAAGCGGAAATGTCGAGTTCTTCGTTGGTGAGGACTCTCCGGAGAACGGGCAGGAACGGGGCGCAAGGTTCAGTCTGGAGATGGGCTGAAGAGGCCTTCAATCGGGCTGACGATCACCAGGCCTTCCGCCATCCTCACCTCGGGCACCAATTCGCTGACGAAGGGAACGAGAGCCTCATGTCCCGCCGTGGTACGAACCACCAAGCGGTCCTGAGCGCCAATCGTCTCGACCGCGGTGACGACCCCCAACGGATGACCCCCAGGGTCTTTGACGGTGAGCCCCACCAACTGGTCTGGCCAGTATTCGTCTTCTCCCAACACCCGTCGCTCGTCAACTGCGATCGTTAGACCGACATCGCGCAGGGACTCGGCCGCGGTTCGACTGGTGACTCCCGAGAAGACCACCAACAATCGCCCTTGATGCCGACGGCTCTTCAGTACCTCGAGAAGGCGCGGCGGTTGTTCGTCCGTTTGGAAGGTCGCTCCACTTCGAAAGCGTTCTTGGGTATCACTCTCGGAAAGGACGTAGAGTTCGCCGGCCAGACCATGGGCCCGCCCGATACGGCCGACCGTGACACGCTGATTCAACAGACTCCTAGTCGATGAACTCGACGCCGGCGTGCAGACCTTCCTCGTCGGCGGCCGCCTGAGCTACCGTACGAATCGCTCGCGCTACCCGCCCTCGCCGCCCGATGACCCGGCCCATGTCTGATTTGGCGGTGCGGACTTCCGCCACCACTTCGTCGGGACCTTCCTCGACCATGGTCAACTCGATTTCTTCGGGACGGTCCACGATCTCAGTGACTACGTATCGCACGACCCGCTCAACGATCTCTCCCTGGCTCATGGTGACGACTCCTCAGTCTCGTCGGCGGTCTCAGCGACGTCGTCGGCGGATTCTGCCACGGCATCGGCGGTCTCAGCGACGTCCCCGGCCTCCGCCGGCGGCGCCGATTTCGGCTTCGCTTGGCCGGCCGCCGGTTGGGATCCAATCGTGTGGATCTGGCCCTTGGCTACCTTGAAGCGCGACCAGGCGCCCGAGATCTCGAGAAGCTTGCGCACCGGATCAGTGGGTTGGGCACCCTTCTTCAACCATTCGAGAGCTTTGTCGTTGTCGATCTCAACAATAGAAGGGTCCTGGCGTGGGTCGTAACGTCCAATCTCCTCGATGAAGCGACCATCCCGAGGCGACCGCCCATCGGCAACCACGACCCGATAGGTCGGTTGCTTCTTTTTTCCCGTCCGCTTCAGGCGGATTTTTACCGCCATCTCCTCACCTCTTCCTTCGTGGCACGGGTAGCCCGGGGATTCCACGCCCCTGTGCCACCATTTTCATCATCTTCTGGGTCTCGGCGAACTGCTTGAGCAGGCCGTTCACGTCCTGGGGGCTCGTCCCCGAACCTGTTGCTATGCGACGTTTGCGGCTTCCATCGATGATCTTGGGGTTTCGCCGTTCGGTCGGGGTCATCGATCTGATGATGGCTTCGACCCGTCCCATGTCCCGGTCCGAAACCTGAACATTCTTGAGCATCGAACCAGCGCCGGGCAGCATAGCAACCAATTGGTCGAGAGGCCCCATCTTCTTGAGTTGCTGGAACTGGTCGAGAAAGTCGTCGAGCGTAAACGAAGCAGTTCGGAGCTTGCCGGCCATCCGTTCCGCTTCGGTTTGGTCCCATGCCGTTTCTGCCTTCTCGATCAGGGTCAGGACATCTCCCATGCCCAAAATCCGTGAGGCCATCCGTTCCGGATAGAAAACCTCAAAATCGTCGATCTTCTCCCCGACTCCGGCGAACTTGATCGGACAGCCGGTGACCTCACGCACAGAGATGGCGGCGCCACCTCGGGCATCACCATCGAGTTTGGAGAGCACAATCCCGGTCAAATCCGTGTACTCGAGAAAGCCCTTGGCAACATTGACAGCGTCCTGGCCGGTCATGGCATCGACCACCAGCAGTACCTCATGGGGATCGGCGATCTTCCGCACATCGGCCAGTTCCGTCATGAGGGTTTTGTCGATCTGGAGGCGTCCTGCCGTATCGATGATCACTACGTTCGCCCCGAGTTGCCGTGATTCTTTGAGGGCGGCCCGGACCACTTTGGGGGCTTTGGAGGTCCGATCGACGAACACCGGCACCCCGATCCGGTCACCAAGAGTCTCCAGCTGATCAATCGCGGCGGGACGCTGGAGGTCGGCTGCCACGAGCAGTGGATGTTTGCCCTGCCGCTTGAGGCGATTCGCCAATTTGGCCGCCGACGTCGTCTTGCCGGATCCCTGCAAGCCGACCATCAAGATGGTGAGAGGAGGCGCCGGCGCAGCTGCCAATCGAGCTTCTGCCCCGCCCAGCGTTCCGATCAGTTCGTCGTGGACGATCTTGACCACCTGCTGACCGGGAGTCAGGCTCTTGGTGATTTCAGCTCCGACCGCCCTCTCCTTGATACGACCCAGGAGGTTGCGAGCCACGCTCACGTTGACGTCCGCTTCGAGCAAGGCCAAGCGAACCTCGCGCAGCGTGGCATCAACATCGGCTTCGCTCAGACGGCCTTTCCCGCTCAGACGGGAGAAGACATCATTCAGGCGCTCGGAAAGGGACTCGAACATACGCCGGCAAGTTTAGGTTGCCCTAATCGCAAGTCGGACGTGAGACGCCACAGCACCGGCCGGGGACCAAACCGGGGCAATCCGCGGACGGTAGCCTGGAGTTCTGACCGTCAACCCGAAGGAGCCGCCGTGAGCCTCACCGTCGTCGAACACCCTCTCACCAAGCACTACCTGACCACCCTGCGGGACAAGAACACCTCAACGGAGCTGTTTCGAGAAACCACTCGCCGCCTGGCCTACACGCTCCTGATGGAAGCGACCGGGGACATGGCACTCAAGGAGATCTCCATCGAGACCCCCCTCGAACCGACCATCGGCTACCGGCTCCACTCCGATCTGGTGGCGGTCGCGGTGCTCCGCGCCGGGCTGGGGCTGCTCGACGCGGTCCTCGATCTGCTCCCCCACGTGAAAGTGGGCTATGCCGGCGTCCAGCGCAACGAGGATACGGCCGAGCCTCAGGAGTACTACACGAAGTTCCCCAACCCGCTTTCCGATTCCAAGGTCATCATCCTCGAGCCGATGCTGGCGACGGGCGGTTCCCTGTCCTGGGCGGCCGATCGGATCAAAGAACACGGCGCGCTTGACGTCACGGCCTTGTGCGTAGTGGCAGCGCCGCAAGGTATCGCCCGAATGGAGAAGGACCATCCGGATGTGCGGGTGGTCGCCGCTTCCCTGGATGAGGGACTGACCCCCAGTTTCTTCATCAGACCCGGCCTGGGAGACATGGGAGACCGGCTGTTTGGCACCCTTTAGCATGGAGATCAGATATCAGTGTGCGCTGGACGGGATAGGTCCCCAAGCCATTCAAGGCTTTTTCGTCGGTTGGGCCGATCCTCCCGATGCGTCGACGCTTATCCGGATGCTGGAGGCCAGCAGCCACTTCTGGTTGGCCCTCGACGGGGCACGCCTGGTTGGATACATTCGGGCTATCAGCGACGGGTTCTTCTCCGCCTTTCTGCCGGAGCTCGAGATACTCCCGGAATACCAGGGTCTGGGCATCGGTACCGCGTTGCTGAGCAAGATCCTGCGCGATCTGGCCGGGTTCTACTCGATCGATGCCTCCTGCGATGATGAGCTGGTCGACTACTACCGCCGCTTTGCGTTTGTGCGCGGCAACGGCATGATGATCCGCCACAACCACCATCAGGCGGGAAGATGACACCCTTCCAGACCGCCATCCGGGCGGCCCTCGAACTCCTCGAGTATGGAGAGGTGGTCACCTACGGGGAGATCGCCGCCCAATCGGGCTACCCGGGAGCTGCCCGAGCGGTCGGGAATGTTCTTCGCAACTCATCCGGACTTCCGTGGTGGAGAGTGGTCGCATCTGACGGACGACTCGTACCGGGTCTGGAGCTCGAACAAGAACGCCGTCTCAGGGTCGAAGGAATCCAAGTGATCGAAGGACGGGTGGCTAAGAGTCCGGTCAGAAACGTCTCACGACAGGAGGGTCAATCATGAGCAACACAAAACGGGCGGTGGTCATCGTGCTCGACTCTTGCGGAGCCGGTGAAGCGCCCGATGCCGCAGACTACGGAGATACCGGCTCGGACACGCTGGGCCATACCGCAGAGGCGACGGGGGGGCTCCTCTTACCCAACTTTCAGGCCGCCGGCCTCGGCAACCTCCATCCGGGCTTACTCGGGGTTCCGCCGGCCTCGAATCCGACTATGGCATTCGGAAAACTCACGGAGGCCTCCGCCGGCAAGGACTCGACTACCGGCCATTGGGAGTTGGCCGGGATCATCACCGAGACTCCCACAGCCACTTTCACAGACACCGGATTCCCCGATGATCTGGTGCGGGCGATTGAGGAAGAAAGCGGCCATCGCTTCTTCGGCAACTACGCGGCCTCCGGCACGGTCATCATCGAGAACCTCGGACAAAAACATCTCGAAACCGGCGACCTCATCCTGTACACATCGGCCGACTCAGTTTTCCAGATCGCCGCCCACAAAGACATCGTGCCTCTCGATGAGCTATATCGAGTTTGTGAAATCGCCCGGCGCCACTGCAATGAGTACCACATCGGCCGGGTCATCGCCCGGCCCTTCGAGGGTGAACTCGGGTCCTTCTACCGCACCTATGAGCGCCACGACTACGCCATGCCGCCCCACTCGCCCACGCTTCTCGACCACGCCTCCGAGGCGGGACTCCCGGTCTACGGGATCGGCAAGATCGAGGACCTTTTCGCCGGACAAGGCCTCACCGATGCTGTCCACACCGAGGGCGATGCCGACGGTCTCGAACAAACCCTCACGGCTCTCGACAACTACGACCGGGGCCTCATCTTCGTCAATCTGGTCGATCTCGACATGCGCTACGGCCATCGCGAGAACCCGGTGGGCTATGCGGCCGGTCTCGCCTTGATCGACTCCTATCTGCCACGACTGATCGCCAAACTCACCGACGAGGATCTTCTCTTCTTCAGCGCCGACCACGGGAACGATCCAACGGACGGAAGCACCGACCACACTCGTGAGTACGTGCCGTTACTGGTTCATGCCCGGACCGCGGCTGGTGTTGATCTGGGCATCCGGAACCAGTATTGCGACGTAGCCGCCACGATCGCCGAAGCACTCGATCTGACCCCGCCAACTCGCGGGGTCTCGTTCCTGGGAGAAGTCACATGACCGCGGTTGAACTGATTGAGAGAAAACGCGACGGTGGGAAGCTTTCCAACGCCGAGATCGGCTGGCTGATCAACAATTACACGAGCGGATCGGTAACCGACTATCAGATGTCGGCGATGCTGATGGCCGTCTACATCCACGGACTGGATCGAGCCGAACTATTCGCCTGGACCGACGCCATGCTCAACTCCGGCGACCTGCTCAATCTGGCAGCAGTCGCGGCACCCAAGATCGACAAACACTCGACCGGCGGCGTCGGAGACAAGGTTTCGATTCCTCTCGCACCTATGGTGGCCGCCTGTGGAATTGCCGTACCGATGATGAGCGGCCGCGGCCTGGGTCACACCGGCGGGACTCTCGACAAGCTGGAAACGATCCCCGGGTTCACAACCAATCTCGACCCGGACAGGTTCACGCGAATCCTCTCCGATATCGGTCTGGTCCTCGGCGGACAATCGGAGACCCTGGTCCCGGCGGACCGGAAACTCTACGCCTTGCGCGATGCAACGGGAACCGTCTCGTCAATCCCCCTGATCGCATCGTCGATCATGTCCAAGAAACTGGCCGAAGACCTCGACGGATTGGTTCTGGATGTCAAGGTGGGAGAGGGCGCCTTCATGGAGGAACTGGACGATGCCCAGACGCTTGCGGAGACTCTCGTTGGCATCGGCAGGGCGTACGAGCTCGACGTAGTCGCGTTGTTGACCAACATGGAGGAACCACTCGGGCGAGAGATAGGCAACGCCAATGAAATTGCCGAGTCGATCGCGGTGTTGGCCGGTGGCGGACCGGAGGATCTGATCGAAATCACCTACGCGCTTGGCAGCGAGATGCTCCAACTGGCAGGACTCGCCAAAAACGACGAGGTGGCACGCCGGGCCCTCCGGACCGTCGTCGATTCGGGAGCCGCCATGGAGAAGTTCGCCGAGGTCATCGAAGAACAAGGAGGTGATCCCGGCGTCTTGGAGCACCCCGATCGGCTTCCCCAGGCTCAATTCCAAGAGGAACTGCCGGCTCCTCGAAGTGGGTATGTGACGGCCTGTGATGCCCGGAACATCGGGGTTGCTGCCATGCGGCTGGGCGCGGGGCGGGAACGAAAAGAAGACCGTATCGATCCGGCGGTCGGACTCACCATCCTCGCGAAACCGGGCGACCAGGTCGAACACGGCCAACCGCTCGCTCGAATCCTGTACAACGACGAGGCGCGGCTGGCGGCCGTCCGGCCGCTGCTCAAAGAGGCGTTTCAAATCAAATCGATCCCGGTGGATCGAACACCGCTGATTCTCGGGGAGGTCCGATCGTGACTTTTCACCAGATTGCCACCGCCACCGCTGCCATTGCCGCCGCCACCAATCGGGACACTCACGCCGTGGCTCTGGTGCTCGGCTCGGGATTGAGCGAGTACGCCGCCTCACTCCCCAACGCGATAGAAGTCCCCTATGACCGGATACCCGGATTTCCGGTACCAAAAGTCGAAGGGCACGCCGGAAGTCTCATTTCTGCCGACCTCGGTGGAAGCAACGTAATGGTGTTGGCGGGCAGAGTGCATTACTACGAAGGTTGGTCACTCGACGAGGTTGTATTCAGCGTGCGGACCGCGGTGGCGTCCGGGGCGGAGACCGTGGTGCTGACCAACGCCGCCGGAGGCGTTGGGGAAGGTCTGGCTCCCGGAGATCTCGTGCTGATCAAAGACCACCTGAATCTCACCGGCGCCAACCCTTTGATGGGTCCCAACGATGCCCGGCTCGGTCCGCGGTTCCCTGATCTGACGGGTCTCTACAACGCCGAATTGCGTTTGCGAGCCAGCGAAACGGCCGGGCGAGCCGGGATAGATCTGAAAGAAGGCGTATACGCCTGGTTGACCGGACCCTCCTACGAGACTCCCGCGGAGATCCAGATGGTCAAACGGCTCGGAGGCGATCTGGTTGGCATGTCGACCGTTCCCGAAGCCATCGCCGTCCGGCACATGGGAAGCCGGGTGTTGGCGATCTCGCTGGTTACCAACCTGGCAGCCGGCATCTCGGCAACGCCCCTCTCTCATGATGAAGTCCAGGAGACGGCCAACGCCGCACGGGTGCGATTCAGCAGCCTGATCGACAACTTGCTACCCAATCTCATTGAATAGGTTGCACTGAGCCGATTCCGGGATCGGACGGGTCTTCGGTAGCATCGCCTGGATTTTCGAGAGACGTCGAACTTGCTACGAGAGGAGCAGCGTTCATGAGAGTCGTAGTCTGCGTCAAGCAGATACCTGATCCGGCCTCGCCCTACGAGCTCGATCCCGAGACCCATTTCTTGCAGCGCCCGACCGATCAGGTGCTCGACGACACCGACCGCTACGGCCTGGAGATGGGCCTACAACTGGCCGAGAAGACGGAAGGTTCCGTCATCCTGGTGTCGATGGGTCCGGCCGGGAACCTCCAGGGCATTCGACAGGCACTGGCCATGGGTGCCGACCGGGCCATCGTCATCGACGACCCGGTATTGCGGGGGGCTGATTCCCTCACGACGGCCCGCGTTTTGAGCGCGGCCATCGGACGGGAGGGATTCGATGCGGTCATCGCCGGCACCGAATCGACCGACGGCTATAGCGGCGTCGTTCCCCAGCAGATGGCCGAGTTGCTCGGGGTCCCCGCTCTCAGTTTCGCCAAGAAAGTCGAATTGGACGGAGACACGATCCGCATCGAGCGTCAGACCGACTACGGATATGACATCGTCGAAGCACCTACCCCGGTTGTGATCACCGTCACCTCGGGGGTCGTTGAACCTCGCTATCCCACCTTCAAGGGGATCATGGCCGCCAAAGCGAAGCCGATCGACCAGGTCACCGCCGGTGATCTGGGCGTAACGGCGTCCGTCGGTCAGGAAATCGTATCGGTCCGACCGGCTCCAGAGCGGGCGGCCGGAGAGGTTATCGAGGATGACGGCGACGCCCATGTACGCATCATCCAGCTGCTTGAACAGGCAAAGGTGATTTAGATGGGGATCAACAGAACGTGGGTCTTTGTAGAGGAACAAGACGGCCAACCGGAGGCCATCAGCCTCGAGCTGCTGACGAAGGCGCGCTCATTCGGTGGCGAACTGGCTGCAGTGTTCCTGGGCGCCGGCTCCGAAGCGTTGTTCGCGGATCTCGGACGCCATGGAGCAACCAAGGCATACCACCTCAGCCCCGACGAAAAATTACCTGCGGCCGCCGCGGCGGCCGCCATTGCCGAGCTGATTGGAACCCATGAGCCGGATCTCCTGATGTTCGGAATGACGTCAACCGACCGAGACGTGGCCGGCCGTCTCAGCGCCCGTCTGGGCAAACCGGTCATCTCCAGCGCCATCGACGTGACCGTCGGCGGTGATTCGGTCACCGTCACCAACGAGATCTTTGGAGGTACCCAGCTGATCGACACGGTGTTCCGATCAGGCCCTCCGTATCTGGTCATAGCCCGTCCGAAATCGTTCGTCGCTGAACCAGGCAATGGTGGAGTCCCGGAGGTGATCCCGGTTTCCTTGCCCGACGTCGGATCGGCCGGATCTGCCGTTGTGACCGGACGGCACGTGGAGGAAAGGGAAGGCCCCCAGCTCGAGGAGGCTGCCATCGTGGTCGGCGCCGGCCGGGGTATGGGTTCGATCGAAAAGATGGCGCTGGTCGAGGAACTGGCCGGGTTGCTGGGAGCTGCGGTCGGCGCCACCCGGGCGATTGTCGATGCCGATTGGGTCCCGTATTCTCGTCAGGTGGGCCAAACCGGCAAGACGGTCAAACCGGATGTCTACCTGGCCTGCGGCTTGTCCGGAGCTATGCAGCATTTGATCGGGATGAAGGACTCGAAAGTGATCATCTCCATCAACAAGGACGAGGAGGCGCCGATCTTTGGTGTCTCCGACCTGGGCGTCGTCGGAGATGTCCACAAAGTGCTTCCCAAGCTGATTGAGGCGCTAAAAAGCCGGTAATAGCGTTCAACGATGACTAGTCGAGCCGAAACCCGAACGGCAGCAGTTCTTCAAATGAATGGACTCGCGGCCGGCCGTCGGGACCGGAGACTATGACGGTTTCCACGCGGAATTCATTGAGGCGTTGCCGACACTGCCCGCACGGATACGACTGATCCTCCCGGGAAGCATCAATGCAGGCCACCGCCACCGTCTTGATCTTTCGGACTCCGGCGGCCGCGGCCGCTGAGATGGCGCTCGCTTCGGCGCACACTCCGGACGGATACGCGGCGTTCTCGACATTCACGCCGGAATAGAGTTGGCCGTCGTCTCCGACCGCCACGGCCCCGACCCTGAATTGGGAGTACGGTGCGTAGGCATTCTGCGCGATTGCCCGGGCGGCCTCGAGCAGTTCCAGTGCCGTGTAGGTCATGCATCCTCCAGGAGCGCATCTACAAAATCCTCGGGTTCGAAAGGAATGAGATCGTCCATTCCCTCGCCGATGCCGATGTACTTGACCGGGGTACCGAGCTCTCGCTCCACTGCAATGGCCACTCCACCCCTTGCCGTACCGTCCAGTTTGGTCAGCACAATGCCCGTAACTCCCACCGCATCGGTGAACTGTCGAACCTGCGTGATTCCGTTTTGGCCCGTCGTTGCATCGAGCACCAGCAGGACTTCACCGATGTGATCCGCTTCCCGAGCAACCACCCGAACCACCTTGCCGAGTTCATCCATCAGGTTGGTCTTTGAATGGAGCCGGCCCGCCGTGTCGATGATCACCACATCCCGGCCGCGCGCCCGGGCCGCCTGATAGGCATCGAAGGCTACCGAGGCGGGATCCGCTCCCGATTGACCGCCGACCACCTCGACGCCCACTCGTTCGGCCCAGGCTCGGAGTTGTTGATCGGCTGCGGCTCGGAACGTGTCGGCGGCGCCGAGCAGGGGTTCCAGGCCGCGAGCCTTCATCTGGTAGGCCAGTTTGGCGATGCTGGTGGTTTTGCCGGTGCCGTTGACACCGACGACGATCACCACTGCCGGGTGTCCGTCCAGGATCAGGCTGCGGTCTTCTCGCTCGAGCAGACGGAGTAACTCTTGGCGAAGGCCCCGGCGGGCTTCGTCGCTGCCGGCCGGCGAGCTCCGTCGGACCCGATCAACCACCTCGGTACTGGTCTTCACTCCTACGTCGGCTGCTATGAGGGCTTCCTCGAGCCCTTCCCAGAAGGCACCGTCCATCGATCCGGCGAACAACGATCGAAGTCGACCGCCCAGGGCTTCCCGGGTCTTGGCCAGTCGAGCGGGCAACGCCGCTCTGGGAACGACCGCGGTCGGGATCGGGGTGGGCGCAGCCGTCGCCCGGCGCGACCTGATAACCAGACCGGCAACAGCCAGAATGACCGCCAGCGCAATCAGGATGATGTAGATCAGATCCATCGCTACCTCACGCAAAACTCGGACGAGATTCTAAGGCGGGAAACCGATCAGACGGCAACCGCGGAGTGTGTCATGCGTTTGGCCACGACTTTGGAAGAGCCTCCAGGTTCCATGGTAACGCCGTAGAGGACGTCGGCCGCTTCCATCGTTTGCTGCTGGTGGGTGACGATCGCCAGTTGGGCGGATCCTCGGAATTGTTCGACCAATCTGAGGAAGCGGCGCAGGTTGGCGTCGTCCAAAGCCGCCTCGACTTCATCCAGGATGTAGAACGGACTGGGGCGCGCCTTGAACACGGCAAACAGGAAGGCCAGAGCAGCCAACGACTTTTCGCCGCCGGAAAGCAGCGACAGCCGGCTGACCCTCTTCCCCAAAGGCTGCGCCTCGAGATCGACACCGGAAGTGAGGGGCTGATCCGGATCCGTGAGACGCAAGCGCCCCTTGCCACCCGGGAACAGAACGGCAAATTGCTCGGCAAAATGGCCGGATACTTCTTCGAAGGCCGTCGTGAACGCCTCGACGATCTCCTCGTCGAGCGCCTTGACGACCTTGCGAAGCTCCGCTCGGGCTTGTTCTAGATCCTCGAGTTGCGCCTCGAGGAAGTCGTGTCGTTCCGAAATGTCGCGGTATTCGGCGGCTGCCAGCGGATTGATCGGGCCCATCCGCCGCAGTTCCGCTTGCAGACTGTCCAGCATCTCGTGGGCCGTCAGGTCGCCTGCGATCTCAGGAGCCGCCGCCGCCAACGCCTCGGCTTCAGTCGAATCGGCGTCCCGACGAAGCCCCTCGGCGACGGACTCCTCCCGCATCCGCAATTCGGTTCCTTCGAGAGCCAGGGCCGAAACCCGGTCTTTGACCCTTTCCACCACGTTGCGCAGCTCTTCAAAACGAGTCCGGGCCGCCGACAACCTGGCACCCGCTTCTCCCGCTTCTCTCCGCAGATCGCGCTGACGCTCCCGCAAGGTATCGAGATGGGATCGGACCATTCCGAGGGTTTGTCGGGTCGCCTCCTCGACATCGGCCAAGCGGGTAACCAACGCGGGGTCGACGGGTCGAACCGTCTTGGCCTGCAACTCCCCGCGTACTTCTCGCAAGCGGCGCTCGAGTAGCCGGCGGCGCTCAACGATGGCCCCGTAGGCGCCGGCTGCCTCCTGACGAACCATCCGTGCCTCGTCCTTCCGCCCGGCAATGAGTTGGCGCCGGGCGGCCAGTTCGTCCCAGGCCCGTTGACGTTCGGCTTCTTCCCCTTCGAGAGCGGCGAGGCGCCCGCGCAGCTGTGCGATTTGCATCTCCCGCTCGGCTTCGGTTTCGAGGAGAGCGCTGCGCCGGTCGTCCAGCCGGATGAGCTCGGCTTCGGTGGAGACCCGGCCCCGCTCGATTCGATCGAGTGCCTCGGTTGCCCCCGAAAGACGAGCCTCGATCAACTCGAGGTTCTCCAAAGCCCGGCGTTCGGCTTCCCGGGACATCTCAAACGCCCTGGTCGAAGCGGTCAACCGGCTCTCGGCCCTGGCAAGCTTCAACTCGACTTCCTCGAGATTGGCCAAGGCTGCCTCGACCATGGCAGGAGTCGCCCCGTCGGGTTGCGCCACCCGAACACCAAAGGCGCCGATGACATCGCCTTCGGGCGTTACGGCCCTGATCTCGGGGTGCCGGTCGACGATCTTCCAGGCCGTCGACCAGCCTTCGGCAATGATCACATCGCCGAGGAGGCGCGCCGCCAGGTTGGCGTCGGCTGCCGGGCCAAGCACGTCGACGAGAGCCTCAACTCCCCAGGCTCCGGCGATGGCCACCGCCGGAGCTCCGGCCGGGGTCGAATGTCCGGTCACCAGTGGGATGCCCCCCAAACCGTGGGCCTTGAGGTCGGCCACCGTTTCCTGAAGGTGTTCCGGCGAGTCGACGGCAAGCGCGTCGCTCCAGGATCCGAGGGCTGCATCGACCGCCGCGGCGAGATGTTGGGGGATATCGAGCATCGTGGCAACGGTTCCGAGAACACCCGCCTGTTGAGCGGCCATCTCGCGGGCTCGCGGGTCGGCGAGCCCGGCGGCGGCGCTCTCCAAGGCCTCAGCCCGCGCCCGGGCGGCTGCCCGCGAGATCCTCAACTCGCCCGCCAGCTGTTCCGCTTGTTGCCAGGTCTTCTGGTCCACCGCTCGAACATCAGAGGCCGACCCGTATTGGAGCCGAGCAGTTTCCGCTTCCGAATCCAGATTGCGGATCTCCTCGCGAAGGCTCTCTGTTTCCCCCGCTTCCACTTCGAATTGGGCATGCAGAACCTCGAGTCTCCGCCCTATGTCTCTCGACTCGCGCCCATCACGATCGGCTGCGGCTTCGAGCGCAGTCACGTTTCCCCTCACCACCGCGGCGGCACCTTCGATGGGCAATCCCTCTTGTTCTGCCAGCGATCTCTCTTCGTCCTCGAGCGCTTGAATCGCCCTCTCCGCTCGATCGGCTTCCTGCGATCTGCGCCGCTCCTGGTCGGCCGATTGACCCAGCTCGACTTGCAACTGAAGTGCTTCGTCCTCGAGATCCCGGCGCCGCTCACCGGCGCCTTGCATCCTGGCCTCGGCGCTTCTCCGCCTCTCGTGGGCAACCTGACCGATCCTGCGCAAACGTTCTGAGGTTGTCTCCAGACGAGCGGCGGCGGCGGTGTCGCGGTCGAGAGAACGTCCGGCCTCTCCGGCGGCGGCCGCCAGCGGGCCGAGATGAGGCTCGAGTTGGTCGCGCTCCGTTTCGGCCCCAGTCAGCTGGGCTCGCAAGACCGTCTCCTCGGATGAAACCGCTTCTCTACGGTTGCGGATCTTGCGCAGTTCTTCGCCTGCGAGAAACAGCTGGAGACCGCGCAGATCGTTTCTGACGGATTCATACCGTTCGGCCGCCTTCGCCTGTCGGCGGAGGGGCCGCATTTGCCTCTTGAGCTCTTGGAGGATGTCGCGCAAACGCAGGACATCCGCGTCGGTACGCTCGAGCCGGCGGACCGCTCTCTCTTTGCGCAGGCGGTGTTTGAGGATTCCGGCGGCTTCCTCGATGACCGCCCGATGATCTTCCGGCTTGGCGTTCAGAATCGAATCGAGTTGACCCTGGCCAACGATCACGTGTTGGTAGCGGCCGATCCCACTGTCGGACAGGAGCTCCTGCACGTCCAGAAGCCGGCAGTCGACCCCATTGATCTGATAATCGCTGCTGCCGTCGCGATAGAGCCGTCGAGTGATGCTCACCTCGTCGAGGTCGAGTGGCAGTATCCGTGACGCATTGTCGAAGATCAAGGTGACTTCAGCACGGCTGAGAGCCGGGCGCGTCGCGGTCCCGGCGAAGATGACGTCTTCCATCTTCTGGGTTCGAAGCGTTCGAGTCGATTGGGTACCCATTACCCAGGCAAGCGCGTCGACCAGGTTTGACTTGCCCGAGCCGTTGGGTCCGACCACCACGGTCACCCCCGGCTCGAATTCCAGCCTGGTCCGGTCGGCGAAGGACTTGAACCCGACGACTTTCAATGATTTCAGAAACACAAATCACAACCTTGTTATTTCAGCGGGAGGAGGCTATCACAGCCCCGCGCGGGGGCCTAGAACCGTAAGTGGAACGTTGTGACCCGGAATCTGGTTCCAAGCGGGCTGCAGTACCAATCGGAGCTCGGGCGTCACACCTGGGCTTTAGCATTGGGGCTGATGCCTCGAGAGGGCAATGATGCAGTTCAGTATTGATGTCCCGAACTTCGGCGTGTGGTCGGATCCCAAGCGGTTCGCCGAGTTCGCAGGACAGGTCGAGGCCGCAGGGTGGGATGGGCTCTCCGTGTGGGATCACATACTCATAGAGGACGGTCTGGAAGTGGCCGACCCGTGGGTGTTGCTGTCGGCGGCCGCCATGGTCACGAACCGGATCAGGCTCATGATGCTGGTCACCCCCATTCCGCGACGACATCCGTGGAAGCTCGCCCGCGAGTCCGTGTCTCTTGACCTTCTAAGCGAGGGACGGCTCATCCTTGGAGTCGGCATCGGAGCGCCGACGGATCCCGAGTTCACCCGCTTTCACGGACCGGAGGATCTCCGGGTTCGTGCCGACATGCTCGACGAGGGGCTCGAGGTTCTCACCGGACTGTGGTCTGGTGAGCCGTACGAGTTCCATGGGGAGCACTATGAATTGGAGCAGGTGACGTTTCAACCGACACCCTTTCAGAAGCCGAGGATCCCGATCTGGGTGGCAGCGCAGTGGCCTCGCAAGCGGCCGGTTCGACGAGCTGCGAGATGGGACGGCATCGCACCGATCTTCTACGACACCGATGCTGACGAGTGGCTGGAGTCCACACCGGAGCGGCTTCGGGATCTGGTTGCGTACCTCCGAACGTATCGAGACCCGGATAGGCCGTTTGACATCGCGTTGGGAGGCCCTCCCGACCGTATGCAGGACTTCGCCGACGCCGGTGCCACCTGGTGGCGCGACGGTTGGGAGCCTGGCTGCGGCATGGAACTCGATGAGTTTCTGGAGTACGTGTTCCACGGCCCTCCACCGCCGTCATAAACCTCGACGTTCGACGATCAGCCCAGACTGGATTCTGACAACCCGCGCAAACGAGACGGGCACCGGGCCACGGGTGTTAGGTTTCTTGTTGAGGAAAGCCGGTCATGAGGGCTATTGAGGAAGGCCGCGTTGCGCTAAGCGAGTGGTTGGAGGCGCAGCCGAAGAACTTCTATGCCGCCGACCCCCTGCTGCAGATCCTGGTGGAAGGGGCCGGGCTCGGCGACCGGGTCAAGGCCCTCGAGTCATTTGGAGCTGTGGCGGCTGGTCCGCTAAACGCGGCCGTCATCGAGAACAACCGACCCGAAAACCTGCCGGTGCTCGACACGCACGACGGTATCGGCCGTCACATCGGGCGAATTGCCTGTCATCCGAGTTACCACCTGGCGGGGAAGCTCATCTATGAGAGTGGGGTGATGGCGGCCTACGCGGAATTCCCCAATCCGCATCCTTTCATCCTTTCCCTCTTCTATCTGTCGGGCCACGTCGGTGAGGGAGGCCACAACTGCCCGCTGGCCTGCACCGCCGGAGCGATTCGGGCTTTGCAGGCCCTCGGTACCGACGAACAGAAAGCCGCCTGGCTTCCCCGGCTGCTCACGCCGGTCTACGGCGAACACTATGCGGGAGCGCAGTTCCTGACCGAAGTACAGGGAGGTTCGGATGTGGGCGCCAACGACGTTGTTGCCCAACCGCAGCCCAACGGCAGCTGGCGCATTACGGGTGAGAAGTGGTTCTGTTCGAGCGCCGACGCAGACCTCTTCGTTGTCACGGCCCGGCCAGAGGGAGCCACCCGGGGCACCAAGGGGCTGGGTCTATTCCTGGTGCCTCGCCAGGTGGGTGGAGAGCCGAACGGCTTCCTCTTGCGGCGCTTGAAGGACAAGCTCGGTACCCGCTCGATGATTACCGCCGAGGTCGATTTCGCGGGTGCCTACGCCGAACAGCTCGGGCCTCTCGAACACGGATTCCGCAACACGATGGAACTCGTCATCGATACCAGCCGTCTCTACAACGCTTTCGGGTGCGCCGCTCTGGCCCACCGCGCCTACCTGGTGGCCCGCGGCTACGCCGAGCACCGCCGAGCTTTCGGGGAGAAGATTGCCAACTATCCGTTGGTCAAGGAAACCCTTTCGATGATCCGGGCCGATGCCGAGGCGGCGCTGGCAGGTTCTTTCTGGCTGGCCCGAATCCAACAGCGAGTCGACGGCGGTGAGGCTTCCGAGGATGAGGCGGCCTTTCTGCGGATGGGCCTCAACCTCAACAAGGTGCGGACCGCTTGCCTGTCACACAATGCCGTCAACCGCGGTATCGAGATACTAGGAGGCAACGGCACGATTGAGACGTTCAGCGTTCTACCCCGGTTGCTCCGAGACAACGTGGTCTTCGAGAACTGGGAAGGCACCCACCACACTCTGCGAATACAGGTTCTCAACGATGCCCTCCGGCTCGGCCTCCACGAGGGCTTCTTTTCCATCCTCGAGGAGCGGCTGGGTGCCGACCGGCTGCAACCCGACCGAAAGGCGTTCGATCTGGCCCTGCGAGAACACGACACTCTCCTGCTGCGCCGGGTCTGCGACCGGTTGGGGTCTTGGATTCATCTCGCCGCGCTGGCGGAGGTGGACGAATCGGGGATCCGTGCCCGAGCCCAGCTAACTGCGATTCGTCACCTCTCCGAGGACCCGACCCCGGACGGTTACGACGAACTCATCGAAAGATGCGTGTCCTAGCGTCCGTCCCGGCCCCAGGCTGGGCAAGTCGGCCGAATCTTGGGCATAACCCGCGATTCGTCACCGGATTCGAAACGTCGACAGATCGGTATCTGGTTCCGCCGGCACGACTTCGACCCCGGTGACCGATGCCAACCGAGGACCGATCGCCAACCACGCCAGGAACTCATCGACGTTGACGTCCGGGCCCTGCACGAAGACCTCCACTTGACCGGACGGCATATTGCGAACCCATCCGGTCACGCCATGTCGGTTTGCCTGATCGACGGTTGAGTAGCGGAAGCCGACGCCCTGCACACGTCCGCCGACGACGGCGCGGACCGCCTTCATTTCTGGCATTCCGGGCACCAGTATGAACTTCTTCCGCCCACGACGGTCCGTTCGATCGGCGTACCGTCGCGGCGACAGGGCAACCCCTCCCGTCCGTAGGCCCGCAGCCGGTGCAAGTACTCACCCGCCCGACCGTCGGGAAGCAAGTAGGCCAGATCACTAAGACTGGTCCCACCCCATCGAAGTCCCGCCTCGAGAACCGGATGTACTGCTGCGCGCAACTTCTTGATCTCCTCTGTGGTCAAGGACCCGGCCGGACGAACAGGCCGGACCCGGGCCGCGTACAAAACCTCGTCGGCATAGATGTTGCCGAGTCCGGCAATGAACCGCTGGTCCAAGAGCAGAGATTTGATCGCCACGCTCCGACCGGCCATCCGCGCCGTCCAGACCGGAGACCTGGGCAGGGAGTTCAGGGCATCGGGACCCAGATCAGCGATGGTTGAGTCCGCCAGCTCCTCAGGCGTGAAAACCGCCACAAACCCGAAGGTGCGTGGGTCCACCATGCGAAACTCCTGCCCGCGATCGGTCCCAACCACCACGTGGGTATGCGGTTGTTGGGGGTCGGCGGGATTCGCCAATTCGATCCGGCCCGACATCCCGAGATGGGTCACCCAGGTCAAGTCGCCCTCGACCGAGGACATGAGAAACTTGCCCGTTCGATCCGTACGATGAATCAACCGACCCAACAGACGATCCCGAACGTCGCCGGGCCGCTCGTTGCGCCGGGCCAGTCGAGGATGCCGAACCTCCACCGACACCACCCGGGCACCCTCCAAGACGGGAGCCAGCGAACGGCGTACGGTCTCGACTTCGGGCAGTTCTGGCATCAAACGGAGGGTAGTTCAGATCCGTCTCTGCGATGGAAAGGATATGGCGGCGCCGGGAATGGTCTTTCGCCCCTGGTTCGGATGGTCGGCGATACCACAGAATTGAGCCTGGCGCCCACCCGAGGAGAAAGACCGTGGTTACCGCGACCGAGCCTTACGCCGCCCGCCTGGAAATCGACTACCCAGAGAAACTCGACCGGTTTACCACGTTCTTCCGGCTGATCTGGATCATCCCGGTCGGAATCATTTTGGCCCTGCTCACCGCCACCGGAAATGAGACGGTGGCCGAAACCGGCGAGCAGATCGAGCGAACCGGCGGAGGCATCACCGGCGGACTCTTCCTCGCCACGATGCTGATGATCGTGTTCCGGCAGCGATATCCACGCTGGTGGTTTGACTTCGCCCGGGAATTGACCCGCTTCGGAGCCCGGGTCAGTGCCTACTTCTTCCTATTGACCGATCAGTATCCGTCGACCGTCGACGAGCAATCGGTGCATCTCGAGATCGACTATCCCAACGTCGAACAAGACCTCAATCGGTGGCTGCCGTTGGTGAAATGGCTGTTGGCCATCCCCCACTACATCGTCCTGGCCGTGCTGGCGGTCATCGCCGTCTTGGTCTGGATCATCGCCTGGTTCGCCATTCTCTTCACCGGACGCTACCCGCAGGCCCTCTTCGACTACATCGTCGGAGTGGGTCGATGGGGACTCCGCGTCAGTGCCTACATGTCCCTGCTGGTCACAGATCAATATCCACCGTTCAGCCTCAAATGACCAAGCGAGGCTGAACGGACGGCCGCCACCCAACGACAACCGGTCCCTTCGGCCGGTTCAAACCTCTGCCTCGACCAGCTCCGGCCAAAGCAACTCCAGGACCGTCTCCACCGGTTTACCACCGAAAGCATCGAGTGTGCGATCACTCGCCAGCCGGTGAGCCAAATCCACGAGCCCGGGGTACCCCGCTTGATAGGCGTTGACCGCCGCTCCCCCACCCTGCCGCTGAAGGAACCAAACCATCGGGAGCACCGCGCAGAAGGACGCCACCGGCCCCCCCAGCGGACCGGTACGCTCCGGCCACCGCCTGGCCGCCTGGGCGTTGACCTCTTTCAGCTTTTCAATCCCAACCCACAGCGGATCGGGAGCTGCAAACCGCACCGCGCCGACATGGGCGGTCACCACCGCCGCCATGCACAGCAGGCACGGCTCCAAAGTGCTCCAAATCGTGTGGTGGTCGTAATCGCCGACCGCCAATTGGGCAATGACATCCATCTCGGCGTGCGCCAGATAGGTCCCGTGAAGGCGCCCGGGGGGAGCAACAGAGTCACCTACCCGATTGCGACCTTCCGCCACGATGGTCCCGGTTCGGTCGGTGAGCACGGCCCCCACGCCGATACTCCCCAGCACATGAGCCCTCCACGCTTGCCCGAGGGCCCGCTGCCAGGCGGCATCGAGGTCGTCGAAACCCGTCATGAAAGCATCGTAGGACGGGTTTCAGATCGCTCGCGACTCAAGAGCCCGAGCGGCGGCGTCCTGCTCGGCTTCTTTCTTCGACCGCCCAGTGCCTTTCCCGATGATGTCTCCGTCCACCTCGACCGTGGCGGTGAAGATTTTGTCGTGGTCCGGACCCTGATCGGCGACTCGATAGCGGGGGCGCAACCCGTCCCGGGCCAGATCCTCCTGGAGTCGGGTCTTGTAGTCCCGCCTCCCCGGGGCTGCTACCCGGGCTTCGATGCGGTCTGCCCAGCGCTTGAGAATGAAAGTCCGGGCGCCTTCCCAGCCCTGATCGAGGTATATTGCCGCGATCACCGCTTCCATGGCATCGGCCAGGATCGATTCTTTTTGCCGGCCTCCCGAGGCCTCCTCGCCCCGGCCGAGCACCAGGTGATCGCCGAGGGCGACTTCTCCAGCGACTTCGGCCAATTCGACGCCGTTCACCAGGCCGGCTCGCACCTTGGCCATCTCACCCTCCGAGAGTTCCGGGTGGTTTTCGAACAGATACACGGTCACGACCAGTTGCAGCACCGCGTCGCCGAGGAATTCCATCCGCTCGTTGTGATCGGCAGCGGCATGCTCGGCCACGTATGAACGGTGAACCAACGCCGAATGTAAGAGACCGGGTTGATCGAATTCGATTCCCAATCGTCGTTGGAGGTTGTCGAGGCCATCCATCACGCGACCCGATCCGCCAGCCTCTTCACCAGATCAAGGTCGGCTCCGTCGGCGGCCAGCGCTATCGCATTCGCAATGGCCACCGACGACGAGGTCCCGTGGGCGATGACCACTACTCCTTTGGAGCCGACCAGGTGGGCTCCGCCGAATGTCTCATAGTCGAGCCTGGCCCGCAGTCCACCGAGCACCGGCAACACCCGTTTCTGGTCCTCGAGCGACATCGTAGCCATCGCATCCAATGCCATCTGGGCGACAAACTGGGCAGTTCCCTCGGTCGTCTTGAGCACGACGTTGCCGGTGAATCCGTCGGTCACCAGCACATCCACTGCGTCGGCAGACAGATCCCGGCCTTCGATGTTGCCGACGAAATTCACGGGTGTGGCCCGCAGCAACTCGTAGGCGGCCCGTTCTAGCTCCCGCCCCTTGCCCTTCTCTTCTCCGATGTTGAGCAACCCGATCCGCGGATCCGCCAGCCCGAAATGCACTTCCGCCACAACCGCACCCATCTGGGCGAACTGCGGGAAATACTCGGGGCGGCAATCCGGATTGGCGCCGCTATCGATGAGTACGGTGGGGGAACCGGGGGTAGGCAACATCGTTGCTATCGCCGGACGGTCGACCCCCTCGAGGCGACCGATCGTTATCGCGGCCGTCGCCAGGGCGGCTCCGGTCGACCCGGCCGAAACGAAGGCAGAGACGGTGCCTTCCTTGACCAGCCGGGCTGCCACCGAGACAGACGCATCGGGCTTTTCGCGGATCGCTCGAGCCGGATCTTCGTGCACGCCGATGACTTCCGAGGCATGCACGATCGGCAAATAGGACTCATGGTCGACCACCATGGGCGCCAGGATGGAACGGTCCCCGACCAGGATGACGTCATAACCACGCTCGGCCGCGGCGGCGGCGCCCAGCACGGTCTCGAGGGGGGCACGGTCACCTCCCATGGCATCGACGGCGACCCGCGCCACCGGCGACCTACTTATCTACGGCTAGGACTTCGCGACCCCGGTAGGTCCCGCAGTTGGGACAGGCCCGATGGGAGATCTTCGGACTGTGGCACTGCGGGCAGGTTGACGTGTGCGGACTGTCCAGCTTCCACTGGGCTTTCCGCCGGCGGGTGCGCGACCGCGACATTTTCTTCTTTGGCACCGCCATGGTGCTCTCCTCTCAAGGTTCCAAGAGTTGTTGCAAAACGCCGAACGGAGACTCGCTCTCATCGGCATGTCCAGAACAGGGATTTGTATTCAAGTCGGTTCCGCACGTTGGGCAAAGTCCTGAACAGTTCTCTTGGCAGAGCGGCACCAACGGCAAGGCCAGGCAGACCTCATCACGGACGATGGGTTCCAGATCGATGTGGCCGTCCCGAGTGATCGGCTCCTGGTCCTCCCCCGGCTCTCGGCTGAAGAGTTGAGTGAAGGAGACCTCGCCGCTTTCAGTCCATTCTGTGAGGCACCGATTGCATTGCAGGACGGCCACGTAGTCAATTGACCCTCTCGCCAGAATCTCCCCGGCTAGGGCTTCCAATCGAACCTGGACCGCAACCGGGCGGGATGCTTCCACCCGTTCGACGTCCATCTTGATCTCGACCGGACCAACGATCGTTTCGTCGCGGTGGGTCCCGGGACGTCGCAGCAGATCGGTGACCAACAGCAGGAAAGGGTTGGTGTTCATGATGCGATCGATTCTAGAAACGGCTCGGCGGCAAACCGGCCCTACAAGGGTACCGGGGGCGAGGCCGGGCGAGCCTGATGGAACTCATGGCGAGCTTCCCGAACCTGTTTGAGCAGATTGGTGAACAACACTTCCAGGTGTTCGAGCCTATCCTCGGCAAGGTCTTCAGCTTCGAGTCTGATCCGTCTGGCCTCACCTTCGGCCCGGCGGGTCAACACGTTTGCCTCTTCAACTGCTTCGGCGATGATGTTGGATTCGCTGATCAACTCTTTGGCCCGGAGGCCGGCCCGGTCCAAGACCGCCCTGGCTTTCTCATTGGTTCGGCCGATGAAGGCCTCCCGTTCCCTGACCATCCATCGGGCCGCTCGCAATTCATCGGGCAGGGTGGCTTTCAGCTGTTCCAGCATGGCCAGGAACTCTTCGCGTTCGACCCGCACCGCGCCGGACAGCGGCAGCGCCTTGGCTTCCTGGATCGCCACCATCATTTCGTCGATGATGTTGTAAAGCTCACCGATCTGTACCGGCGTGTCCGGATTCGCCTCCGATTCGATATTGACGACCGGTTCTGGAAAGTCGGTGAGATCGTTCATGGGTAGCGCTCCTTCAACGCGGCGGCAACTAGAGGCGGCACCAGGCCTTCGACGGACCCGCCCATGCGGGCGACCTCCTTGACCAGTGACGATGAGAGATATCCATACTCGGGGTTGGTGGGGAGAAAGAGGGTGTTGATCCCAGCCAGGCTTTCGTTCATTTGTGCCATCTGCAGTTCGTACTCGAAGTCGGATACTGCCCGCAGACCTTTGACGATCAGGTCGACCTCTTTCTCGCGAGCGAAGTCGACCAGCAGCCCGGAGAAGGCATGGACTTCGAGGCGATCCAAATCATCCTTGAACAACTCTTCGAGCATCTCCGTGCGCTCTTGCGAGTCGAAAAGGCTGCTCTTGGATGGGTTGGCCACGATGGCAACCACCACGTGGTCGAAGATGGACAGGCAACGTTTGATGACGTCCACGTGGCCGTTGGTCGGCGGATCGAAACTGCCGGGACACAAGGCCGTGCTCACGACTCCTCCTTCGTATACGTCCAAAGCCTGCTGTCGCCGTAGGTCCTCCCACCCGGCGGACCAAAACCATCGGGACCGACCGGAGGGTCTTCCCCCACCCGTCGGTGGACAACCGCCGTGGCGCCGGGATCGAGCAACGGCTTCAATTTGCTCAGCACCTCTTCCACAGACGCTAGCGAGAGGGCATAGGGGGGGTCAACGAACACCAGATCAAAGCTCGACGTGCAACGGTCGAGGAACCGGCCGACGTCGCTCTTGCGAACCTCGCCTCCCAGGCCGACACTGGTCACGTTGCGGCGAAGAGCGGTCAGCGCGTCATGGTCTTGCTCCACAAACATGGCGCTCCGGGCCCCGCGGCTGAGCGATTCCAATCCGAGCGACCCGGACCCGGCGTAAAGGTCGAGCACCCGGGCATCGAGCACGGCCCGTCCCAGTGATGAGAAGAGCGCTTCGCGGGCCCGATCGGTCATCGGGCGAGTGGCCGATCCTTTGGGCCCGACGATCTTTCGTCCCTTGGCCGATCCGGCAATGATCCTCATGAGATGAACAACCAGTCAACCTCGTCACCCAGCAACGCCCGGATTTCCCTGCGGATCTCGTCGTGCTGCTCGAGGCCCGGGTCCCGGGCGACCAGCCCGAATGCTTCTCTCCTGGCCGTGATCAGGGTATCGATATCTTCGAGGATGTCCGCCAGTTTGAGATCGGAGAGCCCGGCTTGCTTAGCCCCGAAAACGGTTCCCTGTCCCCGGATTCGTAGATCCTCCTCAGCCAGACGAAACCCATCATCGGTCGACAGCATCGCCGCGATCCGAGCTTCCCCTTCATCGGTGGTCGGCTCCGCGACCAGATAACACCAGTTCGGGCCGCTGTGACGGCTCAACCGGCCGCGCAATTGGTGTAGCTGGCTGAGCCCGAACCGATCGGCATCTTCGATGATCATCACGGTCGAAAGCGGCATGTCGATTCCCACCTCAATCACCGTCGTCGAGACCAGAACATCGAGATCTCCGTCCCGGAAGGCCCTCATGACCGCCTGCTTCTCGGCGGGGCGCATCTGCCCGTGCAGGAGACCCAACCGGAGCTCCGGAAAGACCCCTTGCAGACGCTCATATTCGGCCGTAGCCGAAGCTGCTTCGATCTTGGGACTGTCCTCGACCAGCGGACAAACTACGAACGTCTGGCGGCCGATCGCCGCCTGTTCGCGAACCCGGTCATATACCCCGGCCAGCTCCACGGCAGCTTTCCCGACGAACTCGGTCCGGACTTCCGGGCGGCCGGGCGGCATCTCATCGAGTTCGGACACGTCCAGGTCCCCGTACAGAGTCATCGACAGCGTTCTGGGAATCGGAGTGGCGGTCATGATCAGCATATCCGGATCCACGTCGCCCGCCTTCTCCTTGAGATCGACTCTTTGGTGGACTCCGAACCGGTGCTGTTCGTCTACCACCGCCACCCGGAGCCGGGCGAAATGCACGCCTTCCTGGATCAGAGCATGTGTCCCGATCACGAGATCGATCCGACCGTCGGCAATCCAATCGAGCACCTCATCGCGCCGAACCGATCCCGGCGGCCGGAACGACACCTCCGAATTGCTACCGGTCAGCAGGGCGATCGTCACCGGACGATTGGGTTGCGGACCATCGAAGAGGCTCGACATCCCCAGGTCGGCACCTTCCCCTTCTACGGCCGGGGCCATCGAAGCTTCCTCGAGAAGATCCTTGATCCCCAGGTAGTGCTGTTCGGCCAGGACTTCGGTGGGGGCCATCACCGCTCCCTGATTGCCGCCTTCCACGCCGGTGAGCAAGGCCGCCACCGCCACGACCGTCTTGCCGGATCCGACCTCCCCAAGCAGCAGACGGTGCATGGGATGGGGCGCCAGCATGTCATCACGAATCTCCTCAATGACTCGCTCCTGGGCTCCGGTCAGGCGGTACGGAAGATTGGCGACAAACCGGGTGATCAGCTCGGAAGAAGGAGCATGGGCGATCCCGACTGCCTCATCGATCATCTTCTGTTTGGAGAGGGCGAGGGCCACCTCGAGTCGGAATAGCTCATCAAAGACCAACCGAGCCCGGGCGGTGTCTTTGTCCTCGATGCTCTCCGGGAAGTGAATATCGGCGATTGCCCGATCTCTGTTGATCAATCCCAGCCTGATCAGCATCTCGGGTGGAAGCGGATCACCGATGGGACGGGCACGCTGCAAAGCGTTGTGGATCCCCCGGCGCAGATACCCGGGAGACACTTTCCCGACTCCGGGATGGACCGGCACGACCCGTCCGACGACCAGGCTCTCCGTCGATGAGCTCAACACATCGACCGCCGGGCTCTTCATCTGCAGGTTGCCTCGGAAACGTTCGATCTTGCCGGACAGCGCTACCTCGGCGCCGATGCTCATCTGCTGTTGCCGGAACGTTTGGTTGAACCAGGTGACGGTCAGCAGTGATACGCCGTCGCCCACCACCGCCTCGGTAATCGCCAAGTTTCGGCGCGGCCGGCGAGTACCGACCTTCTTCACGGTGGCAATCACAGTCACCTCTTCTCCAAGCTCGACGTCTCGAATTGGCACCGTGCGGGACCGGTCGATGTAACGTCGCGGGAAATGCAGCAGCAAGTCGGCCACCGTGCGGATTTCCGCCTGGGCCAGCGCGGCGGCCCGCCCGCCCTTGAGCAACTTGACCGCGTCGACCGGGATTTCGGTCAGCTCAGCCAGCGTTCGGCCCCTCACTCGACTGAGATCAGGTAGGGATACAACGGTTGACCGCCGTCCACGAATTCAATCTCGAGGCCCGGACGGTGCGTGTCCAACCAATCCTGAACACGACCTTTGACTTCCGGGTGGGCACCCATCCCGACGATGAGGGTGACCAATTCCGCCTCCCCTTCGGTCAGGTATTTCAGCAATTCGATCAATGCAGCTTCTTCACGTTCGTGGACATTGTGCAGGTCACCATCGGCTATCCCGAGCCAATCGCCTTCAGAAACTGGGCCGATGGGCGTGGCAGACGATCGAACGGCCCTGGTCAATTCCCCGGTTCTCACATCGTTGGCTGCATCGTGCATAGATAGAGCCTGACGGGAACCATCGGCACCGGAGGGCACGTACGCCACCATCGCCGCCAGGCCCTGAGGAACGGTCGACGTGGGCACGACCAGCACTTGCTTGTCCGTGAGAGCGTCGACCTGGCGGGCCACCGGGACGATGTTCTTGTTGTTGGGGAGCAGGATGACCGTCTCGGCCTTCACCTGCTTCACCGCCTCCAAGAGATCCTGGGTCGAGGGGTTCATGGTCTGACCGCCGGTGACGATTCGCTGGGCTCCCAGATCCTTGAACATCCTGATCAGTCCGCTTCCGGCCACCACCGGTATCACTGCCACCGGGGCATCAAGGAATTCGGGAATGGTTTCAACCTCGCCTTGATGGAAAAGCTCGGCCGCAGCCTGATCGAGCAGGTCCGTTATCTGGAGTCGATAGGGTCGGCCCGCCTCGATGCCCGCTTCGATGGCCGGGCCGGGATGGTCGGTGTGGATATGGCAGTTGTAGGTGCCTTCCCCACCGACGACCACGATCGAGTCGCCCAATTCGAGCCATTTGGCCCGAAACGATTCGATGGTATCGGTGGTGGCCTCGAGCAGGAACATCACTTCGTAACGGAGATCGGCAATAGTGGGACGTGAACCGTCGCCGCTCGGAAGGCGGGCTGCCTGAACGGCAGCTGTGAAGATTCGTTCGGGCACGATCACATCGAGTCCGGTCACTTCTTCGAGAAAGGCCACAATCAGTAGTAGGAAACCCGCAGCTCCGGCATCTACCACTCCGGCCTGTTTGAGCACCGGCAGGAGCTCGGGGGTGTTCTCGAGTTCGTTTTCGGCTCGTTGGTAGACGCGGGCCAGCAATGCCCCCAAGTCCTCGCCCACTCCGCTTCCCGTCTCGGCCGCCGCATCGGCCGCCGCCCGCAGCACCGTCAGAATCGTGCCTTCGACGGGACGCAGCACGGCTTGATAGGCGGCGTCGGAAGCCCGGTCCAGGGCCTCCACCAGTTCGGCGGTGCCGAGCTCTTCGAAGCCTCGAAACGAGTCGGAAAGACCCCTGAGGATTTGCGAGAGGATCACTCCGCTGTTGCCGCGAGCCCCCATCAGTGATCCGTGGGTGATGGCTCCGGTGACCGCGGCCATACCGTGCGCATCACGTACCTCTTCCACCACCGATTTGACCGTCAAGCTCATGTTGGTGCCGGTGTCTCCATCCGGAACGGGATACACGTTGAGACGGTTGAGTGCCTCTCGATGATCGGTGAGCCGCTCGTAGTAGCGACCGATCACCCGCTTGAGACTGTCGGCGGTGAACGCCATCCGGGCTTTCCTTTGCTGGACGGGAGGGAGTATACGAATTCCCCACCATGGACAGGGGTGGACACACTCTCCGGGTGTTTGTGTGTCCCATCAGCGAAGCTGCTATCCTGCCGCTCCGACCTCAGGAGGGTCGTCTTTCTCATGTCCTACCGTTGTGAAATCTGTGGAAAAGAGCCGTGGTACGGGAAGCAAGTCAGCTTCTCCCACAAGCGCTCGAGTCGCCGCTGGCTACCCAATATCCAGAGGGTCCGCGTCAAAGACGGCACCAATACCCGGCGCGCCCGGGTGTGCACATCCTGCCTCAAGGCCGGCAAAGTCCAGAAGGCGTAGCTCGAGCTTCGTTTCGAGCAGTTACTTTCTCCCCCTGACGAGCGAAGCTCGTCGAGAAGGGGGAGATGCCGCGCAGCGGCAGAGGGGGCTCGTTCCGATCAATAAAGCAGGAGGAACGGTTCCACTACACTGCTCCCTTATGCAAGGCGTGATCAAGACTTACGACCCGGGGACCGGAGTCGGCATCATTGTTCGAGACGATGACCGCAGTGAGGTATTCGTCCGGCCGGGATCCCTCCAAGGATCCGCCTTCCGGAATTTGCGCCAGGGTCAAAGGGTGATCTTCGAGACCGAGGAGGTCGAGGGCCGCCCCTACGCCTACGGTCTCCGCTTTGGAATGGATGGTCGCTGAGAGTCCGCTTTCCGGTCTTGCCGACGGGTATAGTCCCCAACAAGACACACTTAGGAGGTCATGTGGTCCAGGCGTACGTGCTGATTCAGACCGAAGTCGGTAAGGCCGCTCAGGTCGCCGACGAAGCTCGCAAGATCCCTGGTGTAGAGTCGGCCGACGATGTGACCGGGCCCTACGACGTCATCGTCAAGGCTTCCGCCGAAAACGTCGATCAACTCGGCAAGCTGGTGGTAGCCCGGATTCAATCGATCGAAGGCATCACCCGCACGCTCACCTGCCCCATCGTCCACCTTTAGACCTAGGGCCCGGGCCGGCGAGTCGTCTATTCGCGGCGCGCGCCGGTCAACCCAACTTCGAGGCGATCGACGCCGCGTTGCGCAAGGCAGTTCCGTCCGCCCCCGCGGTCGTGAACTTGCGGGCCGTGCCGCCTTCGGCTTCAGCAATCATGTCCAGTAGGAGCCGGCGACGCGAGATCGGTGGGTCGATCCACAAGTAGGCGGCCAAGCTCCCCGGGATCGTATTGACTTCGTTGAGCCACACCTCGTCCCCTCGGACCAAGAAATCGACCCTGGCCACGCCCCGAACTCCTATCACGGCGGCCACCCTGGCGGCGGTCTCCTTTATCGTCTTCTCGACGCCGGGGGTCGTCCGGGCAGGAAGCTCGCGGGCGGACCCTTCCAGCCCCCCTCCGGCGAGATACTTTTGTGCGTAGTTGTAGATGTGGGCGGCTCCGGCATCTCGCACGGGCGCTTCAATCGCCGACAGCTGCAAATCGGGGTACCTTCGCACGGCGATCAAGTAGTCCCGGCAACCCTCCAAGAACGGCTCGATGACCGCTCCTTGCCGCATGTGAGGTGACGTCTCGAGCAGGTCGAGGGCCGTGCGTCGATCCGCAACAACCTCGATTCCAATCGAAGAACCACCAAATCGAGGTTTGACGATGTAGGGGCTACTCAGACCGACCCACGTTTCGTCCTGCGCAGTGAGCAATCGGCGCGGTACCGAGTTGAGGCCGGCCGCCGACATCACTGCGCCAAAGGCCAGCTTGTCCATCCCCAGGTTCGAGCCGGCCGCATCGGGGCCCGTATAACGAAGCCCGGCCAGATCGAAAGCCGCCTGCAGCGAGCCGTCTTCGCCGGGAGCTCCGTGGCAGCAGTTGACCACCACCGAGACGTCGAGCGGTCGTTTCTTGAGGACAAATGCCCCGCCGGGTTCGGCTACGAACTTGAGTTCCTTGGCCCGGTCGGGAACGCCATCGGCGAACGCCGCCGCCTCGAGTTGAGGATCGACCGCGTACCAGTGCCCGGTCTTCGCCCAGTAGAGGGCATGGATTCCAACTCCGCCGTCGAGCAGGGTTCGCGCCGCCTGCAAGCCCGTCAAGATGCTGATGTCGTGTTCCGGTGAAGGTCCGCCGAACACCACCGCCGGCTTGCCCATCTGGTCTCTCCTCGTGGTCACGGATAGTGGTCCGGGAGATCGTTCTCGTAGAGAACGACGTCACCGTCGCCCAGGTTTGACCGAACCCAATCAACCGCGTCTTCCCGGGAACTCACCACGATAACGGACGCTGGGCCTCCAGCAGTTCCTTCCAGCAATGCCGCCCGGTTCGTTTTGCCCACGATGACTACGTCCGTGAGATCTCGGGCTGCCTGGGCCCCCAGCGCCACGTTTTCGGCGTATTGGCCGGCCCCCAGTTCCACGATTCCCGGCGTTACCAACACCCGGCGACGGCCGGACGCCACCCGTTGGAGGGTGGCGAGGGCCGACCGGGCTCCCGCCGGGTTGGAGTTGTATGTGTCGTCGATGATGGTGAAGCCCAAGTCGCTCACGGAAATGGTCTGCCGGTGGTGAGCCCCGGGCAGATCGTCGATGGCCTGGGCGACTCCCTCAACCGGGGCTCCGACGGCGAGAGCCGCCCCAATGGCACAGGCCAGGTTGATAGCGAAAACGGATGGATCGGTCAGAGTGGCCACCCGGGTGCCCCGCACAAACACCCCCCCGGTCTGGGCGGCGTCGATGTAGACGTCCGCCTGGGGATCCCCAACGGAACACCGGACGACCTCTACCTCGGTGCGATCTGCCAATGCCGCCAACCGAGGATCATCGACATTGATCACCGCCGTTCGCGCACCGGTGAGGATCTCCGACTTGGCCTCGACGATCTTGTCCAGGGACCCGAACCGCTCGAGGTGGACCGGTCCGATGGCCGTCAAGACCCCAACTGCCGGTTTGATCCACTCGCACAGTCCGGAGATTTCCCCTTTCCCATAGGTGCCCATCTCAGCGACGAACACCTCAGTTCCAGCCGCGAGGTTTTCGTTGACCGCCCGGGCCAGGCCCAGGCGGTTATTGAAGCTGGCCGGGCTGGCCACCGTGGCGTGACTATCCCGCAGCAGCCTGGCCAAATAGGTCTTGGTGGTGGTCTTGCCGTACGACCCGGTGATCCCCACTACGGTCGGGGCAACCTGGGCGAGCGTTCGAGTTGCCTGCTCGACGAATCTGGCCGAGAGCCGACGTTCGATTGGGGCAACGGCCCCCAACGCAGCATCCACCAACACCGGCAAGAACAACCCGATTCCGAGCATGACCTCGACCCCTCGACCCCACAACCCTCCGGCCACGACCAGCCCGGCCGCGATCACCAGCAGCCCGGAGAAAAGACGTCGCAGACGGGCCGTCCAACGGAGCGGTGCTGTTCGCCCGGTGACGCTCAAGCCAAGCGGTCCCACCGCCACCACCAGCGCGCTCACGAATCCGGCCGACGGGTACACAAATACAAAACCCAGCGCCAAGAGAGCCACTACCAGAAGTGCCCGATTCCCCACATGGACGGTCCACCAGCGCCAAGCAAACCGGGTGACGGTTCTCGGCAGGTAGTGCTCGCGCTGCGCGACCCGCAACCAGCGCAAGGAAGCGAGACCGAAGGCGGCGGTGGCAAATACCCATAGAGCGATGGTCACAACGCAACTCCCAGCACCGCTGCTCTGACCGCCTCGGGGGCGTCCAGACACACATGATGCCCGACACCCTCGAGTATCTGGAGCCGGCCGTGACGAAGCTGAGTCACCGCCCGTTCGGCAACTTCGAGCGGAACCTCCGTATCGTCGGAACCCCAGAGCAGATGCACCGGCTGGAGGATCTCGCCGAGTTGGGACTCGTAGCTCTCGTTGACCACCCTCACGAGGACGCTTCTCATAACGCCTCGGGCGATGCGGTAGTCGGCCGACCCGTAGCGTTGTCGCGCCCGCTCCATCCTTTCGTCACCGACCAGTCCGGTGCGATGCATGGAGCGGATCAACCGGTAGAGGATCGGTGGCGGACGTACATCTGTCCCCGACCGCCGTAGCAAGGGGACACCCACCAGAACCATCGCCGCGACCCGGTCCGGTCGCGCCACAGCCAGATGAACCGCCACCCGGCCCCCGAAGGAATGCCCGACCAGAACCGCCGGCTCATCGAATTCATCCAGGACCGGCGCCACCAAATCCGCATAACCAGCCGCCCCCATGGCTTCGCGCGGCTCGGGCGAAGCACCGAACCCCGGCAGATCAACGGCCACCGCATCCAACCCCTGGAGCACCTCGCCAAAATCCCGGCGGTCTCTACCCCAACCATGCATTGCCAGCACCTGGGGTGGGCCATCCCCGAAGCGTTCCCCAAAGATGGCCCCGCCGGCAAATGACCTCAACATGATCCGAAACCGTAGTGGTGGAAAAGACTCATGGAGCCGACTGGTTCATGGGAATGCCTCATGTTGCGTTGCACCAGAACCGAAACACCTTCCAGGGCTCGTCGGAGATTACCGCCGAAACGCCTGATATCGAGACCATACTGAGCTGATGGCCGGTCGAAAAACAACCAGCAGAGTCCCGTTTGCGGCCTTCCGAGCGCGGGCAGCCAAACTCGGGCTGCAAGTCTCATGGCTGATGCTGGCGGCCATCATCTTTGCGGCCTACCGTTCCAGCCTGCTCAACGACCCTCGAGTCTGGGTTCCGTCCCTCTTGGCGGGAATCGGCCTCCTGGCTCTTTCGTTTATCCGATGGGAAAGAGCTTTGCAGGATTGGCGTGGCGATCTATTCCTCTGGTTGTGGCTTGCTCTCATCCTGGCTGAATTGACCACGGTCGGCGCGATTCCGCAACTGGCGGTGGTCATTTTTGCTTTGTATTTCGGCGTTGTGGTGCTATCAGCGGCTTTGGCGGGAACCATCCCCCATGCCTTCATCACGGGCTTCGTCATTGCCTCGTACGTCTTGACGGAGTCCAATTTCGGTCAATCGGTGGATATCGAGCGGTTGGTGATCCCGCTGGTCACCCTGATAGCCGTTGCCATCGCTTCCAGCATGCTCACCAAGGAATTCCGTCGCGAGACGTTCATCGGCATCAAACGGATGGAGCAACTCGCCAAGCGGGAAGCGGACCTGGGTCGCTTGTACGAAGTGTCGAGAACGGTGGCGGCCGGCGAAAGCCTGGATATGGTCCTGCCGGAACTGGTCGGCAGAATTGGTCGGTATCTGAATGCCGAGGTCGGTGCCGTGCTGCTGCACAACGAGCGCGAGCAACTGCTAGAGGTGATCAGTCCGATCTGGACTGCCGGCCATTCCCTCGATGTGGGCGGATATCGCTTGCCCCTCTACCGGAAAGGCGACATCGAGCGAGTGTTCCTCTCCGGCAGTCCGGCCTTGTACACGAACCTCGACGAGGAGCCTTTGAATCACGGGCTCCTCGGTGAGCTGGGTACCCATTCGGCGATGGTCGTGCCGATGCAACTGGAACACCGAACCATGGGAGTGATGGTCCTGGCCGACAAATCAGATGGAGAATTCACCCAAGGTGATCTCGAAGTATTGACGTCGCTGGCAGCACCGGCGGCTTTGGTGCTGGCCCAGCTCGAACGCTTCCGGGAAGCGGAGGAAACTTCCCGCCGCATGGAGGAACTCGCCAGAATGAAGTCGGATTTTGTTTCCGTCGTGAGTCATGAACTTCGCACTCCTTTGACCTCGATCATCGGTGCTCTTGCGACGATCGCCAGACCCGAACTGTCTCCCGAACAACCGGCCGCTCAGGAGCTGCTCGAATCTGCTCGCAATCAGGCCGACCGGTTGCGACGGCTGATCGAAGACTTGCTGGTGGTGTCACGGATTGAGGCACAGGCTCTGCCCCGTCATCCTGAGGAAGTCGATCTGGGCGTGTTCCTACCGGAGACGGTGAACGTTATCTCGGGAGCTTTCGAAGTCGTGAAAGTCCACGTTGAACCGAAAACCAACATCAAGACGGATCCTGATCATGTCCGGCGAATCGTCATCAATCTGGTTGAAAACGCAATGAAGCATGCCGCCGGAAGCCCGATTGAGGTCGTCGTGACAGTCAACGAGGAGCGGGTCTTCATAGATGTGGTCGATCATGGTTCCGGGATCCCGGCCGCCGAACGGACCAAGATCTTCGACCAGTTCACCCAGCTCGAACCATCGGTAACCCGCTCTCAAGGCGGCACCGGTCTCGGTCTTTCCATCGTCCGGGGATTGGCCCAGGCGCTGGAAGGCGATGTCACCATCCACGACACTCCCGGTGGTGGCGCCACCTTCCGGGTCGAACTTCCTCGGATATTGAATCCTCGCCGGAGCCGCCGCAACCCGGTGGCAATCGGACGTTAACCGATCTTCAACCCGGCTATTCGCCGCTCCCGGCAGCGATCGCGTGGAATCCACCGTCAACATGGATCAACTCTCCGGTGGTCGCCGGGGCCCAATCCGAGAGCAAGACACAAACCATCCGGGCCACAGGTCCGGGATCGGTAATGTCCCATCCGAGCGGAGCGCGATCTCCCCAGGCTTTTTCGAAGAGCTCCACACCCGGAATCGACTTGGCGGCCACCGTCGCCAACGGACCGGCGGAAACCGCGTTGACGCGAATGTTGTGGCTCCCCAGATCCCGAGCCAGATACCGCGTCACCGACTCCAAAGCGGCCTTGGCAACTCCCATCCAGTCGTAGGCGGGCCACGCTTGCCGGTTGTCGAAGTCGAGAGTCACCAGCGAGCCCCCACCGGCCGCCCGGAGCAGGGGAAGCAGACCGACGGCCAACGTCTTCAGTGAAAAGGCAGAGGTCATGAACGCAATCTGTGCGCTTTCCGGCGGGGTATTGAGGAAGTTGCCTCCCAGCGCGTCTTCGGGAGCAAATGCGATCGCGTGGAGGGCACCGTCGACCGCCCCCCAACGACTTTGCAGATACTCGACCAGGGTGGCCACATGCTCGACATTGTTGATGTCCAGCTCCACAACATCCGGAGGCTCGTTCATCCGCCGGGCAACCCGCTCGGTCAGCCGCAGGCCTCGTCCAAACCCGGTCAAGACTATCTCGGCTCCCTGATCCTGGGCCAGCTTGGCCGTGTGGAAGGCAATCGAGTCGTCGGTGAGCACTCCGGTTATCAGCAACCTCTTGCCATCGAGCAACACGTTCCCTCCCCGGGCCACGAAGGACCCATGTTAGGTGCTGTGCCTTCTACCTTCGGTCTTCTACGAACCTTCAAACGTCATGATCGCCCGCAGACCCAGCCCCATCACGAACAACATCAGCAAACCCCAGGCCAGGGCGGGGCGCTTGGCCATTTGCGACCGGTACATGTAGGCAAAAGACAGGCTGAAGAGCACCAAGAACCCGTAGAACATGTGGAAAGCACCCGGGTCCTGCTCCTGCAGATAGAGGACAATACCGGCCAGGACCTGGACGACCAGAGCAGCCATTCCACTTCCGGCCAGGATCCAGAACGCCCGGATGAGGGGGCGTTTGGCAATGGCAAAGCCAATACCGACAAGACCGGCGACGCCGGCGATCGATATCGCAACCCAACCCCAGGTAGTGTGAAAAGCCTCCATTGGCACAAACCTTTGCGCGGGCTAGGACTCTAACCACCGAAAGAACCCGACGAGAACGGCCGGCTATTGAGCGTTGGCCGCCGGACCGGGCCGGTAGCTACTCCTTGGATACCTCGATCAGCTCGCCGGTGCTCAGATCGAGTGCGAATTCACGATCGGATCGGGAATCGGAGATCCAGTTGGCCAACCGGGCACCTTGCTCGCGCACAATCCACCAGGCGTAGCCATCACGACGGGCGCCCATGAACCCGGCGCGCGCTGCTCGAGCCCGGTCTACCGCATCGGATTCCTCCGCAAAAGTGCCCAGGACGTTCTCAGAAGGCATCGGGGCCGGTCGGCCCGGAGCCACCTCTTCTTCGATGAATTCGACCGCTTCGAACACGCGTAGCCTCGCTGCTCCCGTCCAGCCGACGGCTCCCCGAGCCGTTCCTCTTGGCCGCTATCCTACACCGAACCAACCACCGCATGTGGCTTATTCCCCACCGAATGCACCGAGAGTGGCCGGTCAGGCCACCTCGACGAGTTTGCTGGTCGTGAGGTCGACCATGAACTCGCGACGGGTCCTCGAATCCGCAATCCAGTTGGCCAACTGGGCGTCGTCCTGGCGGACAATCCACAGCTATCAGCTATCAGCTATCAGCTACCAGCTATCAGTAAGAACATACGGCAAGCGCGGACTGCGGAGAACGGACCGCTACCTGAAACCTGCAACCTGAAACCTGCAGCCTGGGCTGGCAAGGCCGGCCCCAGAAGCAAAAACCCCGAGGGAGCGTCCGCCGAAGCGTCCACCCTCTCGGGGTTCTCTCTCTTGCCGGAACTCCGGGGTCCCGAAGGATCCGGTCTCCCGGTGGGAGCCCGGTACCGCCTCTCGGTGGTGCCAGCGCCGCCGGTGAGTTGCCTCACAGGCAGTCCGGAGAATGTAGACCCGACTCCCGCCGGTCTGCAAGTCGGACACCTATCTGGTTTTCGCGACCACCAAAACAAATTTCGCGAGAAGCAGCTACGAGCGGCGAGCCACGAGCCACGAGCCACGAGCCAAGACTGACGACTGACAACTGGGAACTGGAAACTGCGAGCGAAGCGAGCAAGACGCGAGAAACCCCGAGGGAGCGTCTGCCGAAGCTTCCACCCTCTCGGGGTTCTCTACCGAAACCGGCTTTCGCCGACTCCAGTTTCCGTGACCCGAAGGCCACAGACTCCGGTTCGGACCGAAGCCCGTACCGAAGGTGGCTCATCCCCGGACCGAAGCCCGGTTCAGAAACCTGCTCTCACCGAACCGAAGTCCGGTCAAAGCCGCCCCCACATGAACGATCGAGTGATCCCGAAGGCTCTCTCGTCCGTTGTTCCCTTACGGGAACCCCATCTGAGGGAACCTGGTCCGCCCTTCCGGTAAACCGACTGAGTTTTCCAGGGCCGCTTCCGGGTTACCCCTGAAGCAGCGGAAAGGAACTTAAAGCCCCCTCCCCTACCAATGCAAGCCCAACACCTATCTGGTTTTCGCGACCACCAAAACAAATTTCGCGAGAAGCAGCTACGAGCGGCGAGCCACGAGCCACGAGCCACGAGCCAAGACTGACGACTGACAACTGGGAACTGGAAACTGCGAGCGAAGCGAGCAAGACGCGAGAAACCCCGAGGGAGCGTCTGCCGAAGCTTCCACCCTCTCGGGGTTCTCTACCGAAACCGGCTTTCGCCGACTCCAGTTTCCGTGACCCGAAGGCCACAGACTCCGGTTCGGACCGAAGCCCGTACCGAAGGTGGCTCATCCCCGGACCGAAGCCCGGTTCAGAAACCTGCTCTCACCGAACCGAAGTCCGGTCAAAGCCGCCCCCACATGAACGATCGAGTGATCCCGAAGGCTCTCTCGTCCGTTGTTCCCTTACGGGAACCCCATCTGAGGGAACCTGGTCCGCCCTTCCGGTAAACCGACTGAGTTTTCCAGGGCCGCTTCCGGGTTACCCCTGAAGCAGCGGAAAGGAACTTAAAGCCCCCTCCCCTACCAATGCAAGCCCAACACCTATCTGGTTTTCGCGACCACCAAAACAAATTTCGCGAGAAGCAGCTACGAGCGGCGAGCGGCGAGCTACGAACGGCGAACAGCGAGCTGCGAGTACACCTGAAACTTGAAACCTGCAACCGGGGCCGGCGAAAGCCGGCCCCACGCGAGAAACCCCGAGGGAGCGTCTGCCGAAGCTTCCACCCTCTCGGGGTTCTCTATCCTCCGGAACTCCCGATCCCCGAAGGGCGGGTCTCCCGGCGGATAACCACAGCTGCCTCTCGGCGGCTGCCGGTCCGCTTTTGGGGTTGCCCCCTGAGCGGCACCCTCAAAGTACTCCGCTCGAGCCGGTTCGGCAACCGTATTGTGCTATCGAGATTTCGCGAGTAACAGAAAGATTTCGCGACCCCCCGGCGACCACCGCCGCCTCGAATGCCACGCGTGTCATTCCCGTGTCGTATAGTCGACACATGAGCTTGGAAACGTTATCACCGAGCCGCGCGTCAGACTTCAAGGTTTGCCCGCAGCTCTTCAAGTACCGGGCGATCGATCGGCTTGCCGAACCGACCACGGTTCATCAGGCCAGGGGGACGACAGCCCACCTGGCCCTCGAGCGGTTGTACGACCTGCCCGCTCACCGCCGCACTCCGGAAGCCCTCTCGGAGCTCTTCCGGGAGGCGTGGACGGAACTGCGCGGGTCGGAAGAGTTTGCCCACCTGTTCGACTCGGTCGAAGAGGAACGCCGGTGGGGTATCGAGAGCCTGACCTTGTTGCTCAACTACTTCTCTCTTGAAGATCCGACCACCGTCGCTCCGCTTGATCGCGAATTGGACATGCTCGAAGACCTCGACGGCATCACTATCCGCGGCATCTTGGATAGGATCGACGAGCTCCCCGATGGGAGCCTTGTCATCACCGACTACAAGTCGGGCAAGGCACCACCCGAAAGATATGCGCTGCCGGCCTTTTTCGCTCTCAAAATCTATGCGCTCCTGATCAAGAAACAATTGGGGCGGTCGCCGATCGAAGTGCGCCTCCTGTACTTGAACGGGCCGACCATGTATCGGTTGCCCATCGAGGATCAGCAATTGGAAGCGATGGACCGACAACTCCGGGCATTGTGGGGAGCGATCAACCAGGCCATCGATCGAGACCACTTCCCACCCCGCCCGGGACGATTGTGCGACTGGTGTTCGTTCAAGGAGATATGTCCGGCCTGGCAGGAAGAAACGTCACCCGCGCTCATCGCCTCGGAGGCTTGAACCACGTCGAGACCAGCCAACCGACAGGCTGCCCAATGAACCAACCAACCAAACCCCGGATCTTCACCATCGGTCACGGCAATGCCCCGTTTCAAGAAATCGAAGGAATCCTGCAGATTCACGGTGTCGCCACTGTGGTCGACGTCCGGTCCGTTCCATACTCGAAGTACTCTCCCGACTTCCGAAAGAGCGCCCTGTCGGCCGCGGCGGCCGCGGCCGGTCTTGGCTACCGATGGATGGGCGACCGGTTGGGCGGTTGCTCCCCGGAACCGGACCCGCTCGATTCTGGCTCTACCAGCCTTGGCTCACCATCGTTTCAAGGCGCCATTGCCGAGGTGATCGCCTTGAGCAACAGCGGCCCCGTGGTGCTTCTGTGCGCTGAGCGAGACCCCGAGCATTGCCATCGCCGGGTTGTCCTGGCGCCTCAGTTCGAGGCTCTCGGCATCGAGGTGTATCACATACTCCCCGGAGGAGCCGCCCATCGGCACCAGCCTTCCCTCGGGATTTGACGATCGCCGAAGGAGCGGATACCCGTCCGCTCGCTAAACCGTGGCCCGGCTCGATGGATTGAGACGACCGGGCTGCTGAAACGCCGGTATGGCTCCCGGCGTGTCGGGGAGGACGTGAATGAGGATCTCCACCTCGTTGTCCGAAGGCCGACCATCGGGGGTCTTACTCGATACGGTGGCCTTGGCCACATGGGTACCCGGGGCCCCGGTCGCCACCGAGAGTGAGATTCGGGTCCGGGTTCCGGGCGGGAGGGTTCCAAGATCGCAAATCACCGTCCATGGTTGGTCGTCAGAAGAGCCATCGCTCTCGAGGCGGGTCGAGCCGACCGCGGTGCACAATTCCCCTGCTTCCACCGATATGCCGGCACCGGAGACTTCGAAGGCGAATTCAACCTGTTCGGCGACAAGTGTCCCGTCGTTGCTGATGACGCTCTGCAACTGGACTGTCGATCCGGGGGAGGTCGGATTCGGCTGCGCCGCACGTTCGACCACCAGATCAACGACCCCGGACAACGGGACGGTGTTGCCGGCCGCCCCTGACGGACCCGCGATCAACCCCACCGCCAACGCCAGGGCCAACGAGGCCACGACCGCCGCCCGGGCGCCCATCCCTTGTTGCCGGTTTCCCATAACTTTGGAGACTATTGACCACTCAGTGTGGTGGAAACAGTCTGAGAGGACCTTTCAAACAAGGTCTCGAATAACTAGTCAGGCGACCAAGCCCGACCGACCCAACCCCAGACTCACCGCAAGCTGAGCGAATACACCACAACGGTGGGGAGCCAATCAAACGGTGCGACGAAGCCGCTCCAAGGAGAAGGCGAGTGAACATCAATGCGGCTGCCCCAACCCAGTAGAAGTAATGAAAAGCAGCACTAGCGTGGGGGGATGACCGATCGATATCCCGAAATCGTTGCCCACTACCAGGTCTACAACGAAGCCGACCGCCTACTCAATCAAAACCGATTGGAGCTCCTCCGGACTCTGGAGATATTCGAACGCTATGTCATCCCACCACCGGCGGTGGTTGTCGATGTTGGTGGAGGTCCCGGGGTCTATGCCACCCGGCTGGCCCAACGGGGGTACCGGGTCTATCTGTTCGATGTCGTGCCGCGCCACATCGAAGCAACCCGGCAAGGGGACGACACCGGACGATTGACCGCGGAACTGGCCGATGCCCGCCGGATTCCATTGGCCGACGCATCCGCCGACGTAGTGCTGTTGCTCGGCCCCCTCTATCACCTCGTGGAGCGGACGGAACGGATCGAGGCCCTCCACGAAGCCCGACGGATCCTCCGTCCGGACGGCGTTCTCCTGGCGGCCGGGATTTCCCGTTTCGCTTCGGCGATTGACGGAGCCGTGAGTGATTTCCTGGCCGACCCGGTCTTTCGTCAGATCGTCGATGGCGACCTCGCCGACGGACAGCACCGAAACCCCACCAGACACCCTCACTACTTCACGACTGCCTTTTTCCATAGGCCTGAGGAGTTGCTCGACGAGGTCCGGGAAGCGGGATTCACCGGGGTGGAGCTGTTGGCGGTCGAGGGCATCGGATGGGCGGTGCCCCGCCTAGAACAGGTACTCGCCGATGATGAGGCCCGGGGTCGTCTGCTGGACCTGCTTCGCCGAATCGAAACTGAACCCACCTTGTTGGGAGCCAGCCCCCATCTCCTGGCCGTCGCCCGGCCCGCCCACGATTGACCGACTTCGCAATGTTTCTGTCACACCTCACCGATAACTTGGAGCCATGGAATCAAAACACGTTGCACAGCTGCTCACACTGGCCGGACTCGCCGTCGAGTTGATATACGAGGGCCCATCTTCCGAATGTCCTCACTGTGAAGATCCGGCCTCCTGCCATCCGGCCCAAGCCGCCTAGGGCATCGCCTACGCTCTGGTCGTGACCACCGAGTACCGAATCGACCCGCACGGCTGGGAACCGGCCGTCGCCCGGGCCGGAGGCCCCCAACTGGTCGTCGGCGGACCGGGCACGGGGAAGACCGAGTTTCTGGTTCGCCGAGCGCTCCGGCTGCTCCAGAGCGCCGAGGTAGACCCGGAGCATATCCTCCTTTTGAGCTTCTCCCGGCGAGGAGTGGCGGACCTCAAAGGACGAGTCCAACAGGGGTTGACCCGCTCCCACACGGTGGTGCCGGCATCGACTTTTCACTCGCTGGCTTCACGATTGCTGGAAAGCCACGCCCAGACAGCACTGGGTTGGACCCGCATGCCCTCTTTGCTGACGGGTCCTGAACAGGTCGCACTGGTCCACGAGTTGCTCGCTTCTGAAGACGCAAGACGCTGGCCACTCCCCTTTCGGGGGCTCCTCACCACCAACAGCTTCGCCCGGGAGGTGACCGACTTCCTCCTCCGATGCCAGGAACAATTGATCGACGGCAGGCATTTGGCAGAACTGGCAAAATCGCGGGCCGATTGGACGGGTCTGCCGGAGTTCCTCGCACGATACGAAAACGCGCTACACCAGCGAGAGCGAATCGATTACGGCACCCTTCTCGGGCGAGCAGTGACCGTCCTCGAACACCCCGACATCGCTCGGGCGGTCGGTGCTCAATACCATTACCTGCTGGTAGACGAGTACCAGGACACCACCAACGCTCAGGTGCGGTTGTTGCGGGGACTCTATGCCTCACATCACAACCTGACGGTGGCGGCAGATCCCTATCAATCGATCTACAGCTTTCGGGGCGCCGACCTTTCCAATGTCCACCGATTCCCCAACCAGTTCCCCGATGGGGATGGCCGTCCGGCCGAGCGGCTCGTCCTGACTACGTCGTTCCGGGTCCCGGCCGCCATCCTCGAGGCGGCAGAACGAGTTACCGCCGGTTCGCTGCCCGGCTCCGCCGGTCCGGTGACCCCGGCTCCGGGATTGGGCCGTGTCGAGATCTACAGCTTCGACCAGCAGACTCAAGAGGCCGAGTGGATAGCCGAAGAAATCAACCGGCTTCATCTCGAAGAACGAATCCCCTATTCCCAAATCGCCGTTTTTGTGCGGAGCAAGAAGAGATTCCTACCCGAGCTGTCCAGGGTTCTCGAGCGCCGCAGAATCCCCCACGATCTCCCGGACTCGAGATTGACCGATCATCCGGCCATCCGCCTCATCCTCGACTGCGTAGTTGCCGCTACCGAAGGCGCCACGGAATCCCTGCGAGCCATACGTCGGATTCTGCTGGGACCCCTCTTCGCAGTACAGCTGGGCCGTTTGCGAGAGATCGAGCGAGAGCGCCTCCGTCAGGATGTCACCTGGGCCGAAGCGATCAGAACCCATCTCGACGACGGGGCCGGCCTCGCCTCTCTCTTTGAAAATACCGACTGGGCGACCGGAAACCCGGCCGTGGAAGGGTTCTGGCACATCTGGAACACTCTCCCCCAGTTCGCTTCAATCGTCGAACACCCCCAACGACGGGACGAGCGAGCCGCGTGGAGCTCACTCGCCCAAGTTCTCGGGCGCCTCCACGAACGCGACCCGCACGCAACTCTCGTCGACTACGTGCGGCTCACCGAAGATGAGGAATTCGAAGCCCGACCGCTCCTCAGCTACCGGATCCCCCGGCAGGACCGACTCACCCTCACCACCCTCCATCAGTCGAAAGGACTCGAATTCGACACCGTATTTGTGGCGGACGCCGTCGAGGGCGTATTTCCCGATTTGCGAAGCCGCGAGTCGCTGCTCGGCTCGCGCCACCTCACCCCCTCCCTTCCGGCTGATCCGATCGCCTACCGGGCGTTTCGACTCCAGGAGGAAATGCGACTCGCGTACACGGCCATGACTCGCGGCTACCGGCGAGTGATCTGGACGGCAACTTCGTCGGGAATTGAAGAGGGCCAGGGGATGCCCAGCCGATTCCTCCCGATGGTCGCCGGCACCTCCTCGGTCTCCGCCGCCGTGGCTCGCCCCCCTGAGCGAACCAATCCGGTTACCACCCAGGAGGCCGAAGCGTGGCTGCGCCGGATTCTTCGCGACCCGGGCCAGGGACGAGCCCGTCGGTTGGCAGCCTTGTCTCTCCTGGGCGGAGGAAGCCAATGGGGACTCCGGCCGGCCAAGTTGTACGCCGGAGTTCGATCGCGTGGCTCCGATCAGGGGATCATCCCCCCGGGCTTCACCCTTTCTCCGAGCCAGGCGGAGAGCTACGCCACCTGTCCCCGCCGTTACGTGTTCGAGCGCCGGCTCCACGTCGGGGACGATTCCACTCCCTTCCTGACCTTCGGCTCCTTGATCCACGAGACCCTCGAGCGGGCAGAGGCGTCGGCGGTCGAGAATCAACTGCCGCATGCAGAGCCGGCCGACGCCCTGGCGGAACTCGATGCCATCTGGGATCCCTCGGCCTTCGGAGGCGAGCCGTGGGCAACGGCTTGGTATCGACAAGCGGTGCGCATCATCGGGCACCTGTACGATCACTGGCCGAGCAGGGGGATTCCAGTCGCCCTCGAGCAGGCGTTGTCCCTCAACATCGGCGGAGTGTTGTGGCGGGGCAAGGCCGACCGAGTTGAACGCGCCGGAGATGCTCTCCGAATCGTCGATTACAAGACCGGGGCAACGGTTCCGACCACCGCCGAGGCGGCGGCATCAATACAGCTGGGCTTCTACCTGCTGGCACTCCGCTCCGATGAGCAATTCGCTCCATTCGGACCGGTCGAGGAAGCGGAGATGTGGTTTCCGGCCAAGACGGACGCCAAGTCGGTCACGGTGCGCCGCTTTGACGCCCATCAACTCGCCCAGGTCGCCGAGACCATGCAAGCGGTAGCCCGTGGCATTGCTGCCGAACAATGGTCCGCAACGCCGAATTCTCGCTGCCCCGGCTGCCGGGTTCGCATTGTCTGCCCGGAATGGCCCGAAGGAAGGGAAGCGTTCACCACATGACCACTTTGACTCCCACCGTCGAGCAGAGTGCCGTGGTCGACTTCCCGCTCCGACCGCTCAGGATCGCGGCCGGGGCCGGCACCGGCAAGACGACGACCATGGCAATGCGCTTGGCGTCCTTGATCGAGCGCGAACAAATCGACCCCGAGGCCGCCCTGGGCATCACCTTCACCAACAAAGCCGCGGAGGAACTCACCGATCGTCTCCGGCACCACCTCCCGGATCTTGCCAAACTGGGTCGTGAGGTCGAAGTCACCACCTACCACGGCTTCGCCTACGGAATCCTCTCCGAGTTCGGTCCGCTCGTCGGTTTTGACCGAGGTGCGCAGCTCATCACTCCCGGCTACCTTCGCGAATTGCTCACCGAAGCTCTGGCCGGTGGCAGCTATCAGCACCTGGATGTGCGTCTTCCCCGCCGCCGGGTCGATGAGCTGGTTCTACTGGCCGGCCGTCTCGGCGATCATCTTCGCAAGCCGTCCGTCTTGATCGAAGCGCGCCCGGAGGATCCGGATGAGGTGTGGGAGCAAAGAATTGAACTTGCCCAGGTGCTAGATCGATACGCCGACATCAAAAGGCGATACAACGCCGTCGACTACTCGGACCTGATCTCGCTTGCCTATGAAGCGGTAGGTGTGGCGGGCATCGCCACCCGCATTCGGGACCGCTACCGGGTCGTCTTGCTCGACGAATACCAAGACACCAATCCGGCCCAGAGAGAGCTTCTGCTCAGGATCTTTGGTGAAGGTTTTCCGGTTACCGCGGTTGGCGATCCCGATCAAACCATCTACGAGTGGCGGGGCGCCTCTTTGTGGAATTTCGCGGGATTCCCGAATCACTTCACCGACGCCGACGGGTCGCCATCGGCAACGTTGACGCTGAGTATCAACCGTCGCTGCGACCAAGCCATCATAGAAGTCGCCAACCGCGTGAAGAAACACATCGGTGCCGGAGGAGGCATCGCGGCGCTGCAGGCAGCCCCCGGCACCGGCCCCGGCCACGTAGAGGTGTCTTGGTTTCACAGCTCCGTCGATGAGGCCAGATGGTTGGCAGGCGAGGTGCGCCGCTTGCACGATGAAGAGGCGATCCGCTGGAAAGACATCGGGATACTGTTCAGGAAGAACCGGCAGATTCATCTGGTTCGCGAAGCGCTCCAGGATGAGGACATCCCGGTCGAAGTCGTGGCTCTGGGCGGTTTGCTGCTGGTCCCGGAAGTCGCCGATCTCCACGCCTGGCTGCGGCTGATTGGGCGGCCGGACGACACCCCCGCACTGGTACGAATCCTGCTCGGTTCTCACTTCCGTCTGGGCCTCGGTGATCTTGCGCCGCTGGCCGATTGGGTTCGGCTCCACCGGCGCGAGGACGCCGCCGCCGAACATGCTGCCCCCGGATGGGCCATGCTGGAAGCGATTGATCAGCTCGAACAGGCCGAAGAGCCAACCGGTGAAGCAAGGGAACGTTTGACGGAGTTTCGCGTCCTCTACCGCGGTTTCCTGGCGGAGGCACAAGCGGTCACCCTCGTAGAGCTCTGCCGCCGGATCCTGGATGGCACGGGTACCTGGGCCGAGGTGGAAGCCCTCGACGGCGCCGCCCGTTTGACCGCCCGTCTCAACCTCTACCGGTTCCTCGACCTCGCAGAGGAATGGAGTCCGCTCGAAGGTCGGCCGTCACTACACGCCTTCCTGGATTACCTCGATTTGTTGGAAGAAGACGGCGGATCCGAAGAACTCGACACCGCCCGATTGAGCAACGAGGACGCCGTCTCGATGCTCACCGTACACCGCGCCAAGGGTCTCGAATGGAATACGGTCTTTCTGCCCGCGGTCGCATCCGGGACGTTTCCCAGTTCCGCCCACGGCGGTCTCGAAGATCCTGACCGGTACGCCAAGGTGCTCCCGTTTGAGCTTCGACTCGACGAAGGATCTGACCTCGGGACGTCACAAGTTGCGCTCCAGGAGCGGCACCGCTCCCAGGAGTGGCGAACCGCCTATGTGGCGGTCACCCGGGCTCAGCACCGCTTGTACGCCACCGGATCCTTCTGGTACACCACTCGCCAGCCCAAACGTCCCAGCGATCTCTTTGAGGTGATTCGCGATACCCCCGGGACTCTTGTCCGCCATGCGGAGGCGAGCGAAGGTTCGGCGCCCACGATCCTCCGGATCGAAGATGGGTCCGGGGCTCCCGACCCCGATTTCAAAGCTGGATGGCACGAGGCGCTGCGGGCGACGATCGATGACCCGGACTGGCCGGCCGTGGCCGCCGGACGGCAGGGTGGCGAGTTTGAGGATCAACGCCGACAGTTGCAGCTAGTGCTCGACGGGCTACCCGACCCACCCGACCCGGATCATGACTCGACGTTGACCACCTCCGTCACCGGCCTTGTTACGTACGCGACCTGTCCCCGGCAGTACTTCTGGACCGCAGTCGATCCGCTGCCGCGCCGACCATCGGCCTCCGCCCGCCGCGGCATCGAAGTGCACCGCCGCATCGAACTGCACAACCTCGGCGTGGTGCCTCTGGAAGATGTTGACTCGGACACCTACGATCTGTCTCCGGGTGAAGGTTCGTCAATCCCCCGGGCCGACCCTTTCTCCACGTATCGAGGGTCCAGATTCGCAACAGCCCAAGCCCGATTCGTCGAGGTTCCCTTCGACCTAGTTCTCGAAGACCAAGCCCGGGTACGGGGCCGCATAGACGCCATCTATGAACCTGAACCCGGGGTGTGGGAGGTCGTCGACTTCAAGTCGGGCAGACCATCCTCCACCCCGTCGGCCCGGGTGCAACTCGAGGCATACGCGCTGGCCGTACACCAGGTGAGCTTCGCTCCGGTCCGGCCCGATCATCTGCGAGTCACGTTCGCGTACCTGGGTGACGGACTGACCGAAGTGAGCGAACCGGTCGACTCATCGTGGCTGACCCGGGCCGAAGAGCATCTGGCCGGGCTGATCCGCTGCATCCGTCAAGAGCTCTGGGAACCCTCCCCGTCCCCAATGTGCACCAGATGTGATTTCCGGCGGTTCTGTCCGGCCGGTCGAGAGTGGGTAGCCGCCGACGACCCCACAACCTGATCTCGGTCACCACGGCGCCGCCGGGCCACTAGCTTTGATGTGAGACGACCCATGACGGAGGTACCACGCCGATGATCACTATCTGGAGCGACATCCACTGCCCCTGGGCCTATGTCGCCATCCTCCGGTTGCACCGCATGAGGGACCATCTGGGAGCCGATCGCCTGATCTTCGATCTCCCGCTGTACCCGCGAGAGTTGGCCGGGCAAGAGAAGATCAGCGCTGCCACCACTCAGCGGGAAATCGTCGCCCTGGCTCAACTGGAACCGACCGCTTTCAGCGCCCTGCCCGACGACGCGTGGCCGACGACCAATCTTCCTGCCCTGGAGGCTCAGAAATGGGGCTTCTCGCTCGGCCAGGAAATCGGCGAGTCTTTTGATCTCGCCCTGCGGCGGGCAGTGTTCCTTCACGGCCGCAACCTGAGTGTGCGCCGCGAACTGCTGGCGGTCGCCGCGAGCGAAGGATTGATGGCAGACCGGCTGGGAATGGCGCTCGACGACGGACGGTTCCGCAAAGCGATTTCCGCCGACCTCGACGAAGCCATCACCCTGGGGATCGAAGGATCCCCCGTTTTTGTCCTGCCGGATGGCACTTCCCACTTCAACCCCGGGATCTCCTACCGAACGGAACGCGATATCCCGGTCATCCTCTCGGACCATCCGTCCGTTTACGAGGAACTGGTCCAGGTCGCCACCGTCGAGGAGTAGCCGAGCCCGCCTCCTGGATCTCCTACAGGATCCTTCCCCGCTCGGTATTGATAACAATGGTCACGGGGCCGTCGTTGACGAGAGCCACCTGCATCGTCGCCCCGAACTCACCGGTCCTGACGGCAACACCTTCGCGGCGCAATCGATCGGCCAACTCGATGAGGAGAGGCTCGGCGACCTGCGGCGGGGCCGCCCCCACAAAAGAGGGACGCCGCCCCTTCCCGACTTCCGCCAGCAACGTGAACTGGCTGACCAGGAGAACCTCGCCGTCTATGTCCAATACCGACCTGTTCATCTTGCCATCGTCGTCTCGGAAGATTCGAAGGGTGGCCAGCTTGGCAGACAGTGCGATCACGTCGTCGACGGAATCGGACGGAGCAACGCCGACCAGCACCACCAGCCCCGGGCCGATCCGCCCCACTACCCGGCCGTCGACAGCAACCGAGGCTTCGCCGGCCCGTTGGATCACCGCTCGCATGACTGAGAATGTAGCGGCTCCAGATCTGCCGACCGCTACGCAGTGTGCTGCAGGCGCCGAACCACTTCGCCAACTGCAGCCTCCACTTCAGGTGACAGTCCGGTCCCAAACCCATAGGTTCTTCCTTCGATCCCGAACAACGTGATCTTGGTGGGCAGCTTCCCGAGGGCTCGGGCCAGCTCGACCGCCTCAGCGGGACCGAGTGCGTGGGTCGAATGGCACATTGCGGCCGGAAGGGCCGAATGGGTCGCGTCTATCTCGATCACCGTACCGGGGGGCTGGTCTGCCGATACTGCGTCGACCAGCACCACCTCGTCGAAATCTTCCCACAGGGCCATAAGGGAGGCCGGCTCGCCGTCGTGTTCCAGGACGGTTTCAGAGATTCCCAAGGCCTGGACCACTCGCAGGCCCGCGGCATCGTCCCCTCGCATGAGGTTGCCGATTCCAATGACCAACCGGGCCATCAGCTCCGCTCGACGGTCAGCTTCAGGAAGTGGGTGGCGCAGGAGATGCAGGGATCATAGTTGCGGATCGCTTGCTCGAGTTGCCATTGCAGCTCATCGTCCGGCAGGTGGGAGTACTTGGGCACGTAGCTCCAAAGGTCTTCCTCGATGCGCAATTGGTTCTGCGACGTCGGAGGGACTATCTGACAGTCGAGGATGATCCCTTCATCATCAAACTCGTAGCGGTGATAACAGATCCCGCGCGGCGCTTCGCTCACGCCATGGCCGGTACCGGCCCGCGGGGTGGCGGGCACGAACGGAAGATCGGGGGCGACATACCGGTCGATTATCCGAAGCGCTTCTTCGCACGCCTGAACCATTTCGACCGCCCGGACGATGATGCTCTGGAAGGGGTTGGCGCAGGTCGGCCCGAGGCCGGCGGCTTGGGCGGCTCGTTGGGCAACCGGATACAACTTCTCAAATCCGAGGCTGTACCGGGCGTTGGGACCGGTCATGAAAGCGCCCCGTTCCTTGATTACGGCGTGGAGCGCATTCGACCATTCCACGTGGCGCTCCTCGAATACGGCTCCCCATTCCTGAGGAGATATGTCGAGGCCCCGGTTCGAGACGATCCGGCCATCGACAACGGCGTACTCGTCGGGGTGCGAAAGGGCCACAAACTCATAGTCCTGTTCGAAATCAGCGAACCTGAATCCGGCCACCCACGCCGTTGTGGCAATCGCCGCTTCCCGGGCCCATTGCAGATCCTCGACCATTGCGTCCAGTTCTGCACGGGTCGGCGCCCGGAAGAATCCTCCTGCCCGCGGATTGATGGGATGGATCTCACGCCCGCCGATAAGCGCCAGCAGGTTGTTTCCGATCTTCTTGAGCCGCAATCCCCGTTCGACAATCGCCGGGTAGTCGGGGGCCATGTGGATGGCCGACTCGTAGCCAAGGAAGTCTGGAGCGTGGAGCATGTATACGTGGAGCGCGTGGCTTTCGATCCACTCACCGCAGTAGATCAGCTTGCGCAGCTCACGGATCGGGTCGGGTACCACCATCCCAAAGGCGTCCTCGATCGCATTGACCGCGCTGGTCTGATAAGCCACCGGGCAGATCCCGCAGATTCGGGAGGTGATGTCTGGGGCGTCGCGATAGGACCGGCCCCGCAAGAAAGCCTCGAAGAACCGCGGCGGCTCGAAGATCTTGAAATGAAGGTCGACAACCTCGCCTTCCTCCATCTTCACATACATGGCCCCTTCACCCTCGACCCGGGCCAGGTAGTCGACCTTGATGGTTTTCTCATTCATGGGATGGCCTCAACTCGTCACCGGCGTTCTTGAAGGCTTCTGCATAGGCGTTGAACCCCCGATAGGCGGCCACCAGATCTGATATCGGCACACTGAGCTCTTCCTGCCACCATCGGCTCAGGGCCGTTGTATTGGGGGATTCCATGGGTCCGAAACAGCCGTAACAACCCCGGTTGTAGGCCGGGCAGATGGCTCCACATCCGGCCTGGGTCACCGGGCCCAGACATGGTGTGCCGTGCGCCACCATCACACAGGGCGTTCCTCGCTGTTTGCACTCGACACACACGCTGTAGGTGGGGATGTTGGGACGGCGTCTTTGGAGAAACGCTGCCACAACCTCGAGCAACTGTGCTTTGGAGATCGGACATCCCCGTAGCTCGAAGTCAACCTGGACGTGATCGGAAATCGGCGTTGATCGATCGAGAGTCGAGATGTAGGCCGGGGTCGCGTACACGATCCTGGTGAACTCATCGACATCCTTCCAATTTCGTAATGCCTGAATGCCTCCGGCGGTCGCACACGCTCCGATCGAGATGAGAAGCTTCGACTGTGCACGTACTTCTATGACCCGTTCTGCATCATGAGCGGTCGTGATCGAGCCTTCGACCAGCGAGACGTCATACGGTCCTTCCTCGACCGCCCGCGAAGCCTCCGGGAAATTGGCGATGTCGATTGCTCCGGCTACGGCCAGCAGTTCGTCCTCGCAGTCGAGCAGACTCAGCTGACATCCGTCGCAGGAGGCGAACTTGAAAACTCCCAACTTGGGCTTGGTGATCGGCATCGTGCGCGTCGCCATGTCACACCTCCCGGAGGCCGAGCCGGATATGGACCGCCTCATAGGGGAACACCGGACCGTCACTGCACACGAAGTCCTTGCCGAACTGGCAGTGGCCACACAGCCCGATGCCGCACTTCATGTTGCGCTCCATTGACACGTGGATCCGGCTGGTTCGAACCCCGCTCTTGGCGAGTTCCTCGGCGGCAAAACGCATCATGATCTCCGGGCCGCAGATGAAGGCAACCGTTTCGGCCGGGTCGAATGGTGCACTCGGGATCAGCTTGGTAACCACCCCGACCGACCCGCGCCACCGGCGATCGGCCGTGTCGACCGTCACCCGGACGGCCATGTCGAAACGGCCTCGCCACTCTGCCACCTCTTCTTCATACAGGAGATCGCGAGGGGATCGGACCCCGTACAGGAGCGAAACACGTTCATAATCCTCGCGGTGGTTCAGCACGTGGTACAAAGCAGGACGGAGCGGCGCCAAACCGACACCTCCGGCCACGAACACGACATCCCGACTGGACGCCAACCCGACCGGCCAGGGGGTGCCGAAGGGACCGCGCACCCCCACCAGGTCCCCCTCAACCAGATCCCGCAGGGCGGTCGTCACCGGCCCAACGCGACGGATGGTGTGAACCAGTCGTTCGGGAACGTCGGGATCGCCACTGATCGAAATCGGCACCTCGCCTACTCCGAATACATAGAGCATGTTGAATTGACCGGGCCGGAACGAGAACCCGGCAGATCCCGGATCGAGCTCCACGGTGAAGGTGTCGTCGGTGTCGAACCAGGTATCCCGGACCGGCATGAACCGGGGGACCATCGGGTCGACGCCGAGCGCGGGAGAGAATCAGCCGCCGTTGCCATACACATCGAGGAGTTGGAGCCGGGTCCGGTTGAACGCCTGAACGATGACGTCACCGAAGCGGTTGAGGATTTCGTATCCAAAGTCGTGGTCGTCTGCCATCCGGGTTCGCACCTGCTCACCGTTGAGGCACAAGCAATCGATGGTGTTCAGAGCCCGGCCGTCGTACATCCACCGGTGGGGCGGGTACAGCCACGACCACCCGACCACTTCGCCGGGACCCACAGTCTGGATGATGCGGGCACCTTTCGCCCCAACGTGCAACTCGAGAGCCATGTCGCCATTGTGGAGGACCAAGAAACAATCGGCGTCGCTCCCCTGCCGAAACAGGAAGCGATTGGCTTCGATGTGCAAGGGACGCGCCACCGAAACCAGGAACTCGAGATGCTCATCCGAAATACCTTCGAAGAACGGGTGCCCCTTGAGCACCTCCTCAGGCGAGAGCATGTCTTTTCTCCTCACTTGCGCGGATCGCCGACGCGATCTTTGTAATGTCGATTCCCACCGGGCACCAGGTGATGCACCGGCCACACCCCACACAGCCGGATGTGCCGAACTGGTCGATCCATGAGGCCAGCTTGTGCGTCATCCACTGGCGGTAACGTGCCATGGAACTGGTCCGCAGGGAGCCGCCGTGGATGTACGAGAACTCGGTGGTGAAACAGGAGTCCCATCGCCTGATCCGCTCAGCAGACCGGCCGTCCAGGGACTGGGCATCTTCGACGGTGGCGCAGAAACAGGTCGGGCACACCATGGTGCAGTTGGTACAGGTCAAGCACTGCTCACCCACCCGCTCCCAGCGCGGATGCTCAGGATTGTCGAGCAGCAGTTCTCTGATTCCAGCCGTCTCGAGCGATCGCCCCATAAGACCGGCCGCCCGGTCCAGAAGCCGGTCGGCTTCCGCCATATCGTCTGCTTCGGCTACCCGGTGAGGTAGGTCGGCCAGGACTTCCTCTCCGTTCGAAGATCCGGCCTCAATCAAGAACTGGTGTCCGGTCTCCGTCAGCAGTTCGGTCACGGCCAAGTCAAACCCGTCGCGGGCCCGGGGACCGGTCCCCATAGATGCGCAGAAACAGGTTCCACCGGTCACCACGCAGTTGACTGTTATGACAAACGCTTCTTGGCGGCGTCTCAAATATTCACCATCGGTGAAAGACCCGGATCCGAACACCCGATCCTGGATTTGCATGGCGGCCAACTCGCAGGGCCGCATCCCGATGAAGGCGTACCTGGGAGTCGAAGCTTGGGAGTCGAGCAGCCTCACGCCATCGGGCGCCTTTTCTACAGCAAAAAGCGTATGGCGGGGTGGAAAGAGGTACTTCTTGAAAGAGTGGGGACCGACTACATATCCGAAGAGAGCCTCATCTGCCCGGCGTTCCAGCCGGTAGGTCCCCGCTTCTTGGTTATCGGTCCATCCGATCGGCAGATCATCGACGGCACCGATGCGGTCGTACACGATCGTTTGGTCCCGGATGGTCGGACCTACCGATTCATAGCCTCGATTGTGCAAAGTCTCGAATATCTGCCCGAAATCTTCGCGTTCAACAACGGCGACGACACGCACTGGTTCACCTCGCAGCGAACCTCCCTCTGCTTAGAACCTATCGTGAACTGCCCGACAACCCGTAGGGCCTTTCGGCCCGCACCGAGGACCAAGCTTCCCAATCAGCAAAAAGGTCCGACTGCTCATAGAATCCAAACCAATGACCCTGCCAGACATCGAAGTGCCGCTGGTCGAAGAACCCACCTGGCCGGTGGATGAAGACCGTTCGGTGGTGGTCCTCATCGACGCCTCCAGCAACCTCGAACGACGGCTCATGGAAGATTGGATCGATCGCAACCGTCCGGACGGCACCGCCGCCGAGGCGGTGTGCATCCCGGCCTCCCGGAGGCGCCGCCGCGGGTGCCGCGTCGATCCGGGGCTGGAAGCCAGGATGGCGCGCCCCGATGACCCGGTGCTCATCCCCCTCCGGATCGCCTGGTTGGCACCTCAACGTGACGGGACCCGTTCGGTGCGCCTGACCGACCTTCTCAAACTGGGCGACCCCCGGGATCCCGATCTCCTCAGGCAGTACCTGATCCTGGCTCGCGCTCCGGATAGGTGCCGGATCCTGGTCGGGGAACCCGCCGGATCGGCTGAGTTGACCGCCCGGTGGCGGGAGAGTGTGGAGTCATCGAGCTTGTCGGATTTCGTGGCGAGACGAGCCTGGCTGGCGCTGGAACGTGCGGAGCGGCGGGTGCGAGGTAATCGCTACAAAATACCCAAGTTCGTTCACCAGGAGATTCTCGGAACCAGTGAGTTCCGGGCGGGAGTCGTCAGATTCGCAGAGAAGCTCGACAAGCCCGAGGAGACGATCTTCAACCGGGCATCCCGCTATTTGAGGGAGATCGCGGCCTCTCACGACGCCTTCACCATCGACCTGGTCGCCAATGCCATCCACTGGCTCTACCGGCAGGGCTACGGTTCCATCCATTATCACGCCGAGGAATTTCGGGAACTCTCCTCGCTCGGACAGCAGAATTCGTTGGTCTTCCTTCCGTCCCACAAATCGAATCTCGACCACCTTGTTCTGCAATACGTGCTCTGGGAAAACGATGCCCCGCCCAACCACACGGCCGGCGGGATCAACATGAATTTCTTCCCGATCGGTCCGATCATCCGGAGAACCGGCGTGTTCTTCATCCGCAGAACGTTCAAGGACAATCCGGTCTACAAGTTCGTACTGCGCAGCTACATCGACTATCTGATATCGAATCGTTTCCCTCTCGAGTGGTATCTGGAAGGTGGAAGGTCGCGTTCGGGCAAGCTACTTCCGCCTCGGTTCGGCATGTTGTCGTATGTCGTAGACAGCTACCGGCGCGGCCAAGCCGAGGATGTTTACCTAGTTCCCACCTCGATCACCTACGACCAGATCCAGGATGTCGGGTCGTATGCGGCCGAGCAGTTGGGTAGAGCAAAGGAAAAAGAGAGCTTCAGTTGGTTGCTGAGATCAGTGCGGGCGCTGCGCCGCCGCTACGGGAACATCCACGTGCGATTTGGCGAGCCACTTTCGCTCGCCGAAGAAATCGGGGTGGACGGAACGGACCGCAGCCTGGCCGTCCGCAAGCTGGCTTTTGAGACCATGGCCCGGGTGAATCGAGTTACGCCAATCACTCCCACGTCATTGGTGACTATCGCCTTGCTGGCCAATGAAGATCGCGCCCTGCGCAGCGACGATGTAGTCGATGCAGTCCGGGACGTGGTCTCGTACGTCGCTCGCCGCCGATTGCCTCTCACCGAACCGATCCGGCTGGACACCCCCAAAGGCGTGCAATTGGTGTTGGATCGGCTGGTCGAGCACGGCATCGTCACCGAGTACGCGGCCGGTCCGGAGACGGTGTACATGATCGGTTCCGATCAGCATCTCGCGGCCGCCTACTACCGCAACACGGTCGTGCACTTCTTTGTGAACGATGCAATCACCGAGCTGGCCCTGCTGGCGGCCGCCGAAACGGAACAGGGAAACGGCCTGGCGGCCTTCTGGGACCAGGTCGTGGCGATGCGGGATCTTCTCAAGTACGAGTTTTTCTTCTCGGACAAAGAGACCTTTGCCGAGGAAATCTCTCAGGAGATCGGCCATCACGACCCAGATTGGGAAGTGCGGCTGGCGGGAAACCCCGGTGAAGTGAGAGAGCTGTTACGCGGATTCCGGTTGCTCACCGCCCCGTGGGTTCTTCGTCCCATCCTCGAGGCATACCAGGTGGTGGCGGACAACTTGAACGCCCACTCTCCGTATGTCGAAGTCGACCAGCGTCGGTTCATCACCGGATGCCTGGGTCTGGGCAAGCAGTATCGACTCCAACGCAAGATCGCCACCGAGGAATCCGTCTCTCAAGTGTTGTTCAAATCGGCATTCGCATTGGCCGACAACCGGAATCTGTTGGATGTCGATGACGAGACCCTGGGCGTCCGGCGTCGAGCCTTTGCGGCAGAAATCCAGGAGGCGCTGCGTCGTATCGATGTCATCGATGCAATGCGGGCCGCCCGTCGGGCCGGTATCTAACCGAACACAGCTCCCTACTCAAGCAGCGCTATGTGTTGTTAACTACCAGACATGCTTCGCAGGATCGATCTTCCCGCGACATGGGCCGTCGCCGACACGCTCGCACAGACCGGCGCCACCGTCCTGGCTCTGACAAATCGGATTCGCCCGTTGCTTTCCGACCACGGCTACCTGTCGTCTGTGGACAGATCGGTCGTCTGGTGGGAAGCATCGGCAGAAGACCTCCGGCGTCGAGTCGTCCAGGTCGACCGGCCACTCCCTAACTTCCCAACCTGGTCCCAGGGCCCACCCCTGGCCGAGCACCTCGAGTCGCCCTCATCGGCGGCGGCATTCTTTGCGAGTCTGCCAAACCTCCAGGCGATGGCGTTGGCTGCGCAATATCCTGAGGTGGTGGGCCCGATCGATGGTGCTCCGTTCCGGCTGCGCTATCTGGCCAACCACCTTCTCGCCGTCCGCTATCTGGAAGACTTGCGGCACCGCCGGAACCAGCTAGAACGGACCCGCCGGCCGGGAGGGGTGCCCGACGACTGGTGGGGCCGGCTCCGGTGGTCGGTCGCCGGGCCCAATAGTCGTAGCCGAAGAGACGAATTGGCCGAGGTCGACCGGAGGATCGCCGACGCCGAAAAGTGGGCTGACACCGACCGGCATTTCCTCTATTTCGAACCCTCGGGAGACGGACTGATCGTTGAAGTGCTCGGCCAAATCGAGACTTCCCGACATATCGCCGTAGTCGTCCCCGGAGTTGGTAATGAACTCGCCACCTATGAATCGGGCCTCCGGGTCGGCGCCCGGTCGTTGTATGACGAACTCGCCGGGGCAGATACCTCCGTCGTCGCCTGGTTGGGGTATGACCCTCCGGACCACCTTCTCGCCGCTACCAACCCCCACCCCCTCGCCGCCGCTCAGTCGCTCAAATGGTTCCTCGACGGTCTCGAGGTGGTCGGTGATCGGACGGCACATGTTTCACTGATCGGTCACAGCTACGGCTCGCTGATTGCCGGAACTGCGCTCCTGGCAGGTGCTCGAGCCGATGAGGTCGTCTTCCTCGGAAGCCCGGGCGTGGGCGTCGATCACGTATCGGAACTCGGATTGCCTGCCGGGACCCGGGTATGGGCGGCGCGGGGCAACTCCGATCCGATCCAGTTTGCCCGGGAAGTCGAGTGTCTGGAGCCGACCCCGATCTGTTTTCCATCGAAGGATCGGCTGTTCTTTGGTGTGGACCCAACCGACCCGTCATTCGGGGCGACTGAGTTCGAAGCAGGTGATTACGCGATCCGGGACGCTCACTCTTCCTATTTCCTGGCGGACTCGCCATCCCTGCGCAATCAGGCTTTCATCGTTCGCGGCGAGGGCGCCCGAGTCTCGCCACCTCGAAGCCGGTCTACTTCGGTCAGTTGGTGAGGACCCGACGGAGCCGCCAGATGGCCAGGAGGTAGAAGAGCGCGGCATACCCGAACAAGATCGCCAGGAAGGGCAGCGTGTCGAGCGCGGTTCCCTGGTCGACCACCAGAGCATCAAACGCCTCCAGAGCCCAGGCGTGGGGGGTGACATGGGCCACCTTGAACAGGGTCGGCGCAAAGAACTCGTAGATGATCAACGGAACCATGCATCCTCCCAGGGCCGCCAGACCCATCCCGAACAATACGCCGAGACCTGCGGCTTGCTGGTCGTTGTTGAAAAGTGAACCCATCAACATCGCGGCTCCCGACCCGACCAATGAGAAGACGATCAAGATAGCGGCTGCCCCGATCGGGTCGCCCCAGTCGACATTGAAGAACACCAGCGTGCCCACCATGATGAACAGGCCCTGAACCAGAGCTATCGCAAACCGACCCAGGCCCTCGCCGATCAGGATTGTCCGTACCGGCGTGGGTGTCGAGACCATCCTGCGAGCCACTCCCAAGCGGCGGGTCTGGATGAGCGCAGCCGAGGCGGTCAAGGAAGTGAGAAACACAAAGAGGAGCATCTGCTGCTGAGCGCTGGCGTCAAATCGGCCGAGGCTGAAGAAACCGACGGGTTCCCCCGCGGAACTCTGGGCAACGGTGACGTCCATGACGTTGGCCCGCGCTCGTTCGGCAATGTCGAGTCCCTGCGCGAACGATCCGACACCTTCGGACTCTACAAACCCGGCCGCCCGCAGCACGATGCTCTGCTGGGTCAGCGCCGACTGCACATTGCCGCGAATCGCTTGCGCATCCTCTGGGTTGCGAGATACGAACTCGACCGAGGTCTTGGCCCCGGCCTGCAACGCGCTTTCGAAGTCATCGGGGATCAGTAATCCCGCTTCCAACTCTCCCCGCTCAACGGTCGCCACCAGACCGGCCCGCGACCCGTATTCGATGACCTGCATCCCCGGCTGCGCCCCCAGCAAGGCGACCAGATCATCGCCCAGCTCTCCGCCACCACTCTGGTAGACGCCCAATCGCGGGTCGGAAGAACCTCCAAAGGCGGCGCCCAGCACCAGGATCAGCAGGATCGGAAGGATGAAGACCCAAAACACATTGGAGCGGTCGCGGAAGAACCGGCGCAGGTTGACGCCGGCGATTGTGAAGGCCTTCATGGCTGTAGTCCCTTCTTCAACGCCACGAGGGCGATACCCCCGGCAACCACCCCGAACAAAAGCAAGGCGCCCACCGCCGGCAGCACGTCGTTGACATGGCCGGCGGACAGATCCCCCAGTCCCTGCATGAACCAGGCGTGCGGAGTGATGAAACGCAGATCCGAGAGCAGACCGCCGGCCTGCCCAACCGGGAAGAAGGTCCCACCCAGGAAACCCAACACCACCGCCACCATCGAGGAATAGTTGCCCGCCTGTTCCGGGGTCTTGGCGAATGCTGCCACCACGGCCATGATCCCCAAGGCTGAGACGATTGCCGCCACCACCAGCAACAAAACCCCCAGCGGATTACCCCATTCGGCCCCGAATAAGAGGGTAGTGGCGATGACCAGCACCAACATGCTGACCAACCCGAGGATGAACGCCATGAGGGCCTTGCCGGCGATGATCGATGAGCGGCGCAGCGGAGCGGCCATCAACCGGTTGAGGGTTCCGGCGTGGCGTTCGTCGAGCAAGCTGTTGACCCCGATCTGGACCGTGAAGAACAGGAAGAAGATGGCCAGACCGGCCGCATAGAAGGTCTTGCCGGACAGCGTCTTGCTTTCCGTTTCGAGGTCCCTCAACGAAACCGGTGAGGGCACGGCCAAAGCCCGAAGCCCGGCCGCGAAACGATCCTCGGCTCCACCCAAACCCTCAAAGCTCGATACTGCGATCCGGGCATAGGTCAACTCGCTGGCGTACTGCTCGGCAAAAGAAACCGCCACGCCGGCGCCCACCCCACCTTGTCCGGTGATCACCTCCATTTCGGCGGGACGTTCAGACTGCACCGCCTCGGAGAACCCGGCCGGAATCACGAAAACAGCATCGGCCCCTTCCTCGTCGCTGAAGGGCTCAACATCGACCAGGTCGAGAGCTTCCTGCCGGGTGGATACCACCCGAATCTCCGACCCGGTTCCTGCCCCGAACTGATCCAGGATGGCGACAAACTGAGTGGCCACCGGACCTCCATCCTCATCGAGGACCGCATAGGTCGCAGAAAACTCGAAATCCTCGATGGGGTTGAAGATCGAGCTGAAGATGGCCGCCAGACCGAGCGGGGCAATTATCCCCACTATGAGTGCAGAACGGTCGCGCAGGCGCAGTTTCAAGTCCTTTTGCGCAATGGTCCAGATCTTGCCCATTTCAATCCCTCAGGGCGCGGCCGGTGAGATGCAAGAACACCGATTCGAGGTTCGGTTCATCGACGTCGACTGAGGTGACGGTTGCCCCGGCGCCGCTCACCTTGCCCAGGATCTCCGCCAAACCTCGATCCGCGTCGTCGACCAGCATCTCAATGCCGCCCTCGCGCACGCCGGCCTCATGTAACCCCGGCATCGAAGCCAAGGCAGCCACGGCGGCCTCACAGGCACCCGTCGCCTGAAGCCGGATTCGATCACGCTGGCCGACCATCTGTACCAGTTCTCGTCGAGTACCTTCCGCCTTGATCTCCCCGAGATCAATGATCCCGACCCGGTCGCACAGGCGCTCGGCTTCTTCCATGTAGTGAGTCGTGTAGAGCACTGCCATCCCCGCGCCGCTGAGATTCTCAACGCTTTCGAGGATGGCGTTACGGCTTTGCGGATCGACCCCGACGGTTGGCTCATCCAGCAGCAGAAGTCGGGGCTTGTGGAGCAGCCCCAAGCCGATGTTGAGCCGGCGTTTCATTCCACCCGAGAACTCGTCGGTGCGGTCGTCGGCGCGATCCGACAGCCCGATGATCTCCAATACCTCGGCTACCCGGTTCTTGAGATCGCTTCCCGACATCTCGTAGAGCTTGCCGAAGAAGATCAGGTTCTCTTTGGCAGTCAGGTCCGGGTAGATGGCCAGATCCTGCGGTACCAGTCCGATGGACCGCTTGGCAGCCACGCTGGAAGTCGTCAACGATTGGCCATCGACTTCCACCACGCCGGCGTCTCGTTCGAGCAACCCCGTGACCATCGAGATGGTGGTGGTCTTGCCTGCCCCATTGGGGCCCAGCAATCCATACGTCTCGCCTTCGGCAATGTGGAAACCGACGCCCTTGACCGCGGCATTGTTCCCGAACGATTTCTTCAGATCCCGGCACTCGAGCACATTGACACGGGTCGTCACGGGCTTCCCCTCCTTCTCGTTTCCCCAACGTACTCGTCTTGGGTTGCCGAAAGCAATGGGCAATCCGGCCCTGGCGCGATAGATCAAGGTGCGACAAGCTATTCCCATGCCTTATCGCGATCGAGTCGACGCCGGCCGGCAGCTGGGAGCACGTCTGGGAGAAATGAGATTGTCCGATCCCGTCGTGCTCGGATTGCCGCGGGGTGGCGTGGTGGTGGCTGCCGAGGTCGCCCGCTCCTTGCAAGCACCCCTCGACGTGGTAGTCGTCCGGAAGCTCGGGGCGCCCGGCCGTCCGGAGCTCGGAGTCGGAGCCATCGGTGAAGATGGGATCCGGGCGCTCAACCTCGAATTGATCGACCTGCTGGGAGTCACGCCTGCCGAACTGGCCGCGGTAGAGAAACGGGAGACCGAAGAACTGGCCCGACGGGTGGTGGTCTACCGCGGTGACCGGGACGCCGTGCCCGTAGCCGGACGGACCGTGATAGTGATCGACGATGGCCTGGCGACCGGGTACACGGCCCGGGCCGCACTACGGGTTATTCGCCACCGGGGGGCGGCCCACTTGATTCTGGCCGTACCCGTTTCTGCCAGGGATACGGCCAAAGCCCTCCGGGAGGAAGCGGACGAGATAATTGCCTTGGAGACTCCGTTCGGGTTCGGAGCAGTCGGCCAGTGGTACGCGGACTTCCGACAAACCAGCGACGAAGAGGTTGTTGAGTTGCTGGAGCGCTATGGGACTGTTGGTTCCACCGTAGGGCGCCGGGTATGGATTCCAACCGGCGGCGGCCTGCTCCCCGGACTGCTGGATATGCCCTCGCGACCAAGGGGCACTGTCGCCTTCGCCCATGGAAGCGGGAGCAGCCGCCTCAGTCCTCGAAACCAGGAAGTGGCTCGAGCTCTCAACACGGCCGGATTCGGCACCCTGCTGTTTGATCTCCTCACCGACCTCGAGGCCGCTGATCGGGCCAATGTCTTCGACGTGATGCTCCTCGCCGGCCGGCTTTCTTCCGCCATCGACTGGCTGGGCAACTCGGCAGACGTTCCCGATCTGCCCATTGGACTCTTTGGAGCCAGCACGGGCGCAGCTGCGGCTCTCGTCGCCAGCGTTGGGGCTCCTATCGGGGCGGTGGTGAGCCGCGGCGGCCGGCCCGATCTCGCCGGGTCCCGCCTGCCCGAAGTGACGGCACCGACCCTGCTGATCGTTGGAAGTAGGGATACCACCGTTCTCGATCTGACCAGGACAGCGCAGAAGAGGATGGCCGGACCCTGTGAAATCTCGATCGTGCGGGGAGCAGGACATCTGTTCGAAGAGGCGGGAGCTCTATCGGAAGTCGCTGATCTGGCGATCGGGTGGTTCGGGCGCTGGTTGGATCCACCGGACTGAAAAATGCCACGAAGAAGCACCCCGACTGACGCTTCTAGCATCGGATTCCGCCGCCGGTCTCCGCGCCGCTGCCGATCGGGGTGTTCCTTTGAATGCATGACTACCAGTTTGCACCAGGCCTCCGGTAGGGCCGAAAGACCTTACCGGCCGTCGCAGAAATGGCTGCGCAATCTCGACGGCCCCTCGCCGACGCCGCGCCACCCATTCCACCGATAGACCACTAGGGAGGTTTGGGGGCGCCTACGGTGTCAATTCCGCGTAGGACCGGTAAGAGTGGATCGCCACTCCACCAAAACCCCGTCCGATCCTCCAAGATTCGGCCAGGCCCGACACCGCCGCGGTGAGCCCTTCCCGACCCTCCTCGCTGAAGGTCAACTTCGAAAGAGCCTCGGGGGCTACCTGGAGGGTCACAATGACCTGTTTACCCAGCTCTCCGGCCAGCCGGATCTCGTCCGCCGTGAGGGAGACGATTCCATCGTCCGACGTCAGCCGATCCCGATATGCCATGACCGCTATCGCGTCACACCTCATCAGCACCTCCTGGACGAGCAGACCGTCGCGGTTGGTCTGATAACGCGGGTGATCCCACCAGAACGGCACCGCGACAACGATTGGAAGAATCCCCGCCCGGGCCTGGGCTTCTTCGAGCATATCCAGGAAGTCGTCCACCAACCCGGCGCGGCGCTTCAGCTGTTTCCAATCGGACAACAGGTATGGCTCGATGTCCACGACGACGCCGTCGAATCGCCCAGATTCAACGACTTCGTCGAGCCACGCATAGAGGGCGGCGGGCTCTTGCGCCCAACGGGGAACTCCGGCCAGGGCGTAGACATCCACCGACGCTTGATGAACCGATTCCACGAATCGACTGATATCACGACTGGAAGTGGATCCGGGTGGGACATGGAGATACACGGAATCAAAACCATCGGTCAGAACCACATCGATCACGGCCGGCGTTGGGCGCTCCCACACCCACAGCACCACGTCAACTTGGTCCGGGAGAGCCCCGGCCGGTCCGGCCGACGACCAGATCAGGATCAACGCCATCGAGGAAATGGTGACCCGTCGGGCCCGATTCGCAGTCCGACTCTTCACTCGTCTTCGATGAGGTGCTCGATAGTCCGCAACAACTGGGGAACCTGGAAAGGTTTAGCAATGAGGCCATCCATGCCCGCCTCGGCAAGGCTCTCGCCCAACTCCGAGACGGTTTCGGCGGACATGGCGATGATCGGCACCCGCTCAGTTCGATCTTCGTTTGCACGGATGGCCGCCGCCGCTTCGAACCCTCCCATGCCGGGCATCCACAGATCCAACAAGATGACATCGAACCTATGGGTTTGCACGGCGCCGATCGCCTCCCGGCCGCTGCCGACTGCGGAGATGCGATGCCCGCGACGCTCCAAGATCCGCCTCGCCACCATCCGGTGGGTCGGGCTGTCGTCGACGACCAGGATATTGAGGTGGCGTCGGCGCTCTCGCAGCCAGTGTTTGGTCACCAGCACGGTGAGATCGAGTGGCGATGGTCCGCTTATTACTGCCTCCATTGCTCCCCGCACATCCTCGGCCGGTATTGGCTTGGTCAGATATCCCGCAATGTTCAGGTCCCGACACAAAGCAGCATCGCCCCGCTGTCCAATAGCCGTCAGAACGATGACATGCATGGCGGCCAGGTCGTCATCCGTCCTCAGCTTGCGAGCGAATTCCATGCCATCCCCGTTGAGGTCACAGACTGTTAGAGCGAACGGGCGATCGGCCAGACGAGCGGTCGTGAGTATTGAGATAGCTTCGTCGAGGTCGGTGACGGCGGTCGGCTGCATGCCGGTCGCCGAAATCGAGTTGAGCAATTTACTCTGGTTCACCTGATTGTCGGCCACGATGAGGATCGGCAGTCCCTCGAGATCTGACCGTCCCCGGGATGGTGGAGTCTCCGTCTCCGCACCGGCCGGAACCAAGGGCACGGTGACATGAAAGGTGCTTCCGTTTCCTAATTCGCTTTCGACCCATATTTCGCCTCCCATAATCTGAACGAGCTGACGGGAGATGGTCAGACCCAGACCGGTCCCGACCGTCTGTCCGCCTTTGGGACGGCCGGCCTGTTCATATCTGTCGAATATGGAATCGAGTTTGTCGGCCGCGATGCCCGATCCGGTATCGGTGACCTCGAGGTGCACGATCGCCTTGGCCGAATCTGATGGCTCGGCCCGGACCGACACAACGACACTGCCTTCCTCGGTGAACTTGAGGGCATTGCCGATCAAGTTGATGGCGATCTGTCGCAGGCGGCCCGGATCCCCGATCACATTGCCGGGAAGTTCGTCGGAGAACTCGACCTCGAGGTTGATGCCTTTCTCTTCGGCGGCGACCATCATCGACGTCACGGTGTCGCGCAGATTGTCCCGGAGATTGAAAGAGATCTCCTCGACCGCTAGATGCCCGGCCTCGATCTTCGACAGGTCGAGCAAGTCGTTCACCAGGGTGAGCAAAGCTTCCGCCGAGGTCGTGATCAGCTCGACGTATTCGCGTTGTTGGGGCGTCAGCTTGGTTTCGAGACTCACCTGAGCCATCCCGAGGATGCCCGCCAACTGAGTCCGGATTTCGTGACTGATCTCAGCCAGAAATTGGGATTTGGCCCGACTGGCTTGCTCGGCGGACTCAACCGCCGCTCTGAGCATCCGTTCGGTTTCCATCCATTGTGCGTTATTGGTCTCGTCGAGCATGTTCACCGGTCCCGCCGGCCAACCCACGCTGCATTGCGGGGGAATCCGGCTAGTAGATCCACTATCCGGATATCGGCACTCGATCAGACCCGGTTGAGCGAAGAATCACCCTCGGTTTCCTAGAGGTGGTCGAGAGAGCCGAACTGGCTCTCGGTCGGCTCCGCTCAGCAAAACCACGGTTCGGTGAGGCGCGGCCTCCCGTCCGCCACGGAGATGGGGTACTCGTCTGATCCCATGATCTCGCCGGCGAGAAGCGCAAACAACCGCTCGTTGTTCAAGCCACCGGCCAGACCATGTTCGAGGATTTCGACCAGGCGAGCATGCCGGGCATCCATGAGCGGTTCCGCAGAGTGCCACCGCCAACCCAACAATTCGTCATCGAACCCGTCCAGGTACGGCACGAGGTCCGGAACCTCCAGCAGAAGCGAGCCTGGGGGAATCAGGAGACGGATCGTCAACTGAATCGGGTCAACATTCCCGGCCAGGTCGTGCTCCGCCAGGAAGCCAACGATATTGCGGAGGTCGTCGGCTGTGGTCCATGGAGTGAACGGAAGCCACGTCGGCCGGATTTCCACGCCGTGGGAGCGGAGGAGCCTGACGGCATCGGTTTCGTCCGCGGCGCGGTGGCCCTTACGAAGGAGGTCGAGAATCTGGTCGTTGGTCGTTTCGAAGGCCGAGACCACGAACAACAATCCGGATGCGGCCAATTCGCCCCAAACGGAGCTATGACGAAGGATGAGCTCTACCTTGGTAGTGACGTCGAAAGTCAATTGGGGGTGCTTCGCGTGCATCGCCCGGACTACTCGCAATGAGTGGGCGGGAGCGTTGAGGAAGTCCGCATCGCCAAAACTCACGTGTTTGGCACCCATCTCAACCAGCTGGGCAATGTCCCTCAGGACGGTGATTTCGTCGACTACCCGGACTCGGCCGTCATAGACGGCCGGGATCGGACAGTGCCGGCATCGGTGCCGGCAGCCATGGCTGGCCTCGACATAACCGGCTTTTTGAAGGTCGCCACCAACCTGGAGATGGGCATAGCGGTCCAGGGCCGGCAGGTTCGAACGGGAGGGAACCCGGAATCTGGTTTGGCTCAGGTCGACGATCCGGGAAACCTGCCGGGGCTCCTCCCGCCCCAGGGAATCCGCCCATTGCACGAGATATTGTTCGTATTCACCGGAGACGCCATGGTCAAACGGGGAATCTTGACTCGCCGGGCCAAATCCCGCGTACAGACCATACGCACAAATGGGCAAGCGGGGATAGGAGTTCTTCACGGCTCGAGCGGCGTCGACGGCCAGCCGCATCGCGGTGTGCATCGGAACCGAGAAGGCCAGTCCATCCGACCATTCGAGATCGCCCCGATCAAGCCTATCAACCGAGAGATCAACCGTTCTGACCTGGTGCCCGGCCCGACTGAGTGCCGCCGCCGGGGAGGCCACGTGAAGCGGCTGGTGGCCAAGCTCATAGGTCGACACCAAGATAATTCTCACAGACCGGGCATCGTAGACCCTCTGCACGGCTACCAGACCCACCGCGGCTTTGGGGTTCGGTGCGTGACGGCGCTATGTTGTCGGTGAGCCCCTGTGGTTTGTCACACGACCGATCGGACGTATTCCGGCCGGTACGAAAATGGAGATTTGATGGCCAAAGAGAAAGACGTCATTCGAGTACAGGGAGTCGTGCGCGAAACTCTCCCTTCCGCCATGTTCCGGGTAGAAATCGATGGCGGGCACGAAGTGCTGGCTCGGGCTTCCGGCAAGATGCGGCGGGGCCGCTACATCCGCATACTCCCCGGGGATCGGGTCGATCTCGAAATGTCGGCCTACGATCCAACCCGGGGTCGAATCGTCTGGCGTTACCGCTAGCAAACCCGACCGTTGTCGCCGGCCACCATTCTCTTCGTTTGCACCGGCAATATCTGTCGATCTCCACTAGCGGAAACGGTCGCCCGCCGGGCCCTCGTCGAATGGTTCCGGGTGTCGGATCTCAGCGAGATCGGTCTCCATACCGCCAGCGCCGGAACCTTGGCAGTCGAGGGTCGCCCGGCCACACCCGAGATGCAGCAGGTTGCGGGTGAAATCGGGCTCGACCTGTCGGCGCATCGATCATCCCAGCTCATCCCCCAGGCGATCGCCGATGCCTCCCTGATATTCGCCATGGAGCACCACCACCTCCGCTGGTTGCGCTCGCACCGAGCGGAGGCCCCGGCCGGCCTGCTGGGAGCGAGCGGCATCGACGACCCGTACGGGTTGGGGCTCCCGGAGTACCGACGGGCCCGCCGGGAAATCATCTCAGCCGTCGAGATGCACCTCCCCGAATTGATCGGCCTCGCGAACTGATATGCTCCGGCCCGCCATCCGGGCCCGGGAGGGCATATGAAAACGCCGGCTGTTGTTGGAGTCGCCGCGCTGGTGCTCATGTCGTGCTCCACCACGTCCATCTCCTCCACTACCGACTCCCCTCCATCGACCACCGCCGCACCGGTGACGAGCACCACCGTGCCGGGGCCTCTCTCCCCCAGTCAGGTCTTCGCCGCGGTTTCTCCGGCGCTCGCCTTCGTCGAGACGGCCATCGGCACCGGGAGTGGAATATTGATGAAGGGTGCCAAGCTTCTCACCAACGCCCACGTGGTATGGCCGTACCGCCAGGCGCGGGTCGTGTTCCCGGATGGAACGGAACTGCCCGCCGCCGAGGTGGTCGCTTGGGACGTCATGGCCGACCTGGCGGTCCTCGACCTGGGCACCGCCGAGAACCTGCCCGATCCGGCCGTCTTTGGTGAGGGCGAGTCCGAGCGCATCGGCACGGAACTATTTCTGATCGGATATCCGGCCGAGGTCGATCGATTCCCCCAGCCGACATTGACTTCCGGTGTCTTGTCCCGATTCCGCACATGGGATGCCATCTCCATGACCTACCTGCAGACCGACGCAGTCATAGCCGGCGGTCAAAGCGGCGGAGCCCTGGTGTCGGATCGAGGCGAGGTGATCGGAATCTCGGGGCTTTCCTTCGCTGAGGGGTTCGCTCTCGCCGCTTCTGCCCCGGATGCCCTGGCCCGGATTGAGAAGGCCCTGCAGAGTGAACCACTCGACGGCCTCGGTGCCAGAGTGCTCGATGGTGAAGGACCGCCGGCCACCCAAGCCGAAGTCGAACTCGCCAACTTCATAGACGAAGCGACGTGGGTCTTTACTCCCGACGTCGGAGAGGAAGTGACCCTGGAAGCCGTCTCTCCCGGGGATGTGAGTCTGGCGGTCGTGTCATCTGATGGGTTCGTGGAACTCTTCGTCGACGACTCGTTCGACGAACCTGAAGCCGGCTCCTTCGAGGTGGTGGTGGGAGCTCCCCACGTGATCGCCGTCAGCGTCAACTCGACCGGCCGAACAACAGCCACGGTCAATTCCGACGTGCCTTTCCGGCTTTTCGTCGACCCCGATCACGGACGGCAGATATCGCCGGGTGAGACGATCACCGCCAACGTCGACTACCCGACAGATGTCGACTACTTCCTGCTGGAACTCGCCCGGGGGGAGACGGTGACCGTCGAGGTCGACTCTATGAACTTCGACGCCGAACTGGTCGTCGATCTGGCAGGCAACGAAGACGAGGCGCTGGCCTCCGACGACGACACGGGAGGCGGGGTCATGGGATGGAACCCGCTGGTGACCTTCACCGCCGAAGAAACCGCCACTTACCTCATCGGCGTTTTCGATCAGAGTGGGGTGGGCCCCGCCGGATATTTCCTGCGGGTTTTGGCAGGTTGAAAGGCAGCCGGTCTCATCCAACCGGCCGGCGCGCCTTGTCGGGAATGGTGAACCAGAATGTGCTGCCGGTACCAGGCCGGGAATCGACGCCGACCTCCCCACCGTGCGCCTCGACGACCCTCCTGGTGATCGCCATGCCCAGCCCGGTGCTGTTCTCGCCACCGGTCGGCTTCGCCGATAACGTTGAAAAGTACTCGAACAACGTCTGATGGTCGGCGTCGGTGAGACCGGGTCCTTGATCGATCACTTCCACTCTCCATGAACCCCGTTCGCGGCGATAACTCACCTCCACGGCTGTTCCGGCCGGCGAGAACTTGACGGCGTTGGAGATGAGATTGTCGAGCACCTGCCGAAGCCGTTTGCGGTCGGCTTGCACAATCCCCTGTTGGCGGGACTTCAGGGTCACGGCGATACTCTTGCGGGCTGCCAGGTTTGCATGGCGCCGGACGGTATCTCCCAGAAACTCGCAGACTCCTATGGCTTCCTTGTGCAGGTCCAGCCGTCCCGATTCGATCTTCGTCACGTCGAGGAGGTCGTCGATCAGATCCACCATGTAGCCGGCTTGCCGGTTGATGTCGGACAGAAACACCTGCCGTTCGTCCGGGTCCAGAGAAGCCTCCGGGTCGGCCAGCAATTCGGCCGACATCTGAATGCTGGCTATCGGGTTGCGGAGGTCGTGGGCAACCATCCCCAGGAAGCGGCTCTTGATGGCATCGAGGCGCCGCAGATCTTCATTCTGGCGTTCCATCTCCTGTTTCCGGGCGTCCAGATCCGAGGCCATCCTCCCCTTCTCAACGATCACCGAAAGTTGGGCGGCGATACCCTGAAACACCGATACGTGTTCCGGGGTGTAACGATGAGGCAAGGCGCTGGAGAAGAAGATGAAACCGACCGGCTGTCCGTTGACTACCAGCGGACAGGTGAGCGAAGACCGCAACCCTTCCGCAACGATGAGCCGCGTCGACTCGGAGTCCGGTTTGGAGGCCAGGTAGTCCTCCAGGTCGTTGATGATGCGCGGCTCCCCGGTCTCGATTATTTGCAGCAGGCTGCTGCCATGCAACGGAGCCTCGTACCCGGATCCGAGCTCTAGGGCGCCCAGGTCCGATCTGGCCCAACGCGCCACTACCGACCTTCCGCCGTCACCGATCAGCGAGAATCCGATCCGGTTGTAGGGGATGACGCCCCGAAAGCTGTCGAACACCCCGTCGAGGATTTCGTCGAGCAAAAGGCCCTGGTTTATCTGGGTTGTGATGCGCCCCAGTTGCTCCGTTTCCAGCAACCTCTGGTCCAACGAATGAGCCAATTCCTGCAGAGCCACGCTCAGACGGCTGGCCTGTTCGGGAAGGTCGGCATACGAAGGCGTGGCTCCAATGGTGGTACTCAAATGCCGGGACTCCCTGATAACCGGGTGCTGGGGAGTTATCGGTCGATCATCGTTTCAGACTTGAGTCATTCAGGGGGTGATGACCTGCTGGTCGATGCCGCGCTTTACGGCCGCCAACTGCTGCCCGTGCAATGGATACCGAAAAGCCGAGTAAACGCCCAACCCAACACCGATGATCGGGGCGCCGATGATCAGGGCTCGAAGACCCAGTTCCACCTCCGACGCCTGCACGGCCAGGTCTGGGTCGTAACCGGTCAAGGCCAGCATCCCCCCGAGCAAGGCCCCCTGGAAAGCAAAGGCAGCCCTGATGACAAAACCATGCATTCCGAAGTACATGCCTTCGCGGCGTGTCCCGACGGTCAGCGCATCCTCGTCGATGACATCGGCCAGCATCACCTCCCGGAGCATCAACAACCCCGCCAACCCGACGCCGATCCCGGCTGCCGCGACCATTCCCTGGGCGAGGTTGGCGATAAACCCCAACGGAATGAGCAACAAGCCAAAGACGGCCAGGGCGGCAATGATGGAGGTCCGGGTTTCCTTCCGTTTCGCCATCCAGGTCCAAAAGGCGAAAGACGGGATCGCTGCCACAAAGGCGATTCCGCTGATCAAGCCTTGCCGTAATCCATCGGTCTCCCCCAGCGCATACTTGGCAAAAAGAGGCAGGACGGCGGGAAGCACTACCAGAGTGAACTCAATGGCCGTGCTCATCACCAGAAACCATCGAAAGGACCGGCTGGCAAACGTCTGGGCGATGGCCCGGCGGAAAGAAACCCTCGACGGGGCTGCGGTGTGCACCGGTTCGAAGCTCCCCAGCAGCGAGAGGAGGAACGCCAGGGCTCCCAGCCCTCCCAGGAGAGCCCCCATCGGCCCCCACCCGATCGAATCGGCAATCTCTTTGGCAAAGGTGACGCCCACGATCACCGCCACGATGGCGAATGCCTGCCGCCAGCCGGCCACCGTCGCTCGAACATTCTGTGCGGGATACATCACCGGGAAGAGGGCTACGTAGTTGATGGTCGCGGCGCTCCACAACGAGTCGAAAACCAGCAACACAATCAGGAAGTACCACCAGAGGCTCGAGCCGAGACTGCCTCCCGCCGCGACAAAGGCCTCCGGAGGCGTCCACAGGGCGAAGAAACTCAGGCCCAGAGGAAGGCTCAGGCCGATGATCCAGGGGATCCGCTTCCCCCACCGGGTGCTGGTCCGATCGCTCAGCTGGCCGGCAATTGGATCGTTCAACATGTTCCAGATCGTGTAGACGGTCCAGGCCCACGTCATCGCCAGGGGCGCCAAGCCGAGCACGTCGAGGTAGAAGAACTGGATCCAACCGATGAAGGTCTGGTAGGTGAGGGACACGCCAAAGGCTCCAAACGCCCACAAGACCTGGTGACGGCGGGACAACCGGGGCGTCCTCACCCACGTGGGTCGGGATGTATCGGTCATCCTGATCGAGGATAGACAGGTGGCCGGTCGGTCGTCCGGCCCCGCTAGCGTGCAGACCGTGAATCGTTCGGTGTCCGAGGCAGCGCGGGTGCTGAAACCTGTCCCGAAGATCCTGGTGTTCAGCGGAGCCGGGATCTCGACCGAGTCTGGCATTCCCGACTTCCGCGGGCCGGACGGGCTGTGGACCCGCCAGGACCCTCGCGATTTCACCATCGGTCGATACCTGGCAGACGCCGAAGTGAGAAAACGATCCTGGTCGATGCATCAGGAAGGTTTCCTGAGAGGAATGCTCGAAGCGCGTCCGAATCGAGCCCACTTTGCCGTGGTCCGCCTTTGGCAACAGGGCCGGATGGCCGGATGTGTCACTCAGAACATCGATGGCCTTCATCAAGCCGCAGGTCTACCTGATGAAGAGGTCGCCGAACTGCACGGCAATCTGCGGCGGGTCCATTGCGTCGCCTGCCCGGCCTCCTGGCCGATCGAGGAGATCCTGCCCGGCGTAGCCGGTGGCAATCTGGATCCCTCCTGCTCTGCCTGCGGGGCGGTAGTGAAGACCTCGATAGTTATGTTCGGTGAGCTGCTGCCCGAGCGAGCCTTCGAGCGAGCCATCAGCATGGCCGCCGGCGCCCAAGCCGTGCTGGCGATCGGTACCACGCTCACGGTGTCGCCGGCGGCCGATCTCGTGCTGACCGCAGTAATGGGGGGAGTCGATCTGGTTATTGTCAATCAAGGCGAAACGGCTTTCGATGACCTCGCGGCGGTGAGGCTCCATCAACCCGTCGGAGAGGTCCTTCCTGATCTGGTCGAGGCCATCATCTGACCGCGGGCCCGGCCGACCCAACCCCAGACTCACCACTCGCGACTCATACGTGTTGGTCGATACCTTCGAAGGTTCGGATGAATTCCTCGAGCTGCTCGGAGGTGCCCTCGTCGAGATCGTCGAAATAGAACACCCGGCCCCAGGCGACGGCGGCCGCCCGGTGGGCCACTCCGTCCGGATCGACGATGTCCTGGTAGGGCATCATGAGCAGATTGCGTCCGTCGAACTGTTGCAGCGAACCCCGCAATCCTTCGACCAGCTCCGGACAGTTGCTGCCGCAACTGTAGGCCAGCACCACCCCTCCATCCTCGAGATTGTGGACGTACACCTCGGGCGGCAGTTCGAGGTCGGACTCACCCCAGGGGGCCAGTCCGCCCAGGTGAGGACCCGAGGAGGGCGGCCGGCTGTTGTAGACGGCGTGCGGTTCGTCGATGGCGGCCAGGTGCAGGTTGCCCTGGTCGGGAAAGGCCAACCCCGGTACCGGAGGCTGGATGACCACCAGAACGATGGCGGCGGCTACAACGAGCATCGATCCCCCGGCCATCAGGATTGCTCGCTTGCGCGCGGCCGATTTCTGGGCGGCTGCCTTGCGAGCCGATTCCTCGGCCCGGTGCCGCTCGAGAGCTCTTGCTTTGGGTCGTGCCATGGTTCCCCGCTGTTCGTCGGGACTGAGCGCCTTCTCAACAAGAACGTCTTCGGTTGGGCGGCCATTCCGGGCTTATTGGCTCGCCGGATGGTGAGACATGATGATCTCGTGGGTGTGGGTGATGTCGGCGACCTTCGACAGCATCGCCGCCGCTGCGCAAAGCTTCGTCTCGCTGAGCCAGATCGCTCGGGCCAGACGTCGCTCATCGACTGCTCCCCACACCCGGTAATGAAGGGCAATGTCGGTCCACACCCGGGGAGGTGTTTCCGCCCGCCGTCCGGCGACCTCGATCTCGAAAGCGGTGAACGGTTGACGCATCTTGGCCAGCAGGTCGACCACGTTGATGGCAGAGCATGTTGCCAACCCGATCAACAGCAATTGCATGGGACCCGGACCGGAAGCTTCGAATCCGGCGCTCGAGCCCTCCACGCGGAGCGATTGGCCGGTGGTGGTCGCAACCTCGAACGATTCGCCGGTCAGATGGGTGGCGGTCAGTATCTTCTTCATGCGAGTGAGTATGGCCGACCGCGCCGGTCATGCGTCACGTTGCTCGTGGGCCGCGCCGGTGATTTCGGGGACCTCAACCGACCCGGACCCGAACATCGAGGGCCAGTGCCCCGGTTCCCGGTGACTGTACCCGGAGGGGATTGATCTCGATCTCTTCGATGTTCGGATGATCAGAGATGAGCCGGCCAATCCGAGACAGCGCCTCCTCTACTGCGGTGACGTCGCCGGGCGGGATGGTGCGATAACCGGACAACCGGCGCCCTGCCCAGGTGCGGGCCAGCAGGTGATCGATATCGGCGAGGGTCAATGGAGCGAGGGCAAACTCGACGTCCTCGAGACCCTCGACCTCCGCTCCGCCCGAACCAAACATGATCAAAGGCCCAAATTGGGAGTCCCGTACGCCGCCGATGATGACGTCCTGACCGGGTTCCGCCATCCGCTGTACGTGTACTCGAGCCGGCCCGGAGGCGGACCCTTCGACGAGGCCGGCCAGGTGGGCGAAGTCGGCGAAAGCCGCTCGCACCTCATCGGGGGAAGAGACTCCCAAACGCACGCCGCCTCGATCGGCTTTGTGGACCACTGCCGGATGATCGACCTTCAGAGCGACCGGACCGCCGAGGGCGACGAAAGCCTCAACCGCCTCGTCGCTGGTAGAGGCAGCGAGACCAGACGGCACGGCTATGCCGTAGGCGGCAACCAGATCGGCGCTCTTCGCCGGCCCCAGCCAACCGGATGACTCCCGAGCCAGGAGACGGGCAGCCCGGTCCCGATCAATCCCGGTGGGAACGGGTGGTGACCCGGTGGTCGAGGCCAAGCTTTCTGCCCGGTCGGCCAGCACAGCCATGGCCGCCGTGGCCCGCTCCGGGAATCTGAAATCCGGAATCCGGGCTCCTCGCAATCGATCCGCAGCCGGTCCAACGGTTCGGTCCCCCAGCACGGCAACCAGTACCGGTTTGGGAGATGGACCGATCACATCGACCATGGCTTCGACCGCCTGTATAGAGGCAAACATCGGGGGAGGCGCGATGACCACGACGACTCCGTCAACCTCCGGTGCGGCAAGAAGGATCTGGAGGCTGCGACCAAAATCCTGGGGAGCTGCTGAAGCGAGCATATCAACCGGGTTCAACAGGCCTGCCCCGGCAGGAAGGAAGTCCGCCAAATCATGCCTGGTGGCGTCGGACAACTCTGCCAGTAGCAGACCGTCGGCTTCGACCGCGTCGGCCGTTGTTACCCCGGGTCCGCCGGCGTTGGTGAGCACTGCCGTGCGCCGCCCGGAGGGGAGCGGAGCCCACGCCAGAACGCGAGCCGCGTCGAACATCGCTTCGATGGTCGACGCTCGAATGACCCCCGCTCGCCGGAACGCGGCCCGATATGCCTCTTCCCGCCCCGCCAAAGCTCCGGTGTGTGAGAAAACTGCCTTCCTGCCTCCCTCCCTCCGACCTACTTTGAGAGCGACGACCGGCTTGGTCATCCGGCCGGCCAGCTCGACGAAACTCTTCCCCTCGGTCACCGACTCCAGGTACATCATGATTACCTGAGTCTTCGGGTCGTCCGCCACCATCGCCAGCGCTTCGACTTCGTCGACATCCGCCCGATTCCCCAAACTGACCAGCCTCGACAGGCCAACCCCCCGACCCGCCGACCAATCGATCACGGCCGCACACATTGCGCCCGAATGCGAGACAAAGGCCACGTCACCCGTTTCCGGCCCGGGCGGTGCCAGGAAGGTCGTATTCAACCCGAGGTGTGTGTCGATGATTCCGATACAGTTAGGCCCCATCAAACGGATCCCGTAGTCGGCGGCGATGCTCACACACCGCGACTCGAGATCTGCCCCAACCGGGCCGGCTTCCCGAAAACCTCCCGACACGATGATGGCCGCCTTGATGCCCCGCCGGCCGCACTCCGCCAGCAAATCCGGCACCAACCGGGCCGGCACCAGCAACACCGCCAGGTCGACTGGATCGGGCACATCGGCCAGCGAGGAGTAGACGGTCCTCCCCAGCAAGGGACCAGCGGCTTTGGGATTGACGAAGTGCACCGCCCCGGCAGATGCACCCCCGGCGAGATTGCGGGCGATCCCGTATCCCAGTTTGTGTTGGTCCCGCGAGGCTCCGATCAAGACCACGCCGCGGGGACTGAAGAACGGATCGAGCACATCAGCGGATTCGGACACTATGGGCCTCCTCCGGGTCGAGACTATCCGGCCATGATCCTCAACGGAAGACACGTAGGTGGCCGGAGGCGCTCTTCCGCCCGGCCCGGAGGCCGTCGCGCCCGAACGGCGAAGTCACCTGACCGATCGCCATATTCCTGGCCTGCGAGTACTTGATCGGCCAATCCTTGCGCCCCGAAAGGCATCGGCACGCATCTCGCCTTCCGTGGGGGGTCGGCCTGCCCCAAGGTATCGCACCGGTCGGCCGGTCAACTCGACGCTCTCGTGGATGAGCCGAGTACTCTCAGGCCGATGTACAAACTCGAGCCGATCGCCGATCTCGTGGCACCCGCCCTGATCGTCGCTTTGCAGGGATGGGTCAACGCAGGCAATGTCGGCACCGAAGCATCCGATCACATAGCCGCCGACGGTGACCTCGTAGCGACCTTCGACCCGGACGCGCTATTCGACTATCGGTCAAATCGCCCCATCGTCGATTTTGTCGATGGTCGCCTACTCGAGGTCGATTGGCCCCAGCTTTCCATGCGTCGTGCCAGGCACGGACCGCGCGACATCCTCTTGCTCAATGGCAACGAGCCGGACTGGCAGTGGCAGGCCCTCGGGCGAGCAGTTGCCGACCTGGCCACCCGCTTGGACATCGTCGAAGTGATTTCACTGGGCGGAGTTCCGGCCGCCACCCCCCACACCTACCCCACTCCCCTCTTGACGACCGCCTCTCGTCGGGATCAGATTGGCGACAACGAACAGCTTCCCGAAGGTTTGCTGCGCGTACCGGGGGCGGCGGTCAACATCATTGAAAAGGCGCTCACCGACCGAGGGATACCGGCGGTGGGGTTCTGGGCCCAGGTGCCCCACTACGTGGCCGGCACCTATTACGCGGGGGCCGTCGCGCTGGTCGATCGAGTGGCCCGCCATCTCGGTCTCACCATCCCTCTCGGAGATCTCGTAGATCGGGTTGCCGAGCAGCGGCAACAATTGGACGCGACGGTTGCCGGACAGCCCGACTCGCAGGCCTACCTGGAGCGACTGGAACAGATCGCCTCCGCCCAGGGCGAGATCGCTTCAGCCGACGACATCGCCGCCCAGGTCGAGCGATTCCTGCGGGATGCGGCCGAGGGAGATGAGCCGTTCGGGCCCAGTGAACGTTGAGGGCTTCCGCACCGGGCGACCGCATCAACCATAATGTCGCCGATCAGATAGAGGAGTGCGATTGGACGCCGCCGGGGCGGGACGGCCCGCCACTTCTTCGCTGAGGCAACGCCTTTGAAACGCGAACTGGGTTTGTTCTCGGTCGTTGCAATCAGCCTCGGGGCGATGATCGGATCGGGAATCTTCGTGCTGCCCGGTCTGGCCACCAAGATCGCCGGTCCGGCTGCGCCACTGGCCTACCTGATCGCCGGCCTGATCGTCGTTCCGGCGGCGTTCGCCAAATCGGAAATGGCCACCGCCATGCCTGAGGCCGGCGGTTCCTATGTCTTCGTCGACAAAGGCATGGGCCCCCTGATGGGAACCGTCGCCGGGTTTGGAGTGTGGTTCTCGCTCCTCTTCAAGTCGGCGTTCGCCCTCGTCGGTCTGGGGGCCTACCTGGTCATCTTCGCCGACGTATCCGTCAAGGCTATCGCCGTCTGGCTGGCCGTCGGTCTCGTTCTTCTCAATGTGCTCGGAATCAGGCAAACCGCCGGCGTCCAGCGCACCGTGGTGTTCGGCGTGCTGGCCATGCTGGTGTTCCTCATAGTTCTCGGCTCATCGAGAATTGACTCCACTGCCTTCTCCGGATTCTTCGACCAGGGCGCTTCGGGCCTGTTCCTCGCCACCGGCGTCATCTTTGTCTCATACGCCGGGGTAACGAAGATCGCCAGCATCGCCGAGGAGGTCCGCAATCCACACCGGAACATCCCTTTCGGAATCCTGGGCAGTCTGGGCTTGATGATGGTGGTGTACCCGGCAGTCGTCTATGTGATGATCGGAGTGGTTGGAGTAGATGCACTGTCGGGGTCCGGAATCCCCGTAGTCGACACGGCTCGGAAGGTCACCAATGAAGTGGGGGTCGACATCGTAGCCGTGATGGCAGTCCTCGCCCTGGTCAGCATGGCGAACGCCGGTCTTCTGGCATCGTCGCGTTATCCATTCGCGATGAGTCGCAACGCCCTGGCTCCCCCGGTCTTCCAGCGGCTCACCAAGTCGGGTGCACCCTTCGTGGCGATCATCGTCACGGGCGCCGCGATGGTTTTGCTGGTGGCGTTTGTCCCGCTTCTGGAAATCGCCAAACTCGCCAGCGCTTTCCAACTGCTGGTCTTTGTTCTCGTGAATCTGGCCGTCATCGCCTTTCGCGAGAGCAAGGTGGACTGGTACCTGCCCACGTTTCGCGTGCCCTTCTATCCGTGGCTCCCCATCACCGGGATCATTGCGTGCATTGCCTTACTGACCCAGTTGGGAACCCTGCCTCTCCTGGGGGCGGTGGGCATTACCGCGATCGGCGTCGTGTGGTATCAGGTCTTTGGCCGGTCGCGAGCAACCAAACAGAGTGCCTCGCTCGATGCCTTGCGCATTCGAGCGACCGAAGACCTGGTAGCGACCACTGCGGCCGGCCTCCGCTCCCCCGGTTCGGAAAGCCTCCTCGTGATCATGCGTCAGGGCATCACCGAAGATCGCGAACGCGCCGTTCTCAAGCTGGGATTGCAGTTCGTCGCCGTTGATGGGCGAGTCGGCGTCGTACATCTCGACGGTCCCGGCCAGGCCGAAGGTAGCTCCGAGCATCACCTGGACCAGGTTGTCACACAGACCCTCGAGACCGACGAGGTGGAAGTCGACGAGCACCGAACGCGAATGCGAAGAACGGCTCTGCTGGAGGCGGTTCACCGGCAAGACCCGGATTTGATCCTCATTGAGTTACCGCCGCTCACGCGGCGCACCCGATCGTATGTCAACGACGTTCGGTGGCTTCGCGAACACGCCGATCGCACGGTCGTGTTTTATCACCACCGGGGACTGCAGAGAGCGACGACGATCGCCATCATGGGCTCCGGCGGACCGGCCGATGTAGCCAAGATCACCCTGGCTCACCGGATCGCCGAAAGCTCTGGAGCGTCGCTCCGCCTGGGCCACATGCTCAGCGAAGCTGCTTCTGATTCTGAAACCGATTCGATCCGGGCGTATCACGCCAAGCTGGGAAACGTCACCCAGACGGCGACCACCAGCCGGGTGGTTCGCGCCGCCGACCTCTTTGCGGTCCTGGATGAACTCACCGCCGGGGCCGATCTGGTCATCCTGGGAGCGGCCAGCCGAACCTCCACGAGGTTCAGCGATTTGTCGGAGCGCATCGCCGCCGCTCTCACAGTGCCGGTGTTGACGGTCCGTCCTGCGGTCCCTCACAAACCGAGTTTGCGACGACGGTTTCTCGAGTGGTTGATCTACTGACCGGCGCCGCGGCAAGCCGTCCAACTGTTCCCTCCGGGTTCGACGGGGTGTCGAAATCTGCTCGGGGTAGGGTGGCCCCGTGGACATCCTCATCCCGGTGCTGGCGGCCACCGTTGCGACCGGTTTCGCCATAGATCTGGTTCGGAATTGGCGACGGCGACCCCGCCCGCACGCTGGCATGTGGGCCCTGGCCATCGGGGCTTATGCCCTGGCCTCATGGGCACTGGTGCTCGGACTGACGGCCGGATGGGGAGAGGTCAGCTTCCGCCTCTTCTATTGGCTGGGCGCCATCGTCAACATCCCTTTCCTGGCCGCCGGGTCTGTCTACCTCGTGTTGGGGCCCACCACCGGCCGGCGTTTTGCCTACGGGGTGGGCATCTGGTCTCTGTTGGGGGCGGCCGCCACCTGGCTGGCTCCCCTCACTGGATCCACTGCCACCGATGGAATTCCGGAAGGAAAGGAGCTCTTCGACTTCATCATCGAGGTCGGCGGGGTTTCCGTGCCCGGTCCTCGAGTATTCGCCGCGGTAGCCGGCGGTCTTGCCACGCTGATCATTGTTGGATTGGCCGCCTACAGCGCGTTGAAGTTCTGGAAATCCAATCGCCGGCTGGCGACCGGCAATCTGCTAATCGTGTTCGGCACGCTGGCACCGGCTTTCGGGGGCTCACTGACGGCCCTCGGCGAGCCGGCCGGATTCGCAGTGGCGTTGCTGATCGGGGCGGTGCTGTTGTGGACCGGGTATCGGGTGGCCACGGGATCCCGCCAGCCGGTTTCCTGACGGATATCGATCAAGGTCTATGAGGTCACAACCCAGGTGGGCCGCTGCGGATCCTCGCCCGGAAGGTCTCGACCGGTTCCATTCCGAAGTCGCCCGGGCCGACGTGGATCCAGGTGGCCCCGGCTTCCGACCATTGCTCGATCAATTCGGCCGCCCGACCGGCTTCACCCCGCAGGTCGGCATAGGTGACCACCTGATAGGGTTCCTCGCTCGCCCGGTATTGATCGACGTAACGCACGATCTCCGCCAGCTCGGAGGGTTCCAGCATGGGCATTTCATCACCCGATTTGATCGGAAAGACCCCTTCGAAGCGGGCCGCCCGGCGAAAGGGACGGCGGTTAGGCCACATGCCGGCTATCCAGATCGGGATTCGTGGACGTTGCACGGGAGCCGGCAAGAAGGTCATCTCCTCCAGCTGGTAATGCCGCCCGGTGTGCCGAAACGGCTGCCCGGTCCACAAACCACTCAGGATCTCGAGCCCCTCATCGAGCATCTCTCCCCTGGTTGTCTCGTCACTGGGCTCACCAAAGGCGGTGAACTCGGGATCGGGGGGATAGCCGATACCCGCCCCGAAGATGAGACGGCCACCGCTCAAATGATCGAGGGTGACCGCCTCCCGGGCCAGTTTCCACGGCCGGCGGCGGGGGACGGGAGTCACCATCGGACCCAGTGCGATTCGATTGGTGGCGGCGGCCGCGGCCGCCAGCAAGATCCATGGGTCACCGACCATGTTCCCCGACCAGACCAGCATGTGGTCCCAAACGAATAAACCATCCCAGCCGGCTTGCTCGGTGTCGACGGCCAGGGAGGCAAACACCCGTGGATCCGCATATGCGCCAAAGTTGGGGACGTTCACCCCCAGCTTCATCCGGGCCACCTTCCTCAAAGATTGATGGACATCCCCTCGGTCAAGAATATCCGGGCCAGTGCAACTAATCCTCCCAGGAGCAGGAGCGAGCCCCACGACAGCTGCGCCGGTTGGCGAAATGCATAGATCTCGCGAGGTTCCGGCGACGCCACCACGGTGATCAAGAGGAACACGCCGCTCCACAAAACGAATTCCCATGCCGCGTCTGTGCCCCCCGGCAGCAGGAGCGGCATGACCAAGAGCGACCCGATCAACCAGGCCCCCACTCCGACCAGACCGATAAAGATGATCCGGCCCCGTTTGGTCGATAGGTCTTCGGGTGCGAATCGCAGCAGAGCTGGTGCCGCCAGCAATCCAATCCCCAACAGCCCGGCAACCCCCAACACCCCAACCACCCAGGCAAAGGACTCGGGTAGGTCGGTCACGGCCAGGGCCCGACTCGGGTCGACCTGCACATCGAATGGCACTCGAGCCAAGGGCAACAAACCCTGCCGGAAACAGTGCAACGTCACCCACAAAACCGCTAGACGGGTCCCGTCGTAGCGAGATCCGCCCCGATAGATGCCGGCCAGAGCCCACCCGACCGCCAGCACGAGAACGACTCCCCCGATCCAAGCGACTTCCGATCCCGGAGCGTTGAACTCCACGTGGTCCAGATACCAGACCGGCCGGCGATCCGCCAGGAGGCCGCCCGCCACCAAACCAAGTTGATAGAGCTGCAAAGCCAGCACCGTCCCCAGGGCGAAACCGAACGCCGAGTTGGCCAGCAGCGTGGCCAGGTTCAATCGCTGTTCGCGCATTATTCGAAGGTTACCGACCGCCGGTCTGCTCCGCGGAATGTGCAACGGGAGCTTCTTCTAGCTGCGAGCTGCGAGCTTCTAGCTGCGAGCGAAGCGAGCCAACAGCTCCCTCCGTCCTCTCCCGGTGGTGGGGCACTCAGAACGGCACTCCGACCGCCTCGCAGAGGAATCTCATGAAAGGCACGGCGCGTCTGCAATCGTCGGTGAAGACCTCCAAGAACTCGTCCGATGTGACGAGTTTCTGGGGTAGTCGAGTTGAGGCGATGAAGTCTTTGCGCTTGAGATCCTCGATGAGCGGATGGTCGTCGGAATAGCCCTTCGGAGGGCGGGTCAAGGAATCGCCGGTGACCGTAAAGACATCGGTAAAACGCTTTCCTCGGGTCGCCTTCTTCCAGCCGGCCGGGTCTTGATCGATCCTCTCCCGGATCGCATAGGCCGCCCTGGTCTCGGGTCTCCACAACCCGACGCCCATATAGCACTCGCCCGGTTGGATATTGAGGTAGAAGCCGGGAGAGTGCACATCCTTGGCCTGGGCGTGGCGGAACTGCATCCCGGTGTTCTCTTTGTACGGCGTCTTCTCCTTGGCAAAGCGGGTGTCACGCTGAATCCGGAACAGCGAACCACCGACCTTGCGCGAATCGGCGACAAAATGGGGAGAGATCTTCTCCAATGGCTTGGCGAAGTCGTCGATGAAATCCAGGGCGGGCTCGCGGACGTACCGCTCGTATTCGTCCTGGTGGGCTTTGAACCACTGGCGGTCGTTGTTCTCGGCGAGGTCGGTGAGAAAGGTGAACAGCTTGGGAGTGAAATAGCGGGTTGTCATGGGACAACGGTACCGAATTGCGCCGGTTGGGGAAACCCCCTTGAGAGAAGGTTTCAGGTTTCAGGTTTCAGGTTTCAGGTTTCAGGTTCAGGTTTCAGGTTTCAGGTTTCAGGTTTCAGGTTTCAGGTTTCGAGCTGCGAGCTTGAAGCTTGAAGCCGGCTTACGCCCAGGCGGCGATTCCTTGGCTGGCCAGGACTTCGAGCTCCGGAAGCAGCTTCCGCATCTGTTCCTCGAGGTGAACCCAAGCGTCGGCGGTACCATCAAAATCGTCCGCCTTGGCCAGATCGTTCATGCGTTTGGCCGCCTCAAAGGGTCCGTGGGCGGCAAACAGGCCGACGGTTCCCTTGATGCGGTGAGACAGATCCCGGGGGATGGCCAGCTCACGGGCCAGCAAGTTGGCGACGATCTGATCGTGGAGATCCGAATACTCTTCGAGGAACAGTTCGGCCATCTCTTTGAGCAGTTCAGTCATCCCCTCCACGCGCTCCAGAGCTTGGCGCCGGTCGATGACGGTGTCGCCGCCCCCGGTATCATCCTGCGGACCTCCATCCCGGTCGGGACGGCGGGCGCCACCGACTAGTTGCTCGACCGTGGCGTATAGCTCATCGGCGCTGAACGGCTTCGACACATAGGCATCCATACCGGCGTCCAGACACCGTTGTCGATCCGAATCCATGGCGTGAGCCGTGAGGGCGACGATCGGGACATGATCCCTGCCGTCTTCCCACTTCCGGATCACCTGGGTCGCCTCCAGGCCGTCGAGTTCGGGCATCTGTACGTCCATCAACACCGCGTCAAAACTCGACTCCTGAACGGCCTCTACTGCCTTGAGGCCGTCTTCGACCGCGATCACCGCGTGGCCGCGTTTTTCGAGGAGGCGGATGGCCAGCATCCGGTTGGTCGGGCTGTCGTCGGCCAGCAGGAGGCGCAGCCGCGGTCGGCGCTCTCGTAGCCAGTGCTTGGTCACGAGAATGTCGGGGTGGAGTCGCTCCGAAGTCACCAGCCGGACGGCATCGAGTAGCTCATTGCGGGACACCGGTTTGGTCAGGTACGCAGCGATACCGGCATTGCGAAAACGGCCGGCATCCCCCCGTTCACCGGCCGTCGGAACGGCGATTACCGGAACGTTCTCGAATTCGGGATGATTGGCGATCCGGCTGCACGTCTCGAGCACGTTCTCGCGCACGTCGACCACGACGGCGCCGGGTCGCACTTGCAGGCGGGAGAGGTCGTGCATGGTGTCGAGCGCCGATGCGAGATCGGTGACCACGGACGTCGAAATGTGGCCTTGCCGGAGCATCTCGCACAAGCCGCGCTGGGCGCCAACGCTGTCGGCCAGGACCAGAACCCGGAGATCCGTACTATTCCCCGAGTCGATTGGACTGATCGGCTCGACGAGGTTGGCCTCCGTCAGGTGAGCAGTGAAATGAAACTCGCTGCCCTTCCCGACCTCGCTCTCAACCCAGATCTCGCCACCCATCATCTTGACCAGATCCGTGGTGATGGCAAGACCCAGACCGGTGCCGCCGTACTTACGGGTAGTCGAACCGTCGGCTTGAGCGAATGGATCAAAGATGCTCGCACGCACGTCTTCGGGGATACCGATACCGGTGTCGGATACTACGAAGTGCAGGTCGATCCCTTCGCCGGATCGGCCGTCAACGCCGACCGTGACTTTCACCTGCCCGATGTTGGTGAATTTGATGGCGTTACCCAGGAGATTGAACAGGATCTGGCGCACTCGCCCGGGATCGCCTACCACTGCGTCCGGAATGCCCGGGTGCAGCTCGGAGGACAGTTCAAGCCCTTTCTCGGCGGCTCGCACGGCCATCGTTCGCACCGTGTCCCCGATAGTGTCGCCGAGGCTGAAGGGGATCTTCTCGAGTTCGAGTTTGCCGGCCTCGATTTTGGAGAGATCCAGCAAATCGTTGATCAAGGTGATCAGTGCATCGACCGAGGTCTTGGTGGTACCCAGGTACTCTCGCTGCTCGGCGGAAAGCTCCGTCTCGAGCGTCAGTTCGGTCATACCGAGAATGGCGTTCATGGGGGTGCGAATCTCATGGGAGATGTTGGCCAGGAATTGTGCCTTGCTGGCCGCCGCCTGTTCAGCAGCGTCCCGGGCTCTCTGTAGCTCGATCTCGGCTTCCTTGCGAGCGGTCACGTCGCGGGCGTTGACTACCCAGGACCCAACTTCGGGGTCGTGCAGCATGTTGACCGCTGAGGCTTCCATCAGCCTCCAGGTTCCATCGGCGTGGCGAATGCGGTGCTCCACAGGAGCGCTGGAACTGCCCTCGCCCACACCCCGGTGAGATTCCCGGAACGCGGCGCGATCTTCTGGATGAATCAGATCATGAATGTCCGTGTCGACAAGGCCGTCGGGCCGGTAGCCGAGGAGCCTTTCCACCGACGAGCTGACGAACCGCAACACGCCCTCATCGGACATCGTGAAGAGAAGATCTGCAACATTCTCGGCAACCAGTCGCAGCCGCCGTTCGACTCTGTGCAAAGCCCACTCGGCTTCTTCGCGGCGCCGATCCGATCGGTAAGCGACGATCAGATTGGCGCACGACGCCAGGAAGGGCTCGATCGCCCGCACCAGATGGTCGTCGTAGCCCTCGGGCCGGTTGGCGACGCCCACCATTCCGACAATCTCGGTACCGTGCTGCAGCGGAATACCAAGGAACGAATCCATCGGTGGATGAAACTGCGGCCGACCGCCGCTGCGACTATCCCGACTTGGATCGTTCGAGATCACCGGTTCGCCACTTGTGATGGCGGCCCCGAACAACGTGTTCAGATTGTCGAACCGCAAGCCGCCGGCGGAGTGCTGTTCGTACATCTGGGCGGACTCGGCGTCCCAGGCCACATTGGATAGCGCTTGAGTCATAAGGTACGGGGTATCGCCGTCGTGCCGAATCTCGGCGACGAACCCATACTCACTGGACGTCATTTCGAGAAGATCTTCCAAAACCCGACCGTAGAGAACCCCCGGCTCAACATCGGCGATGAACTGCGATTGGAGAGCGGCAATGCTGTTGAGCAAGGTATTTTTTTTGCCCAACTCCCGTTGCACAGAAGCCAGGTCGGAAACGTCACTGATGGACACCAGAACGCGGCTGTAATCGGGGCCGAGAGGGCCGGCAGGAACCGACCAGTGCAACACGCAGTCGATCGGGCGGCCCTGTGTGGTCCGCCCGGTGAAGTCGACCAGCAACCGATCTTTTTCCTCCCAGATCGCTTCCAGCTGATCTACAAACGAATCAAGTGTTCCCTGATCTGCGGTTCGCGGATCGATGGGACCCAGCAGTTGGTCGCGATCCTCTGCTTCCACCAGCGTCACCGCTGCATCATTGACGTCGGTGACCCGGACCATTTCGAAGGTCTCCCTGACCACTTCAGGATGCTCCTCCAGGTAGCTCCGCAGGTCGACGACTCCCCGGCGGCGAAGCTCTTTGAGCCGTTTGGCAACCTCGCTGTAATCCTCCTCCCAGATCGAGGTGGGTGCCCGATCGAACAGGTTGCGATAACCCTTCTCGGATCCGCTGACCACCCGCCACAGCACATGCAACGCACCGCTGAGCACGATGAAAATGCCCAGTTGGATGGCCATGCCGAACAACTCGTTCTGATCGACTTTCTCGAATACCCCCACCCCCTGGTCCGCCGCCCAAATCAACTGGCCCGCCCAGATTATGGAAAGGTAGACGAGGTACTTCCACATGTGCTTGCGGTCTATGAAGAGCCCACCCAATGCACTCAAAGCGGCGACCCCCACCATCATGGCTGCCCGGTTGTCGCTCGACTGAACAGGGAGCTGGAGGGCGGCGATGGTCACCACCACCAACACCACTGGTAAGGCGCGGGCCCGATTGAGGCGAAGTTGAAGGAGAGCGGTTAGCCCGCCGGCCAGAGCCAGCGCGGCGAAGAGCCCGATCGACGTGTCGTAAGTGAAGAGAGCTACCCCACCGAGCACCGGAAAGGCGGCCAGTCCGAGCCAGAAGATCCCGCGGATGAATTCTCGCTCGATCGCTACCAGAGCGCGGTCGACCGACGCGCGCCGGGTGCCTGGATTGGCGGAGAGAAGCCCGTTGCTGAACATACCTTGATGGGATCGGCACGGCCGGCGATCCGCTTGAGGCCGTCTTCCCTCCCCAGGCTTCACTTTCCCGGGACTTACCAACGTTTTACATGTTGCCCACGGTCTTCGAACCACGAGAGCCGATCGTGCAGCACCCAAGGAGAGACATGAAGAAGATGATCGGAGCGATTCTCTTGACAATTGTCGCCGGCTGCCGCCCGATGGGAACACCGGTGGTCACCGTCCCCGCCGAGATCGGGACGACCGCCACGATCACGCCGTCTGTCCATCCGGCCACCACCCAACCCGTGAGCGAGGCACGAGTCGAACCGGTGGCCGAAGAACCGGATCCGGCGGATGTAGATGTCGACCTGAGCGAGCTGGATGACCTGCTGATCGACCTCGACGACATGCTGGCCACATTGGAAGACGCAATGGCAGAAGGAGAAGAGCAGTGATTAGCACCAACGTCAAACGAGTCGCGGCGCTTGCCGCCACAGTTGTCCTGTTGACGGCGGCACCCGGAACCGCCTTTGCCCAAACCGATCCGGCCGAAACCCGGGCGGCCGACGCTGAAAGAACCGAGGGTATGGATCAGCTCAAGCGACGGGCCCTCACCGCAATTGACACCCGGCTGGCGGCGATTGCCCGGTGGATCGAGACAGTTGAGAACCGTGAACACCTGACGACGGAACATCGAGCGGCATTGCAGACCGAATTGAGTGCAGCCACCCGGAGTCTCACCGCTCTGGCGGCAGACATCGAAGCCGCTACCACCTATTCGGAACTCGGCGGGCTGATCCCCAAGATCGTCGAAGATCATTGGATCTTCGCTTTGCTGGGACCGAAGGTTCATCTCGTCGGCTCGGCCGATCACATGACCCATGTCGCCGGGCGTTTCGACGAAACCGCGGAGTCCATCGAGGCGGCGATCGACCGGGCAGAAGAGGCAGGATACGACGTTACCGAGGCTCAGGACTCACTCGATCGGATGTTGGCGCACCTGGCGGCGGCGACTCTTCTGATCGAGGGGGTTCCTCGCAATGTCCTGGCATTGCAACCGGCCGGCATGCCCGAAGGAAGGGACCTACTTCGATCTGCTCACGCCGATCTGGACTCGAGTGGCCACGAACTCCGATCGGCGCGGGAGGCCGCCCGCCGGGCAGTCGAAGCTCTCCGCGACATCCGGTAGGAGGGTCGACAATCGGGGGCCGGACGCTCTCACCCCCGGCCCTCGGCCGGCGCCCTGAATGATCCGCCCGAGCGAACGGCGAAGAAGGCGATCCAGACCGCGGCCAGCACCACAAAGACTCGCTGGGGCACGCCCTGCACCTCGGCCGGGGTGAAGAGGAAACCGATTCCCAAGGCCGTCATCAGCGATCCGAGGATCAGCGTTGTAGGCTCCACCGACCGCATCGACCGGTCGGCCCGCGCCAGGGAGACTGCTGCGATCATGGCGACCACCAGGGCACTGAAGGCCATACCGCTCAAAACGTCGTGCGCGGCACCCTCAGCCGAGAAAAACCCACCGGGCCGCAGATCGTCGCGGAAGACCGCCACTCCGGTCATCAAAACGGCATGAGCGGCAACAGCCCGGGCCACCGTCCGCCCCGGTCCGACGTGTCCAAAGCGCCGAAAGAGGCCGGTGGCGAAGAGGCCCATGAGCGCGGCGTACAGTCCCAGGCCGGCGGTCCACAACCAGCGATCCGAGACGCCCTGGGCGCTCAGCTTGCTCACAGTGTCGGCCACATGGTCGTAGCCCGGTGTTCGGGCCGCCGCTGCGGCGAACGCCACGATCGCCATCGCGGGAGCGATGAAGCCACACGCCACCAGACGGCGGGTGGTGGTGTCAGGCGCCGGTTCGGTCATCAGTCGGCGACCTGTCCGACGGACCTTCGTAGCGCTCTCCTTTCACGAACGCGGCCACACCTTCGAAGAACATGGGCAGGACCTTGCCGAAGAACTTCTTGTATTCCAGGAGCATCAAGACGGCCAGCGTCCCGAGCGGGAGCGCCAGGGTGACCTCCTCGGAAACGAAAACCAGCCAAAGGGCGCCCCCATACCCAAAGGCCTGGAGGACCTGGGAGACGGCCGGGTTCCTGGTCCACAAGTAGATCGCTCCGAGCAACAAGATTCCCGTCGCCACCAGCCACAGAGGAGCCCGATGACTCAGCCCAAATCCCACGAGGACACAGGCTCCCACCCACGTGTCCACCAACATGTCGGAATCCCCGAAAAAGGTGGACCGCCCGGATGATCGAGCCAGGCGGCCGTCGAAGACGTCGGTGGCCCACGCCACACTCAGCACGATCGAAAAGAGAAGGAGGCGATCACCGACGAGAGCTCCGGCCGCCACCACGCCGAACACCAGTCGACTTCCGGTGAGGACATCAGCGAGCACGGCGCGCCACATGATGCAAGCATGGCACACAGGACCGCCGACCGGTGTCCCATGACTGCTGCGAAACCGGATCCCAGACGATCGGAGGCAAGGATGGTGGTGGATCAAACCCTGGTGACGGCCGACGATTACGTGGAGAGTCTGCGGGGTCGCCAACTCGATGTCTTCTTCATGGGCCAGAGAATCGAGGAACCGGTCGACCATCCGATGATTCGTCCGTCGATCAATGCGATGGCCGCCACCTACCGGCTGGCCTCTGAAGATCCTGAACTAGGAACGGCCGGGTCGTCGATGGCCGGTGGCTCGATCAATCGGTTCCTTCACATCACCGAGTCGGTCGAAGACGTCGTGCAGCAGAACCGAATGCAGCGTCGGCTGGGCCAGCTCACCGGAACGTGTTTTCAGCGGTGTGTGGGAATGGACGCCATCAATGCCCTGTTTGCGATCACCTACGATTGCGACCATTCGCACGGAACGGACTACCACCGTCGCTTCAACGATTTTCTGAAGGCCGTGCAGCAACGCAACCTGGTCATCGGTGGAGCCATGACGGATGTCAAAGGCGACCGATCATTGGCGCCGTCCGAACAGGTCGATCCTGATCTCTATGTAAGGGTCGTCGCCCGTCGAGACGATGGGGTGGTGATCCGCGGCGCCAAGGCCCATCAGACCGGCTGCATCAACTCACACTGGATCCTGGTGATGCCGACGGTTCGCCTCACCGAACGCGACCGCGACTACGCCATCGTCTGTGCCCTGCCGGTTGAGGCCGAAGGGATCACCTTCATCTACGGCCGCCAATCCTGCGACACCCGGAGCATGGAGGGTGGAGACATGGACGTCGGGAACGCCGGGTTTTCCGGCCAGGAAGCCTTGCTCGTCCTGGATGATGTGTTCGTGCCCTGGGACCACGTGTTCATGGACGGCGAATTCGAGTTCGCGGCACCTCTGGTCGAGCAATTCACTGCCTATCACCGCCGCAGCTACGTCTGCAAGGCCGGTGTGGGTGACGTGCTCATCGGCGCGGCCGCCCTGGCCGCCGACTACAACGGAGTTGAAGCGGCTTCCCACGTCCGGGACAAACTCGTGGAGATGACCCACTTGAACGAGACGATCTACGGGACCGGAATCGCTTCTTCCCACGAGTCAACCCGAACGGCCGCAGGCAACTATGTGAACGATGGTCTGCTGGCCAACGTCTGCAAACTCAATGTCACCCGATTCCCATATGAGCTGGGCCGCCTCGCCCAGGACCTGGCCGGGGGCCTGGTTGCGACCATGCCCTCGGAAGCCGATCTGCGCAGCCCTTCGACCGGTCCGCTCGTCGAGAAGTACCTCGCCGGTCGATCGGGAGTGCCGACCGAGCACCGGATGCGCGTCGCCCGCCTGATCGAGAACATGACTCTGGGCCGGAACGCCGTCGGCTACCTAACCGAATCACTCCACGGAGCAGGATCGCCCCAGGCGCAACGAGTCCAGATCCGGCGATATTCGGACCTGGACGCTAAGAAGTCGTTGGCCAGGCGGTTGGCCGGGATCCCGGAGAATCCCCGGGAGTGAGTAGCATCACGGCTTCGAGAGGGAGGAACTCGATGCCTGAACCGTCCATTCTGAGGACCGTGTCGCGGACTCTGATCGTCGCACTTATTGTGATGGTCCTGCTCGCCGGTTGCAGCGGCGGCCCGGGGGACGGGCTCGCCGTCGGCGACCACGCCCCCGATTTCTCGCTCCCTGATCGATCCGGATCCACCGTGTCGCTCGACGACTACGCCGGGGAGCCGGTTCTGCTCTATTTTCATATGGCCGACGGCTGACCGCCGTGCATGCAACAGATCGTGGATCTGGAAGCCAACCCCGAGTACCAGGCCCTGGGGGTCCCGCTCGTCAGCATTGCTTTTGACTTGCCCGACGTGCTGGCCGCAGCCGGTTCCGAATACGGGGTCGGAACCACCCCGCTACTGACCGACACCGACCAATCGGTGTCCGAGATCTATGACGTTCTCCAGTGGGCGGTGGCCACCGGAGAGCCCGGACATACGTTCATCCTGGTCGACGCCGACGGCAAGATCGCCTGGATTCGGGACTACGGCGTCGTGGAAAGCAGCATGTACGTCGACCCTCTCGAGATCGCCGCACAAGTCGGAGAAGCTTTGGAGTAGCTGTCAGCTGTCAGCTATCAGCTATCAGCAGTCCGAGACGTGCACGACGGGCTTGATGCTCGTAGCTCGTAGCTCGTCGCTCGTAGCTCGCAGCTCACAGCTCACTCGACCTCGATGTTGAGCCTCCCCCAAACCACTAGGACCCCGGCGGCGACCACCACTCCGGCGCCGCCCAGGACCAATCGAACCGGATCGGCCATACCCATTCGGATCAGCAGATCCGCCACCGCTCCCGCCACCAGGGCCCCGATCCCCAACGCCACTCTGACGGCAATGTGGAACGCACTGAACGCGAGCATTCGCTGGCTTTCCGGCAGAGCCATTTGCAGCCCGCTGACGGCCGACACGATCGCCGCCACCGCGGCCGCGCCGAATCCCACCGCTCCCAGCAATGTGGCCGAAACGGTTGGAGAGAGACCCATGAGCGCCAGGACGAGACCAAGTGACAGCACCCCGATGCGCACATCTCGAAATGGATTGTTCGAGGCGGCCACTTGGACCAATCCCAAACCAATCAGAGCGCCCGCCCCAAACAAAATGATCAGAAGCGCGAATTCGGTGTCACCGGCACCGAGGGTGTCCTGGACAAACACGATACCCACCGAGAAAACCGTTCCCAGGCCTCCGGCCACCGCGGCTACCGGAATCAAGGCCGACCGGACGATGGGAATGGACAGGGCGTCGCGGAAGCGAACGTGATCCTCGGTTCTGTCTATCGACGCGTCCGGAGATCGGATGGGCCGGACCAGCAAAAACGACCCCAGGAAGGTCAAACCATCGACAAAAAACACCGGCCCCAGGTGACCCCCGGGGATCGAGATGGTGAGCCCGGCCGCCACCGCCGCGAATAGGGCGAAGAATCCGGCGCCCACCGGTAGCCCGCCGTACTGAGCGCCGAGCACCATTCCATTCGCCAATCTCAGGTCCCCCTTTTCCACCAGATCCGGGATCAGGGCGTCACGGGCGGGCAGGTAGATCAAGGTGGCGGACTCGAGAACAAAAACCCAGACGAGCACCCAGCCGACGTTTCGCACCAGAGGTATGGCTACCACCACCCCGGCGCGGATCAAGTCCATAGCCAGCAAAGTCTTCCGGCGGTCCCACCGCCGGGCCGCCTGGGCGGCCAGGGGCCCGGCAATCGCTCCCGGACCCAATCGAATTGCCAGCATGCCTCCCACGGCCACCGCCGAACCGGTTATGTCGAAGACCAATGCCATCAGGGCAACGGTCGCCATCCAGTCGCCCACCCCGGATACCCCCTGGGCACTGAGCAACCGTCGGAAGTCCGTCGTCCTGAGAAGTCTCCCTATCGGGCGTCGGTCGGATAACTGATCGCTCATCGTCAACCACAACCTAGAGACTCACGAGCCTCGGGAAAAGGAAGGGTTGGTCGTCCCGCAGCCCGACACCGGGATCGGCATCACGATTGAGGTCCCCAGGTTCACGCCCAGGACGGCTGCTGCCTCGAGAAAGTCGGCGACCTTGTGCTCGCCTTTGATCGCCATATGTACCGGCGCCAACCGGTGCGCCGAGCAGACCGGGTAGTAGGCCTTCTGACCGTATTTGACGAACACCGGCGTCTCGAGACAACGGGTCGGAGAGTAGAGGTCGTCACCACCGACACATTCGACGGTCAGGTGCAGGGGACCATCGATCGCCGCCTCTCGACTTCGGTACCCGCTGTCGGTTAGGAACATTGGCCCTCCGATCACCACCTGCCCGTGAACCCAAATGCCGGGTCCCAAGGGGCGGGCGAGTTCCGCAGTGCGATAGGTGTAGATGCCGCATCGACATCCGGCCGCCGGGGGTTGATGAGCTTCGTCTGGGTCCAGAGCCAAGCGATAGGACCAAGTTCGGGACGGGTCGCATTCAGCGCGGAGACTGCGAGAATTCCAGATCTGGTCCTCGTGGGCGCTGCCCAACAGCGGCCGACCCGATGGGTCGGGGCACAAACGCCAACGGCGCCAGGCCGTCACTCGACCGGGCGCCATCAGGGCAGTCTCGAGATCGAATCCCGGATCCTCGGCCATGAGGTTGTTCATCTCGCCTCCGCCCGGGTCGGTGCCGGCTCCGACGCCTACTTCATTCATCGGTCGGCGAGCGGTCATCTCTTGAATCAGCCATCTCCCCTGATGCCCGGCGCAGAGGCGTTGCGGGGATGAAACCCATTGACACTCATAAGAGTCCAAATGGTTCACAATGGTGCATCACCCGAGGGAGGAATCGGACCGTGACCATGACCACACTGCGTTATATGACCCGCGAATCGTTTCAGGACATTCGGCCGGTCTGGCATGAGGACCCAAATTGTGCGGGGTCGCACCTCGTGGTGGTGCTCGATGAGGTGGCTCGCAGGTTTGCAGCACCTTGCAACGAATGCTCGAGCCCTTCCCTCACCATCGAGATCAGTGAAGATTCCGATCTGCGGCTTCTTGCTCCGGACAAGTTCTAGGAATCGCGGTTCAGACGATCCGCCGGTCGGTGGCCCACCGGGTCAGTTCATAGCGTGATGACAGTTGTAGTTTGCGCAGCACTGCCGACACGTGCGACTCAACGGTCTTGATCGATATCGACAACCGCCGCGCCACCTGTTTGTAACTGTATCCACGAGCTATCTGCCGGAGCACCTCTTTCTCGCGAGGGGTCAGCTGGTCGAGTTCTGGATCCATAGGGGCGGGAACCACCTCGGCGAAAGCGTCCAAAACGAACCCGGCCAACCTCGGCGAGAACACGGCATCGCCGTCGTGGACACGCCGGATGGCCGCGGCCAGCTCGTCGGGCTGAATCGACTTGGTCACATATCCGCGGGCTCCTGCCCGGATCATTGCTATCACGTCTTCCGCGGCATCCGAGACCGACAAAGCGAGGAACTTCATCTCGGGGAAAGCCTCGTGCACGGCCTTGACGACCGCCAAGCCTCCTCCTCCCGGCATGTGCACATCGATCAGCACGACATCAGGCTGTGCTGCCTGGATGTCCTCGATCGCGTCATCGACATCGGAGGCGACCCCGACCAGCTCAAAGGAGGCATCGAGCTCGGCTTTGACCCCGGACAGGAACAGTTGATGATCGTCGACCAGAAACACCTTGATCATGATTGCCTCACTGACAGATGCACCTCGGTTCCCTCCCCCGGCTCGCTATGAACTACGGCCGACCCCCCTTGACGATCCATCCGACCGACGATCGACTCGGTGATACCCCGCCGGTCGGCCGGAACGCAATCAGGGTCGAACCCGACCCCCTGGTCGCTCACGTAGACATCGACGTTCGACCCGTCCACCTCCGCAAACACCGAGATCAACTCCCCACCCGAGTGTTTGGCAGCATTGGTGATGGCTTCACCGGCGGCTCCCACCAGGGCCCTGAGCGTGTCGGTGAGCGGGAGATCGCCGGCGGCGACCACGTCAACCGGTACCTGGTGGGCCTCTTCCACTCGCGAGGCAAGGCCTTCCAATGCTTGCCGGAGGGTCTCCCCGGCAGACGGCCTTTCGTCTCCATAGAGCCAGCCTCGCAATTCACGTTCTTGTTGGCGAGCCAGCATCGCCATGCGCCGCGGATCGTCGGTTCTCTGCATGAGTGCCAAAGTCTGGAGAACAGAATCGTGCAAATGCGCGGCCACTTCGGCTCGTTCGTCCAATCGAATCCGTTCGCGTCGTTCGTCGGTCAACTGGTTGATCAGTCTCCACATCCAGGGACCGAAGACCAACCCCAACCCGGTGATGGTGACCAATACGGCCAACACTGCTCCACCCAAAAAACCTACCGCGTTGATCGATTGGAGATACAGACCCAAACCGGCCGTCATCAGCACTCCCCCGGCGATCAGGCGCAGCACGCTCCCGCCTTTGGTCGGTTCGCCCACCGGGAACGCCCGGCGAGTCCAGCGGGACCGACGGGTCTGATCGATGAGTGACCACGTCAGCGCGAATCCGAAGGACGCCATGGCGACGGGCCAGACGAGCGAGTCACCAAACCACAACCCGATAGATCGGAGCAACAGCAGGAACCCGAGGAAGATCATGCCCAGGGCCAGCCGGCGCCGGTTGCCCCGCACCGCCAGGGTGTTCCGCAGCGCAGATTCAGCTTGCGGGTCCGGGTCATCGAGAGTCAGGACCCATCCGGCCAGATAGGCGAGTATTCCTACTCCCCCGGCCAAAGACAGCGTCACGAAGGCTGCTCGCACAAACACTGGATCGATTTCCAGAACTCGGGCGATTCCGGCCGCCAGTCCGGTCAGGATCCGATCGTCACCGCGCCGCAGCACCGCCAGACCAGGACGTTTGGCCTGCTCGGAGCGAGAGGATTGATCGGCAGTTTGTTCGATGATGGTGTACTCCTGATCTGCAAGGATGATCCCACAGTGCTTCCTCTCTCCACAACAGGTGAATACCCTGACCACAACCCTCAGGATCAGGGTTTTCGGAGGGACACACCTCATAGACGCCCCGGTACCAGACACGGACAATGCACCCATGACTAACGACACACATCTCGAGCTTCCACCCCCGGAAGCTGCCGGCGATGCCCAGCAGCCTCCCTCCGGTGGAACAGGGGGCGCCCGCCCGCCCCTGCGTCGCTTCGACGGAATACTGGGTGGGGTCGCCAACGGTCTGGCCTTCTACTTCGGAATGGAGACGTGGCTGATCCGATTGGCGTTCGTGATCCTGAGCTTCTTCGGCGGGTTGGGCGTTGTGCTTTATCTCGCCGGCTGGCTTCTCATTCCCGCCGAGGGAGTCGACGAATCCATCGGCGAGCGCTGGTTGGAAGAGGCGAAGGCCGGATCGAAACTCGGCATTTTCCTCATCGCCATCGCCTTGATCGTGCTGCTCATCTCCCTGGACATCTCCGGCACCGGTTTCGCGTGGGCCGTTGCCTTGCTCGTCCTCGGCGTTCTCCTCTTCCGCGGCGAGACTCCCCCGGTACCGGTCGATACCGATCAGGGCTCGAGAGAGGCGCCGCCGCGGCCGGCGGCGTCGGTCGCCGGCGGAGTTTCGGTTGCCCGGCCGCCCCGCCAGCCCCGCCAGCCCCGCGCCCGACGGGTACGTCCCCCGTCCATGCTGGGGCGCTACACGATGGCCGCGATTCTGATTGGGGTCGGCATCCTGGCCCTGCTGGACAACGCCGGAGTCCTCTTTCCGGACGCTCGCCACTACCTGGCATTGGCGGTAGCCATCGTGGGAGCCGGATTGCTGGTCGGATCGATCTGGGGTCGATCCAGGTTGATGATCGTGGCGGGTTTGCTCCTCGCCTTCATGATGGGGATTGCAGCAATCGGCAACGCCGTTGACGCCTTCACGGACGAGATACGCACGTACGCCCCGACGACCGTTGAGGACGTCTCGAGAAACTACAGCATGGACAGCGGCACTTTGATCGTCGACCTGACGGGGGTCGATTGGCAGGACCAGGAGATCACCATCGACGCCGAACTCGGTGCCGGTCAACTCGAAATCAAACTGCCCGCCGACCTCGGCGCGGCCGTCAACGCTCGGGCCGGAGTAGGACAGGTGGAAGTATTCGGCCGCAGTAGCGAAGGGCTCGGTGTTGGTCGCTCGGTAACCGTCGCGGGCGTCGAAGGAGCCGGAGACATCACCCTGACCGCCCGCGTGGGTGCCGGCCAAATCATCGTGACCCAGGAGAACAACTCATGAACGAACGACACCCGCTCGACATCATCTCGCTCATCTTCGGCATTCTGTTCCTGGGGATCTCAATGCCCGTTCTTCTCTTGGATACCCCGCTCGACCTAGATGCCCGGTGGGCACTCCCCGCCACAGTCATAGTGGTCGGGCTGCTCGTCCTGGGGTCGGCGCTGCGCCCCAAACGTGCACCGGTCACCACGATCGAATCGTCCGGCGACGATTTCTAAACCCTCCGCAAGGCGCACGGGGACCCCTTCCAGGGGTTCCCGGCGCGTCGGTCAGAGATTGAGTAAGGAAGTGATCCGGGCTTCAAACCCGACCATCCATTCCGGGGCAGCTTCCCGGTATTCAGGTTCTTCGAGTAACTCGAGGTCGTTGGCAAGAACCAGGGCTCTTCCGGCGATGAACGTATCGATCTCCCACCCGGTGACATCCGGCCAGGGTCGAACCTGCTCGTATCCGGCCTGCATCGCAGCCCGTAGATCGAGGTAGTTGTCCTCACGCTCGAGGTAGAACAGGGCTATCGCCAGGTCCTGCACCGGCCAACCCCACATGAGATCTTCGAAGTCGAACGCGGCGACACCTCCTCCGTCGATCAACACATTCCACCGATGCAGATCACCGTGTATGACCCGTCTCGGTTCACGATCCGCCAGATCATCGATGGCCTGCTGCACCTGGTCGACGGCTTCGACAAAGATCTCACGCCGCTGGTCGGTCATGAACTCCGAGCGGGTCGGGTCGAAGAGGACCACCGGCTCATCAAATGGGAATACCCGGTCATAGCTGACAATGGAGAAACCGGGCGACGGCTGAAAGGACGCGGCATACTCGTGAAGCCGGGCGGCCAGGGCCCCGTAGGCCCCCATGTGCCTAGGAGTGAGGTGTCGATCCAGCAGTCGGCCCGGCAACCATTCGAAAAGCACACAGTTGCGCCCATCGGGGACTCCCGTGACCTCGATCACGGTAACGGTCTCGCCGGCGGAGTTCGCCACCGGGATCGGAATGCGCAGGTCGGTGTTTCGGGCCAGGGCCGTCAGCCACTCCGTCTCAGAACGGACCTGCTCGACCGAATGGGCGATATTGCCGCCGCGGCCGACCCGAAGCACATAGCGGTTGCCATCGGTACCATCGACCCGGAAAACGCCATTGGTGTCCGTGCTCAGCACCCGAACGCCTTGTATCTGAAGGTCGTATGACTCGAGGGCCGCCAGGGCCACTCGCCGCAATCGACGAGATCGACCAATCGGAGTCAGATCGAAGAAGCCCTTCCGCATGGACCCGGAACCTTTGGGTGGTGAAACATCGTCAGAGTGGTGAAAGGAGTTGGACGAAACAAATGCAAGCCCAAGCATCCACCATCGTCGCTCCCCGATCGATGAGGCCGGCCACGCTGCTGATCATTCTCGCGGCTGTCGCCGTTGTCGCGGTCGGGGTCATCGCCATTACCCAGACGGGGAAATCTATCGCGGCGTCCGCCACCCTCGGTCCGGCCGAGGCCGGATCGGCCGTCGCCCTCGAAGTGGGTGGGGAGCTCACGATCACTCTCCCCGCCAACCCATCAACGGGTTACAGCTGGGTGGTCACTGCACTGAACCCGGCGTTGTTGACACAGATCGGTGAACCGGAGTTTTCCGCGGAATCGAATCTCATCGGAGCCGGGGGAACCATGACGTTCCGTTTCCAAGGGACCGCCGCCGGCCAAGACTCCCTGCAGCTGGATTACTTGCGCCCTTGGGAGGACAACGAACCGCTCGACACCTACTCGGTAACCGTAAACATTCGATAAAGGGAACGCACGCGGCAGGTCGGGTTCAGATGAGCCCGACCTGTTTGCCGACCTGTTCGAAGGTCTCCAACACCTGGTCGAGCTGACCGGCGGTATGGGTGGCCATCACACTGGTCCGCAGCAACTGCCTCCCTTTGGGAGTCGCCGGAGAGATGATCGCATTGACGTACACGCCGGCGTCCAGCAGTTGCTTCCACATGAAGAAGGTCAGGGTGTCGTCTCCGACGATGACCGGGATAACCGGCGTCACCGAGGCCCCGGTGTCGAATCCCAGCTCGCGCAGTCCCGAACGCAATCGGTCGGCGTTCTCATGTACCTGCACCACCCGGTCGGGCTCAGCCTGCATGACCTCGAGCGCGGCCAGAGCTGCAGCCGCATTCGAGGGAGGAATCGAAGCACTGAAGATCATCGAACGGGCGTGGTGCTGGATGTAGTGAACGATCTGGTGGTCACCGGCTACGAATCCACCCAGCGAAGCCAGCGACTTCGAAAAGGTCGACATGATCAAGTCGACGGAATCCGTCACTCCAAAGTGGGCCGAGGTGCCGCGGCCGCCTCCCATGACTCCCAGCGAGTGCGCGTCGTCGACCATCAACCGGGCTGAATATCGACCGCACAATTCGGTGATCTCCGGAAGCGGAGCGAGATCGCCTTCCATGCTGTAGAGACCGTCGACCACCACCAGTTTGCCGCGATCGTCGGGGACATCCGCCAGCATCCGCTCCAGTTGCTCCATATCGTTGTGACGGTATCGCTTGATCTGACCCCAGCCGAGCCGGGCCGCGTCGACGATGCTGGCATGATCGTCCTTGTCGAGGATCACCGTGTCGGACCGGCCGATCAACGACGAAACCACACCCAGGTTGGTTTGCATCCCGGTGGAGAACACGAGGGCGGCCTCCTTACCGACCCAGGCTGCCAGCTCGCGTTCCAGTCGCAGGTGAAGCTCGAGGGTGCCGTTGAGAAAGCGCGAGCCGGTGCAACTCGTGCCAAACTCCGCCACAGCTCGTTGAGCCGCCTCGCGGACCTTGGGGTGCGTCGTCAAACCCAGGTAGTTGTTCGAACCGAACATCAAGATACGGCGACCCTGATAGACGGCCTCGGTACCTTCGTTGCCTTCCATGGCCAGGAAATAGGGGTACAAGCCGGAGGCCTTGGTCTCATGAGCGATCGTGAATGCGTGGGCTTTGTCGAAGAGATCAATCGTGATACCGGCCCCCGGCGCCACAGTTTCCATGCCCGTCATGTCTTTCGGACCTCTCTTCTCGCTTTGATCAGGTCCCGATCCAGGAAGGCCCGGACCAGCTGTGGCGCATATCTTTGCAGCTGAGACGAACGGAGCGCCACTCATCGCCCCAATCTGTAGAAACCCACGGCAGTCCAGTAGAACGGATCGGGGTATCAAATCCGCCGGTGCGGAGGGTTCCGATGTGGGATCCGCGAGGTAACCCGGCGACCGGCATGCCCGCTACGCTGACGCCTTCTGCCCAGCGTTGCAAGGTTGATCAACATGAAAGTCTTTGTCACAGGAGGAAACGGTTTCATCGGTTCCGCTGTTGTGCGAGCTCTAGCGACAGCCGGACATGAGATTCGGTGTCTATTGCGTCCGACCAGCAACACCGATCGGATCGATTCGATTCAATACGAAAGGACGATTGGGGATGTCCGTGACTTGAACTCGCTGAGAGATGGCGTCGAGAGGTGCGACGCGATCATCCATCTCGCCAGTCTCAGTTCATGGGATGTTATCGACTCACCTGAGATGACCGATGTGGTCCTCGGAGGCACTCGAAATGTTCTTGAGGCTGCCAAAGGGCCACGCGCCCGGGTCCTATTCGTTTCGAGCAATACAGCCATCGATGGGACCGATGAACCCCGTGTCCTCGACGAGAGGGCGCCTTTCTCGCTGAGCCAACTTCATGGTCTCACCTACGCCCAACTCAAGCACCAAGCGGAAGGCTTCTGTCTGGAAGGTAATAGGAACGGGGTTCCCGTCGTGATCGTTAACCCGGCGGAGACCTACGGTCCACTAGACACAGACCTCATCACTGCTGGGACTCTGGTTGACTTCGCCAAATCCAACCCGGTGTTGGTGCCCAAGGGAGGAGGAAGCATCGCTCACGTGGAGGATGTCGCCAAGGGGATCGTGCTAGGGCTCGAGCGAGGCACCCCGGGTGAGCGCTATTTCCTCGGAGGCGAAAACATTGAATGGAAACGGCTCGCTGAACTCACTCTGGAGGCCCTCGGCAAGAAGAGCCGCATCATCACGATTCCCAACGGTTTGTTTCGCTCCGCGACCAGAGTTGCGACCACACTCCGGATCCCGCTTTCGTACAACCCCAAAATCGTCCCGTATGCGACTCGCTACTTCTACTTCGACGGCCGGAAAGCCAGGGAGCATCTGGGCGCGGAGTTCCGCTCCGCTCGTGACACGGTCACTCCCACCGTTGCCTGGCTAATTGAGGCGGGCTTCATCGAGTAACCCTCGTTCATAGGGTGCCGCTCATCGAGGTACAGGCGGGCGCGAAGTGATGGACATCCCGTCCGCTACGCGTCGATGACCGCTTCATCCATCAGCAGGAAATCCCGAGCCTGGAGGCCGAGCAAGGTAACCCGGACCGGGATCGGCATGTGCTTGCTTCCCGCTGCCCAACCCACCACCCGCGGGTTGGTCAGTTCGACAGACCGACCTCTGCGAATGAACGTGCAATACCCGGCGGCTTGCACGTTCTTCAGCCAGTCGACGTCGCGCCCGTAGGTCAATCCGATCGCAAAACCTTCGTCGGTGGGAAACGCAAAGACCGGCGTTCGGTATTCACGACCCGAAGAGCGCCCGCGGTGCACAATGATCGCCATCGGGGGGATTCGACCGAAGCGCCGCATTACCGGATTCGTGATCCGTTTGTTGAGCCGGGCAAGTGTCTTCGGAAGTGGCATAGTCTCGAGGCTAGCGGGCGGTTCCGGCCGGATTCGAGTCGTCCGGCGGTGAGATTACATCTCGAGTCGTCGAGGCGGCCAGACGGACGAAAACGTCTATCGAGCTCGGATTGGCCATGGCGTCGAGCCGGGCCGCTCGCTCGACGGGAACGCCGGCCAGGATCTGCTTGATGGGTACTTCCATCTTCTTTCCGTTCAAAGTCCTGGGGATCTCATCGATCTGGCGAATCTCATCCGGCACGTGACGGGGGGACAACTCCGTTCGGAGCACATCCCGGATTCGTTGCTCGAGTGCCTCATCGAGTTGCGCACCGGCCGCCGGCACCACGAATAGAAGCAGTCGGCCTTCCCGACCTGATCCTCCGGTATCGATGACCACACTGTCCAAGATCTCCGGCAACCCGTCGATGACTTGATAGAACTCGCTGGTTCCCATGCGGACCCCACCTCGATTGAGGGTGGAATCCGATCGTCCATGGACTACGGATGATCCATCAGCATGCACCGTGATCCAGTCACCGTGCCGCCAAACTCCCGGATATGTATCGAAGTAGCTGGACCGGTAGCGGTCCCCGTCGGGGTCGTTCCAGAAGTAGATCGGCATCGACGGCATCGGAGCGGTGATGACCAGTTCGCCCACCTCGCCTACCACCGGTACTCCGTTCATGTCGTAGGCCTCGATCTTGGCGCCGAGTTGACTGCATTGGATGCGACCGGCCCGCACCGGAAGCATCGGGCAACCCCCCAGGAATGCCGTACACAGATCTGATCCGCCACTGATCGAAGCCAGCAGGATGTTCGAGCCAACCTCCCTGTACACCCAGGCAAATCCTTCCGGGGTGAGAGGCGCACCAGTAGAACCGACCTGCCGTATCGAACTGAGATCAAACCGGCGGCCCGGGTGGAGGCCGGCCCGACCACATGCCTGAAGGTAGGGAGGGCTCACCCCGAAGTGGGTCACCCGCTGAGTCTCGGCCAGTTTCCACAGCACCGAGAGATCCGGATATCCCGGACTGCCGTCGTACAAAACCATCGTCGTCCCGACCAGGAGACTCGAGATGAGAAGATTCCACATCATCCAGGCGGTCGACGTGTACCAGAAGAAACGATCACCCTCACCGACGTCAATATGCAATGCCAGCTCTTTCAGGTGTTCGAGCAGGATGCCTCCCTGGCTCTGTACGATCGGTTTGGGCAACCCGGTCGTTCCGGACGAGTAGAGAATCCACAATGGATGATCGAACGGCACCGGCTCGAAGATCAGCGGTCCGGTTTCCCCGGTGAGCTCCTCCCAGGATGTGGTTCCGGACGGGGTCTGGCCGGTCTGGTCGAGCCGGGCCACCAGGACGGTAGTTTCGACAGTCGGGAGCTGAGAGACGATTTGAGTCAATGTGGGGAGCCGGTCGTGCCGGCGGCCGGCAAATCGGTATCCGTCGCAGGCGATCAAAACCTTCGGATCAATCTGCGAGAACCGATGAACGACGCTGCCGACCCCGAACTCCGGGGCACAACTCGACCAGACGGCGCCCAGGCTGGCGGTTGCCAGAAAGGCCACCAGCGTCTCCGGAATGTTGGGAAGCAAGGCCGCCACCCGGTCTCCGCGGCCGACGCCCCGCCGGCGCAACCCGGTTGCCACGGCCGCCACCTGGTCGTACAGCTCGGCGAATGTCATCTGTGTGACTTCCCCCACCTCCGAAGCGGCTATCACCGCCGGACGGTCGTCCCGGCGCCGCAGGGCGTGTTCTGCGTAGTTGAGAGTCGCTCCCGGGAACCAGGTGGCTCCCGGCATAGCTCTGCTGCCCAGCACCGCCTCGTAGGGAGCGTGGTCGATGACCCCGAAGTACTCCCACAGCGATTCCCAGAAACCTTCGAGATCGGAAACCGACCATTCCCACAGCGATGCATAATCGGTGAACTGGCGGTGCTTCTCGGTTCTCAACCAGCCCAGGTACCGGGCGATACCGGTCGTGGCTGTGGACTCCTCAGTGGGCTCCCAGAGAAGGGTTCCGTCTGTGACCCTGGACTCGCGCATGCTCTCGCCTCCAGTGCCGAAGCTTAGGAAATCTCCCGTCCCGTCAGGGCGCTTCCGCTGGCGAACGCCAGGACGGCAGCCCCGGCGACCAGAAGAGTGACCACGCTCATGGGAATCCGATATCCACCGGTAGCGTCGTGGAGAACCCCAACCACGGCCGGGCCCGACGCTCCCACCATCGACACGACCGCCCACTGGGCACCCATAGTGCGGCCGTAACCCGCGCCCGAAAACCATTCGGCCATGACCATCGCCCGCACCGGCAGGACGGCACCGAAGGCCAATCCAAAAACGATGAAGTGACCTGCCAGTTGCCAGTCCTGCGAACCATCGATCGTGAGGAATGCGGCAATCGCCATCAGGCCCATCACCGACGCCTGCACGCTGGTCGGTCGATACCGCTGAGCTAGAAACGGCGCTATCGAACGTCCCGGCAGACTGAGCGCCGACGCTACCGCCGCCCACACTGCAACTCCCGCTACCACGAACCCGGTCTCTTCGAACCGAGCCACACGGTGCGACAGAACAGACTGAGCGCTCATCGAACTCAACATCATGGCGGCGGTGAACATCACAAAACGTCGATCGCGAAGAATCCGGCGCAAAGCGAATCTCTCCGGTACCGACGTCTCATGCTGCCCCACCGGCTCGTGTCGCAGGAACAACACCGCCGTTGCCCCGCCGATCAGCAGCAAGAGCAAACCAAGCACCCGGACGGACGGCCTCCAACCGAGCAGACTGATCAGACGTTCGATACCGGGCAGGAAGATGACGCCCGCCATTCCTCCGATCAGCGTCAGCACCGCCAACGCCCGGGCGCGTTGTGGCTTCACGCACCACCGATCGACTGCCACGAAGGCCGGCTCATAGAACGTCATCGCCCCGGCCGGACCGATCAGACCCCACCATGCCAGCAACACCTGCCACGGTTCGGTCGCGTATGAGAACAGGATCAGCCCCCCGGCCCCCAGCAAGGCGCCCGACCCGAGAATCCCCCGTACCCCCGATCGGTCGGCCCGTCGGCCGACCGGATATGCCAGCGCTCCACCCGCTACGAGCCCGCCCGCGTAGGCAACCGAGAGCAGGCCGGTGCTGAACTCGCCGCCGGCCGCACCGTCGGTGAGGAACACGGAAAACCCGTAGAGCATGATGCCGAAGGCCACCATCACCGTCAGCGAGAGTGGCAGGATCAGCTTCCAGGGGAAGGGCTGCGAGTTCATGCCGAGGCTAGGAGGCGTCGAGTCATCGCAATCGGGCCGGATCCAGGGTTTGGGCAGTTATCCCGAAGGCTTGCAGTTCATCAGGTAACCGGCCGTCCACAACCAATCCCTCGCAAGCCCGCGAGATGGCCGGGGACGTCATGATCCCAAATCCGCCCTGACCCGCCACCCAGAAGACACCCTCCAGCTCGGGATCCCAGCCGACCACCGGACGCCGGTCGGCCACGAATGAGCGGAGGCCCGCCCAGGTTGAGGAAACGTGGCGAATCTGCATAGTGGTGGCTGCTTCGATTCTTTCGATCGCCAGGGCAACGTCGATCTCGTCGGGACGAACGTCGTGCGGATCCATCGGAGTCTCCTCCGCCAGCGAACCCATCAGCTGTTTTGCCTCCGGCTTGAAGTAGAACGCCTCATCGACATCGCAGACTACGGGCCACGATCCCGGGGCGGTGCTCGGTGGAGGAGGGAAAGTGAAGGCCGTGCGACGCATCGGCACCAGACCGATGGGTTGGCCTCCGGCCAACGCTCCCACCCGATCGGCCCACGCCCCGGCCGCGTTCACGACTACCTCGGCCGAGGTTTGCTCCGTTCCGGCCGTAACCATCCACCGGCCGCCTGCCCGGTCTATCGCGGTGACCGGTCGCTCCAACCTCACAACTCCTCCGGCCGCTCGCACGCCCCGGAGATAACCCTGGAGGAGGGCATCGACATCGATGGTCATCGCCCCCGCCTCGTACACGCCCCCGGCGGCGTATCCCGGCCGCAGGGCCGGACAGAGCGTGCGTACTTCTTCCGGACCCACCCGTCTGACATGCGGAATATCCCGGCCGGTCTCGAACGCGGCGGTCAGCGAGTCGAGCTGATCTTCCCGCCCGATGAAAAGAAACGGCAGAGGGGCCAGCAGGGGCAGGTCGGCGAAGCCCGGCGGCGGGCCCTCCAAAAAGGACCGACTGGCCATCACCAATTCGCGCACGACCCCGATCTCGAAGCTTTCGGTGAATAGGGCTGCCGACCTTCCGGTTGTGTGATAACCGGCGGAGGCTTCGGCCTCGAGAACAACCACCTTGCCGTGCCGGGCCAGGCGATAGGCGGCCGAGGCACCGGCAATCCCCGCCCCGACCACGATGAAGTCGGCTTGTTCCATCCCACCATGCTGCCAGAGACGGGCTCGACTTGAGCGCAACAAAGACGAAGCGCGGCCCGGACGCCCGGTCCCCTCGATAAGGGCTACTTGGCCCCTTGACGACCGGCCCATCGAGCGGTACCCATAGGCCAACAGGAGGGGAAAACGAAATGGAAACCATCGACTTCAAGAAGCAATACCGGGCGCTCTACTCGGCGCCTCAGGGAACGCCGGCAATCGTCGATGTGCCACCACTTCAATATCTGATGGTCGATGGTTCCGGGGACCCCAACACCAGCCCTCGCTTCCCGGAGTGCATGTCTGGTCTTTATCCCGTGGCGTACACCCTGCGGTTTGCGATCAAGGCCGAAGAAGAGGTCGCCTATTCGGTGATGCCACTGCAGGGTCTGTGGTGGCTCCCGGACGGCGATTTCGATTTCAGCGCGAAAGATCGCTGGATCTGGACGCTGATGATCATGCAGCCCGACTACGTCACCGAGGAGCGATTCGAAGCTGCCCGGGAGTCGGCCAAGCAGAAGCAGCCTTTGCCCATCTTCGACGAACTTCGCCTCGAGGTATACGAGGAAGGGCTCGCCGCCCAGATCATGCATATCGGCCCCTACGCCGACGAGGCGCCCAACATCGAAAAGCTCCACGCCTTCATACACGAACAGGGATACACACTGCGGGGCAAGCACCACGAGATCTACATAGGTGACCCGAACCGCTCCGCCCCGGAAAAGCTCAGGACGATCATCCGCCAGCCCATCGAGTGACCTCTGGCTACCAGGATTGGTCGTGGCGCTCCCGGAGCTCCGGAGATGAGGGCGAAGAGGAACTAGGGAAGCCGGCCGGCCACGTTCGCTCCGGACACCAACACGGGATCGCGGGTTATCGACGCCACCAGAAGGGGAAAGGCGGCGCCCATCACTCCATCTCCCATGTTGGAGATGGCCGAGGCGGTCCACAGCCGGTTGAAAGACTCTCCCAATCTCGCCATTGGCCTCCTCCGGAACGTGACGGTAGCGCCAGGCCGGGCCCCCAGAGCCGGGCGACAAAGGTTCGCTTCTTCTCGTAGCATGCCCTCTCACGCAGACAAGGGAGCCTCCGGTGCCGGATGAGAAAAGGCCAGCCATCGCCAACCTTTCTACGGAGAGCCGCACGTTCCCACCGCCCGCCTTGTTTGCCGCAGCCGCCAATGCGCAGCAATCCGTCTACGAAGAAGCCGACGCCGATTGGCTGGGTTTCTGGGAGAAGCAGGCCAAGCGGCGAATCACCTGGTTCAAGGAACCGACGGTTGTTCTCGACGACTCGCAAGCACCGTTCTTCAAGTGGTTTTCGGACGGCACCCTCAACGTCTCCTACAACTGCCTGGATCGCCACCTGGACACGATCGGCGACAAGGTGGCCTACCACTGGATCGGGGAGCCCGGCGACACCCGGACCTTCACCTACCGGGAGCTCTACGAAGAGGTCAACCGTTTCGCCAATGCGCTCGCAAATCTGGGTGTGGAGCGGGGCGATCGGGTGGCGATCTACCTTGGGATGATTCCCGAGCTACCCATCGCCATGCTGGCCTGCGCCCGGATCGGTGCACCGCATTCTGTGGTGTTCGGTGGATTCTCGGCAGACGCGTTGGCCAGCCGTATCAACGATGCCGAAGCCAAGATCGTCATCACTCAGGACGGCGCCTGGCGGCGGGGAGAAGTGGTCTCGCTCAAAGCCAACGCCGACGTGGCGCTGGTCCGCTGCCCCACCATCGAGCACACCGTCGTCGTTCGCCGGGCAGACAACGAAGTCTCGATGACGAAGGGGCGCGACCTCTGGTACGACGAGATCACCGGCGGGCAACCCACCGACTTCGAGCCGGCGGTGATGCATGCCGAGGACCTGCTGTACATCCTCTACACCTCAGGCACCACCGGCAAGCCCAAGGGCATTGTGCACACTCAGGCCGGTTACCTCACGGGGGTCACCACCACCCACGACTACGTCTTCGACCTCAAACCCGATGACGTCTATTGGTGCGCGGCCGACATCGGATGGGTGACGGGACACAGCTACATCGTCTACGGGCCGCTCGCCAACGGAGCGACGGGAATCATGTACGAGGGAGCTCCCAACTTCCCGGAAAACGATCGGTTGTGGCAGATCATCGACGACTACCAGGTCACCATCTTCTACACCGCTCCCACCGCCATCCGATCGTTCATGAAATGGGGCGACGAGTATCCGGCTCGTCATGATCTCTCCTCGCTGCGACTGTTGGGAACGGTTGGTGAGCCGATCAACCCCGAAGCCTGGATGTGGTACCAGGAGCACATCGGCCGGGGAAACTGCCCGATCGTCGACACCTGGTGGCAAACCGAAACCGGAGCAATCATGATCACCCCGCTCCCCGGTGTGATCGGCACGAAACCCGGGTCGGCCACTCTCCCGTTTCCCGGCATCGAGGCCGACGTCATCGACGACGAAGGCAACTCGGTGCCACTGGGAGGGGGCGGGTTCCTGGTTCTCAAGCGTCCCTGGCCGTCGATGTTGCGGACGATCTACGGGGATCCTGACCGGTACGTGCAGACCTACTGGTCGAGGATGCCCGGCGCCTACTTCGCCGGGGATGGGTGCAAACGCGACGAAGACGGCTATTTCTGGCTACTGGGCCGGGTCGATGACGTGATGCTGGTAGCCGGACACAACATCTCCACCACCGAAGTCGAATCTGCTCTGGTTTCGCATCGGGCAGTTGCCGAGGCGGCGGTAGTGGGGCGTAAGGACGAGCTGACCGGTCAGGCGATTGCCGCCTTCGTGACCTTGCGGGCCGGGGAGGTGGGGGACGACAAGCTCCTCCATGAACTCCGAGATCACGTCGCGGCAACCATTGGGGCCATTGCCAAGCCGCAGAGCATCGTGTTCACCGACGACCTGCCCAAGACGCGCTCCGGAAAGATCATGCGGAGACTGCTGCGGGACATCTCCGAAGAGCGCCACCTGGGAGACGTGACCACGCTGGCCAACGAAGCGGTGGTCAAGGAGATAGCCGAGAAAGCCCGGGGTTAGGCGCCGCACCGGTCCGATCAGTCGGCGACGACCTACCCTCCAGGTAACGTGTGAGCCCATTGGAAGGAGCGGGTTTGATGAGGTGGTCAATGACGGCGATGGCGGTAGCCCTCGTCGCTCTCACCGCAGCCTGCTCCTCGACCGAGGCAACCACCACGACGGCCCCGCCGACCGCCACGAAGTTGCTGGAGGTTTCGGCCGCGACCATGGGCTCAGTGGACACGGTTCAGTTCAGCATCGCGCGGGGCGGAGAACCGGTCTACATCGATACCCAGGGGTTCCTGGAGTTCGTGAGCGCCACCGGGCGCTTCGCGGCACCGGGGGCCGCCGAAGCACTGGTGACGGTGAGCGCCGTGGGATTGTCGACCGAAGTCGGAGCGGTCGTCATTGAGGGCGACACCTGGCTCACAAACCCGATCACCGGAAACTGGGAACCGACTCCCCCGGGCTACACATTCGACCCGGCCACCCTGTTTGATCCGCAGATCGGTTTCCGGGCGATGTTGCAGGAAGGCATCCCAACCGTCGAGGACCTCGGTGAAGAAATCGTCGATGAGACGACCCTTCGCCACGTCCGGTTCACGGCCTCCGGAGAACGGGTCGAAGTTGTGACAGCCGGGATGGTGCGGGGGGCAGACGTCACCATCGACGCTTGGATCGAGCCCACCTCGGGCGAACTCCGACGCGCCAAGTTCCCAACGACCATCGGAGCGAACCCGACCGAGTGGGATTTGACCTTCTTCGACTACGGCGCGGACATCACGATCACCCCGCCGGATCTCGAAGGATGAGCCGGAAGGCTTCTCCCAACCTCGTTCTGGCGGTGGTCGGCTTCGGCGTCTTCATCGCCGCCGACGACCTGACCGTGGTGGCGACCATGCTTCGCCCCATAATTGGTGACCTGGGGATTGTCCTGCCGGACGGTCTCAACCAAATGGCCTGGATCGTCAACGCCTATCTGATCGCCTATGTAGCTGTGATGCCGTTCATGGGCCGGCTGAGCGACGTTTGGGGCCGCCGCCGCACCTACATCGCTTCGCTGGCGTTGTTTCTGGCCGGATCGATCGTCGTACCTTTGGCTCCCAACTACGGCATCTTCCTGGTGGGACGGGTCCTAACCGCTATGGGCGGAGGCGCTCTGGTACCGATCGGTCTGGCCATCGTGGCCGATGTCTTCGCTGAGAACCGCCGGGCTCGGGCACTCGGCACCCTGGGTGCGATCGACACCCTCGGGTGGGTGTGGGGTCCGCTTTACGGCGCCATGCTGGTGCGATTTCTCTCGTGGCGCTGGCAGTTCTACCTCAACATTCCCCTGGCCGTCGTCGGCATTGTGGCCGCCTGGTATGCACTCGAGCACGTCGGCAAGCCCACGCATGCCCGCATCGATTGGGTGGGGGCCGGCACGCTGTCGGTCGGTCTGGTCGCCCTGAATGTCGCTCTTCTCGAATCGGCCCAGATCCAGAGCGTCACCGGGCTGGAGGAACTGACCGGCTCGGCCCGGGGACCTATGTGGTGGCTGCTGGTGGTGGCTGCCGTTGCCATCGCGGCCTTCGTGGCCCATCAGGCCAGAACCGACGATCCGCTGGTACCTCTGCGCCTTTTTCGAGGCCGCAACCTCACCACCGCGATCATCGTCAATTTTCTGGTCGGAGCCACCCTGGTGATTGTGATGGTCGATGTCCCGTTGTTCGTCAACGTAATCGAGTCCGGTATCGAGCGGGCCGCCGTCATCTCCGGATGGGTTCTGAGCGCGCTGACCGCCGCCATGGCGATCGCCTCCTACGCGGGTGGGCGGATGACCGAACGGTGGTCGTACCGTCCACCGATCCTCGCCGGATTGATCGCGGTGCTGGCCGGCTTTCTCCTGCTCGGCACCGCGTGGACCCCCGAAACCACCTACCTTCAGATGGCCTGGCAGTTGGCCGTGCTAGGTGTTGGTTTCGGTCTGGTGTTTGCGCCGGTCAGTGCGGCTGTGGTCGATTCGGCGCATCCCTCAGAGCGGGGGGTGGCGGCCAGCCTGGTGATGGTGCTGCGGCTCATGGGCTTGAGCGTCGGTTTGTCCGGGCTCACCGCCTGGGGCATCCACCGCTATGAGGTGCTGCGCAGATCGATCGTGCTCCCGCCGCTGGGCGATCCGACCTACCAGGAAGCTCTGGGACGAGCCCAAGAAGAACTGACCACCTCGGCCCTGGCGGAAACCTTCCTGGCCGCGGCTGTTGTCATCGGACTGGGCATCGCGGTGGCGTTGTTCATGAGAAACATGACCAGGCAGGCTGTGCCTACTCAGCCAGATTCATCCGGATAGAGAATCAGGCGGGCGCTCCGGCTGTAGGTGAGGTAGGAACGGGTCCACTCGAACAGGACCACCGCCCGATTCCGAAAGCCAATCAGAAAGAGGATGTGGATGAACAGCCAGGCCAGCCACGCCGGCCAACCCCACAGTCGGATTCCCTTGATCAATGCAATCGCCGACTTGCGACCCAGGGTGGCCATCGTGCCCCGGTCGACAAACCGAAATGAATGGGTTGGTTCGCCCTGGATGGAGCGAATGATCGATTCGGCTGCGTGCTTACCCATCTGGATCGCGGCCGGCGCTATTCCGGGCAGTTGCCGTCCGTCCTGGACGACATGAGCCAGGTCGCCGATCACGAACACCTCCCGATGACCAAGCACCGTCAGGTCGGGTTCGACCATCACCCGGCCGGCCTGGTCCAGGTCCGTACCCAGGAAGGCGCCCAGGCCCGAGGCGGCCACTCCCGCTGCCCAGAGAACCGTTCGACAATGAATGCGTTCTTCTCCGCGGCTGACGCCGTCGGCGTCGATACCGGTGACCGGCGTTCCCGTCCGGATCTCCACTCCCAACCGTTCGAGTTGGGTGTGCGCCCTGGCCGACAAACCGGGCGGATAGCCGGACAAAATCCGCTCTCCCGCTTCGATCAAGATGATCCGGGCTTCTCCTGCATCAATCCGCCGGAACTCATCGGTGAGAGTATGCCGGGCTAATTCGGCCAGAGCGCCGGCTAGTTCCACCCCCGTCGGCCCACCACCGATGACTGCGAACGTCAGCAGACAGCGCTGGACATCGCGATCCCGCGTGACTTCTGCTTGCTCGAAAGCGGACAACACCCGGCGGCGAATCTCGAGGGCGTCTTCGATGCTCTTCAGTCCTGGAGCGTGTGGCTCCCAGTCATCGTGACCGAAATACGAATCCTGGGCTCCGGTCGCCACGATCAGATAGTCGTAATCGACTGATTCCCCACCGGCGAGCTCGACCCGGCAGCCGGTGAGATCCACGGAAACCACCTCGGCGAGATGTACCGATACATTGGCCTGTTTGCGAAGGATCCGTCGAATCGGCTCGCCGATATCTATGGCACTGAGCCCGGCCGTGGCTACCTGGTAGAGAAGGGGCTGGAAGACGTGGTGGTTTCGGCGATCTATCAACGTGACTTCGACCGGAGCGGCCCGAAGGGCTTTGGCGGCGTACAACCCGCCAAACCCTCCCCCGATGATGACGACCCTCTGCATCCGTTCTGAATCTACCGGCGACCCGGGAATACCAGGCCGGCGTCCGCGGACCCCGCCCGGGACCTAAAGCGACTGCTGAGGATGGCGCGCCGTCCCCTCGGCTCGGTTTTCGATGCCGAGCATGCATTTGCGCATCATCATCAGGTAGCCGAATTCGACGAGCAGGTCGAAGGCGATCTCGGGGCGAAACCACTGGTAGCACATCCGTACCCGGGTGACGAGGCGGGTGGTTTGCTCATCGACGGGGTCGAGCACCCGGCCGACCCAGCCAGGGTTCTCGACTCAGACCTCCTTGGGAACCTTCCCAGTCCAGCTGAACACGTACCGCATGCATTTATGGCCGAAGTCGGCCGTCGGATCGAACATGAGGGGACATCCCCCGTCGATAACGGTGATTCCCTTTTCGCGTCCAAAGGAAGCGGCTTCCGCCGACACGCTGCCTTGCCCGAAGGCTCGATGCATCCAGACGTGCTTGATTCCGAGTTGGTCACACTCGCGCATCGTCGCCTCGGCCGTTTCCGGCCGAGTGCCAATGACGACGGCCTCAACTCCTCCCGGGATCGAAGCAAGATCGTGGAAACAGCGATCTCCTTCAATCGCATCGGCGTTCGGATTCACCGCGAACACCTCGTAGCCCCGCTCCCGGAGGCGCTGGTAGACGATATTGCTGCCGTGGCCCTGCGGGTTGCGGGACACTCCGGTCACCGCAATGCGCTTGTGTCCCAGGAACTCCGTAGTCGCTTCCTTGATGGTGACCATCGTCTACCTCTCTTTCGGTCGATCGTCTCAGTATCTACCTCAAATGCTGGGAGCCGACAGGGTCGAAGGTCAATTCCTCTTCGGGTCGACCGGGGACCGTTAATCTCCCGTCACTTCGAGGAGGACCTCATGGACCAACCGTGGACGGTGGACGGCAAGGTGAGCATCGTGACCGGATCCAATACGGGCCTGGGCCGGGCTACGGCCCTCGAATTGGCCCGACGGGGATCCCGCGTCATCCTCGCTGCTCGCTCCAAAGAGCGGACTATCCCGGCGTTGGACGAGATCGCCGGCGAAGTCGGAGCCGACCGGGTCGAGTTCCTTCAACTTGATCTGGCGTCTCTGGCGTCAGTGAAGAATGCGACCGAAACGTTCCTGTCGAGCGGACGACCCCTTCACGTGCTGGTCAACAATGCCGGGTTGGCGGGTCGGCGGGGAATGACCGCCGAGGGATTTGAGCTCACCTTTGGGGTGAACTACCTGGGGCACTATTTGCTCACTCGACTCTTGCTGGACGGATTGGTTGCCTCGGCTCCCGCCCGCGTCGTGCACGTCGCCAGCTCTGTTCACCACCGGGTGGGAAAGATCAACTGGGATCGCCTTCGCGAACGACGTCTGCTTCCCGCCACCGGCGAGTACGCCGTCTCAAAACTGGCAAATGTGCTGTTCAACTCCGAACTCGCCAGACGGCTGGCCGGAACCCGAGCCACCACTTACGCCGCCCACCCCGGCCTGGCCGCGACGGACATCTACCGGGTGGTGCCGACCCCGTTTCGGAAATTGATGACAAAGAACATGCCCACTCCTGAAGACGCGGTCAGAACCCAGGTGTGGTGTGCCACTGCCCCAGCGCTGTCGGGGGAGTCCGGCTTGTACTACGCCAACGGGGAGCAGAAGGAGCCGAGTCCGGCTGCCCGCGGCGCGGAGTTGGCAGCCGAGCTGTGGTCGAGAAGCGAGTCATGGGTTGGCGAATTCCTATGACCCCGCGGGTCGCTCCAGCAAGACGACCTGGTTTCGCTTGATGACCGGCCGGTCGACAACCGCCAATCCAGCCTGAGTGGCAAGTTCGATCGAGCCCTGCAGCCCATCTTCCCCGCCCCCATGGGCTCGCGGTTCTACGATCAGAAGCCGTCCCTCCGGCCGCAACGAATCACGAACCTCTTGGAAGAAGCGGGACGGGTTAGGCAGTTCGTGAACGACATAGAACGCCAGAGCGAAATCAACCCGACCACCGAGTTCGGCGACCCCCAACGTATCGGCCTCCGTCGTACGGATGTCGAGGCGATCGAGAAGCCCGGCCCGTTTCGCCCTCCTGCGTAGGCCATCCAGCATCTTCGGTTGAAGGTCGACGGCAACCACTGTTCCCGACTTCCCCACCCGGCGGGCGAGCTCGAGTGTGAAAAACCCCATCCCGCACCCGGGTTCGAGCACCACCATCCCCTCTCCAGCGTACGGGGCTACGACCTCGGCCGGGTCCTGGATTAGCTTGCGAGCCGGGTGGGCCAGGACAAACCCCAGCCACCAGGGACACGGTTCGGCTTGGTGAGCTCCCGCCATCGGCTAGGAACCTTCGACCCTTTGCTTCAAAGCCGCGTTCATTGCCTCAAATCCCTGCCTGGTCGACTTGCCGACCATCTTCAGAACCAGAGGAACGAGAATGCCGGTGAAATCTTCTCGTTGAACAAACCGGGTCCGGGACTCATCGATCGGTTGGAGAGAGAATTGATGTTCGCCGTCAAAAAGCCCGGGAACCAGCAGGTTCCCGAGCCAGTGCAACTCCGTTCCGGCTGTGAAGGCCGTAACCCGGGGTTTGAAGGTCATCCCCTTACCCCCCGGCGGTGTGAGCCGCGCTTCGATCCGCTCACCCATCGCCACCTTGCCGTGGAGCGACGCCACGAAGGGGTTCCACTCCGGGTATCGCTCAAAGTCGGCGAAGACCTCCCAAACTCGCCCCGGTGGGGCATCGATCTCGATACTCGTTTCGATGGATTTCAGAATCAGCTCCTTCATCGGTGGTGGGTGAGCTTATAGCGAACCCGCCGCGGCCGCGACCCAGACCTCGATTCCCGGTCGGTCCCTGCGGTCTAGTCTCGGCTCATGGGCATCGAGCTCACCACCGAGCCAAAGCAGATTCTGATCGATCTCACCGCGATCAACGGGGTGCTGGCGATCAAACGCCACCTGCAGATCCCGAACCACCTGATCACGGGCGTGGAGGCCATGAATCGCAAGGCGATCCCGCCCGGCGAGGGCACCTGGCTGCGGGCACCCGGCACCTATGTTCCCGGCCTTATACGGCATGGGTCTTACAGCCGGGCTCCTCATCGAGAATTCTGGGCGGTCTTTCGTCAGAAGCGGGTGTTGGTTATCAACATCCGCGATTGGGACTATGTCCGCGTCGTTCTGGGTATTCGCGATCCGGAAACCCACGCTGCGGCCATCGCCACGGCGATCTCTTAGAACAAGTCTCGACCGGCGGCTCGCCGTTGTGCATTTCGAAGCCAGAAGGACACCGTGAAGAGGATTCTGAGGGCAATGGCCTGCACCATCAGCGCTCTAATGGTGCTTGCCATCCTGAACGGATGGTTGTTTCGCTCTGGCTCGGATCGCACCATCAGCACCGTCAAGGGTTTCAACAAACACATCCTCAATCCCATCATCTTGCGGCTGGCCGGCCGGAAGGGCTTCTACGCTGCCGCCCTTCACCACGTCGGCCGGAATTCGGGGAGCCGGTACGTGACCCCGGTTCGAGCCGATCCCACTCCCGACGGCTTTGTCATTCCGCTCCCTTACGGAACTACTGTTGATTGGCTCGGGAATGTCATGGCCGCGGGCTCGGCGGAGCTGGTCACCGGCGGAACCGTCGTGCCGGTCGACCGACCACAATTGATCACTGCGGTGGCCGCGGGGCGGCATCTGCCTGCATGGGTCAAACGGCAACTCGACAGGCAAGGCGTGTCAGAGTATCTGCGGCTCTACGTTGCCCACCCCGAATCGGCGTCCGTGGCTTGTGGCTCGTAGCTCGCTGCTCAATCAGGGATACCCCCTAGTCAACCCTTAGGACTCATGGTTCTCGCAGGGTGACACCTCATAGACGGCGGGCCGCGGTTGGCCCAGCATGGGGTCATGGTTACTACTACCCAATCCCCAAACGGGCCGGCGACCCGCATGCGGATGGAGCGCCCCCGCTCAGGACGAGTCCTGGCCGGCGTTGCATCAGCCATCGCCGAACGTACCAATACCGAAACCTGGCTGGTGAGACTCGGTTTCGTGATCGCCACCCTCTTCGGTGGGTTCGGAATCCTCGCCTATCTGGCGGGGTGGTTGGTGATCCCTGCCGAAGGTCGGTCGGAGTCGGCGGCCGAAGCCTGGCTCACTGCCATGGCGACACCCGGGCGCCGGGCCGGAGCCGTGCTCATTGCCTTCGGGTTGCTGATCCTGCTGACCGGCGTGGCACCGATCGGCTTGCTCATGGCAGGCACACTGCTCATCACCGGACTGCTGCTCGCCAAAGACTCTCAGCCGGTTGAAGCTAAGTAAGGAGCTACGAATGAGAATCGCCAAAGTACTGTCCGCCTTCGTCGGCGTGATGATCGTGATCGGCAGCCTCGGGTTGGTCGGCGCCGGAGCCGTTGCCTGGTCGGTGGATACCACCGACGGTTACTTGACCGCCGGTCCGCTACGAGTCACCACTGATTCAGCCGCTCTGGTGGGCGACGACCTCAGAATCCTCCTCGACGACCCGGTGGTCAACCGGATCGAGCTTGGCCGGATCGGCACTCGAATCGACGTGCACTCCCGCAACGGCAAGGACGTGTTCGTAGGTATCGGACCGGCCGACGATGTGAACCGTTTTCTCGCCGATGTGCGGCATGCGTCGGTCGAGTTCCGGGGCGATGAGGTGATCGTCATCGGACACGAGGGAACCCGCCGGGTCACCGCCCCCGGCGATGAGGGCTTCTGGTCGGCCAACACGACCGAGGGAACCCTCTCCTGGGACATCGAGAGCGGCCGATGGGCCCTGGCCGTCATGAATGTGGATGGAACCCCGGGAGTCGATGTTGAGATGAGCGCTGCAGCCCGGGTGCCGTTCATCCGCCCGCTCGGGGTCGCCCTGGTGGTGGCCGGTCTGCTGGGGTTGGCGATCGGTGTCACCCTCACCTATCTCGGGGTCAGGAGCACTCCGACCAGAGTGGCAACCCCCATCGAGGTAACGCAACCCGAGGTGGCATCGGTCGGCTAAAGCACTTCCCCCCGAGTGTGGCGGGCGTCTCGCACGTCCGCCACACTCGCGTTTTGAGTCGACCAGAATGGGAGGGCGATGCCGGCCAACCTATCGCCCGAATACAAATCGGCCGAAGCGGCATACCGACGCGCCGGCGAGCCCAAGGAACGCCTCGAGTTGCTCCGCACCATGCTGCGGACCTTGCCGAAGCACAAAGGCACCGATCACCTCCAAGCCGACATCAAAAAGCGGATCAAAGAACTGACCGATGAGTTGGCCGGGCCCAAGAAAGGTGGAGCGAGGCGCGGACCGCCTACGTCATTCCGGCCGGAAGGTGCCGCCCAGCTGGCTCTCATCGGGCCACCCAACAGCGGGAAATCGACGTTGCATGCCAGGTTGACGGGATCCCATGCTCAAACCGGGGAATACCCGTTCACCACCCAGTTCGCCCAACCGGGGATGATGCCGTATGAAGACATCGCGCTTCAGCTCATCGATCTGCCCCCCATCTCCATCGAACACCCGATCCCGTGGATCGGCAACGCGCTGCAACCGGCCTCTGCCTGCCTGTTGGTAGTCGACCTCTGCGAGGCCGGTTGCATGGAACGGGCCGTGGCGGTCCGGGAGATTCTCGCCGAAAGGAAGATAGTTCTGACACCGGGCTGGCCAGGAGATTCGAGCACCCCCCGGCTGCTGGTCGACCGCGAGGGCGACCCGTTCACCATCCAGCTTCCCACCATGTTGCTCGTGAACAAGACCGACAAGATCGCCGACCCGAAGGCCGAGATCGCAATCTTCCAAGAACTCACCGATCTCCACTACCCGAGCTTTCCCATCTCGGCCACGACCGGTGCAGGTCTCGACAAGATCGGCCCCTGGATCTTCGACCGACTGGGGATTGTCCGGGTGTACACCAAAGCGCCGGGCAAGCCACCCGACCTGGAACGGCCCTACACCATCCGACGGGGAGGAGTGGTTCTCGACGTCGCCGAGCTGGTGCACCGCGACATTGCCCAATCACTGAAATTCGCCCGATTGTGGCGTTCCGGCACCTTCGACGGACAGCACGTCGGCGGCGAGCACGACCTCGAGGACGGCGACATAGTAGAGCTTCACCATTGAAAGGTTTCAGGTTCCAGGTAACAGGTCTCACGCCATGAACGTCAGATTCCCCCTGATGTGGAACCTGGAACTTGGGACCGGAAACCTCTCTAGGCCGCCCTAAACACCATTCCGTAGAACTTGTCGTAGGCGCTCTTGCGAACGACCTTGACCTCTCCTTCTACCGCCATGCCGATCTTCGGTTCTTCGACTTCCAGCTGACCGGTGATCCGCATACCGTTCTCGAGCTCGACGATCCCCAACCCCAGGGTCGGCACTTCGAATTCGGCGGGAAGGTTGTGGACCTTCGTGAAGGTCAGCAGCTTGCCCTTCTTGGGAAGAGGAACGATGTCGAACTCAAAAAAATCGTTCTGCCGGCATTCCTTGCACACCATCCGAAATGGGTAGTGCAGGTGTCCACATTTGCGACACTTGTAGGCATAGATGTCGCGTTGCATCAGTCCTCCCTCACAAAAGTCAAGCAGACTACGTTGTTGCCAAATCCACCAAAGTTGCAGGTGAAACCGACCCGGGCTCCTTCAACCTGTCTTTCCCCGGCTTCTCCGCGAAGTTGAGTGACAATCTCATGAGCCTGCGCAACACCGGTGGCTCCAACGGGATGTCCTTTCCCTTTCAACCCACCGGAGGGATTGATGGGCATTGAGCCTCCGAGAGACGTCTCGCCCTTCTCCAGAGCAATGTGCCCTTCGCCTTTCGGGAAGAACCCGACCTCCTCACTTTCCACGATCTCCAAGATCGTGAAAGCATCGTGCAGTTCGGCGACGTCGACGTCCTGCGGGGTTTGCCCGGCCATTTCGAACGACAAGGCAGCCGCTCGACGAACCGCCAGCAGATCGGTCGGTTCCTCGCGTTCGTGTACCGCGTGGGTGTCGGTCGCCTGTCCAATTCCGGCCAACCGGATGAGGGGACGATCGATCGTCTTGGCGATCTCTTCCGATACCAAAATGACCGCGGCTCCCCCATCCGACACCGGGCACGCATCAAAGAACCTGAGCGGTTCCGCCACGTAAGGGTTGTTGGTCATCGCCTCCGGCGAATCGAGAATGCCCTCGAGAGTGATGGGCTGGTGCAGATGAGCGAACTCGTTCAACATCGCCGCGTTCTGGTTCTTGACTGCCACCATCGCCAGATGCCGTTCGGTCACCCCATACTTCTCCATATACAAACGGGTGAACATCGCTGCATGGGCGGGCAACGTCACCCCGTAGATGTACTCGGCCAATGGATGCGTGAGCGTGGCAATGAAGTCGGTCGCTTCCAGGTTATTGACTTCTCGCATGCGTTCCGCACCACTGACCAGCACCACGTCGTGCATTCCCGATGCAACCGCGGCAAACCCGGCTTTGATCGCCGAGGCCCCGGAGGCCGGACCGTTCTCGATCACGGCCGCCCCGGCCGGAGTGAGGCTCAGACTGTCCACCACGGCGCTGGCCAGCGCCGTCTGATGGTTGACACGGGCACTGCCCATATTGGCCACGTACACATGATCCACGTCGGTGAGACCGGATTCCTTGAGGGCCATCATCGAGGGATAGGCGGCGATCTCCGACAGCGGATATTCGAGCCGCGTGAACGTGGTGATGCCGATGCCGGCTACGTAGACGTTACGCATGATCCGCCTCCCCTTGCAGAGCGGTACGCTGGGAAATGAGGGCTGTAGCCGTCGGGTCGTACATGGCTCGGGTGGCTGCCAAGAGGTCGGCAGGAGGCGTCGGCGGGTCGGACGGCGGCAGGATCCTGGCCTCCGCTTTGGCCAGCATGTCCGGCGGAACCGGCCGCCGGCCCACCACCAGGGTGGAGCGGGCCCGGTCGAAGAGCGGCCTGGTCAGGGAGAACGACGGCACCCCACCGAGCTCGTGGGCAACCTCGAAACGCTCTTCAAGCTCATATTCGATCATCCACCGGCGGAAGCCAATCGGCGACTCGGCCACGATGAGCACTTCCTTGTGACCGAGAATGTCGATGTGGTATTCCATTTTGGCGGCAAAAGCGTGGGCGCCCACCCGGAGACCTCGTCGCAACGCAATGGTGTGAAGCGACATGCCCAGGGTCGGCGAAACCTGCCGGCCGTTGACGACTGCCGCCAGTTCACCCTCGATCTGGGCAACAAACACATACTCGTCCTGCATGCGGTGCCGGTGGTACGCGAGCAGTTCGGCGTAGACGCGGGCCGCCACCACGTCGTAGAAGTCTCTCTCAACGTGTATCAACGGCTCGATATGGGGAAGCACATCCGGTACTTCGTCCCGATCGATCTGACGGATCACCATGGTCTCGCCGCTGGCCAGCGTCATGTACTTGGGCTCGAACGGCTCGAGCGGGTTGTCCACCGGACGGAGAATCTTCTCCAGGTCAACAGCCATTGCGGTTCATCTCCTCTACTTGTCGCTTTTTTCTCTCAACACAGACAGCGCCACCTTCTCGGCGGTGATCGGCATCGAAATGATCCGTACCCCCAGCGCGTCCTTGATGGCGTTGCCGATGATCGGCGCCGCCGGAATCATCGTGTGCTCGCCCACTCCCCTGGCCCCGAACGGGCCATCCGGTTGAGCAATCTCGATGATGATCGGGATCGTCTCCTCCGGAATGTCGTGGGCGGTCGGGATCTTGTAGTCGGTGAAATTGGGGTTCAGCAGTTTCCCGTCCTCGCTGAACCGCATGTCCTCGTAGAGGACCGTGGCCAGACCCTGGACGATCCCTCCGGTTATCTGCCCTTCGATGAGGCTCGGATTGATTGCTTTGCCGACATCGACGGCCAAGGCCACCTTCTTGACCTTCATCCGGCCGGTTTCCCGATCGACTTCCAGAACCACGCCGGCCGCCCCCACGGTGTAGTGCACGTTGGGGTGGCCGCCCTGACTGGTCTCCGGGTCGCTTCGGGTCGACGTGAACTCGGGCATGAACTTGCCCGAACCCACAATCGGACCACCTTTGAACGTACCGTCCGAGTCCTCGAGACCTTCGATGACGAATTCCCGCAGCGGAAGCTTGAATTCGGGATCGGTGCTCGATCGTACACATTCGTCTTCCAGGTAGAGCGACTCCTCTTCGTACCCGTGTACCCGGTGGACCACATCGAAGATCTTCTCGCGAGCCTCGACCGCCGCCGCGTGCACGGCGTTCCCACAACTCCAGGTCACGTGCGAGGCAACCGTTTGCCACTCGTAAGGATTGCGATCTGTGTCGGGAGTCTCGACCCGGATCTTGGAAGGAGGCACCGCCAGCACTTCTCCGGCGATCTGGGCCATCGCCGTGAGATAACCCTGACCAAGTTCCATTCCCGAGACGGTGATGTTGATGCTGCCGTCCTCGTTGAACTTGAGGAACGACGCAGACGAAGCATTGGGCGGCATGGCCGGAGCTTTCCAGAACACGGCAAAACCCTTGCCGATCGCCTTGTTGGGATCGTCCGAGGTTTCCTTCTTCCCCCATTCAATCGCGGCCGCGGTGCGATCTATAGCTTCGATCAACCCGGAGGGGTTCATCTCGGCGCCGTAAGCGAGGGTGTCGCCCTCAACAATGGCGTTCTTGCGCCGGAACTCGACCGGGTCTATTCCGATGGCTTCCGCCACCCGATCCACATGGGATTCGAGCCCGAACATGAACTCCGAGTAGCCAAAGCCTCGGTACGGACCTCCCGGCGGCAGGTTGGTGTATATGCACTTCGAATCAATCCAGACGTTGGGGACGCGATACGGGCCGGTCGCCGACAGTCCGGCGGCGTTGACCACATTGGCCCCGTATTCGACATAAGCGCCGGCATCCCAGTTGAGGATGTGCTGAATGGCGGTGATGGTGCCGTCGTTCTTGACCCCCATCTTGATTTGAGCGACCACCCCTTGCCGCTGGTAGGTGTTGTAGAACTCCTGCTCTCTGGTGAACCGGATCTTGACGGGATGCCCCTTCACGGCCGTGGCGATGGCCGCGCCCATGATCTCCATCGAAACGCCCGCTTTCCCCCCAAATCCTCCACCGACGTAAGGGGTGATGACCCTGATGTCCTGGTGGGTCAGACCGAGCGGGGCGAGAGCCTCCGCGAACAAATGGCGTTGCGTGTAGGGCGATTGGGATGCCGACCACATGGTCAAACGGCCGGATTGGTCGTAGAGCCCGACGATCACGTGCGGTTCGATGGCACAGTGCGCATACCTGGGCACGGTGTACTCGCCTTCCAGCACCAGGTCGGCTTCGGCGAACCCCTGCTCGACATCCCCCTTGCGGGTCTTGCGCCAGTGGGCGATATTCGTCTCTTCGTGCGGGAAGAACCAAGGGACATGTGGGTATTCCCCCAGATCGGGATGGATCAGCTCCGCTCCCGGTTTGAGAGCTTCGATCGGATCAAAAGTCGGCGTCAGTTCCTCGTAGGTGACGTCGACCAGCTTGGCGGCCCTTTTGGCCACTTTGGGGTCGCGAGCGATGACCGCCGCCACCTGCTCGCCGACGAACCGCACTCGATCCTGGGCGAAGACGTACCGGTCCTTCATATACAGCCCGAACTTGTACGGGAAGTCCCGGCCGGTGACGACCTTGGTGACACCCGGCACCGCTTCGGCTGCCGAGGTGTCGATTCCCTTGATCAGAGCGTTGGCGTAGGGGCTCTCGACGATCTCGGCGTGCAGCAGGTCGGGGCCGAAGTCGAGGTCGTCCACGTACCGGGCCGCTCCGGAGACCTTCTCCAGTCCATCCACCCTCACCGTCGACTGCCCGACGAAATCGAGATCACGAATGCGGTCCTTTTCGAACGGCCGGAGTGTGGTCATCGGGCTGCCCTCCCCCCGGCGGAAGCGGCTGCCAGCACTGCGTCGATGATCGGGTCGTATCCGGTACACCGGCACAGATTGCCGCCAATTGCTTCCTGGATGTCCGCCCTGGAAGGCCGGGGGTTGTGGTCCAGGAGCTCGGCTGCGGCCAGCACAATCCCCGGCGCGCAGAAACCGCATTGGAACGAATTCATGTCGACGAAGAATTGCTGAAGACCGGTGAGGCCTTCATCGTCGAGGCCTTCGATGGTGAGCACTTCGTGACCATCGGCTTCCACTGATAGCACCAGACAGCTTCGCACCGTATGGCCGTCGAGCAACACCGTACAACTGCCACAATCACCACGTTCGCACCCAATCTTGGGGCTCTTCACACCTACCTTGGACCGGAGGGTTTCCAGCAGCACATCGTTCGTTTCGACCGACAGCAACCAGGGTTCGCCGTTGACCGTCATTGAGATATCAGTTCGCATCTGTCCCCCTCCTACATCAAGTTCGTTCCGTAGGGCGGCCCGTTGCCTTCCAAACGTTCGACCGCGGCCTTCAAACCCCGCTGCAACATCACCTCGCACATCCGGAGCCGGTACTCTTTCGAAGCTCGAATGTCGGTGATGGGGGAAACCTCCTCAGCGACGAGGGCGATGGCCTGGGCAACCAGGTTCGGTTCGAGCGCCGCTCCCTCCAGGAGAGCTTCGATGCGCCTGGCCCGCACGGGGGTGGGTGCCACTGCTCCAAAAGCAATCCGGAACCGATGATCGGGCGGGGCCAGAACCGCCACACCCGCCTGGGCGAGGTCCTCCCCTTCGTAGCGGCTGAGGCGGACGTAGCTGGCGCCGTGCCCACCTGGAGGTACCGGCACCACCACCTTGGTGACAATCTCGCCGTGACCGAGCGCCGTTCGGCGGGGACCGAGGAACCACTCGTCGATCGGAATCCGGCGGGCGCCGTCTCTGCTCAACGTGTGAACGACTGCCCCGTAGACGAGCAGGGTCGGACCGGCATCGCACGAGGGAACCGCCGAGCAGATGTTCCCGACCAAAGTTGCCCGGTGGCGGATCCCGGTTGATGCCACCCACCCGGACATCTCAGTGATCAACGGCAGCCGGGTGGCCACCAGCTCAGAATCGATGAGCTCGGCGAAGGTGACCAACGAACCGATCGAGATAACATCTCCTTCATCGAAGATCCCCGCTAGATCCTCGATTTGTTTGATATCGACCACCAGGTCCGGGGCAACGGCCTCGTCTCGCAGCCAGGCAACCAGGTCGGTCCCACCCGCCAGCACCCGGACGTCGCCACGGTGGTCGGCGAGGATCTGCAGCGCCTCATCGAGTGTGTCTGGTCGCTGGTAGTCGAACACCTGGGCGATCGTCATACCCATCTCCTTTTTGTCGTTTTGTCAAAACTACGCGTCTCGGAGCAAACCGTGCGGCACTTCGCCGGTCTCAACCGGCGGCCAGAGCGTTGACGGCATCGACGAACACTTCCATGGGTGCTTCCACCAACCCGGCGCCGACCATTCCGACGCCCGGTTCTCTGCCTGCCACACCGGTGTTGATCTGCGGCCGAACTCCGGTGCGTACCACCAAAATGGCGTCGATCCCCGTTGGTGTACCCCGGAATTCCAGAATGGGGATCTGAAACGAGGGGTGCTCGGCCATGGTGATCTCGTACATCGCCAGAGTTCGTTGCACGGCTCCGGTGGCCGTACCTCCAACGAAACCCACGATGGCCGGCGAGGCAGCCATGGCGAACCCGCCCAGGCCGACCGTTTCGGTAATGGCCGAGTCTCCAATATCGGGGTTGGCATCCTCGGCTGTGAACGATCCGAGAAACAGCCCATCCACGATCGGAGCCGGCGCGGTGAACCACCGGTCCCCGGTTCCGGAAAGCCGGATTCCGAATTCGGTTCCGTTGCGGGCCATCGTCGTGACCAGGCTGGAGTGTTTCACCCCGGAGGCGGCATCCACGATCAGTTTTCCGGCGGCCATCACCAGATTGAGCATGAAGTGGTCGTTGGAGTCGATGAACGAATAGACCGCCGCCCGATCGGCCACGGGCGCCCCGTTCCCCTCAACCAACGCTGCCCCGATGAGGCGGAGCAATAGAGAGGTTGCAGCCCGATTGCGATTGTGCCCGTCGTCGCCCATCTGCAAAGCCTGGGCAATCAAGGACCGCAGATCGATCGGCCCGCTCCTCCGTACCGCCTCACCGACCACGGGGCCCAGGACACGTTCCATCCACTGGAGGCGGGCGATCACCTCTGGACCGTATGCACCGTATCGGAGAACCTTGCCGAGGCCTTCATTGAGAGTGGAATAAGCTACTCCCCCGGTTTCCGGGTCTTCCACCACCAGGACCGGCATCGACGGGCTGATGACCCCGGCCATCGGACCAGCTGCCCGATGATGGTGACATGGAGAGAGTTCGATATCGCCGGCTTCAAGCTTGGCGACGGCATCTTCGGGAGTAGTTGCGAAACCTTCGTACAACATGGCGCCCATCAGCGCACCCCGCATCGGTCCACTGGCTTCCGCCCACGTCAGCGGTGGGCCGGCATGCAAAAACCGGCGTTCCGTCATGCCGGGTATCACATCGCGAGCCGGAACGACATCGGCCAGGTGGGGTCGTACGGCCAGCATCCGGGCCACGGCCACCCGGTTGGCTTCTGCAACTTCCGGCCGTCCGGCCAGTTCGGCCAGGGCCAGTTCGGTACCACTCTGCGGAGGACTCCACTCGGTTCTGCGGACTTCAACGCTTTGCGCCTCGATAGCACCGGCCAGTACTTCGACTCCGGCGGTTACGACTACAGGTTCGGTGTCGAGGAGGCGTTCGAGTTCGCTCATCGGACATCTCCTTCGATCAAAGAGATCGCGTGTCGAGCCGCCGAGGCATTGGACAGCCAGACCGAAGCTCCCGCTTCGTTGAGCAGACGGGCTTGACGGTCCCGGTCCTGGGGATCGCCCCTGGACCCGCACAGTGACACCACGACCGCGATTCCTCTGGCAACCGCCCCGGCGATGACCGCAGCAAGCTCAGCGGCCGGATCGGGATGAGCTCCGTACCCCAGCACAACGTCGAGCAGGATGACCCCCACCCGGGAGTCATCGGCGGCGACCCCCAACCGTTGTATGCGGAGCCGCTGATCGATCATGGGATGGGCCCGGCCGCGGGTGTACTGGTCCTCGCCGTAATCGATGATCGTATGACCGGGGGCGGCTTCGTCACTTTGAACCTCGCCCAGCGTGGCGGCCACCAGACGGGCGGCTTCACTGCTGAGACTTCCACCGGAGAACAAACCCCTCATTACCCCCGGACGATGGTCGTCGGTGGCGGCCGGCCACGAGGCGTATACCGGTGGAGCTTTGCCGAGCACCGCCAGGGCATCACTCACCGAACCTTCCAGGGTGATGTCCTCTTCACCGAGGAAGGCCAGCACGGTCGGCGTGGTGCACTCCTCGGCCGCCTGTCTGACCCGGGCCGCCACCTCGGGGGCCGGTGGTTTGGAGACGACGATCAGCACCTCTGTGCTCGGATCGGCATCAAGAGCCGCCAAGCCCCGGAGCGTGGACGATCCGCCCACCTCGACCGACAGGTCGTGGCTACCGGTTCCCAGCGCGTTGCGGACCCCGACGCCGGCATCATCGAGAAGGCAGCACAACTGCTGGATACCGGTCCCGGCGGCACCGACGATTCCGACCGGGCCCGGCTGAACCACGTTGGCAAAGCCGAGGCCGATGCCGTTGACGATGGCCGTGCCGCAGTCGGGTCCCATGACCAGTAGACCCAACCGGCCGGCCGCCTCCTTGAGTTTCACCTCCTGGGCGACCGGCACGTTGTCGCTGAAGACCATCACATCGAGGCCGTGTTCCAGAGCATCCATTGCTTCGACGAAAGCATGCTCGCCGGGTACCGAGATCAAGGCGAGAGTGGCCCCGGCGGCGGCGGATCCGATCACGTGAGCCGGTGGAGTAGTCAGCATCCCCGAGTCTCCGGCCGCCCGGGAGACCAGAGCTTCTTCGAGGACCCGGCGGGCGTGGGCGACCGATTGCTCATCAACGGCTCGCACTGCGACGATCAAGTCGTTGGGTCCGGCGTCTCCGATGGACTTCAGGTCGAACCCCATACCGGATAACAGCTCATGGTTGAGGTCGGTCGCCATTGCCACCAGGGCCTCCTCGACTCCCGGTGCCTGCTGCAAGGCGCGGCTCGCTTGCATGAGCCGCACGGAATCGTGGTAGGTGCCGCGCCGAACCTCAACGCTATCCATCATCGAAAGCTCCTTCGGCCAATGATTCGGCGGCCAGCAGAGTGCCGCAAGCCGTGGCCACCCCCGAACTACTGCCCATCTTGTGCAATCCGGCGACGGCCTCTTCCATGCTGCCCCGCCCCGTCAAGGCGTGGAGGAAAGCCGCCACCGGGTCGGCTACTTCCCCCGCCACCGCGTGCCGGAGTAATGCCGCAGACAACGCGGTGGTGCGGAAGGGCGCCTCGGTGAGCACGACCGGCGCGACCGCGGCCAGCATCCCTCCGGCTCCCGGGACACCAACAGCCGGTCCCAGCAACCGCAGGCCGGCCAGCATCCCCACCAGAACATCATCGCCTTCCGGAGTGAGCCCCTCCCCCTTGCCGAGCAGCGCACACATTGCCTGTCGAACGGCGGCCGGATCATTGTTCTTCAACGAACGTCCCAGACCCTCATCGTCGGGACATTCGAATCGACCCCGGGCGTCGGAACATTGAACGGCTAGATCCGCCGGGCAAATTGACTCCAGCGCTGGACGCGGATCCCACCACCGGACCACATTGGCCCTGACCCCTCCGATTTCCAGCCGCCCATCGCCGACCGTGCAACGATCTCCCGACTGTGAGCAGACCGTCGCCGTCGGTTCTGCGATGGTCAACCCGTTTGGCAGGCGAACTGCCCCGGATCCGGAAAGCACCAGCACCTGTCCGCCTGCCTGCAACCAGGCGGCATTGGAGGAGGCACCGAGCAGTACTCCCGGCTTGCGGGGGCCTTCCAGCAGATGCTGAACGCCCCGGCTGGCCGCCGCCGGCAAAGAAGCCGGTGCACTGGCCAGGCCGGACGGGCGCTGCTCGGTCGGCATCGTTGGTCAGCCGAGATCGACGATTGCCGCCACCGGACCTCCTCCGGAAGGCCCCTGATGAATGGCGGCAACCGATACGAAGACCGCCGGATCGTCCACTGCCGCCGCTACTACTCCTCCAACTGCTCCCTTGATATGACGATGGTGATGCACGTCGGAGTCGTCGAGTGCCACCTGGCGGCGACCCCGTAACTTGGCGGTGGGATCGGCTTCGCACTTCACGAAGACGTTGACCAGTCGGCCTTCGAGGTCGGAAGACCTCGCTCGTTCGGGAAGGTCCAGGCCGGCCGAACGGATCGCTTCATAGACGCCTTCGAAATCGAGAGCGTCCTTCATGACGCTGTGGCCGATCCGGTACCGGCCACCCGCGCCGCGCACGTTGCCGACCACCACGGTCTGAGCCTGGTTCAGCTCAACGCCCGAGGAACAAGAGGCCACCGAGGAGTAGAGCGAAAGATCGTGTCCGATCTGTTCCTCGGTGGGAACCGTTTCGATCTCCCCCAGTGCATAGGCGATGCCCAGTCCCGAAGTTCCGTTGGAGATGTTCATCGATTCGAGGGGGTCTTCGGTCACGACGGTATGGCCGCGCGACTTTGCGTCGTTGATCGTATCCATGGTCAGCAGCGGAGTCTTGGTCTGCACGTAATGAACGTCGGCCGGGTTTTCGATGCCGGCTTCTTTCATCGCCTGTTTGACACCTGCGGCAACCTTTTCGACCATCGCCGGCCGGCCGATGTCTTCTGGGAGGATGATCTCACTCATCGCATAACCGACCGCCAACCGCGGTTCGTTCGTTGGATCGGGTTCACCGGCCACCCTCGCAAAGACCGTGGCATGTGGAGTGAGGATGCCGTCGGTTCCACCCGACCACACCATGGGGATCTCTTTGACTTCCTCGACGGGACGGGTCCCTAGCTCCATCAGCACATCGCGAAAGGCGCGATCGGCCAGGATTCTCGTGAAATCATTGACCCCGCCGTTCCCTTCGGTCTTGCCTACGACCGCAATGACCTCATCGGCGGCGAACACCCCTCGTTCGATCAGGGACCTCAAACCCGATGCATCGGCGACACTCTCGAGGATGACCTTACGCGCTTCAATGGCCATTACCGCTCTCCCCTGCTGGTTGGACGGCCACCTTCGGGCAACCGTCGAGACGGATGTCGTACGTACTACTCATACTCCGACATGATTCGTCCCGACACTAGGGACCAACGTCCCCTCGATCCTGCGGTTGGACCGGACTGTGTGCCAAGCTGGAGAGGTGGACGTCTATCTTCAAGCAGCCATTAATGAGGCCCGGAGAGGGTTAGCCGAGGGAGGCATCCCGATCGGCTCGGTGTTGGTGGTTGATGGAGCAATCGTGGGAAGGGGTCACAACCGTCGAGTTCAGCGCCAAAGCGCCATCCTCCACGCTGAGATGGATTGCCTGGAGAACGCCGGCCGCTTGCCGGCCGCCGACTATCGACGGTCGGTGTTGTATTCCACTCTCTCCCCGTGCGACATGTGCAGCGGCGCCATCCTCCTCTACCGGATTCCCCGAGTCGTGGTCGGGGAAAACCGCACTTTCCAGGGACCGCAAGAGCATCTCCGCTTGCGGGGTGTCGAGGTCGAGATCGTCGATGACCCCACTTGCGTGCAGTTGATGGAGGGCTTCATCGCTGCCCGGCCGGAGTTGTGGAACGAGGACATCGGCGAGTAGCCGTCGCCTCCCCAACGATGGAGAACGGCTACCATGCCGCTCTCATGTCCGGTACCCCCTTCCGCAATGTGGCGTTGATCGCGCACGTCGACCATGGCAAAACGACCCTGGTCGACGCCATGCTGTCCGCCGCCGGAGTGTTCGGGTCACACGAAACGCGGGTGGACCGGGTGATGGATTCGAATGATCAGGAACGGGAGCGAGGCATCACCATCCTCGCCAAGGCAGCCTCGATCGATTGGAGAGGCACCAAGATCAACCTGGTCGACACACCCGGGCACGCCGACTTCGGGGGTGAGGTCGAACGGGCCCTGGCCTTGGTGGACGGCGTTCTGCTTCTCGTCGATGCCGCCGAGGGGCCGATGCCCCAGACCCGCTATGTCCTCTCCAAGGCGCTGGCTCTCCACCTTCCGGCCGTGGTCGTGATCAACAAGGTCGATAGGGCCGATACGAGATTGGCTGCGGTGGTCGATGAGATCTACGAACTCTTCTTCGACCTCGAGGCCACCGATGCCCACATCGAATTCCCGATCATCTCCTCGATCGCCCGCCACGGCAGGGCGATCAACGGCGTAGGCATTCCTGGGGAGAACGATGATCTATCCCCTTTGCTGGACGCCATCGTCGACAGGATTCCCGCCGCGGCCGGTGACCCCGAGGCCCCGCTGCAGGCGCTCGTCACCAACCTCGACGCATCGGACTACCTAGGCAGGTTGGCGATCGGCCGGGTGGTCAACGGTACCCTCCAGGCCGGCACCCAGATAGCCCTCTGCCATGCCAACGAAGAGGAGCCACCCCTCAAGCGGAGGCTGGGCCAACTGATGGGATTCGCCGGGCTGGGCCGCATCGATGTCGAGCAGCGGACGGCCGGCGATTTGTTTGTGGTGGCCGGCTTCCCCGAAGTCGAAATCGGCGACACCTTGGCCGACGCCGACGATCCTCGGCCTCTTCCCCGTCTCGTCGTCGATGAGCCGGTTTTGCGCATGACGTTCGGCGTCAACACATCACCTCTGGCCGGGCGCGACGGATCGCTCCTCACCTCGCGTCAGATCCGGGAACGCCTAGAACGAGAAGTGCTCGGCAACGTGTCGATCCGGATCGGACCGACGGCCTCTCCCGAGATAATCGAGGTGGCCGGACGCGGAGAGCTGCAGTTGGCCGTGTTGATCGAATCGATGCGTCGGGAAGGTTTTGAATTGCAGGTCAGCAGACCGGAAGTGATCATCCGTGAGATCGAGGGCAAACCACATGAGCCGGTCGAGCGCGCGGTGGTGGACGTCCCCGACGAGCACGTCGGGACGGTCACCCAGGCAGTTGCCCCTCGAAAGGGACAGATCACCGACCTTCGCCCCGGCGACCGGGGCCGAACCATCGTCACGATTGCGGCTCCCGCCCGGGGACTCCTGGGTTTCCGATCGCTCCTCATGACGACCACCCGGGGGACGGCCCTGGTCCACCAGCACCACGCCGGGTGGATGCCGTGGGCGGGGGAACTCCCCCATCGCCAGGGTGGGCCCCTCGTATGCGACCGGCGGGGAACTTCGACCGGATACGCTCTCGACAATCTGCAGAAGCGAGGAGAACTCTTCATCGGTTCGGGAGAAGAGGTCTATGAAGGCATGATCTTCGGCGAGAACTCCCGGCCGGATGAGATGCCGGCCAATCCCACCAAACCGAAGCAACTCACCAATATCCGGACGCACGCTGCCGACGAAGCCATCCGGTTGAAACCGCCCCGCAGATTGACCCTCGAGATGGCTATAGAGTGGATCGCCGACGATGAGCTGGTCGAAGTCACTCCGTCGGCCATTCGGGTTCGCAAACGTTATCTCACCGAGAGCGAACGGAAATTGGCCAGGAAGAAGTCCTGAGGGAAGGGCTTCCAACAACGTCGAACCGACCTGCACTCATGGTCGGAACGCCACCTTGAGCACCCCGGGTTCCCGGGCGGCGAAACGGCGGTACATCTCGGCTCCTTGTTCCAGCGGAACCCGCGGGTGAGTGAGCAACAGATCACCGGGCACGGTCAACTCTCCGGCCATCACCCGATCCATGAGCCGGTCCAGAATCGACCGTACCGGAGCCCGGCCTGTGCGAATGGTGAGATTGTGGTCGTACGCCTCGATCGGGGTGACCGCAAACCGATCGGCGGTGGGCACCGAGACGATCGAGAGTGTTCCGCCCGCCCGGACGAGCCGGGCGGCCAGCTTCTGAGCGACCGGGGTTCCGGCTGCTTCAATCACCGACCCGAAAGCGTGATCCGGTCCCACTTCGTCGGGCGAAACCGGTTTCGCCCCCAGGAGTCCGGCCCGGCGCCGCCGGTCCGGGAGCGGGTCTACGGCCAACACCGGTGCGGCGCCCATCGAGATGGCGGCCACCGCGGCGCAGAGGCCCACCGACCCCAGTCCGACAACGGCAGCCGGGTGACCGGAAATGACGCCGGCCCGTTCGGCCGCATACCAGCCGGTCGGGAAGTTGTCGGCCAATAGCACCGCCTGCTCGTCGGAGATCAGATCCGGGACCCGCACCAGCGTCGACCCTGCCAGCGGGACCCGGACCCTCTCGGCCTGGCCACCCGACAACGCCTCAACAGTGGGGCGATCAGGATCGCCAAACCCGAACAACCGACCTGACTGGCACCTGGCGCTCAGTCCGGACCGACAACTTTCACACTCTCCGCAGTTAGTTGTGAAAGGAACCAGCACTCGGTCCCCGACCCCAATCTGGGTGACGTCCCCCCCGACGGCCACCACCCGACCGACCACTTCATGGCCCGCCACAACGCCGAACCGCACTCGTTCGCGGCCCTCATAAGGGTGAAGATCCGATCCACACAATCCGGCCGCCTCGACCGCCACCACCGCGTCGGTCGAAAGCTCGATCGTTGGTTCGGTCAGATCAGTTCGACAAGTGATGACACCAACGCCGTCCAGGGTCAGGCCTCGCATCACGGGACAGGCTAGTTGTTAGGCCGGTGATCAGATCGGTTGGAGTTCGACCGGAAGGTGGTCCGGCCGAAGCACCTTGTCGGGAGCGATGTTGATCAAAACGGTGCTGTCGGGCAACCGCGAGGGGATGTCGCTTGACACATTTTCTATGCGATAGGTAGCCCGGCGAGCCGAGGCGGCCTTCCAGAGCAATTCCCGAGCAGCCGGTTCGGTCATCCCGTATTCATCAGCTTCGATACCGGCAAATGGGCCCGCCCCCAGGCAGGCGGTCAGCTTGGCATTCAGCTCATCATCGACGGGTGTGCTCCACCGCACATCGGCGATTTCCGCCAGGTGGCGGACCAGCGCGGGCATATACGACGGAATCTCGAGGGCCTCATCGTCGACCGGCTTTCGATTCGGTGACTCATCACCGGCCGGGGTCGGCGTGGCCGAATCGCTGATTACCCCCATAACATCGAGCAGAACGAGGGGACGATCCGACTGGGGTTCGTTGCGTCCCTCGGCTACCCATTCGTCGATTTCTTCTCTCATCCGCGCTCGGACCAGCGATTGCCAGGAGGCGCCTTCGGGTGGTGTCACGTTGTCTCCCTCTCCAAGCCCATCCCTTGGGGTGTTTGGGCTCACTTCTTTTCGGCCTTCGGGAACAATTCCTTGAATCCGCTGACTAGCAATGGGGCCGGCCCGTCGGTAACGTCCCCCTTGCCGCCCGCCTGGAGACGAGATGATGAGCACCGGTCCACGCTTGGGTCTCGCGACGGCCGTAGTTCTGCCCTGGCTTCTGACAGCCTGCTCGTCGACCACGGCGGATCAATCACCGACGACCCTGCCGGCCACTTCAACAACCGAGCAGCTCACCGCCTCCACCGTGACGACAACGGGCGGCCCGTCAACCGCCCCCTCGAGCCCGGAGACGATAAACCGTTTGGCAGGCCTTTCATTCGAGGATTTCCTCGAACAGTCGTACGCCGTGCTGTTGACGCGCCGGCCGCAATTCCTCACTTCGCTTGGGGTGGCCGCGGAGTACGGATTGAGAAACGACCTGCTCGATGATCTATCTGCGGGTTATCTCACCGAAACTCAAGCGCTCGAAACGGGAATCCTCGAGCTTCTCCAGGGTTTCGATCGCGACGCGCTTCCTCCCGGGCCGCGCACCTCCTACGACGTGTACGAATGGTGGTTGAACCTCCAGGTCGACGCCCATCGATTCGCCTACCACGACTATCCCGTCCACCACTTCGTAAACAGCTACAACGACAATCTGCTCCTATTCCTCACAGAGGAACACCCGGTGACCACCTCTGACGATGCTGTCGATTATCTCTCGCGGCTCTCCCAGATCGACGAGCAAGTGGCCCAACTCATCGAAAGCCTGCAAAGGCGAGAGGAAATGGGAAATATCCCTCCTGATTTCATCGTCTCCATGACCATCAACCGGCTCACCGGCGATTTGAACGGTGCCAAGACCGTCGCCGGGGCTCGACCGGCCACCTTGCCTCTCTATACGACATTTCTTGATCGCCTCGAATTGGTCGACGATCTGAGCGACGCCGACCGTCGGGGTTTGCTCGATGAGGCCCTCCGCCGGGTGACCGAGTCGTTTGTCCCGGCGTGGGTGAGCCTCATCGAACATATGCAAAGCATTCAACCGATGGCCGGTTCGGATCCCGGCTTGGGGCGGCTGCCGGATGGTGATGCCTACTACCAACACCTGCTCCGCGAGATGACTTCAACCGACCTAACCGCCGATGAGATCCATCAGATAGGTCTCGACCAGGTCGATCGGCTGCAAGCCGAGCTACGAGAGGCGTTCGACACTCTTGGGTATCCCCCGGATGCTGCGACACCGGATCTGTTGGGCCGGGCCGCCGTAGACGCCGGTTTCTTGAACGGTTCAACTGCCGCCGGTCAACAGGAGGTAGTGGCAGCCTGGCAGCAACTGATCGACCGCATGGAAGACGAGCTGGGACCCTACTTCAGTCGCCGTCCGGCAGCCGCCGTAATCATCATCCCGGAGGACATGGGAGCAGGGGGCTATTACGTCGCCGCCTCGGTGGATGGCTCCCGACCGGGTTCATTCCACGCCGGGGTGAGCGGCTCGTCGATTCCCACCTATGTCATGCCGACGATCGCCTTCCACGAAACCGTCCCCGGCCATCACTACCAGATTGCTCTGGCTCAGGAACTGAACCTGCCCGCCTTCCGCCGGTACAACCAGTACAACGGCTTCGCCGAAGGTTGGGCGCTGTACGCAGAACGCCTGGCAGAAGAGATGGAAATGTATGAGGACGATGCGTACGGGAACATTGGGCGTCTGGAATTGGAGTTGCTGCGGGCCGTCCGGCTGGTAGTCGACACCGGGATCCACGCCCAGGGTTGGACCCGTCAAGAGGCCAAGGACTACATGAACAGCACCGTTGGATGGTCACACGAGGTGGAGAGGTACGTGGTGCTGCCCGGCCAGGCGACCGGCTACATGATCGGACAGCAGGAGATCCTCCGGCTCCGCCAGATGGCCCTGGACCGCCTCGGGGATGAGTTCGACTACCCGGCATTCCACGAGGCGGTCGTGGGATCCGGCAGTGTTCCCCTCGACGTGTTGGCCGGGATCGTGGAGACCTGGCTGGAAGGCCAGTGATCAGTCGTCAGCCGTCAGTTGTCAGTGATCGGCTCGATGTCCGCTTGGTGGGAACCATCCCCCCTCCCCGGCTTCGCCGGTACTCCCCCCTACCGACTCGCTTCGCTCGCCAGGGGGGAGGCGCACGAGGAGCTAGGTCCTCGGATCGATCTCCATCGGTTTCTCGAAAACCGCTCCTTCGTCTTGCACCACGAACCCCAGGTTCTCGTAGAGCCGCTTTGCCCCATGGGGGTTCTCGACGTGCACACCCAGTGCCGCCTCCTCCATCCCCCTCCGTTTTAGCTCAAGCAGGCTCTCGCATATCAGGGAGGTGGCTACCCCTTGCCCGCGCCACTTCCGGGCAGTCGAGATGAACTCCGTCCATCCGCGCTTGCGGTGGAAGGTCTCGTTCTCGAGCGTGTTGATGAAGCTGCGTACTTGCCCGGCGATTCGATCTCCATCCCAGGCGATCTTCCAAAGTGTTTCGTCGCGATAGGAAAACTGGAGGAATTGCACCCAATCTCCCTCTTTCGGCTCGACGAAACCCCAATGATCACGGAACGCTTCGATGTCGGCATCAAAGATGGGGCGCAACTGGTCCTCGGTGACCGGCCGGAGTTCGAGGCCGGCCGGAAGCGGCCGGTCGGGGATATTATCGAGATTGGGCCGGACCAGCGTGGCGCTGTGTTCTATGGCCTGGTACCCATCTCTCTCCAGGAGCCCGGTCACATCTTCGGATCGCGTGTCCGTGTCGGTTCGATACACCTTGTGCTCGGAATCGTGGTCTGCCGCGATCTCGCGGAGACGTTGTTGCGCCCAGCTCAGCATGGCGGTGCCGATCCCTCGCCTGCGCCACTCGGGCGCCAGTTTGCACATATGCCGGTAGATCCGGGGTCCGCCCTCTTCCTGCATCCAGCGAACGATCACGTAGCCAATCGGCTCTCCATTCACTTCGATGATGCGCAAGCCCGTCGATAGATCGAGGTTCTCTTGATTCTCGAAGGAGAGCGCCACCTCTTCCCCTGTGGCAATCCACTCGCCACCCGAGCCGCGAGCGTCGGCGTTGAAGACATCCGCGATTACTTGGTAGTCGGCCGGGCCGTCAAAGGCACGTTCGGTGATACCGGAGATGTCGGGGAGTTGCATTGGCATGACGAGGGAGACGGTATGCAGGTTTCAGGTTTCAGGTTACGAGCGGCGAGCGGCGAGCGGCGAGCTACGAGCTACGAGCTACAACAGGCTCTTCCTGCGTCTGCCTTTGGCGGCTCGCAACGTCTTTCGCTTCATCTCGGGTCTGACCAGGTCGGTGGGGGCGGCCCATGAAGTCAAATCGTCGAGGCGATCGTCGTTGGAGAACATCTTGACGATGGGTTCGCTCAATCCCGCTTCGATCTGCACCTTGTGAACCATTTCGATCTGGTCCCATTCGACGAACGTCACGACCAACCCTTCTTCGCCGGCGCGGGCCGTCCGGCCGGAGCGGTGAACGTAGGTCTTGGAGTCCTCGGGTGGGTCGTAGTGCAGCACGATATCCACGCCTTCGATGTCGAGCCCCCGGGCGGCCACATTGGTGGCAACCAGCACGTTGCTGTCTCCATCGGCAAAAGCAGCCAGCATTCGCTCCCTCTTCCCCTGCGGCAGATTGCCATGGATCGGTCGGGCCGCCACACCCAGATCACGCAGGTCCTTGGCAACCTGGTCACAACCGCGCTTGGTTCGGACGAACACCAGCGTACGTTCGGCCGATGCGGCGATCCGGGCTGCCACCTTCGCCTTGTCCATGTGGTGCACCTGAAGGAAGCGATGCTCCGAAGTCTCAACTGTGACCGAACCGGACTGGACCTCATGAAAGACCGGATCCTCCATGTAACTGTCGATCAACGCACCGACACTCCCCCCGAGGGTCGCGGAGAACAACATTGTCTGATGATCGCCCTCCACAGCTCGCATGATCCAACGGACCTGAGGAAGGAAACCCAGGTCGGACATTTCGTCCGCCTCGTCTATCACCACCACCTCTACCCCATTGAGGGCCAGCGCCCTGCGTTCGTAAAGATCTATGAGTCTGCCGGGTGTCGCGATCACAATCTCTGCTCCGCGGGCGAGGGCATCCATCTGCTGCTGCATCGAGACGCCGCCGTAGATTGCCACCACCTCGTGCCCACGAGCCTTGGCCAGCGGCCGGAGAGTCTCGGTGACCTGGGAACAGAGCTCGCGAGTGGGAACCAGCACGAGCGCGACGGGTCGCTTGGGCTTGGCGTCTCGCAGATTCTCAATGATCGGGAGGCCGAAGGCCAGTGTCTTGCCCGACCCGGTTTTGGCCTTCCCGCACACATCAAGACCGGCCAGCGCATCCGGAATGGTGAGAGCCTGGATTGGGAACGGGGATGTGATCCCCTGCGATTCGAGAAGGTCGACTAGGTCGGTCGACACGCCAAGTTCGGTGAAAGAAAACGATGTGGTGAGATGTTCGGCAGAGATGGGCCCGGTGCTCCTGATGTGAAGGGTCGGCTCGATCCGGGTGGAGAGCCGCCGGGACAAACTCTTTCCCGGCTGAACCACCTTAGTACTCGATCGTGCGAATGTCGCGCCGCGGTCGTTCACTTCGCTCCCGGGCGGACGGCCGGTACGCTGATTCTCCATGTCGACCTTCCAACTCCGCCCGGCAACATCGGAAGACGCAGCCACCATCCACGCCCTCATCCGCAAGTCCGAGATCCACGATCGCGAACCCCTCGTCACGCCTCTCGAAGAGATCCTCGAGTTGTTCGAGGATCCTCACCTAGATCCGGCTCGGGACGTCCGAATGGGTCTCGTCGATGATCGGGCAGTGGCCTGGGGGTGGGTCTGGCACCATCCCAGCGGGGAACGTCTGGAAAGGGCATATCTGTTTGGAACCGTCGATCCCGACCGGCGCGGGCAAGGCATCGGGCGGGTCGTCTTCGCCTGGCAACTCGACCGGGCCCGGTCGATTCTGAACTCATACGATCGTAGCCTGCCTCGCTTCATCCGTACTGCGGCCTGGGACTGGCTGACCGACGCTCATCATCTGTACGAGCATTTCGGTTTCCGGCCGGTGCGATGGTTCGATGAGCTGCTTCGCCCGCTCGACGTCGCGCCGGAGGTGCCGGAGATCCCGGGGGTGAGTCTTGGGGCGTGGTCGACCGATCGGACCGAAGAGATTCGACTCCTCCACAATCAGTCTTTCGCCGACCACTGGGGCTCGGGAGCCATTGGCCCGGAGGCCTGGGAGAAACGGCTGACCGGCCACGGGGTACGTCTCGACCTCAGCGTCATCGCCCTGTGGGAGGGCCGGGTGGTCGGTTATTGCCTCAACGAAGTCTTCCCGGACGATGAGGTACTACTCGGACGGAGGGACGGATGGATCGGGACGCTCGGCGTCGACCGCGATCACCGGAAACGTGGCATCGCCTCCGCTTTGATCGGCGCCTCGATGGCCGAGTTTCGACGTGCCGGGTTGACCCACGCCTCCATCGGCGTCGATGCAGACAGCCCCACCGGCGCCAACCATCTCTATTACCGGTTGGGTTTTCAGTTGGAGAAACGCAGCATCACGCACCAACTCGAGTTGTCCGATTCACCGGACGGGTAGCGTGGGCCGCGAGACATAGGAGACAAGCATGTCGGTTCGTTTTGATGCCATCGGCCTCATCGTCGAGAAGATGGCGGCCACCCTTTCTTTCTACCGCATGCTGGGTCTTGATATACCGGCAGCTGCCGATAGCGAAGCCCATGTCGAATGCGTTCTTCCCGGCGGGATCCGGATCATGTGGGACACGATCGATCTGGTCCGAAGTTTCAGCGATTGGGAGCCCCCGGTGGGCGGGCACCGGGTCGGGCTGGCTTTCCTGTGTGACGGTCCTGAAGAGGTTGACGCACTGTCGACCAAACTGGCGGACGCCGGGTACCGCAGTCACCTGGAACCTTTTGATGCCTTCTGGGGTCAGCGCTATGCGACCGTGTTCGACCCCGATGGAAACCCGGTCGATCTATTCGCTCCCCTCGGCTGACCCGGGCTCGGTCTCGCGGACGATCACCACCGCCCTCCCCGCCGCGTAACGCTCGAGATCGGCCCTGCTCGGATCCCGCGGTAGACCTTCCCTCCGCGCGATCGCACCGACCATCCTGGGGTGACGACGCAGGCGGTATTCGAGAAAATCGGCGACCCGTCCTGGATCGGTGATCGGCTCGGCAATCCCGCTGAACCGACGAGACCGGACCCTCACCTCGACCCGCGGATCGGCCACGATGTTGCGAAACCAGTCGGCCTGGTCGCCTCGGGCCGAGCCGACATGGAAAGCTCCGTCGATCTCCTCGTATTGCAGAGGCGTCACCCGCGGCAATCCCGATTTCCGGCCGGTGGTGGTCAGCAGCAGAACCAACCGACCGTAGAGCGGTCCGAGGCCGATCGCATAGAGCACCTGAGGCGGGCGTTTGATGATCCGCAAGAACCTCTTCGACAGCCGCGTCAAGACGTCTCCTTCTCCCCCGAACCCTACCGGCGCCGAACCGGGCTCTCCGGCGCGCAGCTCACTCCGCGGATTGATCGAATCGGACCAAGAAACCCGGCAGTCTGCGCTAGCGTCCGAGGAGAGACATCTGGAGGTAGTCGTGGATGTGCAAGGAGCCGTCGCAATCGTCACCGGTGGTGCCTCCGGGCTTGGTGCCGCCACCGCCCGCAAACTCGCCGATCACGGTGCCCATGTGGTCATCGCCGACCTCCAGCAGAAACCCGGAGAACGCCTTGCCACTGAGATTGGCGGAACCTTCGTTCAGACCGATGTGACCGTAGCCGAGCAAGTGCAGACCGCCGTCGAGGCAGCAGTCGAACGAGGAAGCCTGCGGATTCTGGTCGGTTGCGCCGGCGTCGGCAGGCCATCGAGGACGCTCAATCGCGAGGGCGAACCCATGGACCTGGGGATCTTCGCCAAAGTCATCGAAATCAATCTGATCGGAACGTTCAACGCCATCCGTTTGGCCGCCTCCGCCATCTCCCGGACTGAGCCGTTGGCCTCCGGACACCGGGGGGTCATAGTCAATACCGCGTCGGTGGCAGCTTTCGACGGTCAGGTCGGACAGGCGGCGTATTCCGCCTCCAAGGGCGGTATCGTCGGAATGACCCTCCCGATTGCCCGCGATCTGGCCGTGGTGGGTATTCGAGTCAACACCATCGCCCCCGGGATCATCGATACGCCACTGCTGGCCGGACTACCGGAGCCGGCTCGCGAGTCGTTGGCTACCCAGGTTCTCTTCCCTAAGCGCCTCGGGCGGCCCGAAGAATACGCGGATCTCGCCTACCACTTGATCAGCAACGACTACCTCAACGGTGAGACCATCCGCATGGACGGTGGGATCCGGATGCAGGCCAAGTAGCCACATCCCGGCCGGGCCTCGACCTCGGTAAGAGATCCCTTCTACCACCCTTCGTGAGTTTTTCTTCACGATTCGCGCGCAATGCAATCATTTTCGGATATGCTGAACAGAGAGATCCGGGCGAGCGAACAAAGGAGGAGCCTTGGCAGATTTTCAAGGAGTGCTACGCACGCCGACCGAACGGGACACCGCCATCCGCGTCGTAATCGATTTGACCGGCGAGCGGCTTCGCCTGCGTTCCGGAGACACCGTGATCGCCGATTGGAGCCTGGACGAGATTCGGGTCAACGCGCGGTCCGACGGGTTCCACATAAAGGCCGAAGGCGAAGAGATAGTCCTCGATCTAGCTCAAGACGCGGAGTTCGCGGTGGCTCTCGGACTCGGCAGCGCCCCCGTCGACCTAGCCAGGCGCATGTCGATGGTCCGGGACGGAGTCCGCTCGCGGTAACCACTTGCCGGTTGTGGTTGGTCAATCGCCTGCAGAAGAATCCGCAAGGGCCATCGCACCATCCGCCGGTTAAAGGGCGGCCGGACTGACTACTGAATACTGACGACCGTTGCTACGACCAGGGATCGGCGCCATCGGGTATTTCGGGAGGCGGACTCTCCAATTCCGAAACCCGCTGACTACGGAGCTCTTCTTCCGGCGTATCAAAGGTCTTCCATCGCTCCCGGGCGGTCTTGATGCCGAATACCCGGTTGACCGTCCACATGAATTCGTTTTCGTCGAGATCGCCCTTCCGGAAGACGGCGAGGACCCCGTCGGCTTTGGCCTTCTTCTCGAGCGCCTGACTGTCCGATCCCGTCAGATAGATGACCGGGATTTCGCTGGTCGCCCGCGTCCGGCGCAATCGGTCGAGAATCGTGAGTCCATCGGCTCCCGGCAGGTAGTGGTCGAGGAGGATCAACCCGGGTTGTTCCCTGGCTGCCATCCAGGCCGCGTTTACTCCGTCTTCCGCCGTCAACACAGTGAAGTTACGTTCCTCAAAGAAGCGACTGAGAATCTTGCTGTAGACGCGGTCGTCGTCGACGATCAGGATCTTGTTTGACAGTTCGATGGTGGGACCTCAATTGACCCGGCGTTCAGGACTTTACTCACGTTGTTCGGTTCCTATGTGCCTACGATCGTCCAATGGGAATCAATTCTTTACCGGATGATCTCGATGCGACTCGCCGGACGATCGCGGCCCACCAACTCGTCGCCACCGCCGCGGGATATCTCACGACCGACATTGCGTTGAGTCTGCCGTTCGAAGACCTGGTCTCTTTCAAGGCGCACATCAAGCGATTCTTCTCGGCCGAGAAGTGGTCGGAGGAAGATGCGAGAGAGCTGGGCAAAATAGTGATGCCACATCTCCAGACAGGCTGGTGGGAACACGACCTGGGGAGAGGCATGACGCTGGCGTACGGCATCCGAGATGGACAATTCGTGATCTGGGCCGGTGGAGCCGGCACGGTTGCCCCCTCGATCTTCGACCGGGTATTCGCCGGACCGGTCACCCCCGAAGCCACCCCCCACCCCCGCAAGGTGAAATTCACCACCGGAGGCCCGGCGGCTCCGGGAGTCTGGTACCGGCGCCGCGATCAGGCCAAGCCGGACGATCGACGGGTCGAACGCCTGCTCGCCGAACCGGACGTTACCGACGTCATGGTGGCCGGCGATTTCGTCACCATCGGCATCGGGGCCCGCTCATCATGGGAACACCGCTTGGAGCCGCTGCTGGCTCTGGTGACCGAACTCTTCGCTGATCCCGGCGCCGAGCATCGCCGCCCGGCCCGGACCCGTGAGGAACTCATGCAGGAAGCGGGCCATTCCGTCGGCTCTGCTCGACCGGAGGAGCTGCACCTGCTCGACCCCGACGAAGTGGCCGACCGGAAGCGTCTTCAGGAAGCCCTCGACGAAGAAGATCCACGAATCCGGCGTATCGCCGTTGCCGTCCTGCTCGAGTCGAGTGACCCGAGGATCCGCCAAGAGGCCGTGACCAGAGGCATGGCCGACGCCTCTCGCCTCGTGCGACGAACCGCCGTCGATGCGGCAGCCGACAATGAGGACGAGCGTTTTCGCCCGTTGTTCGAGGATCTGCTCACGGACGACGACCCTTGGATCCGCTGGAAAGCGGTGCGTTCGCTCGGGGATCTGGGCTTGCGTTCGAGCCGTCTTCTGGTCGAGTCCCTGGCCGAAGATCTTGACTTCCAGGTTCGGTTTGAGGTAGCCAAGGTGCTCCGCGAGGCCTCGTAGCGCTGAGCGAACCCCCCGGGCAATTCTCTGGTCGCAGCGCGGCGGATTAGCCTCCGGGCCCATGGCATTCAAATACCCCGCGGCCCCACGCGCCGACGTGATCGACGACTATCACGGAACCCCGGTCGCCGACCCGTACCGGTGGTTGGAGGACCCGCAGTCTGAGGAGACCCAGGCCTTCGTTCAAGCTCAGAACGAAGTCACTTTTCCCTACCTGGCCTCACTGCCGGAACGACCGGCACTTCGAGATCGTATGGCAACGCTTTGGGACGTCCCCCGTACCGGGGCGCCGACGGTTCGCAATCGGGTGGCCGTGTGGGCCCACAACGAAGGGCTGCAAGATCAACCGGTGTTCTTTGTCCGTCGCGCCGGCGAGGAAGACCGAATCTTGCTGGACCCCAACACGCTCTCCGAAGACGGAGCTGTAGCCGTAGTCTCCACGTCGCTGTCGAACGACGGCCGATGGTTGGCGTACTCGGTGGCCGAAGCGGGTAGCGACTGGCAGACAATCCGGATCCGGGACACCAATACCGGAAGTGACCTCCCGGACGGGTTGGAGTACGTCAAATTCACCGAGCCGTCCTGGCACGAGGATGGCTTCTTCTACTCCCGATTCCCGGCTCAGGATCCGTCGTCGACCGAGCCCTCCCGCAATCAGGCTGTGTATTTCCACCGGTTGGGCGATCGTCAGGATCAGGATGTCCCGGTCTTCGCCAATCCCGACAACCCGGACCTCGGCTACGAAGCGACGGTCAGTGACGACGCTCGTTATCTAGTCCTGACGGAATGGGAAGGGACATCACACAAGAACGGCTTGCTCTACCGACCGGTGGACGACATGAACGGCGAGTGGATCCGGTTGGCTTCCCCCGGTCGGGCGCTCTTCGGATTCCTCGCCCATCACAACGGGGCGTTCCTGATCCATACCGATCTCGACGCACCCAACGGGCGAATCGTGCGGCTTCCACTCGATCAACCGGACGCCCTGGGGGACGTCGTAGGTGAGCGTCACCAGGCGATCGAATTGGCGACCGCCGCCGCCGGCCGCCTGATAACCGTCACCCTCGACGAGGCGTCCCACCACATACGCACATACGATCTCGAGGGTTCCCCGACCGGCAGGATCGAATTGCCGGGAGCCGGGACGGTGGCCGAGTTGACGGGCCGCCTACAGGACGACGCTCTCTATTTCGGTTTCCAATCATTCCTGCATCCCCCGACCGCCTTAGGCTGGGACGGTTCGGCCGTCGCGGTGTTCGCCGGCGCCCCTCCGCCCCTCGATCCCGGTCGGGTGAAGATCGAACGCCGACACATTGTTTCAACCGACGGAGCCGAAGTCGGCATGTTCGTTGTCCGGTTGGCTACCACAGTGCTTCCGGCTCCGGTCGAGCTGTACGGCTACGGCGGCTACAACATCAACCTCACCCCGATGTTCCACCCCGGCCGGCTGGCCTTCCTGGAGGAAGGCGGGGTGGTGGCCGTTGCCAATCTCCGGGGCGGGGCCGAACTCGGCGAGACATGGCATGAGGCCGGCATGCTCGAGAACAAACAACAGGTGTTCGATGACTTCATTTGCTGTGCGGAAGCCCTCATCTCCGACGGCATCGCGGCACCCGGGATGGTGGGCGTGCGAGGCGGCTCCAACGGAGGGCTGCTGACCACGGCCACCATGGTGCAACGTCCCGACCTGTTTGGCGCCGTCGTGGCTCAGGTGCCGGTTACCGACATGCTTCGCTATCAACACTTCACCGCCGGCCGCTACTGGACCGTCGAGTACGGCGACGCCGGGAAGGACCCCGAGGCCTTCAAGTGGCTCAGCGCCTATTCGCCCTATCACAACGTCGCCCCCGGCGTCGCCTATCCCCCGCTGCTCATCACGACCGCCGAGTCCGACGACCGCGTGGTTCCGATGCACTCGCTCAAATTCGCGGCGGCCGTGCAACACGCCGCCGGGGGCACATCAGAGCGCCCATTGTTGGTCAGGATCGAAACCCGGGCCGGCCACGGAATGGGCAAGCCGACCTCAAAGCTGATCGACGAGTCGGCCGACCTATTCGCGTTTCTGCTCCACCACCTGAGGAGGTAGGTGACCGCCGGGGACCGAACCGACGGCTACATGTCGCCGTCGAACAGTCCAATGATGTTGCCCTCGGTGTCTTTGAACCAGGCGCCCTTCTGACCGTTGGGCATGGTGATGATCCCGTCCACAGTCTTCATTTCGCCGAAGTCGTACTCCTCGAATTGCACGCCGCGGCTGCGCAAATCGGCCACGGCCGCAGGAACGTCGTCAACGCCGATACCGGCTGCGGTTGCCTGATTGGTGCCGGCAAATGCGGACGGGTAAAGCATGATCCAAGTCTCTCCAACCTGGATCCGGGAAGAACCATCATCCCCGCTCCCCCCAACCTCGAACCCCAAACCTTGGTAGAACGTCCGGGCTCGATCGATATCGGTCGCCGGCAGGGTCGCTATTGCTGCACGAAACATGAGTTCCTCCCTCTGGTCGTGTGCGGCCAATGTAGAACATCTGAGGATTTATGTGAACTTGTGAATTGCCGGAGGTTCTGTCTGCTCGAGTGCTTTCCCCACGCAATCATCGGATGTACAGCGTCGTCGAAATGCCGGTGGATCGGGTCTCGAGTTGTCAGTGGGTTGTGCGACCTCCAACCGCTGCGCGCTGCCACGCGGGGGCCTGGCGTCCTATGTCGCTGGACTAGCGGTGGGCGGCGACGTCGACGCAAAAAGTCCTGATGGACACATTCTGGAGAAGAACCTCCGGGGAACCATCCCCGACTGATTGGCGCCTGTCGTTCACCCGTCTGGGCGCCTCGCCAAAAGAGACGTCTTCCCTGCTCCGCGCAAGATCTCAGGGTTCAACTGACGTCACGTGCGGTGGTCAACCAGTGCTGAGGAAACCAATCTTGTACTTGAGCATATGGGGGTAATCGATGGAATGTGCGTTAGGGCGGATCATCCTGCCGAGTGCGTTGAACTAGCGCTTAGAGGTCTTTCCTGGTCGATCCGGCGGGTTCAATACTCGCCCTTGATGACGAAGAACGACCCGCGAATCGTGCCGGCGAGTTTGGACTTCTGTCGGGCGAACTTGAAACGCGACGCCAGTTCGTCAGGGACATCCATCCCATCCGCCAACTTGAACCCAACAGCCCGCTTCCCCCCATCCTCGATGGTATACATCACGTTGATCGACAACCCGCTCTGGTAGAACACATACGCCATCCGGATGCCCTCGACCTCGAACCTGGTGGCTTCCAACGGAGGCGAGGCGATGACGATGCCACGCTCTTCATCGAGGACCCGATGCACCCACGCGATCACATCAGCCGCCTCACTCGCCGGCTCAACGCTGAACACGTGGTCGTACTTGTTCTTGAAGTAGCGGGCTTCATTTGCTCGCAAACCGGCGAGTGCGTCGGCCACCGGCGACGACTCGAGACCCTGAGTCGAGACTTCCGTGAAATCGACGATCGGCATGAGGCTTCCTCCCTTCGGCCTCGAAGTGCTCCTGATCCGTACCATACAGCCACCGCTCCTATCGGGACGCTGACTGAGGAACGGGACCCAGCGACCCGCCGTGGCGTCGCCGCCAGACCGAAGAGCGCATCAGCTCTGAACCCGACAGCCGGCTATCGGATCATCTCGCCGAGTGCTGCGAACCTGAGCATGTGGGCTTGACCGGCGTGGATGGCGTACTCGTCGATCATCTTCACGAGGGTGGCTCGCAGCGGGCGGCCATGCCCTGCCCCGGCGGTGTCGAGTGACACCATCTCAGCAATAGCCGCATCCGACGCGGCGACTTCCTCGAAGTACCAGCGAAGGTCGTCGTCGATCGTGTCGACGGTGCCGCCGGGGTAGTCGTCCTCTCCGTATCGGAGGGCTTGTTCGCCCCCACCGAGACCCCAGGACAGGTAGACATGCTCCATCTGAGTCATGTGCCTCACCAGTCCGAGCACCGACAGTTCGACGGGCGGGACGGACCACGCCACCAGCTGCTCCCGTGAGAGGTCCCTGAGCTTCCGGATGAACTCGTGGCGCTGATACCGCAACCACGACTCCAGCAGCTCCCGCGGCTCCATATTCGGGTCCGGTTGCTCCCACACCGAAAAATCCACGCCGGCCAGCATTCCGATCGTCATGCAGCAACACTACGCATGTGCACCGTCCGTTTCGCTCAAGCGCACCACCCGAGGTGTCGCAGGCGAAGCCAACCAACGCGTCGGAGGCCGGCAAAGCCCTCCGACCGTCTCTAACCTCCAACCTTCGATGGATCCCTCGACCGAACTCGTGGACATCACGGCACCGTGGGTAGCCATCACAGGGCCCGGCCACAGCGCTCGAAGTGCCGATCGGCGGCACTCCACCGAAGGGGCGATATTGCTCGGGATCAGTCTCTCTGGCCTATGTGGATGCTTACGCCCGATGTCGTCCGCGCAGGGCTCAGCGAGGAAACGGGCCTCAGCCCGGTGGCTCGCTCACTGCGAAGCCGACAGCGGCTAGTGCTTCGGCCGCGACCGACCCTCCCTTGCCGTTGGCGTGCATGCCGTCGTCGGCCATCCAGCCCTTTGCCCGTGGGTCCTCGTCGTGCTCCGGTCCGTTGAAGACATCGAAGAACGACACGAATACCGCCCCGTTTTCCTCGGCTGCTGCCCGGATCACCTGCATCTCGACCTCCCAGTTGGCGGTGCACTCCGCCTCGATCCCCAATTCCCTCCACGGAGCCACGAACCCGTTGTAGATGTCGTGCGCTAAGAGAACCACGGGCCGTCCTTCGCGGGCCTTCCAGATCTCGTCGTAGACCTCGGCGAGGACATCGCCATATGGCTGCCAGTCCTCGACCGTCGCAACTACCGGCGGCTCCCACTCCGCAAGGTCAAACCCAGGGCCCAAATAGTCCTCTTCAAGGGTATCGAGAGCCTCGAAGCAGGTCATTATGTTCGGTTGTGGCAGGTTGTACTCCAGGCCTCCGGGGTGGGCGTACAGCACGATGATCTCGGCCTCCCCAACCACCCCGGCCAAGCTCCCTCGAACCATGGAAGGAACCGTGCTCATGGACAGGCCGCCAATTCGGTGGTCGTGGAAGCGGACCTCCCGGTCCAGCGCCTCGGCTGCCAACTCAACGTACCTCTCGGCCACTTCCAGACCACCCGAGTCGGAGATATATACGAGATCGACCGGCTCACCGGCGGGGAACTGCCCCGCATCGGAAGAGGACGACCCGCATGCCGCGACCAAGCTACCGACCAACACGGCAGCCACCGTTCTTCTGTTAGCCAACCTCATGGCCGCTCCTTTCGATGATCAAGCCCCGTTGTCGCTCACTCGTCGATGACCGCGCCCTGTGTCAGTGGCTCCCGAGCGCCGATCGACCCAGTCGGAGACGACTCGATGACGGTCATCGCTGTTTGCTTGTCAAGAGGTTCTATCGTTCCGGCTTGAGCAGCCAGGTCCACTGGCCGGTGGCCGTGGCGAAGGTCGAGACGCCACCCCCGTAGACCTGGCAGACGATCCGGCCGTGGATCGGGTCGTAGACCGGGTCCACGCTGGCGCATGTGACCTCCGTCCCATCGCCCATCAACCCGTCGGCGGGGGACGCCCGCCAGCTCCGCTGGCCGTCGTAGGCCTCCACCCACCCGTCCGCGGACATGTACACCGTCACGCCACTCGCCTCGTCGAACGCCGCCCGGCTGACCGGTCCATAGAAGAAGCCGTCCCGTGACCACAGGACGCCGGCGGGAACCTGGGAGGGCGCCAGGCGCCAGGTGCCCGTAGCCGGATCGAACGCCCAGATCTCGAGCACGGCGTCCGCCAGCCACGACCTGTACTGGGATTCAGATCGCAGGCCGGTGTCGTCGAGGAATCCATCCGGAACAGCGACCGCGGCGAGAAGCAGGTTGCGGTCACGGTCGTACGCGACGGCCGTGACACCATCGGGCAAACCGGAGCCGGCCGGCCGCGAGGGATCGGGCGTCTGAGGGATCTCTGTCCAGGTGTCGGTCTCGACGTCGTAGGCCCACATCGAGTCACGGTCGTAGACGATGACCAGGCCCGACGGATGGTGGTAGACGGCCGCCGTCCTGTCCCCGTATCCCCAACCCGCGATGAAGTTAATCGAGCCTGGCAATTCACCCTCCTTCGTCCAGCGGTCGGCGGAGAGGTCGTAGCTCCAGACGCGGTTGCGGGCGAACGCGATGGTCCGGTCGGAGTCGGCGTCGTAGACGAGCGTGACCGGGTCGTCCCACCCCGGCTCCCCGGGCGGGTCCATCCGCTGCCAGGTGTTGGTGCAGACGTCGAAGGTCCAGGTGCGTGGCCTCGGCTGCTCGTCGTTGGCCAGAACGATGATATGGCCGGCGTGGCGGTCGAAGGCCTGAGCTCCGTCGATGTTGTCGGGACGCTCCTGGTCGATCGGGCCGGGGGCGGCGTCCGGGTCGTCCCCCGGCGGGCAGGTCGCCTGGGCGGGGAGCGGCTTGGCCTTCGTCGTGGCCAGGATGGTGCCCTGCTCCTCGGCGGACGGCGACACAGGGGTGGCTGGTGTTGCCACCGTCGTCGAAGACGCCGAGACGGTTGCAGTGGTCGTTGGATCGGGAGAGGACGTTTCGGGCTGGTCCACGAACGACGGATTGTTCTCTCCCGCCATCAGCACCACGATCCCCACACCGATGAGTACGACCACAAACGCCGCCGCCAGCACCCAAGCTCGGCTTCTTCGTTGTACGACGGGGGCGCCGGTAGCCATCCGGGTGTACTCGTCGGTGGTGACCGGGATAGTGATCCGGTTGTAATAGTCGTGGATCTGTCTCTCTAGGTCGACCATGTCGCCACCTTCAATTCCTTCCGAAGCGCCGCCAAACCTCGAGAGAGGTGCTGTTCAACCGTCGTTCGGGAAACTCCGAGAAGGTCGGCTACCTCACCCTGGGTCCACCCGAACCCGGCTACCAGCACCACGGTCACCCGTTGCCGTTTCGACAACCTCCCCAATGCTTGAGGAAGCCCCGGTTCGATCCACGGTTCGGGGTTCCCCCCACCGGATTCGATTGGCGGGCAGGGCCGTCGGTTCCACCAAATGAAATAGCGGCGGGCCCGGCTCTGACCAACCCGAAACAGAAAACCGACCGGGTTCTCCATCTCCACCACCCGATCCCAATGACGCCACCCATACGACAACGCCTCAGCCGTTGCTTCGTGACCCACCTCCGGGCCGTAGGCAGCGGTCAATGCCACCAACAACCGAGGCTGAGCCCGCTGCACAAAACCCGTGAACCGGTCCTGATCGGTACGGCTAGCCACTAGCCCTCCCACATGCGGCTCTCACCTAATAAGAGACCACAACCGACCACCATGACGACAGAGTCTTTCGGAAACTTTCCGACCAGGACCACCACCCGGCGTCCCCCACCCCAGCTTCCCAGGTTGCCACACCGGCCCACCGACCCTCGAAACCGGCCTGGCGATTCCTGTGTCCAGCGAGCGCTTCCTATGCAGTTCTCAACCTATTCCTATTGGCAAGACTCGAAGCGCCCAGAGGTCACGGCAGGAATCCACGGTTCGAGCGAATCGCAGTGGGCCCGGCAGGACTCGACCCCGAGCGGCGTGCCAGCATACGCCTGCGAGTGATCAAGCACACAGATCACCCTGCACCCCGGACGATCTCGCTCACCCACCCGCGCCCTGGAACAGCACTACCGCGCTGATCCCAGATATTGGGTTGCCATGCCCGCGGTCGCAAAAACGACTGTCATGAAGTTTCTACCGTCATTCTCGTGACGTTGCACAGTCGGGGGACCCGTCCGGGTGAGGTGAGGACCAGCCAACCGGCTTCCCGGCGACCATCGTGCCTAACTACGGAGCGTGGCCACCAATCGTTGGGGATCGAGCAACGCATCGAGGGCGTCCCTCACATCCCGGAACAAGACATCGCTCGCTTCCATGGCCGTCGAGGCCGTGCCCTCCCCTTGAATGACGACCAGGCCCAAGGCGGCCTCCTCGAGCATCAGGCGATCGTTGTGCCCATTGCCGAGCGTCACCGTTCGCTCCGATCCGACGCCGGCCACGTGCTCCGCCTTGGCGCTGGCTTCATCACCGCCCGCCAAGATGACCAGTTCGACGGGCAAACCCATCGTCTCACTGCGTGCCTGCCCGAAGGTATCCGCCGTCAGAACGGTGATCCGAAGTTGCTCGGAGAGCTTCTGCAATCGTTCGCCAACTCCGTCCAGTAACCGCCCCCTCTCCGCAATGGTCCCGTTGAAATCGGTGATCAGGTGCTCGAGCATCAGCGCCGGACGGCCGGGTATTTCGATCTTGATCATGGGTTCCTTTCGATTGTTTTGGAATCTACTGCTTCGCCCTTTGCGAAAGGTGTCTCGCTAGTCGGCTTGACGATCGCGATCGGAAACTTAGTCGTTCTCTAGATAAGAACCTGAGCGCCGTATTATCAGATCCGCGTTCTTCCGGGAATACGACTACGGATCTCCAGGTTGAATGGGCCACCGACGGTTGAAGAGAGGCTGACATGGCTGACACAAGAGAACTGACCCTCCCGGTACTACCCCTCCGCAACGGAGTCGTCTTCCCCCATATGGTGGTGACCCTTCGCATCGAGACCGAAGAAGGGACCACCGCGGTATCCGCTGCGGAAAACTCCGACGGTTTGCTGCTGCTGGTGCCCAAGGTGAACGGGACTTACGCCACCGTCGGTACCGTCGCCCAGATTCAGGATGCCGACGGCGGCAACGTGGTCGTCGAAGGCCTGGCGCGGGCCCGGGTGGGAGCCGGACGGACCGACGATCAAGGAGCGCTGTGGGTCGACGCCGAACAGTACCCAGAAGCCGACGTGCACGATGAAGCGCTTGACGACCTGGTCGGCGAATACCGGGCCGTCGTAAGCGAGGTTCTGAACCAGCGCGGGATGGGTGGGGTGGCCGAAAGGATCCTCGGAATCGAGAATCCCAGCCGGCTCGCCGACCTGGCCGTGTACTCGCCAGATCTGTCCCTCGAACAGAAAGTCGAGTTGCTCGAGACCCTCGACATCCGCGAACGGCTCGGCAAGCTGATGTCCTGGATGGGCGAGGTTCTGGCCGACCTCACCCTCCGCCGCAAGGTGCGCGACAGCGCCACCGAACGGATCGACAAATCTCAGCGTGATTATCTGCTCCGTCAGCAACTCGAAGCGATCAAGAAGGAACTCGGCGAGGAGGGCGACGCGGCTTCCGAATACCGTCAGAAGCTCGAAGAGGCCGATCTCCCGGAGAAGGCCCGCGAAGCGGTCGAGCGGGAGATCGATCGCCTGGAGCGAATGTCAGAACAGTCGCCCGAACATTCCTGGATCCGCACCTGGCTCGACACGATGTTCGACGTGCCCTGGGGTTCGACCTCAGAGGATCGCCTAGACCTCGACGAGGCCTGGGCGGTGTTGGACGCCGACCACACCGGTCTCGCCGACGTCAAAGAACGCATCGTCGAGCACCTGGCGGTCCGCAAGCTTCGTAAGGATCGCGGTCTGGAGAACGCCGGCAACCTGCGAGAGGGTGCCATCCTGCTGCTGGTCGGACCTCCCGGAGTCGGCAAAACCTCGCTGGGCGAATCCGTCGCCCGGGCCCTGGGTCGCCAATTCGTTCGGGTAGCCCTCGGTGGCATTCGCGACGAAGCCGAAATCCGTGGACACCGTCGTACCTACGTCGGTGCCCGACCGGGCCGGATCGTCCGCGCCTTGATCGAATCCGAAACCATGAACCCGGTGTTCCTGCTCGACGAAATGGACAAGGTTGGATCGGATTGGCGCGGTGACCCCTCGTCGGCTCTGCTGGAGGTTCTGGATCCCGCCCAAAACCATACGTTCCGGGACCACTACCTCGAGCTGGACGTTGACCTCTCCGACGTGCTGTTCATCGGAACGGCCAACGTGTTGGAGACAATCCCCGCCCCTCTGTTGGACCGCACAGAAGTAATCCGACTCGACGGATACACCGATCTCGAAAAGGTTGCGATTGCTCGTGATCATCTCCTCCCCCGCCAGATCCGCGGCGCCGGACTGGAACCCGAGGAAATCGTGGTCACCGAGGATGCCCTGACCGCCGTGGTGGACCGCTATACCCGGGAGGCCGGGGTTCGGTCGCTCGAACGAGAACTGGGGAAACTGGCTCGCAAAGTGGCGACCAAGATCGCTCGCGGCGAAGACAAGCCACAAGTCGTCGAGGTCGACGAGCCCGACGTCAAAGACTTCCTGGGCAAGCCCAAGGTCTGGCGCGATGAGGCGAAAGACCGCACCGCCGTACCCGGCGTCGCCACCGGTCTGGCCGTCACCGGCGCCGGCGGCGATGTGCTGTTCATCGAAGCGACCTCCATGGATGGCGAGCCCGGGTTGACCCTGACCGGACAGCTCGGCGACGTGATGAAGGAATCGGCCCGAATTGCACTGTCCTACATCGAGTCACATGCCGGGCAGCTGAAGATCGACCCGGCCGACCTGAAGAGGAAGTTCCACGTCCATGTGCCGGCGGGCGCCGTGCCCAAGGACGGTCCTTCGGCCGGAATCACCATGACCACCGCGCTGGCGTCACTGCTGTCGGGACGAAAGGTGAAGAACACCGTGGGGATGACCGGCGAGATCACCCTGCAGGGCAAGGTCCTTCCGATCGGCGGATTGAAACAGAAGGTGCTGGCCGCCCACCGGGCCGGCCTCACCGAAGTGATCCTCCCCGCCCGCAATGAGGTCGATCTCGACGATGTGCCGGAGAGTTGCCGCGAAGAAATGACCTTCCACATCGTTGACACCATCGACGAGGTGCTCGAGAAGGCCCTCGAAACGGCCTGATCGAAATCGAGCACTAGTCCGCTTGAGGGTTGACGCAACCCTTCTTCACATTCGGGGTCTAGGGCCGACAACCTGAGTTGAGGTGAATAGGAGGCCCATATGCTCGGCCGGAATCGACGGAAAGCGCCGTCTGCCAAGCACATCCACGAATTCGCCAATCACCACGTCGGCGCCGATCTGCAACGCCGGGTGTGTCGCGTCTGTGGACACATCAGCATCAACCCGATCTCTACCACCGATCTCCGATCTGAAATGCTCGAAGTCAAGACCGGGCTGTTCGGTGGTTGCCGATTTACCGTCTCTCTGACCGGCGCAAGGGAGCCGGTACTCAGCCAGCTTCGATTCGGCGAGCCGAGGAGTTCGCGGTGAGCGACCTCCGATGCGAAAGCTGCAACACTCCCGCATTGGTTGTCTACCAACAGCAACCGCTCTGCGGACCATGCGCTTTGCAGGCGCTGGACGAGAACCGCCTGGTGGTCGAAGTCGACGACACTGATACTTCCACCGAGCGGGGTCTGCCTCCACGGCGCCGGACGGCCGAACGTCAGACCACTGTGAAGCGGGTGACGCAGAAACAACTCGACGAGATGGGCAAGGCGCTTGCCATGAGACTGAACCATCTCATCGACCGACTCCCCGACCGGGAGTAGTCGACCTCACATTGGTCGGAACGCGCGAGAATCCCTGGAGAGGATCGCTCGAGAGGTGCACATGGCGGAACAGTATCCCGGTTGTCCTTATCCGCTCGGCCCGCTCGTCGAACCCGACGGGGTCAATTTCAGTGTCTACTCCCGAAACGCCGATCGGCTGGAGTTGCTGCTGTACGACCACATCGACGCGGATGAGCCGGCCCGGGTAATCAGCCTGGACCCCGGCCGGCACCGCACGTATCACTACTGGCATGCCTTCATCCCAGACGTCAAACCGGGACAGCTTTACGCATTTCGGGCCCACGGTCCCCACGATCCGGCTCGCGGTCTGCGCTTTGATCCGACCAAGGTGCTTCTCGATCCGTACGGGCGAGCCATCGCCACCCCGTCCGACTATCGGCGCAGCGCCGCCTGCTCGCCCGGACCGAACGACCGGCACGCCTTCAAGAGCGTGGTAGCCGACGTTTCGACCTACGACTGGGAAGGCGACACTCACCTGCGCCGGCCGTTTTCCGAGACGGTGATCTACGAAATGCACGTCGGCGGATTCACCAAACACCCGAGCTCGGGGGTTGACCCCGAGAAGCGAGGCACCTACGCCGGCCTCATCGACAGAATCCCCTACCTGCAGGATCTCGGCATCACTGCCGTCGAATTGCTACCCATCTTCCAGTTCGACTGGCAGGATGCTCCCCCGGGGTTGACCAACTATTGGGGATATTCCCCCGTTTCGTTCTTTGCTCCCCATTGTGGATACAGCTCCTGTCGCGATCCGCTGGCACCGCTGAATGAGTTCCGGGACATGGTCAAGGCGCTACACCGGGCCGGCATCGAAGTGATCCTCGATGTCGTCTACAACCACACGGCTGAGGGCGGCAAGCACGGGCCCACCCTGAGCTTCCGGGGCCTCGAGAACTCCGCCTACTACATCCTTGAAGACGGAGGTCAGACATACGCCAACTTCGCGGGGACCGGCAACACTCTCAACGGGAACCACTCGATCGTGCGACGAATGATCCTCGACAGCCTCCACTACTGGGTGCACGACATGCACGTCGACGGGTTCCGATTCGATCTTGCCTCGATTCTGTCTCGCGATGAAAACGGTTTGCCGGTACCCAATCCGCCCGTGCTATGGGACATCGAGTCGGACCCTGCCCTGGCCGGCACCAAGCTCATTGCCGAAGCCTGGGATGCAGCCGGCCTGTACCAGGTGGGTCATTTCATCGGCGACAGCTGGAAGGAGTGGAACGGTCAGTTCCGTGACGACGTCCGAGCTTTCGTTCGGGGAGATGAGGACATGGTCCCGCGTCTTTCCAACCGGATTCTTGGTAGTCCCGATCTCTATGCCCAGGAGGGTCGCGAACCCGAGCAAAGCATCAATTTCGTAACCAGCCACGACGGTTTCACCCTTCAGGATCTGGTCTCGTACGCCACCAAGCACAACGAGGCCAACGGCGAGAACAACCTGGACGGCAGCGACTACAACCTCTCAAGCAACTACGGAGTCGAAGGACCGACCGATGACCCATCGATCGAGTCCATTCGCAAACGACAAATCAAGAACTTCCTCGCCATCGGTCTCCTCTCGCTGGGCGCGCCGATGATCCTGATGGGCGATGAAGTTCGCCGAACCCAACAAGGAAACAACAACGCCTATTGCCAGGACAACGAAGTCAGCTGGTTCGACTGGACGAATCTCGAGACGCACGGCGACATTCACCGGTTCGTGAAAGAACTGATCCGAGTTCGCTTCATACGCGAGTCGGTCACGAGGGAGCACAACCTCAGCCTGGAGGAGGTGACCCGACGGGCCCGAATCCAACTGCACGGTGTCAAACTCGACAACCCTGACTTCCAGGACGATTCCCACAGCCTGGCGGTATCGGCTTCGGGCCGCTCCGGCGATCTGCTAATGCACTTCGCACTGAACGCATATAGGGACCCATTGGATTTCGAGCTGCCTGATCTGCCCGGATGGGCAACCAGCGGATGGCGCCGGGTCGTCGACACTTCGCTGGCGTCGCCCGACGACATCAGCCTCCCGCCCGACGCGCCGCTCGTCGACGCGACCCACTATCGGGTCGCGGATCACTCCGTGGTGGTGCTCTTCGCCGCTGCCCTGCCCACCTGAGAGCCCTACGCCGATTCCGAATCCCGCACCCAACCCAGCAGCAGGATCAGGGCCACGATGTTGGCGGCCGCCGCCACCAGCGTATTCCCCGTGAGTCCCAATCGCTCATACAGAAAGGGGCCCAGTGCTGCCCCGATCGCACGACCGAGCCCCATCCCAACCCAGAGGAGAGCGAGATAGCGGGTACGACCCAAAGGACGCATTTCGGAAGCAAGCGGATAGGTCGAAACGATGGTGAATTCGAAGAAGGCCAAAGCCAGCGCCATGCTCGCCAAACCGGCGGTGAGGTGGCTGTTGGTGAGAGCCACCATGAGGTACCCGAACGCGGACAGAATCAATCCCAGAGCCAGGGATCGTCGCTTGCCGATTCGATCGGTCCACAACACCGTCGATCCTTCGCCGACCAACTCTGAGACGGCCACCAACACCCCGGCGGCACCCAGGGCCAGCAGCGACAGTCCGAATCCATCCTCCAACCAGGCTCCGAACACAACAAACATCAACTCGGACGCCCCCGAAAAGAACCCGACCACCAGCAGGAGAGCGATCGCGCTGCGATCGAGCTTCAACCGGGTCTGGGAGTCCGTGGTCGAAAGAGTGTCCGGTTCGATTGCCCACCGCATCGCCGCCAGGGCCAGGAGACAGACGGCGCCTATCGCCCAGAACGGAGCGGTCCATCCCCAACCGGCGATGAGCCACCCGGCGGCCGGTGCTCCTACCAGCAGCGCGCTCGCCCAGGTGAGTTCCATGACACCGAGGTAGCGGGCGCGAAGCCGGTAGGGGGTTCGATCAGAGAGATAGGCCTGGGCGGCTACGTCGTACACCGGCTTTCCCAGGCCCATCAAGATAAACCCGGTCAGAGCTCCAACGAATACCCCTGCGGCCGCCGTGACCGCCGCCCCCAAAGCAAACATTGCCAGTCCGGCGACGATCAGTCGATGCCGGCGTTCGCCACGGCCGAGCACCCGGACGGCCGCCGGGGTGGCGAGCCCGGTCATCCATCTGACCGACACCAGCAACCCGGCCTGGGTCAAAGGGATGCCTAGACCTCGAGCAATGACCGGGAGAAAGGGATAGACCAAGCGATACCCGGTGTTCAAGACGAACCGGGCGCCGATGAGGAATACCAGTGCACCCGTCAACGCGGCCGGTGCCTCATCAGATTGCGGCTGCTCTCGATCCACGGCCTTCCCTTCGCCCGGCAGTCTGGCATCAAACCTCGCTCCGGAAGAGATTGAGGACTTTTCCGGCTCTTTGTGAGCATGTGAAGCCGACTGACTAGATGATGGATGTTGACTAAGAGTGGTCATGAAATCGCGTTAAGTGGCGATAATATGTGGGTATGAACCACGGCGGTCAAGAGCGGTGTGGAGTTTGTGGTGTAACTGCCCAGGTGAGGATGCAGGGCCGGTTTCTTTGCGCCCGCTGCGGTTTGGAACGATCGTCGAACTCGGACATCACCCGGCGACGAAGCCTCCGAGCCGTGTTCGTGGGATTGCTCTCCTGGGGATTCCTTTCAAAGATGGTCGTCGGGGCCGTCGCCCTGGCCGCCGTCGGCGGTGTGGCCGCGAGCCTTCCCGGCCAGGCTCCGGCAACCACCTCGACCACGATTCAATCGGTGGCTCCCGGGGGTGGGCCGGCAATACTGGTGGCAGGCGAGGATCCGACGGACGAGCGACTCGTCGACCAGGTCCTTCTCTATGCGGCAGAAGTGCAGGCGTGGGGAGAATGTGTCTCGGCGGCAGCCCGGACTCACTCGGGCGGAGCCTTCGACCCGGCTGAAACATGCGGAGAATCCCCTAAGGCGGCCGCTCATGGTCTGGGCAGCGACCGTTCGATGGCAAACTCCGAGGACCGAGCGGCGAAGGCGGACGAGAAAGCCGCCCAGCAAGCGGTCAAGGCCGACGACCAAGCCGACGACCCGCCCGACAAGCCGGACAAGCCGGACAAGCCGGGAAAACCTGATCGGCCCGGGAAAGCCGAAGCGGCGGTTGGTGATGACCCCGACGGTGACGGCTAGCCCGGTCTTCCATAACCCGACCTCCTGTCTTCTCCTTCCGTGATCCACCCACGTTCGATCCGGCCGGCGTAGGATTAATCGTCGAGAGGAGGCAGTACATGAGATTGCGCTCGATCGGCCCACCAACCGGCAGGCTGTTCCTAGCAATGATGGTGGTGGCGGCGGTGCTGATGTTGCCGGCCGCGGCCATGGCCGGGATCGACGGGGATTGCACAGGTTCGGCGGTGATCGACGGCACTACCTACGGACCCGAAAACGACACGGTAGATAATCCGATTGTCGTGCCCATCGATAAAGACGGAATCGTTGCCGACTGGGAGGCGAGCGTTTCCTTCAATAACGAGAACAATGAGGGGACACTGGGGATCGTCGTCGGACCCTGGACCATCAAGATCGCAGATTGGGGTGACCCCAATAGCGCCAACAAACAAGGGAATTCAGGCTCCTACAGCATCGAGGAGTTCAAAGACTTGTTCCCCGTTCCCGAGTCGCTCATCCCTCGCGGCGTCTACGAGCTGAGCGGAGAACACAGTGCCGATGGCGGCTCCTGCACCGGAACCGTGATGGTGAAGCTGGAAGGATCCGGGATCATCGGGATAGCATCCCTGGCCGGGGCCGGAGTCACATTGATCACCCTGCTGGGTTCCGGGTTTAGGAGGAAGTCATGAAGGGACGTCCAGTTCTCGGATTCATTTCCGGTTTATTGTTTGGCCTGTTCCTGGCCCTCGTCCTGCAACAGTTCGGCATCATGCCGCTCAACACATTGAGCGTGATCGGGTTGCCCGTCATCGGGATCATTCTGGGACTCGGGATGGCCGCCTGGGCGCCGTTCGGGAAGAGGACCTGACCACCTGCGGCCGGCTGGGCTAGTCCCGTTCTTGCGTCAACCCGCGACACATCGTGCACCAAATCGACGCCGGAACGGATAACCTCGCCTCATGTCCGACCTCTGGCTGCTCGATCCGGATGTCGAGTTTCTGAACCACGGCTCCTTTGGGGCCTGTCCGCGTCCCGTGCTCGAACACCAGTCTGCGCTGCGCGGTCGCATGGAGGCGGAACCGATCCAGTTCTTCGCCAACCTCGAGGAACCGGCCGATTCCGTCCGATCAGTACTGGGACAGTTCGTTGGTGCCGATCCCGACGACCTGGCATTCGTGGTGAATGCCACCACAGGAGTCAACACGGTGCTTCGCTCCCTCGACTTTGAGCCGGGCGACGAGATCCTCATCACCGATCACGTCTACAACGCCTGTCGCAACGCCGCCGTCGCAGTGGCGGAACGCTCGGGAGCGCGAGTGGTCACTGCCCGGGTACCGTTCCCCATCGGCTCGCCCGACGAAGTGGTCGACGCCATCGTCTCGGCCGTCACCGCTCGAACGCGCTTGTTGCTGGTTGATCATGTGACGAGCCCGACCGCGCTGGTGTTTCCGGTCGAACGCATCGTGGCGGAGATGAGCGTTCGGGGCGTCGACACCCTCATCGATGGAGCACATGCTCCCGGCATGGTTCCCGTCGACCTCGAGGCCATCGGCTCCGCCTACTACACCGCCAATGCCCACAAGTGGCTGTGCGCGCCGAAGGGCGCCGCCTTCTTGCATGTCCGCCGAGATCGCCAGGCCGGCATCGTCCCTACGGTGATCAGCCATGGTGCCAATTCGCCCCGGAGCGATCGTTCCCGATTTCGTCTTCTCTTCGATTGGACCGGCACCAACGACCCGACTGCCCATCTGGTCATACCGACTGCCATCAAAACGATGAACGCCCAAATGCCAGGAGGCTGGCCCGCCCTGCAGCAACGGAATCATGCCATGGCTCTCGCCGCGCGTGATCTTCTGGTCGATGCCCTGCAGATCGATCGGCCGGCGCCCGACGAGATGGTCGGCGCCATGGCCGCAGTCCCTCTCCCCCCGGCGACCGGCGATCCACCCGTCTTCGGGCGCACCGCCCTCCAGCAAAGGTTGTGGCAGGACCATCACATCGAGGTGCCGATCAACGTCTGGCCGGAATGGCCCCAGCAACTCCTCCGGGTTTCCGTACAGATCTACAACCGGATTGAGCAGTATGCGCTACTGGCCGGACTCCTGGTCGGAAACGTCCTCCATCAGAAGGACCCGGGATGAACCCGGGTCCCGCTGCGCCCCCCAAACCTCCCGCTGACTTCGTGACCGTTGGTCTGCACTGAGGTGTGTGTACTCGCTACCCTACGACCACTCATAGTGGTCGTAAAGACACAAAGGTCTCCGAGCGTCGGGACTAGTCCCCCGGCTATCGGGTCTGCCTGACCCACGGGGACCATCCTCGGTACGCTTGAAGGATGGGAACGAGCGAAGAATCGGTTCTCATGAGAGACGAGCCGGCCTATCTTGCAGTACACCGTACCGGAGGGATGACCGCCCGGGCCCACCTGGCAACGACCGAGTTGCAGAAGTGTGGGTCCTGCCCGCGAGACTGCGGTATCGATCGAACCGGGGGCGACCTCCCTCCCTGTCGAATTGGGCGGAAAGCCCGGATATCGGCCGCCTTCCCGCATTTCGGGGAAGAAAGGTGTCTCAGCGGAACCAACGGCTCGGGGACCATTTTCTTCTCTTCCTGCAACCTGCACTGTGTGTTCTGCCAGAACTGGGACATCTCTTCGTCACCGGCCGGCCGGGAGCTCGACGCATCGCAACTGGCCGGGGTCATGTTGCGCCTTCAAGAAGTCGGATGTCACAACATCAATCTCGTGACACCCGAACACGTCGTCCCGCAAATAGTGGAGGCGCTGGCGATCGCTGTTCCGGCGGGATTGCGCCTCCCTCTGGTGTACAACACCAGCGCCTACGACGGACCATCCGCACTTCGTCTGATGGATGGTCTGGTCGACATCTACATGCCCGACTTCAAGTTCTGGGCACCGGAGACCGCCCGGCGACTGGCCCGGGCGGAAAACTATCCGACGGTGGCGCGGACGGCCATTGCCGAGATGAATCGTCAGGTTGGAACCCTGACGATCGGCCGGGACGGCTTGGCCCGCCGCGGTCTACTCGTGAGACATCTCGTGATGCCGGGCCACACAGCGGAGACGGCCGCCATCCTGCAATGGCTGGCCGACGAGATCTCACCGGACACCTACGTGAACATCATGGATCAATACCGGCCGGAACACCGGGTGCCCGGCAATCCCCGCTACGCGGACATCGATCGCCGGGCATCGGCCGGCGAAGTGGCTGCCGCGGTCGCGGCCGCCACGCAGGCCGGTCTGTGGCGACTGGACCGGCGGTCATGACCTCCGAGCGGGAAACGCCGGGCCGTCCCGAGGCCGGCGTACCGACGCGGTTCTGGCACGATCTTCCGGACGGACGCGTGCAGTGCGATCTGTGCCCCAGGTATTGCAAGCTCCATGAGGGCCAGAAGGGACTGTGTTTCGTACGGTCCCGACACGAGGACCAGATCGTGCTCACCACCTACGGCCGCTCGTCGGGCTTCTGTGTAGATCCCATCGAGAAGAAGCCTCTCAACCATTTCTTCCCGGGGACGCCGGTTCTCTCTTTTGGCACGGCCGGATGCAATCTGGCCTGCCGGTTCTGCCAGAACTGGGACATCTCGAAAGCGCGACGGTTCGATGCTCTGACCGATCTAGCCTCGCCGGCCCGGATCGCCCGGATGGCCGCCGAGCTGAGTTGTCGCAGCGTCGCTTTCACCTACAACGATCCGGTCGTGTTTCACGAATACGCCGTCGATGTTGCCCGGGCGTGTCACGCCGTCGACGTGAGGACCGTGGCGGTGACCGCCGGCTACGTCTGTTCGGAACCGAGAGTGGAGTTCTACGCAAATATCGACGCGGCCAACGTTGACTTGAAAGCATTCAGCGAAGAGTTCTACAAGCGAGTGTGTGGCGGGCATCTGCAGCCGGTCCTCGAAACGCTCCGGTATCTCCACGACGAGACGGAAGTCTGGTTGGAGATCACCACCCTGCTTATCCCCGAAATGAACGACTCCAACCACGAAATCGATCAGCTCACCTCCTGGATTGTGAACCATCTCGGCCCTGATGTTCCACTCCACTTCACAGCTTTTCACCCTGATTTCAAGATGCTCGACCGGCCGCCCACTCCCCTCGCAACCCTCACCCGGGCTCGCCGAATCGGTCTGACCAACGGCCTGCGCTACGTATACACCGGCAACGTGACCGACCCCGACGGTCAGACGACCCGGTGCCACAACTGCGGGGCTGAGATCATGAGTCGCCAGGGACACAGGCTGGTTGGCTGGGACCTCGATAGCACGGGCAGGTGTGCGACGTGCGGCACGCCCTGCGCCGGTGTGTTCGATCCGGTCGGCCCCGGTACCTGGCGGGGGCAACGGCTTCCGGTCCGGCCGCCCGATCTCAGCGGGCCGGGCCGATGACAAACGCTCCGTAGCCGACGACGGTGTCTCGTCCTCCCGCCGTGTCCCCGGATGATCGCAGGTCGAGCTGAGAGCATTCCCAACCGTGGCGGCGGGCGAGCAAGAGAGCAGCCTGAACGCCTACCAGACCGCACGCGTCACCCTCACCGAGATGATCGGGGCGCCTCGCCACGATGGCCCGGGCCGTCCGTTCATCGCGCACCCGGGCTGCTTCGTAGCCGAGATAGTGCGAAAGATCCGAACTGACGATGACCAGCACGTCATCCTGCTCGGCCAGGTCTCCCAGAACCTCCGCCACAGTTTCCGGTTGGGTTCTTCCGGTGAGGAGGGCAAGCAGGGTGAATTGCTCTAGAACCGCCTGGAGAAAGGGGAGCTGCACTTCAATGCTGTGCTCGGGCGCATGCGGAGCCGGGTTGGAAGCCACGGCGGCCCGGCTACCGGCGATCGTCGATAGCCCCGCATCCACGGGAACCACGCCCATCGGAGTAGCGAAACCATCAACGCCGGGCGTCGCCAGGCCTGCCAAGCCGACGAAATGGGAAGGGCCCAGAACGACCACCCGTTGCGGTCGGTCCACAGCCTGCAACAGCCGGTAGGCGGTCGCCGCCACCGGTCCGGAGTAGACGTATCCGGCGTGGGGCACAATGAGGAGACGCACCTCGACGTCGGGGGCGCGGAGGCCGGCCGCCGCCAGCATCCGATCGACGGAAGCGCGTAGCACCCTCGGATCCGACGGGTAGAAACTCCCGGCTACGGCCGGCGGACGAATCGACCGGGGAGAGTGATCTGACGTCATGCGGGTCTCTCCTCATTCCAGCAGACTCCTCGAAGGTACATGGTTCCCTTGGTCCGGCCGCCTAGGGTTGCAAGAAGAGAATGTAATCTCGACCACGATCGCCAGAGGTGGCTTCGGTGCAAAGAATCGCGGTAGTAACTGATTCGGTGGCGATGTTGCCCGAATCGCTTGCCCGGGAGCTGAACATCCGTGTGGTCCCCATTGTGCTGACCATCGGCGACCGGACGTACCGAGATGGGATCGATCTCGCTACCCAGGAGTTCTACCGGCTCTTGCGCACCAGCGAGGAACTCCCCACCACGGCCGCACCCTCGGTCGGTGAGTTCCTGAGGGTTTTCGAAGAAGCTCTGAACGACGCCGAGGCGGTGGTCGCCGTCCACGTCTCATCTGAGCTCACCTCGGTCTACAAATTTGCGCTGATGGCGGCCGGTCAGATCCCGGGAGGCCGGGTCCACGTCGTCGATTCACAGTCGGCCACGATGGCCCAGGGGTTCGTCGCCCTGGCGGCCGCCCGGGCCGCCCGCGCCCGAGCAGACCTCGAAACGGTGTTGGCCGCGGCTGAGGACGTCCGATCCCGGGTCCGGTTCTTCGCATTTCTGGAAACCCTGGAATACCTTCGGCGGGGCGGCCGGGTCAACGGTGCGGTCGCCATGATGGGAAACGCCATTCAACTCAAACCGATCGTGCACATCGTCGAAGGCCAGATCGCGGCAATCGCCCGACCTCGTACCCGTCGCAAGGCAACCCAGGCGATGCTCGATTTGATGTCGTCCGAGGTCGGCGACCGGCCGGTACGGGCCGCAGTCCTCCACGCCGACTCGTTCGATGACGCAGAGGCTCTCCGCCGCCGGGTCGCCGACCAGTTCGACTGTCTCGAGCTGCACGTGACCGAGCTGACTCCGGTGATGGGAACCCACACCGGACCGGGATTGCTCGGCCTGGCCTACCACTTGGAGTAGTCATGGCTCTCCAAACGGCGCTGCTCATCATCGGCGCCTACCTCGTCGGCTCAATACCCACCGGATACTTGACGGCCCGCTGGCTGAAGGGAACCGACCTGCGCCGCTACGGAAGCGGTACCCCGACCGGATCGATGGTCTACGAGCACGTCGCCCGATGGGCCGTCGTGCCGGTTGGCCTGTTCGACGTCGGCAAGGCGGCGCTTCCTACCTGGCTGGCCCTCCAGTTGGATCTCGGCACCGGTGCCGCTTTGGCGGCCGGTTTGGCGGCAATAGCCGGACACAACTGGCCTATCTGGTTGGGATTCACCGGGGGAAGGGGCGTCAGCGGTTTTCTGGGCGTCCTGGTCGTGATCTTCCCGCTGGGAACGTCGTGGCTGCTCGGCTTTCTGCTGATCGGGTGGCGGTTGGGCGACTCGACGCTATGGACCCTGGGCAGTCTGGTGACCCTCCCAGTGTTCTCGTGGCTGATCGACGGTCCGGCCATCCTCCCCGTGGCGGCCGCAGCGATGTTGTTCCTCACCGTGGCGAAACGGATCGAGGCGAACCGGCGGCCGTTGCCAACCCACGGACCGGAACGGCGGCGGGTCATCGTGCGCCGAATGCTCTTCGATCGAGACATCCGTTCCCACGTCGAGTGGATCAATCGGACCCCCGATCAGGTCTGAGCCTCGGCGAATCGGTAGGGCGTATTGGAGGATGGAACCGGACGGTTGGCCCATGGTCAACGTCGGGGAGTTTGTGTCACGATGAATCGATGCTTCGTCTGGATGGTCTCTACAAACGGTTCGGTGAGGTCGTGGCGCTGGACGATTGCACGCTGACCGTCGGGGCCGGCCAGATGCTCGGCTTCCTCGGACCCAACGGAGCCGGGAAGACGACCGCCATGCGCACGATATTCGGATTGGTTCGACCGGACCGGGGCCGGGTCACCTGGGACGATCGCCAGCTGACCACGGCCGTCCGGCGCCGAATCGGGTACATGCCTGAAGAACGAGGGTTATACCCGAAGATGCGGGTTCGCAAACAACTCGTCTACTTCGGGCGATTGCACGGCCTCGACCGGGAAAACGCAGAACAGGCCGTCGACCGATGGCTGGAGATGTTCGATCTCACCGACCGAGCAGACGCCAAGGTCGTCGAGCTTTCCCACGGCAACCAGCAGCGAGTCCAGCTGGCCGCCTCACTGGTACACGACCCGATGCTCCTGGTTCTCGATGAGCCCTTCGCCGGACTCGACCCGATTGCCGTGGTGACCATGGCCGGGATACTGCGCGAGCAGGCCGAGCGCGGAATTGCGGTCCTGTTCTCCAGCCATCAGCTCGACCTGGTCGAGGACCTCTGCGACGACGTAGCCATCATCAATGCCGGCCGGGTCATCCTGGCGGGCCGCGTGTCGCAACTTCGATCGGCGTCGCCCCGGCGTTACCTGGAAATCGCCACTTCCCGGCCGGTCGATCCATCCTGGATAACGCGGCTACCCGGCGCCCACCTGATCGAGCACCGGGATGACCGGATCCGGCTCCTGGTCGGTGAGGAAGCGAATCTCCAGACGATGGCCGCCGTTGCCGATCAAGCCGGAGACGTTACCTCGTTTACCCTGGAGCCCCCGCGGCTCTCTGAGATCTTCACCGCGGCGGTGGGTCGGTGAAGGATCGCACCACCATCCTCCTGGCCATGGGCCGAGAGCTCAGCGCCTGGAGAAAGCCATTCCTGATTTCGTCGGCCGTCGTGTTGACGGTGGTGGCGGTCGGTATGACGGCGCTGGTGCTGACCGGCGGAAGAGACCAGACGACCACCTACAGTCTGGGCCTGGTAAACAGCCCGTCACCGGCCATCCAACAGGACATCGCCGAGCTCCTTGGCCCCGAAGCTCGAGTGGCTACCGAGACGTACCCATCACGCGCTGAGGCAGAGGAGGCGCTGGCCGACCGGCAGGTCGACGCTCTCGTCGTTGGTGAAGATGAAGTCGTATGGGGACCGAGTACCTCTAATGAGCTGGCTAACGCGGTATGGCTGGCGGTTTCCAATCAGCAGGTTCGCAATAAGGCCGCCGACTTGGGCCTCACCCCTGATGAGGCCAATCGGCTGATCCATCCCGACATCGAATCCCGGACAGTCGAATCGCCGGAAGCCGGTTCGGTCGCCGACGAGGTGCTGGCCGCCATCTCCGTGATCCTGATGTTCATGGCCATCCTCGCCTATGGCCAATGGATCGGGTACGCCGTAGTTGAGGAAAAGGCCAACCGGGTGGTTGAGTTGCTGTTAGGGGCGATCAAACCCCACCACCTGATGGTTGCCAAAGTGCTGAGCATCGGGCTGCTCGGACTGATCCAGATCGTCGCCATCGGGACATTGGCGCTGACGATTGGGCTGGCCAGCGATCGATTGGAGATACCGGCTGCCTCGGCATCGATCGTCGTCTGGGTCATCGTCTGGTTCCTGCTCGGGTACGCCTTCTACGGTTCGTTGTATGCCGCCGGAGGGTCACTGGCCTCCAACAACCAGGAAGCGGGCAGTGTGATCGGCCCGATGAGCATCCTGGTCGGTATCGGTTACGTTCTCGGTTTGATCACCATCTCGGGGGGTGTCGACACGCTGTTGATCCGGGTGACGTCATTCATCCCCTTCTGGGCGCCCATGCTGATGCCGGGCCGGATCGCTCGCGGCTGGGCGGACAATTGGGAGATTGCCGTCGCTCTCGGCGTGATGGTCGTGGCGGGCCTGGCCATGATCCGGCTGGCCGGTCGCATCTACGTCGGTGGAGTTGCGCGGGCCACGTCCAGGGTCGGTTGGCGGGAGGCGTTTCGAACCGGCGCCGACCTGGCCGAATGACCTGCCACCGAGGTTGCCCGGTTGAGCCGATTCTCGCCGGCCGGGCTACCCTGGCGCCGGTCCGAGAGGAGCAACATGAGTCCGGCGACTTCGCAGATCGATTCGGTCCGATTGGCCGTTACCAGCGCCCTCCTCGAGGGCGACGCCGGCAGCGCTTTCCACATGGTGCGTGGCTTGCTGGACGAGGGCGTCCCCTTTGACGTAGCCCTATTTGACGTCGTGGCGGCCGCTCACGCCGACTTCGGTACGAGGTGGCAAAAGGGCGACTATCGGATCGCCGATGAACACGCCGCCACCGGGGCCGTGGAGACCCTGGTAGCGATGCTGGCCGGCTCGTTCGACCTGCCGGAAGAGGGGCGGGAAATCGTGATCGCCGCTGCCCAAGGCGACCACCACTCGTTGCCCGCCCGGATTACCTCTGCGTACCTGTTGTGGCTCGGCTACCGGGTCCGTTACCTGGGATCCAACATGGAGGCAGCCGATCTGGCCGGGTACCTGACTGAGGAAACCCCGAATACCTTGATTCTCTCTTGCGCCATCCCGACGCTGTTGCCCGGGGCCCGGGCCAGCATCCGGGCGGCCCATCAAGCCGGAGTTCCGGTACTGACCGGCGGCGGTGGTTTCGGACCGGAGGGAGTGTGGGCGTACACGCTCGGGGCAGACGCCTGGGTTGCCTCCCCACGGGAGATTGATGATGTGCTTTCGTCCTGGGAACCCGACATCGAAACTGCCGAACTAGTGGTTGCCAAGCATCCTGTGGAGGCGGAAATCATCGCAGAGCGCCGTCTCGAGGTGTTGGCGTCGGCCGCCCGTCGGCTGTCCGAGTCCTCGCACCGTCTGCGATCCGAACTCGGTTTGCTGTTGTCGGCAGTCGAGGCCACGTTGTTGGTGAACGACCCGGAACTCCTGTCTGCCTTTGCCGAATGGCAAGACTCGATGCTGTCGGATCAGGGCTACTCGGCAGAGACCATCGCTCAGCTGGCCCCGGCTCTTTCAAACGCTCTCGCCGGCCTGGCGCCAATCGCAGCCGGATTGCTCAGCTCGTAGCTACCAGACCATGAAGGATTTCCACTTAACCATCGTCTCCACCGGTGGGACCATCGAGAAGACCTACGAAACCTCTTCCGGATCGCTGACCAACCGGGAGACCGTGCTGGACCACATGCTGAGCCGGCTGCGGGTCCCCGATCTTCGCATCGATCGGATCCGGCTGATGAACAAAGACAGTCTCGAGATGACCGACGAGGACCACCAGCTCATCGCCCAGACTGCTCATCAGGCCGCGGAGATTGCCGAGGGAGTGATCGTCGTCCACGGCACCGACCGGCTGGCCGCCAGCGGCGAAGCAACCCATGCAATGGGAGCGCCCGCCACTCCGATCGTCTTCACGGGAGCCATGCGGCCGTTCGAGTTACGCGACACCGACGCCTTGCAGAATCTCACCGAAGCGCTGCTGGCCGTTCGGTTGCTCGAACCCGGAGTGTACGTCGCCATGCACAACCGGGTATTGGCCTTCCCGGGAGTCGTCAAGGATCGCGCGGCAGGAACCTTCGTCAGCGACAGTTGACGTCGCACTAGGGTCAGAGTCATGACGACCATACGACGCCTCACCGACTCCTGCCTGGTGGTCACCACCGACGTCGCTACCACCCTCTTCGACCCCGGTTTCCACACTTACCAATCCGGAGAGATCGACCTCGACACCATCGGCGACATCACCCGGGTTCTTGTCACCCACGAGCACGGCGATCATGTGAACCCCGACTTCGTGAAGTGGCTGATCGATCGGCGATCGGATATGACCGTGTATTCGAACGATGCGGTGGCCGGCTTGCTCGATGGCTACGGAATCGAGGTGAACACCGGCGATCCGACCGGGGTTTCCTTCGAAGACGTGCTGCACGAGATGATTCCCACCGGAGCCCAGCCTCCCAACCGGTCGTACACCATCGATGGTGTGCTCACCCACCCTGGAGATAGCTATCAACCCACCACCACCGCTCCCGTTCTCGCCCTGCCGCTGATCGTCCCGTGGGGATCAACCACCCAGTCGATGGCCTTCGCCCGCCGGTTGGCCCCTCGTCAGGTGATCCCAATCCACGACTTCTACCTGAACGAAGGAGGGCGTAGCTTCGTCTACAACATGGCCAAGAACGTGCTGGCCAAGGCAGATATCGAAGTCATCACTCTCGGGTGGGGCGAGACGGCCACCCTTTAGAGCCACCCCGCCCACCTGTCCGGGCCCGCAACCAGAATCCAGGAACCTGAAATCTGAAAACTGAAACCTGGAACCTCGTAGGGTGAGATCGACATGACGACCACCGCGGAAGCGACAACCCGGGTTTTGCTCGGCGACGAAGCCGTGGCGCTCGGCGCCCTGCACGCCGGCGTCACCGCCGCCTACGGGTACCCGGGGACACCTTCAACTGAGATCCTCGAGTACCTCCTCCGTTTGGCCGGTGCGGGTCCCAAGGTCGCCTGGTGCGCCAACGAGAAGACCGCCTACGAGGCGGCGGTCGGGGTCTCGATGGTGGGACGCCGGGCCCTGGTCGCCATGAAGCACGTCGGTCTCAACGTGGCCGCCGATCCTTTCATCAACTCGGCGCTCGTGGAGATCGGCGGAGGTCTGGTGGTGGCGGTAGCCGACGACCCCGGCATGCACTCGTCACAAAACGAGCAGGACTCGCGGTACTACGCCGACTTCGCCCGCATTCTCTGCTTGGAGCCGGCCGACCAGCAGCAGGCCTATGAGATGACCCGACAGGCATTCGATCTGTCCGAACGCTTCCACATCCCGGTGATGATCCGCCTGGTGACCCGCCTGGCTCACAGCCGTTCGGTTGTAAAGCCGGGGCCTTCCCGTCCCCAACGACCGCTCGGCGAATTGCCGGACGGGTCCGATTGGATTCTGCTCCCCGCCAACGCTCGCCGTCGGTGGGTCGACCTGTTGGAACGCCAACCGGCTCTACTGGCCCATAGCGAAAGCGAAGCCGTCCTGCGCCTCGCTTCCGATCGGTTGGGAGTTATCTCGACCGGCATCGCCCGCAACTACTTCCTCGAAAACCTCAACGAGCTCCCGCACGAGCCATCCCACCTCCACATCGGGACCTACCCGGTTCCCGTTCAAGCGGTCAGAAAGCTGGCCGCACATGTCGAACAGATTGTGGTGCTGGAGGACGGCTACCCCTATGTCGAACGTCTCCTCCGGGGCCTTCTCCCCGAGGTGCTCCCCATCCACGGCAAGCTCGACGGCCGGGTACCGGCCAGCGGTGAGCTCGACCCCGACGTCGTACGACGCGCCCTGGAGTTACCCGACCGAAGTCCGACCGGCCTGCCACACATCGATTTGGCCGGGCGACCTCCACAACTCTGCCGGGGATGCCCCCATAGCGACAGCTTCCACGCCCTCATCGACGCCATGGTCGACATGGAAGGACCGCTGGTGTGCTCCGATATTGGCTGCTACACCCTGGGGGCGCTACCCCCATATCGAGCCATCCAATCTTGCGTGTGCATGGGCGCATCGATCGGCATGGCCCGGGGTGCCTCCGATGCCGGGTTCCGGCCGGCCATCGCCGTAATCGGCGATTCGACCTTCCTCCATTCCGGCATGACCCCGCTGCTCGACGCGGTGGCCGACGAGGCCGACCTGACCGTGCTCATCCTCGACAACCACACGGTGGCGATGACCGGAGCTCAACCAACGCTTGTTCCTTCCGAGCGCCTGCCCGAGATCATCCGGGGTTTGGGGGTCGACCCCGAGCACCTCCACGTGCTGCGGGCCAGCCGCAAAGGCGAAGCTGATCTGATCGCCACCATCAAGAAGGAACTCGACCATCCGGGCGTGTCGGTGGTGATCGCCGAACGGGAGTGCATCGAGGTGGCCAAGCGGGACCGTCAGGAACGAAACCAGTGAAATTCGACATCATCCTGGCGGGAGTGGGCGGCCAGGGAGTGCTTTCGATTTCGGCAGTCATCGCCGGCGCGGGCGCCCGTTTGGGATGGCAGGTCAAGCAATCTGAGGTACACGGGATGGCCCAGCGGGGCGGGGCGGTTCTCGCCCACTTGCGGATGGCCACCGGATCAGTCCACAGCGATCTGATCCCCCGGGGATATGCTGATCTGATCCTGTCTCTCGAGCCGATGGAGAGCTTGCGTTATCTCGAGTACCTCTCCCCCACCGGCACCATCGCCACCGCGACGGAACCGGTTGAGAACATCGACGACTACCCCGATCTCGATGCGCTTCTGGAGGCCGTCCGGGCAACGCGGTCGAACATCCTGGTGGAAGCCACCAAGCTGGCCAGGCAAGCCGGCAACGTCAAGACGGCGAACATGGTGATGGTGGGGGCCGTTGCCCATCTGCTTCCCGTCACCGAAAAAGACCTACTGTCAGAAATATCTACCGCTTTCGGCCGGTTGGGCGAAAAGGTCCTCGAAGCCAATCTCGAGGCGTTCCGGTTGGGACGGGAGGCAGGAAGACCGTTCTTGCGTCGATTTAGTGCAACCACGGGCGGAAACTGACGCACGAACGGTCTTCAACACCCGTTTCGGCAATCCCGCCAACACGTCGTAGCCTGAAGCTTCTATGTCATCGGACACCACCACCGCGCCCCGGAGCCAGAGCGACCTGTCGGGGCGGGGTCGAGCCCTGATTGCCCGACAGCTTCGTCGCGCCCCGAAGCAGTTCGCGCTCGGAGGTGCCGGGACCCTCCTTTTCGCCGCCGCGACCGTGGCGTCCTCCCTGGTGATGGGCTGGGTGACCGACGACGTTCTGCTCCCGGCGGTCGAAGCCGGAGAGGTGGCGACCCCCACCCTGGCCGGAGCCGCAGGCCTCCTGTTGGGCGTATCTATCTTGCGGGGCGTCGGCATCACCGGGCGCCGGCTGGGCGCCTACGCCGCCCAATATCGGCTGCAAGCCCGGGACCGGACCGATGTAACAGATCGCTATCTCGACCTGCCGATTGAATGGCATCGCCGCCACCCGACCGGTCAGCTGCTCTCCAACGTCAACGAAGACGTCGAAGCCGCCTCATTTGTAGCCGCTCCCCTTCCGATGGCCTTCGGGGTGCTGGTCATGCTGGCCGTGACCGCGGTGCTTCTCGTGCTCACCGACCCCTTTCTGGCCTTGATCGGCTTTGCCGCCGGGCCGGCGATCATGGCGTCCAACGTCCTGTATCAGCGGCGCATGCGCGCAGTGGCCGCCTCGGCGCAACGGTTGCGGGCTGAAGTGGCCGAGATCGCTCACGAATCTTTCGACGCTGCTCTGGTTGTCAAGACTCTCGGACGGGAAGACATCGAGGTCGGCCGTTTTGGGGCTAGTTCGGATGCCTTGCGGGACCGGATGGTCGAGGTGGGCAAGTTGCGGGCGGCTTTCGATCCGCTCATGGAGGCGCTACCCAACATCGGGATCCTGGCGGTTCTGGCCGTTGGTGCCTGGCGGGTCGATCAAGGTTTTATCACCGCCGGCACCCTGGTCACTTTTGCCTACCTGTTCCGGCTGGTTGCCTTACCCATGCGAGTTTTCGGCTGGTTGCTCGGTGATCTCCCTCGTTCGGTGATCGGTCTGGAGCGAATCGAGAGTGTTCTCAACCAGAAGGATCGGGTGGCCTACGGCCGTGCGCAACCCTCCAACCTCGGCGGAGCCACAGCGCAGGCCGAAGGAGTTGGCTATCTCTATCCGGAAACCCAGACCGATGATCTGACTCAGGCGGAAACCACGCTCAACCCGCCGGAAGATTCCGACGATCGGCGGGGTATCGAATCGATAACGCTAAGCGTGCCGTCCGGCAAGACCGTGGCACTGGTAGGTCGAACGGGTTCGGGCAAGTCCACGTTTGCCCACCTCCTCGCCCGGCTGTTCGACCCGGATCGAGGTGAGATCAGCCTGGACGGCCATGGACTGATCGACCTGGATCGCGGCACATTGGCCAACTCTGTCGGTCTGGTCTTTCAGGAGACATTCCTGTTCGACGACACGGTCTTCAACAACATTTCGCTCGGCGGTGACTACGACGAAGCTGCCGTCGTCGAAGCGGCCGAGCTCGCCCAAGCCCACGATTTCATCATGGACCTCCCCGAGGCATACGACACGCTCGTGGGTGAACGGGGAGCTTCCCTGTCTGGTGGCCAGCGGCAGCGAATCGCGCTGGCCCGGGCATTGATCCGTCGACCTCGCCTGCTGGTGCTGGACGACGCTACCTCGGCTGTCGACCCTGCCGTCGAGGCGTCAATACTGGCTGGATTGACCACCCTCGACACCACCGTTGTGATCGTTGCCTATCGCCGCTCGTCGATCGTCTTGGCCGACGAAGTCATCTTCATTGAAGGAGGCCGGGTAGCGGGCCGGGGCACCAATACCCATCTCTACGAAACGCTCCCCGCCTACCGGGCTCTCATCGACGCCTACGAACACGAGGAGGCAACGTGACGATCGTTGCCGACGCTCCCCCGCGCCCGGGTGCCGCCGCCACGATTCGCCGCGGGCTCAGCCTGTCCCCGGAGCTGCGACGAGGCCTCCCCGGGACTCTGCTACTGGCGCTGGTGGCCACTGCCGGAAGGGTGATCGTCCCGGTAGCCGTCCAGCAAATAATCGACGGCGGTTTCGTCGAGGGTGGTGTGGACATGGGTTTCGTGATCCGCATGACGGCGGCGGCGCTCGTCGCAGTGGCGATTACGGCCGGAGCCACGGGCCTGATGCACATGCGACTGGCCAAGGTATCCGAAACGGCGCTGTCTGGTCTCCGTATCCGAGCTTTCCGTCACATCCATGACCTGTCTATGTTGCACCAGGCTTCGGAGCAGCGGGGAGTCCTGGTTTCCCGGGTGACCTCGGACGTGGATCAGATCAGCCGGTTCATGCAGTGGGCCGGTTTGATGTTGATCATCAACGGCGGCCAGGCGCTCCTGGCCCTGGTGGTGATGCTCGTCTACTCGGTGCCGCTCGCCCTGGTGGTCATCGTCCTGGTACCGCTCATCGTGCTCACCATCCGCTGGTTTCAGAGTCGACTCGAAGTCGCCTTCATGACCGTTCGCCAGCGGGTCGGGCGGATGTTGGCCGTGCTGGCCGAGGTGGTGGTGGGCGCCCCCGTTATCCGCGCCTACGGTATCGAAGGACGGATCCGATCCCGCCTGGGTTCCGCCATCGAGGATCATCGGTCTTCGGCGGTCCGGGCCGGTAAACTGTCGGCCACCTTCTCGGGGGTCGGTGAGATCCTCTCGGCGCTGGTGGTTACCGCCGTGCTGGTGGTGGGAACCATCCTGGCGGTGCATGGCTCAACCACAGTCGGAACGGTGATCGCCTTCCTGTTCCTCGTCCAGCTGTTCGTGCAGCCGGTGCAGATCATGGGCGAAGCCGTCAACGAGGCCCAAACGGCGGTGGCCGGGTGGCGGCGGGTGCTCGACGTGCTCGATATCGCCCCCGATGTGGCGGATCCCGGACCGGACGGGGTCGACCTCCCCCACCGCCCTTTGGGAGCGGTGCTCTCCGAAGTCAGTTTTCGCTATCCGCGGCCGGGCGAGACTGCCGCGGCTCCATCGGGTGCCCGGGCGCTTACCAACGTATCGGTTGTGATCGAGCCCAACACCCGGGTGGCCGTGGTCGGCGAAACCGGCTCGGGAAAGACCACATTTCGCCAAGCTGCTCACCCGCCTGATGGATACCTCGTCAGGAACGGTTTTGATCGGCGGAATCGACGTCCGGACAATCCGTTTCAATTCGCTGCGGGATCGCGTGGTCATGGTTCCCCAGGAGGGCATGTTGTTCGCCGGGTCTATCGCCGACAACGTCCGCATGGGACGGCCCGAGGCGAACGACGAAGACCTTCGAGACACATTTGACCGACTGGGTCTCAATGAGTGGCTCGACGAACTCGCCGCCGGCCTGGCCACTCTGGTGGGAGAAAGGGGCAATGCGTTGTCGGTTGGTGAGCGTCAACTGGTCACCCTGGCGCGGGCGGCGATCGCCGACCCCGATCTGCTGGTACTGGACGAAGCCACCTCGGCCGTCGACCCCGCCACGGAGGTCCGCATCAGCAGGGCCCTGCATCAGCTGACGACCGGTCGCACGGTTGTGACGATCGCTCACCGCATGACGACCGCGGAGAGCGCCGACCGGGTGCTGGTGTTCGATCAAGGCCGGTTGGTGCAAGACGGGCCCCATCACCGGCTGGCTCGCGAAGACGGAATCTACCGCCGGCTCTACGAGTCCTGGCAACGGGGAACCAGTAGCTGACTTCTCCCGGCAAGCGGGATGTACCCGAGCGGCGTCTGGCACGGATGGATTGCCCCGATCACTTTGAGCGTGCAGATCTTCAACGACGACATACGCATCTATGAACCCGATAACACCGGCCCGGCGTACGATTCTGGCTTCTACATAGCCATCATCTCCGGGTTCGGGTCGCTCAGTCTGGTCGGTCGCAAAGACAAGAAACCTCGACGTCCCGGATGACCCGGCCCCGCCCGAGGGTGTTGCCGAGAGGCATTACGCGTCGGAGACCTGCTCGGAGACCTCGCCCGGGCCGATCAGGGTCTCCGTCGCCCGGCGACAGAGCTCGACGGCCGTAGTGAAATCGATGCTCTCCGATGTTGCTGCTGCACGGACCTCTGGGGGTATCGAGTCGAGACCGGCCTGAGCGAGCTCGCTGTAGGGATTGGCGTCGGCGTTGGCTTCGAAACCGAGCAAGCGACCGGCCTCCTGATAGCGACCAGCCTTCACCAACGCCCGCCCGATTCCTGTGACGGCGTAATGTTGCTGAGGAACCAACCCGCCCTCAGTCGCCTGGTCGAGGCACTCTAAGAAATGTCCGACGGCGGCGCTCCATCGGCCGAGCTCGAGTTCCGCCAACCCGAGCCTTCCGAACGATACGGCTATACCCCAGCGGTGATTGATCTCTTCGAATTTGCCGAGACCCTCGAGAGCATATCTCCTGGCGAGGTCGTACTCCCCCTTGAGGTAATAGGACCAGCTCAAACGGCTCAGGGTATACCCCTGACCACCCAGATCACCGGCCTTGACGAAGATCTCTCTGCCCTCATGATGCAACTGCACGGCCCGGTCGTAATCGCCGGTTGCGTCGGCCGCCAGCCCGTACTTGCTCAACAAGAACGCCTGTCCGAGGTAGTGCTGAGCCGCGATGGCCCTCTTGAGGCCCAGGTCAAAGGTTCTAGTCGCCTCGTCGACCCGGCCCAACTCGAGCTGTGACCAACCGCGCCAGGCGTCCAACTGCAAGTCCAAGAGCGGTGTCATGTCCGACCGGTGACGCGCCGCCGCGTCGTAGGCGTCGAGTGATGCTTCGTAATCGCCGCGCAACGCCAGCTCGATTCCCTTCACCAGTGACCAGACACCCCATCCCAGGCCGCCCCGAACCCGCCAAGGCGCCTCGACGAGTGCGAGCAGCGAGGCAATCTCATCGGGGGTGGAGAAGGAGGTCTCGGTGAGAGCCAGCGCCACCATGGTCAGAAGGTACGGGTGGCGGCTGAGCGCCTTTTCCTGCCCGAGATTCTGCTCGTAACGTCGGCGGATTCGTCCCAGATGGGCCGCTTGATCGACCCAGCTGTGCAAGAAATGGAACTCGTTCAGGGCATTGACTCCGGCGACCATGTCCTCATCGGTGAAGTGGTCGACCCACCAGTCGGAGACAGCCCGAATATGATCGATTTCCTGGGCGATCTCGTCGCGCATCGCCATCTGTTCGGCGCCGCCTTGAATCGCCGGTGCCCGGTCCACCAGGAACCTCCAGTAGTGACGGGCGTAGCGATCGGTGACTTCGGTCGCTTCAGTTCCTAGCTGCTCCGCTGCGAACTCACGGAGGAGAGGGTGCAGGGCATATCGATCGATAGAGGATCGGGTCAGAAGCGACTGCTTGGCCAGCTGCTTCAGATCGTTGAGCGAAGCTCCGGCCACTGCCGCCGCGCCTGCTCGATCGAAGGGTGCCGCGAATACGGACAATCCGGCGTAGACGCGCTGGAGATCGTCGGTAAGCAACCTCCAGGAGTGCTCGAAGACCGCCCGCATGCTGCGATGCCGATCCGGTGCATCCCGGGAAGAACCCTGGAGAAAATCAACATCCCGGCTGATTTCGGCAGAGATCTCCGACGGCGACAGCAGATTCGTCCAAGCGGCGGCCAGTTCTATGGCAAGCGGCAGGCCGCCCAGAACCTCGCATAAGGCTTCGATGACCACGCCATCCGGGCCGGTCGGATCGATCGCTCCACCGGCCCGGCCGGCCCGGTCGATGAACAGAGCCGCTGCGTCATGATCGCCGTCGTAGTCGAGCCCGCGGACCTCGTACCGCCATTCGGCGGTGAGGTCGAGTTGGCGACGGGAGGTCGCCAGGATCTTCAGGGTGGGAATCGACATCAACATCTCGGTGATCAGGTCGGCGATATCGGGCAGGTGCTCGAGGTTGTCGAGGACCAGGACCAGCGGTTGGGCGCGGAGCCGATCAAAGAGCTGGGTCTTTTCAGGAATCTGGGCCGAGATGTGGATGTCGAAGGTGAATCCGATGCTATCGCCGAGGGCCTTGACCACATCAGAGACCTGGGAAATGCCGACGAGCGCGAGGAAGTGAGCGGAAGCCCCAACGCGTGCCGACACAGCCCGAGCCGTTTCAACGGCCAGCCGGGTTTTACCGATACCACCCGGCCCGAGGAGAGTGACGAGGCGACAATCAGAGTCGATCAGCATGCTGCCGAGTTCCGCCAGGTCGCTCCTGCGGCCCACGAACGAAGTGGCGAACTCCGGCAGAAGGGTCCCGATGACTGAACCGGTGCGAAGGGGTGGGAAGGTCGAACGAAGCCCCGGTATGGAGAGCTGGCGGATCTGTTCCGGTTCGCTCAGACCGCGCAGAAGATGCGATCCGAGGTCGATCGACGACACGCCGTCCGGCAGCGACTCCTCGACGAGGGCGAAGGTCGATGAAGACAACAGGACCTGGCCGCCGTGGCCGGCCGACTCGATCCGGGCGACCCGGTTTACATCGGGACCGTGGTAGTCGCCGCCGCTGGGCTCAATGGCTGCTGTGTGAAGCGCCATCCGCACCCCCAGAGTCCCGACCACGGGCGGCCACTCCGCCCGGGCCAAATCGGACTGGGCCTCGACGGCCGCCGCCACCGCCGCAGCGGCGGAATCGAAAACAACAAAGAGCCCGTCGCCGGTGTTCTTGACCGTATAGCCGCCATGACTTTTGACGGACTTGGTGACGAGATCATTGTGAATGGCGAGTGCCCGACGCATGTCGTCGGCGAAGGCGTCCCACAAGCGCGTACTGCCTTCGATATCGGTGAAGAGAAAAGTGACCGTCCCGCCGGGCAAACTTACCATTACCAACAAGCGTACCTGCGGCGGCCCGTCGCGCTGCCCAAGAACGTAATCCGTTCCGGATCCCGCCACTGGTCCTGGTCGCTACCCCGGCATTGGTGACCGGTTCCTTGCCGTTTTGGTCGTGTCACGAACCGGTCGAGTTCAAGACAGCCCGCTGGACCTCTTGCCTGCAGTGTGCCGTTCTCTCGAATCCTCCATGGGGGATAGCAAGAGAACGCCGCCCCCCGGGTCGCCCCATGAGGCGGATTCTTTGGCCGGGTGACTGCCGACAGATCTCCAGTCGAGAGCAACGCCAGGGTCAATGGGGAGAGGCAACCTCGGCATTCGTATAGGCAAGTACCAACAACCCGAAGGTCGTCCCGACGAACACCGCTATGGCACGCTCCCGATCGCGAACGATGGCGTAGAGACCGGCACCAGCTGCGCGATCGCGCTCACCGCGGCGGGGATGATCGTCCCCGGCAGCCACAGCCGTCAAAATCAGTGACCACTTCCCGGCTCGGCTGTGCGGCATGGTCGGGTCCCCTCGCAAGTCCATCGTCTCGCCTCTGTGGCTCCCTGGCAAAGGGCATTCACAACGGAAGGCGAGGCGATAGGTTGGGCAACGCGCCACGGCGCGCCCCAACCTATCGCCGACCCACGGAGGTACAAGTGATGGAAACCAACCAAGTTCTCATAGATGCCTTCGGCAGGATCCAGCAGTTGGTGGAACGCTCGGTTGCCGGGCTTGACGCCGACGCCCTCGCCTATCGCCCCGAGGCCGACGCCAACTCGATCGGCTGGCTGGTCTGGCATCTGACCCGGATCCAGGACGATCACGTGGCCGATATCGCCGACCGGGAGCAGGTCTGGGTTTCCGCAAGTTGGGCAGTCCGTTTCGGCATGGCGGTCGATTCGCTCGAAACCGGATATGGACACACCACGGAGCAGGTGGCGGCGCTGCGACCAGAGAACCCGGATCTCTTGACCGGATACCACGGAGCGGTCTGGGAACGAACCAACGAGTACCTGGCGACCATCGATGCGGACGAGTTGGATCGCATCATCGATCGCTCCTACGAACCCCCGGTCACGGTCGGAGTTCGTCTGGTCAGCGTGATCAGCGACAACCTCCAACATGCCGGTCAGGCGCTGTACGTACGAGGCATCTACGAAAGGTCCGGCTGAGAAATCCCTACCCAACCCGGATCGGACGATGTATGTTTGACCTACGGCTGGAAACGTAAGCCCTTCCGGGCTGGATCACGACAAGCCGAGGATCGGTCCGCCAGGACCGCTCCGACGGAAGCCCCATGGGCCGCAAAGCCTGTGGGGCTTCTCGCGTCCAAGGACTACCAGCGGGCCTGGTGCTCCTCCGCCCAACCCACCAGGCCGTTGAACTCAATCCGCTGGTCCTCGTCCGAGAGCACCGTGCCGTGATATCGACCGAAGAGCTGATGGACTTCGGAGCGGATCAACAGCAGGTTGGTTTTGGCCAATCGTTCGAGGAAGGGAACGAAGGTGAGGTCGACCCGATCCGACCGCATCCGCCACGACTGCATGAAATCCTTTTTGTCGTAGTCGAAACGAACCCGGGGGAGTTTGTGGATCCGCCCTTCCAACCAGAGAGTGTTCTCCGTCGCGGCGGACGTGTCCCCGAAGCCAAACCCCATATTGAGTCCGGCTCGCCGGCCGTCGCTCAGAAACCCTGATGCGCTCGCCCACACCCAAAACGAGTTGTACTCCCAGACGCCCCTTCCCCAGTCAAGACTGCCCAGGCTGGTGGCGGGCTCAAAAACGTTGGTCTGGTTGCCGATCTCGAGCGTTCCTTCGGCCGGCAAACAGTTGATCTTGCGGTTGTAGTAGAAGCGCCGTTCTCCAATCGGGATGACGACCACCGTCGATTCGTGGTCGGCCGGAAGCCGGAAACGAAGGTCGGCGCTGAGAGGCCAGCCCCCGAAGTCGTCCCAGTGGACCTCGACCCGGCGCATCTCCTCATCGACTCGAAAACATGCCCGGACGTTACGACCGACGTAGCTGCTTTCTCCTCCGTCACTGTTGCGCGGCAGGGCGATTCCCCTGCCAAACGGGATGGTGACCGTTTCTTCCTGATAGGAGCCGTCGTTGAAATCGACTACGTAGGCGAACACCTGGCCGGCGTAGCCAAGATGGGCAATGGTGACCGAGAAATAGCAGTCCGGCGAAGTAACGCCGTAGTAGTCCCACCGTTTGACCCGGAATCGTTGCAGGAACCGGAGCGGATAGAAACGGATTTGGTCCAGATTGCAGTCCAGCAACGGGTGACGGGCCCACCCCACCTGAGTCAACCTCCCCTGCTCATCGAGGAGACGCGAGGATTGGGTTATCTCATGTTCAAGCTGAGCCATGTCGTGTTGTCGACGCTACTCGCTTCGCAATCAGGCACCATGAGCCCGGCGATCTCTCGACGAATCACGCGAAGGTGGCGACCGCACCGGGGTATGAAGTGGCACGGTCAGCCACCCAACCGTTAGGGCAACCCAAACCCGGCGATGACTTCACGGGTCGCCCGGTTCGCCGTCAGATCACATACCGGAACCGGCATGCCGGATTCGCCACGCATGTGATCAGCCCGTGCCAGGTATTCGGCGGCGCGGTCGATGTCATGGCGAGCAGCCGCCAAACTCGCCAAACCTTCCAGCGCGCCCGGCACGAGAGCAGCAATGCCGAGCAACGTGAAAGCTTCGAGCGAACCCTGCAGATGGGTTTCGGCTCGATCAAGTCGACCGGCAGCCAGCTCAATTCTGCCCAGCAATGCTCGACTATCGGCCACAGCCCGCCGGTCTCCCCGGTACTCGTCGGAGGTCAGCGATCGGATTGCCAGCTCGCGGGCTTGGCGAAGGTCGTTCTCGTGCAACAACAGGTGAGCGAGATTCAGTTCGGTCCAGGCTACCCCTTGTTCAAACCCAATCGAATGCATCAAGTCATACGCTTGAGAGATCAGTTGACCGGCCGACGCAAAGTCTCCGCTCTCCAGGTCCACTTGCCCCAGGATTGCCATTGCCCAGCCGAGTCCCAGTTGATTGCCTGACGCCCGGTATATCTCGATGGCACGCACCAGGGACGCCCGGGCTCCGGCGTAACGACCCAAGCGACAGAGGGTGCGGCCGAGGAACACCTCGGAGGAGGCCACTGATCCGGTCAGAGAGCCCTGATCGCCAATTTGCCGGGCGAGCAGCAGGCTTTCCTCGATGAGCCCGACGGCCTGTCCGGGGTTGCCCCGCAGTCCGACCATCTCACCGTGGTATTTGAGCGCCCCCGACGCTCCCCACCGATCGCCCAACGCCCGGAATTCCTCCAGCGCCCCGGAGAAACAGACCTCCGCCGCGTCGACGCCGGCCGAGAAGTATTGGGCTTCGCCCAACACGATCAGCGCTTCTGCGGCGTGCCACCTCTCACCTTCCCTTTGTAGTGTCTCCGCGGCGGATGATGCGAGTTCAATAACGGTTTCGACCAGATCGCGATGGGCAGCCAACTTCGCCTCCGCCAATTGGAGACGACCAAGACCGAGGTTGTCGTCCAAGTCCCGGCAAGATTCCCGGACTTCCGAGATCATTGCCGGCGTGTCATCTGCCGGCCAGCCGCTGTCCACTTCCAGCTCAATGCGGCACAACCGGGCACGAGCCGCCAGCAGTCGGTTGCTTTCCGGTTCGACCAGAACTTGTTCGAAACGGTTCCTTCCTTCCTGCCACCTGCCCCGAACCGACCAAAACCAGGCGAGCGAACAGGCAAACCGGTAAGCCCAATCAGATTGGTGCTCCAGTGACCATGTCCAGGCCGCTCGCAGATTGCTGCGCTCCTGTTCGAGCCGGGCCAACCACACGAGCTGCTCGGACCCGTGAAGGTGCTCGTGGCCGCTCTCGGCCACTGCGAGGAAGTGGAGGGCGTGGAGACGACGGATGGCCGGGCCTTCTCCGCACGCCTCCAGCTTGGCGACCCCAAACGAGCGGATCGTCTCGAGCATGGAGTAGCGGGTCGCCGCACCACTCCGATCGGCTACCACCAGCGACTTGTCGACCAGCCTGCCGACCAGGTCGATGGTGGCAATCCCAGGATCCGCTTGCAGCACTGCGGCGGCAGCAGCAAGATCGAATCCCTTGACAAATACCGCCAACCGCATCAAGCCGCGCTGCTCATCAGGAGTCAGCAGCTGATAACTCCAATCGATTGTGGCATTGAGGGTTTGCTGATGGGGGGGTGCAGAGCGAGCGCCGCCCACCAGCAGGTCGAAACGATCGGCCAGGTGCCGAACCAGGTCCGCAATGGTCAGGCTTCGCAAGCGGGCGGCCGCCAACTCGATGGCAAGCGGCAATCCGTCAAGCCGGACACACACTTCGCATATCTCCACTGGATGGGCGCTCGGGTTGAAGTGCGGGTCGGCCTCGAGGGCCCTCTCGATGAACAGGCGCACCGCGTCGGTTTGCTCGTCGGCGGTGGGGTCTTCAGGTAGGTCGAGTCCAGGCACTCGCCATATTTGCTCACCGCTCGCCACCAGCGGCTCCCGGCTGGTCGCCAGCACGTTCAGCTCGTGGCACTCATCCAGCAATCGAGTTGCCAAAGCTGCACACGGATCGAGCAGATGCTCGCAGTTATCGAGAATCAGCAACATGCGGCCGGAGCGCATCCGCTCGATGATCGAATCGAGGTAGTACCGGTCGGGCCGCTCGACGACCCCGAGCTTCCGGCCGACCGATTGCACCAGCAGAGTTGGATCGGTCTGGTGGGCAAGCGGTACAAACCAAACGCCATCCGGATAGCGTTCCAGGTGAATCCTGCCCAGCTGAAGCACGAGCCGGGTCTTGCCGCATCCGGGAGCCCCCACCAGCGACACGAGGCGGTGGGTCTCGATGAGCTTCTCGATCTCAATCAGCTCATCAACCCGGCCGACGAAACTGCTCCTCTCCTCCGGCAGATTGTGGCGGACCCCGGCCAGGGATCGCAGTGAGACCGGCCCGGGTGGCAGATCCGGATGAGCCAATCGGAAGATTCTCTCCGGTTCCGAAAGGTCCCGCAACAGATGCTCACCGAGATCAACAAGTTCGGTGTCTTCGGGCAAACCTCGAAGCCCTTCGGCCGTCGACGAGGACAAGAGAATCTGACCCCCATGGCCAACCGCCAGGTAGCGGGCACACCGATTCAGCGCCGGGCCCCGATAGTCGGTCCCTTCCCGGTGGGCCTTACCGGTGACCACCGCGAATCGCACGTTCAGAATGGCCGGGGCCGGCCATCGCTCCCGACAGAGCTGCCGTTGCGCATCGATTGCTGCCCGGGCGGCAGTATCGGGCTCGAGGAAAGCGGCATAAACGCCGTCCCCGGTGTGTTTGAAGATCCTGCCGTTCTCCCGTCCGAAGGTATCCGAAAGGATGGCGTCATGACGGGCGAGGGCCATCTGCATCGCTCCGGCGTCGAGACCCCACAACCGGGTGCTGCCCTCAACGTCGGTGGCGACGAAAGTGACCTCCCTCTCAGGAAGCTCGCCCTCCATAACCATCCGCCGATCGGACTCTGGTTTCATTGTCGCCGATGGGCGGGGGTGTTGAATAGGGGAAACCTGGATTCAAGTGACAGGAGGGACGAAGAGGGTCGCCATCGGGTCGATGTCGACCAGCGGGAGGTTGTGGAGCGGAAACTCGTCGATGACCGATTCGAAGGCTGCGTATTCGGAAGCGCGGTAGAGGACGATCTCGTGGTTGGCCGGATAGACCTCGAGGAGGCGTTCGGTCAGATCGACCACGCTTCCCGATTCAGGAGGGCCGGTCACCGCATGGTCGGTGCCCACTGCACCGATCTGCCAGAGGACCAGGGCTGCGGTGGGCTCGATCGTCGGGTTTCCATCCAAGAATCGTTTGGCCTCGTAGCTCTGCAGGCCGGCTCGGCCAGGGTCAAACCGGAGGTCGGCTAGCAGACAATCCAGCGCGGAGATACCCGGCAAGACTTTCACCCGGTAGCCCTCGTCCTTGGCTTGTTCGGCGGCAAGACGAGCCGGGGTGGCAAAGAGCATTGGATGACCGTACAGCGCCACACACACATCCTTGCCGGCGCGGACCCGGCCCACGATATGGTCCGCCATCGCCTTGTAGATGATCGAGCGTGGCTCGCCCCGTTTCACACCGGAGGCATAGAGCGGGGCCAAAGAGAGCGCTTGGCAGTTCAGAGTGCCAATCCACTCATCGCCCAGAGTTTCACCACCCAAGTGGACCACCTCATCGGCGGTCTCGATCGCTGCCCGGGCTTCGGGTGTCATCTGAACAGCGAACCGAATCCCGGTTCCGACGATCGTGAGCGAGCCTGGTGGTAATGATGACATGCTAGAAGATGATGAACCGAGCCTTCTCCGTCTCGTACACCTTCTTGGCCTTTTTGGGGTCCTTCAGTTTCTTGATGGCGTCCGGGCACACTCCAACCGCGAGGAGAAAAGCCGCGCGCTCTTCGTCGGTCTGGAGTCCTTGGTAGATGGCTGCCTTGGCGGAATTCTGGTTGAGCCATATGATGAAATCCTTCACCGTCATGCAATCGGCCACTGGAACCTCCTCCATCGGGCGACACCCGCTGAACCCATCATCTCAACGACGAACCCTCGTGGCTAGGGAAATCGAAACCGAATTTGACCCCGATTGATTACCCGACGGCGGCGCCCGCGAGGTCGGTCTGATCCGGGAGACCGTCCGCCCACACGTCCATGAAACAGGTCGTGCCGGTCTCGGCCAACCACCGGTATGCCTCCCGGGCCGCTTGGGCGGCGGCCGGGTGCTCCCGACCTACCAGCATGGCAAACGAGGTTTGCACGATGGCCAGATCCTCCTCCCCTACCACGGGTTCCCACAGGTCGATCAGTGCCGAGAATCGTTCTGCCGCCTGGTCTAGATCGCCTTTCAGTGCAGCCCTGGTCGCGTCGATGTAGAGTCTCACACCGTCGACCAGAACACCCTGGTTGGTGTTCTCCGCAGCGAAGGCAGCCACCGCCTCAACCCGGTCGACCCTTCTAGTCCAGGCCGCCGCCTGGGCGGCCTCATAGATCCCGGCACCGGTGTTGACGTGATCGATCTGCATGCCCAGGTCGTACGCGTCGTCCCACCGACCGACACATTTGTACGCCTGGCATTTCACCTGATCGATCCCGGCGCGCAGTTGTGGATCGGTTTCGTCGTCGTAGAAGGTGAGCGCGGCCAGCGTCCGTTCGAATGCTTCTGATCCACGACCCGTCCGGAGTTCAATTGCGGCCCGGGTGGCATCCCACCAGGCTTTCCAGAAGTCTGACAATTGGTCTTCTTCGAACTCATCGAGGCGGGCGAGTGCCTCTTGGTAACGGCCCTGGGTCATATAGCTGCTGGCGGTGTCGCCGGCGTTCCGCACCATCCAACTGAAGTCGCCGAGTCGACTGGCCAGTTCGTGGAGCCGCTCGCCGAGCCGCATGGCCTCCTGCGGATCGTCCAGATATAGCGTGGCGGCCAGATTGTTGATTGCCCGCCCGGCCACCCGCAGCAGACCGTTTTCTTCCGCAACGGCGGCCACGCCCCTGAACAGAACTCGCGACTCCACCGCTCTGCCCCTCCAGCCAAGAGCCGTGGCCTGGGTAACCAGGCTGTCCAGCGACACTTCGGTCAGGCCCAGAGATGAGGCGGCCGGAAGCAGGCGCACCACCGCCTCGATGGCCGGGGCAGGATTATTGGTCAGGGCATAACTGCGGGCGGCCTCGGCGGCCAGCCGGACGGTGACCGGATCGTCGATGGTCCGGACCTCCCGAAAAACGGGCTCGACCACCGTCAAGGCTTCGTCGGACCGGTAGTGGCTGTTGAGCAGGCTGCTGTGGGCGGTCGCCGCCCGTCTCACCCCCTCGATGTCACCCGCCTGTTCGAAGTGCTTTCTGGCCGCGTTGATGTAGGCAATGCCCCGCTCGACTTCTGCCTGAGCTTCGGCAAACCCGGCGGCCTGGAGCCGGAACCCGGCCTTCTGCTCTTCGTGCCTGGACAGATCTATTGCCTGATCGAGCAACCCCATCGCTTGGGCGTGCGAGCCAAGTTCGGCCGCTCGGGCCGCGGCGTCCGCCAGACCGCGCAGAGCTTGAGCAGCCAGCTCATCACGCTCGGCGCCGTCCGGACTGGCGTCGAAGGCGCCCATGAAATGGCCGGCGATGACTCCGGCCAACTCCGGATCGCCGAACCCGTCAAAATAGCGGGCGGCCGCCAGGTGTAGGGACCGTCGGTCCGGCCGGTTCAGGCGTTGGTAGGCCACCTCCCGGATCAGCGACTGCACGAACCTGTATTGGCCGCGTTCCGGGGACCGTGGGTCGTCCTCCAGATCGAGGAGCTCGAGCTGGACCAATCTCCGCAGATCAGCGTCAAGATCTTCCGTCTTGCCCTCGCGCAACGCCACCAGGCCCTCGGGAGTGAACGTCTGACCAAGCACAGCCCCGTCTTGCAATAGCGATCGTTCGCCCGGCTCCAGGCGATCGAGTCGCGCCGCGATCACGGCCTGCAAGGAATCGGGCAAGGCCATGGAGACCAGATCCCCCTCGTACCGGAAACCCTCGTCCGCCTGGACCAGCTGACCGCGGGAGGTGAGCATCCGCACCATCTCAACGGCGTAGAGCGGCATCCCGGCCGAGCGTTCGACCAGCTTGGCGATAACGTCACCATCGACCCCGGGCAGGTACTCGGTCAGCATCTCTTTCATGTCCGGGTTGGTGAGCGGTGCCAGCCTCACCGCCATCGAGCTGCGGTGTTGCGCTCCCCACGTCGGGTGCCGATCAAGCAGATCGGGTCGGGCCAGCGTGATCACCAGCATCGGCGATCGAGCCGACCGTTCAACCAGTTCGGCAATGAAGTCGACCAGGCCGGAGTCGGCCCAATGAAGGTCTTCGAACACCAGGACGGTGGTACCCCGGCCGGCGATGTGCTGAAAGAAGGACCGCAGTGCCGAAAAGAGTTCGGCCCGACTGCCGGCAGGCATCTCCCCCAATCCCAATAGGGCTTCCAACCGGGGTTCGATCCAGCGGCGGTCCTCCTCGCTGGGAATGAACTCGGCGGCACACGTACGTAGCCGGGTCCGGGCCCGGGCCGGGTCTTCGCTCTCTACGATGCCGGCCCGGCGGCGGATCATCTCACCGAGCGCCCAGAACGTAACCCCGTCGCCGTAGGAAGGCGAGCGGCCCTGATGCCAGTAGACGTCGTCGCTGAACCCGTCGATGTGGTTCTTGAACTCTTCGGCGAGCCGCGTCTTGCCGATCCCACCTTCACCGACGATCGAAACCAGACGGGCTCGTTGCTCGGTTTCGACGGCCGCCAGCTGATCTTTCAGCAATCGCATTTCACGATCGCGACCGACAAACGGCGGTTGACGCAGATCCCCATCGGTCCGGCCGCCCACCATGGCAGCCACCCGGATGGCCTTCCAAGCCAGAACGGTGTCCGACTTGCCTTTCACGCTCCGTTCCCCCATGGGTTCATAATCGATGGAGCGAGAGGTGACCGAATGAGTAGTGGCTCCCACGAACACGGTGCCGGGTTCGGCGATGGATTGCAGCCGGGAGGCGGTGTTGACGAGGTCGCCGACCACCAGACCTTTCTCGTTTCCCCCCGGTCCCACCGAGGTGGAACCCGAATTGACCCCGGCTCGCAACCTCAGTTCGGGCTGATCCAGTTCCTCGCCGAGGGCGGCCACCATGTCGACCAGCTCCAGACCCGCCCGAACGGCGCGTTCGCCGTCGTCTTCCCGCGCCATGGTGGCTCCCCACACACCCATGACGGCGTCACCGATGAATTTGTCGACGGATCCCCCAAACCGTTCGATGATTTCTCGGGCCCGGTCGAAGTACACGGTGAGCATGTCACGCACCTCTTCGGAATCCCGTTTCTCCGAGTAGGTGGTGTAGCTGACGATGTCGGCAAACAAGACCGAGATGAACCGCTTCTCGGTGATGGCCGGCACTTCGGAAACTTCGGAAGTCGCAGCCACCGGGGCAACGCTTCCCCCCAACTGTTGACCGCAGTTGCCACAGAACTTGTCGTCGGCGTCGTTCTCGGTGCCACAGTGCGCACAAACTAAACTCAGCGGGTTGCCGCACTCTTTGCAGAACTTCCGATCTGCACGGTTCTCGGTTCCACACACACCGCAGGTCAAGGGCGTTCTCCAAGCATGGCCGGCAGGTTACCGAATGGTCATTAGTTTGGCAGTCACGGATGTCTCGGTCGCTCAAATATATCGGTGACGGCCGGCCGACCGGGGTCGCGGTAGAGTTTCCTCGACCCAGCAAGCTAGATCACCCAATCTTGGGGTGACGAAACGGGATCGAACAAACGTGCCGACGGAATTCCTCGCCTACATCGGGGCGGCCGCAATGGTGGTTCTGGCCTTCCTGGCCTACCGGTATTGGCGCTCCACCGCCGCTTACGCCCACCGGGTCCGGGAGTCCCATGCCCGACAGATCCGCGATTCGTACCGCGCTACCGCCGCTTCTGAAGAGGTCATACCGGATCCTGAGGCCGATCTGCCCGAGGCCCGGACCGACCAAGCGGTCCCCAGCCCGGCGTTCCGGCTGATCGAGGATCTGGAGCCCCGCCAAACAACGGCGAGGGCCTCCAGCCTCGGACCGGTAGCGGAACTCCTCAAGGAACTCGATGAAGAACTAGCCGCGCTCCCAAAAGGCATAGAACTGATGAACCTTCCGTTGCTCGAGCGGCGCCGGGTGGCCGACCGGCGCGAACAGCTGACGAAGGACCGATCCCGTCTCCTCGACCAACCCCAGAAGGGGAACCACCGCCGGAGTCGCCGCCGGAGTCCGGGGTCGGTGCAATAGGCTCCCGCCAAGGAAGACCCTTACGGCCTCTCGTCCTCGTCGATATCGATGCTCTCCAGATAACACTGATCGCCACCGGTCAACTCGATCCGGACGCTCCCACATGCCGGACAAACCGGCTCCGTCGATGCCGGGTTCTGGCCGCCGCAATCCCAGCAGGTCACCGAGCCGTTCTCTCTCCGCACGATCACCTCGGCATGTTCGACCGCAGTTCCTTTGCTGAGAATCTCGAAGTGAAACCGCAGCGCCTCTTCGGTGACGTGGGTGAAATCGCCCAAGACCACCGAAACGCGGGCAACCCGCCCGGCCTCGTGCTGTTGGGCTGTTTCCAGCGCGGTCTGAACGATGCCGCTGATGATGGACACTTCATGCATCGCCCAATAGTGACAGGCCTTGGCGGATCTTGGCCAATCCTGGCGGTCCGTCCATCTCGCGACCCGGTGCTCTGCGCACTCCGATACCATGCGGGAAATGAGTCAACCTCCGCCCAATCGGGGCATCTTCTGCAACCGGACCCTCAACCTCCGCTCGATCAAAGCCATCGGGTACGACCTCGATTACACCTTGGTGCACTACAACACTCTGGAGTGGGAACGGCGCGCCTACCACCACACCAAACTACGGCTGGCGGAGCGGGGCTGGCCGGTCGCCGATCTCATCTTCGATCCTGACGAGGTCATCCAGGGTCTGACGATCGACCTTGAGTTGGGAAACCTCCTCAAAGTGACCCGCTTCGGCTATGTGATCCGGGCAGCGCACGGCACCCGGCTGCTCGAATTTGATGAGGTGCGCCGCTCCTACACCGGCACGGTCGTCGATCTGAACCAGGACCGCTGGGTGTTCATCAACACGTTGTTCTCGCTGTCGGAGGCGTCCCTTTTTGCTCAGCTGGTCGATTTGGCCGACGCCGGGGCGATTCCCGAGGTGATCGGCTACGAGAACCTGTACCGGACCGTCCGCGGTGCCCTCGATGCCGCCCACATGGAAGGCACTCTCAAGAGTGAGGTCCTGGCCAATCCCGATCGGTTCATCGAGCCGGATCCTGATGTTGTGCCGATGCTGATCGATCAACGGGAAGCGGGCAAACAGCTGATGCTGATCACCAACTCCGAGTGGGAGTACGCCGAGAGGATCCTCGCCCATGTCTTCGATCCCCAGTTGCCGGACGGACAGGCCTGGCAGGATCTTTTCGACACGGTCATCGTCTCGGCCAACAAGCCGGGCTTCTTCGAAGAACCTCATCGCCTCTACCGTGTGGTCGATGAGGATCGGGCGTTGCTAAGACCGCATCTGGGTCCGATGGAGCCGGGCGGCGTCTACTTCGGTGGGAGCGCCTATCAGGTGGAAGAGAGCCTCGGTCTGTCCGGTGAGGAGATTCTCTACGTGGGTGATCATCTCTTTGGAGACGTCCACGCCTCGAAATCTGCACTTCGCTGGCGAACTGCGTTGGTGCTCTACGAGCTCGAAGCGGAAGTGGATGCCCTCATCGATTTTGCGGATCAGGAAACCCGTCTGATCGAGTTGATGGATGAGAAAGGCCGCCTCGAGGCCGAACAGGCCGACCTGCGCCTCATTCGTCAACGCAACAAATACACCCCCATCGAGCCGCCCCGCAGCAACCGCAGCCTGGATCGGGCGCTCGACGACATCCGCGCCCTTCTGGCCGACCTCGACGAGAAGATCGCCCCATTGGCCATAGCCGCCGGGGCTCTCAGCAACGATCGATGGGGTTTGCTGATGAGATCCGGCGTCGACAAAAGCCTGTTCGCTCGCCAGGTCGAACGGTATGCCGACGTGTACACGTCTCGGGTCTCAAACCTCCTCTACGCCACTCCGCACGGGTTCCTGAGGGCGTTCCGCAGCCCTCTCCCCCACGACCGGATCTGAATCTCCGCCAACTCGCTTTGATTATCGGTCGCTTCACTCCGGCCGTTGGCCGCTGGTTCCTCTAATCTCTCGCCACCAGAGGGAGTGTGGTGTCAGAGTCCAAGCCGTCGTTTCGTAGCGCGCTGCATCATCGTGATTACCGGTGGCTGGCGTCTGCCTTCGTTGTCTCCAACATCGGGAGTTGGGCCTACAACGTCGCCTTGATGGTCTGGGTGTTCGATGCGACGGGATCGGCGGCCTGGGCGGGGGCGGTGAGTCTGGCCCGGTTTGTGCCTGCCTTGCTGTTCAGCGCCTACGGGGGCGTGCTGGCCGAACGGTTCGAGCGCCGCAACCTCATCGTCACGCTCAATCTGACCTCGGCGGCGACCCACGTGCTGCTGGCCATGGTCGTGCTGGCCAACGGACCGATTGTCATTGCGTTGGTGCTCGCCGCCCTCGGCACGATGCAGGGAACTATCTACGAGCCGGGCGTCATCGCCCTCACCCCGGAGATCGTCGGTGAAACCGATCTGGCAGCTGCCAATTCCCTCAATAGCTTGATCGACAACTCGGCGATCATCGCCGGGCCTGCTATCGGCGCACTGCTGCTGGTTTGGTTCGACCCATCGGTGACCCTCCTCATCAATGCCGCCACCTTTGCTTACGCGGCCGGGGCCACCCGCATGGTCAAGACTCGCAGCCAACCGAGCGACGTCACCGAAGGCGGTCAAAAGGGCCCGCTGGCCCAGATGGCCGTCGGTTTGAAAGCCCTGGCGGGGTCGAGCACCGCCCGCCTGCTGGCCGGGTTCAGCGTTCTGGCCAGCTTCTACTACGGCACGGATACGGTGCTGCTGGTCGTCTTGAGTGAGACCAACCTGGGTACGGGAGCCGAGGGTTTCGGCTATCTCCTCACGGCACTTGGAGTAGGCGGGATCATCGCCGCTCCCCTGGTGAACAAGCTGGGCAATTCGGCCCGCTTGGGAACAGTGATTGCAGTCGGGATGATCGTCTACACGCTCCCCACTGCCCTCATGGTGCTGGTGTCCGACCCGGCGGTGGCCTTCGCACTGCAAGTGGTACGCGGCGCCGGGACTCTGGTGGTCGACGTTCTGGCGCTGACCGCCATGCAACGCACCCTGCCGCCCAACCTGGTCGCCCGGGTGTACGGCGTGTTCATTGCCCTGGTTCTGGCCGCCATCTCGCTTGGAGCGGCCCTGACCCCGCTACTGCTGTCGCTCTTCGGGCTCACGGGAACATTGTTGATCTATGGAGTCGGAACCCCGCTGGCGGTGCTCCTCGGCTATCCGCGGCTGTTGCATGTCGATCGTCTCGCCAAGCAACGCCTCTTGGAATTGCAGCCGAAACTGCACGCCCTCGAAGCCAGTCCCTTGTTTGCCGCGCTGGGCAGGGCCAACCTGGAGCATCTGGCGGCCGCCGCCACCGAGATGAGCCTGCCGATAGGGACACTGATCATCCGCCAGGGCGACCCGGCGGATGCGATGTATCTCATCGAAGAAGGAGCGGTGGCCGTCACCGTCCAAGGTGCGGATGGGCTACACCATCCGGTGGCCGAGCTGAAGGCGGGCGACTACTTCGGCGAGGTCGCCCTGCTCGACAACGTACCGCGTACGGCCGACGTGCGGGTTGTCGAAGATTCCCGGCTCTTCAAGATCGACCGCGACACTTTCCTCTCGGCGGCCGGACACCACCCCGGCACCGGGTTCCTCGATCGGGCCCGCCACCGAACCGCCCAGACCATGCACATCGGCGCCGCGTTGCAGGACGGCGGCGAGACGGTTTTCCAGTAGCGCGCGTTCACGGGAATAGCCCCCCGGGTGGAATGGTTGCCACCCGCATGGACGCAAACATCACCAAGGCCTTGGAAAAGGGCGGAGTAGTCGACATCACGACCACCGGGCGGGCGTCCGGTTTGCCTCGTCGCATCGAGATCTTCTTTCACCAGTTCGATGGGGACTACTTCATCACCGGCCGACCCGGACGCAAGCGGGATTGGCTGGCCAATCTGATCGCCAACCCGGAGTTCACAGTGCACCTCAAACGAGGAGTCAAAGCAGATCTGCCGGCAACCGCCGAGCCGATCACCGACCCCGCCGAACGGGCCGGTATCCTGTTTCGCATCCTGACGGAGAGCTGGAACAGCCCACCCGAGCAAGCAAGAATCGACCTGCCGACCTGGGTCGAAAAGGCCCCTCTGATCCGATTCTCCGTGGCCTGATCCACCGACCAAACCGGCCGATGATCTACGGTCGCCCTCGTATGGGCAGCCAGCCACAGTCTTTGCCTCGCCCGCGGAGCACCTGCCAAGGGGCGAAGTGGAGGGGGTGATGGCGCATGGCTGACCGCGGACGGCTGTTGGCTCTCAGCCGACGGAATGTGCCTGTCGTGCAATCCGGATTACCGGCATCACCCGATCGGTCTTCTGCTCGTATTCGGCGAAGAAACCCATCGCGTCTTTCATCTTCCCGAACGCAACTGCTCGCTCCTGCCCCTCCAGAGTCGTGGCCCGGGCCTCGTAAAAATCGGCCTTGTTGCGCACCCACACGTTGGGATCAGCGACGATGTTGAGATACCAGGTGGGATGGTGATCGGCGCCACCTTTCGATGCCACGATGATCAGGTCTTCGCCATCTTCTACACAGACCAGCGGCACCCTGCGGATCTGCCCCGATTTGCGGCCCTTGAAATAGAGCAGGAAAACGCGATCGGCAACCGGATGCTCGATGTCCGCACCGTTCGAAGCCACATACTGTCGGGCCTGACGGGAGACATATTCGCTGGGACTGTCGAGAGCTTCCTTTTCGATGGGGTTCATAAATGGATTTCCTTTTCAACGATCAGTGAAGTCAATCAACCGTTCGACGGAAACATTCCCAACCCCGCCCGCCTATTGCAGCAGTTGGCTTCGCAATGAACCGGCCAGGTGGTCGTCGATGCCCAAGAAATTCTCGAGATACCCGGCCACCGACCCGGCCATCTGCACCATCTCGTCGTGGGCGGCGCTGAGATAGGACGCATCGACCAGCAACATATCCTCGAGACGCCGGCGGGATTCGTTTTCGAGTTGCAGGCCGGCCTGCTCCATTTCCCGGGCGATGCGATCGACCATGGCCGCCTTTCCGGGACCGAGCAAGTCGTTCGAGCGCAAGAAATCCTCCTCCACTTCGGTCCACGGCACACCCAGGACGGAGAGCAGCAGAGCTGCGCCGATCCCGGTACGGTCCTTTCCGGTCGCGCAATGGAATACCAGCGGGCGGGCTTGCGGGTCGGCCGCAGACCGGATCAAAGACGAGAAGACGTCGGAGTGATCACGGATTCCCGCCCGGTAGATCGTCTCCCACGACGGGAAGGACCGGAAATCCCCGGTTCGAAACATCTCCTCCATGGCGGCGTTGTCGACCGCCGGCAGCAGCCGCAGAGCAACATAAGCAGCCGAAGGAGGTAGGCGATCGGGACGCGCCGCGGCCTCCGGCTCCGACCGCAGGTCAACGATCGTACGGATGCCCAACGTCCCGAGTCGATCCAGGTCGCGGTCGGTCAGGGAAGAAAAATCGCCGGATCGAAACAACTGCCCCCGGACCACAGAAGATCCATCGATAGTGCGATAGCCACCGAGATCCCTGAAGTTGGGCTGGCCTTCCAGCACGCGCACCGCCGCCTTAGTCGCCGGCGCCCAAGCCTACCGTTGGCCGGGTCGCCGAGGGCCGACCGCCGGCGGACGACTGTGCCTTGAGATCCGCCCCTCCCTGCCAGGGAGGGGCAGGCTCGACCGAAGGGAGAGCCAGGGGAGGGTCAGGCGCCAGCCGACGGCCTCGCGGCGGGGCGTGACCCCCGTCCCCCTCGCTTTGCTCGGGTACTTCCCCCTTGCAGGGGGAAGTGACGGCCATCCCCCTCGCTTTGCGTTATCGAGCGTTCTGTGCGCGGGGATACACCAATGTGACTGCGGCCACCGGAATGGCGGCGGGATCCTCGTCACACATCTTGGCGTACCGCTCCAGGAGCGCCTCCAACTCGGAGACCAGATCCTGTAATCGGGCCGGCGTCAATTCGAACACCATCCGTCCCAACGTCATTCGCTTGTGGTCTGAGTGTTCCTCGAGACCTTCGATTCCCTGCTCTTCGAGCGCCCTGGCGAAGTCGACCTGAGTGGCCCCGAAGACGGCACCCAGGATGGCATCGCGCTGCTGGGAGGGCCGGGCGTTGGCCAGGAACTTCTCCGAAGGTCGGTAGCTGGAGGCTGCCACCAGGTAGATCTTCTCGGTCAGAGCACCAGCTTTACGAGTGTCGACAACCTCGATGAGCCCTGCCTCTTCGAGGAGCTTGACGTGATGGTAGAGACGGGTACGCGGCACCCCCATGGCCTCCGCCAGCGCCGTCACCGAGCGAGCCTCACCGAGCATCTCGATGATCGAGATCCGGGTTTGGTCGGCTAGCAGCTCGAAGGTTTCTTCATCGTCGATCCAGAAAACCTCTCTGGTGGGTTTCAATGCGGCCGCCGGGTTTCCCGCAGACGCGGCCAGGGCCGCCTGATGTGCTGGAGACGCTCGGTGTAGGCCTTGTGGAACCGCTGTGATCCATCGAGCCCGATCATCGATCCACTCCTCTTCTCGTCCACATTCAAACTCACTATATGTTCAAACTCATTGAATGTCAAGAAAAATTGAATGTTATCCCCGAGCGGTCCCCCAATGTCGAACCGGGCAGGCACCGACTGCTAATTTCGGCTCGACCGAATCTGCAAGGTTCCACTCCAGCCCAGGAGGTATCCAGGTGACCATCCGTCCGACCGTCGTGTATCTGACCGAGGATGAGGTACGGCAGTCGATAACGATGCCGGAGGCTATCGCCCTGGCCGAGCGGGGTATCGAGGCTGATGGGGCCGGTACCGTGAGCGGCGACAAGTTCTACATGCCGGTCGGCGATCACGGCTTCATCAAACCCTTCTCCGGGTATCTGGCCGGCGAGGGCCTGGCCTACGTGAAAACCTTCAGCTTCTTCGAAGGCAACACCGACCGGGGTCTCCCGGTCACCGACTCGGTAGTGCTCCTCTTCGAGGAGGAAACCGGCTTGCCGGTGGCGGTCATGGAGGCGAACTGGATCACGGGTCTCAAGACGGGCGCTTCGACCGCCGCCACCGCCCGCCGGCTGGCCCGACCCGACGCCCGGGTCGCCACGATCTTCGGAGCCGGCGGGTTGGGTCGCCACCATGCGGAAGCCCTCGATCAGATCTTTGCGCTCGAGGAGATCCGGGTCGTGGACAAGGTGCCCGAAACGGCTCGCCGTTTCGAGGTTGATATGACCCAGGTTCTGCAAGCACCGGTACGGGTGGTCGATGACGCCCGGACGGCCGTGCGGGGGGCCGACATTGTGGTGACGGTCACCACCGGAAGCGCCGTGAATGTCGAGCCGGATTGGGTGAAACCGGGGGCCTTCATTGCTCGCCTCGGTTCCTATCAGGAGGTCGCCCACGAACTGTTCGAGAAGGTCGACCGCCTCATCGTGGATCGATGGCAGTACGTGAGCGCCCGGATTCCGGAAATGATCCGCCTGATCGCCGACGGTCGACTGAACGAGTCCGACGTGGTCGAGTGGCCGGACATCGTGGCAGGGAGAACCCCCGGACGCCGGTCGGACGAGGAGGTCATCCTCTACGTGGCATTGGGAATCTGGGGCGAGTACGCGGCGATCCTACCGGCGGCCTACCGAAGGGCCCGGGCCCTTGGCCTGGGAACGGTGATTGCCGGTGGATAGCGCATTGATCGAAACGAGTTGATCGTCGTTTGAATCGGCGGGCCCGAGTTCTCCGATGGCCGGGGCGGCTGGGTCGAGTGACTGCTACGGCATCCGCCAGGCGTCGGGTCCGCCGGCCGCTACCCACGGCACGATCTTGACCAACAACCAGACGGTGGCCAGCCAAATGCTCGTTCCTCGGAAGGCTGATCTGGTTCCGTCCACTTCCGGCTCCTTCGATGTGGGGACCGCTACCCGGTCGAGGTGATGGCTCATGGCCTTTCAATGATGAATATCGGTCATCTGAGGAGGCCGGCGCGGGAGGCTTTCGCATTCACCACGACGGACTAGTCAGCGGTGGGCGGTATCACCGAGCGACGACGACTCGGACACAGGATCCAAGAGAAACCAAATAGACAAGCGAGATATGGGCCGGGCCCATTGAAGGTTCAAGGTGATCGGGCCTGCTTCACATATCGATGCCCGAGCGGGCTGGTCCACTCGAGGTCACCGTCGCCATTCCGGCAGTAGGTCCATCCTGCTCGGTGACGGAGGACATGATCGTGCCGGCACCCGGGAGCGAGTTCGGCAACGGACGTTCGGCCACTCTCTACCCACGGCGTGATGTGGTCCAGGTCGCACTGCGTGGCCGGAACCCGGCAACCCGGAAACACACAGGTTGGATACATCGTCTCGACCAGGCGTCGTTGCCCGGACGTGGGACGACGCCGCGTGAATCCGACGTGCAAGGGGCGGCCCTCGGAGTCGGTCAACACGAAGCGCCACTCGGCATGTTGAGACGTTTCCGCGACTTGGCGCGCGACGTCGGCAATGACCGGCCCATAGCCGCCGAGATCGCCGGAGGAGTCGGTCAGTCCGGCCAGGGTGGCGAGATCGACGGTCATCACGAGCGCACCCCGACCCGACCCGAAACGCTGCCCTGATTCAGGATCGAGAAGGTCGAGGGCAACATCGGCTCTCAGCTGATCCATCGTCCGTGTCTCCTTCTTCGTTCTCAACCGGCGAGCGGCAGCATCGATTCGTTGGCGAATACGGGCGGCACGATCCGGTGGTAGATCCAACATGAGGAGATGGGCGGTACCGTCGATTCCGGACTCGAGTACGACCCGGCGTCCCTCCACCGCGGTCTCGTAACGATGTTTGGAATCCTCGGGATCAGCCTCGATGCCCAGTTTTCGCAGCAACGCCCTCAGCTGTCCGGTGGTGAGTTCGGGGGCTCTCTCCAACGCCCGGCAAGCCACTTCCCGTGCCTGGGCAGTCGGAAGATGATCGGTGCGATGAAGGATCAGGTTGGCTCGCCGCCTGTCGAGGCGGCCCGAGACGAACTCCTGCCAGACGGCCGGGAGACGAGTCTGGAAATTCCTGGCGAGGGACAGTTCATTGTCGGCGGCCCGCCGGGTGAGCCGAAGAGCGGCCCGAATCTCGGCGGAGCAGGCATCTTCCACAAGCTCAAAGTCAGTCTCGCCGTGCTTGTGCAGTTCCTCGGCAACGGCGTCGGCAACCGACGCCATCGAGGCATACACCTGGGCCTGGTAGTGGGACGCCATACGCTGGTGGGCGGCCATGACGGTCACCCGATCGTGACCACTGAGGGCGTCTATGTTGATCTTCGCAAGCACGGCGGCCAGTGCGATCCCCGGCTCCAGGGCGGCCAGATCGGGCGGTATCGACGCTTCCCGTGGAGCGGAGCGTTCTGTCTCCTCGATTGCCCGCACCAGTTCGGCATCGCCCCTATCGGCTTCGTCGAGCCACATCTGGATCAAAGCCTCTCTTGTCAGAGTATCGAACATATGTTCGACAATACCTTCCAGCCCTGACAGAAAACACCCCCTTGTGCTCCATCCGGCGAAAGAGATCCCCCTGCGGCACAGGCCATCCCACCGACTCAGATAAGGGAGGAGAACAACCTCTATCCACACGCGGCGCCGGCAGATCATCAGCCGCATGCAAACCGCCGAGATCGAACATTGGAGCACGCTATCCGGGCATCGGTTTCATGACCGCTCTGCGGTTCACGATTGGGCCAATGACCGAGTCGACTTGATCTAGGGCCGAACGGCTCTATTCCTTAGGGTCGTTCCGATCCGGAATGCGTCAATCGGTTCGAAGGATCGAGGAGGGCCGCTCCAGAAGCAGGCGCACGGAGAACCACCCGTCCCGCCCCGAGAAGCCCTTGCGGATTGGCTCTTCGGGAATCGATCATGATTCCGAGATTCATAAGTCACCGGGTCCCAGCCGGATCTCCCACCGAAAGGGCCCTCTTCGTCGCTGCCACCAGCCCAGCCGGGCGCCGAGTTGTCGACTGGCTGTCGAAGCCTCGCCTACCCAGTATCCGGTTGCTCGAGAGGGAGGACCTTTTGAAACGACTGACTCTGATGATCTTGGTATTGGGACTCGTGGCTGCTGCTTGTGGCGGCACGGCCGGAGTCGAAGTGGCGGATTCCCCGGCGACTAGGGCTTCCTCGACGACCACCACGACCGAGGCAGCCACTACTACGACTACTGAAGCGACCACTACCACGACCGAGGCGACGACTACTACCGCCGCCGCCGAAGAAGGCATCGTGGCGGGGCAAGATCCCGATGTCGACGCCATCGTTCTCGCCTACACCATCGCTCTTGACAGCGTCTCTCCATTCGAGGACAAGGCGCCGTATATCGATGACCCCACGGGGCTGGAAGAAACGGTCGCCAAATACTTGGAGACCGGCGAATCGATGGGCGGAATCGGCGTCTGGCCGACGGCCGTGACCATCGACGGGGACACGGCGGTGGTCACCTACGACCTGCTTTTCGGCGGCAATCCAACCTATCCGGATCTCACCGGTCCGGCGGTCAAGACGGCCGAAGGATGGAAGATCACCAGAGCGGGGTTCTGCTCGCTGATGGGCTCCGCCCGGGTCGGTTGCCCGTAGCAAGGGAGGGGTCGGCAATGCGCGTCAGACTGGGCATCGTGCTGGTTTCGGCCTTGTTGTGCGGCGCCTGCGCAGCTGAGACCGCCGCCACCACAACCGTTTCCAACACAGTCACCGAACCACCAACCACTACCTCGGATCCGGCGACTTCGACCACTCGACCAGAAGTGCCTCCCGGCGCCACATACACCGGGGCGGATGGAGTCGAATCCACGATTGCCGACACCAGTCGCATCGTGACCTTGAGCGGAGACCTAACCGAAGCAGTATGGAAACTCGGTTTCGGCGACTTCGTAGTGGCCACCGATGTCACCACCGTCTACCCGCCGGAAGCGATCGGACTGCCCGTAGTGGGAGTCGGGCGATTCCTCTCTGCCGAAGGGGTCCTGGCCCGGGAACCCACGCTGGTCATCGGCGACACGCAGACCTCACCACCCGAAGCAATCGAGCAGATTCGCAGTGCCGGCGTTCCGGTTGTGATCTTCGACGTACCGACCACTTTCGAGGGGCTGTACGAGAAGTTGGACGGCTTGGCTGAAGCCCTCGGCGTACCCGAGCGAGGAGCAACTCTGGTGGAGGAAGTCCGGGCGGCGATCGGAGATGCATTGAGCAACGCCCCGGCCTTTGACCCTGAGCCCGGTATCGCCTTTGTCTACAGCCGCGGTCCGGATGTGATGCTGCTGTTTGGATCGGAGATGACTACCCAGCCCCTGATCGAAGCCGCCGGCGGGATCGATGTGGGAGCCGCCAGCGGGGTGATCGGCACTGTTTCGGTGACTCCGGAAGCGCTGGTTGCCGCGGCGCCCGACGTCATCATCATTACCAGTGAGGGGTTGCAGGCACTCGGCGGGATCGAAGGGGTCCTGGATATCCCCGGATTCGCCGAGACTCCGGCAGGTCGGGATCGCCGGATCCTCGACTACCCGGAGGGAGACTTCCTGACGTTCGGGCCTCGCATCGCCGAATCCCTGGCCTTGCTCATCGCCGACCTCCAGTCCTTGCTCGGCGATTCGTGACCCGGCCGGCCGCCGCCCCCGGCTTCCAATCGAGGCGCCTCCCGGCGGTGGCGGCTCTCGGAATCGGCCTGCTGGCGTTGGCGATTCTCGGGCTGTTGAGCGGAGCAGTGGCGGTGAGCCCGGCCGATCTGTTCCACATGCTGGGCCGGCGGCTCGGTCTAACCGAAGACCCACAGCGACTCACCGATTCTGTTCTATGGGCCATCAGGTTGCCCCGCGTTCTGGCCGGTGCCGTGGTGGGGGGTGGTCTAGGAGTGGCCGGAGCCGCTCTCCAGGGAACCTTCCGCAATCAGATGGCCGATCCCCACCTGGTGGGGATTTCCCCGGCCGCCGGACTCGGGGCGATCGCCGGGATCGCATTGACTCCCATCGGGGGGCCCCCCTTTCTCATGATGGCGGGGGCGGCAGTCGGTGGCGCCGCGGTCGCCTTGCTGATGCGCCGAATCGCTCGACGGGTCATCGAATCGAACCAATTCATCCTGATCGGGCTGGCGCTCGGATTGGCGATGCTCGCCTGGTTGGGAGCCATTGTTCTGGCCTGGGACAGCCCCCGCGTCCCGACCTTCACCTTCTGGGTCTTTGGAGGATTGGCCGGATCGACCTGGTCGACGTTGGGGGCCGGAACGCCCATCGTGCTTTTCGGGAGTGTGATCGTCGCTGCCTCGGCCCGTTCTCTGGATCTTCTTGCGCTGGGCGAAACCGAAGCCCGTCACCTCGGCGTCGACGTGGACCGGGTGATCGCCGTGATCCTGATCGGAGTCGGATTGGCCGTCGGAGGTGCCGTGGGACTCGGGGGAGCAATCGGTTTCGTCGGACTGATTGTCCCCCTCATCCTACGAAAATGGATCGGTCCAACCCACCGCTGGTTGATCCCTTCCTCCGCCCTGGCCGGCGCCGCCATGGTGGTGGCAATCGACATCGTGGCCAGAACGGTTGCCGCCCCGGTAGAGATTCCGGTCGGGCTGTTGACCGCCATCCTGGGGGCACCGGTGTTTGTCTGGTTTCTGATGCGAGTCGGGCGGTCGGCCTCATGAAACCGGCGGTGCGGGCAGAAGGAATCACCTATCGCCGGGGGGCAACAGCGCTCGTCGATCAGATCGAACTCACCACAGGCCCCGGTGAGATACTCGGCGTCGTCGGGCCCAACGGCGCCGGTAAGACCACCCTGCTCAGAATCCTGGCAGGTGACCTGGTTCCGACAGCCGGACATGCCTGGGTCAATGAGGTCGACCCTTCACGGACCCCCCTGCAGCGCCTCGCCCGATTGCGAGCGTACCTCGGCCCGGAAGGCGTCTCGCCGAACCCCTTCACCGTGAGAGACGTCGTCACCATGGGTCGGCATCCACATCGCCGGGCGACGATCGAACCGGCCGAGCACGAGGCGATCGTCGAGGCGGCGATGGAAAAGACCGACGTGATCCATCTCGCCGAGCGGGCCATGAACAGCCTCTCAACCGGTGAACAACAGCGAGTTGGATTGGCGAGGATAGTCGCCCAGGAAACTCCCGTTCTGCTGCTGGACGAGCCGACCTCAGCGCTCGACATCGGCCACCAGGAGAAAGTGATGCAGATGCTTAGATCGCTCGCCGGAGAGGGAACGGCCGTAGTCGCAATCCTGCACGACCTCAACCTGGCGGCCGCCCATACCGACCACATCATACTGCTCGACGCGGGTCGGACGGTCGCCCTGGGGAGCCCATCCGAGGTGCTGACCAATGCGAGCCTGTCCTCTGTCTACCGGCAACCCATGCAGGTCGTCGCCCATCCACACCGAGACTGTCCGCTGGTGCTCACGATCGACCACGCCGCTGAGTCCCCCTGAGCCGATTACCGCCCAGTCTGCCGGTTAGGGCCATCGAGGCCGTTATCAGCGACTTCCGGCCCCTGCGGGGTCCGTACTGGAGGAGTACTGTCGACAGGAGAAGGAGCTGTTTCATGCTTGCCGATACACAGTCGCCCGCGACCAAATCGCCACCCACCGGTAAACGGTTCGGCTACGTCCTGGCTGCCCTGATCAACGTCGCCCTGGTGTACGTGGTTCACAATCTGTTGGCCTGGGATGTGGCGCCCTTCCTGACCGCCGATTTCGATCGGGTGCTTCCGATTATCACCGTCTCGTTGATCGCCACCGCCGTTTTCAACTTGATCTACGTCTTCTACGACCCCCGCTGGTTCAGATCACTCAGCCAGATCGGCTTGCTGGGAATCAGCATCGCCGCCACCGCCAGGATGTATCAGGTCTTCCCCTTTGACTTCTCGGCCTACGATTTCGACTGGGCGACCCTAACCCGGGTGGTCATGATCATCGCCATCGTCGGAGCCGCCGTCGGAATCATCACCGAATTCGTAAAGCTCGCCAAAGCGGTCGGCGGCGACTGAGAAGCGAACCTCAATCCGCTGCCTCATCGGTCGAGTGAGGGTCCCGCCCCAGCGCAAGCCGGAAGGAGCCATTCCCTGGTGGGTAGCCTGGAACGAATGACCCAACAGATCCGGGCCGCGGCCCCGACCATTTGTGTGGTGGGGAGCGTCAACCTCGATATCGTGGCGGCTTGCCCGCGACTGCCCACTCCCGGCGAAACCGTGACCGACGCCACTTTGAGCCGATACCCCGGTGGCAAGGGAGCCAATCAGGCCCTGGCCGCCCGCCGACAGGGAGCCGAAGTCACGTTGATCGCCGCCGTCGGAAACGACGCGCCGGCCGGCGAGGCGTTGTCAATGCTGAGGGAAGGCGGGGTCGACCTCTCCCGTCTGCTCACTATCGATAACCAGCCGACCGGAGTCGCGCTGATCGTTGTGGACCACCAGGGAGAGAACCAGATCGCAGTGGCTCCGGGCGCCAACCGTCATCTCCATTCCCGCCACGTCGATACGGAAGGGTTCGATGCCGTGCTCTGCCAGCTCGAGATCAGCGAAGATGCAATCATCGCCGCCGCCCGGGGAGCCACCGGGCTGTTTTGTATCAACGCTGCTCCGGCCCGTCCGGTACCGGAGTCGATCCTCGACCGAGCCGATCTGATCATCGTCAATGAGGTAGAACACGAGGCGCTGAACGATCAGCTGACTCGCTTCGAGGGCCTGCTGGTGGTTACCCGAGGAGCCCGGGGCGCCGACGCCTTCCGACGCGGGAATCTGATTGCCACGGCCCAATCTCCTGCAATCGACGCCGTCGATACCGTCGGGGCGGGCGATGCCTTTTGCGGAAGCCTCGTGGTCGACCTGGCCCGGGGCATCGACATCGCTGTGGCTTTGCAGCAGGCTTGCCGGGCGGGAGCCGTCGCCGCCACCCGGGTGGGCGCTCAACCCTCGCTGCCGACCCACGAGGACCTCGAGTCCGGATAGCCAAGACGTGCTCGCAGCTCGCAGCTAGCAGCTGGTAGCTCGTTACTCTGGCCCCATGATCGCCCCCAACCCTCCCCTGCAAGGCAGCGAACTCGACTCCCTAACGGCCTTCCTCGATTACTACCGGGCGGTGGTCGTCGACAAGGCATCCGGTCTGGCCGGCACGGATCTCAACCGGCGGCTCGGACCGTCGACACTGACCCTGGGGGGTATCGTCCATCACCTGGCGCTGGTCGAGCACTGGTGGTTCCACGAGTGCTTCGCCGGTCATGAGGCCGACCACCCCTGGAAGGACGTGTCGTGGGACGATGACCCGGATTGGGACTTCAACATCGCCGTCGATCTCGACCCACAGGTCATCTTCGACCGGTACGAGCGGCAGTGTGCCCGCAGCCGGGAAGTGGTGGCCAGGGCGGATGGGCTGGACCAGTTGTCGGTCCGCGAGGGTCGGAACGACCAATCCTGGTCGCTGCGGTGGATCCTCATCCACATGATTGAAGAAACCGCCCGCCACGCCGGTCATATGGATCTGATTCGCGAATCGATCGACGGCGCCACCGGCGACTTCCGCGCCGAGCCCCGCTAGGCGCTGGGGGCGAGGGAGGGTCGGACCACCACCCCCACTTGTTCGGGGTCGCGGGCGCCGAGCACGCTCATCCAGGTGATCGCTCCCGCCAGCAAGACCATCCCGGCCCACTGGGATAACGTCAGGACGGCGTCGAAGGCCAGGTAGTTGACCAAAGCAGCCGAGACGGGGAAGGCCAGCTCGGCCAAAGTGGCGGCCGAGGCAGGAGTGCGGGACAATCCCCGGTAGTAGATGAGCATCGCTGCCAGGCCGGGAACCAGCGCCAGCAACACGATCGCCAGGAAGTCCTGGCCGTCGGACAACCCGACCGGCCCACCGGATTGCAGCAACCAGATGAGTCCGGCTACCGGCAGCCCGATCGCGAACCGCCAGGCGGTCAATTCGCGAAACTCCAGTCGGGCCGACAGTCGCCGGCCCAGTACGGTCCCCATTCCCCACAGCGCCGCCGCTCCCACCGCCAGCAAGGCCGGAGCCAGCTGCGAGACCGACGCCTGAAGCGGGTCGGGGAAGGCGACCAGGTAGGCGCCTCCCAATCCGGCCACCAGAAAGATCCAATAACGAGACAGTAGAGCCTCGCCCAACAACAACCGGGCGCCCAGTACCGCCACCAGCGGTTGCAGTTTCTGCAGCAACAGAGGCGTGTTGGGATCACCATACGAGAAGGCCATGGTGAACAGGATGGTCGCGGTCGCCGAGGCGCCCGCTCCGATCATCACCAGAGCCACCCAGTCGCCCAACCCGAGTCGCGCCACTTTGCCCCGCGACCGGATCAGCCAGGGAAACGTCACCAGCACCAGCACAATGTGCTCGAAGAACACCACCGTGGCGGCCGGAAGCTCGAGTGCCAGACCGCGGCGGAAAAGCGCATCGGTCCCCCATAACGCGGCCGCCAGCGCCACCAAAGCAATCCCCGTCCTATGCTGTGTCATCGGACCCCGCCTGTACCTGAGAGCGCAAAGATAGCCTTTCAACAAGGTTCCGTAACCCACCACCGGTTGTCATGGGCGATCAGCCGACCTCTTCCGCAAATACGATGATCCAATCTCCGTCGATCTGGGCGAACGCCATCCGGATCCTTCGGGTCCCAAGGGGCTCTTTCAACTCGATGAACATCTCCGCGGTGCCGTCGCTCAGTACCACCGGCGGGCTCTCTTCCCGTATCCCGAGCCGGACTCCGAAAGCACTAATTGTGTCGATCTCGTCTCGAATCAGCTGGTCGCGGGCAGCCCGGTAGGCCTCCTCGAGATACGAAAGCACCAGGTCGGCGTCGTAGGCGTTGAAGGCCTCCCAGTACGAGAACGCCAGCTCCCGCAGTCGCTCGGTGGTCGGATCGACGGAAGACGTGGAGGTCATGGAAGTGCCCGGACCTGTGGTTGTCACCACCGCCGGTTCCCCACAAGCCGCCAGCAGGACCATCGACAGGGCAATGAGGCTGACGACTTTCGGGATCCCGGCTCCTTCCTGTTGATGGGAGCCTAGGCGGCGCTCAGTCACCAGGACGGTCCCCAACCGGCGTTTAGCTCCGCCCCTCCGATACGCTGCGCCAACCGTCGAAACGGAATACACGTGGAACTTGGAATCACCAGCTTTGCCGAGACGATTCCCGAACCCGGTGGGGCGCAGGTCGGACCCGGTACGCGCCTTCGCCAGGTTCTCGAGGAGATCGAGATGGCCGAGTCGGTCGGCCTCGACGTCTACGGTTTGGGTGAGCATCATCGCCCCGACTTCGCCTCCTCGTCTCCGGCCACGGTCCTGGCCGCGGCGGCCGGGCGAACCAAGAGAATCCGGCTTTTCCCGGCGGTTTCCATACTCAGCACCGATGACCCGGTGCGCGTGTTCCAGCAGTACGCCACTCTCGACCTGGTTTCATCGGGGCGGGCCGAGCTGCTGGTGGGGCGAGGCTCGTTCATTGAGTCGTTCCCCCTATTTGGATACACCCTCGAGGACTACGACGAGCTCTTCGCCGAGAAACTCGACCTGCTTCTCCAGATCCGAGACAACGAACGGGTGACCTGGTCGGGCCGATTCCGGTCGCCCCTCAATAACCAGGGTATCTACCCGAGACCCGAACGGCCGCTTCCCATCCGGGTGGGGGTAGGCGGAACTCCCCAATCGATCATCCGGGCCGCCAAGCGCGGTCTTCCGGTGGCTCTGGCCATCATCGGGGGAAGCCCGGACCGCTTCAAAGTGCTGGCCGACTTGCATCGGCGCACGCTCACCGAGTCGGGTTTCGACCCGACCGTCATACCGCTGTCTGTGCACGCCCACGGCTACATTGCGACCACCACCGATCAAGCCTCCGACGAGTTTTACGACTCGTATGCGGTGGCGATGAGCCGCATCGGCCGTGAACGAGGTTGGGGCCCCATGACCCGCGACCAGTACGACCTGATGCGATCCGCGGAGGGATCCCTGGTTCTGGGCGACCCCGAAACCGTGGCCAGCAAAATTCTCAGGTGGAGAGAAATCCTCGGCATCACCCGGTTCGAGCTTCACATCAGTGTCGGGACTATGCCCCACTCTCAGGTGCTCCGCAGCATCGAGCTGCTGGGGACTCAGGTAGCGCCGCTGGTACGCGGCCGGCAGTCGTCACCGAGCGGACAGATTCCCGAGAATCCGTTAGGTTCGGCGGGTCCCTAGAGAAGGAAACTATGACGGATTCTTGTACCCACCTGGTTGACCCGGAGCCCGTCCCTCCCATCGGCGCTGGGTGCCAAGAATGCCTGGAGATGGGCAGCACCTGGGTTCATCTGCGAGCCTGTGTCGAATGCGGCCAGGTGGGGTGTTGCGACCAATCGCCCAACCGGCATGCCACCGCACATTTCCACGACACGAATCATCCCGTGATTCGGAGCTTCGAGCCGGGTGAGGCGTGGTGGTACTGCTATGTCGACGACGCCTTCGACGAACTGGAAGGTTTCGAGGCACTGCGTCCCTGACCTCCCCAGGCGTCCGGGGCGAGTCACAGCTGCCTGCGTCGCGACGCACGATGCAGGGTTGAATCCAAAGGATGGGAGGCGCTTCTCCCACCGTCGGCGCTCAGCGGCTTCATGGCCGTTATCTCGATCACGTCGACCGCCCGATCGAAGTAGAGCGCCCCGGCCGCCGCCAGTTCGCTCTCCGCGGCGCGCCGGGTCGATTGCGGGCTGTCGCCGAACAGGTGGTACCGAACCGATTCCCGGGGCTGGTCCGACGGTTGCCAAACCCCGATGATGCGACCACCCTGCACCAGCGTGGCCGTGGCGTTGCCGCCCCCGTCGTAAACGCAGTCGTGCAGAGCCGGCTCGAGGAATCGGACTCGATCCTTGTATCCCTGCACGTATGGATCGAGCAGAGGGAGGGCGTGAACCTCCGACCCCGGCCGGTCGACCGTCTTCTCTCCGGCGACCCGGAACAGCGGTCCCGGCCAACCGTCCACCGCTACCTCTTCGATGTCAAGAGCCTCCAGGGCTTCCCGGCACTGCTGTTTGGTGAAGCCGGTCCACCAGGACATGTCGTTGATGGTCACCGGACCGTACGACCGGATATACCGGAGGATCAACTCGCGGATGGCCGGGTCTTCGTCCCAGCGGTGAAGATCGACGTCGGGTAGTACGTCTACCCAACGGTGGTATCGACGGATGTTGGATCGCCAACTGCCGGGAGGACCGCCACCCACCAGGCGCCCCATATCGCGCATCCGGCCGACCACTCCCGGCAGATCGATCTCGGCCGGAACCTCCAGCGTTTGGCGCAGTTCGCGTACGGTCATCGGTCTCTCCCCCAACGCAGCCTCCACCCGGGCAGTCAACTGCTGGAAGTCACCTGAGGAAAGATCCGAGTCGCGCCACCACCGCGCCGCCAGCTGCTCCCCGAGTGGCCGGGTGGCCGCCGCGACGATCCCCAGCAATTCGCGGGGGAACACGAACATGGTCAACCGCATGGCCCGCAGCCGAACCAACTGCCAGGAGCCCCACATCAGCTCGTCGAGATCGGTTCGCCGAAATCCAGGGAGCCGGGTCCGCAGCGAAAGATAGGGACTGACCTGACTGGTGCTGTGCAGGCCGATCAACTGCGAGGCGATCTCCTCAATTGACGAGCCGGGTGCCGCCAGCGAATGGTGAGAAGTGGCCCCAAGTAAGGCTTGATCGGCAGTCAGGCTGACCGAGTCCGAACGGGTTAGGGAAGTCACATCCCGGCTCCGGTATCGGGGGGGTTTCAGGGTACCGGATGGTTCGACCCGGTGACCAGCCCTGCGTCGGCAGACTGCCCGCCAACCACCGTCCCGACCGACGGTCGGATCGGCGTAGTCTCGGAAAAGCGAGGAGGAAAAATGAGACGCTTGGCGATGGTCGCAATCTGCGTGATCCCGTTGGCAGGTTGCTCGGTTGATGTTTCGGTGTCATTCGGAGGAGCGGACGCGGCCGCGGCCGCGGTTGATCTCATTGAAGGGGACCTGGCCGATCAGGCGGGAATTGGACCGCTCGAAGCGCAGTGTGAGGAAATCGACGACCCGCAACCGGGCGACTCCTTCACCTGCACGGCTACCACCGAGAGCGGTGAGACCATCCGCTTTGATGCAATCATGGAAGAGGACGACATAGTCGACGTCGAGAGCGTCAACCTGGTCACCGTTGATGGACTGGACACGATTGAGGCACTCGCCGTGCAGGTTCTCGAGGAGAACGTCGGGGCCACGTTGGGTCGCGAGAACTTCGATTGTGGCGATCGGGGTCTGGTGGTGGAGCCGGGCGGAACCATCATGTGCGTCCTTACCGACCCCGGCAGCGGGACCCTCTACGACGCCACCGTCACCGTGGAGGTTCTCGACCCGATCGAGATCTTCGTGGAAGTCGGAGACGCTCCCCGCTAGGCGTTCGGCTCCGTCTACGCCAACGAATTCCTTGCTAATACCGGCTCTTCAGCGTCCTTGGGTCGTCGACTATCACGGCGATGATCGGAGAGCCCGGATCGCCGATGTTGAGCGCCTCGGTCAGGTGAGCTTCAACCTCGGCCTTCGAGAGGACCGGTTGCGGAAGCAGGTCGTCCGTGAGTTTCACCAAGATACGGGCCCGGTATTCCTTGCTGGGCTTGCGTGCGTCTACCAAGTCGGCTCCTTTCGTCCTAGGTTGTCGACGCTACCCGGATTCTGTTCCACCGTGCGTTGTGGTGCCCGCTGGGTCCAAAACAGTGCCCCGACCATCTTGTTACCTCGAAAATCGGGAACCTGTTTCCCTGCCCTTGCGTCATACCAGCGATTGAAGAATCAAGAACTCCCCTCAATGGAAGGCCTCTGATATGAACCAAACACCGCTCCCGGTCCGGGCGGCTGCGTTGCTCACCGTTTTGATGCTGCTCCTGGCTGCTTGTGGAGGCGGGGCCACAACCGATGAGCCCGGGTCCCTCCCCCCCAACGACAACCCGGGAAACACACCGGCCGCCGGCGGAACTTGTTTGGAAGGCGAACCCGACTGCAACGACACCCCGGTCGGGGGCGGTGCATTACCCCTCCCCAACGAAGACGAACCATCGGATTCCGTGACCGGAGGAATGCCGGCCGACGGAGGACTGACCGTCTCCGACGCTCTAGCATCTGACGCCACGGGCGTCATCGCGGTGCGGGGTTTCCTGGTCGCCGACCAAAGCGGCGCCCGGTTGTGTGAGGTTCTGGCCGAGTCGTACCCGCCGCAGTGCGGTGGAGCAAGCCTTCCGGTGTCCGGATATGAGGAGGTCCTCGACGTTCCCACCAGTACCGCTCAGGGCGTGACGTGGACCGACCAACCGATCTCGCTGCTGGGGGAAATCATCAACGGAACATTCGTCGTCGATCCGACGGTGGCCGGCTAGCCAAACGCTACCGCGCGTCCGCAGGGCCACTTGCCGATCATGGGTGCGTAGGCTCGGTATCCAGACGTTTGAAGGGATGGTTGAACTCATGGCAGAAGAGATTGAAGTAGGGCCCGCAGCCGAGCTGACCCCGGGAACCGTCAAGGGCGCCGGCCGGTATGCGGTGGGCAACGCCGACGGCGACCTATTTGCGGTAACCAGGCACTGCCGGCACCTCTACGCCGACCTGGCCGACGGAAGCATCGACGAGGCCGGGTGCCTGGTATGCCCCTGGCACGGCTCGAAATACGACGTGCATACCGGTCGGATGGTGCTCGGCCCTCAAGGCATCTTCGCCAAGATCCCGGGACTCGGCACTGCTTTCAAGGCCCTCACCCTGGTGCTCCCCCTCGGCCGAGGAAAGGTCGTCGACCGTGAGAGCACCGTGTTCGTTGAGTAGGCCCTGAACCCGGCCACGCCGTTTGAGACCGTCGGCCGAGGATTCCAGTCTGGTTGGCGGAGACCGCGCGAACCATTCCGCCGCTGTGCGGACGGTTCGAATCTGCACAGGACTGCGACGCTCGTCGCAGCTCAGTGGTGTTGGAGCTCTCGGCTTTCCTTCTCCTCGACCACCCGGTCGACCATTGCTTCGTCGGCCCGGCGCCCTGCGAAGATGTACGTCAGGGTGTGGATGACGAGCCCCGCTCCCCACGGGATCGTCGCCCAGTAGGCGTATTCCAGCCCACCACCCTGGACGATGTCCTGGGTCCACAGGAAGGCGTTGACCACCACGAAGATGCCCATATGCCACATCAGCCCTGCGAACTCAGACTTCGGCCGGTAGACCTTTGGGCGGCGCCGGTCTCGGACCGCCATCGCCAGGGTGATCAGTAGCAGCACCAGGCCGCCGGCCAGCAGGCCGTAACCCCATTCTGCGGCAATCTCCCCGACTTCCCAGGTGAGATCGCCCCCCAATCCCAGGGACTGACCCTCACCCCCGAACATAATGAATAGGCCCAGGAAGGTGGCGATGCCGCCGACGATCCCGAATACCCATTCGGTGACCCTCGTCATCCGGTACCTCCTTGTCCGGAGTCTCTCCATCAGTAGACGCCTTTCGACCGAAGAGGTATAGGGTCGAAAGTCACCACTGAAGCAAGGTGGACGGAAGATCAATCCGGACGCCATCCAACCTGGGACTGGGGGTGGTGATCTTGCCCCGATCAAGAAAGCACGAACCCCCGGTGGTGAGCCGGGGGTTGCTCGGAGTTTGTCGGCAGTTTTGGGTCGTGCCGAGGACGGTCATCGGCAGCCGTCAGAGCAGTGGGCGACACGTGGAATCGTGAATCGCTTCATTCTCACTCTCCTTTCCGATCAAGAACTGGTCAGGACGGCCGACCAGTGGAGTCGGACTTGGGAATCTCGCCTATAACCCTTCTCGCCTTATCTTCGAGCCTTTGTCTGGCCCGACCGACATCGTCGAGGGCCTCTCGGAGTTCTTCCAACTCTCCCGACCGCACTTTGATGCCTTCCCGGATGAACAAAGCGGCGGCCTCCGACCGACTCTTGACCGCGCCGGTTTCGACCCAGTCGTCTAGGGCCTTCTTGGTGTCCTCATCGATGCGGACCATGACGACCTGATCGCGGGGCATGCGTCCCATTTCGGCGACCGTGGTTTTCATGTCCCCGGCCAGGCACATCACCGTGCAGTCGGCGAGATCGCCCTCTCCTCCCATGCCGATACGGAAGTCGATCCCGTGTTCGCCCAGGACTTTGCCGACCTTGCTCCAAACCTCATTCATGTCACTCATATCGGTAGTGTAATGCAATTACGACTTACAGAACAACCCGTAAGGTCGCAATACCCGCGATTTCTCGTCAAAGGGGGGTCAGCAGACCCCGCCGTCGAGATCACAGACCAGTCCGGGCGCCAGAGTGGGGTGCTGCTCGACAATCCATTCCCGGATCGCCGGGATGAGGGTTTCAGCGGAGACGTACCCGGGGCTGGCGGCGACCATCCGGTCGCCCTCGTTGAGCAGCAGGCTCGGAAAACCGGTGACTCCCAGCCGGCGCGCCTCGGCGAAGTCCTGCCAGGTTTTCTCCTTCATCTCCGGCGAGATCAGCTGCTCCATGAACCGGTCACCATCGATCTCGAACCCGTCCAACAATCCGGAGTAAGCGCCGGGATCGGTGACGTCGACACCTTCGGCGTAGAAGGCACGTTGCAGCCTGGTGAAGAATGGCAACGTTTGGTCCGGATCGAGTTCACGCATCGTTACGACCGCAGTGTCGGGGAGTTCGGTGTCGTAGATCCAGCCATCGTTCCGCTGGAGGAAGGTGTAGTCGAAGGGCTGGCCGCTTCGTTCGGCGACCTGTTCCCAGTGATGAGCAAGTATCTCCCGCATCTGATCGTTGAGCGGTTCGGCCGACGGACCAGGCCGTAGACCGCCGGCCACGACCCGGATGGGGATCGTGAAGTTGGCCCGCAGTTCGTCGAGCACCGGCGCGAACCCCCAACACCACGAGCACATCGGGTCGCCCACGTAGATGAATTCGAGCGGTTGTTCGGTCGTATTCATTGACAGCCATCGTACGGACACCCGAACGTTGTGCGGCTTGAAGGTCGGAAAACCGACGGGTCAAGGTCCCGGAATACCCCGAACCCATCTACCGGTCTAGTGCCCCGCGAACGATGCCAACCCGGGGTACCGACGCTTGGCAGTCTATGCCTCAGGGGGCCGGATGCCCCTACCAGCGCCTGGGAAGAATCGGTACCTTTTCCACAGGAGGTGAGGATGGATCGACCGTCGGGGACAGTCACGTTCCTGTTCACCGACATCGTGGGTTCAACGCGGGCGTGGGAGTCGCACCCGCAGGAGATGCGGGCGGTTCTGGCCGAGCACGAGCGCATCCTCCGGGTCGCTTTCGACCGCCACGGCGGGTACGTGTTCGCCACTGGTGGAGACTCCTTTTCCGTGGCGTTCATTGCTCCCGATCAGGCAGTACAAGCCGCACTGGAAGGACAAGGGGCGCTCAACGAAGGGCCTTTCGAGGCGGTCGGCGGTTTGGCCGTGCGGATGGCCATCCACACCGGCCTCGCCGAGGAAAGGGACGGCGATTACTTCGGTCCGCCGCTCAACCGGGTGGGTCGCATGTTGTCGGTCGCCCAGGGCGGACAAATCGTCGTATCCCAGACGGTGGCCGACATGGTCCGTTATGCGCTGCCAGGCGATGCGCAACTCCGTGATCTTGGGAAGGTTCAACTGAAAGACGTCTCGGTGTCTCAGCATCTGTGGGAGGTCACAACCACAGACGTAGGAACCAAGCTCCCCAAGCGGACGGCGGTGACCGCGGTTATGGCCTTCGCGGTGATCGCAGCCGCCATCGCGGTATTCTTCCCGGCCGGAAACGATCCCGAGACCACGCCGACTACCGACACGGCTCCGTCCACGAGTACGGCAAACGCCTCGATCCCCTCGTTATGGCATACCCAGATCGACGGCGAACCGCTCAACATCTTCACCGTCGGTTCAGGTGTCTACGTGGCCTATCGGGCCGATGTGGCATATCGTCTCGCCGCATACGACGGCTACACCGGTACACCCAGATGGGAGCACGCCACCGCCGACGGCCCGGCTCGCTATATCTCCACCGACGCCGAGGGTCCATCCGCCGATCTGGCTACCAACCCGGACGGTAGCTATCTGTACGTTGTTTCGGGGGCCTGGCTCGAGGTTCTTCACCCCGATGGCGAGGTCATCCCGCGGTGCGCGACCAAACTCCCCCTCAGCCTGGCCGGCGTAGCGGTTGATGCTCGTGGGATTTACGTCCTCAGCGGCAGCACCCTTCATCTGGTCAAGAACAATCCAGGCGGATCGCTCTGTCTGGAGATCCGTGGGGAGAACACCACGGCCGGACGCGGGGCACTCCCAGTGTTCGGCCCATTCGTTGCCGGGAACCTGATTGTGACTGGAGACGGACTGGCTGTCTATGGGTGGGATGCCGACTCCCTACGACCCAAGTGGCAGTTCCCGGCAATTGGCTCGCTTCCAGTAAAGGGACTGCAGGTGGAGTACCGCCAGGAGTTCTCGGTGCAAGGATCGAATGTCAACCAAACGGCCGTGTTGGTCCACACGACCGACCTAGCCGACCCCGAGGCACCTTGGAAGTTCATCCATCTCGACCCCGACCGGCCCCCAGCTGAGGGCGAACTCGGAAACCAGGAAGTTGACAGGCTCTCCCCAGCGGTCCTGTTCCACGATCTGATCGGTGTGGTGGAGCCGAGCGGTGACTTGGTTTTCTACGATCTCAACCTCGAGGTGGAAGCCTCCCGTTTCCACGGGCCGATCAGGGCGGCCATCAGCACCAACTCGTTCGTGGTGATCGCGACAGAGACTTCTGAAGCCGACCTCGAAGGGGAATCGACCAATTCGCTTCGCTGGCTGCGACCTAGAGAAGGGACGGTGCGATACGAAGTTGTGCTACCGACCGGTCCGATTCGTGCCCTGTCGGGCAGTGAGGATCTCATCCATGTCCTCACCGAAGACGGACACATCTATTCGTTCCCAACCGTGCCGGGCACAACGCCTCAATCCGATCCGTATGTGAGGCCTCCGCTGCCCACCGCAAACACAGACCCGATCGCAGCCGTCGAGGCTCTCCACGATGCTCTCAACAGTGGCAGCGTGCAGCGCACCAAGCAACATCTCGCCGTCGGAGCACTGGCGAACTACGGAATTCCCGACGGCACCCTCTGGTCGGGCATCTACCGGCAGGAATACTGGGAGCCCCACGTCGAAGCCGACGGTTTGCTGGGTGCCCGATGGACGGTCACCGACTGCACTTCGGCGCCGCGAACCCGGGGCGGTCCCGGCGTTCTGGTCAAATGCCGGCTCACCTTCACCAACGACGTCCGTGACGCCGCCGGAGAACCCCCCGTCACCCAAGACCAGAGCTTCGCCGCGTACAACGGACTCATCTACGAATTCGGAGAACGGTCCTCCGCCGACAAGTCCCCGGCTCTCGACGCGCTGGATGAGTGGCTCCAAGAGAACTACCTGGAGAGTTGGGACGCCTTCTGCCGCGGCGAAGCAGGCGGAGGAACGTTCTACTACGGGGGAGGCCTGCTCGACGTCGAGTGCGCCCGCTTCCGGGCCGAACACCTCGAAGAGTGGGCGGCAAGCCTCGGCGGCTAATCGCATCACTCGAGCGCCGCGCCGCTGCTCGCCCAACCCGAGAACGGGCAGGAGTGGGGGCGACTGACCCAGGCAATACCTCAGTCAAGAACCGCGTCGGCCACAAACGACTGTCCTGGCTAATCTGCGACGGCTGAGTTCGGGGCTTGTTTCCCGCTTCGAGGCATCGTCATCGATGCCGACCTCGTCCGAAGTGAAAGAGAGTCTCTATGCCGTCGGCAAGCCCCGTTACCGTTGCGATATCCCGCAGATTGAAGCCAGGATCAGAAGCGGAGTTCGAACGGTGGGTGGACGGCATCATCTCCGAGGGGTCGGGGTTTCCCGGTTTCCTCGGGTCCGGCTATATCCGCCCGGCCGTCCCCGACGGGGAGCACACGGTCATCTACCGGTTCGATACCCCAGAACACTTCGAGGCGTGGCAGTCCTCTGAGGAACGCCTGCGATGGTCCGATCGTTCGAGTCGTTTCATCGTCGGCGAGCCGCATGTGGAGAAGGCAACCGGGCTCGAGTACTGGTTTCATGATCCCCACGATTCGTCCGACTCGTCGCCGCCGCGGTGGAAGCAGGCCCTCTTGACCTGGGTAGGCCTCTACCCCACTGTGCTTCTGGTGGCCTACACCGTCGGCGCGGCCGTCTCCGGTTGGTCTATTCCACTCCGAAGTGCACTCACCACCGGCCTGGCCGTGCCCATCATGACCTGGGCCGTCATGCCGTTCGTCACCAAGTTGTTCCGTCGATGGCTGCGACCCACGACCTGATCTGTTAATGCCCGACCGTTCCCGGCGGTTGGAGCCACAAACACGGGTTCTTTCCCCTCCCACCTCAGTGGTGCGCTCTCACATGAGCCGTTTGTAAGCGATACGCTTGAGGACCTGGAGGTGAACATGGCAGGAATCTTGGGTTTCGGGGGTTATGTCCCCGAGCGGGTGATGACCAACGACGACTGGGCCGCCTTGGTGGACACCACCGACGAGTGGATCACCACTCGCACCGGAATCAAGCGCCGCCGGTTCGCAGCCGACGACGAAACCACCCTCGATCTGGCTGCCGCCGCCGCCGAGCGAGCCCTGGCCGATGCCGGTCTCGAACCAGAAGACATCGACGAAATCATCGTCGCCACAGACACCCCCGAGGTATATACCCCGGACACGGCCTCCTTCTTGCAGCATCGATTGGGTTGCCGCAATGTGCCCAGCTACGACCTGGGCGGCAGCGGCTGCGCCGGCTTCGTACAGGCCATCGACGTCGCTCGGACCCGCATCCATTTCGCCTCGCGGCGGGTGCTGGTGGTCGGTGTCGAGCTGATCTCGCGCCTCATGTCTTGGAAGGATCGGGCCACCTGTGTCTTGTTCGGCGACGGGGCCGGAGCGGTGGTGCTGGGGCCGGGCCCGGCCAAGGCGGAGGTTGTCGAGGTGGTGGCCGGAACCGACGGGAGCCGCTGGGACATCCTCACTTTGCGCACCGGCGGCACCCGTCACCCGTTTACCGCCGAGGCAGCCGCCAGCGGGGCTCACCGCAACCTCGAAATGCAGGGCACCGAAGTTTTCCGCGAAGCAGTGCGGCACATGAGTGATGCGGTGATGGATCTGCTCCACCGCATCGACCGAACCGTCTCCGACGTGGCTCTGGTCGTCCCTCATCAAGCCAACCGGCGGATCATCGACGCAGTCCGGCACCGGCTCGGTGTGGACGAGGAGCGGGTATACGTCAACGTCCACGAGTACGGCAACACCGGGTCGGCTTCGGTGCCCCTGGCGCTGTGGATGGCACGGCAGGAGGGGGCCGTCAAGGAGGGTGATCTGGTAGCCCTCACTTCATTTGGTGCCGGGTTTCATTGGGCGGCCGCGGCTCTCCAGTTCTAGACGCCGGTCGGAGTTCGCCGGTCCCTTCTTCGGGCGACGATCTAGGCCAGGTCAAAACCCTGTTGACGAAGAACCTGTCTCAGGCCGGTGCGCTGGGGCTGGGAAACCCGCCGCGCCGAGTGCTCCATCCACCCGTAATCTTCCGTCTCCCCCGCTCCGCCGGGCACCAGCACCCGGCGTCCCTGGTAGATGCCGGTCGCCGCCATGACCCGGTCGTATTCCCGCAATGCCTCTTCCTCACCGTGATCGTCATAGGTTTCCCAGTGCAGGATGGCCGAGGTAGCCAGGCGGGGCTTCTGCTCCGGCATGGCTTCCGGCCAGCCCAGGGTCATGCCGGCGATGGGAAAGGTCAGCCGGGGCAACTGCAGCAGTTCGATCACCTCGGCCGGATCGTTGCGGATCGCTCCGATGTAGCAGCCGCCCAGTCCCAGCGACTCGGCCGCCAGGGTGGCCGTCTGCATGAGGATGGCTACATCGACGGCGGCGACCAGAAAGGGCTCGACATGCTCGACAGACTGGGTGTAGCCACGGTTCCGGCAGACCCGGTCCAACCGGCTGCGATCGGCGCACCAGGCCAGAAAAACCGGCGCCTGGGCTATCTGAGCCTGTTGGCCGCACAGTTCTGCCAGGCGGGCTCGTCGGGCCGCATCGGTCACGGCTACCACGCTGTACATCTGCAGATTGGACGATGTGGCGCTGCGCTGGGCCGCCGCCACGATCGTCTCCACGAGCTCGACCGAAACCGGCTCGGGACTGAACCGGCGGACCGAAACGTGCCGGTGAATCTGCTCAATCACTGGTGTGGTCATGTTGCTCCTTTGGGTCGGAACGATCGATCGAGGATTTGGTGTGACGGGTGTCTGATTGCGGCAGGACGGATTCGAGAACGCCCCTATTCGGCTCGCCCCCGATCGAGCCAGACTATCAGCCACGCCACCAGCCTCTTGACGGCCGATCCGGACAGTGATAGGTTCAGTTTGTGACACAAACTAGTTTGCAGATTTTCCGGGAGGCATGATGTCAAACGATTTCAGCACGGAAAGAATCGAACAGCGGACCCGGGCGGCGGTGTATCGGGATGGATTGCTCGAATTGTTTGCAGCGGCCGTCCTGCTGATCATCGCCGGGATGTGGTTCATCTCACCGGCGTTGATCGGAGTCGCCGCAGCCCTCATCGTGATCTTCGGTTGGAGGGTGCTCGAGCGGGTCAAGCTCCGGATCACCTATCCCCGGATCGGCTACTTCCAGGAACGTGCCGAGGACCCGGGGACTACGACGCGGGGAATGCTCGTCTTCATCGGCGGTGCAATCATCTTGATGGTCGGGGCGATTGCCCTGTCCGGCGGTCTCACCGACGTGGCCGAATGGCGTCGAGCCGCACCGCTGCTATCGGGAATCAGCCTGACCGGGGGTTTCTGGTACCTGGCCGACCGATCCGGATTGATCCGACACCGGTTCGTGGCCGTGTACTCGGTAGTCACCGGCATCTTGTTGTGGGTATTCACCTCTGGAGATAACTACTTGCCGGTCGCCTGGCATCTGCTCGGTCTGGCCGCCCCGCTGGCCGCAATCGGGACCTGGGCTCTGGTCCGCTTTCTGCGCACCAACCCGACCCGCAACGGCGTTGTCGATGGCTGAGTTACCGCCTCCTATTGAACCCGATCGGCTGGTCCACGAGCCGGGCCGGCTGGCGGTCCTGGCGGTCCTCAACGCGGTCGAGCAGGCCGACTTCCTGTTCCTCCTGGATCAGACGGGCCTCACCAAGGGGAATCTGTCTTCGCACACGGCCAAACTCGAGGCGGCCGGCTACGTCGATGTAGAGAAGGCCTTTGTCGGCAAGATCCCGCGCACCGTCTACCGGCTCACGAAAGCGGGTCAACAGGCGCTGGCGGCTTACCGGGATCACATGGCCGGGGTCTTCGACGCCATCGGCTGAGCCAGGGGCGTCCCGCTCATCCGTCCTCACGGCCGACGATACGATGCCGATTGCAGACTGCCCGAATCAACGGCACTCACCGCTGGGAGAAGACTTGGCTTCCGCTCCAACCCGGGTTGCAGAGCAGCACCTCGCTGCCTTGTGTTCCGTACAACCCGACCGCAGACCGGGGGGTCACGGAAATCACCAGGCGACGGAGTACGTGGCCGGCGAGTTGGCGCGGGCGTCGTGGACGGTTCAGACGCAGGAGTTTGGCTGCCTCGATTGGGGATCCGACGGCGCTTCGATCACGGTCGGGGGCACGACGCTGGCGTTGACCCCGAGCCCGTATGGTCTGGGGGTCGCAGCTTTCGGTCCGCTTCGGATACTCCATTCTGTTGAGAGTCTCAGGAGGACGGATCTGGCCGGCTCGATCGTGGTGCTCACCGACGCACTTGCAGCAGAACCTCTCACCCCCCGAGCGTTTCCGTTCTACGGGTCGGAAGAACACACGGCAATTCTCGATTCGCTCGAGGAGTCCCGTCCGGCCGCCGTAATCGCCGTCACCGGCCGGTACCCGGAGTTGTGTGGAGCTCTCGACCCGTTCCCTCTCATCGAGGATGGCGATTTCACCATCCCGACCGCGAACGTTCGTCCCGCCGATGCCGTACATCTGCTCAACGCCGAAGGATCAATGGCGTCGGTTGAGATTCGTTCGGAACGCCGGCCCTCGAAAGCCCGAAACATCATGGCGATTCGGGAACCTCGGAACCATCGAATCACGGTGGTGGCCCATATCGACACCAAGCCGGGTACGCCGGGAGCGGTCGACAATGCCGCCGGCGTCGTCGTGTTGCTTCTCCTCGCCGACCTGCTCTCACCGACCAGGCATACCCATCTGCCGATCGGAATTGAACTCTTGGTAGTCAACGGCGAGGACCACTTCGCGGCACCCGGCGAGGTGGCCTGGCTCGAAGCGAATGACGGCCGGCTCGATGACGTGGCTCTGATGATCAACATCGATGGAGCCGGATACTGCGAGGGCGGCTCTGCCTTTTCCCTATACAACGTCGACGACGGCATAACGGCCCATGTCAAGCGGTCATTCGCCGGTTATGCCGACATCGCCGAAGGGCCGGGGTGGTACCAGAGCGATCATGCGATCTTTGCCATGCAGGGCAGAGCCGCCCTTGCCATCACCACCGAACGCGTCCAGGAGATGCTGGCCGTTCTGTTCCACTCACAGCACGACACACCCGACAAGGTCGACATCAATCGCATCATCAATATCGCCACGGCGTTGGAGTCGCTACTGGCCAATTGGCCCGGCCAAGATTGATCGGTTTTGCCGGAAATGGCCGCCCGTCTCCCCGTAGGGTGTGCCGGTACTTCGCGAGCAGCGATAACGTTCTTACATGGATCGAACATCGTTTCAGGCGATAGACCGACGGTTGACCCATTGGATGGCCCAGCACGGATTGACGCTCCTGCGGGTCAGTATCGGGCTCGTCTTCTTCTGGTTCGGAGTCCTCAAGTTCTGGCCGGGCTTGAGCCCCGCCGACCAACTGGCCACCGAGACGATCGACCGGTTGTCTTTTGGTCTGGTAAGTGGAGACATCGCTCGAATCCTGCTGGCACTCCTCGAAACGGCCATCGGGATCGGACTCATCTCAGGCCTTTTCATGCGCTTGACCCTGTTGCTGCTGGTGGGCCAGATGCTCGGCACGGTGACACCCCTGTTCTTGTTTCCCGAGGTGACCTGGTCGGACTTATTCGTGCCGACCCTGGAAGGTCAATACATCCTCAAGAACATGGTGCTGGTCTCGGCCGCCCTCACGATCGGGGCCACCGTCCGGGGCGGCGGCCTGATCGATGATCCGGACGTCCTCGACGAAGTGAAGGCCCGGCCGCCGCGCCCGGGAACCGCCGGTAGTAGCAGAACACGGTGGCCGACGCATCGAACCTGGTACCGGCCCGGACACCGGGCTCGTGGCCAAGCCCAGCGGTCCGGGCATGGACGTCTGTCACTAGCCTCGGATCGGCGTCAGAACGGGAGAGATAATGGAACACAAACCGGCCGCAGACATCAGCTGGGTCCCGGCGGGCGACGAGCACTTCACCGGAACCGTCCTTTTCGGACCCTTGTCCTCGGGTCCGGATCGCAGTCTCAACGCTCTCGCCGTGCTGTTCGAGCCGGGGGCTCGCACCGATTGGCACACCCATCCCGACGGTCAGGTTCTCTACATAACCTCCGGGGCCGGCAAAGTGCAGACGAGCGACGGGGAGACCGTGCGAGGTGTCGCCGGGAGATGTTGTCTACACGCCGACCGGCGAGAAACACTGGCACGGCGCCACCGAAACCAGCTATCTGATGCACCTATCGCTCACAACCGGCGGAACCACCGAATGGCTCTCGGAGAGAGTCAACGACGCGGACTACCAACGTGGGTGACACGACTAGCTGCTCTCGGTTCCCCTGACGAAGTCGGGGCGCTGGAAGGCGGGTTCCGGGTAGTCGTAGAAACCTTTACCTGACTTGACACCCAGCTCGCCCGCCTCCACCTTGGTTTTCAAGAACCGGCGCAGACGTCGAACCCGGGGAAGAAAGGCGACGAATCTTGTCTTCGCCGAGACCACTTCGTCGGCCAAGTCGATACCGACCAGATCCAGAATCCCGAAGGGACCAATGGGCATTTTGGTGACACCCATCCACGCCCGGTCCACATCTTCGATCGAGGCTACCTCCTCGGCCCTCAATTGCATGGCCGCGCTGAGGACGGCATTGAGCATCGAGTTGAACACATAACCCGGGCTCTCCTTCCTGAGCACTATGGGAACCTGGTCGATACGGAGGGCGAGCCGGCGCAGCAGGGTAACCACGTCCGAACGGGTTCCGGGATGGGGCATGACGTCCACGACGTTGGAATCCCAGACCGGCTGGTGAAAGTGGAAGGCGCAGAATTGTCCGGACCGTCCGGTCGAACCGGCAATCTTGGATGGAAGCAAGAACGAGGTATTGGTAGTGAAGACCGCTTCGGGGGGACATAGCTCATGGAACTGAGCGAAGACCTGCCGTTTGACTTCGAGACTCTCAGAGACCGATTCGCTCACCAGACTGACGCCCTGCGCTGCCTTGGCAGCATCGATTTCCAATCCGATTCGGGCGAGCGTCTGGCGGGCTTCTGCTGCGACGAGCAGACCTCTGTCTGTGAACTCCTGGGCGAACCGGTCCAGAGCGACCGCGGCGTCGCCCAATGCCCGGTCGCTGACGTCGTAAAGAACTACGTCGTAGCCATGGGTGGCAAATTGCCAGCCAATCTGTGTTCCCATTGTTCCTGAACCAATCATCAGGATCCGGCGAACATCGTTGATTTGCATGCGAGCCTCCCCAATTCGATGAAGAGCGCCGTGGGATGCGCGGGTCTCCCGCGGGAACCCCTTCTTGTGAGCATACGCCCGCCCCACACCGGCCAATACCCCTATTCCCAGGAGAAAACCGGCCGGCCGGCCGGGCCTGTTCGAGCAAGGCGCTCGATTGGTCTCTGGCGGACCTGCCGATCGGCCCTGGTCACGAACTTAGCCAAGCGCGACATTGAAACGGACCGGTGAGAGGAGGTCTCCGATGTTGTACGCCCTGGACCGTTCCCTGCTGAAACGCCTGAGACGGAGCGATCTCGTGTTCGAATTCCGAGGCGCCGAGATGCTGTGGGCCCGGTTTCGCACCGACCTCGACATCGTGAAGGCCATCCTTCCGAAGCCACTTGCCCCGGCTGAAGAACCCCTCGCGTCTGCGTTCGTCGCTCGATATCCGAACACCAACTTTGGAGTCACGTACTCGGAAGGAGCGCTGTTCTTACGGGCAACGTACAAGGAGGAGCCGGGGTGGTATTGCCTGGCGATGCCGGTGGACAACGACATGGCCATGGTCGGAGGGCGGGAGCAATTCGGATACCCCAAGAAGATCGCCGAGGAGATCACCCTGACACGCATCGACAACCATGCGGTCGGCCGGGTCGTGCGACGAGGCGTCGAGGTGCTGCACATCGAGGCTGAACTCATCGACCCTGTGGAAGATTCGGCCCTCGACGCGATCGGGCCGGTGGTGAAGCGATCTGGACGGCAAACCCTGTCGAAAAGTCGTCTCCTTCAATTTCAAGTTCTCCCGGAGCCCGGATGGGCGCGGCTTCGACTACATACCCAGACTGATGCGGGAGGTTGTGCTGTTCCGTCCACGCGACGATCTCATCAGCGGCACCGGCAAACTGGTAGTGGCGTCCTCGCCGTACGACCCGCTCGGCGACATCCCCGTCCTCGATCTGATGAACGTCGTCTACGGCACGTGGGACAACGACATGCTTCCGGGTCGAGTCGTCGCCCGTGTTGGCAACCCGCTCAACTTCGCCCGACACGCCATGTTCAAGGAGGACTACGTCGGCTGGGCACTCGACCAGGGCGAGCTACCACGGCCTCCCAGCCGCCGTGAGCGAGCGCAACGCTGGAAAGCTATGCAGGAGTATTAGAAAGCGGTCGGTTGGAAGGGCTCCCCAAGCGGACCTTCCACACCGTATGCTCAAGAACATGTGGTTCTTTGAAGACGACCAAGTTCGTATCGGCCGGCTGGTGGTCGGTCCCCTCGACAACAACGTCTTCGTCGTGGCCGATCCGCGCGGTGAGGCGGCGGTCATCGACGCCGCCGACGAGGCCGGGCGGATCCTCGACGCGGTCTCGGGCCTCACGGTGACCGTCGTGCTCACGACCCACGGTCACGCCGACCACATCCAGGCCGCTGAACTCGTTTCCACTCGACTGGGTGCGCCTATCCGCATCCATGCCGACGATCAACCTCTCGCCGGCATCGCCGGCGCGACTCCCATCAGAGACGGTCGAGACTATCGATATCGGTGATATCCAACTCGAAGCCATCCACACGCCCGGCCACACCCCCGGGTCAATCTGCTTCAGACTGGGAACGCACCTCTTCAGCGGGGACACCCTCTTTCCCGGTGGTCCGGGCGCCACCCGGTTCCCCTATTCCAATTTCGACCAGATCATGGAGTCCCTGGAAACTCGCCTCTTCACCCTCCCCGATGCCACCAACGTTTACCCGGGCCACGGTGCCTTCACCACCATCGGCCAAGAGCGGGGCTCGATCCCCGACTGGAAAGCCCGCCGCTGGTGACACCGAACGGAATCTTGGAGCCAGATACCCGAGGAGAAAGAATGAGCAACGAAAACAGCTTCGTGGCGCCGGAGATCGACGACTACCTCGTTACGATTTCCCCGGCGGAGGACCCCTACCGGGAGGCGTTGCGTCTGGCGACCGCCGGGCTTCCGGGAGCGGCCATGCAGATCTCGCCCGGTCAGGGTCGGTTGATGACATTGCTGACCCGTCTGATGGGCGCTCGCCGGGCGATCGAAGTGGGTGTGTTCACCGGATACAGCGCTCTGTGCGTTGCCCAGGCCCTCCCCGACGATGGGCAGTTAGTGGCGTGCGAGATCAACGACGAGCACGTCGACCTGGCTCAACGGTTCTGGCAGGAAGCCGGAGTGGCCCACAAAATCGATCTTCGCCTGGCACCGGCCTTGCACACTCTGGACGACCTCCTAGATGCCGGCGAGAGCGGTCGGTTCGATCTCGGGTTCATCGACGCCGACAAAGAAAACTACGCCGGGTATTTCGAGCGGATGCTTCGTCTGCTGCGTCCGGGAGGTTTGATCCTGATCGACAACGTGCTGTGGGGTGGGCGGGTTATCGACCCGAGCTTCGAAGACCCCGACACGATTGCGATTCGTCAGCTCAATCAGGGGCTCCGTGACGATGCCCGGGTCGATGTCTACCTATTGCCGGTCAGCGACGGTCTGATGCTGGCCTGCAAGCGCTGACCGTTGGCTCGATAGCATGTGCCTTTCAGCCGCCTCGACACAGCCGCACCGAGCGAGTGCTGCTGCCTGTGGTCGCTTTTTCCGCTGGACTGCCCTCTCGGTTAGGCGCGACGATGGGTGGACCGTTCCGGAGGAAATCATGTACAAAGTCAAGGATATTTCGCTCGGTGCTCGGGTTGACGATGCCGAGGAGTCCTGGTGGCGGATCCTCATGCCGGTGTCGACTCATCTGGGGGAACAACTCTCTGGAATCGACCTCAGCGGACTGACCGCGGCCTGCCGTCAGCATATCCGGATGAACACGGTTGCCACGGTCCTTCCGCTGGTGCGGGCCGGGGCCCGGGTGCGGATCGCTGCAGTCAATCCGGACAGTACCGATGATGTGGCGGCTGCTCTCCTGGCCGCCCGGGGGGTAGAAGTCTGGGCGTGGAGTCGGATGACGGACCGGGAGGTAAGGGAAGGTCTCGACTGGCTGCTATCGGAGCCTGCCGAGGCCGTCTCCGATATGGGCGGCGAACTGATTGCTGGATTCGCCGTTCGTGACGGTAGACCGGCGGGAGCACTGGAAGGGACCATGTCCGGGCTGCACCGTCTCGCCGACCTGGATATCCCGTTCCCGGTTTTCGACTGGAACAGTGTTCCGTTGAAGGACCGGCTTCACAACCGCCACCATGTCGGCCTCACCGCATGGCCGGCGTTCTCCGCCGTCACCGGACTGGCGCTCCACGGCCGGTCGGTGCTGGTCATCGGTTTCGGCCCGGTCGGTCGGGGCGTGGCCCTACACGCCCGCGCGCTGGGGGCGGTGGTGTCGGTCGCCGAAGTCGACCCGGTGCGAGCCCTCGAAGCGCAGCATCACGGTTGCCGGGACGTCGCCCTCGAGGAAGGTCTGGCGTCTTGTTCGATCGTCGTGACCGCCACCGGTCGAGAAGCAGTCCTCGGCCCCGAGCAGTTGAGCCGTCTCCGTCCCGGGGCGATCCTGGTCAATGTGGGTCACAGCAACCGGGAGATCGACGTGACCTGGCTCGACCGACAGTCACATCAGTCGGTGCGCCAATCGATCGATCGATACACCATCGACGACCGGGACGTCTTCCTGATCAACCGCGGCAGCCTCGTCAACCTGGCCCCCAACACCGGAGTCGCCATCGACGAGTTCTTCGACCCCTTTGCCGCGATCATGCTGCAGGGGTTGGCCTGGATTCTCAGAGGAGGCGCACAACAGGCAGAACCCGGACTACAGCCCTACCCGGTCCGCCTGGCACAGGAGGTTGCCGAACTCGCCCGCCGCAGCCGCACCTGACCTCCCCTAGTCCGGTTACGTGATTCGCCTGACTCCCCGAAGCGCTCGTCCCGGCCAAGGGCGATCAGTTCGGTCGGGGAACAACGGTGCGATGGTGACAACGACATTTCGATTCAATCCTCCTCGTGGGTGTCTAACCAGGGCAGTGAGATAGGGTTGGCCCCAGTCGGCGCGCAAAGCGGGCGACACTACAACGAGGAGCGCGTCTCGACGTGCAGCCGGAGACGAAGTACGCCCAGTCGACCAACGGCGCAATTGGATATCAGGTGTTCGGAGAGGGCACGGCTGACCTTGTGTTCGTAACCCAGTGGGGTACGAATATCGACAACTACTGGGACGAGCCTTCGGCCTCCAGATACCTGGACCGTCTCGCCTCGTTCTCGCGGGTAATCCTCTTCGACAAACTCGGTACCGGTGTGTCAGACCCAATCCCGAGGGACAAGTTCCCTGGCGTTGATCTGTGGATCGAGAACATCGTTACGGTGATGGACGCCGCCGGGTCGGAACAGGCAGTCATGGTTGGAGATACCGAGGGCGGGACCATGGCCATCCAGTTCGCAGCGACCTATCCCGAGAGGACCCGGTCGCTGGTATTGATCAATACAATCGCTCGCCTTCGACGCGGCCCCGACTATTCGATCGGCATGCCTCCCAATGTCGTGGAACGCAACTCGGAGCTGTTCCTGCAACAGCACGGCACCACCGGCGATGTGCTCATCTTGACCGCGCCGTCGGTTGCCGGCGATGCCCGTTTCCGAAGGTGGTATGTCAGGTTCCAGCGTTCGGCCATGCCACCGGAGATCCTCAGAACCGGATATCGATGGCTGACCGAGATCGATGTGACGGGAGTGCTCGCGTCGATCACCGTTCCGACCCTCGTCATCCACCGGAGAGACAACCTCTACCACCGCGTCGCCTTCGGGAAATACGTGGCGGACCGGATTCCCGGCGCAGAATGGGTGGAACTTCCGGGGGCGGACTCCAGCCCATTCCACGTTGGCAACTACCAGGAGATCCTCGACCACGTCGAGAGGTTCGTCACCGGCCAAATCTCGCACATGACCGAGGAACGGCGACTGGCGACCGTCCTGTTCACCGACATCGTCAGTTCAACCAAGCAGGCATCGAAGTTGGGGGATCAGCGATGGCTCGATCTCCTCGGAGATGCGAACCGGATCTGCTCAACCCAGGTCGAACGTTTCGGAGGCACCACCATCAAAACCACGGGTGACGGGTATCTGGCGATTTTTGACAGCCCCGCCGCCGCAGTCGCAACGGCGAGAGAGATCGTTGATCAGGTTGGAACCCGGGATCAATATGCGGGCCGGCCTCCACACCGGCGAGATCACCCTCAAGGGCACCGACATCGCCGGGATCGGTGTGCACATCGCCTCCCGGGTCATGGATCACGCACCGGACGGCGCCGTCGCTGTCTCCAGCACCGTGAAGGACCTGACGGTGGGATCGTCGATCTGCTACGAACCCATGGGATCATTCGTTCTCAAAGGTGTCCCCGACCAATGGAACCTCTACACGGTCAATTGAGCGCGGGCTTGCTAGTCAACGAATCGAACTGCTTCCGGTTCGTAGGCCGCCAAAGGACCCTGGCGCCCTTCACTTTTCCGCCTCCGTCTTTCGCCGACTGAGGAGAACCCGAGGTGGACCGCCCGAAGGAGCGGCCTGCTGATGGTGTTGCCGTTACGGCACAGCTTGCTCGCTACCTACACTCGTCTCCATGAACGCAGTCCTGGGCGCACTCCTCATCTTTGTGATGCGGGTTACCGACGTTTCCATTGGTTCGATACGGATCGTGATGCTGGTCCGAGGCCGCAAGTGGATCGCCGGCCTCCTCGGTTTCTTTGAATCACTGGTCTGGGTCCTGGCCGCCGGGTTGGTACTCACCAACATGGACAGTCCCTTACGCGTAGTTGCGTTCGCAGCCGGTTTCGCCACCGGCACCGTATTGGGCGGGACTGTCGAGAGTTGGATTGCCATGGGCCAAAGCGTGCTCCGCGTGATCACGCCCCTGGAGACGCCGGAGGTGGCACCGGCACTACGACGAGCGGGGTTCGGCGTGACTGTGGTCAACGCCGAGGGCAAGAACGGGGAAGTTCGGCTGGCGTTCACCGTCGTGCCGCGCCGGCGCCACTCCGAAGTGCTCTCGATCGTCAACAACGTCAACCCCGAAGCTTTTGTGACTCTCGAGGACGTCTCGACACCGGAACTGAGGTTGATGAAGAGCTCCCGCGTTCGCAAGTAGACCTCCGGGCGCCGGCTGATCCTGGTTGGCGAGTCTCCGCCACTCCGATACGGATTGCGGACCTCAATTGACCGATGCGCCGGCCGGTGTTCCCCGCAGCCGGGAAGTTCACCCCAAGGTGCCGACGGTCAATGCGAGCGACCCGGCCAGGACCAACAAGGCGATCAGCAGCAACCACCAGGAATCGCGCATTCGGGGGAGACTCAGAGTTTCGCCCGGCTCGCCGGCCACCATGACCGACCCGGACCCCACTGTGAAGCCCAACCGGCGCATCACGATGTGCAAGACGAAAAGCACCACCAGACCGGCGAGTGCCAGAACCGACATCATCGCCCCGAAGAAGGGACTGGAAGGGGACGGGAGCGTAGACAACCAGCGGTCGTTGAGGAAGAACGTGAGGGGGAAGAACACCGCGAAACCCAAACCCCAGGTGATCATTTCGGCCAGGAAGCCTAACCGAAGGCCGTTGGCATAGCTCCCGATGCCCGCCCGGCGCAGCACGGGCGCCCGGATCATGAACAATCCGACCAGCACCGGCAGCAGCACGGTCGAGCCGAGGATCAACGGCGGACTCGGCTCCCCGGCCACCGCCAGGAGAGCGATAACCGCTACCACCCAGGCGAGGGAATAACCCACAACGGAGAACACCGACGCCCGCATCGGTCTTCCCCCGACCATGTGCACGAGTGGGGCAATCGGGCCCAACAGTGCCGTGGCCGTCAGCCAGACCGCCCAGTCCCAGAGGGGCGCCGGGCGGGTCCGCGCCAGTCGCAGCACCATCCATATCAGCGAAAGAGCCGCCAGTGCCAGCCAGGCGATGACCCCCCGGCTCACAGTCGCGAAGGCCCGCGCACTGGCGATCGGCCGGATGATCGGCATCGCCCCCACCGTCGAGGTGAAGCTGGCATCCCGGGACAATTCGGAGCCGGGGAAAACGGAGTTGGCCACCCGGAGTAGTGTCTCAGCCTGGGCGACCTGCCCGGAGCTGGCATAAGCCTGCCGGAACGACCAAAGCTCCCGCTCGAGGAACCTCCGGGAATCGTCGTCCTCCACCGCCGCCAGGGCTTCCACCAGCTCCGACCTCCCGGCCGACCAGTCGATCGCCGGCACCTGATGGTCGCGCAGCGCCGGGAACAGAAAGTGGCGGTAGAAGGTGAGGAACAGGGTCGATCGGGCCAGGTCACCACTCCCGATATTGGGGAAAGGTACGGTGAGGTTGTCGGTATTGGCCAGCACGATGAAGGCCAGACCCTCGTCCGGTACCTTCAGGTAGAGCGCCGAGGTGGACGGCGGCCACCGTCCCGTGTGCCACACCAGGCGGGTTCCGGCGAAGTCCTGCACGTACCAGCCCAATCCGTAGTTGAGATCCTCCCGGCCGGCCACGGTAGGGAAAGCCGGTGACTGCATCTCAACCCGGGCGGCGGGGTTGAGCAGCTCCCCACGGTCGAGGGCGATGTCGAAGGTGGCGAGGTCGGAAACGCTCGACACCAGCCCGGCGGCCGGGTTGTGAAACAGGTGATACATACCCGGAATCGTTTGGTGGCCGTCGCCGAACTGGTAAGGCCGGGCCAACCGCCGGTAGACATCCGGGTAGTGGGCGAACGCCTCCCCGAGGCCCAGCGGCCGGGCGAAGTCCTCGAACCCGGATCGGGAGACCCCGCTCCAGAAGTTGAGCGGGTTGAGGGCAGTATCGGTGAGGTCAAGCGGCAGCAGGATGCGTTCGCTCAGCAGTTCGGCGAAGGTCCGCCCGGTGGCGCCCTCGATGACGCCCCCCAGCAGCCCGTACCGGTCGCCGTTGTAAGCGAAGGTGGTCCCGGGGGTTCCCTCGGAGGTGTGGGTGAGCAGGTGCCGCACCGTGATCCCGCTGTCCCCGATGATCCTCACCCCGTAGGCGGCCACCGGCGTGTCGAGGTCGATAACCCCCTCTTCCACCAGCATCATGACCAGCGTGGCGGCGATCGGTTTGGTAACCGAGGCGAGACCGAAGGGTGTCGATGCGGTCGCCTCGATCTGGTTCTCGAGGTCGGCGAACCCGAATCCACTCGCCCACACCAGTTCCTGGTCCGAGACGACCGCGGCCGCCATTCCCGGGATCCTCAGCGTCTCGCGGACCTGTTCGAGCCGCGCCTCGAATCCCTGGAAACCGCCCGACGGCTCGTCCGCGGCCCCGACCCGACCGGCGAGGCATCCAGAGGCCGCCACCAGCATCACCATCGAGATCACCGCCGCTCGTCTCACCCATCCCGCCGACCCGAAGCAGTCGTCGCCGATCCGATGCTTACTGTTGGAAGGGAGCAGCCGTCTCGTTGCCTCGTGGTGCCCGGGAGCAGCCATGCAACCACCCTACCCGCGTGACGAGACCTGTTTTCGCCCGGGTCGTCATCCCTGCCGGTATCCGGTGAATCGTAGAGTTCAGGTGACTCGAGGTTCTCGAACTGCGCTATTCCTCGGCCGGGCCGCCCTCGGTGAAGACCGGCTCGGATGTCTGCTCGGTAGATGGGGCGCGTGCTGCCCGCCAGAGGATGCCGGCCAGGCTTGCGGAGATGAGCGCGGTCGCCAACAGCGCCAGGATCTTCGACCACGCACCCTCCGGAAAGACCCCGGTCAGGTATTGCAGTCCGGCCGTCGCCAGGAGAATCGCACCGATGGCAATCATCGTGGCGGCTCCCATGACCGACTGATCCGGCGGCCCGAAGGTCTGTTCGAGTTTGTGGGCGAGCGCCCCCATCCGCTGCTTGATGACCAGGTCGACGAGCGGAGCGAGCGCCTGGGGGATCTGCTCGATCTCGACCTCGGCGGCCAGGTCGAGACGGGTGCCTCCCTCGACCGTCGCCAGGGTGATTCGAGTTCGCTCGCTCACGCCGTTTTCGAAGCGGCTGGTGTAGGCGAGCGCCCTGGGCGGATTCAGTCTGGTGACCTCAGACCGGTGTTTGACCTTCTGGCCCAGGATCCTGGACTCTTCCAGGAACCGCGCCCCGGCCCCGTCCGGGGTATTGGGATCTCTGACCGTTTTGCGGGTGCGACCCCATTTAGGGCTGTTTTCGAGATTACCCACAAAGGCGAACACATCCTCGATCGGACGCTCAACGACGGGCCCTTCCCACTGCACCGACGTTCTCATCTCTTCACTCCCGGATCGATCTCCGCTGGGCTGGTCCCATGCACCATACGCTGCTGCGCCAGGGTCTGAAAATGAGTCACGGGTCGGGGTCTCAACCTGCTGTGGACGGTTTCAAACTACAGCAGGGCCTGGTCCTCTCGGCGAAGCCGCTCGAAGCGGAAATCACACCGCTCGCCGCCGGTGGCCAGCAAGGTCGTTCGACGCCAGGAAAACTCGGGTGATAGGCCCTCGTAGAGGATGTCATCCACCCGGCAGTAGACCGGAGTCAGTTCTCCCGCTCCCAGCTGAGTGAGAGTCGCGAGGTAGTAACAACCGGTAATGTCGAACGCTATCCGGTGCCGTGACGTCTCCAGCCACTCGACCTCCCAGCCAGGAGAGGGATACACCAGGCGAGTGAGGAGGCGAATCATGATCGCAAAGACTGTGAAGAAACCCCGGCGACGCCCCCGACGTTCAAAGCGTCGCCGGCGTGGTTGGGTGTCGCCTTCCAGAAGCATGCCGACGACATCGGCGGCCTGTTTGGCCGGCCAACCTGCAGCTTGAAGCCCTCGGTATAGGGCGACCCCGGCCAGGAGGTATCCGGCCAGATGCCAGCGCAGCACCGGGTTTCGTGGCCACGAAGCATCCCCCGCCAGAGTCTGGTAACGGGAGAGCGCATCGGTCCGGAGGTGGCCAGGAGAGTCCGGCATCTGGTGTAGCCACCGATCCAGTTTGCGAGCGCCAAGCCATGCCAACCAGCGGACCGTCATCGAAGGGCGCGGGTTCCTGGCCTCCATGGCTAAATCGTGGAACCGAGGCAATCGCCGGACCAGAGGCCAAGGACCTTTTCAAACCCGAGGACCTCCAATCAACAGACAACTCACAATCCGGTTGACAACCAGACGCCGCGAGCAACCGAACGCCTTCTGGCGCAGCGAACCGCCCGGCCCCGAGAGCGGAAAGTAAGGGCGCGGGCTGATCGCAGATCCGAGCGCCCCGTTCCACTACCTCAGCGGCGGAAGGACTCGACCGCGCCGGCGAGTCCGCCCTTGAGTTGGAGACTCTCGGCGACCTCGTTGAGCCGGACGATCTCATCCTCGACGAGAGTGAGATCGGCGGCCTCAACGTTCTGCGTGACTTGGGCGACGCTGCTGGCCCCGGGAATCGCCACCGTGTTCGGGTGCGACAGCACCCAGGCCAGAGCCACTTGCGCGGGGGTGGCACTGTGACTCGAACCGACCTCGCGCAGTGTCTCGATCAGCGGAGTCGCTCGAACCAGATTCACCGGAGAAGCCAGCGGATTGAGCGGATTCCTGCGACGGAACCCCTCAATCGGGTGGGCGGCGTCGTATTTGCCAGAGAGAAGCCCTTGCGCTAGAGGACTGTAGGCGATGACGATCCGATCGTTGGCAGCGGCGAAGGGGATGAGATTCCGTTGCGGTCGCCGCCGAACGAGATTGAACAGCACCTGGTTAGAGAGAATTGGTGCCCCCAACACCTCTTCGGCATGTCTCCACTGGCGCAGCGAGTAGTTGCTGACGCCGACGTGGCGGGCAAGACCGGCTTTCTGCACCCGTCGTATTCCTTCCATACCCAGGCGGGCGGGGAAGGCCGGGTTGGGCCAGTGCATCTGGTAGAGGTCTATCTGCTCCACTCCCAGACGGCGCCGGCTCTCCCCGGCACTTCGCTGGACCCGACCGGGGAGCGGAACGAGCGGGAGGAACTTGGTGGCGATGAAAGCAGGGCGTCCATCGAGAGCCCGTCCCAGGATCTCCTCGGAGCGGCCCGAGGCATAGGCCTCGGCTGTGTCGAAGAAGTTGATTCCCAACTCGAGAGCCCGCTCGACGATGGCGTGAGCCTCCCGAGCCGCGTAATCCTCGCCGTAGCCCCACTCCCGGCTGCCGAATTGCCAGGTGCCCAATCCGATCTTCGAGATTGTCTCCCCTGCGGTTTCGAGGTATTGCATCCCACCATTGTTGTTCGATCGGGTACCTAAGTGACCGGGTTGCGTAGGTGGTCGCCGACGTTCCAGGCGAGAGGAAGTCCGTTGAGATGGCACAATGCCCCCGTGGCAGTGAGTCGTGCAGAGAGACGGAAAGACCGGACGCCTCGAGTAGTAGCGGTGTTCGGCGAGCAGCGGGCGCCGATTGCTCTCGATCTCCTGGAACTCACCGAGCTCGCCTGGCACGACTGCTATCGAGAGATCACCCCACCCGAGGACTTGATCGACGACATGCTTCTACTCAGTGAGGGAAGCATCGAGCGGCTCATCCATATGGCGCGCCTGGGCGTCGCAGACTGGCGGGATCTGAAAGTTTCGGCGGAGGAGTTTCGCAACAGCACCTAACCGGCAGCGGGCCCGGGGCGTTGCCCTCGCCTGACTTTGGCCGGCGCCGGAACCGCAAAGCGTCGGGCCCCCGGATGTCATCCCGGGGGCCCACTCGATCGTGGGTTAGCGCTCGCCTCGTCGAAGGCCAGTAGACCAACCCGAGATGCCCACCGTTTCCTCTTCCCTCTTGCCCATGACCAGCAGCAACACCGACCCGAGGACCAGCAGCGCCACTCCGACCCCGCCGAGGTCTCCTTCGCCCAGGCCGGTGAATGGCAACGTCTCCGGTGGCGGGCTCGTGGTCGTGGTGATCACTTGGGGAAGCACCGCAGGCTTGGTCAATCCGGCGTCCCAGCTCAGATCATTCTGGCCGGCACTCAAGGTGATCACGCCGCTCCGTCCGGAGACCGGATCCGCATCGCTGTCCGCGGCATCGGGTCCGCCCGGGTGGCCCGACACGAATACGAAGCCACTCCCGGCCGGGATCACGAACTCAACCAGGTAGGACCCGGCCGGCAGACCTGCAAAGAGGTACTTCCCGTCACTCCCCGTGACCTGCGACGCCAGCTTCACGGTCCCGGATCCGTCATAGAGGTTCACCATGACTCCGCCAACCCCCACGTCGCCGATGTCCTGGAACCCATTCCCTTCGGTAATCACTCCGTCGTCCCAGACGAAGTCACCGATGGATCCAAGGGCCTGGACGGTGGTCGTGGTCGTCGTCGATAGCCGGTTGGTGAACGTGCAGGTCACGGTCTCCCCCGCCTGCAAACTGATCGCCGAAGGCGGCGACTGATCGTCACACACCGCCGACGTCAACGACCACCCGGCCGCCAGCTGCGCCGCCGACAAAGTCTCCGCCACGTCATAAGTACCAGCCGCCAACTCCGAGAAAGTCCTCCCCACCACCGAGTTCTCAGCCACCGTCGCCAACTCGAACACCGACGGAGACAAAGACCCCGACGAGAACCCAAACGTCCCAATCCCACCAACCGACACCTTCTCCACCACAATCGAAGAGGGCGGTGGCGGCAACGTATTGGTGAACGTGCAGGTCACGGTCTCCCCCGCCTGCAAACTGATCGCCGAAGGCGGCGACTGATCATCACACACCGCCGACGTCAACGACCACCCGGCCGCCAGCTGCGCCGCCGACAGAGTCTCCGCCACGTCATAAGTACCAGCCGCCAACTCCGAGAAAGTCCTCCCCACCACCGAGTTCTCAGCCACCGTCGCCAACTCGAACACCGACGGAGACAAAGACCCCGACGAGAACCCAAACGTCCCAATCCCACCAACCGACACCTTCTCCACCACAATCGAAGAGGGCGGTGGCGGCAACGTATTGGTGAACGTGCAGGTCACGGTCTCCCCCGCCTGCAAACTGATCGCCGAAGGCGGCGACTGATCATCACACACCGCCGACGTCAACGACCACCCGGCCGCCAGCTGCGCCGCCGACAAAGTCTCCGCCACGTCATAAGTACCAGCCGCCAACTCCGAGAAAGTCCTCCCCACCACCGAGTTCTCAGCCACCGTCGCCAACTCGAACACCGACGGAGACAAAGACCCCGACGAGAACCCAAACGTCCCAATCCCACCAACCGACACCTTCTCCACCACAATCGAAGAGGGCGGTGGCGGCAACGTATTGGTGAACGTGCAGGTCACGGTCTCCCCCGCCTGCAAACTGATCGCCGAAGGCGGCGACTGATCATCACACACCGCCGACGTCAACGACCACCCGGCCGCCAGCTGCGCCGCCGACAAAGTCTCCGCCACGTCATAAGTACCAGCCGCCAACTCCGAGAAAGTCCTCCCCACCACCGAGTTCTCAGCCACCGTCGCCAACTCGAACACCGACGGAGACAAAGACCCCGACGAGAACCCAAACGTCCCAATCCCACCAACCGACACCTTCTCCACCACAATCGAAGAGGGCGGTGGCGGCAACGTATTGGTGAACGTGCAGGTCACGGTCTCCCCCGCCTGCAAACTGATCGCCGAAGGCGGCGACTGATCATCACACACCGCCGACGTCAACGACCACCCGGCCGCCAGCTGCGCCGCCGACAAAGTCTCCGCCACGTCATAAGTACCAGCCGCCAACTCCGAGAAAGTCCTCCCCACCACCGAGTTCTCAGCCACCGTCGCCAACTCGAACACCGACGGAGACAAAGACCCCGACGAGAACCCAAACGTCCCAATCCCACCAACCGACACCTTCTCCACCACAATCGAAGAACTGGGTTCCGGACCAATGGCGCCGACCTGGATGCTCCGGGTCTGGTCCGCTTGAGAACCGATGCCGATGCCGTCACGGTCGAACCGGTTTTCGAGGTTGCCACCGCTGAATGAAGAGGCACCACCCGCCGGCCATTGGCTGTCCCTGGCCAGATGAGCGCCGTAGTAGAGATGGGCAGTCGTCTCGGTGAACGTGACCGTAAGGGTGTAGTACTTATCCTCTCTGTCTCCGTGGTCAAAGGTCTGGAGGATCACGCTGTTTACGGTGAAGCCCTTGAACAGGAACTGGCCCGACGGCTGTGCGCCTAGTTGGCTTACAACCTCCGGGTCGGCCGGGATGGCGATGCTCGAGAGACCTCCCACCAGGGTGGCGGTCTCCGTCTCGTTGACGTCATCGAGGTGATCGTGGCCGGTGTTGCTGGAGGCATCCTGCCATTCGTAACTGAACGAGAAGGTCGCCGAGCTACCGACCGTGGCGTTCGACCACTCGATCCAATGCGGGATCACATCGCCTTCCACGTATGTGGAGTTTTGAGCGTTGATCGCTCCCGTTGCCCAGTTGCCGTTGTCGTTCAACCAATGCCGGAAAGTCTCCTGCTGTGCCGCCGCCGACAGTGGTACCTGTGGCAGGAACGCAATCACGAGCGAAAACACAAAAACCAACGTTGAGAGCCCTCCGGCAAGTCGATAGAGCCTGCCGTAGTGCTTCTCTCGCCGATGCCTTCCGTGCCTAGCCATTGTGTGCCTCCCGACCTCATCGCTTCGAACCCATTCAAAGGGCAACCCTCTTTCAAGGGTCAGGTCGGTCTCACCATTGGCTCGCTTCGATCCACGGTGACCGTGCTCGGATCGAAGGTCTGCACCTCCCAATGCCCGTCTCCGTGGTTGCGCCCCCAAGGCTTAGACAACCACTCTCAGTGTTTAGTTTGCCACGGATTGCACCAGAGAGTAAGGGGACCCACCGGGTCAATTCACAGTTGCAGACAAGAACTAGTCACCGACACCATCAAGAAGACTCGCGCAAGCCGTTGCACACCACCCTTTCCATCGCAGGCAATCTTGCGCGTCCCGGCCGGCCTGACCACTCCGACCAGGTTGTGGTGTCTTGTGGCGGCTCGTGCCGGGTTCCCTGGGACGCGGGTGAGCACAGCTTGGTTGGTAGTCGTGTGCGAGGCACAATGGTGGTTTCCGATGGGCGGAGGATGAGGTGCGAGCATCGGTGGTGGTCGCCGAGACGATCTCGGAGGCGGGGATCAAGGCGCTGGAGGAGTGTTGCGAGGTTGTCGTCGCGGTCGGTGTTCCCGTGGAAGCGCTGCATCGTCATCTTGTTCACGCTCAGGCGCTGATCGTCCGTTCGGCGACCTCGGTCGATCGGCGATTGATCGAGGCTGCCCCGGAGCTGAAAGTGATCGGTCGGGCCGGGATCGGGGTCGACAACATCGACATCGAGGCGGCTACCGAGGCGGGGATTCTGGTCGTCAACGCACCGCAGGCCAATGTGATCTCGGCGGCCGAGCACACGATGGCCCTGTTGCTGGGCCAGGCCCGCAACCTTCCCGGGGCCGACGCGTCGTTGCGATCTGGTGTGTGGGATCGCAAGAGTTTCCAGGGCGTGGAACTGCACGGCAAGACACTGGGGTTGGTCGGGTTGGGGAGGGTCGGCTCGCTGGTCGCGCAGCGCGCCGTCTCCTTCGGGATGCGGCTGATTGCCCATGATCCGTATGTGGGTGTGGAGCGGGCTCGCCGGCTCCAGGTGGAGCTGGCCGAAGATCTGGATCGCCTTTACGCGGAGGCGGATTTCATCAGTTTTCATCTGCCGCTGACCCGGGAAACGGAGGGGATGGTCGATGCCGACAGCTTGGCCAGAATGCGGACGGGGGTGCGCATCGTCAACACCTCGCGGGGCGGGATCATCAACGAAGACGCCCTCGCTGAGGCGATCCGGGCGGGCCAAGTCGCAGGAGCCGCGCTCGACGTGTTCGCCCACGAGCCACTCCAGGAAAGCCCGCTGTTCAGTCTTCCCCAAGTTGTGCTTACGCCCCATCTGGGCGCTTCGACCAGGGAAGCGCAGGACAAGGCGGGAACCGACGTGGCGGCGGCGGTGGCGGCGGCGTTGCGGGGCGAGTTGGTGATGTCTGCGGTCAACGTCGATATCGGCACGGACGTTGCCGACGAGGTCCGTAGTTTCCTCCCGCTGGCCGAGCACCTCGGACATGTCTTTGTGACGCTCGCCCGTGGCTTGCCCGACCATCTAACCATCCGGGTGGAGGGCCGACTGGCCGAGTACCCGGTTCGGCCCCTGCGGCTGGCGGCGTTGAAGGGTGCCCTCTCTGGGGTCAGCAGTCATCGGGTTTCCTATGTGAACGCAACCTCGATGGCCGAACGGCGCGGCATCCAGCTGACCGATGAAGCCTCTACGGAGGCGAGCGGATACGTGTCGCTGGTGCGATTGACCGGCGTGGTTGGCGGCCGAGAGATCTCGCTGGCCGGCACTATCGGTCGCAAAGCGCCGATGCTGGCAGAGGTGCTGGGGTTCGAGGTGGAACTACCACTCTCCCAGCACATGCTGATCGTCCGCAACGCCGATGAGCCCGGCATGATCGGCCGGGTCGCCACGTTCTTGGGAAACGAGAGAATCAATATCGCCAACATGGTGGTCGGCAGATCTCCGATCACCGGTGAGGCCCAGATGATGGGCCTCGACGTCGACCAGCCCCTCGACCCACAAGTTGTGGAAGGGATCCGGAAACTCCCGGGCGTCGAAGACGCCCAGTTCGTTCAACTCCCCCTCATCTGACCGCCCCCAGCTCCGGCCTTGGCGGATCCCGGGTGAAGCTGGAAAAGGGTCCCCCCGAAATCGGCTCGGTCCTGGGTGTTGGGAAGCCGGCAGATTTCCGGCTGAAGATCGCGCAAAGCGATATCGTTCGATCATGGACCTTGTCTATCCAGGATTCGGTGCCATCGTGGTGCACGGTGAACGGTTCGAGCACGACGTGGTGGTCGAGGCCGGTCGGGTACGGCCCCGCCAGAAGAGACCTTCCAAGGTTCATCGCCACCGGTACGGGCACACGCCGCTGTCGCTCGATGAGGACATCCCCTGGTCCAGCCCCCGGCTGGTGGTGGGAACGGGCGCCAGTGGACAACTGCCGATCATGCCCGAGGTGTGGGAAGAGGCCCGGGCCCGGGGAATCGAGCTGATCGCCGCACCGACCGTCGAGGCCTGCCGGTTGCTGGGCCCGATCGACCGACAGGACGTCTACGCCATCCTGCACGTTACCTGCTGACGGCCCACTCACCGGGGCCGGGCCGAAACTGCCCGACATACGCCGGTAAGCTCCACCCGACCAACCTACCACGAGAAATACCGTCATGATCTTCAACAGTCCCCTACCGGACGTAGATCTCTCACCCGTCGCCGTCACCCCAGCCGTGTTCCGTCATGCCGCCGCCTTGGCCGACAAGACTGCCGTGATCGACGGACCCACCGGACGCTCCTACACCTACGCTCAGCTCCACGATCTGACCCGGCGGGTCGCCGGCGGGTTGGCGGCCCACGGGTTCGCCAAGGGCGACGTGCTGGCCATCATGGCCCCCAACCTCCCCGAATACGGCATCGCCTTCCACGCCGCCGCCCTGCTGGGCGGGATCTCGACGACCATCAACCCGACCTACACCGCCGAGGAGGTCGAGTACCAGCTCAACGACGCCGGCGCCACCCTGATGGTCACCATTTCGATGTTCTTGGACAACGCCCGGCAAGCGGCGGCTCGCAGCCCGATCGAGGAGATCTTCACCTTCGACCTTAACGACGACGCCACGCCGTTCTCGTCGCTGCTCGCCACCGACCCGGTCGACGGCCAAACCCCGGTCGACCCCCTGGAGGATGTCGTGACGCTGCCCTACTCGTCCGGTACCACCGGCCTCCCCAAAGGGGTGATGCTCACCCACCACAACCTGGCCGCCAACCTGGCTCAATCCGAACACGCCCTGGTGATGGAAGACGACGAGGTGGTCGTGGCGGTTCTCCCCTTCTTCCATATCTACGGAATGCAAGTGCTGATGAACGGGGTTCTCTACTACGGCGGCACCACCGTCACCCTCCCCCGCTTCGACCTCGAACAATTCCTGCGGGTCATCCAGGACCAGAAAGTGACCCAGGCATATGTGGTTCCCCCGATCGTGCTCGCCCTCGCCAAACATCCGCTCGTCGACGCCTTCGACCTGTCCTCGCTGCGCCGGGTGATCTCCGGTGCCGCCCCCCTGACGGCCGAACTGGCCGCCGAGGCGGCCGAACGGATCGGGTGCGAGGTGGCTCAGGGGTATGGGCTCACCGAGACGAGCCCGGTTACCCACGCCACACCACCCGGACGGCACAAGGCCGGCTCGATCGGTGTGGCGATCTCCAATACCGAGGTGCGGATCGTCGACCCGGCCACCGGGAAAGACCTCGGCCGCAACGAGGACGGCGAGCTATGGATCCGCGGCCCGCAGGTGATGAAGGGTTACCTCAACAAACCAGAAGCCACCGCCGTCACCATCGATGAGGAGGGATGGCTGCACAGCGGCGACATCGGGCACGTCGACGACGACGACCACTCCTTCATCGTCGACCGGCTCAAGGAACTCATCAAGTACAAAGGGTTCCAGGTGGCACCCGCTGAGCTGGAAGGTCTGCTGCTCACGCATCCGGACGTGGCCGACGCAGCCGTGATACCAGTTCCCGACCTCGAAGCCGGCGAGCTGCCGAAAGGTTTTGTCGTGCTCAAACCCGGCCACTCCGTTTCGCCGGAAGCGCTGATGGGGTACGTGGCCGGCCACGTCGCCCACTACAAACAGATTCGCCTGCTCGAACTGGTCGACGAGATCCCCAAGTCGGCGTCGGGCAAGATCCTCCGCCGGGTGTTGCGGGACCGGGAGCGTAATCGGGGCTGAGCGCCTCCGGGTCTCCGCTCAGAGTATCGGGTCACCACATCCCGCGGGGTGACGGCTCCCGAGCGTGGAGCCGGCGGAGAACCGGTGATCTCCCACCCGGACCATGTGTTTCAGGAGGCCACGGTGGGTCGACGTGATCACCGGCTTCGGTCAGCCCAAGAAATACATGCCCACCAGGTCGGCGGGGAAATCCTCATCAATCCCCGGGGTCTCTGGGGCCGTGGCCGGGGTCTCTCCGATGGAGAAGAGCACGAGTTGGTCGGCCGTCTCGGGTTCGGGCCCGACACCGGACCGGTCCCCGAAGGCCAACTCCTCTGGAGGCTGTCTATCGACATAGGCGTGGAGCACGACCGTCTCTCGTACCGCGCGGAGCTGTCCGTATCGTCTCCTTTCACCGTACGCCGCCCCACCGGGTAGACGCCGGGAATACGTCGCCATGGCGAGAATGTTTTCGCGATCCTCTACCCAGCGTGGCAATTCGACGGCAACGCCTTCTGAGAGTGGAATTACCCGGTCGGTCAGGGCATGTGTAGACCGCGTGGGCAGCCTTTCCGATGATGGCGCCGGAGGTCGAACGTGGCTCTCATGCTTGTGGATTCGATTCGGAACGGCGGCGGTCGGCAACCCTGCGGACCTCGGCGGCGAACTCAGGGAAGTCGGCGAGCACCTGGTCGAATTCATCGCGACCGAACGCGTATAGGTTGCAGTAGTCGAGGGCCCGGACCGTGTTCGAGCGGGGTTCGCTGCTCAGCAGCGCCATCTCACCGAAGAAGTCCCCGTCGCTCAGGGTGGCGACCACTGTGTTCTCATCCGTGGCCAGCACTTCGACCCGGCCCTTGTTGATGAAGTAGATCCGGTGGCCGATTTCACCGCGGCGCACGATGGTCTCGCCCGGTATGCACACCGTGGGCTCGAGGTGAAGCACCAGCTCGCGCAGAAACGTCTCGCTGGCTCGCTCAAAGAGCGGCACCTTACGGAGGATATTCCGGTTCAGGTGGAGGGCGATCTCGATGCGCAGTGAAGAGGGCAGGTCGTCCAGCATCTCGGTCTGCCGGCCCATCCGGCTCTCCCACAGGTAGTTGTAATAGTCACGGACGCGGCCCTGCAGTTCCCGGGGTACCCGCCGGTCCCGCATGAAGTGGTTGATGGTCTCCATCCGGCCCAGATGCCGGGCCCTCGTCACGTCGAGGTTGGCCAGCAAGCTGGCGACGTTGCCGATGATGTAGCCGTACATGGCAACGCCCAGCCCCATGACGACCATGGCGTAGCCGACCTGCAGTGCGCCGATTGGGGCGATGTCGCCGTATCCGACTGTGGTCAGGGTGGTGATCGACCAGTAGAGCGCCTGCTGGTAGGGGTGGAGTTCGGGATGTCCGGCTTGGGTACCGTCGAGGGCGATCCAACCGCAGGCGATCCAATGCGACACCATCACGGTCCAAAACGCAAAGAACGCCAGGCGCACGAGGGCGGGATTGAACGACGTCCGCACGCGCCACTCGCGCTGCACCACGAGAATCCGCGCCACTCGAAGCACTCGGAGCAGAAGAAGGAGCCTCACCGTCGGGGCCGCCGACGTCCCGGCGATGCCCGGTGCCGCGGCGATGACGTCGAAGGGGAGGGCGGCCAGCAGATCGACCACGAACCAGGTGCGCAGGTAGTGGCGGCGGATCACAAGGTGGTCGACCACCGGCCGACCACCAATGACTATGGGTCGCGAAAACCGCATCAGGATGTCGGCGGCGAACACGAGCGAGATCACCGCTGAGATGACTAGCAGTGGTGCGGCCGGAGGACCGAGTACTACCTCGGCCGGTATGACGAAGGCGACCCACATGGTCGCCAACAGCACGGCAACATCCCAGACTCCGACGCCGAACTCGTCACGGCGGGCCGTCCCAACCAGCGGCGGCGCAGGAGCCGCCCGGGTGCTTCCTTCGTCGGGATTCGTTTCTTGCTTCATCGTTCCCCTGCCGGATCTCGACGCATGCTATCGAGTGTTCCGCACCGGCCGTCGAGCGGTCCTGGCGCTCCGTGCGCAGCTCCAGATTGACCGGCTGGTCTGCCTCCACCGGGCAACGCAAACACGCCGGGCCCGGCCGAGGGGTAGCCTGCCGACCAGGCAACCAGGAGGACCGGTGACCACAGATCCAATTCGAGGAGTGCTCGACAACCGACCCGGATGGGACTTCTCCGACCTGCCGGCCCTGTTGCTCGACTGCTCTCTCAGAAAGCCCCCCAAGCAGATAGACACCCCGGGTCGCGTGAACATCACGCTCTTGGGAATTGGGACCCGGCGGGTTGCCGTCGAGACAATTCGTGCCATCGAAGGCGAGGTAGCCACGAGTGGAGGGTCGGACCCGGCCCCCGACGCCACTCAGTAAATTGGGAAAACCGACATGGAAACCACCTCATGACGTCCGCCCCCGAGCCGGTCACCCGAAGGTGGTCGGTCTTGCTCGAGTGGATCCTCACTCTGTACGCCAGTGTGACGTTCCTGGTGCTCTGGGTCGGCTTTGCACTCGCCCTCATCGCCAATCAGGAGTGGCTTGATCGTCTGTGGCTCTGCCTCCAAGACCTGCCCCGGGTGCTGGAGATCGTCGTCTGGGTGTTGTTCCTCCCCATTACCGTGACCCTGTGGATCTGGCAGTCCTCCTGGTCGACCCTTGGACGGGTGGTCGGCTTCACAGGGATGATTGCCTGGACCCTGTTGGCTTTGTCGAGTCTGCGGCGACTCGCCAGGTCGAACTAACCACAAGGCATCGGCGGTGGCCAGAACAACCTTCGCTCGCCGGTCGTTACCTCTTCGTCAGGACTCGCAGCAAGGCCCCCACGGCGAGATGGTCTTCGAGAGGATGTCGCAGGTTCAACTCAGCGTTTACCTCGTAGTGATTCCGCCGTCCGACCCTGTCGTGGGTGATATATCCGGCTTCCTCGAGCTCGGCAACGATGCGCTGCACCGCCCGCTCGGTGATACCAACCTGGTCGGCTGCCTCCCGTAACCGAATATCGGGATTCTCGGCTATGCACAACAACACATGGGTGTGGTTGGTGAGAAAGGTCCAGCCGGGAGTCTCTATTTGTCGCGCCATACGTCCTCCAAAACAGGAAAAGATTTGCTGGTGAGGTTCACGGCAGCGACACCGGAGTCGCAAACCCGTCCGGTTTGACGGCCAGCACACTCGTGTCGAGCGAGCCGAGGACCTTCTCCGCGGTGTTGCCGATCAGCAGGCCGGCAATTCCCCCCCGGGCCAGTGTGCCCATGACCACCACTTCGGGATTCAGAGAGGTAGCAATCTCGGTAATCACCGGAAACGGATCACCCTTGGAAAGGTGTATAGAGACGTCATCAGCGGGTACTCCGGTGTCGGCGATGAGTTTGTCGACGGCCGTGCGGGCGGTGACGAATGCCTCTTCCACCAGTCTGTCGACCTCGCCGACCGGCAAACTGACCCGTCCGTTCCGCAGCAGCGTCTCACCGCGGAGGCCCCAGGCGTGAACAAGATGAAACTTGCCCCCCTGTCGCGCGGCCAGCGACGAACCCAATTCAACGATCTTGCGGTCCATCTGGGAGGGTTCAGGCTCCTCGAACGGTCCGACTGCCGCCAGCACGTCTCCATTTCCGGTGACCCCCGACCGGTAGACCCAGACGGGGACCGGACACTTCCTCAGCAAGTGCATTGTGTTGGACGCCCGCCACAAGCCCGAGGCCCCCGGCGCCTGGTCCGGCGGCATCATCACCAGATCATGCTCGAAGGCTATCGTGCGCCGAACGACTTCGAGGAACAGAGTGCCGGTCGACACAGCAATCTCCGCCGCAACCGAACAACCGTCGGCGAGTTCCGCCAACTCGTTGCTTCGGGCTTGCTCAACCATCCGGCGCAGATCGTCGGTCGAGTAGTCGGCCGATCGACGTTTGGTGATACCGATCGGCGGAACCGCGTCGAAAACCGTTATCCGGGCGCCGTTCTGCTCGGCCAACCGTTCGGCCGCCTTCAGGGTTTCGGTGGTCTCGACCCCCGGTGGACTGACCACCAGGATGCTTTCGAACCGCTTCATGGCTTCTCCTCTCGGTCCAGATATACGAAATACGAAACACGTTTTGAATTTCTTACGTTATGCTATCATACGTCTCCAATTTCGTATATTTCAAGTCAGGTTTTAAGAACCGTGTTTTCAGAAACAGGTAAACGGCGAGATCTCCCGCGATCTCTGAACCCGTGGGTAAACCGATGACGCTGATCGGTCTCCTCGTCGCGCACGTCTTGGCAGCGTTCGCTCTGGCCCTCTTGTCGGGGCGAGGACGACGTGCCGGGGCGACGCTGGCCGGCGGGTTGATGGCCGCAACTCTGCTGTGGGGACTGATTCGGGCCGGTGCCGTGCTCGACGGGGAGACCATCACCGAGACCTTGCGCTGGATCCCTTCCCTCGACGTCGGGCTGACGATGAGGATCGACCCGCTGGCGGTGATCTTCATCATCCTGATCGCCGGGATCGGCCTCGCCATCGTCGCCTTCGGAGCCTCCTACATGCGGGAGAAGTCCCATCCGAACAGGTTCCTGGCTCTGCTCGTTCTGTTCGCCGGATCGATGATCGGCCTGGCGGCCGCCGACAACATCTTCGGGCTTTTCGTGTTCTGGGAACTGACGACCATCACTTCTTACTTGCTCATCGGCTTCGACGATGAGAAAGCCGGCGCCCGCGCCGCCGCTTTTCAGGCGATCCTGACGACCGGTCTCGGGGGCCTCGTTCTGCTCGGTGGCCTCGTTCTGCTGACTCAGGCCGCCGGAACTGCCTCTTTGGCCGAGATCGTCAGTGCCCCCCCGACGGGAACCCTCTCGACCGTTGCCCTGGTACTGGTCCTGATCGGCGCCTTCACGAAATCGGCCCAGGTGCCCTTCCATTTCTGGCTGCCGGGGGCCATGGCCGCCCCCACTCCGGCCAGCGCCTACCTGCACTCGGCGACCATGGTCAAAGCCGGCATCCTGATATTGATTCGACTGGCGCCCGGGTTCTCCGAGGTGGCGCTGTGGACCCCGGTGGTTGTGTCGGTGGGCCTCGCCACTATGGCCTTGGGAGCCTGGCGAGCCCTCCGCCAAACTGACCTCAAGCTGCTTCTCGCCTACGGAACGGTGAGCCAGCTCGGGTTCATGACCGCCCTCGCCGGATTCGGTACCCCCGGACTCCTCCATGCGGCCGTTGCCGTTCTGATCGGACATGCGCTGTTCAAATCTGCCCTCTTCCTGACCGTCGGAGCCGTCGAGGCGATCGGCGGCACACGTGATCTGCGTGAGCTGTCGGGGGTCGGACGTCACAATCCGCTCCTCGCCCTCGCCGGTGGCATGGCTGCGGCATCGATGGCCGGGGTAGCTCCCCTGCTCGGGTTCGTCACCAAGGAGGCGGCCTTTGCCGCCCTGATCGAGGAGCGGGCCTGGATACCACTGATGGTCATCGCGGTCGCCTCGGCGGCCACGGTCGCCTACTCGATCCGTTTCTGGCGCGGTGCCTTTGGCGGCCGGACCGACCCGGCGGTGGCCCGAGCTGAGTCCGGGCGGCGGCGTCCCGGCAGCGGTCTGTGGGCCGCCCCGCTGAGCCTGGCGGCTCTCGGGTTGGCGCTCGGACTGGCGCCCGGAACGGCCGACCAGTTTGTTTCTGCCGTTTCCGCAGGGGCCAAGCTGGTGTTGTGGCCCGGCTGGAAGCCCGCTTTGGGGGTCTCCGCCGTCGTCCTGGTGGTCGGCGCGGTCATGCACATCTTCCGTGAACCGATCGGCCGGCTTCAGAGCAACTTCGGTCGAGGACTCATCGCCCGGGCCTCCAGCGAGGCGGCCTACCGGGGTTCGGTTTCGTTTCTGAATCTCGCCGCCGACCGGACGACCGGCCTGATTCAGCACGGTTCGTTGCCGCTGTATCTGGCGGTGATCCTCCTCGCCACCGTCGGGGCACCGGCCGCAGCCTTTCTTTGGTCTGGTGGTGACTTAGCCGTCGGGGATACTCCAACCTCGGTCGCCGAAATCGGGCTGGCGATCTTGACGGTCGCTCCGGCCTTGGTTCTTCTAGGCGTTCAGCAGCGAATGGCGGCGGTCCTGCTGCTCGGCGCAGTCGGCTACTCAATGGCGGGCCTGTTCGTCCTGTACGGGGCTCCCGACCTGGCGCTGACGCTTCTCCTGGTCGAGACGGTCGTCGTCGCCATATTTGCTTTCGTCCTCGCCCGGCTCCCCCGACGATTCGAGCAACGCGCCCGGCCGATTCGTCGAGTCGTGCGGGCGACGGTGGCGCTGGCCGTCGGAAGCTTCGTGACCGTGGCCGCCCTGCTGGCCGGCGCAGCACGTCCCGAAGGCCCTGCTCCGTCCGATGTCTACGCGGAGCTGGCCCCGGCCGCCGGAGGAACCAACGTTGTCAACGTCATCCTCACCGACTTCCGGGCGCTCGACACACTCGGCGAGATCACCGTCATTGCCACCGCGGCCATCGGCGTCGCCGCCCTCGTTTCGGGTATTCGCGCCCGTCCGCGGGAGAAGACATGAACGTCCGCCCCTCACTTCTGGTCCAGACCGGTTCGCGTACCATCGTGCCGACCATCGTGGCCGTGTCGCTGTTTCTACTGGTGGTCGGTCACGACGCTCCGGGAGGGGGCTTCGTGGGTGGTCTCCTGGCCGGTGCCGCCCTCCTGGTGGTTTTCCTGGCGGGCGGCAGACGCGCCGTTGTCTCGCTACTCGGGGTACCCCCCCGCTCGATTCTCGGCCTCGGTATTGCCGTGTCGGTCGCCACTGCCGCATTGGGACTCGTCTTCGGTTCTGCTTTCTTCGACGCCGGCAAGCTCACGCTCGACCTCTGGTTGGTGGGGAAGATTTCGGTGAGCTCCACGTTGGTCTTCGACATCGGCGTCTACCTCGTCGTAGTCGGATTGATCCTCACCGTGCTCAACGAGCTTGGGGATCCGGAGAGGGAGGACGCATGAGTCCGGTCCTGGCCCTCACCGCCGGTGCCTTGTTCGCCGCCGGTACCTACCTGATCATGCAGCGAATCCTCACCCGCATAATCGTCGGGCTCGGGTTGATCAGCCACGGTGCCAACCTGCTTCTGCTCGGATCCGGGGGAGCGCCCGGAGCCGCTCCGATCCTGGACGGCAGCGATCAGGCGCTGGCCGACCCTCTGCCGCAGGCGTTGGTGTTGACCGCCCTGGTCATAACCTTCGGCGTCACGGCCTTCCTGTTGGCACTGGCCTACCGAAGCCAGGTGCTGACCCGTTCTGATGCGGTCGAAGACGATCTCGAGGATCGCCGCATCTCCGCGGCCCACCGGAAGGACGCGGCATGAGCGCCTTGATCGGACTTCTCCTGGTGATCCCGTTGGGGGCCATGGCGCTCACGCTGCTGGTACGGCATCTGGTAATTCAACGCTTCGTTTCGCTGTCCGCCTCGGCAACCACGTTGGTCATCAGCCTGATCGTCCTGGTAAACGTCGATGCCAACGGAACCGCTCTGTTGAACGTTGGCGGTTGGGGACCGTCGATCGGGATCACGCTGGTCGCCGATCGTTTCGCGGCTCTCATGCTGAGTGTTTCGGCGGCTGCCTTGTTGGGGGTGCTGGCCTTCGCAGTGGGCCAGCGCGAAAACGATCAGGCCTTCCCGGCCTTTCACGCCGTCTATCAAACCCTGGCCGCCGGTGTGGTGCTCGCCTTTCTCACCGGGGACCTTTTCACCCTGTTCGTGGCATTCGAGGTAATGCTCACCGCCAGCTACGTGCTGATCACTCACCGCTCCGGCGCCCAGCAAGTGCGAGCGACGATCACCTACGTCGTCGTCGGCCTGGTTGCCTCAGGGCTGTTTCTGGTCGCCATCAGTTTGCTGTATGCCGCCACCGGGACCGTCAACCTGGCCGGCCTGGCGGACCGGCTCGACACTATCGATCCGGCCTTACGCGCCGGTCTCGGGTGGCTCCTGTTCATGGTGTTCGGCATCAAAGCGGCCATCTTCCCGCTCTTCTTCTGGCTGCCCGACTCGTACCCGACGGCGGTGACGCCGGTGACGGCCATCTTCGCCGGGTTACTCACCAAGGTTGGGGTCTACGCCATCATCCGCACCCAGACCCTCCTGTTTCCGGGTAGTGAGCCCTCGACGCCGATACTGGTGATCGCCGGCCTGACCATGGTGATCGGGGTTTTGGGAGCAATTGCCCAGGGGGACATCAAGCGGATCCTGTCGTTCCACATCATCAGCCAGATCGGCTACATGATCATGGGCCTCGGCTTCTTCACCGTCGCCGGAGTCGCCGCGGCCATCGTGTTCATCGTCCATCAGGTGGTGGTGAAGACTGTGATGTTCCTGGTCGGGGGTCTGGTTGAGACGGCTTCGGGGACGGGCCGGTTGAAAGACGTCACCGGCGTTCTGCACCGCTTCCCCATCATCGCCTTTCTGTTCCTCCCGGCCGCGTTCAGCCTGGCCGGGCTTCCCCCGTTCTCGGGTTTCGTGGGCAAGCTGGCCTTGATCCAGGCCGGGTTCGACGCCGGCCGGTGGATCGTGGTGGGTGTCTCCTTGTTTGCCAGCCTCCTCACTCTCTTCTCGATGACCAAGATCTGGTCCGGAGCGTTCTGGGGAACACCAACGTCGAATCTGGTGCGCACTCCGGCCCGCACCACACTGATTGCCACCGGTGGGTTGGTGGCGTTGAGCCTGGCGATCGGACTGGCCGGACAACCCCTGCTGGAAATCGCCACCCGGGCGGCCTCCGATCTCCTGGGCCGGGAGGCGTACAGCGCCGCAATCTTCGGAGTTGCCACATGATCGCCGCCACCAATGTCGCCTTTGCCCTTTTCGGTTTGGGAGCCGTTTTGTCCGTCTACCGACTGGGCCGCGGCCCAAGTCTGGCCGATCGCATGGTGGCCCTCGACACGCTGTTGTTCATCGGGGCGGCAGCCCTGGGCACCTTCGTCGTCCGAACCGGCGAGACGGCGTTTGTCCCGGTAATCGTGGTCATCGCTCTCGTGGCCTTCATCGGAACACTGGTCGTCGCCCGCGCCATTGAGAACGAGGGGCAGCCATGATCGATGTAGTAGCGGCCATCGCGGTCGTGATCAGCGGGGTGCTGGCGGCACTGGCCGGCTTGGCTTTGCTTCGGTTTCCCGATGCGGTCACCCGGCTTCACGCCTCGGCCAAATCGGCCACCATCGGGTTGATCGCCGCAACACTGGCCGCCGCCATAGAGGTCGATACGATCGGAGCGGGAGTCCTGCTGATCCTGGTCGCCGCCTTGCTGTTTCTGTCTGCACCGATCGCCAGCAGTCTCCTGGCCCGGGCGGCCTACCACGATTCCGCGACCGAACTCTTTCTGCCGGGTCGCAACGATCTGGCGACGGCCCCCATCAGCGCCCAACCGGCCTCACCCGACGAGCGTCCCGGCCAGGCGAGCCTGCTGATCGGATGGTTGTTCGTTGTGTGGATCGCGCTCTTTGCGTCCCCGTCTGCCGGGGTCTTGATCGGAGCGCTGGCGGTAGGTATCGGTGTCTCGCTGGCTTTGCCCGGATTCCGCCCCCGGTGGCCACGAGGCCTCCTCAGACCCATTGCCGTCTTGCGATTCTTTGCCGTTCTCATGCGATCTCTGGTGCTGGCGAACATCAGCGTCGCCCGCGCCGTAGTCGATCGGCGGCCGCTGCAACCTGCCATCGTCCGGATTCCGATTCGAGTTACCACTCCAACCGAAACCACATTGCTGGCCAATTCGGTGACGTTCACTCCCGGCTCTGTAGCCATTGAGCTCTCCGGTCGCGACCTCTTCGTCCACGTTCTCGACCTGCGTGACGAGGACGCTTTCCGGGCGGATATCGATCGGCTCGAGACCAGCATCATTGCCGCCTTCGGAACCCGCCGAGAGCGGTCAATCCTGGACTCGGATGGTTGAGCGTTCCGGGCAGACCATCGAACCGCTGGAGGTGAAAACCGCCGGCAGGCTTGCCGTCTAGGATCAACCCGTGCCCGAACTGCCCCTCGGCACCGTCACGTTCGCCTTCACGGACATTGAAGGATCGACGGTGCTCCTCAAGCGACTGGGCGACGGCTACGGCGACGTCCTGGCGGCCCATCGGCGGCTGGTGCGCGCCGCCTTCACCGGGCATGGCGGCATCGAGGTCGACACACAGGGGGACGCGTTCTTCTTTGTCTTTGTGCGTGCCCGGGACGCGGTTGCGGCGGCCGCAAATGTACAACGCGTCCACGTCACTCACCCGTGGCCGCCCGGAGTAGAGGTTCGCGTGCAGGTGGGCTTGCACACGGGTGAGCCGACCCTCGGCGAGGAGGGCTATCTGGGGCTCGACGTGGTGCGCGCCGCCCGCCTGTGCAGCGTCGGCCGGGGCGGCCAGGTGCTCCTCTCCGAGACGACCCGCGCCCTCGTTGGCTCGACGCTGCCCCCGGGTGTCTCACTATTTCCGCTGGGTGAGCGCCACCTCAAGGACATCGACGAGCCCGAACGGGTCTACGAACTTGAAATCGAGGGCGTGGAACCACCGCCGGCGCCGACCGTCGAAGCCCCGGAACGCGTCTCACCCTCCGAGCGAAAAGCCCGCCAGAAGCAGTGGGAGGCGGACTTCGAGCAGGGGTGGAGGACTATGTGGAGCGAGCTACGAAGGACATCGCGGAGCGAACCATGAGAAGCCTCGACCATCAGACGTCCCGACCCGGAGCTGAGGACGCAGGGCCGGGGGCGTGGACGCTATCGCCGTCAACGCGGGCGAGTTAATGAAACTGATCGAGGGCGAGATCCGCCGGGCCCGGGACGACCCACCCGACGGCGGGGGCGGGTAGATGCTGGTCGGGCCACGGACGGCCAACCCAACTCACGTCATCAGACAAATGCCAGAGCCAGCAAGGCCAGGGCAGGCGGGACCCCCTGGACGAGTGCAGCCCGTGCCATGGTCCGGCGAGCCACGAACAGCACCACGGCCGCGCCCAGCATGAACAGACAGCAATATCCCAGCAGGGTCGTGCGACCGGCGATGTCGGTAGCCACCAGGATCGCCCCGGCAATGGCCCCCATGGCCAGGAAGAGGTTGTAGTAGCCCTGGTTCTGCATGGCAAAGGCCAGGGTGTCGGCTTCTTCCTGGGAGGACACCCCGAACCGCTTCCAGATGGCGGGTCGGCGCCATCGAATCGACTCCATCAGCCAGAAGCCGAGGTGTACCACACCGGCCAGGACTCCGAACACCACCGCCATCACCGTCATTGCACTCCTTCCAGGTTCCGTCAGTCTACGAACACCGCCGGTTGGTGCCGGCGCGGTCTTCGTTTGATAGCTTGCGACCATGAACAGGAACGCCACTGCCGTCAACGAATCCCCGGCGACCGGCGAAGCGATCGCCGCCCAGCCTCAGTGGGAATTCGTGTCCGGGTCGGGCTCTGCCCCCCAACGATGACCAGCCCACCGAGTGGACCGATCGAGGATTTCTGGGCGGAGTTCGTGGCGGCCACCGGCACCGACACCTCCTATACGGCCTGGGCGTTCGGGGCCGGCGACGATCCAGACCAACAGACACGGCTGGGCCGGCTGGTCCTAGAAGGACCGAAACGGGCCACAACCGGGCGGTTGGCCGACTACGAGAACGAGGAAGCGCTCCCCAAGCCAGGTGAATACAGCATCATCCTCGATGGTGCCGGTACGCCACTTTGCATCATTGAGACAACCCGGATCGAAGTGCGCCGACTCGACGATATCGACGAGGACTTCGCCTGGATCGAAGGCGAAGGCGATCGCACCCTAGCCTGGTGGCGAGACGCTCATGTGGGTTTCTTCGAGCGGGTAGGTACGCCGATCGACCCAGACACCCCGTTGGTCCTGGAATGGTTCGACGTCGTCTGGCCGGAGCTCACCGTGCCTGACTGATGATGCGCGTGAGGTGCAACCACCGTGCCCGGGTCTCGCCGTGGTTCGACCCGGTCGGATGCGTCGGTGACTCTCACCGAGCCGGTCGTCGGGGAGATCCGGCTCAGTCGATGGTTGAATTGCCGACCTGGATCGGTCCGCTTCCCAGGTAGAAGATGCCCGGGAAACCGGCGGTCTCGAATCCATCGCTCGGATTGCGGCGCAGTGTGGAGTCCCGGATGATCAAATGACCGGAACGATCGTTGCTGACGAAGAACACCGCACCGCCGCCCTCATTGGCATGGTTGTCTTCGATGACCGTGTCGATGATCGTCAGCGTGAATGTGTTGCCGTCGTTGTAGATGGCTCCTCCGCTCCCCCCTCCCGGAGTACCGCTTCTCTGCGGGTTGGCGCCATAGCCGATGGCGTCGTTATGGGCGAAAAAGCTGTTGATCACGGTCCAGGAAACACCGATGCTGCTGAGGCCCCCGCCGTTGGAACAGACATTGCCGAGGTCGGGTCGTCCCCCGAAGGTGCTGTTGACCACGTAGACCGGTTGCCCGTTGAACTGGCTGAAGACTCGTATGGCTGCGCCGCCGACATCGGGCCCGACGTCGTCGCACACGTTGTTGAAGAACCTCGAGTTCACGACCTTGAAACGACCACCGCGCACCCAGATGGCCCCTCCACCATCGAACTCGGCTCCCCGGCTGTTGCCCCCGACGAAAGTGAGGTTCTGTACCGTGAGCCGGGGATGATCCTGATTCTGGCAGTGTGAGGTGGTCCAAACCTGGTCGGGGTCGCAGGTATTCATGTAGAGGATCCGGCGGACCCCACCTCCAGAAAGGGTGACCAACCCTCCCCCGTCGATGACGATCTCGGGACCGGTGTTGTTGAACACCTTGGCCGTCTGGTCCATGACGATCGTGATCGGGTCGGGACCACAGTCGAAGACGATCACCCCTCCCCGGGCGACCGCCTCAACTACCGCGGGTGAGGTGCACCCGGTCGGTGTGCCGTTGCCGATCACGGTGTCCGGGTTGGAGACGTCTGCGGCTCGCGCCTCTGTCGGGATCGGAGCGGTCCCATTCGGGTTGCCGGCGACCGGCAGGAGCCGCGGGGGTGGAACAATCGGATCGAGGCCCAGAGCCCGGGCTAGGAAGGTCGCCATCTGAGCGCGCGTGACCGGAGCATTCGGACAGAACTCTGTGGCCCGACAGCCGCGGGTGATACCCGCCGCCGCCAACCGGTTGATATCGTCAAAGAACTCCCCGGCCGAGTCGGTAAACGGCGAAACGGTCGTCGCCGGCAAACCGAGCGCCCGATTGAGAAACGCCGCCATCTGCCCGCGGGTGACCGGAGCATTCGGACAGAACTCTGTGGCCCGACAGCCGCGGGTGATACCCGCCGCCGCCAACCGGTTGATATCGTCAAAGAACTCCCCGGCCGAGTCGGTAAACGGCGAAACGGTCGTCGCCGGCAAACCGAGCGCCCGATTGAGAAACGCCGCCATCTGCCCGCGCGTGACCGCCGCATTCGGACAGAAACGATCCTGGCTGCATCCCCTGGTGATGTCCAGTGCGGCGATCGCTTCTATGTTGGGTTCGTGCTCGAGGCCGTCATCGTCGATGAACGTGCCACCCGGTGGCAGAGCCGCCAGGGCCAGAGGAGCGACCAGGACAACGGCCAGCAGGACCATCCCTGCCAGGTAAAGGGGGCGTTTGGTCATCGTCATGCAATCTACCACCTGGTGATCAAACGACCACAGATAGTGAGAATTCCTGATCAGGGGGAAGCGTGAGGTAGGGGTCCGTGGGGTCGGGTGATGGAATGGCACCTCATTGCTCGGGATCCGGCGATTGAGGTTGATCACCGACCTCCGCCAGCCGTTCTTCAACGTGATAGCGCACGAGGTAGTCGGGGTCCCCGAGTGCCGCCACCAGAACCGCTTCCAGGTCCGGGTGCCTGTGGCCACGCAGGGCCACAGCTGCGCCAACCCGAAGCCAGTGGTTCTGGCTCCTCAGAATGCGCATCAGCCGCTCCGTGATCTCAGGTCGACGGATCGCTCCCAACCCTGAGCACACGAACGGGTTGTCATCCCAACGATCATCTGCGAAAGCAGCCAGAAACTCTTCGGGGAAGGCACGAGCGACCTGGTGGGACGCCCACCCGAGGTTGTCCAGCAACAGTCGGTCCGAGGTACCTTCGGGCACAACCACTCGCAGCTCGCCGGTCAGCTCTTGGTAGAGACGGTGCACCGACTCGGGGCCGGTGGCGATCCAGGCGGCGATCGCCTCGTCTGTTCCGTCAACCACGACCCGCGTGAAAAGACGGTCGGAGTCGAGATCGCCGGGCACGGACGCGAGGCTAGCCAACACCGGAATGTTGCGTTGGGTAGGCTTGCGGCGCTCACCCAGGAGAAGACACGCATGCCCGGAGGATCCCAGTATGAGGGCCCCACGGTCGCACTCGAGCTGTACACAGCCGCGGTTGATGCCAGCTCCATCCACTCGGAGGTCAAAGGCGCCAAGAACCCGTACACGTCGCGCAATGGCCACATGTTCAGCTTCCTCGACAGAGACGGAACGATGGCCCTTCGCCTATCGGACGACCTTCGAGAAGAATTCATGGCTGCGTATGACGGCGGGCCCGTCATTCAGTACGGAAGCGTTATGCGAGGCTACGTATCGATCCCGTCCGATCTTCTCGAAGACACCGAAGCGGCTGCTTCCTGGCTCGATCGTGCCTACGAGTGGATCGGCACGCTTCCTCCGAAACCCACGAAGAAGGCCTAGTCCGCCTATTCCAAAGCCGATCTGATCCGCGTGGGAAGACGTGCGGGTGACACCCGTTTGACCCGCGCCCGACGTTGGAATCTTCTTAAGGTCGCCGGCCGGCGCGACCTCTTGCCCGCCCGGACGCGTCAACCCATTCGACGAGCACGATGGGCTTCGTATACGGTTGAGAGAGCTGCAACAGGAGGAAGCATCGGTGGAGGAGAACTACGACAGGGAGCTTGCCCGGGTCATCGACCATACGCTGCTTCGGACGGACGCCAGGAAAGAGGACTTCGACCGCGTCTGTGAGGAGGCGAAGCGATACCACTTCAGGTCGGTGTGCGTTTTCTCGGGCGACGTCGAGTACGTGGCCCGGAAGCTCGAGGGGTCGGACGTGATCCCCATAGCCGTGGTGGGTTTTCCCCACGGTCAGATGACCCCGGTCGCCAAGGCCTTCGAAGCTCAGGATGCCATCGAGAACCGCGGCGCCAAGGAGATCGACATGGTGATCCACGTCAGCGCCGTCAAGAGCAAGCACTACATCCTCGTCTTCGAGGACATCCAGCAGGTGGTCAAGGCGTGCGGCGACGTGCCCGTCAAGGTCATCATCGAAACGGCCCTCCTCACGAACACGGAGAAGATCGCCGCCTGCGTGCTGGCCAAAACCGCCGGAGCGCGTTTCATCAAGACCTCCACCGGCAAGGAGGAGGGCGGAGCGACGGTCGAGGACGTGCGGCTCATGCGCGAGGTTGTCGGCGACGAGGTTCAGATCAAGGCCAGCGGCGGCGTCAACTCGCGAGAGTTCGCCTACCAACTCCTCGAGGCCGGCGCCGACCGTATCGGCACAAGCAATTCGGTCGCCCTGGTGACGAGCGGAACAGCCGACGGCGGCTATTGACCGCTTGGGGTGATTAGATCGGAGAGTCGTGACAACATTTGTCGCCTTGTTGCGGGGAATCGCCCCCATGAACCCCAACCAACGCAACGAGAGACTGCGTGCGGTGTGTGAGGATCTCGGGCTTCGCAAGGTCCGAACTGTGATCTCGAGTGGAAACATCGTGTTCGAGGCCGACACCGACGACGTTCCAACGCTGGAAGCGAATCTCGAGGCAGCCTGGTTGGACAAGCTCGACTTCAAGAGCACGACAATTATTCGTAGCCGTTGGGATCTCCAGTACCTGACGGATGCCCACCCCTTCTCTGGCCTCGAGCACGGCAAGACGACCTACCTGCTGGTTACGTTCTTAAAGAGCCCGATCACGGTGGACTTCGCCTTGCCCTACATGGTCCCCGACCGTGACTACCGGATCGTCGCGGCCACGCCCCGCGAGTTGTACAGCGTGACCGACACCACCAGGGCCAGGACGCCCGACATGATGGCCTGGCTCGAAAGCCAATTCGGCAAGGACCTCACCTCGCGAACCTGGCTCACCGTCTCTCGGATTCTCACCAAGATGGGCTGATGGGTCACTCGAGGCTGGACAATCGGTACGGGCAACTCGGTCACGGGCAGACCGCCGAAGGCGTATACAGACCGCCGGTTTCCCATTCTCCTCGAGGACTCCCTGCGTAGGCCAGACGACCGCGAACTTCTGGCCGGCGGGATCGTCGGCTTCCTGACGGCCTGACCGTGTTTTCAGGAGGGACCTCGGACACGGCTTCATCGAGTCTTCACACGGTTCCCATCCTCACTCGATACTCATATTCGATAATTCGTATATGTTCGAGAAAGGAACAATCATGAAGAAGACCATCGGTCTCCTCCTCGTCGTGGGTTTGCTGGTCGGCATCCTGGCGACGGCAGCCTTCGCTGCGACTCCCGGTGACGGAATTCGCGATCTGATCGGATCGGGCAACGGTCATGCCTGGGGCGCCGACGCCGAAGATCGAGCCGCCCATTTCATCGACGCCGACGGCAACGGCGTGTGCGACAACTTCGTCGATGAGGACGGCGACGGCATCAACGACCTGCGCGGCACCCTCGGGGGCAGCGGCAACGGCCCGCACGGTTTCGGCGACTGTGACAGCAGCGGCTTCGTCGACGAAGACGGCGACGGTGTCTGCGACAACGCCGGCCGCGGCACCGGCTATAACCGCAGGGGCGGCAACGGCCAAGGCAACGTTCACGACCGCACCGGCTAACCGGGCTGCCATTTTCGGTCCATCAATGCAGGATGCTCCCCCACCCGGGGGAGCATCCTGAACAATCAGATAGCAACGTCGGTTTCTATCAAGCCCTCGATGTGGTTGATGGCCCGAAGCCCCCGGTAGGTCCGAGGCTGCCGGGCACATGCTTCGATCGGTACGATGGGCGGAACTGAGCCCGCAGGAGGCCTCCATCGTGAACGTCCTTGTTGCCTACGCCACCCGCCACGGTGCCACCGCCGGCATTGCCGAACGCATCGCCGACGGTCTTCGCTCAGACGGACACGAGGCGGAAGCGCATCTTGCCGGCGACATCTCCGATCTCGCTCCGTACGACGCCTTCGTCATCGGCAGCGCCGCCTACATGTTCCGCTGGCTCAAGGAAGCCGCCAGGTTCGCCAAGCGCCATACGGCGACCCTCGCCCGGCATCCGGTCTGGCTGTTCAGCAGTGGCCCGGTAGGCACCGACCTGGTCGACGACCAGGGGCGTGACATCTTCGAAGCGACCCGTCCGAAGGAGTTCGACGAACTGCAACCGGTGCTCAAACCAAGGGGCGAGAAGGTCTTCTTCGGTGCCTTCGACCCCGACGCTCCCCCGGTGGGGTTCGCCGAGCGGTTCGTCGGTCTCCTGCCGGCCTCCGCCAAGGATTCGATGCCGGCCGGTGACTTCCGCGACTGGCCGGCCATCGACGCCTGGGCTGCCGAGATCGCTGCTGAACTCCGGGCGCTCGAAGCTGCCGGATAGGCACCGGGCGAATCAACTGCGGCTCGGCCGCTCAACCGGGTGGCTCGGCGGTGGCGATGCTTCACTAACAATCGGCGGAGTCAGGGCACCTCGACGGCGCAGGGCAGACCCGGAAGGCTCGCCAGTTTGCGGTCGGTGGTCACCAAGGGTGCGTCGAGGACCGCCGCCAGCGCCAGGTAGGCAGCGTCGTAGGCCGACACTCGCTCGCGCAACGACCACGCGACTCGAAGCAGCGGCGTGTGGGGATGCCGATGGATGTCGCTTTGTTCCAACATATTCAGTCGCACTGGTTGCCCGCTGCGGGTCGAGGCGGCCGGTGCCGACCAACCGACGCAGGGCGCCTAGCACCTCGACGTCGAGAAGGTGGGGAGCGTGGATGTCCTCGTCAACCAGCCGGCCGGCGATGTCACGCCGGCCGTCGACGGCGTCGATGAACGCCGCCGCATCGATAACGATCACGTGCGGCGACCCGCTCGCACCGCGGCCGCCGCTTCCCCGCTCTGCAGAGAGGGATCATTGCCCAGCTCGGAGACCAGCTCACCCAGCGGTCAACGAGCGACGACACGAACCAGTTCTGCGTTGAGGAAGTCGGACAGACTCATTCCGGCCCGGGCGGCCCGCACCTTCAATTCGCGGTGCACGTCTTCCGGTACGTTGCGGATCTGGATCATCTTGCTCATCCCTTCACGATACTGCATGTGTATCACATGTGTTGGTGTGGTCCACATGAATCAACGTATCAAAAGGGTACGACACAAGGAGCCCCGCTACCGCACCGCCGGGTGCGCGGCTCAGCTACTCGGCGACCGTTTTGAGCTGCGCCAGGCCCTTCTCGAAGTCGGGACCGATCATCTTGTCCATGCTGCGGAAGATGCCCATCACCCGGAGCATCAAAGTATTGGCCCCGGTCATGGTCCAGGTCACCCGGGTCGTCTCGCCCTCGGGTTGGAGGTCGAAAGCGGTGACGCTGCTCGACTTGAAGGGTTTGAGGAAATCGAGGGCGACCTTTACCCGGGAAGGCTCCACGGCCTCGATGATCTCCATGCGCCCCTCACCGACCCGACGGTTCCCGGACCAGGCGTACTTGGCACCCAGGCCGGAGTCGGCCCCGGAGTAGGTTCGCGACTGGTCGGGATCGAGACCCTCCCAGGGGGACCAATCCGTCCAGTTGTGAAAGTCGACTATATGCGAGTAGACGGATGCGACGGGCGCTTTGATACTGGTGGACCGTTCAACGGTGTATGTGTTTGCCATCGACGGAGAATAATCAGACGAGACTTTTAGGCCTCGTGGTAGCCGCCACCCGGCGGGCCCGTCGTCGTCCGTTCTGCCGGGATGCGCAATGGCTACCCTACGAAGGCTGATGAAGACCCCGACCGACGCCGAGGTTCGCGAGGCGCTGGCCACCTTCGCCCTGCCCGGGAAGCTGACCGGATTGCGCCCGCTGAAACGGGGCCACATCCACGACACCTTCGTCTCCGAGTGGAACGACGGTGGCACGCCCCACGCCTTCATTCACCAGCGCATGAACCAGGAGGTCTTTCCCGATCTGGAGCTCCTGATGGCCAACATCCGCCGGGTTAGCGAGCACCTAGTCGGCAAGCAGAGAACGGCCGGCGGCGACGGCTTCGAGCCGCTGCAGCTGGTCCGAACGGCGCTCGGCGAGAACCACGCCACGACGACCTCCGGCGCCTGGCGCACGTTCGTGTTCATCCGCGACACCTCCTCCCACGACCGTTGCTCCGGCCCCGACCAGGCCTTCGAGGCCGCCCGGGCCTTCGGCTGGTTCCAGGCCCAGCTGCGCGACCTGCCACCCGGGAAGCTGGGTGAGACCCTGCCGCAATATTTCAGTTCGCCCCACCGCTACGGGCAGTTCCGCGCCGCCCTGGCGAGCGCCACCGACGAGCGCAAACGATCGGCCGGCGACGCCATCGGCTTCGCCCGGGAACGCGAACCCATGGTGGCCGTCATCGCCGGCCAGCTCGACTCGGGAGCCATACCGAGGCGCGTCGTGCACGGCGACACGAAGCTCAACAACATCCTGTTCGACGACGCCACCGGCAAAGCCCGGGCCATTGTCGACCTGGACACGTGCATGGCGGGCTATTCGCTATACGACTTCGGCGACCTCGTGCGCTTCACCGCAGCCACCAGCGTCGAGGACGAACAAGACCTGACCCGCGTCGGCACCGACCTCGAGCTCTACCGGGCGCTGGCCGAGGGCTATCTTTCGACGGCCGGAGAGTTCCTCCTGCCGGCCGAGGTCGAGCTGATGCCGTTTGCGGCTCGGTTGGTCACTTTCACCATCGGCCTGCGCTTTCTGACCGACCACCTGGCCGGTGACGTGTACTTCAAGATCGAGCGCCCCGGCCACAACCTCGATCGGGCCCGTGTGCAGTTCGAGATGGTGCGCTTCATGGAGCAGCACGAAGCCGACATGCGCGGGCTCTAACAAGGCCGCGCCCTACGGTTTACGGATTGAGCCACCCTCAGCCGGACCCGCACCAGCCTGTCCCCCGACCACGACTCCTCTCAACCGATCGACGCCACGAAGCGGCGGAAAGCTGCGGCGGCTCCAGACTGGATGGGGGCAGCATGCCCGAACACCGCCTTCTCGAAGTCAAACTCGGCTATGTGCCGAAGGCTGGCGTCGAAGGTCGGCTCGGCCCGGTTCATATAGCCGCGGCGTACTTCGCCCTTCTTCGCCACCGCAGCATCGCCGACGATCAGCAAGCCGCCGTCACGATCGAGGAGGAAGCTGACGTGTCCGGGCGTGTGGCCCGGAGTGTCGATCACCCGCAGGTCCTCGGGGAGTCGACCTTCGACTCCTTCCCCGATGATGTGCTCGACGGCGACCGGAGGATGGGTGGGCAACAGTCGCATGATCGGCTTGAGGAACGGGAGGCGGTCCGCTACCGGAGGCGGAGGCGGCCTCACCTCGCCGCGCACCGCGGCAACGTCTTTCGCCGATGCATAGACGGCAGCACCCGACGCATCCTTCACGGCAGCGGCGCTCCCCACGTGATCGTCATGGGAGTGCGTCAGAACGATCGCCGACACGTCAGAGATCGAACGCCCGATCTCGGCGAGGGACCTCGTGATCAGATGCTCGCGCTTGGGCAGGAGCGTGTCGATGAGGGTCACGCCCTCATCGCCGTCGATCACGTAGGCGCTGGAGTATCCGAGCCGGATCCGATACACCCCGACGTATCCGGCCGAGATCCGATACACCCCGGAGATGATCGAGTCCATGTGGCCGAGCCTACCGGAATGCCGCGGCGCGTCGTGACCGTAGGTCGGCACAAGCCCGGCCGTCGCGTTTGGTTCTCAATCGACCGCTCGACTCCTCATGACTCGTTCTCCATTTGGACCTCAATCCGACTACCAGGCGGCTCAACGGCCAGATGCAACGCCTCGGCCAACCGACCCGACAGGTTCCAACGCGAACGCCGTTCCCAGTTCTGTCTGCAGCTCTGGGGGAATTTGATCCCGATCGATGGTGTGGCGTGACGGGTAGTGCCGTTTGATCGTGGATACCTGCCTGGCGAACGTTGGTGATACCCGTCCACACCTGCAACCCAGGACTTCACCGGGATCGAGGGACTCACGGTCGTCGCCCAAGTCTCGCCGGCCGCTACTCGACGGGCTCTTCTGCGGGGTCCGGTTCCGGCGCGTGTTCCGGTTTGACAGGAGGGACGTCCGGCTCCACGAAGTCGGGAGCCTCCAGCGGTTCGACGATGATCACTCGTTCTTGTTCTCCGATGTCCATGCGTGATTCCTTTCCTGTTCTTCCAGATAACCGATCAGGGAAGCTTTCCGCGGAGCGGCGTCAAAATGGGAAGAGTCGAGATCGCGGGCGATGGTCAACCACCGGGCGGTCGCCTCGGCGTTCCCGAACAGGTCCCCGAGAAGCTCCCCATCGTCGACGAAGAGCATCTCCCGACCGGGCTGCAGGACTGCGATGGCCAGCACCTCGGCCCGGGCGGCCCGGTAGCCGAAACGATGCTCGACCACCTTGCCGGACAAACCGACCAACCCGACCGCCACCGGCCGGTCGGTGACCCGATCCGCCTCCATCGTCATCAACAGGTTGCGGACCTGCTTGGCGGCGTAGATCCCGCAGGCGGGCGGACCGCACCGCCCGTCCGTGTGGGGGACTTCCTGATGGACCTGGGTGGTCAGACAGTCGGCGTCCTTAATGGACTTCGACCAACGCTGACGGAACCCCAGGAACGTTCCGTCTTTCACGAACCAGTAGCGGAATCCGAGCACCGGAAGCGGCGACCACGCCTCCCGGAATTTGGTGCGCAGCTCGTCGATCACACCGACCAGAACCAGCTCCCGGCCTTTGTTGAAGCTCTCCAATTCCGACTCCAACCAGCGAAGCTCGTCCGCCAGCTCCTCTATTTGCTCCCGTAGGTGCTTGGCTCGGAAGCTCCGCCGGTCGGTCGCCCGATCGAGGCCGGCCAGGCGGGGATGTTGCTCCAGCAGGCCGTAGCGGCGCCGCAGGGTCTGGTATTCGCTCAGCAACCGTTGCACCCGGTCGGGTCGAATCGGGGAATCTGGTGTGCTGTCGGCTGCCGTCAAGCTGCTCACTCCCTGGACGTGCCAACGTAGAGAACCGAACAGGTGTTCGCAAGCGAATTACACGATTGTTTTTCGCGCACCCTCAAGAACGCGAAAACCCGGCCTAGCGGGAGCTCTAGGAGTCACCGTTCACGCTTGCGGATCAAGAACCGCCCCGCAACTTGGAGTTTGGGGTTGGATCGGGCAGGACAGCTCGACCCAGATCACCGCCCCTTATCCGCGGTGCGGCGACTACTCCCTAAGGGCGCCCGAATCCGACGTCACGTCCAGTTGCCACCCGTCGACTTCTGCCGATCCGGATGGCGGCGAGCCGGCAGTCTGGCTCAGGGGAGGATGGCGTCGAGGAGGCGCTCGGCGGACACTTCGCCGAAAACGGTGACGACGAAGGCGATGGTGGGGATGAGCAATCCCGCCGCGGTTCGGATCGCGGTATGAGCGCCGGTGGGTGAGCCAGGAGCGTCCCGGATCTTGTCGTGGAGGAAGAGGAGATCTCGGAGCTGCGCCGACTCCTCGGGCGACAGGTCGACCATGCGTGTCTCAAAAGCGTCGATGCGAGACCGGAACAAGGCCAGCCGTTGTCGACGGCTTCGCTCGATGATCTTGCGGACGCTGGCCCGATTGCCGAAAGCCAGCCCGATGGTGGTGAGGTAGCCGATCACCACGAACCCCACCGCCAGCGGCAGCACCAGCGGAGAATCCCACCCCACCAGCACCACCGTCAGCACCAGGAAGAAGGTGGTATACATCCCGGCCGCGAACCCTTGTACGGTCGTCTTCCGCATCACCTTGTGGACCTCGGGCGAGTCGGCCGGACTCGGCCAGAAGAGGTGGTGGTCGTATCTTGCCTCTCGGGCCGTAAACGCCCGGTTGAAAAGGTTTCCCCAGTAGATGGGCGCCATCCCGAAGTCGACCAGCAGCCAAGCCACCAGAACGATGCTCCCGGCGGGAAGTCGACCCAGAGCGTCTGGGGTGAACAGAACACAGGCCAGCAGCATGATGGCCGCCACCGCTACCCCCGCCGCCAGCATCACCGGCAGCCGGAGCCATCGCCGGGTGAAGTCGGCCAGCTCTCGCACGTCGGACTCTCGTACGATTGTGGGAAGCAGCGCCGTCCAGTCTTCCATGTATCTCTTATACCTCTCCGGTGGCTCGACGCCGGGAGGCGGAGCCGACCCCGCGTTCTCGGCTTCGAGGGCGAAGTACGCCGCGATGACGATCGCCCACCGGCCCCAGGGAACCTCCGCCCACTCCCCGAACAGGGCGGTGGCAACCAGCACAACCAAAAGCCTGATGCCGGCACCCATCAAACCCGCCAGCATGGTGGCTCCCAGGCTCATCGGAGCCAGGCCCAGCCGGCCATGGATCAGGTTCTGCAGACCCGGTAGGAAGCCGCCGCTGGTACCGAAGTACTCCCTCCGGAGTTTCTCCACCCGGACATCGAAGGCGGCGCTACGCCCGTCCGGCTCTTCGAATTGGGGCTCGACCGAGGGTGGCGGCGGGGTGGGTTGCGGGGTCGAGTTTGTCTCCGCCGTCGTCTTCGCTTGGTTCGACACCTGCCGTGTGTCTGCCACGGGTCACCTCTGCGCGCGATCCCGGTGTACCTCTGCATCAACAGAACTAACCCAACAAGCTCTTGCCGACCAGAGGAAAAAGGCCCAACTCCGATCTCAGGGGAGGATGGCGTCGAGGAGGCGTTCGGCCGAAACTTCTCCGAACACGGTGATAACGAACGCGATGGTAGGGACGATCAGCGCCGCCGCCGTGCGCACGAGGGTGCGGGAGTGAGCGGGTGTGGCGGCGGCATCCCGGATCTCGCGGTGCAGAAACAGGAGATCGCGGAGACGCTCCGATTCCTCGTGTGACAGGTCGGCGAAGCGCGATTCGAAGAGGTGTTGATGCGCTGCCGCAACACGGCCAGTCGCAGTTGACGGCTCCGCTCTACGATCTTGCGGATACTGGCCCGGTTGCTGACGGCCAGGCCGATGGTGGTGAGGTAGCCGATCACCACGAAACCCACGGCCAGCGGCAGCACGAGCGGCGAATCCCACGACACCAGGACCGCCGACAGCACCAAAAAGAAAGTGATCCACATCCCGGCCGTGGACGCTTGGAAGATCGTCCTTCCCATCTCCTTGCCGACCTCGGGCGAATCGGCCGGACTCGGCCAAAAAAGATGGTGCTCGTACCTGGCCTGGCGGGCCATTATGGCCCAGTTGACGAGGTTGTTGCTCCAGATGGGTAGTGCCCCGAAATCGTAGAGCAGCAGGGCCAGCAAAACGATGCTCCCGGCGGGAAGGTCGCCCAGGGCGGTCGGCGCGCTGAGCCAGCCGGCCAGCAGCATGACGGCCGCCACCGCCACTCCCGCCGTCGCCACTACCGGCCGCCGGTACAAGCGCCGGGTGAAGGCGGCCAGATCTCGCAGGTCGGACTCCCGGGCGATGGTCGCGAGCAGCGCCGTCCAGTTCTCAATCAACCGCATGTAGCGCGGCGGCGTAGGGCCGTCGACGTCTGGAAAGAAGACCGTTCGTCCGGCGTCGGCCACAATGTAGAACACGAGGATCGCCGCCCACCGACCCCAGGGAATCCCGGTCCACTGACCGGCCAGGGCAGTCGCCAGAACTACGACGGCCAGCCTGATACCAACCCCCGTCAGCCCGAAGAGGACAGCGGCCCTTGCACTCACCGGTGCCAGCCGGAGTCGCCGTCGAAGTCGATCCTGCAGGCTGCGCAAGACCTCCTGGGGGCCTGAGCCGTAGACCTTGCGCAATTCCTCCAACAAGGTGTCGAACGCTTCGGTACGTTCGTGCCGAAACTCGGGCGGGATCTCCGGCGGTTCCGGTGCTGTACCCGCCTCCGCGGCGGTGCTCACCACCACCTTCGTCGTGGATTCGGCCATCTGCGCCCCTCCCGGGACCTGCGGTGTCGTTGCCACGAATCACCTCCGCGCCACCTGCAGCGGCGCGTCTCAATACTGCTCCGCAAGAACAGAACTATCCCAATCAGTTCAAGCCCACCAGAGGAAAAGGGCCCAACTCCGATCTCAGGGCAGGATGGCGTCGAGGAAGCGCTCGGCCGACACTTCGCCGAACACGGTGATGGCGAACACGATGGTGGGGACGATCAATCCCGCTGCGGCGCGCAAGAGGGTGTGGGTGGTTGATGTGGTGGGGGCGTCGCGGATTCTGTCGTGGAGGAAGAGGAGCTCCCGGAGCTGCTCCGACTCCTGTGTTGAAAGGTCGGTGAAGCGTGACTTGAAGGGGCTGATACGCTGTCGCAGCTCCTCTAGTTGCTGCTGGCGGACCCGCTCGACGATCTTGCGGACGCTGGCGCGGTCCCCAAAGGCTGCGCCAATGGTGGTGAGGTAGCCGATCACGATGAACCCCACCGCCAGCGGCACCACCACCGGTGAATCCCACGACACCAGGACCAACGTGAGCACCAGGTAGACGGTGATCCACCACGCCAGCGCTCGTACGTTCCACATCTGCATCGCCTTCCGGACCTCGGGCGAGTCGGCCGGACTCGGCCAGAACAGGTCGTGGTCGTACCTGGCCTGGCGGGCCGTGAACGCCCACGCGAAGAGGTCCCAGAAGACCATCAGCGCCCCGAAGTCGTAGAGCAGAAAAGCCAGCAGGACGATGCTGCCGGCGGGAAGCTCGTTCATCCCAGTTGGAGCAAGCAGCCAACCGGCCCCCAGCATGAGGGCCGCCACCGCCACACCGCAAGCCACCATCACCGACAGCCGGGTCCAGCGCCGGAGGAAGGCGGCCAGGTCTTGCAGGTCGGATTCCCGGACGATCGTGGGAAGCAGCGGGGTCATGTCCTCCCCCATCTTCCTGATGCGCGGCCCCGGCTCGACATCGGGAGGCGGGGTGAACGTCAGCCCCGAAGCCTCGAACAACCCATAGAACACGAGGATCACCGCCCACCGGCCCCAAGGAATGTCGGCCCACTGCCCGATCAGCGCGGTGACCAGCAGCGCCAGAGCCAGCCTGATGCCAAACCCCAGTGCACCGGCGAGCGCAAAGGCTCCCGAACTCAACGGAGCCAGCCCGAGCCGTCGACGAATCGAAACAACCAGAGGGGAGAAGAGACGCGCAGCGCTGGAGCCGAACAACCTGCGGACCTCCTCCACACGGGCGTCCAACGCCTCGCTTCGCCCGGCCGGCTCCTCGGGTTGAGCCTCGAACGCGGGTGAGGGCGGGCCGGGCTCCGGGGTCGTGCCTGCCTCCGCGACAGAACTCCCCACCACCTCCGACATGGAGTCGGCCATCTGCGCCCCTCCCGGCGCCTGTGGTGTCGTTGCCACGAGCCACCTCCGCGCCACCTGCGGCGGCGCCTCTCGAAATACCTCCGCACCAACAGAACTAACCCAATGGGTTCCGGTCGACCAGAGGACAAAGGCCCAACCTCGATCTCCGGCAATCGGTTTCGCCGTGGCGCAATGGCGTTTCTCACGGTGACCGCCCTCATTCACCAGTCTCAGTCTCGCCGAGACATGTACCGACCTCGCCGAACGAGTTGTGACGTAATCCTCTAGACGTGTCCCGCAGGTGGACGGAGAGTCGAAGGGAGGCGACACGGAGGTCCGTGTGTCACATGTTCTGAAGAAGGTGGGAACCGCCTGGCTGATGCTGATCGGACTCGCAACCGCCGCGACAGTTGGACTCGGATTGATACTGCGCTACCAACCCGCACCGCTCATGAAGCCGGCACGGCGGTTCGCGGGACGGGTGCTCAACCCTCCGGTGATGTGGTACACGAACCGGTTCGGTCGCAAGTCCCAACCCCTCGTGTACCACCGGGGACGGAAGTCGGGCAGAGAGTACGTGACCCCGCTCTGCATGGTCTCGACACCCGAAGGGTTCATCGTCCCCGCCGCGTTCGGCCCGCACGTGGACTGGCTGGCCAATCTGCGAGCCACTCCCGAATCGAGAGTCTTCTACGACGGTGCCACCTACGAGACTCTCGCTGAGGTGATCGACTTCGAGCAAGCCATCGACTACGCAGGTGGCAAACCCGGATGTCCGTGCTGGACCCAATTCAAGGTGAAGAATCTGGTCCTGCTGCGTCCGCTTGCCCGGGCCGGCTGACCAGCCGGCGAAACCAGGGCGTGCAACCGACCCTACCACGCGTACGCGTGGGGATCTCGACACATCAGTAGTGTTGGTAAGAGAAGTCCCGCGACCGGCATCGCCGCGACTACAAGGAGGCAGGGTATGGAGAACGAGAGCATGCAGGAACCACCGCCCATCGAAGGGTACGTCCTGGAGACCGGGAAGGGCATCACCACCGTGGCCGACATCGTGGTTGCCAAAATGGCCGGGATCGCCGCCGCCGAGGTCGACGGCGTCCACGAACTAGGGACATCCTTTCGGCGTCTGCTGGGCCGGGTCAGCCCGACCGAGTCGCTGACCCGAGGGGTCAATGTCGAGGTCGGCAAGCGAGAAACGGCCATCGACCTGGTCGTCGTGGTCGACTACGGGTACTCGATTCCCGATGTAGCCCAAAAACTGCGCGAGAACGTCATCACCCGGGTCGAGGACGGTACCGGCCTCACCGTCAAAGAAGTCAACATCGAAGTCACCGACCTGTTCGTTCCCAGCGGGGAAGCCCAACCGGTCACCGCTTCCAGAGTCGAATGACCAGAACCATCCTCCTGCGGATCCTGGGCCTGCTGACGGCGGCAGCCCTGGCCCTGGCGGCCGTCGGGCTGATCACATTCGGGCTGGAGCGTTCGATGGCCTGGCTGTCGGACGCCCTCCAATCGTTCGAGAACTGGGCACGGACCCCTCCCCGGGAAGGAGCCGCCGTGCTGACCGGAACCGGGTTGGTAGTGCTGGCGGCCATCATCGCCGTGGTCGTCGCCGGCCGGCGGATTCGCGGTGTGAAGACCCTCGAGAAGTCTCCGGCGGGATCTACCGACATCGACATGGGCTCCGTGGCGCAAGCCGTCGAGCTTTCGCTTCGATCCATCGACCCGAACACGCACGCGACGGCGAGACGCAGCAGGCTGCGAGTCGTGGCACCGGTGGGAGCCGCCGACCGGTTCGAAGCCGCCGACCGGGCGAGCCGTTTGGTGGGCGAGACCCTCGAGCAAATGGGGCTGTCCGACACGCCGTTCACCGTCGCTGTGGCACGCAGCGCCGAAAAGAGGGTCACGTGAGGATCGCGCAACGCCTCTCTGCGCTCCTCGCCTGGCTGGCGATCCTGACGACGGGAGTGTTCTTGATCGGTGAAGGAACCGGACTCGCCGGGGGAAGGTGGCGAGACACGGTGGCCGATGTTGCGGTGTGGATCGACCGGCCTTTTCAGGACCGGTGGGTCGCCGCACTACTCGGGGTACTGATCGGATCCGTGGCACTCACCGTGCTGGTGGCGCAGTTCGTTCCCGTGCGGCTCACCCGACGGTCCTCGGTGGTCGACCGGGGCACCGCCGGATCGACCAGGGTAGGCGCCGCGGCCGTCCGGCGGGCCGTCACCCAGCGGATCCGCGAGGTTCCCGGGGTGCTCGCCGCCGCTCCGATCAAGCAACGCCGGCGGCTCGTGATGCGAGTCGAGATCGGGCATACCGAGAAGAGCGACCGGCTGGTTCAGGACATCCGGGACAACCTCGATGATGCCTTCTGGAATTCCCTCGGCACAACGCCCATCCCTGTCGATATCCACCTCTACTACGTACCAAATCTTCGTCCAGCTGTGCGGGAGACAATATGAGCGCAAAGACCTACGGCATGATCATCGGAATCGCCCTGGCCGTCATCTGGCACTGGCTCGGCGGCGAAGCCGTGCTCTGGTCGGTGATTCTGGGACTGGTGGGTTTCCTCGTCGGATGGATCCTCGAAAACCCACAGGGCCTGATCAAAGCGCTCCAACGTCTCGAACGGTGACCCAATAGTCGGGTGTTGTCGACGACGTCGCTCGAGTCCATCGGATCTCCCCGCCGGGGCAGGGCCACCTTGCCGTTTCAGTCGATCGGCAATGGTCGGCCGACAATCTCCCGGAGGGAGCCCTCGCGGGCCGCAGCGATCCACGCTTTTCTGGCGTTCATGACTTCGGCCACTGGCTACCGGGGCATCTTCCCAAAGGCCGAGCAGTCGGGCTTCATGTCCCGCACCCGTTTCGCCGCCTGGTTACAGCCTGCCGTGTTTCCGTCACACCCCACCCATAGGGTCAATATGGAGGTGTTACATGGACCCGCAAACCCAGGCATGGTTCGACCAGTACGACGCACACATAACCACCACAATCCGGCGTTACGGCTGGTTCATTCAGTACGTAGGCGGAGATAGTTGCTCTCGACCCTCATGCCCCTGTACCGGCGACGACGGCCCGTCGTTTGCGTATACGGTCGGTCTGTTCGGGCTCAATCATCCGGAGCTGTTGATCTTCGACGTGGCGCCGCAGAAGGCCGCCACCGTGCTCAACGAACTTGGAAACCGTGTCCGCGCCGGCGGGTCTCTCCTCCCCGGGATGACCGTCGAAGGCTGGGATCGGACAATCATCATCGAGCATGTGCCGAATCCGGGTGAGATCGTTCTGACGGCCAACGACTATTACCAGCGCCCGCCGGAAGTATCGGTTCCGGTGGTTCAGATCACCTACTGCGACGATCAGGGACGATTCCCGTGGGAAGCAGGCTGCCGCAGCGACCAGCCGCGACCCGGGACCTTCCGGGCGTAGACAAGGTGCCTTCGTTCGATAACGCAACCGGAACCGGGCTCACTGCATCGGTGTACTCGTACGTCGGCATCGAGTCAGTCACCAAATCCTCTGATGAGGATGATCCCCATTCAAGGATCGACGACCGGCAACAGATCGTCACTTGGGCGCTCACCATGTTTGGCTGGCCAGCTCGGAAATGTGTCTCTCTCATTGTCTGATCATGCCCACTGTTTTCTGTCGTTGACCTGTCTTACAATCGAACATATGTTCGATAGAATGGAAAAGGCGCTGAAGACCACCCCGCCCGGTCCGCAACTGGCGACGATCCTGTCCCGGATCGACGTTACGAAACTGTCCGGATACGACCGGGTGGTGGTGTTGCAGGCTCACCGGAAGATGGCGTCGCACTACGCCGCCCATGTCTATCAGGCAATGGCCTCGATCTCCGATGTGATGCATGAGCTGGACGACGACTACGAACTGGCCCACCGGGCAGCCGCCACCGAGATCCGGGCCGGTCTGTCGTTGACTCGCAGGGCGGCCGACACTGAGCTGGACTTCGCCCTCGATCTGGCCCGGCGTCTCCCCCGCGTCTGGAAGGCTCTTGCGGCCGGCGACATCGATGTTCCCAAAGCCCGGGTGATCGTGAATGAGACCCACCACCTGTCGATCGCCACCGCCCGAGAAGTGGCCGGCCGGATCATCGGCGACGCTCCTCAGTTGACCACCGGTCAACTCCGGGTACGGATCGCCAAACTGTGTATCGCGGCCGATCCCGACGACGCCCAACAACGCTACGAGACTGCGGTCGAGGAACGACGGGTGGTCCTCGAAGCCAACCCCGACGGAACCGCCCACCTCACCGGATACGAGCTTCCGGCCGACCGGGCGATGGCCGTCAGCCGCAAGATCAACCGGCTGGCCCGGCAGCTCAAGACCCGCCATGAGCAACGCACCATCGACCAGTTGCGCGCCGACGTCTTCTTGGACCTGCTGGAAGGCCGCCACATAGGTGGTCGGATCCACGACCGCGGAGTCGTGGACCTCCAGGTCGACCTCACCACCCTCGTCGGACTCACCGAGGCGGCCGGCGAACTGGCCGGATACGGCCCGATCGTGGCCGACATCGCCCGCCAGGTCACCGAACAACAACACGAATCCCAATGGCGTTGGACGGTCACCGACCCCGACACCGGGCAGCTGCTTCACGAGGGCACCACCCGCCGGCGCCCGACCGGCCGGCAACGCCGGGCCGTCGAATCACGCGACCGGACCTGCGTATTCCCGGGTTGCCGCATGCCCGCCACCAACTGCGACCTCGACCACCGCGTCCCCTGGTCCCACGGTGGACCAACCCGCCGCAAGTACCTCGCTCCCCTCTGCCGCCACGACCACGGCAACCGGCATCTATGTGGATGGACCTACCGTCCGTTGCCGACCGGCGACTACCTGTGGACCAGTCCGCTCGGCCACACCTACACCACCAGCGGTAAACCCCCGTAACCACAACTCCCCCTCGCACACCCGGTCCCCTCTGTACCGGTGGCACCGGCGTTCTGGTCCCGACCCGCTACCGAATCTGTCATACCCGGTTGGTAGCTTGCCGGTGGGGCATGCGAGGGGCGGGCACACCGTTGAATAGCGGCGACCGGGGCGCTCTGCGGGCCACCATCCTCGCCCTCGAGGAGGCGCTCAAGTAGCCGCAAGGCACCCGGCGCAGCATGACGCCAACGGCGACCCCGGCCGACTCAATGCAATCGCAGAAACCGGGGAGGTTTCTGGCGTGAGCCGGGAACGCGGCCGACAAATCAACCCCCCTGGGGGTTTCCGCCGTTGCCACTTCCTCGGTCATCCAGTCCGGTCGGCTCCGACCGGATCCACCCTCCCACCAGAAGGCTGAAGCGGATCGCCTCTTCTGCCTCTTCCATATCGAAACAGTTCGGGTCGAAACCGGGTGTCACCCACCCCATCAGTTCCTCACGTTCAGGATGATCCGGATTGCGCATGGCGTCCAACAAGTTCGCATATCCCCAGGGACCACCACAATCCTCGGGCGGACAGGCCCGCCGCCCTGCCAGGCACACCGGATAGTTGGTAGAGCGCTTCAGCAGGGTGATCGCCTCGAGACGCACATCGTGCTCCCACCCATCACCAAAGTCGTAATCCCACCGCATCTTCATGCCCACTTTGGGAAGAACTACGTCGAGAACGTACTGCTCCTCGTCCAGGACATCGAACCCCCAATCGGGGTCGGGTACCCCATATTGACGGTCGCCCACTTCGAATAAATGGAGGTGTGTACCCATCCACCCCATGGCACCCACGAGCACCGCGGACAGCTCGGCCAGACTGACCTCAGACTCGACCAAGATGCGCCGCCAAACCGGTGGCTTCACGTCACGGAGGGTTACCTTGAGCTGATGGATGGTCTTCGCCACTGCACACTCCTCGAGACTCCCAACCTACTGTTCCACGCCATCAGACGCCGACGGGCTGCCGGCCTATCTCTGCTGATCTTCGATCCGGTCAACCCGCCTTCAATTCCGCATCTCGAGGGAAAAGGTGTGAACCCGACCATAGGCTTGCCCCATCACCACCTGGATCTCGCCCGAGGTAATGCCGTAGACCAGCGACCATTGGGTGTGAGGCTGCGCAACCCGTTCGAGCAACCGCAGAGCACCATCGAAGTCGAGATCGCCCCCTCTCGATTCGAGTTCCTCCGTGATGGCGTCATAACGCTCGCACCGGCCTGCCGGTGATTCGACTGCAGATATGAGGAAGTTGGTGGCGTGGTGCCAGTCGGTCTGGGTCCGCAAGACGCGGATCTCCCCGGCGTGGTACTCGACCAGAGCGGCATCTCCTGCGGCGTCGGCCAGCAGAGGCTGCGCAACCCGTTCGAGCAACCGCAGAGCACCATCGAAGTCGAGATCGCCCCCTCTCGATTCGAGTTCCTCCGTGATGGCGTCATAACGCTCGCACCGGCCTGCCGGTGATTCGACTGCAGATATGAGGAAGTTGGTGGCGTGGTGCCAGTCGGTCTGGGTCCGCAAGACGCGGATCTCCCCGGCGTGGTACTCGACCAGAGCGGCATCTCCTGCGGCATCGGCCAGCAGGTAGTGGAGCGGGGTCTGGCCCTCGAAATCGACGTTGTAGCTCCTCATCAACTCGACCGCCTCTCCGACTGTGGCGGCCCCGTCGAGCGCCAACCGGATGATCCCGAGCGAGTCCACCGTCTCCCGGCCGGGGTCCACCGGCAGGTAGGCGTCGGGCACGGCCGCCATGCCAATCACGAGGCCGGCTTCGTTCATGCCGTCAAAGGGAATCGCGGGAGTGTCGAGCAACCCGAGGAGTTGGCCGGGAGGCTTGCGCGTTAGGTCCGCAGAATCGTCACCGGGGAAGCCCAGGTAGGAGATATCGACCATCGACGCAGACGCATATCCATCGGGCGGATGGTTGAAGAGGAGCAAAGCCGGGCTGAACTCCCAGTCAAAGTTACGGCCGAAGATCCTCGATCCAGGATCGGCCAGAGCCGCGAACAGCGAACAGCCCCACGGTTCCTCATCGGTGGCCCCAATCGAGGCGAGCGCAGGCCCAGGGTCCGACGCCTGCCCCACCAGCGGCTCAGGTGCATAGTGGTGCATCGTGTAGAGCGGGTATTCATCCACCTGCTCCAGGCTGGCGAGGGTGGCGGCCTGTGCATCGGACAGGCCGAGAGCAGAGGCTGCCTCTTCGTCAAGCAATCGGGAACCCGAGCCGGGCTCCGGAGCGCACGCCACCAGACAAACGACCAGGGCCACGCACCCGAACAACGGGCTCCTAACTCCCATAGTGTGATCCTATCCGACGGCATCGGACGTCTTGGCCGGCCGTATCCTCGGTACCTATCGGGCCACGGCGGCGGCGTCTTCCATGACCCGGAGCGTGTTCTCACCGAGGACCTTGCGGACCTCGCTCTCGCTCCACCCCCGGGCGAACAATTCGTCGGTGATGGCCGGATAACAGGAGACGTCTTCCAGACCGACCGGGGTCATCGTCATGCCGTCGAAATCCGACCCGAGCCCCACGGCATCCACTCCGGCCACCGCGGCGATGTGCTCGATGTGATCCACCACATCGGTCACCGATCCCCGGTCGAGTTGCATCCCCGCTTCGACCCGTTCGATCTCCGCCGCGATGGCACTCTCGTCGCCGGCCAGTTCGGTGCGCAGGCGACGCCAGGTCACGAACATCTCCTCCATCGCCCGGGCGGTCTCGGCGACCACGAACCCGGGGAAGAACACGGCCATCACCACTCCCCCGCTCGCTCCGATCGCCGCCAGGACGTCATCGGGAATGTTGCGGGGATGGGGAGCCAGCGCCTGGGCGTTCGAATGGGAAGCGATGATCGGTGCGTCGCTCGCCGCCAGGGCGCTGCGCATCGTGGCCACCGACACGTGGGACACATCGACCAGCATCCCCAACCGGTTCATCTCCTTCACCACTCGCCGGCCGAAGTCGGTGAGGCCACCATGGGTCGGCCGGTCGGTGGCGGAATCGGCCCAGGGGAGGGTGTCGCTGTGGGTGAGCGTCATGTAGCCGACCCCCCGCTCGGCGAGGCGGTGCAGGTTATTGATCGAGCCCTCAATCGAGTGTCCGCCCTCGGCTCCCATCAGCGAAGCAATCTTCCCGTCTAGCCTGATGCTTCGGATGTCGGCAGCCGTTCGGGCCGGTTCGAGTCGCTCATCGTGAGCGATCAGCGCCTCGACCACCTCGATCTGGCGGACGGTGGCGGCAAAGGCGTCGTCGAGGTCGGCAGGGACGTAGACGGACCACCACTGCGCCCCCACTCCACCAGCCAGCATTCGGGGAACATCGGTGTGGAGGGCGGGCAGCGGTCCGGAAGGATCGAGGGTGGTCAGATCGGCGCCGGCCAGGGTCCGCAGCCGCCACGGCAAGTCGTTGTGCCCGTCGACGACCGGCAGCTCGGCATGGAGGCGACGGGTTCGATCCGAGTATTGAGCCGTCATCGCCACCTCCTGCGGGTTCTCGGGCAACCGACCACCGATCGGGGCAACCTTAGGCGCTTTGGGTCAACGGAAGGTTCTGAGGACCGCTTCGGGTGGTGGTAACCGGTGACCGGTCCGGATGGGTGTCCGTCTTTGTCTGCCGGCTCGGCGCATCCCGCTCGGGATGGTGCCGGACCCCCCAAGCTCGTCGACGTCTCCGAAGGTCATCCCTACGAGCAGCAGATCACCGGTTGGCCTTCCCATCCGGTCTCGTTTGGCTTCCTTGAGGGTCATGCTGCCTTCCGGGGTGCAATCAGGACCGGAACCATCGAGCGGGCCACGGCCCCCCGCCAACCCAGCCGGTTGGCGAGATCCCGGGGCATGGCAATGGTGGTGGGACCGGCTTTCTGGGCCCGGGCAAATACGGATCGGCTCGAGTAATCACCGTCGGTGACGATGGCCGACGTGTCCAGGCCACCCACCCGAGATGAGTACATCCCGGCCAGCCGGTTGTAGTAGATCTCCCGGGCGTCGGGAAAGGTGAGGTTCTCGGCCTGGGCGAAGTTCTTGATGTCCTGCCCGGTCCTGGAGCCGACCAGGACGACAACGGTGGCCCGCCCTCCCCGATTGACGACTTCCTGGGCGAGGTCCAGGGTTGTGTTCCCGTCCCGGGCCGATTCGACCACGGCGACAATGTGTTCTTGGGTGTTCATGTTCTTTCTCTTTTCTGTTTCATTGCTGTTTGGTTTATTGATCCTGTGGCCAGGAGACGGCAACGATGAGATCCCACAGGTACTCGTCGTCGATCGGGTCTCCGGTGAGGAGTATTCGGTAATAGACAGGACCCAGCAGGTGGTCCAGGATCAATTTGATCTCTTGATCGGAGGTCGCCGGATCGAAGATCCGGCGTACGATCCCGCCGGCGATGCTGCGTCGCTCGCTCCAGAACTGCCGGAAAGCTTCGGCCAGTTTCGGGCTGCGAGCCGACTCCCCGACGATCCCCGCCACGATCCCCCCAAAATCGGACTGCCGGTTCAAGCGCACGATGTCCTGGAGGAAGACGAACAGGGCGTACTTGGGATCCTCTTCGGCCGGAACCGGAACGTTCTCGGCGGCCAGCACCGAGAGCAGATGTCCGACCAGGTCCTCTTTCGACTTCCAGCGCCGGTAGAGGGTGTCCTTGCCCACCCCGGCCGTGCGGGCAATCTCCTCCATCGAAGTGCCGGTGAAACCCTTACGGGCCAGGACCGATCGGGCCGATTCGAGGATGGCGCGGTCGATCGCCGGATCACGGGGGCGTCCCCGCCGGGGCGGGCTGGACTCTGTACTGGCCGGCATATCGGTATTTATAATACCATACCGTCCCGTTTGGTAAAACGTTTTCAGTTACGACTGCAACCGACCGGTGATATCAGCCGGCTGGACCACTCGAAAATCCCCGGCCGGCCGGCTCAGGTCACCTGGCTACGATGTGCCGGAATCAGGTCACCCCTATTCCGGCTCCCGGGAGCACACATGAGACTTGGCGTGAAGGCAGCCCTGGTTGGCCAGGAAATCGTCCCTGGTGATGTCGCCATCAGCCAAGGCTTCGTTGAGAGTGTCGGCCTCGCCCCCGCCGGGAACGCCGGCCTGGCGGTGCCGGGGTTTGTCGATTTGCAGATCAACGGATTCGAAGGCGTCGATTTCGCGACCGCCGAACCCGACGACTACGAATTCGTCGCCGCTCGCCTCGCTGCGACCGGTGTAACGGCGTTCCAACCCACCCTCATCGCCCTGCCGCCCGACAACTATCTGGCGGCCCTCGAACGGTTGGGGGCGGCCTCGATTAGATCGGGACGCATCCTCGGGATGCACCTGGAAGGACCTTTCCTCTCGCCGGCGCGATGTGGGGCTCACGATCCGGCCAACATGCTCGATCCCGATCTCGCTCTCACACGCAGGTTTCTCGAATCGGGGCTTGTCACGCACATGACCATTGCCCCCGAACTCCCCGGGGCGCTCGAGCTCATCGATCTGCTGGTCACATCCGGAGTAACGGTGGGTTTGGGCCATACAGATGCCGATGCCGCAACTGCCAACGCCGCCTTCGATCGGGGAGCTCGATCGGTCACCCATATCTTTGGGGCGCAACGGCCTTGGAAACACCGCGATCCGGGGATCAGCGGCGTCGCCCTGGTCCGAGACGACGTGTTCATAACTGCCATCGTTGATGGAGTGCATCTCGCCCCGGAAACGGTGCTACTCGCCGCTCGCTCTGCTCGGGAACGATTCGTGTTGATCACCGATGCCATTGCGGCCGCCGGACGGCCGGATGGTGAATACGCCCTCGGGGATCGGACGGTCATCCTCCGCGATGGTGCCTGCCGGCTCGAGAACGGCACCCTGGCCGGCAGTTCCCTCACCATGGATAGGGCCGTCAGAAATATGATCGAGCTCGGCTTCGACCCGCAACAGGCGCTCTCGGCTGCCAGCTCGGCTCCTTCGGAGCTGGCGGGCAGGCCCGAGTTGGGGACACTCGCTCCGGGTACCCCGGCCGATGTGTGCGTGCTCGATGATTCTTGCCTTGTCGTCCGGACCATGGTCGCCGGAAAAGAGACCTTCGCAGCCTGACCTTGCCGCCGTCCAGTTCGGCTAAGTTGTCTATACAGGCACAGGATCAGAGAGGACAGCCATGAGTGGACATTTGATCACGATGCTCGGCACAGGTCTCATCGGCGACTTCTACACCATGACCCTGCACGGTCAGCGCGGCCGCGACCGCGTCCAGGTGGTGTACTCACGCTCGGAGGAGCGCGGCCGGGTGTTTGCAGATCGGTGGGACATCCCCGAAGCGACCACGTCCCTCGAAGAGGCCATCAATCACCCCGCAACCGACGTCGTTGTGGTGGGACTCCCCAATTTCCTCCACGAGGAGGCTATCGCTCTCATCGCCGACACCGGCAAAGCCGTGTTGTGCACCAAACCGCTCGCCCGAAACGCCGAAGAGGCCAGGCGCATTCTCGACAAGGTCGAAGCCGCCGGAATCTTCGCCGGATACCTCGAAGACCTCGTCTACACCCCCAAGACCCTCAAAGCCCTCAACTCAGTACGCAGCGGGGTGATCGGTGATATCACCTGGGTACGGTCTCGGGAAACCCACCCCGGGCCGCACAGCGCCTGGTTCTGGGACAAGGAGAACGCCGGCGGAGGAGCCATCGTCGACCTGGGCTGTCACTGCATCGAGATCATCCGCAGCTACGTAGGAAAAGACAACCGGCCCGTCGAGGTCATGGCCTGGGCCGACACGCTGGTCCACCCGATCGAAGCCGAAGACAACGCGGTCGTGCTCATCCGATTCGAGTCGGGGGCGCTGGGACAGTTCGAGGTGAGCTGGACCTTCCGGGGCGGTATGGATCTCCGGGACGAAGTGGCCGGAACCGAGGGAACCATCTGGACGAACCACTTCCTGCGGACCGGTTTCGAGATGTACTCCTCCGGTGGCGGGCAAGGCTACGTCGCCGAAAAGATGGAATCGGCGGAAGGATGGCTCTTCCCGGTCGGCGACGAGGTTACCGAACTCGGGTACGTCCACATGTTCAGGGACATGTTCAATTCGCTCGACACCGGCACCACTCCGCAAGAAACGTTCTACGACGGCTACATCGTCAACGCAGTGATGGACGCCGCCTACCGGTCTGCCGAGACCCGTCAATGGGAACCGGTTGACGTTGAGTGGCGCGGGGGTACTACTCCACGTATTGCCAAGGAAGTGAGACGCCACGACGGGCACGCCATCGTCAAAGAAGAGATCCTCCCCGACGGCCGGTCCAAGCTGATCCTCAGCCACAAGAAAACCGGAGCAGTCTTCGATATCGTCGCCGGAGGGTGAGCATTCAACTCGAGGTCATCCCCGACGATCAGTGGGCAGACCGGGTCGCCGCCCGTTGGGCGGTTCACATCGAGCAACGGCCCACCAGCCGATTATGCCTGCCGACCGGCGAGACACCACGACCGTTTTACACCCGGGCGGCTCCGTCCATCGATTTTGGGCGGGCTACCGTGTTTCTGCTTGACGAGTTCGGCCTCCCTCCCGATGATCGGGCCCGTTGTGATGCAATGCTCCAGCGGGACTTTTTGGCCGGCCTCGCCCGACCACCGGCGCTTCTTCACACGCTCGACGTTCAGGCCCCGGATCTAGAAGAGGAATGCCGCCGATACGAGGGTCTCGTCGACGAGGGCGGCCTCGACCTCACTCTGCTCGGCCTCGGTGGCAACGGCCACGTCGGGCTGAACGAGCCCGGCACAACGGCGCAGGCCGGTACCAGGGTGGTTCGCCTGGCATCAGCCACCAGGGTGGCGGCCGGTCGCTACGGATCGGACCAGGAACCCGAGTGGGGCATCACGCTCGGCCTCCGCCCCATCCTGGACTCAAGAGAGATCTGGCTGCTGGTGACCGGATCGAACAAAGCCGAAATCCTGGAACGCATGCTCAAAGGACCGATCGGCCCCGAACTGCCGGCCAGCTTTCTTCGGAACCATGCCAATACGGTGGTGTTAGCGGACCAATCGGCCGCCGGGAGGTTGTAGGCGCGAACAGTCAGCTGTCAGTGGTCAGTGGATGCGATGAGAAACCAGGGGAGGGTCAAGCGATAGCCGCGAGGCCGTCTGGCCAGCGCTTGACCCCCATCCCTCAGTGTCATTATGGGGGGAATGTGGCGGGATAGCTCTCCCCATCCCTGCCCACCGGTTGGTGTGGCTTTTCGAGGGTTGTGCTTCCCGCCACATTCCTGGCCGGTTGGTGTGGCTTGATAGGAGTTTGGCTTCCGGCCTCGACTGAGGCGTGCCCACCGACCGGTCCTGTTGACACCCTCCGAGTTGGAAGGAGTACAAGGACATGATGGTCGTTTTGGGAACAGATGCCCACAAGAAGACCCACACGATCGTTGCGTGTGATCCGGGGGGTGCCGAGATCGGGTCGATCACGGTTGCGGCAACATCGTGTGGTCATTTGCGTGCGGTGCAGTGGGCGGCGCAATGGGACGAGCGGTGTTGGGCGATTGAGGATTGCCGTCATCTGTCGCGTCGTCTGGAAACCGAGTTGCTGGCAGCTGGGGAGACGATGGTGCGGGTGCCCCCGAAGATGATGGCCGGGCAGCGTCGCTCGGCCCGGACTCGGGGTAAGTCAGATCCGATTGATGCGCTGGCAGTGGCCCGGGCTGCGCTACGGGAACCGGATCTGCCTCAAGCCCGGTTAGATGGCCCGGCTCGTGACCCCTCGCTTCGCTCGGGTACTTCCCCCTTCCAGGGGGAAGCCATTCAAACTCGCTCGTGGCTCGTTCCACGTGCTCTCCCGGCGTGAGTCGGGGAGCTGTCCGAGCGAAACGAGGGCTGAGGGGGCAAGACAGGCCATCCGCGGTCCGTTGTCCGCTCTCCGAAAGAGGAAGGGCGCGACGGGATTAGGCAAACGCCAGGAATCTTGCGGGGTTTTTGACGAACATCGTGTTCACGGCCTGATCGTCTACTCCCAGTTCGCCGAGTATCTCCACGAAACGGGTGGCTAGCCACACCAGACCGGGACCGCCGTTGATGGCCCACATCGAACGGCGGGCGGCATCGCTCGAAAGCATCAATCGCTCGGTATAGCCCTCCCCCACCATGGCCGCGACGATACTTGCTGTGTGATGGATCGACTCCTCACCTTGCCGGGAGGCCTGGTCGTACTCGAGGTACACACCGGTGGACAGCAGATCGCGGTGATACGGGAGATCATGCACTTTGTCGGTGTGCGAGATCACGATCCGATCGAGAGGAACGCCGAGGCGTCCGAACAGGTCGATCTGTGCCATCGCTCCCCGCCCGCCTTCGCAGTGCGTGAGGATCGGAACGCCGGTCTCCGCCTGTGCCAGCGCGGCAGCCTCGAACACGCGAACGTCGCGATCCGTCGGGGCATCCTCGAGAACCGCGACCTTGAGGATGCCGGCCCGATGCGGTGTGCGGCGGATGACCGGTCCCCTGTAGTCATAGCGATCAACCCCGTCAACGATGTCGGCGGTGAAGAGGCCGGCGAGAACCTCCGGAGGCTCTTCGGCCGTCCAGCGCTGCCCTTCGTAGTACTTGGAGGTATGGAGACCGGTACAGGCGACGACATGGACTCCGCTCTGGCGGCTGATCTCTGCCAGCCGGATCGGGTCGCGCCCGGAGGCGGCCGGCATGGCATCAACGATTGCTCCGACCCCGGCCTCGGTGCACGACGAGAGTTCCCGAACGGCCTCATCCACGCTCGTCAGCAGGATGTGGGGCCAGCGGTCCACGATCAACTGAGAGTCGATGATCAGATGCTCATGAACGAACGTGAAACCAAGGTCGGCCGGGTCGATGTCGCCGAGCACGGTGCGGACCAGGGCTGTCATGTCGACGGGACTTCGAGAATCGCTCGCTCTGTCCGCAAACGACCCTGAATGTCACCGACCGGGACAGCTCGAATCGCTCGCCCGCCCTGGGTCGAGAGGGCCGCGGCGATGCCGGCGGCATGGCCCATGGCCATACATTGGGCCATCGACCGGACCGACGCCTGCGCGTCGTGGGTGGCGGAAAAACAGCGGCCGACCGCCAGCACGTTGGCGGCGTCCCTCACGATGAGGGTGCTCATCGGGATGCCAACGGCGGTCCCGTCGGGCAGATACTCCCAGTTGGTGCCCGTCCCGGCCCCTCCGTGGTGGTCTTCGATGGGAGCACCACACAAGCCGATCTGATCATCGAACTGGCGAGCTGCCAACACATCCTCCTTCGTGAGCCGGTAGTCGCCGTAGACCCGGCGGGTCTCTCGCACGCCGATCTGAGTGGACAGTGCCACCAGCGAGGCGCGTTTGTAGCCCGGCACCCGATCGACGAGAAACCGTGCATACTCGAGCGCCTGGCGGCGCCCCTCCATCTCGGCCCGGGTGAGCGCATCGGGATCGGTCGCGATACCGGCATATTCGATCCTGGTCATGACGGTAGCGATCACTCCGTCGATCGGGGTGATGTGATCGGAACCCTCTCGCCGGGGAAGGTCGTACTCGCCGGACTCGGCCGCCTCGGCCATCAGGGCGTGCAGCTCGTCCCTGCTGATCGCCGCCCGGGCCGGGTGGTCGACGTTGGCCATCCGGAAGGTGGTGGTGAGGGTCTGGGCGGGATCGATCGATCCCGCCGCCTCGTACCCGAACCCGGCCTGGTGGCACACGTCGGCGTCACCCGAAGCGTCGATTACGACCTGGGCGGTCACCCTTCGCAACCCGGCTTTGGTGGCCACCACCACGCCCGTCACCATTTCGTCGGTCACTTCGACATCTTGAACGAAGGCATGCAGTAGCACCGCCGCGCCTGCTTCAACGACCAGAGACTCCCACACCACTTTCAGATGCTCGGCCATATAGGTGATGCCGGTCCCGGCGCCGTAGGTATTGGGCCGCTCGACGACCCGCCCGATCGATCGCAATCCGGCCACCACTTCGTCGGCGATGCCGCCGACCACCTTGCGGGCCCGGTCGCCCGGGGTGTAGAAGCCGTAGAAGGTGTCCAGCACCGCCGTGGAATTGCCACCCAGAAACGGAAGCTTCTCGATCAACAACGTGCGGGCCCCCGACCGGGCGGCAGCGACGGCGGCGGTGGCGCCGGACGCCCCGGAACCCACCACCACCACATCAAAGTGCCCATATTCGTCTGCGGCCATCGCCACCCTCCACGCTCCCACTCCCGTTCGAGGGAAGGGGTATTCCCGGCTCGCCGGCGGTCAGTGCACGTAGGGAGCCAGCACGTCGCGGGCGATGAGGAAGCCTCGCTTGATCAACTCGTCGGTCTTCTCAAAATCGCGGTCCTCGTGCTCGATGATGATGGGACCGTCGTAGCCGACCCGGTACAGGGATCGGAAAACCACGGCCCAGTCGACATCACCCAACCCGGGAAGCCGCGGTATCTGCCAGCCGATCCCCGACGAGAGCGACCCGTTCTCGTAGAGCCCCTCGTAGTCGATCATCACGTCCTTGGCCTGGAAGTGATAGAAACGTTCGCCGAATTCCATGATGGCGCTCTCAATGTCGATCATCAGCCAGACCAGGTGCGACGGATCGAAGTTCAGACCAATGGTCTCTCCAAATTCCTCGAACATCCGCCGCCAGATCTTGGGGTTGTATGCGAGGTTGTGACCGGACGGCCACTCATCCTTCGAGAAGATCATCGGACAGTTCTCGATGGCGACCTTCACGTCGTTGTCCTGGGCCGCCGAGATGATCTCCGGCCAGACCCGGGTCGCTTTCTCCCAGTTCTCGTCCTGGGTCAGAGCTCGATCTGCGCCGATGAAGGTATTCACGACCCCGACGCCCATCTTGCCGGCGGCCACGATGACCTTCTTCAAGTGATCTATGACCATCCGGGCATGGTCTTCATCCGGGTGCAGCGGATTGGGGTAGTACCCGAGCCCGGAAACCTCCAAACCCTTGCCTTTCATACGATCGACGATCTCCGATGCTTCAGCATCGGTAAGGCCGTCGACGTCGATGTGGCTGGTTCCGGCGTACCGGCGGACGTCACCACTCGACGCCGGCCAGCAAGCAATCTCGATCGTGGTGAAACCGTTGTCCGCGGTCCAGTCGGCTACATCGTTGAGTGGTGTCTCCGCAAACGGGGCGGTGAGAAGACCGAGCTTCATGCTTTCCTCCTTATCGTGCGACGGTCACCCAGCGTTGCTCCAATGAGCTACGGGCGACCGCCTCGGTTACAAGCAACGCATCGTGACCATCGGCAAACGTCGGATAGGTCGGCGCCGGTGAGGGCGCCCCCGCCAGGACGTCCTGGTACACCTCTCGGAAGAGGGCCCGGAAGGTGTCCGGATATCCCTCGACGTGGCCGCCGGGATACCCTGTCACCCGGACCGCGTCGGGATGGTTGATCGACGGGTCACGCTGAAGCACCTCATTCGGCCGTCCGCGATGCCCGATCCACAACCGGTCGGGATCCTCAGAGAACCATGAGAGCGCGGACTCCGCTCCGTCTACCTCGATCGACACCGCGTTCTTGCGTCCGGCCGAGGTCTGGGAGATGGCCACCATTCCCCGGGTACCGTCTTCGAAGCGAAGCAGAATCCCGGCACCGTCGTCGCTCGCCATCGCTTCTTCAATCAGCTCATCGTCGTCTCCGGCGACGGCGAAGGTCTCGACCGGCCCGGACGGATGACGGCGGACGGGAACGAAGGTGTAGAGATCCGCCATGACCTCAACCACACGCTTCCCCGTGATGAAACGAGCCAGGTCGAGCCAGTGTGACCCGATATCAGCGACGGCTCGCAAGCCGCCCGCCTCTTCCGGGACCAGACGCCAGTTCCAATCGGTCTCGAGAAGCAACCAATCCTGGAGGTAGCTGCCCGTCACAAAGGTCGGATTACCGATCGCCCCTTCTCGCACCATGGCAGCCATCTGGTGGTTGAGCGGATAAAACCGGATGTTGAAACACACGGCGTTGACCAGGCCCGAAGCTGCCGCCCGATCGACCAAGTCGGCGGTTTCTTCCGAGTTCAAAGCAAGTGGCTTCTCGCAGACCACGTGCTTGCCTGAGTCGAGACATACCCGCACCTGCTCCGCATGTAAGTGGTTCGGACTGGCGATATGCACAACGTCGATGTCCGGGTCGGCCACCAATGCCTCAACGCTCTCGTAGACCTGTGGCAGATTGGCGATCTCCCCTTTGGCGGCCGCCCGTTGGGGAGTGGATCCGACCACTCCCATCACATCGATACCTAGCCTTCGCAACGCCTCGACATGGGCCACTCCAATGAAACCGACCCCGACAACCCCAGCCCTGATTTCGCTCAATCTCATAGCGCTCCAATCGGCTCGACCCGGCCCGAAGGATAGAGCAGACCCCACCGACGGCGAAGTGCCCAACCGAGAACGAAAACGTTTGCCATCCAGACCCTAGTTCCGCCATTTGAGGTCGCCGAGCGAGTGGACATCGGCCTCATGGTCTGCGACACTCCGACCCGGCCCTTGCACCAGGAGGAGTTCGTTAATGGCCAGAAATTCATGGTTCAAGAAATTCGCGTTGATGGTGGCAATTGCGTTGCTGGCCGTCGGCTGCGGCGAAGACTCGGGTTCTGACGGCGAGTATCACATCGGATACTCGAACGGTGGCGGTGTCGGCAATGGGTTCCGAGAAGAGCAGGTTTGCACGGCCAAGGCTGAGGCGCTGGCATTGGGTTCGGTCGCTCAACTCACTACGATCCACCGGAACACCGACGCAGCGGGACAGCTCTCGGACATCCGTGACCTGATCGCCGCGGACGTGGACGCAATCGTCTTCAACCCGAACGACCCCGATGCGCTCAATCCGGCGCTCGAAGAAGCGAACGAAGCCGGAATCCGGACGGTTTCCGTCGACGCATTCGTCAACCACCCGGACACCTACAACTTGTACAACAACCAGGTCGATTACGCCTACCTGGGCGCCAAGTGGTTGTTCGAAAAGCTTGGTGGTGAAGGAGTTGTCTATTACATGCGCGGTTTCGCCGGTCACCCGGCCGACACGGACCGCCACACGGGCTTCCTGAAAGCGCTGGATGAGAATCCGGGCATCACGGTTGTGCCCACGATCGACGGTGTGCACACTGGTTGGGATCCGGCGACTACCACCCAGTTGATCAACGACTTCATCGCCAGTGGCCAGTACGCGGAAATCGACGGCATCTGGACCTCCGGAATGGACTCCCAGGTCGTCGATGCGATCCAGCAGGCCAATCTGGACTTCGTGCCCATCGTGGGTGCCGACCTCGGCGCCTTCGTCGCGCAGCTTCTCGACACCGAGAACTACCCGGGGCTCGAAGGAGCGGCCGTGACCAACACCGCGGCTGTCGGTGGAGCCGGTATCGGACTGGCGGTTGCACTGCTCAACGGCGAAGACGTCGAAACCGCGGCGGACGCCCCCAAGCCGAACACGGTTCTCCTGGTGCCGGTCATCGCCGAAAACACCAGCGCCGAAGGAATCGCATTGTTGGAGTCATGGCAGGTTGACGGGCTCGACCCGCTCTGGCCACTCGGTCTTCAGATCGAGGGTTGGACAACTTACACGCCCGAGCAGGCAGTGGCCTGCAAGGGGCCCGGCGAATAGGCCATCCCTGGCTCATTGCAACGTTGATGCGCCGGTAACCTCCGGCGCATCAACGTTATCGGACCTCTAGAGCACGCGACAATGACTGCCTCCACCCCGACCGATTACCTGCTCGAGGCGACCGACGTCTCGAAGACCTACGGTGCCGTCGTGGCCCTGAAATCGGCTTCCCTGCACGTCCTCCCGGGTGAGGCACATGCGCTGATGGGAGCCAATGGGGCAGGCAAGAGCACACTGATCAAGGTACTGACGGGCGCCGTGCGTCCGGAAGTGGGCACGATCACGGTACGCGGGAAAGAGCGGACCGCCCACTCGCCGGCTGAAGCCCGCCGCGGCGGCTTGATCTCGGTATACCAGGAGCCCGCCCTGATCCCCGACCTCGACATCACCTCCAACCTGCGTCTCACCCAGACTCCGCTGGAAGGGTTCCACCATTGGATCAAGGAGCTCGGCATGCCCGACCTCGATCTTTCGGCCGAAGCCCGCAACCTTCCCCTCGCCTCGCTTCGAATCATCGATCTCGCCCGCGCCCTGGCCATCGAGCCGGATGTGCTGATGCTCGACGAGATGACCGCCGCCCTGCCCGCCAACCTCACCGAACGAGTCCTGGAGGTGGTGGACGGGCAGCGCGGCGGCGAAAGCAGCATCATCTTCATCTCTCACCGCATGACGGAGATTGGATCCGTTTGCGACCGAGCCACCGTTCTGCGGGAAGGCGAGACGGTTGGAGTGGTTGACGTGACACCGGACTCCGCCGATCGGATCGTCGAACTGATGCTCGGAGAAGTGGTCGGGCAGATGCCGCAGCGGGAGGACCTGGCGGAAGGCGCGCCGCGCCCGTGGACCAAGCGGCCTCGCCTGGAGGTGCGCGGGCTTGGCTCCAGCACCCGACTGAGCAACGTCTCCTTCGACCTATTCCCCGGCGAAGTGCTCGGAGTCGTGGCACTCGAAGGCCAGGGCCAGGACGAGTTATTCGACATTCTGGCCGGGTCGGAGCGCCCCGAGGCCGGAGAAGTCCGCGTCGACGGCAAGGGGGTTTCCTTCCGGCACCCGGCTGATGCGATACGTGAGGGCATCGTCTACGTCGCGGCCGATCGGGCCGAAGCCCTCCTCATGCAGCGCTCGGTGCGGGAGAACATCGCATTGCCCTTCAGCGTCAGGATGCGCCGATGGGGTCGCATCAAGAGCAAGACCGAGAAACCCAAGGTGGACAAGGCCATCGAGACACTTCAGATCGACACCAGGGCCCAGAATGAGGTCCGTCTCCTTTCTGGGGGAAACCAGCAAAAAGTCACCATCGCCCGCTGGGTTGCCGGCGGGGTACAGACGATGCTGTGCTTCGACCCCACCCGCGGAATCGACATCCGCACCAAGGCCCAGATCTATCCCCTTCTGCGCGACCTGGCCGGTGCGGGGGCCGCCATCCTGCTCTACACCTCCGAGCTCAGCGAGATCAAGCTCGCCTGTGATCGCGCCATCGTTATCTTCGGCGGCGAGGTTGTTGCAGAGATCGACGCGGCCGACGCCGACGAGTCGACTCTTCTGCGGGCGGCTCACGATCTTCCCCAGGACGCACCGCTACCCGAAGAGATCGTCCACGCAGCCCACTCATCAGAACCCTCTACCGAGCCGAACACCGCACAGCCCGAAACGGAAGCCCCGTGAGCACCACCGCCGAAGCGCCGCTGACCACTTCCCGGGCGAGAGCGCTCGCTTCGACAATGCGCCGCTACGGGTGGACTCTCGGTCTCATCGGGATCCTCGCCCTGGTTTTGGTATTCACGAAAATCATCCAACCCACCTACGGGCAGAGGGGCATCCAAGGGCTGGCCATCTCGGTACTGCCGCTGGCCCTGGCAGCAGTGGCCCAGGCAATTGCCGTTCTTGCCAGAGGCATCGACCTGTCGGTGGGTTCGATGATGGCACTGACCAGCGTCGTTTCGGCTGCCTTGATGGAGGACCAGAGCGAGGGATTCGCGATCCTGGTCGTCATCGGCGTGCTCTTGCTCGGCCTGGTGCTCGGTGCGGTAAACGGCAGTCTGATCGTCGTTACCCGGGTTCCCGACATCGTCGTCACGCTGGCCATGCTCTTCGTTTGGGCCGGTTGTGCCTTGCTGGTCCTCAACACGCCCGGCGGCGGGTCGGCGGAGTGGCTCCGGGGCCTCACCCGGGGGTCGCTGCTTGGCTTCGTCCCGAAGGCTGCGGTCGTGCTGTTCCTGGTTGTGGCAGCGATCTGGCTGCCCATCCGGCGTTCCCGGCTCGGATTGTCCCTGTATGCCATCGGTAGCGCCCCTTTGGCGGCCTACCGGAGTGGTATCTCGGTGGCGCGCACCAAGATCGTCGCCTACATGCTGACCGGACTGTTCTCCGCACTGGCCGGTCTGAGCCTCACGGCCAGCACCGGCATCGGAATCCCGGTGCCGGGGCCCTACACGTTGATGAGTGTGGCCGCCGTCGTGCTGGGCGGGGTGAGCCTGGCGGGCGGCCGAGGCGGGGTATTTGGGCCGATCATCGCGGTGGTGATTCTCTCCTTGATTCGGACCGACATGACTTTTCTCAATGTGAATACCAACCTGGCGACGGTGGCCCAAGGCTTGATTCTGGTCGGAGTGGTCATGGTTGGAAGTCTCATCCAGTTGCGGAGGGAAAGGTGAGCGTCGTCACAAACGCCCCGGACGCGCGCCCCAAATGGCTGACCGCCGGCGGCATGCGCACCTTGTTTCGCGAGCGGCCGATAGTCCCACTGCTCGTCTTGCTCGCCCTGCTCGTCGTGTTGAGCGAAGTTATCCGGCCGGGGATCGTCAGCCCCAACTGGGCCGGAGTCATGGTCCGGGCCGCCATCCCGCTGGCGATCCTGGCCGGCTGTCAGACGATCACGATGCTCACGGCCGGAATCGACTTGTCGGTCGGGGCGGTGGCCTCCATGTCGGGGTTCCTGGTTGCCACGCTGGTCGGTGAGGTCGGATTGGTACCCGCGCTGGTAATTGCGCTGGTGATCTCGGCAATAGTTGGGTTGGTCACCGGGATCGGGGTCGGGATTTTCCGCGTCCACCCGCTCATCATGACCTTGGGCATGAGCCTGGTAGTCCTGGGCCTGGCCAACGTCTGGCAATTGCAGATGGTGCAAACGGGGGCGGGCGTTCCGGATGAGTTGCGCACTTTGGGCGCCGACATGGTTCTCGACGTGGTCCCGATCAGCCTTGCGGTGTTCGTGCCATTGGCCATCCTCATCATTTTCGGTCTGAGGCGAACCGGTTTTGGTCGGCTCCTCTACGCCATCGGTGACAACCCAGTCGCTTCCCGTCTCTCGGGCGCCAAGGCGTGGCAGGTGTTGATCACGCTCTACGCGATTTCGGCGGTCCTGGCCGGCATCGCCGGGTTCCTGATCTCCGGGTTGAACAACACGGCAAGTGTCACACTGGCGGACTCGGCGCTGCTCCCCTCGGTGGCGGCGGCGGTGATCGGCGGGACCTCGATCTTCGGTGGTCGAGGCGGTTTCGGGGGCGCCATCATGGGAGCCCTCATTCTCGCCGTCATCACATCAATCCTATCGTCGCTGGGATATCCCGAGGCCGTCCGCCAGATTCTCTACGGATCGATCATCGTCTTCGTGGCGGCCGCGTACACCCGGGTCACGGAGACCTGACCCAGGTCGGACGGTGGCCTCCTGCCCACCCCATACCGCAGGGTGCTCAATCTGTGAGCGAACGGTTGGCGGGGATGTCGTAGATGTGAGACCACGGTCGAGCCCGCTCAAAGGCCGCGCCGGCGGCGAAGACGTCGAGATCGGCCCCGCGTCCACCGATGACCTGCATGCCCACCGGGAGGCCGCCGGATAGCCCGGCCGGCAGCGAAACCGCCGGATAGCCGGTGAAATTGGTGAAGTAGGTCATGCACCACCCGATCAAGGGGTCGACCTCCACCCCCTCGATCACGGTCGGACCGCGGGTCTCGCCCGTGGTCAGGTTCGCCACCGGCATGCAGGCCAGCGTTGGGGACACCAGCACCTGGTGGTCACCCAGAACCGCCTGCAGAGCGTCGTACACCCGGGTGCGCATAGAGTTGTCGCCGAAGTAATCCATCGCAGACATCGAAGCCACGTGATCGGCCCAGCGGAGGAACTCGGGCGGAAGGTCGGAGCGGTGATCCCCGAGGATGTCGAGCCCGCCTTGTGCCAGGTTGGCGAAGGCGTCGAGACTGAGAGGCATGATCAGGCGGCACCAGAGATCGGCCAGCTCCCGCTGGTCGAGATCCAGGTCGATGTCGACCTCGACTACCCGGGCTCCGGCTTCCTCGAAAGCTCGGACCGCCTCCTCGACCACTACAGCCACCTCGGCCTGGACCGGGTACACACCCAGATCGGGCGAGTAAGCGATCGTCCACCCATCGATTCCCCGATCGAGACTCGCCGCGAAGTCGGGTGTATCAAGGGCACAGAACGGATCGCCCGGATGAGGACCGGCGAGGACACTCATCGCCAGAGCAGCATCCTGGACGCTCCTGGTAATCGGTCCCTCGTAGATGAACGGGGAAACACCTGAGAACCCGTTGGGTCTCAGGATCGAGGGGACCCGCCCGGCGGACGGCTGATATCCAACCACCCCGCACCAGGCCGCCGGGATACGAATCGATCCGCCGCCGTCAGTACCTTCGGCGATCGGGACCAGACCATCGGCAACCACGGCGGCCGATCCTCCCGACGAACCACCGGTGTTAAGCCGTGTGTCGAACGGGTTACGGGTCGGTCCGAAGAGGTAGTTGTCGCAGGCTCCCCTGAAGCCCATCGCCGGGCTGTTGCCCTTCCCCACGATGATGGCGCCCGCCGCCTCCATGCGCTCTGCCCATACGCAGTATCCATCGATCGAGAAGTCGGCCATTGCCGGAATCCCGCCGAAAGTGGCGGGCCACCCCGGCTTGAAGTCGAAGAGGTCTTTCATCAGAACGGGCACTCCCATGAGGGGGCCTCCGGACTCGCCGCGGGCCAAAGCTGCCTCAGCCGCACGGGCCGACTCCATGGCCTCTTCAAACCCCCGGAAGACGATGGCGTTGAGACTGGGTTCTCGCTCCTCGATCAGCCGCAGCGTCTGTTCCATCACCTCGACCGGCGATACCCGCCCCCCGGCGATGACCGCCGCGAGGTCGACTGCCGAGCGGTAGGCCACATCTGTTTCAACCACAACTCCTCCAATCTTGGATCCGTCATCGGGTTGTGACCCAGTACCGGCTCCCGTGGCAATCGTTTTCTTGAGTGAGGCGCCGCGAGGTACGCTGCTGCCATGCTATCGAAGCCGCCCGGGTCATCGCCCGAGGAAAACGGTGAACAACCCTCGCTCCGTCATGTCGCCCAACTGGCGGGAGTATCGGTCGCCACGGCATCACGGGTGATGTCCGGATCGCCCCATCCGGTGGCCGAGAGCACGCGCCGGCGAGTTCTGTCCGCGGCAGATCGCCTCTCCTTCGTTCCCAACCGGCTGGCCCGGGCCCTGGTTACGGCCCGATCCCAGACCGTGGGGGTCATCGTGCATGACATCTCCGACCCCTACTTCGGAGACATCGTAAAGGGACTCGAAGACGGCATCCATGCTCAGGGTTATCAACTTTTCGTGGCCAACTCCGACCGCGATCCGGAAAAGGAGCTGGATTACGTCCGTGCCTTTGATGCCTCCCGGGTCGACGCCATCGTCTTCGCCGCCAGTTCCCTCACGGACGCCGACTACGCCGGCACGCTGCGGGCGCTGGTGGCCAGGTTCCGGACCCGGGGAGGTGCCATCGTCTTGCTGTCCGATCATCTCCTCGAAGGCCCCCGGGTTTTCTTCGATAACCAGCAGGCAGTCGTCGACATGGTCGGCTATCTGGCCAATCGAGGGCATCGGCAGATCGGATACATCAGCGGTCCCAAGGATCTCGAGGTGTCAAAGGTCCGGTTGGCGGGTTTCAGTGAGGCGATCGACCGGCTCGGGCTCGACGCGGGTCCGGACTACGTCGCCAATGGGCTGTTTACAGTCAAAGGAGGAGAAGCAGCTATATCCGAGCTGCTCGACCGGGTCGAAGTAACCGCGGTCCTGGCAGCCAACGACCTCATGGCCATCGGAGCCATCCGCCGGTTGTTGTCTTCCGGAATCGGTGTGCCCGATGACATCTCGGTCGCCGGATTCGACGACATATCGATCGCCGAATACGCTCCTGTCCCCCTCACCACGATGCGAGTCCCCACCTACGAGATCGGACGCAGAGGAGCAGCTCTGTTGCTCGAGGCACTCGCGAATGGCGAGGCCGGCGATGCCCGGCTCTCGGGAGAAATCATCGAACGCGGCTCGGTCGCCGGCCGGCCCGCATGAAGACCGACCGTCTCGGCGAGCTCGCCCGTGCTCTCGACGATGCCTGGGTGGGCGCCTTCACCATGCCGGCACCGACAAAACTCGAGCCGTCGCTCACCCTCGACGAGGCCTACGCCATTCAGGAGTTCGTCATTGAACGACGTGTCCGGGGTGGCCGCCGACGGGCCGGCTGGAAGATGGGCCTCACCACGGCCCCGCCCCCTGTCACTCCCATCGTCGGCACCCTGCTCGACGACATGATCATCCAGTCGGAAACCGACCTCCCCCTGAAGACGATGGTCGGGCCGATGGTGGAAGCCGAGTTCGTGGTACGGATCGGAGAGACGATCGAAGGACCCAAGACCGTGGCCGAGCTCGCAAGAGGACCCCACGAAGTCGGACCGGGCATCGAGGTCATCGACTACCGCACAACCGACAGCTCGGGAGCGGTCGACTGGATCGCCGATAATTCGACGGTTGCCTATGCAGTCTTGGGTGAGTTGGTCCCGGTCGCGGAAGTCAGACCTGCTGAGGTCGAGGCGTCCCTGTCGTGTGACGGTCGGTACCTTGCTTCGGGAACGGGATACCAGGTAATGGGCAACCCGCTGGCGGCGGTGGCCTGGTTGTCACAGCACGTTATCGAGCGGGGTCATCGGCTCAAACGCGGTGACGTCATTCTGACCGGATCTCTCACCGGGCATCATGTCGTTCCGGCGCGAAATGTCGAGTTCACCGCCGACTTTGGTGCCCTCGGCAGCGTGGCCGTCCGGTTCCACCCATAACCGATCAGGTGCCCCGTTCTCCCCGGGAGGCAACCCATTCGACCGACGATCGACACCTTTTCGGGGGCGCGTTGACGGGTCGGGGTCGGCTGGTTATGGTGCGACGGTAATCGTTTGCCGACGGCTGTAGCGAGGTGTTCCTTCTGACTGCTTCTGTGTTTGCTTCCGACGCCCTGGCCGATCGGGTCATTCTCGTCACCGGCGCCAGCCGCGGCATCGGCGCGGCGATCGCCGTGGCCTGCGCGGAAGCCGGCGCCAACGTGGCGGTCGGCTATGTCCAAGACACCAGCGGCGCCGAGGCAACTGTGGCGGCGGTGCGGGCTCTCGGTCGTGAGGCCGAGGCGTTTCCGGCCGACGTGCGCGACGAAGCCCAGGTCAACGCCATGATCGACGCTGTGCTCGTTCGGTTCGGAAAAGTCGACGGGCTCGTCAACAACGCCGGCGTGATCGCTGACCACCGGGTCGTTGATATGACGATCGACGAGTGGAGGAATGTGATCGACGTCGACCTGACCGGGGCATTCCTGTGTAGCCGGGCCGTCTTGCCCGCCATGCTCCAACGGGGCTCGGGATCGATCGTGATGATCGCCTCGCGGTTGGGCCAGATCGGATTCGCCGGTGTGGCCCATTACGCGGCAGCCAAGGCCGGGATCCTGGGGCTGACGAAGTCCCTCGCCAAGGAAGTCGGTCCGGAGGGCGTCCGCGTGAACGCGGTCGCGCCCGGCGTCACCATCACCGACATGGGGGCCGAGGTCATGGACGGGGAGGTCGGGCAGCGACGCCTCGCCGAGCTCCCCGCCGGACGATTCGCCACCGCATCCGAGGTAGCCGCCAGTGTCGTGTTTCTGCTCACGGACGCCGCACTTCTCTATCACGGTCAGACCCTGTGCCCCAACGGTGGAGGTCATATGCCATGAAACTGGTCAGCGCCGCCGAAGCCGTTCGCGCGGTCCCCAATGAGTCGACGGTGATCATTGGAGGATCCGGGGCCGGCCACGCTCTGCCCCAGCTGTTCATCGACACACTGGCCGATGTATATCGCGCCGAAGGTGCCCCAAAAAGCCTCACCACCGTGCGAGTGGTCGGCATTGGAGACTTCGCCGATCGCGGATTCTCTCAACTGGCTCTACCAGGCTTGATGCGGCGCACCATAGGTTCAAACATCGGGAATGAGCCGCGGCTGGGAGCCATGATCGAGAACGGCGAGATCGAGGCGTACTCGTTCCCGCAGGGGGTCCTCTCCCTGTTGTGCCGGGAGATCGCGGCCGGTCGACCAGGGTTGATCACGTCGGTCGGGCTGGACACCTATGTCGATCCCCGTCACACCGGAGGCAAGCAAGGTACCGCCACCGAAGACCTCGTCGAAGTCATCGAGCTCGCCGGCGAGGAGTGGCTCTTTTTCCGAGCGTTCCCCATCGATGTCGCAGTGATCCGTGGTTCTACCGTCGACGAGGACGGGAACCTGACGATGGACGACGAGGCGGTCAAGGGCGAGATGCTCGCCATGGCCATGGCGGCCCGCAACTCGGGAGGGGTCGTCATCGCCCAGGCCAAGAGACTCGCCGCCGCCAAGAGCCTTCCGGCACGATCGGTGGTGGTGCCGGGTGCTCTCATCGACATGGCCTATCTCGACCCGGAGCAGACCCAGACTTATGCCACCATCCACTCCCCCTATTACTCCGGTGCTTTGCGCCGGCCGACTACCGACGGCGGGGATCCACTTCCCCTCGACGTACGCAAAGTCATAGCCCGACGGTCACTCCTCGAATTCCGGCCCGGAGACATCTGCAATCTGGGGTTTGGAATCAGCCAGATGATCGGAGCGATTGCCTGGGAGGAAGGCATCGAAGACCGGCTGGTGCTGACGGTCGAGCAGGGGATCTTCGGGGGGGTACCGGTGGCCGGCAATGAAGGCGGGGCAGGCTTCAACTATCAGGCGATGATCGACCAGCCGTACATGTTCGACTTCTACGATGGTGGAGGTCTCGACATCGCCAGTCTCTCATTCGCCCAGATCGACGCGCGCGGCAACGTCAACGTCCACAAATTTCCCGGTCGTCTGCGGGGACCGGGCGGCTTTCCCAACATCAGCTCCCGCACCGGGCGGATCTGCTTCGTTGGGACCTTGACCACATCGGGTCTGCAGGTCGAGGTGGTCGACGGGCGTCTCCGGATCGAGACCGAGGGCACCCTGGCAAAGTTCGTCGAGTCCGTGGACGAGGTGAGTTTCAGCGGAGCCATGGCCAATCGACGGGGCCAGCGGGTTCGCTACATCACGGAGCGGGCGGTATTCGAACTCGGCGACGGGCACGTAACGCTCATCGAGATCGCCCAGGGCCTCGACCCCGAAACCGACGTAATCGCTCACATGGGCTTCGTCCCCGAGATCTCCGACGACCTGACCACTATGGACAGCCGAGTGTTCGCCGGTGGTGCCATGGGTCTCGCCGAAGCGTTCGGGGTAAGCCGATGACCGCCCAACTGATCGTGGTCGAGGGTGGGCCAATCACGACGATTCGATTGGATAACCCGCCACTGAATCTCGTCACCGTCGAGCTCACCCGACGCCTCGACCGGGCCCTCGCCGCCATCGAAAACGACCCGCAAGTGAGGTGCGTGGTGGTCACCGGCACCGGCGAACGGGCCTTCTGCGCCGGATCAGATGTCAAGGAGTTCGAATCCCTCCGGGGCCGCGTCGGAGAAGGCAAGCTCCTCCTGGAGAAAGCCGTGTACCGGCGGCTGGCGCGCTTGCCGGTTCCGACCATCGCCGCTCTCCAGGCGGACGCACTCGGCGGCGGCCTGGAGTTGGCCCTTTGCTGTGACCTGCGAGTAGCCGACGAGCGCTCGAAGCTGGGCCTGCCGGAAGTGCGTCTCGGTGTCATGCCGGGCTCGGGCGGCACCCAGCGGCTTCCTAGAGTCGTGGGAATCGCCAAGGCCAAAGAGCTCATACTCATGGGCGAGATCATCAGCGCATCCGAAGCGGCGGAAATCGGCCTGGTGAATCGAGTCGCCCCGGCCGGCCAAACGCTGGAGGCGGCGATGGCAATGGCGGACACGATCGCTGCCCGAGGACCGCTGGCGGTGCGGGAGGCCAAGCGGGCCCTGGACATGGCGGGTGATACACCCCTCGACGACGGTCTGGCAGGCGAGCTCGACGCCTCCGAGCGGATCTTTGCGTCCCAGGACATGCTGGAGGGGGCAAAAGCATTCTTCGAGAAAAGACCACCCCGTTTCACCGGTGAGTGATCGCGGGTCTAACGAGAGGTAGCAACGACGATGCCCGACCAAAAGACATCGAACATCGACCGGTTCGGGGTGTTCCTCCCCTCCTATGTCTGGCCCGACGACGGTCCCGATCGGGCTCGAGGGATCATTGATTTCGCTCGTGAGGTCGAGGACCTCGGCTTCGACTCGATTTTCATCACGGACCACCTGCTCGCCGCCGCCCAGTTCTACTCGGTCTCGTTTCTGGAACCTCTAACCGCACTTTCGCTGGTGGCCGGGGTCACCGAGCGGGTCAGGCTGGGCACCTCCGTCCTGGTGATGCCGATTCGAGAGCCGGTGCTACTGGCGAAACAGTTAGCCACGATGCAGTTCCTCTCCAACAACCGCATCGTGCTCGGCGCCGGGATTGGGTGGTACCCACCGGAGTACGCCAATACCGGGGTCAAGAAGTCGGAGCGAGGGGCCCGTACCGACGAAATCCTCGAGATCATCGTTCCCCTTCTCGAAGGGGAGACCGTCACCTACCAGGGGCAGTTCTACTCCATCGAGGATGTGCTCATCGAGCCGCGATCCAACCGGCGACCCGAGGTGTGGATCGGGGGCGGTTCCCAGCTCGCCGACCCCGGTTCGCCCGACCTACCCCGCATCGTGGAGCCGGTGAAGCGACGCATTCTCGCCGCGGAAGGCTGGGTGCCCCGGCCGACCTGCCCGCCGGAGGACATCGCTCGCGACTGGAACGAACTGCAGAGCTATTTCGAAGAACACGGCCGTGATCCCGCCGAGCTCACCGTGGTCCACGAGAACTTCTATCACTTCGTGGGCACCGAAGACGGCGGGCGAGCGCGCCGGGAACAGCACGAGGCGATGCTCAAAGTCATGAGTGAGGCTCGGGGGCCCGAGTACCTGGAGCGTGTCTACCTTTTCGGGACTCCAGACGAGGTGGTCGAATCGCTACAAGCCAGGGTCGAAGCCGGCGTTCAGAGCTTCATACTCCACACGATGACGCCCGACCCGGCTCAGCTCGAACAGTGGGCCACTCACATCATTCCGCACGTTCGTTTCCCGATCGAAGAAAGATGACCCGAAGAGTCGCGCTCATCGGCAACCCGCTGAAACGGCCGCACTCGGCGGTTATGCAAAACGCCGCTTTCGCCGCCCACGGCATCGACGCCACATACGAGTTGCGGCCGATCGACCCTGACGACATCGGGGTGTTCTTCAGCGAGGCACGTGGGCCGGACTGGCTCGGGTTCGGGGTGACCGCGCCCTACAAACAGGTGGCCATCGGCTACCTCGATGAGGTGGAGCCGGGGGCCCTCGCCATCGGGGCGGTCAACAACGGGGTGCGCCGAGCCGACGGGGCACTGATCGGATTCAACACCGACGCCTCGGGCTTCATGTCGGCTGTGGAATCGATGGGCGTGTCTGTAGCCGGCCGCCGGGCTGTGGTGGTCGGAGCCGGCGGGGCCGCCCGGGCCGTGGTATGGGCACTCCTGGACGAAGGCATCGAGCAGGTGTTCGTCGCCAACCGCACACCTGAGCGAGCCCGCAGTCTGGCGGAGAGCCTCTCCTCGTACGGGGACGTCGTAGGCGGCTCCCTCGACGGTCCAGAATTGGCCACGGCGCTAGGCTCGGCTGCGCTCGCGGTGAACGCCACCACCGTTGGAATGACCACCGACACCGTCGCCTTTGATGTCGCCGGCCTTCCCGAGGGTGCCCTGGTGTTCGATCTGGTCTACGTCCCTCCCATGACTCCCCTGGTCAAGGCCGCCTCGGCCCGTGGGCTCCCCGTGTGTAACGGGATGGAGATGCTGGTGCGTCAAGGTGAGATCGCCTTTGAGCGCTGGACCGGGATCAGCTCCACTGCCGGCGTCATGAGGGACGCCCTCGCGGCCTGGCTAACCGAATCAGAGACGAGCCGCTGAACTCATGCGCCGCATCGACCGCTCGCTGGCGGAAGCGGGTCTCCCTCCCCTGGAGCGATCGGCCTGGGTCGAGGTCGACACCGACGCCCTCACCGCCAACGCCAGGGCGCTTCACTCTCTCTCTCAGCCGGCGGCTCTCGGAGCGGTCGTAAAAGCCGACGGCTACGGACACGGGCTCGAAATGGCCGCGCGGTGCGCGGTCACCGGAGGCGCCAAATGGCTGTGCGTGGCCAACTCAGCCGAAGCGACCCGGCTCCGACACGACGGCTACGGAGGGCGGGTCTTCGTCCTCTACCCGGTGCCATCGGCCATTCTGGCGCCCCTAGCCCGTCTTGGAGTCGAGGTGACTGTGGGGAGTCTCGACGAGGCCCGGACCGTCGCCGACCATTTGACGCCCGACGAGCCGATCCTGGCAGTTCATCTCGAAATCGACACGGGGATGACTCGCGGAGGTGTTGCCCCCGATGAGGCCGTCGCCGCCGCCCTGGCCATTGTCGGTACGCCGTCGGTGACGCTCGCCGGAGTGTGGACTCATCTGGCCGCTCCGGAGGATTCTCTCAAGACCAGCGAGCAACTCGCCCGGTTTCATGAATCGGTGGCGGAAATCTCCGCAGCGGGTATCGATGCCGGCGCCGTCCACGCGGCGGCCTCCGGAGGCCTCCTCGCAACCGGCGCCGATCAGCATGCGCTGGTCCGGCCCGGTCTGGCCTTCTACGGGGTTCATCCCGGAGCGGGTGACCCGCTGCCCCCCAACGTCGCCCCCGCCCTCGCCGTCAAGGCCCACCCGGTCCGCCTCGCCGAAGTGCCGCCGGGCACAGCCGTCGGCTACGCAGGGACCTGGACGGCCGGACGAGTCTCGACCATCGCCACACTTCCCGTCGGCTATGCCGACGGTTGGTCGCGCGCCTCCGCACCCGGAACCTTCGTTCTGGTCGAGGGTCGGCGCGCTCCCGTGGTGGGTCGGGTGTCCTCGGATGCCCTCACGGTGGATGTGACCGGGATCGCCGGGGTCGAGCCCGACTCGGAGTTCATTCTGCTGGGGAGCGACGGCCATGACGAGATCACCGCAGACACCGTCGCCGTGGTGCGGCACACGATCTCCTGGGAGGTTCTCCAGCAACTCGGCACCCGACTGGCCCGGATCTATACGTCGGGATCGGTTCCTATCGCGGTCCGTGCGGAATCGATGATCACTATCACTGCAGCGCCCGGAGCCTCAATCCCGTCCTACTGACCTCTTGTCGGTGCTACTCGCCCCACGTAACATTCGCGGATAACGCCTTTCAGCCAAGGAGACTCCGATGCCAACGGTGACGATGCCGCTCGAAGACGGTTCCCTGACTCGCCACAGGCTCGGTGCGCCCGCCCAATTCGACCGTCCAACAGCGCGATTGACGAGCCGCCGAGCGTTCGCCGCAGCTCATGTGGTGGCCGATCCCCTCGCCGAAAACACGCCCGGCTCCGGGGCCAATATCGACTGGGAGGCCACGCTGGCCTTCCGCCGGCATCTCTGGTCGTGGGGGCTGCCGGTGGCGGAGGCCATGGACACTGCCCAGCGCGGCATGGGTCTCGATTGGGCTACTACCCGCGAACTGATCGTTCGGTCGCTGACCGAGGCACAGTCTGAGGGTGGAGAGATCGCCTGCGGTGCTAACACCGACCAACTTCCCGAGGGTCCCCTGCCGATTGAGAGGATCGTGGACGCCTACCACGAGCAGATCGATCTGATCGAGAGTCACGGAGGACAGCCCGTAGTGATGGCCAGCCGCCACCTCGCCGCGGTGGCGCAGGGTCCCGACGACTACCATCAGGCTTACGCCGAGGTACTCGGCCAAGTGACCGGTAAGGCGATCGTGCACTGGCTGGGAGATATGTTCGATCCCGCCCTGGCCGGGTACTGGGGGTCTCCCAACCTGGACGACGCGGCGGATTCGTTCATCACCGTGATCACGGAGAATGCTCCAAAAATCGATGGCGTCAAGCTCTCCCTGCTCGACATGGGACGCGAGATCGAACTCCGCCGCCGGCTCCCGAGCGGTGTCCGCATGTACACCGGCGACGACTTCGACTATCCCACGACCATCAAGGGCGACGGCGACCATCACAGTGATGCGTTCCTGGGTGCGTTCGATCTAATCGCTCCGGCCGCATCCGCAGCGATCCAGTCCCTCGACTCCGGCACCGAAGACAAGTTCGACGAGATCCTGGCACCCACCCTCCCCCTCAGCCGCCATGTGTTCTCCCACCCGACCTATTTCTACAAGACCGGAGTCGTCTTCATGGCATACCTGTGCGGCCATCAGGACCACTTCCGCATGGTCAACGGGTTGGAGTCTGCCCGGTCGGTAGTTCACCTCTCCAGACAGTTTGCACTCGCCGACCAGGCCGGGCTTCTCCCGGATCCCGATCTGGCTGCTCATCGCATGGGATTGGTTCTCGAATTGGCCGGGATCTCTCAGAGGACCGGCGGATAGCGCTCGAACGATCCAGGGTGATCCGTCCTCGTACCCGGTATCGATAGGCCGTATCGCCCGTTTTGGACCTCGAAAGGTAGAAGGGGCGAAGAAGACTCAACGTCCCATCCGGGCGGCCTCTTGGTCCTGACGCACCAGCCGTCGACATGCTATACATGGGAAAACGGTTGCCATCGGTCGCAATAGTGCACCGGAGACGTCAGGAGGGCCACATTGGCCACAAACCAGGACCGAGCAGACGTACTCATCGTGGGAGCAGGGGCATCGGGGGGGGTCGCAGCGCTCTACCTGGCAGAAGCCGGGCTATCGGTTGTCTGCCTCGAACAGGGGCAGTGGCACGACCGGGCGGACTTCCGGGGCACCTCCCCCGACTGGGAAATCACCGGCCGCAAACAGTGGTTCCCGAATCCGACGATTCGCGGTCTCCGCCAAGACTATCCACTCAACGAGGACGAGACCGATATCGCACCACTGATGTTCAACGGAGTGGGTGGGAGCATGATCCTCTACGCCGGCGTGTGGCCCCGCATGCTCCCTTCGGACTTCAAGGTGAGGACTCTCGACGGCGTGGCCGATGACTGGCCCCTCACCTATGAGGAGCTGCAGCCTTACTACGAACGAACCGAAGCGCAGATGGGCGTGTCTTGGCTCGAGGGCGACCCGGCCTATCCACCCGGACCCCCGCCACCACTGCCGCCACTCCCCCTCGGTCGAGGTGCCATGAAAATCGCCCGGGCCCACGACCGGCTCGGTTGGCACTGGTGGCCGGAACCCAATGCCATCCTCTCCAGGCCTTACCAGGGCCGCAAACCTTGCGTTCAGTCTGGAACCTGCCAGCAGGGCTGCAACGAGGGTGCCAAGGCAACCACCGATCTGACCCACTGGCCGATGGCCATCGAGCACGGCGCCCGCCTGGTGACCGGCGCCCGGGTTCGTCGCATCGTTACCAAGAACGGGCTGGCCACCGGAGCCGAATGGATCGACGATGACGGCAATGAGCACTTCCAGCGCGCCGATGTCGTAGTCCTCGCCGCCAACTCGATCGGTACGGCCCGCATCCTGTTGAACTCGACATCGCCAGAGTGGCCCGAGGGGCTAGCCAACTCGAGCGGTCTAGTGGGTCGCCGCCTCATGATGCACCCCTTCGCCTCTGTCACCGGGTTGTTCGACGAGAACCTGGAGAGCTGGCAGGGTCAGTTCGGGTGCAGTATCGAGTCTTTCGAGTTCTACGAGACCGACGAGTCACGGGGCTTCGTGCGGGGCGCAAAGTGGGGTCTGGCCCCGACCGGTGGTCCGATCAATATGGCCCTCCCGGCGCGAGCCGGAGAATCCGAATGGGGTCCGGATCATCACCTGTTGTTCCGCGAGCGGTTTGGACATGGTCAGAGTTGGGGGCTTTTCGGCGAAGACCTCCCCAACGTGGACAACCGGATCGAAATAGACGATGAGCTGACCGATCCGGTTGGGATCCCGGCCCCCAAGGTCATCTACAAAGTCGGTGAGAACTCCCGCCGATTGCTGGACTTCCATATCGAGAAGGCAAGTGAATCGATGCTCGAGGCCGGTGCTCACAAGGTGGAGACCGACACTTTGATGAGGTACTCCGGCTGGCATCTGCTAGGGACAGCTCGCATGGGTGACGATCCCAAAACCTCGGTGGTCGACCGGTGGGGGCGTTTCCACGATGTCGCCAATCTCTACGTAGTCGACGGCAGCGCGTTCGTCACCTCCAGCGGCACCAATCCCACCAGCACCATCGTCGCTCTCGCGTTGAGAACGGCCGAGCACATGGTCGATGAGCGATTCCGCCAGGAGGTCCCGTTATGAGCGACAACACCTACCCCCGCCCATCCATAGGTGACTCCACTCGTCGAGCCCTGGAGACGATCGGAAGCCATCTGATCCCGGAGGCTCACGGGATGCCGGCGGCCGGAACAATCGGAGTAGGAACAACCCAGCTCGATGTCGTGCTCGCTTCCCGGCCCGATCTAGCCCCTCTCCTCGAGCGGGCTCTGGCAGATACCGTCGTCGACGACATCGATGAGTTCATGGCGGCACTCGAAGCCGAGGACCCCGAGGCCCATGGGGCGATCACCTTGGCCATCGTCGCCGGGTACTACATGCATCCCGAGGTGCATGAGCTCATCGGATACCCGGGGCAGGTCCCCAAGGATTCCCAACGTTTGAGTGAGCGTGAGATCTACCAGGACGGTCTGATGGATCTGGCCGCCAAGGTGATCGAACGAGGACCGATCTACCGGCCGACGCCGGTCCCCGAAGAGACCGCATGAAAAGGCACTGACCAATGCCGGACACCTACCTCAATTACATCGACGGCCGCTGGGTACCAGCCTCCACCGGCGAAACGTATCTCAACACGAACCCGGCGCGCCCCGATGAGGTAATCGGTGAGTTCCAGCGGAGCGGGGCCGAAGACGTCGACGCAGCCGTCAGGGCCGCGGCACGTGCCCAGGAGGAGTGGAGACGCACCCCGGCTCCCCTGCGAGGGGAAATCGTGGCCCGCGCTACGCGGATGCTGGTGGAACGCAAGCCCGAGCTGGCCGAAGCCATCACCAGGGAGATGGGCAAGGTGCTGGTGGACTCCGGTTACGACGTTCAGGGGGCCATCACGTCCGGTGAGTACATGGCCGGCGAGGGACGTCGCATGTTCGGCGACACGGTACCGTCGGGTCTCCCGAACCGTCTCGCCATGACGATTCGTGACCCGGTGGGGGTGGTCGGGATCATCACACCCTGGAACCTGCCGATGCTCATGCCGGCCTGGAAGCTGTTCCCGGCGCTCGTCTGTGGCAACACCGCCGTCGTCAAACCGGCTGAAGACACTCCGCACGCGGCGGTCCAGCTTTTCGAAATCCTCGAAGCGTCTGGAGTGCCTCCCGGGGTAGCCAACCTGATCACCGGCTATGGGCCCGAAGCTGGTCAGCCGCTCGTCAGTCATCCCGACACCGACATGGTGTCGTTCACCGGCTCGCGGTCTGTCGGCAAGCAGATCGCCATTTCCGCCGGGGGCGAGCTGAAACACGTCTCATTGGAAATGGGTGGCAAGAACGCCCTCGTCGTGCTCGACGATGCCGACCTCGATGAGGCGGTTACGGGAGCGTTGTGGGGAGGGTTCTCAACGGCCGGGCAGCGCTGCACCGCCAGCAGCAGACTGGTGGTCGACCGTCGAGTTGCAGACGAAGTGGTCGAAGCCCTGGTGGAGGGTATCGCGCGCATTGGTCGTCGGGGACGGCCTCGACCCAAAGACCGACGTGGGTCCGCTGATCAATGCCAAGCAGCTCGATCGGGTCCACTCCTACACGGGGATCGGCATCGATGAAGGAGCCAAGTTGGTCTTAGGCGGCGAGAAGCTGGGAGAGGAGCTCGGCGGCGGCTACTTCTACGCGCCCACGCTGTTCGACCATGCCGCTCCGGATATGCGAATCGCCCAGGAGGAGATCTTCGGACCCACCATCACCGTCATCCGGGTCGACGGGTTCGACGAGGCTATGGCCGTGGCCAACGGAACCCGCTACGGACTTTCGGCCGCGATCTACACCCAGGACACCACCCGGGCCTTGCGGGCTGTAGGCGAGCTGCGGGCCGGTCTGGTCTATCTCAATGCCCCCACAATCGGATCTGAGATCCATCTGCCGTTTGGAGGCGTGAAGGACACCGGCAATGGTCACCGGGAGTCGGGAACGGCGGCCATCGATCAGTTCACTGAGACCAAGACGGTGTTCCTGGACTTCAGCGGCACCCTTCAGAGAGCCCACATCGACGAACCGACCGGCCAAGATCCGGCCTGAGCCCGGCGGATCTTGGCTGCCGGCCCGGCGGGGTCTGGCGGATTCGTCGTTAGGTCTTGTTTGGCTTGGCGAGGACGGCTGAAGCCCTAAGGGAATGCTCCCGATAGGCAGCATCGAAGAGCTCGGCGGACCGTTCGGCTCCGACGATCGCCGGACTTGTCAACACCGGTGGCAAAGCACCTCGTTTGGCCAGCCGGGCCGCCGTCTGGACCTTGATCTCGTTGGTGATGGCGATATTCGAAATCGTCGAGCCCGGCCCCACTCGGGCTTCGGGGCCGTCGATCTCGATCAGCGAATCACCAGGCGGGATACCGATATCGATCACGATGTCTGCATGGTCAAAGAGCCTGGTTCCGGAAGAGTGCCCGGATTCGATCGCCCGGGAGTTCTCTAGGGAGGTAACCGCGATGACCGGAAGGCCCCGGCGCCGGGCCCCGATCGCCATTTCGATGGGCACGGCTGTCGACCCGCCGGAACTGTAGATGAGCATTGCGTCACGTTTGCCGAATTCGTAGTTGGCGAGGATCTGGTCGGCCAGGCCCTCCACCCGTTCGATAAACATTGCCTGGCGCTGGCCGTTCGGTCCGGTGACCTGGGTGTGAAAGGTCATCGAGAGCTCAACTATGGGATTGAAACCCGGATATGAGCCATAGCGGGGGAACATCTCCTCAACCGGAATCCGGGAGTGACCGGTGCCGAAGAGGTGAACGAGTCCCCCCGACTCGATGGCATCGGCACAGATTTCGGCCGCTGCGGAGATCTGATCGAGCTGAGTCTCGGCGAGGTAGTCGAGGATCCGGGTGGCTTCGGCAATCCACCGCCCCCGGAAGTTGCCGGCGCTCTGGTCGGTTCCCTGCATCTGCGCTTGCTTCTTTCCTTCGGATGCGTAAATGTATAGACAGCTTAGGAATTGAGCGTTTTAGGCGTCAAGGAGAGGGAGCTTTGTCACATGGCCTCAGCCCCGCGATATGTTGAGATTGCCGATTACCTAAGGGAACTGATCGCCCAGGGCGGCCCCGGTGATCGGCTTCCCTCGGATGCCGATCTCTGTGAGCTTTTCGGCGTCAGTCGCATGACCGCCCGACAGGCCGTGACGATTCTCGTCAACGAACACCTCCTGGAACGGAAACCGGGGTCGGGCACCTATGTGAGCGCCTCTCGAGTGCCTCGGGCTTTGGGCTCCCCTCTCTCGTTCTCGGAGGGAACCCGTCGGCGCGGGCTGGTGCCATCATCAAGAGTGCTTAGAGCCGGACCGGCAAAACTAACCGCGGCGGACGCAACTGCCCTCGGCATCGACATCGAAGCGCCGGCGATCGTGCTCGAACGCCTCCGACTAGCCGATCAAGTCCCGATGGCCGTCGAACACGCAGTAATCCCCACCAATGACTCCAGCCTTCTCGACGAGGATCTAACATCGGGGTCACTTCACGCGGCCTTCGAACGAGCCGGCCGGATCCCGACCAGAGCTCTCGCCGAGGTGGGCGCCCGGATGGCAACCAAGCGCGAGCAAGAGCTCCTCAACCTTCCAACGCAGGGGATCGTCTTGACGGAAATCCGCACGATCTTCGATCAAAACGAGGCACCCCTCGAGCGCACCTCGACGACTTATGCGGCCGAGCGGTACACCTTCACGGCAGTGCTGTATCGAGACGAGGAGGCCAGCGCCCGGTGACCGCGCGACGCTACCTCGGACTCGATTTGGGTGGAACGAACATCAAGACCGCAGTCATCGAAGAAGCTCCTGAGGCGCCGACGCCTCGAGTGATTTCAACCGCCTCCTACCCCACGCTCGCCGACCGGGGACCCCGGGGCGTAACCGACAGGTTGGTTGAAGCCGGGCGGGCCACGATCGAGGAGTATGGGCCGGTGGGCGGCGTAGGCCTCGGCGTCCCCGGTCTCTTCGAAGCCGACACAGGCCGAATCGTGCTGTTTCCGAATCTTCCCGGGCCGTGGCCCGGCCATTCGTTGCGCGATCCGGTGGGCGAGGCGCTCGGTGTGCCGACCACCCTCATCAACGATGCCCGGGCTTTCGTTCTCGCGGAAGGGACGATCGGAGCCGGACGTGGCCATCGGACACTGGTCGGCATTACGCTCGGAACCGGAATCGGGGGCGGCATCATGATCAACGGGCAGATCCACCTGGGAGCTTTTGGAACGGGAGGAGAAATCGCTCACCAGATCATCATGCCCGACGGGCCGACCTGTGGCTGTGGGAATCGGGGCTGCGTCGAAGCCCTTGCGAAAGCCGAAGCCCTGGCCAGTCTGGCCGGATTGCCCGAGGCCGCCGACGTTTATGAGCGGGCCGCCGACGGCGACGAAGTTTGCCTGGCCGCCATCGACACCGTGGCCGGCTACATCGGCATCGGCCTCGCCAATGTGGTCACGGTTCTTGGGCCCTCATGCATCGTGATCGGAGGCGGAATCATCGCGGCGGGGGATCTCGTGTTGGATCCGATCCGCATCGCGATGGCAGCCCATGTCCGGCTGGCGCCCGGTGACCGAGTTGAGGTCGTTCCGGCCGAATTGGGCAACTGGGCGGGCGCCATCGGAGCCGCGCTCGCCGGGCGGGCTCAGTTCGGGGTCCGGGCCCGGTAGTCGTCGAGCATGGCAGCAGTCTGGGTTGCTCCGATGCGCTCGGCGCCCACTTCTCGTACCGCCAGAAGATCATCAAGAGTGCGGACCCCGTGGGCAGCTTTGACCTTCACGGCCGGGGAAACCGAAGCTCTCATGAGCTTCAGGTCTTCAAGGGTGGCGCCGGTTGCGGCGTAGCCGGTCGAAGTCTTCACGTAGTCGGCCCCGGCGGCCTCCGACAACTGGCAAGCAGCGATCTTCTGGCCTTGGTCGAGATAGTGGTTTTCGAAGATCACCTTGACCAGCGCTTGTCCACCGGCAGCGTCGACCACGGCCCGAATGTCCGCTTCCACACGGGCATGTTCTCCCGACCTGAGCCAGCCGATGTTGAGCACCATGTCCAGTTCGACGGCACCATCGGTCATCGCCCGGTTGGCTTCGAACACCTTCGTGGCGGTGGTGTTGACGCCATGAGGGAACCCGACGACGGTGCCGACCGCGACAGCCGAGCCTGCCAGCCGCTCCGCGCAAAGCGTGACATCGGCGGGTCGCACGCACACAGACACGACGCCATACCGGTCGGCCAGATCGCAACCGGCGATGACCTCGTCGAGCGTTAGCTCCGGCTTGAGGAGCGAATGGTCGATCATGGCGGCCAGCTGTTCGTAGGTGACGTCTGCGACAGTGAGTGTTGTGGGTTTCATCGGTCGATCTTCCCATGCGCCGGCTCAATTGTCTAGACAACTCGACGTGCTCAGCGTTGGCAGGCGTGGACGGTCAGCGCCGCTCGTTCGGCGATGACCTCGAGGTCGGGGTGACCGGTGAGCCAGCCGCCCAATCCGACTGCCACGGCCCCGGCGGTGAGAAACTCCGCCGCGTTCTCAGCGGTGATGCCGCCGGTGGGGATAAGGGGGAGTCCTCCGAGCGGACCCCGCAAGGCCTTCAACAACTCAGGCCCGCCGACCGTAGCCGGGAACATCTTGACCGCGGCAACACCGAGGTTCCAGGCGGCCATCACCTCGGTGGGCGTGAACGCCCCAGGAATCATCGGGATATCACGCTCGATGACCCACCGGGCTACGGTCTGGTCGGTATGAGGAGCGACCAGGAAGGTGGCTCCGGCGGCTAGCGCCACCTCAGCGTCGGCAATCGACATGACGGTGCCGGCGCCGACGCGGACGTCGGAACGCGCCAGTCGCTCGATCGACTTCGCGGCCTCGGGGCTGTCCATAGTGACTTCGATGGCGCCGATACCCGCCCCCCGCAGAACCTCGACCACGGTTTCGACCCGATCGGGTTTCAGGCCACGAAGCACCGCGATCACCCGGGTCTCGACGACGACCTCGGGCAGCGGGGCACGAATCATGGTGAGGACTCGGTGACGCTCCAACCACCATCGACGGCGAGCACCTGACCGGTCACTCGTCTTGAGCCATCGCCGAGAAGATAGGCGCCGGCGGCGGCGATGTCTTCGGCCTCGAGAAGGCCGCCGGCCAGGGGTTGTTTGCGGGACCCATAAGCCGCAATCTCCGGGTCTGATGCGGCGCGCTCGGCCATCGGAGTCCTGACAAGTCCCGCGGCGATGGCATTGACCCGGATCCCCTCGGGGGCGTAGTAGGCGGCCAGGGCTTTGGTGAACGAATTCTCGGCCCCTTTGATGGCAGCGTAGGCATGGGTGGCGAAATACCCGGGGGCCGGATGGTCCGCCAGAACACTGGTGACGAGCACGATCGAGCCCCTAATCTCGCTGCTATCCGGTTCCTGAGCGAGCATGATCCGCACCGTGTTCCGGGCCGCCAGGAAAGCAGGATGACCGTTGAGTCGGACGGTCGACTCCCAGCCGGCCAGATCCATCTTGTGAAGAGGGCCGTCGCCGAATCGCCTTCCGCTGCCACCGGCGACCGCGAAGAGCCCGTCGATCCGACCGTACCGATCAAGACACGCTTGCGTGGCTTGGTTGGCCTCATCCTCCACCGTCAAGTCGGCTCGGGCCCATCCACATGCTCCACCGGCGTGCGCGACCTCATCCGCCAAACGCACACACTTGTCTTCGGTGCGAGAAACGACGAACACCAAGGCGCCGAGTTCAGCAAAGAGCCTCGCCCCGGCTGCAGCAATGCCGGAAGCACCCGTGACCAGCACAACACGGTTGGAGAGATTGGTCGCCATCGAGCACCGTTCTAGCAGGTTGCGGGAAAGCAGTTGTCAGTTATCGGTTATCAGCTATCAGCTGCTTGCCCATTCTCCGGGAGAAGTCGGTGCCCCATTTGGGAAGCGGCTCGCCGTCTTTGGCCGCCGCATGATCGGTTCCAGGAACCGCCCTCCCCTGATCGGCTCGGCAGCCGCCGCCGCCAGGACCCCGCCGCCGAGAGCACCGGCGATGCCGGGGGCCGATACGTCGGCGCCGCCCAGGTAGAGCCCCTTGATCGCAGTACGAGGGACCAAAGATGGGTCTTCGAACCGGGACGCGGTGGTGCCCAACCCGTAGATCGATCCCCGGGCCGACGCCGCAAAGTGGTTGGTAGACAATGGGGTCGACATCTCGACGTGATCGACCAAGGAGGCCAACCCGGGGTAGCGCCCCAGATATTGTTCGAGCAGCGTCTTCGCAAGTGTCTCCTTGAAAGCGTCGTAGGAGGCGCCGCGGCGTTTCCATTTGGTGCCGGACCACTGTGAGAACGAATCCCACGGAACGAAGGTGATCACCTCGCCGGTGTTGCGCTGCTCGGGGCCCGGATCATGGCTCGGATCTTTCAGCGACGGGAAACTGCAGAACAGCACCGGGGCGGGCCCGATCGGTCGGTCGGGATGCACATCCCACATGTCCTTCTCCATGTCCCAGGTGTCGAAGTACCACTGGCAATACCGCTCACCGCCTTGCGCGGCGGTATCGCCCTTGAATCCCAGGTACAGGCTGACGTGGGCCGGACCCGCCTCCCGGTACGGCTCACCGGAACCCGGCAGACCGGCGTCGAGCAGATCGGAAGTGGGGATTGCCCCGGCGGCGCTGATGACCCGCCTGGCGGCGATCTCGGTGCCGTCCGACAGACGCACCCCGGTGGCACTTCCATGCCGCACGATGATCTCGTCGACGGGACGGCGCACCGCCGTCCACCCGCCGCCGTCGGCGACCGTGGCCAGCATCTCCCGGGCGATGCTGGAAGCACCCCCCACCGGGTAATAGGCGCCCCGCAGGAAGTGGCGGACCATCAGGGCATGCATGGCAAACGACGATCGGGCCGGGGTCGCTCCGTAATACCCCCACTGGGCGGACAGCACAGCCCGCAGCCGCAGATCGTCGGTCAATGACGCCAGGACCTCGGCGGTCGTGGCATGGATGTATTCGGCGGAAGCTTCGGTCGCTTTCCTGCGGCCCCCGGGGGCGAGCAGGCGGGGCATGGCTCGCACCTGCAGGTATGTGGCGGCCGCTCGCGCCGCGGTGCGGGTCAGCGCCAGGTAGTCGTCGATGGCGGCGCGCTCGGCCGGGAAATAGTCGATCAGGGTCTCACGAAACTTCTCTGGCGTGTCGGGCAGCTGGATCGTGAAGCCGTCGGGGAAATTGAACTCGTCGTAGATCTCGCCCACCGGTTCCCACTGCAGACGTCCGTCGGTGAGTGTCTTGAGGAGCCGGCCCGGGTAGCTAGCCTCGGACATCTCACCGACGATGTGGACCCCCACATCCCACCGATATCCGGGACGTTTGAACATCTGGGTGAACCCGCCCGGGATGTTGTGCTGCTCGAGCACCAGCACCCGTCTCCCCAATTTGGACAGCATCGCCGCGGCCGCCATTCCACCGATGCCGGACCCGATGACGATGTAATCCCACTTCTGGTTGGGGATCTCGTGGCTCCAGGGACGGTCGCGTCGAACTCCGGCAACGGTGGGCTCCATGGGCAGCGATGCTGGCTGGTGCAGGGAGAGGTGTCAAGGGTGGTGGGAAGTTGAGGCAGATCCGCACGAACGGGTCGCCGCCTCGAAACGGCTCAGACCGACCGGCCCTCCTACAATTCCCCCATGCCCATCTACATGGACGTTCACCCCGGATTGGGTGACGCCACCCCCGACGATGTGGCCGCGGCTCACCGGCACGACCTCGAGATTCAGGACGAGTTCGGGGTCCGGTTCCTGAGCTACTGGTTCTCCGACCCAGAGGGAAAGGCTTTCTGTCTGGCGGAATCGCCCGATGTCGATTCTCTGGTCGCCTGCCACAAGGCCGCCCACGGTTTGATGCCCCATGAGGTCATCGAGGTCCAGGCCCCCACCCTGGCCCAGTTCATGGGGAACATCGCCACCGACCCCAACGACCGGGTGGTCGTCGAGGGGCAACCCGACTCGGCGCTGCGAGCGATCATGTTCACAGACATCGAAGGATCGACCGACATCAGCACCAGTCACGGCGACGAAGTGGCGGTCGGGTTGGTCCGCCGCCACGACCAAGTCGTGCGGGACGCTCTCCAGCGATTCGACGGTCGCGAGGTCAAACACACCGGCGACGGACTGTTCGCCAGTTTCGTCTCCGTCACCAAGGCTGTGGAAGCCACTATTGCCATCCAGCGGGGCGCCGCCACCTCATCTGAAACGGGACCGCCGCTGGCCATCAAGATCGGACTCAGCGCCGGAGAACCGGTCGAAGACAGCCAGGATTTGTTCGGAGCGGCCGTCAATCTGGCCGCCCGGATCTGCGCCCACGCCCACGGCGGCCAGACCCTGGTGGCCGGCACCGTGAAGGACCTGGCCATCGGCAAGGACCTCCACTTCGTCCATCAGGGCGAAGTGGGTCTGAAGGGCTTCCCCGACCCGATCCCCCTCTACGAAGTGGACTGGCGCTGACTTCTTCCTGGATTCGCCCCTCCCGCCGGCGGGAGGGGGGAGGCTCAGAACAGGGCCAGCTCTTCGTCTGTTTGCCGTTCGAGCGGCACGTAGGCGGGGACCGCATGGTGGGGCGTATCGAGGTACACCTTGGCTTCGGGGGCCGAGGCGAACTTACCGTGGCTCCATCTGACCTCGATGTGCCCGGCCACACAAACCTGGTTGCCCGTCCGGCGGTCGAGATACGCCGCTTCCCACCTCACGATGGGCTGGCCGCGCTCCTTCTCGGCCCAGTTGCGGAACGAGACGAACCGGTGGGAGACCCGCAGATCCCAGGGGGTCTGCACCCGATACGCCAGCGGATGCCCTTCGGCCGACTCCCCCAGCACGAAGTAAGGAGCCGACTGCAGTCTCAGCAAACGCCACATCATCTCTTCCCGGGCAATCCTGGTCCCCAGCTGGGTGTCCCAGCGGCGGGATGACCCGGCGGCGGCTTCGAAGGCGAACTCCCGGTAGGCCCGTTTGGCGTTGCCGGTCAGGTTGCGGGGAAGCGACCGCTTGAGCACCCGACGGTGGTCCCTGGTCAAGTCGGTGACGCTGCCCGGCAGGGAAGACGGTTCGGGCACCAGGTGCCGGCATTCGTCGTAAAGCAGCTGATAGGACTCCGGCGCCACTGCGATGAACCAGTCATCCTCACCGGGGCGGGGATCGAAGAGGTTGGCCGGGGACGAGTTGGTGAGAATGTTCGACCCGTATTTGCAGGACACCAGGTAGACGTGATCAACCCGCAGGTCGGCCGGGAGCTGCTCGTAGCCGGGGGGACGGTGCGCTCCCTTCCACTCGACGATCCAGGGTGGACGCCCGCGCAGGCCCTCCGCCGAGCGGGCGAACCGTACGCCGTTGCTCCAGGCGCCGGCGAAAACCCGGCTGTGACCCCCCGACCGGTAGGCGGCCGCCAGGCTGTCGTAGACCGGGTCGTCGACGTTCTGGAAGCCGGGCGGGCGCATCCCCAGGGCGTGTTCGAGGTTCGGATAACCAAACATACCCAGCCCGGTGACGATCTCGGTGATCTCGGTGCGTATCGCCGGCACTTCAGGCGTCCCGGAACAGACGCTTGAACTGGAGCTGGGCGCCGATCAGCTCGCCGGGCAGTTCGTCACGTCCGTAGATCGGCAGGAACGTGTACACGTCTACGGCCACTCCGGACAGCTCCATCCACGTCATCACGGCATCACCCCACCGTTCGTCGAGCAGCGCCTTGCGCAATTGCTCGGCTCCCTCGGCGCCGAGCAGCGCCGGGTCGGTGTCCGCCACCAACTCGAGGGCCAGCAGCCGTTGCAGCACGTCGATGTCTTCGGCCAGATAGACCGCAGGAGGATCGAAGCGCACTACCGCGTACGCCACCCCGTTCATTCGTCGTGGGTGTCGTAGTAGCGGGCGAGTTGCTCGTCGCGCCGGGCCGCCAGCTCGGCTTCCGTCCAGAACCCGGCCACCTGCTCGGGCTGTCCCTGTGCGTAAGCGGCCAGCCGGTTGACTCCGCCGGCGTCGAACATCTCAATGGCATCCCACACGTTGCCGGGACCTACCGCGTGGAGGGCTTTGTCGCCGTCGCTGCCCGGCCGGGGCAGATTCGAGGTCACGATCAGCAGCCGGGCGTCCTCGTCAATGGATTTGAGCACCAGCGCCCGGCCGAGGGTCTTCCACAAGGTATCGGTACGCAGCAGGCCGGGGCGGGCGGTCGTGAAAGCTCCCGACACATCGACCAGGAACTCCCGGTCCCCCTTGCCGTCCACCACGCGGAAGTTGAAATGCACTCCCGATTTGGGCAGCTGATATGCCTCATCGATAACCGTGAAACCGACCTCTTCGAGAACCTGGCGGGCCAGATCCTGAGCCTTCTTGCCTTCCCGGCTGGCCCGCCGTTGGAAATGATCGGCCCGCTCCTCGGCGGTGGCCTCCGGTGGCAACTCCAGAGCAAAACGCTCCTGGTGGGCGCTCTCCTGCTCACGCTGGCGCCGGTACCGCTTGGTCTCGGCCCGATAGCGGGCCTTGGCCGTCTCCACATAGGCGGGGTCTAGGTCGTAACCGACTCCCCGCCGGCCGGTTCGGGCGGCCGCCACCAGGGTCGTGCCGGACCCCAGGAACGGGTCGAGGATCAGATCATTTTCGAACGTATACAACTCGATGAGCCGGCGGGGCAGCTCGACCGGAAAGGGGGCAGGGTGTTGCACCCGCCGGGCGCTCTCGGCGTCGATCCTCCACACGTCGAGGGTGGCTTCCATGAACTCGTCGACCGGCATGGTGTTTTCGAACGGGTAGCCGTCCTTCTCGCGTTGCTGGCGCGACCGGGCCCGATCGAAGCGGCCTTTGGATGCGACGATGACCCGCTCGGTCACGTCCCGCAAGACCGGATTGGTGGCCTTGTTGAACGATCCCCAGGCCACCGAACCCGAAGCCCCCTCGGCCTTCTGCCAGATGATCTCGCCCCGCAGCAGCAGCCCCAGATCATCCTGGAGGATCCGCATCACATCAGCCGACAGGCTCCGGTAGGGCTTGCGACCGAGATTGGCGACGTTGACCGCGATCCGTCCGCCCGGCTCGAGAGTCCGCTTGCACTCGGCAAAGACCTCCCGCAACATCTCCAGGTACTCGATATACGAATTGGGCAGGTGGGACCGGGCCGCCTCGCCGGTTCCGGTGATTGCCTGCTCGTACTCCTTGCCGACAAAATACGGAGGTGAGGTGACCACCAGGGCCACCGACCGGTCCGGCACCGCCGTCATGTGGCGGGCGTCACCGACGATGCAAGGCGGGTCCGGCAATTCAATACCGAGCGGCCCTAGTCGGTCGTCGTCGGAGAGTTCCGGCGGACTGAAGCGGGCGTAGAACGCCGAGGCGTCGTGGTTTTCCCGCCGGCCGACCCCGAACGCGGATGTGGTGGTTCCACGACTCGTCTCGCTCTCGGGGCGGGGCTCGATGTGCTCACTCATCACGCCGCAACGATACAGGTCCCGAGTGACAGAATCCCGGACTTGGTGCACGACCGGGAGAATCCGTCTTTGGCCGTCGTCAGGCGGCAGATACTCGATACCCACCGACATGGGCTATCGTGGACTCACACACGTGCGCTATCCGGTGCGCGTCGCCCGCTCCTCCCACAAGTTCCGTTAGGTGGAGCGACCGCAGGACATGCATGTTCTCGCCGGCGTTATGCGCCCGGCTCCGAACTCAGATCCGGCGGGGCGGTAGGCCCCCAACGGATCAACGCTTCGGAAGGAGCACAACTATGTCCAGCAATATCTATGTGGGGAACCTTTCGTTCAACACCAGTTCGAACGATCTCCAAACGCTCTTCGGCCAGCACGGCGAAGTGACCAAAGCCCAGGTCGTCAACGACCGCGAGACCGGCAGATCGCGTGGGTTCGGGTTCGTCGAGATGTCCACCTCGGAGTCGGCCCAGACGGCGATCAACGCTCTCAACGGGCACAACCTCGATGGACGGAACCTCACCGTCAACATCGCCAAAGAGCGCTCCCGCTGAAAAGGGACCCAAACCGGCCCATCGACGGTGGGAGGCGGCGGTGTCTGGGATGCGGGCATCCCCACCGCACGCACTACATCGAAAACACATGTTCGGTTCCGAAATGTGTTTGTCGTGAGTACCTACCGCCCAAGACGGTTGCCGCCAAGGGTGCCTAGCACCCTTTCTTAGACACCCGGCGCGGCGGTCTGGGAACGGCTCATAGCCGACCACCCCGGACCGCCGACCGCCGCCCCTTCCCCGATCCCCCGGACCGTCCCGACCGCAGTCTTCCGAACAACCGGCTCGACGGTTGGAAGGTGCAATCTCTCCCCGGAGGATCGACCCTGCCACCATGTGGCCAACAAAGTGACATCCCTCCTCACCCCTCCGCTGCACATCGGCCCGATCGAAGTCGACCCACCTGTCGTCCTCGCCCCCATGGCCGGGGTAACCAATGCCTCGTTCCGCAGGTTGTGTCGGCGGTTCGGCGCCGGCCTGTACGTGAGCGAGATGCTGGGCGCCCGGGCCATCGTCGAAAACCATGCTCGCACCTGGCAAGCCGCACAATTCGGCGCCGATGAGACGGTCCGCAGCATCCAGCTGTACGGCATCGACCCGGCGGCGGTAGCGGGAGCCGTCCGGCGGCTCACCGACGAGGGACGGGTCGATCACATCGACATGAACTTCGGCTGCCCGGCTCCCAAAGTCACCCGCCACGGTGGCGGCGCCGCCTTGCCGTTCAATTGGCGTCTCTTCGAATCGATCGTGACCGCCGCGGTCGGAGCCGCCGGCCGGATACCCGTCACCATCAAATTCCGAATGGGTATCGACGCCGAGCATTTGACCTACCTCAACGCCGGCCGGATCGGCGAAGCGGCCGGGGCCGCCGCAGTGGCTCTGCACGCTCGAACTGCCGAACAGCTCTACTCAGGCAGGGCCCACTGGGCGGCGATCGGAGAGCTGAAGGAGGCAGTCACCTCCATCCCGGTCCTGGGCAACGGGGACATCTGGGAGCCCGGTGACGCTTTGGCCATGGTCGAGCAGACCGGTTGTGATGGAGTGGTGGTGGGGCGCGGATGTCTGGGCCGACCCTGGCTGTTTCGCGATCTGGCCGATGCTTTCGCCGGTCAACCGATCACGCCTCCGCCCGGTTTGGGTGAGGTCGCCGGCATCATGATCGATCACGCCCGGTTGCTGGTGGATCAGTTCGGGCCGGACCGCGGTCTGCGCAGTTTCCGCAAGCACCCGGCGTGGTACCTGAACGGATTCGTGGCGGGCGGCGATGTTCGACGTCGTCTGAGTGCCGTCCGCTCGGTCGAGGAAATCGACGAACTGATGGCCGGAGTCGATCTGGAACAGAACTACCCGACCGAGGTGGTCCGCTCCCCCCGCGGCCACACGTATGGTCCCCGACCGGTGAAGCTACCCCACGGCTACCTGAACGACCCAGACGCACTGGAGCGCTTACCGCGGGCAGCCGGTCGTGGCGTCTCGGGCGGATAGGAGCGACCAGCGGTGAGCGGCGACCGACAAGCGCCGCCTGAACCGCACTCGCCGTTAGGCCTGATCGATTCGCAAGGGCAAGATCGAGGCCATCCGCTCAAAGCCATGATCGGCGGCCAGCACGGCCGAGTCTGTGCGCAGCGCGATCGAGGCGATCAGGCAATCGATCAGCCCGCTTGGGGTAAGGCCGGCGGCCCGACAAACCCGATAGACGCGGGCGGCTCCTTCGAAGTCGGCACCCGCCTCGGCGGGAATCCAGCCGAACGAGGTGAGCAACCGACGTAGTTGGGCGGCGGCGGGTTCGTGCCGGGCTCCGGCTAGGACTTCCATCAGCACCGGTTCCGTCACGGCCAGTTCATCACCCGAACCGATCAGATCGGTCAAACGGAGATCTACCAGAGATCCGGTCTCCCGGTCGTATTCGACCCAGGCCGACGTGTCGGCCAGGATCACAGGGGACTCGGATCAGGCGGCACCTGTAGGATGGCCCGGGCACCCCGCATCGCCAGTGCCTCCTCGGTGGTCATCGGTCGCCCGGCCAGATGGCGAAGCGCCAGGTCGACCGCCTCGGTCTTGGTACGAAGCCCGTAACGACGCATTACCCGCTCGAGCAATTGGTCGTCGATAACCAGGTTTGTCCGTCCCATACACCAATCATACACGTTGGGCGCATACCTGTTGTATTGATGATTCGCTCGTGTTGCACTGTATCGCCGCGCCATGAATTTGAGAAGGGTGCGCTACCTAGATTCTGCATAGACGAGAAACCGGAATCGAGCGACGAGCTCCGCCGGCGGGCGGGGGAAGCTTTCTCAGCTTCCGCAGCCGCAGCTGAGCACTTCGACGGGACCGAGGTCGTCGTCGACGTACTCCCAGGCCTGGAGGAACGCTCCTTCCCAGACCGTCCCGTTGAGCACGATCTCCATCTTGCCGTCGGCGTTCAGGTCGGCCACCGCCGCAACTTCAAAGACCGCCAGGTTCTGGAACAGATTGTCGAGATCCTCGACGATGCTCAGTCCGAGGATGGCCGTCTGCACCTCCCCTTCGATCACCTTGCGGAGATAGACGATCGAATAATCCCCCAGCTGCGACGAGATCAGATCATCGGGGATGGTCGAAGCCGCCACGATCACCTCATCTACCCCGTCACCTTCTAGATCGGTACGGATCACCTGGGTGAGGTTGATGATCGGGATCCCGGCCACCCGGGTTTCCAGCAGATCCGAAGTCGCCGTCATGTAGGCCGGAGTCGAGAGGCCGAGCAGCTCCACCGGGGAGGGACGCACGTCACCCTGCGTCTGGATGGCCAGAGCGTCGATCTCGGAGAAACTGCCGGGAATCTCCGGATCGAATTCGACACTCACCAGATCGAGGGGCTCGCAATGGGTCCGCGCTCCGCTTCCGGTGGTCAACGTGATCGGCTCGTCGAGCCGCACCACCTGGTACTCCTCTCCCCCACCGACCGGGAGATCATCACCGGTCTGCCAGCCCTCATCCCACCAGCCGAGCAGACACGTGTTGCCGACCGTCAGCAAGGTATCGACGGCGGGCGGTTCCGTGGTGGTGGTCGTGGAAGTCTCGGTGGTCGTCGACGCAACCGGCACCGTGGTGGTGATCGCTGAGGTGGGAATGGAAGCCGGTTCGTTGGTCGTGATAGTGACGGGCGACGAACAGGCGGCCAGGGCCAGAGATGCCGCCACCAACCCGGCCACCAGGCGACCCGTCACTCTATCGAACCACATCACCCTGCAGCGTATCGCGACGCTTCGTGCCCGCCCGGGCATTCCGGTCTGAAGCGATCAAGTCCGGCGGCGTTGCATCCACACGTTGATCAGCATGATGGTGACGGTAGCCAGGAAGATCAGGGTCCCGAGCACGTTGACCTCGGGAGGGATACCCCGTTGCGCCGCCCCGAAGATGAAGAGTGGAAAGGTGATCGTCTGACCCGAATTGAAGTTGGAGATGATGAAATCGTCGAAGCTGAGCGCAAAAGCGAGCAAGAAAGCGGCGAACACCCCCGGCATGATCATCGGCAGGGTGACCCGCCGGAACGTCTCCCACTCGTTGGCGTACAGGTCCATCGCTGCTTCCTCCAGGTGTCGGTCGAAACCCTGCAACCGGGCTTTGACGGTCACCACCACATAACTGATGTTGAACAAGATGTGGGCGATCAGCAGCGTGTTGAATCCGAGCGAGAAGCGGATGGCCAGGAACAAGGCGAGGATCGACGAACCCATTACCACTTCCGGCGTGGCCATCGGGAGAAACAGCAACAGGTTGGTCGTCGACCGGCCCCGGAACTTGTAACGGACCAGAGCGAGGGCGATCAGGGTGCCCAGCAGGGTGGCCCCCAGGGCAGAGAGGAAAGCCAGCCGCAGACTGACCAGCAGCGCGTCGAACAGTCCGGGCACCCCACCGAATTGCGCACCTCCGAACACGCTTCGCCACGCATCCAGTGTGAAACCTTCCCAGGAGTAGTTGAACTTGCCGCTGACCTGGTTGAACCCGAACAGGATCACCAGAAAGACCGGGATGAACAGATAGGCGAAGGCCAGAACGGCGTAAACGGTGAGCGTGTGGCGCCGCAAGAGCGGGATGATCTTCCGGCGGGAAGTGGTCGTGGCAGCCATCACGCCACCAGATCTTCGGTGCCGGCCGCTCGTACATACGGGATGATCAGCAGCACCGTCACGATCATGAGCGTGAACGAGAGGGCGGCGGCCACCGGATAGTCGAGCACCACCAGGAAGCGGCTCTGAATGACGTTGCCGATCATGAACTGCTGAGGAGTGCCGAGCAGCACCGCGTTGACATAGTCGCCCACCGCCGGGATGAATGTCAGCAACGTGCCGGCCACCACGCCGGGACGGGAGAGCGGAAAAGTGACCTTGCGGAAGGCCACGGCCGGGCTGGCGTAGAGGTCGTTGGCGGCCTCCACCAGCGACCGGTCGATCTTCTCCAACGACACGTAGATCGGCAAGGTCATGAACGCCAGGAAGTTGTAGACAATGCCGGCCACCACCGCCACTCCGGTGGCCAGCAACCGGCCATCCTCGCCGAGCAGGTGCAACGATTTGAGGACGTCCACCAAAAGTCCGTTGTCGGCCAGGATGATCTTCCAGGACAGGGTTCGTAGCAGAAATGGCATCAAGAACGGCATCAGCAGCATGACCAGCAGGAAGTTCTTCCAGCGGCCACCCCGAAACGCAATGAAGTACGCCAGTGGATAGGAGATCAGCAGGGCAATGAGGGTGGCCAGGAAGGCGTAGACGAGCGAGTTGACCGCCTGTCCTCCGTAGTTGGTGACCAGCTCGGCGTAGTTCGACCATGCCCAGGAGAACTCGTAGCGGGGGAAGATGCCCGTCTGGAGAGACACGCTGACCAGACGCAGCATCGGCACGACGTAGAAGATGATGAGCCACAGGCCGCCGGGGAGGAGCAAGCCGTAGGGGACCAGCTTGCGCCGCCACGCCGCCGTGGCGACCGCGCTTACCGCGTCCCCGCCGACGGTGCTCATGTCACGATGAAGGTGTGTTCGGGCCGCCACACCGCCTGGACCCGATCGCCCGGGGCGAATCGACGGTCACCGAGGTTCTGGGCCATGACCGCCATCTGGGCGACCGCCCCGGTTTCGACGAGGTAGTGAGTCGACACACCGATGAAACTGGCGTCGAGCACCCGGCCGGGAAGGACGTTGCCCTCGGCCGGAGCATCGGCCGGGACGAGACGCACCTTCTCCGGGCGTACCCCCAGCCGGACCTTCTGGTGGCCGGCCGGCAACCGATCGGGAGACACCCACAGCCGGGTGTCCCCCATCGGCGCCATCTCGCCTCGCGACGCATCAACGACTTCGGCGTGCATAAGATTGGAGGCGCCGAGGAACCCGGCCACGAACCCGGTTTGCGGGTCTTCGTAGATCTCCGTCGCCGTCCCCATCCGCTCGATCCGGCCCTCGTGCATAACTGCGATGGTGTCGGCCATCGTCATAGCCTCTTCCTGGTCGTGGGTGACGTGGATGAACGTGATACCGACCTCGTTCTGGATCCGCTTCAGCTCGATCTGCATCTCCTTGCGAAGCTTCAGATCGAGGGCCCCCAGCGGCTCGTCGAGCAGCAACACCCGGGGGTGATTGATCAGCGCCCGGGCCAGCGCTACTCGCTGCTGCTGGCCGCCGGACAGGGTTCGGGGTTTCTGGTTATCCCGGCCGCTCAATTGAACCAATTCCAGCATCTGAGCAACGCGCGTCTTGATCTCGGCGTCGTCGACATTACGACGGCGCAGCCCGAACGCGACATTCTCGGAGATGGTGAGGTGCGGAAAGAGGGCGTAACTCTGAAAAACGGTGTTGACCATCCGCCGGTAGGGTTTGCGCCCGGTGACGTCCTCGCCGTGCAGTCGAATGATCCCCGTCGTCGTGTCTTCGAACCCGCCGATCATCCGCAAGGTGGTGGTCTTCCCACAGCCGGATGGGCCCAGCAGAGCAAAGAAACGGTTCTCCTCGATATCCAGGCTCACGTCGTCGACGGCGGTAAAATCGGCGAACCGCTTCGTCACCGACTCGAGCTGAACGGCGGGCGCATCACCACCCCCGGGCGGGGTCCCCTCAGGGTCCGGGCCTGTGGTCAAATCAGGCTCCAATCACAGCTTGGAACAGGTCGTTGAACTGCCGCTCCTCTTCCTCGTTGAGGCTCTTGAAGAGGTGGGTCTTGGACAGGGTCGCCTCGTCGGGGAAGATCAGCGGATCGTCGGCGAGGGCGACCAAATCCTCGTCCTCGATCTCGGCGCCCAGGTCCCGCATCGCCTGCTGGGCCCCTTTCACCGGGCAAATGTAGTTCACCCAGCTCTCGATCTTGGCTGCCACCCTCGGGTCGTACACCGAATTGATGTATATCTCGGCAGCGTCCTTGTTAGGTGCCCCGGCCGGGATGAGCATGTTGTCGGACCACAACATGAGTCCCTCCTCGGGAATGAGGAACCGCAAGTCGGGATTGTCGGCCTGCAACTGGATCATGTCGCCCGACCAGGCGATCGCCGCCACTACGTTGCCCGCTGCCAGGTCCTCGCCGTAATCGTTGCCGGTGAACCGGCGGATGTGACCGTTATCGACGTACTGGCGGATCTTATCGGTGGCAGCTTCGGCGTCAGACAGGCTCGGGTTGGCCGGGTCGATGTCCATACCCAGCATGATCAGACCCAGCGTGTCGCGCATCTCGGTCAGCATGGTCACCTTGCCGGCAAAGGCCGGGTCGAAGATGTCGTTGATCGAGGTGAGTTCCCGCCCGGTCCCCTGCGGGTTGTAACCGATGGCGGTCATCCCAGACTGCCAGGGCATCGTGTAGCTACGGTCCGAGTCGAAAGCCGGGTTCTTCAGCGAGTCGACCAGGTTGACGGCGTTGGGAAGATTGGCTTTGTTGAGTTCCTCAGCCCAGCCGAAGCGAATGAAGCGGGAGGCCATCCAGTCGGTGAGCACGGCGATATCGCGCTGAATGTTGGCGCAGGTGTTCATCTGACCTTGCACTTTGCCGAACCAGGAGTCGTTGTCATTCACCTCTTCGAGGTAGTTGACCTTGATCCCGGTGGCCGCCTCGAAGTCCTCCAATGAGGTCGTTTCGAACCACCCGTCTTCCAGGACGTCGATGTAGAGGGGCCAGTTGGCGAAATTGATCTGCTTGTTGTCTCCGGTGTTGGTGGAGTCGAAGGTGCACCCGGCGGTGTCATCCCCGCAGGCGGCCAGCAAGGCAGGACCTCCCGCCACGAAAATGGCGCCGTAGCTCATCCGCCGCAGGAACTCCCTTCTACTCAGCGGGTTCATCTGCGACAGTCGCGGGACTGCGGTCATTCGGCGACGTGCTTCGTTCGAATCCATGTCAGCTCCCTTGCTCGAGCCCGGCAGGTGTTCCTGTTTCGATGGTAAAACTTTTGTTTCGTCCGTGCCATGCGAAACGATGATTGTCTATGCGGTAACGGTCCTGGCAAACTCCTCGAAAACAGAGACGTAATGGTCGAGATCGGCGTCGGAGTGGGCCACCGACAGCGTCCACTGTTCATCCCCACCCGGGGTCATGAACACCCCGCCGGTCATATGGAACAACCACCCCAGGTAGTTCAGCTCGTCGCGGAAATGGGTCGCATAGCTGCGGTAGTCGGTGATGGTCGTTTCGGAGAACATCACGCAGCCCTTGCCCAGCGCTCCGACGGTATAGGCAGGAAGCCCGTAACGGTCGATCACCTCCCGGCATCCGCTCTCAATCCGTTCGGCGGCCTCCCCCAGCCGCTTGTAAGCCTCCGGGGTCATCACCTCGAACAGAGTGGCCTCGGCGGCCGCCATCGACAGTGGATTCCCGTTGAAGGTACCAAGCTGTTTGACGATGTTGTCGGTGATGAGGGCCATGATCTCTTCAGTGCCCAGCACCGCTCCGGTTGGCACTCCTCCGCCGATCGCTTTGGCCAGGCAGACGATGTCGGGCACCACCCCAAAGTACTCGACGGCGCCGCCCGGGGCAATCGTGATGCCGGTCTTTACCTCATCGAAGATCAGGACAACGCCATGCCGGGCCGTCATCTCCCGCAATGCCTCCAGGTAGCCCGGTTTGGGCATTACTACCCCGATGTTGAGCATGATCGGCTCAATGATCACCCCGGCGATATCGTCACGGGCCGACAGGAGCCGCTCCAGGGCGTCGGCATCGTTGAAAGGAATCACTAGGGTCAAGTTGGTCTCGGCGCGGGGGATTCCTTTTGAGAACGGATTGGAGGAGGGGGAATCTACCGGGCCGAGCTTGTCGGCCGGCGGCTTGACCGACACCATCACCGCATCGTGGTGACCGTGATAGGTGCCTTCTATCTTGACAATGCAATCCTTGCCGGTGAACCCGCGGGCCAGGTGGATGGCATCCATCGTGGCTTCGGTTCCAGAGTTGCAGAAACGCACCTTGGGTAACCGAAATCGGCGCGACAAGCTCCTCGGCTACCCGGACCGAAGTCTCATTGGGAGCGGCGAAATGCGTGCCCAGCCCGGCCACCCTGGTGATGGCGGCGGCCACTGCGGGATGGGCGTGACCGACCACCATCACCCCGAAACCGTTGTGAAAATCGATGTACTCGTTCCCGTCGACGTCGAACACCTTCGAACCCGACCCCCCGGTCACGTAAATCGGATGGGGCGGCTGGTCCTGGAACGAGGACGGGACCCCGGCCGGCATAACTTGCTTGGCCCGCTGGTAGACCTCCTTCGAACGAGGCGTCCGGTCGGACAGCTCCTGCTCGAGCCGGCCGGTCAGCTCAGAGACGCGATCCTGATCGATCCCGGTCATGACCATCCTTTCTGGTTGTTAATTGCACATTACGTGCGCGAAGAGGGTGGTGGGACTCCACGCACGAGCGAACTCGAGCCGGCTCGGCGAATGATCGATTGATGAGCTATGGGCAAGGACCCGGCGCTCCGACCGCCCCCGGCGGCTACTCGGTGGCGGCAAAGACCCGCCACTCACCGGGGACACCCTTGAGTTGATGGAGACCCCGGTCCACGAACACCAGCCCGGAACCCGCCACGAGGTCGCGCACCGTTCCCGAGACGAGCACTTCTCCGGGTCCTGCCAAGGCGGCTATTCGTGCGCCGATGTGGACCGCAATCCCGGCGACGTTAGCGCCCACGCGCTCCAGCTCGCCGGTGTGGACCCCGGCCCTTACTTCGAGACCGAGCTGTTGCACGGACCGTCCGATCTCCTGGGCGCAGCGGATGGCCCGAGCCGGACCGTCGAAGGTGGCCAAGAATCCGTCACCGGCCGTATCTACTTCCACTCCCCGGAACCGCCCGAGCTCGTTGCGGATAACGGTGTTGTGTGCAGCCAGCAGATCCCGCCAGCGGCCGTCTCCCACCGCGGCGGCCTGCTCCGTTGAACGCACGATATCGGTGAACAGCACCGTCGCCAGAACCCGATCGGGAGCCAGGGCCACCCGATGGCCCGTCAGAAACTCCCGAATCTCGGCAATTGCCCGATCGGGCTCGAACCAGGGGAGGTGATCGGAACCGGGCAACTCCACGTACCTGGCATCCGGGATCTCTCGACCCAAAAAACGGCCGTTTTCCACGTGGCAGATCCGGTCTCCCTCCGAGTGGAGCACCAGCGTGGGTACCCGGACGGAGGAGACGATGTCGCGCACATCGATGTTGAACGCCATCCGCTGGAAAGCCTCGGCACCGCCGGGAGTGTTGGAATTCCTCTGCAGACGTGCCGCCCAGTCCCTCAACCAGGGCGTTTCCTCCTGGCTGGGCGCAAAAAACTCCATGAACCGACCGGGCTTGCCCCATCGGTCGGCAAGTGTCGCCAGCGAAGCTTCGAGTTCCTCCTCGGTTGACTCGCCCCAAGGCCACTCCTCGTCTTTGCGCTCTCGAACCTCTGCGCCCATGAGCACTAGGGACCGGGTTCGTTCCGGATGAGCAGCGGCAAACAGCATGGACAGGGGACCGCCTTCCGATGCGCCGATGAGGCCGGCCGTTTCACTGCCGACGGCATCCATAACCGCCCCGATGTCATCCATGCGAGCGTCGAGCGGGGTCGCCCCTGCTACCCGATCCGACATTCCCATCCCGCGCTTGTCGAACAGGATCAGCCTGGCGAATTCACCCAATGACTCACAGAACCGGCGGTAGGCCGGCAACTCCCATTGGACCTCCAGATGAGAGTAAGCACCCTGGACGTAGACCAGGTCGATCGGCCCTTCTCCCACCACGTGGTATGCCACGGAAACGTCGGCGCTGCGAGCGAAGCGAATGTCGATCATGCGCCGACTGTAGCGACCGCCCGCCGCAGGCGATGCCTGCCCGGTTTCGACATCCGCACCCTTCGATGCGGCGAGGGGCACCGGAGAGGTATCGCTAGGCTCCGAAGAAACAGGTAGGGAATGCAGCAACAGCGGGGGCCGGGAAGATGAGCGGCAATCCGGTTTCGAGGGTGGCGGTGGTGACCGGGGCGGGCAGCCCGGACGGGATCGGTTTTGCCTGTGCCCGTTATCTCGCCGAAGCCGGCCACCGGGTGGCGGTGTGTTCGACTACCGACCGCATCCACCAGCGGGCGGCGGAATTGCGGACCGGAGGGGCGGAAGCCTGGTCGGCAGTGGTTGATCTCATGGACCCGGTGGCCGCTCAGCGGTTCGCCGACGACGCGGCGCAACAACTCGGGGATGTATCGATCCTGGTGAACAACGCCGGGATGGTCGCCGTCGGGGTTGACCCTGAGGCCGGCTCGGCCGGCGAGACCAGCGACGACCAGTGGTCGAAAGGACTTGACCGCAATCTGACCACCGCTTTCCTGATGACCCGGGCGTTGCTACCCGGCATGCAGCAACGCGGTTACGGGCGCATCGTCAACGTAACCTCCGTGACCGGACCGGTGATGGCGATGAGACATGATGTGGTTTACGCCACAGCCAAAGCGGGGATGGTCGGACTCACCCGGGCCACGGCCCTCGACTCGGCATCGTACGGGGTGACCGTCAACGCGGTGGCCCCCGGATGGATCGCGACTCCCTCGTCCAGCCGCGACGAGATCGAAGAGGGCCGGGTCAGCCCGGCGGGGCGGCCCGGACGGCCCGAAGAAGTGGCCGCCCTCGTGGCGTTCCTGTGCTCACCGACCGCTTCATACATAACCGGTCAAGTCGTGGTAGTCGACGGCGGCAATTCGATTCGTGAAGAGCGTCGCAGCTCCATCCGATAGGAACGCGCCCGGACGGTCGAGCGGTCGGACGGCCGCCACCGCCGTTGACGGCCGGCGAGCGAGGACTTCGGGCTCCTCTATTGCCGCAGACTGTTGCGATAGACGGCCATGCGGCGAGCCAGCTCAACCGGTACACTGCGGAGATCGAGCATCACCGCGAAGGCGGCGTCCTGCTTGACCTTGAGGATCAGTTCCTCGCCCGCCCGATGGATATGGAATCCGTCGGATTTGGCGTTCACCAAAACCTCTCCCAGTTTCCAGTTGGCGATCTCGACCCCGCCCGAATTGAGGCGAAGACGCTCCTCGGTGAGGTCGACGAGGACGCTGATCGGCGCCTCCGACCCCTCGGGGATACGAAGCGAGCCATCGAAGGACGCCACGACCACCTCCTAGGTCTTCTCAACGCCCCTCAGCCCTGCGCACAACATAGCCGATCGAAAGAGACAATGACACCGCAAATCGCGCGGAACGTGAGAATGGTCTTTCCGGTCGAGCAGCAAGCCTGGGTTCCGGGTGGGACAAACCTCAAGCCAGGGGCCGCTCGGGCCGACTATCTCTGGAAGCGACTGTGGAGAGGTTCATGCGACGGATCGCACTCCTGGCGGTGATAGTTCTGCTGCTCAGCGCCTGCAAGGTGAAGGTCGAACAAGGATTCGAGCTCAACGCTGATGGATCGGGTGAGGCGGTGATGATCGTTGCCTTCGATCAGGAAGCGCAGGACCTGCTGGCCTCATCCGTCCCGAACGGGGCGGATCCGATTGAGGCGATGACCAGCGATGTTCAGCCGGGCTGGACGTCCGAGGAGTGGTCGCAGGGCGAATTCAAAGGGGTCCGGGCTACCACCGCTTTTGCCGATCCGGGAGGGCTCCAGAATCTGGTCGACTCGGATTTCAGCGGTGAAGACGGCATGTTCGAATCGTTCTCGATCATCGAATCGGCGGGGGGGTTCCGCATCGACGGGGTGCTGAGCGGGGACAGCCTCGAACAGAGCATGGGCGGAACCGAGGATCTGCTGGCCGGAGCCGCCGAGGACATGGCCGCCGACTTCTTCGAGGCAGCCATCGTTCTCAAACTGCCCGGCAAAGTGATCTCTCACAACGCCGACGATATGCGTTCGGACGGGACTCTGATCTGGAATGTGGGAGTAGCCGACGGTGGTCGGGTCATCCGGGCCGAGTCCCAACCGGGCGCCGGCCTGCCGATCGTCCCCATCGCTGCCGGGGCGGTAGTGGTCCTGGCTGCCCTGGTCGGATTCCTCCGGTGGCGGGGCGGCCGGACGCCGACCAACCCGATCGGTCGCCTCGAGTACACCGCGGACGGCAAACCGCAGTTCGTGGCAGTTCAGGGGGACCCGTACGCCTAGCCAGGAGGGGGGGCCAAGCGGGGCTCGGCTCCTCCCAGGACCCGTCAGGCCGTTTGGAGGGACCGCAGGTCCTTCACGAAGTAGGGCTCCCCGTCACCATCGGAGGTGAGCTCAAAGCCCATTCGTTCCAGGTACTCGTTGTGCAAGGAGTGCCCGAACCGGCTCCAGGCGCGCGTGCATTGAGGGTCGCGGAACAAACCCGACCGCTTGGAATAGACGAATTCACCAACCCGGAAGTCGCGGTACTGACGGATAACGAAATCGAGCTGCACCTCCACCGAATGGTCCCGGCAGGCGCGGCCGATGAACAGGCCGGCCGGGACGAGATCGCGGAGGATGAAAGCCCTGATCTGCCCGCTCTCCGGCCGGTAGACAAACTCCGGTTGGAAACTGGCTATCTCGTCGGCGTGAAAATCCAGGAAGTATTCCAGGTACTTCGATTCGGGAAGGACCTCGAGGATCTTGAAGTACTCGGTCTTCTTGGACAGCAGTTGACGCAGAAAGAAGATGTGGACCGAAGCGATCACCACATTGACCACCGCGATCGGATAAGCCTCGATCAACAAGCTGTAGGTGAGGAAGAACACCGATCCGACCAGCCCGAACAGGCGCAGCTTGAGAATCGAGGTACGGGTCATCGACACGATCAGCAGCGCCGAACCGAGGTAACCGACCGCTTCGATGATGAAATCGGAATCCATGCGTGAAGAGGGTAATCACTGTGATCGCCCGAACGCCCGCCCGGGGCTCGGACTATCCCGGAGCCCGGGCCCGCACCTGATCGACCAGCTTGTTCAGAAATACCGAACGGAGCGGTTTGACTGCCATGGCGGCTTTCCAGGGAGGCATGCTTTCCACCAGGGAAAGGGTGTGAGCCAGCGCTCGGCCCAGGCCACTCCCGACGTTGTCGTAGAGTAGGTCGCCGAGCTTGCCCCGCTCGATTGCCATCATCGCCACCCGCTCGACGGTGTCGGCCGGGACAAAGGGACGATCCTCGCGCGCCTCCATGCCGTGGGCGTCCCACCGGCAGACCTCGCCGCACACGCCGCACCCCAGACAACGGGTCGGGTCGACCAACGCCCAGTTTTTCCGCAATCCCTTGCCCTCGGTGGGCTCGATGGATATCGCTCCGGCCGGACAAGCCTTGGCGCAGGTCGCGCAACCCCGGCACTTGCCGAGGTCGATGGTGGCGATCCAATTGGAGGGGACGATCCCGTTGTAGATATCGAACCGCTTGATCGAGCGCATCATCCCGCAGCAGCAACCGCAGCAATTGCACATGTAGGAAATGCCGTCGCGGACGTTGTCGCCGGTCTGCGCCAGTCCGGCAGCTTTGGCCTCGACGAGGATCTCCATCGCCTCGTCGTTGGTGATCATCTCGGCGATCCCGGCCCGGGCCATGACGCGCGCTGAGTTACCGAACATCAGACAGGTGCGAACGGGGGCGTCGCAACCCTCCCCTCTCAGGGAGGCATCGGTCCGGCACGGGCACAGACTGACGGCCACCGCGTCTGCGTTTCTGACGATCTCGGTAGCCCGTTCCCAGTCGAGGATCTCTGTCTCACCGTCGGGCAATACTTCTTCGCGAACCAGCGATCGACCGATCTGGGTGGATCCGGAGAAGATGCTTCTTGCGAAGTTCTCTTCATCGAAGAGCGCTTCGAAAGCCTCCGCATATTCCTCCATCGGCTCCCCAGGACGGGGCCGCATGAAGGTGAACTCGAAAAAGCCGATAACCACCGGAGTGGGCACCACGTAGCGGGTGCCGTTGCGTTCGAAATCGAGGACCAGTCCGCGCCGGGCCATGGAGGTGATCCGCTCCCCCAGTTCCTCGAGGTCGGCATCCAGGCGCTCGGCGAGGTCGGGTAGCGAGATCAGTTGTGGCAGTACCCGAGCGATATGCGCTTCTTCGGGTGAGAACAACATGCGCAGTACCCGCATCATCGCTTCGGAGCGAGGCGCCCCGGTGACGTTGCGGTCGAGCCGCTCCTGGAGCAGGCGATACTCGCGCCGAGCATCCAGAGTCTGGGTCACCCACACCTCCCCAAGATCGGTTGTGAAAGATGGTGCCCGAACGAGCCACGACCTGCCAGGGCCAAACGACCCCGTTTTGGCGTCGCAGAAACAGCTCCTGCATGGGCTGGTGGAAGTTTGACGCCAAAACGGGATCATCGGTCAGGCGCCGGGGAGCTCCTTGCCGCAGGAGTGGCAGAACCGGAACCCGGGACTCATCCGGGTACCGCAGTACGGACAGAAGTTGATTGCCTCGACTTCCCGGACCGGACCCGCCGGAGACGGCCCGGCTCCGGTGGTCGACAAACGGAACTGCTCCTCCGTCATCAATACCGCAGTCACCAGGGCACGCAGCTGGGCACGGTTCACTTCGGCCCATTCGAAACGGCGCGCACCGTCCGCCGGGTTCTGAAGCCGGAACACGAGCGTACGGTTACCTACCCGGGACACGTTCAGGCGCTGGCTCCTGGTGATTCCACCTTCGAGAACCGTCCGGGACACGGCAAACGAGGTCTCGGGGTAGTGGCCCAGCACCTCGTTGGCAGCAGGCGACGCCTCGATCGCCCCATCGACCAGGACGAGGTGCCCTTGCTCGATGAGTCGCTGGAGTGCGGCATCAACGGCCCGATCGGAGCCGGCCAGCGCCTCGATCGGCGCCACCCCGGCGCTGGTGGCAAACGGCGCCACGTATCCCGGTACGGCGGCGTCCCGGCGGACGATCTCGATGAGGCGATCCGCAGTAAGGCGAACCGGGAACTCCCGAAGCTCGCGCATCGCCGCTGCAAATACGAACGCTTCTTCCGCCGTCCCCACAAACCGGAAACCGGTGGGTTTGGGCTCCGGGGCGTCGCTGGTGAGCGCATCACCCATCAACAGCAGCAGTTGATTGCGGCTCAGAGGGAAGTAGAGCTTGGTATTGCCGTACCCGTCGACGGTGCACTCCGTCAGGAAGTCGTCACGGCGCACCACTGCAAACCCACGAGGGCGAGGTTGCTGCCCGATCCCGATGCTGATCACCTCGTGCGGGTCGAGTGAGGCTCGCAACGCCACCCCCACCATCAGGTTGACGCGCCAGCCATCGCCCTTCTCTTCGATGGCGTGCATCTCGACCAGCTTGGTGAACGCGGGGTGGTTCGGGTGGAGCGGCGCCGACTCGGGCGGCAACGGGTACAGCGGTGAGCCCGGCACCGGCCCGATCAAACCGCTGAACTCGATCAGCGTGGCCACTTGGTCGGCGGTGAAGAGGAATCCCGGCATCAGTCACTCACCACATGTTCTTCAGGTAGTCGTACACGCCGCCGACCGCGTTGCCGGCTGCTTCATAGGCTTCGCCGGCCAGGGCGGCACCGCCTTCGTACATCTCCTCGGCAAACCCCACCACCCCTTTGTCGCCGAGGCCCGAGGCGATCTGGTTGTACCCATCGACGACGGTACCGACCAGCGGCGTCTTCTCGATGACATCCTTCGTGTGTTCCCAGGACTCCTCCCAGTACCCGTCGCCGACCCCGTGCGTAACGATATTGCGGACGTCGTCGACGAACTGGCCGACGGTCTCAACCGGATCGGCAATCGTCTCCCCGGCGATCCGGGCCAGGTGGTCGAGGCCCTCCAAAGCCACCCCGTGCTTGCCTGCCGCCACTTCCTGCTGGAAGTCGGACATCGACTCGTTGAGCACCTCCGAACCGGCCCCGGTCTCGATGATCCGCTGCATGTCGGTTACCAGGTTGCCGCCGTCGGTCCGAGCAGCTTCCTCGCCGAGCAACTGGGATGCCTGACCGATCCCCTTGAACGGGTCCACGCCCTCGCGTTCGGTCACACCCTGGGCGAAGTCGTCGAGGGCCCGGGTGTCGAGCTGACCGGAGTCGAAACTGTCGCTGACCGCCTGCATGGCGGCACTGCCGGCGTCGTAAGTCGTCCCCACCCAGTTCTCGACCGCCACGTCGGGGAGCATGTTGTTCATGCCGCCGGGGAGAAGAGCTCCCCCCGCCATGCTGGTGCGGGGATCGGCGATGCCGCTGGCCATCACCGCATTCCCGGCCGCGGTCTGAGCGGTGGCCAGGGCCACGGCTTCGGCCGGATCCTTGCCGGCCTCGATGTGCTGGCGGGTGTAGTGGTCGATGGTGGCCAGGTCGGATGTCTTCGCGAACGCACCGCCGATCCGGCTGCCACCCGCTTCCGCCCGCTCAACCTCGCCGGTCCGAGCCGGTTCGCCGGCGGTCGGAACCCGCTCGACATCACCGATCCGCTGCTGACCGGACTTAAGCGAACCCTCGAAGTTCGAGTCGACGATCCGGGTGGCTTTGTCGAGATTGATGCCCTCCACCTCGGGGACCGCCCGGGCCAGGGCCTGGTCAACCTTGCCGGGACTGATCTCCCCCGTTCCGACCTTCTCGAGCACCTCGCCGATTCTGCGAACCATGTCGACCTTGGCCGGGTCGACGTTGGCGTTACCGGCCATGTGGGGCTCGACCTTGGTGTTGATGTCCTTGGCGTAGCCGCGAGCGGTCTCTTGGATTGCCTCTCCCTGAGTGATCTTGCCCGTGTCCGCCAGGTGCTGGTTCTCGGCAGCTTTGACTCTCGACACCGAAGCGGTCTGCTCCGCGGAGCCTCGATCGAACCTCTCCGCCTCGCCGCTCAGCACGCCCTTGTCTCCGTAGGCCTCCTGGTGGTGACGCTGCGTCACCGCCTGATAGGCTCCCTCGGCATCACCTCCGGTGATGTCGGAGAACGACCGGCCGTACGTCGACACGGCGGCGTCATTCCACTTCGACGGGGAGATCTCGACTACGCCTCTTCCACCGCCTTCGGCTTGCACGCGGCTGAGCTCCGATTGCAGCTCGCCCGGCCGGCCCGCCAGACGATCGAGGTCAGTCTGGATCCGCTGGGCTTCTGCCGACCCGGGCGCAGCGTTGGCCAGCTCGCCGGAGAGCCTCTCTAGTTCGGCGTTGGTGCGAGCGATCTCGTTTGAGAGGTGGTTGGTGTACTTGTCGTAGTCGACGGTGATCTTGGTCCGGTTGATCTCGGCGGCGAGCTGCTCGGTCACCCGGTGAGCCTCCGGGGAGTTGGGAGGCAGTTGGTTGAGCTCGGTCATCAGTTCCCGAAGCCGGTTTTCGTTCAGACCGATGTCCCGGTCCATGCCGACGGTTCCCCGACTGGCTGCGTTGCGGAACTCGGTGATGTCCTCCAGGGTCCACGGCCGCCCACCCCGGGTGAACCCCATCTCGTTGAGGCGGTTGATGAAGTCCTGATCGACCCGGCTGTAGATCTCGGACAGCCTTGCGTCGTAGTCGGCGCCGACTGCCGTCCGTCCCTCGCCTTTGAGGATGTTCTTGCCCGCGTACGACTCGTTGATCTTGTTGGTCAGCTCGTTGAGGCGCTGATCGAGCTCGGCCCGTCGAGCGGGGTCGGTCTCGTTGGCCAGCTGCTCGCGAGTGCGTTTGAATTCGTCGACGAGTTCCTGTCCCGCCGATCGCGCTCCGTTCCATCCTTCGTCGGTGGCGATCCTTTGTGCAGCTTCTTCGGGTGTCATCCACCCGTCGCCGTACTTGACGTTGCCTTCGGTATCGACGGGCAAGGTCCGGCCGGTTTCGGGATCGACCAGTGGCGTACCGTCGGGACCGAACGCTACGCGTTCCGGGTCGACGATCCTGTCCTGTTCGAGTCCGGGCGCGGCGGTGGTGGCAGTGTCGAGCGGTTCCCGATAGCGAGGCGGGATGAGGTCGCTCTGCGTCTCGTTGCCATCGGCATCCACGACGGTGGTGGTGAAGGTCCCATCCGGGTTCACCGTGGTCGTCGTGGTAGATCCATCCGGCCGCACCGTCGTTTCGACCGAACTGCCGTCGGGACGGGTTTCGACCGTGGTCACCTCACCCGTCGATGGGTCGGTGTACGTGCTGGTCGAAGACCCATCAGGATGCGCTTCCGATACAACCGACGTTCCATCGGGATCCGTCGAAGTCGTCACCTGCGTCCCATCGGGACGGACCTCTTCGACCGGCGGGGTGAGTCCGTCACCGGCATCTGTGTCGGGTGTCGATGTCGTGGCGGGGGCGTCGACGGTGACCGTCGACGTCGATCCATCGGGCCAGGTTGTCGTCTCGACCGAACTCCCGTCCGGGCGCGTCTCGACAACCGTCACTCGGCCGGTGGTCGGATCGGTATACGTATCCGTCGATGAACCATCTGGACGCTCCTCCGACACCACGGTTGTTCCGTCGGGATCCGTCGAGGTGGTGACCCGTGTCCCATCGGGGCGTACCTCTTCATCCGGCGGCGGTGGTGGGAACTCACCATCCTCAGGCTCCCCTTCGGGAGGAAACAGCTCTGCGTCGGGCGGCGGGTACTCCTCGCTGCCCTCGGGGATCGTCTCCTCGTCCGGGCCGGTCGGCTCGGTGGTGTCGGGGGCGGGTCCGGTCGGGGTGTCCACCCCCGGTCCCGGCGGTGACGCACCACCGGCCACCGCGCTCCCCAGCCCGGTGCCGAGAGCGGCTCCGGCTCCGGCGGCAACGCCGCCACGTGAGGCATCGACGATCACGTCGGTTGCTCCGGGAGACTGGGCCCAGTCGATGATCGAACAATCCGCTCCACACTCCTGCCAGCCACCGTCGTCGGCCAGTACGGCCGAGGCGTCGAAGAGGTCGCGGAAGACCATCACCACGACCAGGATCAGCAGCATTCCGGCTGCAGCCGGCGGCGTAGCCGTTCTCGTCACGAGCAGAAAGGCCAGGACACCGGCCGCTGCCGCCAGGACGATCTTGGTCGGCGTCGACACGACCTGCCAGGCCAGCAGCATGCCTGCCGCCGTCCCGGCCACGCCCGCCACCGTGCCTCCCAGGTGGGGAATGTCGCTCTGCTTGGCCGGCGCGAAGAGCCGGACCAGACCCATCAGCAAGCGGCTGACGACCTTTCCGAAGATCGCGGAAATCGGTGACGGAGCGGCCAGTAACAGGCCGACCGAGAGGATCCCGGCCACGGCAGGACCGATCAACACCGCGGCCACCAGGCTGATGGCTCCACCCCACAACAGCACCGCCCAGGCCGTGGTGCCTCCGGTGATGAACGTGTCGCGCAAGACCCGGGGAATCGAGGCAATCTCCTGACCCAGGCGCCGCCAACCTGCTTGACGCCCGTAGGCGAACAGGGAGAACACGATGGTCGACAGTATTCCCCAGTACATTCCACCGTTACGGAGCATGGCCAAGAACCCGCCCGTCGTCCCTACGCCGGCGACCGCGTTGTTGCCCTCGTAGCGAACGGCGATGATGTAGGTGTTGACTGCCCAGCCGATCACGAATCCGACGACGGCCATGACGACCGTCCGAAGGATGTTCTGACGGATCCAGACGCGGATGGTCGCGACCAACCCTCCCCAGGAGAACTCGGTCTCGACCTTGCCGTTCACACCACCACCCGATACATCTCGGTTGAACATAGCGGACGACCGTGATGGTTGTACGTTGTACAGTGGTCGGCTGTGACTGAAGCATTACGACCCGCCAACCTCGACACCAAACAGCGAATCGCCGCCGTGCTGGTACTGGGGCTCTGTGCCACCTCAGTCGGTGCGCTCCTCGCGGATCTCTACGGACTGATGCCCATGGATCAGTTCGCTCGATGGGTGACAGGCCCGGGATTGCTGCTCCTGATCGCGCTGGCTTCCCGAACGGTCCCTTCCTACCAGAACCTCCAACGGCGGATTCGTCTCGGCGCCGTTGCCGGCGTTGCCGGAACGATCGCCTACGACGTGTTCCGGATCCCGTTTGCGCTCGCCGGGCAGCGAATCTTCGCACCGATCTTCAGCTACGGATTGCTGATCGATGGCGGAGGAATGTCCTCGCCATGGACCGACCTGCTGGGTTGGCTGTTCCATCTGTCCAACGGGGTGACGTTCGGGATCGCCTTCGCAGTGGTGATGGCCGGCCGCCATTGGGGATTCGGTGTCCTCTGGGGAGTGCTCCTGGAGGCCGTCGCCTTCCTCGGTCCTTTCACCGAGGTCTACGGTCTCACCGGCAAGTGGCTTTCTATTGGGATCGCGTTCGCCGCGCACGTCGCCTACGGCCTTCCCCTCGGGCTGATGGTGTTCAGGTTCACCACGACCGAACGATTTCTCAAACAGAACCTGCTCCGCCCGGCGCTCATCGTGCTGGGGGTCAGCGTGGTCGGCCTGACACTCTGGCACCGGCCGTGGTCTGATCCAGCCACCCTCGATCGAGCCCAGGAAATCGCCGCCGATGCCGGCCAACCCGTAGCCGTCGTCGTGGTCGAGCGCTTCCAGCCCGAGTGGTTGCGGGTCGAACCAGGCGAGTGCGTTCTACTGGTGAACGAATCGTCCGAGTCGTTCATTTCGGACTTCGGCGCCCTTCCGGCTGCCGATCGGGCCGAGTGGTGCTTCACTGATCCCGGTGTCGAACGGATCAAACTCAACGACCGGCCGTACTCGGGCGGCTTCGTCTTCGTGAACGAACGGTAGGCCGACACAAGCGCTCCCTCCTTGCTGACGCCCGAGTAGGCTCGGACTCGGGATGTCGGACCAAATCTGGATCACCGTCGATCAGTCCGTGCCGGTCGTCGACCGGGCGGGACAAACCACCATTGGCACCCTCGAGGCCGGGTCCACCCACCGCACGACCGGTTCCAACGAACACTGGTTCATGATCAGACTGGCGGACGGGACGACCGGTTTCGTCGCCCGCAAGCATGCCCGGATCGTCTCCGGACCACCCGGGGCTGCCCCTCCTCCGCCGGAGCCGACCACGCCCCAGCCGGTTGTTGCCGCTCCGGCGGCGGCCGATGCTCATGCAGCAGACAGCGCCCGGTGCCCCAACTGCGGCGACGCTTTGCAGGCGAGCGACCGTTTCTGCGGGACGTGTGGAGCCCCGGTGGCACCGCCGGAGCCGCCGGCCCAGGTCGAGCCGACCCCGCAGCCGGGCGCCCAACCTCCTAGTCAACCTCCTCCCCCATCATCGGCCCCAACCCCAACTCCCAGCCGGGGCGGTCGCGGATGGATCGTCTTCCTGGTGATCGTGCTGGTGGCCGGGGCAACCGGCTGGTACTTCTTTGTGCGCGACGATTCTCTGACCCTCGCCGAAGGTGAGGTGTTCCTCGAACCGGCCAACGATCCCGGTCCAGAAGTGTTCACCACCGAGCTCGACGTGCCGGATTTCCCGGACATCATCAATGCAGCTCCGGTCGTGGCGACGATCACGACCACGATCACCACGACCGCCGCCGGCGAGACGACCACCACGGCCGGCGGGGCATCGCTCCCGACCGTCAGCGGCGGTGAGCCCGGCCTGTACGGCGGCACGCAGGACACCAGCCGCTGCGACCCCCAGCAGATGGCTCGCTTCCTCGTAGACAACCCCGACAAGGGGCGTGCCTGGATTCAAGGGATCAACGCCGATCCCAACTTCCGGTGGAGTGGGGGCGACAGCCTCAGCGTCGACGACATCCCCGCCTTCCTGGCGGAGCTCACCCCGATCACGCTGGTGGCCGACACCCGGGTGACCAATAACGGCTACCGAAACGGTGTGCCGACTCCCCGCCAGGCAGTCCTCCAAGCGGGGACATCCGTACTGGTCGACACATTTGGAGTGCCCAGAGCCAAATGCAATTGCGGCAACCCGCTCGCTCCGCCGATCGCTCAGACGGCAGCCGTCACCTACACGGGAAACCGGTGGGATAACTTCCAGCCGGAGACCACCGTCGTGGTACAGCCCTCCCCAGCGCCGTTGCCGGTGATCACTTTGGTCGACGTGTCGACCGGCGAGTTGATCGATCGCCCGATCGGAACAACAGGCACAGCCGATGTCCCGACCGGGATCACTTTGAGCAATCCTTTGGTCGACCCAACGGTGATCATCGCCACCACTTCGACGACCCTGGCGGTGGCCTCAACCACTACCGTCACCAGCAGTACCACGGCGGCCACCACAACATCGACGACGGCACCGTCGGTACTCTCGTCGGGCGATTTCTGCACCGCCTTTGTCGAGTACGTGGCGATCGATGAAGAGTGGAGCGCCCAGGGCACCGATTACGAATCCCTGCCCGGCTATCGGGAGTTCCTCCTTGGTGCCTTGACGGATCTTGCCAACCTGGCCCCCCCTGCCGTTGAAGCCGACTGGACGTGGTACCGGGACGAATATGCTCGCAATCCCGATGCCTTTCTCGAGGATGCCAGCCCGGAGATCCAAGAACGCTTCTTTCGGATGCTGGAGCATCTGGATACCGACTGCGGGCTCGACATCTTCGACGAGGGGTAGGGTCGCCGTCGCCGGATGATTCAATCAGGGTGGGAAGTCTCCACGACCCCAGCGCTGAATTCGGCGGGAGGAGTACCATCGCGCACCCTGCAAGGACCCGGATGGCCTTCTCCCCCACACTCTTTCATCCCGAGCGCTATCACGGACACCGGCGCCGCCCTCCCTTTTTTGAAGGCTGGTACTTCAAGTTGGTCGACGCTTCTGAAGCCGGCCGGTACGCAGTGATCCCGGGGATCTTCCTCAGCAAAGACCCGAACCGCCACCACGCATTCGTCCAGATCCTCGATGGGACTACAGGTGAGGCCACCTATCACCGTTATCCGGCCGAAGCCTTCCGGGCGGCCACCGATGGGTTCGAGGTGGAGATCGGTCCGAATCGTTTCTCCGACCGGACGGTGGTCCTCGACATAGACGACGGCACGCGAATCGCCCGGGGAGAGATCCAGTTGGGGACTCCAACACCGTGGCCGGTCTCCCCGACCCGGCTGGGGATCATGGGCCCGTACGGTTGGGCACCGTGGATGGAATGCAATCACGGGTTGGTCAGCTTCGACCACACTCTCGAGGGCACGCTGGCCATCGACGGAAGGGAGATTGATTTCGGGGAGGGCCGGGGTTACACCGAGAAGGACTGGGGCAAAACGTTCCCGGCCGGCTACGTCTGGATGCAAACGAATCACTTCGAGACGCCGGGCACCAGCTTCGTCGCCTCGATCGCCATCATCCCCTGGATGGTGTCGGCCTTTCCCGGTTTCATCATCGGCCTCCGCCATCGCGGAAGACTGCACCAGTTCGCTACTTACACCCGGGCTCGGACCACCGATCTGCGGTTCACCGACGAAACCGTCCAATGGACCGTCGCAGATCGCCGGCAGCGGCTGCATATCAGGGCCGAACGGGCTCGCGGAGGATTGCTCTATGCACCCACTCGCCACGACATGGGCGATCGGGTGGGCGAAACCATGCTCTCCCGCGTCGAGGTCACCCTGACCGACTCCCGGGGGAAGATCCTATTCGAAGAGGTCGGCCGAAATGCCGGCCTGGAACTCCACGGAGACCTGGAACGGTTGCTGGCCCTCCAGATCGAGGAAGCCGCCAAGTAGGCAAAGCCGACCATCCCCGTTTTGGCGTCGAACTTACACCACGGGCGGGGCAAGATTGACGCTAAAAACGAGGGAGTTCTGCTCGTCACTCCTCCGGCCGGTATTTGGCGCGGTTCATGGACGGGTGCCCGGAGCGGAGGACGGCCATTGCTTCCTTGGCGTCGATCTCGCCGGACTTCTGCATCCGGGCCAGATCTTTGCTTACCGGCCAGAGAGCCGTCCACACCGCCAAGTTTACGACGAGGACGTAGACCAGAGCAGGCCAGTTCCCGCCTCGCCACCAGAACCATGGGATCAGCCACATCACCCCGGAGCCGTAGGCAATAACGACGTTTCGGACTGCCAGACCGGTGAGGACGCCCAGCCCGGTCACCACCGGGACGGCCAACCAGTCGAGTACCGCCAATCCACCAAGATACGGCGACATGCCGCCACCACCCCGGAACCGGTAGTAGACCGGATAGTTGTGCCCAATGACCGCCGCCGCCGCGACCAGGTACTGGTAGTCCTGATCGGGAAAGACCAGCTTGAAGACGAGGACGGGGACCGCCGCCTTGGCCATGTCCAGCAGGCCGGTCAGACATCCGTATCCCGGGCCCTTCTTCATCGAAACAAGCGTGGGGCTGGTGCGATTGACTCGGAGGGTTCCTTTGCCCAACTGGATGTCCACCCCGCTGAGGTCTTCACCGGGCAACACCCGGGCTCCTACGATCCGCGTGAATGAGATCGCGCCGACCAAGTATCCGATGATCGCGGCCCCCAAACCGATCCAAGCGTTCAAAAAAACCCCCGTGCGGATAGGTCTTCATGCTACTCAAAGTGATTGCAAATGCCACAGAAGGTGAACGGCCGATCCGACCGCGCAGTGTGAGTGGTAAGCGCGAAACCGGAGCTAATCTCACTTTGTCTGAAGAGGTAGGACCTTGAAACGAATGAGCACGCTGCTCCTGTCGACACTGCTGGTGGTAGTGACATCGTGTAGCTCCGGTGAAACCGAATCCACCACCGACACGATCGCCACGCTGGAAACCACCACGCCGACGACCGCGGCGCAGAGCACCACAACGACGACCGAACCACCGTCGCTCGAGGAAGTCGCCCTCGACTTCACCCAGTGCATGCGCGACAACGGGATCGACATTCCCGACATTACTTTCGATGCCGACGGGCAGCCGGTGATCTCAGGTGCCCTGGCCGAGGAATTCGACCTGCTCGACGGCGAGTTTCAGACGGCGCTGTCGAACTGTCGGGGCATCTTCGCTGAAGCCGGAGAAGGCGTCGAGCTGCAACTCGACCCGGAGCTGATCGCCGAGGTGACTGATCAACTCACCGAGTGGGCCATCTGCATGCGCGACAACGGCGTCGAAGGATGGCCGGATCCGCTTCCCACGTTCTCGGGAACCGAGATCCCCTTCCCCATGGCCGAGATGGCCCAGGCGTTCAACGACCCCGAGTTCGCAGGTGCGATGGAAGCCTGCGAGGACCTGGTGGCGTTCCCCGGAATCGGCGGCTGATGTGAAACGGGCTCTCGGCTGGCTGGCCGTCATCGTGTTGCTCGGTGCGGTGGGCGCCGGAGGCTTCTACGGCATCAACCGGCTGGTCGAACAGCAAGAAGAAGAGGAACCGGTCGAGAAACCCGAACTCGTGACCCGCACCTTGACTCGCGGCGACCTGATCGAGTCCGAGACGCTGGAAGGTCGCCTCCGCTACCAGGACGGCGACGTCCTGTACAGCGCAACCGGCGGGGTCGTCACCTGGCTCCCGGAAGAAGGCGTCACCGTGGAGCGAGGGGGCACCCTCCTAGAACTGAACGGTGCCCCCGTCGTGCTCTTCTACGGCGAACGGCCCGCCTGGCGGCCCCTGGCCGAAGAGGTCGCCGACGGGGCCGACATCGAGCAACTCAAAGAGAACTTGGTAGCACTCGGCTACGACACCGACGAGGAACTGACCATCGACGAGGAGTTCACCGACGTCACCGCGACCATCGTCGAAGATTGGCAAGCCGACCTGGGACTCGAAGAGACGGGCATCGTCGAACTCGGCCGGGTGATCTTCCATAAGGGCGCCGTCCGCATCAACCGGCTGCTGATCGAGGTGGGCGCCACGATAGCCCCGGGGGCACCGATCATCGAGACCTCCGGAACCGACCGGGAGATCGTCGTGATGCTGGCCATCGACCAGCGCGAACTCGTCGAGGAAGGCGGCTCGACGGTGATCGTCTTGCCCGACGACACCGAAACCCCGGGCACCATCACCTCGATTTCCAACATCGCAACCGTCGATCCGGCCGCCGGTGGCCAGGTGGTGGAGATGACCGTCGCCTTCGACCGACCGGCCGACGCCGCCGAGTTCGAACTAGCCATTGTCGACGTCGAAGTGGTGTCCGAGCAGGTGCTCGACGCGCTGCTCGCCCCGGTCGAAGCTGTGCTGGCTCTCGCCGAAGGCGGCTACGCGATCGAAGTGGTCGACGGTGACACGACCCGGCTCGTCTCCGTGGAGCTGGGCAAGTTTGCCGAGGGGTTGGTGGAGATCACCGGCGACGTCCAGGAAGGCGACTTGGTCGCCGTTCCGCGATGAGCCTGATCGCTCTCGAGAAGGTCTCCAAGTCCTACCTCGGCCCGCCACGGGTCGATGCACTGATCGAAGTCGACTTGGAGATGGCAGCCGGCGACTCGGTGGCGGTGATCGGCCCCTCCGGTTCCGGCAAATCGACACTGCTTCACATCATGGGCGCCCTGGACCGACCCACCGGTGGGTCCGTCCGGATCGGGGATGACGACGTTTCCCGGCTGTCCGACAAGCAATTGTCCGGCGTACGGGCCAACTTGATCGGGTTCGTCTTCCAGGACTTCTTCTTGTTGTCTGGGACGACCGCCCTGGAGAATGTCGCCCAGGGCCTCCTCTACCGGGGAGTCGGAACCAAAGACCGCCGGGAGCGGGCCCGGGTGGCGCTCGAAACGGTGGGCCTCCGGGAGCGGATGGATCATCTCCCCACCCAGCTGTCGGGTGGAGAACGTCAACGGGTGGCAATCGCCCGGGCGATCGTCGGCCACCCGGCCGTGGTATTTGCCGACGAACCAACCGGCAACCTCGACACGAAGACCGGAGCCGGGATCATAGACGTCTTGCTGCAGCTGAACGCGGCTGGGACGACGGTCGTGGTGATCACCCACGACCGGGAGGTGGCGGGCCGCTTCGACCGGCTGGTCACCATCCGGGACGGACGCATCGCCGCGGACGGCCCCGCATGAAGAGCCGGCTGCGCCTCTGGGATATGATCAGTCTGGGCTACCAGGGGATCCTCAACCGGCGAGGGCGTTCGGTCCTGACCGCGGCCGGCATCGCCATCGGCATCGCCGCCATCGTGGCGGTGCTGGGGATCTCGGCATCTGGACGGGCCGACCTGTTGGCCGTGCTCGACGATCTCGGGACCAACCTCTTGCGGGTCACCCAGGGGCAAGGCATCCTCGGACAGTCCACCGGGTTCCCGGACGGCGCGGCCGAAATGGCCGGACGGATCGGTCCGGTCCGTCGCCACACTGCCACCACCGTTGTGGAGACGTCGGTACGAAGGTCGCCGCTGATCCCCGAACTGCAGACCGGCGGGATCGGAGTCTTCACCACGCGCGAGAACCTGCTCGACGTACTCGGCGGCGCCATGAAGGAAGGCCGGTTTCTCGACGGGGCCGCCGACCGGCTTCCCATGGTCGTACTCGGCGACGTCGCTGCCGACCGGTTGGGAATCCGGGGCCTCGATCCGCAACCGCAGGTGTACATAGGCGATACGTGGTTCACGGTGGTCGGCATCATCGACGAGTTGCCTCTCCATCCAGACCTGGAAAGGGGAGCGTTCATCGGCCGGACGATTGCCGCCGACCTCTTCGACGCCCCGGCGGCTCCCAGCGCCATCTACCTGCGGGTCAATCCGGACTCGGTCGACGATGTGGTCGAGGTGCTCCCGGCCAGCCTCAACCCGGAGAGCCCCGATCAGGTAGAGATCACCCGACCCTCCGACGCGCTGGCGGCCCGTCAGGCTGCTGAAGAAGCGCTCACCGGACTGCTGGTCGGACTGGGAGCCGTCGCTCTCCTGGTGGGCGGGGTGGCGATCGCCAACATCATGGTGATGTCCGTGCTGGAACGACGGATGGAAATTGGAGTACGCCGGGCGTTGGGCGCTACTCGGGGTCACATCCGGGCTCAGTTTCTCATCGAATCTACTCTCTTGGCCCTCGCCGGTGGCCTGGTCGGAGTGCTGCTGGGGGCGGGGATCACGGTGGCGTTCGCTATCAACCGCGACCTCACTCTGGCCGTCCCGATCACAGGACTTTTTGGAAGCATCGGCGCTGCCCTGGCAGTCGGAGGACTGGCCGGTCTGTATCCCGCCATCCGGGCGTCTCGTATTGAACCGGCGGAAGCGGTTCGGACCGGTTGAGCGCGAACCGAACCCCGGTGCGCCCTGAGCCGGACTACGACCGATCCGGATCCCTCCCGATGAACCCCCGGGCGGCTCATGCGTCCGGCACCTCGTAGTCGGGGTATCGGGCAAAGTCCCTGACGCGGTCCCGCCACGGCCGCGCATCTCTGCGCCACGCAAAGAACGCCGCCACCGCCTCGGAGCGACTGCGCCACCAGTAGATGAGGTTGGCCAGCACGGCCAGACCGACCCCCCACCCGTCCCCCTGCCAGATGAACCACGGGATCAGGCCCACCGGCCAGGTTTCGATGCCGAGGTAGGCGCTGCCGAAGACGAACCCGACAACCGCAAGAGCACCGATGGCAACCAGCGGCGCCCGCCAGTCGATGACCACCAGGGCACCGAGGAGGGGGGAGATGCCGAATCCGCCCAAGAAACGGTGATAGACGGGATAGGCGTGTCCCAACAGCGAGCCGCCCGCCATCAGGAACATTTCCGGCCCGTCCGGCCACAGCAGCCGGGCGGCCAGGATCGGCACGAGCGCTTTGAGAATGTCGATGGCAGCGGCCCGCAGACCCCCCGCCCCACCAGCCCGAGCCTGCAGGGCAGCCGGACTGACCCCCCGAATGATCACCGTCGCGCCGGTACCGTCGAGGACGACTTTGGTGCGGTTGAGGTCCCGACCGGCCGCCCACACCCGCCCCATGATCCTTGCCCCGGACACGGACCCGAACAGGTAACCGACTACGAACGCCAATACTCCGGTCATCTTTGTCGGGATCGGACGGGGCTCACGACGAGCGCTCGAGAGAATACCGCTGAGATATCAGGGAACCCTAGCCGGAGCGCAACTCGTCGATCAGGGGTTCGATCCATGCTGCACCAATCTGAAGGAGTTCGGGGTGCTCGTTGAGGGTGGACAGATGGAGGGCCTCGGCCCGACCGTCGATCTTGTCGATCGTGTAACCGATGTCGAGTTGAGTCTCGTGGTTCTCGGTGACGAACCCGATAGGGACGAAGACCAGCGCTCGGGCTCCCAACTCCATGAGATTGGCAGCCGCCTGGCGAACGTCTGGGGTTGTCCACTTGCCCGGCACAGGGTGGTTCATCCATCCTGGACTGATCAGAGGGAACCGGCGGATGAGACGCTCTTGCAGCGCGTAGTAGAGTGCCCGGCTCTCCCGTACGCCTGTTTCCATTCCTTTGTTCTCGAGCGGGCAGCCGTGGAGACAGAGCACGAGGCCGACCTGCGTCGGAACATACCGTTCGAGAAGTGGCGCAACACCCTGATCGATATGGGACACGAGCAGTTTCTGGAAATCGGGACGCTCCCAAAAGGAGGGCAGGTAGCGGACGCCCTTTACCCAGGCACCATCCAGATGGAGCGCCTTGTTGATCTGCTCCAGGGCCAGGCCCCCGGTAAAAATGGAATCGACTACCAGCCAGGGATAGACCACGATCCGTTCGAAACCTTGTTCGCGTACCTCCTTCAGCACCTGGTGTGGCATGAATGGCTCAACAAAGTTGAATGCCTTGAAAACGCGCACATCATCCCCGTACGACTGCTGGAGATGGTGTTCGATGCCGGCTCGTTGCCGTTCGAAAATGCTGTTGTGAGGTGAGTGGTAGTGGTTTGCCGCATGCCACTCCTTGCGTTGTTGACGCTCGAGCCGGCGGGAAAGCCACGGAATCGAGAAGTCCGGGAACTTGATCGATTTGGAAACCAGCAGCCGGAACGACTTCTCGTTGTAATCCGCGAATTCCTCGTAGTCCTCCACCTCGCCGTATCCGCACAGCAGCACGGCCACCTTTTCGCCCAACATCCACCCCTCACTATGGCTACGTATGATGTACGCCACCACCTAGCGTGGCGGATGAGGATAACGGGCGGGGAAGCGAATGAAAACCCATCTCTTAACGGCGGCGTCGGAAGCCCCGACGGCCATCGGCGGTAAAGCCGCCAGGGTTCACTGGCTGATCCGTCACGGATATCGGGTCCCCGAAACCTGGGTTGTGCCGGCCGGGCAAGCACCACCGGAACCGCCGGAGGTAGAACAATGGCTCCCCGACCCGGGTCCCTGGGCGGTGCGATCCTCGGCGGCCGTTGAGGACGGCTTCGGGTCTTCCTATGCGGGCCAGTTCGCGACCGAGCTCGACGTGTCCGGTCCGGGCGACGTGGCGGAGGCGATTCGCCGGGTGCGCATGTCTGCCGCGAGATCGACGGTCAACGCCTATCGACAGCGAACGGGTGACGCCACGCCGATCGCCATGTCGGTAATGGTGCAGCGCATGGTCACCCCCCGCGTCTCCGGCGTGGCTTTCTCTCGCAATCCCATGACCGGGCTCAATGAGATCGTCATCGAAGCGGTCGCCGGACGGGGGGATGCTCTGGTCGACGAAGGCGTAACACCGCAGCGATGGATAGGACGCTGGGGCGGCTGGAGCTTGCAGCCGGAAAACGAGGCCGTGCTTCCCGATGTTGTAGCTCGCACCATCGTCGGCGAGACGGCCCGCGTAGCCGAGCAGTTCGGGTCACCGGTCGATCTCGAGTGGGTATGGGACGGCACCGACGTGTGGTGGGTACAGCTTCGCCCCATCACCGGCCTGCAGGAGGTGGCCGTCTATTCGAACCGGATATCCCGTGAAGTGATGCCGGGCATGATCAAACCGCTTGTTTGGTCGGTCAACGTTCCAATCGTCAACCGGGCTTGGATAGACCTCTTCAGCGAGGCAATCGGCCCGAACGACCTACAGCCCGAGCAACTCGCCAAGGCGTTTGCCTACCGTTCGTACTTCAACATGGGTGCCATCGGCGAGATCTTCGAGATGCTCGGCATGCCTCGTGATGCTCTCGAGATGCTGCTCGGGCTACCCTCGGAGACCAAACCGGGCTTCCGGCCGACGGCCGCCACCATCAAGCACCTCCCCCGCATCATGGGAGTCGCTATCGGCAAAGCGCTCTACGGACGGAGTGTCGAAGGGCACGTGGATGAGCTGCGTAGCCAATTTGCAGCGTTTGAGCGGGAGGACTTCAGCATCCTCAGCGACACCGGCCTGCTCGCCCGGATCGATGACCTGACCGAGCTGGCGACCAGGGCGGCCTACCGGAACATTGTGATCCCGCTTCTCGCCAACGTGTACGTGTCACTCTTTCGGCGGGCCGTCACGAAACGCGGGATCGAGGTTGATGACCTCGACCTCGCGCTGGGTAACCCGTCCAACCCGTACAACCCGAACCGGGCTCTCGACCGGCTCGGAACCTGCATCACTGGTCTCGAGGCCGACGCGGTGGAACGGTTTCACCACAATGGCATCGCTGCGCTTCCCAACGAGGCCCGGCGCGAATTCCAAGACTTCCTGACGAGATTCGGGCACCTTTCCGATAGCGGCAACGACTTCTCGATCCCGCCCTGGTCCGAACGGCCCGAGGCCGTCTTGCGCCTGGCGCTCGACCATGCCGAAACCATCGGCAAACATCGAGCCCGCCCGTGGCAGGAAGCCGTCGAACACCTGAACCCCCTCTCGCGCCGAACTCTGCATATCCTGCAACGGCGGGCCGGCGAGTTCGTCGATCATCGCGAGGCCATCAGCTTTGTCTACACCTACGGCTACGGCCTGTTCCGTCTCCTCTTCCTGGACCTGGGCAGGCGCCTGGTCGAGCGTGGGCTCGTGGAGCGGGCAGACGACGTGATGTACCTGTATTTCAATGAAGCACGCTCCGTTCTCCTCGGAGGGGACGGGCCCAATCCCGGCGAGTTGGTGCGAGCCCGCCGCGCCGAAATGGCCGAACTCGCAGATGTGGACATGCCGGAGGTCATCTTCGGCAACGATTTCGTGCCGGCTCGGCTCGGTCCCAACCCGGCCGAGCGCCTCGAGGGAGTCGCCACCTCCCGGGGACGCCACCGGGGAACTTTGCGGATCGTCAAAGGGATCGACGACGCGCCCAAAGTGCAGCCGGGCGACGTGATTGCGATCCCGTTCAGCGACGTCGGTTGGACACCGCTCTTCGCCCGGGCCGGCGCGGTCATAGCCGAGGCCGGAGGCATGCTGTCGCACAGCAGTATCGTCGCCCGTGAGTACCGCATCCCCTGTGTGGTGTCGGTCGCAGGAGCAACTCGAATAACCGACGGCGCCACGGTGGTCGTGGACGGCTACACCGGCACCGTCATCGTCGAAGACACCTGACTCTCCCCCGTTTTGGCGCCGAACTTACACCACGGGCGGGGCAAGATTGACGCCAAAACAGATGAAGCCCGCCCCTCACGCTCCCGGCCGGTACTCGCGTTCCAGGTTGGCGAGGATGTCGGCTTGGTCGAACCACACGGGTTTGAGCCGGCGAGCGGCGAACAGTGGTGCCTGATCGGCGTAGTGGACCGATCCCTCGCCGAGAGTGTCGGTTCCGAATTGGTGGATGCTCTGCGACGTGATCTGGCCGTCGGGATGGAACGTGACCAACAAGACGTAGCTGTCTCCGGCAGTACCTTCGAACCTTCCATCCACGTGGTCTCCGTAGACCGCATGCAGGAGGTCGGGTCCCCCTCCCAGACCAATATCGAGGTCGCCCCGTACCAGGCGGTTGACCTCCGACCAGGGTGGGTCGATACGACCGAAATGCTCGGTCAAAGTGGCAACGGCAGCCGCCACGGCGGTGCGTAGCTCATCGTCACCGACCTCTCCCTCCCCGAGCTGGGAGGCATTCAGGTCGGCCCCCTGGTCCAGCAGCTCGGCAAGAGTGGTGATCACCAGGGCGGTGGCCGGATCGTCCGGGTCGGCTTCCCGATCCCAGCCGGCTACCAGACCGACGGCTTCGGCCAGGTCGGGAGAGTCGATCAGATCGGGAAGTCTTCCGGCCAGCTCCGCTACCAACGATTCAGGGTGGTAGGTCATGTCCCATTTGATGGCGGCGAACTCGGCGGGCGTGATGGCCTGATCGGCGGCCAGTAACTCCCGGGAGCGGAGCGACCGGTTGGTCTCTTGCGACTCGACCCCCATCGCTTCCGGGAAGACGACCGGGTCGAGTCGTTCGAGGGCAGCAGTGAAAGGAGACGAGTTGCTGTTCTGGATAAAACCCCCCTCCGGGTCGACCACCCAGGGCAGATCATCCAGCGGCACATATCCGCTCCACAAAGTGTCGCTGGTGTTGCCCGGTACGTAACCGGTCCAGTCGTAGTCCGGGTCGCGGTCGGGGAACAAACCGTGGTAAACGAGCGCGATGGTGCCGTGGGCATCGGCGTATCCGAGATTGAACGACGGCAGGCCGTCCTGGGTGGCCAGGGCGGCCTTCCATTCCTCAAAACTGGTTGCCTGGTTCATCCGGTAGAGCTGCTCCACCAGGCCGGTCTCTCCCATCCCGGCGTAGCGAATGGCATAGGTGCCGTGTGGTTGCCGCACGACCGGCCCATACACCGACCACAGTGCTTCCTGGTTAAAGGTCCACCGCAACCTCCCTGCCAAGCGAACCTCGATAGGGGCCCGCCGGACCTCGAGAGTCTTCCACTCGTCGTCGAATCGATAACGGTCGGGATCGTCGGGATCGATCTCCAATTCGTACACGTCGATCAAATCGGGATCATTGACGGTGAGGGACCAGGCCAGGTCACGGTTGTGACCCAAGGCCAGTATTGGCATCCCCGGGAAGAGCGGTCCCGTCATGTCCCAACCCGTTTCGCTGGTCACGTGAGCCTCATACCAGGCGACCGGGCCGGTCCAGGGTTGATGGGAGTTGGAAGCCAGCATCGTCTCGCCGGCGGCACTCCGGAGCGGTGAAACCGCCAGGACGTTGGAGCCGTACCGGACAGCCGGTTGCGCCGCCGCCTGGAGGTCCGGTCGCTCCTCGGAGAACAGCGAACCGAGGATTCCATCCAAACCGAAGAAGAGGGGCACTTTCTGGGTGAAGGCCGCCACAATGTCCTTTCCTTCCAGGGGGAACAATCCGACCAGCGCCTCCGCCGGATGCTCTTGCGCGTAGTGGTTGAGTCCGTCGGTGTATCCGGTACACAAAGCCTTGACATCCGCCGGAAGATCCGACCACCCGGCCTCGACTGTCTCGGGGATGCGGAGCAGTTGCACGAAGTAGTCGACCGGAGCAGCGTCCGGACCGTAGACGGTCGCCAGACGGCCGCGGGCCGCCAGAAAGGTCTGTTGGATGGTCAGGAAATCGTCCTCGGCGTGCGCCCAAGCCAGCCCGTAGGCGACATCGGCATCGGTCTTGCCCCATACGTGGGGGACTCCGTAGGTGTCGCGCCGGATGACTGCGTCGTAAGCACCTGCCGGCGGGCCGATGCCCTCGACATGGGGGGACTCGGGCCAGAACATCCACGCCCCCAGCACGACCGCCACCACCACCAGACCTAGAAGGATCTTGCGGCCTCTGCTCATCGGTCCTCTCCCGTTTTGGCGTCGAACTTACGCCGCGGACGGGGCAAGATTGACGCCAAAACCACTACTTCCCCTACCAGGGATGCTCGCGACCGTCCCAGGTCCAGAATCGGGCGTGGTCGGTGTCGGTGAGGCCGGCCACCAGTCGGCAGATCCCCGCCACACTCTCTTCAACACTCAAGGGAGCCGAGCTGCCGCCCATGTCGGTGCGCACCCAGCCCGGATGCAGCACGATGGCGATCACGCCCCGGGATGCCCAGTCGGGGGCCCGCCGGCGGAACTCATCGTTGAGGGCGGCTTTCGAATCTCCGTAATCGCCCAGGCTGCCCGTCTTGCCGCGGCGGGCCCCCATCTGCGAGGTGACCAGCACCACCTTGCCGCCGGATGAGATCGCTCCCGCCTCGAGCAATGCCTCGATCGTGTTGATCGGGGCGTCGGCGTTGATGGCCATCATCTCGGTGCGGGGGACGCCCCGCCCCACCCCGGCATTGTGGATCACCACGTCGAGGTCCCTCACCGATCGGGTCAACGATGCCAGCTGCGCCTCGTCACGCACATCGAAGGGATGGATCTGCAGTTCACCGGACAGATCGCCCAGCCGGCCGGGCCGGTCGGGCGTGCGGGTCGTGGCATGTACCTCCCACCCGTCGGCCAGGTACCGACGGGCCAGTTCGAGGCCGATTCCCCGGCTGGCGCCGATGATCAGGATCCGTTGAGGATGGTCATGAGTCATGTTTCTGAGCGCTCCATGTTGTGTGACGGCATAGTCGGGACCCGGTCCGGGCGGCGACGGGCCCAATTCTCATAGGCCAGCATCGCAAAGATCACGGCCGAGTCGATCGACAGTAGAGCCAGACCGCCGAGCGAGCTGCCGAACACGGAGACCAGGCCGATAACGACCGCGGCACTCAAGCGGGCAAACGGGATACGCCGGGTGGCCCGGTAGGCCGAAGCTACGAACGAGAGCAACACCAGGGCGAACCCCAATGCCAGAAGCGTCCGGGGCAGCGCCTCGAGAGCTTCATCGGGGTGAGCGGTGATCTCGGCGACCGCCACCGAAAACAGCACGATCCCGGCCACCAGCGGGTAGTGAAGGATGGTGTAGGCGTCCCGGGCGAAGGCTCCCTGGGCGAAACCCGTCAGACTGCTCAAGTGGTCCTCCACCCGATCGGCGACCCAATCGAAGTAGGACCACCACAGCAGAGCGGTCGCCAACACGGCCACGACCAGGGTCACTCCGAGGTTGAGGTCGACCTGGCTCTCGCTGAGACCTACTCCGATGGCAACAATCAGCTCGCCCAGAGCGATGATGACCAGCAGTCCATACCGTTCGGCGAAATGTCCGGCCCGAATATGCCAGTCGCCCTGCTCGGCCGCCCGGGCGGCCACCAGATCGATCACCAACGACGCCAGCCAGATCCAGGTCCGCGCCGGGTCGTCGATAAAACCACCGGCCACGGCGACCAGGCTGGCCACCACTGTGAGCGGGACAAAGCGCCACAAGACCTTTCGACGGTCGGAGTCGGCCGATCGAAACGAGACCACATTGGCGATCATGCGGAACACCAGGTACGCCCCCACGAAGTACGGCCCACCATCTCCGTACGCATCAGGAATGACGCGCGCCATGAGCAGGCTCATCGCCATCGCGAAGAGCAATCCGATTCGCACATCCAACCGATCGGTCCCGACGGCGTTGAGGGTCCAGGTGAACAACGACCAGCCCCAATAGATCAACGCCAGCACGAGTGCCCCTTTGGCAACCCCGGCCCAGCTCAGATCCTGCTCGATCAGCGACACGATCTGGGTGATGGCGAACACAAACACCAGATCGAAAAAAAGCTCGAGCGGCGAAACTCTCAGTTCTTCAGATTCAGCCATTCAGATCCTTCGACCAGGTCGAGCCGGGCAGTGCCCGGCTCGACCGTACTTGGCATTTCGCACTCCGTACGGCGGCCACCACCTTCTCGCGGCGACCAGGACCCTAATCTCGCCCTTCCATCTCCGGCTACGGCGGCCGCGTTACGAAGTACAAGGTCCAGCTTGGCCGGGCGAACCCGGCCAGGGTCTAGAACTCCGGAATCCCGAAATCGAGGCTATCCATCTCGGTGTATTCCTCGGGCGGCTCGATAACTATGTTCTCCCCGTAGTCGTACATCTCGAAATCCATGATCATCGACTCGAACGCCTCATCTTCGGGGACGTCGAGGGCGGTGCCGTCCATCTCGATCACGTACTTGTAGACCAGCCCATCGTCGGAAATCCACAGATTCATCGGCAGACAATCGATGGGCAGCGGCCCCTGCGCTTCGATTCTGGCCCGCTCTTCGGGCGTGGCGTTTTCGAGAAGTTCTTTCATGTCAAACCCGACCAGGTAATGGGTGGTTTCCACGCCCCGGATGGTTTCGCGTCCCAACTCTTCAGCGGTGCCATTGGCGTTCTCGAAAGCCTCGAGGAAGTCGGCCGGATTGCCGGGAGATGCCCCCCCGAACCCGCCGGCGGCGTCCGAGCCCTCTTCAGCAGGGGTAGCGATCCACTCCACTTCCGGTCCGAGGAACAGAGAAAAGAGCGGGAAACGGATGTAGGAGGTATCCCCGATAGTCCGCATCTCCATTTCGCCGAAGAGACCGGCCATCTCGGCGGGAATCTCCTCACCGAACTGAGATGCCATGAAGCTCATGTCCATGGTGAAACTGAAATTTCCGGTCTCGTTGTCAAAGGCGCCGCTGAACGGCATGACGAAAGTGTCACCGGGCAGCTCGGACACGCCACTGATCGAGATCTTTCCTTCCATGCGGCCGGTAGTGGCATCGCCCATTCGCGCCATCGATTCCTGCAGATCGGCCAGGGCGCCGGAAGAACCTCCTGCGCAGCTGGAGGCGGTCGAACCAGTCGTGGTGGTAGTCGCTTCGGTTGTGGTAGTGGCCGCTTCCGTGGTGGTGGTCGTTGTGCCATCACCGGCGATTGCGGCTGTCGTAGTGGTTTCTTCGGCGGTTTCCCCGCCTCCACAGGCGGCGACCAGCAAGGCCAGCACGGCCATAAGGGCAAATAAGGTGCGGAGTTTCATGATGTTGCTCTCCCTTTGCATATTTGAACAATCTACGACAATGTGCCGATTAGCGGGTGAGGGTCCTCCAGGGATGGGTGAACAGCTCACACCGGTCGCGGTCAAGGGCAACGGTCTACCCGATCGAGCCCCACGCCTGCGCAGTGAGCGCCTCAATCGCCGGTCCGTACATCGTCCGCCGGATGGCGACCAGCGTGTCCGGGTCGTTGCCGGCCAGGGTCCCGGCCAGTTCGACGGCTTTCCCCAGCACCTGGTCCTCGGCCACCGCATCGTCAACCACCCCCGCCCGATGAGCTTCCCCGCCCCCGAACCGGTGGGCGGTGGTCATGGCCAGATGAGCCGTTTGCGGAGTGAGTCGGGCCTGAATGAGCGCCGCCATCCCCTCGGTGAAAGGAATCTTGATGTCAATCTCGGGAAGGCACCAGAACCCACGGTCGGCGCGCATCACTCGGAAGTCGTGGGCCAGCGACCACATCGCCCCGGCCGCAAAACAGTGTCCGTTGATGGCGGCCACGGTCGGGCGCGGAAAGGTCAACGTGCGGGCCAGCAGCCCTTGGGCCTCCATAGCCAGTTCCCCGAGGTTCATGTCGGCGTCACCCGACATCACCCAATCAAGGTCCAGACCGTTTGAGTAGAACTTGCCGGTGCCGGTCGTGACCAGAGCCGTCGGACGGGCGACCGCCGCCACCTCATCAAGGAGTTCGTTGATCCGGGCCAGCGACTTCCGGTTGAAGCGGTTTTCGCCGCCGTCCATCGTCAACACGAACACGTCCCCTCGTTGGGTCAAATCGAACGGCACAGGTACTCCTCGGTGGTCGACCGTTGCAACGATAGTTGTGCCTAGCCGGCGTCCTTCCCGGACACATCCGACGGATCGGCCGCGTCCCGGCGACGCGCGGCGACGGCCCGCGGGTTGTCGGTGAACCCTATGTCGCGATGCGAGAGATCACAGAAGGGCTGGTTCTTGGAGTGACCACAGCGGCACAGCGTCATCCGGTACCCGGCCGCCATGAGATCTCCATCGGAATCCCTAACCGCGACGTCACCGCGCACATACAGAGGCCCGTCCGGAGACGGAACGATCGTGGTGATCTCCGGTGGCGGCTCCCCGGTTCCTTCCGGACGCGTATAGGTGAGCGCCCCGGAGGGGCACTTCTCGATCGTAGCGGCGATGTCATCAGCCGGGGCGGCTTCCACATCAACCCACGGTCTTTGCCGGAGATTGAACACCTCGTGCAGGGAACGAAGGCAGATCCCTGAATGGATACAACGACTCGAGTCCCAGTGGACGGCGATTCCGTCGGTTTGATAATCGCGGGTGGCCATGGTCGTCTCCCTCAATTGCGGACTCAAGAACGGTAGCAACCAGTTTTTCCGTGACGCGGCCGGAACACTTGGGTACGCTCAGTCCTCATCATTGAGGGAGATGCGCATGCCAACCATATCCGAGGTTCTCAAAGAAAAGGGCGACAGCGTCATCGGAGTCGCACCGTCGGCCACGGTGTTCGAGGCTATCGAGCAGATGGTCGAGAACAACTGTGGGTCCCTGCTGGTCATGGAGAACGATGCCATCGCCGGGATCTTCACCGAACGGGACTATCTCCGTAAGATCGCCTTGCAGGGGCGCACCTCGCAGAGCACGCCGGTTCAGGATGTGATGACCACTCCGGTCGTTGTGTGCGAAGCCGGCAACGAGATAGACGAGGCCCTCGCCATGATGACGGACCGCCGGATCCGCCACCTCCCGGTGGTGGACGGGGGAACGGTGGTGGGGGTGGTCTCGATCGGCGATCTGGTCAAGTTCAAGACGAAGGAACAAGAGTTCCGGATCGGTTATCTCGAGGACTACATAGGAGCAAGGTAGGGAGCGAAACGGAGCTTCGGTCCCGTTTGAGTCAACGGATTCGTCTCAGTCGGCGCTACCAGGCGAGGCCGCCCAGATAGGTCTGCAAACCGAACAGGTGCTCGGCGGAGCCGATCTGGGTGTCGGAGCCCCAAATCAATCTGGTCCGGGTGATATCGGCGGTCACCACCGGCCATCCCACAGTTTGGGTAATCACCTCTCCTTCCCGCCCGGTGGTGATATCGACGCCCAGGATGTCGAACCCGCCCCACTCGTCGGGAGTCTCATCCCGGGTGACGTAGAGCGTGTTGCCGATCAGCGCCCCGGCAGAACCATCGACGGCTTCCACCAGCGGCGGATCGGCATCGAGCGGTCCTCGATGATCGAGCGTCACCTCGAAGAGGTTCCCGGCGTTGTTCATGACCACCAGTGTCTGAGAATCGGCTCGCCAGTCGACCCAGGTGATCATGTTGGGATCGTCGTAGGAGGTGGGAACCGACTCGACTCTCCACCGGCGTGTTTCTTCGGGCCAACCGGAGGCTAGGGAGTACAGGACAACGGTATCTGTAGGGGTCATAACCCACATAGTGGGCTCTGCGGGGTCGGGTAGACATTGCCCGGCCACCAGCACCGCCAGCCACCTCCCGTCGGGCGAGACGGCCGGCGAGTAGCCGGGAGCCACGATGGTGGTGGTCCCGAATTCGAGGCTGAGTCGCTCGACCTGACCCTGCGAGCCGTCACACGAATACCAGGAATCTTCCCCACCTACGTCGTAGTACATGGCTTGGGCGTCGGGGGTGAGCGCCATGCGCCCCACCCACATTCCGTCGCCGCTGAAGTTGGGATCTATCACCTTGAGGCGCTCCCCGTTCCTGACATCGACGATTACGAGCGCTTCACCGTCGACCAAAACGGCGTGATCGTCGACGGCGAACGGGCTCACCTCGGATCCCAGGTAGCGCGGGTAGCAGGTCAGCTCATCAGGTTGGCCGGCGCACCACGCGCTTGCCTCAGACCCGGACTCGAAGGACCCCCAATGCACCACCCAGTAGTCGGGATTGAGTGAAGGAAAGTCGCTCGAATACACGACGGCCGCCCCCTCGATCCCGGACGCGATCTTGTTGGCCCGATCTTCGGCACCGGGTTCGCCGGTACCGATCGAAGCGAGGATCAGTGTCCAGGTGCCCCAGGCTTCGGTTGACGGCGTGTGGACGGCCGTCGTTGAGGTGGTGGTCTCCGGCAGGGTCGTAGTCGTCGAGTCGGTGGAGGTGGTGGTGGTGGCGGCAGTCGGCGAGGTGACCCCGTTCACCGCGGTTGTGTTCGCAGCACCGGTACCGGAGCAGGCTCCGGCCACCAACGACACCGCTACGACGACCAGCAGAGCGTGACGAGCCGTGCTCATCCGCCGCTCGCCGAGAAGTGCATCCAGTCCTTCAAGCTGTTCCAGTTGCCGCCCCATCCCCAACCCATCCTGGCAAAGGCTTGAACCACCTCGTCTCCGGGGACGATCATCCCGGGACGTTGATCGGTGCGATCCAGGTAAACGGAGGCCAATTCGGGGAGCACCAGATCGCCCTTGAGGTAGGGGTTGTGGAAAGGATTGATATCGATGGCGGTCCCGTAGGCGTGTTGTGACCAGTTGTTCGATCCCACCGCCGGGCGGCACACGAACGAGGTGGTGTCATTCCAATCGCCGGTAGGGTGGGCGTCGATCTCCTCCAGACGGATGACCCGCATCTCCTCGATCGGAAAACGGATCTCGTGGAGAAGCCGAAAAACCTCGACCATGTCTTCCGCCGCGTCTGCGTTGACCAGCAGTTCGCCGGTGTGGAACTCCCGGTCGAATCCCCAATGGGAGACGGTCACATAAGCGAGTTGTTCCACGGTCACCGGACACTCGGGCGTCCAGGTGGACCGCGCCAGCACATCGGGCGGTACCTCCTGGATGGTCCACTCGAACTCGTCGCCGGACGGGGGCGGACGTATGTCGGGGGTTTCGAGAGCCCGGTCGATGAGCTCCGGCGGAGTGGGCTGCACCTCACCAAATTCATCGGGCCGGAGCGGCAACAACCGGGTCCCCAGCCAGTCGGGTCGCGCATAGGGAGAAGGAGGCTCAGTCGTGGTGGTCGTCGTTGCCGTCGGCCGGGTCGTGGTGGTGGTCGCCGGTGGCGTCGTCACGCTCGCGGCTGTTACACCGTCTTCGGGTTCGGCGCCGGCCGTCGTCGGGGAAGCGGCCGGTCCGGCGGAACAGGCGGCGAGCAACAGTGTCCCCCCCGCCAGCAGAGTGCCGGCCGTTCGCCATCGCCGCTTGCTCATCACCAAAACGATAACGGTCGAACCGTCAAACCTGGTTCCATGACTCCGTCTGGGTGGTGACCGAGCACTAGGCGCGATCTGCCGGAAGAGATTGACGGAAGAGACCCTCGGGGACTTCGGCTCCCACCCGCACCAGGGCGATCTGCCATGAGGGTGAAGAGCCCAGAGCCCATCGCAGCAAACGGACCATGAGTCTGCCGACGGTCAACGCTCCGGGCCTTTTGCGAACACCGAGAGTGGACCGCAGCCGGGGCGGGACTGTGGCGACCGCAGCCGCGAAGAGAAGCCGGTAGCCGAGGCGGATGGCCGGTGACAGCGGTGGGGAACGCAGAAACGAAACGGTCTCGATCAGACCGGGCGACGGTCCGACCTCCGGATGGTCCTTCATCCAGGTGCTCAAGCCGGCGGCCGTGTCGGGAAGGGGATCGGCATCGAGCAGGCGACCCACGAGGGTTTGCTCGGATACGAATCGGTCCGCTTCCCTTTCCGTCAAACGGCGCGGCCCGAACTCTTGGAAAGCGACGAGAAACGAATCGGTCAGCGCATTGTGGACCCAGGCGGCGTACTTTGGGGTCCCGGCCGTGTAGGGCCGGTCGCGGTGGGATCGCCCCCGCACGGTTGCATGGGCGCCACGGACTATCTCGACGGCCGCTTCGACCTCAGGAATGGCCCCGAAACAGGTGGCGGTGACGTACGCCGAGGTTCGGGATAGGCGTCCGAGGGGATCGATCCGGTAGGTCGAGTGATCGGCAACCCCGGCCACCACCTCTGGGTGGGCGGCTTGAATCAACAACGCCCGAATCCCCCCGATGAAGGCGGCCGCGTCACCGACGACCGGCCAAGTCGTAGATTCTGGTCCGAACAAGCCGGGATCACCCCGATACGAGAGCGTCGCTTCGAGCGGGTACGGGGCGTGAGCAAACAAACCGGTGGTCGAACGAACCACCCGGTCCCGGTACTGGTCGAGAATGTCCTTCAGCTGCACCATGGGTCACTCGCACGGTAACGAGCCTCCGGAGACATACGAGGGCGGACGCAACTCCGGATGCGGCATTTCTGGCGAAACAACCGGCTCAACTGGCACTTCGATCGATCAGCCGCGGGTCGGTCGGTGGGAGCCGGTCGCGGCCCTCCTGCACACCGATCACCATCCCGCCCACCACCGCAGTCCCCACTCCGGCGACCACCGCCAGCGTCGCAAAAGCCCCGCCGTCCACCAGGCTCCCTCCCAACACCGGCCCGGCAGCCCGGCCAAATGCCATCAGCGCCTGGGCATCGCCGGCCCGTTCGTCGGGAGCGAGGGACCGGGCAGCCAGCATCTGCAAAACACCGGGTACGCCCATCCAGAAGGCAAACCCCCACCACGCCATCCCGAGGAACACCAGCCAGACCTGACCACCGGCACCGGCCAGGTAGATGGACGGTGCGACGCTCAGCAACCACCAACCGGGACGGCGGTGGCGAGATGCCAACCGGGTGCCGAGAAGTCCGGCGGCCGCATTGAGGCTGTATGAGAAGGAAACGGCGAAGGGGCTGAGACCGAGTGCTTCGCGGGCCGCCACTGCCACGAACACGAAGACGCTGGAACCGAAGAACGTCAGCAGGAGAAGAGCCAGCAGCAGAACTCGATTGGATCGGGAGCCGCTCACCGAACCAGACCCCTTTTCGTTCACTCCTGTGTCCGTGCCAACGAAGACGGCCGGTAGGGCCACCACCGCCAGGGCCAGGTAGACGGCCCGGTCGCCGAATCCGGCCACCGCCGACAGCATGGGAGCGCTGATCAGCGCCGTCACGGGACCGGCCGAGGCGACTCCGGCCAGCGAGCGCGGGTTACGCATGGCGTCTGCCCACACCACCCAGGTCAGGGCCCCACCGGCAAACCCGGCGAGCGCACGGATGGAAACGAGAAGCCAGAACTGTTCGGGAAGGGCGCTGGCGGCGTTAGCCACGACGAGCGCCACGGCCGCCCATCGCAACACCTTGCCGTTGGGAGCCAGCAGGCGGGGCAAGATGAGATTTGCCACGGCAAACGCTCCAACTTGGGCGACCGAGATTCCCGCCGCCAGACCCTCCGTCACCCCGTAGCGATCCGCTACTTCAGGGATGAGAAACGGGGTGGCGCCGAACAGCACCTGGACGGCAGACGCCGCGATCAGGATCCCGATCGGGGCATTCGGTCGGAGGGCAAAAGCAAGGCGAGCAGGAGCAAACATCGAAGGCGGATTGTGGCAGATGAGCTAGGAGTCACGAGCCGCGGGCTGCGAGCTGCGAGCTGCGAGCTATGAGCTACACGAGTCACGAGTCACGAGCTGCGAGCTAGAGTCACGAGTCACGAGTCACGAGTCACGAGTCACGAGCTGCGAGCTGGACAGCGGATAGCGGAAAGCGGACGGCCGCGAGCGAAGCTCGCCAAGCGAGCGTCAGTCCGCGATATCGGCGACTGAAGCTTCTGTCACCGCGATCAGATCGTCCGGTGTCAGCTGGAGTTGAAGACCGCGCCGGCCGGCGCTCACAAACACCGTGTCGTGGTCTTGAACACCGACGTCGATCACCATCGGGAGTCGCTTGGTCTGGCCGATCGGGCTGATCCCGCCGACGACATACCCGGTAAGCCGTTGGGCGTCGGCCGTTTCTACCATCATGGCTCGTTTGCCTCCGACCGCCCGGGCCAGCTTCTTCAAAGAAAGCCGACCGGCCACCGGAACGATCCCGACCACCGGATGATCATCCACCTGCGCCACCAAAGTCTTGAACAAGCGCTCCGGCGGGACTCCCAGCGCCGCGGCGACCGCTTCCCCATAGGAAAGCTCCGTCTCCCCGACCCGGTACTCGTGAACGACGAAATCCACCCCCAGTCGCTGCAGCCGGTCAATCGCCGGCGTCCCACCTTTGCTCATGGCAGCCATCATAAGAGGAGCAAGAATTGGGCAGCCACACTGATCTTGCAATCAAAAACCAAGAACTAATGACTAATAACCAATGACTTCTTTCACTGATAACTCACATACACCGGCAAGGGATCCAGCTCCAGGACCTGGTCGGGTGTGGGAGTCGGCGAGTCTTCGTCATAGAAGTTCTTCCAACCCCACCACCACCGGTCGGCATCGGGGGCACCGGTCAAGGCCGCATAAGTGTCGTATTTGGAGTGGATGGGACCCTGCCCGTCGGCGTGAACCAGCACCGCCAGCTCGGGGGGCGTTTCGATCATCTCCCGGTTGGTGATCATCGTGAACTTGAACTGGTGAAGGATCAGCAGTTTCTGCGGGAGGTGGTTCTCCCGGACGAGACCGGCCAGCCACTCGACAACTTGATTGACCTCGACCGCGTCGACTGAGCCGATCTGTCGAAGATGGACCTGGTCGGACTTGAGGCGCCACTCGGGATCGAGTGCCAGTCCGACATGGGGCAGAAGCAACAGTTCTTCGTACCGCTTGGCTTGCGTGAGGAAATCGGTGCGGCCCGGCTGCAGATCGAGAGTGACGTACAGGCCCTCCCGGCCGGCGATTTCCACCCAGGGAAGCAGTTCTTCGACGCTCATCTCGAATGAGTAGTCGCCGTCCCCCGTGGCGGAAGAGGAGGCTACGGTGGCAATGATCTCAAAAGCCGGGAGGATTTCAGTCCCGTCCGCTGCGTACGGCTCGGCGACTTCCCGGGCCCGCTCCACTGCCTGCCTCGGGCCCTGTTCGCCCAGCACTCCCAGAGCAGGTGTGGTTGGATTCCCATAGAGAGCGACAATGCGCCGGCCCGGAAACAACGTCGAGCCCCCGCCGGGCAGCTCCTGATCCGAGAGCAGTGAGTCGACCTGCCAATCTGCATTCGGGGTCATCTTCCCCACCAGTACCACATGTTCGGGAAGGGGAGAACCGGGCAGTGCACTCACAACGGACCGATTGCTGCGCAGGTCACGGCCGTCGACCAGCAATACCGTACCTCCCGTCGACCGGGTCGCGGCCGCAGCCGCCAGAGCCGCCTCCGGTGAACAAGCGTCCACCAGCCAAAGGTCGCCGCCCACGGCTGTAGCAGCCGCCGCACGGTCGACCGCGGCCTGAAACGCCTCCCCGTCTCGATCACAGGGGTCGGCAGACCCGGAGGCGGGGACCCAGAAGCTCTCGCCGGTGCTGGTCGGGCGCAGTACGCGGGCCACAGTCTCAATGCCGGCCGCGTCTATCTCCACCCAGATGTCGGCCTCGATCATTTCGTGGATTTGCCCGGCGGCCTCCTCTACCGATCCCCCCAAGATCTCAACTTCGGTTCCGGCCGGGACGACCACTCCCGACAACGCCCCGACCAGGGTCACGCGGCGGGGAGCCAGTCGATACAGTTCGGCGCCCAGGGCAGCAAGGTCGCGGTCCCCGGCGACGAGGAGCGGACCGCCGAGACCTGCCGCCAGCTGAGCACCGACGGCCACCCGTCCCAAGTCCGACCCGGAGGTAACCACCACTTCGTCGGCACAAGAAAACACCGTCTGGGAAATGGAAATGGACGCCGTCATCGGGTCGAGCGATTCGATCCAGGTTCGGGATTCTTCTCCCACCTGGAGACGCGGTGTGCAATCCCGGGCCGGCCTGGTTGTGGTGGTAGTCGTCGTGGTGGCAGGCACCGTGGATATCTCTGGAGTCGAGCCTACGGTGACCGTGGTGTCCGGGTTGGCCTGCAGGGACGCACACGCCGTCACGCCCAGCCCGACGGCCACCAACACCACCACAAGTATGAGAGTCTTCCTCGACACCACGAAAGGTTACCGAGCAATCCCGTTCTTGCGTGAGTTTGCCGCGTTATGCGCGGGTTTCTGACGCCGGAGCGGGTCTACCCTCACGGTTGCGCTACGGAGAGGACCTTCATGACCGTCACCGCCCCCTACGGCTCCTGGGACTCGCCCATCACCCCCACCATGCTGACCCACGCCGGCGTCGGATTGAGTGAGGTCGCGGTCGATGGCACCGATCTCTACTGGCTCGAGTCGCGGCCCACAGAAGGCGGTCGCAGCGTGATCGTGCACAGAGCCGCAGACGGCACGGTCGAAGATATCTCGCCGCCAGGTTTCAATTCCCGCACCCGCGCTCATGAGTACGGCGGCGGCGCCTACGCGGTCGGGAACGGCGTCATCATCTCCTCCAGGTTCGAGGATCAAAGGGTCTACCGGCTCGACGGCCCGGAACCACTTCCCATCACGCCGGAATCAGCCCTCCCGGCCGGAGACCGCTACGCCGACTTCGTGTTCCACAACGATCTGGTGATCTGCGTTAGGGAGCACCACATTCCCGAGGCCGAAGCCGTGAATGAGTTGGTCGTGTTCCCAATCGACGGTTGGGCCGCTCCCCGGGTGATCGCCGGCGGCCACGATTTTGTGGCGTCCCCGGTGGTGTCTCCAGACGGAGCTCGGCTTGCCTGGCTGACCTGGGACCACCCCAACATGCCGTGGGACGGAACTGAACTATGGATGGCCGACCTGGCGCCGGACGGCACCCTGACCGAGGCGGCCCTGGTAGCCGGAGGGACCGAAGAGTCGATCTTCCAGCCGGCCTGGGCACCGGACGGGAGCCTGCACTTCGTATCCGATCGGACCGGATGGTGGAATCTCTACCGGCGAGACGAGGCCGGTGGGGCGATGGCCCTGTACCCGATGGAAGCCGAGTTCGGAGCGCCCCAGTGGCAATTCGGGTTTCGCCGGTACGGTTTTCTCGAAGACGGCCGGATAGTGGTGGTCTTCCAAGAGCAGGGAGTGTCTCGACCGGCCGTTCTCGACAACGGAGAACTGCACGTCCACCGAATCGAACGCGAGGAGATCTACCCCACTTTGGCCGTCGGTTCCGGCCAGGTATGGACTATCGCAGCCGGTGCCATCCTCCCGGCTGCGGTAGTCGGCATCGATCCGGGCACCGGGGCGGAACAGGTGGTGCGCAGCTCCATGTCGGTGGACCTCGATCCGGGGTACCTGAGCCGCCCGCACACGATCACGTTCCCGACCACCGGTAGGGCGGTGGCTCACGCTTTCTACTATCCCCCCGCCAACGCCGAATTTGCTGCCCCCAACGGTGAGCTCCCCCCGCTGGTGGTTTGGTCTCACGGCGGCCCGACCGGGTCGACTAGCCCGGGATTTCAGCTGGGCCGCCAGTTCTGGACGAGTCGCGGTTTTGCACTGGTCGACGTCAATTACCGGGGATCGACCGGCTACGGCCGCGCTTACCGCAATGCCTTGCGAGGTCGGTGGGGAGTGATCGACACCGATGATTGCATCGCGGCGGCCCGCTATCTGGCCGACCAGGGGCTGATCGACGGGCAGAGAATGGCGATCCGGGGCGGCAGCGCCGGCGGCTTCACAACCTTGTGCGCCCTGACGTTCCATGATGAGTTCGCGACCGGCGCGTCGTACTTCGGAGTGGCGGACCTCGGAGCGCTGGCCGAGGAAACCCACAAATTCGAATCCCGCTATTTGGATTCGATGGTCGGCCCGTATCCCGAGGCCGCCTCGCTGTATCGGGAACGCTCGCCCATTCACCACACCGAGCAACTGTCGAGGCCGATGGTCGTTTTGCAGGGGCTCGACGACAAGGTCGTGTTACCCGATCAAGCGGAGATGATGATCGAAGCCCTCGACCGCAAAGGGATTCCCTACGCCTACCTGGCTTTCGAAGGCGAAGGGCACGGGTTCCGCAAGGCCGAGAACATCGAGCGCTCTGCCGAAGCCGAGCTGTTCTTCTACGGGTGGGTATTTGGGTTCATTCCGGCCGGGGACATTCGCCCGGTGGAGATCCACAACGCGTGAGTTTCAGAGCTGCCCGTCGTCGGCGCCCTGCCGAACGGCCATGAGGTAGGCCGGATCTTCGAAGCGAGAAGGCCGGAAAGCGCGGGCGTAGCCGGGAAGGTTGCCGCCGGTAACATGCAGGGCGGCCAATTCGCCGGCAGCGGCAGCCGCCATCACCCCGAAGCCCGACAGCGCACCCACCACATAGGCGCCGGGGGTTGCCATAGGCCCGATCAACGGCAAGTTGTCCTCCGTCTTCGTGTAGTAACCCCCGTCGACCGAAGAGGCCGGCATTCCGTGCCGGTAGACCGAGAGACCGGGCACCATGCTGCTCATCCCCCGCATCACCACCTCCGGATAGAGGGAATCGAGGGGGACCGGCCAGGTAGGTTCCATGACCTGCCGGCGGTACTCCCATAGGGCAAGCACATAGGGCGAGTCTGATCCTCCCTCCGGACGTCCATGGCAGGCGGCCGGGAGTTCGTCGAGTAGGAACCTGCTGGCGGGGTCTTGGCCCAGCATGGCCGCCACCTCGGGCGACCAGTCGATCCGCTGCGGGTCGCTCCAGATCAACATCGGCGCTTCCGACGGGATCACGCGGCGGTGCTCTTTGAAGGCCACCTTCATGTGCAGTTCTGAGTGCACCGGTAGTTCCTCGCCGACCAGGGCGGCCACCTCGTCGATCAGCGGTCCGGCTGCGTTGACGACGACCGGTGTGGCAATGGTCTCGCCGTCGTCGAGGGTGACCGAACGAACTGCGCCCGATCGGATATCTATGCCGACGACCTCACGGGTCACATGCACCAGACCGGCGTCCTTCGCCGCTTCGAGCATGAGGACCCCGAGCTGCTGGGCACTGAACCACCCGGCCCGGCGGGCGTGGAGCACGGCCAAGGTCCGATCGGTCAGATACGGGAAGTACGCCCTGATGAGCTTGGTGTCGGTGATGAGGTCCGCTCCTTCCGGATCGGGATCATCCGGTTGATAGGGGTACCCGCCCGCGCCGTCGTGGACCCGGAAGGTTCCCGCCCCGAGTCTCGAGGTATCCCGTCCCGAGGAGTGGAGAGCGCGGGCTCGATCTGGATCTGCAGTGACAAAGAGGTAGCCGCGCCGGTTCAGATGGAAGGCATTGCCGGTCTGGCCCGCCAGCCGATCGAGGAGATCGATCGAGCGGTTCATCAGCCCGACCATCGAGGCGTTGGGCCACCAGTTGCGGTAGCACTCCGTCGACTTGTCCGAGGTGAGGGTGAGCGGGGGGCGCGGATCGCAGAGAACCACCTTCCCGACTCCCATCTCGACGGTGAGGAAGTAGGCAGTCGCCACCCCGGCAATCCCGGCACCGCACACCACAACGTCGGCAGAGTCCATGGACACATTCTGGCCGTTGAGCTTCGAGCTGCGAGCACGAGCCAAGAACTCCGAACTTCTTACCGCGAGCGAAGCGAGCGACCGGCTAGGTAAACGCCTGTCGGGCGAACACCCGCACCGACTCGCTGAATGCTTCGGGTTGGGTGAGCGAGCAGGCGTGACCGGCATCCGAAACCATCTCGATCCGGGCCCCGCCGGCCGCCGCCATGGCCGCCTCTTCGTTGCGATTGACCTTGTCGCGCTCACCGTTCAGCAGCAGGATCGGACCGGGATACCGGGCCGCCATGCCGTAGTAGTCCCGACCGGGGATGCGTTTGAGGGTGTCCGCCGCGCCTCGCATGGAAAGCGGTTCGGCCAGGATCTCGTCGGCGAGGTCGGCGGGAAGAGCTTTCCGCAGCGAAGCCTGGGCCTTGCCTTCCATGCGGCCGGCGATGGCGCTCAAGAAATACCCGTACATCCTGTTTTCGAAGCCGCCCCAGCCGCGATACGAGGCGCTCGCCCCGGACAGCACCAGCCCCAGCACCCGGGCCGGGGTCGAATCGACCAGCGCCAGAGCCACGTAGCCGCCGACGGACAGCCCCACTACCACCGCCGAACCTCCGGCGTACTCGTCGATGGCCTCTCGAGCGGCCGCGACGGACCCTTCGATAGTGAAACGCTCGTCGCGCCGCGCCCCGTGGCCGGGCATGTCGATGGCGATCGTCCTGAATTCGTCGCTCAGCATCCGGAGCTGGGGGATCCACCACAGGCGGCTGTGACCCGCCCCCGTGAGAAGAAGAATCGAGCGCTGATGATCGGTCCCGTAGACCTCGACGCCGGGAGTCAATGCGGTTCCTCGGGTGTCGTCGTGCGATAGACCGCGGCGGCGAGACCAAACACCGGTCCCTCTCCCCCCGACGAGGCGAACTCGTCGGCCAACTCTGCGAGACGGCGGGCAAACTCGGCGGCCAACTCCTCCGGCATACGAACCGAGTAGAGACGTCGCCCATCCGGAAACGGTTGGTCGGCCGCCGGGGCTACCTCTCGAATGGCTTGCTCGAATAAAACAACCAGCGGATCGACGTCGCCGCGACCCGTCGATCGGACCCGCAGAATGTCGTAGGTGAGCCCGTAGAGCTTCTCGATCACGGCCCGGACGGGTCGTTCCTCCACTACCGCGACGAGGCCGTGCCGCTCCAGCACCTTGAGGTGATGACCGATCTTGCCGTGGGTCATCTCGAGCAATCCTGCCAGTTGTTTGGCGCTGGCCGGACGGTCGTCCAGCACCTGGAGGATCTTGGTCCGGGTGGGATCGGCGATCGCCTTCACTTGCTCGCCACCAGTCAGAATCAGTTCTCGACGCGTCTGGACTGTCATTTCAGTACGTAACGGTAATCCATTGCAACGACCGGCGCAACTAAGGTGCCCTCTGTGGATGATCTACCCCCCACCAGTGCTGAAGACCTCATCGCCTACCTCGAAAGCCTGGGCATCGAGACCAGGACGGTCGAACACCCGGCGGTCTTCACGGTCGAAGAAGCCCGCCGCCTGCGCGGCGAGTTGCCCGGCGCCCACTCGAAGAGCCTCTTTCTTCGAAACAAGAAAGGCCGAATGTGGCTGGTGGTCACCCTCGAGGATCGCGACATCGATCTCAAAGACTTGGGCGAGCGGCTCGGGGCCGGACGCCTTTCGTTCGGTAGTCCGGACCGGCTGATGCGCTATCTAGGGGTAATTCCGGGAGCGGTGACACCGTTCGGCGTCCTCAATGACCACGACGACGCCGTCACCGTGGCGCTGGACCGGCAGATGCTCGAAGTCGATCCACTCAACTTCCATCCACTCGACAACACCAAGACGACCGCCATCTCCACCGATGGACTCCTCCGGTTCTTGCAAGCCACCGATCACCCCCCGGTAATGCTCGATTTCTAGCCACCCCTCGATGCTCGGCTGGACCTTGACGTGATGGAGCCAAGCCCGGGCCGCCCACCCTTTCCTTCAGCAAGCCCGCCGGCCGGTCGATATTCGGGTATGGATGTGGGGTCGCTTGTCATCGCAGTTCTGTGTCTGCTGGTAATCCTGGAGACGGGCCTCGTCTTGCGGAATCTCTCGCACCTACGTTCTCTCGACAAGGTCGAGGCGCCCGCTCCGGACCGGTGGCCCCGGGTGTCGGTGATCATGACTGCCCGTGACGAAGCACAAGACGTCGGTCATGCCGTCGGATCGCGCCTGTCCGACGATTATCCGGACTTCGAAGTCGTCCTCGTCGACGATCGTTCCAGCGACAGCACGGGTGAAATAGCCCGGGTCGCAGGCGGCCACGATCCGCGGTTCACGCTGCTACGGGTCGATGAGTTGCCGGCCGGCTGGCTCGGCAAGGTGAACGCACTGCACGAGGGTTACCGACGCGCTACTGGAGAATGGCTGCTCTTCTCAGACGGTGACGTCATCGTCGAGACCGGCACGCTTGGTCGAGCGGTCGGTTTGTGTGAGAAAGAAGACATCGATCACCTGGCCCTGGTGCCCTCGTTTCAATCGGGCAGCTTCCTGATGGATGGCGCCTGGGCGGTCTTTCTCCGAGGTCTGATCGCCATGGTCGACCCGGCCAAGGTCCGGGATCCCCGGAGCAAGGTGGTGCTCGGATCGGGAGGTTTCAATCTGGTACGCCGCTCTGCCTTTGAAGCCACCGGAGGGTTCCCGCACCTGCGTATGGAAACCGCCGACGACGTTGCACTGGCTTCGATCGTCAAGAGGGCGGGCGGCCGGGTCGAAATGATCGACGGAGCCAGGAACGCCACTCTTGCCAACTACCGATCCATTGCCGAACTCATGAGAGGTATCGAGAAGAACGGCAGCACTACGGCAGCGATTCCGTTTCCCTTGCTGCTGGTGGCTTTCGTGACTCTTGGGGCAGTTTTGTTCGCCCCGCTGGCAGCAGTGGTGATTGGTCCCGGTTGGCTTCGGGTTCTGGGTGGCATGGCGCTGATGGCGTACACGGGCAGCGAGATGTACGCCCTGTGGCGGAACACTCGAACTTGGGCTCCGGCGCTGATCTGGCCCTTGGCCTACCTCATCATGGCCTACGGGATGATCCGTTCGACCTGGCTGGCCCACAGGAATGGCGGCGTCTACTGGCGGGACACTTTTTACTCACTCGCCGAGTTGGAGAGCGGCCGCCGCTTCACCCTGTAATCCAAACCGGTTCCGGCGTCACTTCCGCGCCCCAATCGCAGGTTTCTGACGCAAGAACGGGAGGGCACCTAGGCGAGGAGCAGCTTCTCGAGACGGCGGCCGGCGATCACCATGCCGATCAGACCCATGGCCAGCAAGAACGTCACGTGACCGAGCAACGTCCAATCGAGATTGCCCAGGGTGAGAGCGCGGATGATCGATACGCCGTGATAGAGCGGTGACGTCTGGGCAACCCATTGCAGCCACTCCGGGTACACGTCCAACGGATAGAACGTCGCCGAAAACAGGAACAGCGGCAGAGTCACCAACTGCACCAGGTCGAAATCTTGCCAGCTCCGCATGAACGAGGTCGCTGCCATCCCGGCCGCCGCAAAGGCGAAGCCGATCAGAAGGGCGGCCGGCAAGGCGAGCATCCCCCACCACGAAGGCATGAGCCCCATCACCGCCATGACCACCATGAACCCGGCCGCGTACAGGGCGCCGCGGATCAGCGACCAGACGATTTCACCGACGGCGATGTCGCCGGGCGCCATCGGTGTGGCCAGGATGGCGTCGTAGGTCCGGGCATATTTGAGTTTGAAGAAGATATTGAACGTCGATTCGTAGACGGCGCCGTTCATGGCCGCCGACGCCAACAGCGCCGGGGCGACGTAGGCGGCGTAGGTGACCGGTCGACCGTCCGGGCCGTTAACATCGCCGACCAGCTCACCGATGCCGATCCCGATCGAAAACAGGTAGAACAGCGGCTCGAAGAACCCGGAGAAAACCACCACCCACATCCGCCGGTAAACCAGGAAGTTTCGTTCCAGCAGATGCCGGGCTCTCCGTCCCCCCAGGGCCGCGACGGGCACAACTCGCGAGATCAGCGTGCCCGATGTCACTGGTGGAGCTTTCGACTGAAAGTGCGGAACGCCACCCACGTGCCCCCGACAATCCATGCCAGCAGGTAGGCAACGTGTAGTACCGGCGGCCACGTGGTCGGGATACCCAAAGCCAGACCCCGGGCCAGCTCCACACCGTGCCAAAGCGGCACCACGGCTGCCAGGGGCTCCAGCCAGTCGGGCAACTGGGAGATCGGAAAGAAGGTCCCGGAGAACAGGAACATCGGAACGATCCCGAACCGGAAAAGCGTCGACAGACCGGTGTCCGAATCCAGATAAGCCGCATAGGCGGTCGTTGCCGCCGCGAAACCCAACCCCGTCAGGACCGCCGGGATCATGGCGGCGACCCCCACCCAGGATTCCACGGCACCGAATGCGGCCATGATTGACACGAATACCGCCGAAACGAAGATCAGCCGGAGGCCCACCCATCCGAGGTGTCCAACGACCAGGTCCCGGATTCCGATCGGGGTGGCCAAAGTGGCGTGGTAGGTCTTGGTCCACTTGATGCCCGCCATGACCGGCCATGATCCGTCGCCGGCGCCGGTCTGCATGGCGGTGGCGACCAGCAACCCGGGTGCCAGGAAAGCCAGGTAGCTCAATCCACCCAGATCGGCCTGCCCGGCCCCCGCATCGACCAGCGATCCCAGCCCGATGCCCATTGCCAGCAGATACAACACGGGACTGAAGAACGTCGATATGACGCTCCCCCGCCAGGTCCGCCGGTAGACGAGAGCGTGAGCTTCGACCACACGAGCAACGGCCGGAAAGGTCATCAATCCACCAGAGTACGGCCGGTGAGCCGCAGGAACACGTCTTCCAATGTCGACCGGCGCACCACCACGCTCTCCGGTGACAGCCCCCGACCGGTCGCTTCCGCCGCGGTGCGGTCGCCGCTGTCCGTGTAGAGCAACACCCGATCGGGCAGCACTTCGGTCCGCCGGGCCAGGCCGTCGAGACGATCGAGGATGGTCTCCTGCACTCCAACCGGGAACCGCATCTCCAGCACCTCCCGGGTCGAATAATCCTCGATCAGTTGACGGGGGGAGCCTTCGGCGACGATCTTGGCCTTGTCCATGATGACCAGACGGTCACACAGTTGCTCGGCTTCGTCCATGTAATGCGTGGTGATGATCAACGTCACGCCCTGCTGCTTGAGTCGGTACAAGCGATCCCAAAGCACGTGGCGCGCCTGCGGATCCAGACCGGTGGTTGGTTCGTCGAGGATCAGCAACTCCGGTTGGTTGATCAACGCCCGGGCAATCGTCAACCGGCGTTTCATCCCCCCCGACAGAGGTTCGACTTTGTCATCCCGGCGTTCCGACAATTGGGCGAACTCGAGCAACTCGGTGATCCGTTCCCTGATCAACGGGCGGGGAAGATCGAAGTAGCGGCCGTAGATGAGCAGATTCTCGGCCACGGAGAGTTCGGTGTCGAGCGTGTCATCCTGCGGTACGACGCCCAGGCGGCGCCGGATCTCCGGCCCCTGGGTCGACGGGTCCATATCCAGGACCTTGAGGTACCCGCTGGTGACGGGACTGACGGCGCCGATCATCCGCATCGCCGACGTCTTGCCGGCGCCGTTGGGACCGAGAAACCCAAAGGATTCCCCACGCCCCACCTCGAAGTCGATCGCGTCGACGGCGGTGAGATCACCAAATCTCTTGGTGAGGGAGCGAGCTTCGACCAGAGGCATAGCGGGACAACGATAGCTTTGTTGGTGAGCACCAACCCCCCTCCGCCCGGATCCTGCGGCTCCGGGCACCTCCCCCCTACCGACGAGCTTCGCTCGCCAGGGGGGAGGAATACGAGCTGCGAGCCGACAGCGGCTCGCGCAGCGAGCCCTAGAACTCCGCGTTGTTGGGAGTGCGGGGGAAGGCGATTACGTCGCGGATGTTCTGCATCCCGGTTGAGAATTGCACCAGGCGCTCGAAGCCGAGGCCAAAACCGGCATGGGGAACGCTCCCGAACCGACGCAAGTCGGTGTACCACCAGTAATCCGCCAATTCGAGCCCTTTGCGTTCGATGCTGTCGGTCAACACATCGAGGCGCTCCTCACGTTGGCTGCCCCCGATGATTTCCCCGACGCCCGGAACCAGCACGTCGAGGGCGGCCACCGTCCGGTCATCGTCGTTGCGACGCATGTAGAAAGCTTTGATCTCAAACGGATAGTCGGTGACGATCACCGGCCGGCCAATGGCGATTTCCGTCAGATGCCGCTCGTGTTCGGATTGCAGATCGCTTCCCCAGCCCACGGGGAACTCGAAATCGGCATCGGCCGTCTCCAGGATTCGAACTGCCTCGGTATAGGTGATGCGCTCGAAATCGTGGTCGGCGACCGCAGTGAGCCGCTCGGTCAACTGCTGGTCAACCCATTGGTTGAAGAACTCCAGATCCCGGGTGTTGTTCTCCAGAAGGTCCTGGAGCAGGTACCGCAGATAATCCTCAGCCAGATCAGCATTGTCCTCATTGTCGGCGAAAGCCATCTCCGGTTCGATCATCCAGAACTCGGCGAGGTGTCGGCGGGTGTTGGAGTTTTCAGATCGAAAGGTGGGCCCGAAGGTGTAGACGTTGCCGAGGGCGCTCGCATAGGTCTCGGCCTCCAGCTGTCCGCTCACCGTGAGGAAGGTGGGCTTACCGAAGAAGTCCTCCGTGTAGTCGACCCGGCCGTCGCTCATCCGGGGCGGCGACGCCGCGTCGAGCGTCGTAACCCGGAACATCTCGCCGGCTCCTTCCGCATCATTACCCGTGATGATCGGCGTGTGCAGATAGAGGAAGTCACGATCCTGGAAGAAGCGGTGGGTGGAAGCCGCCAGGGAGTTGCGGACCCGGGCGATGGCCCCAAAGGTGTTTGTGCGCGGTCGGAGGTGGGCGAGCTCACGAAGACGCTCAAAGGAGATGCGCTTCTTCTGCAGCGGATATGCCTCCGGGTCGGCCATACCGTGCACCACGACTGCGGAGGCGCGAAGTTCAACCTTCTGCCCGGATCCTGGTGATTCGACCAGCTCACCGGTGACGGTAACCGCCGCGCCGGTGTGAAGCTGCTGTACCTCGGACTCGTAGTTGACCAGTGAACCGTCGGCAATGACCTGCAGGCCGTCAAAGCTCGAACCGTCGTTCAGCTCGAGGAATGAGAAACCACCTTTTGAGTCACGCCGGGTCCGGATCCAACCGCCCACCGTCACCGTGGCGCCCCAATCGTCACTCTCCAGCACATGTTTGATGAGTTCTCGCTTCATGAACGACCTCGTGTCCCATTGGTTTCGCGGCCACGATAGGCGACCGGGGGTCGGTGTCCTGCCAATCCCAACCGGCCCCGGTCGGGCTTGCATCCGACCAGCCGATCTCCCCACGGCTCGCCGTACCGGCGTCTCGAGGGCTCCGAACGAAGACTTCGAGGAGCGCCGCGAGCGCAGTAACGTGGGTCCGTGACCGGCAGGGACGCGTTATCCGACAACACGATGCTGACCGGCGTCATCGAGTTCGCCAACCGCCGAGCTTCCGAAGCCGAGTCCCCGGGGCTTTCCGCCCTGGCCGAGGCTTATGTCCGTCGATTCCCGGCAACCAGCGGTACCCGTCTGACCGTCGAGGAGTGTTATCGCCAGATCGAGAATCTGTACCAGTTCATCAGATCCCGCCCGGCCGAAACCCAGTCGGTACGGGTCTTCACTCCCGACCGGGACACCCACGGCTATTCGACCGGTTTCTCTGTTGTCGAGTTGGTGGTCGACGACACCCCGTTTCTGGTCGACTCCATAACCGCCGAGATTCAATCGCGGGGAATTGGAGTGGAACGAACGGTGCACCCCGTCATCGGTGTCGAACGAGACGAAGTGGGCACGCTCGTCGAGGTCGCTCATGCACGTCGGGCCCGGAACCGGGAGTCGGTTCAGCACTACGAGTTGGATCGGTTGCTCGACGACCCCGAGGCGGCGGCTCTTGAAACGGCCCTCGGCGGCATCCTCTCCGACATTCACAAGGTAGTTCGTGACTTCGAGCCGATGACGCGGGCCGTCGAGCACATGGTCGGCATCGCCGAGACGGGCCGTGGCCACTACCCCGCCGAAGACATCTACGAGACGATCGCATTCCTGCGGTGGTTACGCGACGGCAATTTCATCTTCCTTGGTATTCGTGAGTACCGCATCACGGGAGCCGACGACGAGCGGGCTCTGTCGGTGGTTCCCGGATCCGGGCTCGGGATCCTCCGGGACCACGATCAATCGGCCTATTGCAAACCCGTGTTACTGAGCAAACTGGACGACGCACTTCGCCGGAGGTACGAAAAGGGTGATTTGTTGGTGATTACCAAGACCAACCGGCTCTCCACAATCCACCGCCGCGCCAAGATGGACTACATCGGGGTGCGGCACCTCGGATCGAATGGGGAGATGATCGGCGAGGCTCGGCTGATCGGTCTGTTCACCTCGAAGATGTACATGACCCGCGCTACTCAGATTCCGCTGCTGCACCGCAAACTCGATCAAATCATCGAAGCCGAGGATCTGATCGAGGACTCTCACGACCACAAACTGGCCATCCAACTGTACGAAAGCTTCCCCAAGGACGAGCTGTTTGCCACCCCGACCGACGACATCAGACGGAGCATCGCCGGGCTCTTGACGCTGGAAGAAGACCACCACGTCAAGCTTTTCGTCCGTCGGGATCTGCTCAACCGGAATGTTTCTCTGCTGGTGTCGTTGCCGCGGGACCGCTTCAACGCCGACCTGCGCAAAGAGCTCCAGAACCTCTTCAAACAGCGTTTCAACGGCACCTCCGTCGACTACAAGTTGGCTCTGGGCGACACCGGGTCAGCCCGCATCCACTTCACAGTGTGGGTGGCGGAAGGGGAGATTCCCACCGTTGCCTTCAGTGATCTGGAAACCGAGGTGGTGAGGCTCGCCAGGAACTGGCAAGACCAGGTTACGGAACTCCTCACGGCCCGGTTGGGTCAGGATCGGGGCCGCGAGCTCGCCAAACGATGGGTGGATCGACTGCCCGACTACTACACCACTTCGGTCCCGATCGAACTCACTCCGGGGGATATTCTCGGCCTCGAGGCGCTCTCCGAGGACCGCCGGGTGGTGGTCGGCCTGCAGAACGAACTGAGACCGGGACCAGGCGAGCAGCTCACCAGGGTGGCCATCTACCGTCTGGAGGGCAAACGACCGCTCTCGGATCTCATGCCGATCCTCGAGGATCTGGGTCTCTACGTTATCGAAGAGCTCCCGGTGCGCCTCGAGGGCGGCAACGGAACCACCTTCATCCACGACTTCGGGGTGCTCGGCGCAGATGGCCAACCTCTGGATCTCACCAAGGGGGTCGATCGAATCGCCGATACGATCGAGGCCATCATCCACGGTCGGGCGGAATCCGACTCGTTGAATCGCCTGATCCTCCTCAGCGACCTCACACACCGCCAGGTTGGCATCCTGCGTGCCTATCGCACCTACTGGCAGCGGGTCGCGCCCGGTTTCACAGTCGAGTACATCAACGAGGCCTTCGCCGGTCACCCGGAAATCGCCACCAAGCTGATTCGCCTATTCGAAGCACGTTTCGATCCGGACCGCGATGAGGCCGTCGACGATCTACGCGACAGCATCCTCACCGACCTCGATCTGGTGAGTTCACTCGACCAGGACCGCATTCTGCGCGGGTTCCTCGGTATGGTCGAAGCGACGGTCCGTACCAACGCCTACCGGCCGGGTTGCCAATCGTTGAGCATCAAGCTGCATTCGGCCTCGGTCCCCGGTATGCCCAAGCCGTACCCCCTCTACGAGATCTTCGTGTATGCGCCGGAGGTAGAAGGAATCCACCTGCGAGGCGGGATGGTGGCCCGGGGAGGACTTCGCTGGTCGACCCGACGAGAGGACTACCGGACCGAAGTCCTCGGGCTCATGAAAGCCCAGATGACCAAGAACGCGGTCATCGTGCCGACCGGCTCCAAGGGAGGATTCGTGCTGCGCGGCACAGTTGGCCCGGCGGAGCTGAAAGACGCGGTCAAGAGCGCCTACCTGGTGTTCATCCGCGGTCTGCTCGACGTTACCGACAACCGGGTCGGCGGGCGGGTGGTGCATCCTCCCAACGTCCGGGTCCTCGACGTCGAAGACCCCTACCTCGTGGTGGCAGCCGACAAAGGCACGGCCACCTTCTCGGACGCCGCCAACGAACTGGCCGCCGAGTACGGCTACTGGCTCGGCGACGCCTTCGCCTCAGGAGGTTCTGCCGGATACGACCACAAGGAATTGGGTATCACCGCCCGCGGTGGCTGGGAGTCTGTGAAGTGGCACTTCCGGGCCATGGGTCGTGACATCTCCAAAGATCCCTTCACGGTGGTCGGGATCGGTGACATGTCGGGAGACGTGTTCGGCAACGGCATGCTCCTGTCGGACCAGATCCGGCTGATCGCGGCCTTCGATCACCGTCATGTGTTTGTCGATCCGGACCCGGACCCGGCGGTGAGCTTCGCCGAACGCCGGCGCCTCTACGACCTCCCCACTTCCAGTTGGGACTCGTACGACCAGGCGTTGCTTTCGGAGGGCGGTGGCGTCTTTCCCCGCTCGGCCAAGCGAATTGAACTAACTACCCAAATGCAGGAGGCGCTCGGAACCGAAACGTCGGTTGCCACGCCCGATGAACTGATCAAGATCATCCTCCAAGCCAGGGTCGACTTGTTGTGGAACGGCGGCATCGGCACCTATGTGAAGGCGGCCAACGAGTCCCATGAGGCGGCCGGCGACCGGACCAACGACGCCCTCCGGATCAACGGACGAGACCTCCGATGCAAGGTGGTCGGCGAGGGTGGCAATCTGGGCTTCACGCAACGGGGCAGGATCGAGTTTGCCCTGAACGGCGGTCGGGTCAATACGGATTTCATCGATAACTCGGGAGGGGTCCATTGCTCCGACCGGGAAGTCAACCTGAAGATCCTCCTGGGGCTGGCCGAGGAGCGCGGAGACCTCGACCGCACCGGAAGGGACGAACTGGTGGCGGCGGTAGCAGACGATGTCGTCCAAGCCATCCTCTATGACAACTTCCTCCAGGCCCAGATTCTCTCTCAGGAGGTTGAGGCATCATCCGGACGCCTGGAAGCGTACGAGGACCTCATGCAGAACCTCGAAGCCGAGGAGTTGCTCGATCGGGAGATCGAGCAATTGCCGACCCCGGAGGACATCACCGAGCGGGCCCGAACGGGTTTGGGCCTGACCAGCCCCGAATTGGCCGTTCTTCTGGCATACGCCAAGCGGAGTCTGACCGAAGCGCTCCTCGACTCGGATCTTCCAGACTGGCCGGCTTTCGAGACCGACTTGCCGACCTATTTTCCCGGCCCGGTAGTAGAGCGTTTTGGCGATTTGATCCCCTTGCATCCCCTTCGCCGGGAGTTGATCGCCACCATGGTCGCCAACGAAGTGATCAACTCAGAAGGCATCACTTTTGTGTCCCGACTGACAACTGAGACCGGGACGGAACCGGCCGATGTGGTCCGCTGCTACCGGATTGCCCGCGAGGTGACCGGCGGCGAAGAACGTTGGAAGGCCATCGAAGGCCTGGTCGGCTCGATCAAACCGGAATTGCAGAGCGAACTAATGGGTGGCGCCGACTGGTTGGTCGAAGCGATTTCGAGGTGGTACCTCGCCCACCAGAGAGCCGAGCCGATGCTCGGCGCCATCGAATCCGCCCGGAAGGCTTTCGAGGAGATCGAGGATGCTCTTGGGGAGATCGGGCCGGTTCAGTGGCGAACGGAACGGGCGCTGATCATCGACCAGCTGGTCCTTCAGGGCGTTCCGGAAACGGTTGCTCACCGGCACGCCTACCAGGGTGAACTGGCCCACGCCCCGGACATCATCGAGTTGGGACATATCACCGGCCGACCTATCCGATACGTGGCCCGGGTCTTCTTCCTGCTCGGCCAGTTGTTCGGGGTCAACTGGCTCGAAGCGCGGGTCGATCAACTCCCGGCTGCGTCCCGCTGGCATCGAAGGGCCATCCAGGCGGTCGAGGAAGATCTGCTCAATCTGCGACGGGAGCTGGCCGAGCGGGTGCTGACCGAAGCCGGAACCGATGCCACTCCCCAGGAAGCCATGGAGTCCTATCTGGCGACCCGGAGCAGATCGCACGATCGCCTCACTCGATTCATGCGAGCACTGGCTCTCGATGGGGTCGATGACGTTGCCTCGGTAATCGTCGCCATTCGCCAGATCCGCGCCCTGGTGGGATAGCAGGCTCGCTTCGCTCGCGGTATCCAGTCATCAGTGGACGGCTCATCGCCGCCCCTTTCAGTCATCAGCCGGTACCTACTGATCACTGAAGACTGAGAACTGATGACTGTTTCGCACTAGTCACTTTGCGAGCCGGCAAAACCCTTCGCGAGATTTCGCGGCGGCCTGACGATGAACCTTCCAAACCGCTCACCTGAAAGGCCGCAACATGGCAGTGTCGCTGGGAGGCGCAGATCGCAAACCAGGAATCGCATTTGGTCTGAGCTGGGATCACGGCAAGAGAACCCGAACCGCCGCCCTCATACTGGCCTTCCTCACGACCATCGCTCTCACCTTGCCCACTGCGGTGCCGGCGTCCGCCGCTTCGTCGCCATTGGTACCGGTCATCGTCCGCGAGACCCCCGGGTCGGGCAACGCCGCCGAAGCATCGGTCGAGAGGCTGGGCGGCACCGTGGGCGACCAGCTCGAAATCATCGGCGGATTCGCAGCCGATCTTCCCGCACGAGCGATGACCGTCCTGGCGGGTGACCCCGCCGTCCACTCGGTTACACCCGACACCAAGGTCCGATTGCTGGAATTCGACACTGAATTCGCCGCGGAAAGCACGGACACGTTCCTGCGGACCGGCTACTCCGACGGAATCTACTTCGACGACGACGCTGAAGCGGGCCAACTGGTTCTCAACGATTCAATCGCTGTCGAGCCCATCGCAGAAGTCAGGGTGCTCGAACCGGTCTCCATGGATCTCTTCTCGCCGGCACCGGCCGACTCCATGACGTCTTACTCGGCAAAGACGACCGCCCCTTCAGGATGGATGCCCCTGGTCAACGATGCCATAGGCGCGATGGATTATTGGAACTCCGGCTACACCGGTCAAGGTGTCGATGTTGCATTGATCGACTCTGGTATCGCCCCGGTCGACGGCATCAACTTGGCCGGCAAGGTCGTCAACGGACTCGACATCTCATTTGAGTCGCAGACCGACAACCTTCGCTATCTCGACACCTACGGGCACGGCACCCACATGGCCGGGATCATCGCCGGAAGCGACAGTTTCAACAATCCTCTCAAGGCTCAGGCATCCGGCGAGTATGTCGGTGTAGCACCCGGAGCCCGGATCCTCAACATCAAGGTGGCCGATTCCAACGGTGCTGTTGACGTCTCCCAGGTGATCGCCGCCATCGATTGGGTCGTGCAACACCGCTACGACAACGGTATGAACATCCGCGTTCTGAACCTCTCGTTCGGCACGGACGGGACCCAGAAATACACCCTCGATCCGCTGGTTTACGCGGTGCAGATGGCCTGGAACAAAGGCATTGTGGTCGTGGTAGCAGGTGGTAACGACGGAAATGGAACGGCGCTTCGCAACCCGGCCTTCGATCCCTACGTGATCGCGGTCGGCGCCACCAACACGGCCGGCACCGAGCAGTCTTCGGATGACTTCGTCACCGACTTCTCCAATTGCGGCACAACCGACCGCAGCGTTGACCTCGTTGCTCCCGGTCGGTCCATCGAGAGCCTGCGCGTGCCGGGTTCATCGGCAGATGTCGATTACCCGGCGGCCCGGGTCGGAAACCGGTTCTTCAAGGGCAGCGGCTCCTCCCAAGCCACAGCGGTGGTTTCCGGGGCGGCGGCACTCATCATCAGTCAGCGACCCGGCATCACCCCCGATCAGGTCAAAGCCTTGCTGATGGACTCGGCTCGGCCGCTCAAGTCCGCGTCGAGTCTTTGCCAGGGCGCCGGAACGCTTGACCTAGCCAAGGCGCTACAGAAGCCCACACCCAAAGCCGGGCAGAATCACGCCCGACCGACCGGAACCGGTCTCCTCGAGGCGGCCCGAGGCTCTGCCCACCTGATCGATGGCAAAGTCGTGCTGGAAGGCGAGCAGGACATCTTCGGAAAGAAATTCGACAGTGCCTCGTGGGCCAAAGCCGCTTCACGGACCGCCAGCTGGTCGGGTGGGGATTGGAACGGTTCAACCTGGTCGGGCGCCAGCTGGTCGGGCACCAGCTGGTCGGGCGCTTCCTGGTCGAGCGCCTCCTGGTCGAGCGCTTCCTGGTCCGGCGCCTCCTGGTCGAGCGCCTCCTGGTCGAGCGCTTCCTGGTCCGGAGCGAGCTGGTCGGGTGCCTCCTGGTCCGGGATGAGCTGGTCGAGCGCCAGTTGGAGTTCCAACGTCTGGTCTTCGAAGTCGTGGGGCAGCACGTTCACGACCATGAGCAAGTCGTGGGGCATATCGATCCGCTAGTGCACGAGGAGAGGGCTAGTGCTCTATCTCAGGTCAACCTGGTGGCCACGCCGCCTGAGTTCTTCGAGCAAAGCCGCATCGTTGTACAGCAATAGCTCCGGTCCCCAGTCCTGCCGGCCGGGAGGATCGTTTGAAGCTTCGGAGAGCAGTTCGGTTACCCGATCGCGCACCGTTCGAGCCCACGCCCGACCGCGGGCCGACGCTTCCGGGGTGAGGGTGGCATCGGCGTTGACGGTGAAGACCTGAACGGCGATCTGAGGGTTGGCTCGAGAGCCCTTCTCGCCGTAAACGATCAGGACCGAGCCAGCCGGAACGTCCTGAATACCGCCGACGGCGATGAATTCCCCCTCAAAAGCCCAACCGGAGTCCTTCGACTCATCGACGGAGTAGATGATCTTGGCCCAATTCTTGTGCCTTTCGTCGCCAATCAGTGGGACGTCGACGGGCACCGTCACTTCCATGCCGGGAACTGTACCGGTTCGCTCGGACGTCCAAGTGCCGACCAAGGGAAATCCCCAGAACTCCCGATCCAAAACCCCGCCGGTTCCGTATTCATTGATGGAATGCGCACGGGCCGCCGGTGGTTAGGAATAAGTTACGGGAACAAATACCCATCGAACATTCGTTCGTAGAGGTGCAGAATGGTAGTGGGGAGCAAATGAAGACCAATCAAAGCCGCATCGGCAGCGACCTATTGGACGACCGGGGCCGGTTGACGCCGGACCTCATCAACCAATACCTGGCGGGAATCGGCGCGTACGATCTGCTGACGGCCGACCAAGAGGTCGAGTTGGCCCAGCGGATTGAAGCTGGCCAGCAAGCCCAGACTGTGCTCGACGCGGGAAAGGCAGCCGACGTCAAGGAGCGAACGCAGTTGCAGCGCTCCGTTCGCGACGGGCGTGACGCCAAGAGCGAATTCTTGACCGCCAACCTTCGTCTGGTTGTCTCCAATGCCCGCCGATATGCGAATGTCTCCGGAATGGATCTTCTGGATTTGATCCAGGAAGGCAACCTCGGACTGATCCGGGCCGTCGAGAAGTTCGACTGGCGCAAGGGATTCAAGTTCTCCACGTACGCAACGTGGTGGATTCGTCAGGCAATCACCCGGGCCATCGCCCAGCAATCGCGTACCGTACGGATCCCGGTCCACTTGCACGACATCCTGGGAACGGTCCGTTCGGCCCAGCACGCTCTGGCCGCCGACCAGGGACGCTTGCCGACCCCCGAAGAGATTTCGAGGGAAACGGGCATCGATCTGCCCCGCGTCAAGCAAGCCCTGGATGCGACCGACACGGTCGCCTCGCTGGAAGCTCCCATCGGAGATGACGGAGCCATCCTCGGAGACTTCATTCAAGACGATGAAGTGGATGATCCGGCCCGAGCCATCGAGAAACTCGAGCTCCAGGAAACGCTCATGCGCTCATTGAGCAAGCTGCCCGAACGGGAGGCAACCGTTCTCTCGCTTCGCTTCGGACTGCACGACGGACGCCCCCGACCCCTCAAAGAAGTCGCAGATGAACTCGAGTTGAGCAGCGAACGGGTCCGCCAGATAGAACGGAACGCCCTGGCCCGCCTCCGCGAAGAAACCGCCCGACTGGGAGATGTGGCCTGAAGGCCACATCCGTTTCAAGTTTCAGGTTGCAGGTTCCAAGCATTTGACCCCGTGCGGTGATCCACTCCGTCCGAACCTGAAACCTGAAACTCTTCAGCAGCGGTCGCTCGAGGCTGGGAGGCGAACCGCACTCCTATGCCCGAAAGCATGGGAAGTTGGTGTGCGGTGCTGGGGGCACTCGAGCGAACCGCTGCCAACACCACCGTACATCTTATTGCATCCATATTGGGGCAATCTCTATCCGGTTTCGTCTCTCCCGCTGCACGACTGGCGGCCGACAACTGCCTCTCACCTATCGAACCAGATCAACGCATCGACCTCGCCGGCCTGGTACACCGTCTCGCAGGGGATCCCGTTTCCGTCGGCATCCAATCGATCCGGCGCTCCTTCCAGAATCCAGTAGACGATCGCCTGCTGATAGGAGGCCCCTCGATCGGCCAGGTCCCGACAAAACAGGTCGGTCTCATATTCGCCGACTGTGTCGAAGGAAGCCTGGATCTCGCCGACCGGGAAAATGGTCTCACAGGGCATCCCGTTCCCGTCGGCATCCATCCTGTCGGGTCGGCCCTCCCGCACCCAGTACGCCAAAGCCTGATCGAAGGAATATCCGGCCGCCTCCACGTCCCTGCAGAAGAGCCCGCCCGCCAATCCAGCCACCGTGGGCGGTGCCCCGCCCCCGAACATCGGCGCCTGCCAGGCCGGACGTTCCGGAGCCTCACCGGAGTCGAGCATCGCTCGCCATTCCTCGTCGGTGAGCCGCCCGAGTTCCGCGTCGTGCCAGAACTCGTAATACGAATACACGCCTCCCACCGCCACCTGGAAGTTGCCGCTGTCATTGGGGACCAGCACCATGATCCGATCAATCCGGCCCGTTCCGATCTCGAGGAACTTCAATGTCGATCGCATGATGTCGGCAATCAGCGCGGCGTCGGTGTCGTCGGCCGAAGGCATCCCTAACGTGTCGTCCCAGTCGGACGTCTGGATCCACAACGCCTCGAACACCGACCCGATGCCCTCCAACCAATCGTTGTCCGCCGACGAGATGGGCAAACCGGCCAGTTCGTCGCGAGCAATCCCGGCCAGACGCTCCAGCATCCCCTCGACGCTGGTCATCAGAGCGTCGTAGTCGTCTCCGGAGATAACCAGACCTCGGCTCGTCAAACCATCCTGGAGCAAACCGACCACCGAAGCCATCCGTTCCCACGCCACCGGATCGGGCTCCACCCAGTGCCGGGGAGGCTCAACCATCGGTTCGAAGCCGCCTTCGGCGGCGAAGGACTGCTTGGCGTAGAGGATCGTGTCGTGTTTTAACTCGGCGTATGAACCCAACCCGGTCTGCAGCCCTTTCGCCTCCCAGGCCGGCGTCCTCATGAAGTCCGGATAAGCGGCACCGTGCGGTACTAGGACGGGCTGTAACGCGTACAGCCAGGCGTCGTAGACGGTCCCGGCCCATTCGTTGGCCGGCCGGTTTTCGACCAGGTTCTGCATGGCCTCGAACTGCGTGTCGAAGTTGGTGTAGTCGGTTTGGCCGGTCGCTTCGAGCTCCCGATACGCGAGATCCGAGCCGAATACGGCGGCCAGGTCGAGAGGGGTGGCGTACACGCGCTGATCATCAGGATCGCCCACGTTGGGGAAGCGAAGCTGGTCGTAGATGAACGAGTCGAGCACGAACCGCACCCCCATCATGCGGACCGCGGCGTTCTCAGGATCGATGCCAACCGGACGGAGGTCAGTCATCCCGCCGGCCAGATCGGCGACAGCCATCGGATGCGCAAAGTCCGCCGGATCATCCAGCCAGCCGGGCACAATTGCCTCGGCTACCTCGGCCAACTCAAAGGGCGTGTAGTCGTCGGCCACTCCCACCATGAAGGCGGTCGGCTCGTAGACCAGGCGCCACGCTTCGGTCAGGGAGGAGTTCCGGATCAGGGGGCGAGTTGCCAGCACACCGATCCTCAGCGAGGCGGTGTCGTGGACGAAGAACGAGGCTTGCCCGAGCATCGACATGGCCCGGAAGTACCTCTCCAGATCTCCATTCCTGGTGTAGTGACCGCGCGGCTTGAACAGGCTGTAGTCGACACAGTTGACGAGAGAGACGATCGGCAGGCAGTCATCGAAGCTGGTGGTCGGCGACCGGGTCAGCTGCGACGCTTCGAGGGCCAGGTCAACTTCCTGTTGCGCCAGCGGGCCGATGGGACCCACGTCGAGTTCCAGCAACGCGGCCACAGCTTCGAAGAGCTGCACAACCCGTCCGGCAGTTTCGGCCAGGTCTGTGTCTGCCAGCTCGGTTGCCTGGTCCCGGGCCTCATCGACCAGGCCGCTCACCAGTTCTTCGAGTATGGGAAGGAGGGTGTCCTGTTCGATGTCGCGCAGAAGCTTGGCGAAGGCCAGATGCAAGTAGTGGTAGCCGGCGTCGGTGGTGACAAAGAAGACCTGACCTTCATACAGATAGCTCGCGTAGGCATGCTGGAATTGTTTGTAGCCATCCGGTACCACGACAAACCCCTGGGCGAGCAAGGAAGCGGCTACCTCCGGTTCGAGCGTCAGCCACTCGGGTTTGAGGACCCCCTCGATCGAGGAGGGGAGGGAAAGCCCCGGGTAGGTGGAGGCGTCTCCAATCAAAGGGACGATCTCGAAGGGAGCGAAGGCCCCCGGCGATCCGGGAACCAGCCCTGAGACCACGGGCGAGCCCTGCGCCCCGGTGGTCGTGGTCGTCTCCGGCTCCGGAGAGGTAGTTGTCGCCGTGGTCGGCACCGGAGGGAGCGTTGTTGTCGTTTCTTCCACCTTCTGGGTACAGGCTGCGGTGATCATCGCCAGCACCATCAGGACGACGAATACTCGTTTCATTCTGAGTTCCTCCTGCTACGACCGGTTGACGATCACCGGATCGAGCCGGCCATCGCCATCAACATCGATACACTGCGGCCTCCCGTTCCCAACCAGTTCGGCCGGAACCGTGAAGCCAAAACCCTGCCAGACCCAGCCCCCGGTCGCCACCACGGTGGGATCGTCGAGCGAGTCAAAGGCCAGCGCCACCGAACCATCGCAGACCTCGATGGTCGCGACCGGCCGGAAAAGGGTGCCGGCCACCCAAAGCTCTCGCAAACTATCCGGCTGGTAGACACCGAGATGGGCGCTCCTGCCCTGCGCGTCTGCCCACTGATGGTCGGGATACTGGATGTTCAGCTCGTTCTCCTGGAACGGACGCCGGTGGGAGATCACTAGATCTTCCCGACCGTCTCCGGTGGCGTCACCGATACGAGAATCCACAACGTCGCCACCCGGAAACCCGGCGACCGGCGCAGGATCCGGTGGGACCGGCACCGCGGACCTCACCAGGTTCCACCAGTCGAGCCCCAGCAACACCGCATCACCTTCCGGAAGTGCCCAGCCATCGAAACGGACCCGCCGGTCGTGATGCCCGGCGGACCCCACCCGGTAGGCGACTACTCCCTCCTCATCCACCAACACTTCGAGCAAAGCGCCGTCCCGGGTCCCGGCCGCAGACTGGTCGAACAGGAAGTTGCCGAGGCTGGTGGCGATCACGGTCGTCCGCTCGCCGGCGCCGGCCGTCAAATAGATCGGTTGCATCACGTGGGCCCCGTGGCCCCAAACGACGTCTGCCCCCCAACCGGCCAGTTTGCCCGCCAGTACCGCCATCGCGGGGTCGGTTTCCACGTAGTACTCGACGCCACCGTGCACGCCCACCACCAGAACATCGACGTCGCCCCGGGCCGACTCGACAGCCGACCGGACCATTTCCTCATCCCAGGAAGCGATCCCGGGTTGGTCGGACGTGGCAGCCGTCCCGGCCATCGTTGCATCGAAGGCCAGGAATCCCAGGTTGACACCCTCGATTTCGATTACGCGCAGCTCGTAGGCAGCTTCGAGGTTGGCTCCACCTCCCACTGCCTTCAAACCGACCGCTTCGACCGCCTCAATAGTGTCTATGACCGACAGACGGCCCGCATCGCCGGCATGGTTGTTGGCGACGCCCATCAGGTCGAAACCGGCTCCTGCCAGAGATCCGGCCGAAGCCGGATCGGCTTCGAGCGCAAACGGGTTGGTGGCAATGTGCGCACGGGACGTCAGCGGAGATTCGAGATTGGCGGCGGCGAAATCGGCAGCCGTCACCACGTGGCGAACGTCCTCAAACACTCCAGTCGGGTCACTTCGAACCAGCGGAGCCACCCCCCGACCGAGCATCACGTCACCCACCAACAACACGGACACGGTGGGCCCCTCAGACACATTCACCAAGTTGGTGGTGGTGGTGGTCGGTTCCCGCCGTTCTGCAGGGAGAGCGGTCGTAATCGTCGCGACCGGCTCGGTGGTCGTCGTCGGAGCGGCGGAAGGAGTCCCGGCGGCCGCCTCGCTGCAACCGACCAGTAGCAGACTCACCAACACCGCCGGTACCTGGCTGATTCGCACGAATCTCACCCAACCATCTTGTCAGATGCCCGCGCCACAATGGCGCATCGCCTCAAACTATGAACGTCGATCCCGGTAGCCTGGTTCCTATGCCGATTACAGGGCGAGAGATGGCCGCCGACCCGATCGTGGTGGGATCGACCCGGTTCACGCCGGTGGCAGGTGACACGACGGCGAGTCTCCGCTTCCCGGGCGGCCTGCTGCAGGTGGGCTATGCCAGACCGCTGCGAATCGTGGTCGACGACGGCGTCGACCCTCGGTCCATCCGTATCCCGGACCGCCAACTGCTGATCATGCTGAGTGCGTTCGTGATCTGGGTGATTGGTCGCTTGATTGAACGAAGGAGACGAACATGACCGACCAACCGATCGATTCCGATCCGATCGACCAGGCGGCGGCCCGAACCAACGAAGGCTTTGCTCGGCTCACCGACAACCTCTCTGCCTCTACGGTATTCGGGAAACCGGAGACAATCGGAGACCGCATGGTCATTACTGCCGTCACGCTCGAGCGCGCCGGCGGGTTCGGTTTCGGCGGAGGTGGCGGTCGGACCGGTGGCGGGGGCGGAGGCGGCGGCGGCCTGGCGGAGGGACGGCCGGTGGCGGTCGTCGAGATCGGCCCAACCGGCGTCCGGGTGAAACCGGTGCTCGACTTCACTCGAATCGGCATGGCGGTCATTGCGGCGCTCGTTTCGCTTCGCCGGGCGTTGCGTACCTGAGCGGCTAGTCGATCGCCGCCGACACTGTATAGATCCTGCCCAACGCCGACCGGTCCCAGGCGAACGCCAGCCGGTTGCCGTCGGGTGACCAGCTGGGAGCCCCGGCGCCGATCGGCAGATCGGCGAGACGAGTGGTGATTCCCGTTTCCAAGTCCACGACGAAGAGCGCCTCGACCCCGGCCCGGCCGCCACCGGAGATGAAGGCCAGCCGCTTCCCGTCCGGCGAGAACGCCGGGGAACGCCCCTGCACGGGCCCCTCTTCAGCAATAACCGGCCCCAGGTCGCCGCCCGTCACCGACATCGTCCAAAGGTGCCACCGGGTACCGGCCGGCAGGGTGTCTACCGATCGGTCGGAGGCGAAGGCGATTTGAATGCCGCCCGGTGACCACTCGGGCTCCCGATCTGAGGCGATCACAGCAGGAACGCCGATCAGCGGTCGGATCTGACCTGCCAGATCAACACTGCTCAGATTCGAGATACTCAAACACACTCGTTCCGGTTGTTGGCCCCCCTGATCGGCGCAGGCCCGCGAACTGAAGATGATCCGGGAACCGTCCGGTGACCAGGCAGGGGTGCTCTCGTCCGCATTGCGGGTGGCGGTGAGATTCCGGCGCTCGCTCCCATCTAGACGCATCAGAAAAACGTCGCGGCCGACCGACCCGGAGATGTAGGCCAGCCGCCCAGCGTCGGGCGACCAGGCGGGTTCCGACCCGCCTCCCGTCATCCGGGTGAGGTTCACGGCTTCACGAGAGCCTTCGGTGAGCACCCACACATCTCCCCCGTGGACAAAAGCCAGGTCGCCGGCCGATGACCATGTCACGCCGTCGACGGCACCATCGATTGTGGGTGGACCGGGGGGAACACTTCCGATTTCCACTTCGCCACCAGCCGTGTACGCACGCACCGTCCCGTCGACGCCGGCGACGACCACCACTCCTCCGGTCTCCACCGGTTCGGCCCCCGGGGCGGCCGCCAGCGGTATCCGGAATAGCTCGAGGTCACCGGTCGGATCGTATCCGACCAATTCGAGGATGTCGGTGGCGACATAGACGGTCCCGTTGCCGCCCACAACCGCGGAGTGGGTGGTGGGTCCGACGTGATGGTTCCTGACTATTCGGCCGCTTTCGGCGTCGATTCCCAACAGAAAACCGGTGGAATTCACGGACCACAACAACGGGACGGTCCGGTCGCCGAGCCCGGGACCCACGGCCGGTTCCGTGACAATCTCGATGGGGATCGGGGATCCGGTCTCATCGACCCAGGAAGGATGAATGGAGCCGGTGGTCGGAGAGCGTCGCGTCAAGAAACCTTCGGCGTCCTTGATGAACACAGCATGGTCCGAACCAACCGCGAACTCGGAAGGCATGTCCGGAGTGACCAGAGAAATCACATCAGCTTGATAGCCGACCGGTAGGTCATCGCCGACAAAGAGGTTTTGCCGGAAGGCGAGATCTGAGGCGCGGTACTGGAACACCGATCGGCCCTCGGCCACGTACACAAAGTCGCCACCGAAAGTCGGGCCGGCCGAGATTGCGCCAAACCCACCGTCCACGCGCTCGAATTCGCCGGTCGATACCGAGAACCGGTAGATATCCGAACCGGCTGCCACCAGCGCCACATCACCGTGAACTGCGGGAGGAGACGGCACGACGGGAGTGCACTCGCCCCCCAGACAACGCTCGAAACGATGCCACCAACGCAATTCGCCGGTCTTCAGGTCTACGGCGTGCAGCGTTCCAAGCAGGGTGGAGTAGACGACCGACCCGTCCCCGACCACCGGCGTCCCAAAAACCGGGGCTCCGAATGGCTCTATCAAGGGCCGGTCGGCATCCACGATCAGCCCCTGATCGGCCCAAACGTTGGCGGCGCTGGTAATCGAATACGCGTGTAAACCGGTTGATTGACTTGCGGTGATGACGACGTCTTCGTGAGCAGCCAGAGTGATCACCGCTCCGCCGGGGTCGACAACCCACTTGGGCGACGGCTCTTCGACCGGCACCGTCGTTGACTGGCTCGCCGCTACCGTGGTGGGGGGGTCCTCCTGGACGGTCGTCTCCGGCGTGCCGGTCCCGGGCGGACTCGCCAGGGAGAAAATGGCAATGGCACCGGCCACCACGACCGTGGCTGCCACCGCTGCCAGCCAGGGGGCCACCGGGCGGCCGGACCGTTCCCTACCCGGCAACTGCACGTAGTAGACGTGGCCGGGCTCGCTGATGTCACGCAAACGGTGCTCACCGAGATCTGCCAGCTCAACATCCGGCGGGAGCGTGGCTCGAATCATCTCTTCTGCTGCGTCCGTCAAGAGAATGTCGCCGCCGACGGCAACATCCAGCAACCGCGAAACCCTGTTGAGAGCGGGGCCGCGATAGTCACCATGCTGTTCCTCGGACTCACCGGTGTGGATTGCCACTCGAACTGCCATCCGACCGATCGATTCGAACGCTTCCGTCCGGAAGGACGCCTGGACTGCTAGACCGGCCTCGAGGGCGTCGGTGGGATTCTGGAACACCGCACAAACCCCATCGCCGGTGTGTTTGAAGATGAAACCGGAATGGCGCTCGACGACCGATTGCATTATCTCGTCGTGACGCGCCAGAGCACCCGTCATCGCATCGGGTTCTTCGTCCCACATCCGGGTCGACCCCTCGATGTCGGTGAAGAGAAACGTGACGGTCCCGGTCGGCCGAGTCGATAACCGCGCCATGTATGACCTCGTTCCGGGTGAGGTTCGGGTTCGGGGGGCCGGCCGAGCCCGGATGCTCACACCATGGAACCTACCAACACTGCATGGATCGCGGATGGATCGAAGAAGCTACCGGCCGTTGACTTGCACGCTGCCGGATCCCGTTCTCACCCGGATAGATCGGGGTGACCCGGGATCATCGCCGACCTCAACGACTTCAATGCTGCCCGAGCCGGTATCGAGATCGAGGCGATACGACCCGACCGGCACGGCTACGGTGACCGACCCGGAACCGGCTTGCAGATCCAGGTCGTCGGGAGCCGTCACAAACCCAACGTCGATCGATCCGGACCCGGTCTCCCCGACCAATCGAAGAGACCGCAATCCGTGGCCTCGAATACCGCCCGAGCCGGTGCTCAAGATGGCCTCCCCTGAGACACCGTCCAAGACAATCCCGCCGGAGCCCGAGTCGGCAGTCACCCGCCCGGAGACATCGACAAGCTCGATAACCCCCGATCCCGTGTCGATCAACACCGATCCTTCGAGCCCCCGGGCGGTCACCGAGCCTGATCCCGTGTCGATTTCGACGGCTACCGACGCCGGAACCCGCGACACGTGGTCGACGAAGCACGATTGCCCAAACGAGAAGAACCCGCCCGGGCAGTCGGCCTCGATCTCGAGAACCCCGTCGGCGACCGCGTAGTCGACTCGCGGTCGCTCATCGTTGAAATTGAGCCGGCGTTCGACCATCACCGTTCTTGCGTCAACAAACGACGAATGGCGCACCAGATCGACGCAAGAACGGTTGGATCATCCTCCGCCGGTTACCCGCTCGACGAAGGTCGTGAGCGCGGCAATGACTTCGTCCCGATTGAGCTCGTTGACCAGCTCATGGCGGGCCCCCGGATAGACCCGAACGGTGAGGTCGTTGGTCGGCATTTGTTTGACGGCCGCCATCGACGTTCGATAGGGAACAAACGGATCGGAATCACCGTGGAGGAACATGACCGGCATGGTTATTCGATCCAGCTCGGCATTGAAGCGGTCCAGGGCCGCCACCTCCGCTTCCAGCAGGGGGCGTTGGTAGCTTCCGTGATAGACGAGCGGATCGGTCGCGTAATCCCGCGCAGTCTCAGCATCGCGAGACATACCTGCCGGATCAGACGGCTCATCCGGGATTCCGTTCTCGAGGACGTTGCGGGCCCAGGGCCAGTCGCCCAGCACGGCACCCAGGAAGGCCACCCCGGCCAGCTCGTCCGGATAGCGCTCTGCATAACGTCCGGTCAGCAGACCACCCATCGAGTGCCCGACCATCACGATGGGCAGCCCGGCGTATTGATCGGACAGAAGACCGACGAGAGTGTGGAGATCGTCGATCACATGCTCAAAATCGACGATGAGCGCACGCTCTCCCCCGGACTTTCCATGCCCGATATGGTCGGGGGCGCAGACGACGGCTCCCCGGGCGGCCAGTTTCTCGGCAACATGCGCGTAACGGCCGCCGTGTTCGGCGTAACCGTGCACGATGATCACGATTCGCTCCGGGTCTTGCTCGGACGGCCAGATCCGGTAGGCGATTCTGCCTTCACTCCCCTGAAAAGATGCCTCGTGCATTCACGTCTCCAATCGCCGGTGCCACCCCCAACCTAGTGCTCCCGTATGGACTTTCGACCCTGGTGCCACCCGGGTTCAAAAGGCAGAATATCTGTCAACCACCGGGTACCGCTTCAGGGGACGGGCATGTTCTCGACCGGGATGCCCATCCGTACAGGTTCGGGATGCGGAGCGGGCCGGGGGACAGCCAGAGGCGAGAGAGCCGGGACTGTTCGACATGAATGGATCCCACCCCCGGCTCTCTCGCCGGCCTTCCATCGCACCCACCCACCGGGAGGCGAACGGCTGCTACAAGCGACCGGCTTCGATATCGGCGACGCGCTCGAATCCGGCTTGCCCGCACAGCGAACTCAGCGAAGTCACCCCGGTGGCGATCCGTTGCTCGACCATCGATTGCAGGGTTCGGTCGGCGATCAATGCGGCCAGGTGCGACCCCGGGCACGTGGTCGCCGCGTAGTCCCGATGGCCGGCGATGGTCGAAGGTCCGGCCCCGTAGGTGACCGACGCCCAAGCCAGCACGTTGGCCAGCGAAGCAAGCTGCGCCGCCGGGAGGTCTTGTTGATCGAAATGGCCGTCACAGCAAACGAGAAAGTGCCCGGTGGGGTCGTACCCGGTGAAGGTGTCGCCCCTGGCAGACACCGGCCGACCTTCGTAGATGTGACCGTGGGCATCGATCAGGTAGTGGTAGGCGATGTCCGGCCACCCGCTCTGCTGGTGGTAATCCTGATATGACCGAATCCGGCCCGGTGCCTTCGTATTGCTGCCCATCACGACCGCAGTGTGGTGCACGGTCAGTCGCTCAATCTGATGTTCGGTCAGCTGCCCCTGGATGGGGACGGCACCCCACGCCTCCTTGCAGATGACCTCGAGGCTCCCCGCCTGTGCCGACGGGACAACCGCCGTGATCTTTGGAGGCGCGGTCGTCGAGGTGGTCGCCCCGGTGGTGGTAGTGGCAGCTTCGGACGTGGTCGTCGGTTCGGCCCCGGCAGCGGAACTGGAGGTAGTGGCAGCCGTCGTCGATGTGGTCAGCTCGGCGGCCGGGGCGGTCGAAGAGCTTGCCGAGGCTCCCGTGGTCACGCCCCCCGCGGTGGTTGACGGGACGGCTTCTCCCCCTGATTTCAGCCAGATCAAGCCTCCGGTTGCTCCGCCCCCTACCAAAACCCCCAACATGGCGAGGAAACGTCGCCGGTTGACCCTCGTGTCGCTCACGGGCGGTGACGGTAGCAATGGTTCCGGCCAATCGCCCTGATTCCGTGCATCTGTCCGATCGCTTTGGGACCTTTGCCCCTGTCCGCGAGCGGATGATCATCACACACTGCGACTTCACACGATCAGGGAACCACGCCGTGTTTGTCTACTACTTTGCACAACTCCACCAGCCGTTTGAGAAGGCCGAGGACCGGGTGAATCGCCTGCTCCGAGATCTCACCGGGTGGGCCGACGCGGCGTACCGGGACGGAGAGGAGCTGCGAGCCCGGGTCGGCCCGGGAGGGAAACACCCGATCATCGCCAAGACGGTGACGCTGGACGTGGGGCGGCCGGTTCGGAGTCCCAATCAGACCACCATTCCCCTCTCCTGGCGGGCGACGGGTGCTCCCGGCTTGTTTCCGGTGATGAACGCGGATCTGATCATCGCCCGGCTTGGACCCGAAATGGCCCAGCTCGGCTTCAGCGGCTCCTACGAGGCACCAGGAGGAACGATCGGACAAGCGATCGACCAGGCGCTCCTCCATCGCATCGCCGAATCGACTGTGAAGACGTTTGTCGATCGTATTGCCGAAGGCCTAGGCAATCGGCCTGAACAGTCGGCCGATTAGGCCGCGGCCGTCCCGGTCCCGGTGATCGACCGGGCCACTCCATCTACGAAGCTCTTGACGCTCGCCTCCGCCACACGGTGCAACACCGCCCGGTCGAGAGCCCGCCCCAACGGCCCCAGCGGAGGAGAATATGTGCCGCGCATGGCTATCTGACTCAAATCTGGACCGACCGTGGCAACAATGAGATCTGCGTCGAGTTTGGGAAACAAACCCGGCGTTCCGGTCGCTTCCCAAGCAAGCGGAATCGTCGTTTGCTGATCCCCACGCAAAGGCAGTCCGGCCGCCAGCTGAATCGTCTTGGCTACCACCCCACGGTCCCGGCTCAGTCCGATCTTCTCGCGAAGGTCCTCTCCCTCGCGATATGCGGCATCGGCGAGTGAAGCGAGACTGTTGAGCTGTGACACAAGCGCCGGCTCAACCTCACCAAAAGGACGGTTTACATGTACGAAGTAGTAGACGAACACCCGGGGGCCTCCTGGCTGATACGGTACGCCCTCCGAGCTAGCCTCGACTACGGCCGATAGTCCCATTGCAAATTGGCCCATGGGCCGCGTCTCATGATGATGAGCCGTCTCGATGCCGGGCGGTTCTGGCCAGGCGTCTTGCCTCGCGAAGCGGTTCAGGAGTTCGGTTCTCGAGAAGGCAGTCCAACACCACGGCGCAGGCCGTCTCGGGGGTGGTCCGCCAGCCCGCGTGGACGGCCAGCGGCCGACGATCCTCTTGGGTTCTCATCCAGTAGCCGACGACATCGTCGCCTATCCGCAGAGGAGCGCGTGAGCCCCGAGGTCCCTGCCGGGGCCAATCGCCGACGGCGAGCAGCGGTCGGTGAGTCACCCCGACCGTGGGAAGGTTCAGCACTGCCCCCAGGTGCAACGCCAATCCGGCCGTGCGCGGATGATCGCGGCCTGTTGCATTGACGAGAACGACATCGGGAGGTTCTGCCAGCGCCCTTACCGCCTCAGCGAGGAGGCGTCCCTCCCGGATCGCCAGGAAGCCCGGGCGATAGGGTCCACCGGCGGAGCCCGTCACACCTGCCCGGCCGATGATTCGACCTTCGCGGATTACGGCGGCGGCCGACCACCCGGCGTCGCCCTCTGCTCCCGGACCCGCCGTACCCCGGCCAAAACATACGAAGACCCCGGCCACCGCGAGAGGATCGACTCCGGCATGCCAGTGCTCCGGCCGGGCCGCGGCCAGGGTGTTCTGCAAAGCCGCCAGATCGGCCAGGGAGGTCGGCCAACTCATCTGCGCAGGGTACGCGGAGCCGGTGGGGATTTACACTTGGATCACCAATCCGTCCGGGAGGCTTGTGCTCGAAACCGCCAGATCGGCTCTGCAGCCGGCAGTGCATCCGGTGACCTTTTCTGGAGCGGGTCTCAGCGCCGAGTCGGGCATCCCGACCTTCCGCGAAGCCCAGACCGGATTGTGGGCCAGGTACGATCCGATGACCCTGGCGAGCCCGGAAGGCTTCGCCGCAGATCCGGAACTGGTCATCAATTGGTACAACGAGCGCCGCCGCAAGGTGGCGGCGGCTCAACCCAATCCCGCCCACCGGGCCATGGCGAGAAGACCGGACATCGCCCATATCACACAAAACGTCGACGATCTGCTCGAACGAGCCGGAGCTGCCAACGTGGTACATCTCCACGGTTCCCTCACCAGGGACAAATGCAGTGACGGATGTGGCTACCGCGAAACTGTGAACCTGGCGGATCCTCCCCCGCTCCACCCGTGCCCTCAGTGTGGTCGGTGGATGCGACCGGACGTTGTCTGGTTCGGCGAACAGCTTCCGCGCGCTGTCTGGATGCGAGCCGAGGGTCTGGCAACCGCGGCCGATGTCTTGGTCGTGATCGGAACGAGTGCCGCGGTCTATCCGGCCGCCGGGCTGGTCTCTACCGCCCGGGCGGCCGGCGCCACCGTGATCGCGGTGAACATCGAAGAGAGTGCCGCCCCCGGAATCCAACTGATCGGCCCCGCCGGCCGGATCGTTCCGGAGCTATTCGACGAGTAAGAGCGAGCGGCGAGCTACGAGCGGCGAGTTACTTTTTGGCGGGCTCGTAGTAGGGATTCGATCCCGACTGGTGATCGGTAACGTCGATGACTTGGCCGATTTCGGGTATGGCACCCCTGAGAATCTGTTCAATCCCCTGGCGGAGTGTGACCGAGGCCAGTCCGCAACCCTGACAACCACCCAACAGCCGCAAGTAGACATCATCACCTTCGACGCCTACTAGTTCGGCGGCCCCGCCGTGACCAGCGATGGCAGGGTTCACATGGGCGATGAGCACCTGCGTGACCTTGTCGGCCAAGGGTCCGGTCAACTCGCCGACCGGCTCGCCGCCGATGGCGGGGCTGGGACCATTGGGGTTGTCCATTGCCAGACCTTGGGCCGTCAACTCCAGTGTTGCTCCCCGAAGGTTGTCGATATCCTTCTCGGCAATGGCGATGACCAGATCCCCGTGCCGGTCCAGATGATCGGTGGCCGGACAGTCGTCCAGCGGCACGAAACTCAGCTCATAGGCGAATTGAGCACCTCGAATTCCCGTGATCTCGACGAAAAGGGCATATTCCTGGTCACCCGGTTCCTGATCGCGGATCTCAATGATCTTGTTACGGGCCGTCTCCGACAACGACAGGATGTTTTGGTCGGTCATGCGATCTCCATTGGGAAAAAGCATGCTAACCAGTCATCAGTCATCAGTCATCAGTCATCAGTCATCAGTCATCAGTCGCCAGTCACCAGCGGCATACCAAAGTTCTGGCTGGCACTGGGAACTGGAAACTGGTAACTGGACGAGGCTTGAAGCCGACGACTGGGCCGTAGGCCCGCAGTTGCGGCATCATGACGAAATGGCTCGCGCTTTGCTCATCCTCCCCACCGGTACCTATCGGGCTGCCGACTTCATGGAAGCTGCTGCGGCACTCGAGGCTGAGGTCATAGTGGCGTCGGAAGAAGACATAGTTCTAGCCGACCGGCTGGGCGACCACTTTCTGCTCATTGACTGTTCCCGGCCGGAGGAGTCAGCTCGCCGGATCGTGGAGCTCGGCGACCGACAACCGCTGGACGCCATCGTGCCGGTCGACGATCAGGGCGTGTTGATCGCGGCCCTGGCAGCCGAGCAGCTGGGGTTGGCTCACAATCCCCCGGTGGCCGTGGCCGCCACCCGCAACAAAGTCATGCTGCGAAGAGCTCTGGCCGGTGCCGAGATCCCGCAACCGAACTTCGAACTGGCCGGACCGCCCGACGACGTCGGCTCGCTCGCGGAGGTCATCGGATACCCGGTCGTCCTCAAGCCGCTGTCAATGTCGGCAAGTCGTGGGGTCATCAGGGCAAACAATGCCGGCGACGCCCGCGTCGCGGCCGACCGAATCCGGAAGATCTTGGCCGTGGCCGGGCACAATCCCGGTGAGCCGATTCTGATCGAGCAATACATCCCCGGCATCGAGATCGCCGTGGAAGGCATACTGCGAGACGGCAACCTGGAAGTGCTGGCTTTCCTGGACAAACCCGACCCGCTCGAAGGTCCGTTTTTCGAAGAGACCATCTTTGTCACCCCCTCCCGACTGCACCCTGAGATGCTCGATGAGGTGCGCAGGGTCACCGAAGGCGCATTACGGGCGATCGGGTTGCGGGAAGGACCGGTCCACGCTGAGCTCCGGGTCGATGGGAGCCGGGTCGTGTTTCTGGAAGCCGCCGCCCGCTCGATCGGTGGTCTGTGCGGACGATCGCTCCGCTTCGGGCTTCTCGGCACTCCTCTCGAGGTGGTTCTGTTGCGACAGGCGCTCGGACGGCCGTTGCCGCGGATCCGGCGCGAAGATCCGGCTTCAGGAGTGATGATGCTGCCCATTCCCGGGGCCGGCATTCTGAGGGCCGTTCATGGAACCGATCGAGCCCTGGAAGTGACCGGTGTTGAAGAAGTCGATATCACCATTCCCTTGGGCCGTCGGGTCCGCCCACTTCCCGAGGCGGACCGTTATCTCGGATTCCTGTTTGCCCGAGGTCCGACCCCCGAAGATGTCGAATCCGCCCTCCGCCGGGGTTTCGCGTGCCTGGATATCGTCATCGACCCCAAATGATCACGTTGTCAAATGGCGCCGACCACGCCTGTGGGTGGATCGCGAACTTTTCGGCGGTCCGGCGATAATGCGCAACATGATTCAGACTCGCTCATCCGGGATCCTCCTCCACCCCACCAGTCTGCCGGGACCGTACGGAATCGGCGATCTCGGCCCCACCGCCCATCGGTGGCTCGACGATCTCGCCGCCGCTGGATGCAAAATCTGGCAAGTGCTTCCGCTTTGTCCGACCGGATATGCCGACTCTCCTTATCAGTGTTTTTCGACGTTCGCAGGCAACGTCTACCTGATTAGCCCTGACCTCCTCCTCGGGGAAGGATTGGTGACCGCCGAAGATCTGGCAACCTGCCCCGACTTTCCGGACGACCATGTCGATTACGGGCCGGTTATCTCGTGGAAACTGGCGCTCCTGGACGTCGCTTTCGATCGATTCGACCGGGGAGGCTTCCCGCAACTGCACAAGGATTTTGAGACATTCCGCGTCTCCAATCGTGATTGGCTCGACGATTTTGCTCTCTTCATGTCCCTCAAGGACCTCTACAGCCTGAGACCCTGGACTGAATGGCCCGGGCCGCTCCGGGATCACAACCCCCTTCAACTGCAAAAAGCCCGCACTTCTTATGCGACCGAAGTCTCCCGCCATGCCTTCCGCCAGTTCTTTTTCTTCCGGCAATGGAAGGCATTGCACGCCCATGCCGGGGAGTTGGGTTTGCAGATCATCGGCGACCTGCCCATCTTCGTTGCTCACGATTCAGCCGACGTATGGGCCAACCGGGACCTCTTCCACCTGGACGACACGGGACAACCACTTGTAGTAGCCGGCGTCCCACCCGACTACTTCTCGGAAACGGGTCAATTGTGGGGCAACCCTCTCTACCGCTGGGACGTCCACTCGGAGACGGGCTACACCTGGTGGCTGGCTCGTTTTCGGGCGATGTTCAAGCTGGTCGACATCGTCCGGGTCGACCACTTTCGGGGATTTGTCGACTACTGGGAGATCCCCGGCGATGCGACCACCGCGGCCGAAGGGCGGTGGCTCCCGGGTCCCGGCGCTCAGTTTCTCCAGACGGTGATCGATGAGTTGGGCGGGTTGCCGATCATCGCCGAGGACCTAGGCGAGATCAATCCGGAGGTCTACGTGGTCCGGGATCACTTCGGTCTACCCGGGATGAAGATCCTCCAATTCGCTTTCGACGACGACCTCGAGAACGAGTTTCTCCCCCATAACTACCCGAGCAACTGCATCGTCTACACCGGAACCCACGACAACGACACCAATCGGGGTTGGTGGGAAACCGCCACGGCCGAGGAGCGGGAGTTGGCCTCCGATTATCTGGGAGTCACCGGAGAAGACATCTCCTGGGACTTGATTCGGGCAGCGTGGAGCTCAAAAGCCGCCGTGGCTATCACTCCCCTCCAGGATGTTCTGAGCCTCCCGACCAGCGCCAGGATGAACTTCCCCGGGACTCTGGGAGGCAACTGGAAGTGGCGCATGCCCGAAGGAGCCTTCTCGCCCGCTCTTCAGGCAGATCTGCTGGCACTGAATCGAGAAACTTCCCGCTGAAGGACATCCCGCCGGCGATTGGATTGGCAACACCGGTACGATCGGGCCATGCGCGTCCGATCCCTCGCCGTTTTGGTGGTTGCTTTGACGGTCGGGACGGCGGCTTGCGCCGGCGCCTCCTCAGAACCGACCACCACGAGGTCGGAGCCTCCGGGTCGCTTGGTCGTCTCCCGATCAGACACTTCGATTTTCACCATCCAGCCGGACGGGTCCGGCCGAACCGACCTGGTGGTTGAGCAATCGGGACTAGTGGCCGTCCAACCGACCTGGTCCCCGAACGGGGAGCGACTGGTCTGGACTGAAGTTGATCACATGAGCGAAGTGCCGGCGGCATCCATCGTCAGTTCCGGGCCGGGAGGTGAAGAGACGGAACGCACGCCATCTCCGGTTGCTCCTTTCTACTACTACTGGAACCCGGCCGCCGACCAGGTCGCCTTCCTGGCGGGCGGACCCGGCGGAACGGTGGATCTGGGCCTCCTCAACGGCGAGGTGGATTGGCTGGGCGAAGCTCAACCGTTCTACTTCGCATGGTCGCCGGACGGCCGGACGCTGCTCACCCACACAGACATGGATACCGTCGCCTTGCTCACCTCCGCCGGTATTTCGACCAAGTTGGAAAACACCCAGGCCCGGTTTCAGGCACCGCAGTGGGCTGCAGACGGGGCTCGACTGGTTTACGCCTCCGGCACGCCACCGGCGACCGGCGGTATCAGAATCGGCGCCTTCCAGGCGAACGGGCAAGAAATCGTCGTCACCGATAACCAGGGCATCATCCTCCATCGAGTCGGGCCATTCGCAGGAGTTGCGACATTCGAACTGAACCCGGACGGAAGACGTATCGCCCACTCGGACACGCTCGATCGGAGAACCTTCAACTTCGGTCCGCTAATCGTCACCGACCTCGACTCCGGCGGGTCGACGACGGTCAGCCAGGAATCGGTGCTCGCCTACCAGTGGAGTCCGGCGGGAGACCTCCTGCTCTACCTGGTTGCGGAGACGGGCATCGATCACCCCGCTTTCCGATGGGCCGTATGGGATGGGAAGAACTCGACGGAGTATGGGCCGATGGTGCCAACCACAATCTTCGCCTCTTCGTACCTGCCGTTCTGGGATCAGTACTCCCGCAGCCATACGTTGTGGGCGCCCGACGGGTCGGCGTTTGCCTATTCCGGGCAGGACGATCAAGGCCAACCGGCAATCTGGGTCCAGAGCATCGGAGTCGATACCGCCCCCAACAACGTTGCCAGTGGGGACGTCGTCTTCTGGTCGCCGAGATAGGTTTCAGGTTCCAGGTTTCAGGTTTCAGGTTTCAGGTTCCAGGTTCCAGGTTCCAGGTTCCAGGTTCCAGGTTTCGGTTGAAGGTTGCAGGTTGCAGGTTCCCGGTTTCTGGTTTCGGTATGAGCACTAAGGTCGGCTCATGCGACACACCCTCACTCCTGAAGACCTCTGGAAGATCCCCCGGGTCGGAGAGCCGGCCCCTGCCCCGGACGGCAGTTTCGTCGTCGTTCCGGTCACGACCTACAACCTCGAAGACAACAAGGGCATCACCCGCCTGTATCGGATCACAGACGGCCGGGTCGAATCACTCACGGCCGCCGATCGTTCGAGCACCGCTCCGGCGATAAGCCCGGACGGCACCAGGATGGTTTTCCTTCGGGACGTCGAGGAGATGCCCCAGCTCCACCTGCTCGATCTCAGAGGTGGAGAAGCCAAGCCGCTCACCGACTTGCCGCTCGGGGTAGCCGGTCCGAAATGGTTGCCGGACGGCTCCGGGCTGGTCTTCCTGGCTCCCGTTTTCAAGGACGCACTCGACGTTGCGGCGACCCGGGACCTGGCGGCCGCTCGCCAGGCAGATCCCGTCAAGGCCCACGTCACCGAGGACCGCATGTTCCGGTATTGGGACCGCTGGCTCACCGACGGCAAGGTCCCGCACGCGTTTCGACTCGACCTGGGCAGCGGTGAAATGACCGACCTGATACCCGACTCTGCACGATGGTGGGATTGGGAGACCCCCGGCGACAGTTTTGACGTATCCCCCGACGGCCGGGAAATCATTTTTTCGGCCGACACCAGCCAACCGCCCCACCAACAGCCCCGCTTTGCCATCTTCACGGTTTCGATCGAGGGTGGAGACGTCACGTGCCTGACGCCCGAAGGAAGTGGCCATGAGCGCCGGCCCCGCTACAGCCCTGATGGAAGATCCATCGTCTACGGCATGCAGCGGGAGATCGACTTCTATGCGGATCGGGTGCGATTGGTTCGCTACGACCGGGATACCGAAGAACACACGGTCTTGACAGAAGACTGGGACAGATCGGCCGCCGGATGGGCCTTCGAAGAAACGGGAGCCTTGATATTCACGGCCGAGGACCGCGGACACGTCAACCTCTACCGGACCGGCTTGGAGCCGGGAGAGCCGGAGCTGGTCGCCACCGGCGGCACCTACGGTGCCCCTCGCCCGGCCGGCAATCGGGTGCTTGCCCAATACCAGGAACTCAGCCAACCGACCGAGATCGTCGAAATCGGCGATGAAGTAATCCCGATCACGAACTTCACCGACGCGGTGATGAAGGAGATTCATCTCGGCGATGTCGAGGAAGTCGAGTTTGAAGGCGCCGACGGCCACCCGATTCAGGCATTCGTCGTGTACCCGCCCGAGTTCGACGCCACCACGATATGGCCGCTCGTTCACAAGATCCACGGCGGCCCCCACGGGATCTTCGGCGATTTCTTCCATTTCCGATGGAACGCTCATGCGTTCGCCGCCCCCGGATATGTAGTGGCCATGGTCAACTTTCACGGATCGACTTCGTGGGGTCAGGACTTCGCAACATCGATCCACGGAGAGTGGGGCGACAAGCCGGCACGGGACATCCTCGCTGCCACCGATCAACTGATCGATAGAGGATTCATCGATCCCGATCGGATGGCCATCACCGGCGGCTCCTACGGCGGCTACCTGACCGCCTGGTTGAGCACCCAGACCGATCGCTTCGCCTGCGCCGTCACCCACGCCGCCGTAGCCAACCTGGGTGGCATGTACGCCAGCGATTTCACGCAGGGCCGGCCCCGGGCGTACGGAGCCGAGTATTGGGCAGATCGTGAGCGGGTCGAACGGTGGAGCCCCAGCGCCCACGCGGCCGGTTACGCCACGCCAACCCTCGTGATTCACGGGGAGAAGGATTACCGGGTACCGGTCACCCAGGGACTCGAGCTGTATGGGGTTCTCAAGGCCAAAGGAGTCGAGGCCCGGCTCGTCTACTACCCCGATGAGAATCACTGGATCCTCAAGCCAAGAAACTCGATCCACTGGTACGGCGAGGTGCTGGGCTGGCTGGACCGCTACCTATCACCTCCCGTTCTTGCGTCGATTTAGTGCAACATATGCCCGAAACTGACGCCGGAACAGTCTTGACTAGTGGTTGAGGGTTTGGGGTGAGTACAGCGAGTGAACCTGGGTGGTGGGGAAAAGGCCAGTTCAGAGAGCGTCTTACGCGCCGGCTGCGCGTAAGACGATTTTGTAGTTCGCGCCCTCACCCAACGCTTGAGCCCCGCTTTCGCCCTAACGTGGAGGGACCATGCCAGACACCGTAATCGTCTTCGCCGGAGGAGACCCCATTCCACCTTCGGCGGTCGCGGATCTGCCCGCCGATGCCTTCGTGATCGCCGCCGACTCCGGGCTCGACCGTGCCCGCGACTCGGGATTCAAGATCGATCTCCTGGTCGGCGACCTCGATTCAATCAGCTCGGAAGGGCGGCAGCAGGCCGCGGATCGGAAAACCGAGATCGAACGCCATCCCGTCTACAAGGACGCCACCGACATGGAACTGGCCCTGCGAGCGGCTCGCCGGCAGGGCGCCAAACAGGTCATCGTCATCGGGGGACACGGAGGACGCCAGGACCACTATCTTGCCAACGCTTTGCTGCTCCCCTCCCCTGCTTTCGCAGATCTCGACATCGAATGGCGAGCCGGTCGGGCTCGTCTTTATGCAGTGCACGACGCTTTGGAGTTGGCCGGCAAAGTGGGTGCCTCGATATCTCTGCTGGCCGTTGGTGGCAAGGTACGGGGGGTGGAGACTCAGGGTTTGCGATGGAACCTGAACGGCGAGGACCTCGACGCCGGTACAACACGCGGAGTGAGCAACGAGTTCAAGACGGAGACGGCTTTCATCAAGGTTGAAGCAGGCACCTTGTTGGTGGTGGTCCCCGATCCGGAAGCGGGATAACAACCGCTCTTGGACGGATAAATCAAGCCCAAGGTCGAGCGGCACTTCCCAAGAAAAGTGGTCTACTAGTAGATAAGGCCTTGCCAGTGATTTCTTCACCACTCCGCGTGGTGATAGGTGATTGCAAGGATGAGACACGGGATTGGGGCAATTGCAGTGTCGAAGGTGGGGAAGCCAGGCTTCTTGATGGCATGGGGACGGCTCGGGCGATCTGCGTTCACTTCGCTAGCCGCGTTTGCATTGCTCGTCAGCCCGGCTATGACGTCAGTGGCCTGGGCGGTGGATCCGCCAGTGGCGGTCCCGGGTGGCCCCTACGACGGTACCGCTGGAGTACCGGCGGCGGGGGCGTGAGCAAAGTCGAGTTCTTCGTCGACGGATCCCGCATCGGCACGGATACCAGCAGCACCGGCGGATGGACCCTCGCCTGGAACACCACAACGGCCACCACCGGTCGCCATACCCTGACGGCAACGGCCACCTCGGTGTCTGGTAGCACGGCCACCAGTCCGGGCGTCTCAGTCGCCGTAGATCAGCTACCCACCATCGACATCACCGCACCCCGGGCCGGAGCGGTCGTCAGGGAGCGGGTGACCGTCACCGCGACGGCCACCGACGACCTCGACGTCGACCAGGTCGAGTTCTTCGCCGACGGAGCCAGCCTCGGCGTCGATACCAGTTCGGTGGGCGGTTGGCGGCTCACCTGGAACACCAGAGCACCAACAACGGGCGTCGCACTCTCCGCGCTGTGGTGACCGACAGCAACGGCCAGACCACCACGGACTCGATCACCGTCACCGTGGACAATGACCTGGTGCCCTCCGTTAGGATCACCGGTCCGCCGCGACGGGGCAACGATCTACGGCGTCGGCATCGTGCTGATTTCGGCAACCGCGTCGGACGACGACAGCGTCGAAACGGTCGAGTTCTTTGTCGACGGGACTTCCATCGGCGTAGATTCCACCGAATCAGCCGGATGGTCGGCCGTCTGGAACCCGACCCGAGCGACCATCGGCTCGCATACCGTCCGGGCGGTTGCGACGGATACCATCGGCCAAACGGCGGCCGACTCCAATGATGTCATCATTCAGGCTTTCACGACGCCCACGACAGATCCTCCAACGTCGGGTCCGGCACCGACAACAGAACTCGAAACACTGGCAGAAGGACTCACCGCAACGGCGTTCTCGTTGGCTCCGGCCACCGTGTCGGCCGGCGGGGAGATTGCCCTGACGGTCGCGCTGGTGGCCAGAGTCCCCGGCAGCGCGACGGCGCAGTTCCTTCTCAACGGAGAGCCGCTTGGAGGGACGGCCAAGCTCAACGCGTTCGACGCAACCGACGAAACGGATTCCCAAGCGGTATTTACACGAACGCTACCCACTGGTTTGCAGATCGGTTTGCATCGCATTGAAGTGGTTACCACCGACGAGCCACCTCGGGTCCTCGCTTCGCGAACGGTCGGCGTGGTCGCCGGAACTTCGCCGTCGGGCGGAGCAAGCTCATCATCAGAGAGCGGCAACGGTTCAACAGAATCATCTCCACCCCTCGGGTTGATTCTGGCCGCAGTCGTCGGTGGTGCGGCAGCCATCGCGGCCACCGGATTCGCAGCCGTAGGCTGGTATCGGCGCCGAGTGATCGTCCATCGCCCAACTGCCCGAGGGTAACTCTTACGCTCCGTCCACACCTTCTTGTCGAGCTCCAAACCCGTGGTAGCCAATCGTTCGATAGCTAGAGCACCGACAGGATTGAACAGATGCTCTTTGATTCCGCAGGCGCGGCCGGTCCGCATGAACACCGACTTCGACCGGAACTCAGCCGTGATTCACTCGATCAGTCGAGCTTTACGATCACGCCCTCATGGGGTCGAAGTTCCAGCTGCGCCAGCGTCACCGGTCCCTCTCGATCGAGTTCGGTCGAGATCAACAAATATCCGGACCCAGAACCGCCGACCGATTCCACAGTTTGGCCTTCGCCGGTGAAGTTGAGTGCAACGGCCAAACGGGATTGACCGTTGACCCGGAGGTAGGCGAAGACCCCCCGTTCGGTCGGTAGTGTTTGGTACTCGCCCACCTGTAATGCCGGTTCCGCACGCCGCACAGCCAGCAGCCGCTTGTACAGGTTCAGGAGCGAACCTGATTCTGACAACAGGACCTCGACATTTCGCGTTTCAGCGTCATCCGAAAGCGGCAACCAGGGTTCCACGCCCGGATTAGTGAAGCCCGCCTCGGGTGAACCGGACCATTGCATGGGTGTCCGGCAACCGTCACGACCCATTCCCGGGACGTTGCGGCCCCAGGGATCTTGCTGAAGCTCGGGAGGTATGTCCGCTTGGGCAAGACCAATCTCATCGCCGTAATAGAGCGTTGGTGTGCCGCGCAATGTGAGTAGCAGCATGGCCGCAATCCTGATCTGGTCTTCCCCCAGGCGAGTGGCTATCCGGGTCTCATCGTGGTTTCCAAGCACATAGTTGGGCCAACCACCCGGCGGCACAGCCCTTTCAACATTGTTCACCAACCCCCGTATGTGCTTGGCCGCCCAGGGAGTCTGCAGAACGGCGAAGTTGTACGGCATGTGCAGCTCGTCGAGATTCCCGTAGTAGGAGGCCCAGGTCGGCCAGTCGTACTCGTGGATCTCCCCGACCGAGTAGCGGGGAGGCTGATATCCGTCCAGCACTGCTCGCACTTTGCGAAAGGCTTCGTGGACGTCTGGATGACCCCGGTCGTGGATATGGAGCTGGGTTGCGTAAAGCGCCATGGGGAAGTCCTCACTGAGCTCGGCGACCACCGGGTTGTCGCGCAGGCCGGGGTCCTTCAGGATGAGATGAGCCACGTCGATACGAAACCCGTCTACCCCGCGGTCCAGCCAGAACCGCAGTGTGTCGAGCATCGCCTCCTCCACCTCGGGGTTTCTCCAATTCAGATCCGGCTGCTCCTTCACAAATGAATGCAGGTAGTACTGACCGGTTGCCTCGTCCCATTCCCAGGCTCCACCACCGAACGCTGCTCCCCAATTGTTGGGAGGCGAGCCGTCCGGTTTGGCATCCCTCCACACGTACCAATCACGCTTCGGATTGGTACGCGAAGATCGCGATTCGATGAACCACGGGTGCTGATCCGAGGTGTGGTTGGGGACCCAATCGATGATCACCTTGAGGTTCCGGCGATGCGCTCCGGCCAGCAGCAGGTCAAACGTGGCCAGGTCCCCGAACATCGGATGGACATCGCAGTAGTCCGAAACGTCGTAGCCGAAGTCTTTCATCGGCGAGGGATAGAAAGGCGAGATCCAGATGGCGTCGATGCCGAGAACCTCAGATAGGTAGTCGAGCCGATCGATGATCCCCGGCAGGTCGCCGACACCGTTGCCGGTGGTGTCCTGGAAGCTGCGGGGGTAGATCTGATAGATGACGGCGGTTTCCCACCAGGGCCGGTTATCCATCCGGGCAGATTAGCCGGGGGCCCAGCCGCCTTCTGCCGGACTGCAACCGGGTTGCAGCCGTTTCACAGGCGGCCTGCAACCACCGGAATGCATCCTCAGACCGTTGGAAGACCACCAGAAGACAAGGAGGTCGGAGATGGCGGTCATCGAGAAGGAACGGGTCGAAGAGAGGTTGGAGACGATCGAGGCTCCGGCCCCGAAGAGGGGATCCGGAGTGGTCGTGACGGCGCTGGCCATCATCGCGCTGGCGGCGGTGGCCGCCACCGTGGTGTTCGTGTTCGCCGGAGGCGAAGCCGCCCCCCGAGCGGTGCAGGATCTCCGCAGCGAACAGCAGATCCTGGCCGATCTGGCCAATCGGGGCTATATACCCGCCGAGGCGGTCGATTGGAGGTTGCTGCGGACCGAGCAACTCGTCAATCAGGGCCAGATTCCCGCCCAGACGCTGGAGCCGCACCGGATTCCCGTGGAGCCCCTGTTCAGTGAGGCCGAGCTGGTGATGATCGAACTCGCCGAGTCCGGACAGATACCGAGGGAGGCGGTGGACTGGAGTGACGTGGAACTCAAGAAGCTGGTGAACCAGGGACTGATCCCGCGGCAAGCACTGAACGACTGAACCGCAACGATCGATCTCGAAGGGTCCCGGAGCCTGGCTCCGGGACCCTCGCTAGTCATCCGGCCAGGCGGCGTCGAGCTCCTCCAGCAGCGCATCCAGATTGTCCGGACCGTTCTCGATGTAGTCGACCATCGCCGCATAGAAGGACGCCTGTCCCACTTCGGGGGGCATCAGATCAGACCCATCGAAGCGAAAGGCATCGGCTTCCAGCGCATCTTGGACCGCCTCCGCCATCGGCCGCATCAACTCGTTGGGTTCACCGAACACCGTGTAGTTGTCGAGATCGAAGTCGCGGCGGGCTGAGATGAAACCTACCCACTGGTCGGCCCACACCCGACCGAAATCAGGCCCGAGCAGATAGCGGACGAGCTCGCGCACCTCGGGGCGGTCTGAGAACACCACGATCATCGATCCGCCTCCGATGACCCCCGCCGATCCCCGCTCGGCGATGGTAGGAGTGGGGAAGACGCCCACCGTACCGTACGGCACGTCCTCGGCTCCGTAGGTTGGATAGTGGTAGAGCCAGCACTCCGGCGGATCCCAGGTCATATCGGTGAGGGCCGACCACGGGAACTGCTGCAGGGCACCCTCCCTCCCCCGGTACAGATACCCGGAGTGAAATAGGATCTCACCAAGCCGCTCGAAAGCGGTTTTGACCCGCGGATCACTGAAGGACACCCGGCCGTTCACCCAGTCGTCATAGACCTTCGGGCCGTCGGCTCCAATCAACAGATCCTCGATCCAATCAGTCGCCGGCCATCCGGTGTAGTCCCACCCGGCCTCGCCCCAGCACCACGGCGAATGGCCGTCGGCCAGCATCTGATCGCTGAGATCGAGGAGATCGGCCCAGGTTTGGGGGATCTGGTAGCCGGCCTCGCGGAACTCGGGTACCGGATACCAGATCAGGCTCTTGCTACTGAGGTGGGTCACCCCCGCGTAAAGACCCCCGTCGTCCGCCGGCCAGCTCCCGTCGCCACCAACCGTTCCCAGCGAGACTAGGTAGGGGCTGGATGCCCGTCTGAGCGCCTCCACATCCAGATAGCCACCCAGATCGATGAGGGCCCCGGCCTCGACCAGGACCGGCACCGTGCCGGGTTGTGCCAGCACCGCAATGTCGGGGAATTGCTTCGTCGCGAGGAAGTCCTCGAGTCCAGACTCGAGGTCGATGGGAGCCGACGGGATCACTTGAATTCCCGTCCTGTCCCGGAAAGCAGCCATTTCGCTCTGGAATCCGTAGTCGGCTTGCGGCGAGTGGATGGTGTGGAACCGGACCTGCGTTCCGGCCAGCGCGGCCGGCAGAAGGGGATCGGCTTCGGTCAGGGGGCCGGGCATCTGGGCGGGAAGCTGCGGGCAGTCCCCGCCAGTGAAGAACTCGGTGCATTCCTGGCCAGTCAATGAACGATCGACGCGCTGGAGGGCGATGCTCACCAGCTGATCGAGGGGAAGGATGAAGACACCCCGCCGTCCCGTCGGTGCGGTCGATACTGCCCTCGGCCCATCCGACAGCGGATAGGTGCCTCCGGTAGCCTGAAACGCCCAGTGCAGGGCCTCGACCGTCTCGCGGGGAACGGGTTCCCCCAACCGGCCGGTGATGTCGACGGCGTGGAGGGCCAGCAACATACTGAGCTGCGGGTCCTCCGCCAGGTTGGCGACCGACGCGTAGGACAGGCTTTGCGCGAGGGTGTGTGCCTCAGCCAGCAACGCCGCGTCTCTCTGCCGGTCGGCCTCGCGGCTGTGATTGGTGGCGACGACGGCGAGGGCGGCGGCCCCGAACGTGGCGAAGGCCAGCACGGCCACCAGGATGCGTAGTCGGGATACAGACCGGCGTTCGAGTTCGATCTCCCGCCTATGCCGGGCGGCTTCCGAGGCTTGTTCGTCAGCCCGTCGCTGCAGACTGGCCTCCAAGTAGGCCTGCTCGCCGGGAGTAAGTGCCAGGTCGGTCTCCTCGCTCCACTGTTCGAAAGAGGCCAGACGGGCTCCGGTCAGCAGGTAGTCGGAGTGCGAACCGGCCTTCTGCCACTCCCCGTACTCGGTGGCGAGGGTGCGATGCATCCGGAGCTGGTCTCTACTCTCATCGATCCAACCGGCCAGCCGCGGCCATTCTCCGAGCAGAGCCTCGTGGGCAAGCTCGACTGTGGCCCCACCGCCGTCGGGGTCGCGATCGAAGGTGAGCAGCCGGTGTGTTCCAAAGGCATCGAGCACTGCCCCCACCTTCCCCTGCCCTGGGACCAGCGCTTCGAGTTCCGACCTAGCCACCCGCCGGCGCGTGTCCTCGAAACCTTCCCCCAGGGTCACCAGCCGCAGGAACACCTGCCGGGCCGCAGCCTGCTGGGCGGCATCCAGCGATCGGAAGACCTCCTCCGCCCGGTTCCGCAGGGCGCCCTGGAGCCCCCCAAACGCTTGGTACCCGGCCAGGGTGAGCGTGTTCCCGGCCCGATGGTCGAACAATTCGGTCAAAGTGAACTGAAACAGCGGCAATGCCCCCGGTTGATTCACCACGTCGGCAACCAATTCGGCGGCCAGATCCACTTCGAAGGCCGCCCCCACCCGGGCGGCCGGCCCAACGGCGGCCCGTTCCAGGGCACCCGGACCCAGGGGTCCGACCGTAACCTGCCCGCTCTCCATCCAGGTCGTAAGATCCGGGTATTCGAGCGGACGGTCGTAGAAGTCTGCCCGCAGGGTCGCCACTACCCGGAAGCGACTGTGGGGATCCTCCAAGGCTTCAATCAGGTTGCGGATGAATCTCCGCCGGATCTGCTGGTCGCCGGTCAGCAGAAACAACTCTTCGAATTGATCGATGACCAGGACCACCTCGGATCGATCATCGGTGGTGACACGTAACGCCGCTCTCAGCAAATCCAGATTGTCCCCCCGGAAATGTTCGTGCAGCGACTCGAGTTCCGGCCGGCATCCGTGGACCAGCGCTGCTTCCAGAGCCGCAAACGGATGGGCACCCGGCAGCATCGTCGCGTAGCACCACCGGTCGGCGCCGGGCAGAGCACCGGATTTCAGAGCAGGAAGCAGTCCGGCCCGCACCACACTGGACTTCCCGCTGCCGCTCGGCCCGACGACCATCAAGAACCGGTTCTCGCCCAGCCTGCCCAACATCTCCTCCACCAGGTTCTCTCGGCCGTAGAAGTCGGAAGCGTCCGCCTCGCCGAAGGGACGCAACCCCTTATAAGGGTTCTCGACGACCGCAAGGGGCTCGACCCGTGCCTGGCCCGGAGCTGCGAGACCGGGATCCTGATTGAGGATCTGGTCTTCCAGCAACTGCAGGCCGGGCGAAGGCTCGATCCCCAACTCCTCCGCCAGCACCCGGCGGGTTTCCTGATAGGCCCGCAACGCCTCGGCCTGCCGGCCCGACCGATACAGCGCCAGCATCAACTGTCCGCGCAGCCGCTCTCGCAACGGATACCGGCTGATCAAAGACTCCAGTTCACCGATCAGGCTGCCGTGGCGACCCAACCGGAGGTCGGCCTCGATCCGGTCCTCCACTGCTGCCATGCGCTGTTCTTCCAGGTGAGCGATCGCCGGCCGCAACGAGTGCTCGTCTGAGAGGTCGGCCAAGGCGCCACCCCGCCACAAACCCAGGGCCTCCCGCAGCGAAGCCGAGGCCAGGTCGGGATCTGCGTCCATGGCGTCCCGGCCCCGCCGCACCAACATGTCGAAATGAGCGGAGTCGACATCGAGAGGGTCGGTACGCAAGACGTAGCCGGGCGGGGAAGACTCGACGTGGCCGTCTCCCAGCATGCGCCGCAGACGAGAAACGTAGGTCTGCAGAGATTTGCGGGCTGTGGCGGGAGGATGATCGCCCCACACGTCGTTGGTGAGCCGGTCGATGGAGACCACCTCACCCGCGTTGAGAAGCAGCACGGCCAGGACCATGCGTTGCCGGTGGCCACCCAGCCGAATCAACGATCCGCCGTCGGCAACCTCCAACGGGCCGAGCACCCGGAAGTCCACGTTGTCAAGGTAACCCCGGACCCGGCCTCTGGTCTAGAGCCAATCGTCTCACTGAAAGCCCGTCCGGGTCAGTCGGCCCGTTCGGCAGCCTCTCTGAGCCCGTCGGCGAACTGTTCGAAGGAGGCGGTCAGGTCGGGCATCGACTTCCAGATCATCGACAGGAGCGGGCCGGTGAACTGCTCTCGCATGTCGAATCTCGTCGACGTCTCACTCTCGGATGTCAGCGTGAACGTCCGGACTCCCTTGAACAACCCCAGCGGCATGCCGCCGGTCCAGGTCATCCGGGAAGGCGGATCCAGGGTCACTTTCACCGGGAACGCCCGGCCGGGGCTGATCCGGGAGAAAACCTTGATCTTGCTCCCCGGCGAAATGGTGCCTTCCACCCGCTCCACGCCGGAGTCCCATGCGGTGTAATGCGCCGCATCGGTCAGAATCGCCCAGATGGTGTCCGGTGTCGCGGCGATGGTCCGACTAGCTTCATAAGACTCCATCCGTCCTCCTGATTGGCTCAGACATACAACGAATCGATGGCATCTGCGTATTTCTCGTGGATCACCCGTCGTTTCAGCTTCAGCGTCGGGGTGAGTTCGTCCGACTCGGGGGTCCACTCGTCCGGCAAGATAATGAACTTCTTCAATTGCTCCACGCGGGCCACATCGTCGTTGGCCTCGTCGACGGCCTTCTGCACCTCGGCCCGCACTTCGGGCAATTGTGAAAACGAGGCCATGTCGTCGAACTTCAATCCTTGCCGCTCCGCCCACGGCGGCGCCATGTCGCCGTCCAGCACGATGAGGGCCGACAAAAACTTGCGGCGATCACCGATGACGCACACCTGCCCGATCAGCGGGTGGTTCTTGATCGCACCCTCGAGCTTGGTGGGAGCGATGTTCTTGCCCCCCGCGGTGATGATCAGCTCTTTCTTGCGATCGACAATCGAGACGAACCCGTCCTGGTCGATCTCGGCGATGTCGCCCGTCACCAACCAACCGTCGGAGAGGAAAGTCTCGGCAGTGTCCTCGGGCCGTTTGAAGTACCCGGCGGTCACATTCCCGCCCCGCATCATCAACTCACCGTCGTCGGCCAGCTTCACTTCGGTGCCCACCAGAGGCTTGCCGACCGTACCGATCTTGTTCGCACCGGGCAGGTTGGTAGTCCCGGGACCACTCAACTCGCTCATGCCCCACAACTCGAAGAGAGGGAGCCCGATCCCTTGAAAGAACACCAGCAGCTCAGGTGCGATAGGCGCGGCGGTCGAGATGGCAATGAACACTTCGCCCATCCCCAAGCCTTCCAGGATCTTGCTCAGCACGACCCGATCCAAGATTTGGTATTTCAGACCGGTCAGAAACGGCACCGGCTTGCCTGCCTGACGGAGTCCGACCACCTCCTCACCAGTCTTGATCGCAGTCATCGCCAGCGTCTTTTTCAAGCCTTCTTCGCTCTCGAGACGCGCCATCAACCCGGCCTGGAAACGCTCGTAGACCCTCGGCGCGGCCACAAACAACGTCGGCTTGGCCTCCTGCACGTATTCGAGCACCTGCGTCATGTCGGGGCAGTACCAGACCTCACCGACATACCACATACCCAGATAGTGACTCGCCACTCGCTCGGCGATGTGAGCCAGCGGAAGGAAGGAAACGAGCCGGGGATGCTTGGGCAGATTGACGGTGCGCTCGGTCGACTCGACCGTCCACAGAACATTGTGATGCGTGATCACCACGCCTTTGGGCGTGCCGGTCGTTCCGGACGTATAGATCAGCGTGGCGATGTCGTTTGATTGGAGTTGGCCGGCCCGTTCGTCGACAACCCCCGGGTTGGCGATGAGCAATGCCCTCCCTCGCTCCGCCAGCTCGTCCCACGACAACACCCAATCGACGTCCTCGTAGTTCTCGGCACCCTCCATCAACACGACGTAATCGAGATTGGGCAACTGCGGCTTGGCTGCCTCCCAGCGCTTCATGTACTCCAGGTTCTCCAGCACCGCAACCCTCGCCCCGCAATGGCCGCCGATATAAGCAACCTGCGGAGCGGCCAGGGTCGAGTAGAGGGTCACCGGGGTAGCCGCGGCGTGCATCGCCCCGAGGTCGGCAATGACGTGTTCGGGCCGGTTGGCGGCCATCAGAGCCACGAAGTCCCCGCGGCCTACCCCGAGCGAGATGAATCCGGCCGCAGTCTCTACCACCCGTTCCCGGTACTGAGCCCATGAGAGCTCTTTCCAGACACCGTCTTCACGCCAATGGATGGCCGGAACACCCGGGTGTTCCAAGGCGTTCCGAGCCAACACCTCGACAATGGTCCGCCCTGCAACCACTGAATCAATCTCGGCTCGAACTTCTTGTGCAGTCGCCATATGAGTCCTCCCTCGACTTCGAGCAACTGTACCGAGCGGTGGAGAACTATGGCGGGAAGAAGTACCTAGTACCTAGTGGAGTACCGCCAGGACATCCCTGACAGGTTTCCGCCAGGGCATCCCTAACACTTGGAGAATCCTCCCAGTCGTGTGGGAGGTCTTCGTGGCTGCTGGGTTTGGGTTCGAGTCTGAGGTGGAGCGTCGGCGTGAAGCGATGCGCCTGGTCGACGATGGGGTGCCCGTCGCCGAGGTTGCCCGCCGTGTCGACCGGTCGAGGTGGTGGGTGTATGAGTGGCGGAACCGTCACCGTGCCGACGGCGATGATGGCCTCGTTGACCGGTCGAGGGCTCCGAAGACCCAGCCGACGAAAACCCCGCCCGATGTCATCGCCAAGGTTCTCGAGATCCGCCGGCGGCTCGACAGGAACCCGGTAGCGAACATCGGGGCGTTGACCATCCTCGCCGAACTCGAACACGAACGGTTCACACCGGTCCCGTCGCTGCGGACAATCGAACGAATCCTGAACGCAGCTGGCGTCACCCGTTCCAAGACCCGACTAGAGCGATCAGGGGTCAAGCTACCGCTGCCGGTTGTGACAACCCCAGGGGTGTGGCAGCAAGCCGACTGGGTCCAAGACCGCTGGCTCGAAGGCGGCATCAGATTCAACTCGCTCCAGATCTCAGACGTCGGTTCCCACGGCATCGCCGCAGGCCAATACCTCAACCGCAGCATGATCAACGCGGTGACCCTCCTACTCGAAACAGCATGGCCGACCCTGTCAATCCCCTTGGCAATGGGGATCGACAACGCCTTTTCATCAACAACACATCCCAACAACCCGTTCACCACCTGGATCCGGGCGTGTCTCTACTTCGGTGTCGAAGCCCTCATCTCACCACCGGGCGTCGTTGGGTGGACCAACCACGCCGAAGCCGTCAACAACCAATGGCAACGCAAGACCATCTGGGTCCAACACTTCGACAGCCTCGACGCCCTCAGAGCCGGGTCGAACCGGGCCGTCGACTGGCTCAACACCCGAAGACCCGTCCTAGATCCCGCGGTGTGCGGAACCCGCTACCCCGCCGACTACATCGCCAACCATGCCAACACACTGCGTTGGCCACCACCCATCACCATCACCGACCACCTCGACTCCAAAGGCAACCTCCACATCCCTCTTGCCACAGGACGCGTCACCTTCCTACGCCATGTCACCGAACACCGAACCATCCGCATCGCCCACGTCGACTGGCCCACCGGCGACACCATCCCCACCGGTGGACTCGTCACAGCCACCATCACCACCGCCGACCAACGCCTCGAAATCCGCCACAAAGGCGAACCCGCCAAACGATACGACTACCCCATCAACCACCCGATCGTCGACCCCTACCACCAACCCGCAGACCACAGCCTCCTACACCACGTGTAAGGCATGTCCCGGCGGAACTAGACCCCCTAAAAACCGTTAGGAATGTCCTGACGTATCCCCCCTAGTACCTAGTTCTAGAACTGACATAGGTTGTTGACATTTAGGGTTCTCCGGATTGGGAAGGAGAACCGATGACTGAACACGAACAGCGCCGTTTGGTGAATCACCGTCTGGCGGTTTTGCAGCATGCTGAGGAGGTGACCGGAAACGTTGCGCGGACGTGTCGGTATTACGGGATCAGCCGACAGACGTTCTACAAGTGGCTGCGACGCTACGAGGAGCAAGGTCTGGAGGGGTTGAGAGACCGGTCGTCGCGACCGCACCAGAGTCCCAATGCCACCAGTGCTGAAGTGGTCGGCAAGATCATGTATCTGCGGCAGAGCTACCACTTCGGGCCACACAAGATCGCCATGTATCTCAAGCGCTACCACGACATCTCGGTGAGCCCGTCGGGGGTGTGGCGGATCCTGAAACGTCTCGACTTGAATCGGTTACCCAGCTCGCAGCGGCACAAGCCGCATCAGCAACGGTGGAAACGCTACGAGAAACCCAAGCCGGGCCATCAGGTCCAGGTCGACGTCAAGTTCATCACCCCGATCGGTGCCGCCGGTAAGAAGTACTACCAGTTCACCGCTATCGACGACTGCACCCGGATCAGGGTTCTGCGGGTCTACCCGCGCTGCAACCAAAAGACCGCCATCCAGTTCCTCGACTACCTGCTGGCCAGGCTGCCGTTTCGGGTCGATTCCATCCAGACCGACATTCATAGTCAGTGGTGGCTCGATCGTGCTGTCGTGGTGCAGCTGGCTGCGTAGTGTCGGTCGGGTTCGGCGCCTGCTCGTCGTCACTGCTGACCGATTGGAGCCGCTCGCTGGTTGGGTGGACTTCTTGCCTGTTGATCGTGACGGCGGGCAGGGTCCACGTCGTCGACTGGTGTGGCCCTGTTAGGAACCTGATGACGTTCGACACGGTGTTGGACGATCTCTCATAGCGAATGTCTGGTGTCTCCTGTCGTTGGCGTGGCTGTCGTCGGCGTTTCCAACGATTGGAAGGAGGAAAGGTGAAGGTCAGGATTGGGATCGATATTGCGTGTCGGTCGCCGCACCATGCAGCGATCGCAGACGAGACCGGACGGTTGGTGTCACGCCGGCATCGCTTCCGGACCGTCACCACCGAACTCGAAGGCTTCTGGGCACAGGTCCCCGACGAAGCGTCCGAGGTGATGGTGATCATGGAACCGACCCGCAACGCGTGGGTGCCGCTCGCCGCGTGGTTCCGACGTCAGGGAGCGAGAGTCGTGATTGTTCCCGCCGAGCAGTCTGCTGATCTTCGGGACTACATGTCCAAGCACGCCAAGACCGACCGGCTCGACGCTGAGCTGTTGGCCCGGCTACCAGTGCTGCATCCCGAGGGACTCCATCCCGCTGAGCATCTTGGACCGGGTGATCCGTTGAAGCGGGCAGTGAAGATCCGCGCCGGTCTCGTGCACCGTCGTTCAACCGCGATGCATCGCCTGGACTCGCTGCTGGAGATCCTCGGGCCAGGCTGGACCGACACGTTAGGCACGCGAATGACTCAGACCACGTTCAAGTTCTTGGCGCTGTATGCCAACCCTCACCAGGTCAAACGCCTCGGAGCAGCCCGACTTGCCCGCTGGTTCCAACATCACACCCGCAAGTCGTGGGGACCCGAGCGGGCCCGGCACCTGATCGACGCCGCGAACGAAACGATCGCATTGTGGGGCAACGAAGGCCTCGACTACGAGGCGCTCGCAGCTGATATCGCGGCGGAGGCGACGATCGCGCTCGAGGTGTCCGAACAGATCGCTCTCCTGGATCGGCGCATCCAGGACCTCTACGCAGAGACCGACCCTGATGGGATCGTGTTGTCGGCTCCCGGGGTCGGCGACATCCTCGCACCACAGATCCTGGGCCGGCTGGGTGACCCGCACCGGTTCACCAGCCTCGCAGCCGCACGGTCATACAGCGGCCTCATCCCACGACAGAACTCCTCAGGGCTTTCCAACCACGCGAGCGGGCCCACCAAGCAAGGCGACGCCTGCCTCCGCGCAGCCCTATTCCAGGCGGCCGACCGGGCACGTCTCGTCGATCCTCAGCTGGCAGCGCGCTACCAGCGTCTAATGTGTGAAACTGGCAGGCACCACAACTCGGCGGTCTGCACCATCGCCGCCGTGCTCCTCACTCGCATCGTGTCTTGCCTCCGCCAAGGCGTCCGCTACGAACTCCGCGACGTCGACGGACGACCGATCAACGACGATGAAGGCCGGGCCATCGTCAACGAGCGCTACCAGGTCCCTGACGACGTCCGAACGGCACGCCGAAGGATCTCCAACCCTTCCAGCGCCAAGAGGAGGGACGAGCGGGTCAAGAAAGGAGTCGCTGAGCGCTCCGAGACACCGCCCGTCCCCACACCAGCATGAACCCAACATCAGACCTTGACAACGGTTAGGAACTCAACGGCGGCGAGTTCGGGTCCCAGTTCCACTACCAAGTGTTGGACAGGGGTATCAGACACGTCTACATCAAACCGGCCACTCCACGACTCAACGGGAAGGTGGAACGATCCCACCGAATCGACGCCGAGGAGTTCTATCGGATGCTCGACGGGATCGTCATCGACGACACCAACCTCTTCAACGACAAGCTGCAAGAGTGGGAAGACTTCTACAACTTCAACCGACCCCACGGTGGCCTCGATGGCCAAACCCCCTACGAACGACTAAAACAGAAGACCCAGAACCCGGTGTAAGCGACCAATGTCAGTTGCACACCTAGTACCCAGTTCAGCCACGCTCGCCCCGCAGTCTTACAACGATTGTGGTCGCGGACTGACAACTGACGCCTGACAACTCGAAGTGAGTGTGCGGCTTCGCCGCACGCTCACTTCGTGTATATCTCGTCGATCACGTGCCCGTACTTCTTGCCGACCACCGCTCGCTTCACTTTGAGGGTCGGGGTCAGTTCTCCACCTTCGATGGTGAAGTCCTCGTCGAGGATTCGAAAGGTTCGCACGGACTCAGCCTTGGAGACTGCTTTGTTGGCTTCGTCGACGGCAGCTTGTATCTCGTCGATCAACCGTTGGTCTTTGATGGCCTCCGCCAACTGATCACTGACCCCCCGTTCCTTGGCCCACTCGGACAGGGTGTCGGTGTCGATGGTGACCAGGGCGGCGATGAACGGTTGGGCATCGCCGATCACCATGCACTGGCTGATCAACGGATGAGCCCGCAGGCGGTCCTCCAGCACCGCGGGGGCTACGTTCTTTCCGCCGGCCGTAACGATGAGTTCTTTCTTGCGGCCGGTGATGCGGAAATACCCATCAGAGCTCATTTCTCCCACGTCACCGGAATGGAACCACCCGTCGTCGTCGAATACTTCGGCGGTGGCCGTCTCGTTGTTCCAATAGCCCCGGAACATCCCACCGCCCTTGATGAGGATCTCACCGTCGTCGGCGATAGCCATCGACCACCCGGGGAGCGGTCGGCCGATAGTGCCGATCCGGATATCGTCGGGCCGGTTGACGCAGGTGGCGGAATTGGACTCGGTGAGCCCATAGCCCTCGAGCACGGTCAAACCGATCCCCCGGAAGAAGTGGCCCAGACGCTCGCCCAATGGTGCCGACCCGGAAATGGCGTGAACCAGGCGGCCACCAAACAGGTTTCGCAGTTTCCCGTAGACCAGCTTGTCGAAAATGGCATATAGAACGCGAGTCTTCAGACCGATGGAGCCCTTCTCGATCTGTCGGGAGTAATCCATGGCCGTCTGGGCGGCCAGGTCGAAGATCTTGCCCTTTCCGTCCCCCTCGGCACGCAACTTGGCCGAGTTGTACACCTTCTCGAAGACCCGCGGGGCGGCAAAGATCCAGGTTGGTCTGAAGAGCGAAAGGTCCTCTACCAAAGTCGGAATCCCGGAGTAGCCGATTTTGACGCCGGTACTCACACATCCCACCTGAACGATCTGAGCAAAGCTGTGGGCCAACGGCAGGAACATGAGGTTGGACTCGCCGGGAGCGAACACCTGGGGAATCGCCGCGACCGCCTGGCGAACCGTCCAAATGAAGTTGTAGTGGGTGAGCATGCAGCCTTTGGGCCGCCCCGTTGTCCCCGACGTGTAGATGAGCAAGGCCAGGTCGTCGTGGGTGATGGCGGCGGTTCGACGAGCCAGCTCGGCCTCAGTTTCAGGCGTGGCAGCGTCTCGCAGCTCATCGAGAGCCCCTCGTTCAAGGACAAAGGCGTGCCGACAGTGGAGAAGATCGGCGGAAACCTCCTGGTAGACAGCCTCGAGAGCGTCTGTCTCACAGAATATGGCCTGCGCTTCACTGTCGTTCATAATCCACTTCACCTGCTCCGGTGAGGAGGAGTCGTAGATCGTCACGATGGTGAGCCCGGCCGCCCACAATGCGTACTGAAGGTACGTGTATTCGATCCGGGTCGAGGAGAGTATGCCGACCCGCGCCCCCGGCTCAATACCTAGCGACACGATGCCGGCCGCCAACTTCATCACCCGGTCGGCCAGATCTTTGGTAGTCACATCCACGAAACGATCACCTACCCGGTAAGCCAACGCCGCAACATTTGGGTGGGTGTCGGCTCTGGCCAGGAGGGCGGAAACCGGATTGTCACTCGGTGACACTTTGACCGAACCGGGGCTGTTGTATTCGCGCATGGCTATCTCCTCCGGCCGTAGACCGCCCGGTGTCCGGGTCATGTCGCCCACGGATGATCCACTTTCGGCAAATCCTAACTGCTTGGTGCGACCCTCTGTTCGGGGCGTCAAACCGGATTACCGGACGGCGCCCGTTTCGCGAAGCGATGTCCGCTCAGCAGGGCTGAACCCGAGACTCTCCAGTATTTCGTCCGTGTGCTGACCGACCTCCGGAGAAGGACCCGAAATCTCTCCTACTGTTCGTTCGAATCGCGGGCCCGGACCCGCTTGAGCCACACCGTCAATCTCGACGAATGTCCCCCGGGCAAGGTGATGCGGATGGTTGGGAGCCTCGCCCATACTCAGCACCGGGAAAACGCATGCGTCGCTTCCGGCGAATCTCTCTTCCCAATCGCTCCGCGTGCGGGCCACAAACCGGGCGGCAATCCGCCGCTTCAACTCAGGCCACTTCTGCGTGTCGAATTGAACTCCCGGGTCTTCGTCCAGACCGACCAGATCGAGGAACTCGGCATAGAAGCGCGGCTCGATCGCTCCCACCGCCATGAATCCCCCGTCAGAAGTCTCGTAGACCTCATAGAACGGTGCGCCGGTGTCGAGCAGGTTCGAGCCTCGCTCATCGTTCCACAGGCCGCTTGCTCTCATCCCCCGAATCATCGTGGTCAACAGAGCCGATCCATCGATCATCGCAGCGTCGATCACCTGCCCGAGCCCCGATTGGCGAGCTTCGAAAAGAGCAGCTACCAAACCCAGAGCGAGCAGCATCCCTCCCCCACCGAAATCGCCTACCAGATTCAGGGGCGGAACCGGTGGCTCGCCGGCCCGGCCGATCGGGTGCAACGCACCTGAAAGAGCCAGGTAGTTGATGTCATGGCCCGCCCGACCGGACAGCGGTCCGTATTGACCCCATCCGGTCATGCGTCCGTACACAATACGAGCATTGCGTTCCCGGCATTCGGCCGGTCCGATACCCAGACGCTCCGCAACACCCGGCCGGAAACCTTCGATCAGGGCATCAGCTCTCTCGACCAGCTTCAGCACGACTTCGACTCCGGCCGGGTCCTTCAGGCTCACGCCAATCGATCGTTTGCCCCGGTTGAGGATCTCGACGGGCGAGGCACCCGCAACTGAGTCCGTCCTGTCCACTCTCACAACATCGGCGCCGAGGTCCGCCAGCATCATCCCGCAGAAGGGTCCGGGCGCCAGAGAGGCGATCTCGATGATGGAGACGCCTCGGAGCGGACCCATCGTTGCCTAGTCCTGTGCCAGGGCGTTCTCGACGACCTCGTGGTGCTCGAGGTAGGTCGAGATGAAGGCTTGGATGATCGCGGCGGTCGGAAGGGCAATCAACGCCCCGATTGCGCCGAGCAGGGAAGCGCCCGCCAGGACGGCCCCAAAGGCGATAGCCGGATGGAGGGCCATCGTTTTGGCGGTGATCCTGGGTTGGAGGACGAAATTCTCGATTTGTTGGTACACGACCAGGGCCACCAGCACCCACACCGCTTTGATCGGATCCGTGAACAAGGCAACCAGGATCGGGGCGATCGCCGCGAGGTAGGTGCCAAACGCCGGTATGGCCTGTGAGACGACCCCGACCCACAACGCCAGCGGTATCGCAAACGGAACACCAATCCAGAGCAGCACCAGATAGGTGAAAACGGCCGACGCCAAGGCCAGCAGCAATCGTGAATAGACGTATCCACCGGTCTTCTGGATCGCCACCTCCCACAGCCTGAGCACCTCGACCTGCACCTCGGGCCTCACCGCGGACAGCAGCGAACGCCGCAACCTGGGGCCATCGGCGAGCAGATAGAAAGTGAACAAACCCATGGTTAGAAGACCGAGAACCGCACCGGCCACGGTGGACCCGAATCCGATCACGCCCCTCCCCACGTCGTCGGCATATCCCTGGATCAGGCTGCCCAGACTGTCGAAATCCTCGAGGGCCGCGTCCAGGCTGAGCTCGATCCCGAACCACTCATCCAGCCGCTCGGATACCTGATCAAGCCAATCGGGGAGATTGGAGAAGAAGCTGCCGGTCTGCGTGAGTAAGGGCGTTAGGACCGCCGCCAAAAACCCCAACCCCACCAAACCGGCGATAACGAAGACAACGGCGGTGGCACTGCTCCTCTTCCACCCCCGCCGCTTCGAGAAATACTGTACGGCCGGTTCGAGCGCAAACGACAGGAAAAGGGCAAGCAACAGTGCGATGAGAAGATCGCCCAGCCTCTCGAGGACCCACAGCAATCCGAGGGTGGCGAGGACGGCGCCAATCGTCATCAGCAGGGCACGAGGGAACCAGTTGGGTATCTGTTCTCCGACGCGCCGGGGTGGGGCGGCGGAAGGGTTCTGGTCCGGCGATAAGTCCATGTCGGAGAAAACCCTACCTGGTCTGGCGGCGGTCCCTCAACGGAGGAGTAGGTTTAGCAGGTACGCAAGTGAGGTGAAGTGTGAAGCTCGGAACCCGGATGATCGTGATGATGGCCGTAGCCCTGTTGGCGGCTAGCGGGTGTTCTTCGGCAGCCGAGAACATCGTCGAAAACGCTATCGAGAACCAACTGGACGAAGAGGGTGGCTCCGGCAATGTGGACGTCAACGTCGATGAAGATGAGGGTTCGGTGTCCATCGAAACCGACGAAGGCTCGGTGGTCATCGGCGGCAACGAAATCCCCGAAGATTTCCCGCTTCCGATACCCGACTATGAAGAGGTATCGGGTGTGATAACGCAAAACGATGACGGTGGCACCTACTCCCAGGTCATCCTGAGTTTCGACCCCGAAGACCTCGACGACGTCGCCGACCTCTACGAAGGCTTTTTCAACGACCAGGATTGGGACGTAAGTCGAACGAATTCGAGTGCAGAGGGATCGACCTTCACCATGATCAGCGGGACCAGCGACGAGGTGAACGCTTCAGCCATCATCGCCTACGACGAAGGTGAAGACTTCGCCACCCTGAGCCTCAGCTACGCCACCAACGAATAAACGTCCTTCAGTCGGGCTGGACCGGGTGGCGCCGCCGCTCGAGGCGTCCCCGCCGCGATCCTGCCTGGAGCGCGTGTTTGGCAACCAGATTGACGAAGGCCAGCAGGATCCCGATCCCGACAATGATCAACATCATCGTGAAGATCTTGGTGCCGGGACGGGTGGGTGTGAGATCTCCATAACCAACGGTGGTGAGGGTGATCACGCTGAAATACAGCGAATCGAGCACGCTCCAACCTTCGAAGTAGTGATACGCCAAGGTGCCGCTCCCCAATAATCCCCCCACGGTGACGAACAACGCACGAAACTCGGGATCGCGCAACCCGCTCCACATGGCAGCCAGAAATCGCCCGATGATCAAAGGCGCTCCCGCAATGCTCAGCCTCCGCTCTGGACCGAGATGACGTAATCGATCACGCGGGCGACCTGCTCATCCGTGAGCGATGACCCGAAGGATGGCATTCGTCCTTTGCCGGAATTGATGGTTATTTCGTAGTACTCACGCGGGCGATCGACCGCCTCGGAACCGGGCCCGAGAGGGGGGCCGATGCCGCCGCTCAGGTCTTTCCGATGACAGGACGAGCAGCGGGCGTTGAAGATCTCTTCACCGGTAGCGTTGTCATCGAGACCTGCCCCACACCCGGCCAGCAAGGTCGCGCAGAAGATCGCCGGCACCAGAAAAACCAGCACAGATTTCCAACGTGGTGAAGACATGGCAGGAAGGATAGTGATAGGACTCGGACTCACGGCGCCGCCAGCAACGAGCTCCCGCCCTGCCAGAGCACCGTCACCACCACTCCGGCTATCAGGACGCCGATGGAGATCAATGCAAAGGCCTTGCGACGCTCAACGCCGAATACAAATGCCGCCAGTGCTCCGCTCCAGGCACCGGTAATCGGCAACGGGATGGCCACGAAGGTGATCAAGGCGAGATCCCTCCATCGATCAAACCGCGTAGTGTGACGACGCCGGGTGTGAGAGAAGAGGCGCTCGAGGAATCGATGTAGCCCACCCCAATGGTCCTCGGCCCACGCCGTAACCGGCCCCAGAAACAACAAGATAAACGGCACCGGCAGAAGGTTGCCCAAGACCGCCCATATATAGGCTTGCCACACGGGTAGGTCGAGGACCCCGAGCGCGAATGGAATCGCCCCCCGCAGTTCGAAAACCGGCAGAGTGGCCAGCAGCATCACCGCCAGCGGTTCCGGGAAGTTCCGGACGAAGTTCTCGACGGAATCTCTCATCGACTGAGCAGTATGGCAGGGATCTCCCGACCGCCCGCCTCCCACCTGATCAGGAAGCCCAGGCCAAGGTGGGCTCAACCTTGACACCACGCGGCCGGCCCCCTTAGGATCGAGAAGCACTGGGGGCGTTTACTCGTTCCCGGAACAACCCCCAACAAGGGCATTGGGTCACGAGTCCGGACTCCCTGGCGCCGGCTCGACATACGGCCCTTTGCGGCTCCTCTTCGGAGGAGCACACACGAGGCTCCGGCTCTACCCCCTTGCCGGAGCCTCGTCTTTGTCAATGGTTCGGTAGGCAGCCGAAGAAGATCAGAAAATCGACCGCAGGTCGCCCGGACGCGGAACGCGGTTTCCCCATTTGGGTCTTCCGTGGAGAATCGCATGGGCAATATCGATGGCAGGTACGACGTACTTGCCCTCAGCGATCAGACGCGAGAGCTCGGCTAGACGCTCCCGGCGATCGATGATGCGAGGCGTCTCGTCGGTCAGGGTTTCGATCGAATCCATCTCTGTTTGGCATCGGCATCCAAACCCCCGCAACTTGAGTAATCCGACTCCTCGAAGCCGATTTCCGCCAGGACTGCTTCGGCTACTGCATCGGCCGACACGTGATATCGGCCCGATTCGATGAGCCGGCGGATCTTCAAAACCTGCCGGCGCCGGGTCACTCGATCCGCCCACGGACGGTGGTGATAGGACTGGCCGTTCACCCAACCATTATCACACCGAGAACCGCACGACGATCACGTCGCTCTCGGCGACGGTGTAATCCTTGCCTTCCACCCGGAGGTGACCGGCCTTCTTGGACTCGTCCCATCCTCCATCGGCGATGACCACCGCAATCTGCGCAACCTCGGCGCGGATGAAACCGCGTTCGAGATCCGAATGGATCTTGCCGGCCGCTTCCGGAGCTTTGGCACCCTTGCGAACCGTCCAGGCGTGTGCCTCCTTCGGCCCAAGCGTGTAGAAGCTGATCAGGTTCATCGCCGAGTACCCGGCCTTGACCACCTTGGCCAGGGCTCCTTCTCCCAAACCCAGCCCCTCAAAAAGCTCCAGCCGGTCCTCCGGTGACAGGAGCGCGCCCTCTTCTTCGAGCTTGGCGGAAACGACGACCACGGTATCCCCCGGGGGAACCAGCGTCTCCAGCTCACCAACCAGATTCTCAGCCTCGCCGGCGTCCTCGCCAACATTGACGACCCAGACAGCCGGCTTCAGGGTTAACGGGGCCAGATCGCGAAACGCGCTGAGTTGGTCTCGCTCCCAATGCTCGGCGCGAAGTTGAACACCTTGCTCCAGCAGGGCCGTGGCGCGGGCGATGGCTTCGGCGGCGCCCTTCTTGCTGACGTCGGCAGTCGCCTCTTTGATGATCTTCTCCCGGCGGCGTTCAAAGACCTCGAAATCGGCCAGGGCCAATTCCAGGAGCAACTCCTGCGCTTGCGCCGGCGCATCGGTACCCGATTCATCGGAGGGGACCGAATCGTCGTCGAAGGAGCGCAGCACCACGGCCAGCGCCTCCATATCTCGCAATCTCCCGAAGAACTGAGCGCCAAAACCGCCACCGTGTCCCGGCTTGGCCATCGCCGGAAGGTCGAGGAGCTCCAGCGTGGCATGGACGAGTTTGGCCGACCCCTCGACCCGGGCGGCCTCATCGAGCTGAGCGTCGGGGACCTGGGCCACGCCCATATTGGGCTCGAGAGTTGAGAACGGGTGGGCAGCGGTCGAGGCCTGCAAGCCGGTCAGCGCGTTGAAGAGGGTCGTTTTACCGACGTTGGGGTAGCCGACGATACCGATGCGTGCCACAGGAATGGGAGTGTACTGCGCGAGCTGCCGGCTGCCGACGGCTGCTCTCGATTAGCGTGCACAGAGAAGCTCAGAGGGGAACGCTATGAGGATCGCCGTGATCGGAGCCGGGTCGTGGGGTACGACGGTGGCTTGCCTGGCCGCCCAACGACACGCCACCGTCATGTGGGCGCGACGCCCCGAATTGGTCGAACGCATCAACGAGGAACGACGCAACGAGCAGTACCTCCCGGGAGCTGAGATCCCGTACAGCCTCACCGTGACCGGCGACCTCGAAGCCGCCCTTATGGACGCCGAGGTTGTGGTGATGGGGGTACCTTCCCACGGCTACCGGGAGGTGCTCTCACAGGCGGCGCCCGTCGTGCCGGTCGACGCAGCCATCCTCAGCCTGTCCAAAGGCATAGAACAAGGAACCCTCAAGCGCATGACCGAGGTCACCCGCGAGGAGCTTCCCGATCACGACCCGGCCATCATAGGGGTCTTGAGCGGTCCCAACCTGGCCAGGGAAGTCATCGCCGGTCAACCGGCCGCCACCGTCATCGCAATGGCCGATACCGACAGGTCCCACACCCTCCAGCAGGTCTTCATGTCTCCGTCGTTCCGCGTGTACACCAACACCGACGTGGTCGGCTGTGAGATCGCCGGGGCGCTCAAAAATGTGATGGCCATCGCGGCAGGAATGGCCAAGGGACTCGGATTCGGAGACAACACCATGGCGACGCTGGTCACCCGGGCTTTGGCGGAGCTCACCCGCCTCGGGGTGGCCATGGGTGGGGAACCGCTCACCTTCGCCGGATTGGCGGGGATGGGCGACTTGATCGCTACCTGTGTTAGCTCGCAAAGCCGCAACAACCGGGTAGGCACCGAATTGGGGAAGGGTCGCTCGCTGGACGACATCATCTCCGAGATGAACATGGTCGCCGAGGGCGTCAAGACCACCCGCGCGGTGCTCGACCTGGCCGAGGAATACGCGATCGAGATGCCAATCGCCCACCAGGTGGGTCGGGTGCTATACGAGGGTGCTCGCCCCCGCGACGCGGTCCTGGCATTGATGACGAGAGAGGCGAAAGCCGAGGCATAGGAGGCCTTCTTCGTTTTCGCGCAAGCAGGGAGGCAAAGACAACCGGCGGGACAGGACCTGGGGGGAGGGTAGGGAAACACGTTGTCGGGGAACCGGGTTGGGCCTAGTGACGTCCAAAGGATGTCCAAACCCGGGAGGGTCAATGCTCAAACACATCAAAAAGGCCGGGCCGAAACTGCTGGCCCTGACTCTCGTGCTGCTGCTGGTGGCGGCGGCGTGCTCCAGCGGAGGTTCCGCCGGAAAAGATTCGTATGAAGATTTCGGCCTTCCGATCGACACCGAAGGCGGATTCGCAGCCGAAACCACAACCACCATGGCCGCCTCGGCGCCGTCCGACGGAGACGAACGTTCCGACCTCAGCGCCGGTCAACTCGGTTCCGGGGGCGTCGAACCGGTCGTTTTCCAGACCTCCGGTTTTGGTCGGGACATCATCTTCACCGCAGATCTCACCGTGGCAGTACCGGACGTCGCCGCCGCCGGCGAACAAGCGACTCGTCTGATTCAAGGCCTCGGTGGTTTCCTTTTCGGACAGCAGACGACCGGAGACCCCACCCCGATGAGCGTCCTCACCTTCAAGGTGAGCCCGGACGACTTCCAAGAAGCTCTCGACAGAATCGGGTCGATCGGCGATCTGCGCACCCAGAACGTGTCGGCCGATGATGTGACGGAGCGGATCGTGGATGTGCAGAGCCGCATCAACACCGCCGAAGCGAGCGTCGAACGTTTGCGGTCGCTCCTGGAAGCGGCAGTCGATATCAAGACCATCGTTGAGCTGGAGAATGAGTTGCTCCAGCGGGAAACCCAACTCGAGACGATGCGTGGCTCGCTACGTACTCTCGAGGACCAGGTAGCGCTGGCCACCATCGTGCTAACCATCACCGAAGCGGAAAGCCGTCCGGCTGTATCCCTCGACGTGACGACCTACCTCGGCCACGATGAGGGAGTCTCCTGCCCGGGCAGTTCGGGGATGACGGTCGATCAGGCCGACGAAGTCACGGTGTGCTTCGAGATCTTCAACGTCGGAGATACGCTGCTGACCGGCTTCGAGCTCCACGATCCGGTCCTCGACGTCGAATTCGACGACCTCCTCGTGGTGTTCGGTGACCCCGGTACGCCCATCGAGCCGGGTGAATCGCTCCTGCTTGCGACGGAAACGGTGGCGGAGAGGAGCCTCCGCACGCGAACGACCGTGACCGCAGTACCCGTCGACGAGGATGGAAATACCCTCTCGAACCGGAACGCCACCAACACCATGACGGTGTTCATCCAGGCGGTCGACCCGGGCGGGATTGCCAGTTTTGCCGAAGGGTTGCAGGCGAGTTGGGATTTGCTGGTCGGTCTGGCTCAGGTGTTGGTTCTGTTCGCCGGGGCGATCATTCCCTTCTTCTGGGTACCGGTCCTTGTCTGGTTGGCGTGGCGATTCATGAGGCGACGCAACGAAGACGGTGCCGTCGATGCGGGCAGGCAGGCTGCCGAATCGCCGGAGGTCGTAGAAACGGAGCCCGCCGAGCCAACCGCCGAGGAGAAGAGTTAGCGAGCCGCGGCGACCCGCAGCGATCGGTAGAGAAGGCCTTGATCGCCCAAGCGGCGCCGCAAAGCCCGCTCGAGTCCGCCAATCGGGTAGAGGTTCTGCGGGGCGCGGGGATCCTTGTGACCGTGCGACGCAAAACGTGGCAACGTCAGCGTCACACGGTCTGCCAGGTTCGCGGCCGCCTCCGTTCCCAGATCGGCCGGAGCCTCGCAACGGACCACCGACGCCCAGGGATGGTCGGCCGGCCCGGGAAGCCGGAGATACCACGAATAGCGACTCCAGGCAGTGGTGGTCAGGAACAACGGGGTCCTTTGTCCGGCCGTGAGGTTCCCGATCACCGGTCGCAGAGCCGGGGGAAGGTACTCAACATGGTGGGTCTTCACGTACCCCACCGCCCCCGGTACGTGGGCGCCGCTCAACGGGCCATCGACGACGACCAGAGCATCGCCGGAGTGGCGAGCGGCTATCTCCTTTTCGGTTTCACCCATCCTCTGTTGGATACCGAGCCACAGCTCTTCCGGGGTGGATCCGGCCACTGCCCGAACCTGATATTCGGCATGGCGGGTAACGATCTGAGTGGCCCCGGCTGCGGCCGTGAAAAGCCCCCGCCGGACCTCACTCGCAACGAGTTCGGCCGTGCCGTCGCAGTGCACTGCTCCGGCCGCGTAGGTAGCGCACAGACCGAGCGCGGCCGTGCCGTCGGATTGAGCGATCCAGACATTGGCATCGACCCGCCGGACCCCGTCCACAAACAGCACCGAATCGGCACCGGACCCTGCCGGAGTGATCGGTGCCCAATCGCGGGTTGGTACCTCGATATCGACTTCCGGCACGGTGGTCGTTTCCTCGAGTTGCGCCCCGGTCGGTGTGCCGTACTCGGGAGCCCACTGCTCGACGGCGAACTTCACGACTCCACCCGCTCTACCGTCGCCGTTCCCGGCCCTTTCCGCACCTCGTACCGGACGGGAACTTGTTCGGCCAAGTCTCGTACGTGCGTGACGATCCCTACGGTTCGCCCGCGGGCTCCCAGCTCCTGAATCACATGAGCCACGGTATCGAGGGTTTCTCCATCGAGGGTTCCAAACCCTTCATCCAAAAACACCGACTCGAGCCGGCTACCGCCGTGAACCGACATCGAGGCGAGTTGCTCGGCCAACGCAAGGGCCAGCGCCAGCGAAACCAGGAAAGTCTCGCCGCCGGAGAGCGTCTTGACCAGACGTTGCTCGTTGGCGTTGCGATGATCTATCACCCGGAAATCCCGGCTCACCACTTCCAGCGAATAGGCTCCCTCGCTCAGTTCGCTGAGCAGCAGGTTGGCGCCGGCGACCAGCGCAGCGAGGGCTTCTTCCATCAGCCAGGCTTCAAACCCTGTGGCCGATAAGTGCCGGCCCAGGCTCCTGGCCAGGGCAGCTTCTTCGGCGCTGGCGGCCACCACCGCCCGGTGTTCGGCGGCCTTCTGAAGAGCTTCCCGGATCCTGGTCAACTCGTGGGTTGCCGCCGCCGAGGCGGCCACCACAACATCCCTGATCGGCCGATCTGCGACCTCGAGTCCTTCCCGGCCGAGCCGAGCCTGGAGACCCGCCTCCTTCTCGACCAGGTCGGCCCTGGCGTTGCCGATGTGCTCCTCAAAGGCCGCAGACTCGTCGGTGAGCCTTCCGATCTCCTCGACGGCCCAATCGGTCATTTGGGCCCAGTCGGCTGCGAGATCGGTTCGTTCCGGGACCGGCGGTTCCAGCGCGGCCACCAGGTCGCGGGTCTGGTCGAACTCCCGGCGGGCGCCGGTCATGTCATTCTCGACGGCGTCGATCGCCCGGCGGGCAGTGAGGGCTCGTTTGACCGCGTGGTCGGCTTCTGCCCGGACCTTTTCCAGATCCGATTCGCCGGCGGCGATCTTGTCTCTCGTGCTCTGGGCTTCTTCAAGAGTCGGAGAGTCGGCGAGTTCGGCCTGTTGATCGGCAATCCGGGCGTTGAGGTCTTTCAGGCGAGCCCTTTCCGTGGCCAGTCGCTTTCCCTGGGCAGCCTCGAATCCACGGGCTGCCTCCTCTGCCTGGATTGCCCGATTGAGACCTTCCTCCGCGTCGGCCAGCTCCGGCGGAGGTTCTCGGCCGGTCAGAACCTGCACCGTCTGACCACAGACCGGGCATTCCTCACCGGCCACCAAGGTGGCAGCAAGAGCGTGAGCCATGTGGTCGCGGTTGGCTGTCGCCAGGTCACTCCGCGCACGGTGGACCGTCATGCCTGCCGCCTTGAGGGAATCTGCCGCAGCCGCGGCTTCCCGGGTCACGCCGACCAGCCGCTCAGACAAACCGGCCGCAGCCTGCTGCTCGGCCACCAGGGCCTGGTGACGACCTATTACCTGTTCGATTTCGCCCCCGGCCGGGAGCATCCGGCGAGCCTCTTCTGCCTTCTCCAGACGGGTCCTGACCCTGGTGGCCTCTTCGTCGGCCTCGATGGCCGTTTGGCGGGCTTCCACCAGTCGATTGGCCAGCGCCTCAATCCCGGCTGGGATCTTGACGCGGCGCAGCAGGGCTACGGACTCCCGCGCCCGATCGGCACTCTCGCTCAATACCTCGATTTGATCCCTGAGGGCCTGCAAGGCCGGCTCCGCGGCCTCAACAGCCTCTTGCAGCGCCTGAAAGCGGAGCAGCTTCTCCTCGGCGAGCGATTCTGCTCCCGCGGTCGCAAAAGCCAGGTCGTCGAGTTGAGCCTGCCAGACCTGCAGCCTGGTCTCTGCGGCAATTCTGCGCTGCTTGGCCAAATCCCGCATGTGTTCGTAGACGCCCAGGTCCAGCAACTCTCTCAGAAGTTTCTGCCGATCGGCCGGTCGGTCGTGGAGAAACGCCGCAAACTGGCCCTGGGGTAGCACCACCGACTTGGTGAAATGCTCGAATTCCAGCCCCAGGAGCTGCTCGATCTTCTCAGTCACCTCATCGGCGGTACCGGCCAGGACCTCACCGGCCCGCTCGAGCCGAGCTTCAGCCGTGGACGCACCCCCCTTCGTCCTTCGAACCACCCGGGCGACCGAGTAGTCGACACCCTCCAGCGAAAACTCGAAACGCACCCGGGCTTCGAGTTTGCCGAGTGACACGATTGGGGCAACGTCGCGCTGGCCGATCCGCGGTACCGATCCATAAAGGGAAAAGACGATGGCGTCGATGAGGGAGCTCTTGCCGGAGCCGGTCGGTCCGGTCAGAGCGAACAGATCTGCCCCGCGAAAATCGACCGTGACGGGTTCCCGAAACGCGGTGAAGCCGGAAAGCTCGAGCAGCCTAGGTCTCATGTGACTCCGCCAACAGTTCGTCGAAAAGCGCCACCAATCGCTCGTCGAGGACACCCTTCTGCGTGAGGTACTCGATGAAGAGTTCGTGGGGAGGCCTGCCCAGCCTGACCGGAGCGACTGAAGCTTGGGCTTCCTCCGGCGCTGCAATCGTCACATCAACCGCGGTGGGAAACAGTTCCCGAACCTCATCGGCCAGTCCTACCCGGGCGGTTTCCTCGAGCTCGACCCGCAAGTAGGCGTCTCCTACCACCTCTTGCAGACCGGCGATCTGCTCTAGGGTCCCGCGTAGTCGGATCAGCCGGCGCCCGGCCGACAGGGGGACTTCCCCGACACGGGCGGGAAGGCCCGGTTCGACCTCTATCAGCAGCACTGCTTTGTGGTCTTCCGATTCGCCGAAGTCCATCTGCAGCGGTGACCCGGAGTACCAAACCGGCGCAGCCGCCGGGACCCGCTGGGGTCGATGCAGGTGGCCGAGAGCCACATACGAAAGCGAGCCGTCAAAAGCCTGCGCGGAAACGGCGTAATCGAAGATGGTATGGGCCGATCGCTCTCCCCCACCCAGAGTCCCTCCTGCCACCATCAGATGAGCCACAACCAGGTTGACCTCATCGAGGGAAATGCCTTCGGTCAGCTTGGCGACGATCGCCGCCAGGCGACCGGCGTACTTGCCTCCGTGCTGATCCGGATCGAGCGCCATCAAATCATCGGCGGAGACAATGGCTCGCTGCCCGACAAACGGAATCAAGGCAATGCGAGCAGTCTGACCCGCCTCGGTCTCGACCTTGATGACCCCGCCGTCCTCGGGTCGCCGGAGGGCGGCCCCCACCCGTACCCTGCCGAGTTCGAGCAGAGGTGCCACTGCCTCCAACCGGCGGGGATGGTCATGGTTTCCCGCCACGATCACCACCGGGGCGATGCCGGCCAGGTCGAGGAGCGCCCGGAACACGATCTGCTCGGATTCGGCAGATGGAGCGACGACATCGAACAGATCGCCGGCCACTAGAACCAGGTCGACGGCCTCTTCATCGGCAATACCCACGATCTCGGCCAGTACCGCCCGGTGCTCTTCGGCCCGGCTCCGACCGCGAATCGTGCGTCCGACATGCCAGTCGGAAGTGTGGAGGATCTTCACGACGGCGATGGTACCGGCCCGATACGACGGGCCGGGGCAATGGGACGGTGGCCGGTTACGCGGTCCTCGACGTCAACCGACGACTCCGTCGGAACCAACTCGAGGTTGTTTCATCCCCGGCAATCTGACCCGTCGCAAGTGCAGGGCCACCAGCACACTGGTAATCGCCGCCCAGGCGCACCACAGCGAGGCAAATCCGCTGGCGAGAAGCCACCCAATGATGGGAACTGCCACCAGGTTGACGGCTCCGAACGCGACGACGGCGCGGTGACTGGAGAACAGCGAAGGAAAGCAGGTCACGACCACATAAAGCACACCGAGCAAGGGGGTGTAACCCGGACCGCTGTCGTAGGAAAGACAACATCCTTTGATGCCGGCGCTCACCGGCCCCGTGATCACCCCCGCCATGTACATGGCCGCCACCCCCGCCCCTACCAACACAAACGGCATGAGCCATCGGCGTCGTCGCCCATCCGGCTCGATGGCAAGAATCGCCACGGGTACCAGCACCGGCAAGACACCGAGCGCAAAGGCGAGATAGATCCACGTGGCGGTTTGGCCCACATACTCTGGAACTCGGCCGGCCTCACCCCACCAGACGTACACCTCGACAAGCAGGTGGACTCCCAACAGCAAAGGCAGCGAGGCGAGTGGATAATCCCTCGTCTGCCTGACATGACGCAATGCGTCGATACCGACCCCGCTCACCACCACCCCAGCCACGAGATCGGCCTCAGGCGAGAAGCACATCACGCGACCTGACGCACCGCATGGGTCAACAATACGTCTCCGCCAAGAGGCCCTGCTAGGGCTCATCGGCCCATGTCCTAGGCCAAACGACCAACCTCCCGCGCGCCGCTACCAGAGGCGGCGGCTCGGAGAGGGTGGCTCCGGCTTGATGCTTGTTGGTCTTCTCTGCTCTGGAAGGTTTCGCCGTCTGGTCCGGTGGGTGCCTTTTTGCATCGAGGGAACAATCCAACTCGGTGGTCCGGACGGTCGTGAGCCTCTCCCGCCGGCGGGAGAGGCGCGCCGCCGCCGCAGGTGGCGGAGCGGAGAGGGTGCAAGAACGATCCGCCAAGCCTCCACCCTTTCGTCTCGAGGTAACCGACCACCTTGCTGGCTGGTTGCTTGCTGCTTGCTGCTTGCCTCCGGCGGCGGAGCGGAGAGGGTGACTCTTCTCGGACCGCGGATAGCGGATAGCTGCTGTTTGTTGTGGGTTGCTGTGGCTTGTTGGGGGTTTTCTTGTCACACCCGGACGGTATGTTCAGGTTATGGAAACGGAAGCGACCATCGATCAGCTCGAACAGTTGCTGGTTGACGACGAAGCTCATATCGCTCGGTTACGGGCCCGCCAGATGGTCGCCCTCCAAGCGTTGGACATCGCGCAAGTCGCATTGATGGACGGATCGAGGACTTTGTGCGAGTGGGTGGCGGCCCGCCTGGATCTGACCCCCGAAACCGCCCAGAAACTCACCCAAACCGCCATCCGTCTGATCGACCAACCCTCCCTGGCGGAAGAGCTGGCGGAGGGTCGGGTCACCTTCGATCGGATAGTTGAAGAGACCCGCTTGATCCACTCGGGGGCTTCTCCCCAACTGGTAGCCCAATCCCGCGGTTGGGACCTGGTCGGGATACGACGGATGGTGGCCCGCCACCAACCGATCAGCCGTTCCGGCGAACAAGACCTGTTCTCGGGTCGGTTCCTCTCCATCCAACCCACCTTGGATCAAACCTCCTACAAACTATGGGGACAGTTCCCCGGGATCGACGGCCAACTCATCGAACAAGCCCTCACCACCCGAGCCGACCAATACCCGCCCCTCCCCAACGGCCGGCGGTGTGCCCGAACCCAACGGCAAGCCGACGCGCTGGTCTCCATCGCCCAAGACTCCCTCGACCAAACCCCCAACGCAGCCCCCACGTCAGCCCCGTTGGTGTCGATCTTCCTCGACGCCCACCAAGCCGCTACCTCTAACGGGGAAACCGGAGCCACTATCGCTACCGGACCCCGGGTAGGGCCGCTCACCTTGGAACAGATCCTCTGCGACGGCCAAGTCGAAATCCTTACCACCTCCCCCAATGGCAGCCCCCTCACCATCGGACCCACCACCCGCACCATCCCCCCCAAACTGAGAAGATTCATCCTCCACCGCGACGGCGGTATGTGCACCATCGCCGGGTGCCGATCCCGCTACCGGCTCCAACCCCACCACATCACCCCCCGCAGCCAAGGCGGAACCCACCACCCCTCAAACCTCACCACCCTCTGCTGGTACCACCATCATGTGGTCATCCACCGCCACGGCCACCAAATCGACCCCCACTCCCCACCCCAACGACGACGCTTCCTCAAACCCCAAACCCGCCCACCACCCTGAGCTGCATGCCAGCAGCTTCAGCCTCCACATCCTTCACCGACAAACGACCAACCAAGAAACCCGGCCGCCTCGAGGAGGTGAAACCGGCGCGTTTGCGGTTGCCATCAGGAAGAGCTCAGCTCTCCTCCGAGCACAGGGATGCTTCTACTCAGTCAAGCCCTCGAAGGGGTCCTCCGGTTGGTCGCCGCCACCCGGTAGCGGTCCGGCCTCGGAGGCACGGGTCGCCCAGGCCGGGAAGGGAAACTCCACCACCAAAGGCACAGGCAGTTCAGGCTGGGATACCAGCATGGTTCCGGGCTTGAGAATCGTGGACCGCTGCCGCTGCACGGTCGGCAGGAACCCGTACTCCTCCCGGGCTGCTTCCGCGGAGTCGAGCCGGCCGACCACCCGGATCGAGGAGTTGGCGATGATGCGCCGCTCGACCTCGGAGGCGGTCTGCTGGGCCCCGATCAGGATTACCCCGAGAGAACGGCCTCGCTCGGCCACGTCGAGCAGGATTTCTTTGATGGGGCTGGACCCCTCCCGCGGTGCGTACTTGTTGAGCTCATCGAGGACTACCAACAACAGCTCCTTGGATTGTCCGGCTCTCTCCTTCTCGTCGAACGCCCGACGCACGGTCACCCCCACCACGAATCGTTTGGCCCGATCGTGCAAATTGTGAAGGTCAACCACGGTGACCTGGTGCTCCAGGCGCACCCGGTGGCGTTCCGGATTGGGGACATCAGATCGAATCAATCTCTCGAGATGGCGAACTGCGCCTTGCAAGCGCCTGACAAACGCGTTGACGGTCCCGGATCCGATCGCCGGTCCCGCCCATTCATATCGGTCTGCCTCATCCTGGACTTTGCGGGTGATGAGATCGGCCAGGTCCCGGAAAGTGCGGATCGTCTCCCCCTCGATTTGGATCCCACCGTCATCCAACGAAGTGGCTCTTCGAAGCTGAGCCATCACGTTGTAGACCACCATCGTGTACTGGGCTCGATCGTCCTCAGCATCGGCAAACAGGAACGGCAGCAGATCCTCGCGGCAGAACTCTGCGAGCGTCCAGAAGAATGACGTGACACCTTCACTGCGTGCCGAAACGTCCGGTACGGCCTTGGCCGAGCCGGACCGCGGTGGGGCGAAGATACCTACCGACCGGAAGGCATCGCCCGGAAGCCCGAGCGCCCGATATCTGTCTCTCTGCTCATCGTCGAGGGCTACATTCGGATGATCGAGAAAGAGCAGATCTTCGCCCTTGACGTTGAAGATCAAGGCCTTGGTATTGACCGCCCGGGCACCCAGCGCCCCCGAGGCAAAAAGCGAATGCAGCAGGAAGGTGGCATAGGTGGTCTTGGTGGCTACCCCCGAGATGCCGGAAATGTTGACGTGGGCGCCCCGCCGCCCGTCGAGGAACTCGAGGTTGGCATAGAAGGGTTCATTGCTGCGGCTCAAACCAATCGGTAGCCGCTCGGTCATCTGATCAAAGAAGAGCGCCCGGTCGCGCTCGTCTCCCTCGGCCCGGGCAACCTCCTGACCGGGGCGGGGCGGGACGAATATCTCCGGCTCGAATCGAGTAGCTGTGACCTGTGCAGACTCGCTCACCTCGGCCGGTAAAACCCCGTCCTCTATCAAAAAGACGTCGCTGTCGAAGCGGGCGCCTTCATGACGGGCCCGAACCTGCGAAACCATGCCATACACCTTGACGATCTGACCGTCCGGCAGGACCCTTTGCAGGGCGACGACATCATCGAGTTGCAGGTAGTGGCCTTCGGCCACACCCACCCAGAATTCCAAGGGGGTGGCGTCCTCGGTTCCGAGAACTCTGGCTACCGGTTGCTCCATGGCACTCTCCCACGGCGGGTTCGAGATCTGTGTGTCGATGGTAGCGAGAGAGTCCGACAGCCCAGCCTTTGGGAACCATCCCCCCTCCGGCCGGACCCCACGGGTCCGGCCACCTCCCCCCTATCCGCTCACTTCGTTCGCCAAGGCGGAGGCAACCTATAACCGGGAACTCCTAACGTTCTGCCACCAGCTTCCACACGTCGCCGCCGGCGGTGGTCACGTAGAGCTCGCCGAAGCCGTCGGTGCCGAAGGAAGTGACACTCGCCAAGGATCCGACCTCACCAGTGTGATCCTGGGGGTCGGTGGCCGCTCCACCGGAATAGACGAAGCTGCGAAGCCAGCCACTGCAGAAGTCGGAATAGAAGTATCGACCGTTCAGTTCCGGGATCTCCTGGCCTCGATAGACATACCCACCGGTGACCGAGCATCCTTCGCTGTGCGAGAACTCAACGACGGGAAGGTGGAGACCATCGCCGTTGCATCCCGAACTGGGTGAGAAACAGTTGGTTCCTTCCATGATGGGCCAGCCGTAGTTGACACCCGGTTCGGCAGCCGAGGCCACATCGATCTCCTCCCAGCGGTTTTGCCCGACGTCACCGATATAAAGCAAATCGCCGTCGAATGAGAACCGCCACGGATTTCTCAGCCCATAGGCCCATACCTCGGCAGCGCCACCACCGTCCACAAAAGGATTGTCGGGCGGAATGGCGTACGCCACGCCTCCAATCGGGTCGCTCCCATCGACATCAAGCCGGAGCAGAGCCCCCAGGACCGTGTCGGGACGTTGCCCATTCCCGTAACGGTCGTCGGCCCCTCCCCCATCACCGAGGCCGATGTAGAGGTATCCGTCGGGACCGAAAGCCAGCATCCCTCCGTTGTGGTTGGCGGCAGGCTGAGTGGTGAAAAAGATCAGCCGGGCAGTTTCCAAGTCGGCCAGATCGGGGTTGCTACTCGTCCGGTACTCGAAAACCTTGGTATCGCCGTGCCGGTCGCTGTAGTGCACGTAAAAGAGACCGTTGGTGGCGTACTCAGGGTGGAAAGCCAAGCCGAGCAGGCCCTGTTCCCCCTCATTGCGAGTTACTTCGCGAATGTCCAGAAAAGGTTCGACCAGCGTGGCGCCATCCTTCACGATGTGGATCTGCCCGTCCTTGGTGACTACGAACAGACGGTCATCACCGGGAGGAGCATCGACGAACACCGGGAAAGTCAGGCCGCCGGCCACTTTCTGGTAAGCGATCCCGGTAAGCGGTGGCAGGGTGGTTGCCGTGGTTGGAGTCTCGGTAGTGGTGGTGGTGTCGGCCGGCTCAGAATCTGCCATTGAAGAGGTAGTTGTCTCCTGGTCGGCGGCGGCAGTGGTGCTCGTCGACTCCTGTGCTGCGGAGGTGGTGGCTGCCTGCTCGACATCGGCAGTTGTGCAGGCGGCCAGCACCAGTAGGAATGAAATCAAGGGAAATCGGCGCATGACAAAATCCTATCGACCCCTCGTGAGTAATCGACCGGCGCCGGGGGTCTGGCTACCGGTCGATTGTTCGGAGTAGCTTTCGAGAAGGAGTCCGCGCCTGTAAGGAGCACGCCGTGACGAAGAAGTGGGACGACTCGATCTCCGATGTGCCCCTCCATCCGGAAAGCCTGATGATGGGATACGGATACAAACCGGAGTGGTCGGAGGGGTCCCTCAAGAGCCCCATATTTCAGACCTCCACCTTCGTGTTCGAGACCGCCGAGCAAGGCAAAGCCTTCTTCGAAGTCGCCACCGGCCAGCGCGCAACCCGCCCCGGCGAGAAGATGGGCCTGATCTACAGCAGGCTCAACAACCCCGACCTGGAGATCGTGGAAGATCGCCTGACCTTGTGGGACGGCGCGGAGAGCGCCGTGGTGTTCAAGAGCGGCATGGCGGCCATCGCCACGACCCTGTTCTCGTATCTTCGCCCCGGGGATGTGTTGCTGCACAGTTGTCCGCTCTACGGCGGAACCGACCATCTTGTGAATGACATCCTTCCCGAGTTCGGGATCAAGTCGATCGGATTCGTCGCCGGACACTCACGGGAGGACATCACCGCGGCGGTACTCAACGCCGACGGCCCGCTGAAGATGATCTTCATCGAGACTCCCGCCAACCCGACCAACGCCCTCATCGATATCGAGATGTGCGCGGACATAGCCCGGACGGCTTCGACGGAAGAAGACCCGGTGCCGCTGGTGGTCGACAACACGTTCCTCGGTCCCATCTTCCAACGCCCCCTCGATCACGGGGCCGACCTGGTCCTCTACAGCGCAACCAAGTATCTGGGGGGTCACAGCGACCTCATCGCCGGGGCATGTCTCGGATCGGAACGCCTGATTGCACCGATCCGCTCCATGCGCACCTACCTCGGCACCCATGTCGGACCGTGGACCGGCTGGTTGTTGATGCGCAGCCTCGAGACGCTGCAGTTGCGAATGATGCGCCAGGCGGAGAACGCAGCAAGGGTTGCGAAGTTCCTGGCCGGACATCCCAAGGTAATGAACGTCCACTACCTGGGATTCATCACGCCGGATGATCCTCAGCACGACATCTACAAGCGACAGTGCCTGGGACCCGGCGCGATGATCTCGTTCGAAGTCGAAGGTGGCGAGGCCGGGTCTTTTCGCTTCCTGAACTCATTGAAGCTGATCCACCTGGCAGTGAGTCTCGGCAGCACCGAATCGCTGGCCGAGCATCCCGGCACCATGACCCACTCGGGCTTGAGCGAGGCGTCCAAGCGCGCCTACGGAATCACCGAGGGCCTGGTCCGCATATCTATAGGAGTGGAGCATCCCGACGACCTGATCCTCGACATCCGTCAAGCCCTCGACGGAGTGTGATTCCGTCCCGTCACTGAGATCGCCACCACTTGTTGAGTGGCAGGCTCGAGCACCGTATCGTGGCTACCGCACGTCGGAAGGGGAGCCGAGATGGGCGTCGGACCGGAGAGACCGGCAGCGGTCCCGGATGAGGAATACAAGAGGCGTATCCGCGCCTGGACGATGTACGACTGGGCAAATTCGGCTTTCGCCACCACCATCCTGGCCGCCGTCCTGCCCGCCTACTACAGCGGAGTGGCGGGAGCCAATCTTCCGAGTGCGGCGGTGGCCACCGCCTACTGGACCACAACTCTGAGCCTGTCATTGGTGATCGTGGCAGTCTTGTCGCCCATCCTGGGCACGATCGCCGACGTTATGCGCGGCAAGAGAAAGATGCTGTCGATCTTCACCGGCATCGGGGTTGTCGGAACCGGCCTACTGGTGGCCATCTCCACCGGCGACTGGGTGCTGGCCTCGGTGTTCTTCATCGTCGGACGGGTCGGATTTGCCGGAGCCAATGTGTTCTACGACTCGCTGTTGCCACACGTAGCCCGACCGGAGGATCAGGATTCAGTGTCGGCCCGCGGCTATGCGATCGGCTACCTGGGCGGTGGCCTGCTGCTGGCAGTCAACGTTGCCATGATCTTGTTCATCGGATCGGAGATGGGGGCTCGACTGTCATTTCTAAGCGTGGCCATCTGGTGGGCGGTCTTCTCCATCCCGATCTTCCGCCGGGTACCCGAACCTCCGGCGGCCACCAAGGACTTGCTACCCGGCCGGTCGGTGACGATGGCCAGTTTCGCCAGGTTGGGTGGGACGCTCCGCAACATTCGCCGATACAAGGAGTTGTTCAAGTACCTCATTGCCTTTCTCATCTACAACGACGGCATCGGAACGATCATCAGCGTCGCGGTCATCTACGGAGCAGAGCTGGGATTTCAGGACACGGAGCTCATCCTGGCGATCCTGCTCGTTCAGTTCGTCGGAATCCCCTTCAGCCTCATATTCGGGAGAATCCCTAGTTCCGGGGAGAGCAACCGTGCTATTTACCTGGCGTTCATCGCCTTCAACATCGTGGCGTTGCCGCTCGGCGGCATCATCGGGGCCAGGGTCTTGTCGGCCGACACGGTCGGAGCCCCTCCCGCCGAGTTCACGGCCATCGGGGGAGCCGTCGGAGAGGGCAGCTACGGGATCGATTCGGGATCGTTAATCCAAACCGGAAGCTGGACGACTATCTCGGAGACAGAGGTTGCCGAAGCAACGCAGGGCATCACTAATGTGGCCGGTGCGCTGGCTCCCATCGTCCTGGGCATCGGGATTCTTGCCCTGTTGGCTACCTGGGCGATGGCGCGGCGCCGTCCGGCGGACCCCGGCACGACTCGGTGGGGCTTGGTCGGTCTCGGAGCTTCAGGGGTGCTGGCTCTGCTGATCGCCGCCCTCGCCCAGCTGGTTGTGCTCACCGGCGCCGAGCCAATCGGCTACGCCACTTCTTCCGGACCGGGATCGACCTACCAGTTCGAGTACAACGGCCGGGTGGTGGACTTGATCCACAGCACCGGTCCGGATCACGGATCGTGGGCGGTGTCCGTCGACGGTGCCCCCGTCCTCGATGATGACGAGCCGCTGATTATCGACGGCTACTCGGACACACTCCGGTACGGGGTTCGCACCGAGGTCGATGCCGGCACGCCGGGGTTCCACACGCTGACGGTGGCCGCGGTGTCGGCCCGTGATGGAGCGAGCACCGGCGATGTCGTGAGTATCGGTCAAATCGACGTGCTCCCCGGTGTCCGGGAATCCAGCCTGGTCACCATCCTGGCCGCCCTGCTGGTGCTGGAGATGGTCGGTCTGGCCCTCGCGGTCCTGTTCGGGAAGTCCTGGTTCGGACGTCTCGCGGAAACCATGACGACCAAGCGTTCGATAATCCTGGCTCTGATCGCCTACACGATCGTGGCGATATGGGGTTACTTTCTGGACGCGGTCATCGAGTTCTGGTTTCTCGCCTGGATGGTGGCGGTCGTCCAGGGCGGTTCACAGGCCCTGAGCCGAAGCTTGTACGCTTCCATGTCACCCACCTCGGTGAGTGGTGAGTTCTTCGGGTTCTTCTCAGTGATGTCCAAGTTCTCGGCCATCCTCGGACCGGTGTTGTTCGCCGGAGCGGTCGCAATCTTCGGGAGCAGCCGGCCGGCCGTGTTGAGTCTGGTTGTCTTCTTCGTAGTAGGCATCGTTTTGCTCAACCGCGTCGATGTGGAGGCCGGGCAACGTATCGCTCGGGAAGCGGACGCTGAACTGATGGGGGGCGAGCAATAGCAGGTAGCCTTCGGGCTATCGAATCATCTGGAGGACAACGTGAGTGACAGGGAAGCGACCGGCAGCCCCGAGGAGGGGCCAATCTCGCCTGAATCTGATTATGGCTCGTTCGTCCCGGAAGCGACAGAGCCGCTTCCCGACCTCACCCATTCTGAGCCGGTGGAGGCCGAGCCGGTATCCATTCCCGAGCCGGAACAACATCGCGTATTCGCCGGCACCGGAATCTCCTGGGCGTTCATTCTTGGAGTGATCCTCACGGTTGCCATCATCGTGCTGGCAGTTCAGAACACCGATACGGTCCCCGTCAGTTTGTACTTCTGGGAGACCACGGCGCCCTTGATCATCGTGATGCTGGTCACGGCTCTGGCCGCCATCCTGATCGACGAGATGATCGGACTCGTCATCCGACGGAGGAAGCGCAAGGTCCTGGCAGAACGCGAAGAACTGAAGCGGCTCCGGGCCCGGGCGGATGGCAAGCAACCGAGGATCGAGTAATGGCCGAAAGGCTTGTTGTCATTGGAGGCGACGCCGCCGGTATGTCGGCTGCCAGTCAGGCGCGACGAATGCGCGACACCGACGACCTCGAGATCATGGTGTTCGAGCAGTCGGAGTATGTGAGTTTCTCAGCCTGCGGCGAGCCCTATTACGTCGGAGGATGGGTCGAGGATCTTGACGATCTGAAAGTCCGCACCCCCGAGCAGTTTCAGGCTAACGACATCGACGCTCGCATCCACCATCAGGTGACGGCCATCGATCTGGCCGCCGGCCGGGTTGAGGTCCGCCACCCGGGCGGATCGGATGAGTTCGGCTACGACCAATTGCTCTACGCAACCGGAGCGACGGCCATCCGTCCGCCGATTGAGGGCCTTGACCTCGAGGGGGTCCACGTACTCCGGACATTGGACGACGCCGCCCGCTTGCGCGCATTGGTCACGTCGGGAGTCGAGCGAGCGGTGGTGGTCGGTGGCGGTTACGTCGGGCTGGAGATCGCCGAGGCTTTCCACCATATGAAAATCGACACCACGGTGGTGACCATGATGCCCACCGTCCTCGAACGCACGCTCGACCCCGATATGGCCGAGTTGGTGTCCGACCACATGGAGGGAATGGGGATTCGAGTCGAAACCGGATACATGGTCGATTGCCTGGTCGGAGCCGCTGGGCGGGTCGTGGAGGTTGGGCGTGATGATCGCAGCTTCCCGGCCGATCTGGTCTTGCTGGCCCTCGGTAGCCGGCCACAGGTCGAGTTGGCCAAATCCGCCGGGATACCGCTGGGGGCCACCGGCGCGGTTGCGGTCGACGACCACCAACGGACCGCGATCGATGGAGTCTGGGCGGCCGGTGATTGCGCCGAAGCCCACCATCGAGTCTCCGGGCAACCGGTCAATCTGCATCTTGGCACGGTGGCCAACAAGGCAGGGAGAATCGCCGGGATCAACCTCGGCGGAGGCGACGCCTCGTTCCCGGGCGTCCTCGGTACCGCCATCACCAAGGTCGGTGATCTCGAGGTCTCCAGCACGGGTCTGACAGAATGGCACGCGGCCGAGGCAGGAATCAAGGCAGTGTCGGCAACCATCAAGAGCACCACCGCGGCCCACTACTGGCCCGGCTCGAGCCGCATGCACATCAAGGTCATAGCCGAGGACTCGACCGGCCGGCTCATCGGAGCTCAGATCGTCGGCGGACCCGGGGCCGGCAAACGTATCGACGTGGTGGCCACGGCAATCTGGGCCGGCCTCCCGGCCGCTGAATTGGCTTGGACCGATCTGTCCTATTCCCCGCCTTTCTCCGGAGTGTGGGAGCCGGTGCATATCGCCGCCAGGAAGTTGGCAGAACGTTCCTAGTCTTTCAGTTCAGCCGATCCTCCTCCTCCCGGTTGCTTCGCAACCGGCACCCCCTCTTCAATCACTTCGTTCGCCGGGGGGAGACAGTCACAGCTTCTCCCAGAAGGCTCGCAGGGCCTGGTTGACGGCCGGCGGGTTCTCGATCGGGGGCAGGTGACCGGATCCCGGTATCACGGCCAGCTCGGCGCCGGGGATCAGTTGAGCCATGTGCTCCGCTACCTCGGGCGGGGTGAGCCCGTCCGCTTCCCCCACCATCACCAGGGTTGGCACCGTGATCGAAGAGAGCAAGTCGGTACGGTCGGCCCGGCGGGCCATCCCCTCGAGAGCGGCGACGACCGACTCGGCAGGGGTTGCCTCAATCATTCCTCTTAGCCGGACCCTGGACGTCAATCCGGCGTTGGGCGACAACAAGGCTTTCTGAAGACCCGCCACCAAGGCCCCAACCCCCTCATCGGCCACCCGTTCGGCCGTTTCTCGCCGTCCGGCCCGGGCAGTATCGGAATCCGCTCCAGATCGAGTATCCATCAATACCAGACTGCGGATCCGCTCCGGGTGACGCTCCCACAGGGCCAGAGCGGCGTAACCACCCATGGACAGCGACACGAGGTCGGCCGAAGCATGGCCCAACCCATCGATGAGACCTGCCAGATCATCGGCAATGGTCTCCATCGTCAGCCCTCCAGACACCGGATCCGACCCCCCGGAGCCGCGTAGATCCGGTGCCACACAAAGCCTGAGATCCTTGAGTGCGTCGATCTGATCGAGCCACAACCGGTGATCGTGGGGGAATCCGTGCACAAAAACCGCCAGAGGGCCGGCCCCTCTCGCCTGATACGTGAACGTAGTGTCCCCGACCTGTAGGTGTTGCATGACCGATCCTCCAATGAATGTGCGTCACAACCGTCCCGTACCATACGGCGACATGAAGTATGCAACGCTCGGGGCCATTCTCGCCGTCGGAATTGCTGCCTGCACGGGAACGACGACGACCGCCTCGACCGCGCCGGGGATAGTGGCGCAAGTACTCGATGTGTCGGACGGTGACTCGCTCATTGTGAATATGGATGGCATCGAAGAGAAGATCCGGCTCATCGGAGTCAATGCCCCCGAACACGATGAGTGCTACGGAATCGAGTCGGCCACCGGCCTGCGCGAGTTGCTCGACGACTCCGACATCACCGTGATAACCGATATCGAAGCAAGAGATCAGTACGGAAGATTGCTCGCCTACGTTTATCGCGACGGGCTCCTCATCAACGAGGAGATCGCCCTCCGGGGCCTGGTCCTGGCCAGCGCCTACGAGCCCAACACGGCTCATCAAGAGCAGATCGAACGCGCCGCCGACCGGGCCCGGGAGAGCCAAAGCGGAATGTGGGCACCAACCGCCTGTTCTTCAACGTTGGGAGCCGACCTCGCCATAGCCGGGATCGAGGCCAATCCGCCCGGGCCGGACGAGGAGAACCTGAATGGTGAATGGGTGGTCATCGTCAACAACGGCGATACCCCGATCGACCTGACCGATTGGAGTTTGCGTGACGCCTCCTCGGTCAACCGATTCTCGTTCGGTCCCGGCACCATCCTGGCCGCCGGCCGGGATCTGTTCATCTTCACCGGTTGTGGACGAGACGGCGACAACCGCCGGTACTGGTGCGCCGGTGGCCCGATCTGGGGCAATTCCGGTGACTCCGCGTTCCTCCTCGATGTCGACGGTCGCATCGCCGCCACCTTCGACTACTAGTGGTCTGTCGTTGAAATGGTGCCGCGAGGTCGGCGAGCCATTCGGCGTTCTTGGCAAGGACGCAGGACGAAGGCGCACCCGGTGCGGTGCGACGGGCCACCGGCAACGACCCACCGTTAGAGATTCGGGGACGGTCGGCGATCTCTATGATGGGTCCAATAGGCAAGATCACCCGATCGGAGGAGTGAGGAAGATGGGTTTCATGGACACGCTGAAGAGCTGGTTTGGAAAGGCCAAGGCGGAGGCTACAGAGCTTTCTGAGAAGGCCGCCCCAATGGTCGAAAAGGCCAAGGAAAAGGGCGGGGAGGCCTTCGAGAAGGTCAAGGATGTAGCCGAAGACATCGGCGAATCCGCCGGCGAAACATTCGAAAAAGCCAAGGACTTTGTGGAAGACAAGATCGATGACATGCGGGGCGGAGGCGACGAGGTCGTTGCCGAGGCGACCGAGAAGGTGGAAGAGGTCAAGGAATCCGCCGAGGGTGCCATCGATGAAGCCAAGGACAACTTAGAGAGCTAGTAGCCGTCGGTTTAGAAGGGGGGACGCGCTCCGGGGTGTCCCCCCTTTGTTATTCGATCCAGCGCTCGGCGACCGTTTTCATCTCCATGAACAGTCGGAGATAGCCGGGGCCGCCTGCCTTGGCATTCGATCCCGACATGTTGAAACCACCGAAGGGCTGCACGCCCACCAGGGCCCCGGTGATCTTCCGGTTGATGTAGAGGTTTCCTACATGAAACTCGTTTCTGACTCTTTCAATACGATCACGATCCGAGCTGAACAACCCTCCGGTGAGAGCAAACTCGGTGCCGTTGGCTATGTGCAGCGCTTGATCGAAGTCGGAGACCCGGATGACCGAAAGCACCGGGCCAAAAATCTCATGTTGTGCAAGACGAGAATCCGGCTCCACCTCTGTGAACACCGTCGGCTGAATGTAGAAACCGCCATCGAGATCGATCGCGCCACCGCCGGCCACCAACTTGGCGGTGGCCCGACCTTTCTCAATTTCCTCCAATATGGATTGTTTCTGACCGGCGCTGATAACGGCATTGACGTTGTAGTTGTCTTCCGCCGGTCCGATCGACAAGGCCGCGGTGAGTTCGACGACAGACCCGAGGACTTCTTCGTAGACGTCGTCAACCACGATCAGGCGCGAACAGGCCGAGCACTTCTGCCCCTGGAATCCGAATGCGCCCGTCACCGCAGCTTGGGCAGCCGCCGCCAGGTTGGCGGTCTCATCGACGATCTGGGCATCCTTCCCACCCATCTCCATGAGCGCCCGTTTCAACCAGATTTGACCCGGCTGCACCTTGGCCGACCGCTCGGCTATCCGCAGACCCACCTCCTTGGAGCCGGTGAAATTGATGAACCGGGTGCGCGGGTGATCGACCAATACATCCCCAATCTCGCCGCCGGCTCCCGGCAGGTAGTTGATCACTCCCCCCGGAAGGCCGGCAGCTTTGACAAGTTCCATGAACTTGGCGCCGATGATCGGCGTCGCTGAGGCCGGTTTCACAACCACGGTGTTGCCGGCCGCCACCGGTCCGATCGTCATACCCACCAGAATGGCCAGTGGGAAATTCCAGGGAGGAATCACCACTCCGGCCCCCATCGGAACCAGGTGCGACTCGTTCTCTTCTCCGGGGTAATCCACAACTTCGATGGGGCGGGCAAGTTGCACCGCCTGGCGGGCGTAATACTCGACGAAGTCGATTGCCTCGGCGACGTCTGCCTCAGCCTCCCACCAGTTCTTGGACGCTTCGAGCGTTTCCCAGGCCGATAGCTCGTACTTCCATTCCCGCATCAGTGCGGCCAGTTTCACCAGATATCGAGCCCGGTCCTCGGCCGGACGTTGCGACCATCCCGAAAACGCCGACCAGGCTGCCTCAACGGCCCGACCGGCCAGCTCGGTATCGGCCCCGGCGACCGACCCAACCACCTCGGCAGGCCGGCAGGGATTCAGGCTTTCGATTCGCCGTCCCGTGTCGACCGCCTCGCCTCCAATGATCGGCGGATAGTGCACTCCGAGCTGCTCCCGCACCCTCGCCAGTGCCAACCGATAGGCAGCCTCACCGGCGGGCATCGTAAAGTCCGAGTAGGGCTCGTTGACGAATGGCACAAACACAATGGCCTCCTGATGAGTCGCAACACCCCGAGCCTATCGGGATTTCTTGGTCGGTTTCCCCGGTAGCCTGTTGCCACGCCACAAGGAGCACCGTGCAACAAGAGCCGATCACGATGATCGTCGAGATCCCCAAGGGGAGCCGCAACAAGTACGAGGTCGACCACGAGACCGATGAGATCTTTCTCGATCGGATGTTGTTCACCGCCACCCGTTACCCGGCGGACTACGGGTACATCCCCCGCACTCTGGCCGAAGACGGCGATCCGCTCGACGCTCTGGCGTTGGTATCCGAACCCACTTTTCCCGGTTGCCGCATCCGAATCCGACCCATCGGCCTGTTTCTCATGGAGGACCAGGGTCACCCGGATCACAAAGTGATCGGCGTGCCCCTGGGCGAGCCGGTCTGGGCAGAGGTCGGCTCTCTCAGCGATATGCCCAGCCACTTGCTCAAAGAGATAGAACACTTCTTCACCGTGTACAAAGACCTCGAAGCCAAGAAGACGGCCGCGCTCGGTTGGCATGACCTCCGCCGAGACTCTCGAGATCATCGAAGCTTCCCGCCGCGCCTACCCGGGCTAGTGCTCTGTCGGTGAAATGGTGCGGCGGTGTCGGCGAGGGCCGTTGAGACCGCGCATCCATATCTGCGACGGATCACCAGGTGGCCTAGACCCTTTCGAAAGAATCCGGGTCGGTTGGGTTCCTGAGGAGGTCAGAACGGAGTAGAAATGGCGTTGGTGACGGCATGACGGACACTCCCCTCGAACGTCTGCAGGAAGCGACCCGGGACGTGTGGACGGATCCGATCGCCGCCGCCATCGCGGCCGGACGAGCCATCCTCGAGATTCTGGATGGACCATGGACCGATACGGAAGTCGGAGCCGTCGCGGATCTCCGCCGCAGGCGGGCAGACAGTCCTCTATTCCTGGCCATGACTGAGGCAGTGCTCGACGCCGAGATCGGGAATCGACGGGCGGCGCTTCTCCATACCCTTTCTCAATTGGAGGATCACTCCTGGGCAGATGAGATCGGTTTGCGGGTCGCCCATCACCCCTCGCTGGGAGTGGTTTCTCTCGGCGAGACGACCCTGGCCGTGTTGGAGGCAGCGCGCGGACTGGGTGGAACGTCCGCGGCCTTGTTCACGGACCGCCGGGCGATAGCCAGAGGTTTGACCTATCTGGGCCTGATGGTCGAAGTCGCCCCACCGGACGAAGCCTCGGCGGTGCTGATCCCGGCCTCCGCCCTCATAGGAACGAGGATGTGGACCACCGTCCGCGCCGCCGACCTGGTCCTTAGGACTTCTCTTCGAGAAGGAGAAGTGGTGGTCGTCGCCCACCCGTTGGCATGGCTCTCGGCCCGTAATCGCGCCGATTTCCGACCCTCTTCAACACTGATCGATGTGACAATCTAGTTCTCAGTTCTCATACCTGACGACTGATGACTGATGACCGGCGAAGCCTCAGCCGAGCTTGTCGACTACGTAGTCGATGCAGTTGGTCAACGCTTCTACGTCTGACATCTCGACGGCCGGCCACAATCCAATACGAAGCTGATTGCGACCCAGTTTTCGATAAGACTCGGTATCGAGGATCCCGTTGGCCCGTAGAACCGCCGCCACTACCGGCGCGGCAATCGAGCCGTCAAAGTCGATGGTGGCAGTGACGGGTGAACGCTCAGACGGAGCAGGCACGAACGGGAATGCAAAGTCCGACCGATCCGCCCACTCGTAAAGAACCGACGCATTTTGATCGCACCGCGACGCCGCCCATTCGAGACCTCCACTGGTGCGAATCCAGTTGATTTGATGGTTGAGCAGGAAAAGCGTGGACAAGGCGGGGGTGTTGTACGTTTGAGATTGTCGCGAGTTGTCCAGGGCCAACGGCAGACTCAGAAAAGCCGGGACGGGGCGGCCGGAGGAAGCGATCCGCTCGATGCGCTCGATGGCGGCCGGAGAACACATCGCCACCCACAAGCCTCCTTCGGAACCAAAGGCTTTCTGGGGGCTGAAGTAATAGACATCGAACTGCGCCGGGTCGATTCGCAAGGCTCCCGCCGCGGAGGTCCCGTCGACCAGTACCAGCCCGGCAGCATCCGGGCGAGTGATCTCGGCGCATACTCCCGTGGTGGTTTCATTGTGGGTGAGGGCATAGGTGTCCACATCCGGCGAGGCTGCCGGAAACGGATGGGTGCCGTACTCGGCGGTGATGATCTCCGGCGGGGCGAGGTGGGGCGTCCCGGCCACCACCGCGGCGAATTTGGCGGAGAACACACCGAAGGACAAATGCTGGCTCCGGCGTTCGATGATGCCAAGGGCGGCCGCGTCCCAGAACGCCGTAGCGCCCCCGTTCCCCAGCAGGACCTCGTAACCGGGCGGGAAACCGTAGAGATCGGCGAGACCCTCCTGGATGCCCCGAACCAGACCCTTGACGGCCGGTTGCCGGTGGCTGGTGCCCAGCAGCGATGGGGCAGCGGAGGTCAGTTCTGCGACGGCATCTTCGCGTATCTTGGCCGGCCCGGAGCCGAAACGGCCATCGATCGGAAGCAGATCCGGCGGGATCCGGATGTCGGGTAAAGTCATGGTCTCGCCATTCACTATGGTTCTCGGCGAACACGGTACCCAAGGAACTCGACCCGAGGAAATCTCATGACCAGGATCTCGCAACGAATCGGATCGATAGCCGAATCGGCCACCTTGGCCATCGACTCCAAGGCAAAAGCCCTGCGCGCGGAGGGAATAGACGTCATCGGCTTCGGCGCCGGTGAACCAGACTTCCCGACGCCGGCCCACATCGTCGAAGCGGCCGAAGCGGCCTGCCGACTCCCCCGTAACCACAAGTACAGCCCGGCCGGCGGGCTCCCGGAGCTCCGGGAGGCCGTAGCGGCCAAAACGGCACGTGATTCTGGGTATGAGGTGACGCCATCCCAGGTGCTGATCACCAATGGTGGCAAACACGCGATATACAACACAATGGCGGCGTTGCTCGATCCCGGCGACGAGGTGCTCCTCCCCGCCCCCTACTGGGTCACCTACCCGGAATCCATCACCCTGGCCGGAGGTATGCCGGTGATCATCCCGACCGATGAGGAGACCGGGTTCCGGGCCACCGTCGAACAACTGGAGGCGGCCAGGACGCCTCGCACCAAAGCGCTCCTCTTCGTATCACCTTCCAACCCGACCGGCGCGGTATACACACCAGAGGCGGTCATTGCCATAGGCCAATGGGCCGCCGCCAACGATGTATGGGTGATCACCGACGAGATCTACGAGCATCTCGTCTACGGCGAAATCCCGTTCACCTCGATGCCGTCCGTCGTCCCGGAGATTGCCGATCGGTGCGTCGTCGTCAATGGAGTGGCCAAGACCTACGCGATGACCGGTTGGCGAGTTGGATGGATGATCGGACCGAATGACGTCATCAAGGCCGCCGCCAATCTTCAGTCCCACGCCACTTCCAATGTGTGCAACGTCGCCCAGGCCGCCGCCGTGGCGGCCGTCTCGGGGAGTCTGCAGACCGTGTTTGAGATGCAAGCAGCTTTCGATCGGAGACGACAGACAATGACACAACTCCTGGGCGCCATTCCCGGTGTCGCCTTGGTCGAACCACAGGGAGCGTTCTATGCGTTCCCATCCTTCGCAGGCATCCTCGGACGGCCGGTGGGCGGCCGGACTCCCCGGAGCACGATGGAATTGGCCGAGATCGTTCTCGATGAGGCACGGGTGGCATTTGTGCCGGGAGAAGCGTTCGGTGCGCCCGGGTACGGGCGGTTCTCATACGCGCTCGGCGACGACGACCTCGTTGAAGGCATCAACCGCGTCGCCCGCTTGTTGAGCGCCGGTTAGGTAGCTCGGTCGCTCAGACCGTAATCCCTGCCCGGCCGGGCGGCACAACCTGCCGGCCGAGCGATCGGTCCGCCCGTTTAACATCCTTCATCAGGAAAGGGAACTAGTGACCGGTTCACGAGCTCAGGCGATGCTGCTGGTCGAGCCAGAACGAATCACCCCGACCGGCTTTCCGATCGTGGATCTGGAATCTGGCGGGTGGTTGGCCGTCGAAGCCACCGGACTGACCGGTATCGATGTTCAACTCTGGGAAGGCACCAGCCGCCAGGCAAAATACCCGCTGATCCCGGGCCATGAGATCGTCGGCCGGATCGCATCTGCGGCGGACGACTCGATCGTGTTCCCGGTGGGTACGAGAGTCATCGTTGAGTCTTCTATACGATGCGGAGCCTGCCGAAGGTGTATCAACCGGCTTCACAGCTGCAGCTTTCGCAGACCCGTCAATGCCTACGGCCGGCTCCCCTCAACCGAGCATCCCGCTTTGTGGGGCGGGCTCGCCGAATACGTATACCTGGACCCTGGTTCCCGTCTTCATGCAGTCAGCGACGATATCTCTGCCGTGGTTGCCACCTTTGCCCATCCCCTGGCTGCCGGGTTCACCTGGGCGGTCGAGCTTCCCGACCTCAAACCGGGCAACAACGTTCTGATCTTGGGACCAGGGCCCCGGGGTCTGTCGTCGTTGTTGGCTGCCAAATCGGCCAGCGCCGGATGGGTAGGGGTGACCGGGCTCGGTCACGATACAGACCGCCTCCAACTTGCCAAGCGTCTGGGCGCCGACATGGTGGCCGATGCCGAAGCCGAAGACGTTGCCAGTGCGGTCGCCAACAGCCTCGGGGCCCGGCCGGACATCGTGGTGGATGTGACCAGCGACGACCCGGAAGCTCTCCATATGTCCCTCGACCTCGTGCGAGCCGGAGGGAAAGTAGTGCTCGCCTCCACCAAGGGCGCCAATGCTGTGAACCAGTTGTTCTCCGACATCATCACGATCAAAGAGCTCCAGATCCTGGGAGCTTTCGGTTCCGGTTCAGCCGGATATCACTGGGCGACTCGCCAGCTCGAGGTCGATCCCCGTCTCGATCAGATGGTTTCGCACGAGTTTCCGCTGGAAGAAGCCGATCGCGCCATTCAGGCCACGGCCGGCCTCCTGGGACGCGAAGAGCTGATCTCCGTAGCAGTGACGTTCTGAGGAGTCCTCAGTAATCAGTCATAAGTAATCAGCACTGATTGCTGAAAGGGCGGCCGGAAGGCCGACCGACTGACGACTGATGACTTCGTTACAGTCTTCCCCGTGAGTGAACTGAACTCCTGGAACCCGACACGGTTGAGCGTGACGTCGTGGGTTCTCTATGACCTGGCCAATACGATCTTCGTTCTAGGTGTTACCAGTCGCTACTTCGGGGTGTGGGTGGTGGAAGACCAGGGCGGCCGCGACTGGCACGTGAGCGCCGCCGTCAATCTGGCCATGATCGTCGTCATCATCGCCGCCCCCTGGATGGGAGCCCGGTCCGACCATTACGGCCGGCGCCGTCCGTATCTGATTGTCGCCACCATCGTGACGGTTGCCGCGACTGCGACCCTCGCCACGTTCGGGGTGGTGGCTTCACTAGCGGCCTTCGTGGTCGGTCAGATTGGCCTGAACCTGGGAAGCATCGCTTATGACGCCATGCTTCCCGACGTGAGCACCCCCGCGACCAGGGGCCGGATCTCCGGAATCGGCGTCGCCGTCGGGTACGTCGGATCCTTCCTCGCCGTCGGCACCGGATTGCTGCTTCTGGAGTCGCACGGCTATGCAGTCCTGTTTCGCACACAGGCCGCGCTCTTTCTCCTGTTTGCCCTGCCGGCGTTCTTGTTCATCAAAGAACGCCCCCGCAACGTACTCGAAGGAACTCCTCCGGCACTATCCCAGACTTTGCGGCGATTGGTGGAGGCCTGGCGCAGAACCGGCCACTATGAGGGCGTCACCCGCTTTCTGGTTGCACGCTTCTTCTACACCGACGCAATGAACACCGTCTTCATCTTCGTTGCCATTTTTGCCAGAACCGAGATGGGCTTCAGCGATCGTGATACGGATCTCCTCACCATCATCGGGATCGTCATGGCCCTAGTCGGAGCACTCACCGCCGGACGGCTGACCGATCTGATCGGCCCCCGCAAGACCTTGCACGGAGCGCTCTACCTCTGGATGATCGGAATCGCCCTGGCCGTCGTCATCGGGGTCACCGGGGCGACCGAACTCGGATGGTTGATCGGCGCCATCGGAGGAGCCGGATTGGGAGCTACCGCCGCCACGGATCGGGTGTACATGACCCGAATATCCCCTCCGCGCCACCTCGGAGAGTTCTACGGTTTGTACGCAGTGGTCGGCCGTTTTGCCACCTTGTTCGGACCGTTGGTCTGGGCGCTTATCGCCGATGGTTTGGGCTTCGGCCGGGTGGCCGCCATCGGCAGCCTATTGCTGTTCTTCGCCGCCGGCCGGATCATTCTCCAGAAGGTGAGCGATCACCCTCGAGAGTGGTCGACCGACGATCAAGTCTCGTTTAGATGACCAGGTTCCAGTCGCCAGTCGGCCGGCCTGCGGTCGGCTTACCAGTAGCCAGCCTGAATCAATCTGCGGCGTTCTTACAGGAAACTGGATACTGGAAACTGGGAACCGACTATTGCCGGCCGGCCGTCGGTCCTGCGAAGGTGAGCACCTCTTCCACTGCATACGCATCAGGCAAGTCCTCGAAGTGGCCATCATTGGATGCCAGGCGACGACCTAGTTCGGCAAACCAGAGATCATTGACGATTCGCCACGGCCACCGGTGCGGACCGACCCGAGCACCGACGATGGCACCGGCCATCACCGCTATCTCCCGTGGTTCGAAGCCAATGGCCACGGCCTCACGGACCCCAATCGACGGTCGTTCGAGAATCGGAGCTCCCAGGACAATTGCGGCGATGACCCCGGCAACTGCACCTGCGTCGGGCGTCCAGGATCGAATGTGATCGCCGATTTCACGAGACGGCATCCCCACCAGCTGGGCAGCGTGCCGGAGCAAGAGGGACAATGGTGGACTGCCATCCGGCGAAGCTACGGTTTCGACAAGATCACCGATTCGAGCTTCTGCTCGTTTGGCAACCTCAGCTGCCCCATAAACTAGATCCCGCCCGGATTGTCCGTAAGACGCGCCGGCAACCGCTCCGGCCAGCGAGCAGGCTGCGACTACCGCACCCTCCTGGTTATGAGTGATCATCGCCCCCCGGATGGCTTCCTCAATGAGAGCCACCGGATCCTTGCGGAACCAGACACCGATCGGGATCATTCGAGCGGCCGCTCCCGCATTTTCGAACGGCTGCGGACCAGACCAGCCCTGCCGGTGTTGCTCCAACCACGAGCGAAACCAAGGAGCAGCAGCTCTGTACACATCAAGACCTGCATCGGGATAGGCCAGAGCGACGAATTCGTGGCCCAACCGGACCGAATCGATAGTTCCGTGTCTCAACAAGTGATAAGCGGTGAGGACGTTGATTTGGGTCAGGAACCCGTAGACCCGCTCCCGACCGGCTGCCAGTACCTCGCCGGCCGCCGCTCCGAGCACGGCGCCGGAACCTCCCGCATCGAAGTATCGGGCATTCCGAATGGGCCCCTGAGTATCAGTCACCCAACTGCTATCGGCAAGAGAGCCGGGCCGGCTTGAGGATCACAATTCTCGGGGTAATGCGGATCGGTCTGGGAAGTCCGCCGACGGTGCACAAGTCTGTGACACTACGGGGCGGCGGCCTCCTAGTCTTCGGCTGTGCGAAAGCTTCTCCTCATTGCTAATCCTGCCGCCTCCGGCTTTACCGGAGGGTTACACCGCAGGGTGGTGGCCATCCTGCGGAGGTCCTATGAAGTTGAGGCGATCTGGCCGATCAGCGCCAACGAGGTGGAGGCAGCCGCAATGAAGGCTGCCCACCGGGGCACCGACGTGGTCGTGGCCATGGGCGGCGACGGGGTCGTACACCATGTAGTAAACGGCATCGCCGGCAGCTCAACGGCCCTTGGCATCATCCCGGCCGGAACCACCAATGTTCTCACCCGTATTCTCGGGCTACCGTCCAAACCGGTCCCGGCCGCCCGGTTCCTGGCGGCCGACAATCCGGTGATCGAAGTCCCGCTGGCGAAGGTCGAGTCGACCACTGGTACGGCCACGACCATCCGATACGCAACGTTCGCCACCGGAGTCGGCCTCGATGCCGAGGCGGTGAAAGCGGCGGATCTCGAACCATACCGAAAGTACCGCTTTGGAGGTATCCACTACGCACGCACGGCGGCTTCGGTCGTCATCAACAACTTCGTCGGACGAAGCCCGAACCTGCGCGTGGAGAGCGGTGCGCGGGTCGCCGATGCTGTATCCGTGCTGGTTCAGATACATGCTCCCTACACATACTTCGGCCGGCTCCCGCTGGCGGTGACCCGCCGCCATCCTGAACACCTGGCCGTTCTGATCATCGAACGGATTTCTCTCATCCGCGTGCCGTCGATCCTCATCAATGCTGCATTGGGTCGGGACTTCGGACGGGTGAAGGGAGTACACGTGTGGGAAGACGTCCGCCGGCTCACCATCACGGCAGACCCACCGGGCTTCCTCCAGGCGGACGGAGAATGGCTGGGAGAAGCCACCACGCTCGATATCACCTCAGCCCCCCGGGCGGTTCGAGTCATTGCCCCGCTGAAACACAAGCGCATCGCTTCCTCCAGCCCCTATTCGATCCCACTCCCGGCCGGCTTCTCGACCCAGCCGGGAACCATCGTGGCCGGATTTCAGCAAAGAGCCCGAGAGTGGTCACAAGACATGGGGTGGTTCCAAATGCACAATGGAACCTGGCGGGGGATGACCTGGGGTCAGATCCGCACCCGAGTCGAGGAGCTGGCAGCCGGACTCATCGAACTAGGAATCCGCCCCGGAGACCGCGTTGCGATCAGCGGCAACAACAGCACCGATTGGGTCGCGCTCGACTACGCGATCCAGCATGCCGGAGCCATCTCGGTGCCTCTCTACCAAAGTTTCGCCGACGAACAGGTCGCCTATATCGTGGCGCACTCGGGCAGCCGGGTGTACTTCGCCGGTGATGCCGGGCAACTCGAGAAAGCTCACCGGTCCCGGTTGTCGGGGATCGAGCATTTCGTCGCCGGTCATCTTGGTGATTATCAGAACGGCCGGGTGATTGGTCTCGAACGACTGGCCGCGCTGGGACGCAGCCGGATTGCCGCTGATCGATCCGAACTAGACCAACGAATCTCGGCAGTGAAGCCCGATGACGTGTTCTCGATCGTCTATACCTCTGGGACGACCGGACCGCCCAAGGGAACTGAGCTCACACACCACAATGCTGTGTGGACCGTGCAGCGGACCGTCGAGCGGCTTCGCATGAATCGCCATGAGACGCTGGTGTCCTACCTCCCGCTCAGTCATGTGTTTGAACGGATGGTGACGACCACCGTGGTGGCCACCAACTATCCGGTCCGACCGACCTACTACTTCGTGCCCGACATCAAGCATCTGTCGGCCGCCCTTCGAGAAGCCCGGCCCACTGTGTTCATCGGCGTCCCCCGAACATGGGAGAAGCTTCGATCCATGGTGATCGCCCGTTTCCAGGAAGATCCTCGCCGTCAGCGAATGGTTCATTCCCTGATCGACTCCGCAACAGCCGCCTTGCGGCGGAGAGATACGCATCGGGCGATCTGGCCGCACCAACGAGTCGCTCAACAATTCTCCCGACGACTCATCGGGAGACGCGTGCTTCGCGAGTTGGGTCTGGACCGATGCTGGTATGCCGTTTCCGGAGCTGCGGCGCTCGGAGCGAACGTGCAGTACTTCTGGCAAGCCCTCGGGCTCCCCCTCCATGAGGGGTGGGGAATGACCGAGACGTCGGCGGTGACGGCGGTTCAGGCTCCCGACGATCTCACCGCCGGCACCGTAGGGAGGTTGATCGATGGCGTGGAGCTTCGATTGAACGATGACGGGGAGATCCTCGTGCGAGGGAACAGCCTTTTTGCCGGATACCACAACGATCCGAAGCGGACCGCCGACGTGCTGGATGACGAGGGCTGGCTTCACACGGGTGACGTGGGCAGACTCACAGATGATGGGCGGCTTCAGATCGTCGATCGCAAGGGGGAGATCATCATCACATCGGGGGGGAAGAACGTTGCTCCTCAGGAAGTCGAGAAACGCCTCAAATCCCACGGGATCATCGAAGAGGCGATGGTGGTGGGCGACGGCCGCCCCCATCTAGTTGCCCTGATCGCCCTGGGATCAGACGAAACCGCTTCTTATCTGCACCACCATGATCTTGCAGACCTGGAAGATCCAAAGGCGATCCGCGCCTTGTATAGACACGTTCAGACGATCGTCGATGACGTCAACCGGCAGTTCTCGCGAGCAGAGCGAATCCGCAAGTGGGAGATCGTCCCGGATGGCTTCCCGCCCGCAACCATCACCCCGACCATGAAGCTCCGACGTCGTGCGGCCTTGGAACACTTCGCAACCGAGATCGCCGAACTCTATAACAGCTGAGCGGCGACCGGACGCCCGGCGGCAAGTTCCACCGCCTCGTCCGGAGCGAGAATCCCTGCATCGGAGACGACGGCAGTGAACCAGTCCAGTGAGATCACTTCGGCGAGGCTTTCTCGGCCCCGGCGCAGCACGGCCCGTTCGAATAGCGGGGCGGGAAGGACCTTCTCGGCCGCGGCCACCAGATAGAACGGGACGCCGATCGCTCGTGCCCGCCGAGCCAACGCCGCGGTGCCGGTCTTGTTGATCGCAGATCCGGGCCCGATGGCATCCGCCCCGGCCAGCACCAGATCCATGCCGGGCAGTAACTCGATGGCAACTTCATCCGCCAGGACCTCGACGTCGAACCCGATGGCAGTCAGATCGGCGGCCATCTCGATGCCCTCTCCGATGGGCATTGCCTCTGTACAGCACACGTTGAAGCCGACCCGGCTTTTGGCCTCTTCCAGCACAGATCGCACCGAGCTGGAGGCTGAATGGATGAGAACAGTTGAGCCCTCCGTTATCAGCTCGGCACCGGTCTTTCCGATGAGGCGAGTCGATGCTTCCAAGCGTTCGGCTAGATTCGTCGCCGCCACCGCGACCTCGAGCGGGCCGCCCGGCAGGGCGAGATACACCACATTGCGGAGGTTGGCGATCGGCGCCATCACCGACTGGTGCTCGATCAGCAGTTCCACCGCGTCGACAATCGCCTGGGGGAAGGCCTCGGGAGCATGATCGGCAACGCTCTGCGCCAGCTCGGCCACCGCCCGGGCAGCGGCGGTGCCGACGGTTGCCGCGCTCCCCACTTCATCGAACGCGGCTGCGCCGACTTGACGCCAGGCCGACCATTCACGCCACTCGGTCATGTCCACCTCTCAGGAAAGCCACAATAGCGGTCAGGCGGCCCCAGGCCGCCTGATGAGTTTCCAGTTTCCAGTTATCAGTCTTCAGCCAAACCCGCGCCATCCGTCCCGAGCAGAGAAACGGTCGCAAACTGGCAACTGGAAACTGGAGACTGGGAGCTGGTTACTTAGGAAGACCGCAGGTCTTCCTGCTTCGCGATATGCACCGTCCGCTGCGGAAACGGGATCTCGATCGACTCTGCATCGAAGCGGTTCTTGATCCTTCTGAAGAACTCGCGGCGCACCAGCCACCGCTGGTCCGGCGCCACCTTGAGAAAGCCCCGAATCGTCACCGATGAGTCGCCCAGTTCCTGAACGCCCAGAACCACCGGTTCTTCGATGACATGACCCGACCACTCGGGGTCGGCGGCAAACCGCCTCAACTCGTCGTCGAAGACCTCCAGAGCGGCATCAACACTCTCGTGATAGGCGATGCCGACATCGATGACCACCTGGGCGTAACTCTGCGTGAAATTCGAGGCGACCGTGATCTCGCCGTTGGGCACATAGTGGGCATTGCCGTCCAGATCGCGCAATACCGTCACCCGCAGGCGCATATCGACCACCGAGCCGGTCACACCGGCGATTGACACGACATCGTCGATCCCAAACTGATCTTCGGCGAGGATGAAGAAGCCGGCGATGATGTCCTTCACCATGCTCTGAGCGCCAAATCCGATGGCCACACCGACAGCCGATCCGACGGCGACAAAGGCAGTTATGGGAATGTCCCAAATATTCAGGACGGTGAGCAACCAGATGACGGCAACCACAATGGCGGCCACCCTCCGACCCGCTTTCCAGAGGGTTTGTCCACGTTGTCGGCGTTCGGCAGCTTCGATGTCGTCACCGACGGCCATGCGGTCTACGGCGCGGCCGACCAGTCGCACAAAGACCCACCAGATGATCACCGTCCCGATCAAGACGGCGGCGGTCTGTCCCAATTGGGTTTGGCGAACCGGATCCGCAAAGAAGTCCTGCATGGCCTCCAGGCTAGGTCAAAGAGCCCGAATCCCGGGTGATCAGTTACCAGTAACTCAATGCGCAAGGCGGACAGCTGACAGCTGACAGCTGACAGCTGACAGCGACTATCGAACCCTTTTCTCGGCCCGGGCAATCTGCATCGCCAGTTCCGTCAAGGCGCCTTCCAGTTCTGCCCGCTCTCTGACCACGGTGCGGATTGGCACTCCTACTCTTCTGCCCAGCTGCGCCGCCAGTTCATCGTCCACAGCTTGGCGGTAGGAGTCCGCCACCCGTCGGCCGGCTTTGTGTCCGCTACGGCGGACGAGGGCCGTCAGGCCCATCGAAAGCAAGATGGCACCGGCCGCGACGATCAGCGGCCAGGGCCATGCCCCCCGCTCCAGAGTCTCTGGTCGAGCCCAGATCCAAACTCCGCTGCCGATCAGGGTCAGAAAGAACAACAGCTGGACAAACCCGGCGATCGACCACCACCGGGCCGGCTGCGGGACGCCCGGCTCTCGCACATTGGCCATAGTCCCTTCGACGGCGCCCCGCACCTGGCGCCGGACCTCCTGGTCACCGAAACTCTGTCGCAGCCGGGCACCGAAGGCACCGCCGGCGTCGAACGAGAGTTCGGTGACCAACTCTCCGAGGAGACCAAGGGCCCGTTCCAATCCCACTCTCTCTTCCCACTTGTGGGTCGCCTCCGTCACCGCCTCTTCCTCACGCTTCCCGCCCAGCGCCCGACCCACCGGACTCCGGCGAATCGCCGCTAAAGCTCTCCCGAGGGGGCCACCGCCGATTCGCCGGGCCATCCTCCCGCCGGCCTGTTCGGCGGCAGCCCGTACGTGCGGTCCCGCCACCATGTCGGTCAGCACGGCCGTAACCTGGTTTCTTACTGTGTCCCATTTCCGGTCGTATTCCAGTCCCGTCCCGGGAGTCACTCCGGTCACTTCGGCCAGACCCTGCCCGGCCCGACGCATGTCCTCGATCAGCTTGGCGGTGGCGACCTGCTTGGCGTCGAGCTTTTCGTCCAGGTAGTTGAGAAGGGGTTCGAGCCCGGACGGAGACGCGCCCGGCGGAGCGGCGGAGAGGGGAAAGATGATCGGCTGGGTGATTCCGTCGCGCCACAAGGTCTGTTCGAGGTCTGCAATCAAGACATCAAGTTCGCCGTCGGCCAGGCGATCGATCTGATTCAGCACAAACACGAACTGGCCCTGATACCCGGCCAAGGGGCGCAAGTAATCGGCGTGGATGGTCCGGTCGTTGTACTTCTCGGGGTCGACAATCCACATGACGGCATCCACCCGCGGCAGCAACCGTTGGACGGTAGCCCGGTGCGAGCCGACCACACTGTCGAAATCGGGCAAATCCAACACTGCCAGCTGCGGATAAGCCGATTGACCTACCCGGTTGTCGATGTCGAGGTCATCGAGCAGCCGGACCAAACCTGGTTCGGGATTGGCCGGGATCCAGGCCAAAGGCCGGTCGGTGGTCGGGCGCAAGGCTCCGGTCGAGGCGACGGTCTCCCCGGCCAGGGCGTTGAGCAGACTGGATTTTCCGACCCCGGTGCCTCCTCCCAGCGCGATCACAACCGTCTCTCCCAGGAACCCGCTGCGGCGGCGGGCATCAAGAGAGATTCTGGCAAAGGGGTGCACTGCCTCGTCTCCGACCACCCCGGCGGCCCGGGCAACGGCCAAATCGAGTGATTCGAGCGCTTCGGTCAGATCAGCGGCCATAGAACTCCCCAGCCTTGGCCCGGACGTCCTGCGCAGCCACCCGCATCGCTTCACCCGCCCCCGGTTTGGAAGCGTAGCCCGATGTGACACCGGCGAACCGTTGCTCGTCCTCGTTCAGAACATCCTCGAGGGAAGCGACCAGCCGCAAGCGAGCCTCTTCGATGAGTGAACGCGCCGCCGCGCTTCCGAAGACATGTTCGAGGATTTTCTGCTGGGCAGCAGCCGCGCCGGCCGCTACACCAAACTCCGCGCCGGTGATCCCACCGGTCTGGGCAAACACCGCCATCAGGACTACCACGGCGGTGGCGTTGACTCCGAAAGATGCCATTTGGGCCCAGCGCCGCTTCCCGGCTCCCTGCTCGTCTATCAAGTCAGCGAGTTCGGCGATCCAGTCGTCGATCGCCGTCCTGGCCCGCTCGGGCGTTTGCGGGTCGTGGCGCCACAACTCCCGACCGGTGGTGGTCAGCAAGATCTTCCCGGCGGCATCGAGTTCCCAGGCTGCCGCGCTGGCCGCAGCAGCCAGATCGGCTCGGCGAACCACCGCCGCGACTATCTCGTCGCCTGCTTCATCGTTGATCTCTTCGACTTTCCGAGTTCCGCCGAAGACCCGCGTCGCCCATCGCCGCAACCGACCGGCGCCCTCCGTGAGCGCCTTGAGCAATTCGCCGGTGCCAAGAAACTCCTGCCAGCGTCGCAGCACCTCCCCCCGGATCAGGGTCCCCCCGCGGAGCGATTCGGCAATCTCTGCTATCTGGGCTTGATAGGCCCGCCGGGCGGCCAACCGCAGTGAGTCGGTTTGATTGGTTTCTTCGTCGATCTCCGACGCCAACTCCGTCGACCGCTCGACGGCATCGCGCACTGCGCCCTGGGTGGCAGTCACCACCACCCGTCGCCGGCGTTCCGGATCGGCCATGGCTTCCAATGTGGTCCGGAGCGAACCAACCGATTCGGGTGGCAACCCCCCGTGCACGCTGTGGATGCGCTGTTCGGGAATGCGAAGGATGATCGGGGACTCGGCTTGCGACATGATCCTTCGCTTGGTCAACCGCTCGCGGTAGTCATCCACGACCTTGTCGGCCTCTCGGGAAGGAAGACGATTCAACACGAAAAGGATCGGCAGCCGTCGCCGGCGGGCTCTCTCGAGGAACTCCCAGGGAACAGCGTCGGCATACCGCTGGGCGGACGTGACGAACACGGTCAGATCGGCTACGGCCAGGAGGTCCTCGACCATCTCCCGATGGCCTTCAACGACCGAATCGAAGTCGGGCGCATCGAGGATTGTCACCCCCTCGAGCAGAGGGTCGTCGCCGGGGACGATCCGTAGACGATGTGCGGCGTCGACGGCGGTACCGTATCCGGTTAGGAAACCGTCCTCATAGCGATGGACATGAGCGGGGTGGGTCCACACGACCGGGACCCGGGTGGTGGGTCGAATTGCTCCAGGATCGCTCACCATTTCTTGAGCGAGCGAGTTCACCAGGGTCGATTTTCCACTTCCCGTCGAACCGATGACCACCGCGAGGAGTGGAGCTTCGAGATCGCCGAGCCGCGGAAGAAGATACTCGCGGATGCTCCAGGCCAGATCGGCCCGGAGTGCTTCGCGCTGTGATTGTTCGGCGGCCGGCAAATCGAACGACATCGATTCGATCTGTTCGGCCAGGGCATCTAGGGAGGCCCTCAGCGCGGCGGAAGAAGATACACCCGTCGTCATACCGCCGGATTGTCCCACACGCCAAATACCCAAACCTGTCACACCCTCCCGATACATTGAACACATGGCCGAGATAGGTATCAACGGAACCGCAGTCACGATCCGCGACCTCGAGGTAGAAGACGGGGTATTGGCCGAGTTGGTCAACGCCCAACCGGCTGACCGCCGGGGCGAAATGGTACGGCGAGTGCTCGAGGTTGGCGCCCGGGGACTGCTGACCATGGGCCTCGGCATCGATCTCGCTGAGGTGGATGCGAGGGTGCGCAGGTCCGTCGATGAGGTCACCGGCGAAGCTCGTGAACAGGTCGAGCAGGTTCTGGCTGCCGCCCGGCAAGCCTTTGGTGAACACTTCGACCCGGATGTGCGGTCTTCGATGCTTTCCCGCGCTCTGGACGGTTTCACACAGTGGCGGGACGGGTTTCTCCAGAGTTTCAACCCTGATTTCACCGACAGTCACACGGCCCGCTTTCTCGATCAGCTGAATGATCTCCTGGGTCCCGATGGAGTGCTGGAAGCTCGCCTGGTTGGGGTGCTCGATCCCGACGCCGATGGGTCTGCCTTGAGCCGCCTTTCCAAATCGATCGATGAACGTTTCGGGGAAATGCGGGACCTTCTTATGCAGGAACGCGGCAAGCAGGTCGAGGCCGATCGAGGTACTCGCAAGGGTTTTGAATACGAGGATGCCGTCGAGAAGGCCCTCCGGGAGTCGGTGCGGAGCTCGGGCTGTGTGGTGGAGCGGACCGGACAAACCAAAGGTGATCTGGGAGCCGAGACCATGGTCGGGGATTTTGTCGTGACCCTGGGTTCCGGCCGCCGTATCGTCTTTGAGGCCAAGAACACGGCCCGTATCAACCTGACCGGCAGAGATGGGATCCTTGAAGAGCTGGACAGGGCCATGGCCAACCGCTCTGCCGACTTTGCCGTGTGTGTGTCGGCGCGCGATGCGTTTCCCCGCGAAGTCGGACCGTTGGGAGTCTACGGGGAACGAATCCTCATCGTCGATGAGGGAGACGGCACCATGCTGGCGGTGGCGTTGCGCCTGGCGGAAATGTTGCTGGAGCAGAGCACGGCTCGGCGGGCAACCGACCTGGATCGGGGTTTCCTCCATGATCGGATGCAGCGGCTCCGTCAGCTCGCCCAGCTCTTCACCAACAACCGGCGATCCCTCACCGACATCAAGACCTCAGTCGAGAATGTCCACGGCTCGCTCGAACAGATACGGTCCGAACTACTGTTCCTGGTGGACGAAATCAGCCACGAGGTCGACCGATCCGGCGTCTCAGAGCCATCGCCGGCAGCCGTGGTCCGCCTTCGCTCCGAAGCGAGCTGAAGAATCAGCCGGCGATTGATCCAAAGCGAACGACGACCCGGGCCCCTCCTCCGGCCGATTCCGACAGCGTGAGGTCTCCACCGCTCGCCTCGGCCGTTCGGCGGACGATATCGAGACCCAGGCCGGTTGAACCGGAGGAGCTGGCGCCCCGATCGATCAAAGCAGGATCGGCGAAACCGGGTCCCTGATCTTCGACGGTCAAAACGATGAAGTCACCTCCGTGTCGCAGGTCCACCGAATAGGGCGTGTTGTCGGGCGTATGGGCCAGTACGTTGCCCAGGAGCGCATCGAGCGCAGCTGCAATATCGCCGGCGTGACCGGTCGTGAGCAGTCGCCCGGGATCGATGCGGCTCGTCCACTCACGCCCCTGATCCTCGGCAAGGGCTCCCCAGAACTCGAGCCGGTCGCGGACAATCCATCCGACCTCAGCGACGACGCCCGGGCCTTCCCGAACCTGGCGGCGCGCCTCGTGGATGATGTGGTCGACCGTCCGCTCCAGATCGTCGAGATCTTCGCTCAGCCGGGCAGACAGATCGGAATCGGACACGGACCCCACATCGAGCCGGAGGGCGGTCAGCGGGGTCCTCAATCGATGGGAAAGATCTGCGACGGACTCCCGTTCTTGAGAGATGAGCGTACGAACCCGCGACCCGAGCCGATTGAACGCTTGTCCAACTTCGACGACCTCGGGAGGGCCCGCCGGTTCGACGGCCACATCGAGCTCCCCTTCTCCCATCCGGTGAGCTGCGGCCGACAGAACCTGCACCGGCTCAACAATCGACCGGGCGAGACGGTCGGCCACCAGAGCCGCCAAACCAACCAGCGCGATCCCCAAAGCGCCCAGCACCGCCCACGAGGCTCCGACGTTCCTGGTCAGTTCCTCCTGGGTCACGAAAACCCGTACCACTGCAGCCGAAGGCTCGTCGGCCAGGAACACCGGAACGAAAATCGCCTCGCCGCCGGCGACCTTCTGCCGGAAAGCTTCCTCCCCGGCGGCCCTGACAAAGTCTTCGTCGAATGGGACCTGGGCCCCCAACATCGTCCCATCCGGCAAGGCCACGGTTAGCCGTTCATCGTTCGGCAATACTCCCGAGCCGACCAGAATCTGAGCTCCTTCGATACCCGCTCTCGGATAGACGACACTCAACGCTTGCGCCTTGGTCTGGGCCTCCCGCTCGGCGGTGACCAGGACTCGATCTCTCGCCAGCGATCGGACCAGTCCCGCCAACGGCACCACAAAAGCCAGCACCACCATGGCAGTAACCGCCGCCGAAACGAGAGCGAGCCGGCGCCTCACGACCCGGGAACGGTCAACTTCACGCCGACCCCCCGCACCGTGTGCAGATAGACCGGCTCGGCAGCCGATTCGCCCAGCTTCCTCCGCAACCACGAAAGATGAACATCAACCGTCTTGTCGGCTCCGCCGTAGGGTTGGCGCCACACCTCCGCCAGGAGTTCTCGCTTGCCGATCACGGTCCCCGATCGCTCTGCCAGGTACAACAACAGGTCGAATTCTCTGCGGGTGAGTTCGAGATCCCGCCCGCCCAGCGTTGCTACCCGGGACTGAGGATCGATGGACAGGTCGGCAACTTCGATCGTCCCACCTTCAGTGCCGGCACTCATTCGCCGCAACACGGCCCGGATCCGCGCCTCGAGTTGATCGGCAGAATACGGCTTGATGACGTAGTCGTCGGCTCCGGAATCGAGCACCCGGACAATCTCAGATTCATCGTCGCGGGCAGTGGCCACGATGATCGGGACGGCACTCACGGCCCGGATCATCTTCAGTACCTCCCGGCCGTCGACATCAGGCAAACCCAAGTCGAGAACCACAACATCGGGGGGCTGGGCGACCACCAATTCGAGGCCGGCGAGGCCACCGCCCGCCGAGTCCACGTCGTGACCGCGCTCCGCCAGCCGACGGGCCAACGTCTCGCGAATCCTCTGGTCGTCCTCAATGATCAAGACGGCAGGCATCAAGCCACGATACTGCCGGGGAGGTCGGAAGACCTCCGAAACTACGTCGTTTATCACGGCCTTAACCATCGCTTAGGCCCACCTAGTACCTGCCCGGGCCATACTGGAAACATGAACAAGAAGAGAGTCGGCTTGTTTGCTGCCTGGATCGTCGCCGCCTCTTTGGCGATGTTGCTGGCATCCCAAGCGGTGGCGATGGTGCGCGACCAGGTCACCGACCGCCCCTCCAGAGCAGCCGCCACGCTGGCGCTGGAAACCACGAGCTCAACGACCGGCGGCGAGACAACCGCTACCCGCCCAACCGCGACTACCGCCACGACCGCGCCGCCCACCCACACCACCGAGCCGGCCGAAACCCCCACCACTGCCACCCCGAGCGCAACGAGCACGACTGTGCCCACCACCTCGACGACTACGCCCGGGGCCAACGAGGAAGCAACCTTCTACCTCGTCGGGGGATGGGCAACCGTGCGCTGTTCGGGCGAAGACGTGATGCTCACCACCTACGCTCCCAATCTCGGGTATCACGTCGATATCGAAACCGCCGGACCCGCCAACGTCGAGATCAAGTTCGAGGAAGCGGGCGGCGACCACCGATCCAAACTCGAGGCACGTTGCAGCAGTGGTGTGCTCCAACCGCAGACAGACGAGCGCGACGACGATTGAACGACAAGTCGTCAGTTCTCAGTCGTCAGTCATCAGACCTAAAACTGAGAGGGTGCCGCCAGGCGACCGACTGAGAGCTGATTGCTTCTTCTCACACTCCCAGGCGGGTGGCGGCTCTGCCTTCGGGGCACGAATCGAGGATGCCGCAGTACTTGCACCAAGGTCCGCCGCGTCGCTCTATCCCTGCGTTTCCCTCCCATGCTGAACGGAGGCGGTCGACCATTTCCGCCACTTGTTGGGCAGTCTCTTTCACCACGCCGGAACTGGGGACCTCGGAGATCCTTTCGCCGGTCTTCACGGAAAGGGCTTCTACGGCCCCAGGCAATTCATTCTTGTGGAGAGCCCACAGCAACGCGTAGAAGTGCAGCTGATCCACCACCTCGCCCAGTTCTCCGGTCTTCCAATCGACCAGCCGGACTCCGCTCTCCCCGGCGAATACTGCGTCTACCGACCCGATCAACGTGACACCTTCGGCCGGTTCGGCCAGCAACGACACCTCGGCTCCTTCGAATCCTTCGATCGGAATCCTCTTGAACCGCTCGTAGATGGCACCGACTTCATCGATCACCTTGCCGAGCTCACTTGGTTTGAGTCCGAGTGCCCCCAGCTTGTAGTTGAGGTTGGAGCCGCCTATCTCACTCCGGCAAACCGGACCCAGGTCCGCTTCGGTGATCGGATTCCCGCCCAGGTGTCTGGCGAAGAGCCGATGAGCCAAACCTCCCGTGAAAGCTGCTCGACTCTCCGGTCCCCACTCACCTTGCAGTCGGGCCAGGGCGCTGTCCGGGCATTGCCGGAAGGCTACAAAAGTCGAGGCAGAGATTCGAACCGGGTCGCCCGGAGTCACCGCTGGAAAGTCGAACACTCACGGATGGTATCGACCGACCGGACGTTTGGCGGGTAACGGCTACACTGGCCGCCTGCCGGGGCCATTGATCAACATGTCACGCAACCTTCGCCTTCTGGTTATCGCGCTCGCCGCCCTGGCGGGCGTGGTTGTGATCGTTCTGGGAGTCTTTGGTATCGATCGGGCTTTGCATTCCGATGAGGTTCTCCGCAATGTGGCGGTCTCCGAAGTCGATCTGTCGGGATTGGATATCGAAGAGGCGAGCGCCGCTCTGCAGGCCTTCGAGGATGAACTCGTGACCACGCCTGCCCTCTTCCGGCTCAACGGCAGCACTCTGACGCTCGACCCGGAAAGCGTCGGCTTCGCCGTCGACGAGGCCAGGGCGGCCCGGGCCGCGCTGGAGGTTGGCCGGACGGGTTCGATCTTCACGCAAATCGGGTGGTGGTGGTCGCATCTCCTTTCGGTCGAGACCCTGGACCTGCCGGTCAGTCTCAACGACGAAGCCTTCACCCTGGTAGCGGCGGATTGGTCGGCAGAACATATCGCCGACCCTCCTTTCGATGGGGCCATCTCGATCGAAGGAGTGAGGCCGGTGGCCGAGTATCCCCGCGAAGGACGGCGGGTGGATATCGACTCCGCCTCGGCGGTGGTGCTCGAGACTCTCGCCCTGCGGGACCGCCCGGTCGGGATGATCGACGTCGTGCCGGCGCGGCCGGCCCTCACCGATGCGGATGTCGAGGAGGCGGTGCGGAAGGCGGAATTGATGCTCGCCGCGCCGGTGGTGCTCACCCGGCTCGAGCCACCCATCTCGCTCACTTTCACCCCCGAGGATCTTGCCCGCGCCTTCACCAGTGAATTGATCAGCAACTCCGAGCCCCGATTGGAGATCGGATTCGACGCCGAAGTTGTGGGGGAGATCATCGCTCCCCTTCGTGCCGATCTCGAGCTGCCCCCGGTGGATGCGTCGTTCGAGTTTCACGACGACTACACCGTCTCGGTAATACCGGGAAAACCCGGCACTCTGATCGACCCGGTGCTGGCGACGGCCGCTCTCGAAGGTGCCGCCCTGGTCGGGTCCCGGCAAGGGACTCTTCCTTTCGAGGAAGGGGCGGAACCGGAGTTGACGACAGAAGATGCTGAGGCGCTGGGTATCAGGCACCTGGTTTCCCGTTTCACCACATACCACAGCTGCTGCGAGAGCCGGGTCGACAATATCCAGTTGTTTGCCGATCTCGTGGACGGGACCCTCGTCGAACCCGGTGAGACGCTTTCTCTCAATGCCCTGGTAGGCGAGCGGACCTTGGAGCGCGGGTTCAAACCGGCGGGTACCATCATCAAGGGGAAGATCGTGGACACCGTCGGTGGGGGCGTCAGCCAGTTCGCCACAACGTTCTACAACGCGGTCTTTTGGGGAGGTTTTGAGGACGTCACCCATACCGCTCACAGCTACTACTTCTCACGATACCCGGAGGGGATAGAGGCAACGATCTCCTGGCCGGCCCCCAATCTCGAGTTCCGGAACAACCGTGACTCGACGATCATGATCCGCACATCCCATACCGACACATCTATCACCGTGAGCTTCTACGGGAACAACGGCGGCCGGGTTGTCATCGGCGAGCAAAGCGGGGGAATCACCCGCATATCGGTACCCTCCGAAGGCGACGGCACCGGGTACGAAGTAGAAGCCGAAGTCTCGGGCCGCTATTCGTACACAGAACCAACGATCGAATACATTGCCAATGAGGCGATCACGCCCGGTGAGGAAAAGGTGATCGAAGGCGGTCGACAGGGATGGACGGTCACGGTCACCCGGATCGTCACTTATGCCAACGGCACCGTCGATGAGGATTCTTGGTCGGTCCGGTACCGGCCGCAACCGCGTGAGGTCGAGGTTCATCCATGCATGCTGCCTCCCCAGCACCCTGGCTATGTGGAAGAGTGCCCGCCCGAGGAGACCACCACGACGACCACCGAGGATCCTGCGAGCACAACGACGACCACGTCGGCTCCGTAGTAACTCGCGCCGAGGCTTCTCAGCCGTCGGCAGTCTCCGCCGTTACTTCCCGGTTTTCCTCGTAGAAGACGAACGAATCACGAATGGCGGCCGCGGCGCCGTCGATAGCCTCATCGGTCCACCCGCCGTCCCGCCGAACGGTTACCTGATTCGACAACACAAAGACCCGGACGATTCCGGCATCGGTCTCGAAAACTCGGGCGGCCAACCGGCCTGCCGCGGTCCGATCGCCCCCGGCTTTCCCGGCGGCGTCGAACCCTTGGCCATCCTGTCCGCTGATGCTCCGGTCCGTGTCGAACAGAGCGGTGTCGCCCAGCACGGTGCTTCTGACTTCGATGGTTTGACCCACGCTGCGTTGCTCCTCGGTCTATGTCGGAACGACTCTAGTGCGCAGGGTCAGAAGCTCGGATCCGTCGTCTCGCCGATGGAGTGCAGTTTCATCAGGTTGGTGGAGGCCTGCTGGTTGGGGGGGATGCCGGCCACCATGACTACCCCCTCGCCTATAGTGCAAGTGTCCATCCGCAGGAGAGCCTCTTCGGCGGTGGCGATCATAACGTCGGTGTGGTCGAGACGAACGAAGCTGTTCGGGATCACTCCCCAGTAGAGAGCCATCCGACTCAGAGTGGACACCTCGGGCGTAAAAGCCATGATCTTGGCCTCCGGACGGTATTTCGACAACAACAGGGCGGTGTTGCCCGATTCGGTGAAGGCCACGATGGTGTTCAGGTGAAGGTCGGTGGCCGCCTCAACCGCAGCTTTGGCGGTAGCCGACGCGAACGTCAAGTGCCTGGCCATGAACGCGGCGCTGGCCTCCCGTTTGGAAGCCGGCGATTTCTCCGCCTCCCGACAGATCGTGTTCATGGCTGCCACCGTCTGAACCGGATACTTCCCGATCGCGGTTTCCCCGCTCAGCATCACCGCATCGGTCCCGTTGAGAACTGCATTGGTTACGTCGGTCACCTCTGCCCGGGTCGGCCGGATTGATGAGATCATCGATTCGAGCATCTCCGTAGCGGTGATCGAAACCAGACCGGCCCGGTTGGTTCTGGAAAGGATGTCACGCTGAACCGCCGGGATCGTTTCGAGCGGCAGGTGAACACCCAGATCACCGCGGGCCACCATCACCCCTTGCGCGACCTCCAACATCTCGTCGAGGTTCTCGTAGGCGGCGGCCAGCTCGATCTTGGCAATGACGGGCGTCGATCCACCGGCCAGCTCTCGGATCTCTCTGATCTCATCGGCCGTTTGCACAAACGATGCCGCGACATAGTCGACCCCGATTTGCCTGCCGAACTCGAGGTCTTTCCGATCCTTTTCGGTTATCGCCCCGACTCGCAGCTTCGATCTGGGAAAGGCAACTCCTTTGCGGTCGGTCAGCGTCCCCGACTGCATGGCCGAAGCAATCAACCCTTGTTCGTCCCGGTCGGCGACCTCGAGACGCAACAGGCCGTCGGCCAGAACGATGAGATCGCCGGGTCCCACGTCCTCGATGAGGAATTTGTAGTCGATCAGAATCTGGCCGGGAGGCGCCTCCCCGGCTCCTGGTCGCACTATCACTCGATCCCCGGCATTCAGTTCGAGCGCCCCACCGGCGAAGGTCCCCGTTCTGATTTTGGGCCCCTGAATATCCTGGAGAAGCGCGATCGGCCGGTTCTGAACGGCCGAGGCCTGCCTCACCCATTCGGCGTACCGGCGTAGGTCGTCGTGGGTACCGTGTGAGAAGTTGATCCGGGCCACATCCATGCCGGCCGCCACCAGGCCTTCGACCGTTGCTGCCGAGGTAATCGCCGGACCGAGCGTGGCAATGATCTTGGTGTGACGGCTCATGGGTTCAGCGTAGGCACTCGGCAAGCGCCGGGCGAGTAACTCGAACCGGAGGTTTGTTGCATGGACCCGTATCCTGGCGGTCATGGGAAGCGATGAAACAGTTGTTGAACTAGCGGGACGGACGATCCGGATCACCAGTCCCGAAAAAATCATGTTCCCCGATCAGGGCTGGACCAAACTCGATGTGATCGAGCACTACCTCATGTGCGCTACCGGCGCCTTGCGGGGGGTGTTCAATCGACCCAGTCTGCTGAAGCGCTGGAACGCCGGCGTTACTCAGCGTCCGCTCTTTGTGAAAAGGCCCAAGGGCGCCCCCAACCTGGTGGATGTGACGTTCCCCTCGGCGCGTCCGGGCAAGATGTTCGCTCCACGCGATGAGAGCGACGTCATCTGGATGGCCCAGATGAACTGCCTGGATCTGAACCCGTGGAACGCTCGCGCCGATGACCTCGCTCATCCGGATGAACTTCGCATCGATCTCGATCCAACCGAGGGATACGACTTCGAAGCCGCCCGCCAGGTGGCGATGGCGGTCAAAGAGGTGCTCGACGAACTGGGATTGACCGGCTGGCCGAAGACCTCCGGCAACCGGGGGATCCACGTTTATGTTCGACTGCAAAGGGAGTGGGATTTCTTCCAGGTCCGGCGAGCCGCCCTCGCCCTGGCTCGGGAGGTCGAGCGGCGCCACGAGTTGGCCACCACCGCCTGGTGGAAAGAGGAACGGCACGGCGTATTCATCGATTTCAACCAGAACGCCTGGGACAAGACGATCGCCAGCGCCTACTCGGTGAGGCACACCGGCCTTGTGTCGACTCCGTTCAGCTGGGACGAGTTGAGTGAGATCGATCACCGGGCCCTGGATCTGATGAGCTTCCGGGATCGCTGGGCCGACCTGGGCGATCTCACCGACGGGATCGACGAGTCCGCCGGCCGGCTGGAAGGCTTGTTGGAGATGGTGACCGCCGATGAGGAGCAAGGCATCGGTGACGCCCCCTGGCCACCCCACTACCCAAAAATGCCCGGAGAACCGCCCCGGGTACAACCCTCCAAGATGCGCAAAGAGAATTGGGAATAACCCGAGCGGAGCCGAGCGGGATGGGAACGGCTTCCCCCTGGAAGGGGGAAGTACCCGAGCGGAGCGAGCGGGATGGGAACGGCTTCCCCCTGGAAGGGGGAACTACCCGAGCGGAGCGAGCGGGATGGGAACGGCTTCCCCCTGGAAGGGGGAACTACCCGAGCGGAGCGAGCGGGATGGGAACGGCTTCCCCCTGGAAGGGGGAACTACCCGAGCGGAGCGAGCGGGATGGGAACGGCTTCCCCCTGGAAGGGGGAAGTACCCGAGCGGAGCGAGGGGGATGGGGGTCAAGCGCTAGCCAGACGGCCTCGCGGCTATCGCCCGACCCTCCCCTGGCTCTCCCTTCGGTCGAGCCTTCTTCTTGCAGGGAGGGGTGCTGGCGCTATCCCACCACTTCGGTGAACCCGACGCCCTCCGGCCTTTCCAGCTGTTCCATCGTGCATTCCTCCGAGAGTTTGTCGGACCGCCATCGTTCGAACCGCGTGGCATGCCGGAAGCGGCCGCCCTCGAGCTGGTCGTAGCTCACCTGCACCACCACCCCCGGCTCGACCGGGATCCAAGACAAATCCTTGCCGGCCGACCAACGGCTCTCTTGACCCGGCACTCGCACGTATCCGCCACCCCCGAAGCTGTCATCAGAACGGATCTGCTCGAGTTGTTGAAGAATCGCCACTCGATCCTGATCGCTGAAACCGGAGCAGTGTCCGATGAAATGCAGTTCCCCTTCGTCGTTGTAAAGGCCGAGCAGGATCGACCCGATCTTGTCTCCGTCCTTGTGGACCCGGTAGCCCCCTACGACACAATCGGCGTCCCGCCGGTGTTTCCATTTGATCCACTCGCGCTTGTCTTCCTTGTATGGACCGTCGAGCTGTTTGCAGATGATGCCGTCACAACCCGCCGCCTCGTACTCGCCAAACCATCTGGTCGCCTCGTCGAGATCCCGGGTGACGGGTGTGAGATGCCAGGGGAACTGGAGTCCGGCGACCAGTGCCTCGAGACGATGACGCCGCTGCTCGTATGGGATCTCCCGCAGATCATCTCCCCGGTCGGCCAGCAGATCGAAAGCCACCAGTTCGGCAGGTGTCTCGGCTGCCAGCATCTCCACCCTCGACGCGGCCGGATGAATTCGCATTTGAAGAGAGTCGAACTGGGTCACGTCGTCGACCACCACCACGACCTCTCCATCCACCACCGTCCCCGCCGGAAGCTGCTGGAGGGCCGGATTCAACTCGGGGAAGTATCTCCCCAGAGGTTTCCCGTTGCGACTATCCAGGCGCGGCTCGGCACCACCCCAGGCGATGACCCGAAACCCGTCCCATTTGGGTTCGTATGCCCAACCGGGCGGTTCCGGCGGGGTTTCCCCGACCCGGGCTTTCATCGGTTTGATCGGCGGAGAGAAAGGCCGTTGTGTCATGAGCGCCCCTAGGCGAAGGCCGGTACGACTTCTCGGGCGAAACGTTCCAGTCCCGAGGTGTCGTACGCGGCTTCGGCGAAGAAGACAATCCCGTACGTCATCCCGGCGTCGACCCACGGCTTCAACCTGGCAATCAGTTGCTCGGGGGTCCCGGCCAAATCCCGGAACAATGCCTCCACCCGCTCCAGACGTTCCTCCGAAACAAAGGGCCGGTAATGATCCCTGATCCAGCCGAGGCGATCCTCGACAGCATCCTCCGTTTCCTCGCAGATCACATTGAAGTTCGAGGAGCGAACAATGGCGCTGAAGTCGGTTCCAACATCCTCGCAATGATCCCTGAGGATGTCCGACTTGTGCACGAACTCCTCGACCGAAGTGGCGAAGTTCGTATACGAGGCGTACCGGGCGGCCACGTTGAGGGTGAGCTTCTCACCACCGCCGGCGATCCAGAAGGGAATGTGCGGCTGCTGGATGGGCTTGGGTTGTGAGATAGCCCCTTTGAGTGTGTAGTACTTGCCCTCGAAGGAAACTTCGTCTTGGGTCCACATACGCTGCATGATCTCGACGCCTTCGCGCAGCATCCCGATACGAACGGAAGGCTGGGGGAATTCGTACCCGTATCCGTCGTACTCATGCTCATACCAACCGGCACCGATGCCCAACTCCAAACGACCGCCCGATATCACGTCGATTGATGCGGCCACTTTGGCCAGGTAGGCCGGCGGCCGATATGAGTTGCAGGTGCACATCTGACCGAGCCGGACCGTCCGGGTCGTGGCTGCCAGAGCGGCCATGAGGGTCCACGCCTCGTAGGTGACTTCCTGGGTGGGTACCGGAACCGTATGGAAGTGGTCGTACACCCACAGCGATTCGTATCCGGAGTCTTCGATGACATTGGCCACCTTGAGCATCGTCGGCCAATGATCCTCCTTGGCTACACCCACGAGGTCGAGCCGCCACCCCTGCGGTACAAAAGCACCAAAACGCATCAGATCCCTCTCTGCGGAAGAGTATTCAGCCTAGATCCTCGAACGTGCATCGGTGACCCGCGCATAGCCCGGCCGGCCAACGCAGGAACGGGAAGCTTTACCATTCCGGGCGATGCGGCCTCCGGACACGTTCATTGTGATTCCCGTCAAACCGTTCGGTGTGGCGAAACGGCGCCTGGCCCCCGTTCTCGATACCGATCAGCGAAGTAGGGTGGGCAAAGCCGTAGCCGCGCACGTGATCGCCGCCGCCCAAGCCACCGGATGCCCGGTAGCGGTGGTGACCGGCGATCGGGGTGTTTCGTCTTGGGCCGGAGAACTCGGGGCCGGGGTCATCCAGGAAACCGATGCCGGGGGACTCAACCAGGCGGCCGCCGCCGCGGTTCGGGAGGCGCGCCACCAAGGTCGTGCGTGGATGATGCTTCATGCCGATCTTCCGGCTGTCACCGAATCCGATCTGAGGGCCGCCCTGACGGCTCTTCCCCCGGGCGGGGTCTTGCTGGTGCCAAGTCACAACGGTGGAACCAGCCTGATCGCCGGGGATCTCGACTCATTCCCGTTTGCGTACGGCCCGGCCAGCTTCCGACGTCATCTGGCGGCGGTGGCCCGCCTCCCTCATCGCTTGCTGATCCGCACGGGTCTGGCAGTCGACCTCGATGGCCCGGAGGACCTCCGCGCGGCCTTGCGACTGCCGGCCGGTCGTTGGCTTGCGGACCTCATCCCGGCGGCACCCGGCCACGACCAGGGACCACCCACTAGCCTGACACGGCCATGACCCAGGGATACTTCGCGGAGACCAAAGCGACAGCCTCGCCCCTCGAGGTACCAGCCCGGGCGATGACCATCGGAGCCCATCCAGACGACGCCGAGTTCGGGGCCGGCGGCACCCTGGCCGGATGGACCGCCCGGGGTTGCGAGGCCCTCGTCCTGGTGGTCACCGACGGTTCCAAAGGCACTTGGGATCGGGCGCTCGACCCCGCCGACCTTATCCAGATCCGACGCGAGGAGCAGCATCGGGCGGCAGCCGCGCTCGGCGTCGCGGACACGGTCATGCTCGACTATCCAGACGGAGAGCTCGAATACACAATGGCGCTCCGGGCCGAACTTTGTCTTTGGATCAGACGGTTCCGCCCGGATGTGGTCTTGACCCACGATCCCTGGCGGCGCTACATGTTGCACCCCGACCATCGAGCCACCGGCTGGGCGGCGATCGACGCGGTGGTGGCGGCTCGTGACCACCTCTTCTTCGCCGATCAGTTGACGGGTGGTCTCACCGAACATCGCCCCGACGCCTTATTGCTGTGGGCCGCCGACGAGCCGGACCACTGGGAGGACGTATCTTCGACCTTCGACCAGAAGGTCGAAGCCCTGCTTTGTCACTCGAGCCAAGGAACCACCACGATGGGCAATGCTCACGAAAGCGTCGACCATCGTTGGGAATTTTCCGAGCGGCTCCGCCGATGGGCTGAGCAACAGGGAAAAGCCGTAGGCCTCGCAACCGCCGAATCGTTCAAGATGTTGCGGCCGTGACCACCACCAGGTTCGACCAAAAGATCCTCTCCAACGACCCGGCCCGCCGGGCGACGATGCTCGAGATCCTCGACGGTGCTCTCAACGAGGTTGACCCGGACCAGGCCGTGCGCCGGGCACTTCGCCCACAGGAGGACGGTTGGGACATCGCCGGCGTTCAAATCGGCCGGGCGACCGTGGACCGGGTGCGACTGCTGGCTTTTGGCAAAGCCGCGCCGGCGATGGCCCGCGCGGCGGTCGATGTTTTCCGGAACGTCGAGGTTATCGGTCTGGTTGCCTCCAATCACCTTGAACCGATACCCGAAGGTCTCAACCTGTGGATCACCGGTCACCCTCTCCCCGACCAACAGAGCGCCGCTGCCGCCCGGGCGGCTTTGGATTTGCTGGAGGACGCGGACCAGAGAGACCTGGTTCTCTGCCTGATCTCCGGCGGGGGCTCGGCGCTGCTCGAATTGCCGGTGGCCGGGATTTCGTTGGGAGATGAGCAGACAACCGTCGACGCCTTGCTGTTGGGCGGGGCGGACATCAATGAGCTGAACACCGTCCGCAAACATCTGTCGGCGATCAAAGGGGGGAGGCTGGCCCGGGCGGCCGCTCCCGCTCGACTGTTCACCTTGATTCTCTCCGATGTGGTCGGGAACCCCCTCGACGTCATTGCTTCGGGACCGACGGTGCCGGATCCGACCACTTTTGGGGAAGCGCTGGCCGTGCTCGACCGATATGACCTGCGTGAGAAGATCCCAGTGGCAGTCGTCGATCACCTAGAAGCCGGCCGGGATACCACCATCGACGAGACGCCCAAAACACCCTTCGTTGGGCAAGTTGTCTCGATCATCGCCGATGGAGGCTCTGCCGCCGGGGGTGCCGCCGGGGCAGCCCGGCGAGCAGGGCTGCCGGCTGTGATTGCCACTACGGCGATGAAGGGCGATGCCCGTACCGAGGCTCTCCGCTGTCTCGCGATGGCCGGGCCTGGTGTGACGGTTTTTGCCGGTGAGACGACCGTGAAGGTCACCGGGCGGGGACGCGGTGGGCGCAATCAGGAGGCGGCGCTGGCTGCCGCCCGCGAAATGGTCGGGGACCCCACGACGATATTCGCAACCATGGGAACGGATGGGATTGACGGTCCGACCGGAGCAGCCGGGGCCATCGTGGATGGCCGGACCGTCTCCCGCGGGGTTCAGCTGGGACTGGATGTCAACCGCTATCTAGCCGAAAACGATTCGGGGACCTTTCTCGAAGCTACCGGCGACTTGCTGGTCACCGGACCTACCGGAACCAACGTCGGGGACGTTTGGGTCGTCATGAAAGATCAGGATCACCAACCACAGAGCCCTCGGGTGTTTGCCGAATAGAGAGGACCCCGCAGATGCGGGGTCCTCTCAAACAGAACGTGACTCCTCAGCGGATTGCTTCGCCGGTGTCTTTGTCGAAGAAGTGGAGTTTGGTGGTGTCGATCACCAGCTTGGCCTTGTCGCCGAACTTGGGGGCGAAGTCGGGGTTCACCCGGGCGGTGAACTTGGTTCGGTCACCCAAGGTTTCCGGTCCCTGTCCCTGATCGGCCAACAGATCCTGAATATCGGGGGTGATCACCGGCGGCAAATGCTTCTCAAAGTGGATGTAAGCCTCCGACCCCAGCTGCTCCACCAACCCCACATCGACCATCATGGTCTGGTCCTCCGAGAACCCCCCGGTCACCGCCCGATCGATCTCGAAAGCCCCCGGACGCAACCCAACCACGATCTCCTTGCCGGCATAATTCGCCAAACCCGGTCGAGCATCCAACGTCGCCCGATCGAGCCCCAAACGGTCACTACCAAACGTCACAAAAGTCGACCCGTTCTGGGCGGCCACCGTCCCATACACGAAGTTCATCGCCGGCGACCCGATAAACCCGGCCACAAACAGATTATCCGGATGGTCGAAGAGAACCCGGGGAGTATCCACCTGCGCCAAATTGGGGATCTCCTTACCCGAAATGGCCTTCAGCACCGCCACCCGGTCACCCATCGTCATCGCCTCAACCTGGTCATGGGTCACATACAACGTGGTGGTCTTCAACCGGGTATGCAACTCCCCCAACTCCGAACGCATCTGCACCCGCAACTTCGCATCCAAGTTCGAGAGAGGCTCATCCATCAAAAAGGCGGCCGGTTCCCGCACAATCGCCCGACCCATCGCCACCCGCTGCCGCTGCCCACCAGACAACGCCTTCGGTTTACGATCCAAAAAATCGGTGATCTCCAAAACCTGAGCCGCCTCATCCACCCGGCGCTGGATCTCCGATTTGTCCATCTTCCGCAACTTCAAACCAAACGCCATATTGTCAAACACCGTCATATGCGGATACAACGCGTAGTTCTGGAACACCATCGCAATATCACGATCCTTGGGCGGCACATCATTGACCACCCGATCCCCGATCTTGATAACCCCCTCGGTGATCTCCTCCAAACCAGCCAACATCCGCAACAACGTCGACTTCCCACACCCGGAAGGACCCACCAAGACCACAAACTCGCCGTCGGCGATCTCCAAATCCACATCGTGGATAGCCCGAGTACCACCCGGATAAACCTTCCCAACACCCTCAAACGTGATCTCAGACACAGCAACCTCCGAGTCAGAACGTCGTTCGTGCGAAACTGCTATGTGCAGCGTAGTCTGACCAGAATCGACTTGCAGAAAGCAGCATTATGAGCGACTCACGAGTGATCGTCCTCACCGGCGGGACCGGTGGTCTCGGGACGGCGGTAGTCAAGAGACTGGCAGGTCAGGACTACCGGTTTGCGGTGACCTATCTCGTGCCCGAAGAAGCTCACCGCTTCGAGAAGGAGGTGGGTGTCGACGAGGACCGGCTCATGTTGAGCAGGGTCGATGCCACGAACAGCTCCGAAATCGCCGATTTCTTCCAACAAGTCGTTGAACGGTTTGGTGCTGTGCACGTCGTGTGCAGCCTCGTGGGCGGCTGGGCGGGCGGTCGCGACGTCGAGGAGACCGACGATGTCCGCTTTGATCGCATGATCGACGTGAATCTGCGTTCGGCCTTTGCCACGGTCCGGGCGGCAGTTCCTCACCTGAAGAAGTCCGGGTGGGGCCGAATCCTGTTGGTCGGCAGCCGCGCCGCGGTCGAGGCGCCGGCCGGCCAGGCCGCCTTCAACGTGGCCAAGGCCGGTGTGGCGGTGCTGGGGATGACCGTCGCCCAGGAACTGGAGGGCACCGGCGTCACTGCCAATGTGATCGTGCCGTCGGTGATCGACACGCCGGCTACCCGGAGGGCATTACCGTTTGCCGACTATATCGACTGGCCAACCCCCGATGAGATAGCGGCCGTCATCGATTTCGCCCTCAGCGATGACTCTGCGGTCATCTCTGGAGCACTGATCCCCGTATATGGGAGGACGTAACGCTAGTTCTCAGTCGGCAGTTTTCAGTCGTCAGCAAGGGAGTGCTCCATGGGTTTGGTTAGTTGGATCGTCGTCGGGTTGATTGCGGGTGCTCTGGCCCGGTTTCTCATTCCGGGCAAGGTGCCCATGAAGCTGTGGCAGACGGTGCTCCTGGGAATGGGCGGATCGGTGGTAGCGGGGTTCATCTTCAAGAGAGATACCGACTACTCCGACATGGGCATCGTTTGGTCGACGATCGGCGCCATCATCGTGCTGGTCGTGTATCGATGGATCCAACGTCGCCAGACGCCATAGGTTTCAGGTTTCGGGTTGCAGGTATCACGTATCGGGCTCGTAGCTCGTGGCTCGTAGCTCGTAGCTGATTGGCTCGCAGCTCTTCTTCCGAGAACCGTCTTGCGTATGGCTCCGTATTGGTGGGAAACCACACGGAGGAAACCCATGCGACGTATAGGAACTTTGCTCGTAATTCTGGCGCTGGGGGCGGCCGCCTGCACTTCGGCCGACGCTTCGAGCGAAGGCGACGAGACCACTACGACCACTACCCCGGCAACTACTACAACCGAAGCCACCACCACCACGACCGTGATCCCCGAAGTGGGATCGGTCGTAGCGGTCGCCGACTCGTCGCTGGGTTCGATTCTGGTCGACGGTAACGGCAACACCCTCTACCTGTTCACCCCCGACGACCAGGGCGACAGCGTCTGCTACGACCAATGCGAAGCGGCCTGGCCCCCCCTGGTGGGCGAGTTCGCAGCCGGTAGCGGCATCGACGCCACCCTGCTCGGAACCGCAACCCGAACCGACGGAACCGACCAGGTCACCTACAACGGATGGCCGCTCTACTACTTCGCCAACGACACCGCCCCCGGCGATGTCAACGGCCAAGGTGTCAACGACGTCTGGTATGTCCTCTCCCCCGAAGGGCTGGGCATCGGCCTGGACGGCTGAGTTTGGTCAAACCGACATCTATGGTGGCCCGACAAGGAGACATCCTGAGCGAGCGAATCAGCCCCCGCGTAGTCCGACGGTTCCGGGACGGAGATCCCGGTGCCGTTCGTGACCTATTCGACCGTTACGGAAAAAGCGTCTTCACCGTCGCGTATCGAGCGCTGGGCGACCGAGGTCTGGCCGAAGAAGCCGTGCAGCAGACTTTCCTGCAAGCATGGAGGGCGGCCGCCAAGTTCGACCCCGAGCGAGATCCGGCCCCCTGGTTGTATGCGATTGCCCGACGGGTGGCCGTCGACCTCTACCGCCGCGAACGCCGCCACCAATCGAACCGTGAGGAGACAGAAGTGGCAGTGCTACCCCAATCATTCGAGGGTGCCTGGGAAGCCTGGGAAGTCCGCTCGGCCCTCGATCGAGTCCCGGATGACGAGCGAGAAATACTACGCGCCACCCATTTCTTGGGACTCACCCATGAAGAGACCGCCGAGCGCCTCGGCATCCCCGTGGGTACCGTCAAGTCCCGCTCGTACCGGGCTCACCGCAGATTGGCGGAACTCCTATCCCACCTCCGGGAGGCAACAGCATGAATTGTGACGAGTTCCGCGCCCAATACCTGGCCGGCGAAAACGTTGAAGCCACCGACGGTCATTTGGCCGGCTGTGGAGCCTGCCGCTCCCGCCGCCCGGATCTCGAAGCCGGGCGGATCGCCTTGATGGACCCGGCAATCTGGGAAGAGCCACCCCCCGAACTCGGGGACCAGGTGATCGCCCTGATCGCCGGGAGTCAGAACCGGGCCCCGACCGGAGTCGGACGGCTCGAGCGATGGGCGCGACCCCTGGCGGCTGCCGCCGTCGTTGTGGTGGCTGTCGGCCTCTTCGGTCTGTTGCGCAGTCCGTCACCCGACTGGGAAGTAGCCATGCCGGGAACGGAACTCGCTCCGTTGGCCACGTCAACCGTGTTGGGCTGGAACACCGACGCCGGGACCCGAATGATCCTGGCAGTTGAGGGCCTGGACCCTGCCCCCGATGGGTTCGTGTACGAGTTCTGGCTGAGTGATGGGCCTCTTCATATCTCCGCCGGAACCTTCGCGGCCGACGGTGAGATTGAACTCTGGTCGGGCGTGACCCGGGCCGAATTCCCTCGACTGTGGGTGACGCTCGAACCACTCGACGATGATGAGAGCCCGTCGGGACATACGGTGCTCGACACCGGGGCTTGACCACCCAAACTAGGCGATGCGGTCCCGGTTCACCTCAAAGGACCTTGGTTGGGCGCGTATCTCTTCTAAGTTGAGCCGGAAGGTTCTCTCGAGGAGAGCCGACGGACGGTTTCCTCGATTCGATTGGCCCGGGTATCCGGCCGTTTGGCAGTTTGAATCCACCACAGGTACTGCTTCTTGGCCGAGTCGATCAGCGCTTCGTAGGCGGCCTTCGCCTGGGGGACCGCGTCGAGAGCGTCCTCCAGATCGGGGGGAACGATGAGAGCGTCGACCTCGTCGGTCTGGGACCACGAACCGTCGGCCTTAGCCTCGTCGATCGTCGCCCGACCGGCCTCGGTCATGAGTCCTTCGCGTATCAGCCGCTCGATCCGCCTCTTGTTGAGCGCCGACCACAACCCGCCCTTCCGGCGGGGAGAGAACCACTGCATCATGCGGTCGTCGTCGACCCGCCGGGACTGACTGTCGATCCACCCGAAGCACAATGCCTCTTCGACCAGATCGTCGTACATCGGACCATCGAGAGTGCTCGACTTCTTGCGATAGACGATCCACAAACCCTCTTGTCGATCGTGGTTCGAAGCGAGCCAGCTACGCCAATCGGCACGGCTGGGTGGGGTGAGGACCTCCTTGCCGTTGGGCGAAGAAGGATCATCGAGATCGGCGGTCCTTACCATCACGACCAACCTTAGGCCACGGTGGTCGAGAGGCATCGGCTGCCGGTTTAGGAAGAATCAACGGCGCGACGCGACGCGTGTGAGTAATGCCGGGCACCAACTACGGCAGTGGGGATCCTCCAGCCCCGGCTCCAAACCAGGCGGCGAGCCGGCCGAACCCCTCGGAAAGACTGACGGCGGGTTCCCAACCGAGGGCCCGCCGGGTCTCGCGCTGGTCGAACCAATGCGCCGTGCCGAGTTGCTCCGCCAGGAAGCTGGTCATCGGCGGATCATCCTCTCTAGCGCTCTTCTGCCAAAGCCGTTCCACAGCCAGGCCACCCGCCCGGGCAAGCCGATAGGGCACCCTCCGGCGGGGGATGGCCAGACCGGCCGCCGTCAGAATCCTGTTCAGCAGTTCCGCAACCGGCCGGGGTTGACCGTTGGTGACCACCAGGGCTCTTCCTCCCAACAACGGGGCTCGATCGAGAGCAGCGACAAGTGCATCGGCGGCGTTGTCGATGTAGGTCGTATCGATGAGCGACGCTCCCGAACCCACGATGGTCAACCGGCCGGCCTTAGCCCGCTCGACGATCCGCCCCACCAGTTGCGTGTCACCGGGCCCCCAGACGAGGTGGGGTCGGATGGCCACGACCGCTAGATCAGGATGATTGGCGGCCAGCGCCACCAACTCGCCTCGCGCCTTGCTTCTGGCGTAGTGGCCCCGGGCATGATCCGGATCGGCCGGACCGGCCGTTGCGCCGACCAGGGACCGACCCGTGTGGGCGACAGATGGTGAGGATACGTGCACAAAGCGGCTGATCCCCGCCTGCCGGGCAGCCTCGACGGCGTTCCGGGTTCCCACCACATTGGTTTCTTCGAAACGCTCCCACGGTCCGGTCGCCGCAGCCCGGGCTGCCAGGTGAACCACCGCCTCCGCTCCCGCCATGGCAGCTGCAACGGACGGCCCGTCCGCAATGTCGCCGAGTTGTTCGGCAACACCCAGGCCGCTCGGCCGCCGCTGGAAAACGGTCACCTCGTCCCCTCGATCGAACAGGCGGGCAACCACCGATCGACCCAGCAGACTGGTCGCTCCCGTCACGAGAACCTTCATATTCGACCCATCCGGCCGCCGGCCAGAACTCGCTCCGCCCACCGGGCTATCCGGGGACGATCGATCTTCGAGTTGTGACGCCGGTCGACGGGAATCGAGGGGACGGACAGCACGGCGGCCACATCCGCCGGGCCCACCTCGGATCTGATCAGGTCGGCCAAACCCTGATCTGTCAGACCGGCCCGCCGTTGGCCGGCCGCCGGGACCACGACCACGACCAGCACCTGAGCTCCGTCCGGACCCACCCCGACCGCGGCTGCCTGGGCTACTTCGGGAAGGGCCGAGACTGAGTGTTCAATCCCGACCGGGGTGACCGGACCCGCGGCCGTCGTCACGATGTCTCCCATCCGGCCCTCAATCCACAGCCGCCCGGTCCGGTCGAGGTGACCGACATCTCCGCTGCGGTGCCAGCCGGCCGGTTGCGACGCAAAGTGCTGCGTCATCCAAAGCCGGTCGTAACCATCTCGCATGTGGGCGGCCCGGATGCACACTTCGCCGACCACGTCGCTCTCGCTCGATAGGACCGCGGTAGCTCTACCTTGGGGATCGAGCGGAGCGATCGCCACCTCGGCTCCCTCCACCGGATACCCAACGCACACTCCGTTGCCCGGGCCAAGCTCCTCGATCTCACCGAGGCTGATGTCCGCTACGGGTAACACCTCCGTCATGCCGTAGGGGGTGTGGGCTTCAGCATTGGGCATGACCTCGACTGCCGAGCGCAGAACCCCGGCAGGGACCGGCGCCCCGGCCGACATCACCAACCGGACCCCCTGCAGCGCCGCAGTCTGCTCGGATGACAGACCGTGGGCAGTCGCCGCGACGTTGGTGAGGGCGGCAGGAGACGCGAACACCAACGTCGCCCGTATTGCCTGCACGGCCTCAGCCAGGGCTGGAGCGGTCAGTCGGCCCGGAGCAGCCACGTCCACGTCGGGAACCACCGAGGGAATCCCCATGATCGGCCCGAACAGAGCGAAAGGCCCGAAGGCGGCCACCAGGCGGTCGCGGCTCTGGATGTCGAAGAGCGCCACGAGGGCATCTCGCTGGGCTTGCAGTTGGTGGTGGCGGTAGGCGACGCCTTTAGCCGGCCCGGTGGCACCGGACGTGAACCCGATCCCGGCCTGGTCGAGGGAGGTCGGTGGGGTCGGCAGCGGTCGACCCCCGCCCCGCCGCCGAAGATCATCAAGTGTGGTTTGCACCTTCAACAAGCTCGCCACAGCCGGGGCCAGTGACTCGGTCGAGATGCGGATTCCCGGCCAACCCAGGCTTCGGGCCGCCACCAGAGCCCGGGGAATCCCGATCAGGTAGGCCGGATTGGCGCTGCCCAGAGCCCGGCTCATCCCCCGCGGCCCCAGGCCGGCGTCGGCGACAACGACAACCGCACCAATCCGCCAACAAGCGAAGACGCACACCGCCAGATCGATCCCCGGCGGCACCATCAATGCGACCCGGTCGCTCTTGGCAACGCCCAACTCGACCAGTCCGGCCGCTATTCGCTCGATCTCGGCGTGTAGCCGGGCGAAGGTGATCCGAGTTCCGGCCCGGCCCATCTCGACCATTGCGATCTCATCATTTTCTGCCTGCTGGTCGAGGGCGGCCCATATCGGGACTCGCTCGGGAACCGGCGGGGCCGACTCGTCCTGACGATTGAGCCGGGCAACCCAGGCGTGCACCGCGGAGGCCACATCGGCGTCTTCGGGAAGAAGGTGGCCGGCGCCTTCGAACCGGTGGATCTCCGCAGCAAGTAGGCGCCCCGCCAGATCGCGCAAGTACAGATCGGAGAAGACCGGATCGGACGGACCCCACAGCAGCAACGCCGGCACTTGGGCAAGGTCTGCCAGACCCCCGGCTACTTCGTCCAGGGCGCGACGGCTTGGATGATCGCCGCTGAGCGGAATGTCCTCGACAAAAGCCCCGATGCCGGTTCTGCGATCGGCAGTTAGGTACGGAGCCTGGTAGGCCTCCCGAATCGGCCGGGCGAGCCGGGGCCGGGCCAGGGCAACCGCACCGCGGATGAAGGCCGGCGTGGCAACGCACGCTCTCTCGAGTACGCCACCGGTCTTCACCATCCTTATCAAGTGGGGTGGCGGCGAGCCGGCAGGTTGGTGAACCGCCGTATTCATCAACACGATTCCCGCCACCTGACTGCGATGACGCTCGGCCCAGCCGAGCGAAATCGGACCGCCCCAGTCGTGGGCAACCGTCACCACCGGTCCGGTCAGGTCGAGCGCCTCGGTCAGAGCCCCCAGATCCTCGATGCGTTGTTCCAATCGACGAACGGTCCCGGTACGTTCCGAATATCCCATGTCGAGCTGGTCCATCGCCACCACTCTTATGGTTGGCGGGGCCTGGGCGAACAGGCCGCGCCAGAGATATGACCAGGTGGGATTGCCGTGGACACAGAGCAGGGTGAGGATTGGATCGACTGCCTGGTTGTCGAGAACGTGCCAGGTTCGATCCGTCCCGTCCACGCCCGGGGTCGTTATCAAACGCGACCATTGCGGGTCAAGGCCGGGGAGCCCCTCTGGGGGCCGGCCGGCCGGGGCAGTCGTATCGGAGTTCACCAGATCAGTTCGATCCCCATGGCGTTGATGCCGGATCCGATTCCCAGCAGCAGCACCCTGTCTCCGGATTGGAGGGAGTCGGACTCGCGGGACAACGTGATGGGTATCGAGGCCGGGCCGACATTGCCGAGCACGGGAAACGTCAGTGGGACCTTGGCCAGGTCGATTCCCAGACGCTCGCACAGAAGAGTGGTGTGGACCTGTGAGATCTGGTGGAGGATGTAGCGATCGATCTCCAGCCAACCCAGCTCTTCAGCATCGCCCCAGCCCAGCTTGGAGACCTGCAATCCGGCGTCCAGGAGAGCTTTGGTGTCCGTGCGCATCTGGTCGAGGCTCCCGACGCACAGGTTGTGATAGCTGGTATCGGCCCGAGCCACCCCGCCCACAATCTGGTGGCTCCCGGGATTGTCGGAATGTCGACCCACCACCGCCGCCGCACCGCCAGATCCCAGTGTGAGCGATGCAAACTCGGCAAACAGGTCTTCCATGGTCGCGTCGGGGCCGGAGAGCCGCGCCAGAGTCGTTTCCTGGAGCTGGCGACTCCCCTCGCCGTCGACGATCAGCGCGTAATTGATCTGGCCGCTATCGATCATGTTGCCTGCCACCTGCAGCGCATTGATGAAACCGAGGCAGGCATTGGAGAGATCAAAGTTGAGACACCAGCTGGGGAGGTCCAGGGCATCGTGGACCGTGACTGCAGATGATGGTTCCAACCGATCGCGGCAAACCGAAGTGTCTATCAACAAGCCGATTTGATCGACCCGCACCCCGCTGGCTTCGATCGCTTTCAACCCGGCCGCCGCAGCCGCATCGGTATAACGGTATCCCTCCGGCCACCAGCGTCGCTCTTTGATTCCGGCCAGGCTTTCCAGCAGTCCCGCCTGAGCTCCCACCCGCTCGTAGGTTTCGGTCAGCATCTCGTCGAATTGAGCCGAGGTGACCACCTCAGGTGCGTCGACATGGGCAATAGAAACAAGAGCGGTGTCGGTCAATCTGAAGGAGGCGTTGCCGGACATCAAAGGGTCTTTCTAAAAGGATTCGAACGATTCTCGCACGATGTGGGTCTATTTGGGCGAATCGGGCCGGTCCGGCACCGCCAGATCACCAGATGGTTTGGGATCGTTGAACAGATCGGGGGCAGATGAACAGGGGGATGCTCAGCTTCCTCGAGACGCACCGGCGAGCCCGCGTGCGCGGCTGTTGGGCAACGGGCGATTACCTCCGCACAGCGGAGACCATGTTGTGGTAGCCCCGACCAGATTCGAACTGGCGTTACCGGCTTGAGAGGCCGGCGTCCTAGGCCTCTAGACGACGGGGCCGCGACGGCATGAGCCGCCCGGCTCGGGGGGAAGGACTCGAACCCTCAATAACAGGGCCAGAACCTGTCGTGTTGCCGTTTACACCACCCCCGAAGGAGCCATTACGGTACCGAAGGGTACCTACCTACGCAAACCACTCCAGGCGAGTTTCATATTCGACGGATCGCCTTGAAACGAGGGTCGGCGACCTCCCGCAATCCCACCGAAACCAGGTAGAACGCGGCGGCAAACAGAGAGAGCGCCACGGCCGGCACGATTAGAGCGTTCCACGGAACCTGCGAGCCGAAGTTGGCTCCAAAGGTGATCCCGTAGTAAACCATCGTTCCCCAGTTGACGAGAGACCTGGTCTGGCCCAGGAATGCCGCAAAGCCGTCTGCGACCACCGCTCCGACCACGGCCAGCATCATGTACAAGGCCGCCAGCGGGAACAGATGCGGCAACAAGTGGCGGAAGATGATGTGCCGGCCCCGTCCCCCGGCCACCCGGGTGGCGTCGACGAACGGCTGCGCCATCACTTTGAGTGCCTGGCTCCTCAGGACGATCGCACCTGCGCCCAATCCGGTGATGATGCCGTAGATGAATCCGAACTTGACCGGACCCAGATCGATGAGGTTTCCGGTACCCAGAATCAACAGGAAGATGGGGGCAGGCAGTAACAGAAAGGCATCAGAGATGTGGGAAAGGCTGAAATCGACCCATCCCCGGTAGTACCCGCCGATCGCGCCGACGATCATCGCCACGCCTGCCGTAGTCAGTGCGGCGGTCATCGCCAACAGCCACGTCGACGAGCTGGAAGCCAGCAACATCGAGAGCACATCGCGCCCCAGGTTGTCGGTGCCGAGCAGATGGGTTGGGGAGGGGCCGACGGGGTGTATGACCTTGGGATCGAATCCGGTAAGCGGGTCGTAGACGCCGGCCGACCAGAAGTACTTCATGAGGATCGGGTGGCTGATGGCCATGAGGCCGAACAGAACGATGAGGGCGACACCGATGACGGCCAGCCGATTGTGAGAGAACTCTCGCCAGAAGATTCGCGAGCCGCGGGCGATCGCTCGAAGACGAAGCCGCACTCTTCCCACTCGAACGGTTCTGTGCGTCATCCGGCCTCGCCCTCGAGTTGGACCCGGATCCGAGGATCCAGAACGGCGGTCAGAACCTCCATGACCAACCGCACCACCAGAGTGATAACGCCGATGACCACCAAGGCATCCATGACCACCGGCATGTCCTGGGCATCGACCGCCTGGAACAAGAAGGAACCCACACCCGGCCAGCCCACAGCTCTTTCGATGATCACCAGTCCGGTCAATAGGTAGGGCAAGCTCACGGCAAATCGGCTGAGCAGCGGCATTAGCGCGTTACGGGCGGCATGCCGGTCACGGATATTGCGCTCGGGAATGCCCTTCGCCCGAGCTACCAGGATGTAGTCATCGTGGATCACCGAAGACATCGAGGTCTGCATCACCAGCATGAATTCTCCATACGAGAGCAACAGGAATGCGATGATGGCCAGGGCGGCGTCGAAGAGGATGTCGAGGGCGAACGCGTCGATAGAGCGATAGACCCACCACCCGTAGGACACCGCGGCGATGATGACGAAGGCGGGAAGGCTCAACATCCTCAGATTCTTCCGGCGCGCCACAAACGACCCGATCACCACATACAGGGCAGCCACAACGATCAAGGTGGCGGCCATGGTCCACATGACATCCTGCTCTGTGACCGGGGCCTGTCTCCATAGGGTCCCGCGTGGGTCCTCGATCAATCGGTTGCGAAGGTCGAACATCGGGTTCCCCAGATACCTGACTATCAGGAAACCAAGAAACGGTGGAAACAGGGTGTAGGTGGCAATACCGGCCAAGGTGATCCCGTCCGATCTCCAACCGGGCCTCCAACCCGTCACCCGACCCAACCAACTCCCCAGCAGATACGCCGCGCCGAGGCCGACGACGAAGACGAGAATGGTGGGCGGAATCACGCTCTTCAGCTGGAGGCCGCCTCCTATCCGATACGTTTCCTGACCGAGGCCGCCCGTGATCAAGTTCCGCAACCAGATCCAGTAACGAACGGGAATCGGGCGATCCAGACCCAATGACTCTCGGAACGCGGCTATCTCGTCGCCAGTCATCCCGAGACGAAACGGGGTCGCGTAGTCCCCGGGAAGCGCCACTTCGATGAGCACGAACATGAAAAACGTGAAGAGCAGCAGCGCTACGACACCCGAAACCGCCCTCTTGAGGATGAACTTCAGCATTCAATCACCCGGCGACGCGTCGCCGACACGGCAGGCAGAGGCTAGTGGACAACTCGACCCGCTCATCCGGAACGAGAGACCAACCGCTAATACTTCTCCGGCACGAACGTCTGCTCACCCATCGGTGGGCGAACGTAACCGATGTCGGTCTGGCGGGTCGGCAACTCGATGGGCGGCGGAGTGCGGTCCTCGTAAGGAATCATGCTCAGCAGGTGGCTGATGCAGTTCAACCGCGCCCGTTTCTTGTTGTCGGCGTCAACCACATACCAGGGGGCTTGCTTGATATCGGTGTGATTGAACATCACATCCTTGGCGATCGAGTACTCGATCCACCGCGAACGAGACTCCAGATCCATCGGGCTCAACTTCCAGCGCTTGGTTGGTGTCGAGATCCGCGACTGGAATCGACGTTCCTGTTCCTCGTCGCTCACCGAGAACCAGTACTTGATGAGGATTATGCCGCTCCGGACCAGCATTCGCTCGAAGTCGGGACACGAACGGAGGAACTCCTGATACTCGGCTTCCGTGCAGAAACCCATGACCCGTTCAACCAGGGCCCGGTTGTACCAGCTACGGTCAAAGAGCACCATCTCACCGGCGGCCGGAAGGTAGGGCACATACCGCTGGAAATACCACTGAGTCTTTTCGCGTTCCGTAGGAACTCCCAACGCTTCGACCCGACAGATACGGGGATTGAGACTCTCCGAGATTCGCTTGATGACTCCACCCTTGCCGGCCGCATCTCGTCCTTCGAAGAGCACGACCACCTTGAGACCCTGCGACTTCACCCATTCCTGGAGCTTGACGAGTTCGATCTGGAGCCGGGCCAGCTCCCTCTCGTATTGCTTCCGGGGGAGCTTGATGCTCACCCGCTTCTCGGTCTCCTCTTCGGCGTTGTACCGATCGAGAATCGGATGTTGTTCATGGTCCTCGACTTCAGATTCGGTGTTTTGCGCTTCCTGGTCGTCCGCCATGTGATCTCCCACGATCGCTCCCTTCCAAGTCTGCCACCAAGCTATCCAGATCGCAGCACCGATACTATGCGTTCGGTTGTGGGGGTGGCCCTCCGGCTAAGGTGCGCCGATGAGATTCCCCGAATACCTGACCGCCATAGGACGGGAAAGCGCGGCTCTTGCCGCGGCGGCCGAGCGGGGTCTGGATGCAGATGTGCCGAGCTGCCCCGGTTGGAAAGTGCGCGACGTCGTCCGGCATACCGGCGTCGTACAGCGTCAGAAGGAACAGCTGGTCCGCGAACGATGGATCGACGCCGGACCGGATCTGATCGATCCGCCATCCTCGGGCCTGATTGAGTGGTTCCGGGAAGGCTCTGAGTCTTTGGTGGCCACTCTGACCGGCACCGACCCGTCAATCCAGGTCTTCAGCTGGTACCCACCCGATCAGAGCGTCGGTTTCTGGTACCGCCGTATGGCCCACGAGACGGCGATCCATCGGGTCGACGCCGAACTCGGCCACGGCATCATCAACCCAATTGAACCGGGGTTGGCTGCTGATGGGATCGATGAGATCCTCACCGTGATGATGGAAGGCTGCCCCGACTGGGCAACGTACACCACTACCGACCGGACCCTGAGAATCGAGTGCCAGGACCGGCCGGGTTCCTGGTCGTTGCGATTCATCACCTGGAGCGGCACCGGCCCCGAGTCGGGAATCGACTACCGCGACGAACCCGGCGTTCTGTTTGAAATTGTGGACCGACCGACGACGGTTGTCCGTGGTCCGGCCGGCGATCTCGATCTGTATGTATGGGGCCGGGGGCCAAAAGAAGCCCTGACCATCACCGGCGACGGCTCGTTGGTCGACACGCTCCGAGCCATTGCGGCCGCGTCGACCGGCTAGCGATCTGCCTTGATTGGGTAGCCGTAACAGGTGAGAGCTTTCAGCTCCCCGGATGGTTCTCGAGGGCCGGCCGCAACGTCCGCATCAACACCTACATCCCATGGTGCAAGGCAATCATGCCTCCCAACTCCATTATTTGGGCTTCGGTGAAATGCTGCTTCCCCTCTTCGTGGAGTCGCGGTCCGGTATGGCCGGTTGGCGAGGCGCGAGACCCGGGCAATCTGGTCGCGGACTGCTCGAGGACCAACTCGCTGATGGCGAGGAAGTCGGCGAGGTCGGGGTGGGCGACTTTCACTCAGCAAGTCGCTCGAGTACCCGCTGATTCTGCTCGATGATGGACCGGATCCGTTCCTGGAAAGCGGGGTCTCGACGGCGAGCCTCAATACGATCGGCCACCGCTTGGCGGATTTCCTCCGCCACCGAGATACCGTCGGCGGCGGCTACGGCCTCTAGGTCGGTGGCCTGATCGGTGTCGAGTCGGACTGTGAATGCCTTGTGTTCCATACATGCATGCTACCAAACATCATGGTGGATATCACCATGATGTTTGTTCGACTGACCGTCTCAACCGAGCGCATTCGTGCCGTTCGGCTCGGTTGGGACCTTGTCCTCTTCCGCGATGTGTGTTCGGTTGTGGAGACTAGGGGTTGGTAGCGAACGGGAGGCCGAGTATGCGCAGACTCGTCAAAGTGCTGGCAGGAATCGTCGGCATCGTCGTCATCGAGCAGATCTTCGAGACGGTGCTGACGATGTGGGCGTTCAAGAGCCGCAACCCACGCGTGCTCAGATGGCTCATCTGGTACCACAAACACGTGGAGAATCCGGTGATGGTCCGCTTCTTCTCCGGACGGTCATCGCGCGACGCGTTGCTCCACCATGTCGGCAGACGGTCGGGCAAGACCTACGCAACGCCACTGACGGCCCACAGGTCGGAGGACACCATCATCATCCCACTGCCCTATGGCACAGAGACCGACTGGTTGCGCAACCTGCAGGCCGCAGGGCAGGGTGTTGTCGAACTGGAGGACCGCAGCTTCACCGTGAACGAGCCGGAGGTTGTTCCGATCGACCAGGTCATGCCGTTGCTTCCTCCGTTTGTGGCTCGGATCGTGAAACTGCACGAAACAGAGCATGCTGTCAGGCTGCACGTCGCCGAATCCACCGAGCGACGGTGCATATCACCATGATGTTTGTTCGGCTGCCTGTCTCAACCGAGCGCCGACGTGAGGATATGGGCGGGTGGTGAGGGCTGCGTTCACGAGCGGATGGAGAGCCGACCGTGGGATCGCCCAGTCACAGAACCTATCGGCCGAGGACTTCCACGATGATCGTCGTGACGAACAGATCGCTCCCTCCCGGCTCCCAGTGGCCACCATCGAAAGGTATGAGCCGCACGTCATATCCCGCTTCGGCCAGCACGACTTCGAACGCGACCGAGACCTCGTACGGGACGACTGTGTCCGTCTCGCCGTGGAGCAGACGGACCCTCAGATCCGGGTTCTCGCCGATCGAGCCGTACAGGAACTCCCACAGGTCCGGGTCTCGGTTCTGCATGAAGTCACGCCCATATCCGCCTGTTTCCTCGTATCCGACAAACATGTCGTGGGTGCCGCCCAACCCCACGATCGCATCCACGTGGGTCGAACCGTCGGTGATCTCGCAGTCCACCTGGCGGGGTGGCCCGCCCCGGGCGAGGGCATACTCCTCCCACCGGGCCTCAATACCGGACCCAAACAGGGCAGCGATCGAGGCGACACCGCCTCCCTGGCTGTGGCCGGCGAGCACCACTACCGGCGATTCGCTTCCCTGCTCCGATGCCCGGGCGCGTGCGTAATGGATGGCGCACGCCGCACTCTCAGCGATGGCCCGATGCCCGGCACCCCGATCCCTCATGAGAGCCTCAGCGGGTGTCACGGGGTGGAAGCCGAAGGGATACTCCACGTCGAACACGATTGCTCCATGCGCGACAAGGTCAGGGGGCACATATCGGGGTATCGGGACACCCCGGCCGTGGAACAAGATCACGACCGGCCACTCGCCGGACTCGGTGGGGGTATACATGTCCAGCGTCAGCGGCTCTTCACCCCAGGTGGCATACACGAGACCCTTCTCGGTCACGGCTACCGCCTGGTCCTCGACCGTCGCTGTTGGAGCCAACGAAGTTGTCGGAGCGGCCGTCGTTGTCGGGGCGACCGTCGTTGTCGGGGCGACCGTCGTTGTCGGAGCGACATCCGTTTCGCTGCCACCACAGGCCGCCAGCGAGGCCAGCAAGCTGACGGTCATCCCAATGAACAGACGACGTCTCATAAATCGTCTCACGGTTTCAGAACTCGGAGGAACCTGTGACTGCATAGCCGCCTCCTTCCTCCCTACCCCACAAGGCACGGACGACTCCACCTGGCGCTGGCTAGTCGTTTTTCCAGAGCCAGATTCCCTGAAAGTCGGATGGCTCACCCCAATCTCCCCAACCCTCGCCGGGGTCGTATACGGCAAGGCTCGATCCGGATACCGCCAGGTGTTCGTTCCAGCCACCAGATCGCCACTCGCCGGAACTGCTCACCCAGGTCTGGCCGTCGGAAGAGACTTCGAAGCCGGTCGGGTTCACAACCACAAAACCGAGCTCTTCGGAGTAGACCACTTGGGTGCCCCACAAGGTGGTGTCCCACACGGGTTCGCTACCGCCCACGGTCGCCAGGGTCCAGTCGACCCCGTTTGGCGAGAAGGAAACTTCTGCGAGCCAACCTTCTTGGATGGCCACAATTCCGGCTGGACCGATAGCCATCGACGAAATACCGTCAAATTCGAGATCAACCGGCATCCAGGTCTCTCCGTCGTCGACCGAGGTGAACATCACACCCCCCGATACGTCCGTCGTGAGGACCGTCGCATAGAACAGCCATCGACCGTCGACCCACCCCACTCCAAGGTCTTGGAGGCCGATACCCTGACCTCCGATTTGTGGCAGCCGGTGTCGTTCCCAGTTGTCCCGGTCCGGGTCCCCGATCCAGACGAACAACGACTGGGTGTTACCCCCAAGCACGATCACCTCATCGGGTGAGGCGGCGGCCGCGTGCACCCCGAGCGGACCGGTCAAGCCGGTGAGGTCGAGGTGGATGTCCCGCCACTGGCCGGTGCGGGGATGCCCGACGAAACCCGCCCAACCATCGCCGGTCCGGTCCGGATCAACCATGTTGGCGACCAGCGCCACCTCCTGACCCTGGACCGCAACCGCGTGGGCGAGAACCATCTCCCCGAAGTGGGAGTAGATCGGGCCGGTGTCGAACTCCTGCCATTCGACACCGTCTTCCGACCAGATCGACTCGATCGGGTCTCTCAACGCCAAGAATCCGCCACCCGGGATACCAATCAGGTCCCGGAAAGCCTCTGGCTCTGTGGGCTTCAAGACTTGGACCCAACCAGACACCAGATCCTCAGGATCAACCAGCGGTGCCTGTGGCTCGCCGAGCGAAGATCCGCCGACGCCGGTTGTCGTCGTGGCGGGCTGCTCGACGAACTCGGAGCCAGCGAACAGCCAGATCCCAAGGACGGCGCCGCCCACCACCAGCGCCACCGCCACCGCCGCCACCAACCCGTAAACCCAGCGAGGTCGTACCCGACGATCCAAAGGTCGGGCGACTCGAATCACAGGGACTCGGTCGACCAGCTCACCCAACTCGACCGGGTCGATACCCTCCACGAAAAACTCGGTGTACGCCCGGACCTGGTCCTTGAGGTCAGCGGTCATCGTTCACCCCCAACGCTCTCCGCAACCGGGCCATACCTCGCTCACCGTGCTTCTGCACGGTCGATTTCGACACCCCCAACAACTCGGCGGTCTCCGCCAACGACCAGTCCAAACCGTGAACCAGCATCACCACCACCCGCTGCCGCTCCGGAAGCTTCCCCAACGCTCCGGCCAAACCGGGTTCCACCCACGGCAACCGACCATCGGTCGGTTCAGGAAACCCAACCCGGGGTCTGCGACTCCGCCGGGCCTTGTTCCGACCCACCCCCCACAAATACCCAACCGGATTCTCAACCACACAAACCCGATCCCAATGCTCCCAACCAAACGCCAAAGCCTCCGCCGTTGCTTCCCTCCCCAACTCCGCCCCAAACGCCGCACACAACGCCCTCCGCAAACGAGGCTCAGCCTCTGTCACAAACCCCACAAACTCATCCAGCTTCGTCCGGTCTTCCAACACCGTGCCCTCCGGCACCCTCACCCAAATAGTGCACCCAAACCCAGCTTCGTACGACAAGTATTTGCGCCCTATCAATGGCGGGGAGATCAAAGCTTTGGCTGGCCACCCCCTTTTTTCTAGCCAGACAGCTAGACCACAACACCAGAGCAATCTGGCTGGGTCCCCCGACGACGTTCTGTTCGCTGATGCCCTCCAGTGCCGTGTGGTGACGCCAGTACAGGCGGGTCGGGGCGTTCGTGACGTCCCGTGTCGGCTAGTGACCTCTAGAAGCGCCCGGTTGTTTGACCCAGGTTTGACCAACGACCCCTCGAAGCGCTCGTTATGCGACGATCTGGCACATCCGGACATGTGCTCGTTCTCGCTCGAAGCAACCACACACGCCGCCAGAGAACCACGCACAGAACCCGCATTATGCCGGTAATCGGGTGAAGTTGTGTGTGCTGGTTTGTCATGGTTCAGTCTCCGGTTGGGGTGTTGTCGATGAGTTGTTGGTAGAGGGTGGCTCGGCCGGGTTGGTGATGGTTTTGGGCGTGGTCTCGCTGCCGGATCAGCACCTCGATGTGGCTGTGGTCGGTGGCGTAGTAGGTGCAGGTCTCGCAGATCGTTTCGTAGTGGCAGTCCATTGCGGCGGGTCGTTGACACCAGCCGTTACCGAGCATCCGTTGGTGTTGTTGGCGGATTCGCCGCATGTTGGGTCCCTCGGCGTCGGCGGGGAGTGTGGTGCTGTATAGGTGGTCGACTTTGGTGGAGACCTGGATGTATTCGTTGGCGACGGTCCGGTCGGCGATCCGGGCGTAGACGAGGGTCATCTCGAGGTTCTTGTGACCCAAGAGGGCGGCGACGGCTTCGAGGCGCATTCCCCGGTTGATGGCTTGGGTGCCGAGGGTGTGACGCAGCTGGTGGGGGTGGATATGACCGATCCCGGCTCGTTTGGCGATCCGGCGAACCATCCGGGTGACCCGATGCCGGTCAACGGCACCGACGTGGTCGGCGAGGAGGCGGCCGTGGCGGACGATATGGACAGCGTTGTTGGTCTGCCACCCAGCGACGAGTTCGACCAGGTCGGGATGGAGAGGAACATACCGGTCGTTGCGGAGTTTCCCGACTGGGACATGCAACCAGTGGTGCTCACCGATACGAACGACCGGGTCGGCGGGCAGGTTGGTGAGTTCCCCAACCCGCATCCCGGTGCGGGCCAGTAACAACACACACAGTTTGCGGAGCGGGTCAGGTTCGATGTGGGCCTGGTGCATGAACTTTGCCATGGCGGCGTCGTCTAAGAACTTGGGTAACGGTTCGGGTCGGGGTGGGACGTCCCCGTGGATGATCGGGTTGCGGCGGGGTGCGTCTTCGAGGTCCCATTCGATGATCCGATCAAAGAACACCTTCAACATACGGAGCCGTTGCCGGATGGTGTTGGTCGCTAACGGCTGGCCGGTGTTGGAGGTCACGTCGTTGGCGAGCTTGATCTTGAACGCTTCGATATGGCCTCGTTCGATGTCGGCGACACCGACCACCGCAGGGTCGTGTTCACAGACCCACAGCCCGAAGATGCGCAGTGCCCGGTCGGCGGCAGTAACCGTGGCTGCGGTCAAAGTAACGGCCTGCTGGTTCAAATAGCGCCGCATGGTCGCTGCCAGCTGAGGTGCCCGGCCGGCTAACACTTCCCAATCGCTGGTCGGTCCCGACACCTCAACGACGGAGACGTTGACGGTCTGGCTGATCGCCGCCGGTGAACACCCCAAAGCCATCCAGACCCGGCTCGGGCACTCCTCTATCCAGGTCACCATCGACCGCTACGGGCACCTCATGGACGGCCTCGACGACCAAACCGCCGACCGTCTCGACGCCATCGCCCAATCCGTTCGTGGCCCAGGCGTGGCCCAAGCCACCCAACCGACCGACCTCCAAACGCGCAGAAACCCCCGTTGAGCAGGGGTCTTGCATGGTAGCCCCGACGGGATTCGAACCCGCGTTACCGGCTTGAAAGGCCGGCGTCCTAGGCCGCTGGACGACGGGGCCAGCACCGGACGGCATGGTAGCGCAGGGTGGGCCTTCCCCGAACTTGCGTCGATGCCCGAGCCACCTCGTACCAAATCGACGCAAGAACGGTTTTAGAGCCGGGCGCGGGCCGTTCGAAGCCGCTCGAGGCTCGCTTCCCGACCCAGTACCTCCAGGGTTTCGAAGAGAGGGGGGCTGACCGTTGAACCGGTGACGGCCACCCGGATGGGTTGGAGCCCCTGGCGAGCATTCAATCCCAGCTCGTCGAGCATTGCCCGCAGCGTTCCTTCTATGGCTTCCGCTTCCCACTCCGCAACGACGGTCAGGCGATCGAAGGCGGCGTCGAGAGCGCCGGCGGTGGTCCCGGTTTCCATGATCTTGTGCCACGACGTTTCGTCGTATGCCAGGGTGGGAGCGAACGCGAAGCTCACCATCGACGGCACTTCCGTCAGCAGTTTGACCCGTTCCTGGACGAGCGGTCCCAGCGCCGCCAGTTGCTCTCGTTCGGCGCCGGACAGTTCCCGACCCAGGTCGTCCTCGATGAACGGAAGCGCCCGCACGATGAATTCCGTTTGATCGAGGTCACGGATATAGATCCCATTCATCCAGGCGAGCTTCTCCGGATCGAAGACTGCGGCGTTCTTGGAGACCGCGGTCAGGTCGAATCGCTCGACCGCCTGTTCTCGGGTGAACACGGTTGTCTCGGCCTCGTACGACCAGCCGAGAAGACACATGTAATTGAACATCGCCTCGGGCAAGTAACCGCCCTCGCGATAGGCCTTCAATGACACGTCGCCATGGCGCTTGGACAGCTTGCGGCCGTCGGGACCAAAGAGCAAAGGCAGATGGGCGTAGGTGGGCGGTGTTCCCCCCATCGCCAGGGTGATGAGGATGTGCTTGGGAGTGGACGACAGCAGATCCTCACCCCGTGCCACATGAGTGATGCCGTAATCAACGTCGTCAACCGTCGAAGCAAGGTGGTAAGTGGGCGACCCGTCGGACCGTACGAGCACGAAGTCGTCGACGACCTCATGGTCGAAACGAACCTCGTCGCGGACCACGTCCTCGAAGATCGTGGCGCCGGGACGGGGGACCGCGAGGCGGATGACGGCCGCCTCGCCTTGGTCTTTCCTTCGGGCCCTCTCGGTGGGATCGACCAACCGGCACGTACCGTCGTAACCCGGTGGCCGGCTTTGCGCCTGAGCTTGCTTGCGCCGCTCGTCCAACTCGGCGGGCGTGCAGAAGCAGTAATAGGCGTGGCCGGATTCCAGCAGTTGACCGGCCACCTCCCGGTACCGATCGAGGCGATCGCTCTGCCGGTAGCTGCCGTGCGGGCCGCCGACTTCTACGCCTTCGTCCCAATCGAGGCCCATCCAACGCAACCCGGCCAGCACATCCTCCTCGTAAACCTTCTCCGATCGAGCCAGGTCGGTGTCATCGACGCGGAGAATGAAGGTGCCTCCGGTATGACGGGCATACAACCAGTTGAAGAGGGCCGCCCGGGCGTTGCCTACGTGAAGGAACCCGGTCGGTGAAGGAGCGATACGTACCCGGACGGTCATCGTCGACCCACCGGGTTGGCCAGGACCCCAATGCCTTCGATTTCGACCTCCATCAGGTCACCCGGCACGACCGGGCTGATACCCGAGGGAGTCCCGGTGAGCACCACATCACCCGGCAGCAGGGTCATAACCCGGGTGATGAACTCGATCAATTCCGCAATGCCGAACACCATGTCCGCCGTGGAGCCCGATTGCCGCACTTCACCGTTGACCCGACACTCGATGCTCAACCCTTCCAGTGGGTCGAGTTCAGTCTCAATGGCCGGACCGAGCGGGCAAAACGTGTCAAATCCCTTCGCGCGCGCCCATTGCCCGTCCTTGCGCTGCAAATCGCGAGCCGTCACGTCATTGCCGGCCGTATAACCGAGAATCACGCTTTGAACATCTTCCGCCTTCACGTTGTGGGCCACGGCCCCAATGACCACGGCCAGTTCAGCTTCATGTTCGACGTGCTGCGAGTCGGGGGGATAAACCACCGGCACCCCGGGACCAATAACCGAGGTAGCCGGCTTGATGAAGATGATCGGAGCGTCGGGAACCTCGTTTCCCGTCTCCTCTGCGTGGGCAACGTAGTTCCTGCCCACGGCTACGACTTTGGTTGGGAATACCGGAGCGAGCAGGCGGCCCCGCAGGAAGGGCACCACCACCTCGGTCGGTTCCCAGGCCACGAGCGGCGAACCCTGGTACACGCGGATGCCTTCGGGTTCGACCCCTCCGTAGGAGATTCCTTCCTCGGTGCGGATGCGGACGATCTTCACGGGTAATACTCGTCGCTATCAAAGCGGGCGATGCGAGCCCGGTGAGCTGGATCCATATGCTGGATGGTATCGGCAAAGTGATCGGCACTGATCGGAATGAAGAGAGCTCGCGCTTCGACGTAGGTGTTCCCATCGTCATCGAAGCCGACGGATTCCGCCCATAGCTTGTGCCCCTCCCGGGCGGCCAACCAGGCCTCCGCCCGCAAGGTCAAACCGAGCGGGATGGGGCGGAGATAGTTGATCTCCAACCTGGCCGTCACCGCAGGTCGCTGATGGGCAATCATCACAAAACCCATCAGATCATCAAAGAAGGCCGCCGCCGCACCACCGTGGACCACGCCCGGGCCACCCTGAAAACGCTTGGCAAAGTCCAGCTCCCCAACGACCTTGTTTCCTTCGTAACGCGGCCGGACTCCCAATCCGTGTTCGTTTTCCGACCCGCAACCGAAGCACCACGGTAGATGCTGGATGGCCAGGTCGGCCAAGACCTCGACATCGGGCACCGGGATCACTTCTCCCGTCAAGTATCTGAGGCGATCCATCAAGGTGCCGCGGTCAGACCGGCCACATTCAGGAGGTGACGAACCCGTTCGGGGTCGGCGCTCAAGAGGTCCGGTGAGAGCTGCGACAGAAACGATTCGCCCTTGACTCGCTCACGAGCAGCAGCGGCCAGCCACTCGTGTCGAGCCGTACTGAGTTGCGTGACGACGTCATCGGGAACACCTTCCGGGCGTAGACCGAGCAGGATGAGAGCTACCTCCACGTCGGCGGGAGCGGGTCCGCGACCGCTGAGGGCAGCCCGAGCCGCGGCAACTGAGGCCACCACCGCATCGACACCTCTATCCGATCGATCGAATTCCGTGGCGCCGACGAGCCGCAACACCCACCCGGTGTCGGGCCCGGGACGGCCGAAAGCGCCTCCCGCCACCGCCTCGGCCGGTGTGGTGATCTCGCCGGGCCGCCCCCCGGCTCCCCGCCGGGCGGCTCCCGGTTCGAGCACGGAACGTGGCAGGTCGCTCGCGTCTAGTTCGATGTTTGGTTGCTGGCCCACTGGCGGTTCCTTCTATACGTAGTCGAGCCAGTGTCGGTACGACTCGAGCCGTCCGGTCACCGCCTTCTGGAACAGATCTTGCGCTTGACGGGTGACCGGTCCCGGCCGGCCGTCACCCACGGGACGATCATCGACCTCGCGGACGGGGGTGACCTCGGCGGCGGTGCCCGTGAAGAAGATCTCGTCGGCGTAGTAGAGATCTGATCGGGTGAGGTTGGCCTCTTGCACGTCTTGTCCGGCGTCCTTGAGCAAGGTCATCACCGAGTCGCGGGTGAGACCCTCGAGGATGCCCGCCGTGACGGGAGGCGTCGTCACCCGGCCTTGTTTCACCACAAAGATGTTCTCGCCGCTTCCTTCCGACACGAAACCCGCGTTGTTGAGCAGAATCGCCTCGTCGTAGTTGTTCCTGACTGCTTCCTGCTTGGCGAGGATCGAATTGAGGTAGCCGCCCGTGCCTTTGGCGTTAGGAATGAACATGCCCTGGTCGATCCGACGCCAGGAAGACACGTGAGTGCGGATCCCGTTCTTCAGTCCCTCTTCGCCAAGGTAGGCGCCCCACCGCCAGGCGGCAATGATCACCCGCACCTCGGCCCCGGCCGGGTTGAGTCCGATAGAGCCAAGGCCGTAGAACGCCAACGGGCGTAAATAGCCGGACTCCAGCTCATTTTCGGCCAGCAATTGCCGGCCGGCCTTGACCAACTCATCAACGCCGACCCGGAGCGGGATACCGTACGCCTTGGCTGATCGATGGAGACGCTCCATGTGCTCGGTCAGCCTGAAAACCGCAGTGCCGGTGGGAGTCTCGTAGGCGCGAATGCCTTCGAATACACCGGCTCCATAGTGAAGGCCGTGGGACAGAACATGAACCGTCGCCTCATCCCACGGCACCAACTCGCCGTCTACCCAGATAACTCGAGAAGCTTCCATGATCCCTAGTTTGGCAGGTTGACCGGCTCAGTGGGAAGAACGCCGAGATACCGCTGGTGCCAATCGAGCACGGCTTCGAAGCGCTCCAAACGGTGCCGGGGTTTGCCCCCGCGGGAGAGCTCGTGCCCCTCCCCCGGGAATCGCAGAAACTCGGCGTCCACACCTTGTCTTTTTAGCATCATGAAGAGCTGTTCGGCCTGCTCGATCGGGCATCGGAAGTCGTTCTCGGAGTGAATGATGAGCGTCGGAGTGGTGATCTGATGGGCCCGCGAGAGAGGGCTGGCCTCCCAGAGCCGGTCAAATCCGTCCGGGAGATCGGCATCCAGGTACATGCGGCCGAAGGTCGCACCGATGTCTGAGGTCCCCCCAAATGACGGCCAGCCCAGCAGAGCTCGCTCCACTACTGCCGATCGGTAGCGGTCCTGACCGGCGATCAACCAGGCGGTCAGAAACCCACCGTACGAACCGCCCATTACCCCGATCCGATCCCGGTCGAGACGCGGCACTCGGGCCAGGGCAGCATCGAGGACCGCCGTCACGTCTGCTTCATCAACCGTCCCCCATCCGGCGCCACGCACCGCCCGAACGAAGTCCACCCCTCGACCGCTTGCCCCCCGGGGATTACAGGCCACGACTCCATACCCGGCCGCCGCATAGACCTGGAATTCATCGAAGAACGTGTAGCCGTACTGGGTGGCCGGACCACCGTGGATGTTGAGCAGCACAGGGATGGTTTGCTCCCCTTCGGGAAGGTAGACCCATGCATCGATGGCCTCGTTGCCGGAAATCACCGTGAAGTGTTCCGGCTGAACCAGAGACACTTCCGACCGGAATGCCTCATTGAGGCTCGTCCTGAAGAGCGCCTCTCCCCCATCGGAGATGTGCAGTTCGCCCGGGTCCGTGGGGGCGACCGCCACGTAGGCCAGGCGATTCCCGTCCCGGCTCGGACTCACCCCGGTGATGACCCGGTCACCATCGAGTAGCAAATCAACAGTGCCATCCGACTCGACGCGAACCACTTTGACCCGCCCGGCGTCTTCCAGGCAGGTGATCGCCGCCTCACCGACCCATTGGGGTCCTTCGGGAGCGATGGCAGGTGAAAACGTGGTCACACTCCGGTCCAGATGACCCGTCAGATCGGTCAGCTCACCGGACTTTTCCACTCTCCAAAGCGAGAAGATTCCCGGGTGAGCCCAGGGGTCGGGTTGACCGACCGCATGCAGGACCCCGTCCGGCCGGAATGAGGTCAACATCCAATTGCCTCTCTCCACCAGCGTGCGTTGCTCGCCAGAATCCAACCGGACTTCGAGGATCTCCTGACCGGGTTCCATGCCCCGCCGTTCGTGACGGGCGCTGAGAAACGCCACGCCCTTTCCGTCGGGACGCCACACCGGTTGAGCCTCGTCAAAGGCGCCCGGAGTGAGACAGCGGGTCCCTTCACTGCTCGATGGGTCGATCAAATACAGATGACGACGGCGGTCGTGAAGCCATCCCCGGTTGTCGAATCGAAACGGAACGCGGTCGATCCGGCGGGGCCGCCGCTTCCGCTCCTCGTCGTCGAGACCAGCCCACTCCTCAACCCAATCCACGCCGACCACCACCAGCAGATCTCCGGTGGGCGACCATTCGAGTGCCTCGACCCCCAGAGGAAGACTGGACACCACCTGAGCCTCGCCACTCCCGGCCGGCATGATGGCCACTTGCGGTTTGTCTTCGTCCCCTGCACCTTTGCGAAGGAAGGCCAGTCTGGTTCCGTCGGGCGACCAGCGCGGCGAGGAATCATCCGATCCGTGGGTGAAGCGGCGGGTAGTGTCCCCCTCCCACAGCCAGATAGCCCGGTCGTATCGATCATCGTCAAAATTGATCCGCGACACGACAAACGCGACTTTGCTGCCGTCGGGGTGAAGGCGGGGATCGGACGGGGTGGCCGCGCCGGCTAGCTCTCGTGGTTGCACAAACGTCTCCTGTCGGCGATATCCGCAATGTAGTGGCTCGTCTGGGTCTCCCGTCCGCACCTCGGGTGCGGGAGACTTGGTACTACCCTCGCCGCGTGGACCGTCTTGTTGCGTCGTGGTTTGGCACCGGATTGCTGCTCGGGAAGATCCGCGGGTCCGATGCCGGATCGGGCACCGTTGCTGCCGCCTTTGCCCTGGCTCCCGCCCTGGCTCTCGGGTTGATCGGATGGTGGGCGCAGTTGGCTGCCATGGTCGTAGTTACCGGCGCCTCGCTGTGGTCGGCCCGTCGATTCGCTCACGGTGACGCCGATCCCGGGTGGGTAGTGGTAGACGAGGCAGCCGGCACGTTCCTGGCCGTGGTCGGCTTGGGCGGATGGGGTGCGGCGGTGGCGTTCGTGGTTTTCCGCATCGCCGACATCTCAAAGAAGTTCCCGGGCGTGGCGGCCGCCGAACGGCTGAAGGGGGCGGTCGGCATCACCGCCGACGACCTGGTCGCCGGCCTCTGGGCCCTGGCGGCGGGCTGGTTGGTTCAGGTGCTGATATAGAGGTTTCAGGTTTCAAGTTTCAGGTCAAGCATCACGCGCGGTGCTGACAGCTGACAGCTGAAGGCTGATCTCACACCAGCGGCAGTTGAATGAACTGGGCTTCTTCGACCCCCTCCAACCTGCGAAGCGCCTCGACGACCTCCGGGGCAAGCGGCTGGTCGATGTCGATCCCCATCAGGGCCGCCTCTCCGGTGACCGCGGATCTCCCCACCACCATGTTGGCGATGTTGACGTCCAGTTCACCCAGGAAGGTGCCCACCCGTAACATGCCTGGCAAAGCTGATGGGCCCTGCACCCGGCGAGGTGGTTCCGATCCCCGCTACCAATGCTCTCTCACCGGCGGCCGGCAACGCATAGAGTGGGTAGCGAGACGCCGAGGAGGAGCACCATGGAATGGCCGGGTTGGTCACCAAACGTCGTGGTCGCCGCCACCGACGGATCGGAAGGAAGTGTGCGAGCTGCCCATGTGGCGGCCAGTATTGCCCAGAAGAACGCGTCCAAGCTCTATGTGATCACCGTCGTCCGTCCCCCGGAGGGTTGGTGGGGCATCGGGGGGGCTCCCCCGACGGCTACGGCTCTCGCCAAGGCGCTCGACGAGGCGCAACACGGGGTGCTCGATCTGACGATCGAGGACCTCGACACCGAGGGGATCGAGGTGCAGACCGTCGAGGAACTCGGGGACCCGGCCGCCACGATCATCAGTTTTTGTGCGGAGGTCGAAGCCGACCTGCTGGTGGTCGGCCGGCGGGGGGCCGGACTCATCGAACGGTTCGTCATGGGATCGGTCTCAGATCGTCTCGCTCACTACGCCCACTGTCCGGTGCTGATGGTCCCGTAGATCGCTTGCCTCCGGCAAGGACGTTCCCGGAGGTGCCCCGGACCAAGCGTGGAGATCGTCTAGGTCGGGATCTCCCTGACGGTGGCAGGATTTGGCCGGCTCCCGTGTGGGCGGTGGCTCAGCCGCCAGCCGACCGTGTACAGGACCACGCTCACTCCGGATAGGAACGTGAACCAGGTCGCCCGGCCCAGGTTCTCGTATGCCCAACCGGTTGGAAAGGCCGAGGCCGCGGCAGCCAGGAAACCTACGGCCTCGAGGAGACCTTGGCCCCGGGCGATCATGTCAGGGGGACTCCCTTCCGCCACCAGCGCCGCCGCCGCCGGACTGATGGCAGAACTCCCGATGGCGTGGAGAATGCCGGCCGCACCGAGGGCGACGGGCAGGCTCAACCATCCATACGCCAGCACTGCGGGCGCTACGGCCAGTATCCCGAACGTGGCGACCAAGCGTGACGACTTCCTATCGACGAGGCGACCGAACCTGACCGAGAGGAGCACCAAAGGTAGTGCCATCAAAGTGAATGAGCCTCCAATGAAGACCGTGGATGCGCCCTGGTCGGTCAGCAGCCTGGCCCAGACTGCGTCAAACGACCCCAGTGTGGCGAACTCGATGGCGGCGAACACCACTCCCGCACGCACCAGCCGGTTGCCGAACAAGCTGACGAAGCTGCGCTCCTCGACAATCGGAATCGGTTCTGGTGCCCGCAGCCGCATCACCACCGGAACGGCGAGCAGGAGGATTGCCGCCGGAACCAGAAACGGGACTCGCAACCCGAAACGGTCGGCGAGCAGGGCACCAACCACCGGCCCCAGGGCGAAGCCCGCCACCGAGGCTGCCAGGATCCTCCCGAGTACTTCCCCGGGACGCCCCGGCGACCAATCCAATACGACTCGTCGAGCCGCCGGAACGAAAGCGCCTTCAGCGAAACCCAGCATCGCCCTGGCGAACACGAGCGTCCACAGTCCGCGCGCATAGGCGGCCATGACCAACGCCAGTGCTCCCACCAGGGTCCCAACTATCAACATGGATTTTGCATAGCCTCGATCGGCGTAGCGGGACAACCAGACGTACCCGATGAACGCAGTCACGAATGCGGCTCCCGCCACCAGACCGAGCCCGGCCGTCGGCAGGTCGTATTCCTCCTGAAGATCGGCGAGCAGGGCGATGATGACGCCCAACCCGATGGTGTTGGCGGCGACGGCCAGATGCAGAATTATCTGATCGGTGCGGCGTGGTTTGGTGCTCAAATCGGCTGCCACTCTGATTCTTTGAAGTTTGGAAGAGATCTCCCGCCCGGAACCCTATCACCTGATAGGGTTTGGTTCGGACCCCAAGCCTCGGAGACGGACATGAACGTACCAAGGGTTTTTCCTTCGACGATCGGCATTCTGGTGATCGACGTGCAACCGGCTTTCGTCGACCTGGCCTTTCCAGGAGGAGGACCACGACTCGACGCGCTAATGCTCCGCCTCGAGCACCTGTTGATGCTGGCCGACTGGTTGGACCTGCCCACAATTGCGACCTTCGAGACCCCCACCTCCGAAAACGGCGAGCTACCCGACCGGTTGGATAGGGTGTTTCCCACCACCGGCAGGAAGTACGTCAAGAACTTCTTCGGCAGCCTCTCCGAAACGGTCATCGAGGCGGCAGTCAGACAGGTCGACGTTCGCCAGTGGGCCGTGGCCGGAGCCGAAACAGATGTCTGCGTGCTGCAGTCGACGCTCGGGTTACTCGAGGCCGGGTACCAGGTGTTCCTTCTCGAAGACTGTTTGTTCACCACCGAACCTCATCCCGGCCCTGCCATGCGCCGCATGTATCAAGCAGGGGCGGTCTCGACCACTTTGAAGACGATGGCCTACGAATTGGTACAGCGTGCCGACCAGATTCCCTGGTATCCGGAGTATTGGGCACCGACCTACCAGCCGGAGAAACCGTTTCCGACCGAGTTCATCGCCCCGGAGGACTGGCCGGCTTGGGAACCGGGCTTCTGATCGATTGTCGAACACTCGCACACTGAAGCCGGATTCACGTCAGAGCGCCTCGTGGGTGATCCGGCCGCCCCGCACTGTGAGGGCTATGGGTGTGGCGGCAATTTCGTGGGGCGGGATCTGAAACAGGTTCCGCTTAAGCACTACCAAGTCGGCATCCTTGCCGGTCTGCAGGGATCCCGTCACGGTGTCGATCCGCAACTGACGGGCAGCATCGATGGTCATAGCCCGGATCGCCGCCTCGACCGGCAGCGCCTCGCCCGCGGGTGGCAGTGGCTCGACATCGGTGACACCGGCCAACCGCCGAGTTACCGCGGACTCGATGAGCATGAGGGGCTTGTACGTCGACACGTAGGCGGACGCCGGATAGTCGGCACCCAACGTCACAATCACCCCGGCATCAAGAGCGCTGCGGAGGGTGTAATGCCGGTCCGCCCGCTCGCCTAGCCGGCGCCGCATGACTGCATCGACCGGCGTCCGAGCGATCCACTGTCCCGACGTGTTGTGAACGACGCCCAGCTCGGCAAACCGGGGCAGATCGGCCGGGTCGATCAGATCGCCGTGACAGATCGTGTGCAGGATCCCCGAGTTCCCGGCGGCCCGGACACCTGCTATCGCGTCGAGCGCGACCCTCACCGCCCGATCGCCGATGGCGTGGAAGTGACAAGCAAACCCGGCCGCATCTGCCTGCCGGGCCCACCGGCGAATCTCCTCTTCAGGCGCGGCCAGCGGCCCGCACGTGTCCGGGCGGTCATCGTAGGGCTCCAGGTACGCCGACGTGTGCGCTTCAGGAACCCCATCGACGAAGACCTTGAGCGTGTCGATTGTGACGTTGTCCGAACGTAGAGCCCGGTTGGCTTCGCGCAGGGTCCCGACGGGATCATCTCCGAAGTTGGCCACCTTGGCCGCAACCACCCGCTGCCCGATCTCCCCTCGCCGGTCGAGATCTACCAGCATGCGCCACGCCGCCCACTCGCCGATTAGGAAGATACCGGCGTCGAAGACTCCGGTGAGCCCGGAGCCGGCATACCCGGATTGGGCGGCAAGTAACGCGCGGTGCGCCTCATCCGGTGTAAACGGCGCGCCGGCCGACCGCACGATTTCCATCGCGGACTCCTCCAATACCCACCCGTTTGGTTCGCCCCGCGAATCCCGAACGAACATCGAATACCCGGGGTCTGGATCAGGCGTCGCGCCGGTGATGCCCGCGGCCGCGAGTGCCGCCGAGTTGACCCACAGCGAGTGGCTGTTGATCTCCCTGAGAAGCACGGGGATGTTCCCAAAAACCTCATCAAGTATTTGGCGGAGGGGACCGTCGGGGAATATGTGTGATCTCCAACCTCCGCCGGTCACAACACGCTCATCGTGCGGGTACGACTTCAAGACCGTCATGATTTCGTCGAGAGTGTCACACCCGGAGAGATCAACTCCGGCCGTTTCGAGCGGGCCCTGGACATAGTGAGTGTGTGCGTCGATGAAGCCGGGCAGGACCAGAGCTTCAGGTTCCAGTTGGATGACCCGAGTCGCAGGTCCGATCAGGGGGGCCATGTCAAGATGGGAACCCAATGCAGCAACCGTGCCGTCCGTGATGGCAATGGCCTCGGCCACCGGGCAGGCAGGGTCGAAAGTCGATATAGCCGCTCCCCGCAGGACGAGGTCGGCGTGGCTCAATTCGGCACCTCGTTTGGCTCCCAGGCGAAATGGCAGGCGGCTCGCTGGACAACAGAGGGTCCGGTGAGATCCGGTTCCGTCTGCTCACAAATGTCCTCCGCAATCGGGCAGCGAGGTCGGAAACGACACCCGCTCGGGAGGTTCAACGCACTGGGAGGTTCGCCCTTCAGCGCAGACTCACCGGGCGCCTTCTTCACGCCGAACTTCGGGGCCGCCGCCATGAGCGCTTTCGTGTACGGATGGCGCGGATCGTCGAACATCTCTGCCGTCGGGCGATCTTCCACCGCAGTGCCCAGGTACATCACGACCACCCGATCGCTCACGTAGCGCACCACTGCCAGGTCGTGAGAGATGAACATCAGGGTCAGGCCCAGCTCTTCGCGAAGCGTGTTGAGAAGGTTGAGCACCGGCGCCTGCACCGAAACATCGAGGGCAGCGACCGACTCGTCGGCGATCAACACCTCCGGCTCCAGGGCAAGCGCCCGGGCGATGCCAACCCTCTGGCGCTGTCCACCCGACATCCGGCGCGGGCGGGCTTTCAACAGAGAGGTGGGAAGCTCTACGAGGTCCATCAACTCGGCACAGCGGTCGGCGATCTTCGCCGGAGGAACGAGCCGGTGTACCCGGAGCAGCTCCGACAGCATCTTTTCAACGGTGAGAGAGGGATTGAGCGATGAACTCGGGTCCTGGAACACCATCTGAATTCGACGCATCGTCGCTCGAGCGCGGCCCGCTCCCAGCGTTTCACCGTCGAGACGAATCGACCCAGACGCAATCGGCACCAAACCTGTAATGGCTTTGGCCAGGGTCGATTTGCCACAGCCCGACTCACCAACAATGCCGATCGACTCGCCGCGATCGACTGCGAAGGAGATCCCGTCGACGGCAGTCAGAATCGGGGGCTTCTCGCCTTTCAGACGGGCCGCGAGCAATGACCCCACCTTGAAGTTGACGGTCACGTCCCGCACCTCGAGGAAGGTCACCGGCTCGCCCCCTCGATGAGATCGGGATGGATACAGGCGGTAGTCCGGCCTTCCGAGATGGGTCGCAGCTCATGGTCGGCGCTGGTGCAGTCTTCCCGGGCGTAGTCGCAACGTGGCGCAAACCGGCATCCGGGAGGGAAGTCACGCGGATCGGGAGGATGTCCGTCGATGCCCTCCAGCCTCTCGATGCTGGCTTGGAACGACGGCACCGACTTCATCAACGCCTCGGTATACGGGTGCTGCGGATATGAGAACACATCGTCGACCGGTCCGGTTTCCACGATCCGTCCGGCGTACATGATCGCCAGACGATCACACAGCTCACCGAGCACCGCCAGGTCGTGGCTGACGAAGATGATCGACATGCTGAGTTCGGCGCGGAGCTTCTGGAGCAAGCCGAGGATCTGATCCTGGATGGAGACGTCGAGCGCCGTGGTCGGTTCGTCGCACAGCAGCAGCTTGGGTGTGGTCGACAGCGCGGTAGCGATCATCACTCGCTGCCGGAGTCCACCCGACAATTGGTGAGGCCACATCTTCGCCCGGCGTTCCGGGCTGGGGATTCCGACCTGGCGCATCAGCTGGATGGCCCGCTCCCGGGCTTCCGACTTGCCGAGACCCTCATGAACTCGAGGTCCTTCTGCGATCAGATCGCCCACCTTCATCGTCGGGTTCAATGCCGTCATGGGCTCCTGAAAGATGATCGAAATGCCGTGCCCGTGAACGTCGGCCGGCCGGTAGGGAATCGGTTCCTCCCGGCCGAGGGCGAAGCGGAGCTCTCCCCCGGTGGTGGCCGCCGGCGGAAGGATGCCGATGATCGCCTTGAGGGTCAGGCTCTTGCCCGATCCGGATTCGCCGGCGATGCCGAGCGCCTCGCCACGATCCAGCGAAATGGTAACGCCGTCGACCGGGGTGACCGTCCCGGCGCCGATCTCGAAAGAGACCTCCAAATCGGCTACTTCCAGGATGCGATCGGTCATGCCCGGAGACCTTCTTCGAGGCCCTCACCGACGAGCGAAAGGCCGAGCCCGAGGCCGACGATCACGAGGCCGGGAACGGTGGCCAGCCACCAGTTGGTGCGGATGAACGGCTGGCCGTCGGCGATCATCGCCCCCCACTCCGGTGTCGGTGGGGGAATCCCCAAACCGAGGAACGAGAATGCCGCCAGCGCCAGAGTGGCGAAGACGATGTCACTCGGCAGGTACACCAGAGTCTGGTTGATCACGTTCGGGAAGACGTGCACCCGGAGGATCCGCATTCGGCGCAGTCCGGCCACGCGGGCAGCCTGCAGGTAGTCGAGGTCCTTTACTCGCAAAACCTCGGTGCGGATGATGCGGGCGTAGATCACCCAGGCCAGCACCGTAAAAGCGACGATGATCGAGGTCGCCCCCTGGCCGAGGGCGAACACCAGGACGATCACGAGAATGTAGGCCGGGAAAGCCTGAACGACATCGGCCGTCCGCATGATGGCGGTGTCGGCCCACCGGCCAAAGAACCCGGCGATCGCGCCAAGGATGGTTCCCAAAATGGCAGGCAACAGGGCTCCCAGGAAACCGATCGGAATATCGATCCGGGCCGCATAGAGCAGCCGGGAGAACACATCGCGTCCCAGCTCGTCGGTGCCGAGCCAGTGGTCGACGCTGGGGGCGGCCAGCTTGTTGACCGGGTCGATCGCCAGGGGATCGTGGGGCGCCAGAACCGGGGCGAGGAGAGCAATGAGCACATAGAAGATCAGAATCCCCAGGCCAACCCACACCTTCTTCGGAAGGCGTTTCCACATCCCCGGCTCGCCGAAGGGCACCGCGACATGGGGAAGGTCGGGGAGGGCTTCGAAGGAGGGGGCCGCGGGCGTCGTCATTCGATCTCCACTCTTGGGTCGAGGATGGCGGTGACGATGTCGGCGAGGAGGTAGACGGCCACCACAACCAGGGCGAAGAGAAGTGTGTATCCCTGAACTGAAGGGAGGTCGCGGCCTCGGGCAGCGAGGACCAACCCCTGTCCGACCCCCGGTAAGGCGAAGGTGGTTTCGATCACCACCGCTCCGAAGAGCAGGAAACCGATCTCGATGGCCACCAGGGTCACCCCGGGCCCGGCCGAGTTGCGCAGCACGAAGCGTCGCACGAGGCGTCCGCCGGCCACCCCGATCGAACGGGCAGTCGAGATGTAATCGGATTCCATGACCTGAATCATGGAAGCTCGCAGCCCCCGAATGATGAAGGGAGACGATGCGATCGCCAGCGTCAGCCCCGGCAAGATCATCGAATGGAGACGCTCCCCGAATGTCTCCCCGAACCCGCCGGCCGGAAACCACCCGGTCTTGAGCGCCACCAGGAGCAACAGGATGACCCCGGTCCAGAATGAAGGCATGCTCAACCCGAGGAGGCCGAAGCCACGGATGATCTGGTCGGCAGCCCGGTCTTTGCGAAGAGCCGCGATGACCCCCAAGGGGACACTGATCAGCAGCGTCATCAAGACGCCCGTCACCATCAGCCACACCGTGACCGAGATACGCTCACCGATGATGCTCGATACCGGTTTGCGCGACTTGTAGGAGTAGCCGAGATCGCCCTGTAGAACATCGCCTACGTAGCGGCCGTACTGCACGATGATCGGATCGTTGAGACCCAACTCCTCGCGAACCTCCTCGAGTTGCTCTTCCGAGGCTCGAAGCCCAACAATTTGGCGGGCAGGATCGCCCGGGGTGATTTGGAGCACCAGAAAGACAACCAGCACGATTCCGAACAGCATCGGGATAGTCTGCAGCAGTCGCTTGATGACGAAGCCAAACCGACCCAAGCGATAGTCCTCCCCTCAAATTTGTAGTGTTCTTCCTCTATCCGCCCAGGCCGATGGTGTCGTAGTAGTAGAGACCCCAGGGAGCCGACCAAAAGCCGGTCAGATCTTGATCCACGGCATGCAGATAGGAACCCTCCGCAACGGCGATGGCCGCCGCGTTATCGATGGCCTCGTCCTGGATCTTGGCCACGATCGCCTCCATGTCGGCCCCGGTTGCCGCTTCGCTATAGGCGAGGAAGTCCTCGAACAAGGTGTCGGTCTCGAACCCGCTAAACAGCCACCCGGTGGCCATGATCCAGTTCATTGGATCGGCCATGTCGGGCTGGATGGCACCGTAGTTCCAGATGGTCATGTCGGCGTCGATCGAAAATGCCCGGTCGAGGAAGGCACCGGTCTCGAGCGAAGCCAGGGTCACATCGATCCCGATCTCGGCCAGGTTGGCCTGGATGATCTGCACCACCAGCGTGTCCAGTTCGTTGCCGGCGTCGTAGATCAGCTCGACGTCGGCTCCCCCCGCTGCCGATGATTGTCCGATCAGATCCTGGGCCTTGGCCAGGTCCCGACGGAAGTACGGCTTGGTCGGCGGAACCCAGTTCCAGATATTCGGCGCCAGGATCCCGCTGGGAAGGCCGAAATACTCGCCGAGGGCCGCGTCGATCGCCTCGTAGTCGATCGCGTAGGCGACGGCCTGGCGGACCAGCAGATCATCGAATGGAGGCCGCAGAACGTTCATGCCGATGTGCTCGACCGAGTGGATCGTGCACTTGTACACGTCGGCCGGGTCGTACTGCGGGGCAATCGTCGGCGACAGGTACTCGTTGATCTGCACGTCGCCACTCTGGAAAAGAATCTGTCGTTCGGTCTCATCGGCGATCACTTCGAGGACCAGCTCATCGACCTTGGGTCGCTCCGGGTCGTAGAAGTAGGGGTTCGGGGACAAAACGATGCGTCCACCCAGGGACCATTCGTCGACCACGAACGGTCCGGCGCCGATAGGACTGTTGTAGTACTCCTCTTCGGTCATGCCGGCGAAGTCCTTGGGCATGATTCCCGAGACCGACGACGCCATGATCGGTGTGATGGTGTTGTCGGGATAGGCGAGCTCGAGCACCACCTGGTTTCCTTCGCCGGTGACTGCGGCGATGCTCTCCCAAGACAAGCCGAAGTTGGGTCCGGCTCGCCAAACGTCGAGGGAGAAGGCAACGTCTTCGGCGGTGACAGGCTCACCGTTGCTGAACCGGGCGTTTTCCTGCAAGGTGAAGGTGAGGGTCAGCCCTTCTGGGTCATATACCCAGCTCTCGGCCAAGCCCGGCTCGAGAGAAACCCCATCGGCCCCGAAGCGGAGCAGGGGTTCCATAACGGCCAGATGGGTCTGGTAGCTGGAGTAGGCGGCGGCCGAGTCGAGTACCCATCCGTCGAAGGACTCGAAGCGAACCGCCGTCAGAGTGCCGCCTCCTTCGGGAGGGACCCCAGTTGTATCGGTGCCGCCCGCAGTGGTCTCGGTGCCGGACTGCGTTGTGGCGGTGCCGCCCGCGGTTGTCTCTGTAGTTTCCGTGCCGCACCCCGACGCCAGCAACGCCAGCACCGCAAGGAATGCAATTGCCGTTCTCAATCTCATGGTCCCGCTCTCCTCTCCAGGAGTAGTCCAGCTCGAATCCCACTCCAAAACCCATCCTATCGAGGGATAGGTAGCCTCGCCGGTGGCACTCGAGTCAATCGATTTCCCTTTCCTCCTCGGTCAGCCGCCCGTATTGATCGGGGCGACGGGTATCGAACAATCCAAATGTCAACCAATCTCTGCGCTGGTCAAGATCCAGGTCGGCAACCAACACGGTCGGCTCAGCCCGGGGAGCCTCGACGAGGACCCGGCCGTAGGGATCGGAGACAAACGACGAGCCATAGAACGTGAGCGGTCCCTCGGTTCCGATCCGGTTCACTGCCACCATGTAGGTTCCGTTGGCCAGACCATTGGCGGTGATCATGTGCTTCCACAACGGCTGGGTGTCGAAATCACCGAGATCGGGTTCGGATCCGATGGCCGTTGGATAGACGAGAACCTCGGCGCCTTCGAGTGCATAGATGCGGGCCAGTTCTGGGTTCCACTGATCCCAGCAAGTCGGGAAGCCGAAGCGAGCGCCGGCCACTTCGACCACCGGGAATCCGGTGTTTCCGGCGGCGAAGTAGCGGTCCTCGTGGTAGTAGGGGAACTGGGGGATATGGACCTTGCGGGTGCGGGCTATCACCTCGCCTGCCGGATTCACGGCGATGGCCGTGTTGAAACCGGCACCATCCGGATCCTTCTCGTAGAGAGAAGCGTGAACCACGGCGCCGGTTTCGGCGGCCATCAACCGGGCCAGTTCCGTGGTTGGACCGTCGCCGATCGTCTCCGCGTACGTCCGGGCCGCTTCTTGATCATCGGGGACGACGGCGAAATATGGCGCCAGGGTCAGCTCCTGAAGGCAGATCACTTGTGCCCCTTGGTCTGCCGCCCTTCGCATGCCCTCACAGAGCGTCGCCTGATGCGCGGCGGGATCGGGATGCCAAGCGCATTGCACCGCTCCGATCCGCAACGAAGGTCGACCGCTGGGCGGTTCGACTCTCATGGGCGAGTCGAGCGGATCGTCGATCCGGGTGATCAATCTGAATTCGGTCATGGGGTTCCTCCCGGCGCCGGGACTTGCATGGTGGTGCAGTGCAGACCTCCGCCTGCATATGAGACCATTTTTCCGGGGACGGCGACGACCTCCCGTTCGACGAAAGCCCGCTGCAGCACTTCGATGGCCGCGATGTCGGAGGCAAAGTCCCCGGTTCCAACGATCACGGCCCCGTTGATCAGGTAGATATTGGCGTAGGCCACTCCGACTTCGGTCCCGTCGAACGGTTCAGTCGGAAGTCGGGGCAATTCGATCACTTCGAGATTGCGGCCGGCGGCGTCGGTCTCCGCGTCGAGTGCTTGGCGATCTGCGGCCATCAGCTCGAAATCTGGATCATCCGGGTCCTCGCACGTCTGGAGAAGGACCACCCCGGGACGGACAAATGTGCACACTGCATCGACGTGTCCATCGGTGACGAAGTCGGCGGAGATACCCCACGGCAGCCAGACGACCTTGCGGATGCCGAGTCGATCGTTCAGCTCCTGCTCGATTTCCTCCCGCGACATGCCGGGATTGCGATTCGGATTGAGCAGGCACTGCTCGGTGGTGATCAGCGTGCCTTCTCCGTCGACGGTGATTGCCCCACCCTCGAGCACCATGTCCGACCCGATGCGCTGGATGCCGAGGTGATCGAGTATCGCCGCCGCGCTCGCCGCCGTCTGGTCGTAAGGTGGATAGCGTTCGCCCCATGCGTTGAAACGGAAATCGACGCCGGCCCGCGCCCCGTCATCGTCGACGACCACGATCGGACCTGAGTCGCGCACCCAGGCCGATTCATACGGGATCGCGACCAGCTCGATTCCCGAGGTCAGTGCCCGGCGGGCACCTTCGACGTCCGCCGGGTTCACCATCATGGTGAGCGGCTCGAAGGCGGCAATGGCATTGGCCAGCCCGGCGTAGGTTTCTCGGGCGGCTTCCAGGTGTGGCCCCCAGCTGGGGTGGACGGGCCAGGCCATCAACGAACGCTCGTGCAGTTCCCACTCGGCCGGCATGCGAAAGCTCATCCTCGCCCTCCGGTTGGTCCTCCGTGCACGATCTCGCCACCGAGGACGGTCATCCACACGCCGAGGTGGCGAATCTCGCTCGGATCGACAGAAAAAATATCGCCGTCGACGACGGTCAGGTCGGCCAGCTTCCCGGGCTCGATCGAGCCGAGGCGATCCTCGGCGAAGATGGCGTGGGCGGCGTCGATGGTGTGGGCCCGCACCGCTTCCTCAACGGTCAGTGCCTGATCGGCCCCGATCGGGCGTCCCCCCATGGTCTTGCGAAGCACTGCGTTGGTGACCGTCTCCAGCGGCCGGTACGAGGTGACGTCGGAGTCGCTGCTCAGCACCACCTTGACTCCGGCATCGAGTTCGGCGCGCATCGGCTGCAACCGGTGGGCACGATCACCGAGCCGGGAGAGGAACTCGTCGCCCTGGTCGTGCAGGTAGTTGGGCTGGTTGATGGCGAAGACGCCGAGCCGGGCCATGCGATCGATCTGATCTGGTCTCGGGTAGCCGCAGTGCTCGATGCGATGGCGGGGATCGGGACGAGGATGCGCCTCCATGGCATCCTCGAAGGCGTCGAGGACCGCCTCGATGGCCAGATCCCCCTGAGCATGGACGCCGACCTGCCACCCCCGGCTATGTGCCCTGTCGATCATGGCCCCCAGTTCAGCCGGCTCCCAGTACCGGAGGCCTGCGAACTCGCCGTCCTCGCCGTAGGGCTCAGAGAAGACCGCCGTGCCTCCGATCAACGAACCGTCCATGTAGAACTTCATCGGACCCAGCCACAGAAGGTCGTCGCCGAAGGGACCGGCCAGCCCGATCGAGCCGTACTCCTCGAGTTGATGGGACAGTGGCATGATCGCCACTCGTAGCCACCATTTCCCGCGGCGGCGGGCCTCGCGGTAACCGGCCATCTCGCGGCGCGTCACCTGGGCGTCGCACACGGTTGTCAGACCGGCTGCGAGGAAAGCCCGGCCGGCTCGCTCTATGGCGCCGACCAGTTCGTCGAGGCCGGCTTCCGTGTGGAAGTTGGGACCGTGAGAGCCGATGTCGACCACCACCGGTTGCACGAGACCCTGGGCGGCATCCTGGAACAACCCGGTAACGCGGCCCTCGCCGTCTCTCACGAGCCGGCCCCCTTTCGGATCCGGGGTAGCGTCGTTGAGGCCGGCGGTCTCGAGCGAGCGTGTGTTGACCAGGAGATAATGGCCCGAGACGTGGGAGATAGCGACCGGATGGTCCGTAGTGGCGCGGTCGAGATCCCACCGGGTTGGAGCCCTGTCGTACTTACCGTGGTCAAAGCCGAAGCCTCTGATCCACAGCCCCGGTGGCGTGTCGGCTGCCACGGCTGCCACTGCGGCGACGAGGTCCTCCACCGAAGCGACTGCCGGATAACGGGCGTCGATCGACGCCAGCGACTCGCCGGTCATCAGATAGTGGTTGTGGGCGTCGATGAAGCCGGGCACCATGGTCCGGCCGCCTAGATCGATCCTCGCCGCGTCCGGATAGGTTCTGAGAACCTCTTCATCGCCGCCCACCATCAGAATTCGTCCGGTCCGAACGGCCACCGCCTCGGCCCATGACCCGGAACGATCGGCGGTATACACCGAGCCGCGGTGGAACACCCGCAGGTCGTTCATCGCATCATTTCCTCGGCCGCCGCATGGGCCAGCGGGATCGCTTGGCGCAAGGTGGCAACGATGAAGTCCACATCGTCGCGGGTGATGATGAGGGGAGGTGACATGATGTTGAGGTTCTCCACCGGTCGCACGATCAATCCGAGAGCGTCGCATTCGTTGGATACCCTTTTGCCGATATCTACCTCGTACGGGTAGGCCTCACCGGTCTCGGTATCACGCACGAACTCGATGCACACCATCAGATGGGATCCACGCACATCACCGACCATGGGCAACTCTCGCAGCGTCTCCAACTGCTCCATGAAGTACGGCCCGATGGCGCGGACGTGCTCGAGGATCCCTTCGCTCTCCAGGATCTCGATGTTCTTCAGAGCCGCGGCGCAGGACACCGGGTGCCCTCCGTAGGTGAATCCGAGGGGCAGATAGCCTGGTCCGCGACCCGACTCGGATATCACGTCAAATATCCTGTCCGAGAAGATCGTCGCTCCGAGCGGGAGGTAACCGGAGGTGAGGCCTTTGGCCGACGTGATTATGTCGGGTTGGATTCCGAACAGCTTCTCGGAGGCGAACCACTCTCCCAGTCGGCCGAAGCCGGTTACCACTTCGTCAGATACATAGATGATGTCGTTGGCTCGGCAGAACTCCCAGATCCGCTTGAGGTAGTTGTCGGGTGGAGGAATCACGCCGCCGGCTCCCATTATCGGCTCGGCGAAAAAGGCCGATACGTACCCGGCTCCGCCGAGTTCCTCTACCTTGGCCTCGAACTCGGCAACCAGTTGATCGGCGAAGGCTTTCTCAGATAACCCTTTTCCGTACCGGTAGATGTTCGGCGAACTCAGATGGTGCACATTGTCGAGGAACTCGAACTCGTCGATCCTGTCACCGGGCTTACCGCCGATGGAAACGGCCGCGTAGGTCTGACCGTGATAGGCATCGACCCGCGAGATCACATGTCGTTTCTCGGGCTTGCCGCGTACAGCTTGGTAGAACTGGGCGATGCGGTAGGCCAGGTCGTTGGCGGTCGACCCGCCGGTGCTGAAGAACACATGGTTCAGATCGCCCGGAGCCAACTCGGCGAGTTTGGTGGCCAGGTCGGCAGCCGGAATGTGGGTCATGTCCACGAAAGGATTCGAGTAAGCCAGTCGCCGGACTTGATCGGCAATGGCTTCCACCATGTCTTCACGACCCAGACCAATGTTCGTGCACCACAATCCACCGACTGCATCGACGTATCGCTTGCCGTTCGTGTCGGTGATGTAGGCACCTGCGCCGGAAGCGATCGGAAGGGCGCCCTCCTCGGCGAAGGTGTCGAACACCTGATAGGGATGGACGTGATGGCGTTTGTCGCGTTCGACCACGGCCGGGGTTTCGGTGCTCATGTAGTTGGTCATGTCCGGGTCCTCTCCCTACAGGTTGATGTTCTTCAGAATCCGGGGATCTGTTTTGGGAAGTAGTCCTCCATGTCACCCTCTCGTTCGATGTCGAGCGTCGCGCAATGCAGAGCCCCTCCAAACATCGAAACGTCGATGAAGTCGACCGGAACGACGTCGAAGCCCAGCCCGTCCAGCTGGTCCATGAAGGCCACCTCGTTCGACTCCACGCAGACCGTGTTGGGATCGAGCGAGAGCACGTTGTAGCCGAGCGACTCGTGACACATCGAGTAGGGCGGCTGCTTGGCCCCCGACACCGGAGCGCCTTCGATGATCTCCCAGTCGTTCATTCGGAGCAACTCGTGGAACTCGGGTATCAACGAGGGGTATTTCGGGTTGACGACTATCTGGCCGGGGCGCAGGGGCACGATGGTCACATCGATGTGCCATGGCTGAACCGTCCCACCGAACCCGAGAACGTGGACTCGGTAGCCGCGCGACTCAAAGTGGCGTTTGAACCAGTCGATACCGGCACGATTGCTCGGCGCCGAATGCTGGATGAAGATGTCCTTGCCGAACCGCATGGCGTCCGCCGTGTCGAACAGTGGTTCCTTCTCGGTTAGGTGGAACTCAAAGCGCTCCATGCGTCGGGTTAGCTCCGCCTCGGTCCACTTGTTGAAGAAGTCTTCCCAGTAGCCGGGAACGTACGACTCGTCCGACAGCCGGGGCTTGGGTGCCGCCTCCCACAAGAAGTTCGGATCCTCCTTGAAGTACTGCTCCAGCAGCGGTTTGTAGGCCAGGAACTCGAACCAACGAGCTCGCTGAGACATGGTCGCCTCGAGGATCTCGTGGCCGTAGGCCATGAGAATGTCGCGGGGGGGCATGGTCCCAAACATGTGGCTGCACTCCCAATCGGGCGTGCGGACGTATTGGCGGTCGTCCATCGAAGTCGGCCGGTCTACCCTGATCCCCCGGTTGGCGAGCATCGCGGCGAAACTCTCCATTTGCTCCGTCGCCTTCTCCACGTACGTGTCGGGAATAGGCGTCCACTCTCCCGGCTTGAGCCCGAGTTCGGGAAGATCGAGAACCATCCCCGCTTCGGGTGCCCCCACCATCCGGCTGTCGATTCGACCAACAATGACATGCTTGAGAGGGTCCCACTCATTCCACGAGTTGACCTTCGTCATCGGTCACCTTCCGGCAGAGGAGCGATTACCGGACTAGCCTATCAAATGATAGATAGACTGTCGAAGAGGAACCCGAAATGCCCTTCATGAGCCCGACCGTGGGGCTTTGGCAAAGATATGCCGAGTTTCGGCAGGAGCCATCCGACCGGTCAGATTTGGAGTGTCCATGACGAAGGCAACCGCCGGCGATGAGCCCGGGACTCGTGAACGCATCCTGGTCGAAGCTTCGCGCCTCCTGTCGCTCAACGGATACCGTGCCACAACGACCCGAGAAATCGCAGCCGCCGTGGGCATCAGTCAGCCGTCACTGTTCTTCCACTTCCCGACCAAGCGAGCGATCGTTGAGGAGTTGTATCGGTCCGATCTCATCCCGGCCTTGCGAGGCTTCGAGAACGTCGTAGCGAGCCAAGGCACACCGGGCGCCAAACTATTCGCGATGATCGCCGGTGAAGTGGATCGGGCCATGGGTTCCCCCTTCGACATGCGTGCCTATATCAGCTTTGAGGCTCTCAATGACCCCGAGTTGGAGGAATTCCGCGATCTCCTACAGCAGTTCGATGACCTGACCGGCGAGTTGATTCGCGCCGGCCAGAAGTCCGGTCAGTTCATCAAGGGAGACGCGTGGTTGGCCCAACAGATGGTGAGCGGGTTCCTGGCCCGATCGAACCTGTTCCTCACTACAGATGAGAGTCGTCGACCGTTCCACCCGGAAGAATCGGCCTCGATGATCTTGCGAGCTCTTCTCGCGGATCCAGAAACGCTGACCACTGTGAGAGCGGAGGCGGTCCATCTGATCACGGCCTACAACGCCGGCTTGTAGCCTGGTTGCGGGTAGCGCGACCTATCAAGAACAGCTAGCCAAGCGCACATAGACAGAATCGAGAGAACTGGAGTGCTCATGTCCGACGAACTCAGTCACCTCAGTGCGACTGAAGCACTCGCTTTGTTCCGCAGCCGGGAGCTTGCGCCGCTAGAACTCCTCGAAGCGGTGATGGCCCGTGCCCACGCTACCGAGCCGCTCGTCAATGCCTTCATGGATACCTACTTCGATGAGGCTCGCCAACAGGCAGAAGCAGCGGGTGAGGCGTACGCAACGGGAACGGCCAGGCCTTTGGAAGGTCTGCCGATCGCCGCCAAGGACGAACCCCGGGTCGACGGGAGACGGTGGACTCAGGGTTCCCTGCTCTTCGAGAACGAGATTGCCTCTGGGACCGACCCGATCACCGAGCGGGTTCTCGATGCCGGCGGCATCATCCACGCCCACACGACGACTCCGGAATTCTCAATGGCAATCGTTACGTGGACCTATCTCCACGGAATCACCAGGTCCCCCTGGAACCCGGCCATGACGTCGGGCGGTTCATCCGGAGGATCGGGGGCCAGCCTGGCATCCGGGTCGTCACTGCTGGCGACCGGGAGTGATATCGGCGGATCGATCAGAATCCCCGCCTCCATGAATGGAGTGGTCGGGTTCAAGCCACCCTGGGGTCGGGTCCCCGAATTCTGGCCGTGGAACCGTGAGCCGTACGCCGCTTCCGGGCCAATGGGGCGGACGGTAAAAGACGTCATCTTGTTTGAGAACGCCCTCTCCGGACCGCTGCCCGGCGACATGTTCTCATCGCCGCCACTCGACGTGCCGACCGATTTGCCCCCCGTCGGCGGAATGCGAATCGCTCTGAGCGCCGATCTTGGCTACTTCAACCCGGACGGTGAAATCGTCAACGCTCTGGAGTCGACCGCCGCCCAACTGCGCGAACTCGGGGCGGTGGTTGATCCGGTTGACTTGGCATGGACCGATCAAGCCGAGGACACGGCATTGACGCACCTCTCGTTCCAATCCCGCCCAATCCTGCGCGGGTCGGTTCCCGACGAGTCAGATGACCGGTTGACTCCCTACATCAGGGAATTCCTCCAGCGGCCTCCCGTGTCCGTAGAGGAGTGGATGGAGAGCTGGCGCTACGCCGATGAGATGTACGAAGAACTGCAAAGCAAAGTGTTCCTGGCCGGCTACGACGCGTTGATCTGCCCGACACTGGTTACCACCTCCATCCCCGCCGATCTCGGTCATCCGGACTCAGGTTCGACGAGCGATCTCGGCGAGCAACTGAAGCTCGTCATGACGTACCCGTTCAACATCCTTGGGCGGCTTCCGGTAGTCAACGTTCCCATCGGACTCGCTCCGAGCACCGGGGTTCCGATCGGGATGCAGATCGTCGGTCCGGTCGATGCCGATGCCATTCCCTTCCGGGTGGCTCTGGGACTCGAGGCAGAGTCCGGCAATCTCTTCGAGCATCATCGGCCGAGCCTGGGTCAACCGATCAGGAACTGATTCCCGCGGCCCGTTCGGCGATCCCGTTGAGGATCTCGAGGACTATCCGGTTGGCGAGAAACGAAGTGATCGCCCCCGGCCCGTCGTAGGGAGGAGATACCTCGACGATGTCGGCGCCCACGATGTTCAACTCTCGAGCCATCCTCCGGACCGAATCGAGAATCTGCCGGCTGGTGAGACCGCCCGGTTCGGGGGTGCCCGTGCCGGGTGCCATTCCTGGATCCACGACGTCGATGTCGATCGACAGGAACACGCCGGTCGCTCCCTCGCCGGCGTAGGCGACCGCCTCGTCGACAACCGGCTTCAGCCCTCGATCTTCGATCTCGGTCATCAGGTAGCCACGCATGCCCTGGTCGCGCATCCAGGCCACGGTGTCGGGACCCGGCCAATAGCCCCGCAGCCCGATCTGCACGAACCGGTGTCCGGGCACCGCCCCCGATTCGATCAGCCTGCGCATCGGTGTTCCATGCCCGTAGAGCGATCCGTACCCGGTCATTTCGCCGGTATCCGGGTGGGCATCGAAATGAACGAGCGCCACTTCACCAAATCCAAACACTCGGGCAACTCCGGTGGCATTCGCATAGGTGATCGTGTGATCACCGCCGAGCACGATCGGGATCGAACCCGCCGCGGCCACACGCTCAACGGCGGAGGTGATGCGTTCCAGATCTCCTTCGATGTCCCCGGGATGCATCTCAACGTCGCCGATGTCGACTACCCCCTCTAGGGCATTGAGCCCGGTCGGGAGATGAGGCCGGTAGCCGTCGGCAGCGATGTAGTCGCTCTCACGGATGGCTTTCGGCCCGAACCGAGCACCCGGCCGATAGGAGGTGCCCCAGTCAAACGGCGCCCCCATGATGACAACCCGGGCTCCCTGGAAGTCCTCGAGGGTGGCAGCCGGAACCCCGGCGAAAGAACTCGCAGCCGCAAAGGCGTGCAGGCGGCCCGACTCGAATGGCATTCCAGCATTCATCGACTTCTCCGCGGCATCTCCTGTGGCTCAGTCCCGCGTGAATCGAGCGCGAGCCACGATCTTCAGCAAGTCGCCAGAGCTTCCAGGGGCTCGACGTATTGATAGCCGAGTGCTCGAGCAACGTGCTCTTCGGTGACCTTGCCCTTGCAGACGTTGAGCCCTCCCAGCAAATGCTCATCGTCGAGCATCGCCTGCTTGGCTCCCTTGTCGGCCAGCGCCAGCGTAAACGGCAAGGTGGCGTTGTTGAGGGCATACGTTGACGTGCGCGGCACTGCTCCCGGCATGTTGGCAACGCAGTAGTGCACGATGTCGTCGACCACGTAGGTGGGATCTTCATGCGTGGTCGGGCGGGATGTTTCGAAGCAGCCGCCCTGATCGATGGCCACGTCGACCACGACTGAACCGGGTCGCATACGTTTGATCATGTCGGCGGTGACCAACCGGGGCGCCCGGTCACCCTTGACGAGGACGGCTCCCACCACCAGATCGGCATCGAGCACCCACTCTTCCAGTGCCGAGGCGGTCGAGTAGACGGTCTGCAGAGCGGTGCCAAAGCGACGGGCGAGCCGATCGAGGACGGCGATGTTGTTGTCGAGGACTATGACTTCGGCTCCCAACCCGGCCGCCATCTGGATGGCATGCTCACCAACTACCCCACCGCCGATCACCACGACATTGGCGGCCTTGACTCCCGGCACTCCACCCAGCAGCAACCCGGATCCCCCGCTGGGGGCTTCCAGGCAATGCGCCCCGGCCTGGATCGACATACGACCGGCCACTTGCGACATCGGGGCCAACAGGGGCAAACCGCCCTCACGGTCGGTGACGGTCTCATAGGCGATACAGGTGGATCCACTCTCGACGAGTTCCCTCGTCTGATCGGGGTCGGGAGCAAGATGAAGATAGGTGAAGAGCACCTGATCTTCACCGAGCTGGGCCCGTTCCACAGCCTGCGGTTCCTTGACCTTGACTACCATCTCGGCCTGGTCCCAGACTTCTGCCGACGATGGAGCGATCCGGGCTCCGGCGGCGACGTATGCTTCGTCGGCCGCGCCGATCCCGATACCTGCACCTGATTCGACCAGCACCTGGTGCCCGTGGGCAACGAGCTCTCTGACACTGGCCGGCGTCAGACCGACGCGTCGTTCCGCTTTCTTAATCTCTTTCGGGGCACCAACCAGCATTTCGCTATACCTCCGTTGCGAGCCGTCAAGCGGCTGCCAATACGACGCGAATAGACAAGAGCAGCTTATCGATCTGCTCATCGGTGATGACCAGAGGCGGGCACATTGACATATGGGGCGGAATCGGTCGAATGATCACACCTTCTTTCAGAAGGGCATCGCGGGCGGCGAGCACGTTCACACCGTCGGGCAGCGTGATCGCCCACACGGCCCCCTCTCCCCGAACATCGACCACCAGGCCGTCGTCGCGCAATGCGAACAAGCCGGCCGACAACCGTCGGCCGATCTCGGTCGCCCGGGCCAGCAAGCCCTCGCGCTCCTGAATCTCGATGCACTTGAGGGCGGCGATACACCCGAGCGGATGACCCGAATACGTGTAGCCCGTCCTCAGCACGAATCCCTCGTTCGCCTCCAGACCCTCCAGTACCGACGGTCCCACGATGACTCCCGACAACGGCACGTAGCCGGAGGTAACTGCCTTGGCGAAGGTGATCATGTCCGGGGTGACTCCGTAGAACTGGCTGCCAAACCATTCCCCGAGTCTCCCGAAACCGGTGATAACTTCGTCGAAAATGAGGAAGGCGCCGTACGTGTCGCACAGATCGCGGAGGTGTGACAGGTATCCCTCCGGCGGCGGCCACACTCCCCCCGCCCCCTGGACCGGCTCGGTGATGACCGCGGCGATTTCGTCGCCATGCTCGGCGAAGATCCTCTTCATCGCTTCGTCGTCATCGGCCACCACATTGATGATGCCCGGGACCAATGGACCGAAACCGTCGCGGTTCGGGGCGATACCTTGCACCGAGGTTCCACCGTAGTTGGTGCCGTGATAGCCCCGCTCCCGGCTGACGATGACGTGCTTGTGGGGATTGCCTGCCTCACGGTGGGCAATCCGGGCCAGCTTCATCGCAGTGTCGACTGCCTCGGATCCGGAGGAGCCAAAGAACACCCGGGCTCGCTCAAAGGGCGACAGCTCGGCGATCTTGGCGGCCAACTCCTCGCTGGGCGGGTTCGTGAACGGGTCAAACGTGTGGTACGCCCCCAGTTTCCCGGCCTGTTCGGCTATCGCTTGGGCGATTTCTTCTCTTCCGTAGCCGACGTTGGCATACCACAGAGAGCCCATACCGTCGATGTACTCGTTGCCCTGATCGTCGAAAATCAGGGCCCCCCGACCGCCGACGATCGAGATGAACTCGTCCTTGCGGGGCGGCGTGAATGGGTGCAAAAACGAGCTGGGCATGGCCACTGCCTCCTGGTTGTTTTCCCTATCGGGTGATAGGTAGTATATCGCCCACGACCGCGCCGGACAACGCGGAATCCCCTGGACAAGAGTGAGGAGACGCTGTGCCAAAGATCGTCAACTCGTGGAACGAATGGAGCCGTCTCAAGCGAGTCATTGTCGGGAGAGCCGACGGGACGATGGTGCAGGCGCCCGAGCCTGCCACGGTGCGCGATTGGCCTCAGTGGGGATTCCCCAAGGGGACCTACGGTCGGTTGCCGCAGGACATGGAAGACTCAGCCAACGAGCAACTGGACAATTTTGCGGCACTCCTGGAATCTCACGGGGTGGTCGTCGATCGGCCCGAACCGCTTGATTTCTCCCAGAAGGTCTCCACCCCCGACTGGAAGCAGGATTCGATGTTCGGAGTCATGCCGCCGCGTGACCTGCTACTCACGGTCGGCAATGAGATCCTCGAAGCGACGATGTCGCAGCGTTCTCGATGGTTCGAGTACCTGGCCTACCGACCTCTTCTCCAGAGCTACTTCGAGCAAGATCCGGAGTTCCGATGGGAAGCCGCCCCCAAGCCTCGCCTGACCGACGCCTCCTATGTCGACGGCATGGATTTCTGGGAGTACGCCGAGTCCTTCAGCGACGAGGAACAGATCGAACGGTTCACCAAGAAGAAGCAGTGGAACCTAACGGAACACGAGCCGCTGTTCGACGCCGCCGACGTTGGGCGATTCGGGAGAGATCTCTTCGTGCAGCGATCCACCGCTACCAACGGCGCCGGGATCGATTGGCTGCGGCGCCACTACCCGGAGCACCGAATCCACGAGGTCCTCTTCTACGAAGCCCATCCGATGCACATCGACGCCACATTCATCCCGCTGCGGCCGGGCCTGGCTTTGAGCAACCGGCAACGCGTTCCGATGACCGACGAAATGGTCAAGCTGTTCGAGATGAACGACTGGGAGATAGTGCCGTGTGCGGAGCCGGCCCTCTCGGAGAAGCCGCCACTCTGCTTCTGCAGCGTGTGGCTTTCGATGAACACCCTGTTGCTCGACGAAAACACCATATTCGTGGAGGAATCCGAAAAGGCCCAGCAGCAGCAGTTCTACGAACTCGGTTTCGAGGTGATCCCCGTCCCCTTCTGGGCGGTCGGACCTTTCGGTGGAGGCTTGCATTGCGCCACCGCCGACGTCTATCGCGAGGGGAAGATGGAGGATTACTTCCCGAAGCAGATTCCCGGTTATTGAGAGCCATCAGTTGTCAGTCGTCAGTTATCAGGAGGGTCACCATGAGTAGACGCAAGGTAATCATCATCGGAGCCGCCGGCCGCGACTTCCACAATTTCAACACTCGCTATCGCGACGACGAGTCGGTCGAAGTCGTGGCTTTCACCGCCGAGCAGATCCCGGGAATCGAGGGCCGCACGTACCCCGCCGAGCTGGCCGGACCGCTCTATCCGGGCGGCATCCGGATCTACGCCGAAGAGGAGCTACCCCGCCTCATCGATGAGCTGGACGTGGATGAGTGTGCGTTCTCCTACAGCGACGTCTCCTACCAGCACGTGATGGGGGTCTCGGCCATCGTTCAAGCCGCCGGAGCGTCCTTCACGCTGCTCGGACCCGGCGATACTCAGATCAAGAGCATCAAACCGGTGATCTCGGTATGCGCCATCCGGACCGGCTCGGGCAAGTCCCAGACCTCGCGCAAAGTCGTCGAGACGCTGATGGCCAAGGGCCTCAAGGTGGTCGCCATCCGCCATCCCATGCCCTACGGAGATCTCTCTGCCCAGAAGGTTCAACGCTTCGCCGAGCTGGCCGACCTCGAGAAGCATGATTGCACCATCGAGGAGATGGAGGAGTACGAGCCGCACATCGTGCGCGGCAACGTCATCTACGCGGGTGTGGACTACGAAGCCATCATCCGGGCTGCCGAGACCGACCCGGATGGCTGCGATGTCATAGTGTGGGACGGCGGAAACAACGACTTCTCGTTTTACCAAGCCGACCTGGCCATCACCGTCGTCGATCCGCACCGACCCGGCCATGAGCTTCGCTACTACCCCGGTGAGGTCAACCTCCGCACCGCCGATGTCGTCGTGATCAACAAGATCGATTCGGCCGATCTGGCCGGAATCGAAACCGTGCGCCGCAACATCGCCAAGGTCAACCCAACCGCCAGGGTGATCGATGCTGCGTCAACGCTGCGACTCGAAGACCCCTCGGTGGTAGCCGGCCGGCGGGTGCTGGCGATCGAAGACGGGCCGACTCTGACTCACGGAGAGATGAAGATCGGCGCCGCGGTGGTGGCCGCCACCAAGTACGGAGCGACCGAATTCGTTGATCCCCGCCCGTTCCTGGTCGGGAAGCTGAAGGAGACCTTCGAGATCTACCCCAACATCGGAACGATCCTGCCGGCCATGGGCTACGGCGAAGAGCAGCTTCGTGACCTCGAAGCAACCATCAACGCCGCCGATTGTGACGCCGTCGTGATCGGCACTCCGATCGATCTTGCCCGGATTGTGCACATCGAAAAGCCCCACACGCGCGTGTTCTACGATCTGCAGGAAATTGGCGAGCCGACTCTGACCGGTGTGCTCGAGGACTTCGTCGCCAAACTGGGATAACGTGAACCAGGTTGGTCGGTGGACCGTCGCCGGCCAACCTCTTGGTCGAGACAACAGATGGAGGGGTGACGTGGCGACAATCCTGAAGCCTGCGACCGAATTCGAAGTGAGCCGGTATTCCGTTGACCTGACCGATCAGACGGTACGGCATGAGACCGTCCGGTGCGAGGATCTCGAGGATGCTCTGGGTGGGATCGCCCGGGCTACCAAACTGCTGGCCGACCTCACGGTCGAAGATCCGTACGATCCGGCGGCGCCCCTCGTGATGAACCTCGGGCTCTTGAGCGGAACCCAGGTGATGACCGGGTTGCGAACCTTCTTTCACGGCTACTCGCCTCTCAAACAGGCGGTGAACGGCCAACCCGGGCTGATGTGGTCGGCCGGGAGCGGACATTTCGGCACCAAACTGCGCGGACTCGGGATCGACGAGGTCATCTTCACGGGCCGAGCGGACCGGCCCACCCTGCTGTATCTAGCTCCCGGCGGCGAAGAGGGGTCCGCTCACTTTCAATTCCTCGACGCAACCGACCTCACCGGCCGAACCGTAAACGACCGGATTCAGGACCTGCACGGTCGGTATCCCGAGGCGCATTTCGCGGTGATCGGCCCGGCCGGGGAGCACTACGAATCGGTGCGCTTCGCCTCGATAGCCCTTTCCACGGACAATCAGCTGGAGAGCGGCGACGGCAAGCCCCGCTTCTGCGGGCGAGGCGGCTACGGAGGGGTGATGGCATCCAAGAACCTGTGGGCCATTGCCGCCGACGGGCCCAACCCGCCGCGGGCTCGCGGCCTGAAGGAAATCAACCGGGAGATCAACCTGGGCGAAGGCAGTGCCCGTTACCGGGACCTCGAACACGATCGGGGCGGCACCTGGCGAACTATGAAAATGATGCAGGAAGCTCAGTCGCTGCCCGAGTTCAACTTCGCCCCGACCGGCACCGACGCCTCAGTTCCGCTGCTCCGGCCCAGCGTTGAGGAAGGACCCTACGTCGTGCAGGCGGAGGGGTGCTACCTGTGCGGGATCAAGTGCCACAAGAACGTTTTCGATCGGCTCGACGATGGCGAAGCCGGCACCTTTCGAGCCAAGGTCGACTTCGAGCCCATCACTCTGCTGTCCTCCAACCTGGGAATCTTCGATCCCGATGTGGCGTTTTCCCTCATCGAGCTCACCGACGAATTGGGCATGGACTCGATCTCACTCGGTGTCACGCTGGGTTATGCGATGGATAACAACCGCCGCACCGGATCCCGCCTCCTCGGGGGACTGGCATTCTCCGACCCGGCCGGCGTCACCGAGGCGATCCGGGCGGTGGCCGCCGGACGGCTGCCCGAGTTGGGACAGGGTGTCAAGCGGCTGTCGGAGCAGGCGGGAGAAACCGCCTACGCCATGCATTCCAAAGGACTCGAGTATCCGGCCTACCAGCCGCACACGAACCCGGGATTTCCGTGGGCCCTGGCCGGCGGTCACATGTCGATGCGGACCTTTTTCCTCTACGTCATCGAGCGCGAGACCGGGGTTGATTACTGGGTCGACGCCATCACCAACCGGGGGCCCCTCTACTTGATGGACGACATCACCGGGCTGTGCAAGTTCGCCAATGTCGGTCCCGACTTCGAAGCCGAGGCGCTCCGGATCGCCACGGGTTTGAATATCACCGGCGAGCAACTCGCGGCGACCGTGATGCGGACCTTCCTGCGCGGCTATGCCTGTGAGCGACGATCCGGATTCGGCACCGACGACTACCGGCTGCCCGCGGCAGCCCACGAGCCGATGGAGGGTTCCAACCTGCCGCACTTCAACACGTCCGAGTTCTTCGAAGAGGTGCAGTCGCGGGTGATGGAAACCCTAGACCACCGCGCGGTCGAAGCCGGATTCATGTAGTTGTCGAACTCGTAGCTCATAGCTCGCAGCTCCCGGCTCACCTCTCGAATCCCATCCGGCGAAGGCCTTCGACCACGCGACCATCATCAAGCAGCTCCCGGAGAGCGGCGACCGCCGGGCGATCCCAACGCGGTTCGGGAACGGCAAAGTCGAACTGCTCGTCCTGTAGGAAGCGGAAGGTCAGTCCGGCGGCTTCCGCTACCGTGTCGAGGGTTACTCCCCAGTCCGCTCTCCCCTGCTCGACCGCCGCCACCACCGCGTGGTGGGTCCTGGGTTGATGCAGATACCCCTCGGGCCTGCTCCCGTCGAGTAATTGATCGATGAGAACCCGGGTTCCACTACCCGGGTTCCGGTTGACCATCCGGTACGGACCACTTCGGAGGATTCCCGAGAGGTCTTCACCGTCGGCTTGTACCAGTTCATGGTCGTCGGATCGGAAGACGATCCCCTGGCGCCGCCGGTATCCGCGCAGCAGCCGAACCCCGGGCGGCAAGAAGGGCGTGTTGTACTCACCGGTCTCCTCATCCATCAGGTGGATACCGGCCAGGTCGGCCTCTCCCCGGCCTACTGCGGTCAGACCACCGGTGGATCCCACCGGCACCATCTTGACGCGGTATCCCCGGTCGGCCAGCCGGCCGAGCAGATAATCCAGACCGACACAGTGACTCCCGATGACGACCAGGTCGGCCGGACGCAACTCTGGATGCAGCAGATGGACCTCAACCAGAGCCCCCTCATCGATGAACTCCGTCGAGTCGGGGATCCGGATGAAACCATCCGCCCGTCCGAACGCGGTCACGCTCCCCGAACCGGCCCCCTGGGGGTAAGCCGCCAGACCGGTAGGTCCCTCCACCAGGTCGACCAGGTTGTACTCGGTCCTCCCGGGGGCCGAGGTGATGCGCAAAGGCACGGTCGCTTGCACGATCCCCCGCTCGCCGGTGGGCAAACCGGCCAGCCGGCGTAGCAAGGGCGCTACGAACTCGTGAAACGTAAATATGGCGGAGGTAGGAAAGCCGGGCAGCACCACCACCGGAATCCCCGAAACAACCGCCAGCAAGACGGGCTTGCCCGGCTTGAGAGCCACCCCGTGCACAACGATGCCGGCGGAATCGGGCAATCGTTCCGCCAGCTTCTGCACCACGGTGGAGTTGAGATCTCCTTCCCCCTTGGACGTTCCGCCCGACAACAGCACGACATCCACAGCCTCGGGCCCGGAGACCAGCCCCTCAATCGTTCGCGAGAGCAACGCCTCGTCGTCGGGAATGATCCCCCCCGCCACCGGCCGGCAACCGAGTTCGGCAACTGCGTCCGCCAGCATGCGCTGGTTGGAGTCAAATACCTGGCCTACTTCGAGAAGCCGTCCCGGTTCCACGATTTCGTCACCGGTCGACACCACCGCCACCCGCGGGCGGGCGATCACGTCGACCTGGACGACCCCGATCGCCGCCAGCACGCCGGTCTCGCGCGAACTGAGGTGGGTACCGCGCCGCATCACCGTATCGCCCCGACCGATATCGGATCCGGCGAAAGTGATGTTCCCACCCGGAACCGCCGGTCGGACCACTCCGATGCCGTTCGGGTGGGGTTCGGTGTGCTCCACCATCAGCACTGCGTCCGCCCCCCGCGGGACCACTCCGCCGGTGGCCACCGCCACGGCCTCCCCGGAACTCACCTCGAAACCCACCGGGGGTGCTTGCCCGGCCACGAGCGAGATATCTGCAACAGACAGCACGATCGGGGCCAGTTCCTCGGCCCCGAAGGTGTCTTCGGCCCGCACGGCATACCCGTCCATGTTGCTCCGATCGAAAGCAGTTACATCGACGCCGGAGACGACATCGTCCGCCAGAACTCGCCCCAAAGCCGAATCCAGGCGGATGGTCTCGCGGCGCGGCCGCAGGTGGGCGCAGGCGGCCTCGAATCGCCGGTGGGCCACCGATTCGTCGACCACATCGAGAAACTGTCTCTGTCTCATCCGGCAGCCCATGAGTCGTAGAGATGAACCTCCACCTCGGCTCCCTCCGCGTATCCCTCCAGACCGGCCGGAACCACCACAAACCCGGACGCCCGGGTCACCGAGGACAGAACCGACGCTCCCGAGATGGCGAGAGGACGAACCCCGTCGCCCTCGATCTGGACCCGGGCGTAGTCGGTACGGCCAATCTGCGACACCAGACGTTTGGCAAGGGGCAGGCGGCGGGAGAGGTACGGCCACGCTTCCGGCAGCCCGCCCAACCTCCGGATGACCGGTCCCGCAAAGAAGTCGTATGCCACCAAACAGGAGACCGGATTGCCCGGCAGGATCAGCACCGGCCGGCCACCGATCCTTCCCACCCCGGTCGGCGAGGAGGGTCGCATGGCCACCCCGTGGATAACCAACTCGCCCAGCTCGTCCACCAGCACGGGAACACGATCTTCGGCACCTACCGAGGCCGCCCCGGCGGTCAAAATGACGTCTGTTCCGGAGCGAGCGAGCGCCTCGCGCATCGCCTCCTGATTGTCGGGGAGCCGCACGACTTCGGCCTGCCCCCCGTCCCGCTCGATCAAGGCGGCCAACATCGGCGAGTTGCTATCAACGATGCTGGTGCCGTGCGGCTGTTCGCCGGGAGCCACCAGCTCGTTGCCCGAGACGATCACCAGTACCAGCGGTCGCCGAACCACCGAAACCGGATGATGTCCGATCGATGCCAGCAAGCCAACGTCCTGGGGCAAGAGCCGGCGCCCGTCGGTGAGCGCGAGGTCGCCGATCTCGATGTCCTCGCCGATCCGCCCGACATTCCGATCCCGAGCGACCGGAGCCCGGACCTCGACAATTCGATCCCTTTCGGTCGTATCCTCGGCCCGCAGGACCGCATCTGCTCCTTGGGGCAGCGGGGCGCCGGTCATGATCCGCATCGACGAGCCCCGCTCCACCGAGATGTCGGGCGTAGACCCGGGAAGGGACTCGCCGATCACCGTCAGGTGTACCGGCGAATAGGCCGAAGCCCCATAGGTGTCGTCGGCCTGCACGGCATAGCCGTCCATGGTGGCCCGGCGAAAGGCCGGGACGGCCACCCGGCTGATCACGTCGCCTGCCAGAACCCGGCCGGCCGCCTCCCCGACCGGGACCGTTTCCGGGGGAAGTCGTTGGACTCCGGCCAGAGCGGCGCTCCGGGCTTCCCCCACGGTGGCCCGGTGTCGGAACCCGCGCATCCGAACGTCTTCGGCTCCACCGACGACATTGATGATCACCTCGAGCCGATCGTCCGGTCCGACCGACGTGCCGGCCTGAACATCCCGCAACACCTGGCGACCGTTGTGGAATAGGGACAGGTGGGCATGCAGGAGACCGTCGGTATCGAACAGGCGAAGCTCCAGGTCTGGATGCGCGGCGGTCGCCGCCCGGAGGGCCGCCGTGACCGTCGGGGCGTCCACCTCGAGGTATTCATAACCCGATGCATACTTGCGCAGCAGCTTGGGAAGACGCACGGTCACCATGCCGGGCATCCTACGAGGAGCGTCGCGCGATTCGCCGGGCATACAGAGCGCCACCGGCGCGCCACATCGCCCACCCCAGCATTCCGCCGGCGGCGCCAAAGACGAGATGGTTGGCCAGGGCGCCCAGAAAGCCGAATACCTCGACGCGCCGCAGTATGTCGGAGATCCAGGCGTTGGCGAACACAAATCCAAACTTGGCGAGGTGGATGACGACCCCGGCCAAGGATGCTCCCCACAGGCGTCGCATGGGCAGACGCAGCAGCGTCCCGGAGTCCAGGAGGCTTCCGGCCAGGCCGTACAGCATCATGTTGTAGCCAATCGAATGGCCCACGCCGATCGGGACTCCCCACAGTCCCATCGAAAGCCCGGCCACCGTGGCCATTCCGGCGCGCCCGTTGAGCAGACGGCCGGAAACCAGCACGGCAATCCACCCGACCCCGGCGTGGCCCGGGATGCCCAGGTGGAAGTCCAGATATCTTTTGGCGAGGGTTGCCACCAAGCCGACGGCCACTGCCAGGACCAGGTCGACCGAAAGCGATCGCGGCCGGGTTGATCTACTTCGAGCGAGTGTCTGCATTGACCCACATCTCCTCGAAGCGTCGCACCACCAGCACCGGCCGGCCGCCCATCAGCCGGGGCCTCACCCAATCTCCCAGATCGAGCCGGCCGGCGGGAGCCAGTGGGGTTTTCTCCTCAAAATCGACGACATCTGCGATGGCCGTCCGGTCGAGTAATTCGGCGACCGACATAAGCCCGGCTACCCGGCGGATCCCCGGTAGGTCCACGAACCGACCATCGTCGCCGTCGAGGCGGAGCGCCATTGCCCCCAGCGCGCCGATCACCCCGTCTTCCGTTCCGCCCAGGCCGGCCAGGTCGGTCGCCCAGGCGGCCCCGTGAACCCGTGCCTCAGCCTGTCCAACCAATCCCCGCTGTGCCCGGCGGGCAAACTCGACCAAATCGGTGGAGGCCGGCCAGGCTCCGATGGCCACCCCGGGGTCGGACCCGTCAATCGACTCTCTGGTCACGATGGCGCAGGCCGTCTCGAAGAGTCCGGCCGCCGAGGTCACGCCGGTGAAGGCGACCGCCGCCGCCGAATTGCGAGCCGTCTTCGGCACACCCGGACCCTCGTAGAACTGGTGCCTGGTCACGCCGGCAGATCGGCCGAGGTTGAGTGCCTCGATCTCGGCGGCCAGACGGCGGGCCAGACGACCGGTGCCGCCGATGCCCGGCATGTCGGTGTCATCGATCCCGACGACCCAGGTGTCAGGGGATGCTGATCTCACCGACGTCCCTCACCCATTGCTCACGCGGGAGATCTGCGGTGGCCAGTTTGAGTGTGCCCTGTTTGGTGACGTCGAGGATCCACCCGTCATCGACCTGCGTGGAAGTGATTTCGAGGGTGACTTCAACGACGCGCCCCTCCCCCATGCCGAACACCTCGGCCGTGTCCCACTCTTCCACGTCGGAGGCAGCGAGCACGTCGAGGAGCCGCGGTCCGGATTGATCGTCCCCGTCGATCGTCATCGAAACGAACTCGACCTGGCTTTCCAGATCGGCCAGTGTCCAGTCGCCCACCACCTTCCCGGCCAACACGACCCGCAGGACGACGTCATCGGCCGGTGGTTCGGTCGCGTCGGTCGCACACCCGGCCATGACGACCATCGCCACCACCACCACCACCCAGATCCGCTTCACAGGGCCAGCTCCGGCTTGAGCCAACCGAGACCCAGCGCCTCGAGCGTCTCCGCTGTTGGGTTGCCGCCGACCGGATCCCAACCCGCCATCTCGTAATAGGTTTCGAGGGCGGCCTCGAACTCGGCCCGGTCGACGACCTTGCCGTTGCTGGGGCCGCCGTCGAGCGGTTCGAACAATCGCTTGGGGAGCGTGTCCCGCTCGCGAGTGATACCTTCCCGAGCGTTGAAAGCCCGCAGCATGTTGAGACGGCGGGCGCCGATGGTGAGCAAATCGGCCACGGTGGTTTCCTCGCCGGTCACGGCGGTGATCACACCGGCCAGTTCCTCCATCCCCAGCAGTTGCCAGGCCGGTCCGAACACGAACTGGCATACGTCTGCGGTGTCCATCGCCGAATACGCATACTGGGTCTTCAAGGCGTACTCCACTTTTCCGGCGTTGAGGACCTCCTCGGGCTGCGGATTGGTGAGGCCGAGGTCGGCCGCTCGTTTGCCGTACTTCTCGGGCGAGTCGGCAATCAACTCGGGTGTGTAGTTGGGGTCGTGTTCGCTGGATTGATGGTCGGCTCCGAACGGGTTGACCGCGTAGATCAAAGCCAGGGAAGGTTTGACCTGCGGCATGTGGGCCGGGAGTTCTTCACCCTTCACCGCCACGACCAGATCCTCAGCGCCGTTGCCGAGGTGAGCGCCGGCCCGGGCAGACCCTTCCGCCAGGACGTCACCGAATCCGTCCCGGATGAGGGTCTTCTCCAGCATGGCGATCATTGCCTCGGCTTTCCCCCACCCCAGTTCGATTCCTCCGGTGTCATCCGAATTGATCAGACCTTCTTCGTAGCAGTTGATGGCGAAGGCCATCGTGGCTCCGGCCGCGATGGTGTCGACCCCGTATTGATTGCATAGCTGATTGGCATAGGCGATGGCATGAATGTCGTCGATGTCGCAGTACGAACCAAAGACGGAGGAAGTCTCGTATTCCTGACCGCCCGACTTGGGATCGATCTTCCGGCCCTGCCATTCGGCGTCGACGACCCGCTTGCAACGGACCGCGCAGGAATAGCAAGTCTCTCGACCCAGCTTCATCTGGTCGTCTTCATCCGCGCCGCGCAGCAGTTCTTTGAATAGGCGTTCCCCACCGATGGCGGCCGCCCGGTCGTAGCCCATCCACCCGCTCTGATAGTTGCGGGTGGGAAGCCCTCCGTTGGCATTCTGACTTTCGAGAATCCCGAGGGTTCCGTGCTTGGCGAGATCCCATACGTCTGGGTCTTCTTTGATTGCCGGGATCGAGGGCTGCATGATGGCCCGGACGCCCTCCGGATCGGCCATGCCCAGCTTTCGTTTGCCCCGCGAACCACGATCGCTTTGAGCTTCTTGCTGCCCATCACCGCACCCATGCCGGTGCGCCCGTGGGCCCGGGTCGCCATATTCATGATGGCCGCGAACCGGACGAGGTTCTCCCCGGCGGGGCCCACCTGCGCAACCTGAATGCGATGGTCCCCGAGTTCCTTCTGCAACATCTCCTCGGTCTCCAGGGTCATCTTGCCCCACAGATGGGAGGCGTCGCGTAGTTCCACCTCGCCCTGATTGATCCAGAGATAGACCGGGGTAGGAGAGATTCCTCGCACCACGATCCCGTCGAATCCCGCGAATTTCAGCTCGGCCGGCCAGAATCCCCCGGCCTGGCTGTCACCCACCCCCCCGGTCATCGGGGATTTGGCGACCACAGTCGCCCGGCTCTGCCCGGCGATCGGCGCTCCGGTGATCCCGGACAGCATGAATGCCAGCGTGTTGTCGGGCCCGTAAGGATCCGCCCCGGCCGGGGTGTTCTTGAGCAAGTAGTAGAGGCCGAGGGCGCTGCCGCCCATGTACGTCCGGTACAGCTCCTCGGGTGGTTCCTCGATGTCGAGCGAACCCGTCGTCAGGTCAACATGAAGGATCTTGCCAGCGTAGCCGTGAAGCATTGAGCCTCCCTGGGCGATTATTCCGGCATCCTACCGGGATTATCTCCCCCCGGGATTCTCGAACGAGGAGGAATCAATCGATTTGAAGCGCCGCCGAAATATGGGGGGGTCGCCGCATCGATAGCCACTCTGACCTATCATTCGATAGGTCATCTCGGGACGACACACGATGCCAGGAATATGAACACCCTCCCGCTCGCCGGAATCTTGGTTGCGGATTTTTCCCGCATCATGGCGGGACCCCTGGTAACCCAAATTCTGGCGGACCTGGGCGCCAGGGTCATCAAGGTCGAACGGCCCGGATCGGGAGATGACACGCGCTCGTGGGGGCCTCCGTTTCGCGGTGATCTGGCGACCTATTTCGCGTCGGTCAACCGCGGCAAAGAGTCGATCGCCCTCGATTTGGGAGACCCTGCAGATCAGGAGTTGGCTTGCCGGTTGGCGCTCCGGGCGGACGTGGTCGTAGAGAACTTCAGGCCCGGCTTGGTGGATCGGTTCGGTCTCGGATACGACCGGCTCGTAGAGCGGAACCCGGGATTGGTCTATTGCTCTATTTCGGCATTTGGCCGAGAAGGAGACCAAGCCGGGATGCCGGGGGTCGATCTTCTCATCCAGGCGATGGCCGGTTGGATGCACGTCACCGGCCAACCCGAGGGGCCACCAACCAAGGTCGGCATGGCAATGGTGGACGTAATCGCCGGTTTGTTCGCCACCTCCGGGGTTCTCGCCGCGTTGTTCCAACGGGTTTCCACCGGAGGGCGGGGCCAGCACGTCCACGTTTCGTTATTCGAGGCTGCTCTCGCCGGGCTGGTCAACCTGGCATCGGGATATCTTCTCACCGGCGACGATCCTCATCGAAACGGGAATCGCCATCCGTCAATCGCTCCATATGAATTGTTCCACGCGGCAGACCGCCCTTTCGTCCTGGCGGCCGTTAACGACTCCCTGTTCGCCCGGACCTGCGAAGTGATCGGCAAGCCGGAATTGACCACCGACCCCCGCTTTCGCACCAATCCACTCCGACGGACCAACATCGAAGCGTTGGTTCGGCAACTCGAGCCGGTGTTCCAGACCAGACCGGCCGCGGAGTGGATCGAGATTCTGGGCGCTGCTCGAGTTCCGGCGGGGCCGGTCAACACGGTGGCCGAGGCATTCCGGCTGGCCGACGCTCTGGGAATCGACATGGTGGCCGAGGACCCGGCTGGTAACCGGGGTCTGCGAACCCCCATCCAACTATCCGGATCGGAACGGAAGGCAGCACCGCAACCGGCCGAACTTGATGGCGACGCAGAGCCAATCCGCCGGTGGCTCAGCCAGCTTGACGAGTCGTCGCCCGAATAAGGAGACCGGGTCCCGGGCGGAGCCCCGGCTTGATTCCCCGGCGCCGCTACTTTTTCAGTGAGTTGAAGAGGGCCAAGGTGGGGAGCCCGAATGCGAGCGCCGCGGCCACCAGGCTCACCGCTCCCGCTACGGCTTCCGTCTCCGCATTGAACGCGAAGATAACGGCAACCCACCCGGTCAGCATGCTGCTCAGAATCAAGAACCAGAGGACGGTGCTGATCGATCTCAAGGATGCTCCTTTTTGTTGGCTGAACGGTACACCGTAAACGCCGCTCGCGGCGGCAGGCGGCAGCCCTTCCGAGCAGTCAGGATCCCGCCGGCTGGTAGACCGGCCGGCCAAACAAGGTGCTGTTGACCGAGACGATCGCCTGGCGGCCTTCCTCCGACAGCAACCAGGCGGCGAACCCATCCGCCGCCGATTCAACCTCCGATCCGCTCACTACGGTGATCTGGTACGGGTTGGTCAATACGCGGTCTTCGAGCAGGGGAATCTCCTCGAGCGAGAGGGAAGGTCCCGCGGCCAGAAAGACTCCGAGTTCGCAGAGTACGAAAGCCGAGCGCTGGTCGGCTACCTGCAGGGTCAAACCCATCCCCTGTCCGGTCTCGATATACCACTCCGCACCGCGTGGATCGACACCGGCCGCCTCCCACAGATCCATCTCTTTCTGATGGGTCCCCGATCCGTCGGACCTGCTCACAAACAAGTCGCCCCGGGCGGCAATACCTGCCAGAGCGTCCCCGACCGACATGGGTTTCCCGAGGTCGGATGCCGGCGGACCGGCCAGAACGAAACGGCTGACCAGCACGGGCTCATAGCGAGCGGCCCGGCCTTCGGCCACAAACTCGGCTTCGAGGTCGGGGGCGTGGGTGATGAGCAAATCGGCTGCGCCCCTCCTGGCCAGGTCGAGCACCCGGGCCGTCGATTCGCCGACCACACTCAATTCAATCCCGGGGTGCTCCGCTTCGTACTGAGCGGTCAGCTCGTCGATGATGCCGCTGTCGACCAGAGTCGTGCCGGCGGCCACGATCACCCGGACCGGTCCGGCACAGGCACCCAGGGTCAGGGTCGCTGCCAACCCGATGAGACCGAATCGCTTCATCGAGGGATTACCCGCACCGCGGCGGCTTTCACCGTCAGCGTCACCGCCGCCCCGGGGGCCAGTTGGAGCGCTTCGCGAGAGCCCGGGGTGATGAGGGCGGCAATTGGCGAACCGGCGTCCACGATCACCTCGGTCAGCCGACCCGCCTCGCGGAGCGCCTCCACCCGCCCCGGCCACCGGTTGCGGGCCGACCCGGCGGTCGCATCGTGACCCGCGAACAACGTGACGGCCTCGGCCCCGAACAGCACTCGAGCCGCACTTCCCTCGGCCAAATCCCCGATCCCCCACACGTGCAGTGATCCCACCATGACCGAGCTGAGAGAGTCTTCAGAGACTCCGGCGATACCGTCCAGCACATTGGCCACGCCCACCGCCCTGGCAACGCGATCGTCCACCGGGAGCGAGAAGACTTCGGCCACCGGGCCTTCCTGAACAATGGTCCCGTCCACCATCACCGCCATCCGTTCGCCCAGCACCGCGGCCTCCTCCCGGTCGTGGGTGACGACGATCGCCCCCTTGCCGTTCAAGCTGCCCACCAGTGCGGCAGCGACATCCAGGCGGTCGGCGACGTCCAGGGCGGCCAGCGGTTCGTCGAGCAGCACCCACGGTTCCGGACGGGCCAGGGTGCGGGCGAGGGAGAGACGCTGACGCTCGCCACCGCTGAGGGCGCGGGCCGGTTCCAGATACACGTCAGGATCCAATCCGAACCGGTCGGCCAGCGTCCGGGCCCACACGGTTTGCTCATGATCGAGACCCAGCCCGAGATTCCATCCTGCCGATCCCCGGAATACATGCGAGTGTTGCGGCTGGTAGGCGGTCTTGATGGATGGTCCGCCGGGCAAGATTCCGGCGAGGACCCGCAACAGGGTGGTCTTCCCGGCGCCGTTCGGGCCGAAGATGACGAGACGTCCACCGGCCTCGACGGACAACCGCTCCACCGAGATGATCGAGCCATCTGCCGGGTACCGGAGGTTCTGAACGACCAGGGAATCCATCAGTTGCCCCGCTCTCTCAACTGCAGCCAGGTCAAGGCCCCGTTGATCACCAGGGCCAGAGCCATCAGCACGATGCCCAGGGCGAGGGCGGTGCCAAATTGGGCCTGGCGGGCTTCCTGGACGATGGCGGTCGTCAGGACTCTCGTCTCTCCCCGGATGTTCCCACCGACCACCAGGACGGCCCCCACCTCCGACACCACCCGTCCGAAGGCGGCCGCCACTGCGGCCGCCACTCCCGGCCAGGCTTCCCGCAGGGCAATCCATCCGGTGGCCGGGCGGCTCAACCCCAGAGCGGACAACTGTTCACGGGCCACCGGCGAAAGGCCCCCGACCGCTCCGGCCGTGACCCCGGCGGCGATCGGAATCGCCAGAAGCGACTGGGCGAGCACCATCGCCTGCGGCGTGAATAGCATGCCCCAGGAACCCAGCGGACCATCCGACCACAACAGGAGCAAGATCAGCAACCCGGCCAGCACCGGGGGAATGCCCATCCCCGTGTTGACCGCCACCAGCAGGGGGGTTCGGCCACGGAATTTGCCCAGCCCCAGAGCCGCTCCCAGCGGCACGCCAATGACGACTCCCAATGCAGTCGCGATCAGCGACACCAGCAGCGTCAGCCACAACACGTCCTGTAACTCGGAACCAAACCGAGCGAGGATCTCAAGGGCCTCGCGAACAACCTCGCCGATGAAAGACATCAGACGATCAGCGGATCTGGAAGTACCAGAACCAGGCAATCACCCCGATGATGCCCGCGTACAGTGCAAACTTGAACAGCCTCTTGATCAGCCACCAACCGACCAAAAGGGCCGCAGCAATCCCGACAAAGAGTGGCAGTTGTTCCATGGACGGAAGCCTAACGGTCGGGGTGCTGTGTCAGTTACCCAGGAAGGGGGCGGGCGTCAAACGGGGTACCACCAGGTCCGCCCCGCTCAGGTCCTCGAGGCCGAATTGCCCTCGTCGGACGGCGATCACGGTCATACCAGCGGCGCGGGCCGCGGCAATACCGGTGGGAGCATCCTCGACGGCTATACAGGTCTCCGGTTCCACACTCATTCCGGCGGCGGCGGCGAGAAAGAGATCGGGGGCGGGCTTGCCGGCGGCGACTTCGTCGCCCGCCACCACGAACTCGAAGTAGGCCTCCAGTCCGGTGGCGGCCAGCGATCGATCCAGACGCTCCCGGGGGCTCGATGATGCCACCGCCATCGTGGCTCCCCTGATCTGGAGAGCATCCAGCGTGTCGGCGGCATCCTCGAAGGCCAAGAGATGCTGATCGAACAATCTGAATGTCACGTCCGACAGCTCGTGCCAGAAGCTGCCGTGGTCGGGCAGGTCGGCCCGTCTAGAGAAGTGGTCGTGCGCGTCCCTATCGGTACGACCGGTGAGCAGGGCAATGTCCTCTTCGGTCAGCGTTATTCCGTACCGAACCAGGATCTGGCGCCAGGCCCTCCAGGCCAGCTGTTCGGAGTCTACGAGAACTCCGTCGCAATCGAACACGATCGGGCGCATCAACCGGCGGCCTTCTCCTGCAGAATGGTCGAAACGACCTTGGGGTCGGCCTTCCCGGCCGAGATCCGCATTACTTGTCCGACCAGATAGCCGATGACTTTGGCGTCCCCCTCTTTGAGGCGCTGGTACTCCTCCGGATGATCGTCTAGTACCCGGTCGATCTGAGTTTTCAACACGCCGGCGTCCGAGATCTGAACGAGATCGCGTGCCTCAGCGACTTGCGCCGGGCTCCCCTCGCCGGAGAGGACTCCAACCAGGACCTGTTTGGCCGCCGTCGCCGACAGGTCACCCCCCGCGTATAACCCGGCCAGCTCGCTGAGGTGCCGGCCGGTCAGGGCGGTATCGGCCAGGGACACCGACTCTCGCCTGAGGAAAGCGGTGACTTCGCCCGTCAACCAATTGGCGATCGTCTGGGGATCGGCACCGGTGGCGACGGCGTCTTCCAACAATGCGGTCAGGGCCGTTCCTCCCGCCACCAACACGCTGATGGAGGCCGGATCGAGGTTGAGATCCCGGTATCGAGCGCGCCGGGCGGCGGGCAGTTCCGGCAAACCTTCCCGGATCTCCTCACGCCAGGGGTTGGTCACCTCGATGGGCACCAGATCGGGTTCCGGGAAGTACCGATAGTCAGAACTCTCTTCCTTGGACCGCATGCTGTCGGTGACCCCGGCCGCCTCATCCCAATGGCGAGTCTCTTGGGCAATCGGTGAACCGGCTCTGAGCGCGGCCGTCTGCCGATCTATCTCGTATCCCAAAGCCCGCTCGAGCGACCGAAACGAGTTCATGTTCTTGACCTCGACCTTGGTCCCGAGTTGGTCGGAACCGACCGGACGCAACGAAACGTTGGCATCGAACCGCATGCTGCCTTCTTCGAGCTTGGCATCGGATACTCCCAGGGCCAGCACGATCGCTTGCAGTTCCTGGGCGAACGCCCGGGCTTGGCCGGGAGTGGACAGGTCGGGCTCGGTGACGATCTCGACCAGAGGGATTCCGGAACGGTTGAAGTCGAGGAGCGAGTGGTCGGCATCCTGGATCCGGCCGCTACCGCCGACGTGAATCATCTTGCCGGTGTCTTCTTCCATGTGCACCCGATTGATCCGTACCCGGAAGGGTCCACCGTCGGCCTCGATCTCGAGGGTCCCTCCCGAACAGACCGGCACGTCGTACTGGGAGATCTGATAGTTCTTCGGTTGGTCTGCATAGAAATAGTTCTTGCGGTGGAACTGGGAAAGGGCGGCGATCTGGCAATCGAGAGCCAGACCGATGGCGACGATCGACTCAATGGCCTTCTGGTTCAAGACCGGCAGTGCTCCCGGCAAGCCCAGACACACCGGACAGACGTTGGTGTTGGGGTCTGCTCCAAAGCGGGCGGGACACCCACAGAAGATCTTGGAGTTGGTCGCCAGCTCAACATGGGTTTCGATGCCGATCACGGCCTCAAAGTCCACGGTCGACCTCCACCATCGGGGGTCGCCGGTCGTTCCAACCGGACACCCGCTCAACCTCCGCCGCCACCCGGAGAAGCACCTCTTCTCCCAGGGCCGGCGCCATGACTTGAAAACCGATCGGCAGACCGGCCGTATCGAGGCCCACCGGGACGGAGATCCCCGGGGCGCCTGCCAGATTGGACGGAATCGTGCAGACGTCGACCAGGTACATCGACAGAGGATCCTCGGTGCGCGAGCCGAATTCGAAAGCGGTCATGGGACTGGTGGGCGAAACGAGCACGTCCACCCCCTCATACGCTTTGGTGAAGTCGTTGATGACCATGGTCCGCACCTTCTGAGCCTGCCCGTAGAACGCGTCGTAGTAGCCCGCCGACAAGGCATAAGTGCCGAGCAACACCCGCCTGGTCACCTCCGGACCAAACCCTTCGGCTCGGGTCCTGGCGGTCATTTCCTCCACGGTGGCTCCGTCCACCCGCAATCCGTAGCGGACGCCGTCAAAGCGAGCCAGGTTGGCCGAGCATTCCGCCGGGGCGATCAGGTAATAGGCCGAGAGGGCAAACTCCATTGAGGGGAGCGACACTTCACCGACGACCGCTCCCGCCTCTTCCAGGGAGTCGACCACCGTGCGAAACGTGGCGAGTACGTCGGGGCTGATACCTTCACCGGCTAATTGGGTGACCACCCCGACCCGCAGCCCGGCCACTCCTCGGCGTAGTGAGGAGCGATATTCGGGATACTCGCCCCGGTAGGAGGTGGCATCGAGAGGATCGTGTCCGGCGATCACCTCGAGCGTGGTGACGGCGTCTTCCACCGTCCGGGTTATCGGTCCGATCTGGTCGAGGCTCGACGCGAAGGCGATCAATCCGTATCGAGAAACCAACCCGTAAGTCGGTTTCATCCCGACCACCCCGCACAGCGAGGCCGGCTGCCGAATCGAACCTCCGGTGTCGGAGCCCAGCGCCAGTAACGCCGAACCGGCTGCCACCGCCGCGGCCGAACCCCCCGAGGATCCTCCGGGCACCCTCCCGGTGTCCCACGGATTGGCCGAGGGACCGTATCCGGAGTTCTCCGTCGAAGACCCCATCGCAAACTCATCGAGGTTGGTCTTGCCGATGATCACGGCTCCGGCCTTCTTCAGGGAGGCGACTGCCGTGGCGTCGTAGGGGGGCACGTACCCGGCGAGGATTTGCGATCCGGCCGTCGTCTCTACCCCGGTGGTGACCATGTTGTCTTTGATGGCGACGGGCAGTCCATGGAGCGGACCCACTTCATCCCCGCGGGCCAGCACCTCGTCGGCCAGGGCCGCCGCCGCGAAGGCGCCCTCCCGGTCAATCGTCAAATAGGCATGGAGCTCGGCTTCGGTGAGCGCCGCTCGATCGAGAGTAGCCTGGAGCAACTCACGAGCGCTCAACTCCCCGGACCGGAGAGAAGCTGCTGCCTCGGCCAGCGTGAGGTCGGCCGGTGAGTTCACTCCCCCTCCAACGTCGGTGGAACGCGGAAATAACCGTCCTCGGCATCCGGTGCCTGCGATAGAGCAATGTCCCGATCGAGCGACGGAATGACTTGATCCGGCCTGAATGAATTGACCATCGGCAGGGGATGCGACGTCGGCTCAACCCCCTCAGTCGGCAGTCGCTGGATGAGGGCGGCGTGCTCCAGGATCCCCTCCAATTGGGTTCCATAGTGTTCGAGTTCCTCAGCGGACAACTCGATGCGGGCCAGACGCGCCACATAGGCGATGTCGATCTCGATAGCCATGCGACCGATTGTAGGTGCGGCCCGCATCAACCCTCGACCCACCTTGCGCTCTGCGCGCCGCGATCCTGAGGCATAATCGCCTCCTTGTGCATCGCCCGTCCCTCGGAGTCATCTCTCTCATCTTGATCGTTGGTGGCGCGGTCCTCATGGCCCGGCCTCCCAACGGGGATCCTTATCTCGGCGCCGTGTCGGTCCGGGCCGGCCTGGTACTGGGTGCCCTTTGGCTGGCTCTTCCCAACATCCGGCGGGCACCGCTCTGGCTGCTGTACGCGGTCGGTGTGCTGGCCGTGGTGCTCATCCTTCGACCCCGCCTGCTTCTCTACTCGCTACCGGTCGCAGCCGTTGTCGCGTTCCTGGGAGCCACCTCAAAGAAGCAACGCAATTAGCGGGAAGCTTAAGGGTTGTGGCTTGATCCTCGATGCCCGTCGGGTCCGGGAGGCTCCACCGTCTGGCCGGGTGGGTGTTCTTTTGGATCGAGGGAACGATCCAAACTTCGCGGCCGGGCTGTTCGTGAGCCTCTCCCGCCGGCGGGAGAGGCGGGCCGCTGATAGTCCCCCTGCTAGGGGGGAAAGTACCGTCGCCGGTAGGCGAGGGTAGGGGGTCAGGCGGCGGAGCGGAGAGGGTGACTCTTCTCGGATAGTGGACGGGGGACCGCGGATAGCTGCTGGCTGCTTGATGGTTGTTGCTTGATGCTTGTTGGTCTTCTCTGGTCGGGGAGGCTCCACCGTCTGGTCGGATGGGTGTTCTTTTGCATCGAGGGAACGAGCGCCCGCCGCCGGTTGCTTCGGCCTCTCCCGCCGGCGGGAGAGGCGCGCCGCTGATAGTCCCCCTGCTAGGGGGAAAGTACCGTCGCCGGTAGGCGAGGGTAGGGGGTCAGGCGGCGGAGCGGAGAGGGTGACTCTTCTCGGACAGCGGACCGCGGACAGCTGTTTGTTGCTTGATGCTTTTTACTTGTTGGTCTTCTCTGCTCTGGAAGGTTTCGCCGTCTCGTCGGATGGGTGTTCTTTCACATCGAGGGAACAATCCAACTCGGTGGTCCGGACGGTCGAGAACCTCTCCCGCCGGCGGAAGAGGCGCGCCGCTGATAGTCCCCCTGCCAGGGGGAAGGTACCGTCGCCGATAGGCGAGGGTAGGGGGTCAGGCGGCGGTGCGGAGAGGGTGGTTATTCTCGGACCGCAAACCGCGGATAGCTGCTGTTTGTTGTGGGTTGCTGTGGCTTGTTGGGGGTTTTCTTGTCACACCCGGACGGTATGTTCAGGTTATGGAAACGCTCGATATGGGCTCGGTCACCACCGACCAGCTCGAACAAGTACTCCTAGCGGGAGAAGCCCAAGTGGCTCGAATAAGAGCCACCCAAATGCGGTTACTAGCCGAGCTGGACCGTCGGCAGGTCCCCATCTCCGACGGGGCCCGCACTATGGCCGAGTGGGTGGCCGCCCGCCTGGATGTGACCCCTGAAACCGCTCAGAAGCTCACCCAAACCGCCGTCCGTCTCATCGACCAGCCCTCTCTGGCGGAAGACCTCGAGGGCGGTCGGGTTTCCTTTGATCGGATAGTTGAAGAGTCCCGCCTGGTTTCCTCGGGGGCTTCTTCTGAGCTGGTAGCCCAGTCCCGCGGTTGGGATCTGGTCGGGATGCGGCGGATGGTGGCCCGCCACCAACCGATCAGCCGCTCAGGCGAACAAGACCTGTTCTCGGGTCGGTTCCTCTCCATCCAACCCACCTTGGATCAAACCTCCTACAAACTATGGGGACAGTTCCCCGGGATCGACGGCCAACTCATCGAACAAGCCCTCACCACCCGAGCCGACCAATACCCGCCCCTCCCCAACGGCCGGCGGTGTGCCCGAACCCAACGCCAAGCCGACGCGCTGGTCTCCATCGCCCAAGACTCCCTCGACCAAACCCCCACCGCCAGCCCCCACGTCAGCCCCGCTGGTGTCGATCTTCCTCGACGCCCACCAAGCCGCTACTTCTAACGGGGAAACCGGAGCCACTATCGCTACCGGACCCCGGAGTAGGGCCGCTCACCTTGGAACAGATCCTCTGCGACGGTCAAGTCGAAATCCTTATGACCTCCCCTAATGGCAACCCCCTCACGGTCGGACCGACCGCCCGCACCATCCCCCCCAAACTGAGAAGATTCATCCTCCACCGCGACGGGGGTATGTGCACCATCGCCGGGTGCCGGTCCCGCTACCGGCTCCAACCCCACCACATCACCCCCCGCAGCCAAGGCGGAACCCACCACCCCTCAAACCTCACCACCCTCTGCTGGTACCACCATCATGTGGTCATCCACCGCCACGGCCACCAAATCGACCCCCACTCCCCACCCCAACGACGACGCTTCCTCAAACCCCAAACCCGCCCACCACCCTGAGCTGCATGCCAGCAGCTTCAGCCTCCACATCCTTCACCGACAAACGACCAACCAAGAAACCGGGCCGCAGGCAACTTCGACGTCGGCTCAGCGCCGGCCTTAGCCGCGTTCGACGAATCGCTACGAGGCGAAACGGCTAGATCCCGTTGGCGATGACACCACAACAGATGGCGATTGCCAACGAAACGGGACCCCAGATACGTTCGATCTTGGATCGTGAGGCGAAGTTCCCAAGAGCGCCGATGGTGAACAACCCGGCCAAGATCCACATCACTGTTTTGCCGGTCCCGGGCAACCATTCGGCCGCGATCAAATCCGACGAAACGAGCACAAAAAGGATGACCAGCGGATATACCAAGACACCCGCCAGGCCACTGGAAATCCGAAGCCGGTCGGGTAGCACGCCCTCATGTTGGCCACCCCAAGCCGCTTTCCCTAATGGAGCGCCGAGTGATAGCGCTACCTGAAACACCGCTACCACTGCGAGCAATACGACCGCGACGATCGCTGCAACTTCCATAGACCCATAGTAGAAAGCCGCCGCCCAAACTCGGACCGTGTTCTAAGCATCGGCCCCTCACCTGCATGGGGAAAGCGAGTAGGTCCACTCCCGAGAAGGATCAGATCAGCTCGACCTCGACGAGCAATCCGCTGTGGTCGGAACCCGGTATCTTGATGCGGCGAGCATCGATTGCTCGAAGACCGTCCACAAAGACGTGATCGATCCGCAGCGTCCTCGGGGAACCAGCAGTGGGGCCCCACGTTCGGGACGGCCTCACTCCCCTCTCTCCCGCCACCGAAACGGCGGCATCTTCGAGTCGAGCCGCCAACCGCCGATAAACCGGCCAGACGGGCGAAGCGTTGAAATCCCCAGCGATCAAACGGGTTCGAGGTGTGGCTACGTGCGCCAGCAAAGATTCGAGCTGCCGGCGACGCAATCCTACGGATCTCCACGGCGGCCAGACGATACGTTGACGATCTCCAGCGAGCCCGGCCACAACGGCGATTCGAGACGAGCAACCAGTCCGTCCCGAAAAGCCATCGGCAGCAGCTCCGTATGAGCAGGAGCCTTCAATGCCAACCCACGTCCGCCGTAGCCATCAGCGGGGACCAACAACCCGTGGGACAAAAAGCCGGCCAGCACCTCAGCCGCAGAGAAACTCAGTTCCTGGCACGCAGCAACGTCAAGATCGAGGTCTTCCAGTACGCTTCGAAATCCCTCTACGTCCAGACGATCCGCGTGGAGATTGGCGGTCAGGACTCGCAAGGACTTGTCGGACCGGCGTTCTTCGCTCATGTACACCACCACGCGACCGGGATATGCCTACAGCAGTCCCATTTCACCAAGCAGCAGCCGGACCCGTCGCCCGATCTCGTCTCGGACAATCCGTACCTTTTCCAAAGAAGCGCGGTGGGGATCGTCCAACTCCCAGTCGAGATAACGCTTACCAGGGAAAAGGGGGCAGGCGTCGCCACAGCCCATCGTCACCACGACGTCCGAAGCCTGGACGATCTCATCGGTGAACGGCATCGGGAACGTCTCCGAGATGTCGATGCCGACCTCCGCCATCGCCTCGACTGCTCGCGGATTGATGGCCTCGGCAGGTGCCGAACCTCCCGAAAACACAAGCAAACGTTGGCCCGCCAGATGCCTGGCAAAACCGGCCGACATCTGGGACCGTCCGGCGTTGTGAACGCACACGAAAACGACCGACGGCACCCCGGCGAGCAGAGTTCCCTCAATCCTCCCCTGGGCCTGCAAGCGGATGCGGGTGAACACCTCGACTTCGTCTTTGTGGAGAGATCCCGAGCGGGTTTCCTCGAGCAAGTCCATCGAGTCGGCGACCATGCGGTTCACATCGGCACGCCCAAACACCGCCTCGAACTCCTGCGAGAGATTATCTACGACAAGATCGATCTCTACCGGGGAGATCATCGTCGGCTGTCTCAATTCCATGGCATCCTGCGAATTGGCGGTCTCTACGGTAGCTTTGAGCCGTGCCTGAGAGGAGCTCTAGGTGAAGCTCGTATTTGCCGCCCACTGCCATCAACCCCTCGGCAATATCGACGAAGTGGTCAAAGACGCATGCGATCGCGCGTATTTACCCTTTCTCGAAGTCCTGGCCGCCCATCCGGCCATACGGGTCAATCTGCATTACTCGGGTTCGCTGCTCGAGTGGCTCGTCGAGCATCGACCGGAAGTTCTCGAGGTTCTGACCTCCCGGGGCGATCAAGTGGAGTGGATGAGCGGTGGGTTCTACGAGCCCATTCTCCCTTCGATCCCTCCCGAAGACGCCGCCGCCCAGATTGCGTTGCTCTCCGGGTTCATTCAGGATCGGTTCGGGCAGAATCCCCGGGGCGCCTGGCTCGCCGAACGGGTCTGGGATCCGAGCCTCTCATCGCTCCTCAACGATTCCGGGATTGAATACACCATCCTCGACGATTACGCCTTTCTACTCGCCGGGTACTTGCCAGACAGTCTGACCGGGAGCTACATCACAGATCATCTGGGCAAGACGCTGACCATCTTCCCCATCGCCCAGGACCTTCGGTATGCGATTCCCGGAGCCGACCCCGAAGACGTTCTGGCCCTCCTCCGTGACCGTCACAACGATGATCCCCAGACGCTTGCGGTCATCGCCGACGATGGAGTGAGATTCGGGTTGTGGCCGGACAGCTACGAGCGGGTCTATCCGCCGGGTGGCTGGCTAGACGAATTCTTCACTCTGGTGGAGAGCGCCGATTGGCTGCAGATCACCACCTTCGCTCGGTACCTCGATGAGTACCCGGCGAGAAGCCGGGTGGCCCTACCGCCGGCCAGCTATCGGGAAATGAGCGAGTGGTCGATGCCGGCGGAAACAGCGCAGGCGATGATCCCAACGGACCCGGCACACGACCGGAACCCGAATTGGGTGGGCATAGAGGCCTTCATGCGAGGAGGTTGGTGGCCCAACTTCACGATCGAATATCCGGAAGCCGGAACCCTGTATCGGAAAATGCTTCGAGTCTCCAGTCACGTCGCGGCGAGCAAGGGACCGGCCGAAGCGCACACCGAAGTGCTCAAAGCCCAGGGCAACGACCCGTTCTGGCACGGCGTACTCGGGGGTTTGTACTCTCCCCATCTCCGCGCTGAAACCAATCGCCACCTCATCACCGCTCAAACGCTGATCGACGGCCACCACCATCGAGGCCGCTCATGGGTCTATTTGCGCCGCATTGACTGGGATGCCGACGGCCGGGAGGAGATCGAGGTCGAAATCCCCGACCAGTCCTGGGTCTTAGACCCCGCCGAAGGAGGATCTCTCCTCTACTTCGACGACAAACCATCCCGCTGGTCGATCAGCGATGTGGTTGCTCGCCGTTATGAGCCCTACCACGCCGACCTGCCCGAGCCGCCAATCTACGACCGCCACCCTCGCCGCTGGTTGACAGATCATCTTCTCCCGACCGTTGCCACCGTCGAGTCATTCGCCGATGTCTCCTATGTGGAGCTTCTGCCCCTCCCGGCAACCGAATACGTGACTCAGGAAACCACCGAAGGTCGAGGATCTGCCCGGATCGCGATGAGCGCTCTTGGCGGCAAGATCCTCAAGACGATTGATGCCGAGGACCGGGAGATGCGGATCGGCTACCGGGTATCCGACATACTGGCCGGACGTTTCGGACCGGAGATACCGGTTTCCGTATGGGAGGACGCCGGGCATATCAGGGTCGACGGGGGCCCCTGGCAGCAGGTTGATCAACCGCTGGCCCTGGCCGGGCACCGTTTCCGTTTCCGCCATAGCGGAATCAAGACCTCGATCGTGGTCGTGCTGCGCCAGCCGGGTGAGCTGTTCTCTATTCCAATCCGAACCGTGACCAGAGGCGACGAAGGTTCGGAATCAATCCTGCAGGGAATTGTTCTGTGGCCCCACTGGTCGACGAGCGGGTATGGCAATTATGAGATGACCGTCGAGATCGTCGAGATGGCGGTTGAGCCCTCATGAAGCTTTTGATGGCAGCCGCGGAGTTTTCTCCCTTGGCCCGCACCGGCGGGATGGGAGAAGCAGTGGCGGGACTCGCCGCGGCTTTGGCTGATCAGGGCATTGAGGTCACAGTGGCCCTTCCCCGCTACCAGCATCTCCGCACAACCGGGGAACTCGACGACGGGCTGTCGATAGCCGCCTACCGCGCTCAACTGGCCGGCGTCGAGGTATTGCTCATCGATGACGACGAGGCTTTCGATCGACCCGGCATCTACGGCCCGAAGCCCGGCACCGCCTATGGGGACGAGTGGTTTCGATGGGCTAGGTTCTCATCGGCCGTCGCCCGCCTGGCGGCCGATTTCGACCTCGTTCATCTTCACGACGGTCATGTCGGTCCGGTCGCCCTGCTCACCGACGTGCCGACGGTGCAAACGATTCACAACGCTTCGTATCCACTGCTGGGCCCGCTGGCCGACGCCGCCGAAGAGCTCAACATCTCCTGGTCGGACCGGAGGTTGGGCGGTGCGCTCGAGTGGTACGGGCAAGCCAACTATCTCAAAGCCGGGATCGTCGGAGCCACCCGCGTCACGACGGTCAGTCCGACGTTCGCATCCCAGATCTCGGTTGATGACTCGGTCACCGGCGGGTTGAGTGAGGTCATCAGGTGGCTCGAGCACCCGGTAGTCGGCATCGTGAACGGCATCGACACCAAGGCCTGGGATCCGAAGGGCGACCCGAGTCTGGCCGCTCCGTTTTCAGCCGGGAAGCTCAAACCTCGAGCCGAATCGCGCCACGCTCTGCTCGAGAAAGCCGGCCTCGATGATGGGTTCGTGACCGGCAACGTGGGAAGAATGACCGAACAGAAGGGCCTTCACCTTATCGACGCGGACCTGAATCGCCTCGTGGAAGATGGCCTGCGAATGGTCCTCATCGGGAACGGCAATCTCGATGCGATGGTCGACGGTTGGGAACTGCGCCATGCGAGGGCCGTTCGCCACTTCGAATATTCCGAGGATTTGGCCCGCTTGTTGTTCGCCGGGGCCGACGCCTATTTCATGCCCTCCCAATTCGAGCCCTGCGGGATAGGTCAGCTCTACGCGATGCGCTACGGATGCCCGCCCCTCGCTCACCTCACCGGCGGCCTGGCAGACACAGTGGTCGATCTCGACGAACGGCCCGAGGAAGGAACCGGACTCGGGTTCCGCGGTTTTCTACCCGAAGAGGCGACCAAAACCATCCGTCGCGCCATGCGGATTCACCGAACCTCAAAGAAGGAGTGGAAGAAGCTGCAACGAAACGGAATGACTTCCGACTTCTCGTGGGATCATGCGGCTCGCCAATACCTTCCGGTGTATGCGGCGGCTCTCGGGACTCCGATAGATCAGGCGGGGCTAAATCCTGTTTCTCCCCCATCCGACATTTGAGCCTTTCGACCTATCAAGTACACCGGAATCAGCACCGATAATGGTCGGGAGCGACGAGTGAGGAGTCACATGCTTCGGTTGCTCCGGATAGTGCACAATTTCCAGAACGGCGCCAGCCTCGTTGAGTACGGGCTTCTCGTCTTGTTGATTGCTCTGGTAGCCATTATGGCCGTAACGTTTGCCGGCAATCAGAATTCGTTGCTTTACAGCGAGATCGCCAGCGCGGTCAATCACTAGCGCAACCGCCATTCAGAACGGACAGCGAACGGGCGGCGGCGTCTTCCTGTGACCTTCTCCCCTAGGCAGGCCCTCATATTGGGTCCAGCATTGGTGGTACATCGAGAAGGGAGCCCGACCGTGCCGGAGAGCGTGTACAAAGTCATCGAATTGGTGGGAACCAGCCCCGATTCGTGGGAAAAGGCCGCCGCGGCGGCAGTCGAGGTGGCTGCCAAATCACTCCAGGATCTCCGCATTGCCGAAATCGCCGATCTCGACATGCAAATCGGTGATCAAGGTGAGGTGCTGGCCTACCGCGCCAAAGTGAAGATCTCCTTCAAATACCGCAGCGGCGACTGAGCTCCGTCAGCTCAAAAACCGGTGGAGCGCCTCAAACGCCACCCGCAAGTTGGCGAGGGCGACACTCTCAGCCACTTGATGGGATTGGGCTGTTTCGCCCGGACCGTAGTTGACCGCCGGGATCCCGTATTGCGCCAACCGTGCCACGTCGGTCCAGGCTTGCTTGGGAGTACGGGCGGCGCCCGATAACCTGGCCAGGCGCTCGAAGTGCGGATTTCCCTCCGGAACCGGTCCGGCCGGTGCCAGATCGACGATCTCCACCACATCAGCCGGGGCCGCCAACTCCAACAAGACAGCGACCGCTTCGTCGAGGGTCTTGTCCGGGGCAAAGCGATAATTGAGATTGAGGTCGAAACTGGCCGGGATGATGTTGCGGGCCACCCCTCCCGACGCAGTTGTGATCGAGAAGACTTCCTTGAACTCGAGCCCGTCGATCACGAAACTCTCCGGTGAACGGGAATGGAGCTCGGCCAGCCAGGATCCGGCCTTCGTGACGGCATTCTCCCCCAGCCAGGGGCGGGCACTATGCGCCGAATGACCTTCGAATCGGACGTTTGCGTTGATGGTGCCCACGCAACCCACCTGCAGCTCGAGGTCGGTCGGTTCGAGCACAACTGCAAATTCGGCTTCCGACAACCACGGAGCCTGCTTCAACACTGGTTCGAGCCCGCTCTCGTCAACCGGGCCTTCCTCTTTGTCGTAGAACAGGCCCACCACGTCGTAGGGACCCTGCCGGATCGCTTGGTCCTCGAGCAGGTGCACCATGACCGCCAACCCGGACTTCATGTCTGAGGCGCCCAATCCGGTGAGGCGACCATCTTCGATCGTGGCCGGCCCCTGACCTTGAGCGGGAACGGTGTCGATGTGCCCGACCAGGAGGATGAGGGGTTTCTGAGTACGTTTCCCGACAATGAGACTGTTGCCCAACCGTTCGACTCCGTCGATTCCCCAGGTCGACATGAGCCGTTCTGCCAGAGCAGTGCACAATCTGCCCTCATCCCCGATCTCTGAGGGCATATCAACTAGATCGATGAGGGTGGAAACCAGATCAGTCATACCGTCACCTCGAAGGTACGGAGGGCATCGTTGAGCGAAGTTCGATCGTCGGTCGAACCAGAACGCTGCCCGATTATGTATGCGCACTGCAACTGGACGATTCCGGCTGCGAACTCCCGCGGCCGGGTACCGGGCACGACCACCGATCGGGCGGGGACCCGACCCCGGTAGTCGATCGGTTCGGCCTCCGTGACATCGATGATGGGGGTAGTCGCCGTAATGGTGGTGTTGGCACCGAGCACAGCTCCCTCCTCCACGATGGCGCCCTCGGTAATGATGCAGCGGCTTCCGATAAAGGCGCCGTCCTCGATGATGACCGGACGGGCGTTGGGTGGTTCGAGTACCCCACCGAGGCCCACTCCGCCCGACAGATGGACATTGCGGCCCACCTGAGCGCAAGACCCGACCGTCGCCCACGTGTCGACCAACGTGCCGGCCCCAACGTAGGCACCGATGTTGACATAACCCGGCATAACGACGACCCCCGGCTCGCAAAAGGCGCCGTACCGAACGGTTCCCGGTGGGACAACCCGAATGCCCGAGTCGCGCAGGTTGGACTTGGTCGGTATCTTGTCGTGGTATTCGAACTCGCCGGCCGACATCGTGTGGAGTTCGGTAATCCGGAAGTAGAGGAGGATGGCCTCTTTCACCCACTCGTTGACGACCCAGTTGCCATCACGTTTTTCCGCAACCCGCAGCTTTCCTTCGTCCAAGAGGCCGATGGTGCGATGGATGGCTGCGGTTGCCTCCCCGATCAGGTTGAGATCGGCATAGGCGGTCTCTATCAAGTCTCGGTCAGACACGCTTTCAAGACCTCCGTGGCTTGCTGGGTTTCGTCAAGGGTAGGAATCAAGGCGAGCCTGACAAAGCCCTCGCCTCCGGATCCGAAAGCTCTCCCGGGTGACACGACGATGCCCCGGGTCAAGAGGCGTTCGGCGACGGCCACATCATCGCCTACCCGTGCCCAAATGTAGATCCCGGCGTTGGAGGCAACGACTTCATGACCGGTGTCCTCGAAGGCGGTGCGCAGAATCGCTCGCTTGGCCGCAAAAATGGCTCGCCGCTCCGCCACGTGGTCATCATCCTTCCAGGCGGTAATGGCGGCTTTCTGGATGAATTCTGGAGAGGCAGTGCCGGTCGAAGTCCGCAGATCCTTGAGGGCGGCGATGCCTTCTGCGTCTCCGACGATGGCGGCAGACCGGTAACCGGTCATACCGGACCTCTTGGACAGGCTCAGGTAGGACAGCGCCCCCGGGGTCCCCGGTCCGGCCACCTCGAGGATGGAGGGAGGGGGCGGGCCTTCATGAAGGTCGACGTAACACTCGTCGGCGCACAGCCAAACGTCGGACCGTCTGGCCCGTCGGTAGAGATCCTCGAGACCGGCCCGATCGATGACGGCTCCGGTGGGATTGTGGGGATAGTTAGTCCAGACGATCGCTGCCCGATCCCACACATCGTCGGGGATCTGTTCCGACCGGAGGACGAAGTCCCCATCGAGGGTTACCGGGCATCCTTCCGCCCCTGCCAAAAGGGCGCCTCGTTGGTAGATCGGGTAGCCGGGAGTGGCCCAGACGACCGCCGTTTTGGCTGCTCTGTCGACAAAGGCCAGCGGGGTTGAGAAGATAGCTTCCTTCGAACCGGCGGTCGGCAACACCTGCGTGTCGGGGTCGACCTCGACCCCGAACCGGCGGCGAACATACTCCGCTATCGAAATGCGAAGCTCAGGAAGCCCCGCAGTAGTCGGGTATTGGGAGACTTCGGGAACGGAGCGGCGCAACTCTTCGGGGACAAAACGAGGGGTCGGCTCACGAGGATCTCCAATCGAAAAGTCCAGCAAAGGTTGTCCGGCCGCCCGCATCGCCCGGACCCGTTCGTGAAGAGTCGCGATGGGGTACGCGCCAAGTTGTGTGAGTACCGGATTGGTCTGCATGAATGCAACGCTAGTGGTTCATTCCCCTTCCGCGGCTGTTGACCGGCATCCCCCGTACAATCCCGACCGTGACCAGTCCAGGACCCGGGTATCGGAAGATCTACCTCGCCCTCGGTGTGAGCTTGGTATTCGTGGTCGCCCTGGGCATCGCCTTCGGTGCCCCGGACAGGGTCGGAGCCGGACGACCGCAGCAGATCGAGGCGATCAGTCCCGAACCAGGAGAGACCGTGCTCCGCCAGACGGGCATCGAGGTCGACGTGCCGGCCGGTTATGCCATCGATCTATTCTTGGACGGTCTCCTCATTCCCGCCGACGAACTGTTCTTCGTCGAAGGCACCGGGGTTTATCGGTGGGATCCGGGACCCGGAAAGGCAATCACCGAGTTGTCGTCCGGGCAACACGAGGTCTTGGTGCGCTGGCGAACTCTGGCCGGTCTCCCCGATGAGGGCGAGTACGCCTGGACCTTCCGGGCCTACTAATTCCGTTCTTGCGTCAACCCCGCGCGCCATTTGTCGGTTTTTGACGCAAGAACGGATCTAGGCGCCTTCGTCTACGTCTAATGGGCACTCGCCCGATTCGGGGCCGCGACCGACGTAGGTCTCGTAGAAGGCTCGCAGCAACTCCTCGTCGATTCTCTCCAGCTTCATCATCGTCGTCCACGCAGTGGCCACCACCGGGGCGTCCATACCGGGCCGGGGGGCAACGATGATCCGATCTTCGAACGTGCGGGCTAGCTCCTCGATACGCTCCACATCGCCCGCTTCCAGGGCAGGGGAGTACTGGAAGAGAACCACGCCGATGGCCAGGTTGTGCAGTTGGTACACGTCGGGTACCGGCTGGTGGAAGATGCCACAAGCGGCTGCCTGGGGCGCGTGCGCACCGCTGGTCGGCGGGTCGGAGTTGTACTCGGGCGGCTCGATCTCTCCATTGATGATCTGCCGCACTGCCGTTTCGGACAGATGCACTCCGACGGTCTGCTCGGGAAAGGTCTCGACATCGAGGACCGGTCCCGGTTCTTGGTCGGTTCCAACGGAGCAGGCCGTCAATACCGGCAGCAACCAGGCAAGGGTCACAACTCGAATCTTCATGCCAATCCCACGGCTTCTGGCCCTGCCTCCAGGAGGCGGATGAAGCCCGTTTCATCCAACACCGGAATCCCCAACTCTTGAGCTTTGGCGAGCTTAGACCCGGGCGACTCGCCGACCACCACCGCCGTCGTCTTGCGAGACACCGACGACGTGACCTTTCCGCCCCGATCTTCGACGGCTGCCTTGGCCTCGTCTCGGCCCAACGAAGACAAGGTACCGGTGATGACGACCGCGATACCCTCGAGGGTCGAAGACCGGCCGGGCCCAGGCTCGTCGGCGAGTTGTACGCCTCCGGCCCGGAAGCGCTCGATCAGCCTCCGGTTCTCCGGGTCGGCCCCCCAAGTCCGCACGGAGGCGGCGATGGTCGGCCCGACTCCCTCGATGGCGGCCAGGTTCTCTTCGCCGGCGTCCAGCAACCGGTCCATGTCGCCGAAGGTCCGGCTGAGGAGGCGGGCAACGGTCCCCCCTACGTGACGGATCCCGAGGGCGACCAGCAGTCGGTGCAGGGGCTGGTGGCGGGCTTGCTCGATGGCGGCCAGCAGGTTGCCGACGGACACTTCACCCCACCCTTCGAAGCCGAGCAACTGTTCCCGATCGAGGAAGAAGATGTCGGCCGGATCGGAGATCAGATCCTCGCGCAGGAGCAGATCGATGGTCTTGTAGCCGAGACCTTCGATATCCATAGCTCCCCGAGAGGCAAAATGGGCCAGCCATTCCCGGAGACGGCTGGGGCACTCCAACCCACCGGTGCAGCGCGCCACCTTCTCGTCCTGGGGTCGAACGATCGGATGCCCGCAGAACGGACAAACGGAGGGCATGTGCCAGACCTGCTCTGCTCCGGTCCGCAGGCTCGGTACCGGTCCCACCACCTCGGGGATCACGTCTCCGGCCCGACGGACGACCACCGTGTCGCCGATCCTGACGTCCTTGCGGTGGATCTCATCCTCGTTGTGCAGCGTTGCCATGCCGACATTGGCACCGCCGACGAACACCGGTTCGAGCACCGCAAATGGAGTGGCCGCGCCGGTGCGACCGATATTGATCTCGATGGCCCGCAATTTGGTTGTCTGTTCTTCGGGCGGGAACTTGTAGGCGACCGCCCAGCGAGGAGCCTTGGCGGTGAACCCCAACCTCTGCTGGCCCGGGAGACTGTCCAGCTTCACGACCACCCCATCTGTCTGATAATCGTGGCCGTGGCGTTCCCGCTCGGCTCGGGCCACGTAGTCCCTGACACCGGCCAGATCGGGCACCGCCTCCGAGGCGGGATTGACCTTCAGTCCCCGGTCGCGGAGATATTCGAGGGTCTGGTGATGGTGCTCGAAGGTGGGGCCGCCTTCGATGAATCCGAGTTGGTAGACCCAGATCGACAGAGAACGCGTGGCGGTGACGGCCGGATCCTTCTGCCGGACCGACCCGGCGGCGGCATTGCGGGGATTGGTGAACAGCCGGTCACCGGCCTCCAATTGACGGTCGTTCAGTCGTTCGAAGGCCGGAAGGGGCATGTAGACCTCCCCGCGCACCTCCATGACCGCCGGCGAGTTACCCAAGAGCCGCAGCGGGATGGCATCGATGGCTCGCAAATTTGGGGTGATGTCTTCGCCGGTGAGACCGTCGCCACGGGTCGCTCCCCGGACGAAAACGCCGTGCTCGTAGGTCAGGGAAACGGCCAAGCCGTCGATTTTCAGCTCGCAGACGTAGCCTCCCCCATCACCCTGAAGCTGGCGAACCATCCGCGTCTCCCACGCGTCCAGTTCTTCGAACGACTCGACGTTGTCCAGTGAGAACATCCGTTGGCGGTGCTGAACGGGTGAGAAAAGGTCGGAGGCCGGGGCCCCCACCCGCTGGGTTGGAGAGTCGGGTGTCACGAGATCGGGATGATCCGCCTCGAGCTTTTCCAGGTCCCGGACCATCCGGTCGTAATCGGCGTCGGAGATCTCGGGCGTGTCGAGCACGTGGTAGAGATAGGAGTGACGCCGGATCTGGGTACGCAACTCCTCGACTCGGACGGCAACATCTTCAACCATTGGCAGCCAACCCCTGAACGGCGCTCTCGATCGTACCGCCGCCCAGCACCTCGTCTCCCCGATAGACCACACCTGCCTGACCGGGGGCGACGGATGATTGCGGCTCATCAAACAAAATCATGCACGTCGAGCCGGCTGCGTCGAGCGTCGCCGGCACGGCCGGGGAGTTGTAACGGATCTTCACCTCCACCCGGCCGCCGGCGGGCGGGGCGTTCCTCACCCACGACACCCCGGTGAGTAGAGCGCCGGAAGCCAGCAGGTGGTCCCGCCTGCCCACCACAATGGTGGCGCCGTCGATCGCCGTCACGTAACGGGCCTCGCCGACTGCCACCCCGAGGCCTTTCCGCTGGCCGACGGTAAACCCGGCGACCCCCTGGTGCTCTCCCAAATAGGTGCCGTCGTGATCGATGATCGGCCCGCCTTGTCCTCCGTGTACGGTTCGGGCGTCGAGGAACGATCGATAGTCACCCGCCCCCACGAAGCAAATGTCCTGACTCTCTTTCTTGGAGGCGGTCCGCAGCCCCAGGCGGGCAGCCACCGAGCGAGTCTCCGCCTTGTTCATCTCCCCGATCGGAAATCGAACTCTGCTCAGGTCCTCTTGACCGAGCATGTAGAGCACGTACGACTGGTCCTTGCCCCCGTCAACACCCCGCAACAATCGCCATCCGCCGGAAGTCTCCCGGACCCGGGCATAGTGGCCGGTCACCAGCAGGCCGCAACCGAGATCAGCAGCTTGATCGAGCAACCGGCTGAACTTGACCGTCCGATTGCACTCGACACAGGGATTCGGGGTCCGTCCCGCCAGATACGAGTCGACAAATGGTTCGACCACTCCGGCCCGGAAATCATCGGTGTAGTCGAACACGTAGTACGGAATACCGAGCTGAGCGGCTACTCGCCGGGCATCCTCGGCATCGCCGACCGTGCAGCAACCGGCGGTGGGCGCCTCACCGTTGGGTCCTTTCCATAGTTTCAACGTGGCCCCGATGACCTCGTGCCCGGCTTCGACCATGAGGGCTGCTGCCACCGAGGAGTCCACTCCCCCGCTCATAGCGACCAGCGTCTTCATCGAAGATCCTGAAGAGTCTGGACGACCAGGGCCGCGGCCGCCTCTCCATCCGCCTCGATGGTCGGCCACCCAAACGAGAACCGGAGGCATTGGCGGGCATCATCCGGAGACATACCCATGGCGGTGAGCACGTGGGATACCGTAGCCGCGCCACTCTGGCAGGCCGAGGCCGCCGAGGCAGCCAGGTCGGCCTGATCGAGCCTAACCAGAGCGGTCTCGTTGCGAATCCCGGGAATCCTGACGTGGGAGTGTTGCACCAGGCGCGAGTGGTGGGGAGCGTTGATCTCCAGATCCGCAAAAGTCTCCTTGAGACAGGCCTCAAACCTGTCCCGGGCCGTACCGACCGTCCGCCGAAACCGCTCCCGGTCCGCGACGGTGGCCTCCATCGCCGCCACCATCCCCACCGCTCCCATGACGTTGTGGGTTCCCGAGCGCCGGCCCAGTTCCTGACCCCCTCCGTGAAGCACCGGTTCGAGGTTCACGCCCTGCCGCACGTAGAGCAAACCCACGCCCTTGGGGCCACCGAATTTGTGGGCCGCCAGAGACAGCAGGTCGACACCCAGCGAGTTGACATCCACTTCTTCCGAGATGAAAGACTGCACGGCGTCCGTGTGCACGGCCACCGCCGGATTAGCCGCCCGGGCGGCGGCGGCCATTTCGGCCACCGGCTCAATCACGCCGGTTTCGTTGTTGGCCGCCATGACCGAAACCAGGACGGTCTGTTCGTCGACCGCGTCGCCGATCTCCTCGGGCGTGATCACGCCCCACCGGTCGACGCCGACCACAGTCAACGGACACCCGAGACGCGATACGAACCGAGCGCTCTCGAGAACGGCTTCGTGCTCGACGGCCGAGGTGACCACTCCGCCCCGCCGGTTACCCGCCAGCGCCGCTCCCACCACCGCCAGATTGTCTGCCTCGGTCCCCCCGCCGGTGAAGACGATTTCCAACGGTTGGGCGCCGAGAAAAGAGGCGGCCCGTTCCCGAGCTTCCTCGAGGGCATTCTTGGCGCGACGAGCGGCCTGGTGGGAGCCGGAAGAGTTGGCGAAGGATTCGTTCGCAAACGGCTCCATCGCTTCCCACACTCCGGGACGCATCGGCGTGGTTGCGGCGTGATCGAGGTACATCGACATATTGTGTCATGAGAAGTGAGCTACCAACGGGGAGCTACGAGTCGATCACTGCGGGTCCCCGGCGGAAGGGTGCTGCCCAACTCCGGCCGTCCGGTAGCCTCTCCCCATGTCGACCGTTGAAGTATCCGTAGAAATCCGGGCACCGCTGGAAGCTGTGTGGGCGGCGGCGGCCGATCTTGGATCGCACACCGAGTGGATGGCCGACGCCGAGTCGATCACCTTTCTCACGGCCCGGCAGCGCGGGTTGGGAACCAGGATGGAGGTGGCCACCCGGATCGGGCCGCTCCGCACCAAGGACATCATGGAAGTCACCGATTGGGAAGACCGCCGCCGCATCGGGGTTCGCCACACGGGCCTGGTAACGGGTCGGGGAGCGTTTGAGCTCGAAGAAGTCGATCCTGCCACCACCAGGTTCACCTGGCGGGAACGTCTGACCTTTCCCTGGTATCTGGGTGGATCGCTGATCGCCCGGTTGGCGTCGCCGGTGCTGGGCGCCGTCTGGAAACGCAACCTCACACGGTTGAAGTCCCGGCTCGAACACTGACAAGAGGCCGGTTCCGGCTATCCGGTCAGAAACCCGACCAGGGCGTCGATGACCTCTGGGGCAACCGTGGAACCTATGTCCTTGGGGGTTATCGCCGTCGGGTCGGGCTCGGAGACACAATTCAGGGCATGGGTGACGCACGGAAACGTGAGCATCTCAAAGTCGGCGCCAACTCCGGTCAGATAGTCGGCCCACGCCTGGGCTTCTGTGGGCGGGATGTTCCAGTCGTATTCACCGTTGATGATCAAGAGGGGCTGGGTGATTCGGAAGGCCGCCGACAGCGACCGCTCGTGGAGATCGAACCAACTCCGCCAGAACTCTGCGCTGACCCCTGCTACCGCGTCGTCGCTTCCGGACCGAATATCGGCCAAACCGTCGACTAGTTCCACCAGCGGGAGCACCGTCGGTAGCGAGAGGGCTGCCTCCTCACTGATTCCAAGCTGCCCGAGAAGCTCAATGGTGGAGTCGAGTTGGGACTCGGTGATCTCATCGACGGATCGGTACGGGCCGGCGACCATGACCCCGCCGGCCAGCCGGGAATCTGATTCGAGCATCACCGTGACGAACTGGGCACCCTGGCTGTGACCAACAACGCTGATCCGATCCGGATCTATCTCCGGGCGCTGCCGCAGGAATTCGACGGCCGCCTCGGCGTCGTTGATGAAGGTCTCGATGGTCAGGTCGGCGTCCGGCAGTGGGTACCCATTGTCCGCACAACCGTTGAAGGGCCCGCAACTGCGCTTGTCATAGGTGAGAACTGCCACACCGTTCGCCTGCAATGCCTCGGCGAGCTCGACGAACAGGGGAATCTCGAAGCCGAATGCCATGTTCAGTTGCCCGGGCAGCCGGGATTCACGGCTTTGCGGTCCGCTTCCATGGATGAGAATCACGGCCGGAACCGGTAGATCATCACCGGCCGGCAATCGGAGGGTTCCGGCCAGATCAACGCCGTCGGCAGGAAAAGCGACTTCCACCGAGGAGGGTCCGGTTGTCACCGCAGCTGGGGGTTCGGCGATGGTGGTCGCCGTAACCGAACTGGTGGTCGGGTCTGGTTCTGTAACGGAAACCGCGGTGGTCGTGGTGGATTCGCTACAGGCCGTCATCATCAGCAGGAAAACGACGGTCAGTTTCTTCATGGGCGGCTCTCCATGTGCGTTTGATAAGAACGTTACCGCCGACACATCGGGAAACCTGCTCATCTCCCGGCCGGAAAACGTGGTCGCCGGTGTTGATCAGTCCAATCGTGATCCGGTCGGGAGGGTCTCAGGTTCGACCCACCGGCGAGGCTCGCGCACTCGCAACGCCTGGTGATTGAGCGGCCTCACTTCGTGACTGTGAACGAATGGGCCTCGAAAACAAAGAGCGATACCGGCCAGAACCAGCAAACCACCGAGGACCTTGACGGCTCCGGCGATCGCCGCGGCGCCGTCCATGTTGTCAAAGGCGGCCGGGCCGAGGAGGAAGGCCCAGTCGTGAGATCCTCCGATCAATGGCAGCCTCTGGAAGGGACCGTCGGCGATATAGACGCTGACGTCGGCGGCGCTGGCTCCCGCCCAGGCGAGACACAGACCGGCGGCGAGGAGATCGCGGCGCCGTAGTCCGAAGTAGGCCGCCAATCCCAGCGGGATCAATACTTGAAAGACGCTCCCCATAATCGCTGTGATGACGTCCGGGAACACATACGTCAGCATGTGGCCCAGTTCGTGAAACCCGAGATCGACCCCACCCAATAGCGGCACGCGGCGCTGCTGCACGTAAGGGAAATAGCCGATCACCGCGCAGGCGACCACGCCGGCGACATACCTCCAGAGGACCTTCCAGGATTCCATATCAATGCATCGGCGCCGGCGGCGACTATCTGAACAGCGCCAACGGATGGAGTTCCCCTCTGAACCAGATGTTCATGCGTCTACCCGATCACCATCTACGACCCGGTGAAACTCGGCTGGCGCTTCTCGACGAACGCGGCCACACCCTCGCGAGCATCATCGGTCCGAAAACACGCCAGGAAGGCATCGATCTCCACCCTCAGTCCTTCTTCGATCGGAAGTCGCAACGCATCACTGAGGGCCCGTTTGGCGGCGCCGTAGGCGATGGTCGGTCCGGCAGCCCATCGGCCTGCATCGGCCAGGGCGACGTCCAGCAGTTCGGCAGCCGGCAGGACCTTGTCGGCCAGGCCGATGTCGTGAGCCTCCTCGGCCCCGAGGTGTCGACCGGAGAAGATGATCTCTTTGGCTCGTTGATAGCCGACCAGACGCGGCAGTCGCTGTGTGCCGCCCGCCCCCGGAATGAGACCCAGCAGGATCTCCGGCTGGCCGACCTTGGCATCATCGGCGAAGTAACGGAAGTCTGCGCCCATGGCCAGTTCGAGACCACCTCCCAGGGCGAATCCGCGCACTGCCGCGATGGTCGGTTTCTCGAGGGTTTCAAACAAGCGAACGGCGTAACCGAGATCGGAGGCGAGAGCGTCGTCGGACCCCGAGTCGTAAGCCGCCTGAAAACCCTTGATGTCGGCTCCGGCGGCGAAGTGCGGATCTCCCGTCACCACTACTGCCCGAACTTTCGGATCGGCTGCCTCGACGAAGGCGGCTGCCAAATCCGCAGACAGCTCGGCGGACAACGCGTTGACCGGAGGTCGGTTGAGGACGATCCGGGCAATATTCCTGTCTACTGAATACTCGACGAGCGACATAGCGGGCTCCCTGGGACGGTATTACTCATTGCTGAGTCTCGCAGAGCCGCCCGCCCGTTGTGTCAGCCACCGTCGAGCAGACGCCGGGCGGCCGTCCAGGGGTCCAGGAGCCCACCCTCGACCTCTCGAGCAATGGCGACAAACCGATCGTTCTCGGCGGCACTCTGGGCACGGTGCAGGAGCTCGGCAACTACGGCCCGGTGGAGTTCCTGACGCAGTCGAGCCGAGCGACCCTCGGTGAGCCGCCCGGTCGATTCGAGGAATGCGCGGTGCTCCTGAATCCCTGCCCAGACACCTCCGAGGCCCTCACCGGTAGTGGCGACGGTGGTGAGAACCGGAGGGCGCCAATCTCGCTGTCCACCGAGATCCAGCATCTGTTCCAGATCACGCACGGTCTCCGCTACCCCGTCCCGATCGGCCTTGTTGACCACGAACAGATCACCGATTTCGAGAAGCCCCGCTTTGTTGGCCTGGACGCTGTCGCCCCAGCCTGGATTGACAACCACGATGGTGGTGTCGGCGCTCTCGACGATCTCCACCTCGGCCTGCCCAACGCCGACGGTTTCCACGAACACATAGGGAAGTCCGATGGCATCGAGGATCGCGATCGCCTGGGGGGTAGCCTCCGCCACGCCCCCCAGGTGACCGCGGCTTCCCATAGAACGAATGTAGACGCCGGGGTCACCGATGTGATCCTGCATGCGAATCCGATCTCCCAGAATCGCACCACCGGTGAAGGGACTCGAAGGGTCTACCGCCAGGACACCAACCTCGTCCCCCAACGATCGAACGTGCCGGATGAGCCGATCGGTCAGAGTGCTCTTGCCGGACCCGGGAGCGCCGGTGAGACCGACGACGAAAGCGGTACCGGTACGCGGGTACAGGGTGGCGAGGACCGCCGGGGCGCTCGGGTCCCGGTCTTCGACCAGGCTGATGAGCCGCGCCACCGCCCGGGGGTCGTGCTGCAGCGCCGCTTCGATCAGTTCGTCCGTGGTGCGGGTCATGGTGGGAGCCAGTCTCAAGCGTCGGGACCCAAGTTACAACTCGAACAGATCACATCCAGGGAAGACCGACCGACGGACTGCCGGCTAGAAGGCGTTGACTTCCTCAACGCCGGGAACGCGTTCGGTGAGGATTCGCTCGATTCCCGCTTTGAGGGTCATGGTCGATAACGGACACCCGCCACACGCTCCAACCATCTGCAGATTGACCGTTCCGCCTTCTACCCCCAGCAGAACGAGATCACCGCCGTCCGCCTGAAGGGCGGGACGGATATATTCGAGGGTCGATTCGAGCACGGCCAGGTCGACCTGCGGATATTCGGTCTCCAGGACGCTCTTGGTGGCTTCTTCGAGGGTGGTCTCGTCGCTCATGGATACAAAAGTGTAGAGGCACCTGGAAACTACCTGGGTCGGCCGGTCAGCTCGATAGTGATGAACGCGTATGCAGTGCCTTGCGGGGAGCGGGCTTCCACCAAGACGCGGTACCGGCCCGGCCCGGCGATCGATCCATCAACGGTGCCATCCCACACCAGGGCAATCCCGCCGGCCTCCCGCAGCGTCCAGGGAGTTTCGCCAATCACCCCCGGCCCACGGAAAGCCACCAACCGCACCTCGGCGGCGGCAGCCAGGGTGCCGGTGACGACGACTGAGTTTCCGGCCGTTGACTCGACGACCGGTTCGAGATCGCGCAAGGCCGGGGGGAGCCCCAAGCCGGCCGGCGGGTGGACTGCCACGTCTTCGGCTCTGGCCGAGAATCGCCAGGCGCCGAGAGAGTCGACGGCGATCGGTTCCTTGTCGGCGACTACCGAGATGGGTCCGTCGGCGGTGATAGTCACCCCGGTTTCGCCCCAGCCGAGGCCGACGACTATCTCATCGGGAAGAGACCGGCCGGCTGCCTGCGGTTGCAGGCCCCCGTAATAGTGGCCGAGGATTTCCCGGTAGTCCTGGCCGGCCTCGGCCATGGCCAGGGCGCCGTACTGGCTCATTCCGACCAGATGGCCCCACCCGTGGCCGGAGATCGTATAGATCTCTTCAACAATGATGAAGCCCGACCGGAACTCCTCCGGATACCTCCACTCTGTCGAGATCGTGTAGGTGGGCGACAACACGGTCTGTGGATAGCGTCTGCCGTCCGGACGAAGGGCGGGAAGCAGGTCTGGGGCAATCTGCGGACCGTACCGGTTCATCACCCCGCGAAACGCCCAACTGGTGAGGGACCGGGTCCGTCCGTCGGCGTCCAATTCCACCATCCAGGCGCCTGCTCCGTCGGCGGTGGTGCGGACTCGCCCTCCGAGGAGTCGACCCTCAATCTCTTCCGCTTCCTGGAGTATTGCCTGCAAGACGGACCGGGGGATTTCAAACGACCAATCCACGAAAGGTGAGGGTTCATCGGGCGACTCGACGGCCGTCAGATAGGGCACACCGGTGCCTCCGAACACGTCGCGCACGTCGCGGGTTCGGCCGCCGGTAGTCGACGAGTAGAGCGCCTGGGCGGGAGCGCCGTTGTAGAGCAACACCTCGCCCGCCGTGGCGGCCACCGCCGCCGCCCATCGCGCACCATCCGAACCTCGGACCTGATCGAGACCGCCGTACACCTGACAGGCCACGGTGGCACAGATATCGAATCCGTAGGTTGCTCCCGACCCGGCCCGACCGCGGGACAGCGTCCAGGCCAGATACGTGCGGGCGGCTACCGCCTGAGTCTTGAGCGCTTCTTCGTGCCAGGAGAATGGAACCTCTTGGATGCCCAGCAAGTAATCCTCCGGTTCGACGTGTTCGACGACCACCAACCCGTCGGCGGCGGAGCGCACTTCCAGTTGCCCGGCGTAGTGCCGATCACCCCAGGACAACACCGTGCCTTCCGCCGGGATCAGCAGGACCGTGTCGTACAGACCGACGGACTCTTCTTCTTGGGCAACTGCGGGGCTGCCACCGATCAGCAGGAGGCAGATCAGCGCGCCGAGGGTTCTACGCCGGATCGGCCGGCCGGCGTTCAAGACGCCCTCCGAGCGATTGCAGACGCCCGACAAAGTCCTCGTACCCACGATCGATGTGGTGAACCTCACCTACGTTTGTTTGGCCTTCTGCACGGAGGCCGGCCAGTACCAGGGAAGCACCGGCCCGAATATCGGAGGCAATCACCGGACAACCGGAGAGCCTGTCAACCCCTCTGATCACAGCATGCTGCCACTCGGTAGTGATGTCCGCTCCCATCCTCATCAGCTCGCCTGCGTAGCGGAACCGGGCATCGTAGATGTTCTCAGTGATCACCGAGGTGCCCGATGCGATGCTGAGCAATGCCACCATCTGGGGTTGCATGTCGGTGTGGAAGCCCGGAAAGGGAAGCGTGGCGAAATCCACCGGGAGGGGTCGGGGGGGACCCGAAACCTCGAACCAGTCGTCGCCGCGCTCGACTTCGCACCCGGCTTCGGTCAGTTTCCGCAATTCCATGCGGAGATGATCCGGGACACAGCGCTCGACCCGAACCTGGCCACCCGAGATTGCCGCCGCCACCGCGTAGGTCCCGGCTTCGAGCCGATCGGGCAGGACGTCGTAGGAAACCGGCTCGAGCGCCTCGACCCCTTCCACGGTAACGGTCGAGGTTCCGGCCCCCTGAATCCGAGCGCCCATCTTGACCAGAAATGCCGCCAGGTCCTCGATCTCCGGTTCGCGGGCGGCGTTGTGGACTGTGGTCGTTCCTTTGGCCAGGACCGCTCCCAACAAAATGTTCTCGGTTGCCCCGACGCTCGGGAACTCGAGCCCGATCTCGGTGCCGATCAGACCACCGGGGGCTGTGGCCACCAGGACCCCGTGTTCGAGTTCGAACTCGGCGCCCATCTTGCGGAGTCCGTCGATATGCATGTCGATGGGTCTGGCTCCCAGGTCGTCGCCGCCGGGGAAGGCCACCTGGGCCAATCCTCCCCGTGCCAGCAGCGGTCCGAGAACCACGATCGAGGCGCGCATCTGCCGGACCAGATCGAGTGGTGCTTCCGGACGCAGCTCGGTGGGCACCTCGACGGTGAGGACATGGCCGTCGAACGAGCAGATCGCCCCGATATGGTCGAGAACCCGGCCCATCAGGGCAACATCGAGGATGCCCGGAACGTTGCCCAGCCGGTGCCTACCGGGAGCCAGCAGCATGGCCACCATCTGTTTGAGAACGGCGTTCTTGGCGCCGAGCACGCCCACCGACCCGTTCAGCGGGTAGCCGCCGGTGACAACTATCTCTTCCATGCTCAGGATTGTACGGCCGGTACTGCCCATTCTCGGGAACCGGCACTGAAGAACCCCGACCAACTCGAGGCGGCTACCCTGAGCGAGGTCAGGACGATACCGAGGAGAGAACGTGCGAGTGGCCATTGGAGCCGACCACGCTGGATTTCAGCTCAAAGAAGACCTGGCCAAGCTGCTGGCCGAGCAGGGGTATGCGATCTTCGACATGGGCACCCATTCCGAATCGCCGGTCGACTACCCCGACTATGCCGCCTCGGTGGGAAGGGCGGTTCGGGAGGGCAGAGCCGATCGCGGCGTAATCGTCTGCGGCTCGGGAGCCGGGGCGGCTATTGCCGCCAACAAGATCAAAGGGGTCCGGGCAGCTCTCGCCCACGACACCTACACGGCACATCAAGCCGTCGAACACGACGACGCCAACGTGATTGCGATCGGTAGCCGGGTTATCGGCCGGGCCCTCGCCGAGGAAGTAACTACCGCCTTCATGCTGGCCCGATTCACCGGCGAAGACCGCCACGTGCGGCGCCTCAACAAGGTGAAAGCACTAGAAGCAGAAGAGTGAGCCCCTCCTCCTCCCCCCTGAGGCGCAGGCGGAGCCGGAGCCGGATAGGGGGGAGGTGGCCGGACCCGCAGGGTCCGGACGGAGGGGGGTCAGTACCCACCAGCAAAGCTGAGGCGCAGGCGGAGCCGGAGCCGGATAGGGGGGAGGTGGCCGGACCCGCAGGGTCCGGACGGAGGGGGGTCAGTACCCACCAGCAAAGCTGAGGCGCCGTACTAGATGCCCTCCATCCACTCCACCGTTCGCGTTGCTATCGCGTCAAGCACCTCTTCGAAGGTCCGGCCCGTGCGTTTGGGGACCCGAAAAGAGTGGTCGGCATCGTCGATCAACTCGATGGTTGCCTGAGGCAACGGCCGAAGATGCTTCTCGATCAACTCCAATCGAGCAAGGGAGTCTCTCGTTCCCGAACAGAACAACATGGGGGCGGTGATGTCCGCCAGATGATCGACCCGGAGCCGATCCGGGTTCCCGGCCGGGTGCAGGGGATAGGCATAAAGCACCAAGCCCCGGGCGGTTTCGCCTTCAGCCGCTAAATAGGTTCCCATTCGACCGCCCATCGACCGGCCGGCCAGAACCACCTCACCGTCGACCTCGGCGCGAAGCCATTGGAGAGCTGCTCGATGGCATTCGAGCAGAGTCGCCTGCGAATCGGGGCGCCGTTTCCCGGCCTCCATGTACGGGTAGTTGAAGGTCAGAACCCGGGTGCCCATACCGGCCAGACGCTCGAGCAGTCCGGCCACTCCGGGATGATCCTGTCCGGCGCCGGCGCCGTGAGCCAGCAGGACGGCCGGAAGTCGCCCCGAATCCGGGCCGTCCAAACGGCCGGCCACCGAATGATCAGGTCTCCACTCAATGGTCACCTGCTTGATCACGAAACCCTCCGGTGGATTGATGCCTAGCCTATTCCAAGAGCCCTCGGAAAAAACGGGTCATGGGAGAGCGAGCAATCACGCGCAACCGCGTCATCGTGTTCTTGGCCGCCACGGTCGTGCTACTCGGCGGGCTCCTCATCATCGCCGACTGGGAAGCCATTCGAGGGGTCCTCGCAGAGTCGAACTGGGTCTTCGTACTGCCCGCCCTGGCGATTACGGCTATCTCCTACGTATGCCTCAGCTACAGCTTCGCCGAGGTCGGCTGGTTGATGGGTATCCCGATCCGACGGCACCGGCTGGCGGGGATCGGATTCGTTTCGGCAGTTCTCAATCATCTCGTGCAAGCGGGCGGCGTGGCGGGATACGGAGTTCGCTACGCCTTGATGCGACGGGAGGGGGTGCCGCTCAACGATGTGCTGGCAGCCTCCATCCTGCACTTCTATCTGACCAGCCTGGCCATGCAAGCGTTTCTGCCCCTGGGTTTCGTCTACCTCTTCTTCAAGGCCACGCTCAGCCGGACGGTATCGATTGCCTTCGGGACATTGACCGCGGCCCTGATCTTGCTCTTCGTCGCCGAGTCGCTACTCGTGTTCAGATCGAAGACGCGTCGAGCCTCGCTGAACTGGATCGGGCGGGTTGCCCGACGTCTCTTCCGCAAAGACCTCGAACCGGGGTTGGCGGATTTCGATGCGGTGATGGCTCGCGGCATCGAAGGCATACGCCAACATCCGAAGTCCGGGGTACTGATCGGCAGTCTGGTTCTCGTCGACTGGTTCGGGAGCGCGCTGGCCCTCGGATTCTGTTTCGAAGCTCTGGGATCACCGCTGACTCCGGCGGTCCTGTTCACCGGATTTGTGATCGGCGTTATGGCCGGGGTGCTCTCCGCCCTGCCGGCCGGGATCGGTGTGCAAGATGGATCCATGGCAGGAGTCTTCGCTCTACTCGGAGTAGGTTTCGAAGAGGCAGTCCTGGCGGCGTTGCTGTTTCGGGGTGTCTTTTACCTCGTCCCCTACCTTGTCAGCCTGGGCTTCTACTGGCGGCTGACGCCCCGAACGGCGCCCGCCGAACAGGCGGATCATTGAAGGAAGGTTGATACATGCGGATCTTCTCGATCAGCCACGGTTACCCGCCGACCCTGAGCGGTGTCACGCTGGTCGCGCAGAAACTCGCCCGGGCGATGGTGAGACGCGGACACTCAGTGACGGTCGCGGCGGCGGGACGCGGTGATCACCGCATCGAAGAGGACGAGGGGGTCAGGGTGGTCCGGCTGCAATCCCGCTCGAATCCGTTCTGGAGTGATGGCGCGCTACCGGTTGTCTCACAGGCGGAGTTACGCCGGATCGTCGGCGAAGCGAACCCCGATATCGTCCACAGTCACGAGACCGCCCTGTTGAGCCTGCAACTGCTTCGGCTGGGCCTGGATCACGAGGTCCCGATGGTGGCAACCTGCCACTATCTCCCGCGCTTCGTTTCACAATACGTCGGTTGGGACGGCCGGTTGGATGTGCTGGCGGAGAGTGTCGTCTGGGAATACGCCATCAGGCTCTTGAATCAGTTCGACCATGCGGTGTTCCCCTCCAACACTCAGGCCGCCGCCTTCGCCGACCGGGGTCTGCTGGTACCAACGACGGTGATCTCCAACGGCGTCGACAGGGATCGCTACCAACCCGGGCACCGGGGAGTCGAAGCCGTCGAAGGGAAGTATCGGCTCCCGCCGGGTCGACGGATGCTTTTCGTCAGTCGTCTGGCCAAGGACAAACGAGTTGACGTTCTCATCAGATCAATGGTCTACCTTCGCGAGACGGGGGCCCATCTCATCCTGGTCGGTACCGGCGACGACCAGGAACGCCTCAACGACATCGTGGCGGACCTTCATTTGGGAGACTTCGTCCACTTCCTCGGATTCGTGCCGGAGGAAGACCTGCCTTCGGTATATCGAGCCAGCGATCTCTTCGCGATTGCCTCGGAATGCGAGGTTCAAAGCATTCCGACCCTGCAAGCATTGGCGACCGGCCTCCCGGTCGTGGCGGTCGACGCGGCCGCTCTCCCCGATCTGGTGACCGACGGTGTCAACGGTTTCCTGGTCCCCCCCGATGATCCCCAATCCTTGGCGATCGCCGCCCGCAGAATCTTCAACGATCCGGAACGCGCGGCGCTGATGGGCTCCGCCGGCTTCCAAACCAGCCGGTCACACAGCGACCCGGCGACGTTCGACGCTCACGAACGCCTCTACGAGAGAGTCATCGCGGAGTTTCGCCGAATCGCCGACCAACCCCCGTCCGACCCGCCCCATCGAGTCTGGTCCCGGCGCTCCTCCCTGCGGGGAAACTCAGAGAATCCCTTCCGGGGCGTATAGGCTCTCCAGCCATGAGAGTAAGAGTATTCGATGGCCCCGACGGCATCGCCGAGTTTGCGGCCACCACCCTGGCCCAACTGCTGAGCGATACGTCCGGGCCGATCACACTGGGCCTGGCCGGGGGAGGCACGCCGCGCACTACCTATACGCGTCTCCTCGAGGAAGAGGTCGACTGGAACACCGTCCACGCCTGGGTCGGCGACGAACGGTGGGTGGCCCCCGACCATCCGGACAACAACATGCGGATGGCGCGCGACACATTGTTGAGCCGGGTGCCCGCCCACATCTACCCGGTTCCCTGGGCAACCGATTTAGATCCTCATGAGGCAGCGTTTCGCTACGAGCAGACCCTCCTCGGATTCCTACCGTCGGTGAACGGAGTCCCTCATCCCGACGTTGTGCTCCTCGGCATCGGCGAAGACGGACACACCGCTTCGTTGTTTCCAGGAACGGCGGCTCTCGAGGTCGACGATCGCTGGTTCGTCGCCAATTGGGTTCCCGCCAAGGACTCCTGGCGGTTGACGGCGACGCTGCCCCTGCTCCATGCAGCCCAGAACATCATCTTCCTCGCCTCGGGAAGCAGCAAAGCGAACGCCCTGGCCCGAATTCTCCTCGGCGATGAGGAGCCCCCCTTGCCGGCCCGTCTGGTCATGGGAGGATCTGCGGCTATCACCTGGCTCGTGGATCGTGCAGCCGCCGCGGATCTCGGGGACTATCCCGTCGAGTACGTATAGGCCGGGCAAGCTACCTCAAGGCCGACCGTACACTCGGTCGGTGATGAGAAACAGGTCCCTGAGTCTGGCGACGGCCTCGACCCTGATCCTGGTTGCCTGTGCTGGGGGTACCCCGGGTGCGGACCCGGCTCAGACGACCACGACCGTGACCAGCACGACTACCTCCGTTCCCACCACCGTTACAACGACGGTCCCACCCACGACCACGACTTCCACCTCGACGACCACCACCACCACGTTGGCCACCGGATCCACAACCCTCAGCCCCGATGGGTCGGTGCTGATCACGGAGGACGTCCCGTTCACGTCGAGGTTGAGTATGGACGTCTTCGCTCCGACAATTGCCGGCACCTTCCCGGTGGTCGTCATGTTCCACGGTGGGGGGTGGGTCGGGGGCCACCCCGACGACATCGCCCCGCTGGCCTCATCCCTGGCCGCGGCCGGAACGATCGTATTCAATGCTCCCTACCGCCTTGCTCTGCGAGGTGGCGGATATCCAATGACGTTTGAGGACGCCGCCTGCGCGGTCCGGTTTGCCCGACACCATGCCCCACAGTTCGGAGGAGACCCCGAAAGCATCACCGTGGTCGGCTATTCGGCCGGCGCCCACATCGGAGCCGTCACCGCCCTGGCCGGGGACTCTTTCGATGGGGACTGTGCAGTCGAATCGGGCGGTGCCCTACCGGACGCGTTCGTCGGCGTGGCAGGACCCTACGACTCCGATCTCCTCGACCCGTTGTTGGTCGTGTTCTTCGGGACCGATCGAGCCGAGGATCCGGCTCCGTGGCAAGATGGAAACCCCTATAGCCATGTGGGAGCCAACCCCGATCTGGTGGTGCGCCTCATCCATGGCGAGTTGGATCTATTGGTCCCGGCCGGGTTCGCAGTGGAGTTCAAAGATGCCCTGAGGACGGCGGGGTACGACGTTGAATTGACCATCATCGAAGGCGGCGACCACGGCTCAGTCGTCGATCCTGGATCCGATGGAGCCCGGACCGTTGCGGCCGTTCTGGAAGTGGCCGGTTAGGGGGCCGGCTTTCTGAGATCGGTTCGCCCGCGCCGGCGCTTCAGGATGAACCAGACAAGTGCGGACACAACCAGCAGCACGAACACCGCCGAGACGACCGGCACGACAATGGCCGTGACCGCCGCCACGGCTGCCACAGCATCCTCTCCAGCGCTGACGACGGCGTTTCCGGTACCGGCGGTTGTGGCAGTGATGACCGGTCGGGCCACCGTCTTGGCGGTGTGAACACCTCCGGCCACGATAAGCCCGAGCACCAGCGCCAGGCCGGTATTGAGATCACTGATGGTGTTGCTCGATGCCGCGAACAGGACGGCCCCCGCTGCCGGTCTGACGAGTGTCTGGGTGATGTCGTTGAGGGTGTCGACCACTGGGATCTTGTCGGCGGTGATCTCCACCAGCAGCAGAACGGCAATGACCAGCAACACCCAGGGCTCTTCCAGAGCATTCCAAGGTTCGGACAACGTCAGAAGGTCAGTGTAACGCGCCAGCAAGCCGGTGATCAGAATCGGCAGGTAAGCATTGAAGCCCGCTGAGGACGAGAGCCCGAACGCCGCCAGTATGTCAATCAACTGATACTCCCTTCCCCTCTCAACTTCCCCCTGCCAGGGGGAAGTACCCGAGAAGCGAAGCGACGAGGGGGATGGGGGTCAAGCCTAGCCGCGGGACCGTGTGGCTATGGCTCGACCCTCCCCCGGCTCGCCCTTGCTGGCGAACCGTCCACCACTGCAATCTCTGCAGGTTCGTCGGGAATCATGTCCGGAAGCTCGTCTTCGAGGTTGCGGATCGAGCGGTTCCCCCAAGCGCAGACTGCCAGCAAGAAAGTGCCAAGCCCCATAATCACAAACATGAACCCGATTCCGCGACCCGGGCCGGTGCCGATCACCGAACCGACACTGTCGGCCAGCCCTCCTCCGATCGCCAGCGAGGGTTCGAACACGCGGTCGGCGAGGGGCCCGGCCGAGAGATAGGCAATCGGAACGGCCATCTGGGCGAGCACCCGCCGGACCGAGAAGGTGCGCCCCTGGAGCTCGGGGGGAACCTTCACCTGCCAGAGAGCCTGGCTGGTGCCGTTCACTATCGCCACTATCAGCATCAGGACGAAAGCTGCTGACGCCACCAGGAAGACCGAGTCGTCCAGCCCCATGGCCGCTACCAACAATCCGCTCAGAGCAATCCCGGACATCATGCCGCGCATGCGTCTTTGGGGGCCTCCCCAGATGCCCATCACCACACTGCCGGCCAGCATCCCGATCCCCATTACCGACAGGGCGGTTCCCAGCACCACTTCGTTGGAGAAGCTGAGAATCAATGGGATGAGGAGCACGCTCATGAACCCCAACATGAAATTGATCCCGGCGGCGATCAGCAGGAAGCCGAACAACCCGCGTCGGGCCCTTAGCCAATTCCATCCTTCGACAACCTGGCCCCACAAAGCCTCGCCGGCACCCGGCGCTTCGGCCGGCCGGCCAATCCGTACAACTGCCAAGGTGGCTACCGCCACCGCAAACGTCGCGACATCGACCAGGAGCACGCCCCACAAACCGGTGGTGGCCACCAGCACCCCGGCCAGGGCAGGTGCAACCAGCGTCCCGACGGCCGAACCCATTTGCACGAGTCCGTTGGCCCGCCCCAGGTGTCGCTTGGGGACCATGAGAGGGACCGAGGCCGTATAGGCCGGCTCCTGAAAGGAGTTGGCGACCGAACCGATTATCGCCAGCAAATAGATTTGCCAGAGCTCGAGCTGATCGGTCAACAGGAGAAGAACGACGGCCAGAGTGGCGACCCCGGCCACGGTGTCACCGGTCAACATCACCTTGCGGCGGTCCCAGCGGTCGACGAGTGCTCCCGCGAAAGGGCCCAGCAGAATCCCCGGCAAGGTGGATGCGAGCATGATGAGGGCCAGCAAGGTAACCGAGTCGGTCTCCAGATACATCCAGATGGCCAGACCGAACCCGGTCAGGGTCGATCCGACCACCGAGATGAGCTGACCGATCCATACCACGAAGAAGGTCCGCATCCCGCTCGTCCCGGCTGAGCTCACTTCGCCATCCCTCTCACCGACATCATTATGATGTCACACTGATGTCAAACCGGCAAACGCTCATTGCTCCCCCGTCTGCCATCATGGTGGTTGTGCCGATTTCTGATCGAACCCAACTGCAACGCGTCGCGCTTCGTCTCGAGTACGGCACGATTGCATGGAACATCGGCGAGGCGGTTCTGACGCTGGTCCTCGGAGCAGTGGCGTCTTCTCTGGCACTGATCGGTTTTGGGGCCGTTTCGGTGGTCGAAGTGTTTGCGTCGGTGGTGGTCGTCTGGCACTTGAGGCCCGACCACGAGGTAGACCATCCGCATCGCACACGATTGGCCCTCCGGTTGGTGAGCGTAGCCTTCGGTATCCTGGCCGCCGCCCTGGCGCTGGTAGCGATCAGCGATCTGGTGACGGGGCGCCGCCCGGACGAGTCCCCTTGGGGTATCGCCTATCTATTCCTCGCAGCCCTAGTGATGTTCGGACTGGCGCGGGTGAAACGCCGGGTTGCCGAGCGGCTGGAGTCGGCGCCTCTGCAATCCGAAGCGACGATGACGTTGCTGGACGGGTTCCTGGCAACTGCAACACTCATCGGCCTCGCCCTCAACGCATTGATCGGCTGGTGGTGGGCCGACCCGACCGCCGCGCTGATCGTCGCAGTAGCAGCAGCCAATGAGGCTCGGGAGAACTGGGAAGCCGCCTCGGAAATCGACTAACCGTTCAGAATCCATCACCCCATTGCCGATTGCACCACTCGATCCATTCACCGGCCAGCGACACGTCGCCTCGGGACCCGCCCCTTTCAACCAGATCGGTCAAGGCGCCGGCTGCGCCGTCGCAGCGGCCCAACACCGACCGCACATAGACAAGGTCGAGCAGCGGGTCGGGATCGAGGGAGACCTCGGCGGCAGCGGCAAAAAATGCTTCGGCGGCCTCATAATCGCCCTCCACGTCGGCCAGTTGACCCAATCGCTCGAACGGCCAAGACCCATAGCTGCCCAGCGCCAGCGCCACGTGAGCGGGATTAGGCGAAGACGGATCGGCTGTGATGCCGACCAAATAAGGGGCCAACCAGATGCCCAAACCGACCACCAGCGCGGCCACCGTGGCCGCTCCCAGCATTCGCATCGGAGGCGGATCAGGAGGATCGAAGCCCGCAATCAGACCGGTCGCTTGAAGCCGCTCGTGCAACTGACCGTGGCTCGGCCGACGCGACACGGCGGGAATCAGCCCAATCCGGTAGATCTTCTCCAGCGCCCGGCCGTATACGGCGGCCGTTTCCAGGCCGGCCACGGCGTGGGCGTCGGACCTGGCTTCCATGGCCGACGCGAACCGGCGAAGCAGCAGCAATACCCCGATCAGCATTACCCCGAGTGCCAGCAATCCCGTGCCACCCCAAGAACCCAGGATGGGTTTGACGGCCGCTACCGGGATCCAGACGAAATGCGTCACCCGGCGGAGCCTGGACGACCAGGTGGACTCGGCCAAATGCCCGACTTCGTGCAACGCCACCGATTCCAACTCTTCGGCGGATAGCTCTGCCACCGCTCGCGACGTGAAGGCGATCGTTTGTCGCCAGGGGAAGGCAAAAGCGTTGGCCTGGTGATGCTCGATGATCAGCACATCAGGTGCGTCGATCCCGGCGCCGGCCGCGGCCCGGCCGACGATGGAGATCAGGGGTTCGCCGGCCGGTCCGGCCAATCCGGCCATCACCAGGAAGTCCGTTTGAAAGCGAAGAGTCACCGCCACACCGAATGCCAGCGGTATCCACAGAAACATCCAGGCGCTGGACAATCGCGCCGGCGCGGCCAGACCCAGCGTGATGATGGCCGACAACGGAGCGAGCCTCACGAGGAATCCGCCGAGGTACCGGCCCCATCTCGCGATGGGCTGATGAAGAACCGAGCCTTCCAACCACCAGCTCACCCGCGCCACGGCCATCACCGAGGTCATCACTCCGAACAGACCCAGCAGCCAACCGGGCACCCGGGCCACCGGACCGACGGTGACGGTCGACAGCAGCCAGATCCCGGCCGGTACGGTTGCGACGGCCCACACCACGCTTGCCCGGGAAGAATGCGCGTACCGTGCTTGTTCCGTCCAGTGATCCGTGGGAACGATGCGACGTACCGCCGCCCGAACCGCGGCAAGCGGAACCAACCCGAGAATGATGGCCAGTCCGGCTAGGAAGAACAGCGGCCCGAGCCATTCGACCCAGCCGGGAACCAGGGTGCGCAGTTGATCCGTCACCTGCAGTGGATCGGATCGAATCGACCTGAAGTTGAGCCCGGGTGCAATGGCCATGAGCAGAGGGATCTGAGACTGTTCAATCCGGCAGCATCCCCTACCATGGTTACAGAGCCGCGTCGCCTATGGGGTGAGGTCTCGCCGATGTCACCTTCGGCCATCCTGGGTTTTGCAGCGAAGGCAGCCGGGCAGCTACTCGAGCCGGTCGCCCTCGAAGCGCCGGAACTGGGGGACCACGACGTCCGCGTCTCGGTCACCCACTGTGGCCTCTGCTACACGGACATCCACGCCATCGATGATCGTCTCGGGGTCTTCTCCTTTCCGTTGGTGCCCGGCCACGAGATCGTCGGCCACGTGTCGGAGGTCGGGGGCGCAGTATCCAGCCTGAAAGAAGGGGATCGAGTCGGCATCGGCTGGCAGGGCCGTTCGTGCATGCAATGCGAGTGGTGCCAGAAGGGGGAAGAGCACCTCTGCCAGGACATCGTTCGATGCGCCACGTGGTCCCCCAACGGCGGTTTCGCCACCGCGGTCGCGGTGGACGGCCGGTTCGCCTACCCGCTGCCCGCCTCCATGCCCTCTCAGGTGGCCGCGGTGCTGATGTGCGCCGGGATAGCCGTGTATCCCCCTCTTCGAACCTACGCGGCGGGCCTCTCGCCACAAGTAGGTGTCGTCGGCGTGGGAGGGTTGGGCCATCTCGCCATCCAATTCGCCCGCGCCCTGGGTTGGGAGGTCACCGCCATCTCCTCGTCACCCGGAAAGGAGAAGGAGGCGCGCGCCTTCGGCGCCCGCCACTTCATAGTGGCAGCGGATCCAGCGGCCATGAAACAGGTCGAGTATCGCTTCGACCTTCTGCTGTGCACCGCCCACGGCGGGATCGACTGGGAGACCCTGCTCATGGCCTTGAAAAAGAACGGGCGGCTGGTCCTGGTGTCGTTCCCGCGCCTTGCTCTGGATTCCATAGACCTGGTTGCGCACCAGCTCTCGGTTACCGGGTCATTCATGGCCAATCGGGCCACCATGCGGGAGATGCTGGCCTTTGCCCATCAGCACCGCATTACCCCGCAGGTCGAGCTGATGCCGATGTCCCAGGTGAACGCAGCAATCGATCGCCTGAGAGAGAACCGGGCTCGCTATCGGATCGTGTTGGTCAAAGAGCCGGAGGTCACGGGCTAAGCCTGAGGCGAATGAGCGCCCGGATCCCTCCATGATCCAAGGGTCCCGCACCATCAGGTCGCCGGGGTTACCACCACGTCGCCATCGACCAGCATCTCATCGACAATGCCGACCACCACGGCCCGGATCGGCGCCGGATCCTGTTGAACGATCTGTCTGGCGCCGTTGCCTTCGTCGATAATCAACACCACCTCTCCTGCCCCGGCATCGACCGCATCGACTGCGATCGTGTAACCACCGGACGGCCGGCCGTCGGTACCCAACAAGTCACATATCAGCAGCTTTCGATTGTCGAAAACCGGCGAGTTGATGGTGGAAACCACTGTGCCGATCACCCGTCCGATCTTCACGAAAAGCCCCCGGGAACTAGAGGCTCCACGGCATCGACAATCCCGACGATGGCATGATCGACCGGCACGAAGGGCTCGGGAAGAGCTTGGGCGGCTTCGCGGGAGCCGACGAAGTAGATCAACTCTCCCGGCCCGGCCATGTGCACCGCATCGGCGGCGACCACGGGGCGCCCTTCCGATTCCTGGCGTTTGTCGAGAGGCTGAACGATCAGGAACTTGACGCCTTCCAGCCCGTCGTACTTGACGGTGGCAACAACGGTTCCAATCACCCGGCCCAGTTGCATCGCGTCAGTCCTCCTCCGATCGAACCAGGCGCTTGAATCGTCCGTCGGCGGTGAGGTTCTCGAACATCTCCGGGTGAAGCTGGGAGATAACGGATTCCCTGATCAATTCCGATGGGACACGGGCCGACCCGATGGCGACCGCCGCCTCCACGTCCGCCACTGCACCCCCGAAAAGCAGATAACCCTTGCCACCCAGCCCATCTGCCATTCGAAGCTCTCGAAGAGTCACGTGAGCACCTTTGACCCCGGCGTCGGCCGCCTGGATGATGGCCGCCACCGTGGTTGTTTCGATGATGCCGAGCCCTTCACCCTCACCGGTTCTGCGCGCTCCGGCCACGCCGGCCACCACATCCGGATGGACGTCGGGCAAGAAGACGATGTCGATCAGGGCATCGGCCTCGACCCTTTGGGCGGCGTCGATGGCCTCCTCGACGTCGCCGACCGGCCCTCCGATCAAGACGAGGTATTTACCGGGCTGGACGGTACCGGCCTTGATCAGATCGAGGGGAGCTCGTTTGACCATCGCGTCGCCGGCCACGATGCCGGCCGCGATGGAGTCGAATTCAAGCAGGGCGAGGGCCGGTTGGATGATCACACGATCCTCAGAGCTCCAACCATGGTGATCCGCCGCTCGCGCGAGAAGCTGCGCGGCCTGGTCAGTCCATGGCCGGTCGGGCTGGCGATCGAGAAAGAAGAGAAGCCTTCCCCACCCTCACCCAATCCCGCATAGTTGGGCCCGTTGGCCACAAAGATGCTGCAGTTCATGGCCAGGGCCATGTTGGTGATGGTCTGTACGTTGGTCGAGTGGATCGAGGCGGTATGACGGAATCCGTGTTCCGATTTCACGGCCAGCTCGATGGCCCGGTCGATGTCGTGCACCCGTACCACCGGCATGACCGGCATCATTTGTTCGGTCCACACCAGATTGTGCTCGTGCGGTACCTCGGCGACCACCAGACGTACGTCGTCTCCAACCTGGACTCCGATCTCCGCCAGGATCACTCCCGCGTTCTTACCGATGAAAGCCGGGTTGATGACGCCGGGCTTTCGGGGTGCGCCCATCTCCTTGAATATGACCCGCTCGAGCCTCTTGAGTTGATGCTCCTTGAGTATGTACGCACCGTGGTCGGCCATCGCACGAACCAATCGGTCGGCGATCGTGTCGATGGCGATGGTGGTTTTCTCGTCGACACAGATGATGTTGTTGTCGAGCGATGCGCCGGCCACGATGTCGCGCCCCGCCTTATCCACATCGGCAGTCTGATCGACCACCGCCGGAGGATTGCCCGGTCCGGCGGCGATCACCACCTTGTCGGTCCGCATGGCTTCCCGCACGACCGCCGGCCCACCCGTCACCACCAGGAGGGCGACGTCCGGATGGTTCATGACGGCCTTGGCGCTTTCGATGGTGGGGTTGGGGATGGCCGTCACCAGATCGGCCGGGCCGCCTCCCGCTTGAATAGCCCGGTTCAGAAGGCGAATATTCTCGGCCGACACCCGTTTGGCGCTGGGATGGACGTTGAAGATGACCGCATTGCCGGCGGAAACGATCGAGATGGTGTTGTTGATGATGGTCGAGGTTGGGTTGGTGGTGGGGGTGATGGCCCCGACCACGCCGAACGGGGCGAACTCGGTCACCATCATCCCCTGGTCGCCGGTGACTGCCTCCAATTCGAGATCCTCCGGTCCGGGAGCTCCGTTGGTGACGAGACGGTTCTTCGTGATCTTGTCGACCACTCGACCCAGCCCCGTCTCGGCGTGGGCCATCTCGGCCAACCGTTCGGCATTGGCGAGCATGGACGACCGTACCGAAGCGATGATGGCCTTGCGACCTTCCAGACCCAGTCGCTGAAAGCGCAGAAAGGCCCGCCGCGCCGCGGCCACGGCCTCATCGATCGAGGCGTAGATACCGTCACCCAGTTCGGCCTGTTCGGCTGCAGCCAGTTCGCTCTGCGCACGCAGTCTGGCTCCCTGGCCGTCGGCCACGGCCCCGATCCGCAGGTTGACGCGCTCGATGATGTCGTGGATCTGCTGTTCGCTCAACCTCGCCATGCGCCTCCTCGACCGACTACTTGTGCCACACCTCGGTGCCGCCGACCTCCCAAGTGTCGACGATCGCCATGATCACCGCGTCACAGGGGCGGTTGTTGGTCAGCACGGTTTGCCGGGCCGAACTGCCGGTGGCGTAGAGAACCACTTCTCCGACCCCGGCTCCGACTGCGTCGGCGGCGACCACATATCCGCCGGTTTCCTCGTTGTCGACGTCGAGTTGGCGCACCACCAGAAACTTGAGTCCGGCAAGGTTCTCTTCCTTCTGGCTGGCGACCAGCGTTCCCGCTACGCGTCCAAGCAGCATTGCATCCTCCGTCCGGAGTGAGTGGGCGAATCTCCGGCCGTTTAGCCCATCTCCGCTTCGGCTTCTTCGGCGCGTCCCAACGGCAGCACCATATCGATGTTGACGTGCGGCCGGGCGATGACATGAGTGGAGATCACTTCGCCAACCTTCTCGGCGTTGCGGACACCGGCATCGACGGCCGCTTTCACAGCCGCCACATCGCCTCGGACAATGGCGGTCACATAACCGCCGCCCGTCTTCTCGTAGCTGACGAGTTCGACTTTGGCGGCTTTCACCATGGCGTCGGCCGCTTCGACCATCGCCGCAAAGCCTCTCGCTTCGATCATTCCCAGGGCTTCAGCCATACATCCCTCTCCTTCTCTGTTTACTTACTTGGAGACTCTTTGCCTTCCAGGCCTTCGATGGCGGCGATGGCCGCCCGCCATCCGACGTCGATGTCCCGCTCCTCGCCACCGAGATAAACGCGGCCCATCGAACCGAAAGCCCTAACTTCCAGAACATTGATCTCAGCGGCCTTCTCCGCCTCGTTGGCCGCCAACGGTGCGTAGGCGGCGGGTTCGAGTTCGAGCACGTACAGGGTTTGGCCCGGGATGATCATCTGGCCGTGACGCATCCGGTTGATCAGTTGCGCCTGGTGGTCGTCGATGCGCCGGATGATCTGGCTGGATAGTACCCGGGGCTTGGTGCGGTCGGTCTCTTCGTGCTCGATCGCTTCGAGGATGGCCCGTCCGGCCGCCCGGGTCTCCGCTTGATCCTCAGAATGGATCTCGAGCATCCCGTAGTACCGCTCGACGATCTGCATTCCCGGCCGAACCCGGGTCGATTTGAGAGCGATGTCGGTGAGGCGGTTGATCTCGATGCCGGGAGCGATCTCGACGTAGAGTGAAGCATCTCCGGCTAGAGGAAGAAACCCCTGGGCGACGGTCCCCAGGAACGCCGCATATTGCGGTTGCAGACTGTCGAGAAACGCATACGCACGCAGCTCAATATTGCTCACTCGGCTCCCTTCCCGTCACGATGGCAACACCGGCCGACGCCCCGATCCGGGTCGCTCCGGCGGCAATCATCTCCTTGACATCTTCGGCGCTGCGAATCCCCCCTGCTGCCTTGATACCCATGTCGGGACCAACCGTCTCTCGCATCAACAACACGTCGTGGACGGTCGCTCCCCCGGGACCAAAACCCGTTGAAGTCTTCACGTAGTCGGCTTTGGCTTCCTTGGCCAGATGGGCGGCGATCACTTTCTCCTCATCGGTGAGCAGCGCGGTTTCGATGATGACCTTGTTGCGGGCCCCGGCCTCGCGACATGCGTCGGAGACCTTCTCGATATCTTTGCGCACTGCTTCGTGATCCCCGGACTTCAGGGCACCGATGTTGATGACCATGTCGATCTCGCAGGCCCCGTCGCGGATGGCTCGCCGGGCTTCCATGGCCTTGTTCTCAGAAGGGGTGGCCCCCAGAGGAAACCCGACGACCGAGGCGACTTTGACGCCGGATCCCCGCACATTCCCGGCAGCCCGCTTGACCCACGTCGGGTTCACGCAAACGGCCGCAAAACCGAATTCCACCGCCTCGGCGCAGAGTTTGTCGATGTCCGCGGCCGATGCTTCCGGCTTCAGCAGTGTGTGATCGAGGTAGCGAGCGAGATCACGAGGCACTTCGGCGGCTGCTCCAGAGAAGCTGATACGTTCGGCCCCGTTGGCGACCATCTCGCGTACTTTGTCGGGGCTGTGCACGGCGCATGAGCCATCCACACAGATCTCATCGACTTGCTCACCGAAGGCGGCCAGCACCTCCCGGGTGACGGCCTCGATGAGTTCTTCTCTGCTCGTCATGTTCGGTCGCCCCTGAGGTATTGCTGCTCGATATCCGTGATCATGTCCACCCGCCGTGCGTGCCGTCCGGAACCCCACTCGGTGGTCAACCACGCTTCGACGATCTGGAGGGCGAGCGCATTACCGATCAGTCCCGCTCCCAGAGTCAGGACATTAGCGTGATTGTGCTCCCGGCTGTTTCTGGCTGAAGAGACGTCGTAGCAGAGCGCCGCCCGGACCCCCGGCACCTTGTTGGCTACCATCGCCGATCCGATACCGGCCCCGTCGACGATGATCCCCTCTGATGACGTGCCCTCGGCCACAGACTTGGCCACGGCATGGGCGAACTCGGGATAGTCGACCGATTCGGGGTTGCTGGTGCCGCAGTCGTTCACCGCATATCCCTGTTCGCGCAGATAGAAACCAATCCGTTCTTTGAGGGGATACCCGCCGTGATCGGCCCCGATCGCGATGCTTCGCTTCTCGACAGGATGCAGGGCAGGGACCGGGTCATGGGCGGTTCGAGGCACTTCGCCCGTGCGGGCCATCACACCGTCCACCACGCGCGCAACAGCGATCCGGATCTCTTCCTCAGACGGCATTTCGGTCTACAACCTCCTCCGTGAAGGTCTGACCAGCATCCTAGGAGTCTGTTGAGCGATTCCGTTGCCCAGACCGACCGTCGGGCGAGCCTATCCTGTGTTGATGGAAGACCCCGCCTTCGTCTGGCAGCAACAAGACCGGGTGGCCCGCCCGATGCAGCCCACATCCAAGGACGCGTCCGGCCGGTTGGATGAGCCTTCTTCGCCCACCCGTTGGGTGACTCTGCACGAAGCTGAGGAGATCACCGGAGTGCCCGCTTCGACCGTGCGCAATTGGGCCCGCAAGGACCGGATTCCTACCCAATTCGAGCTGAGCACCGAAGGCCAGGTCCGTATGGTGGGCCTCGACGAGGTGGTGGCCAGGGCCCGGCACCTTGGACGCCTTCGCCCTACCCCGACGGGTGGACCCAGCGCGGGCGCGCCGCCGAAGCCTCCGAGCGGACCGGCCCCGGAAGCTCCCGAGGGTTCCGTGCTCGTACCCATCGATGCCTGGAACCGGATGATCAATCAGCTGGGCAATCTCCATGAGGCGGGCCAGCAACTAGCCGAGGCTCGCGAGCGGGCGGCCCGAGCCGAGACCGAAGCGAGCTTCCTGCGAGAGCGCTTGAACGAGCTGCGCCGCCAGACCGAACCGCCGGTTGGGCCGCCGTCGAAATCGGTCGATTCACAGCCCGGGCCGCTGGACCTGGCTCCGACTCCAGAGCGGCAGATGACCGTCGGCCGCGATCAAGAAATCGAGCCTGCCTGGTTGTACCTGTACCGGCGCTGGGAGAACCGCGCCCGCCGGCGGCGATAGCGGCGACACCGGGCGAGCTCCAGCCATCCGAACGAAGCTATGAACGTCCCATCGACCGGGCGGTGAATAGGCTGGGAGGATGCCCGACGTCTCTACTCTGGCGGCTTTCTCGGTTGCAGCCCTGGTGCTGTTCATCATTCCCGGACCGGCGGTGTTGTACATCATCACCCGCAGCCTGGCCGGCGGACGCCAAGCCGGGTTGGTATCGGTGGCCGGGATCCACCTCGGCAGTCTGGTCCACATCGCCGCCGCCGTCGCAGGCCTTTCAACCCTGCTCGCCGCCTCGGCTACGGCCTTCCGGTCCGTGAAATGGGCAGGAGCGCTATACCTGATCTACCTCGGGGTTCGAGCGTTTCACAACCGCGATGTGGCGAACGACGAATTGAGAGAAGCCCCAACCGTGTCGCTGGGCAAGACCTTTCGGCAAGGCTTCGTCGTGAATGCGCTCAACCCCAAGACGGCGGTGTTCTTCCTCGCCTTCGTCCCTCAATTCATCGATCTCGACCGGGGAACGACCGGCCAGATAGTGGTGCTGAGCGCCATCTTCATATTGCTCGGCATCATCTCCGACAGCCTCTACGCCACCGTCTTTGGCTCGGTCGGCCAGAGATTGACGAGGGCGCACTGGTGGCGCACGGGACGTTGGGCGGTGCCCGGCTCGATGTACATAGGACTTGGCCTGTTTGCCGCCCTGGCCGGCACCGATCCCGACGGCTAGGGCCTCTCGAGTCCCGGGGCAAGAGTCACCGGCTGCGGGCCGAAGGAAACCCGCCATAATGAGGGGAGCACACACTTCAACGGAGGACAAACATGGACTACGTCAAGTTGCTCGGTGAGGACGCCCAGGACCTGCTCACCTACCAGGCCAAGGGTATCCCGGCCGACACCCTCGAACTGCCCGGTCCCGACTTCATCGACCGGGTGTTCAGCCAGACCGATCGCTCCCCGCAGGTGCTCCGCAATCTGGCTTCGATGTACAACCACGGTCGCCTGGCCGGAACCGGCTATCTGTCCATCCTGCCGGTCGATCAGGGCATCGAACACTCGGGGGCTGCCTCGTTCGCACCCAATCCGATTTATTTCGACCCCAAGAACATCGTCGAGTTGGCCGTCGAAGCAGGCTGTAACGCCGTGGCCACCACCTTCGGAGTGCTCGGAATGGTGTCGCGCCGCTACGCCCACAAGATCCCGTTCATCGTCAAGATCAACCACAACGAACTGCTCACCTATCCTGCCACCTACGACCAGGTCATGTTCGGTTCGGCCGACCAGGCCTTCGACCTCGGCGCCGCCGGGGTGGGAGCAACCATCTACTTCGGTTCGGCGGAATCGACCCGTCAGATCCAGGAAGTGAGCTATGCATTCGCCCGGGCTCACGAACTTGGCATGTTCACGGTCCTCTGGTGCTACGTCCGCAACTCCGCGTTCACCAAGGACGGGGTGAACTACGAAGGGTCGGCCGACCTGACCGCCCAGGCCAACCACATCGGAGTGACCATCGAGGCGGACATCATCAAGCAGAAGCAACCGGACTCCAACGGCGGCTACACGGCCATCGGGTTCGGCAAGACTCATCCCAAGGTGTACTCGGAGCTGACGACCGATCATCCAATCGATCTGACCCGCTGGCAAGTGGCCAACTGCTACATGGGGCGGGCCGGATTGATCAACTCGGGGGGCGCTTCCTCCGGGGCAGGCGATCTGGCCCAAGCGGTCGCTACCGCCGTGATCAACAAGCGGGCCGGTGGGACCGGGCTCATCTCCGGCCGCAAAGCCTTCCAACGGCCGATGAGCGAAGGTGCCGAACTGCTCAACGCCATCCAGGACGTCTACCTAGACGACGAAGTGACGATCGCGTAGCAACCAAAGCCGTCCGCTATCCGCTATCCGCTGACCGGCGGAAGCTGCCAGCTATTAGCTCGTTGCTCGCAGCTCGTTTACGCGAGCGCGTTGTAGCCGTGGTAGATCAGGACGAGCGTCATGATGGCCACCAGCACGAATGACGTCTCGAGGATCCGGCGATAGCGGCGCGCCGCCCAGGTCGCCAGCGCGATGCCAAATCCGACCACCAGTTTGAACATGGCGGCCATGGCCGGGTCGGTGGCAAACAACCACGCCATGAAGGGATTCACTTCAATGGCACCCATGGCGAGCGCCCGTACGGTGAGAAGGAGGTCGGCAATGTTGAGGACGACGAACACCATGAGAGCCACGGCAATGGTGTTGGGATTGTGCCGGTACTCCTCGAGAAAACGGTGGTAGGTGGCCTTCCAGGTGCCTTCTGCCGGTCGGCGTCGTTCGAACCCAAAACGCCGTTCGGGGTAGTACACGGACATATTCCGCGTACGCCGGTCCGGCCCCCGCTCGACCCGGCCGTGGTCACGGGCGGATTCGATCCGCACTCTGATGCCTCCCAATCGCCGCTTTATGTGCTTTTGAGCCTACCCTCCGTGTTGGGCTTTTGGCCGGGCGGTTTTCGCGACATTCACCGATCTGCCGACCGCCAGGCGTCTCGCACTTTGACGCGAGCCCCAAGGTTGAGAATCGCCCCGGAATAGACACGGCCGGCCAGTCGGATCAGCCCGTAGGTCGCAGCCAGCATCAGCGCCACCGACAGAAGCGCTTCCCAAACAGCAATGGCATCCTGCGCCTGACGGATCGGCACAACAAACGGAGCAACCGGCGGAAGGAAAGTGGTGACCTTGGCCACTACGCCGTCGGGGTTCTCTATCACCGCGAAAGCCGCGAAATATCCGGCCACCCCAACCAGCGTCAAGGGAGTGGCAACACTCTGAGCTTCCTCCAGACGGGAGACCAGCGCACCGGCTGCGGCATAGGCGACGCTGAAGAAAGAGAACCCGAGCACAAACCAGAGCAGCAGAGAGCCGATGAGCCCGACGGAAACATCGGGTATGTCGATCAGATCGACGGATAAGGCGGCCACCGCGGCAGTGATCAATACCGCGAGGAGTTGCCCTATGCCCAACAACCCGATGCCGATGACTTTGCCGGCCATTAGCTGATGGGGACGTAACGCAGACATCAGCACTTCCACCACCCGGTTGGTCTTCTCCTCGATGACCCCGTTGAGAGTCCAAGCCCCGTAGCTGAGGATTCCGATGTAGAGCAAGATCAATCCGGCAAAGCTCACGATGGTGTTGGTCTCCCGGTTGGGATCAAAAGGCTCGAGACTCCGCAGATCGAGCGGATTCTCCGTGAGCAACCCGGCGATTTCCTCGACCGACACGCCGGCCGAGTCCGCCAATTCCTGCAGCCGCAAAGTCTGGGCCGCTCCCGCTACCAGTGAAGACAGCCCGCGATTGCCGGCAAAAGCGAACACTCGCAAGACCGGCTCATTGGTCACGTACTCTTTTCCGTCGACCAGAAAAGCCTCGATCTTGTCTTCTTGCAATGCCAATTCAGCTTCAGCAACGTCTTCGAACGTTCGCTTATCAACCCGGGCCTCGGCCGCAGTCGCCAAGACGTCGAGCGTGCCCAGCAATTCGGCCGAATTCTCTCCCACCAGACCGAGTTCGTAGGTAATGCCGTCGCCGTCGTCCAGCATCTGCGGGATGATGATTCCGCCCAGAACGAGCAGCATCAGGATCACCGTCGTGATCCGGTAGGTGCGGCTCTTGATACGTTGTTTCAGCTCGCGCCGGGCAACCATCCAGATGGGTCGCAGGCCTTTCATGAGGTCACCGCCCGCAAGAACAACTCCGACAAGCTCGGGGCCTCAAAACTGAAGTGCCGAATCGGTCCTACCGCTCGGGCGACAGAAAGGACCGCCTCCAGGTCGAAATCCCTCTGCACCAACAACCTCACCAGAGAACCGTCCACTTCCTTTGCCTCAATGCCCGGCATCTCCGGAAGCCAGGCTCCATCCCCATTGACAACATCGATCTCCAGACGGCGATGGGGAGAGTTCTCCTTCAGGCGGGCGACCTTCCCCTCCATCACATTGCGACCCTGGTTGATGATCACCACGTCTTCGCAAAGATCTTCAACCAGATCGAGCTGATGACTGGAGAAGATCACGGCTTTGCCGCGGCCCGCCTCGGCTTGAAGCGATGCGGCCAGGGTCTCCACCGCTACCGGGTCGAGGCCCGAAAAGGGTTCATCGAGGATCAGCAGATCGGGATCGTGAACCAGCGCGGCAGCCAACTGCACCCGCTGCTGGTTTCCGTGCGACAGTTGCTCCAATCGATCCTCGCCGCGGTCCGATAAACCCAGGGTGGTCAGCCAGCGAGCCGCCGAGGCAGAGGCATCATTCCGGGACATGCCGTGCAATTCGGCGAAGTAGACCAGTTGTTCAACGACCTTCATACGCGGGTACAACCCGCGCTGTTCGGGCATGTAGCCGAACTGCAGGCGCTGTTCGGGGCCGATCGGCAAGCCTTTCCACGTCACCTGGCCGGCATCGAGGCGAACGAGCCCGAACACGGACCGCATGGCGGTGGTCTTGCCGGCACCATTTGGTCCCAGGAAGCCCAGCATGCCACCCGGCGCCACCGATAGCGAAGCACCGTCCAGGGCCCGCACTGCCCCGTAACTTTTCGACAGGTTCTTCAGTTCCAGCACTCTTGGGACACCTCTTGACAGGGGTGAGGCTAACTGATTCCCGGTCGGTGGAAACCGGAGAATGGCCCGCCAAGGGAGGTGGTACGCTCACCGTTCATGAGCGAACCCCGCCACATCCTGGTCGCCGTCGGCTGGCCTTACGCCACCGGATCTCTCCACCTCGGCCATATCGCCGGCGCCTACCTACCCCCCGACATATTCGCCCGATATCACCGTCTGGCCGGAAACAAGGTGCTGATGGTGTCGGGAAGCGACGTGCACGGGACGCCAATAACGGTCAAAGCCGACGAGGAAGGCGTTTCTCCGGAGGAAATCGTCGATAAGTACCACCCCCGGTTTCTCGGCTACTGGGACCGGCTCGGAATCAACTTCGATCTCTTCACGACCACCGGCACCGACAACCACAAACGAGTGGCGCGCGGCTTCTTCATGAAGCTGCTCGAAAACGGCTACCTGTACCGCAAGACCACCAGCCAATTCTTCGATGAGGAAGCGCAGCGGTTCCTTCCCGACCGGTATGTCGAAGGGACCTGCCCCCATTGTGGGTCCATATACGCCCGCGGTGATCAGTGTGACAACTGTGGGAGAACCCTCGAACCCCAAGATCTGATTGATCCCCGATCGAAGCTCTCCTCATCGAGGCCGGTGGAGCGTGAGACGGAGCACTATTACTGGAAGCTCAGCGCCTTTGAAGAACCACTTCTCGAGTGGCTCGGCTCGCGTGAGGACTGGCGACCGCACGTGGTGAACTTTGCGATCGGCATGGTCAAAGCCGGATTGCACGACCGTTCTTTCACCCGCGATCTCGACTGGGGGATTCCCATCCCGGTCGACGACCTCGGTCCCGGCAAGTCGATCTATGTGTGGTGGGAAGCGGTCATGGGTTACTTCTCGGCTCCTCAGGAATGGGCCGAAATCCAAGGTACGCCCGATGCCTGGAAAGACTGGTGGACGAACCCGGATGCCGAGTCCTACTACTTCATCGGCAAGGACAACATCCCCTTCCACGCCGTGTACTGGCCGGCCCTGCTGATGGGTCACGAGGGGCTCAATCTCCCCACCAACGTCGCCGGCAACCAATACGTCACCTTCGGGGGCTCGAAGGCCTCCAAATCGAGGGGCATCGGCAGATCGCTCGATTGGTATCTGGATCGGTTCGAACCGGATGCCCTCCGCTACGCCATCGCCGCCGTGTTGCCCGAACACAACGACACGGACCTCTCCGACACCGAACTCATCAGAAGAGTCAACGAAGAATTGGTTGCGACCTGGGGCAATCTGGTCAACCGGGTACTGTCGATGACGGCTAGGTCCTCCGGCGGGTCGATTCCCAAGCCCGGCGACTTCGACCACGAAGACAGAACTCTTCTCGGACAGGTCGATGCTGCTCTCGCGGGGGCCGGAGATCATTTCGAAGCCGTTGAGCTGCGATTGGCTCTCCGGGCGCTGATGGACGGTGCCCAGGAGGTCAATGCCTATCTCAATCGGAAGGCACCGTGGAAGACTGCGGCCACCGATCCCGAACGGACCGCCACCACCTTGTACGTTGCGCTCAGCGCGATCAACGGCCTGAAGACGGGGTTCTCGCCGTTCCTTCCTTTCACCAGCGCTCGCGTCCATGAGCTGCTCGGCCAATCCGGGACCCTGGACGATGGTGGGTGGGCCCGTTCCGACCTGCAACCCGGAACGACCCTACCGACCCCGGCGCCTCTCTTCACCAAGATAGAGGCTTCGGAACTCGAATAGCCCGGTAACCATTGCATACTGGATTACGTCGAAAAAGGCACACGAACATGACACCGCTTCGCAAACTCCTCATCGGAATTATGGGCGTCGCCCTGGTCTTGCTGGGCGTCGCCGGACTGGTATTGCCGTTCCTGCCCGGCTGGCTGCTGATCATCGCCGGTCTGGCGGTGCTCAGCACCGAATATGTGTGGGCGAAGCGCCTCACCGACGGCGCCCGAAGGCACGCCAATACCTTCGCTCGACGCGGTGATCGGCACGACGACCTGGCCGCCTAGCCGCCAACTCACCACGAGAGCGTGTCGCCATCACGGTTGTCACCTCTGAGTCGAGGTCAGCCTGTCTGTCTGAGATCTCGACGCTGGAAGAGCACAACCGACACGGCCAGCAACACAATGGTGAGCCCTGCCAGTATCGCCGCGTTACCCCAATCCATCCCGTTCTCCAAGGGGTGGGTGTTGAGGTAGTAGCTGAACGGTGACACGTGTGCCCAGCCGGCCAGCGTGTCGTTCAGCGACGCAAATGAATTGACTAGATGGAAAACCAGAGCCGCCCCCACCGTTCCAAAGACGGCCACCCGGACCCGGCCGGTGGCGGCGCTCAGGGCCAGTGCCAGGCTCCCGAAGACCAAGCCGACGAGGGTTCCCAGCGCCGAAGCGGCGGCGATGTTGAGGGGATCGATCCCCAGCCCACCGGCCAGCGACCCCAGCCATACGCCGGCGAAGGTGGCGAAACCAACGGCAAAGGCGTAGGTCACCATGGCCATGAACTTCTCTAGCACCACCCGGGAACGCTTGATCGGATTGGCGAGCAGCAAGCCCATGGTGCGGTTCTGCTCTTCCCCGGCGAGAGCCCGGGATCCGATCACTGCGGTCACCACAATGACCGATATCGGCACCATCAGACCGTACGTCTCGGCCTCATAGAACCCTTCGGCGGTGCTCATGCTTCCCCCGCCGGCGCCGACAAATGCCCAAAGCTCCTCGGGGATTTGGTCGGTGAAGTTCAGGAGGTTTTCGTCCATGAGCCCGTAAAGCGGACCCATGAGAAAGCCCATCACGAAGAACATCACGTACGCAGTGATAATGAGCAACCCCTGGTGCTCGGAGGCCGTTTTGATCCAGATCCGGGAGACCCGGGTGGCTCCTGCCAAACGGTCGGTTACCTTCTGCGTCATTGGATTCTCACGCAAGCGATCCAGCAGTGTCACGCCTACGTTCTGGCCGCGCAGGTCTCGGCGGTTCACGCCCACCAGTGCGACGACCGCCAGCACCGCAGCGGATCCGGCCAGGACGCCCAGGTCGCCCCACTGGATGCCGTTGACGACCGGTTGCCCGTTGTCGAAGTAGTGCCACGGGAACGCCTTGGCCACGTTCTCCCAACCCTTGATCACCGGGAAAACGCCCACGGCCACGAAGCCGACAGCCATCAATCCGGCGGTGACGCCGGTGGCCAGACCCCGCCGGCCGGTCCACGCCCCGATCGCCATTGCCAGAACGCCGTAGAAGATGGCGTTAACGAACAGATGCAGGGCGTACGAACCGACCTCCATGCCGGTGAGACTCACATCGAGCATCCCCCCTATCAGCGGAGCGATTCCCCACAGGGCGAGTGCGCCGAGGCCGACCAGCAGCAGCATCGATCCGGCTTTGGCGACCAGGACGTGCGTACGGCTCTTGGGATTACCCAGCAGGAGGCCGATGGTCCCGTCGCGCTCCTCTCCGGCCACCGATGCCGAGCCCATCGAAACGGCCATGGCCGCCAGCGTCAAGGCCCCATAGAAGCCATAGAGGACGCCGACAGCCAGGGCGGCGGTGTCGGCGCCGTCCGGAATGCCCATCATTGACAGAAACACCTCTGGCAAATCCATGTAGACGGTGAGGTCGATGTCGCGATACACCGCCATGGCCATGAGGAGGAGGAGAGCAAGGGTGAAGATGGCAATCACCATCCCCTTCCAGCGGTCACGAGTGGTCTTGGCAAAGACGCTGACCAGCATCAGACCCCCACCTCCTCGTCGCGGTAGTAGGTGAGGAAGATCTCTTCGAGATTGGCCTCTTCGGTCGAGATATCGAGCACATGGAACCTCTCGGTGATCACCTTGAGCAAGGTTTCCATCCGGCCGTCGAATGACAGTACGACGTTGTGGTCGTCGACCCTCACGTCGATAACGCCCGGCAGCGGTCGCAGCACGTCAGCATCCATATCTCCGTCGAAGAAGATGTTCACCTTGCGGATTCCCTTGGAACGGAGGCTGGCCACGGCCTCCAGGGCGATGAGCTTGCCGTGCCGGATGATGCCCACCCGATCAGCGACTCGTTGCACCTCGGACAGTGTGTGGCTGGAGAGGAAGACGGTGGTCCCATCTGCGGCGACCTCCCGAACCAGCTTCTGAAACTCCCGCTGCATGAGGGGATCGAGGCCACTACTCGGCTCGTCCATTACCAGCACCTTCGGTTTGCTCATGAACGCTTGAATCAGCCCAACTTTCTGCCGGTTACCGGAGGACAGGTCGCCGACCTTCTTGTCGAGTTCGGCCTCGAGACGCCCGGCCAGGTCGTCTACATAGTCCCAGTCGACGCCACCCCGGAGGTTGGCGAAATAGGTGAGAGTGTCGCGCCCGGTCAAGTTGGGGTACATGGCCAGATCTCCGGGCACGTAGCCGATGTGGTGGCGGATCTCCACCGACATCTCGTGCGAGTCCATCCCCAGGATCGTCGCCGTGCCTGAGGTCGGGCGGATCTCGTCCATCATGGTGCGGATCGTGGTGGTCTTGCCGGCGCCGTTCGGCCCGAGAAACCCGAACACCTCGCCTTCCCGCACGTCGAGATCCAGGTCGACCAGCGCCTCGACGTTCCCGTAGTGCTTGGTCAGTTTCTGGGTCTGGATCGTGATCTGGTCGTTCATCGATGGTCTTCTTTCTCTCCGGAGACGAAAACTTCGCTCATGAGTTGGATGGTGGTTTCGGTGAAGAGTCCTTGGAAAATCTCGAGAGCTGGGCCCATATAGGAGGCGGCCGCTCGAGAATTGTCGAGCGGCTCGGTGATGTCCACTCCGATGAGCCGGGCGAGGTGTTCATGAAGCACGAGAGCGCCGAGCGACCAGATCGTCAGAATGGCTGCCCGCTCCCGGGGGTACTTGCTCGGGGTGAGCATGCCGGTCTCGACACCCGTTTCGGTGTAGGCGATGGCGTCGGCCACGATTTCATCGACCAGCTCGGCCACACGAGGAGACTCGTCGACCAGAGTTCGGGCGAGGTATCTGGCCAAGGGCGGTCCCGACTGATAGGACCGCACCGCGCCGAGCGGATCGAACGCGGCACCGGCCGCCATTGCCCCGCTCTTCACGTCGCGAATCACCGCAGTGACGTACTCATCGCACGCCACCCGCAGCCCCTCCATCGACCCGAAGTGGTGCATCACCAATCCCGGTGATACGCCGGCCGCCGACGCGACCTTCCGGGCGGTGGTAGCTGCCATCCCCTGCTCGGCGAAGACTTCGATAGCCGCGTCGCGGATGCGTGCCTTAGCGGTCCGGTCGTCGACTGCCTGACTGCCCAGGGTTGTTGAACTCATGTTCAGTAGTTTATACACCAGTTCAGTCCAGGCCAAGTTGACCGGGTGGTCCTTCGGGTTCAGGGTTTGGGGGTATCCCCCTTCGACCCGGCAGCTCCCCTGCGGGAGCATGTTGTCATGACAACTGAGGGCGCGTGACCGGCTAGTTTCAAGCCGGTGACCTATCTGATCTCCACGAAGAACCTCACTCACAACTATGGGGACGTTCGAGCGCTTGACGACGTGACCCTGGAAGTCCCGGCCGGTCGGATCGGGCTGGTCGGAGCCAACGGAGCGGGCAAGACCACCCTCATCCGCAACCTGCTCGGCATGCTGCGACCGGAGGCCGGAGAAATGGAAGTGCTGGGAAGACCCGTTTCCCGGGAGTCGCTCGACATCAGGTCATTGGTCGGCTACATGCCGGAAGGCAACTGCCTGCCCCTCGACCAGACGGCCGCCGACTTCGTCGGTTATGCCGCCGAGTTGGCCGGACTGCCGACGGACGCCGCCCGGCGCCGGTCCTCCGAGATCCTCTTCCTGGTGGGTCTGCACGAGGAACGTTTCCGGTACCTCGGAGATTTCTCCACGGGGATGTTCCAGAGAGTCAAGCTCGCCCAGGCCATCGTCCATGATCCGGCCGTCGCCTTTCTCGATGAGCCGGCTTCCGGTTTGGACCCGGAAGGCCGGGACCACATGCTCGATCTCATCCGACGTTTGGGGGACTTCGGAATCAGCGTTGTCTTTTCGTCCCACATCCTTTCCGACATCGAAGAGACCTGCGACTGGGTGGTCATGCTGGACGGCGGTCGGGTCATACGGTCGGGCCCGATCGGAGACCTGGGGATTGCCGAAAGCCTCATCGTCGAGGTCCTGGGAGACCCCGTACCGACGGCTCGATGGATGATCGAGCGGGGGGCAACGGTCACCGTCAGCGGAGCGACGCTGGACATCCGTACTACCGATCAGGACGCCTTCACGCTGGTCCGCGATGCGCTGGTGGCTACCAACGTCGGCGTCCGGCGGCTCAGTCAGAGCGCTGTGACTCTCGAAGAGGCTTTCATCCGGGAGGCTGAGGAAGAGGACCGCGATGACTGATCGACCCCCCGAAGCGGTCATCGTCGATCGCGGATATCGCCATTACGAAGGTACCCGCAAGGGACGACGGGGTGCCATGGGGGCGGTGGTCCGCGATGGATTCCGGCGCGTGCTGGGGCTCCGACGCAAGGGGAGGCGCAAGATCCTGCCGTGGACGCTCATCACCATGATGCTCATCTCGGTAGCAGTTCTGTCCGCCCTTCACTACGCGGCCAACCGGGTCGGAGTTACCGACCTGGTCGCCGACGAACTCCCCCACCACCGCGAGTACTTCGAGTTCATCTCCCGGATAGCTCTTCTGTTTGTCGCGTTCGCCACTCCCGAACTTTTGGTTCCCGACCGCGAGCAAGGAGTGCTGGCGGTCTACCTGTCCCGGCCTCTCCGCACCCTCGATTACCTGGTTGCCAAAGGGATTTCGCTGGGCATCCTGTTCCTATCATTCCTCCTGATACCCCAAACGATCTTCCATCTTCTGCTGGGAGTGTTCTCGCCCGACGGCTTCACGACCTATATGGTCGACAACCTCGACGTCTTGTGGCAGGTACCCGCCGCTTCGCTGGTGTATTTCCTCGGCTACGCCTCCGTGGCTCTGATTATCGCCACGATGATCCCCCGCGTCGGGTTTGCGGCCGGGATCTTCCTCGGCGTGATGATCATGTTCAATGGATTGGCCGAGTTTTTCGTTGAAGTTGCCGACTTCGCCGGATCGAAATTCGGCACCTTGATTGCCTTCGAGATCCACCCCCACCTCGTCCGGGATTGGATATTTGGCGTCACCTCGAACGACTACGCCCTCACCCGGGCGGGGCTCGAGCCCTGGACTGCCCTGGCGGCCATTATCGGGATCTCGATCGTGGCTGTCGCCCTCGCCTGGAATCGGTACCGGAGGCTGTCGTGACATCGAGCCCAACCTCCCCGGCGGTAGTCCTCACCGGGGTCTCCCGCTGGTTCGGCCAGAAAGTGGCGGTCTCGGAAATCTCGGCCGAGTTCGGCGCCGGAGTGACCGGGTTGCTGGGACCCAACGGCGCGGGCAAGACCACCTTGTTGCGAGTGCTGACCGGATTGATCCGTCCCTCCGAGGGAACCGTCTCGGTGTTCGGATCCGATCCTCGATCAGACCACCGGGTGTATCGGCGGATTGCGTTGGTTCCAGAGGATGAGAATGTGTACGGGTTCCTTTCGGCCACCGAGTTCGTCACTCACAATGCCCGACTGCAGAAGGTTCCCGACCCTGAGGGAGCGTCCCAACGTGCCCTGGAGATGGTCGATCTCACCGACGTTGCAGATCGCAAGTTGGCCGGGTTCAGCAAGGGCATGCGACAGCGCGCCAAGGTCGCGGCGGCTTTGGTCCACGAGCCGGAAATCGTGATCCTCGACGAGCCCCTCAACGGAACCGACCCGGTCCAGCGAGCCCACTTGACCAAGATCTTCGTCGAGATGGGCCGACAAGGACGTACCGTCATCGTCTCGTCACACGTCCTGCATGAAGTCGAACGCATGGCCGACCGGGTCATGGCCATGGTCGATGGGCGTCTGGCCGCTTCCGGCACGGTCCCGGCTCTCCGGGCGGCCATGTCGGACATACCGCTGCAGATCCGGATCGACTGCGACAAGCCCCGCCAACTGGCCGCGGCGCTCGTCGAACGTGATTGGGTGGGCGGAATCAACGTCGAGGAGACTTCGCTTCATGTCCGGTCGCTCGACGCGGAACAGCTGGGACGAGCACTTCCCGGCCTGGCCAAGACCCTCGACATCCGGATAACGCGGGTCGACCCCGAGGATGAATCGCTGGAGAGCGTCTTCCGCTACCTGGTGGAGAGCAAATGAACGCGCAACTTGCGATCGTCGGGGTCACTCTCCGCCGGTTGATCACTCGCAAACGCGTGATCGGTTTGGCATTGTTCGCCTCGGTGCCCGCCATAGTGGTGCTCTTTGCCGCCACCGGCGACCGTGGCACCGACCGGTTGGCGGACCTATACCACGACACAACCTTCGGAATCCTCATCTCAGTCGCCTTGCCGGTCATCGCCATCGTCAACGGTGCGGCTGCGCTGGGCGACGAGCGGCGTTCCCACACCATGCCGTTTCTGGCACTCAAGCCCATTCCCAGATGGTCGATCGCTCTCTCCACAACCATCGCCTCGGTAGGAGCGACCCTGGCAATTGGCATGGTGGGTGTCGGATTGGGGTGGCTGGCCGCCGGATCCGCCACCGGCGACTGGGGCATCGGCGCGGGCCCCGCCGTCGCCGCGCTGGTCGCCGCGATTGGATACGGGACCCTGTTCGTGCCGATCGGCCTTCTCACCCGGCGGGCGACCGTCATTGGACTGATCTACCTTTTCCTGTGGGAAGCCAGTTTCGCCAACGCGGTTGCGGCACTGGCCCCGACTTCTTTGAGCCATATCGCCCTCCAGGCCTACGTCGACATTGCCCCGGGAATCAGTGGCGCCGACGCCCTCGGTACCCTCGAGCCGGATCTCGGGAAAGCTCTCCTGAAAATGACGGTCGTGGCAGTCGTGTCGCTGGCCTTCACCACCTGGGCATTACACAAGCGGGACTTGGCGTAGAGAAGGTCTCTTGCCTCCCCCCTTGAGGCGCAGGCGAAGCCGGAGCCGGATGGGGGGAGGTGGCCGGACCCGCAGGGTCCGGACGGAGGGGGGATCGTTCCCGCCAAGGTCACCATCGCGCTGATCCTTGCTTGACGCTCGGACCGCGGACCGCGGACCGCGGACAGCTTCTAGCATTCGCCCTCGATGACCACGACCCGCCGACCCATCCGCATGTCGCTGAAAGGCCGCCTTTCGCGTCCTCTTGGCCTGACCCTCGGCGTGATCGTCTTCGCCCTCCCCTTACTGGTGGAGTTCGAAGGCTTGTCGGTGGCCGGGCATCGAATTTTCTCCGTGTTCCTGCTGGCCATCGTGCTGTGGGTCACGGAAGCCATCCCGCTGCACGCCACGGCAGCCTTGATCATCTTGCTGGAAATCCTTCTGATCAGCGACCAGGCCCTCCCGGCTTTGCCCGCCGGGTTTGAGGCCCCACCGTTCTCCACCTTCTTCGCCTCGCTGGCCCACCCGGTCCTGATGTTGTTCCTCGGCGGGTTCTTCCTCGCCGACGGAGCCGCCAAGTTCCGCCTCGACCAGAACATGGCTCGGGTGTTGTTGCGTCCGTTTGGGGACTCGCCCAACCGCATTGTTCTCGGGCTGATGCTGATCACGGCCGTCTTCTCGATGTTCATGAGCAACACCGCCACCACCGCCACCCTGCTGGCAGTGGTGTTACCGGTCATCGCCACCCTCCCTCCCGAGGATCGCCTCAGGACCGGCCTGGCCCTCTCCATTCCGGTGGCCGCCAACATCGGCGGGATCGGAACCCCGGTGGGAACGCCGCCGAACGCGATTGCGGTCGGCTCCCTGGCCGAGGCCGGCATCTCCATCAGCTTTGTGCAGTGGATGGTCATGGCCGTTCCGATGATGGTGGTGCTCCTCCTCATCGCCTGGGTTGTGCTGACGCGGTTGTTTCCGGCCCAGCAAAAGACTCTGCGCTTGAAGATCGACGCGACCTTCGACACGTCCCTCCCGGCCAAGGTCTTCTACGCCACGTTCGCACTGACCGTTGGGCTGTGGATCACGGAACCGCTGCACGGCATCAGTTCGTACATCGTTGGATTCCTGCCGGTGGTCATCCTGCTGTCCACCCGGGTATTCTCGACCCGCGACCTGCAATCGATCCAGTGGCACGTCCTCTGGCTGGTGGCCGGAGGCATCGCCCTCGGTATAGGGGTCAATGCCTCGGGCCTGGATCTCTGGCTGGTCGAACTGGTGAGCTGGGAATCGATCGGCCGGGCTTTACTCGTCTTCACCCTGGCCGTCGTCGCCCTGCTCCTCAGCACCTTCATTTCCAACAGCGCCGCCGCCAACCTCTTGATCCCCATCGGGTTGAGCCTCGCTCTCTCGGACGCGGTCGGAGCAGATCCAGCTCTGGCCGCGTTCTTCATTGCCGTCGGCTCGTCGTTGGCCATGGCGCTCCCGGTCAGCACCCCACCCAATGCCATCGCCTTCAGCACCGGTGCCGTGACCACCCGTGACATGGCCGTCGCCGGGTCGATCATCGGGGTGGTGGGGTTGGTTCTCTACGTGTTTGTGGCTCCGCTGCTGTGGGATCTGATGGGGGTGGCACTGTGACGGGTTTCCTGATCCTCTGCGTCGACCCCGACCCGACCACCCGGTCCCGGCTCGAGGCAGACATCGGCCGGATGACCGGTGATCAATTCGAGGTTGAAACGTTTCCAGACCGCCGCAGCATCCTGGCCCGTGCCGAAGAACTGAGCGCCTCCGAGCAAAGAGTGCCGCTGATCATCGCCGCAGATCGCCTTACCGACGGATCCGGCATCGATCTGCTCATGGAACTCCACCGGCATTCCCGCTTCCGGGGAACCCGCAAGGTTCTCCTCAGCGCCGGTCCTACGATGGAAGAAGTCGGTCGAGCGATCGGCAAGCGTTCCCTCGACGGCATTCTCGCGTTTCCCTGGACGGAAGAACGGCTCAACGAGATGCTCGACGCGCTGATCACCGAGTTCTTCATCGAGCACGCCCCGGATGACCTCGAACGAATACCCGGAGTGGTCGACGTCACCCTGCTGTCGGATGCGTTCTCCGCCGCCGAACGGAAGGCGCGTACCACGGACCGGCAAATCCGCAGACTGCAGAGAAGCTTCCTCAGCGATCGCGAATTGCCGGACGACGAAGTCGAACGGCAGCTGATCGCCGAACTCGACGCCGTACTCCCCGACACAACTCGCCGGCACGTTCCCGCCGGTACTCCGATCCTGCGATCGGGAGATCCGGTGGATGGCATTCAGGTTCTGGTTGAAGGTTTCGTCAAGCTGACCCGCGAGGTCGGTGGGCGACAGGTCGTGTTTCATTCGGAGACCGCCGGGAGAATCATCGGATTGCTCGCCGTCGCCCGCAATCGGCCGTCATTTTTCAACGTGACGGCCGATACGGACGTCATCGTCCTGCCGGTGTCGCTCGATGACCTGAACACGGCGCTCCAGCTCAGTCCCACCCTGGCAATTCACCTCGTGACGGTGATGGTCCGCTCAATGGCTAGACGCATGTTGCGGGGCGTCGATCAACAAGTCCGGATCGATCAGTTGAACCGTGAGCTCGCCACCGATCGCGATCACCTGGCCGCCACCCTCCAGGAGCTGGAGAACACTCAGGCCCATCTGGTCGAGACCGAGAAGATGGCCACCCTCGGACAATTGGTGGCCGGAATCGGGCACGAGCTCAACAACCCGGTCGCCGCCATCGGAAGAGCATCCGACTTCCTCCGTGCCGACATAGAGGCTCTGGCGGCCGACCATCCCGACGGTCGGCGGATGCTCGGCATGCTCGGCGCTGCCGAGGCCACCGGACCTCTCTCTACTCGCGACGAGCGGCGCTACCGCTCGGAATTGGCCGTAGCGCTCGGTGACGAAGCCTTGGCCCGCCGTCTGGTAAGGATCGGGATCACCACCGTCGACGAATACCGCAATCTGGCGAGCGATACTGTTCCCCCGCCGGATCATCCTGACCTCGATCGGCTGGAGAGCTATCACCAATTGGGGATCTCCCTACGCAATCTCCGGACTTCGGCCGATCGAATAGCCGGCCTCGTCCAGAGCCTGCGTTCCTATGCGCGGGCCGGTCGCGAGATGGCCGATGACATCGACGTCCACGACTCTCTGGAGGAGACGCTTCTCCTCTTCGGCCACGACTTGCGCGAGATCGACGTGCAGCGCGACTACGGCGACCTCCCCCCTATCGACGGCTACCCGGGTCAGCTCAACCAGGTGTGGACCAACCTCATTTCCAATGCCATCCAGGCCATGGAGCGTTCGGGCACATTGGCAATCCAGACCGATACCCCGGACCCGGGCCACGTGCGGGTCCGGGTGACCGATAGTGGCCCGGGAATCAACCCCGACCATATCGATCAAGTCTTCGACATGCATTTCACGACCAGGGAAGGAAGGGTGGAGTTCGGCTTGGGTTTGGGACTTCGCATCGCTCAGGACATAGTGCTCCGCCATGCCGGAACCATCGAGATCGAATCCGAGCCGGGCCGGACCTGCTTCACTGTGATCGTGCCCGTCCGTCAGTCGCCCGACGAGACACACGGAGATCAATCATGAACCGAATCGCCATCCTGGTCATCGAGGACGAACCGGAGGTTCGGGAGGCCATCTTCCGCGATCTCGAGAGCTTCGCCGGCAGGTTCCTGATCGAGTTGGCCGAAGACGTGGGCGATGCCCGGACGGTCATGGACGAGTTGAGCGCCTCCGGTGATCGGGTCGGCCTGGCGCTCTGTGATCACCTGCTACCGGGTGAACGAGGGGTCGACTTCCTGGTCGAATTGAACGCAGATCCCGTCACCCGACGCATTCGCAAGGTCCTGATCACCGGACAAGCCGGTCTCGAGGACACCGTTAGGGCGGTAAACGAAGCCGACCTCGACCACTACATCGCCAAACCGTGGACGGTCGAGAACCTTCATGAGGTTGTTCGACAACAGCTCACCGACTACGTGATCGACAATGAGGAAGACCTGCTGCCCTTCGTGGCGGTCCTCGATGGGGCCAGACTGATGGCGGCCATCAGCGAACGGGGATTCGATCTATAAGAGCTACGAGCCACGAGCTACGAGCTACGAGCCAAGACGCGTGACGCCATTAATCCCTCCGACTAACCCGGCCCCGGCTGCTAACTTGCCGGCGACGAAGGAAGGAGGCGAGCAAATGACCGTGCAAGCGTTGACGCGCACCATTCGCCTCCGAAGGCTCCCTCGTTTCTGACCGGCCGGAGCACTTCGGTACCGCACCAAGGAGTGCTCCATTGAACACAGCAGCCAAGCCTGTCCACCCGACTCCCCATGATCTGGCCGCCTTTGGATGGGACAATCGGGTGGCGACCCTCTTCGCCATGTTCCCCAACAGAGTCCCCGGACGGGTCGTACGGGTCGATCGAATCCGCTACCTCGTGGCAACCGCCCACCGACAGATTGGCGCCCAGCCGGGACCTCTCGACGATGGCTCTGAAACCGGTCCACCGGCTACCGGCGACTGGGTGGCCCTAACCGCGGGTTCTGAGGGGCGGACCTCCGTGGCGGCCATTCTTCCCCGTCGATCGGCGATCAAGCGGCTCGACCCTTCGGCCGCCGGGGCCAGACCGCAAGAACAAGTACTGGCCGCCAATCTCGATTTGGTGTTGATCGTCCACGCGTTAGACCGCCCCACTCAGTTGCCGCGCCTCGAACGCACGCTGGTGATGGCCTGGGACAGCGGCGCCACCCCGGTGTTAGTACTGACCAAAGTGGACCTGCTGGAGGGCGGAGTGAACGGACCCGGGGTGGCAGATGCCTTGGAAGAGGTAGCGGAGATCGCGCCGGGAGTCGAGGTGATGGCCGCCAGCAACGTCACCGGATTCGGACTCGAACGAGTACTCGGTCTCGTATCGTCCGGTGCGACTATTGCGCTCATCGGTGAATCCGGCAGCGGCAAGTCAACCCTTATCAATAGCCTGCTCGATCAAGATCTGCAGAGCACCGGAGCCACCCGCGACCGCGACGGGAAGGGCAGACACACCACGACTTCCCGTGAATTGATTGTGATCCCCGGCCGCGGGGTGGTTATCGACACTCCCGGATTGAGATCGATCGGTCTGTGGAATGGCCGGGAGGGTCTGGCTCAAGCCTTCCCGGACATCGGGGACCTGGCGGCGCACTGTCGATTCGCCGACTGCCGGCACGAGACAGAGCCGGGGTGCGCCGTGCGAGCCGCTCTGGACCACGGCAACCTCGATCCCCGCCGTCTCAACAGCTACCGCAGAATGGAACGCGAGGTAACCCACCAACAACACCGGCTCGACGTCCGCAAGAGTCGCGAGGATCTCCGGGCAGCCGGCAGACGCTACCGGCGAGCCCGCCGAGGTACCGTAGAGTGGTAACCGGGCTCGACGTCAACTGAAGGACCCCCGCCGAAGCGAGGGTCCTTGGTCGGCAGGAGTTCAGACGGGTGGGTAGACGCCCGCTGCTTTGGACTCGTCGGTCTGCCAGAAGACTCCGGCCACTTCCCCGATCAAACCCACGAGCTTCTCCGAAACTGCCGGGTCCATTGACTTCTTGGCCTCGCCGGCCTGCTTGAGCGTCCTCCAGAACAGATCGTGCAACCCGGGAAAGGCGTCGAGATGGTGCGGCTTGAAGAAGTCGGTCCACAGCACCGACAAGTGATGCTTGACGAGTTCAGCCCGCTCCTCCTTGATGAGAATGCAACGATCCCGGAAGACCGGATCCTCCGAAGCGGCGTACTTCGTGCAGGCATTGAGAACCGATTTCGCCTCGATCATCGCCTGGGCGGGGTCGTAGACGCCGCAGAACAGATCGCAGTGGCCGTGGGCCAGACGGGCCGGCTTGAACAAACCCATGTAACTACCTCCTGACGGGTGCTTCTATTGCGACGATACACTGCGCTAGGTACTACCGACTGGGAGGCACCGTGTCACCCAAGTCCAGCAAGCTTCCCGCCATTCTCGTTGCCGGTGCAGCCGGACTGGTCGCCGGGGCGGCCTACGACCGCTTGGGGCGATTTGAGATCTCCGAAGCATCAATGGCCCCGGCGCTCCGACCGGGGGATTACGTCTTGACCGTTCGCTCGCCGGGCCCGCCGAACCGTGGCGAGATCGTGGTGTTCGAACATCCGGACCGCCCATCGTTCTATCTCGTCAAGCGGATCATCGGTCTCCCCGGAGAACGCCTCTCTATCGATGGGGGTCGAATCCACCTCGACGGGAAACCGCTCGACGAACCATGGACTACCGACGAAACCGGACCCGATGGAACGTGGGAGCTGAACTCAGAAGAAGCCTTCGTCTTGGGCGATGCCCGGTGGATGTCATCAGGCGACAGCCGGGAGATTGGTCCCGTGCCACTCGGGCACATCAACATACGAGTCGTCTTTCGTTACTGGCCGCTCGGACGATTGGGGCGGGTTCACTAGCGGCCCCAAACTGCGTCTGGACGTTTGCCGTTTCGCCCACGACAATCACACGAAGAGATGAACCCAAATCAGAAGCGAATTGTCATTGCGCTGGCCGGGGTCACGCTGCTGGTCTTCGTTGCCGTGCTGATTGCGTCGGCGGGCAGCTCGGGCGACGAATCGGTCGCCGCCGAAACGACCTCCACCACCGCCCCCTCATCAACCGCACAACCGGCAGCGACCACTACGACGTCTCCGGCAACTTCCACCTCATCGACGAGTACGACCACAACTACCGCGAGCACGACGACGACTACCACCACGACCACGACGGCTCCGTCTCCTCTGACGTTGCGGGGAGACGGTCTCGGATTGATCACCTTCGGAGATGAAGCCGAGGCGGCGGCCACCGCAATCACGGCCCTGCTGGGACCACCTGATGAAGATTCGGGCTGGATTCCGAGCTTCTCCGGGTTTGGCACTTGCCCGGGAGAACAGGTGCGAGGGCTCCGCTGGGCGACCATGTGGGTGCTCATGACCGACGGCGAGACTCCGTGGAGGGACGACGGAGTCCGGCACTTCTTTTCATACCTCAATTCCGTCTTCTACGACGACACCGAGTCGCTGGGACTTCTGACCGAGGCAGGCATTGCGTTGGGCGACCCGGTTTCGTCCCTCCAAGCGACCTACGGAGACCGCGTCCAGATCATTTTTGATGAACTGACGGACGGCTTCATCTACAACATCGACGTTGCCGCACCCGGACACCTCGGGGGCGGCGTGACGGGCGACCAGGACAACGATCTCATCACCGCCATAGATGGCGGTGATGGATGCGGGGAGTGACAACCTCCAAGATTCTCTATGCCACCTGAGCCGAATCCAGGCCTATGCTTTGTAGATGAAGGAATTCACCGTCAACCTGGCCAACCGACCCGGGATGCTGGCTTCTCTCACTGAGACCCTGGCGGAGGCCGGCGTCGCCATCGAAGCGCTGGCCGCTTTTGGGCTCGATGACGAAGGCTACGTTCGCGTGATCGTCGACAATGCCGAAGCAACCAGGCAGGCATTGCGGGCCGCCGGTTTGGGTGCTACCGAACGGAAGATTCTCACGATGACCCTCTCCCACCGCCCGACCTCCCTGGCCGAGATGACCAGGTCGCTCGCTGAAAGCGGAGTCAACATCGAGGCCATGTACCTGTTGAACTCATGCGCAGACGGTTTGGAGTTCGCGGTGGCGGTCGACGAGCCGGACCGCGCCCGACCACATCTCAAGTCGTAATGGAAGTCGGTTACGGTCTGATCTCATGCCAGCTGACGGCCGGCGATTCGCGTTCTTGGACCGACCTCTATCGCGAGGCTCTCGATCTGACCGTTGAAGCGGAACGCCTGGGATTGGCATCGGTCTGGACGACGGAACACCACTTCGTCGACGACGGCTACATGCCATCGCTTCTGCCGGTAGTGGCGGCGATGGCGGCCCGGACTTCCCGAATTCACCTTGGGACCGGAGTGATCCTGGCTCCCCTCTATCACCCTTTGCGTCTCGCCGAAGACGCAGCCACCGTCGATCTGCTCAGCAATCGCCGCCTCATCCTCGGGTTGGGGCTGGGTTGGTCGTCGGTCGAGTTTGCGGCGCTGGGGGCCGACCCGGCCACCCGGGGCCGGGCGATGGACGAGATCCTCCGCATAATCTCACAGGCGTGGACGGGCCGCCCGATCGATCACCACGGTTCGGTGTACCAGCTCGATTCGGTGGCCGTGCGCCCCACCCCGGGCGGTCCGATCCCAATCTGGATAGGTGGCGGGGCGGATGCGGCAGTCCGGCGGGCGGCCCGCCTGGCCGATGGCTTCTTCTCCAACGCTTCCCCCGATCGTTTCCGGGCTCAAGTGGCGGTCGCCCGGACCCAAATGGAGCAGGACGGCCGCGACCCCTCAGAGTTTCAGTGGGGGTATTACGCCATCGTCCATCCGTGCGAGGACTCCGAGACCGGTTGGCAAGAGATCCGCGATCACGTCCACCACGTGCGTTGGAAGTACAGCGACATGGAAGTCTCGGCAACCCGCTCCGGACCGGTCCCCGCACCCCCACGGCTCGAGGCGGTTGCCGAACAGCAGCTCCGCGAGTCCGTCCTGGTGGGTCCGGCCGACATGATTGCCGAAAAGCTCCGAACGATCGAAGCCCGGGCCGGAGTCCCCTTCCACCTCGTGGCCCGGTCCTACTTCCCCGGGATGGGCTTCTCGCAGCAAATGGAGGAGCTGCAACGCATAGCCGGTGAGCTGGTCCCGCTGCTCCGCTGAGTCACAGCACCCAACCGGTACACTGCCCGTCATGCCACGTTCCCATCTTTGGTTATTCGTCGCGTTCGCGCTGATCCTGGCGGCTTGCCGCGGGGCAAACGCCGACGACCAGACCACCACGACAGCAGGTCCCACCCCTACGACCGCGGCTACGACCACCACTCGGCCGACAACCACCACGACCGAACCGCCGCAACCTGTCTCTCCCCTCAACGGGCTACCGGCCGAGGATCCAACTCTGTTGGAACGGAGTGTCCTGGCCGTGAAGATCGACAACCATTGGAATGCCCGGCCCCAATCGGGGATTCAGGATGCAGACGCGGTTTACGAACTCGTGGTCGAAGCCGGACTGACCCGCTTCATCGCGCTATTCCACGACAACGACAGCGATTACCTGGGACCAATGCGATCGGGACGCCCGACCGATCCCACCTTGCTGGCTCCACTGGGTGCCACATTTGCCATCAGCGGCGCCCAGGATTGGGTGACCGCCCGAATCATCGACGCCGGCATCCCCCTGATCGGAGAAGTCAGGCCGGCCACCTTCCGTATCTCGTCACGGAGCGCTCCCCACAATCTGTACGTCGACACCGCCCTGCTTCGTGAGTACGCCGAGTCCCGCGGGTATTCGAACGAGCCGCCCCCCGATCTGTTTGCCTGGGGGGAAGCAACGACGGCCGAGCCGGGAGCCGAATCGATCACGATTCGATTCTCCTCTGAGACCACCGCTCTCTGGGAATGGGACGGCGAGCGATACCTCAGGAGCACCAATGGGGAAGAACATCAATACCTTCCCAAAGAGGGAGAGGCGGACCGGATAGCCGCCGACACCCTGGTAGTCCTCTTCGTCAAGAAGTACACCGCTTCGCCGCCTTCCGGCAGTAACGGGTCTTCCGTTCCCGCCATGGAAACGGTGGGCAGCGGGCGAGCGCTGGTCTTCTCCGGTGGCAACGTCACGGAGGGCAATTGGTCTCGCGACACCATCGAAGAGATGATCTCCTTGAGCGACCCGGAAGGGAACGTTCTCACGGTCCCACCCGGGGTGCCGTGGATTTCGCTGGTTCCGGATACCGGCATAGTCTCCTGGTGATCCACGACACATCTATCGCCGATCTCGCCTCCGCAATCCGCCGGGGCAAGCTTTCCGCCCGTGAGGTCGCGGATCACTACCTGCAACGAAGCCACCGGTTCCAACCGGAGTTGAATGCCTACACGTCGATTGATGACCGAGCGGCGGAACGCGCAGACCAGATTGACCGAGAGGTTTCCCGGGGCAATGATCCGGGGCCACTCGCCGGAGTGCCCGTGGCCATCAAGGACCTCATCGATCAGGCCGGCGCCATAACGACCTGCGGGTCCGCTTTCTATCGATCTGAGGCCGAACGCTCGGCAACAGTGGTCCGGCGACTAGAGGCGGCCGGGGCCAACATCATCGGTCGCACCGGCCTTCATGAGTTCGCCTTTGGATTCTCCAGCGAAAACCATTGGTTCGGAGCGGTTCGGAACCCGTGGGACACGACCACCTCTCCCGGTGGTTCCTCCGGTGGTTCCGCGGTCGCTGCCGCAGCCGGACTGGCTGCCGGAGCGATCGGCACCGACACCGGGGGATCGGTACGGGTGCCGGCTGCGATGTGTGGCATCGTGGGGCTCAAGGTGACCCACGGCAGGGTGCCTCTCACCGGGGTCTTCCCCCTCGCCTCGTCACTCGATACGGTTGGGCCCCTGGGTCGGAGCGTCGATGACGTATCTGTTCTCTATGGGGTGATGGCCGGGCATGACCCCGAAGATCCCTGGTCTGCCCATCGACCGGTAGCGGCCGGCGACGAACGGGTAACCCTTGATGGGCTGCGAGTCGGCGTACCCCAACCCTGGACCGAGGACGGCCCGATAGCCGGAGATGTCCGGGACGCCTTTTCCGACGCGCTCGATCGGCTCGACCGGCTCGGGGCCACCATCCGCGAAGTCCGCCACCCACGTTTCTTGCCAACCCGGGAGCTGGGAGATCTCATCAACGGCGAAGCAGCGTCGGTGCACCGGAGGTGGCTCACCGACCCGGATCGGGAGTACGGACCGGAGGTGGCCGACCGTCTCAAGCGGACACTGGACGTCGGTCTGGCCGACTACCTCGCTGCTGTGGAGTGGAGAATGGGCCTGCGCAACGCAACGGCCGGTGCCTTTCTCGAGGTGGATTTCCTCGTCACCCCGACCACCGGCGCCACGCGCAAGAGCATCGGCGAACCGACCATCATGATCGCCAACGACGTCCTCCCCTACCGAATGGTGTTGTCCTGGTTCTCTTCTCTGGTCAACCACATGGGAGTGCCCGCCCTCGCCCTGCCGCTGCGGCACACCGGTTCTCCTCCTCCCTCCCTGCAGGTAATTGGACCCTGGTGGTCTGAGCCGCGGCTTCTCAATCTGGGTCGGGCCCTGGAGATGGCGGGAATTGTTGAAGTTCGCCCCCCACCCCGATGGTGAGGAAGCTTCAGAGAACTTCTTATCTGGCCCGTTGTCGGTAGACTTAACGGGCCACAAAGCCTGGCTACCCAACATGTGGATTTGAATGCCCAAGCCAACCCACCCATTCGAGTCCCCGTTCGAAATCCCCCGACCAAACCAAGGAAGTGATTCGCCGTGTCTGACGACACTGCCACTCTTGAAGCACCATCCGAACCCAAAATCGAAATCGAGGAGATCGACAAGGTCATAATCCGCTTTGCGGGTGACTCCGGTGACGGCATGCAGCTGGCGGGAACGAGGTTCACCTCCGACTCGGCGATCCTCGGCAACGACCTCGCCACCCTTCCGAACTTCCCAGCCGAGATCCGGGCTCCGGCCGGCACGATTCCGGGCGTCTCCTCCTTCCAAGTCCAGATCGCCGATTTCGACATTCTGACCCCGGGCGATGAGGCCGACGTCCTGGTAGTCATGAACCCGGCGGCTCTCAAGGCCAACCTGGTTGATCTCCGATCCGGCGGCATGATCATCGTCAACGAGGAGGCGTTTGAAGAGCGCAACCTGGCCAAAGCAGGATACGAAGCCAACCCCCTCGAGGACGGAACGCTCACCGGGTACCGGGTGTTCCAGGTGCCGATGGACCGATTGACCAAGGAGGCCGTCAAGGACACCGGCGTTACCGGGCGCAACATTCTGCGTTCCAAGAACTTCTTCGCCCTCGGTCTGATCTCCTGGGTATTCAACCGACCGCTCGAACCGAGCATCGCCTGGACGGAGAAACAGTTCGCCAAGCGGCCCGACGTGGCGGCCGCCAACGTCGCGTCCCTTCGAGCCGGCCACAACTTCGGGTTGACGACCGAAGCTTTTCACCACGTCTACAACGTCAAGCCCGCCAAGTTGGAGCCGGGTGAATACACCAACGTCACCGGAAACACGGCCCTTTCCTGGGGACTCATCGCAGCCAGCCAGGCCGCCAAACTTCCCTTGTTCTACGGTACGTACCCGATCACCCCGGCCTCGGATATCTTGCACGAGCTGGCCAAGCACAAGAACTTTGGTGTAAGAACCTATCAGGCTGAGGATGAGATCTCGGGAGTCGGTGCAGCCGTAGGGGCGGCCTTCGCAGGGCATCTGGCGGTCACCGGGACCTCAGGACCGGGCCTGGCTCTGAAGAGCGAAACGGTCAGTCTGGCCATTTCGTTAGAGCTGCCGCTGGTTGTCATCGACGTACAGCGGGCCGGACCATCGACCGGATTGCCGACCAAAGTCGAGCAATCAGACCTCCTGTTCTCGCTGTACGGACGACACGGGGAAGCTCCCCTGCCCGTCCTGGCGGCCAGATCGGCTTCCGATGCATTTGAGGTCGCCGTCGAAGCTTCCCGGATCGCGCTGAAGTACATGACGCCGGTCATTCTCCTCTCCGACAACTACATCGCCAACGGCTCTGAGCCCTGGCGGTTACCCGATCTGGAGGCGCTGCCCGACATCAGCGTGCCGTTCGTGACCGAACCGAATGCCAACGGTAAATATGTCCCCTATCTGCGGGACCCGACCACGCTCGCCCGGCAGTGGGCAATACCCGGAACACCCGGGCTCGAGCACCGGATAGGCGGTTTGGAGAAACACGAGTTGATCGGCAACGTTTCCTACGACGCCGACAACCACCAACTCATGACCGATCTGCGTGAGTGGAAGATCCGGAACATCGCCAACGACATCCCTGAGCTCGAGGTCGACGGCGATGAGGAGGCCGAGTTGTTGGTCCTGGGTTGGGGCTCGACCTTCGGCGCCATCCGGGCGGCCGCCAAGCGCGTGAGGAAGGACGGATTCCCGGTCGCCACCGCCCATCTTCGGTATCTCAACCCGTTTCCCGCCAATCTGGGTGATGTGCTCAATCGGTATCGCTTCGTCCTGGTTCCGGAAATCAACATGGGCCAGTTGCGAAAGATGATCCGAGCCGAGTTCCTGGTTGCGGCCATGGGTTTCAACAAGGTCAAAGGACTGCCTTTCCGGGTGTCCGAAATCGAAAACAAGATCCGGGAGATCGTTGCATCATGACGGACACCATCACTACCAAATACACACGGGCCGATTTCCAGACCGATCAGGAGGTGCGGTGGTGTCCCGGTTGCGGCGACTACACCATCCTCGCCGCCGTGCAGGGGTTCATGGCCGACCTGGGCTTGCCCAAAGAGCAGATTGTGTTCGTATCCGGAATCGGGTGCTCGTCCCGGTTCCCTTATTACATGAATACCTACGGAATTCACTCGATCCACGGTCGTGCCCCGGCGATCGCCTCGGGCATCGCAATCGCCAACCCCGACCTGTCGGTCTGGGTCGTCACCGGTGACGGCGACGCTCTGTCGATTGGTGGCAATCACGTGATCCATGCGCTACGTCGCAACATGAATCTCAAGATTCTGCTCTTCAACAATCAGATCTACGGCTTGACCAAAGGTCAATACTCTCCCACCAGCGAAAAAGGCAAACGAACCAAGTCCAGCCCGGCCGGTTCACCCGATTTCCCGTTCAATCCGGTCAGTTTGGCCCTGGGAGCCGAAGCCGGTTTTGTGGCCAGAACCATCGACATGGATCGAAATCTGACGGTGGAGATCCTCCAGAAGGCCTACGACCACGTAGGAACCGCCTTCATCGAGATCTACCAGAACTGCAACGTGTTCAACGACAAAGCGTTCATCGAACTGACCGGCAAAGAAACCAGACTCGACAACCGGATCAATCTCGAACACGGCCGGCCGATCACGTTTGGAGCCGAAGGTGAGCACGCGGTTGTAATGGTCAATGGGTCCGCCAAGGTCGTCCCGACCGCCAGCGTGGCGGCCGGTGACATCATGGTGCACGATGCGCACGCTCCCGATCCCAGTGCCGCCTTCGCGTTGAGTCGCTTGTCGCACGGACCGCACGGACCGACGCCGGTCGGCATCTTCCGCGACGTGATGCGCTCTTCGTATGAGCAAGACGTGGCACAGCAACTGGTCGACGCCCAGGAGAAGAAGGGCCCAGGCCATCTATCCAAATTGATCCGCTCCCTTGGAACCTGGAAGGTCGAATAATCCCGTTTTGGCGTCAAAGTGACACCGGACACGGTGGAGGTTTGACGCTAAAACCCATTTGTCACACCCGGAACTCATTCTTTCCGGATGGGAACTCGTGAGACGGATTTCATCGCAATCGCCAATGCGCAACAGGGGGTGCTCGCGCGAAGGCAGATTCTGAGTCTGGGGTATTCTCGACGCCAATTCGACAGGCGAGTTGTCGAGGGCCCGTGGATCAGAGTCACAGAAGGCGTCTACCGGCACCTCGCCGCCCCGGATACTTGGGAAAGCCGGTTGATGGCAGCCTGTCTAACGGGGGGTTCGGGAACGGTGGCATCCCACCGATCTGCCGCCGCCCTTCACGGTCTGACCGGAGGTTCAACGGCGCTTGTTGAAGTCATGTGTCGCCGTTGGCGGAGAAGTCAACACCCCAACCTCATCGTGCACGAAACCAGGTCAATCACCGACGCCGACGTCACCGAAGTGGCAGGCATCCCCACCAGTACCGTCGAGAGGACTCTCCTCGACCTGGGTGCGGTGCGGGGACGTGTCACAGTCCAAATGGCCCTCGACCGTGCCTTGCATACGAGGGCAACGACGTGGGAACAAGTCAATTCAACACTTGCTCGGCTTGCCAAGTCGGGTCGCCCTGGAGTGGAGAAACTCCGTAGCGCATTACAGGCGAGACAACCCGGCGGTGGAGTCCCCGAGAGCGAACGTGAGACTCAGCTCCTGGATTTGCTCGCGGGTCTTGGATTGCCCACTCCGACCGCGCAATACCGCGTTTTCGACCACCACGGCTTCTTTCTCGGGCTAGTGGACGCCGCCTACCCGCAGCATCGCATCGCAATCGAATACGACAGCGATCAAGAGCACAGCAACCCGACGGCACTTGCGAACGACAACGCCCGTCGCAACCGGTTGATGGCTGCCGGATGGACGGTTATCTCCGCTCGGAACTCGGACATCCAATCAGACGCCGGCGATTTCGTCCGAGCGATCACCGCATCCCTTCGCTCTGGCGTCGATATTCCACCACGACCGGTGTACGTTTGACGCCAAAGCGAGGATTAGAGGATGTGTTTGGTGGCCTCGCGGAAGCTGAGGCCGGACAGTTGATCGCGGTGGTCGAGGGCGAACCGGCGAACCGCTTCAGGTTCGGTCTTGGCATACTCGCGCAGGGCCCATCCGATGGCCTTGCGAATGAAGAACTCCTTCTCGTCCGCCCTCTTCAGGCAGTAGCCGAACAGCTGTTCCTGATCGGTGCGGTTCTTGTGTTTGATCTGGCTGAGGATGGCGCTCCGGCGGATCCACATGTTGGGGTCATCGATCCATCGGTCCAGCTTGGGATGCATCCGGGCGCGGTCATCAAGGAGCACCCTCCCGACCAGCCGGATGGCAATGTCGTCGACGAAGTCCCACCAGGCTCCTTCCACGATCATCCGCCGGTACAGCGGCAATGACCCGATGGTGATGTACTCGGGATGATCGACTGCCACCCCGATCGCGCAGTACTTCTCTTCTCGATGAGGTCGCTCCCACAACGCCAAGATCGCCTCGACATATTCAGCTCGACTCCCGATCGGGAAGCGCCGTCGCATTTCCCGGCACACCTTCTTGCGCTCGGGATTCGGGACGCCGTAGAACGGCATGTCGGTCTTCATGTACCCGGCCATATCGGAAGCCCGCACCGGATCACCGAACTTGGCCAGCTCCGACGCGAGAAACGAGGTCATTCCATCCATGGAGCTACCGTACTCTCCTGTCATGGTGACCGTTCAATTCTTCAAATATCCGGACCGTCTGCATTGGCGGCATGAGATGCGCCGATTGGGTGAAGACGCCCACGGCGTATGGCTCGGGGCGCCGGCCGGTTCGATCGTTCAGCGCGGCACCGAACCTCCCATGCAGCTCGACCGGCCCTTCGTGCAATTGATCCCTCCGGCAGCTTTCTGGTCGTTGATCTACAACGGCGAGGACAACAAGTATCCCGTCTATGTCGACATCGCCACACCGGCTGAGTGGGTCGACGACCACCGGGTCGAGATGATCGACGTTGATCTCGATGTGGTCCGGCGGCGAGACGGCTCCGTCGACGTGCTCGATGAGGATGAGTTCCTCGAGCACCGCGTCCGGTTCGAGTATCCGCATTGGCTGGTCGACCGCGCCCGCAGCACGGCCGCCGAACTGTTCCTCGAAGTGGAGGCACGACGAGAGCCCTTCGGAGCAATTCCTCGAGGCTGGCTGGACCAGGTCTAGCTCAGAATCCTTGCCAGGCCTCGCAGTCGTCGGCGACGATGACCATCTCGTCGGATTGACACGTTTCGAGGGCGTCGATCATCGCCATGGCCAGCTCGTGAAGCTCGGCAAGTACCTCCGGCGGTCGCCCGAATTCCATGTCATGCCGGGAAGACACACCATCCCGATCCAACACCAGGTAGGCGGCTCCGCCGTCGGCGCAGTCGGGGCAGCCGTATACCGACTCCAGCGGCACGCTTCTCAACTTCTCCGCTGCCGCCGAGATCAGCCCTTGTCCTTCAGCAGTCAGAGTGCCCCGATTCTCGTAAAGCGGCTCATCACTGGTCCATCCGCCTCCGACCAGAGTCAGCGAACCGTCGATCGAAACAAGGTCGGCCGTGCAGTAGCCTCCGCACATTCCAAACGACCAGCCGGCCCCCACCAAGGAAACGCGACCGGCCGCCGGCTCCTCTCCAACCACGACTCGCCCGATTTGCTCACCATTGAGCACCACCGCCAAATTGGCGGTCTCGAACGACCCGAGCGCGATCGGAACCTCGAATGGCTCGAGCGCTTGTGCGCAATTCTGGCCAAGAGCCACGACACTCCACAACGAAACCTCAATCACTCCTTCCCCATCGTCAACCGACCACTGGAGCTGATGGCAGGGCGTCGGCAACGAACCTTGCACCAACAACCGCACCTGGACCGGGAAACTCTCGAGGTAGAGGATCTCCGTCGAATCGATGAACACCGGGCCCTCGATTCCTCCGGCAAGCGTGGTAGTGGTGGAGCCGTCGCCGAATCCAGCATCCCCGGCGGCGCAGGCGCCGGCCAGAAGCGCCAGGACATAGAAACAGGCGAACAATCTCATCTTCATGTCCTTAGGACGACCCTGGTGACCGCATTGGTTCCCACCATGCCGCCCTACGCCATCGCCACCAGTTCGAGAAGTGACTCGTCGAAGAAGTCGACGGCCCCGTCGGGCATCATCATCACCCGGTCGGGGTGGAGGTCCTCAACGAAGTCGGTGTCATGGCTGACCAGCACGATGGTGCCCTGGTACAGTCGCAGCGCCTCGACCAGCGCCTCCTTGGCCTGGGGGTCGAGGTTGTTGGTCGGCTCATCGAGCAGCAGCACATTGGGCCGGGATACGACCAGCTGGCAGAGGGCCAGCTTGGTCTTCTCTCCACCGGAGAGGGTCCCGGCGTCTTGATCGACCTTGTCGCCCAGCAGGAAGTGCCCGAGCAGGGTTCGCAGGGTCGGGTCGGGCTGATCCGAAACCTCCCGCATGTGATCGAACACGGAAACGCCCGGTTTGATCTGCTCATGCTCCTGGGCGTAGTACCCCAGCGAGGCGTTATAACCGACCTCGACTTCGCCGAGATCAGAGGTCTCGACCCCGGCCAAGATGCGAAGCAAGGTGGTTTTGCCGGCACCGTTGAGACCCATGATCAGCAACCGCTCGCCCCGATCGAGATCGAAGTCGACGTCCACAAACACCAGGTTGTCGCCATAGGACTTGGCCAACCCTTCCGCCTTCAGCGGGGTCCGTCCCGACGGATCGGGTTGCGGGAATCGAACGGCCACGTTCTTTCCCCGACCACGGACCTCGACCAGGTCCCGTTTGATGCGGTCGGCCCGGGTCTGCATGGTCTTGGCCTTGCGGGCCATCTTCTCGGTGGTGCCCTTGAAGCGAGCCACCGTCGTCTCCAGTTGAGCGATCTTCTGATCCTGGTGCCGGCGTTCTTTCTCCCTTTGTTCACGCCGGCGCTCACGCTCGGTCAGGAAGTGTGAGTAGTTACCTCGATAGGCTTCGATCTCGCCATGGTCGAGGGACAACACAGAGGTGATCGCCTCGTCGAGCAGCGGCAGATCATGGCTCACCACCAGCAGAGCCCCCCGGTAATCGGCCAGATAATCGATCAACCAGGCCTTGGCGTCGAGATCGAGGTGGTTGGTCGGCTCGTCGAGCAGCATCACCTCGGTCTCGGCGAAAAGGATGCGGGCCAGTTCGACCCGGCGTCGCTGACCACCCGACATCGTCACCACCGGTTGCGACAACTCATCGTTGCCGATCCCCAGCGCCGCGGCGGTTCGCTTGGCCTCGGCCTCGGCTACGTAGCCGCCCCGCGATTCGAATTGTTCCTGCAGCCGGGCATGGTTGCGGATCGCCCGGTCGCGCCGCTCCCCCTCGAGCCGTTGCATCTTCCGCCGGGCGTCTTCAATACGCCGTTGCAGAGCACCGATCTCCCGGGCGGCCAGAACCCTCTCCAAGGCGGTGGCATCCGGATGCTCGAGATCCGGAAGAGCGGCCTCCTGAGAGAAGTACCCGAGGTTGCCACTGCGCAAAACGGACCCGGCGGCCGGCGACCGGTACCCAACCAACGTTCGCATCAACGTGGTCTTGCCGGTTCCGTTGCGACCCACCAGACCAACTTTGTCGCCCGGCTGCAAACTGAACGAAGCCCCCTCCAACAAGACGCGGGGGCCTACTTCAATACGGACGTCACGAACGATGAGCATGAGCGAGGGAAGGCTAGCCAGCTCGGCGCTCTGTCACAGTGCCATTACGGGGCGGGATTCAACATCGACGCCACCTACACGCCGACCATCTCCGCGATACCCGGATGTGCCTAACCCTGGCCCTCGAGGTAGTGGAACCAGAGAATACGAGCGGCGACCGCCCGCCACGGTCGCCAGACTTCGGCCAGATCGATCATCTCGTCGTGAGTGGGCCGGGCCGGAAGACCTTTGAGATCCTGGACCGCGGCTTGCAGGGCGATGTCTCCGGCCGGCCACACATCCGGTCGGAGAAGTGCCATCAACAAGTAGGTGTCGGCCGTCCACGGCCCTATTCCCTTCAGGGACGTGAGGGCATCTCGAGCTTCCCGGTCGTCGAGATCCTCGAGCGCCTCGAGATCAAGAGAGCCTTCAAGTAGCGCGTGAGCCAGCACCCGTCCGTAGTGAGTTTTCTGCCGGCTGAAACCGACCTGCCGCAGAGTGAGGTCGTCCAGGGCGAGGAATGCCTCGGGAGTGAGGGAGTCGACGACTTCCAGCAAGCGCCCATAGGCCGCCGCCGCAGACGCGAGCGACACCTGCTGTTCGAGGACGGTCTTCAGCAGCGTCGGGAAACCCGGCCGGCGATCCCACAGTGGGGGCGACCCAAACCGTTCGACGGCCCCCGCCAGATCGGGATCCTGCTCCACGAGAACGGCCACGCCCGCGGCCAACGAGACTTCAGTGAGCCGGTTCATAGGCCGACGGGCCACCAGACCGTGACGAGGGTCCGCTCTCGGCTGCCCACGTACAACCGACCGGCATCTTCCTCCACTTCCGGTCCGAGCAACTCGCGGAGAGCTTTCCGCCGGTGTCGAGGAAGCACCAGCCGCTTCTGGTAGTGATCGAGTATCTCGTCCCAGTTCTCGAACCACACCTGACCGGGGCGGGTCCACACCTCGACCTGAGGCTGGACGCCGCACACTTGTTCGACGACGCTCACGAAGTCCTCATAGGTGGGTCCGTCCGGTCGGGCGAGGTCGTGGAGTGCCCGGTAGTACGGCGTCAGACCGGACCACGGATGGTCGGGTGTGAGCTCCACCACTACCCCGGAGCGGGCATGGGCGGCGAGAGCAGCGAGGAACGGTTCGACGTCCTGCACGTCGTACACGACGTGCGCGCACATCGCGACGTCGTGGGTTTCCACGGCGGTCGCCACCTCCGGCCAGACTCCCTCGATCAGCTCCACGGCCAGGTCCCGTTCGGCGGAGCGTCGTCGCAGCCCCTCCGCCAGTTCCGGGTTCTTCTCAATCGCCGTCAGCCGGTGACCTTCCGCTGCATGAGAAAGAGAGGCCCGACCGGTTCCGGCGCCGACGTCGAGCAGTGAACCCCGGTCGGGAATCAACGACCGCACGATCGCGCTGGTGGGAGTCTCGGTATCTTGCTCGGCGGCGATCTGTTCTCGTCGTTTCCAGAGCTCGGGCGACCATCCGTAGGGCGAATCCGGGACGGCCGCGAGCAGATCGTCGGGAAGGGCCCATTCCTCCAAGAGTCGCCGCCAGCGGGCGGTGGCTGTCTCGGTCATCGAAGTCCGGCAAACAGATCGTCCTCACGATCCGGCGCATCAACCCGGCTGACGATCCGCATGAAGCTCTCTCGACCAAACACCTCCGGCCGGGCTTCTTCCGGCACCCTGAACAGCCACCAGTCTTCGGGAATCTGACTGCGGTGGGCGCCCCAGGCTTCGAACTTGCGATCGACGTAGTCCCTCACATCGACCCAGGCAGTGATGTCCTCGTCGGGGATCCCGGCCGCCGGCCGGCGATGAAACTCCTCCTCGGTGATCTCACCGGCCTCAAAGAGGGCCCGACGGATGCTGAGGGTTCGAGAACGGGGAAAGGTGACCCAGTAGAGCTTGCAGGGAGTCCACAGCCCTTCTCCTTCGGCAGGCGGGAACCGACCGACATCATCGGCGCCGAAGAAGGCTGCGGTCCCCACCCGATTGACTTGAATGTGGTCGGGGTGCCCGTACCCGCCGAACGGGTCGTAGGCAATCATCACCTCGGGCTGATATCGGCGAATGAGGTGAACCAGACGAGCAGTGGCCTCCATGAACCCGGCGGTCCAGAAGGCGTCCGGATGCCCGTTGTCGTCGGTGCCCATCATCCCCGAGTCCCGGTAACCGAGGAATTCGTGGTGGGTGATCCCCAGGATTTGCGCCGCCCGGGCCATCTCTTCGGACCGGATATCGGCGAGACGAGGTTTGAGATCGTCGGGATTGTCATAGTTGTGGATCTCCCCGACTGCCCCGTCGGTGGCGGTGACCACCACCACCTGCTCCCCCGCCTCGGCGTAGCGCGCCAGAACCCCACCGGTGGAAGTGGTCTCGTCGTCGGGGTGAGCATGAAAGGCGAGTAGTCCGGCCATGGAGAGACGATCATAGCTACCAGCCTCCAGCAGCCAGCTACCAGCCAGCAGAAGGCAAGGTCCACGGGCAAATTCCCAAACTCCGCCCTTGCACCCGCGGACCTTGCAAGATCATTGTCTGCCTGAGAGCCCGGGATGTCTAGACCGAGTCATCAGTCATCAGTTACCAGTTGTCAGTTAACAGAAGGCCATACACCAATAGATCGGTGCGCCGGCCGTTCTTCAAGACCGCTCGAGATTGAAGATGTCGAAGCCATATCCCACCAATGCTCTGGCAGCTGCGGTGGCGACACCGCGCCCCCAGAACCGGCGACCCAACCAGTACCCGATCTCTGCCGACCCGACCCGGATGCCCTCGCGGAGTTCCAACCCAATTCCACCGGCGTAGCGATCGCAAATTACACAGCCCGGCGTCAAGGTCCATCCCGGTCCCCTCCGGCTTCGTGTGGAAAACGGCCGCCGGTTCGCCAGTAGAACCCGTCGGCCCTGGTCAAGAAACCCTCATCGACCAGGTAGCGACGCAGCGCGGCGTAGTCCGGATACCAGAGTTGGAGCGTGAAGCTGACGTCCCGTTCGGAGTAACGCAAACCCGGTTCGAACTCCTGCGCCAATCGCTCGAGAATGATCAGGCGTTTGGCGCGCTGGGTCGGTATCCGGGTGAGACGGGTACCTTCGAAGAACCGGCGAAGCACCGTGGCTTCTTCGGCGTCCCAGGGTCCTTCGGTCACCGTGGAAGCTGCTCCTTCGATGGTCGGGAGCTCCGATCCCAGGCGCTGCAGCGTTCCTACGTCGAGGCGATGCTGAGCGTCGAGCAACCCGGCCTCCTCCAGCTTCACGATCGCCATGAGTACGGTCTTCACCGGTATCCCCAACCCAGCCGCCAGCGAATCGGCATCAACCGTCTCGACGGCGGCCGCGCCGAGAACGGCCAGACGCACCGGGTCGAGGACCATTCGCAGATAGCCGGTCGGGTCGATCATGGACGCGAGGGTATCAAAGCCTTGCGTTGTGGTTGACGACACCATACGCTCCCCCTGTGCCACCCGATCGCTTCACCCATACCGTCCATGTGAATGCTCCGCCGGAGCGCGCTTGGGAGGTACTCCAGGAGGCAGAGACCTGGGGAGGTATTGCCGGCGTGCAAAGGGTCTTTGACGCCAGCCACAATCCGGACGGCTCTCTGAGAAGTTATCGATTTCTGGCTGAGGCGGGGATGAAGCCCTATGAAGGGTCGGCCGTCACCGTCGAAGCAGACGCTCCTTCACTCATGGTGGTAACTGTGGATGCGGCCGAATTCGAGGGAACCATCACGACCGAGTTGAAGCCGTCCAATCCGCACGGCACGGACATGACCGTGTCGCTCAAGATTCGGGCCCGGGGCATCCTCGCCATCATGTTCTTGCCGATCGTCAGCAAAGCGATTGGTTCAGGATTTGCACGTCAGATCGACGAGATCGCCCGGCGCATCGAAAAGGGTTAGCCGCTTGCCCGCAACTGCCCCGTCCCTCTAGCCGCCGCCGAGTACCGAACGCACCGCCTCGGCGGCCGTCGCCATCTCCGCGGCCGGATCATCGGCACCCCGGCTGATCGCTTCGAGAGCTTCGGTCAGCGGCCCCCAAACGGACTCCAACTCCGGCACATTGGGCAGGGGAAGCCCGCCGATTCCCGACTCGGCAAAGGCGGCCAGGTTGGGATCATCGGTGATCTCGTTCAAGGCGCTCCGCAAAGCCGGAACCCGGTAGATCGCCCCGGATAGCTGCAGGATCGTCTCGGTGGTGGCGATGTAGTCGAGGAGGAATGTCTCGGCCAATACCTGGTTCTCACTGAAAGAGTTCAGGAAGAAACCCTGCACACCAACTAGCGGACGGGCGGCATTCCCTTCCATCAACGGCAGCCTGCCGACCCCGTACTCGATACCTGCCGCGTCGGCCTGCACGATCTGCCACGGTCCGGTCCACATGAAAGGAACCAGACCCTGATTGAACAAATCTGCCATGGTCGAGTAGTCGACCTCACCGTCCGCGTACCCGTCCTGGTAGAGACGACTGAGGAAAGTCGCTCCTTCAATGGCCCCGGCCGAGTCAAGCCCAACGTCGGTTGTATCAAAAGTGCCATTCTCGAAAGCGAATACATACCCACCAAAACCACCGATGAAGGGGAACTGGTGCAACGGCTCACCGGCGGGAATGGCCAGACAAGGCGGACCCTCTTCGGTCGGAAACCCCAGATCGTCGCAAACGGACCGTAGCGCAGCAAAGCTGACGGGCGGTTCGGATACCAAGCCCTTGTTGTAGAACAAACCGACCGCCTCCATGGCGAACGGAACCCCGAAGAGGTCGCCCTCGTAGGTGAAAGCATCGACGGCCACCTCAAAGAACTCGCCCGCCCGACTCCGCAAGCCCAGCGGAGAAATCACACCGGCGCGAACCAGCTCGCCGGTCCAGTCATGGGAACCGATGAAGAGGTCGGGACCCGCACCGGCCGGAGCGGCGGCGATTACCTCGTCACGAAGCTCTCCGTAGGCGAGGATCTCAACGGACACCTCAGCACCGGTCTCGGAAGTGAACGCTTGGGCGGCGGCTTCCACGACCGGAGCCAGGGTGCCGTCGGCCCAAACCAGCAATGGCCCGGTCGGCCCGGGTTCTGAAGTCGGGCTGGTTTCCGCCGTGGAAGTCGTTTGGCTCGACGTCGCAGTCGTTGATGTGTCGGGAACTGCGTCTTCGCCACGATCGCAGGCGGTTACCACGAGCGCGAAAGCGAGAAGCAGCCCGATCACCGGCTTGTATCGCCACTTCGGCACCATTGGACGGTCCTCATCGAGGGGGAGCAACCTTTGAACCCGCCGAGTCTAAATGGGGATGGTGGTGTGGGCGACGGCTCGGAGGATTGTTGGGCCCGAAGTCCAAGGTCGATGGCGGGCCGGTGGAAACCGCAAGCTTCAGGGTGTGACCATCGGAACCAACGGGTAGTCGTCCGCCTGCAAAGTGTCGGTCGAACCCGAAGCAACCGGGGAGTATCCGGACAAGAGGGCTTCCTGAATTCCCTGTTCGGCGAAGGCCACATCGATGATCCTCGTGTGGTTGATATCGGCGGGACCGCCACCCAGCCGCCATTGCTGCGCGGTTGTCTCGACATCGCGGATCCGGCGAACCCCGCTGGAAGGGAACCCTTCCTGGCTCATGACCACCGCCGTGTAGCCCCAGGTCGCCGGGTCGCCTTCCCCAAGGAGTTCGCGAGGGATGCGGACCACCACCTTGCCCTTGTCGCCGAAGACCAGAATGTCGAAGGACGGTTTGGTTTCCTCCCTATCTCCACCAGAGGATGCCAGGTAGATGGCCGGATCCCAGCCCTCCACCGTGATGCCGTACTCCCAGCCGTTCCCCGCCGCGAGCGCCGCGTTGCGGCCGGGGATCAAGATCCGTGATCCGGTCCCCGTGCCCGGATCAGTGTCCACGTAGATATCGAAGGTCTGGATAGACAACCCCCGAGGCGAACCCCAGGGGTTTCCGATGACGGCCCCAACCTCCATAGTTAAAACCAGTTCGTCGCCTTCGGTACCGACGCTGGAAGGAGGTCAGGTCATAACTACCGGGAGCGAAGACCACGTCGCCCGGGTAGGTGTACGAGCCCGGCCCGTGGTCGTCTCCGATCGGATCACTCACCTCGAGGAAGACCTCGACGTTGGAGATGTCGGGCACTTGAACTACGGCCGGCCCGGCGGAGGGTTGCCGGGCATCCGCCCGTTCAACCTTCATGAAAATCGAGTCGCCCGCCTCGAGTGCCCCGAGCTCTGACAAAGGAATGGACGCTTCGAAATCGGGGGGGAATGTTGAGCAGTCGACTTCCGCCAGCACTTCATTCCCGGCCCCGTTCTCGAGCGTGCACTGATCGGCCAACCGGACGAGATGGGTCGCACCAAATCCCAACGGGGTCCCGTCCAAGCCAACCGCAACTTTGTCACCCTGCGGGGCTCCCAGGTAGACGACGTAACGTGGCAGTGAGCTCAAGATTGGATTCTGGTCGACCCGCAGGTACAAGTTCTCTTTGTCGAATGCCCAAAACAAGGAGTCGACATCCGAGTCCTCGAACTTGTACCGCCCGGCGCCTTCCCAATCGGACAGGTCGCCGTCGACGGTGATCGTGAGCAGATCCGTCGGCGACTGGTCGGCCACTGCGGGCCGTTCAGGAATGATCGGAACGTTCACGAAGGCCGGACGTTCCTGGCCCAGGGCGTCGTATACCTGACCGAGCAGTTCCCGATAGGCCCGGTCGAAGTACCCATCGTCGCCCGAGTCCTGATCGGCTCCGTACCACCAGAACCAGTCGGAGCCCTCCGCAAGGAGCATCTTCTCGAAGGCGGCAGCCAGCGGCTCATCGTCAAAATCGCCGCTCTGTTCGGCCCTGCGCAGATCGTCCCGAACCGCATAGAGGTAGTCCCAGGCGGTCGCTTCTTCTTCCTCGCCGATCCAGGTGGCGAAGTTGGGTTGGAACCAGGCCGCCGGAAACACCTCCCCTAGTCCCTCAGGCTCGTTGAAACGGTCGAGATATTGCGACGGAGTGATCGTCGACACCCAATCCGCCTCGCTGAGGCTGCGGTACATGGCGTTGAGGAAGTCTTTCCCATCGTTCTCGTAGTTCTCCCAGGCGTTCTCACCGTCGAGAATCACCGAAACGACATAAGGTTGTCCGGCCTCACGGGCGGCCTGTACATCAACTGAGTCGTGGATGTTCTGCAGCCGGTTCATGAAGTCGGCGGCGGCATCCTCCCCCGTCATCCCCGAGTACTCAAAGCCGAGCTGGTCGGAGATCCGGACGTCGCGAAAGAACATCGGCACCGGCGGGTTCCGGGTGAGGGTGGCCTCCCAGGGACGGTAGAGAAGGTCGGCCTGCTCCACCGTATCGAAGGCGTCCCGGGTGAAAGAACCGATGTCGAGACTCTTGGCGAGCACGTCTTCGCCGGTGGCCACCCACTGAACACCGTTCTTGGAGAAGAGGGACATGACTAACTGAGCGACCGACCCCTCGCCGGGCCACATGCCCGAGGGACGCCGGCCGAGCAATCTCTCCGCCACGTCCAGACCCCGAATCACCTGCTGATCGGCGTCGGGGATCTCGCGGAATCGTTCCTGGGGAAGCCGGGCTGCCGGGTCGCCGACCAGCGCCAGCGAGGTGTCGGCAATCAGCGGCAGGATCGGATGGGCGAACGGCGTGGTGGTGACCTCGATTGCTCCTTCTTCCCACAAGCGAGCGTGAAGCGGGATCACCTCCTGGATGATGCGCAGGTGCTCGGCGAACAAGATGCTCTTGTCCGCCTCGGTGAAGTCGCTTCCCCTGGCGACCAGCGAGTTGAGCGGCTCGACCGCCAGGAAATCGGGATCGGTCCAGGCAAGATTGAACAGCACCTGGAGATCGCGGAAGTCCTGCTCGGTCCAGGTGGCGACCAGCTCATCGACTTCCCGGCCGGTCCGGGCGGTACTCAATTCCTGGAACCTGGGAAAGCGGGCGATGATCTTCGGATTGACGTCGAAGAAGCGCTCGAGGAGGAAGCGCTTGTCGGCATCGGTCAGCTCCCCGGCGGGAGTCTCGGCTTTCACCCAGTAGACGTCCTTGGCACCGTTGGCTAGGTCCTCCAGTTGCAACAGGAGCACCGGAGTGAGGTTGAAGGTGGCCGTGATGTCCGGATATTTCTCGACCATGGCCGCCATGTCGTAGTAGTCCTTGGTGGCGTGCGCCCGCACCCATGGCCGGGTGTAGACACCGTTCTCATCCTTGGGGTAGAAGGGCTGGTGTTGATGCCACATGAGCATCACGTAGAACCCTGGATCGGGTTTCGAAGCCTGGCCGGCGGTGGTCGACGTCACAGGCTCCGGCCCCGTCGTAGAGGTGGTAGCGGTTTCTCGTTCGGATCTGGTGCAGCCGAGCGCGACCGCAGCGATGACGACAACCAGGATGAGCAACCGTCTCATGGAGTGGATCCTACAAAGGGATCTCCCGCGGACGGCTACCCCTTGACGGCGCCCTGGGTGAGGCCGCTGACAATGGCCCGTTGGAAGACGAGAAAGGTGACCACGATGGGCAGGGCACCGACCACTGCTGCCGCCGCAAACTGACCCCACTTGGAGGCGAAATCCGACAGCGTGAATGTTTGCACTCCCACCGCGTAGGTCAGCTGATCGACGGAAGACAGCAGGATCCGGGCTAGGACAAATTCCCCGAAAGCGGTAATGAAGGTGATGATGAATATCACCGCCAGCACCGGCCTTGTAAGGGGCATGATGATGCGCCAAAAGATGATTGATGGGGTGGCTCCGTCCACCACCGCCGACTCATCGAGTGAAGCCGGAACGGAATCCATGAACCCCTTGATTAGGTACGTGTTGAAGCCAATGGCTCCCCCCAGGTACACGAGCATCAGCCCGGCATGGGTATCCAGGCCGATGGCGGGAAAGACGTCGCCCATCTGGTCGAGCATGAGGAAGATCGCCACAAAGGCGAGGAATTGGGGGAAGACTTGCACCATCAGCAGGCTCAGCAGGCCAATGCGGCGACCGCGAAACCGGAACCTGCTGAACGCATATGCCGCCATTGCCGATAGCAGGACACTGACTCCGGCGACGATGAAGGCGATCTTGTACGAGCTCCACAACCAGGTCAGGAAGGGTGACGCCTCGGGATTACCGAGCACGTCACTGAAATTGTCGAATGTGGCGCCGTCCGGGATCAGTTGGCCGCCCGACAGCGAGTCGATCGGGTTGATGGAGGCGGTAACCGTCCATACGATCGGGTAGAGCGCGAAGAGGGCGGCCAACGTCGCTACGAGATAACGCCATCCCAGGTTCCGCCACCAGTTGCCGAACGACATACGGGGAAGCTTCACCGCTGCCCGCTCAGTGGAGCGGACCCGTCGAACTTCGGCGGTACGGGGATCAGAGGCTGCCATAGATCTCCTCCAGACGACGGGTGAAACGGAACATCGTGGCCGAGATCAACAACACGATCAGAAATATGAACACGGTGATGGCGGCCGCCAGCCCGAATTGGTTCCCTCGTCCTCCAGCGAACGCCAGATCGAAGATGAAGGTGATGAGGATGTCGGTGGATCCCACCGGGACGGCGGCGTCGAGAATCGGCGGGCCGCCGTTGGTCAGCAGGAAGATGAGCCCGAAGTTGTTGAAGTTGAAGGCGAACGACCCGATCAACAACGGAGCCAGGGAGACCATCAACAGCGGGAACGTGATCCTGCGAAACACCCCGAAACCGCCGGCGCCGTCCACCCGGGCGGCTTCCTGTAGCTCCGCCGGGATAGCCTGCAAAGCGCCGGTGCAGATCAGGAACATATAGGGGAACCCGAGCCAGGTGTTGACAAGCAGTACCGCTACCTTGGCCCAGGAGGCGTCGTTGAGCCAGGGAATCGGGTCGATGCCCAAAGTCCCGAGCATGTCGTTGACCGGACCGAACTGCGTGTTCAGCAGTCCTTGCCAGAGCAGGATCATCAAGAGGGGAGGCACCGCATAGGGGAGGATGTAGATCGATCGCCAGACGAGACGACCGCGGAACCGCTCATGCTGGAGGGCGATCGCCAGCAACAAACCCAGCGCGAAAGTCAAAACCACCGACAGGAAAGCAAAAACGACATTCCAGAGGAGCACCCCCAAGAAAGGCCCACGGATGTTCTCATTCGTGAGGATGTTCGAGTAGTTGTCGGATCCAACCACCGACACCCACCCCGGGATCAATGACTCTCCATCCGAGCAGACGAAGCTCCCCGCTCTCTCGATGGTCTCGCCGGGCAGGCATTCCTTCTGCTCTACCAGGTCGACCATCACGTCGCGTTCCACGTCGTAGAGATAGCGCCGCGAAGCCAGCACTACCCGCGCTTCGGACAGCCCGAGGATCTGCACTTCTCCGTCCTCGATGTCGATCACCAGCCGGGTGAAGTCGAGCTGGTTGGCGAGGCCAAACAACTCGGGACGGGATAGGAGCCGGTAGGGGCCTATCCCGTCGGGGATGCCATCGCCGTCAGCGTCCACCATCCCCAATTCCTCAGGATCCTGGGTGGCGTCCACCAGGGGCTCCTCGGTGCGAAGACGCGGCTCACCGAAGAGCATCCTCCCATCCTCTCCGATGAGTAGAAACCTGATCTCGCCGTCGTCGCGGTAGGCGAACAGTTCGAACAGCTCACCGGCGGCATCGGGGTCGACGTATGAACGGCTCTCCAGTATCTCGATGACCTGACCCTTGTTCAAGAGATGGCCGGTCGACCAGTTGGTGAATGAGATATACAGGGTGTAGAGGATGGGAAGAGCCACGAATACGACCATCAGCAGCACACCGGGCGTGGTCCAGCGGAGGGCGTTAGTGCGTGGCCACAAGTAGACCCAGTTGACGAACGTAGCTCCGATCAGCAGAGCAACCAGCAAGGGCCAGGCTCCCTCAGAGCCAAGCACGATGACGGCGTAGACGACCAGGGAGTCGAGGGCGGCCAGCAGGACTAGACGCAGCCAGAAACGACGGCCGAACTCGAGGTCGGTCCTTCCGGCCGAACGAGAAGGTGCCTCGGCTTGGTTCGGCGAGTCGGTCATGCGGGCGGAATGTTAGTGAAGCGTACGAGGGCTCGCTGCAAACAAGGGGAGGGCCCGAAGGCCCTCCCCTTGTGTAGTTCTTCTACTTAGTGGATCGCAGCTCGGATCAGCCTCCGGCGATGGCGTTGGCCACCTGCTCGGCGGCGTTGTCCATGGCCGTGGCAGCATCCAGCTCGCCTCGCCTGACCGCCATCAGCTGGTTGCCAAGCGGCTCCCACACCGAGCCCATCTCGGGCACGTTCGGCATGAACTGGCCGTTGGTGGCGGACTCGGCGAAGGGGGCAATGGTCGGATCGTCGGCAACGGCTTCCAGGGTCGGTATCCAGGCCGGGCCGCGCGGGTCGGCCTCGTGCAGCGCCAGCATGGTCTCGTCGGTGGCGATGTAGTTCAGCAAGAACTCGGCGGCAATGGCCTTGCTCTCACCGAACTCGCTGAGGTAGAAGCCGCGCACACCCACGAATGGCCCCATCGGGCTCCCGTCGGCAGTCGGAAGCACGGTGACGCCGTAGTTGATGCCCGCCTCGTTCCAGGTGTTGAGCCACCAGGGGCCCGACATGAAGTAGGCCTCCTGGCCGTCGAGGAACAGCTGCTTGGCGTCGTCCTCATCGATGGGATCGATGTAGCCGCCGGCCACCAAATCCTCCATCAGGGTGATACCTTTGATGGCGCCCTCGCTGTTGAGACCGATATCTGCGGTGTCGAAGCCGGTCGCCGGGTCGAACCCGAAGATGTAGCCGCCGAACACCGACACGAACGGGAAGTTGTGATAGGCGTCCGCCGCGGCGCCTCCGCCCTGGACACCCCAGCAGTTGCTGATAGCGTCGCCCAGCTCGTCACAACTGGCCGTCAATTCCTCCACCGTCGCCGGCGGCGTCTCGATCAGATCAGCGTTGTAGTAAAGAGCGATAGCCTCCTGGGCGTAGGGCATGGCGTACTGGGTGCCGCCCCAGTTCAGGGCGTTCTTGCTGACGTCGGTGAAGTTCGACGACTTGGCACCAAGATCGATGGGGGCGGCGATCCCGCTCTCCACCATCTCGCCCAGCCAGTCATGGCCGCCGATGAAGATGTCGGGGCCCTCGCCGGCCGGAGCGGCGGTGACGATCTGCTCACGCATGTCCTGGTAGTCGATCAAGGTGACCTCTACCGGCACTCCGGTCTCATCGGTGAAGGGTGCTGAGATCTGCTCGATAATGGGTGCGAACTTGTCGTCCGCCCACACCACCAGCGGGGTCAGCGCCTCCGTCGTCGTAGTCGTGGCTTCCGTAGTCGTCGGCGCCGCAGTCGTTGTTGTCGCGGCTTGTGTGGTAGTAGTCGTTTCGGCCTCTCCCTCTCCGCATGCGGCGGCGATGAGAGACAGCGCAACTAGCAGGACCACAAACAGTTTCCACTGTCTGTTGAACATGATTCGTCGTCCTCCTTAAAGGGGTTTGGCGCCTAGCGTGTTCGGCACGAACGGGCGCCGGTGACTGATCTGAAGTGTACCCAGGCCACCGGACTCCACCAACCTGGCCGGAAAGGCTCAGCCCTCCTCCGTCGCCTCTTCCTCAGCCCGCAATCCCTCTGCTACCCGCAGAGCCTCCGACCGGTCGCCTTCGGAGATCTCGGCCCGGTCGGTGAGCAAAGTCACCTGATTGTTGAGCACCTGCAGAAAGCCCCCGTGAGTGCCGATGGTGACCTTCTCCTTGCCGCTCTCGACCACCACTACCCCGGTGGCCAGGGCGGCCATCAGCGGTTCGTGGCCGGTCAGAATACCGATCTCTCCCTCCGTGGTTCGGGCCACCACGAAGTCGGCCTGGCCCGACCACACCACCGCCTCGGGGGCAACGATGTCGACCTGGAAGCTCATCTACACGACCGCGGTCTGCATGCTCTTGGCCTTGGCCATCACGTCCTCGGCCCCGCCGACCATGTAGAAGGCTTGCTCGGGGTACTGATCCATCTCGCCGTCGAGCACCATCTTGAACGAACGGATGGTCTCCTCGATGGGCGTGTAGATGCCCGCCTGACCGGTGAACTGCTCGGCCACAAACATCGGCTGGGCCAGGAAACGCTGAATCCGCCGGGCCCGGCTCACCATCAGCTTGTCCACTTCTGACAATTCGTCGATGCCGAGGATGGCGATGATGTCCTGAAGGTCCTTGTACCGCTGGAGCACCCGCTGCACGTTGGTGGCGACGTCGTAGTGCTCTTCACCGACGATCTGGGGATCCAAGGCCCGACTGCTGGAGTCGAGCGGATCCACCGCCGGGTAGATACCCAGGGCGGTGAGCGGGCGGCTCAACACAGTCGTGGCATCGAGATGTGCGAAGGCGGTATGCGGAGCCGGGTCGGTGATGTCGTCGGCCGGCACGTAGATCGCCTGCAACGAGGTGATTGACCGGCCCTTCAGCGAGGTGATCCGCTCCTGCAGGACGCCCATCTCGCCGGCCAGGGTCGGCTGGTATCCGACCGCCGAGGGCATCCGGCCCAGCAGCGTGGACACCTCTGAACCGGCCTGGGTGAAACGGAAGATGTTGTCGATGAACAACAACACGTCCTGATTCTGCACATCCCGGAAATACTCGGCCATAGTCAAAGCCGACAGGGCGACCCGTAGACGGACTCCCGGAGGCTCGTCCATCTGACCGAACACCAAGGCCGCCTTGTCTATGACACCCGAATCCTTCATCTCCAGGAAAAGGTCGTTGCCTTCGCGGGTCCGTTCACCGACTCCCGCAAATACGGACACTCCACCGTGCTGGGTGGCCACCCGGTTGATCATCTCCTGGATCAGCACCGTCTTGCCTACTCCGGCGCCGCCGAACAGACCGATCTTGCCTCCCTGCAGGTAGGGGGAGATCAGGTCGAGTACCTTGATCCCGGTTTCGAAGACCACCCGCTGCGCCTCGACATCTTCAAAGCGAGGCGGGGTGCGGTGGATCGGCCAGCTCTCCCCATCCTCGATTTCCTCGGGTCCCACGTCGAGCGGTGCTCCCCACACGTTGAAGATGTGGCCGAGGGTTCGATCGCCCACCGGCACGGAGATGGGCCCTCCGGTGTTACGAACCTCGGTGCCCCGGACCAGACCATCGGTGGGGGCCATCGCCACTGCCCGGACTCGATTGTGGCCGAGATGTTGGGCCGTTTCGGCGATGACGGTGCGGGTCTGACCGGCAATGGTGAGATCGAATTCGAGGGCGTACAGAATCTCCGGCAGCCCGTCGGGCGGGAACTCGACATCGACGACCGGTCCGGCCACCTTCGTGATTCGACCTGTGCTCAATACTTCTGCCACGTTTGGTTCTCCTTCATGACTTTTGCTGGGCCAGCGCCTCGGCACCGCCGACGATCTCGGAAATCTCTGTGGTGATCTCTCCCTGCCGGGCCCGGTTGGCGATTCGGGTGAGGACCCGGATCAACTCGTCGGCATTCTCGGTGGCCGCCTTCATGGCCCGCCGGCGGGCCGAATGTTCCGAAGCCGACGCCTCGAGCAACATGCTGAAGACTGTCGACTCGACGTAGCGGGGCAGCAACCGATCGAGGATCTGAGCAGGCGAAGGTTCGTACGAGTAGTCAACCGAGGTGGCCACTTCGCCGGTGTCGGGCGGCGCGATCGGCAGCAATTGGAAGTGGGTGGGAGTCTGGGTCAATGCCGACTTGAAGCGGGTGTAGTAGGCATCCACCGAGTCGATGACCTCACTGGCGTAGGCATCCATCAGTGTTGCGGCCAGCGCCCGGGCGTCCCCATAACCGGGTGCGTCGGTCACGCCGAGGAACGATCTCTCGATGTGGTACTTGCGGTACTGGAAGTAGGTCTGGGCTTTCTTGCCGACGACAAAGAGCCGGGTTGGAGTCCCGGAACGCTCGAGGGCGACGATGTTTCGCTCGGCTTCCCGGATGATGGTCGAGGCGTAGGCGCCGGCCAGGCCCCGGTCGGATGAGACCACCAGAACCCCGGCTCGCCGCACGGGCCGCTGCTCCAACAGCATATGAGAGGCACCGCCGGAAGCGACCGCCACATTGCGGATCACGTCGACCAGTTTCGCCGAATATGGTTTGGAGGCCGACACCCGAGCAACCGCCTTGGGAATACGGGAAGCCGCGATCAGCTCCATGGCCCGCGTGATCTTCATCGTCGATTGGACCGACTTGATCCGCCGCCTGGTATCTCTGAGTTCGGCGCTCGCCACTGGTTCTTACCCCTCGAAGGTTTCCTTGAAACCCGTGATGGCCGCCACCAGTGCTTCCTTCTCCGGCAACTGGCCGGTCGAAGCGATCTGCTCGAGCATCTCGGGATGGCGGGTCCGTACATAATCCAGCAAGCCCGCCTCAAAATCTTCAATCCGGTCGATCGGCACCGAATCCATCAGACCTTCCGTGACGGCGTAGATCGCCACCACCTGGTCCTCGACTCTCATCGGAGAGAACTGCCCCTGTTTGAGTACCTCGACGACCCGCCGGCCCCGCTCGAGTTGGGCAAGCGAAGCCGAATCCAGTTCGGAGCCGAATTCCGCAAAGGCTTCCAGCTCACGGAACTGCGCAAGGTTGAGACGCAGCGGACCCGCCACCTTCTTCATCCCGCTGATCTGGGCGTTTCCACCAACGCGCGAAACGGAGATACCCGCATTGATAGCCGGGCGGATACCCGAATAGAAGAGATCGGACTCCAGGAAGATCTGCCCGTCGGTGATCGAGATCACGTTGGTGGGAATGTAAGCGGAGACATCGCCGGCTTTCGTTTCGATGATGGGCAACCCGGTGAGCGACCCACCACCCATCTCATCGCTGAGCTTGGCGCAGCGCTCGAGCAACCGCGAGTGAAGGTAGAACACATCGCCGGGATACGCCTCACGCCCGGGCGGGCGACGCAACAACAGCGAGATTTCCCGGTAGGCGACCGCCTGCTTGGAAAGGTCGTCGTAGATGACCAGGGCGTGTTCGCCTTTGTACATCCAGTACTGACCGATGGCCGAGCCCGAGTAGGGGGCATACATCTGCAGCGCAGCCGGCGCCGAGGCGGAGGCTTGCACGACCACCGTGTACTCCATGGCGCCGTGTTCGGTCAGCACGTTCACCACTTCGGCAACCGTCGACGCTTTCTGGCCGATGGCCACGTAGATGCACTTGACCCCCATCCCCTTCTGGTTGATGATCGTGTCGACCGCGATGGCAGTCTTCCCGGTTTGCCGGTCACCGATGATCAGCTCACGCTGGCCGCGCCCGATCGGGATCATCGAGTCGATGGCTTTGATCCCGGTCTGCAATGGTTCCTTGACCGGCTGACGTTGCACCACGCTGGGAGCCTGCACTTCGAGGAGCCGCGACTCTGTGGCGTTGATCGGGCCTTTTCCGTCGATCGGGTTGCCGAGCGGGTCGACCACTCGCCCGAGCAGGGCATCACCCACGGGGATCGACAGGACCTTGCCGGTCTGCTTGACCGGATCCCCCTCCTCGATGTGGTTGGCTTCGCCCATCATCACCACGCCCAAATCGTCCTCATCAATGTTGAGGGCGACTCCTTGCAAACCACCGGGGAACTCGAGCAGCTCGGAAGCCATGACGTTGGGCAGGCCCTTGACGCGGGCGACCCCGTCGGCGCTCGACTCCACATAGCCAACCGTCTCGGCTTCAACCGTCGGCTGCCAGCCCGCCAGGCTCTCCTTGAGGACTGCGGTGATGTCTTCCGGCTTGATCGTCATCTCTGACATCGAATCTCCTGCCACTTCCTTATCGGGCCTTCAACGCCTCGCGCAGACCGGAGAGCCGCTTCTGCACCGAGCCGTCGATGACGGTGTCCCCGACCCGGGCGACGATGCCGCCGATGACCGAGGGATCCACGATTACTTTCGGTTCGAGCCGTTTTCCGGTCTGGCGAGCCAGCGCGGCCACCAGCCGTTCGACGGTGGCCGGGTCCAGATCAACCGCCGTGCGAATCTCGGCGACCTCCCGGTTTACGGCGGCGGCGGCCGTCTCTGCCAGCTCATCAACGATGTCCGGCAAAGACGACGCCCGGCCCAGTCCGACCAGGAAGTTGACGAAAGCGATGGTCAACTCCGAGGCACGGTTCTCGAGCAAGCCGTTGACTATCGCCGACTTCCGATCGGCGGGCAGCTGGGGGTTGCTCAACGAATCGCGCAAATCATCGGAGGATCGGAAGGCGCGGGCAATCTGGAGAAGCTCGTTTTGAACCCGTTCCAGCTGGTCCTCGGCTCGAGCGATCTCAAAGATGCCGGCCGCATACCCTGTGACGCGATCACTCATCGACTACGCCATCCTCTCCAGATCGGCCAGGTAACGCTCGATCAAACCGTGTTGGGCTTCACGATCGAGGTTCTCCCCAACCACCTTCTCGGCGAGATCGATCGACAGGTCGGCCACTTCTCGGCGAGCTTCCTGAAGGGCTCGGGCCTTTTCATTGGCAGCGTCCTCGCGCGCTTTAGCAACGATCTGATTCGCTTCCTTCTCAGCCTTGGCGACCAGATCGGACCGAACGGTCTCGGCCCTGGCCCGCGCTTCTTCGACGATCCGATTCGCTTCGCCCTTGGCTTCGGCCAACTGGGCGCGATAGTCGTCGAGCAAGCTCTGCGCCTCGACTTTGGTCGCTTCGGCTTCCTTCAATTGACCGCCGATGGCCTGCTGCCGATTCTCCAACGACCGGTTGATGGCGGGCCAAGCCCACTTCCACATGAAGAAGAAGACAACCGCGAAGGCGATGATGCCGGCGATCAACTCGGCGGTCGGTGGCAGAAGCAGATCGAGGCCGCCGCCCGCTTCTTCCTCCTCCGCCGCGAGGATCACGCTCAATGCAGCGTTCAGCATGCGATCTCCTCGCTATCCGGCCAGGAAGAACAGCACGAAGCCGATCAGAGCCAGCGCTTCGGTGAAGGCGATACCAAGGAACATGGTCGTGCGAACCATGCCGGCCGCCTCGGGTTGGCGGGCCATCGCCTGCACCGCATTCCCCGCCACGATGCCGATGCCGATCCCGGGGCCGATGGCGGCCAGACCGTAGCCGACCAATGCCAGGCTGCCGGTGATGTCCCCGGTGAGCTGTGCAAGCACCAGGGTCACCGTCGCAAGAGTGTGAACCATTCCGTTTCCTTTCTATTTTGCAAACTCAGTGTTCCGGATGAACCGAGATCTGGATGTACACCGCCGAGAGCAGCGTGAAAATGTAGGCCTGCAGGACCGACACGATGATCTCGAACACAAAGATCAAGAGTCCCATCCCCAACCAGGCCACCCCGATCGTCGACCGAAGCCCGATCTCGCCGACCGCCCCGATGAAAATAACGCCCGACGCCAACAGGAGGCTCAGCATCACATGGCCGGCCACCATGTTGGCGAAGAGCCGGACGGCCAGGCTGAAGGGCCGCACAAAGAGGATCGAGAACAGTTCGATGATCCCGACCAGGGGCTTCATGGCGGTCGGGACCCCGGGAGGCCAGGCTATGTCCTTGAAGTAACCAAACCCCTGCTTGCGAATCCCCGCCACCAGGAAGATCACGTAGGTGAGCAGAGCCAGGAAGGCAGGGATGGCCATGCGGGAAGTGATGGGGAAGTTGATCAGCGGAGTCACCTCGAAGAGGTTGCCTACCAGGATGAACAAGAAGATGGACAGCAGATACGGGGCATATTTGACGCCTTCCGGCCCGATAATGCCGACGGCGATCTCGTCTTTGACGAATCCGACCACCGACTCGACCCCGGCCTGGAACTTGGTGGGTACCAGGCGGGGTTTGCGGTACGTGAAGAACAGAAGGCCCATGACGATGAGTGCGGCCAGGGCGATGAGGAAGATGGTACGGCTGATGTCACCGAACAGGGCCGGGAACTCAAAAAACTCCAGTACATTGTCCGGCTTGCAGACCACCTCGTTGACGTAGTCACATCCTTCAACGGCCAGGATCAGTCCGTCCACTCCAACTCCCTTTCGGCGCCTTTTGCTACGGCAATTGCTTCCCAGGTGAGCAAGCCAAGGTAGGCCACGACCACGGTTACCCCAAATGCCAACCTGTCCAGTTCAACCAGCCGGCTGATAATAAGCACAGCCAGGGCGATCAGGCCAAGTCGAAGGAAGAACCCGAACAGCGCCGCCGCATGGTAGAGGCTCAATGAGATCCTGGCGGCTACCGACAACATCCCGCCCGCCAGAAGGAAGTTTCCGACGACCACGGTGAGACCGATGGCGGCGGCAATGAGACCATCGATGCCCCGGGTGGCCCAAAACACCGCCAGGACGACCGGACCCAGATACACCGCCCGCTGAACCGTGTGCTTGGCAATAGTCGCCTCAACGTCCACGGCGCTCCTCTTCTTGCTTGGCGTAGTGCCACAACCGCAAGAACCCCGAGTAGGCGCCGATCACGATACCGAGAATCACCAGCCACGGTTCCGTCCCCAGCCATTTGTCTGCGAAGTACCCGAGCAGGAATCCGGAAATGATCGAGGCGAAGAAGCTCCCGCCCGCCATCCAACCGTCGTTGACGGCCTGGGTGACCTGCTGGTGGGACGACGGTTTCTGCATATTCGCTACCTACAACCCCCGGGGTTTGTGATTTGTTTCACAAATGAGGTTTCAGGTTCCAGGCTCGTAGCATCGACAGAACTGAAACGTGAAACCTGAGCTTTTAGACATGCCCGGGGAATCCTTCCGGGTAGGGAGGAAAGGCGCTCGCCAGCTTGCGGATCCGCTCCTCCAGCTCTTCGAGGGCCGGGCCATCTTCCCGATGACGGAGAACCTCGGCTATCAAACCGGCCGTTTCGTCGGCCTCCCGTTCTTTCATGCCCTGGGTGGTCATCGCCGGGGTACCGAGCCTGATCCCGCTGCCGACAAACGGCTTGCGGGGATCGAATGGCACAGTATTGAAATTGCATGTAATGCCAACTGAATCGAGAAGTCTGGCCGCCTTTTTCCCGGTCAACGCCCCGTCGATGCTTCGCAAGTCCGCCAGCAACATGTGGTTGTCGGTTCCGCCGGTGACCACCCTCACTCCTTCGGTTGTCAACCGGGCCGATATGGCGCGAGCATTGGCCACGACCTGAGCGGCGTACTCCTGGAACCGCGAGGTCGCCGCCTCCAGAAAGCAAACAGCCTTGGCGGCCACTTGACTGAATAGCCCGCCCCCTTGCATGCCCGGAAAGACCGCTTTATCGACAGCCTTGGCGTGTTCTGCGCGGGACAGGATCAATCCGCCCCTGGGGCCGCGCAAGGCCTTGTGGGTCGTGGCCGTCACCAGATCTGCGTACGGAACCGGACTTGGATAGGCGCCGCCGGCCACCAGTCCGATGAAATGGGCGGCATCCACCATCAGCAGCGCACCGATCTCGTCGGCGATAGACCGGAAGGCTGCGAAATCCAGCACCCGCGAGTAAGCGGTGTATCCGGCCAGAACGATCTTGGGTCGGTGTTCGAGCGCCAGGCGCCGAACGTCATCCATATCAATCAATTCGGTGTCGCGGTCGACGCCGTATGCGATGAATTCGTACAGCTCACCGGAAGCGTTGACGGGCGACCCATGGGTGAGATGGCCGCCTTGATCGAGCCGCATGCCCAGCACCTTGTCGCCCGGTTCGAGAAAAGCGAAATAGGCCGCCATGTTGGCCTGCGCCCCCGAGTGAGGCTGAACATTGGCGTGATCGGCTCCGAACAGGGCTTTGGCCCGGTCCCGGGCCAGATCTTCGACCTGATCCACCACCGCACACCCCTCGTAGTAGCGACGGCCCGGGTAGCCCTCCGCGTACTTGTTCGTGAAGACCGATCCGGCGGCTTCCAACACCGCGGTTGAGACGAAGTTCTCCGAGGCTATCAGGTGAATATGTGAGTTCTGGCGAGCCACATCGGCTCGGATGAGGTCGGCGACTTGCGGGTCAACCGCCTCGAGGGGACGAGGGTCGATCATGATTCTCAGCCTTCTCTGCAGTACCGGCCACCGTAGGGTAGCGGGACCCCCGGCCGACCTAGTCGGCGGAAAAGGTGGGGAGCGGGAAGTTGGAAGTGGGGCTCCGAACCCGAAACGTCAAACGCTCCTCAATCTTCCATCTTCCACCTTCAACTCCGCCGGCCCCTGTCGCAACACCTTGGGCGGATCGACCGTCACGTCCACCACGGTCGAGGCCACACCACCCGGGCATATCCCCGGAAGGTAGAGCGCCACCGCATCACCGAACACGGCCTCTGCTTGTTCTTCGGAGACGGCCGGTTCTTCGTCGCTCGGGTTGGCGCTGGTGACCGCCAGCGGCCCCACCAGGGCAAAGAGCTCTCTGGCCAGAGGGTGGTCCGGTACGCGGATGGCCACCGTGTGACGCTCATGGTCGCCGACCCACTCGGGCAGGGGCACCCGGCTGCGGACGACCAGCGTCAACGGTCCCGGCCAGTGACCGGCCACCAGCTCTTCGACTTCCGGCGTGATTTCGACCAGTCCCCGGAAGTGATCGAGCGTGTCGCCCAGCAGGCCGATCGGTTTGCTCCGGGGCCTCCCCTTCAGATCGAACAGGGCCCGCACGGCACCAGCCTGGAGAGGATCCACCGCCAGTCCGTAGACCGTGTCGGTGGGCACTCCGACGATTTCTCCACGTTGGATGGCGGCCGCGGCCTGTTCGAGATGCATGTCTGGCAGGTTCCCCGACTCGGCCCGGTTCCGCAACTTGTGGCCCGTCTCAGGAATTGCTCGTCGACGCCGCGGCACCATTCAACGACCGACCACTAGACGCAGCAGCGCCCGCCCTTGCGACCCACCAGGATCCGGGGCCGACCGGTGAGGTCCGGCCGGATCTCGACGTCTAGATATGCCCCGAAGAGTTCCAACGCCCGTTCCGACTGGGTCTCGCCGATCTCGCTGAAGAGCCATCCCCCGGTGCCCATCCACCAGTAGGCGTCCGCAGCAATACGTGCCAGAACCTCGTCACCGACCGGTCCGGAAACCAGAGCCTGACGAGGGTCGTGATCGCGGACATCGACCGGGAGCCGTTCGAACTCTGATTCGGCTACGTAGGGCGGGTTGGCGACCAGCAGGTCCACCCGCTCGTACAGCTCCTTAGGCAACGGATCGAAGAGATCCCCTTCGAGAAAGGTGACTTCGAGGCCGAGTTTGGTGGAATTCTCGGTGGCCAGCGCCAGCGCGTCCGGCGACAAATCGGTGGCATACACCTGGGCCGAAGGAAACGTGTGCTTCAAAGCCAGGGCGAGATTGCCGCTTCCGGTGCAGAGATCGACGATCACCGTGCCCGGCCCTGCCTCTCCCAAGGCCGTCACCGCCTCTTCCCAGAGATGTTCGGTCTCCGGGCGAGGAACCAGAGCCCGGCCGTCGCTGCGGATTTCGATCGGCCCGAACTGCACCGTGCCCTCGAGATGCTGCAGCGGCACACCGGCCAGTCTTTGCTCGACCAAGTCCCGGTAGCGCTGTGCCTCTGCGGAGCTCAACTCGCCTTCCACCAACAACTCATGACGGCTTCGACCCGCCGCGACGGCCAGCAAGCGTTCCGCTTCGTGGGGCGGCACCCCGGCCAATCCGTTCTTGCGTCGATTTAGCGCGCTGTTCGTCGGTTCCTGACGCAAGTTCGGCTCACTCACCCTCGAGCAGCTTGCGGGCTTCGTCCTGACCGGTCAGGGCATCGACGAAGGCGTCGAGATCGCCGGCCAGGATCTCCGGCAGCTGTTTGATGGTCATGCCGATTCGATGATCGGTGACCCGGTTCTCTTTGAAGTTGTAGGTGCGGATCTTCTCTGATCGGTCGCCCTTGCCAACCTGCTCACGCCGGCTGGAGGCGATCTCCCCGAGGTGTTCCTCCAGCTGCATCTGGTAGAGGCGGGCCCGCAAGATTCGAAACGCCTTGTCTTTGTTCTGGAGTTGAGATTTCTCGTCCTGGCAGCTGACCACCAGCCCGGTCGGCTCGTGGGTCAAACGGACGGCGGAGTCGGTGGTGTTGACCGATTGACCACCCGGTCCACTCGACCGGTATACATCGACCCGAACGTCGTTGAGATCCAACTCGACCTCGAATGCTTCCGCCTCCGGCAAGACGGCCACGGTGGCCGTGGATGTATGGATACGCCCCTGAGATTCGGTCTTCGGCACCCGTTGCACACGGTGCACACCGGCTTCGAATTTGAACCGGGAATAGGCGCCCTTGCCGTTGACGGAGAAGATGACCTCTTTGACGCCACCGGTTTCCGAAGGTGACGACTCCAGGACCTCGGTCCTGAATCCGTGGAGTTCGGCGTATGCCCGGAACATCCCGAAAAGGTCGCCGGCCCAGATGGCTGCCTCATCGCCACCGGCCGCCGATCTGATCTCAACGATTACGTCCTTTTCGTCGTTCGGATCCTTGGGTATCAGGCTGCGCCGAAGTTCGGCTTCGATATGGTCGGCATCCCGCCGCCGCTCAATAGCCATGGCCCGGAGGTCGGCCGTCATACCGGGCTCCGTCTCGACTTCGGCAAGCTCCTCTGCTTCACGAGCTTCCTCCATCGCCTCCTGATAGGCATGGAAACTCTCGACTACCGGGCGAAGCTCGGCGTGCCGCTTGGTCAGCTCCGTGTAGCGGGTCTGGTCGGCGAGCACATCCTGTTCGGAAAGCTGCCGCTCCGTCTCCTCGAGCGCCGCTTCGATCTCTTTGAGACGCTCCACAAACCCGGTTTCCATCAGTCGTCCGCCATCGCCGCCAGCGCGATCAGTGCGGCCGGATCGACGGGCCCGCGGGCTTTGACCTCATCGACTTCTTCAGGCTGGAGAGCGGCCAGCAGGCTCGTCACAGCGACCTCCACCTGATCATCGTCCGGCTCGCCGGTGGTGAGCCGCTGCAACCAGAGACCCGGGGCCGCCAGAATGCGACCCACTAGTTCTCCTCCATGCAGTCCTGAGAACTTCAGCACCTCATAGGCCACGCCGGCGATAGCAGGTATCAACACCACCCGGCTGGCAATCAAGATCGGCCAACCGGGGCGCCCGATGAGGGTGAATACGATCAACGACCCAATGACGACGATCAGCAGGAAACTGGTGCCGCACCGGGGGTGCTCGGGTCGGTACGTCTGAATTCGGTCGACCGTGAGGGGGTCACCCGCCTCGTAGGCATGGATCGTCTTGTGTTCGGCCCCGTGATATTGGAATACCCGCCGGATCTCCTTGGACCGCCCGATGGCCCAGATGTAGCCGACAAACAGTAAAGCCCGCACGAATCCGTCGACCAGGTTGAAGAGGAACTCTGATCCGCCCAGGTACGGCTCCAGCAACGAGGCCGCCCCGAGGGGCAGGAGAATGAAGAGCGCGGCAAAAGCCACGAGAGCGATGGTCATGGAGATCGCCATCTGGCGGGTGGTCAACGGTTCTTCGTCCTCGCCCACCGCTTTCTGAGCCGACCAGGACAGGGACCGGAATCCCAGATTCAGCGATTCTCCCAAGACCATGATGCCCCGAATGAAGGGAATGCGGGCCAACCGGGACCGTGAAGACAACCTCGGGAGATCGTGAGTGATCGCCTCGATGGCCCCGTCGGGTTTTCGCACCGCTACCGCCCAAGCGGCCGGGGCGCGCATCATCACACCTTCAATGACGGCCTGGCCGCCGACGCTGGCATTGGGGGCGCGGCTCACCCATTCCTCCTTGGAATCCCCGGCCGTTTACGCGTCGGTCTTGGTCTCGCCGGTGAAACTCTTGCGACCGTAGCGCTTCTGGAACCGCTCGACGCGGCCGCCGGTGTCGACCAGCTTCTGCTTGCCGGTGAAGAAGGGGTGGCATTCGTTGCACAATTCGACGTGCAACTCGGCTTCCGTCGATCGAGTTTTGAACGTGTTACCGCACGAGCACGTGACCGTGGTCTCGATGTAATCGGGATGAATTCCTGCTCTCACTGCTTTCTCCTTCGTACTCCGCAGTCTGCAACTTACCCAGTGCTCTTGGCGATGTCGTCAAGAAACTCGGCGTTGGATTTGGAGGTCTTGAGTCGATCTATCAGCAACTCGAGGGCCGCCCCCGGTTCCAGGGCCAGCAGCACTCTTCTCAGCTTCCAAACCTGGGCGAGTTCCGAAGTGTTGAACAGCAGCTCTTCCTTTCTTGTTCCCGACTGGCTGATGTCGACGGCCGGGTAGATCCGGCGGTCGGCCAACCCCCGGTCGAGGCGAAGCTCCATGTTGCCGGTGCCTTTGAACTCTTCGAAAATGACCTCGTCCATCCGCGAACCGGTCTCGACGAGAGCGGTACCCATGATGGTGAGGCTGCCGCCCTCCTCGATGTTGCGGGCGGCACCGAAGAACCTCTTCGGTGGGTAGAGCGCAGTCGAGTCGACGCCACCGGAGAGGATTCGACCGCTGGCCGGCGTCGCCAGGTTGTGTGCCCGGGCGAGCCTCGTCACCGAATCCAGCAGGATCACCACATCGGTGCCCATTTCAACCAGCCGCTTGGCTCGCTCCAGTGCCAGCTCCGAGACCTGTGTGTGCTCCTCGGCCGGACGGTCGAAGGTCGAGTAGACGACTTCTCCCTTCACCGACCGCTGCATGTCCGTGACTTCCTCGGGCCGTTCGTCGACCAGGACGACCATCAGATAGCACTCAGGATTGTTGGCGGTGATCGAGTGAGCAATCTCCTTCAGCACAGTCGTCTTGCCGGCTTTGGGCGGCGAGACGATCATCCCACGCTGCCCTTTGCCGATGGGAGCGACGAGGTCGATGATCCTGGCTAGCTCCTGGTTCGACTCACCTTCGATTTCCAGCCGGAGCCGCATATCGGGGAACAGCGGTGTCAGCTTCTCAAACCGTGGCCGGTTCCTCCCCTCCTCCGCAGACAGCAGATTGATACTGTCGATACGGGTGAGCGCCGGGAATTTTTCCTGGGAACGGGGAGGACGAATCGGTCCACTGACAAGATCGCCCTTGCGCAGACCGAATTTGCGTACCTGACTGGCCGACACGTAGACATCCCTGTCGCCGGGCAGGTAGCCGGTCACTCTCAAGAAACCATAACCCTCGGGGAGGATGTCCAGAATCCCCTGTCGTTCCTCCAGATCTCCTTCGGGGATTTGCTCCTGCTGAGTGCCTCCGCCCCCCCGACGGCGCCGTCGGTTGCGATTGCGGCTCTGGCCGTCATCGTCATAGCGAGGTCGGTCGTCGCGATTGTCCTGTGAAGACCCCTCACCACGTTCCGGATTGATCTCGGCGGCGGCTTCGCTGCCGTCCGTCTCACCATCACCTGAAACCGCCTCATCCGACACTTCCTTGGTCTCGTCGGTGTCCGGCGAGGGAGAGGAGACGGCGACCGGCAGGTCTATTGCCGCCGGTTCGTCGCTCACCACAAAGTCCGCTGAGTTGAGAATTGCCTCGATGAGCTTGGCCTTCTGCAGGCCGTTGCTCTCCACTCCGACTGAAGCAGCGATCTCACGCAGGTCGTTGATGGGCTTCCCCTGGAGTTCGGATCTGCTGGTCATATGGTCCTTTCCTCTGAGCGGCCCGATCTGGCGAGCCGAGCCACAGCATTTGGATTCCCTCGAGCCATGGAACTCCTCCCCGGTTCGACCGGGAGGGCAAGGGCTGTGGGGGTTCAATGCCTCCACTTCCAAACGACCGCGAACGTCGAACTGGTGTGTGGGGGCGCCTTCACCACGCGTATGGATGCGGGGTGATCAGGTACACAGGCATACTACGACCTCTTGGGCAATGTTCCAAGCGCGTCGTTCCTGCTCAAGTGCTCGCCGGCCGGGCCACCCCGCGCACAAACCCTTCGATGACGCGCCGATCGGGGGGAAGGACGGTCATCATCTCAGGCCGGTTGAACAGGTCTGCCAAACGTTCGGGAAGCCGCGGACGAACTCCGGTGGCGGCAAAAACCGCGTCGGGGAACTTGGCCGGATGGGCTGTTCCGATACAGATCACGGGAACCTCCGGCTCCCTCTCGGTGGACCGGGCCGCGGCGATACCGACGGCTGTGTGAGGGTCGACCAGCACCGAGGTCTCCTGATGGATCTCGGTCAGGGCCCGGCGGATGGCCGGTTCATCAAACCACCGAGCCGTAACGAACGACCCAAGCTCTTCGAGACGGGTCGGATCGACCTTGACCTGCCCCTTCTCGGCGAAAGCTGCCATCAACAACCGAATCGCTTGGCCATCCTGGTCGTGCAGATCGAACAACAAACGCTCCAGATTGCTCGGGACCTGGATGTCCATCGCAGGCGTGATGGTCGGCACCACTTTGTCGATCGACAACTCGCCGGTTTCGAGAAACCGGGCAACCACGTTGTTCCGATTGGTGCCGATTATGAGCCGCCGAACCGGTAGACCCATGCAGCGGGCAACGTAGGCGGCGAACACATTCCCGAAATTGCCGGTGGGTACCGAAAAGGTCACCTCGCGCTCTGGAGCGCCGAGGGTCAAAGCCGCGGCAAAGTAATAGGAGACCTGCGCCATGATCCGTACCCAGTTGATCGAATTGACGGAAGTCACACCAAACCCGCTGCGCAAGGAGGGATCGGCGAGCATCTCTTTGACCAGTCTTTGGCAGTCGTCGAATGTCCCCCGAACGGCCACGTTGTGAACGTTGGCGGACGGTACCGTCGTCATTTGCCTCCGCTGCACTTCTGATATCCGCTCGTGGGGATGCAAGATCACAACGTCGAGTGCAGCACGATCGCGACAGGCTTCGATGGCAGCCGATCCGGTGTCACCCGACGTGGCCCCCAGCACCAGGGCGTGCCCGTTGCGTTCGGTGAGGAAGGCGTCGAACAGGCGACCGAGCAACTGCAGGGCGTAATCCTTGAAGGCCAGCGTCGGCCCCCAGAACAACTCGAGAAGCCACAACCCGCCTCCCAGATCGGTGATCGGCACCAAACGATCAAAGGTGGCGTATGCATCGGAGGAAATGCCCCCGAGATCTTCGATGCTCTCATCCACGAACGGCGCCGCAACGGCAGCCACCAGCTCCGGGTAAGGAAGGCCTCTCAGCGCCGCGATCTCGGCCGTGGTGAAACGGGGCCAGCGGGCAGGAACGTACAAACCTCCATCCGGCGCCAGGCCGTTGAGTAGTACGTCTCCAAACCCGACCGTGGGCGCCAATCCCCTCGTCGACACATACCTCATTGGTTCACGGTTCGTCGCTTTGGACCCGGATCGTTGCCGCAACTTCAGTCACCACCTCCAGGGACCGCAGCGCCTTCACCGCCGTCCGCTGGTTCATCTCGAGAGCATCGTGGGTGATGAGCAGCAGCGTTGCATCTTCTCCGCGGCCTTCCTGCCATACCGATTTGATGCTCACCCCGGCTTCCCCGAACGCGCCGGCAATAGCGGCCAGCACTCCTGGGGCATCGGCCACTTCGAGGCGCAAGTACCACTTGGTCTCTATCTCTCCGAAGTCCCTTACCCGCCCCGGAGCAAATCTGATCCGGGGAGTAACTTGGGCTCGAGCGAGCAACTCGCGGGCTGCGTCGATCACGTCGCCGAGCACGGCGGTGGCGGTCGGCCCTCCACCGGCACCGGGTCCCATGAACAGCAACTCCCCCACCTGGGGACCCTCGATGAACACCGCGTTGTGAGCGCCTCGCACCGACGCCAGAGGATGATCAAGCGGTACCAGCGCCGGGTGCACCCGAACGCTCACCCCTTCCGGGGTCTCCTCACCGACGGCCAACAGCTTCGGCGTGTAGCCCAGATCGGCCGCAAAGCGGAGATCGACGGTTTGGAGGGATTCGATTCCCTCCCGATAGACCGAGTCCAGGGAAACCCAGGTCCCGAAAGCCAGACTGGCGAGGATGGCCGCCTTGGCAGCCGCATCAGCCCCTGAGATATCTGCCGTCGGATCCGCCTCGGCGAACCCCAGGTTCTGTGCATCTTCAAGCGCCTCGGCAAAGCCGAGACCTTCTTCGACCATCCGGGTCAGGATGTAGTTGGTGGTGCCGTTGACGATGCCGAGCACCCGAGTGATCCGCTCGCCCGCCAAGGACTCGGAGAGAGGCCGGATGATCGGAATACCGCCTCCGACGGCTGCCTCAAAAAGGAGCGACACCCCCTTCTCCTCAGCCTGCTTGATCAGTTCCTCTCCTCGAGCTGCCACCAGCTCCTTGTTGGCAGTCACGACCGGTTTGCCTGCCCGGAGGGCCCGCATCACCAGGTCACCGGCCGGGTGCAGGCCACCCATTACCTCCACGACCAGGTCTACCGATGGGTCATCGACGAGATCTTCGATTCTGTCGGTGATGATCTCTTCCGGAATGGGAAAGGCCCGATTCTTGGAGAGCGAGCGGACGGCCACCCGCCGAACCTCGAGCTCGAGGCCCGTCTTGGCAACAATCGCCGCTTGCTCATTGATCAGATATTGGAGCAGTGCCCCACCAACGGTTCCCCCGCCCAAAATGCCTATGCCGACTTTCATGACGTTCTTTCTCGCTGCCGGGCGATTGTACGGTTCGGGGCGATGTTGCCACATCAGCGCGCCCGACGCGGAAAAAGAGCAGACGGCGCCTTGGTACACTCCGCCCGGTCAGGTGTTGTGTGGGTCGCAACACCCCAGCCCTCGTAGCTCAGGGGATAGAGCACCGGCCTCCGGAGCCGGGTGCGCAGGTTCGAATCCTGCCGAGGGCGCACTTCGTGCGGCCGGTTATCAGTCGTCAGTCATCAGTCATCACTTTTTCTGACTACTGATAACTGATAACTGATAACTTGGTTCCCATGGCCAGGTCGATTTGGAAGGGTGCTATCAGTTTCGGGCTCGTCTCGATTCCGGTTGCACTGTTCACGGCAACCGAGAACAAGACGCCCAAGTTCAAGATGCTGCGATCCGGGGACAGCAGCGCCATCAAGTACAAGAAGGTGGCGGAAGCGGACGGCAAGGAAGTCGCCTGGGATGACATCGTCCGGGGCTTTGAGGTGGAGAAGGGCCGTTATGTCGTGTTCACCGACGAAGAGTTGGAGACGGCCACGGTTCGAGGCGGCACCAGGATCGTCGACGTCGTCCAGTTCGTCGAAGCCCAAGAAATCGATCCCATTTACTACCGGTCGTCCTACTACCTGGTGCCCGAGCAAACCGGCCTCAAGGCCTATCGGATCCTGCTCCGGGCGCTCAGGGACAAAAACCGGGTGGGAATCGCCAAGTTCGCCCTGCGCGAAAAGGAGTACCTGGCAACCCTGCGCGCCGACGAGAACGTGCTGATCCTGGAAACGATGTTCTGGCCCGACGAGATCCGGGCACCGGTTTTCGAGGAACTCGCCACCGAGGTCGAGGTGCGGGACGAGGAAGTCAAGATGGCCGAGATGATCATCGACAATCTCACCAGGCCCTTTGACGCCGACGCCTACCAGGATCCGACTCGCGGAGCCATCGAAGAACTCGCCCGCAAGAAGATCGAAGGCGAGGAGATCGTGAGCCCGGAGACGCCCGAACCGACCAAGGTGCTGGACTTGCTCGAAGCGCTCAAGGCCAGCGTCGAGGCAACCAAGGAGAAAAGAGCGGCGAGCTAGCAGCCGGCTCCGCCGGCTGCAGTTGTCAGTTTTCAGCTCTCAGGTCAGTTCTCAGCAACTGCGTCCGTGCAGATATCTTTCTGACGACCAACGACTGACGACTGACGACTAATGTTCCGGCCCTTCTGCGTCCCAGGTGATTGCCTCGGAGGGGTCCGCCACGAATCCCTTGAAGCTTGGAGCGCGCAAACGCCCGGCCCTGGTCCACTCCTTGAATTCGACTCTGGCCACCAGATGGGGCACGACCCATATTGGTCCGACCGGGATATCTGGATCCGGCTGAAACGGATTGTCCCTGGTGGTCATCTCGCTCAGACCCGAACGAATGGCCCGGAGGGCGGCGTCATCGAAGCCGGTTCCGACCGACCCGATCCAGCGCAAACGCGGGCCATCCCAGAGGCCGAGCAGCAACGACCCGAAGCTGCCGGATCGGCCGCCTTCGCCGGCGGTGAATCCGCCGACTACGGCCCGGACGATGCGTAAATGCGGGACCTTCCGCCAATCCCGGGACCGCACTCCGGGCCGGTACGGAGAACCCCGTTGCTTGGCCACGATCCCTTCGAGGCCTTGTTCGGCGACGGCCGCGAACAGAGCCTCGCCGTCGTTCTCCGTCACCTGAGAGCGAATCAGGGGTGTGGGTAAATCGATGGCAGCCATCCGCTCCAGGCGTGTCTCGATCGGCCGATCGGTGAGGTCTTCACCATCGAAGAGCAAATCGAAGACGACATACGTCACCGGGGTAGTTCGCGCCGCCTCGATGGCCCGCATACCTCCCGACAGGTTCATTCGCTGCTGGAGGGCTCCGAAGGATGGACGGCCTGCCTCGTCGAATGCCACGATCTCCCCGTCCAGCACACAGGGGCGAGACGGGTGAAACCCGCTCAACTCGGGATACCCGCCGGTGATGTCATTGCCACGCCGGGACCGCACCGAAACAGATCCACCGTCCACCGTCAGAATCGCCCTCACCCCGTCCCACTTCACTTCGAAAAGCCATCCCGGATCTGTGAAGGGGCTTCGCCAGGGCGTGGCCAGCATGGGCGCGAAGCGGGGAATCGTCACCCGGCTTCGAGTTCTTCGCGGACCACGCGGTTGACGAGACCGCCGTCGAGCTGCTCACCCATGGTTTTCATGAGGTGGCCGACCACTCGCCCCGCCATCTTCGGGTCGTCGACCCCGAGATCAGCAATAGCTTCCCTGGCGGCGGTCCGGGTCGCTTCCTCCGAGAGCTTGGTCGGCAGCCACCGGGATAGATAGCTCACCTCCCAGCGCAGTTTCTGCGCCATCTCCACCCCGCGCTCCCCGAGGCCCTCGTACTCGCCGGCCGCCTTATCCATCTTCTTTGCAAATGTCCCCATGACCTCCAGGTAGAGATCGTCGTCGACCTGCCCGGCAAAACCCGGCTCGGCACGCTTGCGAGAGACCTGGGTCTCGATCTCGCGCACCACTTCGCGCCGGCGCCGATCCCCCGACTTCATCGCGTCCTTCAGTTCGGCTGCCAATTCGTCCTTGATGGTCATTCTGGTTCCTCTCTGTACACGGCGGACCGGATCCGAACCGGATCGTCGGTGATGATGGCTGTGGCCCCGCCGGCTACCGCTTGGCGGGCGATTTCCTCATCATTCACGGTCCAAACGAAAACCTGCAATCCTGCTTTCACCAGTTCCGAAACGGTCGCCGCCGGGTGGCCACCGAGCAGGGACCAATGCGGGGCAAGCACTCGATGGCCCGACTTGCCTGCCCAATCGATCGCGACCTGGAGTGATCCCGCCGGGTCGATCAGCAACCCGGTGGCCAGGTTTGGATAGACCGGTCGCAATGCGTCGACCGTCGGCCAATGGAAACTGGTCACGACGTCGTGTTCCGTGGCTCGCCGCGCGACCTCGCGAGCAAATGCGAATGTGTCGTCGAAATCCGGATCCTGTGGAGAGTTCTTGATTTCGAAGTTGAACCGCGCGCCCTCAGCCGCCTGCAACACGTCGTCGAGACGGGTCGGGGGCCGGCCGCCGCCGAGATCAGACCCGACCAACACCGACCAGTCGGTATCAACAATCGTCCGACCGCCGAGATACGGGTCGTGGGACAGCACGGCCACGCCGTCCCGGGTGCGGCGCACATCGAACTCGACCATGTCGCACACCGCGAGGGCTGCCAGAATGCCTTCCCGGCTGTTGTCGGGATACTCGAGTCGCAATCCGCGGTGGCCCACAATGAGGCTCATGGGGTCATTTGCCTTGTTGAGGTTCACAAAATTATCCCTTGCCTACCCTGCTCGTGGCAGTTATCTTTTGTGAAGCAAATCACAATCTTTACTTTTTGTAGGGGTCTTTCGTGTTAACAATCACTGAATGGCGGCAGATGTCCGCGTGTCGCGACTCAGAACCGTCGCTGTTCTTTCCCGTAGGTACCACCGGTCCCGCCCTCGATCATATTGCGGGGGCCAAAGCCATTTGTGCGCAATGCGCCGTCCAGGAAGAGTGCCTCCAGTACGCCCTCGAGTCCAATCAGGAAGCCGGCGTCTGGGGCGGATACGCCGAGGACGAGCGTCGGCGCCTCCGGAAGCGCTGGCTGGCAGAACGCCGGCGCCGCGCCGTCTGACGCTCGCCCATCCTGGCCGGCTGCTCTAGGACGGAGTAAACCCTACCGACACTCGTTGCTCGGGTTCGACCTCTACGTAGGCGATACGGGTGGTAGGCACGCCTATGCGCCGATCGCCCACATCGGTGAACCAAAGGATCGGCTTCTCGTCGTCGAACGCTTCCCCGATCTCGACAATCAAGGCGTCCGCGTCGGCGACATCTAGTTCGATCTCCCGGGACGTATCACCGATTCCGATTCGCACTCGCACGTTGTCTCCTTTGTGGCACGGGGCAAGAGTAATCAGTCGTCAGTGCTCAGTCGCCGACCGGCGGTCGAGCTTTCAGTTCTCAAGTACATAGACCGGTGACTGAAGACTGAGGGCCGACACCTGATGACTCTCACGGGTGCGCCAGCTGCACCAGCTCGACGCTGCCGTCATTGATCAGGTAGCCGCGCCCGGGGTTCCGCACCGGAGAACCAGGGCGAGGGAGGGCCGTGTGCCAGAGCTCCCCGTCCACTTCGATTTGGGGACGCAAGGCGATCCCTTGACGGCTTTTTCGAAGCTCCTGAGTCCAATGCCCATACATTGATCGCAGTGCGTCGGCCCGTCCTGCCCCCACGACTCGAACGTCGGGTCGGCGTTGGCGGAACAGCCGCAGCAGCGCTCCGCCCGGATCGCTCAGGTCGTCGGCGTCGTCAATCAGGACCAGTTGTGGTGTCGGGTCGGCCAGGATCTTCACGACTGCAGAATCCATCTCATCAGGATCGGTGACGAGTGTGTCGATCTCCTCGGACTCCCAGAGTGGCGACCGGCGAGGTGCCAAGGCTGTGATCGCCACGTCGGGTCGGTGGCCGGCGACGATGATGGAGATCGCTCGAAGCGCGGTGCTCTTGCCCGACCCGGCAGGCCCCACAATCAAGGAATGTTCGCTCTCCCCGAGGTACAAGCCGACGGGTTCGAGGCGGCGATCGCCAATACCCATCGGAAGGAACCAGTTCCGACCTGCCATCGCGGCTCGATGAGCCACGTCGGCCAGATCCGACCGCCGGGGAAGTACTCCGATGGCGGTCGGCGTTGCCATGTTTGGCACTGCCCGAATCGCGATCCGACCCAGGTCCGATTGGGCAACGTCGGCGATCTGCACAACCACCTCGCTGCCGACCTGAATGGCCCGCCCATCGGGCAGGTCCGGCATATCGCGGTTCGGCACGCCCAGCGTCGCATAGTCGAAAGAGTCGGCCATACGAAAGATCAGCTTCTCAGGGAACAGCGCGGCCAGGTTGGAGGGGACCGCAGCCGCTTGATCGGCGCTCATGACGACGAATACGTCCACGCCGGGGCCCTCCGCCACTATGCGGCGCAAGGTTTCCCGGTGCCCGAGATCGGTGGGGTGATCGAATGAGGCCGAGAATCCTCCATAGTTGTCGATGAGCAACACCACCGCAGATCCGTCCTTGGAGCCCCTCGCCCGGCGGGTTTCCACCTCTTCTTGTAGATGCCGAAGCAATCGGACTTGCCGCTCCCGGTCGGCCGATCCGATCACTCCTCCTACCTGGGGCAGATCCTCGAGTGGCGCCAGCTTCCGGGTTCCGAAATCGAGCGCGTAGATATGGACGCGGTCCGGCTGATATCTGGCAGCCAGGGAACTGCCCAGGGTCACCAAGGCTCGAGCAGGTCCGCTTCCCGGCATCCCGTAGAAGAGGAGATTGGTCCCTTCCCACCCCAAGACAGATTGCCGCTGGCGGTGAGGCTCGTCGGCCAAACCAACCGGCGCCCACCACCGTCTACCTCGGCCCGGGGCGTCGGCTACCTCCCGGAAGGGGAGATGCTCCGGCAATTCGGGCGGCCAGGGTGAGCGAGGTGCCCTGATTCCCGCTTGATCGGCGGCGGCGGAAATCGTGTCGACCAGGAAATCCAGATCACTGGCGAGAAGTTCGGCTTCCTCGTGCCCGGCGACCTCATCCGGCGGTTCCCACCCAAAGCGAAAAGGTCGCACACCGATCGAACCGGGACCCCCCGGCCGCCGCCCGGTAGAAACCAGGGCTGCCTGGAAAGGAATCAACTCGCCGGGACCCAGCCGCACATAGCCTCTTCCCGCCCTTCCCCGGGGAATGGCGGCCGCTCCCTGGTCGTCGACCACATCCCGAGAGTCGGCCGCATCATGAACCCGCAAGGCCACCCGCAAGTTGGTGTTGGCCCGGATGTTCTCGCCGATCACGCCGGCCGGTCGCTGGGTCGCCAGGAGAAGGTGCACACCGAGGCTTCTTCCCCGTTGGGCTATATCGACCAGCGAGGGAACGAAACCCGGGAGTTCTGCGGCCAGGGCGGCGAACTCGTCGATCACCACCACCAATCTGGGGAGCGGTGCTTTGGGCATCTTCTTCAGATACTCCGGTAGGTCGGGCGCTTCCATCTCTCGCAGTCGGGATTCCCGGTAGCGCAACTCCGCTTCGAGGCACGTCAGCGCCCTCTTGCCCAGATGAGCATCGAGGTCGGTGACCACGCCCACCACGTGGGGCAGCCGGGCACAAGCGTCAAAGGCGCTCCCTCCCTTGTAGTCGATCAGCGCGAAATTGAGATGATCGGGACTAACGGCCGAAGCCAGCGAAACGATGAGACTGCGCAGAAGCTCACTCTTTCCCGATCCGGTCGTACCGGCGATCAGACCGTGCGGCCCGTCGCTCACCAGATCGATCACCAGTGGACCTCGTTCCGACGTCCCGATCGGCCCGGCGATCGCCGGGATCGGGCCCGCGGCGTTCCAACGATCGATGATTTCCCGGGCCGCCGGGGCCTCATCGCCGAGAAGATCGATCAACCGCACCAGGTCGGGCAGATCGGCAGCTGCGACGGCGACTTCCGGGTCTTTGAGGCCGGCGAGGGCCCGGGCACACTCGAGCATGATCTCCGCCGACAATCCGGTCGGCAACAGATCCGAAACACCGCGGCCATTCGCCGGAAACCGGCAGGTCGCCGGACCAAAGGTATCGGGTATCTCGATGACCACATTGCACTGGCTGGGGAGGCTCATCGGGGATGGAGCCATGACCATCCCCGCCATCGGAGTTGCGGACCTTGTCTGGACGTCGCGCAGCTTGTTCCGGCGGGACCCGTCGAGCGTGTCCGTATCGACGATCAGCACCGTCAGCGGAACGGCCGGTCCGTCCGGGGATGGTCCGGCTGCCAGATGGGCTAGAACCTCATCGACGTCTTCGGGAGTGGCCGCCAGCAGCCTACGGCCGAAAGCCCCATCGATCTCGGTGTGCGGAAGCCATTTCGCCCAATCCCAGTCGTCGGGATGATCGGTGACGACGGCCACGCGAACATCGGCGGGGCCCTGGTGGACCACCGCCTGGGCAACCAGCCACCTGACCAGAGACAGAATATGGTCCCGATCACCGGCGATGCCGACCGTGGCACCTGCCCTCAGGTCAAGACCGACCGGTGCATGGCCGAGCTGTGAACACCGAGCCAAGACCGCCCCGGTTTCCGGATCGCCGGCCGGCCCGGCCAGATTTGGTTCCCAGGAGACCGATCCGGTGCCCAGGCCGACCTGCATGAAGTCGGGGTGGTCGGGCCGGCGTTCCCAGAGACTCGGGTGAGCGGTCAGTGCCCGGGCGACGACCTCGGGCGCCTCGGTCAGACGGGCCCGACCTTGAAGGATATGAGCGACGCCGGCCGTCTGCAGATCTCGCTCGAACCGGTTTAGGGAGTTGCCGAACTCGGTGGCGTTGGCACTTCTCGCTCTCCGGAGGCGCCTTCGGTCTTCAAACCAGTTCGCCACCATCATCATCGGGCCGAGCAAAGCGAAGGTCGCCATCATCGGACTGAACAGCGCGGCGAACAACCCGGACATGGCCAGTGGCACCAGCCACGTCGCCCAGCCGGGCCGTCCCTGAGAGGTCGGCTCAGCCGGTCGCTGCGGCACATCGATCTGGACGGTCTCCGGTGAGGTTTGGATGCGAGGGGGCCGGTTGAACACGCCGCAGACTCGCTGAGCATCGCCGCTCGGGAAGGTCTCTCGATCGAATTCCCAGACCGTCTGACCGACCTGGATCAGGGAACCAACTTCGAGTACGACTCGTCCCCGGCCCATCACGTGGTTCACCGTGATCGGTGACCCTCCCGAGGCCTCACAGTAGGTCTGTCCCCCGTCCCCAACCGTCAGGACGGCGTGTTTCCGGTCGACGGTCGAATCGGCTACCCAGATCTCGCAGACCGGGTCCGATCCGATCCGATAGACGCCTGGTCCCAGTATCCAGCGTCCGCCGGCCGACCGCCCGCCGACTGCCCGCAATTCGGCAACCTGAAACGATCCGGGTCGGGGTGCGGGTCCCTCGCGAGAGACCACCGAGCCGTTGGAAAGGCTGGTACCACTCACGAGGCGACCGACGGGAACCGGGACACCATTGACGTAGACGGTCGAGGTACCGGCCTCTCCCGTCAGCGCGGCCAGCAGATCACCGAAGGTGGCCCCCGGCGGAACCATTGCCTCGAGGTCCTCATCGCCCCCGCTCGAATGCCACACAAAACGTATCGCCATCTCAGCCCGGCAACATCGCGCCCGCCGCGGCCTCAGCGGCGCGGAGACGCCGGGCTTCCTCCCGATTCCGCTCGGCCAGGCTTCGCAAGCCGCTCCCCAGAAGGATCAATTCCCGCCGGCGCTCGCTGAGTTCGGCAACCAGCCGGTCTGCCGCCGGACCTTCCCATGCGCCCGTCACCCGGGCGACGAGGGGCCCGATCGTGTCGACGACACCGTCGAGCCCCCGGGCCTCGACCAGAAGCCGGGCGGCCAGCCGATCGAGGGCATCCGCGCCACTCGACACAGCACTAGCCGGTCGCCATCTCGATTGCCCGGCGGCGGTCGGTGACGATTGCCGAGCTCTCCGCCAATGCTTCCTTGAGGCGCAGCAACGCCGGCACGAAGTCCTGGGCCCATTGAGTCCGGAAGCGCTCGGCAGCCGGTCCGGACCAGGCCGTCGTTTCGACAACCCGGGAGACGCGGTTCTGGAGCCCGTCGACCGCCTCGATCTCCGTGAGGAATTGCCTGCTCAGCGCCTCGAGTTGCGCCAGGTCACCACCATAGACAGCCATGTTCTTCTCCGTTCTCCACCCTGGGTGGACCGAGGGACTCGCACAACATATAACGTTATGTAGAGATATGTAAATATGTTTGTCAGTTGTTTGTGGTTGACAAAATGATCTTATGAGGAGAACATGTCGGCATGCGTCGGCTAACACGAATCACTCGACTGGCAGCGGTAGTGGGGCTGGAAGCGAGCGCTCTGATCTGGTTGCTCCAACTCGGCAAACTGCCCTGGCTGCGCATCGATTGGTCCAATCTGGGTACCTGGCTGCGGGTTACACCCGCCGAGCACGCCCTGGCGGCCATGGTCTGGCTGTTCGCGCTTGGTTGTGCGATCTGGTTGGCCGTCTCAACTCTCCTGTATCTGGCCGCCCGCGCCAGCCGGGTGCCCGCCCTGATCCGTTCGATCGGATGGATGACCCTGCCGGCCGTTCGCAAGGTGAGCGAAGGTGCTCTGGCCGCTCTCCTGGTCACGTCGACCATCGCCGCTCCTCCTGTTCGGGCCCAAGCACCTTCTCCGGTTGTGGTGGTGGTCGATGAAGGCGGTGCCCTGCTGCCTCCCGGCTTCGTCCGCCTCGGCAGCGAGATAATCGAAGAGGCAGGTCCGCAGGCCGGGACAGGAGTCCCACCACTGCCGACCCTCCCCGGCCAAGCCAACCCCGTCACTCCCGGACCGGCGCCGGTGCTGGTCACCGTTCAGACCGGCGACAACCTGTGGGCCATGAGTCGCCGCCGCCTCACCGACGTGCTCGACCGGCATCCCACCAACCAGGAGATCGCTCCGTACTGGCGACAGGTGATCACTCACAATCAGCCCAATCTCATCTCCGGCGATCCAGACCTCATCTACGCCGGCGAAGTCATCGAGATGCCCCCCACCGGCTGATGCCGACCGTCAACTTTCCGACCCCGACCGCCGCCCCGCCGATGGCGGCGGCCGGTGATCCCCGCCCGCCCGAAACCCCGGCACCCATCAGAAGGCACCGGTGGTCCAGGCAGATCGGTCCCTTCGGTGGGGCCGCACTGGCTGTTCTCCTGATCGGGTTCTTGCTCGGCAGGGTTCTCACAGTTGCCACCGGCTCCGATGACGTTCCCGGTGGCCTCGAAGGGTTCGCCGAGATGTACGTCTCTACCCTGCTCACCCGGGCCGGGGAAGGTGCAGAGGAAGCCCTGATCCCCTACCTCGGGTACGTTCCGGATCTGGCCGGATTCGAGCCGGGCACCTGGTACCTCAGCCACATCGCGGTGTGGTCGATCGAGAAAGCCGGTCCCGACCGCTGGACCGTTCTGGTGGCGGCCGACCAACTGGGTCGGCAAGCAGGCGGCTACGGCCCCGCCGGGACCTTCTTCTACTCGGTCGAGATTGAGCGGACCACGACCGGTCTGAGGGCCACTTCCTTACCATCGCTTTCGGCAACCCCCTCGTCGCCCCTGGGTGATCCTCCTCGGCAACCGATCACCGATCCGCGGACGGCCGATGTCGTGACCGGTTTTCTCATCTCCCGATTCACGGGAACCTCCACCTCAAGGTTCGAAAAGGTCAGAGTGCGAACCATCACCAGCCACGAGATTGGCCCCGATCTGCTGGAGGTCGAGGTCGACTTCCTGGCCGTCGACCGGGCCGGCCTGGTGACCCCCCTTGCCCATCGGTTGACAGATCTCCACAACCGACTGGTCGGTTTCCGAGGCGGTTGACTCCGGATCTAGCCGGGAATCCAGCTGAAGCGGATCCGGCGTTCGGGGTTGTCGGCATTGGGATCGACCAGAACGATCGATTGCCACGTCCCCAATAACAATCGGCCGTCCTCGACCGGAACGGTCAAACTCGGGCCGACCAAGGCAGGCAACACATGATCGGCACCGTGGCCGGGAGACCCATGCCGATGTCGCCAGCGGTCGTCACGGGGAAGGATCACGTCGAGCGCATCGAGGAGATCTGCGTCACTCCCCGCCCCGGTTTCCAGGATGGCCAGCCCGGCCGTGGCGTGGGGAACGAACACCGACAGCAGTCCGTCGCCCCGACCCGAAACAAATTGGGCCGCATGGGAAGTGATGTCGACCGTCCCCCGGCTGCGACCGGTGCGAATCAAAACGGTGGTTGTCTCCATACCGTGAAACTACCCTCGCTTTGGCGTCAATCCTCCACCATCTCCGGTGTAACTTCGACGCCAAAACGGGGATTAACCGAGAGCGATGGTGATCACGGCGAAGGCGACCACGGCCAGGAACGTGAGCACGAGCATCAGTTTCATGAACAGGGACATCTCCTGTGGGGTTCTGCCCTCACGTTGGAGCCGATCGTCGAGAAGGGCTCGCCGGGCGGCCGGGGCCTCGGCCCCCGCGACCACGATCTCGGTCCGGTCACCGGCCGACCGCAACTCCCCCGCGATCCCACACTGTTCGAGAACCTGGAGCCCCGACGCCGCTTCGTCCGGGGTCTCACAGGTAGCGACAACTACCGGACCTTCTCGCATGCCTACAAGTTCTCGCCGAGGAAGATCTCCGAGACCGAACTGTCAATGAAGATGGCTTGGAGTGCCTCGGCAACGATCGGGGCGACCGAAAGGACCTCGAGTTTGTCGAACCCCTGGGCCTCCTCGGGAATCGGCAGGGTGTTGGTGATCACCACCCGCTCAATGGGGGCGTTCTTGAGGCGGTCGACGGCCGGTGGTGACAAGACTCCGTGGGTGGCAACGATGGTGACACTCTCAGCCCCCTTCTTGCGCAAGAGTTCGGCTGCGTTGGCAACCGTCCCGGCCGTGTCGATCATGTCGTCGACGATGACGGCGTGGCGGCCGGAAACCTTGCCGATCACCGTGAGGGCAGCCGACACGTTGTGCTGATCGGCTTCACGCCGTTTGTGGACGAAAGCGACGTAGGCGTCGAGGTGGCGAGCATACTTCTCGGCTCGCTTCACGCCTCCGGCGTCGGGGGAAACGACCGTGGTCGGCCCTTCGATCACATCCTGGAGGTACTCGACAAAGATCGGGAGAGCAGTGAGATGGTCGAAAGGCTTGGAGACGAACCCCTGAATCTGACCGGTGTGGAGATCGACCGACACCAGTCGGTCGGCGCCGGCGGCCAGAAACAGATCGCCGACCATCCGGGCCGAGATGGCTTCCCGGGGGGATACTTTCTTGTCGGCCCGGGAGTATCCGTAGTACGGCATGACCGCCGTGATCCGCTTGGCCGAAGCCCGGTGCAACGCATCGATGAGGATCAGCTGCTCCATGATGTGGAAGTTGATCGGGTGACAGTGGCTTTGCATCACGAAGCAATCAGCCCCGCGCACGCTCTCGGTCGGGCGAACGTAGATCTCACCGTTGGCGAATACCGACCGCTGCAGTCCCCCGAGCGGCACGCCCATCAGGTCGCCCACTTCTTCGGCCAACGCCTGATTGGCGCTCCCGGAAAAAAGCATCAAGCGTTTGCGGCCAACGACTTCCATGAACTAGCCACCCTGCTGTTTCTTCTTCTTGCGGGCCTCTACCCGGGCAGCGTAGCCGCGGATCTCCTTCTGTTCGCCGCGCTCTACCGCCAATGCGCCGGGAGAAACGTCGCGGGTGATCACCGACCCGGCCCCGGTGACGGCATCTTCTCCGACGGTCACCGGGGCAACCAGCATGGTGTCGGATCCGATGAACGCCCGCTCACCGATCTTGGTGGCATGCTTGGCCACACCGTCATAGTTGCAGGTGATCGAACCCGCCCCGACGTTGGCTCCGGCACCGATGTCGGCGTCGCCCATGTAGGCCAGGTGCGGAACTTTGGCTCCCTCTCCCAATCGGGTGTTCTTGGTCTCGACAAAGGTTCCCAGCTTGGACCGTGCTTCGAGCACGGTTCCCGGCCGGAGTGAGGCATACGGACCGACTTCAGCCCCTTCCCCCACCGATGAGTCTCGCAACACCGAATACCACACCCGGCTGCCGGCGCCGACCAACGAATTCAGGGCGTAGACGTCCGGCCCCAGCGTGGCGTCCGCTCCAACTTCGGTGGTGCCTTCCAGGTGGACGTCGGGATAGATGCGGACCCCCGCCGCCAGCTTTACCCGGGCGCCGAGGTACACCCGGGCCGGGTCTTGCATCCACACTCCTTCCGACATCCACTTGTCGTTGATTCGTTGCCGGGCGATTTCGGCGGCGGCCGCCAGCTGCTGATGGCTGTTGACCCCGGTCAATTCGACCGGGTCGCCGGCCACGGTTCCGATTTGGTGTCCGGCCGAAGCCAGGATGCCGATCACGTCGGTCAGGTAGTACTCGCCTTGGGAATTATCCGTGGTGAGCCCTTCGAGGGCTATTGCCAAATTGCTCCCGTTGAAGACGTATACGCCCCCATTGACCTCGTTGATGGCCGCCTCAGTCGGATCGGCGTCGCGGACCTCAACGATCTTGACGACATCTCCAGCTTCATTGCGGAGGATCCGACCAAAATCGCTGTTCTCGATCTCGGCCGTCAACACCGTGGCGGCGGCTCCACTGGTCTCGTGGGCCTGCAGCAACCGCGAGATCGTCTCTTCGGTCAGCAACGGCATATCGCCCGGCAGAACCAGGATTGAGTCCCCGGCGAGCTCAGTACCGGTCAGGCCGGCTGCCAGGGCGTGGCCGGTCCCTAGTTGCCGTTCCTGGAGGCGCGCCACGACGTTGTCGGGGAGGAGCTTCTCTACTTCCTGGGCCTGATGGCCCACCACAACGAGCGTCTCGTCGAGATTGATGGGGGCGATTGCGTCGAGTACCCATTGCAGGAGGGGCTGTCCGGCCAGGTCCTGCAACACCTTGGGGGCGTTGGATTTCATTCGCGTTCCCGCGCCGGCGGCCAGAACCACGGCCTTCACCGCCATAGGTTTCCTCCTCGGATGGTGGGCTGGGAGGAGAGGACTCGAACCCCTACTGACGGGACCAAAACCCGTTGTGCTGCCAATTACACCACCCCCCACCGACATGGTCGGATAGGGCTCGGCCCGGGCCGGAGTCTAATGCGATGGGGCCCCTGCTTGGGAATCACCCTCGAGGCGAACGCCATAAGGCACCGGGGAAGCGGCGAACCGGGCCCGGGCTTCGCCGGGCGCCAGCTCGGCTGCTTCCGTCGCTTGATCACGATCCTCGAAGTACGCAAAGAGCGACGGACCGCTCCCCGACAACGTAACGGGCCGTTCCCAACGGCCGGCCAGCTCTGCTTGCCAATCGCCCAACTCGGGCCGCAGATCGAGAGCGGCGGGATAGAGATCGTTGGCGAAAGGCCCGAAGCCTCGCAATGAAGGCGGAAGGTGTTTGCCATCGACCGCCTCCCCGGCCGGTGCGGCCATCCGATCCCAACGGCGATACACGGCGCCCGTGTCGAGCGTGAAGGGCGGCACCACCACGGCCAGTGCGTAGTCGACCGGGATGCGTTCAATCGCGGTGAGGCGCTCTCCGTAGCCTTCCATCCAGGCAAACCCGCCTTGGAGACAGAACGGAACGTCGGCTCCAACCTGAGAGGCAGGCGCCACGATCGCCGCGCCGGGCAACCCCAACAGCAGCGAGGCGGCCAGCAGCGCACCGGCCGCATCGGCGCTTCCGCCGCCCAACCCGGCCGCCACCGGTATGCGCTTCGAGAGAGAGAACGCAATCGGCCGCCGGTCACCGGTTTGCGTCCGGAGGGCATCGACGGCTACCCAGATCAGATTGTCCCTCTCCGACGACACGTCGGCCTCTCCGACCTCGAGCTCGTCCTCGGCCGCCAGGGCGGCGGTGAGATGGTCGCAACGATCAAACGATTGGACCAGAGACCAGAGTGGATGCATCCCCGAAGCGTCCGCTCCTTTGACCCGAAGCGACAGGTTGATCTTGGCGGCAGCCTCGATCACCAGCGGCTCAGTTTCCATGTTGTGCTTCCCTCTCGGCGAGTGTGACAAACGCGGATGGCGACAACTGCTCAGCTCGCAAATCCCCGGATATCCCGGCCGCCTCCAGAATATCGGGGAGTGCTGAGATCACGTCCACCAGGGAGCGCCGGAGCATCTTGCGGCGCTGATTGAATGCCGCGGCGGCGATTTCGATCGCCCGGGACGCCAACGGAGGAGCCGGCCGCCGTTGCAAGGTGATGACCACCGAGTCGACTTGGGGAGGTGGGATGAACACCTGGGGGCCAACCGTGAACTGACGGCGGAGGTCGGCATGGAGCGCCGCCACCACCGACGGGATACCGTAGGTTCGCGATCCCGGTCCGGCCATCAACCGGTCCGCCACTTCTTTTTGCACCATTACCACGAATCGCTGCACGTTCGACCCATCGGTCAACATCTTCAAAAGGAGCGGCGTGCCGACGTTGTAAGGCAGGTTGGCGACCATCGTCCATGGCCCCTCCCCCAGCCCGGCCGGAAGGGCCGCCAGGGCATCTTCGAAGCGCACTTCGACGTTGGGGAGACCGTTGGTTACCTCGGCCAACAGGGGCCGGAGCCGATCATCCACCTCGTACGCCAGCACGGAGAACCCGGCCTCGCCGAGTGCTCTGGTGAGTGTGCCGGTCCCGGCTCCCACCTCGACCACCAATCCACCCGGCTCGACCGAGGCCAGTCGCACCATTTTGCGGACCAGATTGGGATCGGCCAGGAAGTGCTGGCCGAGTGCCCGGCGCGGGACCAGGTCGTAACGTTCCAGGAGCTCCTGCACGGCCCGCTTGCCCTGAGTCATGACCGGAAAACCCGGCGGGCGTTGTCCGCCGTGACGAGGGCAACCTCCTCCACAGCCATTCCCCACACGCTCGCCAAGGCGCCCCCCACCAGGGCGACCCGGGCCGGTTCGTTGGGCTCGCCCCGGTACGGAGGAGGCGATAGGTAGGGGGTGTCGGTCTCGATCATGGTTCGCTCGGGCGGCACTACGGCAGCCGCCCTCCGCACAGTGTCCCCGGTCTCAAAAGCCACCGGACCGGCGAACGAAATCATCACGCCGAGGTCGAGAAAGCGACGGCTCCAGCGGGGACCCCCCGTCCAGCAGTGCATGACCACTCGCCCCCCGGTACCGGTCGACTCGATGAGATCGTAGATCTCTCGAAAGGCGTCCCGGCAGTGGACCACGGCCGGTTTGTCGAGATCGACCGCGATTTCCAGTTGCTCGACGAATGCCTGGACCTGAAGAGCGCGAGGAGAGAGATCCCGGTAGAAGTCGAGCCCGATCTCACCGATCGCCGCCGCCCGATGAGCATGCTCGATGATCGGCGAGCGCTCGACCGCCCACCGGTCCGCTTCGTGCGGATGCAGACCCACTGCGGCCACGATGCGATCGTGGTATCGGGCCGCCAGATCGACGGCCCCGGCAGACGACGCGGCATCGATGCCCGGCACGACCAGCCAGTCGACGTCGGGGGCTCGCTCCAACAAGACCGCTGGTTCTTCATCGGACAGCTGCAGATGGCAATGCGAGTCTACCCACATAGTTCCCTGAGAGTAGTGGGCGCCTATCGATTGCTTTCCCGTCCGGGCAACAAGAACCGTCCCACAGCCCCTGAATGCTTCGGTATGCTCTGGAAGAACCAGGCACCCACCAGCACCCGGGTAACTGGACGGTCGTCCAAGGAAAAACGGAGGTCGAATGGACACCGGTATCGCCCGGAAGATCGATGATCTGGGGAGAATCGTCATCCCTGCTGAGACGCGCAGGCTGTTCAACATCCATGAAGGTGATCAGCTGGGTATCGCCGTTGAGGGAGACGCGATCGTCATTCGCAAACTGGAAGCAACGTGCACCTTCTGCGGATCCACCGACGAGGTGGGCTCGTTCAAAGGCAAGGGCCTTTGTGCCGGCTGCAGGACCCAGCTGGCCTGAGTCCGATTCTCTCTGGTCAATCGGTGGCGGTCTTTGGGGTCGCGCCCAGGGCAGCTTGGTAGAGAGCCCCTCGCGCCACCTTTCGTTCGGTGGCCACCCTCCGGACGGCCGCGGCTAGGCTCTCGCCTCCCTCGATCGATCGCAGGACCTCCGCAAGCGCTTCGTCGAGTGAAGGGACAACCTGGGGCGCTCCTTGGATGACAACGGTGAACTCACCCCGGGCTCCGTGTTCCTCCAGGTGCTCAACGGCCTCCGTCAAGGTTTCCCACCGAACTTCTTCGTGACGTTTGGTCAGCTCCCGACACACGGCGACGGGTCGGTCGGCGCCGAGATGTGACCTGAGATCCGCGAGATCCCGGGCAATCCGGTGAGTGGCGCTGAAGAACACGATGGTCCGCTCTTCAGCCGCCAGAGCGGCCAGCCGGTCTGCTCGCTCCACGCCTTTGCGGGGCAGGAATCCTTCGAACACAAAGCGTTGAGCGTCGAACCCAGACAGCGCCAGGGCGGCCGTGACGGCACTAGGTCCGGGAACGACTGCCACCTCCGCTCCAATTCGCCGGGCTCCCTGCACGGCGCTCACACCTGGATCCGAGATCGAAGGCATCCCGGCGTCGGTGATGAGTGCCACCGTTCGCCCGGACTCCAAATGACCGACCACTTCCTCAGCCCGTTGCTCTTCATTGCCCACGAAGTAGGAGCGAAGCGATCGGTCGATACCCAGGGCGGCCAGTAGCACGCGGGACCGCCGGGTGTCCTCGGCATAGACAACATCCGCTGCTCGGAGTACCTCCGCCAGACGCGGTGGGGCGTCGCCCAGATTGCCGATGGGAGTTGCGCAAACGATAAGACGGCCGGTCACCCCGCCACCTTACGTGCTTGATCCCCCAGTGAGGAGTTCAACCACCTCGGGTCCCGCCTCCGGATCGGACGAGGCGACGAAGAACACCCGATCCCCGTCGATCGCCACGTGTGCGTAATCGCCATCTACGAAGGTGGTGCCTTCTTCGGTGACGTCTGCCTCTCCCACGTTCATCTGTGACCCGGCGTAAGCCACCAGCGCCTCGTACATCTCCGCGGCGTCCGCCGGTGTGTCGCCCACGTAGACCAATACGTAGATCACTTGTTCGCCGTCCCACAGGACCCGGTATCGGTCGCCGCCCCACCCGAAGGCCGCCCGCTCGGCAGTCTCGGTCGCCAAGCCCTGATCGAACATGACCCGGAACGACACTTCCCCCCACACGGCCTCTTCGTCAGCGGTGTAGTTGGGCACCGACGTATCGGGGAGCTCGACGCCATCGATCCCTTCGCCGCGGCGGTAGGTCTCGGGGTGATAGATATGTTCGGTCGTCGTGGGGGGCTCGAGGTAAGCGTCGTTGACCAGGTCAAACCCGGTCTCGCTGCTCCAGAGCGTCTGGATGAACTCAGACCCTTCGAGGTAGGGAAAGACCAGGAGATCCTGGATGAAGCGAGGGGTCTGATCGAGCACACTGGTGTCCTGTTCGAGGGCGTCGGTGACGATCGCCAATTGGTCGGCGAGGGGAAGTTCCGTGACGTAGAGCAGTTCCGTGAACGAAGCATCGCCCTCGATCAACGCCTGCAGCGCACTCAGCTCGTCGAACCGATCCTCGGCGTCGAGTTGTTCGATGCGGTCGTCAAATCCGAAATGCTGGTCGGTGAGGGCGTGGGTGAGTTCATGGACCAGTGTCACTTTCTGGAGCGCGCTCAGCTCGGTTCCGGCCGGCACCACCAGCTCTTCCAGGTCCCCGTCGTAGTACCCGGCCACCTGTTCTGAGTACAACGAGGTGTACAACTCGAGAAGATCTACGCCGGGATCGATCAGTCCCAACAGGACCTGAAGGGCGGTGTCCCGGGCCAGATCGTCGGGATCGAGCTCATCTTCGATCTGTTGGCGGACCCGAGCGGCCAGCTCGTCATCCGTGACGATGGTCACGGTGGGCGGCTCCAGGAAATCGAGTTCGCGATACTCCTCGGTTATCTCGATCAGCTCATCGATCTGCTTTCGCAAGGCTTCTTGAAGGGCCTGCTCGGGCGTGGTCGTGGTGGTGGGAGCGTCGGCGGTGGTAGTGGTCTCCTCGAGAGATTCGGTCGTCGTGGTGGAGGACGTGGAAACCGTCGCCTCTGCGCATGCCGCGGCCAGCAACGCCAACCCGGTGGCAGCGGCGAGCATCTTGAGATTGAGTCTTCGGCGCACGACGACCAGACCTTACCGATAGGTTCCGCCTACGGGAACATCGGCGGGAAAATCTCCGATCTTGAAGCCAACGCTTTTTCATGCACGGCCACTTGCCGAGTCCCGACCTTTGGACCAGAGTGGCGACAACGGACGAAGGAGTCATGTGCCCCTCTGCCCGAGGTGTGGAGCTGCCCATCATCGGGAACTCGAGGTCTGCCGGGAGTGTGGCAAACGCCTGCTGGACAGGCCACAGGTGGCGGTCGATCAGACCTCCCTGATTTTTCCCACCTGCATCGATGGTCCGGGAGGCTGTGAAGGCCCCCCTTCAGAGGGCCCGGATGGGCAACTCCGGTGCAGTGCTCACCTCCTCGCCGGTCGCCTGCGCCTCTCCGACCAGCGACCTCCGGGCCATCAGGATCTGGCAGACCAACCAACGCGGTGGGCGTTTCTGAAACGGTGGTTCAGGCGCGGATAGCTACTTCAACGGCGAACCTCGCGCCTGCTCTTTCGACTTCCGCCGGCCTGGTGCGTCTCAGCCCAATTCCATCGCCTTCTCGGGGGTCAGCATTTCGAAGAACTCGATCCAGGAGTCCTCAGTGAGCTCGCGCAATCGAGCACCCAGATCGGCCGCCTCAGGAATCGCCGGTTCATTGCGGCCGTATGGGGAGCGAATCACGTCGTCGGTCCACTCCATGTAGACGACATCGGTTTCGCCGGGCAGCGTGGTCCCGTTGAAGTAGACCGTCACCTCCGACCGCCGCCCCGCTTCGTGATACAGCCCACCAATGCGGGCGGCAATCGAGGCCGCCTCACGAGCGGTACGGGGCTTCACCTTGTACACACGTCTGATGACGTACACCTTGCCCTCCGTGGTCTGGGGTTCCGACGCTACTCGCACCAAACCCCCTCGACCACGGCGCAGCCGGATATTCGTGGTCTTTCTCGTCGTCCCGACGGTTTTCCCTCACAGTGCGAGCGTCGGGCTTCTCTCCGCTTCTGCGGATGTTCGGGACGTTCGACTCTGGAAGAGGGATCACCCCGTTTGGCTAGGCTCGAATGTGTTGACACTTGTGGATTGCGTTGCACCGATCTCGGAGCGGAGGGGTGACCGTGACTAAAGCAAGCGGATCGAAGTTCAATGGGTTGGTTTTCATTAGTTTGGCAATCTGCGTCGGGTTGGCCGCGGTGGCTTTCCCGGTGCGACCCGCAGTGGCGCAGACGGCATCGTTCGACGATGTAAGCCCCAACGCGTACTACGCCGCGGATGTCGAATGGTTGGTGGCGGAGGGGATAACTACCGGAATCGGACCACGCCTGTTCGGCCCCAACCTGCCCGTCACGAGGGGACAGGCGGTCACCTTCTTGTTCCGATACTCGGGGAATCCCACCGGTATCCCCGGGCACGGTTTCTCCGACGTTGGTCCCACCGACTACTTCAATGACGCAGTGGCCTGGGCATTCCTGTTCGGGATCACGTCGGGTGTCGATCACAGTCACTTCGCGCCTGCCAACCCGTTGACGCGCGGACAGTTGGTCACGCTGCTTCATCGCTGCGCAGGAGTACCGGGCGGAAGCCCCGATCCGGGCTTCAGCGACGTCCCGGCTTCGGCGTTCTACGCTGCGGCGGTAGCCTGGGCCAAGGCTGTTGGCGTCACCACCGGCACCACCCCAACAACCTTCTCGCCCAATCAGACGGTAACCAGAGGCCAGATCGCCTCCTTTCTGAAGCGTCTACATGATGCGCGCGGCGGTGCGTCCTGCGCTGGGACTCCGCCCGACCCGGCCCTCCAACCGACCGTAGTGGGCAGCTCACCGCCCGGAACGTCGGAGATAACCATCCTCAATGCGTCTCCTGAGACAATCAGGTTTTCGATGGGGGGTCCCACCCCAACCGTGACCTTGCTCAATCCCTGCGCCACCTGCCAGACGTACTCATCAACCCCGCCGGCGGATGCCTGCTCTCGGGCCGGCGTCATCTCGCACAAGGTGACCGTCGGCCCTGGACGGTACCGGATCGCCTTTGAGGCAACCTCCGGCAACATCCGACCCCTGTTTGGCGAGTGGTTAGTGGGCGACGGGGTCGCCTACGAATTCTGTGTGATCGTCACCACGACCTGAAGCCCAATGGCCCTCAGGGTTACACAACGGGTTCACAGGCCAACATTGGATGCGGCACCTGAGAAACCGCCAGTGGCGTCAGTCGCGGCGGGAGCAAGGCACCTGAGTCCCAGGGCTTCTGTGGGTGGAGCTGAGGGAATTTGACCCCTGGTTTCTGGGCGACCTGCTCGGAGATGTAGACCTTCGCGCATACATGATGTAGACTATCGGCATGGGCACGACAACCATTCGCGTCGACAGCGACACCCACGCTCGCCTCCTCGAGTTGAGCCACGCGACCGGAACATCTCTCATCGAAACGGTCCGAGATGCCGCCGAAGCTCTGCGGCGGCAGCGCTTCGCCCATCAAGTGGGAGCCGAACTTGCCGAGCTCCGCAACGACCCCGCGGCTTGGGAGGCGTACCTTTCCGAAACGGACGCAACGTCGGTGACTGATGGCATCGGTTGACGACCTCTGGCTAGTCGACTTCGGCGAGCCACATCCAGGGGAACCGACAGCGCATCGACCAGCACTCGTGATCGGCCCCCCAGACACCTTCGGTCCTGGCTTTCCCTTCGTCATCGTGACCCCGCTCACGACCACCCGACGGGGCCTGTCGCTCCACGTCGAGGTGGAGGCAACCGCAGACACCGGTATCGACCACACCAGCTACGTCCAATGCGAACTGATCCGGTCAATCAACCGAAACCGTCTCGTCCACCGTCTCGGCGCCATCGACCCCGACGCAAGCAACAAGGTCGCCACCATCATCAAGACGCTGCTGAACTATTGACCGACGCATTTCAGCCGATCGGTGCCAACACCCGCAAGGTGAAGACGTAGCGCAATCGTCATTGCTTCCCGTGACATCCAACCCGGCAACGACTGCCCAGGTGGGTGCCGATCTCGGACGACCGGACTTGCCGAAGGCCAACCCGCAATTCACCCGCCGCCGTCACACCTGGTCATAAACCATGCTTAGGGAACCGCCCGCCGAAGTGATGAGATGAGCGGGCGGGGGCGCCCCGTTCGGCGGTGACCCGGAAATCATTCTGCGAAGAGATCCCGGTGATCTGCGGTCCTTAGCGTCGATGTTTGCCGGTGGTCAGGTACGACTGGTAGTCCTGTTCGGAAGTGAAGATCTTCCATACGGTGGCGGAGCGGTCGGTTCGCTGTTTTTCGACCGGGCGTATGAAGCATTCCTTCCCGGTTTGCACTCGAGCCGACCTCAAGAAGTGGAGAGCTTCCCGTTGGGTTTTCATCGGGTACCGCCAGTGGAGGAGACATTGGCGGCGACCGCAGGTCGGGCATTCGTATTTGTTGTGGTCACAGGGAGAATCGCGGGGCACCCAACTGAAGGCAGGTGGGACAGGGGTTGTCTTCCGTGAACCGCCAGGTCGGGTCGACGAACACCTTGGTGGTTCCGTTGCGGAACACCCGGTGCAGTCCGTGCAGTTGCCGTTTGTTGCGGGCGCTCTCCGCGGATTTGAGGGTATCCCGGTCCGGGTTGCGTCCCACGTACTGGTAGGTCTTGGAACGTAAGTCGGCCCGGTAGAGGCCCCGGTCGACAGCCAGTTCGACCACCCATCGTCGCATTGCTCGGGCCTCTCCCGGTCCTTGCCTCATTCTCCCCCGGCGGAACAACCGGGGCCATTACCCAACGTCATTAGGCTGCCGACTTGGCGTGTGTCCCGGCGCCGTACACTGACCCAATGTCGCAGTCGTCGGCGGGTTCCTGGATCACTCTGCTGCCGGCCGACCCTCGGTCGTGGTTATTGAAGTCGAACGAGGCACCGGCGCGTTGGGTGACGATGGCGAGGCTGTTGGACCGATCCGACGTGGATCCTGAGGTCGAGACCGAACGGGCTGCTGCGGTGTCCAGCCCGATGGTGCAAGATCTGATAGCCCGACTTCCTGCTTGGGGCGAGGACGCCGCCGTGTCCGGTCACCATAGCCCTGGATACCTTCCCAATCTTCTGAATGTCCTGGCGGATATGGGGGTGGCGGGAGGAGACGACGACCGGATCGAACAGGCTCTGGACGACCTGTGCGTCCACCAATACGACGACGGACGGTTCCTTGGGTTCGGGCGAGCCCCCAAGCAGCCGGAGCCGATGTGGGGGTCACTGCCGTGCGACACTCACATCATCACAGAGGTCCTAGTCCGGTTTGGTCGTCGCCACCATCCGGCGACGAGACAGGGATTGACGCGTATGGCCGCCGACCTTCAAGTCACCAACCAGGGTCGAGCGTGGACGTGCATCCCGGATCCTGCGGTCGGTTTCCGAGGCCCCGGCCGCAATGGCGACATATGCCCTCAGGTGACCCTCGAGGCGCTCCGCACTTTCGCCCGACTGCCCCCCGATGAGAGACCCGACGGCCTCGAAACCGCGGCCGCCTCCCTGCTTGATGTGTGGAGCAACCGGGGCTCAGAACAGCCCTACATGTTCGGGCATGGATACCGATTCAAGGTCGTGAAGTGGCCACCCCTGTGGTACGGGGTCTACTGGATGCTGGACACCCTGGGGCGCTACCCGGGCCTGTGGCGAAACGAATCGGCCGTGGCCAGACATTCGCTGGCCGAACTGGTCGCCTGCCTGGTCGCCTACAACGTTTCTTCCGACGGTACGGTCACACCCAAATCGGTGTATCGCGGATTCGAGCAGTTCTCCTTCGGTCAGAAGAAGCAACCCTCACCCCTCGCAACTGCTCTCGTAGCGTCAGTTGTGCGGCGCTTCTCGGAACTAGCCGAAGACGTCGCTGCGGTAGACGTAACTCGTCTGCCCAGCTCCAAGGGAGGCACCGGGACACCCCTGACCCCGCGACCATGATCTTGCAGGCTCAACCCGATGGGTCGAGGAATCGTCCTGATCTGAGCTAGGCGGACACGGAAGAGGGGCACCCATTTCGAACGACAACCGGGATCGGGTCAGCCGCGGGACGAGCCGCGGAACGAGCGGCGTGCCTGCCGTTCAGCCCGGGTCTTGATCCCCAGCATCTGTTTTCGCATGAACAGGAAATCACCAACATCGAAGACCATTCCGAAGAGGCGGTGACGGAACCGGAAGTACGCTCGGAGACGGAACACGAGTCGGGTTCCGCCTCCGGGGTGGGGTGAGACCATCGGGACGCTGGTGATTCGCGATCCGTTCTGGTCGATGACCAGCACCAGTGCGTGACCCGGATCAATCTCACGAACGACAAAGCCCTCCGACCTCGACGTGAGCATGATGTCACCGACCGCCAGACTCTGGAGTTCAGGGACGATGCGATCGGCGCTCGGTTCGCCACCGTTGTCAAACCGGTCATACGAATACCAGCCGCCCCGCGTGTACCCGCCCATTTGCACGAGCCAGGGCCACACTGTTTCGGGGGGAGCGTCGATTGTGATGGCCCTGGTGGCGCACAGGGTCGGGTGTGGCACCAGGGCGTCTCCGGGCATCGGGCTACGCAGCTCGTCAAGGGTCGCACCCCACTCCAGATGCCAAGGCCTCACCACCCAGCTGTAAGCGAGGTGCACCAGGGCCCCGATCCGGACCAGCGACAGAATCGGCCGCCATTTCCATACGATCATGATGCGTCTTCAGGACGGGTCGAGTGTGGAGAGGCATTCCCCCCGAGTGGGTGACCGGTCGGTGCTTTGCTGCCCTTCCCCTGGAGCCTCACCTGGGCAGTTTGACCCATTGTCGACCGGCCGTCCAGCGCCGTGCCCATCATCGGACCGGTGTTGGTGGCGAGGACGTCGTGGCGGGGTCATATGGCAGCGGGCGAAGTCTCCAAAGAGTGCTATAGTTATAGCATGATGTCGAGGTTGCCGTCGCGTGCCACCCTGATCCTGAATGGTGCAGGCGTCACCGTTACCCAAGTCGCCGAATCGGCGGGGATTGCGCAGCCTTCGGTTTCCGCCCAGTTAGCAGGTCGACGGTTGCTTCAGGACAAGACGCTCGATGCCATTCGACGAGCTGTGGGACGAGCCGTAGCCGACGAAGTGCAATCAGCGGTCGCAGACGCCCGATCCGCCTACCTGTTGGAGGTTCAAGCCGGGCGAATGTAGACGGCTGTGGGGGCAAAGGGCTGACGTAGCAACAGAACGAGACGGGTCGGCTTCGCCCAGGTGGGGTGATCAGCGTGGAGGGTGGTGTCGGGAGTGGTAGTGCGTTGGGACGGTCTCACCTTGTGGTGCGGCTGATCACCCACGGACCGTTCGCCCATGTTCGGCATCCGATGTATGTGGGAATCGAGGTTGCTGCCGTCGGTGGGTTGTGCTCTACCGAACCTGGACGATGGTGTTCCTCACCATCGTCTTCGTCGGCTTGGCGGTCCGGGCTCGCCGTGAGGACGAAGTGCTCCGACTTGAGTTCGACGGCCAGTGGGAGGCCTACCGACAGCAGGTCCCGGGTGGCTACCACGGGCGGGGTGGATCAAGCGGACCCGCTCTTCGGGACTAGATGATGTCCTCTGACGATGAGGCGGTCGGGTTCTACTCTCAGACCTACGATGCCTGGGTGCCGGGCTGGTCTGGGGAGATCGATTTCTATCAACAACTGGCCGCCCAAGTGGCGGATGGTACGGCTGTGCTGGAGGTGGCGTGTGGCACCGGGCGGGTAGCGATCCGGCTCGCTCGGTCCGGGGTTGAGGTGGTGGGAATCGACCGTTGCCCGGCGATGCTGGAGGTGGCAAGAGAGAAGAGCCTCGGTATGTCGAACGTTCACTGGGTGGAAGCAGATATGAGGTCTTTCCAACTGGCGGAGGCGTTCCGACTGGTGATCATCCCCGGGCATTCGTTCCAGAACCTACTCACCTCTGATGACCAGGCAAAGTGCCTGGAGAGCATCAGAGGTCATTTGCTTCCAGGCGGAACGCTGGTCGGTGCGTGTTCCGGTCGGAGATGGAAGACCTCCTGACCCGGACAGGATTTCAGGTGGAGAACCTGTACGGCGACTTCCACCAACGAGCGTTCGGCGAGAAGTCAGCCGAGATGATCTGGGTGGCAACCCGCCACCAGGAATCGGACGAGCACCGACACCGACCTCCCGCTGCTTGGCGTGAACCCTTATCACCTCGCAAAGCTCCCTTGTCCGCGGTGAGGACTGCACTCAGGTCCTGACGATGATCCTCGCGGTTGTTCGGGCGGTGTACGGCACGCTCCGCTGTGCTTTCTCACCGAGATGTGGGTAGTTGGCCTCTTGGCAAACGGGCGGATCTAGTCCACGCTGAATTCATGGAGTCGCCGGCTCGTCGACCGTACCGAGTGATTCTCTCCATGGCGGCGTTGGCTGCGATCGCTCTGGTGGTGGAATGGGGGTTAGGCGGCCCGGGCGGGGTCGCCGGCCGCGCCTACGACGAGGCCGTCGCCGCGGCTGAGGTGGGCGATTGGGCGACCGCCTTCCGTGGATTTCGCCAGGTGACCGCCATCGATCCCACCTTCCGGGATGCCGCCGAGCAAGTTGGGCTGGCGGCCGGGCATCTCCTGAGCGAGGGGGCTGAGGGTCTATCGGTCGAGGTCGAGGTCGACCTGTTGCGCTGGCTGGTCGACCGGGGAGATATCGCCCGCCTGGCTGCCGTCCTAGACCACAGCATGGTCGATGTCCCGGCCGGTTGGGGCACCATGGGCAGCAACGACGGCCCACCCAACGAACAGCCGGCCCGAACCGTCTACCTCGACGAGTTCACCATCGACCGATATGAGGTCACGAACGCCCAATACGACCGCTTCCTGCGCCACAGTGGCGAACCGGCCCCCGTCTACTGGACGGCGGAAACCTATCCGGCCGGACACAGCGATCACCCGGTGCTCGGCGTTTCCTGGCGGCAAGCCAACGACTATTGCGGTTGGGCAGGCAAGCGGCTACCGACCGAGGCGGAGTGGGAAAGGGCCTGCCGCGGCCCGGTCGGCTTCACCTATCCGTGGGGCGACACCTGGGACCCGACGCTGGCCAACACGGCCGTCTATCCGATACCCGACCTGGACGACCTCTGGCCACTTCTCACCCAGGGCCTGCCGGCCGGTGACGCATCGCCCCAACCGGTCGGGAGCCATCCCGACGGTGCCAGCCCCTACGGCGTGCTGGACCTGTGCGGCAACGCCTCCGAGTGGGTAGCCGACTGGTACGACCCGACCGCTTACACCAAACTGCCGGTGGAGAACCCCATCGGTGAGGAACCACCCTGGAACCACTCGGTTCGAGGAAGCGCCTGGCTCACACCCCACCAAACCGAGGGGCACCTAGCGGACATCAGCCGGTGCGGGTTCCGTAACGCCTCACACTCTTATGACGACCCCCGGGTTGGTTTCCGCTGCGCAGCATCGGAGTCAAACCCCGCCGACCGCTAACAACCGGGTCTGATGTACCAGGACCCGAAAGCCGGATCGAGCCCAAACCACGCGGATTGTCTTGAGCACCACCGACAGTACCCCGACCAGCGGTGGTCCCGCCCGGAACAGAGCATCTGGAAGCGATACCGACGCGGTCGCTGAGGCAGAGTCGAAGACCGAGGCGCCGTCAGTTCGGATCGGCTTCGAAGCGGCAACGTATGGCGCAATCGGATTTCGCCGATAGTCCCCAGCTGTCTACCTGCACTGTTTGTGTACCGTTGTATGGGTTGCGGCCCGGGAGGCGCCATGACGAGGAGGCAGGGCTATGAATGAAGGTTCGAGGAATCGTTGGTTCGCATACGCAGGCATCTTGGCCGTGGTCCTGGCCATTACGGTGGCCGTTCCGGTGGCTGCGGAGCTGCCTCCTGGCGGTTCGTTCATCGACGATGACGGCAATTCCCATGAGCCGAACATCGAGGCGATCGCCGCGGAGGGCATAACGCTCGGATGCAACCCGCCGATCGGCGACCGGTATTGTCCCGGCGATCCGGTTTCGCGTGCCCAAATGGCAGCCTTCCTGCTCCGTGCGATTGGACAAGCCGCCGATCTGCCTTCCTATCAGGGCACCTTCCCCGACGTCCCATCGGGGCAGTGGTATACCGGTTATGTCGAACGGTTGGCCGAGCTCGGCATCACCCGCGGGTACGCCGACGGCACATTCCGGCCTGGCAACCTCGTGACCAGGGCCGAAATGTCACTGTTCGTGCTACGGGCCATCGGCGAAGATGCCAACGTAGTGAGTTATCGGGGGGTGTTCGCCGACGTGTTCGCCGACGCCGGGTACGGACCCTCGACCGAGCGGATGTACGACCTCGGAATCACCACGGGTTGCGGTACCGACCCGCTCCGGTATTGCCCCGACGCGCCGGTGTCGCGTGCCCAGATGGCGTCGTTTATCGCCCGGGCCGTTGGTCTGACTCCCACGCCACCCCCACCCCGGCCCCAACCCTCTCAGGTACGTTTGCAGCTCCAAAAGGTCGCCGGCGGGCTCACTCAGCCACTCTTCTTGGATGCTCCCCAAGGCGACTCTCGATTGTTCATCGTCGAACAACCCGGTCGGATCAAGGTGGTGTCCGGGGGAAGTCTTCTCCCAGTGCCTTTCCTCGACATCGCCGACCTCGTCGGCACGGGTGGGGAGCGTGGCCTGCTCGGTCTGGCTTTTCACCCTCAATACGCCGTCAACGGAAGGTTCTACGTCAACTACACAGACACCAGCGGCGACACTCAGGTTGCGGAGTACCGAGCGGGCACCGATCCCAACAAGGCCGACCGGGCCAGCGGGCGAGTGATCCTGACCGTCGACCAACCGGCCTCCAACCACAACGGCGGGATGCTCGCCTTTGGGCCCGACGGCTATCTCTACGTCGCCCTGGGAGACGGCGGGGGAGGTGGGGATCAGTTCGGCCATGGACAACGTTCCGGCACGCTGCTCGGTTCGCTGTTGCGGATCGACGTTGGCTCTGGCGACCAGTACGGCATACCGGCCGACAATCCGTTCGTTGCCGGAGGCGGGGCTCCGGAAGTCTGGGTGTACGGGCTCCGCAATCCGTGGCGGTTCTCGTTCGACGACCAGCGTCTGTACATCGCCGACGTCGGCCAAGGCAAGTGGGAAGAGATCGATGTTCTCACCACCGGCGACGGGGGCGCCAACCTGGGTTGGTCGATCATGGAGGGCACCCATTGTTACAACCCCTCATCCGGGTGCAACCGGACCGGCCTGACGCTGCCCGCCCTCGAGTATGGACATGGGGAGGGATGCTCGGTCACCGGGGGGTACGTCTATCGCGGGAATGCCTTACCCGAACTGAAGGGTCACTACTTCTACGGGGACTTCTGTTCGGGCTGGGTGCGCAGCTTTCGTTATACGGGCGGCGGCGTCGCCGATCCCTGGGATTGGACCACGAACCTCGGGACCATTGCCTCGTTGACCTCGTTCGGCACCGACGGGCAAGGCGAGTTGTACGTGGTCAGCGGCCGAGGAGATGTCTATCGGATAACCCGCCAAGGGTGAGCGACGGGTGTTGCCGGCTCCCCAAAGGAGAGTGCACCCGCAGGCGCGAGAAACCCCAGTTGAACTGGGGACTTCTCGAGTGGAGGTGAGGGGATTTGAACCCCTGGCTTCTTCCGTGCGAGGGAGGATCGGAGCGATTCGCTGACCTGGTAAAACACTCGGAAACCTGTTCTGAGCAGGCAGTTTGTGTTCCCTGCGGTTCCCGCTGTTTCCCCCTGTTTCCCGGTGGTCTGTGGGGTTGGTGTGGGGTTGGGGGTCGCTCGGCGACTCCTCCCGGATTTTCGCCGGTCACCACACCCGGTGGACCACCGTCCGGCGGCGAATCGGTGGCAATTTCTGACGCTGGCCGTTCCGCCAGCTCTGGCCGTCTACCGTGGTCCTAACCCTCACCCCGGAGCAGCGTCGCCTGCTCACCGCCCTCGCCCGTGGTCCCCACCCGGTTGAGCAGCTCGATAACCGGGACCAGTTCGCCGCACTACGACCGTGGGGGCCAAATCGGAGGGCAGGTGAGTCGCGAAGACCCCGCAAAGGCAACCGGAGACGCTTCAGCAATTCGGACGGATGCCGCTACGTAAGCCCGTGAGCACAACATCCGGGTTCGACTGGTCTCCGGACAGATAGCCCCGATACCCCGCAAAGACCACATACCAACCAATCGGGGGCACAACCCGACAGGTCGAGAATCCGAGTGCCTCTTCTCCATACACCTCCCGCAATTCCTGCACCGACGACCCCACCCCGACCCCATCCGGGGTCGTCAAGCGGAAACCCGTTGCTCCCTCGACCAGCCAACCAGCGAAGTGGGGTTTGCCGTCGGGAACAAAGGGGACGTCGTCGGCGGTGCGGAGGTAAACGTCGTCGCTGAATAGCACCGACAAGCCCGGCTCATCCCAGGTGAGCACACGGAAGTAGTCGTCGCACGGATACCCGGTTGCCGCAAAACACTCCCCGCTGGTGGACCAAGGCGACTCTGCCCGATCCGACGAGGGCAGACCCAATAGGATCGTCAGGAGGTCGATCACCCCCTCGACCGGGTCACCGAAGCCCACCACTCCCAGCCCATCGGCGCGCAGTTCGATCATCCCCCGTCCGATCTCCGGGTCGATCGTCTCGGCGGTCGCTACATAGCGCGGATAGCAGGACCCGACCTCCAGTCGCAGCTCCTCACAGGTGGCAGTCGCCTCATCCTTGGTGGGATACCCGCCGGTGAACACCGCCCAGTATCCGGGATTGAGAGTCGCCCACCCATCCGACCACAACACCCCCGTCTCCACGTCGTACTCCTCGGTCATCTCAGCGGCCACCCGCTGAGCGTCCGCATACGAGTGGGTGGCCGTGTCGAGCGAATCGAGGATCGCCACCCAGAAATCGGTCGGCTCGGTCCGAGCGGGCGGAACCGTGTACACCTCTCCGGTCACCGTGTCATGAATGGTCCGGCCCGTGTCGGTGCCGACGGTCACATAACGGCCATCGAAACCATCCAGCCAGGTTTGAGCTGGGGCTTCGCTGCGCCACCGTTCCTCGCCCGTCTCCAAATCCACCACCACTAACTCAGTCGGAATGTGCTTGCTGGCCTCCCACCACTCGTCGAGCACCCTGGTGTAGTCGCCGTCTGGAGGCTCCTCCCCAATGATCGAGGAGGTCGGCCAGTAGGCATAGGCAAGAAGCGAACCATCTGGCGAGAGTTTCGCGTCCAGCTCACACGGCGCACACGACTCGGAGAACGGGTTGTGCTCGACCGCCACCCCCTCGCCGGACAGGTCCACGAATTGCAGCGGGCCGCTCGTGTGTCCAATCAACGAGATTTCGAGTTCGACCGTGAGTATCCCCCCACCGTACGAGCTGATGCCCTCGCTGCTGTCGGGGCCTTGATAGAGGCATACTACAAATCGCTCCTGACCGGTTTGCAAGTCACGAATGATGATCTCGTCGACGACGAATTCAGGGGGATCGCACCACACAGTCCCGAAATCGCTCGACCGGGCAACCACGATCGAGGGTCTACCCTCGACCAATCCGACCAGATCAACCCACACCTCGCCCCTGCCGACATCGATCCTTACCGGGCGGTCGGCACCCACCGGAAGCCACACCCAACCCGGCTCCTCTGTGACAGAACGGAACACAATCCCACCGGCCCCATCCTCGATCGCCCAGGCCACCGGTTCGATCGTCAACCTGGTCGCCACCCCGCCTACCACCCGAGTCACCCCATCCCACCCGTATGTCAGGTAGGAAGGTGGCTCACTCGCGATCGTCGAAGTCGTGCTCGATTCGGCGGTGGTGGTCGGCATCGACGTTGCGGTAGTCACGACCGTGGTGGTGGAGGCCGTTTGGCTGGTTGTACACGAGCAGACCACCAGCAGCAAGAAGAGAAGGGGCGGGAAACGAATCCACATACCCACGACACTCATCCTCCGGTCTCCCATAGGCTCACCGTCGCTCCTGGGTAGCCGACGGTGATCACGTCCTCGTTCGGGGTTACCAACACCACCTCGTCTTCCGAACCGACTCCACTCATCACGATGAACGATCCGTCGTCGTCGATGAAGTGCACTCGCTCACCCGGTTCGGAGACCGGCAGGCTGGCCCGCCCTAGCATCCGACGCATCGTCTCCTGCCCGGTCTCGGGATCGACCGTCGCCACCTCGATAGGCCAAACGGTGACGTTGCCTCCGGTGTCCCAGTGGCGTCCACCCTGCACCCACGACACCCTTGATCCGTCCGAGGCGGCTGTCGCCGTCGCCCATCCATAACAGCCAAACGACACCGAGCATGAAGCCCCCGGCCCGTACAGCAGGTGGTCGTACGCCAGTGTCGGTAACCAGTCGTACCCGACTTCCTCACGGAGAGCAGCGAAGGGAATGAAACCGACCGTCGTGCCCGACGACTCACCGTATTCATCGAAGGTGACCGCCACCAGGTCACCGCCGACCCGCATCTGCGTCCACGAACTCTCATAATCGCCCACCAGCCCCAGCACCTCGGTCTCACCACTCACCAGGTCGAACAGGCCCAGCCATTCCAGAACGACATCGAACACCGGCTCCGCCTGTGCACCCCCGATGTACATGCGGTAGAGCACCTTCGGACCGCTATCGACCATAACCACATCAACGAGTGTCAGTTCGGCATCGGGATGAGTAATGATCATCTGCGGAGGTTGACCTGGACCGGTGATACGCCAGATCGGATCCGGTCCCCCCTCCTCCCACTCGAACACGTTCCGACCGAGGGACTCGTCCCAACGCCCACCGGTGATTTCGTGCCGACCACCCTGATACACCACCCCACCGGACAGATCCGGCACGGCGACGGATGCAACCGCCCCTTCCAGAAAGTGCATGACCTCCGCACCCTCATCCACCACCCGAATCCCATCAGAGTCCGCTACCAGCAGGGGAGGAAACCCCGCCATAGGTACCGTCGTCGGAAGCATCACCGGTACGTCGATGTCGATCGGAGCCGTGACGAAACCGGCGATACCCTCAACGGGCACCTCAAACTCCGCTCCGTTGCCATCGACAGCAACCAGCACACCGGGACCATCCGCCAACATGATCACGGCGTAGTCGTCACGCAGATCGAAGCCCACCACGTCCCCCGCTGTTGGAACCTCCGTGATCGGTTCACCCGATGTGGTGTCGACCAGCACCAGCTTCGATCCCAGCGAGTAGCCCAGCATCGAACCCATCGGGGATAACCGGCACGCCTCGGGGCAATCTGGGTGGTCGGTGGATGGCTCACACCCTTGCGGGGCGCCTGGTACTTTGACCGTGGGCGCCGACCGTCCCCGCTCGAGGCGTTCGATCGGTGGACCGGCGGAGACCGGATCGAAGAACACACACCCACTGCTCACCTGGTCGTAGGTCATGACCGACACCAACCCCCCACCCGTCGACACCTCCCCGACGCCGCTCTCAAACCCCCACCAATCCAGTTCACCCACAGTCCGTTGGTCCACGTCAAAGATCCGCAGACGATCGATCAGATCCTCCACAATCCCCGGATACCCAACGGACTCGTCCTCGCACTCTCGTAAGTTGTTCTCATGCACGCAATCAACCCACGCCCAATACTCAGCCGGTGTCTCCGACCGCACATACACAACCTGAAGGTGCCCGGCAGCGTGCTCGAAAGCGTCGTAGAGGGTCAGGTCATGCCCCTCCCCAGGAGTCGGCACGACCAGCGCCTGCGCTTCGCTCGCACCCTGCGGCACCCACCACACCTCGGTCGATCCCGGTCCCTCCGGCCCGGAACGGCCCCGCTCCACCTGAGACAACAACCCACCCCGAGTGTCGTCCACCGCATAGGCGACCCTCCCCTTCACCAACTGGGTGATCTCCCCGGCAGAGTCGACATAGAACACCCCATCGTCGTTGGTGACCAGCAACTCCGGCCACTCCTGCACAGCAGCGGTGCTCGTCGAGGAGATGGTGGTCGAGGACGTGGACGACCTGGTGGTTGTGGAGGTCGGAGCCGTGGTTGTGGTCGTCGTCGTCGAGACAGCACCCTCAGTACAAGCCCACAGCAGGCTCACAGCTACCAGGAGAGCGACACGGCGCATCGACACCTCCAGGATCATTGTCTCTCTCAGGTCGCCGCTCGCATAGGGCAGAAGCACAGATCCTGACAGTCACCCAGCGACCCTCTCGCAGCCTCGCCCCATCGCCGCACCCGCCGGACCGCTCCGACGCAATCACTTCCGCCGCCGAGTATGGATTTCGGCGGTGACGCAATCAGTCGGTCAACCATTCCGTTTCCACGACCTCAGACATAGCCACGCTGCCGTACTCATCGCAACCGGTCAGCACCCGAAAGTCATCCAAGAGCGCCTGGGGCATGCTTCGATCACGACAACGCTCGATGTCTATGGTCACCTATTCGATGGCATCGACCGTGCTGCTGCCGACGCTATCGACGAAGCATTGACGGCGTAGCTTGTGGGGTTGGCGTGGGGTTGGCCCCGGTTCCCTACCTTCACGGCGGGACCAAAGCGGCTGAAACACCTGTAAACACCGGGTCTTCTTGGGTGGAGGTGAGGGGATTTGAACCCCTGGCTTCTTCCGTGCGAGGGAAGCGCTCTGCCGGGCTGAGCTACACCCCCAAGGGCGGCGGGAAGTTTAACTGGTTGGAGAGGTATCGCCGAGCCGCTCGGCCAAGTCGCGGCGCAATCGCTCCTGGACGATGGTGGCGGTGAGATCCGCCCGGCTTCGTTCGATGAGGGCCCGGGCGACGTCGGTGGTTCTGCGCAACCCGCCGGTCATGCCGTCGGGGTAGTCAAGACCAGCGAGCAGACCGTGCACCGTCTCCATGGCCTCGAGAGTCGCCTCGGCCTCGTCGAGCTGCTCGGCGCGCAGCAGGTCGAGCATTCGCCTCCGTAACTCACCGACCGCTTCACCGAGCCCGTTGAGATACGGAGCGGTCGCAACTCCCAGCTCACCCGGCAGAGGGATCCTGTGCCCAAAGGCCAGTGCGTAGGTGCACCGCGCCTCGGCGTACTCCTTGGCAGCGTCGTCGACAAACCCCGCAAACCGGATATCGCCGTGATCGGCCAACTGCTCTGCCGCCTCGCCTACCAGGGCTGCCGCTTCATCCATGAGACGCTCGGCTTCTGAGATTTCACCGCGGTGCAAAGCCCGGATGGCATTGGCAGAAGAGCGAATGACTTTCCGGCTCAGGGCCAATGCCCGCTCGCGAGCCGCAAACTTGTCATCGAATTCGGCGCGGACGGCTTCTTCGAGCTGATCGAGATCAGGCTGATCCACGAGTCGCCTCCTAGTTCGAGGAGACAATCTTCAGGTGGCGCTCCTCCGTGGTTTCTTCGATCGTCCGCAAGTCGATCACCGTCGGATCGACGATCCGCCGCTGTTTGATCTGCAGGAGCATGGCAATGTACCAAGCCCCGATCGCATCGATAGCGATATGTGCGATAAGGAGCATGGACGAGCCCTGCCAGATCGCCACCCCCAGGGTGGTGGCGGCTGTGAGAGCGAGACCGGCCAGGATCCTTCGCCGGCGTGCCAACACGCGCCGACGAGCGAGGTCGGCGTTCTCAACGTTGTGACCGTGGACCGATGCCAGCCGGGCGGTTAGTTGATTGAACTCATTAGTTGAATGAAGTGGTGCGTTCCGCCGCAATACAAAAACCGACGGCAGAAGGTAGGCCGCCCATGCCCCAGCTATGACCAGGGTAATGAGTATGGCAAGAGGATTATCCAACGCTGTCTCCGCCCTTGTACGCCGAGCGAAGATTAGGTCTTTCCCAACTCAACAACAAGTCACCCTGAGGCATTGGTCGGCGCCGATCCGTGGTCGGAAGACTCAGCCGAGAGCAACTCCACAGCATGAACCAGCGCCGGGCCGATCACCGCCAGAGACTCTTCGACGCCGGCCACCGAACCGGGGAGATTGACAACGAGCGTCGAACCAGCGATACCGGACACTGCCCGAGAAAGCATGCCGTGCGGATTGATACCGAAGGTCGACGATCGCATGGCTTCAACCAGTCCGGGGGCCGCTTTGTCAATCACTCGACCGGTCGCTTCCGGCGTGAGGTCACGCGGGCCAAAGCCCGTGCCGCCGGTGGTAATGACCAGGACCACGCCGCGATCGATCCACCGTCGGAGACCGGCCGCCACCGTCTCGACGCCGTCCGGCACCAAATCGAGTTCGGTCGAAAAACCAAGCTCCTCGAGGATCCGGACCGCGGCGGGACCAGACCGATCCTCGGCCTCTCCGCGACTGACTCGATCACTCACCGTTATGACGGCGGCCTTCATCGAGCCCACTCCCCCGACCGGCCCCCCGACTTGGACAGCAGCCGGACCTCGTCGACATAGGCTCCACGATCCACCCCCTTGATCATGTCGTACACGGAGAGAGCGGCCACCGAGACGGCGGTCATCGCTTCCATTTCCACCCCCGTGCGGTCACGGGTGGTAACCGTCGCCCGAAGGGAGGCACCGGAGTCGGAGGGAGCTATGTCGATGGACACGGAAGTCAGGGCGATCGGATGACACAACGGGATCAGATCGGAGGTGCGTTTGGCCGCCATGATCCCCGCTATCCGGGCAGTGGCCAGTGCGTCACCTTTGGGAAGACCGCCGGCGAACAAGAGATCCCGGGTTGTCGGTTTCATCACGACGGTTGCCGCGGCGAGTGCTTGCCTCCCGGTAACGTCCTTACTGCTCACATCCACCATGTGGACGTGGCCCTGCTCGTCGAGGTGAGAGAACTCTTCTTCAATCATCCAGCGCCTCTTCTTTCGTTCTCGTCTCCGGCCAAGTGAACATCTCGAGTGCCACCTCATCGTCCTGTTCGACGGCACCCGTACCGGTCGGGATGACCGCGAACGCATTGCCGTACGCCATCGCCGACAGCATGTTCGACAGTTGACCACCACTCAAGCCGGCCACCCAATCACCGGCCTCGTCGAGCGCCGCCTTGACCCGGAGAAAGACGACTTTCTCGGGATTGGTCGAAACCGACCCGGTCATCCTCCCTTGAATCCGCGGACGGAAGACTCTCGTCGCACCCATCATGTGGAGAAGGGCGGGACGGGCGAACTGCTCAAACGACACCATCACACTGACCGGGTTGCCGGGAAGACCGAAGAACGGGGTTTCATCGAGCAGGCCAAAGGCAAACGGCTTGCCGGGCTGCATGGCCACTTGCCAGAAGTTGATCTGGCCCAAATCGCCCAAGATGGTCTTCACCAGGTCGTATTCACCCATCGAGACCCCACCCGACGTGATGATCGCATCGGCATCGGCCGCGGCTGCCTCCAGCGTGGAGCGCAGCAGGTCGGCGTCGTCGCGCACAATGCCGAGATCAACCACTTCGGCGCCCAGTTCGAGCAGCAGGCTGTTGAGCACCATCCGATTGCTATCCCGGATCTGACCGGGCTCAAGAGCTCCAACGTCCGGGGGCATGACCTCATCGCCCGTTGACAAGATCGCAACGCGCGGGCGTCGACGGACCAACGGATCCGCCACCCCCAGGGAGGCGAGCACTCCCAGGTGAGCGGCTCCCAGGCGAACGCCTGCCTCGAAGACCCGGGCTCCTTTTCGAACATCACCACCGACCGCACGCAGGTTGGTTCCCGCCGGGACCGAGACGCGTATCGAAACCGTCCGACCGGCCGGCTCGGCGTACTCGACTTGCACAACTGCATCCGCTCCATCGGGGATGGGGGCTCCCGTCATGATCTTCACCGCGGTGCCCGGCTGCACTGTGGCAGTTGCCACATGTCCGGCCGGCAAATCTTCGACGATCGTCAGGGTCGCCGGAACTTCTTTCACATCTTCGGCGCGGACCGCATACCCGTCCATTGCCGAGTTGGCAAAGGGCGGAACGTTGTGAAGCGCCGCCACCGGTTCGGCCAGAACCAACCCCGTGGCATTGAGAAGAGGCACGGTCACCACCGGCAACGCCGGCACCGTGGCCAGGACTTCCCGTTGGGCTTCACGCAGTGGCTTCAATCTTCTTCCACCAATCTCGTGAGATATTGCCGATACTCGGCGCCGAACTCGGAATGGCTCAACCCGAGGACGGTCGATGCTTCCAGCAACCCGAGCGGGTTCCCGATATCGAGCAGGTCCTGCCCGGCCACATACCCGAGGCAGTGTCCGGCCTCGCCTAATTTCGAGATCGCGTCGGTCAGTTGGATCTCGCCGCCCAACCCGGCCGGAAGGTTCTCGAGGACGGAGAACACCTCCGTGGTGAACAGGTAACGGCCGATGAGACCCAGATCGGAGGGTGCATCAGCGACGCCGGGTTTTTCAACGGCGCTGAGGACTTCGACTACCTCCGGGCGGCGCCATTGACCGGGAACGATCACACCGTATCGTTCGAGAAACTCGGCGGACAGATGACGCAGACACACCACCGAGGTTCCGTCGAATGCTTCGGCCATTCCGGGCAAAACATCTCCGTCCGGACGGGGGATGTTGTCCGCCAGCACACAAAAGAACGGCCGATCGCCCACCGCCCGGCGGGCGGTCAGGACCGCATCTCCCAAACCTCGGGGAACTTCCTGAACTACCGGCGTGATCGTCACGTCCTCCAGACCGGGGAGCGGGCCCTCCTCCCAGAAATGGCGTTCCGCCAGTTCGCCCACCCCCGGGTCGACAATCAAGATCACCTCGCCGGCTCCGGCTCGAACCGATTCCTCGACGGCGTACTGAATGGCGGGCCGGTCGATCACGGGAATCAACGCTTTCGGCACGACCCTGGTGGCCGGACGCATCCTGGTCCCGCGCCCGGCCGCCGGCACCACCGCTACCTCAATGCTCATCCCCTACAACCTTTCTTTCCGCACCTCGAAGAAGCCTGACGATGTTGCCCCGATGCCGGTACATCATCAGCGCCACAGCCGCCAACAGCCAGGCCAACGGCCAACCTCGCCCGCCGTCGAGCCAGACCGCTATCGGAACAGCCAAAGCAGCTCCCGCGATCGACCCTACCGAAGCAATCCGCCAAACGGCAACGATCCCCACGAAGACCAGGACCATGCCGAGCCCTGCCCAGGGAGCCACCCACAAGAGCATTCCGGCCAAGGTGGCGGCTCCTTTGCCTCCCCGGAATCGGTGAAATACCGGGTAGCAATGCCCGACCACGGCTGCCAGGCCGGCCGCAGCGGCGATGGTCTCGCTGCCACCCAGGGCAGATCCGACGGCCGCGGCGGCTACTCCTTTGGCAAGATCACCGATCAGCACCACTGCCCCGGCCGCCTTCCCCATGGAGCGCAGGGCATTGGATGCCCCCGGATTGCCGCTCCCCATCGAGTAGATGTCCTCGCCTTTGAGGCGTGCGACGATTACCGCGAAGTCGAGACTGCCGATGAGATAGGCAAGCAGCAGAACACCAACGGTACGGAGCATGGTCGCAGCATATTGGATCCGGGCAGCTGCATCGACCATGGGCCGGTGCGGGCGTGGGCCACAGGGCTTGATATCATGGTTTGTCTTTGCCTGAGGAATCCAACAGCCGTGCCCACTTACGAATATGCCTGCAAGAAATGCGGCGAACGTTTTGAGATCGTGCAATCGTTCAAGGACAAGACGCTTCGCGCGCACCCCGGTTGTGGCGGTGACGTTCAGAAGGTCTTTCACCCTGCCGGGATCATCTTCAAGGGCTCGGGTTTCTACGTGACGGACTCGAAGTCGAGCAGTTCCAAATCGGGAAGCTCGAAGTCGAGCAGCTCCAAGTCGAGCGAATCCAAATCGAGTAGTTCCAAGTCGAGCGAATCCAAATCGAGTGACACCAAGTCGAGCGGATCCAAGTCGAGCGGATCCAAGGGTGACGATTGATGATCGGAGTCATTGGGGGTACCGGTTTCTACGAATTCCTCCAGAACGCCCGGGAAGTCACCGTAGATACGCCCTTCGGTGGCCCGTCGGCACCGTTGACCGTAGGGTCCGTCGACGGAATCGAAGTCGCGTTTCTCCCCCGCCACGGCCGCGACCACCAGTTTCCACCCCACCTCGTCCCCTATCGAGCCAACCTCTGGGCATTGAAGGAGGCGGGAGTAGACCGGATCATCAGCCCCACCGCGGCCGGGAGCCTCGCCCGGAATTATGAACCGGGCCATCTCGTCGTCTCCGATCAGCTGGTTGATCGTACTTGGGGCAGACCTTCTACCTTCTACGAGGGGCCCAAGACCGTGCACGTTTCCTTTGCAGATCCCTACTGCCCTGAGCTTCGCCCACCGGCCGTCGACTCCGTCCGGGCCGTAGGTGCAACCGTTCACGAACGCGGAACCATGGTGGTCATTCAAGGACCACGATTTTCAACCCGGGCCGAAAGCAGGTGGTATACCGAGCAGGGCTGGGAAGTGATCGGCATGACTCAGGCTCCTGAAGCGATACTGGCGCGTGAGCTGGAAATATGTTTTGTGAACATCGCCGTGATCACCGACTACGACGTGGGTGTCGAGGGAGACATCCCGCCGGTGAGCCATGCCGCAGTCATCGAGCGGTTCGAGGCGACTCTCGGCACCCTCAAGGAAGCCGTGAAGACGCTGATTCCACTGGCAGCCCGTACCCCACGAGCTTGCCCATGCGCCACCGCCCTGTCGACCGCCGGCGGATAACGACGCCGTGGACCAGTTCACCGAGACCCCGCGGACGACCATCAAACGCCTGCCGGAAAAGGGATCGTTCGATCGTGAGGTCGTCTACGCCATCCTCGACGAGGCCCTGATCTGCCAGGTTGGCTTCGTCCATGAAGGGTCACCCGTCGTGGTTCCGACCATCCACGGGCGGGACGGCGATCTCCTTTACCTTCACGGCTCGCCCGCCAGTCGCATGCTCCGCGTGATGCGCACCGGCGTCGAAGTGGCCGTATCGGTTACCTTGCTGGACGGGTTGGTGCTGGCAAGGTCTTTGTTTCACAGTTCGATGAACTACCGCTCGGTGACCATCTTCGGAACCGCCCGCCAGACGGAGGGCGAGGAGAAGTTGCGGGGCCTGAAAGTGATCAGTGAGCGCACTCTGCCCGGTCGCTGGGACCACGCTCGCCGGCCGTCCGACCAGGAACTGCGGGCCACCACCGTCCTGGCGATTCCGATCGAAGAAGCTTCTGCCAAGATCAGCAGCGGCCCGCCCGAGGACGAAGCAGAGGATTACGAGCTGAACGTGTGGGCCGGCGTAGTTCCGCTTCGCCTCACCGCGGGAATTCCCGAACCGGATCCCCGGCTGGGGAACCGCGAGCTCCCAGACCACGTGCAGGACCTGCTCGAGCGGTTCTAGTTCCTCGTTTCAGCTTTCTCGTTTCTCGAGACTCCAGTTGCCTGAAACCTGCAACCTGCAACCTGCAACCTGCTCCAACCCCCTTCCCGCCGTGGCCGGCGCACGATAGGTTGCCTTCGTGTACTGGTTTCGTCGTCCCCCTTACCTCCGGTGGGCTGGTGCGCTGCTCCTGGTGGCGACAGCTGCCTGGTTGGATTTGCGGCCTGCGCCGACGGTGCTGCAACCCTTTGCGGCCTCCGATCTCGTCGCCGGGACCACCGTAGACGAGAGCCTGCTCGAGTGGCGGCGGATACCACGAGGGATTCTGCCCGGCCTGGACGAACCCCGGGGAACCCTGTTGCGAACCGTTTCCGCCGGAGAGCCACTCCTACCCTCCGCCCTCTCTACCCAGCGCATCCCCACGCCGGCCGGATGGTGGACGATGGAGGTGCAGCTCCCGACGGGTGCGGTACCCGGTCAAGAAGTGCAGTTGATTCTGCTTCCGTCCGGCCCAGACGATGAGCCCCGGTCTGTGCCGGGATTGGTGATCGCTCCGGCTCCCACCGACCCGGACCCTCTGGCCATCGAACCAGAGCCCGGGCTGGTAGCGGTTCCCGAAAATCTGGCCATGATGGCGGCCGCGGCCATTGCCGAAGGGAGGGTGTCGACCATCCTCGGAGCCGCGTCTGGCTAACCTGCCGCCGATGCTCGAAGCAATGCTGTGGGGCCTGGTTCAGGGCCTGACCGAATTCCTGCCGATCTCCTCGTCCGGACACCTCGTTCTCGTTCCCGCCTTTCTCGGCGTCGAACCACCCGACCTGGCCACTTCGGCTCTGCTCCATCTCGGAACCCTGGTGGCGGTGCTGTTCTATTACCGGAAGGACCTCGCCAAGCTGATCCACTTTCGTCGGGATCCGGACGCCCGCCGCGTGCTCACGTTGCTGATCATCGGCACCATCCCGGCCACCATCGGGATATTGCTCGAACACCAGCTGGAACTGTTTCAGGAATCCGTGACGGCCGTCGCCGTAGCTCTGCTGGTCACCGGGTTGGTATTGGTCGTGTCGGGATTCATCGTTCGCAAGGCCGGCACCCTGGAGAAAGCCACCGCCACTGATGCAGTTCTGGTCGGAGTCGCCCAGGCGACCGCGTTGCTTCCCGGAATCTCCCGCTCGGGGATGACCATCACCGCTTCGCTGGCCCGGGGTTTGTCGGCGGAGCAAGCGGCCCGTTTCTCATTCCTGCTGGCAGTTCCGGCCATCGCCGGAGGGGGCGTTATCGAGACCTTGCAACTGGCGGGCGAGGGCGGCATCCCCGCCGAATTGTGGGTGGGAGTCTTGGTGGCGGCGGTGTCCGGGTACCTGGCCATCGCCTTCTTGATCCGCACGCTGGTTCGCATCGGACTCCGCCCGTTTGCTCTCTACTGTTTCGTGGTCGGCACCCTGGCACTAATCCTGCTGTAACGAGCAACGAACCTAGATTGACTAGGTGCCTGGCTCGAAGCTTCAGGCTCGAAGCTCGAAGCTTCATTGCGCGTAATTCGAGCTCGCCCGGAACGTCTCGGCGATGTGCACGTTGATCAGTGCCGGTTTGCCACTGGCGGCGGCTCGCTCGAGGGCCGGTCGAATTTCCTCGGGCCGATCGACGAACTCGCCGTAACCTCCCAGGCCTTCCACCATCAGGTGGTAGGGACGGATCCCCAGGTCGGTGGCCACCAGGCGGTCCGGGTAGAAGGCCCGATGGAACGTCTTGATGTTGTTCCAGACGCCATCGTTGCCGATCACCCCGATCACCGGTAGGCCCAGCCGGACGAAGGTGTCGAATTCCATGCCGTTGAAACCGAAAGCGCCGTCGCCGAAGACGATCCCAACCCGGCGATCCGGATGAAGAACCTGGGCGGCGAGGGCGAACGGAGCACCGGTGCCGAGGGTTCCAAAAGCCCCGGCGATGAGTACCTCGCCCTGGTTGGCCGGCCGAAGCCACTTGGCGGTGGTCGAGACGATGTCACCGCCATCCACCGACACGATCGAATCGGCGAAGAACTCGGCAACTTCTTTGGCGAACCGCTCGGGGTGCACGGGGGAGGCATCCGAGTGCGCTTCCCGCTGGGCCTGAACCTCTGCTTCGGCTTCTGCCTCCATGATGGCTTTGGTCCAGGACGGCAGGTCGGGGCGGGCAAACCGGCCGGCCTGCTCGTTCAGCTCGGCAAGGAAGCGAGCCGGATCGGCGGTGAGGGCGGTGTGCGCCGGTCGATTCCAACCCACCTTGGTGGGGTCGGCATCAACCTGCACGATGTGGGCATCGGCATGGATCTTCTGACCGTATCCCGTTCGGAAGTCCCAATCCACTCCCAAGGCCAAGACCAGATCGGCGTCGGCGAACGCCATCGAGCGCCGGCGATTACCCAGCAGTGGATGTCCATGAGGAAGGGCTCCGCGAGCGTTGCCGCTCAGATAGACCGGCGCCCGCAGCGCATCGGCAAACTGCCGCAACTCGGCCTGGCCCCTTAGCCCGCAACCGGCGAAGACGACGGGCCGCTCGAAACGGGCAAGCAGTCCGGCGACTTCATCAACATCGCCGGACGAGACTCCCGGCGGCGAGGGCCGGTGGTTCTCGGGCCAGGCAATCGTCGATTCCTCCGCCACGTCGAACTGCACGTCCATCGGCACGTCGAGAAACACCGGGGCTCCCCGGCCGGCGAAAGCGTGGCGGGAGGCAGTGGCGATGTAGTCGGCCAACCGGTTGGTCTCCCAGGCGGTCGCCGCCCAGGCGGTGATGGATCGAAAGAGTTGGGGATGATCCATCTCCTGGAGACCGCCCTTCAACTCCTGGCGGATGACGTGGCGTCCACCCAGCAGCAACACCGGAGCACCCGAGAACCAGGCGTTGGCGACTCCGGTGACGGCATCGGTGACCCCCGGCCCGGCAGTTACGGCTGCAACTCCGAGCTTCCCGGTCAGGCGGTAGTACGCCTCGGCGGCGTGGATGGCGGCCTGCTCGTGGCGTACATCGACGACCCTGATACCTTCCTGAACACATCCGTCCAGAATGGCGACGATATGACCGCCGGTGAGGGTGAAGATCGTGTCGACCCCTTCGTACTTGAGCGCCCGGGCGATGATCTGCCCACCATGAATCTTGGCCATGCAGCAAAGATAGCGGCCAACCCCCATCGCCGGCGTTGTGCGGCCGGGCCCGATACTCGAAGCCCGATGCTGGTTCCTTGATGCTTGATGCTTGATGCTTGTTGGTCTTCTCTGCTCAAGGAGGCTCCACCGTCTACCCAGGTGAGTGTTCTTTCGCATCGAGGGAACGAGCGCCCGCCGCCGGTTGAAGGGCGCCGGTGATAGTCCCCCTGCCAGGGGGAAAGTACCGTCGCCGATAGGCGAGGGTAGGGGGTCAGGCAGCGGAGCGGAGAGGGTGGCTCTTCTCGGACCGCGGATAGCGGATAGCTGATAGCTGCTTGCTGCTTGCAGCTTGGTGGTCTTCTCCGCTCTGGAAGGCTCCACCGGCCGATCGGATGGGTGTCCTTTTGCATCGACAGGACGATTCACCTTCGTGGTCCGGACGGTCGTGAGCGTCTCCCGCCGGCGGGAGAGGCTCGCCGCTGATAGTCCCCCTGCCAGGGGGAAAGTACCGTCGCCGGTAGGCGAGGGTAGGGGGTCAGGCGGCGGAGCGGAGAGGGTGGCTCTGGCTTGAGGCTTGATGCTGGGTGATCTTCTCTGCTCTGGAAGGTTTCACCGTCTGGCCGAGTGGGTGTTCTTTTGCATCCAGGGAACGAGCGCCCGCCGTCGGTTGTTTTGGCCTCTCCCGCCGGCGGGAGAGGCGCGCCGCCGCCGGAGGCGGCGGCGCGGAGAGGGTGCAAGGACGGTCCGCCAAGCCTCCACCCTTTCATCTCGAGGTAACCGACCACCTTGCTGGCTGGTTGCTTGCTGCTTGCTGCTTGATGCTGCCTCTGGCGGCGGAGCGGAGAGGGTGACTCTTCTCGGACCGCTGATAGCGGATAGCTGCTGTTTGTTGGGGTTTGCTGTGCCTTGTTTGGGGTTTTTGTGTCACACCCGGACGGTATGTTCAGGTTATGGAAACGGAAGCGACTATCGATCAGCTCGAACAGCTGCTGGTTGACGACGAAGCTCATATCGCTCGGTTACGGGCCCGCCAGATGGTCGCCCTCCAAGCGTTGGACATCGCGCAAGTCGCATTGATGGACGGATCGAGGACTTTGTGCGAGTGGGTGGCAGCCCGCCTGGATCTGACCCCCGAAACCGCCCAGAAACTCACCCAAACCGCCCAAAGCGCTCGATCGACCAACCCTCCCTGGCGGAAGAGCTGGCGGCGGGGCGGGTCACCTTCGATCGAGCAACCGAAGAAACCCGCCTGATCCACTCGGGGGCCTCTCCTGAGCTGGTTGCCCAATCCCGGGGTTGGGACCTGGTCGGGATACGACGGATGGTGGCCCGCCACCAACCGATCAGCCGCCCAGGCGAACAAGACCTGTTCTCGGGTCGGTTCCTCTCCATCCAACCCACCTTGGATCAAACCTCCTACAAACTATGGGGACAGTTCCCCGGGATCGACGGCCAACTCATCGAACAAGCCCTCACCACCCGAGCCGACCAATACCCGCCCCTCCCCAACGGCCGGCGGTGTGCCCGAACCCAACGCCAAGCCGACGCGCTGGTCTCCATCGCCCAAGACTCCCTCGACCAAACCCCCAAAGAAGCCCCCTCGTCAACCCCGATGGTGTCGATCTTCCTCGACGCCCACCAAGCCGCTACCACTAACGGGGAAACCGGAGCCACCCTCGCTACCGGACCCCGAGTAGGGCCGCTCACCTTGGAACAGATCCTCTGCGACGGCCAAGTCGAAATCCTCACCACCTCCCCCAATGGCAGCCCCCTCACGGTCGGACCCACCACCCGCACCATCCCCCCCAAACTCCGCCGATTCATCCTCCACCGCGACGGCGGTATGTGCACCATCGCCGGGTGCCGATCCCGCTACCGGCTCCAACCCCACCACATCACCCCCCGCAGCCAAGGCGGAACCCACCACCCCTCAAACCTCACCACCCTCTGCTGGTACCACCATCATGTGGTCATCCACCGCCACGGCTACCAAATCGACCCCCACTCCCCACCCCAACGACGACGCTTCCTCAAACCCCAAACCCGCCCACCACCCTGACCCCAACCACCCGACTACCTGCGGCATCAACCCCAAACCACCCACATCACCCGGAAACTGAACCACCCCACCCCCGGTGGGAGTTTCGACGCGCCCGACCGGCCACCGAAACGAGAGACAGGAAAGGCTTTCCCGGAAGCACCTACCGCGGCGGACCGCTCAGAAGTAGTGCGGACACCAGGGCCGGCGGTGCCAGCCGAACATCTGGTCCGCCCTGACAACTGCATCGATATCCCCGGTCACCCGACCGGCATCGTGCATGAGACGGAAACTCCCCTCTCCGAGGTAACGGGCGCTGAGCCCGGCGATATCAAGCGTCACGTCGGGGGTGGCCGTTGAGCGTCGACACTCCGCCCCATCGGGGCCGCCTTCGAGGCTGAAGACCCCGCCGACGTCGGGCAGGAGGTTGTCGACCACCTGGAGCACCAATCGCCCCTCCGTGGCATAGCGGCGCCCTTCCAGGGAAGCCGGTATGTCGAGCAGTCGGGTCCAGATGCCGTCGCCCTGTTTGGTCTTCATACGGCGGGGATCGGCCAGGAGCAGCGAAAGCAGTTCCTCCGGAGGACGGGTTTGAGTCTTGATGATCTTGATGAGGTCCACCGAGAATGCGTACCGCCACAGAGCCGCCTCCGCCGCAGGTGTAATCGCCATCATCTCGGCGGCCAGAAGCTCACTGACGGCGTGTCCCTGCTCCCACTTGCTCTCGACCCGATATCGCATGTATCCGAGGGCTTCGCCTTCCTGCTCATAAATGGCAAACCGGTTGGCTGTCATCCCGTCCCGCCAGTGCTCCAAATCTAGAAGCAGCAGGTCCCATTCCTTGTCGGAACGGCTGAGAAACCCCGGCCAGGTGGCGGCCACCCCGGCATAGATCGACGGGAGAGTCTTGCGAGCTTCCTCCTTGTCGACCAACCGGACCGCTCCCGGAGTGGGAAGCTCCACCGCGAACCCGGTATGGCGTCTATCGATCTGAAAGCCGGCGTCGATGGTGGCCACCCCGTAGCCGAACCGGGGATAGATGATGCTCTCAGAGGCGCGCAGTACCGACAACGGCTCCTCTCTGGCCCTCACTTCGTCGAAGTGATAGCGCATCATGTCGCTCAGAATGCCCCGCCGCCGGTGAGTGGGAAGCACGGCGATCGCGGTGAGGCCGCCGGTTGGAACATGACCTCCCGGAGTGGTCAAATCGAATGAGAAGGCGCCTCCGGTTCCGACGAATTGCTCGCCATCGACGGCCACAAAGGAACGGTCAAATTCGAAAGCTTCCCGGAAAGCTTCGATCTCCTCGTCCTTCTCATCAAAATTGAAGGTGCGTTCCCAGACCTGAGCGAAGGGGCGAAACTCATCGCGGAGAATGGGGCGGATCGGATAGGACATGGCCGCCAGAATAGGCTCCTCAACCACGGCGGGAGCCCGAATAATCCTGAGCCGGCAAGACCATCGCGACTACGCGGAATTAGCCGGAGATGTTGGCCGACCCCGATGTGGTGGTTTCCGCAGTTTCAGCGGTTAGCCGGACTCAGCCGGCCAGCTGGACCTCCTCGGTGAGGCTGGTTGCCACGCCCCGCTTGGCCAGCTCGGCGTAGAACGGCTGCGGCGGTATGGCAACTTCCGGCGGATGAACGCCCGGTTTGTCGACCTCTTTGGATGCCAGCCACTTCCCGGTTATCGCGGCAGGTGAACCCACTACCACTGTTCCCCCGTAGACCTTCAGCTCCTTGGACGGCCAGGCGGTCGTGTCGAGACGCATCCGGACGGGCGCGCCATCTCGAGTTCCCTCGGCCACCGTGGCGATGTCTTTGAAACCTGCGTGTTGCGGTGGATCGGGCTGGAGCTCCTCCAGGAGGTCGACCAGCAAGCGTCGCGGGATAACTCCATCAACGGCTCCCACCCGGCGCGGCTTGGTCGAGGCCAATCCCACCGAGGCGAGGAACTGCAGCTTTCGCAACGCCGCCTCGGGAAACCCGAAGAATGCGATCTTGAATTCGCAGGCTTCGATTCCCTTGTCGGCCAGGCTGAGAGGGATGGTGGCCACCTCGGAGTGCAGCGATAGGTGGGTCTTGGCGTAGCCGATCGGGTCGCGGAAGGGGAACATCTCCTCCTCCGACAGCGGATCCAGGTCGACAAACTCGCCACCCCGGAACACCATCGCCCGTTCGACGATCTCGTCAAAGATGGTCCACAACGAATAGGGCCATTTGAGCGAATCCGATGGATCCGAGGTAGCGCCGTTGTAGATCTTCACCGACCGGACCGTGTCCATCCGGGCGGCCAGATCGCCGGCATGGACGTTGGCAATCCCCGGACATGAGCCGATTCCGATCACGGCGGTCAGGCCGGCCTGGCGGAACCGCTCGTCGAGTTCGAGCTGCTTTCTGGTGGTGAAGAACAGGCCGCCCAGATCCGTGTAGTGGGCCCCGGCCCGCAGGGCCCCTTCCATTACGGGCAGGTTGATCTCGTATTGAGCGGCGTTGATCACCGCGTCCGCACCGGCGAGGAAGGCGTCCAACGACGCCTCGTCGCGCACATCGACCGCGGTGGACTCGAACCCGTGTTCCGCGGCAACCTCGGCGGCCCGATTCCCATCGAGGTCGCCGATCACGACCTCTTCCGGACGGCCCCAGGTAGCCAGATCCCTCGCTACCACGGCACCAATGATTCCCGCTCCCAGGAGCGCAATTCGCATGGTTGTTTCCCTCTCTACTCAGTACGCACTAGGCGATCGCTTCGACGAGTGCTTCGTCGAAGGCGGTCAGAGTGGTCGCCACATCCTCATCCGTCAGTGCCGCGCTCAGGAACCACGGCTCGAGCGCGTCGTCGACCGGCATGACACCGCGTTTGATCATTCCGCCTACGACCTCGGCGTAGAGCTCTTCGTTGTGTTTCGCCGCGTCGCGGAATTCCTTCGGCGGTTCCTCGCTGAAGACGAGGCCGAACATGGCGGGAACCCCGATCACGTGGGCGGTGACCCCCCGATCGGCGCAGATTCGGCCCAGGCCGTCCATGAGCGCCGTTCCGGTCTTCTCCATCTGTGCGTACGGCTCCCCGGTCGACAGAACATCGATGGTGGCTCCGGCGGCGGCGGCGGCCACCCCGTTGCCGGAGTAGGTGCCGGCCTGGGCTATCCCTCCCTTGCCCCATGCCTGTATAACCTCTCCCCGGCCGGCGATGGCCGCTACCGGGAATCCGTTGCCCATCGACTTGGCGAAGGTGCCCAGATCGGGAGTAACCCCGAAGACCTCCTGGGCTCCGCCCAGCGCGATGCGGAATCCGGTCTTCACTTCGTCGAAGATGAGGACGGTTCCGTATTGGTCGCAGATGTCGCGAAGCCCCTCGAGGAAGCCGTCCTGCGGCATGATCCCGAAGGCGTTGCCCAGCATCGGCTCGACGATGATGGCGGCGATGGTGTGCCCCTGATCCCGGAAGAGTCGTTCGACCAGTTCGAGATCGTTGAACGGCAGTGTGCGAATGTAGGAACGGATGGCTTCGGGTATTCCGGATGAGCTCTGCCACGGGACCGGTCGATATCTCGATCCCATCGCGGTGGGCGGCGCCCCCGCCGTCGAGAACATCACATAGTCGTGGACGCCGTGATACTGGCCCTCGAATTTGAGAACCACATCCCGCCCGGTGAAACCCCGAGCCAGGCGGATGGCGTGCATCGTCGCCTCGGTTCCGGTATTGGTGAAGCGCAACGCATCTACCCAGGGGACGGCTGCCCGGAATTTCTCGGCCGCCACCACTTCACGGGCGGTAGTCATCGCAAACGTGGTCCCGGCGGCGGCGGCTTCGGCTACGGCCTTGGCCACCTCCGGATGACCGTGCCCCAGCACCACGGGTCCGAATCCGCACTGGTAATCGATGTAGCGCTTGCCGTCCATGTCGAAGACGTAGGCTCCTTCGCCCCGGTCGATGACGAGCGTGTCCTCGTCGCCCCAGTAGCGGAACTGGCTCGAGACTCCGTTGACCAAATTGGCCTTTGCCCGCGCGAACCAGGCGGCGGTTTTCTCACCTTGCAAACCCATCATGTTCCTTTCGTCAGGTTTCCGTCGGTTGATCCAATGGCGTGTTCCGGCGCACGTGCCCGATCGAGGAACGAGGCCGGCGGGATACGTGTGCGGATGATGCACAAATCGAGGACCGGGCCACCGTGAGCAAGCGGGCACGGGCCTCAGAAGAAGCTACGGTTTCGAACCGTTCGGTTGAGGTGGCGGCGAGAGAATCGAGCGGTGCACGGATCGCAACATTTGAAAGGGGAGACGGCGCGACAGAGCCGAGCCCATGAGCTCCGTCAATCAGTAGGGGGCGTTCCGGCACATTCTCACCGATGTGAATCCTAACCCCTTCTCCGCCTCCCTCGCGCCGGGTGGATCTACGATTGCCAGGACAACCCGCCGACTCGAGGTGACATGGTGGCCGAAGATCTCAAGCTGTATATCGCAGGACAATGGACGCACGGAACCGGTGATGACGTCCATGAACTAATCAGCCCGGTGACCGGCGAGCACATTGCCAACGTACCGCTCGCCTCCCCCGCCGACATCGATAGAGCAGTCGCGGCGGCGAGAGCGGCCACCGAAGAGATGCGACATTGGTCTGCCTTCGAGCGAGCCGAGCTGTGCTTGCGCATTGCGGCAGCCATCGAACCGCTCGAAGAGGAAATCGCCCGGATCCAAACCCTGGAACAGGGCAAGCCGTATCACGCCGAATCGCTGGCCGACATCGCCGAAGCCAATCAGTATTTCTACAACGCCGCCGAGGACGTCAAGCGTCTGGGCGGGGAGGTCATCCCCACCTCCGACCGTCACAAAAGGATGTTCACTTTCCGCCGTCCCGTGGGGGTGTGGGCGGCCATCACCCCCTGGAACTTCCCCGTCACGATCCCGCTCGAATACATTGGTCCCGGGTTGGCAGCCGGGAACGCCGTGATCGTCAAACCGCCCGAGTTCACTTCGTGGGCTCTTCTCAAACTCGCCGAGGCGTTCGATGAGGCGGGCGTTCCCAACGGGGCCGTCTCGATCATCCCCGGCGGGGCCGGCATCGGCGAACGCCTGGTGCAACACGCCGGGATCGATGCCATCGGGTTCACCGGCTCAACTGCTACCGGAAAGAAGATCCTCGCGCAGATGGGCATCAAGCGATCGATCATGGAGATGTCCGGGAACGGACCGACGATTGTCACCGCCGACGCCAACCTCGAGGCGGCCGCCTCGCTGGCCGTATACGGTGCCTACTACAACGCCGGCCAGGTGTGCTGCGCAACCGAACGAGTCATCGTCGTTGACGAGGTGCACGACGAGTTCGCAGCCCTCGCTACGGCGGCTTCGTCTGACGCCGTGTTGGGTGATCCGTTCGATGAAACCACCACTATGGGTCCGCTGAACAATGAACCGACCGCCGCCAAGATGGACCGCCACCTCGCCGATGCCAGGGAGCGAGGCGCCGAGGTCCTGGTCGGCGGCGGCCGGGCAAACGGGTACCCGACCGATCTGTACTACGACTTCACCATTGTCGACCGGGTTCCTGAGGACAGCGCCCTGTCAAGGGAAGAGTCTTTTGGCCCGGTGCTGCCGATCATCACCGCCCGGGATGACGAAGAGGCAGTGGCGATCGCCAACGGGTCGAACCTCGGACTGCAGGCAGCCGTGTTCACCTCCAGTTTGTCCAAGGCCTTCTGGTACGCCGATCGTGTGCGGTCCGGTACGGTCGTGGTCAACGACTCGACGGACTTCTGGGAAACCTTCCAGCCGTTCGGGGGTGCCGCCGGGACCGAGACGGGTTGGGGACGCGGTCGCCTCGAAGAGTTCACCGATCTCCAGACCGTGGTATTCGACCTCAAGAACGTGAAGTAGGGCCTTCCCTGAAGACCCGCACCCGGCCCGACCGAACTCAGCGCGCATAGCGTCGTAGTGAGCCGTGAATCCGACACAGACCAGATCGTCATCTTGGTGGGCCTTGCCGGGGTGATCGAGATGGTGGATATCCAGCACCTGCTCCCCCGTCGGAAGAGCGGCCTGGATCCCCCGAAGGGTGATCTCCAACCGGTCTAACTCAACCCTACGGTTGGCGTCGTAGAACGATCTCGGAGCCGGTCCGGGGGTTTCGATGATCAGAGCGCTGGGCTGCAATTGCACCAGACTCACAATCCCCAACGGGCGGGTTTCTTCGTTGCTCACATCAGATCCTTCACAGGAGTGAGCGCATCTCGGCCCGTCAAGAGCCCAAGTTGCCTGCCGCCGGCTCGCGAACACCGATTGGTTAGCCTTGCCGACGTCGGAGGAAACGACGGAGCAGATGAGCGGCGCCGGAAGGAAAAGACAATGACCGGGAGAGAGACACCAAAGGACATGCCCTTCCCAACCCAGGCGCAAGTTGTCATCGTTGGCGGCGGTGTGATCGGCTGCAGCGTCGCCTACCACCTGACCAAGCTGGGCTGGCACGATGTCGTGCTCCTGGAGCGCACGCAATTGACGGCGGGCACAACCTGGCACGCGGCGGGTCTGATCGTCAGCGGGTTCTCCTCCGAGACCGACCTCCACATGGCCAAATACACACGCGACCTCTACGAGCGGTTGGCAGACGAAACCGGGCAGGAAACGGGGTTCAAGGCGGTGGGCTATCTGCAGATCGCCGCCGACCGCGAACGGCTGGACGGCCTGCGCCGCCGGGCCGACTACTGCCGCAAATACGACGTGCCGACGGAAGAGATCTCGGCCGCAGAGGTCAAAGAGATGTGGCCACTGTTCAATACCGACGACATCGTCGCCGGGTTTTACACCCCCAATGATGGCCGGGTGAACCCCATTGACACGACCATGGCGCTGGCCAAAGGGGCGCGGATGGGCGGGGCGCGCATCTTGCAGGACACCAAGGTGATCGGTATCAAGCAAGAGAGTGGACGCGTGACCGGGGTGGTCACGGACAAGGGCGACATTGAGGCCGAGTACGTGGTCAACTGCGCCGGCATGTGGGCGCGCGAGTTGGGGAAGATGGCGAACGTCAATGTGCCGCTGCACGCCGCCGAGCACTACTACTTGATCACCGAACCGATAGACGGCCTGGGGCGCGACATGCCCATCGTCGAGGATCCGGACTTGTTTGCCTACTACCGCGACGAAATGGGCGGGTTGATGCTCGGCCTTTTTGAGCCGGTCGCCCAGCCCTGGGGTATGGGTGGCATCCCCGAAACCTTCAGCTTTGGCGAAATCCCGCCCGACTGGGACCGTATGACCCCCCACCTGGAGCGAGCAATGAAGCGCATCCCGATGGTCAAGGACATCGGGGTTCGCAAGTTCTTCTGCGGTCCGGAGAGCTTCACGCCCGACATGGCCCCTCTTATGGGCGAAGCGCCCGAACTGAGGAATTTCTACGTGGCCGCCGGGTTCAATTCGCTGGGCATTCTGTTTGGCGGCGGCGCCGGGCAGATCATGGCGCAGTGGATTGTTGACGGCTACCCATCGGTTGACGTCAGCGACATCAATATTGCCCGCATGGCGCCCTTCCAGAACAACCCAAAATACCTGTACGACCGCACGGTCGAACTGCTCGGTTGGCAGTACATAAGCTGGCCCAACTTGCAGCCCGAAACAGCCCGCAACGCTCGCCGTTCTGCCATGCACGACCGCCTGGCTACGCTCGGAGCATACTTTGGCTCATCAGTCGGATGGGAGTACCCCGATTGGTTCGCGCCGAAAACGGTAGAGCCACAGGTGGAGTTCTCATGGGGACGACAGAACTGGTTTGAATACGCCGCAGCCGAGCATCGGGCGGCACGTGAAGACGCGATCTTGATGGACTTGACCCACATGGGCAAATACCTCGTGCAGGGTCGCGACGCCGAAAAAGTCCTCAACCGCATCTGCTCGGGCAACGTGGCTGTGCCCGTGGGCCGCATCGTCTACACCCAATGGCTGAACGAGCGCGGCACCATCGAAGCCGATCTGACGGTGACTCGCCTGGCGGAAGATTGTTATCTCCTGGTCCTGGTGGATTCCATCCAGACTCACGTTGAGAACTGGCTCAAGCGCCATATCCCAGGCGACGCACACGTCTTTGTCACCGATGTGTCGTCGGGTTACAACATCATCAACATCCATGGGCCGAAATCGCGCCGGCTGATGAGCGGCCTCACCAGCGCCGATATGTCCAACCAGGCTTTCCCGTATCTCACCATGCAAGAAATCGACATGGGTTACGCACTGGTCAAGGCGCTCCGCGTTACGTATGTGGGCGAGTTGGGCTGGGAGCTGTACGTGCCCACGGAATTTACCCTGCACGTCTTTGACATGTTGATGGAGGCGGGCACCGAGGTAGCGCTGAAACCGGCCGGTTTCCAGGTGTTGAACACGCTGCGGATCGAAAAAGCCTACCGCGACTATGGCTACGACATGGACAATACCGACACACCGCTGGAAGCAGGAGTGGGCTTTGCCGTGGATTTCGACAAGCCGGGTGGTTTCATCGGCCGAGAGGCGCTGTTGCGACAGAAGGAAGGGGGCGTTCTCCAGCAGCGTCTCGTGCAGTTCTTGCTCGAGGACCCAGAGCCGTTGTTGTACGGCAGCGAGCCAATCTTCCGTGACGGCAAGTGGGTGGGCGAGCTGGCATCCGGCGGCTATGGATACACGCTCGGCGGGGCCGTGGGGCTGGGCTGGGTGCGGAATGAAGCGGGGGTGGCTACCGGGTACGTCACGAGCGGGACGTATGAGATAGAGGTGGCCGGCGAGCGCTATCCGGCCCGGGCGTCGCTACGACCGATGTACGACCCCAAGGGCGAGCGAGTGCGCTCTTGAGAATCAGGGACGCGGCAGTTACGAGAGAGGGCCGGTCCCGCGGGACCGGCCCTCTGCTTTGAAGTCCAGGATTTCAATAGCCAGTGCTTGCTCAGCTCTTGGCAGCCGAAAACGCATCTGCGTAGTAGTTGCCGAAGTCGCCTAGGTCCTCGAAGAACTCGAGCCTATCCAACACATCCTCTGGTGGGTAGATCGATGGGTCCTCGAGAATCTCCTCCCAGATGAACTCCTCTGCGGCCTCGTTGGGGCTGGCGTAGTAGTTGTAGTTGGTCAACTCGCCGCCGTTGAAGGGATCGAGGATGAAGTTGATGAACGTCTGTGCTGTGCACGGATGTTCCGCTGTGATCGGGACCGCCATCGTGTCGACCCAGGCGGCCGCGCCCTCTATCGGGATGGCATAGCCGAAGTCCTCGTACGCGTCGTAGTCGTCGGTCGACGCTTCATCGTACGCAAACAAGAAGTCGCCGTTCCAGCCCTGCGCCACCACCGTCTCTCCTTGGACGAGCAGATCCCAGTAGCCGGACGAATTGAACGCTGCCAACCAGCCCGCCGTTTCCTTGATGAGAGCGGCGGCCTCGTCGACCTCGGCCTCGTTCTTCGTGTTGATGGAGTAGCCCAGGTATATCAGGGCTGCCCCCATTGTCTCCCGTTCGTCGTCGAGCAGTGAGATGAACCCCGCATTGGGTTCGGCCAATTCTGGATCGAAGATCACGCCCCAGGATACGCCGTCCTCATCGTCGATCGCACCGTACGCATAGCCGATGCCGGTGGTGCCCCACTGATAGGGAACGGAGTACTGGTTTCCCGGGTCATAGGGTAGATCGGTGAAGCTGTCGGCGATGTTCGCCTTATTGGGGATGGTGTCCGGGTTGAGCTTCACGAGCAGATCTGCTTGCCGCATGATCGACACCATGTAGTCCGACGGAACGACCACGTCGAAACCGACCCCGGCGTCGATTTGGGCGAGCATTACCTCGTTGGAGTCGTATTCGGTGAGCACGACATCCACTCCGTATTCGTCTTCGAAGGCGGCGATGAGATCGGTCACTTCGGCTTCTTCGGCCACCGAACCGGTCGGGATGTACTCAGTCCAGTTGTACAGGTTGAGATCGCCGTCGGTTTCTCCGAGCGCACAAGCGTCGGCTAGAGCCTGGACACCCGTGGTTGGAGCTTCCGTAGTTCCCACTGTTCCATCGGACGGAGCCGCGGTCGTCGTAGTGGAGCTTTCCCCACAGGCGGCAACGACCAGGGCCAGTGCTGCCATGACAAGTATTAATCGCCTCATTTTCCCTCCTAATCTCCCCCTCGACTTTGTACTGCTAAGGAAGCAAACACAAGAATCATCGAAGCGGTAACCATCAGGGTAGACACTGCGTTGATCTCGGGAGTGACCGAGCGTCTGATTAGCCCGAACACGTAGACGGGCAGCGTCGTAGACCCCGGGCCCTGGACGAAGCTGGTAATCACAACATCGTCCAGCGACAGCGTCAAGGCGAGGAGCGCCCCTCCAAGAACGCCGGGCATGATGAGCGGAAGCGTCACCCGCCGGAACGCCTGCCAGCGGCTTGCGTAGAGATCGGCAGCAGCTTCTTCCATCGAAGGATCCATATTGGCCAACCTGGCTCGCACGACGATCGCCACGAATGAGATGTTGAAAGCTATATGCGCCAAGAGGATCGAGATCCGCCCCAGCGGCAATCCGATCTGGGTGAACCATAAGAGAAGCATCACTGCCATCGTCACGTCGGGGATGATCACCGGCAGATACAGAACAGCGTCAAAAGTACCGCGGCTCACCCACCGCCGGTAGCGATCCAGGGCCAGTGCGGCCGCCGTTCCAAAAACCGTCGCGATGATCGTGGACCACAACGCCACCCACAGCGAGTTCTGGAGGGCGTTGAGCAGTTGCTCGTTGCCGAACATCCGTTCGTACCAACGAAGGGACCACCCACCCCAGATCCCGACGTTGCTGGCACCTGAGAACGAGAACAAGATGACGACGAAGATCGGCAGATACAGGAAACCGAACACGAACCAACCGTTGATCGAAAGCCAACGATCCACTCGGGGACGCCGGGAAGCGAGTTGGCGCCCCGTCATACTGTTTTCGCCCCGGAGCGGAAGTACAGAATCGTCGCCAGCAACATGGCGATCAGAATCGCCCCGGAGAGGGCTGAACCAAAAGGCCAATTGCGTGCCGCGAAGAACTGGGTGACGATGTAGTTCCCCAAGAGGGTGGTCTTCGCCCCTCCGAGGATGTCCGGGGTCACGTAGGCGCCCAGGCTGGGGATGAAGACCAGGATCGAACCGGCGATGATCCCGGGCCGCGACAGCGGCAACGTGATTCTCAGGAACGCCTTCATACCGGAGGCGTATAGATCTCTTCCCGCCTCGACCAGGCTCCAATCGATGCGTTCGATGGCCGCATAGAGGGGCAGCACCATGAACGGCAGATAGCCATACAACAGGCCGAGGAACACGGCCGGCGCCGTAAAGAGCATCCGGCCCCACAACCCGGTGAGCTCGCCGAGTTGAGTTATGTACCCGTCAGAGTCGAGGAGCATCCGCCAGGCGTAGGTCCTGACCAGAAAATTCGACCAGAACGGGATGAGGACGAGGATCAACAGCAGGGTACGGGTCTTTTGCTTGGCTCGGGTGGCGATCCAGTAAGCGAACTGGTATCCAATGATCAGGCACAAGACCGTGTTCAAGACCGCTATCACGACAGAACGGCTCACAATGGTTCTGACCAGTGGCTCGCCGAGCCTTGCCCAGGAGTCGAGGTTCCACCCTTCGAGTAGGGGCTTCCCGGTCGGGCCCCGGTTGGCGAATGAGAAGACGAAAACGATGATCAGTGGAATCACAAAGAAGAGGATGAGATACACGTAGGCGGGAACGGCGTGAAGAAAGCCGCGCCATGACTCACGACTTTGGGCGCGGCGCTCCAGTCTCGGATTGACCGATTCCTCGGAAGAGGCACTCAACTCGTCGATGGACGTCATTCCGCCAGCGCCCTTGCGGACTCAGGGTGAAAGTCGATGACCACCTCATCGCCTACGTCCCACCGTCTCATGACGGGAATGTTCTCCACTTTCACGTCGAAGGAGCCCGAGGCACCGATGTCGACCTCATAGGACAACGAGTCCCCGAAGAACGTCTTTCTCGCCACGGAGCCTTTCAAGATATTGCGATTGGGGGGAACGTCGGAGACATCGGCGAACAGATGGAGTTTCTCCGGGCGCACACTGAGGGTGATGGCAGTTCCCGGGCTGGAGCTGGTCTTCGCTTGCACGACTTGACCACCGGCGAGACGCACCGAGCCGGGCTGAGTCACTTCCCCGGGTAGGAAGTTCATCTCGCCGACAAAACTCGCCACGAACAGGCTGCTCGGGGATTCATAGATCTCCTCAGAGTCACCGACCTGCACCAGCTTCCCTTCGTTCATGACGCCGATCCGATCCGACATAGTTAGGGCTTCTTCTTGATCGTGAGTCACATAGATGAACGTGATGCCGACGTTGCTCTGAATGTCTTTCAACTCAAATTGCATCGCCTGTCTCAGCTTGAGGTCGAGGGCCCCAAGTGGCTCGTCGAGGAGGAGAACCTTGGGCCGATTAACCAGGGCACGAGCCAGTGCGACGCGTTGCTGCTGGCCGCCGGAGAGCGCGCCCGGCCGTCGGTTGTTCAGCCCGGTGAGCCGAACGAGGTCGATGGCCTCTCCCACCCTTCGCCGGACCTCTGCCTGATCGACCTTCTGCATGCGTAGCCCGAACCCAACGTTGTCCTCAACGTTCATGTGCGGGAACAAGGCATATGATTGAAATACGGTGTTGACGGGTCGCTTGTTGGGAGGCCGCAGGCCCATCTCCTCCCCAAAGATACGGACGCTCCCATCGGTCGGGAACTCGAGACCGGCGATGATCCGCAACGTTGTCGTCTTGCCGCAACCCGAAGGCCCCAGCAGCGAGAAGAACTCGCCGTCCTGGATCTCGAGATCGACACCGTCGACCGCCACGACGTCCTCGCCAAAACGTTTGGTGACTCCACCCAGGCCGACCGCGATCTGACGATCCGTCACTGGATGCAGCTCCTGTCGATCACAACGGTCTGTTCTTCAGTCAAATCCTCCATATGCCGTACCCCCGACCCATCTCGGCGTCCGTCCTCCAAGTCCGGCGCGCCGGAGCCTACTAGCTCCGGATCGGCCGCCGCCACCGAGACAAACCCGCAGACAATCCTCGTGATACGTCGCTCGACTCGCGCTGATAGCCTCAAGACGCAAAGCACAACCCGAGGAAACTCGATGACTGCCCGACCAACCGAATCACCTCCCGTGGAGTATCAGCCTGAGAGCGAAGGACGTGCCGTGGCCGACCCGACTGAATCTGCCATCGCCGCAAAGACCAAACTGCCAGACCGCACTGAGGTACTCGTCATCGGGGGTGGCATCGTCGGATGCAGCGTGGCCTACCACCTGACGAGGCGCGGGATAACCGACGTCACCGTGATCGAACAGGGCAAGCTCACCGGCGGTACTACGTGGCATGCGGCCGGTCTCGTTTCTCAGCTCAAGTCCTCCCACAGCCTCACCAGACTGGCGACGTATTCGGCTCGCCTGTTCGAAGAACTCGAGGACGAGACCGAGCAAGCGACCGGCTACCGCACCCCCGGCTCGATCTCGGTGGCCGCCGACGCGGAACGCTGGGAAGAGATACTGCGGGGCGCCTCCATGGCCACCACCTGCGACGTCGAGACTGAGGTGATCGATCTCGATCGGGCCCAGGAGCTGTGGCCGCTGCTCAACACCGCCGACCTGGTGGGAGCGCTGTATATCCCGCACGACGGGCAAACGTCTCCCGTGGACACCACCATGGCCCTGGCCAAGGGCGCCAGGACGAGAGGCGCCCGTATCATCGAGGACGTCGCGGTGACCCGGCTGGTAGCCGACCACGGACGAATCGTCGGGGTGGAAACCGAGCAAGGCTATATCGAGACCGAGACCGTCGTGCTGGCCGGCGGTATCTGGACCCGCCATCTGGCTGCCACCATCGGCGTGAACGTCCCGCTCCAGGCTTGCGAGCACTTCTACATCGTCACCGAGCCCCTCGACGGGGTCGAACCGGGCATGCCGACGCTTCGCGACCCGGGCGGCTACACGTATTTCAAGGAGGAGACGGGCAAGATCATGGCCGGCTTCTTCGAGCCGCGGGGCAAGGTGTGGAAGCTGGACGGCATTCCGCGCGACTTCTCCTTCGGGACGCTCCCCGAGGACTGGGATCACGTTGGCCCGATCTTCGAACGGGCCGTCCACCGGGTCCCGGCGCTGGGAGAATGTGGCCTCCAGCTGTTCTTCAACGGGCCGGAGGCCTTCACTCCCGACGGGGTGTATTACCTCGGTGAGGCGCCGGAAGTCGACGGATGTTTCGTTGCTGCCGGTTTCAACTCGGTCGGCCTCCAGTCGGCGGGCGGAGTTGGCTGGGTCCTCGCCGACTGGATCGCCGATGGTTATCCCCCGGCGGACCTCGCTTCTGTCGACATCCGCCGTTCCTTCCCGTTCCAGAGCAGTCCCGACTACCTCCGGGAACGCATCTCCGAAAGCCTTGGCCTCCTCTACGCCATGCACTGGCCGTTCCGTCAATACGAGAGCGCCCGCAACCAACGCTTGTCTCCCATCCATGACCGGATGGAGGCTGCCGGTGCCGTGTTCGGTGAGGTGGCCGGCTGGGAACGACCCAACTGGTTTGCCCTCGATGGGCAGGAGCGCGTCTACGAGTACAGCTACGGCAAACAGAACTGGTTTGAGGCGTCCGGGGTTGAATGCCATGCGGTGCGAACTGCGGTCGGGTTCTTCGATCAGACGTGCTTCGTCAAGTTCCGGGTGGAAGGTCCGGATGCGGTCACCGCGCTCAACGAGATATGTGCGAATGAGGTGGATGTTCCGGCCGGCCGGGCGGTGTACACCCAGTGGTGCAACGATCGCGGTGGAATCGAGGCCGACCTCACGGTCACCCGGATCAGCGAGAACGAGTACCTGGTAGTCACCGCCGCAGCGGCCGGTACCCGCGATGGCGCCTGGCTCCGCCGCGGTTGTCGCGACCACAACGTGACCATCACCGATATCACTCCGCAGACCTCGACGCTCGGCGTCATGGGCCCGAACTCACGAGCACTCCTGTCCACGCTGACTTCGGCCGGATTGACCAACGATGAGTTCCCGTTTGGTTCGGCGCGGCGGATCGAGGTGGCCGGACATGACGTGCTGGCGATGCGCATGACCTACGAAGGCGAGCTTGGCTGGGAACTCTACGTCCCGTGGGAGGAAGCACCGTCACTGTACGACGCCATTTTCGAGGTCGGCGATGGCTTCGGGCTGAAGCATGCCGGATACCACGCAATGAACACTCTGCGGCTCGAAGCCGGATACCGGCACTGGGGCCACGACCTGACCGATCAGGACACCCCACTCGAGGCCGGACTGGGCTTTGCGGTTGGGTGGAACAAAGCGTCGTTCAGAGGTCGGGAGGCATTGCTGGCACAACGTGAACTCCCGAGGACGAAACGCTTGATCCAGTTCCGGCTCGAGGACCCGGACCGCCTGCTCTACCACGACGAGCCCATCCACCGAGATGGCAAAATGGTCGGTCGCACCAGCTCCGGCATGTGGAGCTACGTGGAGAATCGCTGCCTGGCCATGGGATATCTCAACAACGCGGAAGGGGTGACCAAGGAATGGCTGGATGCCGGAACCTTTGAGATCGAAGTGGCCACCGAGCGTATCCCCGCCACCGCCTCGATCCGCTCCTTCTACGACCCAATGAACCTGCGCGTTCGGCTCTGACCGTCGGACAGAGCCTATTCGCGCCGGAAAGCCACCGGGACCATCGCCGCAGAATCCATCTCGCGTGCGAATCGATGTCCCGAATAGACCGAGGTGGCGATGGTGCCCGGGGCCAGGCAATCACCGATTCGCTGGATGTCGATACGGTCGACGAGAGCATAGAAGAGCTCATCCTGCGGTCGGCGAGAGGTGATCATGACCACGTTGGCAGCCTCTACGTCCCGGGTATGCCCGGTATAGATGGATTCCAGTGTGACCGAGTCTTCGGCGACACCGGCAAGTGATGTACCGGTCTCTACGACGATACCCAGGCCCAGCACCCGTTCCTGGATGCGATGTTGTTCTTCCGTGTGGGTGGTCCAGGTCGAGACCTCGTTAGCCGGTGTAGCCAATGTGACATCGAGCCCGGCCCGCCGCAGCTTCTCGGCGATCACCCCACCCATGTAGTAGTGGTCGTCGTCGTAGACAACGACCGGGCCGGCCGGCATCACCCCGGCCAGGACGTCGTCGGGCGTGATGACCGTCGGGCCGTCCCATCCGGGGATCGGCTCTTCGTGCCAGCGGCCCGTCCCATCCCGGCGCCATTTGGCCCCGGTGGCGATCACCACCCGATCTGCCGCGAACTCCAGGATCTGCTCTTCGTCGACAATGCTTTCCAGGTAGAACTCGACGTTCTTCAACTTGCCGATCTGGTTGAGCCGGTAGTCACGGACGCGGGCCCATTGGGCGAGCCCCGGCAGAGTGGACTCGAGGGTCACCCGGCCGCCCAACTCCCGGCGCGCTTCGGTCAGGGTGACGTCGTAGCCTCGCTTGCCGAGCGCGACTGCGGCTTCCAGTCCGGCCGGCCCCGCTCCGACGATCAGAACGGATGAGTCGGACCCCTTGGCGGGGATGTATTCCGGGTGCCAGCCTTTCCGCCACTCCTCTCCCATGGTGGGATTCTGCGTGCACCTGATAGGGGTGCCCGTCTGATCGCCGGTGTAACAGATGTTGCAGCCGATGCACTCGCGAATCTCGTCTTCACGCCCTTCCGCAATCTTCTGAGGGATGAAAGGATCGGCGATCGAGGGGCGAGCGGCTCCGACGAGATCGACGACGCCCTGCCGGACGAGTCGCAGCATCGTCTCCGGAGATGTGAAACGTCCCACGCTGACTACCGGCTTGTTGGTCACGCCCTTGACCCAGGACATCGCCGCCTCGAGCGCAGCCTCGGGGACGAAGCGCGAGGTGCCCATTTCATACGTGTAGTCGTGCACGGTGATGTCCCAGAGGTCGGGCAGATCGGCCAGCAGATGGATCATCTCGCGCGGCTCGGTGGTGTCCTGATCGTGGTCCGGTCCGCCGATGCTGGCGGAGAATCGCACTGCGACCGCGCAGGTATCGCCGACTGCTTCCTTGGTCTCCTCGATCAGCTCGCGCAGCAGACGTGCCCGATTCTCGAGCGATCCGCCGTATTCGTCGTTCCGCCGGTTGGAGGGGAGCAGAAATTGGCGAATGAGATACCAGTGAGCCGCGTAGACGTAGACGATGTCGAAACCGGCGCGTTGAGCCCGTCGAGCAGCTTCGAGGTGCCAGTGCTTCAGCTCCCGAATATCCGATTTGTCCATGGCCCGCGTTTGCACCGGATCCCATACGCCGGCCGGCCGGCTGGACGGGCCCAGGGGCGCCTCGCGGGAGTAGTGGTTGGCGCTGGCCGCCCCACCGTGCCATAGCTCGACACCGGCCAAAGCGCCGTGGGCGTGGATGCTCTCGACCGTCAAGGCCAGCGATCTGACGTCTTCGTCGTCCCACAGCGACGCCGACGGGTACGGCTCGTCGTCCGACGATGGGTGGATGGAGCAATACTCCGTGCAAACCGTTCCCCAACCGCCCTCCGCCTTGACTCCCCGCATGGCGGCCAGGGACTGAGGACGCCGGTATCCCATGCCGGTGCAATGCGGAACCTGATAGAAGCGGTTCGGGGCGGTGACCGGTCCGATCTGGACGGGCTCGAAGAGAACATCGAAGCGGGGATCACGGGGCATCTCTACCTCCAGCTGAGCTCTTGATCGTCCGGACTGTAATTCACGAGATTGGGCGTCAGATCCTCGGCAGAATCCGTCGGGCGGGCCTCCTCAAAGCCCTCGATCAGCCGCCTGGAAAGCGACTTTACCTTCGATGATGGTTGCCATCACAGCGGCATCCCCGATTGATTCACTCTCGAAGATATTGCGGTCCAGCACCACCAGATCGGCTGCCTTGCCAACCTCGATGGAACCGGTCTCCCCGTCGAGATGATTGACGTACGCCGAACCGGCGGTGAAGGCGGCAATCGCGTCTGCCAGGGAGACTCTCTCGTCCGGAAAGAAAGGCTCCTTGTTTCGATGGTGGGGCGAGACGCGCCGCACGGCTGTTTCCATCTCCAGCAGCGGATTGGGGGTCGACACCGACCAGTCGCTGCCAAAAGCCAGCGTGGCCCCGTGGCGGAGCAAGCTCCGGAACGGGTACTGGCGGGCGGCCCGTTCGGGACCGAAGAAGGGAATGGTCAGATCAGTCTGATACCCCTCGTAGCACGCCCAGAAGGGCTGCCCGTTGGCCACCACTCCCAATCGGCGGAATCTCGGTAGATCTTCGGTGGCGATTACCTGGATGTGGGAAATGTGATGACGGGCGTCACTCCATCCGTTGGTTTGCCGGGCGGCTTCGACCGCATCCAGGGCGTTGCGGACGGCCCGGTCTCCGATGGCGTGGAAGTGCACCTGAAATCCCTCGGCATCCAGCCTGGTGACAAACCGGGGAAGCAAGTCGGGATCGATGAAGTCGATCCCCCGATTGGAGGTGGCCTTCCCATCCGGACCCAGATAAGGGTCCAGCATCGAGCCCGTGAAGTTCTCGGCCACTCCGTCGAGCATCATCTTGACCGACGTCGGTCGAAACCGGCCGATCGCCCCGCGCTCGCGACGGGCGATCAGGTCGGCTATCTGGTCTTCACCAGCGGAACGCTCCCACCACAAGGCGCCCACCACCCGGGCGATCAGGTCGCCGCGACCGGCCATCGCCCGGTAGGCCTCTTCCGTATCCGGGGTCACGTCGGCGTCCTGCCAGGCAGTGACTCCCAGTGAGAGAAGATAGTCCTGGGCAACCGCCAGACCGCGTTCGAAGTCGGCCGCCGTATCCGCCGGGACGACCCGCTGCACGAGGGTCATCGCCCCTTCCTGGAGGGTTCCGGCCGGGTCTCCGTCCCGATCTCTTTCGATACGCCCGTCGACCGGATCGGGGGTCCCGGCGTCAATCCCGGCCAGGGTGAGGGCCCGGCTGTTGACCCAGGCTCCGTGGCCGTCGCGGTTCACCAGGAAGACAGGCCGGTCGGGGACCACCAGGTCGAGATCACCCCGGGTCGGCGTGCCGCCCGGGAAGGCATCCATGGCCCATCCGTCGCCAAGGATCCATTCCTCATCAGGATGTTCGGCCGCATAGGCGGCAATCGTCTCCAGGTAGGAAGCCCGGTTCTCGCCTTCGTGCAGATTGCACCGCAGCAGTCCGAGCCCCGCAGTCGGCGGATGAACATGGGCATCCTGGAAACCGGGAAGCACCATCCGACCATCGAGCGACACGATCTCGGTTTGGGGTTCGATCCACTCATCCAGCTCATCGTCATCCCGGGCGACCGCCACGATGCGACCGTCGCTGATGGCCACTCCGGTTGCCCAGCTTCGGGCGGGGTCCACGGCGAAGACGACTCCATCCCGCAAGACCATGTCGGCCATGTCCCACCTCCAAGGCGCAGATTAGTGCCCACCCCGGGGGGTGGTCGGGCCGGTGCGGACCGACGATTACAGTTCTCCCATGCACGGCTCGGCCAGGTGACGCCATGAAGACCATCCCTTTCTGGACCGACGATTACCCCCATCCCGACAACCTGGCGGTCGGCGAGCTTCCCGCCGAGACCGACGTGCTGGTGGTGGGCGCCGGCCTCACCGGCCTAACTGCCGCTCACCGGCTCGCCCGGGCCGGAGTCGCGGTGGTGGTGGTCGACACCGGCTCGATCGGCGAAGGAGCCAGTGCCATCAACGCCGGGATGGCGATCTATGGGCTGAAGGTTGGGCCGCAGACGGCCATCTCGCGCTACGGCGACCGCCTGGGTTTGGAACTCTGGAACGCCTCCAATGCCGCCATCGACCTCATCGAGCAACTCATCCGCGACGAGGCCATCGCGTGCGACTTCCTCCGATCGGGCTCGGCAGAGTTCGGCTTCACGAACCGGGACGACCGGGTGCTGACCGCCTCCGCCCGCTGGACGTCCGACCAAATGGGATTTCCGATCGCCTACGTACCCCCCAGCCGGCTGAGCGAGATAGTCGGTAGCGACCGGTTCTCGATGGCGCTGACCGAAGACGTGAGCGCCGGTCTTCATCCGGCCAAATACACGTTCGGGTTGGCCGAAGCTGCCGCCCGGGCCGGTGCAACCCTGGTCGAGCAGGCTGCGGTGACCGCCGTCGGGAAGAGCGGTGCGGCATCGGTCGCCATCACTCCCCGCGGTCAAATTCGGGCCGGCCGGATCCTGGTCACCACCAACGGATACACAGGGACGATCTTCCCGTCCATTCGACGCGGGATTGTGCCGATCGGAAGCTATTCGATCGTCACCGAACCCCTGCCGGCGGACCTGGCCGAAGAGATTCTGCCGGGCAACCGGATGGCCTGGACGTCTCGCCGCTTCCTCAACTATTTCCGCCGCACTCCGGACGACCGGATCCTGATGGGAGGGCGCCGCAACCTGAAAACCGATCTCGATCTGGCGGACAGCGCCCGTGACTTGAGATCCCGCCTGATCGAGTTCTTCCCCCAACTGGCGCCGTTCGCGACCAGCCACGTGTGGGGCGGAAAGCTCGGCGCCACCTTCGATCTCCTCCCCCACATCGGCCAACGCGACGGTGTGTGGTACGCGATGGGATACGGCGGACACGGCGTCGCTCTGGGAACTTATCTAGGCGCCGAGACCGCCATGCTCATGACCGGCGAGATCGAACGCAGCCCGTTCGCTGAGATTCCCCATCCAACCCGGTGGTATTACCGGAGTGAACCATGGTTCCTACCCCTGGCCGCCGTGGGTTTTCGAACCCTAGATCGCCTCGGCCGCTGATCCTCGCCGTTTTCTGATCACAACCATTACTCCGACGCCGGCGGCGGCCGCCAGCAGCGGAACATAGGTGAAGCTGCCGAGAATGGTCGATAGTCCCGTTCTCCATGGGCTCGCCCCGCCGGCCGGATCCGCGATCCACGATCCGAGCCGCAGCATCACTGCCAGCGACAAAGACGTCAGCATCAACCGGTAGCCCAGGTTGCGAATCGCCCCACGGCGGTCGGGACTCAACAGAACGGCCCCGGCGCCGAACAGAAGCGCCGCCAGACCGGCCACCAGCGCCGCCAGGCTCAGGGCCGCGGAGACTCTTGTGGCCGCCGACGTCACCGCGATCTCCCCGCTGCCGTCGAGCGGGATCGGTTCGATCTGGGAAACCAGAGCGGCTACCGAGCTTGCCTCGGCCGGCACGCCTGCCTCGGCCAGCACCGGGATGATCTGGGGTACCACCGGCAGCAATGCTGAAGCCGGATCCACCAGAGCCGTCGTACCCACCGGAGCGAACATAGCCTCGACAATCTGATCGGTGAGGTTGTCCAGAACCTGCTCCGTTTCCGGCATCGCCATCAAGCGGTCGACGGTCGCCGTGTCACCGGGGGTGATGACACCTACCGAATCGAGTCCCTCGGCGATCCAACCGGCAATCCGGTCCTGCACGACCTGCTCGGTGGCCACATCACGGATTACTTGGGCGGCCGTGCCCCGACTACCGGTGACCGCACTACCCCACAGCGATCCGAGCAGAATCGACGCCGACAAACCAAAGAGCCAGAAGAAGCCGGCGCGAAAGAACCGCCGGGGAAGACTCAGCGAGGCAGCCTCCGGGGGCGCATTCTGCGCCGGCTGGTTCTTCACCTGGGACAGGGTCACTTGATGACCAGCTCCGGATGGGTGCGGATCCGGGGGCGGGTCGCCACCACTCCTTTGGCCAGCTCCTGAAAGGCCGTGGCGGCTTCGCTATCCGGGGCGACGGCCGCCAGCGGTTGGCCTTCATCGGCCCCGACCCTCATGGCCGGCAGAAAAGGAATCCGCGCCAGGAGAGGCACGTCCAGCTCGTCGGCGAGAGCTTCCCCTCCCCCCTCACCAAACAGGACATAGCGAGTCCCGTCGTCACCGGTGAACCAGGACATGTTCTCGACGACTCCCATGACCTCCTGATTGACTTTCTCGGCCATGAGCGCAGCTCGTTTGGCGACCCGCTGGGCGGTGAGCTGGGGAGTCGTCACCACCAACACCTGAGCGCGGGGCACGAACTGTGAAACCGAAATGGCGACGTCACCCGTTCCGGGTGGCATATCGATCAGAAGGAAGTCCGGATCGTCCCAGAAAACGTCGGAGAGGAACTGCTCGAGGGCTTTGTGCAGCATCGGCCCCCGCCAGATCACTGCCTGGTCTGCACGGACGAAGTAATCCATGGAGATGACCTTCACACCATGAGCCCGCGGAGCAATGATCGTTTCGTCGATCACATTCGGGGCCCGATCAACTCCGAGCATCTTGGGAATGGAGAACCCCCAGACGTCGGCGTCGATCACCCCCACGGAATGCCCTTGCTGAACCAGGGCGACCGCCAGATTGGCCGTGATCGAGGATTTGCCGACGCCACCTTTCCCACTGGAGATCGTGACGATTCGGGTTGGTGAGCCGGGTCGAGCGATGGTCATGCCGCGCTCGGGGCGTATTTCGTTCATCATGCGGCTCCGGTCGTCATCCTCCATATCGATGAACGTGACTTCCACCGATGAAACGCCTTCGACGGACGATGCAGCTGCCTGGACCTGTTGGGCGATCGATCCGGCCTGTGAGTAGCCGGGCACCGGCAACGCGATCAGGATTTCTGCCCTTCCCCGGCGATTGAGATCCACTGCCCGGATCATCCCCAACTGACCCAATGGGCGACCCAGCTCGGGCTCCTGGATGGATCCCACCGCTGCTTCTACCGCCGCCTTGTCGACCATGATTCGTCCTATCTGCACAGTGTTTAGAACCAGCGCAAAACTATAGTGACGGCGTCTGCCTACCCAGCCGGTCCATGAATACCAGCGAACTCGAACGCACCCTCAGCGATCTGACCTCCACCCTGGGGGACCCGACCCGCCGTTCCATCTACCTGATGGTGCGCGAATCGGACGAGCCGATGACCGCTGCTCACATCGCCGCCGCCTTCGACATCCACGCCAACGTCGCTCGACACCACCTCGACCGTCTGGCCGACGAGGGTTACCTGGAAGTCACCCGCCGGCGTCCTGAGGGTCAAAATGGACCCGGAGCCGGTCGGCCGGCCAAGTGCTACACGTCGACCGACAAAGAGATTGAACTCCAATTCCCTTCCCGCCGCTACGACCTGCTGGCCGATCTCCTGATCCGCGTGGTTCGGCGACTCGAACCCGAGCGAGCTTCCGAGATTGCTGCCCAGGTCGGCCACGAATACGGTGTTGAGTTGGCCGGCACCCTGGAGTTGCCTGGGGCCGGTTTTGAATCGGTTCTCGCCGCCGTTCAGCAAGCCATGGTGAATGTCGGTTTCGCGGTCGACACCAACACCGACAGCCGTCAGTTGTTGATGAGCCATTGCCCGTTTGGACGAACTGCGTTCGATCATCCCGAGGTGGTGTGCGCCCTCGACCGCGGCATCGTCAACGGCCTGATGGAGGCCCTGCACCATGCCACCAACTCGGTCACCGCCCCCAAGGCAGCCTGGGGCGATGACTGCGTGACCACCGTCTGAGACTCGCTACTCTTCGTCCCGCCCCACCACGATCAGGAGGTAATCGTCATGCCGGCCACCGTTGGGGATCGCGCCCCGAATTTCGAACTGCTGGATCAAGACGCCAATGAGGTCACCCGCGCCTCCCTGGAAGGGCGCAAGACGCTGGTCGTCTTCATCCCTTTCCCCTTCAGCGGGATTTGCGAAGCGGAACTCTGCGCCATTCGTGACAACCTCGCCGGTTTGAACAACATGGACGCCAACGTGGTCGCCATCAGCTGCGACACCCGTTTTGTTCACAAGAAGTGGGCCGGAGAACAAGGTTTCGAGTTCCCGCTGCTCTCCGATTTCTGGCCACACGGAGCGACGGCTCGCGAATACGGAAGCTTCAACGAGGAGAAGGGTGTCGCCAACCGGATGACCTACGTCCTGGACGAGGCCGGCATCGTGCGGGAAGTCATCGATTCCGGCAGCCTGGGCGTCGCCCGCGAAATGGAAGCCTACGTAGAGGCATTGGCGAAGCTGTAGCAGGTTGCAGGTTGCAGGTTCCGTCGACAACCTGAAACTTGAAACCTGATACTTGAAACCGATGATCAGCGTCTTCGGCGCTGATCATCCAAACCAGCTGCGCCAGAGGCGGGCGAAGAATCCGGGTCTTCCGGGGCGGGGAAGGTCGCTCAGCACCGCTTCCTGCAGGTCGAGGGGAAGGTCGCCGACCAGGGCATAGCCACCCACCTTGGATTCCCAGGCATAGACCACCTGACCGGGATCGAACTGGCGTTGATATCTCTCGCCGCCGATCTCGACCAATGGAACGTCTTCGAGTTCGGCGATCTTCACGGCTTTGCGGGAGGCGATGACGGTGAACGAAAACACTCCGTCCGAGTAGTAGGCCACCATCGAGTCTTCCGGCCCCCGGTACACGTCTTGCCGTTCGAACCCGCCCACCAGCACCGGCAACACCCCTTCGTCGATCTCACTGAAATCGAATACTTCGACCGTCACCGGGGTGGTTTCCCGTACCGAAGCATCAATCGAGGAATGGTCCTCACGAAAGGAAACAAACGAACTCGAACAGTAGAGCGAACGGTCTCCGTTCCGAACTTCTGAGCGAAGTAGCGCCCCGGTAGCGTCGTCGAAGTGAAGCCTCACTCTCTCGAGATCGCCCTCCACGACGGTGACTATATGCACAGGACGCTCTAGCTCGCGGGCTACCCCGGCTTCGACGGTCGTATACCTCGGGCTCAATTCCCAATCGGCGGCACTGTCGATCCGGGTTCCCTGGAAGGTGCCGTCCGCGGCCCGTTGATACAACTCCCCGTTCGAGGCAACTGCTTCCGCGCCGTTGGTCTTCACCCACAATTGGCCTGCCGACCTCGTGACCTCGACGAATTGGGCTACGGACCCGTCCGGCGTGTCGCAAATGACGAACATCTCTCCGGAGTACTCCGATGCCGCCGCACGGCCGAGGTATTCGCCGAGATCGGTGGCCAAGGCCGGGAACGCCTGACCCACAATCACGGCCATCGCCAACCCGGAAACAATCAGCGCCCGTTTCATTCGATCGGTCCTGCTACCCGGTCGAGCACGGGCACCGGGGTTCGGGGGGTGATGGCCGGCTCCATCGAGGTCCGGGCGCCGTATTGATCGGAGAGCTGGTCGAGGCGCAGCTCCAGGGTGGTGGGTGGCGCCAGGAGGGTGGCAATCCCGACGAACAGCGCCAGGATGGCGGCGGCCGCCGCGGCGATCCATACGGGAGGTCGCCTGGTGAGCGGCAGCACCTCGGCCAGGTTCTCTCCCGAAAGACCCAGACCAGGCGGCATCTCCACCACGGGCAGCGAACGCAGGGCCGTCCGGGCCGCGTTGAGATCGTTCAGTTCCTCCCGGCACACCAAGCAGGTTTCGAGGTGTTCGGCGATCCGGACCTCTTCGTTCTCGGTCAACTCGCCGTCGAGAAGGGCCGAAAGTAGCTCGCTCGGATGCGTCACTGCAATCGCTCCTTCAACATCTTGCGCCCGCGATGTATCCGGCTTCGCACGGTGCCAATGGGTGCAGCAACTGCTGCCGAGATCTCCTCGTAGCTGAGACCAACGACATCGCAGAGTACGACGGCCTCACGGAAGTCGTATGGGAGGTCGAGCAGGGCCGTCTGGATATCCTCTCCGAGCCGGACCTTCGAGAGAACCAGATCGGGGGCGGGTGAGGCGTGGTCGGCCATCCGGTCGACCTCATCCGGTAGCGCGGTGGTCGCCTTTCGCTTCCGTCGCCGCATATCGTCGAGGAAGGCGTTCCGGGTGATGCGCCACAACCAACCCTCGAACGACCCCGGTTGGTAGCCGGCCAGACCTTTTCTGACGCGCAGCAGAACCTCCTGGGTGAGGTCGGAGGCATCGTCGGCATTCCCGGTGAGACGGTATGCGAAGTTGTAGATCTTTCGCCCATAGACCCGCGCTACTTCTTCCCACGTCAGCGGTACGTTTTCAGGCACGCGCGCTACCTACTGAACGCCAAGGGGCGTGATCGAGTTCCCCGCGAACAAAGGGCATCTACCGGGGACCAAGCCACCAGAGAGGATGGACGGTGACTCAGGTGTCTTGGGTGTCGCCGGGCGGTTCTTCTTCGCCGCCCTGCTCAATGCCCTTGCGGAACTCCTTGGCCGACGCGCCCAGCGATCGGGCGAGATCGGGGAGTTTTCTAGCTCCAAACAGAAGCAGCAGAATCACCAGGATGATGATGAGTTCGCCGCCGCCAAGTCGTCCAAACATGGTGTCTCCTTCAACCGTATCCTACCCGGGTGCCTTCGTGAAGGCAGGCAGGATCTCCTGCGCGACGATATCCCACCCGGCGGCAGAACACCAACCGAACGGCAGCGGCGAGAAGCTGAGAACCAGATCGGTCACGCCCAACTCCCGATATTTTGCGATGCGTTCCAGCACCTGGGCGGGTGTGCCCACCAGACCATGTCCGGCGACCTCGGCCAGTGATGCGCCCTTCACCAGCCAGGGGGCTTGCCGCCTCCACTCCTCAAACCGCCGGATGAGGTCGTCCTGATTCTCGCCGACGAGTGCAACCAGACCCAGGCTCCTCCTCACTTGCGCAGGGTTCCGATCCACATGGGCGCAGGCTCGCTCGAACTCAGCGGCTTTGATTGCGTAGCTCTCCGGTGAGTAACGCCACGCCACGTTCCAGGCGTCGGCCACCCGGGCCGCCGTTCGCAGCGCCAGCGGCCGGCCTGCGGCCACCAGGATGGGAACGGCCGTTTGTTGGGGCTGTGGATAATTGGGAGCGTCCTCTACATGGAAGCGAGTCCCCGGCACCGTCGACCGACCTTTCGAGACCATCGACCGGATGAGGCCAACAGCTTCTTCGAGTTCGGCCAGGCGCTGCCGGCCCGGGGGGAATTCCAGTCCGGCGGCCGCGTATTCCGGTTCGTTCCATCCGGTCCCGAGGCCCAGTTCGAACCGACCGCCGCTCAACCGGTCCAGGGACGCCGTTGCCTTGGCCAGCACCGACGGTGGACGGAAGCCGACCGCCAGCACCAGAGTTCCCAGAGTGGCCCGCTGGGTCGCGACTGCCAGAGCCGGGAGTAACACCATGGCATCGAGTTGGCTCACCGGACCCGGCGGTCCACCCAATACCGCGAGGTCGGTGAAGTAGTGATCGGACACCCACAACGACTCGAACCCCGAGGTCTCCAACTGCACGGCCAGGTCCCGCAGTTCCGGCCAGGCCGGCAATCCGAACCCGCCGTGCAGGCTGTGCGGCAGGGCGACGCCAACCCGCAGCGGTGCCGTCACTCGAGCGAGAGCGCGTCGACGAACTTCTGCAATCGCTCGCGGGTCACGAATCTGATTCGGGGCTCTCGCCTCTCCCGTTCGTACACTTCGAACGGCGAAAACTTGTCGCTGACCAGGAGTCCGCGGTCGGCTCCCGAGCTGACAAACTCCATTACGAACTCCCGCATGGTCACTTCGCCGATTTCGGGGTGATCCCCGAGCTGGTAAGGGTCTTCGCGCAGGTAGGTTGTCGACCCGGCCTTGGTGGCCGTGAAAGCCAGCGGGTTGGCACTCGAGGTGACTACATAGCCAAAAAGCCGCAACAGCGCTTCGACCATTTCCCGAGAGGTCATGGTGGCCGGGTCAACGCCCTGAGCCCGCAACCCGACGCTGACTGCTTTGGGGATCCGCAATTCATCACCGATCGGCCCGAGCGTGTCGGCCCGCAGGTCTGAGGCAATGCTCGGGGCAGTTTGGGGCAGGTCCGCCGAGAACTGCTTTTCGAGCGGGTCGAAGCCGATGTGGCCGAGATGCAGGGACGGGCCGGCAACCATCGGATCCGGCAGCACCCCGGGCTCTTCCAGAGCAATCCTGCCAACCTCGCGTGGTTCACCGTTCCGGCCGGCCAACGCCACCACTGTGGTGACACCGTCGATCGGTAGCTCGTGCCGTTTTTCTCTCACTACTTCGACGGCCTCGTTGGTGAGCAGCTCGGCGAGCACTTCATCGATTTCCCCATCCGGAAGCGGAACGTCGAAAAAGACCTGAGCTTTCTCCCCACGAACGTGGAAGTCGGAAACCCGGGGACGGGGTCGATCAACGTCGATAGCCGACTTCTCCTGTGCCGTCCGGGCCTTCTCACGAACTGCTTTGCCTCTCCTCGTCGTGAGCATGGCAATCGCTCCCAAGACGAGGGCCAGGAAAATCAGGAAAATACCCAGGAAGCCGAGGTCCTGCACGCCACTCCCTTTCTGCGGACCATTCAATGTTAGGAGAAGAGCGGTCTACTCACGTCGCGATCGTGTCCCGGGCCTTACCGATCAGACAACCAGAAGGCCAAAGTCAATGAATCACGAGGCTCTTCGACGGGCGGCGATGGAACGCTCTTTGCGAATCCGCCGGCGCTCACGCTCCGACAGGCCACCCCAAATGCCAAACTTCTCACTCTGCTGAATGGCGAACTCGAGACACTCGGCTTTCACCTGACAGGCGTTGCAGATTGCCTTGGCCTTTCGGGTAGATGCCCCTCGTTCCGGAAAGAACAGATCCGCATCCGCTCCCGCGCAATTGGAGTAGTCCTGCCAGGCAAGATCGTCGACCGCCAGTGCATCTATGAGACTGCGGTGCACGAGTGCACCCCCCTTTGCAATTTTGTAATTACAAGCATGTAATCAGGCCGCACACGCGCTGTCAAGACGGATTCCCCCGCATTTGCGGGGGAATCCGTCGGTTTCAGGTTTCAGGTTTCAGGTTTCAGGTGAAAAACAACTGCATTCCTCGGTCGCCGTAAGGGTTGGATCGGTCGGTTTCAGGGTTCAGGTTTCAGGTAGAAAACAGCACACTCATCCGGTCCCCTGTCAGGGTTGGCGGACACGCTCGAGCAGGCTGGTGAGCATTCGGCGCACCCGATCAACTTCTGCAAAGAGGGCATCGAATACCGCTGAGTCGAGGTAGCCGAGGTCGTGAGCCAGGAGAAGGTGACACTCAATCTCCACCGCGGATGCACGGGCCATATCCAGGTACCGAGCGAATTCTCGCTGTGTGCTACGCCCCGAGCCTTCAGCGATGTTGGCAGTAATCGATGTCGCTGCCCGTCGAATCTGGCCGACGAGCCCATAGGTTTCGCTCCTGGGGAACGACCTGGTCTTCGTGTACAAAACCAAAGCAAGCTGGTGGGCAACAGCCCAGACGTCGAGTTTCTTGAAATCCTGCATACCTCGATACGTATCACGCACATGTGACACGTCCCGACCGCTTGGCAACCTGAAACCTGAAACTTGAAACCTGCAACCTTTACAAAATGGGAACAACGGCCCTGGTGGCCTGGGCTGATGGTGTTCCTCCCACTGCTAGCTTTGGATCAACCTGAAACCTCGTGCTTGGAGGCTCGTAGTGACGACCACCGACAAGGGCACGGACCGCGGTACTGCGAATCGCCGACGGCCCTGGGCGATCGAGTTTTACAGCTCGGCCGTAGGGAAGAAATGGGTGATGGCCATCACCGGCATCATCTTCCTCGGCTACGTATTCGTCCACATGCTGGGCAACCTCAAGCTGTACCTCGGCACCGACCCGACCGGGATCTATGCCATCGACCACTACGGCGAGTGGCTGCGTGAACTGCTCGAACCGTTCCTTCCCCGTGAAGGCTTGCTCTGGATCTTTCGGGTGGTGCTGATCAGCTCGGTGGTGCTCCATATCCACGCTGCCTACTCGTTGACCGTCACCAACTGGAAGGCGCGACCGATGCGGTATCAATCGCCGCGGGAATACCTCGTCGCCAATTACGCCTCGCGAACCATGCGGTGGTCCGGCGTGATCGTCGGGGCCTTCATTGCCTTTCATGTGATGGATCTGACGATCGGCAACGTCAATCCCGAGTTTGTGGCGGGCGACGTTCACGCCAATCTGATCGCCAGCTTCACCCGACCGGGGATAGCCATCTTCTATATCGTGGCCAATCTTCTCCTGGGCCTTCACATTTTCCACGGGACCTGGAGCCTTTTTCAGAGCATCGGGTGGAACAACCCCCGGTTCAACGAGTGGCGCCGCTGGCTGGCCTGGGCGTTCACCGCGGTCATCGTCATCGCCAACGTCAGCTTCCCGCTGACGGTGCTGACCGGTCTGGTCAAGTGAGAGGGGGATGGTGATGCAACTCGACGCGAAGATTCCGGAAGGGCCCATTCAGGACAAGTGGGACTCCCACAAGTTCAATGTGAAGCTGGTCAATCCGGCCAACAAGCGCAAGTACGAGATACTGGTCATCGGTACCGGGTTGGCGGGCGCTTCGGCGGCCGCCACGCTCGGAGAGCTGGGCTACAACGTGACGGTGATCACGTATCACGATTCGCCCCGCCGGGCCCACAGCATTGCCGCACAAGGCGGCATCAATGCCACCAAGAACTACCACGGGGACGGCGACAGCATCTACCGGCTGTTCTACGACACCGTCAAAGGTGGGGACTACCGATCTCGAGAAGCCAACGTCTACCGCCTGGCGCAGGTCAGCGACGACATCATCGACCAGTGCACGGCCCAGGGGATCCCTTTCGCCCGCGAGTACGGCGGACTCCTCGACAACCGGTCGTTCGGCGGTGCCCAGGTATCGCGCACTTTCTACGCCCGCGGGCAAACCGGACAGCAGCTGCTACTCGGCGCCTACCAGGCTCTGGCCCGCCAGATCAAACTCGGCAAGGTCAAGCTCATTGCCCGGACCGAGATGCTAGACCTCGTCCTCCACGAGGGTCGGGCAGCGGGAGTGATCACCCGGGACCTGGTTACCGGTGAGATTCGGGCCCACTCGGCCCACGCGGTGGTTTTGGCCACCGGCGGTTACGCCAATGCGTACTTCCTGTCGACGATGGCCATGGCGAGCAACGCCACGGCCGCCTGGCGAGCGCACCGCAAAGGTGCGCTGTTCGCCAACGCCAGCTTCACGCAGATCCACCCGACCGCCATCCCCCAGAGCGACGACACCCAATCCAAGCTGACCTTGATGTCCGAGTCGCTCCGCAACGACGGACGAATCTGGGTTCCCAAGAAGGTAGGTGAGGAACGGCCGCCCGGCCAGATTCCTCCCGAGGACCGCGACTACTACCTGGAACGCAAATACCCGGCTTTCGGCAATCTGGTCCCCCGCGACGTGGCGTCTCGCAACGCCATGACGGTCGTGGAAGAAGGCCGGGGCGTCGGTCCTCGCAAGAACGGCGTGTATCTCGATTTCGCCGAGTCCCTCAACCGCCTCGGCAAGGCGGTCATCGAAGAGCGGTACGGCAATCTGTTCGAGATGTACGAACGGATCACCGACGAGAACCCCTACGAGGTTCCGATGCGCATCTATCCGGCCCCCCACTACACGATGGGTGGCCTGTGGGTCGACTACAACCTGATGACCACCATTCCGGGGCTGTACGCCATTGGGGAAGCCAACTTCTCCGATCATGGAGCCAACCGGCTGGGGGCCAGCGCCCTGATGCAGGGACTGGCGGACGGCTACTTCGTGCTTCCCTACACGATCAGCGACTACCTGGCCCCTTTGCTAGGCACGCAACCGGTTCCGACCGACCATCAAGTATTCGCCGACGCCACGCATGAGGTGGATGATCGGGTGCATCGATTGTTGTCGGTCAACGGCAGCCGCACCGTCGACTGGTTCCATCGCAAGCTCGGCAAGATCCTGGAGAACCACGTCGGGATGTCCCGCAACGAGCAGGGGCTGCAGAAGGCCATGCGCGAGATACCGGCGTTGCGCGAGGAGTACCACGCCGACGTCCGGGTGCCCGGCGAGAACGAGTCGTTCAACCAGTCGCTGGAGAAGGCCGGCCGGGTCGAGGACTTCTTCGAACTGGCCGAACTGATGGCGCTCGATGCCCTGAACCGGAGGGAATCCTGCGGCGGGCACTTCCGCGAGGAGAGCCAGACGCCGGAAGGCGAGGCCCTCCGCAACGACGACGAATACGCGTACGTGGCGGCCTGGGAGTTTACCGGAGTCGGGGAACCGCCGAACCTGATCAAGGAGCCGCTCGAATTCGAGTACGTGGCGCTGGCGCAAAGGAGCTACGAGTGAATATCACATTGCGTGTATGGCGCCAGGACAAGTTGGACGCTCCCGGTCGGTTCGTCGAATACGACGCTCCGGACATCGAGTCACATGCCTCCTTCCTGGAGATGCTCGACATCGTCAACGAGCGCCTGACCGACCAGGGCGAAGAACCCATCGCTTTCGACAGCGACTGCCGGGAAGGCATCTGCGGGATGTGCGGGCTCATGATCAATGGTCTCGCCCATGGTCCCCAGCAAGGAACGGCCACCTGCCAGCTCCACATGCGGAAGTTCAAGGACGGCGATGTGATCACGATCGAGCCGTGGCGGGCGGCCGGTTTCCCGATAATCCGCGATCTGGTGGTGGACCGCAGCTCGTTTGATCGGATCATCGAAGCGGGCGGGTACATCACGGTGCCGACCGGCAGCGCTCCCGACGCCAATCTGATCCCGGTGCCCAAACCGGCCGCCGAAGCCGCCATGGACGCCGCCTCGTGCATCGGATGTGGAGCTTGTGTCGCCTCATGTCCGAACAGTGCCGCGCAGTTGTTCGTAGCGGCCAAGGTGGCGAACCTCAACCTGCTCCCCCAGGGCCAACCCGAACGCTGGACCCGGGTGGAAGCAATGGTCGACGAGATGGAACGGCACTTCGGGTCGTGCACCAACCACGGTGAATGCGAAGCGGCCTGTCCGAAGCGGATCTCGCTGGACTTCATCGCCATGATGAACAAGGACTACATCAAAGCGAAGTTCAAGAACCGTCGGATGGCCGGTCAGCGGTAGACCCGAGCCGCGATGTAGGAGAAGGCCCGAGGCCTCTTTGGCGCGAAATCGGCGTCCCCCGGCGTGGCCGCGCACATCACCGCGACCCGCCCCCTTCTATTGGGTATGCCCTGCCCGCCACCTGCTCCCGAGACTCGCAAACCCATCAGGCGGGTGACTAGTCAGCGCGGGCTTCTTTCCTTTGATTCTGGGGGTTTTGGGCCTCCAGGCCGATGCCATCAACACAAGGGCTTCGACCACCCGCAGAACGGGAAACGATATGCGACGGTTACTCCAGGGAAAACAGGAAAGAGGTGCAACTCTCATAGAGTTCGCCGTGATCTTCCCGCTCATCATCGTGCTGGTGATGGGCATTGCCGAGTTCAGCTTGGCCTTCAAAGACTGGCTGACCATCAGTCATGCCAGCCGGGAAGGCGCCCGGGCGGGGGCCACTGCCGCCAACGACATCGCGGCCGACATCCAGATTCTCAGCGCTATTGAGGATGCGCTCACCGGCGGCGACTTGCAGTCGATTATCAACGTTCAGGTCTCGGACCCGGACGGTGTCGATTCGACGACCTATACCTATACCGGGGATCCCATTTGCGCTTGGACCCCGTGCCCCGATCCCAGCGCCGGTGCTCCCCCGCTCTACGCCCCGCCCTACCAGGCCCCTAATTACCTTCCTGAAGATCGCGATGTGACGGCCCCGAGTCCGGGCCGGATTCAAGTATCGGTCACACTGACGCACAACTGGTTCACCGGCTTCTTCGGTAGTACCTCTACCTGGACGTCGGACACCATCATGCGTCTCGAGCCAAGGGTGTTCGGATGAAACGCTGGATCAAACGTACGGCGAAGTCGGAGAAAGGCGCCAGCCTCATTGAGGCGGCCATCGTCGCCCCCCTGCTCGTTCTTCTGGCATTCGGAGCAGCCGAATTCGGTTTTGTGTTCATCGACTACCTCGAAGTTTCGAGCGCGGCTCGCGAGGGCGCCCGGGTGGGCAGCGCGGTCGGGGACGCCATCGACGCCGACACGTTGATTCTCGGGGCGGTTGCCGAAGCGACGGCCGGCATCGGCAATTCGACCATCGAGACGATCTGGATATTCAAGGCTCAGGCCAACGGCGATCCGGTCGATAACTGTGTAGTGGACGACTCCTCCGACTACTACAAGTGCACCGGCCTGACGACCCATACCATGATCTATGACGCCGCCGGCAATCACCTCAAGGGTTCCTGGAACTCGACCGGACGTGGTGTGACGGTTGGCCTCAATTGTCCAGCGGTACCCGGCGATTGTCCGGACCGACTCGGGGTCCGGGTCGTCTTCACCCACCAGTACATCACCGGGTTCGGCGGGTTTCCCACCGGTCCCTTTGCCGAGGATGCGGTGTTCCAGCTCGAGCCCGATGTGGGCTGACAGGTAGGGAGCGAAGCCATGGCCAAACGACACCTCCAGCCGGAAGATGACCGGGGCGCCATCCTTCCTTTTGTAGCGCTCCTCCTGGTGCTGCTCCTGGGGCTGGCCTCTTTCGCCGTCGACCTCGGTTGGTTCTACTTGAACTCGGTTCGGATCCAGCGGGCCGCCGAGTCGGCCGCCCTGGCCGGCGTGATCCACATGCCACAGGCCTATGCCACCAAGGCCGAGCCGACCGCCCTCCAGGTGGCCGCCACCAACGGCTACGTGGATGGGGCAGATGGTGCCTCGATCACGGTCGTGGACGGGCTCACCTGGGGCGAACCAAACCAGATCGAGGTGGAGATCAGCGACACAGTCGACACCTTCTTGCTGCGGGCCCTCGGAAAGCCGAGCCAGACCATCACCCGCAGTGCCATTGCCGAATACGTGCCTCCTCTCCCGCTGGGCAGTCCTGAGTCACAGTTCGGCAACAGCTGCGATCCCAACGAGCCGGGCTGTACCGGTCAACCGAATTTTTGGGCCAATATCCACGGCAAGTACACCGACACGCGCATGGGCGATGCCCACTCGTCCTACTGCGAGGACGGTACGGGTAACGGAAGCACCGGGTGCACCATGAACGTTTCGTGGCGCGACCCTGCCACCAGTACCAGGGGGGGCGGATATCTGTACGGCATCGAAGCGACCGCCGGCAACGCCTTCTCTATCCAGTTCCTCGACATCGTCCACCACAACATTTCCGGCGGGGCCACCACCAATGACAACTGGCGAACCGGGGATCGGGGCTGCGAGGCCTGGGGCGACAGCTCGGCCGGTTGCGGTCAGACCGTGCGTACCACTTTGTACGCACCCGATCCCTCACCCCTGAACCTCAACGGCAACGTCCCCCTGTGCGTCAAGGACTGGCCGCCGGCTCCGCAGGTCCCGGAGAGCGATCCGTATGTATGGGAAGCCCCCTGGTGCACCACGACGCCCCCGGCCGACGGCCTCTACGTACTTCAGATCGAAGTGCTGAATCCGCCGCCCGGTCATGCCGGGTGGTCCGGCCTCAATCGCTATTCGGTCCGGGCGACCGGCGGGGCTCGTCTCTACGGCCTGGGCGACATGTCGCTCTACAACAACGCCACCGGCACCACCAGCGACTTCTATATGGCCGAGGTGAGCGACATCTACTCCGGTAAGACCTTCATCCTGGAGTTGTACGACCCGGGCGAAGCGAATCCGGGCGGTTGGGTCGAAGTATTGGCACCCAATGGGGCGGGGTCCTGGATCAACTACAACAGTTGCAAGATGAGCGTGCGGAGCAGCGAGGCCGCCTCGTGGGGATCAACCACCACCCTTTCCCCTTGCAGGTTCTTCGCCAACAACGACGGCGGGTCCAACGACTACAACGGCGATTGGATCAAGCTCGAGATGGACCTCAACAGCTACACGTGCGGTGCCGACTGCTGGTGGAAGCTCAACTACGACTACCCCAACAGCGTGAACGATACGACGACGTGGAAGGCCTACATCGTCGGCAACCCGGTTCACCTGCTCAAGTAGGGACCGGTCGGCGGGCGATTCGGCGACCCGGCCGGCACCCAATAAGCTTCAGGGTTTCCTTATTGCTACCGACAAACCCAGAGTGGTAACATTGCCACGCATCGTGGTATTGGTGGACGGGAGGCTTGATCGGACCCTCGTTGGAGGTGCCCGAAAGAGCAGAGGAGTGACGTGAGGTCACGACTATTGAGGCAACCCGGCCGTTCCCATGCCCGAGAAGGTGGCGCAGCACTCATCGAGACCTCGCGCAATGAACGGGGCGCCACGCTCGTAGAGTTCGCCGTGATCTTCCCGCTCGTCATCATGCTCGTCATGGGTATCGCCGAGTTCAGTTTGGCTTTCAAGGACTGGCTCACGATCAATCACGCCAGCCGCCAGGGCGCCCGGGGAGGAGCCACGGCCGCCAACGACATCACGGCCGACATCCAGGTGCTCAATGCGGTTGAAGAGGCGCTCGCCGGCGGCGACGTGCAGTCGATCGTCAACGTGCGAGTTTCGAACCCGGACGGTGCCCAGTCGACCACCTACACGTATACCGGTGATCCCATCTGCGCCTGGACTCCTTGCCCCGATCCGTACGCCGGTCCCAACCTCTACGACCCGCCCTACCAGCCTCCCAACTATCTCCCCGAAAACCGGGACGTAACCGCCCCCCAACCCGGCCGCATCAAGGTCTCGATCACCCTCACGCACGAGTGGTTCACCGGCCTCTTCGCCGATACTTCCACCTGGACCGCCGAGACGATCATGCGTCTCGAGCCGAGGTTGTTCTCATGAGGAAGCGACGCCGGTTCGCTTTGCGACACCGTGCCGGATGTGAACGCGGGGCGAGCCTGGTCGAAGCGGCCATCGTCGCTCCGCTGCTGATCCTGTTGGCTTTCGGGGCGGCCGAGTTCGGCTTCGTCTTTCTCGACTTCCTCAACGTGTCGAGTGCCGCCCGGGAGGGCGCTCGGGTCGGTAGTGCGGTCGGCGACGCGGTCAACGCCGACGCACTCATTCTGGGCGCCATCGCCGAGGCGACGGCCGACCTCGACACCTCAACCGTCGAGGCGATCTGGATTTTCAAGGCGAAAGCCAATGGCGATCCGGTCAACAATTGCGTTGTCGACGGCTCGGCCGACTACTTCACATGTACCGGTCTCACCAACAACATCAATATCTACAACGCCTCCGGGGTGTTACTCGCCGGGTCCGGAACCTGGGACTCGACCGGTCGCAAGACAACGGTCGGACTCAATTGTCCCGCCGCGGCCGCCGATTGCCCCGACCGTCTCGGAGTCCGGGTGGTCTTCACACACCAGTACATCACCGGCTTCCTCGGGTTTCCCACCGGACCGTTCTCCGAGGACGCCGTGTTCCAGCTCGAACCGGACGCAGACTGATGGAAGGTAGAGCCGCAATGACCAATCGACCCATACAGCAAGGCGGCGAGAAAGGCGCCATCCTGCCGTTCGTGGCGGTCGTCCTGGTACTGCTCCTGGGACTGGCCTCTTTCGCCGTCGACCTCGGCTGGTTCTACCTGAACTCGGTGCGAATCCAGCGAGCCGCCGAGGCCGCCGCCCTGGGCGGTGTGATCCACATGCCGCAGGCCTACGCCACCAAAGCCCAACCGACCGCCCTCCAGGTGGCCGAAACTAACGGCTACGTGGACGGTGTCGACGGTGCCTCGATCACCGTTGTCGACGGACTCACCTGGGGCGAACCAAACCAGATCGAAGTGGAGATCAGTGATACCGTTGACACCTTCCTGCTCCGGGTGCTGGGCCGGCAAAGCCAGACCATCAGTCGCAGCGCAGTGGCCGAGTACATTCCTCCTCTCCCACTGGGTAGCCCTGAGTCACAATTCGGCAACAGCTGCGACCCCAACGAGCCCGGCTGCACCGGTCAACCAAATTTCTGGGCGAACATCCACGGCAAATACACCGACACGCGCATGGGCGATGCCCACTCGTCCTACTGCGAGGACGGCACCGGCAGTGGGAGCAGCGGGTGCGCCCAGAACGTTTCCTGGCGGGACCCGGCCGTCAGCTCGAGGAAGGGTGGCTATCTCTACGGGATCGAAGCGAATGCCGGGAATCCGTTCTCGATCGAGTTCCTCGACATCGTCCACCACAACATCTTCGGCGGCGCCACCACCAACGATAACTGGCGAACCGGCGATCGAGGCTGTGAGGACTGGGGCGACAGTTCGCTCACGTGCGGCCAAACCGTACGCACCACTTTGTACCTACCGGATCCCTCACCGCTGAATCTCAACGACAACGTCGCCCTCTGCTCTAAGGACTGGCCGCCGGCCCGTCAGGTGGCGGAAGCCGTTCCCTACGTGTGGGAGGCGCCCTGGTGCACCCAGGCCGCGCCGGTCGACGGAGTGTACGTGCTGCAGGTCGAGGTGCTCGCTCCGCCCCTCGCCCATCCCGCCTGGTCGGGCCTCAACCGCTATTCGGTCCGGGCCACCGGCGGCGCCCGCCTCTACGGCTTGGGCGACATGTCGCTCTACAACAACGCCACCGGTACGACCAGTTCGTTCTACGTCGCCGAGGTGAGCGACATCTACTCCGGCAAGGACTTCGTGGTGGAACTGTACGACCCCGGTGAGGCGAACCCCGGTGGTTGGGTCGAGATCAAGGCTCCCAACGGTCCGGGCACATGGACGACGTACCCAAGTTGCAGCATGAGGGTTCGGTCCAGTCAAACCGCCTCGTGGGGAGCCGCCACCACCCTGACCCCCTGCCGGTTCTTTGCCAACAACGACGGCGGATCCCACGACTACAACGGTGACTGGATCAAGCTGGAGATGAGCCTCTCAAGCTACGTCTGCGGCACCGACTGCTGGTGGAAACTCAATTACGACTACTCCAACGACGTGAACGACACCACCACCTGGACGGCGTACATCCTCGGGAACCCGGTTCACCTGCTCAAGTAGGACCGACCGGCAGGCCGTTCAGCGGTCCGGCCGGCCTATTTGCGTCAAGGTTTCCCTGTTGCTACCGATATCTCCTGAGTGGTAGCATTACCACGCACCGTGGCAACACTTTGTGTTCCACAGGGCCGGGAGGCTTGATCGGAACCCTCGTTGGAGGTGTCCGAACGAGCAAAGGAGTGACATGAGGTCACGAGTTTTCAAACGACCCGGCCGTTCCCTTGCCCATGACCGTGGCGCCGCGCTGATTGAAGCCGCCCTGGTCATGCCGATGTTGCTGATGCTCACAGTCGGGGTGTGGACCACCGCTCGCGCCTGGAACGTGCACAGCACTCTCGATCACGCGGCCCGTGAGGGCGCCCGTCACGGAGCCACCGAGGTTCCCTGGGACGGGTCCTCGGCCACCGCAGTCCGGGCCGTCATCGACCAGGAGCTTCAGGCATCAGCCATCACTCCCGGCGACGTCGCCACCGTCTGTATTGCCGAAGGCAGCGCACCATGCGGTCTGGCCGCCATCCCGGGGGTCGATCAGGTGGGAGTGGAGCTGAGCTGGAACAACTATCAAATGGATTTCGTGTTCTTCTCGATCACCGTCGACCTGAAAGCATCGGCCGTCTCCCGCTGGGAGGGGTGAAGTGAGAACGAACCGCGGACTCGAGGACGACCTTGGGTTTAGCGCAATCTGGACGGCCATCACCGCCTTCCTGCTGATCGGCGTCGCCGCGCTGGCAGTCGACGTCTCGGGGTTCTACCGGGAAGCGACCGCCGAGCAGTCGGCCGCCGACATGACCTGTCTGGCCGGCGTGAGGGATCTACCCCAGTCGACCAACAATGCCCTCGATCACGCCGTGGCCATCGCCCGACAGAACTGGCCGGCCATGGCGGGAGCGCCGGCCACCATCGACTACTTGGTTTCCAAGACCGCCGTTCTAGATGATTCCAACGGCAACACCGTGACCATCGTCGCCGGCTACGGGGGCGATCCCGCCAAGATGGCGGTGACCGTCTCTCAGCAGGCACCCACCCAGTTCGGCAAAGTACTCGGCGCCCAGGACGTGCAGGTGACGCAAGAGGCATACTGCAAGGTGCAGGGATTGAAGCTCGGCGATCTTCCGTTCGGGGCAATACCAGGCGGCTTGTTCGACGGGGACCTACAGACTGACGACCTATGTGGCAACGGCAACTGCCGACCCCTGGAACTTCCGCGTGAGGACGGGACCGGAGCCGGCGTCTGGTTCATAAGGAACACCGCCATCGGTGGCCAGGCGCAGCTACTGCCGGTCAAAGCACCAGTCGATCCAGCCTTACTAACCACTTGCGCACCCTTCTCGGGCCCCTGCACGATCGTCAATCAGGACCAAGGAGTCTCGGCGGGGCAACTATCCGACGGAATCGCTCGGGGGAGCGGCAGCGCCGGGGTGAGCGGGAGACTCGAGAACCCCACGACGAGTACCGTGTTCAGCAGCTTGGGTGGTCGAATACTCGATGGGGACAGCCAACCTGAGGTTCTCGATCCCAATTTTCCGGCCTTTTCTGGTCTGACTGGGGTCGCACTCACGGGTCTAGCCCAACCACCTGGCTGGGATCCCGACATTCATGGAACCTGGCCGCCCCCGGCGGCCGATCTCGATCGAAACTTCTACTTCAATGGCACCATCGCCAAGTGCGATTCGCCACGGTTGGGTCGCATCCCAATTATCGCTCAGGTCGATTGGGGGCCCGGACAACCGCTCAACTTGCCAGGCGGCAATAGCGATCCAGTCAAAGTCGTGGGCTTCTATCTCGTCATACTCACGGATCCGAACGAGTCCGGGGACTTCAAGAACCCCTCGGATACACTGAAGAATCTCTCCGGCGACATCCTTTGGCTGGGACCGACCGCCAGTTGCAGTGGCACGGGCGGCCAGGTCAAGCCGTACGAAGCCGGTGACATCAAGGTGATCAGGCTGGTCGACCAGAGCAGCTGAACGCCACCGTTGCCCGACTGCGCCCACTCTCTGTGTGGACTAACCACTTAGTGAGGCGATCGACCTATTGTGCGTTTGCACACTTTGGGAGATTCTAGGTGGGATAGGGCGAGCGATGGGGATCGCCAGAGCTTTGGGAGGCATTCAGTGGTGGGATGGGTAACTGTTTGTGGGTTGGACCGTAAGCCGAGGGCACGCGCCCGATTTGCTGAGCTCCGCTCCGAAAGAGGAGCAGCTGCCATCTTGATTGCATTCGTCATGATGCTTCTGCTTGGCTTCGCCGCGCTGGCTGTGGATATCGGTGCCGGTTTCAACGAACGTCGCCAGGACCAATCTGCCGCCGACGCGGGCGTGATGGCCGGGGCCGTCGACGGTTTGCTTAACTCGAACGCGATGCGAGACCAGGCGTTGGACTATGTACGCCGGAACCTGGATACGACCTACCCCAATGCCGAATGGCAGGCCCTATGGGAGGGCTGCACCGACCCCAGCAAGAACGACGGAGGATTCAGTTTCACGCCCGTTCGGTCGCCGTGGACCGTCGGCACAGATCTCGACTGCATCAACACAGACCCGGCGGGATTCCTCCGGGTCAAGGTGCCGACCCAATTGGTGGACACGACCTTCGGCAAGGTTCTGGGTGCAGACAATCTCTCCACGAGCGCGGCCGCCATCTCACGTTTGGGCCCAAGTGGTGGGGCCGGCATCCTCCCGTTTGGGTTGCTTTCGACTGCCACCAGTGGAGAGTTCGTGTGCCTCCGAGACAATTCGGCAGGCCAAGCCAAACCGCCGTGCGATGGGCCAAACACGGGCAACTTCGGAGCCATCGAGTCGCCTTGGATCGGCACAAACCCGGATCTGCCTACCTTCGGATCGCCCAACTGCAACGGAAGCCCCAAGAAGAATGTACTGGCCCTCAATATCGCCGAAGGGCTTGACCACACCATCGTGATCGATGCCGACGGTATCGGCGGTAACGAGGTACGAGATCAGTGTTCGGCTCCGCCGGATTTTCCCGACACGCTCAACACCTTCCAGGGTCTCGGTCAGGGAACCGAGCAGGGACTCGTCTCCGGCGTCGTACCGTTTGGTGTCGACCCGCGCCTCCAGCGCAGCCCGGCCGCTTGGGAGTCATCGATCTTCGATTGGAATCTCGACAACAAGCCCCTGTGGGATTTCATCGATACAAACCTCGACCCGGATCCGCCGACCAGCTCACCGATCCCCGCCAGTTGCGATCCGGACTCTTTCGACAACGCGCTACCCCAGAAGGACTGGGACGGTGACGGCACGATGGACGACGCCGAGTCCTGGGAACACATGTTGAGTTGCCTAGCCGACTATGCCAGCGGCCTCTATTCCGCCACCCTCTTCACCGAACAACTGGGCGACTCTTCACGGTACGCCCTCGTTCCCCAGTTCTGGGAGAACACCTGGCCACCCGGGAACTCCGAGTGGCGGCACGTGATGGCCTTCCGACCCGTGTTCATCCAGACCTTGTGGTTCGGGACTGGCAACGACAGCAAGATCCGGATCTTCAATCCCGCCGAACCGTGCATCAAGGCGGACGACAGCAGTTGCAGCTACTCGGACAAGAAACCGGGGGCACTTCGTCAGCTCGCCGCCTTCCTCCTCCCGGATTCGACCCTGCCAGAGCTGCTCCAGGGTTCGGCTCCGGGTGGCACGGTCAATCCCTACCACCCTGAGCTGTACCGATGAGCGGAGTTGGCTAGTCACTGCGGTTGTTGGAGGATTGATCTCTCACCGCTACGCCGAGAGTGATATCGTCACCACAATAGGTGATGGCCCCTGCCTGTTGCCTACGGAAACGGGTCGAGTAACATTACGAGACGGGCATTGACTCGATAGGTATCGAGGAGCCAGGGAGGCGGCGAGAACAATGGTCGGTTGGTTCGGGAGACTCAGGCATCGGGAGGACCGGGGAGCGTCTCTGGTCGAATTTGCGCTGATCATGCCGCTCTTGCTGCTCCTGGTCCTTGGCACAGTCGAAGCTGCGTGGGCATTCGCCAACAACCTCGACGTCCGCCACGGCGCCCGGGAAGGCGCCAGGCTGATAGCCGTCAACGCCGACCCGGCGGGCGCTGGGGCAACCCAAACTGACCGACTCGTCAACGAGACTTGCGATCGTATGGACATGGCCGGCAACATCAATGCCACCGTCGAGTTCACGAGGACGGGAACAGCTGTTGGCGATGTGCCACCGTGACGGTCAGCACGCCCCACGATGACCTGACCGGGTTCCTCGGTGCGTTTGGCGGTATCACGCTCAGCTCCACCGTCGAGATTCGGCTTGAGCAAACGGCGGATTGGGCACCGACGCCCCTTGGAGGTCTGCCTTGTCCGCCGTAGGTCGCGTATCGCGCAACCTCCGCGGCGAGAGGGGCGCCAGCGCTATCGTCGTCGCCCTCTCGATGATCCTAATGCTGGGGTTTGCCGCGTTAGCTGTCGACGTTGGTGCCGGTTTCAACGAACGTCGCCAAGATCAAAACACTGCTGATTCTGGCGTAATGGCCGGAGCGCTTTCCTTCTCCAAGAGCGCTGAAGAAGTTCGCGATCAGGCGCTTGCCGTCGCCCGCCTCAATCTCGACACGACCTACTCGGCAACCGAATGGCTTGCACTCTGGGACAACTGCACGGACCCTGGACGCCCCAGCAATTACCAACCCCTTCCGTCAATTGCGGGTATGACCAATCCCACCATCGACTGTCTCAGCGTCGCTGCAACCGGCTTCGTTCGAATACGGATTCCGACCCAGGAAGTGAAGACGTCCTTTGCAAAGGTCCTTGGTTTCGATTTTCTCTCGACATCCGCTTTCGCTGAGGCCAAGCTTGATCAGATCCTTGGCGCCGGCGGAGTTCTTCCGTTCGGAGTGCTTGGTAGCGCCCCCGACGGCGGACATCTTTGTCTTTCAAACGCACCTGCTGGGGTGTCTCAGTGGCCTTGCTCTGGCGCGGCATCCGGCAACTACGGAGAACTCAACTCACCGATCTTCGGCAACCCTGACATGAACACAGTCGCCGACTGCCCGAACAATCCAGGAGCCCCACTTCTCTCACAGAACATTGCGCTCGGCATCGACCACATAATCTCTCACAACGACTACTACGCGGCTGGCCCTTTCCCCCTCCCCGGTCAGCCACCTAACGGGGGTGACCCGGACCCCGGGTACAGCTTGTGGGGTGCTTGGCAATGGACCAGTGCTCCACCATCGGCGGCGGGCTGTCCGTTGGCGACGACGGCGTACCTGTCGATACGATGCTCGCCAATACAGGATTCGATGGCGCGGCAGTTCAGGACGGCCTGGTGGGTGTCACCAATGGTTCAACTTACCCGGGCGGTCTTCCTTCACGCTTGCAGCAGGGGCCGAATCCGACACGGCCACTAGTGACCAAGCGGGGCAATACGTTGATTACCTGGGACCTGGACAACAAAGGGCTATGGGAGTATCTGCTTCCGGGATCTGGAACTGTCAACGCCGCGTGCAATCCAGCGGATCCTGCCTACGCGACGGGGGGCCGAACCGCTACTGTCAGGATCGGTGAGTGTCTGGCCAACTACGGCGGCAGCAGCCAACAGATCTTCTCGATCGACATCCTCCAGTCGCCTCGTTTCTCCTTCGTCCCCCAGTTCTGGTATTCAGAATGGGGCCCCGGCTCCCATTGGCAACCCATCCACGATTATCGGCCGGTCTACTTGGCGGGGGTTTGGTTCAATTGCAATGCCAGCACCGATTGCGACGGCACCGTCGGTGTCGAGTTCTTCCCAGGTGAGGGCACCTCAATCATGTGCGACACGAACAACACTGATCCGACATGCTCCATCAGGCCAAGAGTCAACGTCCTCAATCTTGCCCAACTTTCCGGGTGGTTGATTCCTGATGCCGCAGCACCACCCGAGGCCTTCCAGGGGCCGGGAGGTAGTCTCGGTCCATTCCAGGTTGAGTTGTACAAGTAGCGCCGGACGGCCTTGTCCTCCAGTCAACGTCCCCTGATTCCCGTGGGGTCAGCCACCACCCGCCAGTCCCAAACCTCGAAAACCCCTCATTCTGACTGGCGAATCTGCCGATACTCCTTCCAGGCGTCTTGCCACGGAGAGTGACGGTTTGTCTTCTGATCGACCATTCTGTGCGGCATCACCGCCTGTCGATGAGAGCGACCCCGATGCTCGGCATTTCGGGATCTGCTCGGTGTGCCGGCAGGCAGAGATGATGCGAGCACGATCGTCAAAGGTGTCCGCCCGCGAGGATCGTGGGGCGGCCCTGGTCGAGGCTGCCCTGGTACTCCCGATGTTGTTGATGCTCACCCTTGGTATCTGGACCACGGCCCGGGCCTGGAACGTCCACAACGTGCTCGACCACGCCGCCCGGGAGGCCGCCCGCTACGCGGCCACCACTCCTGATTCTTTGGCCGTCCTCGACCCGATAGCTCGCGGCGAGGTACTGGCCGCCAGCATTGCCTGGAGCGATGTGTCCGGATGCTCAACCATCATCCAGGGTGGGGCGATAGTCGAAAGTGCGACGGCGGGGTCGGGCATCACCGTGGTGGACTCGCCGGCCGGATACTGCATCCCCCTGGGCGGAAGTCCCGGCCAGGACCCGACCACCGACGACCGGGCCCAGATCAGACTGGTCGTCCAGGATTTCCGCCTCGACTTCATCCTGTTTTCGTTTGAGGTTGACCTGACCGCACAAGCCGTGTCGAGGCTCGAGCCGTGAACTCCCGGACCGTGGTCGGCCGGATACGCTCGGATGAGGCCGGTATCGCGGCCGTCTGGACGGCCGTCATCCTCTTGTTTCTCATCGGGGCGACCGCCCTCGCCGTCGACACCTCCGAGTTCTTCCAACTGGCCAGCAGCCAGCAACGGGCGGTCGATCTTGCGTGTCTGGCCGGAGCGGCCGAGCTGCCGGAGCAACCCGACCCTGGCCGTCGAGAAAGCGGCCGACTTCGTGCGCCCCAACCAACCCGGGCTCAACACCATAACCCCGGGAACCCCCACCACGGTCGTCGGCAATGTCTCGACCTGGGTCAACGGCAACTACGTCCTGGAAGTGGAGACACCGGCCCAATACAACGGCGTTCCAAGTGCCTCCATCATGCGGGTGAGCCTCAGCCAGGACGCTCCGACACGGTTTGGCAAGGTCCTCGGTGCCGACAGCACCGGGATCGTGCAGGAAGCGTATTGCGGAGCTTTTACCTCGGTCTCAGCGGGGATCTTTCCGGTAGGAGTGGGCGCCGGGTTTCCGGGTGGCATCATCAAATTCACGGAAAACCAGTGCAACGACGAACCCTCAACCGCCTCCGGCAGCGGTGTCTGCAACTACCTGGAGGTACCCCGGGTGGACGGCCTGGGGGGCGGTGGCACCAACGAGCTCACCTTCAACATGATGGTGGGAGCCGACCGACCCATCACCTGTCTGGGGGCGTCCGATCCTTGCATCCCCACTCCGGTCCGTTGCGATTCGGTCGCCGGAGATGTCCCCTGCAACCAGGTGTTGTCCAAGTCGGGCAACATCGCCGGATCCGTCTACGACGGCCTGATCGGCGGCAAACCGGCCAACGACTACATCGGGCGACTCGCCTACTCGGACGGTCGAACCGCCAACCCGGTCAACCCTCACGGAATGCCCGCCGGGGGATGGACGTCGGTAGCCCGCCCGACCGGAGCACCCTCCGGCAGCGTCGTCTGGAATACCAATCTCATGTCGAATCCGGACGACCAACTCGACGCGACCTGCACCCTCCCGGCAGCAAGCACGACCTACTTCTTCGATGCCGGCCTGTCGCCGGCACCCGACGATCCACTGAATGACTGCTACGACGGGGAACTCGACGACCAACCCATCTACCCGATCCCGCCCGACATCGACTACGTGAGCCCCCCGCGCTTCGAGAATCACGAAGTACGACTGCCGCGATCTTCGGCTCATCGTGGTGCCGGCCGGAGACTGGGGCCCCAAGGGCGCAGGACCTTCCAACCCTCGCCTGTTCACGATCACCGGCTTCGAGGTTGCCTATCTCCTCGATCCCATCGTCGAGGACGACACCTCCACGACCGGCGGACCTGCCGACGGCAAGCGGGAAGGCACGATTTCCGATGGCGACACCCGACTGCTCGGCTGGGACCACACGAACAACAACGGCGGAAGATGGGCAGGAAGGGGACGATCGAACCACCAACCTGACGCAAATGTCGGCGTTCAGCGTGCATTTTGCGGCCGACGCCGAAGTGGTAGGCGGCTGCCCACTCACTCCGGTCCCTCCCGGACTGGGCGATCTCCTTCCCAGCGAAATCAAGCTGGTCCCGGCCCCGTAGCCCGCCAATACTGACGACTGACAGACTGCGATGCCCAAAAAGGCATCGCCCCCCACTGCTACCCTTGGCCCTGTCAAAGCGACGCTGTGTCGACAGAAGGAGCCATTCGATGGCAGTCAAGTTTCTTTCCGAGGAGTGGACCGCAGAGGTGACGGCGGCGCTGCAAGCTCACGAGCAATTCAAGGCCGCCGCCGACATGAGCTTGCAGTTCGTAGTCACCGACGCCCCCGAGGGAGAAGTCAAGTTCTACATGGATGCGTCGGGCGACGAACCCGTCCAGGCAATGGGTGAACTGGAGAATGCCGACGTCACCATCTCCAGCACCTATGAAACAACCAGTGCCATCTTCAGCGGTGAGCTGAACACCCAAATGGCCTTCATGACCGGCAAGATCAAGGTCAACGGCAACCTGGCCAAGTTGATGACCCAACAGGCGGCCCTCGGACACTGGGCGACCGCGGTCGCCGGACTCGACGTCGACTACTAGCAACCGACCGGGCCCAACATCACAGAGGGGGCGACCCACCCGGGTCGCCCCTTCTTGTTGAATCAGCGCCACCGTTACAGGTCGAGTTCGTGCAGTTCGTCAACCTTCTCTTTGATGGAGGCTGCAGCCTCGGCCAGCGCAGCGAGCTCGTCGTCGGTGAGGGGAAGAACGACGATCTCCTCGACACCGTTCCTGCCGAGCCGGGCGGGCACGCCGAGGTACACATCGTTGATGCCGTACTCACCCGACACCCAGGCGCACACCGGCATCATGGCGCCCTCATCGTTGATGATCGCCGCCACCATGCGGGCCGCCGCCGAGGACGGAGCGTAATAGGCGCTGCCCGTCTTGAGCAGTCCCACGATCTCGGCCCCTCCGTTGCGGGTGCGCTCGAGGATCCCTTCGATTTCCTCGTCGCTCAGGTAGTCGGTCAGCGGCCGGCCGGCCACCGTGCACTGTGAGGGGACGGAGACCATGGTCGGGCCGTGGCTGCCCAGCGTCAGGGCATCGATCTCGAGAATGTCGACCCCGGTCGCCTCGGACAGGAAGTGGGCGAGGCGGGAACTGTCGAGAATGCCGGCTTGCCCGAGCACCTTGTTATGAGGCAGCCCGGAGACCTCGGCCGCCAAAGTAGTCATGTGATCGAGAGGATTGGTCACCACCACCAGGGTCGCATCCGGTGAGTACTTGATGATCTGTTCGGTGACTTCCTTGACGATCTTGGCGTTGACTTCCAGCAGATCCATCCGGCTCATGCCCGGCTTTCTCGGCAATCCGGCGGTGATCACCACCACGTCACTGCCCGCCGTCTCGGCGTAATCGTTGGTGCCGACTACCAGCGTTCGGTACTTCTCGACGGGGCGCGATTGGTTCATGTCGAGGGCCAGGCCCTGGGGAAGCCCTTCGACGATATCCGTCATCACAATCTGGTCGACAATGTCCATAGCCGCCAACCGCTGGACGGTGGTGGCACCGTATTTGCCCGCACCAACGACGGTGACCTTGCTCATGCGCACACTCCTTGTTTGGTCGATGGGTCCAGGCTAGCCAGACCGGACCGGGCCAAGACCTGATTGATCTCCAGTCCTGCTAACAAGGAACCATGCGACGCGCTCTCGTCCTTCTGGCCTTGTTGTCGGCCCTGGTGCTGCAGGCATGTGGCGTGATATCGCCGTCCGGGACGAGCCGGCGATCCTGATACGACCGCCTCGACAACCGCCGCGCCGGTCGACATCGACTTGAGCGACCCGGACCTGGTGACCCGGCTCGGGTCACCTCCCCTGGAGGACATCGCCTGGCAACGTTCGGTCAATGGGATCAAACTGCTGGGAGTCCAGGGGTCCGCCGACCCCCACGAACTGGAGCTGATCGAAGGCGCCCTCGGGGAGATCCCCCAGGCATTGGTGAAGTCCGTCGTTCCCCGCAACCTCATCCGGATCGATTCGGCCGGGGAGGAGGAGGCGGTCGGCAAAGCCGTCGCGTTCACGAAAGGACCCGACATCTACCTGGTCGACAAGACCTTTGCTCCCAACGGTGAGTTCACCACCCGGATGGAGTTGACCCGGGCGCTCCTGCATGAGTTCGCCCACGTCGCTCAGTATCAGTCTCTCGAGGATCCGTATGTGGAAGCGGCGCTCCAGGGGCAGAGTCGATCAGGTCGATCCGGCCGCCGGTTCTTCGCTGGTGCGTTCTTTTGCGGCTGCCGTCGGATGGGTCGACCAGAACTCCGATCCCCTCGCGGCCGACTGGTTCTTGCCATCCTCGATCGAGGCTGCCAGCGACTACGGGCGAACCGGGGCCGGGGAAGACATGGCCGAAGCCATCTCCATGGTGGCGATCGGGCGCTCCGACTGGATTCCGGCTACCCACACCCGCTGGGTGGAGCAATGGCTGGGCACCACAGCCACCAATCTTGCCAGGGGGAAACCATGGGCCCCGGCCGGATCGCAGGAGGTGTTATCCAAAGACGGCCTCTACGACGAAGAGGCCGTGAACAGCATCGCCGTCAGGTTCGATCACGTCGAGCCCCTGTATTTCAGCCTTCCGACCGGAGTGGCGGACCACGGGCAACTGGCGGCTGAGATCCAACAACGGCTCCTGGACCGACGCCTCAGCGGAGTACTGTCGCTCACCAAAGATGCCCGGCTCCCCCGCTACACCGGACTGTTCTCCAGAACGGACGGCGTGAGCATGTGGGTGGAGTTGTGGGATTTCCGGGTGGCCACCGGCTTTGCGAAAGCCGATCCAATCCTCACCTACGTGGTGCTGTGGTGATCTATCGCGGTTGTGGTGCAACACCTTTGGGGTCCTCCCTGAGTGGCAGGGCACATGGGGGGAGGGGAGTCGATGGGTGGCCCCTCCCTGCAAGGGAGGGGAAGGCTCGACCGAAGGGAGAGCCAGGGGAGGGTCAGGCGATAGCCGCGAGGCCGTCTCGCTAGTGCTTGACCCCCATCCCCCTCGCTCCGCTCGGGTACTTCCCCCTTCCAGGGAGAAGTCAGCGCCAACATTGAGAGGCGATCTGGAGTGTCGCATCTGAGCGAGCGGCGAGCGACGAGCGGCGAGCAGCGAGCAGCGAGGATCCCACCACTGGCAACTGGCAACTGGCTACTGACTACTGACCACTCTCGTGCCGGCGATCAGGCAATCCAGACCTTCCGCCTCGCTCAGCTCCAGGCGGGCGATGCGTCGATTTGGTCCTTCTTCGATCACGATCCGACCGCCTCCGGGCCAGACCAGCCCGACCAGATCGGGACTGTGGGCTTCCAGCTCGGCCCCCAGGATCTCAATGAAGAATCCGGCGGTTTCAGGAACGTCCGGAGATTCCATCACCACTCTCTCGAGGACCGCCGGCGCCGCTCCCGGCGAGGGTGGGTCGGGCCACCAGATTCGACCAACCGGCTCACCGGACCGGGCCGACTCCCAGGCGAGCTCGATCCTCCAGACCTCCGACTCGGCAATCTGAATGACCGTGCCGTGAGAGTCTCGCGGGCGGAGGAAGGCTTCTCGCCACATCGGATTGGACAGATCGACACCCACCGGGCGCAGACCCAGATCTGCCAGACGCTCCAGTTCGGCGGCGAGGTCGGCCACCTTGAAGGTCAGATGGTGAGGGCCCTCACCCCGTCGATCGAGGAACCGGACCAGGAAGTCGCTGCGCTCCAGGTTCCACGGTTCCAACAGCTCCACCGTCATGCCCCTGGTGAGATCACCCATCCTGATTTGCATCGCCCGGAACCCGGCCGCATCACCGCCGGACACGAGCGTCCCACCCAGGTCGCCGATCAGCCGGTCCATCACCGGCGTGACGTCGCGTACCGCCAGCGCCACGTGGTCGAGATCGACCGGGCCCGTCATACGCGACTCCCACTGTTAGCTGATAGCTGATAGCTGACAGCTATCAGCTCCTTCTCACATCCGATCGACGATGGCGGCGGCGAACTCGGACGTCTTGACTTCGGTAGCGCCGTCCATCAGGCGGGCAAAGTCGTAAGTGACGATCCTGTCTTCGATCGTTGCCTCCACACCGGCAATGATCATGTCCGCCACCTCTTTCCATCCCAGGTATCGGAACATCAACTCACCGGACAGAATCACCGACCCGGGGTTCACCTTGTCCATCCCCGCATACTTCGGCGCCGTCCCGTGGGTGGCTTCGAACACCGCATGGCCGGTGTCGTAGTTGACGTTGCCCCCGGGAGCGATGCCGATGCCGCCGACCTGAGCGGCCAGCGCGTCCGAGATGTAATCACCATTGAGGTTCATGGTGGCGATCACGTCGTATTCATCCGGCCGGGTCAGGATCTGCTGGAGGAAGGCGTCGGCGATGGCATCCTTCACGAGCAGTTTGTCGCCCGGATCGCCGCCCGAGTCGGCCCAACTGACCGCCACATCCGAGAACTCCTCCTTGGTGACCTCATAGCCCCAACTTCGGAACGCTCCCTCGGTGAACTTCATGATGTTGCCCTTGTGGACCAGCGTCAGCGAGTCCCGATCGTTGTCGAGGGCAAAACGCAGGGCGGCCCGCACCAAACGCTTCGAGCCCGTCTCGGAGATCGGTTTGATGCCGAGACCGCTGTCCGGTCGAATATCCCATCCGTAGGTCTCATGAAGAAACTCGAGCAACTTCCGGGCGTCCTCGGTGCCGGCTTCCAACTCCTTGCCGGCATAGACGTCCTCGGTGTTCTCCCGGAAGATCACCATGTCTATCAATTCGGGATGCTTCACCGGGGAGGGCACTCCCTTGAACCAGCGCACCGGCCGGAGACACACGTACAGATCCAGGATCTGGCGCAATGCCACATTGAGGCTGCGAATACCTCCCCCGACCGGGGTCGTCAAAGGACCCTTGATACCGACGAGATAGGTGCGAAAGGCATCAACCGTATCGGTGGGGAGCCACTCGCCGGTGTCGTCAAATGCCTTCTGCCCGGCCAGAACCTCCATCCACCCCACCTTGCGACTGCCGCCGTAGGCCTTGGCCACCGCGGCGTCAAACACAAGTTGTGCGGCTCGCCAGATGTCGGGACCGATGCCGTCCCCTTCGATGAAGGGGATGATGGGCTCGTCGGGTACCAGTAGACCGTCGGGACCCATCGTGATGGGCGATGCCATGAGGACTCCTTGTGCTTTCGTGGATCGATTATCCCATGCTGCGCTCGGCAGCAGCCACGGTGTTGCGCATCAGCATCGCCACCGTCATGGGGCCGACTCCACCGGGGACCGGGGTGATGGCTCCGGCCACCTCCAGAACTTCGTCATAGGCGACGTCACCGACCAGACCGTCGTCGGTCCGGTTGATGCCCACATCGATCACGGTGGCTCCGGGTTTCACGGCGTCTCGGCCGATCAGTCCGGGGACCCCGACGGCCGCTACCAGGATGTCCGCTTCACGAGCAACCGCCGCAATGTCGGGCGTCCGGGAATGGGCCACGGTGACCGTCGCATCGGTGCCTTTGGTAGCCAGCAGAATCGACAACGGCCTGCCGACCAGGAAGGAGCGGCCTACCACCACCGCCTTCTTGCCGGCCACTTCAATGCCGTAGTGCGACAGGATCCGCATCACGCCCTGCGGAGTGCAGGGAACCAGCACCGCCCGCTCCAACGCCAGCAGACCGAGGTTGTAGGGATGCAACCCGTCGGCATCCTTGTTCGGATCGATAAGCGAGGTCACGCGCTTGTCGTCCAGATCACCCGGCAGCGGCAGCTGAACCAGGATTCCGTCCACCGCCGGATCGGCATTGAGCCGGAGCACCAGCGCCTCCACCTCTTCCTGAGACGTGTCGGCGTCGAGTTCATGGTGCAGCGAATTGATCCCGACCTTCTCGGCCAGGCGTCTCTTGCTCCTCACATAAACGTGCGAGGCCGGATCGTCGCCCACCAATACGGTGGCCAGGCCCGGCACCTTTCCCTTCTTCGACAGGATCGCGACCCGTCCGGCCACTTCTTCCCGTACCGCCGCCGCTACCTCTTTACCGTCCAGTATTAACGCGCTCAATGTCGAAAATGCCTCCTGCCGGTGAACACCAGGGCTATCCCGTGCTGCTCGGCGGCCTCGATTGCTTCATTGTCTCGTATTGACCCCCCGGGCTCCGCTATCACCCGGACGCCGGCCCCGGCCAGCAGGTCGATTCCGTCCCGGAACGGGAAGAAAGCGTCGCTGGCCGCCGCGGCTCCCAACGCCCGATCGCCGGCCCGAACCAGGGCCCGCTCGGCGGCTCCTACCCGGCTCTGGTCGCCGGCCCCCACCCCCACCGCCGCTCCGTCCCGGGCGATGACGACGGCATTTGATTTGGTGTGGGCGGCCACCACCCAGGCCAGCTCGAGGTCCGACCATTCAGTGGGTGTCGGGCGCCTCGAGGTCATCACTTGCCAGTCGTCGGGTCCTTCGTTGATGCCATCCCGCTCCTGTGCCACAAAGCCACCATCCAGCCTGCGCAGGTCGATCCCCCCGGGATGGGCGGGGGGCGCCTGGAGGATTCGTAGGTCCTTCCTGACTGCCAGGATCTCACCGGCCGCCGGTGCGATGTCGGGAGCGATGACCACTTCGACAAACACCTCGGCCATGACCTCGGCGGTTTCGACGTCGAGGGGCCGGTTGAGGGACACGACGCTCCCGAAGGCGGACAGCGGATCACATTCCCAGGCCGTCCCAAACGCCTCGACCAGCGAGTCTGCCACCGCCACCCCGCTGGGGTTGGTGTGTTTGACCACCACGGCCGCCGGTTCTTCGAACTCCCAAACGAGACGCCAGGCAGCCTCGGCATCGACGTAATTGTTGAACGACATCTCCTTTCCCTGCAGTTGGACGGCCAGCGTCCACCATGATGTCTCACCGGCCTGACCGTAGACGGCCGCCGCTTGATGAGGGTTCTCTCCGTATCGAAGAACGTTGGCCCGCTCCAGGGGCAGAACCAAACGGGCGGGGAGTTCGTCCGGCTCCAACCACCTCACAATGGCCGCGTCGTAGGCGGCGGTACGGTAGAAGGCCGCCCGGGCCAGCTCTTTTCGCAACTCCAGATCCAATCCCCCCTCCTCGACCGCTCGCACGACCGCGGCGTATTGATCCGGTGACGTGACCACCCCGACATGAGCGTGGTTCTTGGCCGCCGCCCGGATCATGGCCGGCCCCCCGATGTCGATGTTCTCGACGGCCTGACGATCGGTGACACCGTCCAGGGCCACGGTTTCCTCGAACGGGTAGAGGTTGACTACCACCAGCTGAAAAGGCTCAAGACCGAATCGCTCGAGATCCGCCCGATGGTCCGAATTAGACGGGTCGGCCAGGATTCCGCCGTGGATCTTGGGATGGAGGGTCTTCACCCGCCCGCCGAGGATCTCCGGCGAACCGGTGACCTCGGCAACCCTGGTGACTTCGAGACCGGCTTCCTCGAGGGCGCGGGCGGTGCCGCCCGAGGAGACTATCTCGGCGCCGGCCGAGACCAGCGTGCGGGCAAATGGAACCAGGCCCGTCTTGTCGAACACGGAGATCAGAACCCGCCGCACGGGTAGGCGCGTCATGACTCCTCCCAGATCACCCGGCGGCCATCCACCTGCAGGCGACCGGCGGCGAACGCCTTCACAACTTCCGGGAACAGCCGGTGCTCCTCCTGCTGGATGCGAGCATGAAGCGTCTCTTCGGTATCGTCCGACCGCACGGGAACGGCCCGCTGGGCGATGATCGGGCCGTGATCGACCTCGCCGTCGACGAAATGCACGGTGACCCCGCTCACCTTCACACCGTGGGCCAATGCCTCCGGCACGGCGTGGGCACCGGGAAAGGCGGGTAGCAGGGCGGGATGGATGTTGATGACCCTGTTGGGGAAACGATCGATGGCGACCGGAGCGAGGATGCGCATGAACCCGGCCAGAATCAGTGCCTGCGCTCCGTGACGTTGGGCGGTGTCGCAGACGGCCACCGAGAACGACTCCCGATCATGGAAGTCTCCCCATCCGATGACTTCGGTGGGGATCCCGGCGCCGTGGGCTCGCTCCAATGCTCTGACTCCGGGCCGGTCGGAGATCACCACCACAATCTCGGCACCGAAATCGGGATCCCCGCTTGCGGCATCGAGAAGGGCTTGCAGGTTGGAACCCGAACCGGAAACCAACACTGCGACGGGCAGCACGAGAAAACCCTTCCTGACGTCTCTGCCCGCATACTAGAAGCCCGGATCGCCGCCCCAACCGGGCCACTAGAAGGGAACGGCCACCATGGTCCGGGTGTCGATCGTCTCGAGCAGCTTGGCCGGTTCGGGTTCAATCGCCCGGCGTTGCTCCGAGGCGTAGTACCGCTCCGAAGTGGCCTCGATGCCATCCTCGGCCCCCACGATCCAGATGAACTGATTCTTCTCCGGGATCGTCCAGGCTCCCAGGACCTCGAACCCCACCGCCCGGCGCGCCTCGACCACGGCAGGAAAGATGCCGAGAAAAGCCCCCATCTGCCCGTCTTTCACTTCGTAAATGCGCAGTTGGTATTCCATGGAATCGTTCCCCGTTTCTCGCGACTCGCCCACGGTACCTGAAACCTGAAACCTGAAACCTGAAACCCAAAACCGTCTCTATCCTGCCTCCGTGCCTGATCGACTCCTCACCCGCCCGTTTGTGCTCGCCTGGCTGGCCAACCTGGCCCAGGGCATGGCCTTCACCATGTTTCTCCACTTCCCCGGGTTTCTGCAGGGTTTGGGGGCCAACAAGGTACAGATCGGGTTGGTCGTCGGGTTGACCGCGGTGGCGTCGATTGCGGTGCGGCCTTCCATCGGTCGAGCCATGGATGAACGGGGACGGCGACCGGTGATCCTGTTTGGCAACTTCGTCAATGTGACGGTTCTGGCCCTATATCTGACGATCGGCGATCTGGGAATCTGGCTGTACGCCGTGCGCATCACCCATGGGTTTGCCGAGGCCTTGCTGTTCACGGCTCTTTTCACCTACGGCGCCGATCAGGTTCCTGCCTCCCGGCGCACCGAGGGGATCGCTCTGTTCGGAATCTCGGGGATGTTGCCCATCGCCCTCGGTGGGGTGCTGGGCGACATCGTCCTGGCCCGATGGGATTTTGATGTTTTCTTTGTTGTGGCACTCGGGTTCGGGATCCTGGCACTGCTCATTTCGTTGCCGCTTCCCGAAACGCGGGTGACCGGACCTGCTGATGAACGTCCGCAACGCTTCTTGGCCTCGGTGACGCAGAAGAGTCTCCTGCCGCTCTGGTGGGTCACACTGGTGTTCTCGCTGGCGCTCACCGCCTATTTCACTTTCCTCTCGACATTCGTGATCGACACAGGCATCGGATCGGTCGGGCTCTTCTTCTCGGCCTACGCGGGCACCGCGATAGGGCTTCGGTTGTTCGCCGCCCGGTTGCCGGACCGCATCGGACCCAAGCTGGTGCTCTACCCTGCACTCGGCTCGATGGCCATTGGATTTGTCGTCCTGGCGGCCGCCTCCGGCCCGGGAGCAGTCGCCGCTGCCGGAGTGCTGTGCGGTGCCGGTCACGGGTACGCCTTCCCCATCGTGATGGGGATGGTTGTTTCCCGGGCCACAGAAGCGGATCGAGGATCGGCGATGGCGATCTTCACCGGTCTGTTCGATGTGGGAGCTCTGCTGGGTGGCCCGGCTTTTGGTGCCGTGATCCGTTTCGGCAGTTATGCCTCGATGTTCTTGACCGCCGCTTTCTGGATGCTGGCGGGAGGTGTGATCTACGCCTTCTGGGATCGGTCGAATCCGGCGGACCCGACCGGGGTGCCACGCCGGCGTCTGGGCGGGACGTCGATGATCCCCGGCGAAAGTGCCGCCATCCCGCTCAACCCCGACCCGCCCGAGGCGTAGGCTCAACCACAGCAGCGCGTTGAGAGGGGACGGCCATGCTTCAGTACGCCGGTGTCAGTTCGTGTCATGTTGGAGATATCCGGATCCACTTCCTAGCCGACGGCGGAAGCGTCACCGAAGCAACCGTCGCCTTCCCGGCTTCGACGCCGAGCGCCTGGGAGCTTCATCCCGAGCATCTCGATGAGGAGGGGAAGCTGGTGGCGTCGATCGGCGGGTTCCTGGTCGAGACCGGGGATCGCAAGGTTGTCATCGACACCGGGATCGGACCCACCCGCCTCGATGTGCCCGGAATGGGGTTCTTCGAGGGCGGCAACTACTTGAACAGCCTGGCGGCGATCGGAGTAGCCCGAGACCAGGTCACCGATGTCGTATTCACCCATCTCCATTTCGACCACGTCGGGTGGACCACCCAACGATCCGGCGAGCGGTTGGGAACTGACCTTCCCCCACGCCCGCCATCTCACCACCGATGCAGAGTGGGGCTTCTGGCACGGAGGCAGCCAGCCCTTCGGTCCGGATCTCGATGCCGTGCAACGGCCCCTCGAGGATCGGCTCGAGATGGTCAAAGGGGGCATGACGGTGGCACCCGGGATCGACGTGATCGGAACCCCCGGCCACACCCCGGGGCACGTGTCGCTGGTGGTTTCCGAGGGAGCGGAGCGGGGCATCATCCTCGGAGACGTCCTGCACTGCCCGGTGCAGCTAACGGAATCAGAGTGGAGCATTGCCGCCGACGTCGATCCCGACCTGGCCCGCCGGACCCGTGAGGAAATGTACGTGGAACTGGAAAAACCCGGGACCTTCGCCGGCAACAACCACTTCGCCGAAGCCGTCTTCGGCCGCATCCTCCTCACCGAGGGCAAACGCACGTGGCACATATGTTGAGCCGGCCTACGGCCGGCCGGTTTCAGGTTTCAAGTTCCAGGTAACAAGAGATCGACGGGCCTGAAACCTGAGACCTGGAACCTGAAACCGGAGAGCAGAGCCGTGCCTACCAGGCTCCGCCTCCGCCGCCTCCGCCTCCGCCGCCTCCACCACCGCTGAAGCCTCCCCCGCCCCCGGAGGAACTCGGCGGGGTGAAAGCTCCGGTGAGAGCCGACTGCAGACCGGCCAGGGCGTTGGTCGAATGGCCTCCCGAGAAACCCTGGCTGCCGTACCAGTAGATGTGGCTGGTCTCGGCCAACTCCTCGGGAGCGTACATTCGGGCCGCCTCCAGCACGTCGTCGGCGACCCCGAGAGTGATGGCATACACGAGATACTCGTCCCAGAGGTCCAGGGAGATAGCCGGCGCTTCGTGCAGGCGGCTGAAGTCCTGCAGGTAACTCTTGAACGCCTGCCAGCGGGCCGCCAGCAGGGCCCCCTCGTCGGTGCGCTTCACCCAGCCGGTCTGACGGATTCCGAACACGGCCACAATGGCGGTATTGATGACGAAGGCGGCAATCAGCCCCGGTACCAGGAACGGGGCCCAGCGGGTGCCGGCCACCGCCGTCCAGAACGGGTAGACGACGGCGAAGATCAGAAAGAGAATCCCGATGGCCCAGAAGAGTGGCTTGCCCCCGCTTCGATCCAGCAGACCCAATCGGACCTGTTCTTGCCGGGCCTCCCTCTCGAACTTGTCGTAGCTGCTGGCGTTGGCGGCCGCATCAGCGCGGATCTCGTGCCGGAACTCGGTGAGTGGGAGCGGACCTTCCGACAAGACTCTCTCGAGGATCTCCATCACCGGTTTCTCGACGGCACCATCCGCAAGCGCAATGTCCGCCACTCCTATCTCCAGATCGGAAATGTCCTCATGACGGAGTCCCATCCAGGTCTTCTTTTCGACCGTCACCGGTTGAGCGCCCAAGGCGCCCCGGCGGATCAGATCGAACATGGTGGCGACGAAGTCCTCGGTACCGACCGGGCCCTGCCGTAGCAGTCCGCCGATCACCGCCGGTGGATGTTTCGATGGTGGTTCTTGTTCGTACTCCCGGTCGTAGGCAATGTCGGGCTCCCGCCCGTAGCGCCGGTAGATCACGATGACGGCGATGGTCGCCGGCAAGAACGCCAACAACGCCAGGGTCGCCACCAGGAAGACCAGCATGGTCCGATCGGAGGCCGCCTGGCCGTCTTGCGCTTCTTCATAGGAAAGGACCGCCTCGAGCCCGTTTCCGGCTACGACGGACGCCCCGCCGGTCGATTGCAGATCAGAACGGGGAAACACAACCCTCATCTCGACCCATTGCCCGGAGGGGATGCCCTCGGCGGTCAGACTCGGGGATACGCCGTCGGCGCCCAGATCTGTCGATCCGTTGACCGAACGGGGGTGGCCCCACACCTTCACGTCACCGGGAGACTGGTCTCCCGGTAACTCCATGGTGGCGAACAGGTGGCCGAGCCCCTGGTCCCACTGATCGCCCCACACTTTCAGGTTGACGTCCACGACGTCGTCATAGGCAACCGCCAGTCCGACAATCCGGTAGCTGATCGTGAAGGTGCGCGCTTCGTTGAAGGCAGCGTAATGCCACACGACCCGAACGGTTCCGGCCCGCTGCTCGACCCCAAAGCTCCCCAAATCCCCCTGCGAACCGAGTTCTGTCGGAGCCCCGGGTCGATAGGCAGTCCCACCTTCGGCCACCTGGGCATCGACTAACTCTTCACCTGCTCGCAATGGGATGTCACGCCACGCTCCCGTGAAACTGCCGTCGAAGTCGTAGGTGATGTGTTCGGTGACCGAGACCGACCCGTCCGGTTCGACGACAATCTCAACGTCGGCGTTCGTCAGGTTGAATGACTTGGCGGCGGCCGGAGCCGCCATCAACAACGAGGCCAACGTCGCCAGGATGGCGACGAGGCCTACGGATCGAGACAATCGCTTCAGAAACGCACCTCCGGTGCCTCCTCGGCCGCCTCCGGTGCGTCGAAGAACGGCTTCACGGAAAACCCGGTCAAGGCTGCCACCATGTTGGAGGGGACCGTCTGCACCCGGTTGTTGAACGTCAGCACGGAGTCGTTGTAGATCTGTCGGGACACCGCGATCTTGTTCTCCGTGTCGGCGAGCTGCGCCTGCAACTCCATGAAGTTCTGGCTCGCCTTCAGGTCCGGATAGGACTCGGCCAGAGCGAAGAGTTGCTTCAGCGCGCCGGTCAGGAAGTTCTCGGCTTGCGCCTGCTCCTCGACGGTCCCGGCTGCCACCGCCCGGTTCCTCGCCTCAACGACCTGTTCGAACGTTGATTGCTCGTGGGAGGCATAACCCTTGACGGTTTCGACCAGATTGGGAATCAAGTCGTAGCGCCGTTTCAGCTGGACATCGACCTGTGCCCAGGCGTTGTCCGCTCGGTTGCGCAATCGGACCAAACTGTTGTAGATGCCAAAGAACGTCACCACCAGGACGACGACCACGACACCGGCAATCACATATCCCACAGGACTCCCTCCATTTGACTCGTGCCGAGTCTAGGGATCGCGATGGCCGGAGAACGGTTTGGGAACCCTACAATTCGCCGCCGTGCACACTCTGTCCAGGTTGCGCTCCTTCACCGATGATTCACGACGGTATTTGGCGTCCGCTTTCCTGTGGGGCTTTGCCTTCTCGGTTACCTGGCTTTACCTCAACTTCCTGTTCGAGAGCCTGGGTTTCTCCGATTCGCTGGTGGGGGCCGCCAACGCCATTCCCAATCTGGTCGCCATCGTTCTGGCGTTGCCGGTGGCCCGGTTGGCCGGACATCTGGGGTTCATCCGGGCTCTCCGGATCGCCGCGCTGACCGCGGGTTCGGGGCTCATCTTGCTGGGTTTCGTCGAGACGACCGCACTGGTCATCGGCGCAGTCGTGCTCGTCGGGGTGGGCGGTATGGCGTTCTGGGTCGTTCCCTCGCCCCTGATGACCGCGTTGGAGCCGGCCTCCAATCGCACCTACCTGTTCTCAGCCCAGTTCGCCGCCCAACTGATCGCCGGGTTCCTGGGCAGTCTGATAGGCGGTCAAATGCCCAGTCTCTTCGCCCGGCTGACCGACGTCGGGCCGAAGAGTCTGGAGGCGATCCAGTGGACGGTGGTCCTCTCGGGGTTGATGTACATGCTGGCCGCCCTGCCGCTGAGACGGTCCACCGAGATCAAGCCGGAAGACCCGGGCCACGGGCCGCTGTGGCACATCCCTCGCCAAGCGCGGCACATCTTTCTCAAGTTGCTGGCGCCCAATGCGCTGATCGGTCTGGGGGCCGGACTGATCATCCCGTTCCTCAACATCTTCGTTGAAGGAAAGTTCGGCGTCGCCTTCTCCACTCTGGGAGCCGTTTTCGCCTGGTCACAATTGGGAATGGCTCTGGCGGTGATGACCCAGCCGTTCATCGCCGACCGGCTGGGCAAGGTCACCAGCATCGTGCTGGTTCAGGCCCTCTCGCTGCCCTTCATCGCCATGCTCGGCTTCTCCAGCAGTTTCCCGGCCGTGGCCATTGCGTTGTTCGTCCGATCGGCCCTGATGAACGCCGCCAACCCTATCTATGCGGCCTTCACCATGGAGCAAGTCGAGGAATCCTGGCGACCGTCGCTGGCGGCGGCCGAGAACATGGTCTGGGCGGCCGGCTGGGTGATCGGGCCCATCGTCTCCGGTGTGGTGCGCGAGCGGCTCGGTTTCGACACTGGATTCCTGGTGTTGTTTGCCGCCATGCTGGCTCTCTACGCCACCGGGATCACCTACTCATGGCTGGTCCTCCGACCTCTCGAGAAGGCGGCCGGCGTCTAGCCGAAGCGCCCGGCGGCCGCCTGCCAGATCAACACTCCGCCCAGGACTATCAGCAACATGCCGCTGCCGGCCAGCACCCGGCGATACCAGATCAGGTTGAGGACTCCCCGGCCGTAGGCCACGCCCCAAGCCAAAAAGAGCTTGCTCCCGACCAGCAACCCGTAGAAGCCCACCAGGAATGCCGTGGCAAAGATCGCACCCTTGTCCCAGGCAGACACCAGCAGCGGTCCGCCCACTCCCAGCCAGAACAACCAGGGATGAGGACTCAGGATGTTGGTGATGAACCCCCTCCGAATGTCGCGGCGGTCGGCCGGCCGATGCTCGAACGAGGCTCGATCTGCCTTTCGATACGTATCCAATCCCAGGAAGATGACGAAAACTCCCCCGGCCGCGGCCAGATACGACAATGCGCCCGAGGGAAAAGCACCAACCGCCAGCACACTCAGCGCGACGACCGGCAGGTCGGTCAGAAGCGGAGCAATCGCCACCCGCACGCCGGCCCACACACCCCGCTGCAGGGCGGTGGTAACCACCAGGGCGCTGAGCGGTCCCGGACTGATCCCCGCCGCAAACCCGAGCGAAATGCCGAGAAGCAGCTCAGACATGCTGAGGTTACGAGTTCCAGGCTTCAGCCGGCGGGCCACGGAGGGCTTGGGCCATGGCCCGGCCGATCTGGGTCGGATCGTCGAGCACGATGGCGCCCGCCGCCTGCAACGCTTCCATCTTGGCCTGGGCGGTTCCTTTCGAGCCGGAGATGATCGCTCCGGCATGGCCCATCTTCTTCCCGGCGGGAGCGGTCACCCCGGCCACATAGGTCACCACCGGCTTGGTGACAAACTCCTCGATGTAGGCAGCAGCCTGTTCTTCGGCGTCGCCACCGATCTCCCCGATCATCACGATGCCCTCGGTTTCAGGATCGGCCTGGAAGCGGGACAAGACATCGATGAAGCTGGTGCCGGGGACCGGATCGCCGCCGATGCCGACACAGGTGGTTTGACCGATACCCAGCACCGTGAGTTCGTGGACCGCCTGGTAGGTCAGGGTTCCCGACCGGGATACCACTCCCACGTTGCCGGGCAAGGTGATCTCGTGCGGCATGATCCCGACACTCGATTTCCCGGGCGAGATCAAACCGGGACAGTTGGGACCAATCAGCACCGCGTCGGGGGTGGTCTGCTTCACGTAGTTGTACACGCGGGCTTCGTCTTGAGCGGGAATCCCTTCTGTGATGCACACGATGACGGCGCACCCGGCGGCGGCCGCCTCCATGATGGCGTCGGACGCAAACGCCGGCGGAACGAAGATCAACGAGGTGTTGGCTCCGGTGCCGGCCACGGCCTGGGCGACGGTATCGAAGATCGGAATTCCGGCAACTTCTTCGCCGCCTTTGCCGGGCCGGGTGCCGGCCACCACGTTGGTGCCGTAGGCCCGGTTGCGGAGGGCGTGGAACTGTCCTTCCTTGCCGGTCAAGCCCTGCACGACAACCTTGGTTGATGTGTCAATCAGGATCGCCATTTCAGGCCACCTCCCCCTGCGCCAGCGCCACTGCTTTTTCGGCTGCTTCCCGCATGGTGGCGGCCGGGATGAGCCGGTCCGACTCGACCCCGGCGAGGATCTCCCGGCCCTCCTTGGCGTTGGTGCCGTCCAAGCGGACGACTATCGGCCAGGGTAGATCCAGACTCTCGAACGCCTCGACGACTCCCTGGGCGACTAGATCGCCCCGGGTAATTCCCCCGAAGATGTTGATCAGGACGGTCTTGACGGAAGGATCCTGCATGAGGATGTCGAGGGCGGCGGTGATCGTGTCCGCCCCGGCCCCACCTCCTACATCGAGGAAGTTGGAAGCTCTTCCGCCGACCAGCGACACTACGTCCAGCGTCGACATCACCAATCCGGCTCCGTTGCCGATGATGCCGATGTCGCCGTCGAGTTTGATGAAGTTCAGATCGCGTTCCTTGGCCATCTTCTCGACGGGGGGAATCACGTGGTCGTCGGCCAAGGCGGGGAAGTCGGGATGCCGGAAGAACCCGTTCTCATCGAGGGCCACCTTGGCGTCGAGGGCCACCACGGCCCCCTCCTCGGTGAGGATCAGGGGATTGACTTCCACCAGGTCGCAATCGAATTCGACAAACGCCTGGTACAGCTTCTTCAGCAGCGCGATGGCGCCCCGGGCGGCTTGCGGATCCAGCTTGGCTCGATAGACCATCTCGGTCGCCTGCCAATTGGTGAGACCGATGACCGGATCGATATGGATCTTCACCACCGCTTCCGGTTCGCTGACGGCGACCTCCTCGATGTCGACACCGCCTTTGGCGCTGATCATTCCGAGGTGTTTTTTGGCCGAGCGGTCGAGAGTGAATGAGGCGTAGTACTCGGCCTTGATGTTGGAGGCGCTCTCCACCCACACCTTGTGAACCGTGTGCCCCTTGATGTCCATGCCGAGGATGGCCAGGGCGTGTTGGTGGGCCTCGTGGGCGGTTTCGGCCAGTTTGATGCCGCCCGCCTTGCCCCGCCCGCCGACCTGCACCTGGGCCTTCACCACCACCGGCCCCCCGATCTCCTCGGCGGCCCGCTGGGCTTCGGTCGGGGTGGTGGCCACCCGCCCGTCGGGTACCGGCACGCCGATACGGGCGAACAGGGACTTCCCCTGGTATTCAAGTAGATCCACGGTTTCTCCTAGTCAGCGTTTGGGAATGTGGGTTTCCACCCAGTCGGTGATCTCGGACAGGGGCGTTCCGGGAGTGAAGATCCCGGCCAGCCCGGCCGCCAGCAAAGCGTTGGCGTCTTCTTCGGGGATGATCCCCCCTCCAAAGACGACGATGTCGCTGGCCTCCCGGGCCGCCAGCAATTCGACGACCTTCGGGAAGAGAGTCATATGAGCGCCCGACAGGACGGAAAGGCCGATCCCGTTCACGTCTTCCTGGATGGCCGTTTCGACGATCTGCTCGGGGGTTTGGTGGAGTCCCGAGTAGATCACCTCGTTGCCGGCATCCCGCAGCGCCCGCGCAATGACCTTGGCTCCCCTGTCGTGTCCATCCAGTCCCGGCTTGGCGATCAGAATCCTGCGTGGCATAGCGACCCGAGGTTACCCCAAACCCACCCTCCGAGATCCAAACAGACCGTTTTGGCGTCAAACTTCCACCGCGATAGGTGTTGGTTTGACGCCAAAACGGGGAATGGGAAGGCTGGAGGGGCCGCTACGGTTGTACCAACAACATTCATCACAAGGGAGACGGCACATGTCCAACATCCACGGAGTCGCGGCTCGGGGCCAGAGCATCTGGATGGACGAGATCTCGAGGCAGTTGCTGGAGCCGGAAGGCCTGGCCGCCCTGGTCGATGGCTCGGCCGTCACCGGAGTGACCTCGAATCCGACCATCTTCGCCAATGCGATCGTGGGTTCGAGCGACTACGACGATGCGCTGCGGGAACTGGTCGGACGTGACGCCGACGCGACGGAGATCTACACCGCCCTGGTCACCCGGGACATCCGTGACGCGTGTGACGCTCTCCAACCGGTCTGGCGGGACGCCGGGGGCGCCGACGGCTTCGTCTCGGTCGAAGTCTCCCCCTTGCTGGCCAACGAGACCGAGGCCACCATCCAGGAAGCCCGGGACTGGTGGAAGCGAGTCGACCGGCCCAACCTGCTGATCAAGGTGCCGGCCACTCCGGCGGGTATCCCGGCCGTCCGGCAGCTGACCGGTGAAGGCATCTCGCTCAATGTGACTCTGATCTTTTCCCTCGAGCGGTACCAGCAGGTGATGGACGCCTATCTGGACGGTTTGGAGATCTACGCCCAGACCGGTGGTGAACTTTCCAATATCAACTCGGTAGCGTCCTTCTTCATCTCGCGGGTCGACACGGAAGTCGACAAACGCCTGGCCAAGATCGGCACCGAGGAAGCACTGGCCCTGCGGGGCAAGGCCGCCATCGCCAACGCCCGGGTGGCCTATGGACTGTTCCTGGAGACGTTCACCGGCGAACGCTGGGAATCTCTGCTCTCCCGGGGAGCCCGTATCCAGCGTCCCCTGTGGGCCTCTACCAGCACCAAGGACCCGGCCTACCCCGACACGATGTACATCGATGAGCTGGTGGTCGCCGACACCGTCAACACCGTACCGGTCCCGACCATCGAGGCCTATCAGGATCACGGCAATCCCAATCCCCCGGTGTTCGGCGTGGCAGAGATCGTCGAAGCCAAGAGCACGCTCGAGCAGCTGGCCGCAGTGGGGATCGACTACGACGATGTGGTGCAAGTCCTCGAGGACGAAGGCGTCGAGAAGTTCGCCGTCTCCTATCGGGAGCTGCTCGCCTCGATCGAGCAAAAGCGCCTTTCCATGAAGGGCTAACGAAAGCCCCCAGTCGAGGAGTCACCGAAGTTTCCCAACTGAGGGCCGGCCGGCCGGGTCCTCAACAAGCAGGACTCATTCTCCGCCGAGGGGGATCGAGCCGTCGGTGCGGTGGTACTCGTCGTGGGCGGCGATGAGTGGTTCCCACTCGGGGTGATCGACGTCAACGGCCACCAGGTGGCGACTGCGCGGACCGTCCGCCCGGTCGAACGAACGAGCTCGACCGATCAGCTCGGCGGAGACATCATCGATACGTCGGTGCTGGGCGAGGTGCTCATCCCACGAGACGCACACGAAGACTTCGGAGATGCGGTGCGGGTCTTCGCTGTTCCGGTACAGCCGCCAGCGGTAGGCGCCCGTTCGCAACCGCACTTTGCGGACCTTGCTCATCAGCTCGACGAACTCCTCCAGATCGGCCCGGTCGATCTGCCAGGTGTTGACGATCATCACCGGTCCTCCCTCCGTGTCTACGTGGGGCGGCGCCGGCCTGATTTCTGTGTATTCGGGGGCGATGATCTCGTCCAGCGAAGGAACCCGGAAGCGAGGTGCGGCCAACCCCAGGGCTATCGCCACCGCCGAGAAGGCAACCATCGCCCCACCGGCCCCGATGCCGTCGGCCAAAGCCCCCGACATGATTGATCCAATCGGATAGATACCCGAGAAAGCCAGGGTGTAGAGGCTCATCGCCCGGCCGCGGATCCAATCCGGGGCCATCATCTGGCTGCTGGCGTTGAGCGTGGTGAGGGTCAGCACCCAGCACGCCCCCGCCACCAGCATCCCGAAGGCGGCGATCGGGGCCGACGGGGCGAGTCCGACTGTGACCCCTGCCAGACCGAACACGACGATGGTGATCGGCACCGACCGCGCCCCCAAACGTCCGACCACCCGCGGGCGAACCAAGGCCCCGATCAAAGCTCCGGCCCCCATGAAGCCGAGGAGGATCCCGTACATGGTCTCCGACCCGCCCAATTCGCTCGTTCGGTTGGGCAGGGTGGCCTGCACCACGGCCGAACTGATCGCAAAGAGGGAAACCAGGGCGAGCAACCGGCGGAAGGCGGGGGTGAACCTGGCGTAGCGAATCGATTGACCGATCGCGTTGGTCATTGAGGTGTGTTCCGGTGCCGATAGTGCCAACCGGCTCCCGACCACGGCGATCACGGCGATGACTGCCAGGTAGGAGATGGCGTTCAGACCGAAGCCCAACTGGGGACCGGCGGTCGCAACGATCACCCCGCCCAGAGCGGGCCCGACCGCCCGGGCTACGTTGAATCCTGCCGAGTTGAGGGCCACCGCGCTGGCCACCATCCCGCGTGGCACCAGGTCCGGGACCAGTGCCTGCCAGGCCGGCAGGTTGAAGGCCACCCCCACCCCCATGACCAACCCCAACCCGAGCAGCAGACCCGGCGTGATCAGGTCGGTGGCGGTGAGGATCGCCATGGCGCCAGCACCCGCACCCATCAACGACTGGGCGACCAGCATCACCTTGGTCCGATCGATGGTATCGGCCACCACCCCGGAGATGAGCGCCAGAAACAGAAGCGGCAGGAGGTTGGCGGCCACCATCAGCCCCACCCAGGTGGCCGACGAATTGGTGAGTTCCTTCATCAACCAGGCGGCGGCCACCGATTGAAAGAAGGAACCGATGTTGGAGAACAGGGCGGCGAGCCAGATGGCTCGATAGGCGGGCAGCCGGAGCGGAGCGATGGCCTGTGACACGTCCCCGAGTGTAGGAAGCAAGCGGGAGTCGTCGGACCGCATCGATAGGAAGAATCGCCAACCAGCTTGTCGTATTTCGGGGCTCTCAAACCCTTTCTTGGATGCAAGGGGTAATCCATGACCGATCTCCCGACGGCGATCTTCCTGTTCACCGATATCGTCGGGTCGACCGGCATGTGGGATCGCGACGCCGATGCCATGGATCGGGCCATGACCGCGCACGATCAGATCCTCCACACCTCGATAACGGCCCACGGTGGAACCGTCTTCAAGCACACCGGCGACGGCATCTGTGCCGTGTTCGATGATGCCGCAGAGTCGGTGCAGGCGGCCATCCGGGGGCAACAGTTACTTGCCGCTGTGTTCTGGCCCGCACCCACCGGCCCGCACGTGCGCATGGCTCTCCACGCCGGCGAATTCCGGGAGCACTCGGGCGACTATTTCGGACTTGATGTGTGCCTGGCTCGACGCATCCTGGAACTGGCACCGGGAGGGAGCGTGCTGATCACCGAGCCGGTGATTGACCTCATCGACGAGGCGACTCTCAATCACCTGTGGTTGCTGGACCTCGGTGACTACCGACTGCGCAGATATCGCCGGACCCGTACACGTGTATCGGCTCGCTGCGTTCCCGATCGGAACCGATCTCGAAGCCGTGGAATTCGTGACTCTGGATTGATGGCTTCGACGGGATTCCTAACCAACGCCAGGGACCGCGGCCTCTATGCGAAAACGCCTCAGTGGCATACGGTTGTCGTACAGAACACCGACTGACCCGTTTCACTGGTAAAGCACGGAGGGCCGCGTGTCGGTACAGGACACGCACATCGACTCGTTCACCGAGTTTGTAGAGGGAGCCGAACCAAGGTTGCGGCGGGCCCTGGTCGCTCGCTACGGCTACCAGGAGGGCAGGGAAGCGGTGGCAGAAGCACTCGCCTATGCGTGGGAACACTGGGAACGGGTTTCGGGCATGGCCAACCCGGTCGGATACCTTTACCGGGTGGGACGCACCCGGGGCACGTGGGGGTTCCGGCGGGTGGCCCGCCTTCCCCGCCCGGAGTCGTCCAACGATCCGCCCTGGTTCGAGCCCGCCCTCCCTGCGGCGCTTGAGAACCTTCCGACCAGGCAGCGAACCGCGGTGATGCTGGTCAAGGCCCACGGCTACACGTACGACGAGGCCGCAGGGGTCATGGGCGTGTCCCGCACCTCGGTCCAGAAACATGTCGAACGGGCTTTGGTGAAGCTGCGCAAGGCTTTGGAGGTGACGAGCGATGCTTGATCTCGATCGCCAGCTTCGCGAGTTCGGTTCATTCGTCGATGGGGCGGTAGAAAACGTCCGGGCGACCGAGATCATCGGTCCGCGCTCAGCGCCGGTCCGACCTCTCTGGCGGCGCCACTTTGCAATAGCCGGTGTCGCGGCAGCCATCGTCGTGTTGATAATTGCCGTCGTGGTGATAACCGATCCCTTCGGATCGGAGGGCCCCTTCATCGAGGAACCGACCACCATCCCACCAACCACCACGATTGCCACTCCGACAACAGGGGCCTCGGAAACAACGGTCGCGCCAACGACGAGCACCACAGCCGCCTTCATCGAACCCCCTGTCATCTCTTGGGTCCGCGTCGAGAGCGACGCGTTCGGCGGATCCGGGGACGTCTGGATTAACGACGTGACCGCCGGCGGCCCCGGATTAGTCGCGGTGGGAGGCGTCTTATTTGCGCCCGACTCACCGTATCAAGCTGCTATCTGGTACTCGGCCGATGGAATCGACTGGTCGAGAGTTCCGCATGACGAACAGTTATTCGGGGACGCCTTGATCGGATCGGTTGTTGCCGGTGGTCCGGGGTTCGTCGCGGTGGGCAATGCCGACGGACTGGATGAGGATGGTTCCGCCGCCGTCTGGGTTTCGGAGGACGGGATTACCTGGTCAAGGGTTCCCCACGACGAGACGGCGCTCGGAGGTCCGGTACTGCAGGACATCTACGACGTGACCGTAGGAGGCCCTGGATTCGTGGCGGTCGGTTGGGACAACCCTCTTGAAGGATGGGATACCAGCGCGGCGGTGTGGACCTCTTCCGATGGTCTTTCCTGGGACCGAGTGCCACACGATGAGGGCATCTTCGGGGGCGCTGACATGCAGGGAATGTGGGCCGTCACCACGGGCGAGACCGGTCTGGTGGCAGTCGGGCTCGATGGTCTCTGGTCGGGTTCGGGTGGGCCCGGCCAGCCCGCTGCGGTCTGGACGTCTCCCGATGGCCTGAATTGGACCCGTGTGCCCAACCAAGAGCAGCTCGAGAGCGGCCATTCAACAAGAGGGAATGCTTATGGGAGTGGTGACTGGGCCATTATGAATGACGTGACCGCCGGAGGGCCCGGTTTCGTTGCCGTTGGACGGGTCGGTTGGTGCTCGGGCGGCTGTGATGAGACTGCGGCAGCATGGACCTCCGTCGACGGCATCACTTGGCAGCGCGCTCAGGTTGAGCAAGCACAGGGAATCACGGCGACCGACATGCACGGAGTGGTGGAATCCGGAGACGTACTCATCGGGGCGGGTTGGGGAAGGAATCCGCAGTCGGGAACGGGACCCGCGGTGCTGTGGACCTCCACCGACAACGGCCAGACCTGGATGCGACAACCTCACAGCGGTACCTCGTTCGGGAAGACGGCCGAGGGACCGGTCGCCATGAACGCCCTCATCGAGTTCGGCACCAATCTCGTAGCAGTCGGGTCCTGGGAATCCGACGCCGCCGTCTGGATCGGAACGATGAGAGTGACGCAACCCTTGTCGTATGAGACCGGTGAGCGTCTACCGGATTAAGGGGAGGAGGGCACAATGAAACGACTATTGATTGTTCTGGTGGCGATGGGATTGCTGGTGGCATTCGCTGGGCCGGTTGGAGCGGACAAGCCGGACAAGCCACCAGAGCCGACTAGCTCCAACAGCCGCGGACCTGCCCGCATGTTGGTTCAATGGCGACTCGGTTCTGGAGTACGAAACCGAAGCGGGAAATGCGGTATGGAACGGAGACGATTCGCTGTGGTGTGACTGGGCACCAGAGGAAACGGAAGCCGACTATCGGTTCTGGATCGAGCCCACCGAGGACCACGGGGTCAACGTTTGTCGGCCCCTACCTACTCATCAATCAGGAACACCCTGGTGCCGACTTCTGCTTGCGATGACGGGTACCAGGTACGCCAGAGGCGATACGGTCTTCGAGATGTGACTCTTCCCCAAGGATGCCTCCGAATCAATCGCATGCTGCCCGGCGACTGCCTGGCAGGCACGAACGATGACGACGACTACACGATCACCGTGTATGTCATCTCCAAGAAGGGCGGCGACGTCCAACTGCGGATGGAGCAACTCGCAACGACCCCGTAGACCAGCTCAGCCCTCCGTGGCTGACGGCAGCGGGCCCTCCGGGGCCTGCTGCTACGTCTGAACCCGCCGACCATTGGCCCTTCCCAGGGCCACTCGCCTGCAATACGGTTGTCGCAAGGACCTGACGCCTCGACCGCTTTATGAGTGAAGAGCCCGAGAGGATCGTGACGGACATCGAGCACGACCGTCGACTCGTTCACCGAGTTCGCGCGGGACGCCGCGCCCCGGCTGCGTCGGGCGCTGGTGGCCGCCTACGGCGAACAGAAGGACAGGAAGGCATGGCTGAAGCGATGGCCTACGCCTGGGAACACTGGGATCGAATCCAGACGATGGACAACCCCATCGGCTACCTCTATCGAGTAGGCCGATCCCGCGGATTGTGGGGGTTTCGTCGCCCAGGACGTCTCCCCCGGCTCGATCCGCCCGACGAGCAACCCTGGATCGAGCCCGCCCTGCCCAAGGCGCTCGAGCAGCTTTCGAAACGGCAGCGGACCGCGGTTCTGCTCGTCAAGGGGTACGGGTGCACGTTCCAGGAGGTGGCCGACATCCTGGGCGTATCACCGAACACGATCCACAAGCACGTCGACCGGGCTCTCGCCAAGCTGCGAAACGATCTGCAGGTAGGTGCCGATGATTGATCTCGATCGCGAATTACGCGACTACGCGGAGCTCATGGAACAGGTCATGGGTCCGATCCACGTCGAGGCGTTCCAAGCTGCCAAGCCGGCTCGCCGGCGACCGAATCGTCGCGGCCTGGCAATTGCTTTGGCGGCCGCAGCACTCACGATCCTGGTCATTGCAGCGGTCGTGATCCTCGATCCCTTCGGATCGGAAGGCCCCTTCATCGAGGAACCAACCACGATCGCGATCACGACCCCAACCGTCACCGAAGCTGTCCCCCCAACGACCACCGCTGTGGTCGAAGAACCAACCACGACAACTACCACCGCACCGGTCGTTCCGGTGATCACCTGGGAGCGCGTCCTCACAAGCTTCGACTCGATACAGGCGGTGGCACTCGTCGAGGGCGGGTTCATTGCGGTAGGGGGTGACGAGGTCGCCGACACGGCGATCTGGAGATCCTCCGATGGAGTTGCCTGGCAACGGATAGCCGGCGACGACGCCGTGTTCGGAGGCGAAGGGTCGGGTATGGACGTCGCCGCACGTGGTGATGTGATCGTCGTGGTTGGCACCGCCGGACCGTCCGGCGATGAGAGGCCTCTCGCATGGACGTCTACCGATGCCGGAGAGACGTGGCAGCGGATCGAGTTGGAAGGAACCGGGCGCGCCTGGGCAGTGACCGCCACCGACGACCGGTTCGTGGCGGGCGGAGACGGCATCTGGACCTCGCCCGACGGTGTCGACTGGCGGCCGGTCGCCGACAATGCCGGGGCCTTCGGCATCGTCACCATCGCCCACTCCGAGCGGGGGTTCGTGGCCGTCGGGAACTCCGACACCCAAGCGGCGATATGGTCATCACAGGACGGCGAGGTGTGGCAGCGGGTGCCGCACGATGATGGTCTGTTCGGAGCATTTCAACCGACCGCCGGGAGCACCTGGATCAACGACGTGATAGTCACAACGGATGGCTTCATCGCCGTGGGTGTTTCACGCGACAAACCCACCGTTTGGACGTCTCCCGAAGGTTACAACTGGAGCAGAACCCCGAATCAACCAGCGGCCAAAGGCGGCTACCAGCCCATAACCGCCATCACCCAAGCCGGGGACATGCTGATCGCGGTTGGATTCCACCAGATCTCCCCACAAACCGCAGCGGGCGGACCCCGACAAGCGGCTCTCGCCTGGATATCCCATGACAACGGACAATCCTGGCGAGCACCCACGGACGAGGGAAGCGCGTTCGGTCCGATACAGGGCAAAATCTACCCCATCGATGTGGTCGCCGACGGAACCCGGCTGGTGGCCGTCGGATACCGCAACGACGAAGGGGCGGTGTGGACGGCAACGATCGAACACTGACGAGCCCCAGAAGGAGGGCGACGATGAAGAAACTGACGATGATCCTGGTAGTCCTGGCGCTGCTGATGGCGTTTCCGGCTGCGGCCGGAGCGAAGAAGCCGCCACCAGGTCAGGAGCCGTTCCCGGGGCAACATGTGCGGAGCGAACCTTTGATGATCCTGATCTGTGGTACATCGGCACTGCAAACGGCGACTTCGTGCTGCCTCTGGAAGGTGATCACCGTGCGGCGTGCATAGATGTGACTTCGTTTGAGGGAGTGTGGAACTTCAAGATCGAAGCCGCAGAGGTGGCGTCGTTCAACATGCAGATCAAGGACAGCGTTCCGGGCGACATGTGCTGGCGTGACGCGTGGACGGAAACCAAGAAGATCGTACCTTCCCGACTCTGTGAGCACCCCTGAGGTGATACCGGATGCGACAATCGACGCGTGCCCAGGACGATGACTTCACAGACGACGCGGATTCGCTGGTCTTCATGGTGGCCTACACGCCCACGAGGGGCACCACGGAGAACAGCCTGACTGTGTGCGTAGATCTCCCGCCGTTCAATGACTTCTGCCACGAGGATTAAGCGACCCGCTCGGTCAACGATCGTCGGTCGAGTGGGACAACCACAGAGGTCGTCAACGACGCGTCCGTGAGGTCCGGCGAGATCGAGAAACAACCCGGCTCATCGCAGGCCGCCGCGTACTCCTGCTCGACCCGACCGAGCAGCACGACTGCCAGGACGGCCAACCCGGCTCCGGTGAGAAACGCGGCGGCCGGTCCGGCCAGTGACGTAGATGGCCCCGAAGATCAGACTGGCCGGGAAGGGCGGCGATCCCGATCGTTCCGTGGTAGAGACCGAAGGCGCTGCCGCGGATCCGCTCCGGCGCCAGTTCGGCCACCCAGGACCGCTCGACCGGTTCGGTGAGGCCGAAGTACAGCCCGTAGACGAGGAACACTGCGATCAGACCGGTCTGCGTTGAGACGACGGCAAAGGCCACGTACACGGCCGCATAGACGAGCCAGCCGGCCACGATCAACCGCCGGTGGCCGGTGCGGTCGGACCACCGGCCGCCCACGAAGGTGGCCGCCATCTTCACCACGTGATGGGCGGACCACAGCAGGGCGATCGATCCGGCGGCCAGGCCGGCTTCGGAGAGCCGCAGGAGCAGGAAGGCATCGGTGCTGTTGCCGAGGGTGAAGACCAGAACGGCCAGCAGCAGGCGGCGGAAGTCGGCGCCCATGGCAGACCAGTCGCTCAGCAACGAGGTGCGGGCCGGCGTGGTGATAGGCTCCTCGACCGCCGGCTCCCGGACGGCCACCACCAGGACGATCATGACCAGCACCGCCGGGACGGCTGCAAGGAGAAACACCCCCCGCAGCGTCATCGCCGGGATCAGCAGGAGACCGGCCGCCACCAGCGGTCCGGCCACCGCCCCCGCATGGTCCATGGCCCGATGCAGGCCGTAGGCGGCGCCCCGCCGGTCGAAGGGAGTGACGTCGGCGATGAGCGCATCGCGCGGTGAGGTGCGCAGCCCTTTGCCCACCCGGTCCGTGAACCGGAGCAGGGCCACGACGGGCCACACCGCCGCCGCGCCGATGAGCGGTCGAGCTGCGCCCGATAGGCCGTACCCCGACACGATGAGCGGCTTGCGTCGCCGCGTCCGGTCGGTCCAGCGACCGGACACAACCTTGAGAAGCGCGGCCGTGGACTCGGCCAGGCCTTCGATCGTGCCGAGCGCGACGGCGCCCGCCCCCAGGGTGCCGGCCAGGAATACGGGCAGCAGCGGGTAGATCATCTCGCTGGACAGGTCGGTGAAGAAACTCACCACCCCCAACGCGATAACGGCCCGGGGCAGGCGCCGGGCTCGGCGCGGAGGTGGTTTGCTCACCGGCACATTCTGGCCGCCCGGGACCCGGTCCGGCGGCAAGCCTCGGCTCGCTACGCCTTCTTCAGCGGTGCCCAGGCGAGCAACAGCCGTTTTTGTCCAAGCTCGTCGAACTGGACGGTGGCTTCTGCCCGGTCCCCGGTGCCGGTGATGTCGAGCACCACGCCGGCCCCCCATTTGTTGTGAACGACCCGATCGCCGGGTGAGATCTGCGAAGCGTCGACCGTGGAGCGAGTCGCCGACGAGTCGGTCTCGTAGGCCGCCCGCCGGCGACGCTTGTCGATCTTGGTCACCAGCTCCTCGGGGATCTCCGAAAGAAACCGGCTGGGCGGGTTGTAGTTGGTACCGCCCCACAGCATCCGGCTCCAGGCGTTGGTCATGAAGAGCCGGTCCTGAGCCCGGGTGATCCCCACATAACAAAGCCGCCGTTCTTCCTCCAGCTCCGAGGGGTCGCCCAGGGACCGCACATGCGGGAACACCCCATCGTCCAACCCGATGATGAAAATGACGGGGAACTCGAGACCCTTGGCGTTGTGCAGTGTCATCAGGGTGACCGTGGAAGAACCTTCTTCGAGCTCGTCGATGTCGGTGACCAGGCTGATCGACTCCAAGAACAGCTCCAGACGGCGCGCCCCATCGAGATCGTCCCAGGCTTCGTCGCCGATCATCGAACCCTCGGCGCCGATCTCGTACTCCTCGGCCACGGTGACCAGTTCCCGGACGTTCTCCACCCTCCCCAGCGCTTCGATGGTCTGCTCCACCTGGAGTTCCGCCAGGTAGCCGCTGCCCTCGAGGACGGCCTCCACGGCAGCCTTGGGGCCATCCTCTACCTTGGCCCGCAGCACTTCGAGCAGGGCCAGAAACTCCTTGACCTGCTTGCGAGCCCGGGCCGACAGGTTGGGTTCGTCGTCGACCTGCAGCAGGCCGTCGTGGAATGAGACCCCCAGACCCTGTGCCCACCGATCGAGATGCCCGATGGAGGTGCTGCCGATCCCTCGTTTCGGGACATTGATCACCCGCTTCAGAGCTACCTGGTCGTCGGGGTTGACCAGCACTCGCAGATAGGCCAGCACATCTTTGACTTCCCGCCGCTCGTAGAACTTGAGGCCACCCACCACCGCATACGGGATCCCGTACCGAACGAATACCTCTTCTAGCACCCGGCTCTGGGCGTTGGTTCGATAGAAGATGGCAATGTCCGAGGCCGACCGGCCCTCGTCCTCCAAAGCGTTGATCTGTTCGGCGACGAAAGCGGCTTCGTCGCGCTCGTCCTCCGCCTCGTACCGGGTCAACAGATCGCCCCGGCCCCGGTCGGTCCAGAGGTGCTTGGGTTTCCGCTCATCGTTGTTGGCGATGACCGAATTGGCAGCCTCCAGGATCACTTCGGTCGATCGGTAGTTCTGACCGAGAACCACCACCCGGGCATCGGGATAGTCGCTTTCGAAGTCGAGGATGTTCCTGATATCTGCGCCTCGGAAGCCGTACACACTTTGATCGCTGTCCCCGACCACACAGAGGTTGCGATGGAGAGCGGTGAGCTGTTTGACGAGCACGTACTGGGCCCGGTTGGTGTCCTGGTACTCATCGACCAGCACGTACTGAAAGCGGCGCTGGTAATGGTCCAGCACATCGGGAAAAGCCCCGAACAACTCGACGGTGATCATCAGGAGATCGTCGAAGTCCATCGCCGACGCCTCCAGCAATCGCTGCTGGTACAGCCGGTAGACGTCGGCCACCTGCTCGTGATAGAAACCGGTCCCCTGCTGGGCGAAGGATTCGTAGTCGATCAGCTCGTTCTTGGCGTCGGAGATGGCCGCCCGGATGTTTCGGGGTGGGAAACGCTTGGGATCCATGTCGAGGTCGCGCACGCACATCGTGACCAGCCGAAGAGCATCGGCGTCGTCGTAGATCGAGAACGATGACCGATATCCCAGCCGGGGGGCTTCGCGGCGCAGGATCCGGGCGCAGGCGCTGTGAAAGGTCGACACCCACATCGCCCGCACGGCGCCCCCGACCAGACGCTCCACCCGCTCCTTCATCTCATTGGCGGCCTTGTTGGTGAAGGTGATCGCCAGAATCGCGTGAGGAGGCACACCCAGATCCCGGATGAGGTGAGCGATGCGATACGTCAACACCCGGGTCTTGCCGGATCCGGCCCCGGCCACCACCAGCACCGGTCCCTCGGTGGCCGCCACCGCTTCCCTCTGAACCGGGTTCAGTGAATCGAACAGCGGCGATTGGGCGGGATCGGCTTCAGCCGCGAACAGGGCGTCGTCGGATGAAGCGAAGGGTTGCATGGGCCGATGGTACCCGTCTGCTGTGACCAAATCACAAGCGTGTAACCGGTCAGCGAATGGTGACCTCGACGGTCCCGTCGGATCGGATGACCCGCCCTTCCTCGTCCGCCTCTCCGGCAATCTCCGGGGGTGAGGTCCTCATCGTGAAACAGAAACGACTGCCGGTCGGGAACCGATGCTCGTACCAGAGGTCGCCGCCCATCGCTCGCGCCAGCCGCAGGGCGATCGGCAGGCCCAGCCCAATTCCCTTGTCCGAGCGGGCATCGCCTTTCGAGAGTTGCTCGAAGTGGGTGAACACCCGGTCGACATCCTCTTCGGGGATACCGGGCCCGTTGTCCGACACCACGATCAGATAGAACTCGCCGTACGGGCTGCCCTCCACGAGAACCTGATCTCCGCCGTACTTGTGAGCGTTCTCGACCAGGTTTCGAAGGACCTGCTGGACCCTTCGCCGATCGGCGAAGACCGACACGCCACCGGGGATCGCCACCGCCGCCTCGCGGGCCGAGCCCGGCGGCAAGATGGCGTTGGTCACATCGTGGGCAACTTCAGAAACATCGAACAATCCCAGGTCCAGGCGGAGGCGGCCGGCCTCGAGCCGGGGAATCACCAGAACATCTTCCACCAGTTCCGACAAATGAACGGCTTGCTTGTTGATGATCGTCAGGAACTCATCGATCTCCTCTGCGGGCAGGTTCTTCCACGATTCGAGCAGCGTGTCCGTGAACCCGGCAATCGAGGTGAGCGGCGTCCGCAGTTCATGGCTGACCATCGAAACGAACTCGTTCTTCATGCGTCTGGCCCGGTCGGCCGACTGGGTCGCGAAGTCTTCTCGCCCTCGAGCAGCCCGGACCGCTCGGACGGCCGCCAGGATGGCAACGACAGCCACCAGCAAGGCGCTGCCGCCGAGAATGTCAGGCAGATGCTCGGTCACTCTTGAGCCTCCAGCTGAGCAGCCCGATGCTGCCCACATGAGGTATCGACACGGAGGCCGGTGAGGTTGAGGCCTTCCCAGTCGCGACCGGCGGAGTTTGACCGATCGGAATCCGGGCTTTGGCTAGCCGCTCGTATCCCCGTAGAGCGAGGAGAGGCTCAACCGGGCTTCCTGCTCCAGGAGTTTCTGATGGTGGTAGGCGGAGTCGACGACGGCCGCCAAGGGAAACTCGACCATTCTCAGGGTACGGGCCACCTGTGGGGTGAATATGCCCGGTCGCCGTGAGCCGATGGCCAGAATACCCAGCACCTGCCCTCGCGAGCGCAAACCCATCGCAAAGAAGGACGGCCATCCGGCGCCGGTGTCGGCCTCTGCTTCCGTGAACTCTTCCGAACCGAAACGCCACACGCCCAACTCGTCGGGACTGACCGAGATAGAGGCAAGTTGCTCGAGATGACCCGCGGCCAGGGCGCGGAAGTGCTCGAACTCACTTCGGGCCAATTGCGAGTCGGTGCGAATGGCCAACCGGCGCTCGGCCACCAAAGCAATCCCGGCCAGGTCGTAGTCAACAAACCTGCGAAGGATGAGCAGAGACTCCTGCACTGTGGTGGGAAGATCCATAGCCCGAGTTGCCATCGTGACGATGTCGTTGACGATCGTGGCGTCGAAAAGCTTGCGATCGAGCAGTTCGGTCACCCGGGCCAGCACATCGACCTCGTCGAGTTGTTGGGGGACAACCTCCCCGGTGCTCAACTCCGACAAGGCCCGGGTGGCGGTGGCCGTCCTGATCGACGCCAACAGCTCTTCCCCCAGTGATTCTTTGGTCAGGTATCCGTCCGCTCCTGATTTCTCCGACCAGTAGCGATCCTCGGCAGAATCAGAGGCCGTCAGAATCAAGATAGGAATGTGCGCAACCGACCAATCTTCCTTGATGAGCCGGCAAGCCACATAACCGCTCATACGCGGCATCTTGATGTCGAGCAGAACGAGATCCGGGGGTTGCGAATAGAAGCGTTGGATCGCTTCGATCCCATCTTCGGCGGTGACTACCTCATAGCCCGCGTCCCGCAGAAGCGACGAAACGGCAGCCCTGATGACCGGACTGTCGTCGGCAACCAGGATTCTCACCGGTTCACCTCCGTCCGATCATTGGATTGAGCGACGGTTCGCATTTCGATCAGAGAGTGGATGGTGGTGGCCAGCAAGCCCTGGCGCAGATCTGCTTTATCGAGGTAGGCGTCGACCCCGGCGGCCCAGGCCCGGGCCTGGTCTTGTTCGTCGGCAACTGCCGAAACCATCACCACCGGCAGGGCCGGGAGGATTCTGCGCACCGCCTGGACCAATTCGACGCCATCGGAGCCGGGCATCGCATAGTCGACGACCAGTGCGTCGAAGTGTCCAGACTCCAACGTGGTCAATCCTTCCTCGGCGCCGCCGGCGACGAGGGTTTCGAACCCCTGACCGGTCAGTACCGATCCGACCAGTTGTCTGGCCCCTCGCGAGTCGTCCACAACGAGAACCCGCCTTCTCGACATGACCGGTGCCGGGAGCGACCGAACCCGGTCACCCAATCGATTCGGCTCGACGACCACCACCACCTCGCCACCGCCGAGAACGGCGGCGCCGGTCAGGTGGGGAACTCCGGCCAGGAGGGGACCCAGACCTTTGACGGCCACCGGGCGTCGCCCAACGATGCGCGGCACCGTCACTGCGATATGCCCGGCCCGGGTGGCAAGCACCAAGACTTCGCCGACCGGTTCGGTTTCCGGAAGGCCGACCGCTGAAGCGAACGACGAAATGGGTAGACGCTGGCCCTGGTGAACGAGTTCCATCCGGTCCTTGCCGGGGCGTACCTCCGCTCCCTCCAGAGGGAAGGCCGCCACCACCGCCGCCGAGGGGATTCCCCAGTGCCGTTGTTCGGCCTCGAGGAGAAGCATCTCTTGCAGAGCCCAGGAAGCCGGCAGCGTCAACATCACGGAGGTTCCGCCCCCGTCGCGTGACTCAATGGTGATCCCCCCGTTCAGCATCTCGGCCGTCTGTGCCACCAGGGCGAGTCCGGCTCCGTCGCCGCTGAGATCAGTGGTTTCGGGCGAGGTAGAGAACCCTCCCCCGTAGAGAAGCCGGGTCAACTCGCCCTCCGACGGCACGTCGCCGGCGGAAATCAACCCGCGCCGGCGGGCGGTCGCCCGGGCAGCTTCCCAATCGATGCCGCGACCGTCGTCCTCAACCGTAATGATCAGGTTGTTCTTGGAAATTTGGGCTCGAAGCGCCACAGTGGCGGTGGCGGGTTTGCCGGCTGCTTCCCGGTCGGCAGGAGGCTCAATCCCGTGATCGATCGCATTCACCAGCAAGTGCCGCAAGGGTTCGCGAAGATGTTCGATGATCTGCCGATCGACCTCGATGTCGTCGCCGGCGAGTTCAAAGCGGACCTGCTTTTCGGATCGCCTGCTCAGATAGCGGACGAACTGATGGAAAGTATCCACGATCTCGGAAAGCGGTGCCGCGACCAGCTGCAGGGCCCGCGTCTGGAGGTCTTCGACCGCCATATCAAGCGTCTCGACGGCGGATTCCCAACTGGCCGCCAGTGAGGCGACCTCGCGGGGATGGCTGGAAGCCGCCAGCCGGAGCGCCTGCACCGCGCCGGCCAGGGCGGCGGCATCGAGGCGGACCTCGGCGGCCCGGTTGATCAATCGGTAGAGCCGGGTGGTTTCCACCCTGGTAGCCGGGCCCACCAGACCAGATTCGGCCGAGGAGAGCAAGCCCCCGAGATCGAGGAGCTCCGGATTAGCCATTTCCGGAGCCTGGACGACGGCGGGTTGGGCGAGTGGGACGGGAGGCGGAATGGGTGCCCCGGGCGCCGATGGAGCCGGAGCGGGAGCCGGTGCCGACGGCGCCGCACCCTCGGGCGCCTGGGGTACTCCCAGAAAACGCTGCAAAGCTTCGACGGCCGCATTCAGACCGGCGGGGTGACCTTCGACCCCTTCCTCGATGGCCGATTCAAACTCGGCAGACACCGCCCCAAACAGTTCCCCCAGCTCGGGGCTCGGTTTCAGGATTCCTTCGGATACGTCACGCCAGGCCGCCTCCAGCACCCGCCCTGCCTCCCCCATGGCGACAAAGCCCATGACCCGGGACGAGCCCTTGATGGTGTGGGCGTCCCGAAACAGGTCCGAGGAATCCTCGAGGTTGAATTGGCCGGACTCCATGGCGATGGCGCCCTGCACCAAATTGGTGGCACGCTGAATCACTTCTTCGCGGAAAATGCCCAAGAGCTCCGCGTCGTGGCCTAACTCCAACGTGAACCTCTCTCGGTTGAACGACCGTTTGCCTAAGTGCTATCGGTCAACCGCGAGAGCGACTTGAGAGAAAGGGAATGCCTACTCCCATTCAATGGTGGCGGGGGGTTTCGAAGAAATGTCGTACGCCACCCGGTTGATGCCGGCCACCTCATTGATGACCCGATTGGAGATGCGTTCGAGTATCTCGTAGGGGATTCGAGCCCAATCGGCGGTCATGGCGTCATCACTGGTCACGGCCCGGAGAATCAAGGGGTACGCATAGGTACGTCCGTCACCTTGCACACCGACCGTCTTGATGGCCGGGAGTACGGCAAAAGACTGCCATAGCTGCCGGTAGAGACCGGCCCGGCGGATCTCTTCGAGGACGACGGTGTCGGCGGCTCGCAGAATATCCAGTCTTTCCTTCGTGACCTCTCCGATGACCCGAACGGCCAGCCCGGGCCCCGGAAATGGCTGGCGCCAGACGATCTCTTCGGGTAGCCCGAGTTCGGCCCCGATGGCCCGTACCTCGTCTTTGAAGAGATCGCGCAGAGGTTCTACCAGATCGAACTGCATGTCCTCCGGTAGGCCACCCACGTTGTGATGGCTCTTGATCCTGGCAGCGTCCTTAGTGCCCGACTCGATGATGTCGGGATACAGGGTGCCCTGAACGAGGAAGGGCGTGTCGGTGAGGTCCGCCGCCACCCCCTCGAAGACCCGGATGAAAGTCTCCCCGATGATCTTGCGTTTCGACTCCGGATCCGTGACCCCGGCCAGCGCGGCCAGGAATCGATCCTGAGCATTCACGTGAATGAGATTGATGTGAAACGCCCGCTGGAACTTCTCAACCACCTGTTCGGCTTCCCCCTCCCGGAGGAGACCGTGGTCGATGAAGACACAGGTCAGCTGATCTCCGACCGCATGGTGAACCAAAGCGGCGGCGACCGCCGAATCGACCCCACCGGACAACCCACAAATGACCTTCTCGACGCCCACCTGGCGGCGGATGGCATCGACCGACTGTTCGATGATCGAGTGATGGGTCCAGTTGGGCGACACCCGACAGACATCGAACAGGAAACGTTTCAGGATCTCGGTTCCCCGGGGCGTGTGCGCCACCTCCGGGTGGAACTGCACCCCATACGCTCGACGCTCACGATGTTCCATCGCCGCCACCGGCGATCCGGGAGTCGAGGCAACAACCCGAAAACCGGGCGGTGCCTCGACCACGGCATCCCCGTGGCTCATCCACACATCCTGAATGTCCGGGAGTTCGGCGAACAGTCCCGAATCGTCTGAGACGGTGAGTTCGGTCTTGCCGTATTCAGCGTTTCCCGTCTGTGCGACCTTCCCGCCCTGCATCTGAGCAAGCAGTTGATGGCCGTAGCAAATCCCCAGAATCGGAAGGTCGAGATCGAAGATATTCCGGTCGATCTGGTACGCATCATCCGCGTAGACGGACGCCGGGCCACCAGACAGAATGAGTCCAGACGGGTGGAGCGCCTGGATCTCGGCCGCGGTGATATCACGAGGAACGATCTCCGACAGTACGTGGGCCTCCCGAACTCGTCGGGCAATCAGCTGGGCGTACTGGGCGCCAAGATCAAGCACCAGGATCCGATCGAAGTCGGCGGTGGAAGCTTGGCCATACGAACCGTCCTGGCCGGTCACAATGCTCTACCCCATCCCCACGTGTTGCGAGCGCTGGAGTGATTTACCCTCGGTCTGCAGGGACGGAGCAATCATCACCTCGGCCTTCTGGAACTCTTTCACATCGGCGTAACCGGTGGTTGCCATCGACACTCGCAACGCCCCAAAGAGATTGCGGCGACCGTCGTTTTCGTGGGCAGGTCCTATGAGGATTTCCTCGAGGGTGCCGAGGCTGCCAACCTGGACGCGAGCCCCGCGGGGAAGTGTCGGATGGAACGTGGCCATTCCCCAATGGGCTCCCCGGCCGGGAGCTTCGGTGGCTGCGGCCAGCGGCGAGCCGATCATCACCGCATCGGCTCCGCAGGCGATGGCTTTGGCAACGTCGCCGCCCGTCCGCATGCCGCCGTCGGCGATCACATGCACATACCGTCCGGTTTCATCGAGATAGCGGATACGCGCCCCGGCCGCGTCGGCAATGGCGGTTGCCTGGGGAACGCCAACCCCCAAAACGGCCCGGGTGGTGCAGGCGGCGCCGGGCCCCACTCCGACCAGAACCGCCACCGCCCCGGTCCGCATCAGGTGAAGTGCCGTCGAATACGAAGCGCACCCACCCACGATCACCGGCAAGTCAAAACCGCCGATGAACTCTTTCAGATTGAGCGGTTCGTCCCGGGTCGACACATGTTCGGCGGACACCACGGTGCCCTGAACGATCAGGATGTCGAGACCTGCCGCGACTGCCAAGGGCGCAAAGGCCCGGACCCGCTGGGGAGTGAGGCTGGCGGCCGCGATGACGCCCGACTCTTTGATCTCACCGATCCGCCTGCCGATGAGCTCTTCCTTGATGGGCTCCCGGTAGATGTCCTGCATGCGCAAGGTGGCCTTTTCGGCGGGGAGGCCGGCAATCTCCTCGAAATAGGGCTCCGGGTCTTCGTAGCGAGTCCAAAGGCCTTCCAGGTTGAGCACTCCCAATCCGCCCAAGGTGCCGATGGAGACCGCCGTTGCCGGGCTGATCGCCGAATCCATCGCCGAGCCGAGCATCGGGAGCTCAAATCGAAAGGCATCGAGCTGCCAGGAAATATCTACGTCGTCGGGATCGCGGGTTCGCCGGCTCGGAACGATGGCGATGTCGTCAAAACCAAATGCCTGCCTGCCCGATTTGCCGATGCCGATGTCGATCTCCATCAGAATCCTCCGCCGCTTGAGGAAGCCATACGGTAGCTCGCTTGGCTCATAGTTCTAACATGCAACTTCCCCCTGCAAGGGGGAAGTACCCGAGCGAAGCGAGGGGGATGGGGGTCATGCCCTGCCAGACGGTCTCGCGGCAAGGTCTGGCGCGTGCCCGGCTTGAAGCTTGGTGCTTGATGCTCCTCACCGACCCGAGCGCTGCCAAACCCGCCTCACCCACTACTCTTTCTCCTCGTGAATCTCCCGCCGCTTTCTGCCCCACCCTCTCATCGCTGGCGTTTCAGCGATTTCCTGTTCGTCTGGCTGGCCGGACTGGTCACGTCGCTGATCGGCACCGTCATCGGCATTGCCCTCGGCCTGGGAGGATCGGCTGAGGAACTAACCCTGGAAGTTCCACCCGAACTGCTTTTTTGGATCGTGTTGCCCACCCAGTTCTTCGGCATGCTGCTGGCCCTCGCCTGGGTGAGCCAGCGGCGTGGATCCGGCAAACTCACCACCGACTTCGGGTTGGCGATCCGGCTGCAAGATGCCGGCTTCATCCTGGTGGGGATGTTGCTCCTGCTGGCGCTGGCCTTTGCCCTCCAACCGTTTGCCGAACTTCTCGGAGCGGACGAAACACCACAGATCACCACCGAAGCGATCGCCGGCGCTGGGGACGTTGCCACCCGCATCCTCATCGTCTTGGGAGTGGCCGTGGTCACCCCGATCGTGGAGGAGCTGACCTTTCGAGGCTTGCTGCTCCGCTACCTGGAAGAACGGGTGACCCCTCGCCGGGCTCTGCTCATCTCGGCGGCCATCTTCGGGCTGTTTCACCTCCTGGGCACCACCGGAACCGCCGGCGCCGTTCTGGCGCTGGTCCAGACCTTCCTGGCCGGCCTGGTGCTGGCCTACGTCACCCAGAAGTCGGGCAAGCTGAGCCGCGCCATCTTCATCCACGGGGGGTTCAACCTGGTCACGATCCTGATTCTCTTCTTCTTCCCGGACCTGGGTGTGTAACCCATCCGTTTTGGCGTCAAACCAACACCGGCCCCGGTGTCACATTGACGCCAAAAGGGGCTGAAGCTAGGCCCCACCACCCAATCGGGCATCGAAGCCGAGCTTCTTGCGGACCGAGGCCATCTCCCCTTCTGCCCGGGTCCGGGCATCGAGAGCGCCCTTCACCATGATTCGATTGACTTCCTCGTCGTCGAGTGCCTTGAAGGCCGAACGGATCGGACTGAGCCCTTCCACCACCGCCTCCGCAACTGTGACCTTGAAATGGCCGTACGGACTGTCGTGGTATTCCTCAACGAGATCGTCGATGGTCCGCCCGGTGAAGAGCGAGAGAATGTCCAGCAGGTTCGACACCCCCGGCTTCTTCTCCCGGTCGTAACGAACCTCACGTTCCGAATCGGTCACGGCCGATTTGAATCTCTTCCGGATGGTGTCCGGCTCGTCGAGCAGCAGAACCCGGGAATTGGGATCTTCGTCCGATTTCGACATCTTGGACATCGGGTCCTTCAACGACATGATCCGGGCGCCGATCTCCGGCGTGATCTGCTCGGGGACGGGGAATTCGTCACCAAACCGGGCGTTGAATCGCTCGGCCAGATCTCGGGCGAGTTCCAGATGTTGGGTCTGGTCGTCACCGACCGGAACTGCGTCCGCCTTGTGGACCAGGATGTCGGCGGCCATCAACACCGGATAGGCAAACAGACCGAGATTCTCGCCGGCTTTGTTGGCCTTCTCCTTGAACTGAGTCATGCGGTTGAGCACGCCGAGCGAGGTGATCGTGCTCAGCATCCACGACAGCTCTGCGTGTTGGGGAACCTGACTCTGGAAGTACAGCAAAGAGCGACTCGGGTCGACCCCCACCGCCAGCAGCAGTTTTGCCGTGTTCAGCCGGTTCTGGCGGAGGGCGGTGGCGTCGTACGGGGTAGTGATGGCATGCAGGTCGACCACGCAATAGATCGCGTCATAGCTGTCCTGCAGCTTCACCCAGTTGCGCAATGCCCCCAGATAGTTGCCGATGTGGATATCACCGGTCGGCTGGATTCCGGAGAAAACCGTCTTCTTGTCGCTCACTTCCACTCCTCAAAGAATCCGCCGGGCATCGGGCCGAGAGCGTACCGCAATCCCCGTCGGTCTCCAACGTCACCCACCCCGTTCTTGCGTCAATCGTCCCCCGGTCCCGGTGTCACATTGACGCACGAACGGGGATTTGTTGACGGGCGATCCGTGATCGGTCATACTGCGCCGCCATGTTCATTCCCGACAACACGATCATTATCGAATAGCGCATACGGACACCGTGTGCGCCCAAACCCTTCGCCCGCGAAGGGTTTTTTGTTACCCAGGAGAACGCCATGAAGACCGAGATCTACGACACAACTTTGCGAGACGGCTCTCAGCAGGAAGGCATTTCGTTGACGGTCGGCGACAAATTGCGGATCGCCACGCTGCTCGATGAGTTGGGTGTCGACTACATAGAAGGCGGGTGGCCGGGCGCCAACCCGAAAGACGACGAGTTCTTCCGGCGGGCCCAAAAGGAACTGGATCTGGAAACTGCGACGTTGGTGGCCTTCGGATCGACGCGGCGGCCGCGGGGCACCGTCTCCGATGATCCCCAACTTCAGGCCCTGCTGGCCGCCGATACCGAATTGATCTGTATCGTCGGTAAGTCGTGGGACTACCACGTGCTCGAGGCGCTTCGCACCGATCTCGACGAAGGCTTGCGCATGGTGTCCGAGTCGATCGAGTATCTGCGGAGTCATGACCGGCGGGTGTTTTTCGACGCAGAACACTTCTTCGACGGTTTCCGCACCAATCCGGAATTCGCACTGCGGGTGCTCCAGGCGGCTACCGAAGCCGGGGCCGAGCGGTTGGTCTTGTGCGACACGAATGGGGGAACCCTCCCGTCCCCGATCTTGCGAACCATCGATCGGGTGAAGGAGGCCCTTCCCGGCAGTCAACTGGGTGTCCATTTCCACGACGACGTGGGATGTGCCGTGGCCAGTTCGCTGGTGGCGATCGATGCCGGCGTCCGGCAAGTTCAGGGTTGCATAAACGGTTACGGAGAACGGACCGGAAACGCCGACCTTTCCACCCTGATTCCCGATCTGGTCCTGAAAATGAACGTTCCGGTTCTCCCGGAAGGCAGACTCGAATTGCTCGGGCCGATCGCCCACCATGTGGCGGAGATCGTCAACATCGCCCTCGACCCGCACCATCCCTATGTGGGAACTTCGGCCTTCGCTCACAAGGCCGGATTGCACACCTCCGCCCTCGCCCGGCGGCCCGACGCCTACGAGCACGAGGACCCGTCCCGGGTCGGAAACCACACCCGCATGGTCGTCTCGGAACTGGCCGGGCGAGCCAGCGTGCTGGCCGCAGCCAAGAATCTCGGTCTCGACGTCGACGACGAAACGGCAGTTCGCATCCTCGAGCAGGTCAAAGACCTGGAGCACCAGGGTTACCACTTCGAAGCCGCCGACGGGTCATTTGAACTGCTCATGCGCGGTGCTCTGGGGTGGAAACAGGATTTCTTCGAGCTGGAGTCCTTCCGGGTCTTCACCGACCGCCGGGCTGCCGAGGAGATCGTGGCCGAGGCGACCGTGAAGGTCGTGGTCAACGGCGAACGGGTGGTCACCACCGGTGAGGGAGTCGGGCCAGTCCATGCGCTGGATCAAGCCCTCCGGTTGGCGCTGCGGACGGCCTACCCGGCCGTCGATCGCCTCCGGCTGACCGACTACCGCGTGCGAGTGCTGGATTCCTCTCACGGAACCGGGGCCATGGTTCGAGTGCTGCTCGAAACATCCGACGAAGACGAGACGTGGGGCACGATCGGAGTCCACGAAAATGTCATCGAAGCGTCGTGGGACGCCCTTACCGATGGCCTGATCGTCGGTTTGCTGCGGCGGCCGGGGCCCGACAGTCCCTTATAGTCCGGCCTGAGGGTCATCGACTGAGGAGGACGAACCGCGTGGATATTCCGCACATGACCCCGGACGAGTTCCGGCAGCGGGGCAAAGAGGTCATCGACTGGATCGCCGATTACATGGAGAACGTCGAGACGTATCCGGTTCTCTCTGCTGCGAAACCGGGCGATATCCGTGCAATGTTGCCCGAGCACCCACCGGCCACCGGCGAGGATTTCGGTCTCGTAACGGCCGACCTCGATCGGGTAGTGATGCCGGGCATCACCCATTGGCAATCCCCCGGATTCCACGCCTTCTTCAACGCCAACACCTCAGGCCCGGCCATTCTGGGTGATCTGGTCTCCTCCGGTCTCGGGGTGCAAGGCATGTTGTGGGCCACGAGTCCCGCCTGCACAGAGTTGGAGACCCATGTCATGGATTGGCTCGTCGAGATGCTGGATCTCCCGCCAAGGTTCCGGTCCTCGGAGACGGGAGGCGGTGTGATCCAGGACTCGGCGTCCAGCGCCACGCTCACGGCCATCGTGGCCGCCCGCGAGAAGGCCACTGAGGGGGCCGGCAACCACACCGGCAATCTGGGAAACCTGGTTGCGTACACCTCCACGCAGGCTCACTCGTCCATCGAGAAGGGGATTCGGATCGCAGGGATTGGCTCTGACAATCTCCGCTTGATCGAGGTGGACGCCGACTTCGCCATGCAACCTGGGGCACTCGAGCAGGCCATCCGGGAGGATCTGGCGGCCGGACGCCGGCCGTTCTTCGTGTGCGCCACCGTCGGCACCACGTCGTCGACCGCCATCGATCCGGTCCGCCAGATTGGTGAGATCTGCCAAGGGCACGGTATCTGGCTCCATGTCGATGCGGCCCTGGCCGGAACCGCGGCGCTGCTCCCGGAGATGCGCTGGATCCACGACGGAGTCGAAATGGCCGACAGCTACGTTTTCAACCCGCACAAGTGGATGCTCACCAATTTCGACTGTTCGGCTTTCTTTGTCGCCGACCGGTCTCCTCTGATCGCGGCCCTCAGCGTGCTACCCGAGTACCTGCGGAACGAAGCCTCCGCCTCAGGGGCGGTGATCGACTACCGGGACTGGCAGATTCCACTCGGCCGCCGGTTCCGCGCCCTGAAGCTGTGGTTTGTGATCCGCCACTACGGCGTCGAGGGCTTGCGGGCTTTCGTAGGTGAGCACCTGCGCATGGCGAAACTCTTCGCCTCCTGGGTAGCCGCCGCCGACGAATTCGAGTTGGCCGCCCCCGTTCCAGTCAATCTGGTGTGTTTCCGTCATCGCGGAGGAGACGATGCCAACCAGCGCCTGCTCGATGACCTCAACGCTTCCGGTGAGATCTATCTGACCCATACCAGGCTGGACGGAAAGCTGACGCTGCGAATGGCGATCGGACAGACCCACACCGCCGAGCGCCATGTGCGCAAAGCATGGGAGCTGATCAGGCGAGCGGTGGAATAGGCCCGGGTACGGCCGGGGCATCTTCCAGAAACCCGACCCTGGTGCGAAAAAAATCGTTCAGATACTGTGCGAATATCGTCGAGCGGTGTCATAGAATCCGCACGTCCGGTCGACCGGCCGGCGCCCGGTACTGGAATACCGGGAATACTGAAAGAAGGCAACGTGCCAGCGAAGAAGCCAGCACCGAAGAAAGCCGCACCGAAGAAAGCCGCACCGAGGAAAGCCGCTCCCAAGACCGCTGCGAAGCCCAAGACCAAGTAGCTCTTCCACAAGGGCTACAAGAGTGGGGACCCGAATTCGGGTCCCCACTTCTGCTGGCCCGACTGCTCCGGGAGGGGGTTCACCGACCGATCAGGTCGGGAGGAGGCAGGCGGGTCACCGGTGGTTCGAGTCCCACCAGTTGACGGACCATGTGGGCGGTGGCTCCCCACAGGACTTCTCCGTCGACGTCGAAGAACCAGACCTTGCGGTCACGCCACGTCTCGAATCTCCACCCGACCTCGTTCGTGAAACCGTCCAACGGCGGTTCGAGCACTTTGTCCACTTCGCGCGGAGAAGGACGCAGTTCCGGCACACTGTCGATCCAGCCGACTACCGGAACGACCAAAAGGGAGTACTCGATCGTGTGGATCGCAGGCAGGAATCCGAGCACCTCAACCAAGGCCGGATCGAGCCCGACCTCCTCTTCCGCTTCCCGCAAAGCCGTCCCCACCGGGCCACCGTCACCATCGTCCGGTCGACCTCCGGGAAAAGCCAGATGCCCGGCATGGGTTGGCATCGTCAAGGGACGTTTGGTGAGGATCACCCGCGTCACCCCTTCTGCGTCATCGTAGAGAGGCACCAGTACGGCGGCTTGCGGTATGTCGCCGGGGGGTGGAGCCTGGCTCTGCAGTCCGGGAAGACGTTTCAAAATATCGGTCACCCGAACATGGTACGACGCCGATAGTCTGAGCGGACATGGATGAACTCTCGACGGCTCCTCGATTCTCGCGCCGCTTCTTGCTGCGGCCGTTCCGGCGGCGCGACGCCGATGAGATGCTGGCGGCCGTCATGGCCTCAATAAGACGAGCTGAATGAGTGGCTGCCGTGGGCGCATCAGGGATATGCCAAGGCCGACGCCGTCAACTACATCAGGGACAGCATGAAGTCCTGGCGAGAGGAGCGCGCCTACGACTTCGCGGTTCGTCGTCTCGATGAACCCGACCGCCACCTCGGCAACATCTCAGTTTGGTTCGTTTCCCGATCGTTCAAGACCGGCGAGATCGGATACTGGGTGCGAACCGATGAGACGACCCAAGGAATTGCCACCGAAATCGCCGCCCGGGCCCTCCAGATCGCCTTCGAGGAGCTCAAGATGCATCGGGTGATCCTTCGTATTGCGATCGGCAACCGGGCCAGTGAACGGGTGGCCGAGAAACTCGGGTTCTTTCGGGAAGGGATCCTCCGTGAGGAGATCAAAGTGCGGGGAGAGTGGCTGGATCACTCGGTATGGGGCCTTCTCGAACACGAGTACAGAAAGAACCGTGACCGGTATCAGGAGTTGATTGGGGCGACCGACGAAGTCGAGAAGAGTTCGTAGTTTCCCAGCTGCGAGCTGGAGCTGCGAGACGGCGGCTAGGTATCCCTCCAACGCTTGAGAGCGCTCCAGCGCGAGAGGATCGAGCCGGGAATCACTCCAAGAAGGTGCAGGGGTAGGAAGTACTGGAGTTGTGGTTCGCCCCCGGTCAGTTTGGCGATCAGCCAGACACCCCACACCAAAACGCCGGCAACGATCAACCAGCGCCCGGTGCGCTGGAGGGGTGCTTCACGAGTTTCGAGGGCGATGTCGGTCACAGGGCATTGTGACAGAGAGCAAGCCTGAAGCACGAACCCGAGGAATGATCAACGTTGGCGGGAACGATCCCCCCTCCCCCTCGCTCCGCTCAGGTACTCCCCCCAACTCGACGAGCTTCGCTCGTCAGGGGGGAGGCGCATGGAACGTGAGGAGCGGGACCCCGAAGGGCCCCGCTCGACTGTTACGACGATGGTCGCTTCCTAGAAGTCCATTCCAGGGCCGCCGCCGCCCGGCATAGCCGGCGCGTCTTCCTTCTGTTCGACGATCAGTGCCTCGGTGGTCAACAGCAGACCGGCGATCGAAGCGGCGTTCTGAACCGCCGATCGGGTCACCTTGGCAGGATCGATGATTCCGGCCACCAGGAGGTCCTCGAACACCCCGGTCTGAGCATTGAAGCCCATGCTTCCGCCGTCGTTGCGGACCCGGTCGGCAACTACGCCGCCTTCAAACCCGGCGTTGACGGCGATCTGCCGAAGCGGCTCCTCGAGCGCCTTGCGCACAATGGCACGCCCGGTCTTCTCGTCATCCGTCCCGCCCCGCACTTTGTCGAGTGCATCCTGGGCACGGAGCAGAGCAACGCCGCCGCCGGGGACAATGCCCTCTTCGACGGCCGCTCTGGTCGCCGACAGGGCATCCTCGATGCGGTGCTTCTTCTCTTTGAGCTCAACCTCGGTCGCCGCTCCGACTTTGATGACGGCCACCCCGCCGGCCAGTTTGGCCAGACGTTCCTGCAGCTTTTCCCGGTCCCAGTCGGAATCGGAATTTTCGATCTCCCGTGAGATCTGCTTGATCCGGCCCTTGACATCGGCGTCGGTCCCGGCTCCCTCGACGATGGTCGTGTCGTCCTTGGTGACGACGACCTTACGGGCCCGGCCCAGCATGTCGATCGAGACGTTCTCGAGCTTCAGCCCGACCTCTTCGGAAATCACCGTGCCGCCGGTCAGGATGGCGATGTCCTGCAACATGGCCTTCCGCCGCTCGCCGAATCCGGGCGCCTTGACGGCTACCGAGGCGAACGTGCCGCGGATCTTGTTGACGACCAGGGTGGCCAGGGCTTCGCCTTCGACGTCCTCGGAGAGGATCATGATCGGCTTGCCGGTCTGCATGACCTTCTCGAGAACCGGCAGCATGTCGTTGACCGACGTGATCTTCTGGTTGGCGATCAGGATGTAGACATCCTCGAGCACCGCTTCCTGACGATCCGGGTCGGTGATGAAGTACGGGGAGATGAAGCCCTTGTCGAACTGCATTCCCTCGGTGAATTCGAGTTCGATGCCGAACGTCTGGCCTTCTTCGACGGTGATCACACCGTCTTTCCCGACTTTGTCCATGGCTTCGGCGATCTTCTCGCCGATGGTGGAGTCGGCAGCCGAGATGGCGGCGACGTGAGCGATCTCGTCCCGGGAGGTGATCTCCCGGCTGAAGTCACCCATGAACTCGACGATCTTGCCGACCGCCTGTTCCATTCCCCGCTTCAGCTCCATCGGGTTGGCACCGGCGGCCACGTTGCGAAGGCCTTCTTTGACCATGGCCTGGGCCAGCACGGTGGCTGTGGTGGTTCCGTCACCGGCCACGTCGTTGGTCTTGGTAGCGACTTCCTTGGCGAGCTGGGCACCCATGTTCTCATAGGGGTCTTCCAGTTCGATCTCCTTGGCGATGGTGACACCATCGTTGGTGATGGTGGGGGCGCCCCACTTCTTCTCGAGCACGACGTTGCGACCCTTGGGGCCGAGTGTGACCTTCACCACGTCGGCGAGTTTGTTCACTCCCGCTTCGAGGCCCCGACGGGCATCCTCGTCGAAGAGCAAATTCTTTGCAGCCATTGATAATCCTCCTGGTTCTTAAGCTACGACCGCGAGCAGGTCGCGAGACGAGAGGATCAGATACTCCTGGCCCTCGAACTTGATCTCGGTGCCCCCGTATTTCGAATAGACGACGGTGTCGCCTTCTTTCACATCCATCGGGGTGCGCTCACCCTTGTCGTTGATCTCACCGGGTCCAACGGCCAGCACCTCACCCAACTGCGGCTTCTCTTTGGCCGTGTCGGGAATCACGAGGCCGGACGCGGTCCGCGCCTCTTGATCGTCCTTGGCCTTGACGACCACGCGGTCCCCCAAAGGCTTTAGTTTCATAACGGAGTCCCTCCTTCACTCGGGTTAGCACTCCTTGACTCTGAGTGCCAACTCTAGCACTCTCCTGAATAGAGTGCTAAATCGAGTTTCGCGCACTGGCCAGTAACCGTTGGCGCCAAGGCCACTACGCCCTTGGTTGCTCAGGGTCTTCGAGAAGCCAATGCAAGACCCCTCGCACAGGGGTGGTGGTCAGGTGAAAGAGGCCGGCCACGCCTCGACCAACTGCCCGATCGACCCTGGGAAGTCGGGGGCCACCTATGAAGCCGCGTCTCGAGAAGTAAACCCACAGGCCGACCGCAATGACGGCCATGAACCCGAGCAGCACGAAGTACGCCCAGGGCCGCTCGAGCTCCGGCATGTTGGCGAAATTCATGCCGTAGATCCCGGCCAGAAGGGTCAGAGGGAGGATGATGGCCGAGAACACGGTCAGGACCTTCATCACCTCATTCATACGTTCGGCGACCGCGCTCCGATAAGTCTCGAGTACCGACGAGAGAAGCGCTCGAGCCATATCAAGCGACTCGACCACCCGGTAGCAATCGTCGTACACGCTGTCGAGCCTGCGCCGGGCCCGCTCGTCGATACAGGCCATCCCCTCGTGCGTAAGAGTGCGCACCATGTCGCGCTCGGGAGCCAGGGCGCGGCGCAATACGATGGCGTCTCGCCGGAAGGCTTGCACCATTCCCACCACGCTCGGATCTCCCGCCATCGAGAGCGATTCGAGATCGGATATCTGATCCTCCAGACCATCGACTAGCTGCAGCGACCTTCGGGCCGCGGTTTCGAGAATGCCGGCCAGCAGGACATCGGGCCGCAAAGCCGACAGGTCATTGGCCTCGAGTATTCGATCGCGATTCCAATCAACTCCCGGGATCGGGTTCCGGTGAAAGGTGATCAAGAACCTCTCCGATATGAACCCATCGAGCTCGGCGGTCGTCACCCGATCGTCGGCGAGAGCCGGACTATGTGAACAGAAGAACAGGTGATCGTCGTAGTCGTCAACCTTGGGGAACTCGGTGACGGCGTGTACGTCGTCAAGGCCGACCCGGTTCAAGTCGAACTTGCGACCGATCTCTTCGACGAGGTCCGGCTCGATCGCATCAACGTCGAGCCAGAACCAAGCTGCCTCCCGCACCTCATCGGCCAGCTGGTGAATCTCTGGTTCCGAGTAGCGGGGCCGCCCATTGCTCACGGCTATCAAGCGCATCATGTGAACCCGATTATCGGGTCAACCAGGGTCGAAGACGGGGATTTGGGAATCAGCGATCAGCTATCAGCTATCAGCTATCAGCTGTCAGCTCGCTACTCAAGATGAGGAATGCCGCTGCAACCAGCGAGTGATGTCGGTGGCGGAGACGATCCCGACCAATCTGCCCTCCTCCACGACCACCACCTGTTGACCGCTCACGCTCAGCTTGGCCAGAAGCTCCTGGGCCGGAGCATCGCCACTTACGGCGTCCACGGGTTGAAGCACCTTCATTACCTCGGAGACGAGCACCGTATCCCAGCGATTGCGAGGAATCGCGCCGAGTTGCTTGAGCGAGATCAAGCCCCGGACTCGCCCTTCCAGAACAGCAGGAAACGAGGCCTCGTTGCCGGTCATGAAGTGCTGATCGAACGCCTGTTGCAAAGTCAGATTGCCATCGACGGCAACGGGAGTGTGGGTCATGACCTGGGCGGCCGTCACTCCGGAGAGTCCGACTGTGACGGTCAACTGACTGAGGGCGGCCCCGGCTGCCTGGAACAAGAACCAACCGAGCACGATCCACCACAACCCACCAAATTCTCCCTGGAAGAAGATGCTCAACACACCAACCGCGATCATCAGGCCGGCGATGACCCTGCCTCCGTTGGCCGCGATTCGAGTCGCCTTGCCGTAGTCGCCCGAAGCCCGCCACACGATCGAACGCAACACCCGTCCTCCATCCAGCGGAAACCCGGGGAGGAGGTTGAACGCTCCGAGGAGGAGGTTGACCCAGCCCAGGCGGATCATCAGCTGATCGATGACGGATCTTTCTGAGACCCAGGCGGCCAAACCGAGGAACAATCCCCCGAGCAGGAACGACGACACCGGCCCGGCGATGGTGATGGCGAATTCGTCCTGGGGGTTGGCTACCTCAGACTCGATCTCGGACACCCCGCCGAATATGAACAAGCGGATACGCCCCACCGAGATGCCCCGACGGACGGCCACCACCGAGTGGCTCAATTCGTGGACCAGGACACTCCCGAAGAACAGCAAAGCTCCCGACAGGGCCGCCAACCACAATGTGACATCGCCGGCCGGCTCAACCACTCCCGACTGTTGGGCATCGATGAGATCCCCCCAGAAGAAGAACACGATGAGGAAGAAGATCACCAACCACGACGTGTCCACCACAATGGGGATCCCCAGGATCCGGCCGATCCGAACCCCGCCTCCGTTCACCGGAAATCGAGAGACATGGACGAATCCACTTGGCCATCCCAGGAGGTGTAGTTGCCCTGCGACAACCAGTGCGACCCCGCTGCCCCGATCATCGCGGCGTTGTCGGTGCACAGCAACGGCGATGGCAGCATGAGCCGGACGCCGCGCCGGTCGGCTTCTTCTTGCAGACGGACTCTCAACCGCCGGTTGGCAAGAACTCCTCCCCCACCACCGACCAGCTTGACCCCTGTATCGTCGACCGCGTTGAAAGTCTTGGTAACCAGCGCGTCGACGATGGCTTCCTGGACGGAGGCGGCCACGTCGGCCAGAGCCGGTAGCTCATTGGAACCCGCGGCTTTCTTGATAAAGGTCACCACCGACGTCTTCAGCCCGGAGAAAGACAGGTTGTAGCGATGGTCGGGAAGGGCCCGGGGGAAGCGGACGGCGGCCGGGTCTCCGTTGGTTGAGGCCCGGTCGATGGCCGGTCCGCCCGGGTATCCCAGACCCATGAACCGGGCCAGTTTGTCGAACGCTTCACCGGATGCGTCGTCGATCGTACGGCCCAGAACCTCGTAATCCCCCCAGTCCCGAACGTGGACGATCTGGCTGTGCCCCCCGGAAGCCAGAACCACCACCGCCGGAGGCTGAAACTCGTCGAACTCCAGCCGGGGAGCGAAGAGGTGGCCTTCCATATGATCGACTCCGACAAACGGAAGCTGTCTCGCCCACGCCGTCGCCTTGCCGAACGAGAAGCCGACCAGAAGCGCACCGACCAGGCCGGGGCCCTGAGTGGCGGCCACCCCGTCGAGATCGTCGGGATGCACGCCCGCTTCACTGAGCGCCCGGTGCGTCAACGAACGAATTGCCTCGACGTGGGCTCGGGCGGCCACCTCGGGAACTACTCCGCCGAATCGCGAGTGCAGGTCGACCTGGGAGGCAAGCACATTGGAGAGCGGTTTGGTCCCCCGGACAACTGCCACCGCAGTTTCATCACAGCTGGTCTCAAAAGCCAGAACGGTTGGTGCGACGCTCATACCAGGCCACCCCGGATCTCTTCGAGACGGGCGCCATATTCCGGCTCATCGATGTCGTGGACCCACATGATGAGAGCGTCTTCGTCACCGTAGTAGCTCTTGCGCACCCCCACCGGCGCCATCCCGAACGTCCGGTAAAGCTCCTGGGCCGATCGATTGGAGGCGCGCACCTCGAGGGTGAGATGTCGCGCGCCCCCTTCGAGAGCGGCATCGATCAACCGGAGCATCAGTCTCGTGCCGAGCTTCCGGCCGCGCGCTCCGGAGGCTACGGCCATCGTGGTCACATGGGCTTCGTCGACGGCCTGCAGCAGACCCGCGTACCCGGCAACATCGCCGGCTTCGTCTACGGCCACTACGTAGAAACGGCCGGTTTGACCGAGTTCGTCATGGAACACCCCCTCCGACCAGGGTTGCGGGAAGGTCTGGCGCTCGAGCCGATAGACGGCCGGAATGTCGGCAACGATCATCGTTCGAATGTCGACTAGGCCGGCGGTGGTTGCGCCCACGGACCCTCCTCCCGGTAGTTCTTCCAGCCGATCGCGGCGTCGGGTTCACGCAAGTACAGAGGCCTGACTTCGTCGGCGTGTGGAAAGTCCTCGCGCTCGACCCGTCCTACGGCGAGTTCCAGCATCGCCTCCGCGGCGGGGAATTGGGGACGGCCGCTCTTGACCCGGTGCAAGCCCCGGAAGAAGCCATCCGGAAGAGCAGCCCAATTCCCCACCACCAGAGCATCCCCGGGGTCCGACTGCAATATGGCCCGGAAGCGCTCCACGGTCACCAGTTGAGGAGGCCCGTCCTTGACGACGCCCCCGGGCACCGCCCGATAGGACGCCACTGCCAGTTCGCCCCGGCGCACATCGACTACCGACCAGATATGACGGCGATGGGTCGCAGCCCGCAAAGCGATTATGTCCAAGGAGTTGAGCGGGACCAACGGGACGCCCAGGGCGGCCGCCAGACCCTGGGCGGTCGACAGACCGACCCGGATACCCGTGTACAGCCCGGGACCGACATCGACCACAATGGCGTCGAGCTCATGGGGGCGCCAGCCCACCTGATCGAAACAGAAGTCCAGGGCCGAGACGATGAAAGCCGCATGACCCCGCCGGTCAACCCGTTCGGCCGACGCGACAACCTCCCGCCCCATCCCCAGGGCCACCGAAGAAGCCGGGGTCGCCGCCTCGATGGCCAGCAGCCTCATTCGACCATCTCCTTCAGAGACCGATCCTCCCAGGCACCCTGAGACGAGAGGCGCAGAACCCGCTCGCCGGGTCCGGTGACTTCGATTTCAACGCGCAGATGATCGTCGGGCATGGCGGAGACGACGACGTTCCCCCACTCGATGATGAGTACGCCTTCCCGAGCTTCCTCAAACAGATCGAGGTCCTCCAGTTCGTTCAGTGAACCCAGGCGATAGACGTCGGCATGGGTGAGGGAGATGAAACCGCCTGCGTACCGGCGCACCAGCATGAAGCTGGGACTGATCACCGGTTCTTCGATCCCCAGACCTTCCGCCAATCCGCCTGCGAAAGCAGTCTTGCCTGCCCCCAGCTCCCCGGCCAGCAGAATGACGTCGCCCGGGCTGAGAAAACTGGCCAACCGTCGGCCGATAGCCCTGGTCTCGACCTCACCCGCCGATCTGAGCTCGATCGTCATCGGAACAAACCCAACTGCTCGACCGTACCCCCGGCTTCCGTTTCGGGGACGGGGCCGGACCGGTCTTCGAGCTTGTCCTTCATCAACGCAAAGTCTTGCTGCATGGACGCCAGCACCGAGGCGCCGCCCCGGAGGGCAGCCGCCGGGTGGAAGGTGGGAATCACCGTCCGGTTCCACCACGGATATGCCCGTCCTCGGAGCCGGGTGATCCCTCTTTCCTCCTTGAGAAGGAGTTTCGTCGCGAAGTTGCCCAGAGTCATGACCACCATCGGGTCGACCAGCCGGATCTGGTCTGCCAGGTAGCCCTTGCAGGCAGCGATCTCGTCGGGTCGCGGATCGCGATTGCCCGGTGGGCGGCACTTGACGACATTGGCGATATAGGCGTCGGACCGTTCGAGACCGATCTCGGATAGAAGGCGGTTGAGGAGTTGGCCGGCCGCTCCGACGAAGGGCAACCCCTGCAAGTCTTCGTTCCGGCCGGGGCCTTCGCCCACGAACATCACTCGGGCCCCGGTAGTACCGTCGCCGAATACGACATGGGTACGGGTGGCAGCCAGCCCGCACGCCGTGCAAGAGGAAGCCTGTTCGGCCAATCGTCTCAGTTCTTCCGTCGTATTCACGTCCGACATTCACTTCACCCGGAGTCCGGCACTGCCACCGCCTGCATCGCTGCCTCGATGGCGCGACCCGTTGCGACGAAGGCGGCTTCACCGACCAGATCGACCGAAGCGCTCACTTCCCCACACGAGACTGCAAAAGCGGCATCGCCATCATATCGAGTGTGACCCGGTCGGAGGCAGACGGCCAAAGCATCTTGAGCCCGAACGGCCACGCGGATCAGTTCGTCGCGGACCAGGCGGGCGTCGGTCGCAATCACCACCAGCGTGGTGTTGGTGGCCGCGTCCAGGAGAAACGCCGGCGGACCGGGAATGGGAGATCCTCCGGTCAGGGGATCCCCTTCCAGAGTGAAGACGTCGCCGACGGCGTTGACGACTACCAAAGCGCCCACCCGCGCTCCATCCACCGGGACACTGGCCGATCCCAGACCTCCTCGTTTGATTGCTTCGAAGCCGCGCCATCCGGCCACTGTTGCCCCTGTGCCGGCCCCCACTCCGCCCATTTCTACGGGGTCTCCCGATGCCGATTGCAGGGCAGCCGCTCCTTGAGATGGGCCGGGGCGAACGGAGGGATCGCCCATGAACAGGTCAAAGATGACCGCGGCGGGGACGATCGGAACTGGTCCCGCCGGGGTGGGGTGGCCTCTACCGGCCTTCTCGAGTTCGGCCATGACGCCGTCGGCGGCCGCCAGCCCGAAGGCACTTCCCCCGGCCAGAAGGATCGCCTGAATGGTTTCAACCCTCATGCCGGGCGCCAACAAGGCCGTCTCCCGACTTCCGGGTGCGCCTCCCCGAATCTCCACGGCGGCCACATTCGGTTCGGGGAAAACCAGGACGGTGCAGCCGGTCATCGCCACCGGATCGGTCCAGTGACCGACCTCAACGCCGGGGATCGACGTGATGGTCACGGCAGGTACCTCCTTGGCAGGCGGGGCCCGATCTGACACACAATCTCGTATGAGATGGTGTCGAGGTGCTCGGCCCACTGGTCGGCGGTCACCGCTTCGGAGCCTTGCGATCCGAGCAAAACCACCTCGTCGCCCACCTCAACCGGGTCGTCGCCCACATCGACCACGATCTGGTCCATGGTTACGGTTCCCGCCAACGGGTGACGCTTGCCTCCTATCAGTACTTCGCCCCCGTGAGCTCCGAGCGCTCGTGGCAATCCGTCCGCATACCCGACCGGCACCGTGGCCACCTGGGCGTCAACCGGCAGACCTTTGCGGCGGCCGTACGAGGGACGGGTGCCGGCCGGATATCGCCGCACCATCGAGACGTGGGAGATCACCCGCATCGCCGGTCGAAGATCGAGGTCGGGCACCATACCGGGAGTCGGACGCTGCCCGTAGATGCCGATGCCGACTCGCACCAGATCTAGTCGAGTTTCCGGGTAGAGGAGGGTCGCGGCAGTGTTGGCCGCATGCCGCACCGGCACCTCGATGCCCGCCCGGCGAAGCAACTCCACAAAACCATCGAAGGTTTCGAGTTGTTGCCGGGTGAAGACCGCATCGTCTTCCGCGACCGCGAAATGGGTCCAGACCCCGTCGAGTTGGAGATGCGAGTCGGCCATGATCGCTGCGATCAGGTCCCGGGCGTCGGCCACAGTGGCACCCACCCGATGCATACCTGTGTCCACCTTCAGGTGGACGGGCAGCGGCCGATCGACCACCCGGCTCAACGCGGCCACGAACCCGGCGGAATAGACGGTGGGGATCAGATCCCAGGCGATGACCTCACGGGCCGACACTTCGGGCGGCTCCGACAACAAGAGAAGGGGAGCATCGATCCCTGCCTCCCGCAAACGGATGGCCTCCTCCACTAGTGCCACGGCCAGCATGGAAGCTCCGGCCTCCAGGGCGGCCTCGGCCACCGGAACATCGCCGTGGCCGTAGGCGTCGGCCTTGACGACCGCGCACAACGAGGCAGGCGCGGCAATCTCGCAGAACAGCCGGACATTGTGGGCGATTGCGTCCAGGTCGATCTCGACCCACGATGGTCTCACCACCCGAATCTCCCGATCTCATCGGCCAGTATTTCTGCGGTCAGCGTGCCGCGGATTGCCGCCGCAGCCCCGGCCCGACCGTGCCAGTAGGCGGCCGACCGGGCGGCCGTGGCGGGATCCAGCCCGCGCGCCCACAAGGCCGCGGCCAGGCCGGTGAGCACATCGCCCGTGCCGATGGTCGCCAGTTCGGCGCCACCGCTGGTCACCGCCCACAAATCCTCGCCGGCCACGAAGGTCGGAGATCCCTTGAGCAGTACGACCGCGCCGGTGGCCGCGGCAAGATCTCGGGCGCTCAGATAGGTCGCTTCGGCCCCGGTGAGCCGCCGAAACTCTCCGGCGTGAGGCGTGACCATCGTCGGGTAGGACCTATTGGCCAACACGTTCGGGCCGGCGATGGCGTTGATTCCGTCGGCATCGACGATCAGCGGGCCCTCCCACTCCTCCAGGAGGCCCGCCACGAAGCCCTCCTGGTCAGACCCCAACCCGGGGCCCAGGGCCATGACGTCATAGCGGGCGGCGGTTTGGAGCACCGCCGGAACATCGGCCGGGACGAACCAGCTTCCGATACCGATACCGGCGGTCATGATCTCAGCGGCCATCCCCGCATATATGGATTGGAGGGCGGCGGGACATACGATGGTGGCGGCACCGGCCCCACCCCGTAGAGCGCTGCGCGCCGCCAGGTAGGCCGCCCCGGTCAGGCCGGCAGAGCCCCCGACGACGACCACCGATCCACTCGACCACTTGTGGGCTTGACGGTGGCGGGCCGGGCGCGGGGCGTCGACCTCTTCGCACAGCAGAAACTCGCCGCTACCTCCGACGAGACCGATGTCGGCCACCTCGACCCGCCCGCAGAGCTCGGGGCCTCTTCCGATGAGGTGCCCCACCTTGCGAGCGTGGAAGGTCACCGTACGGTCGGCGGAGAAGACCGGTCCGGTGCTCTGCCCGGTCGTCGAATCCAACCCGCTGGGAATATCAACCGCCAAAACCGGAGCGTCGATGGTGGTCCAGGCACCCAACTGCTCGGACAGGCTTCCCCGGAACCCGGCCCCGAACACAGAATCGATGAGCAGGTCGGCCCGAACCGGTTCCCCGAGCTCCCGCACCGGCACGCCGGCGTCGATAGCCCCTTGCCGCGCCGATTTGGCAGCCGGGGACTTGGGGGGCGCCAGGGCCTGTACTTCGACGGCCACCCCCCGCCGGCGCAAATAGCGGGCGGCGACGTACCCGTCGCCGCCGTTGTTGCCGGGCCCGGCGAGGACTACCACGCGCCGGCCGTACGCAGCTCCCATGGCGACCGCCGCCAGAGCGACCGCCAATCCGGCCCGCTCCATGAGAACTTCCACCGGTTCGGTGGCAGCTGCGTCGAGCCGAGCCGACTCGTCGGGCGTTATCACGAGTTTCATGAGGAGGTCACGGCGGGAATGCTACTGCCGGCGCTCCGCGCCGGCGCAATACCAGTCAGTCAGCAATCAGCAATCAGCAGTCAGCAGTCAGCAGTCAGCAGTCAGCAGTCAGCAGTCAGCAGAAGGTACGCCACACTGCCCCCGCTACTCGGACTCGTACTGAAACGACAACTGACAACTGAATACTGCGAGCGACGCTCGCTTAATGCTCGCCTACCGCGACCGCAAACACCATGGCCGTTTCATCGGTGTGGGTGATGGTGACTAGCACCTCGGAAACACCGAGTTTGTCTGCCCTGGCCCGGGCAGTCCCGAATAGGTTGACGCGGGGAGCGCCTCCGCCGGTGATCTCAACATCCTGCCAGCGGATCTGCCGCCAACCCGTTCCCATGCTCTTCATGACCGCTTCCTTGCCGGCAAACCGGGCGGCGTAGCGGCGAGCAGGATGAGCAAACCGGGAAGCGTAGGCGATCTCATGATCGGTGAACACCCGCTCCGGAAACCGTTCGTACTTTTCCAGCAGCGCCTGCACACGCCCGATTTCCGCCAGGTCGACGCCCAATCCAATGATCCGCATGGAGCAAAGCTACCCGCTATTCCACCGTCACGCTCTTGGCCAGGTTGCGCGGCATGTCGATGTCGTGACCGAGCTCCCTGGCAACGTGATAGGCGAGCAGCTGGAGGGGGATGATCGACAGGACGGGACTTAGGAAGTCGACGGTGCGGGGGATTCGCAGCACGTGATCTGCGTACTTCGCAGCCTCTGTGTCGTCCTCGTAGGCTACCGCCACTACCTTGGCGCCCCTGGCCTTCACTTCCTGCAGACCCGAGATCGTCTTGTCGTAGAGATGCGACTGGGTGAGCACCACCACCACCGGCGTCCCATCAGTGATGAGGGCCAGGGTCCCGTGTTTCAGCTCGCCGGCCGGCATTGCCTCTGAATGCATGTAGGAGATCTCCTTCAGTTTCAGAGATCCCTCGGTGGCGACCGCGTAGTCCAGACCTCTCCCGATGAAGTAGATGTCGTCGATTCCGGCAATGCGGCCGGCGATGGCGGCAATGTCCGCATCCATCTCGAGCACCCGGGTGGCTTTGGCGGACAGCGCCTGGAGTTCACCGGCCAGCTGAGCAGATCGAGGTGGGGTGATCGTCCCCCGTTCCACGCCCAACCGCAATGCCAGCAGATAGGCACCGATCAGCATGGCGGTGTAGGCCTTGGTCGAAGCTACCGCTATTTCGGGGCCCGCCCGGGTGTAGACAATGTCCGCCGCGTCCCGGCTGAGAGTGCTGCCGACCACGTTGGTCAGGGCCAGCATGCCGCGAACCAAGCTCGGTCGCCAACCGGCCGGCGGCCAGGGTATCGGCCGTCTCGCCCGACTGGCTGATGGCAATCGTCAGCGTCCCGGGGCGAATCAACGGATCGCGGTATCTCAACTCGTGGGCATAATCGATCTCGATGGGGATCCGCAGTGATTTCTCGAGGACATCCCGACCGACCAGCCCGGCGTGATAGGCGGTCCCGCACGCGGTGATCCATACCTTCTCGAGCCCGGCCACGAATCCTTCGGGAAAGTTCACATCTTCGAGTAGGACCGAACCGTCGGATTGCAGCCTTCCCCGCAAGGTCTCCTCGATCACCGCCGGTTGCTCGTAGATCTCTTTCAGCATGAAGTGCGGATACCCGCCCTTCTCAGCCTGGCCGGCGTCCCAGGTCACCTCCATCGGCTCTCGTTCGACTACCTCTCCCCCGATGGTCTGCACGGCCACGCCTTCCGCTGTGATATCGACCATCTCCCCGTCATTGATCACCAGCACGGATCGCGTGTAGGGCAGGATCGCCGGAATGTCGGAGGCCAGGAAGGTCTCTCCTTCGCCGAAGCCGACGACCAGGGGACTGATCATCCGGGCCGCCACAATCCGGCCGGGTTCACGCGAGGTCATGACCACCAGGGCGTAGGCACCCGTCGCTCGTCCAATGGCCTGCCGAACGGCTTCGATGAGATCGCCGTCGTATTCATCGGCGACCAGATGGACGAGCACCTCCGTGTCTGTATCGGATCGGAACTCATGCCCATCTTTGATCATTTGCTCCTTCAACGGGAGGAAGTTCTCGATGATCCCGTTGTGGACGAGCACAAAATCGCCCGAGGCGTCGGTGTGGGGGTGAGCGTTGACGTCGTTGGGCACCCCGTGGGTCGCCCAGCGAGTATGTCCGATCCCCACCTTCCCGGCGATCGGTTGAGATTCGAGCAGATCGTCCAGACGCTGCATCTTTCCGGCCGATTTGCGGACCTCGATCCGGCCGTTGGCTGTGATTGCGACCCCTGCCGAGTCATAACCTCGATACTCGAGGCGCCGCAGCGACGAAACCAGCACTTCCTGGGCGTCGCGCGGGCCGACATAGCCGACTATGCCACACATGGCAGTCTCCTTAGCTTCGATGAGGAGACCGGGGAAGGACTGCGGTTCCCGCCGGGGATCCGCCCACGTCGGTGTGGCCTCTGTTGCCGGGGTCACCCCCGGGGTTTGCTCCACACCGTCACGACCGTGGCAGCCGAGAGGGCATCCGCCGAATCTCGATACTCCCTCTTCCTCGTCACCCTCGCCGGTATCAATCCGGGGAGGGCCGGGCGCTTGGGTTGGGTGTCCAATCCCGATCAATTGTCAGGCTGCAGACTACCTCATCACCGATCAACTCTCGGAAGGAACCCCGAGTTCCCCACGAGTGATCTCGACCAGCTCATCGGCCGTTTGGGCGGCCACAGCACCCGAGGAAGCCTCGACCATTACCCGAACCAGAGGTTCGGTGCCCGAAGCTCTCACCAGAATGCGCCCTTCGCTTTTCAGGCGCCCCTCGGCTTCTCTCACCGCTTCCCAGAGGAGGTGGGCATCGGCCAGCTTGTGTTTGTTGGCGACATGAACGTTGCGCAACACTTGCGGATATTCGGTGATGGTTTCTTTCCTGAGCTCGCGCAGTTCCTTGCCGCTGGAGGCCATGATCTCGAGGAGGCGGACCGCGGTGAGTAACCCGTCTCCCGTGTTGGCTCGATCGGCCAGGATTACGTGACCGGACTGCTCGCCACCCAGTGACGCCTTGTGCTCCCGCATCGCCTCGAGTACGTATCGGTCGCCGACCTGGGTCTCAATGACGTCGATACCGAGATTCTCCATGGCCCGCCGAAACCCGAGGTTGGCCATCACCGTCGACACGACCAGGTTGTTCTTCAGGCGACCTGCCTCCTTCAGGTAGCGGGCAATCACCGCCATGATCACATCACCGTTGGCGACGGAACCGTCCTCATCGATGGCGATGAGGCGATCGGCGTCGCCGTCAAATGAGAACCCGAGATGCCCGTTTGCACGGTCGGCGAGAAACCGCGGATGGGTGGCCCCGCACCCGGAGTTGATATTGGTGCCATCCGGTTCGGCGGCGAAGACTTCGACCTCGGCCTTGAGCCGGCGGAAAAGCTCCGGCGCTACCCGGAAAGCAGCACCGTTGGCACAGTCCAAGGCAATCGATATGCCGCGCAGAGTGAACGGCATCGACTCGCGGAGATGGTCCAGATACCGGTCATCCGCTTCGGCCATGTGGAAAGCGGTCCCGATGCCGTCATCGATGGCCACCTTCCACGGTGCCCCGCGCCTCATCCGCTGCTCTATTCGATCTTCTTCCTTGTCGGACAGCTTCGATCCATCTCGCCCGAGCAGCTTGATGCCGTTGTCGGCGCTCGGGTTGTGTGAAGCCGACACGATCACGCCCATGGACGATCTGGTTTCCGACGTGAGAAAAGCAATGCCTCCTGCGGGAAGAATGCCGACATCGATCGTGTCGACCCCAACCGAGTGGAAGCCTGCTTGCAGCGCCGCGACCAGCATTTCCCCGGACCGTCTGGTGTCCCGGCCGACCAGCACCTGACCACCGGGGATGGATTCGCCGGCGGCACGGCCCACCGCCAAGGCCAGATCGACAGTCAGTTCGACGTTGGCGCGACCTCGGATCCCATCGGTGCCGAAGAGTCTGCGGCCTTCTGCCGGGAGCATGCCCTAGCGCTTGGTGTACTGAGGCGCCTTGCGAGCCTTGCGAAGGCCGTACTTCTTGCGCTCCACCCGGCGAGCGTCCCGCCGCAAGAAGCCGGAGCGCTTCAGCAACGGGCGCAGATCTGGATCGATCGCAAGCAAGGCGCGGGCAATGCCGAGCCGCAGGGCATCGGATTGGCCGGTGGTGCCGCCACCGTGAAGGGTGGCGTTGATGTCGTAGCGCCCTTCCAGGGAGGCCACCCGCAGCGGTTCGAGTACGCGAAGTCGTTGGGCCATCGCCGGGAAGTATTCCTCGAGGCCCTTCCCGTTGAGAACGACACTGCCGGTTCCGTCGTACAGACGGACGCGGGCGACCGACTCTTTGCGGCGACCGGTTGCCTGGACGAGTGGGGAGGGCATCAGGAATCCACCTTTCGGATCTTCAATTCGAGGGGCTGAGGCGATTGGGCCCGGTGCGGATGATCGGGTCCGGCATGGACTTTCAGCTTCCGGAGCATCTGGCGACCCAACCGGTTCTTGGGAAGCATGCCGCGCACCGCCCGTTCGATTATTGCTTCGGGGCGACGTTCGCGCAGCGATTCGAAGCTCTCCGCTCGCAGACCGCCCGGGTATCCGGAGTGCCGGTAGTAGATCTTGCTCTGGCTCTTGTCGGAAGTGACGGCAACCTTCTCGGCATTGACTATCACCACGAAGTCGCCCGTGTCGACATGGGGCGCCACGATTGGCTTGTGCTTGCCGCGCAAGACCTGTGCGACTTCAGAAGCCAGACGACCGAGCGGCAGGTCGGTGGCGTCGACCACGAACCATTCCCGCTGCACATCGTCCGCTTTGGGCGAATACGTCTTTTGCAGCCTCATCTAAACCTCGCGAGAAGAGAACCCCGGGATGCCGGAGCGGCAATATGGTAGGCGAGGATGGGCACTATGGGCAAGTTGTGGTCGGCGCTCCGCAGTCGACACTTGGGGACGCCTCGTCCAGGTACTGGTCGTCGATCTGGTTCGTTAACGCACCGACTTGCAGCGCCGGTTCGCCGTTCAGCGTTCGAGACGCTGGAGAGTTTTGATCAGACCCTGAGGGTTCTCGAGTACCCAGCCGATGAGGAATCCCACCAAGCCGAGGAGGAGGGACCAGAGCACCGCGTCTCCGCCGAGCCAGTGCCAGATCACGGCCAGCGTGATTCCTATGATCATTCCGTAGGTCTTTGCACTCATTCTTTCTCCTGCTCGGTCTTGACTGGAACGTAGTTGAGGTGGATGTCGACCGGAATGGCCTCGGTGCCGAGGGAACTCCAAAACTCTTCATCGAGTTGTTCCCTGGCCTCTCGCGCTATGTTGCCGGCGTTTGATTCCTGTCCGATCTCGACTTGCATGACGAGTCTTTTCCGGTGCGTGATGGGAGCGGCAGCAACGACGCCGGGAACCTCCTGCAGGCTTTGGGTCACGGCCCGCCGGACGGCTCCGGCGGCTACCCGGGTCGATCCGGTTGTACCGCGATCCACTATGGAGGAACGCCCTGTGAGTTTCGCCGGAACGAACTGGGCATACAGCGCGGCCACCGCCACCAGCCCGATAAGGACCCCGAGAAGCGCCACGATCCATCTCGCTTGGTCGGGCCGGTCGATCCACTCGGTCACGTCCCCGACGGCCTGTCTCCACCGACCTCCGGTGATGCCGGTCCCTTCTCCGATCAACCACAACCCGGTGGCAAGAATCGCCACCCAGCCGAGGAGGGCTGAGATTCTTTGTACTGCTCTCATGCGACCCTCTTTTCCCGACCGCGCCCGACACTCACGGTGAATGGTGTGTCCGACAATCCCATCTGCTCGAGCGCCTCACGTACCCGGCGGCTCGCCTCGTCGGCCACTTCGAACCGGTCTCCAGTGCCCGGCGGGGCGGAAACTCGCAGTCGGCTTCGGCGGGAGGTCACCTGAACCTTCGGGTCGAGACGGCGAAGTGACCGCTCGAGCGCCTCTGCCACCGATCCCACATCGATTTCGGTAGATCCGGCTGCGCTCTTGTCTAGATTCCGGATTCCGCGGATCCGCCGGGCGGCCACCACGATGACGACCCCAACGGCCACCAGGATCAGCCCGGTGCCGGCCAGGACGGCGGCGCCCTCGAGCGGGGGGGTGCGAACCCAGTTCACCAGGGATCGAAGGCTGTCGGACAGCCAGGGTATCCGGCGTTCCAGCCCGAAGGCAACCAGGCTGGTGGCCGTCAATCCGAGAGTGGCGGCCACCAGCAGGCCAAGGATTCGCAGGACGATGGTTCTGATCATTCGACCCGTGAGACAGAAGTGCTCTCGGTCTCGCCGCTGGGAACAAAGAGGTCGGAAACCTCGATGTTCACTTCCTTGACCAAAAGACCGGTCCCCGCCTCGATCTTGGTGATGACGTTGTCCCGCAGGTCTTGAGCGACGGTGGGAATCGAGTAGCCGTAGTCGACCACAATGACGAGGTCGATGGCCGTTTCCCGCTTGCCGACCTCAACGTTGACGCCCTGAGACAGCGACTCGCCCGGGCGAACCCGGCCAATGAGGCGCCGGAAGGTTGTGCCGAGTTCGTGTACGCCCTTCACTTCGCGGGCCGCGATTCCGGCCATCTTGGCCACCACGATGTCGGCCACGGTGGTGATCCCCTTCTCGGTCTCCAACACGAGCCCTTCTAGCCCCCGCTCCTCTTTCAATGCCACATCTGCCATTGCCTCTTCTCCTTCTGGTCGCGACTACAGACAAGAGACGCTTGATCGAGGCGAAAAGTCGCGCCGGACCTTCTAACGTGCGTGTCGTGCATGTCCAGGACGGACCGAACGGCGAGACAACGATTTCCGCAGCGGCCCTCCGTCGCGCTGTGGACGCCAGGCTGTCTCCCCTCAGAGTGCGGTTGATCGGTGTGCGGGTGGTGGGCAACGAGGTGACGATCACGGTCGAAACTTCTGGGAATACAGTCGCCGCCCGGGCAGCCGTCGAAGATCGGCTGGACTACGGTTTCTGGATCGATCTGGGGTTGGTTGATCTGGCGCCACAGGTCCACGTGCAGGCGTCGAAACGCCGTCGGGGTTAGCTCACTGATGGCCGGCTTCCTCCATCTGGCCGATCTCGCCCATGTCCTGATCCGGCGGGCCGTCCCGTTCGGTGGGCACCACCAGGTCTGGTTTTTGGCCGCATCCCGCGACCTCGAAGACCCGGCAGTCGTCTATATCTCGAGGTCGAGCAAAGGCAAATCGACGGAACCAGGAGACGATCGTGACGGCCACGAACTCGAAATGCTCTACCGAAACCATGCTCCCGCCATGTACCGGGTAGCGGTGGCGGTGATCCGCAACCCAACTCTGGCCGAGGACGTCGTGCAGGAGTCGCTGGTGAAAGCGTGGCTCGGTCTCGAACACTTCCGAGGTGACGCGCAGCTTCGCACCTGGCTGCTGCGAATCACTCACAACACCGCGGTGTCGGAGTTGCGCCTGATACGAGACACGCCTCTGGACCCTCTGGACTTGCGGGACCGCGAGGCGCCCGGCCCGGATACTGAAGTGATCAACCGCGCCTTGCTGGCGGCCTTCGAGAATGCCCTGTTCGAGCTGGACGTACTAAGCCGCGCGATCGTCACCCTTCGTGAGATTGAGGGGCTCAGTTACGACGAGATCGCCGAGGTCCTCGGTGTAACTTTGTCGACGGTCAAGACCCGGTTGTTTCGAGCCCGGAACGAACTCAAGGACCGGCTGAGAGGATGGCGGGGCGAGTCGTGAAACGTCATCCCCACCGTCGGGCTCTCCAGATGTGGGCTGCGGGTAAACGCGACGATCTAACCCGGCACGTAACCTCCTGTGAGCGCTGTCTGACCGAACTCGATCGGCTCACCGGCCTCGACCACGAAGCTCGTGAGCTGCTTGCCCGAGTGGTCACCCCCGAGGCGGGTTTCGCCCACCGAATCGAACTGGCAGTCGAGAAGCGAGCCCGAAACGCGGAGACATGGTCGGTGGCGGCCGACCTGTTCTCGCTAGGTTGGAGGGTGTTCGACGCCATAGCGGAGCAAGATGACGACTGAACGGTGGCTGATAGCCGGCGCATTTGTGGTGGGCGGGTTGGCTCTCGGAGCCGTCGCCGGGTGGCTCATCCGCCGGCGGTTGCTCAAGATGCCCGGCAGCGATGCCACCAAATCGATGGCCGGGATCGCCGGACTGTCGGCGTTCTGGTTCCTCAGCCTGGTCGGAGTTCTACTCGCCATCGGGCTGATCCAACCGGAAACCCTCCAGGACGTACCCCGCCAGCTCCTCGACTACATGCCCAGACTGCTCGCCGCAGGACTCATCCTCTTCACCGGCTACGCGGTTGCGGTCACCGCCTCCCGACTACTGGCCTTCGGCGTCGAACGAGCCTCCGGGCGGACCGCCCGTCGCGCCGGCGCGATCGCCCGCTGGGGCGTGTTGGCCGCCGCGATCCTGCTGGCCCTCGCCCAACTGGGTGTCGACACCACCGTCCTGTTGATTCTCATCGGACTGGCCGGCTTCGGCATCGCTCTGGCGGGAGCCCTCCTGGTCGGGTTGGGAGGCCGTCCCCTGGCTCGGGAGATAGGCGCCGGACGATACATCTCACGATTCGTGGACCCGGGTATGCACCTGCAATACGGACAGGAGACCGGCAAGATCACCCAACTCCATCCGGCCACGATCGAGCTGGAAAGCCCCAAAGGCGGACGGCGACACGTGCCCTACACACAGCTCCTCACCAATGGTTTCACCGTGAACCCGGACAAGGACCCCGCAAACCCGCCACCCGCCGAGAATCCATTACATGAGGAGTGATTCCGGTCCCCATCGGGCGGTTCTCGCAGATGACGCGGCTGTCGGTGAAGGCACTGCGGCTGTACGACGAGATCGGCTTGCTGCCTCCCGCTCAAGTCGACCCGTCACCCGGGTCGAGTTCCCGATCTGCTCCGAGTCCGGTTGACCGCCGGCGTCTCCAGGTCCGGCAGTCAGCCGGCTCCATTCATCGAGGACACGGCTTCTGGGGCGGGACACATGGCCCGGGACACTTGCCCTGTTCACGGCGCGGATCGGGCGCCATAATGAAACGGAGAACGTTCGAGATGTCATCGACGGCCCCCTCGGCAGGCGAAAGTCGTGAAGCGACACCCGTCGTCCTTCTTCGTCGTGGGGACCCGGGTAGCCGAGCTCTGGTCGTTGTCCTTCTGGCATGGGTCGCGTACGTCATCAGCCAGACGCTGGTCGTTACCGAGCACCTATCCGAAGTGGTGGGCGTGCTCATCGGTCTGGTCCTCGGAGCGGTCGGCGTAGCCGCGCTCCTCGCTGCAGGCCGGACGACGGCGTCGTGCTACCTCCGACCGGGGAGATTGTCACTGCGGGGTGCCCTCGCCCTGCTCCCGATCGTTCTGGTGTGGCCGCTCGTGCTGGCCACGGGCCAGTACACCGGACCCGACCCGGGTGGCGCTGCCGTGGGAGTGTTTGGCTCCGTCGCTCAAGAGCTGTTCTTCCGATCGGCGTTGCTCCCAGGATTGATGCTGCTGACCCGACCGCGCACTGCGCTGGTGATCCACACGGTGGCCTTCGGGATATGGCACGGAGGAGCTCTCCTGGCGGCGCCTGACCAGATGGGGGGTGCCATCGCCATCATTGTGGTGAGTCTGGGCGCCGGGTATGCGTGGGGATGGCAGACCTTGCGCGACCGAACCGTTATCTGGGCGATGGCTCATCATTCGCTCCTCTGGATCGCCGGGTCGTTCTTCGATCTCTCACCTCCTTCATGACGGGCTGCGAGTCCGACATCGAGCCACCCTGACCGAACCACGCCCTCTACGGAAGCAACGCGGACACCTCTCCGATCGATCTCACCGACAACTGCCCGGGGGGCCCCAGACCCAGCGGATCGATCAGCACAGAGGCGGCCAGTCCGGCGGCGCGGGCTCCACCCATGTCGTGGAAGTGAGAGTCACCCACGTACCAGGTGCCGGCGGCGGGAACCTCCAAGGCCCGGAGGGCTATCTCGAAGATCCCCGGGTCCGGTTTCGAGATCGCCACGTCCGTCGAATCGATGACCGCCTCGAACAGGCCGCCAAATCCGGCTCTCCCCAATTCTTCGGCGACGGTCCCATCCGAGTTGGAGACTACTGCCACCCGGTACCCCCTCGCTTGGAGGTCCAGGACCGTTTCCCTTGCTCCGGGAATGGGTTGATTCCACATGTTTTGGCCTCCGCCGAAAGCTTCCGCCATGTCCGCGGTGAGCGATACGTCGACCAGATCGAAGAGCCGCTCCACCCACCAGCGAAAACTGAGGCGCTCTCCGGCCTCCAGCCGGTAGGCGAAGTCCGACATGGCCTGGAAGTGGGCCTCCTTCAGCGTGGTGGCCGGCACCGCGGGCAAGTCCCAATCGGCCAGGAAAGCATTGAAGGAACCGGGATTGATGAGCACCAGAGTCCCGCCTGCATCAAAGAGAACCAATTCCGGCCGGGAGGCCGGAACCTGAGGCCTGGAACTACTCAATATTCCACCTCCCACAGCGTCAAGCCTTGCGGAGGCGCCGCCCCGCAAGAAACATTCCGATCTAATGCGGCCATGATGTCCGGGACCGCCTCGGGATCCAGCCTCCCCCTTCCGGCTTCCACGCACAAGGCAACCAGCGAGCGCACCATATGGCGGCAAAACGACGATGCGGTGATCTCGAACACCAGATGGCCGTCGACCAGGCCCCTTTCCCAACCCAGGCGAAGGACGGTGCGCTCGGTCGAGCGTCCGTCCGCTTTGTGACAGAACGACGCAAAATCGTGGAGGCCGAGGAAGTGTTGTGCTGCCGAGTTCATCATGCCGAGGTCGAGCGGGTGGCGAACATGCCAGACGGTATGGCGGATGAGAGGATCGAGGAGCGGAAGGTTTGCTACCCGGTAATGGTAGGTACGCGACTGAGCGGAGAAGCGTGCGTTGAAGTCATCGGGAACCCGCGAGCATCCCCAAATGACGATCTCCTCTCGAACCATGTTGTTGAGGGATCGGGCGGTCCGCTCCCCGTCCAGTTCCTTCTCACACGCGAAGCTCACCACCTGGCCGCGAGCATGAACCCCCGCATCGGTCCTCCCGGCCACGGTCGTGATGACCGGACCGGTGATCCGGAAAAGGGCATCCTCCAGGACCGCTTGAACGGTGCGGACACCCTTCTGGACCGCGTACCCGGAGAACCCGGAACCGTCATAACCAAGATCGAGCCGGTAGGTCGGCAAGGGACTCCTAGAAGAACCGGAAGATCTGGGCGAGATCTCCGCCGATGCCGATCAGCTGCAGTACCCACCAAAGAGCAATCGCGATCAAGGCCGAGAGGCCCGCTTGGCGCAGGTCGAGGTCAAAGAGAGCCTGGGCCGCTACGGCCAGGGTGGCGCCGAACCACACCAGGGCGGCAACGATGATCACCTGCACGAATGCGGAAGGAACGAAAAACGCAACCGTGAGCAACAGCAGCGGAGCGTGGGAAAAGCCGGTCAAGCGAACTGCAGTAGCGCCGGTGCCGTGACCGCCGAAGAGTTTCGTTGCGGCCAGCCACAATCCGCCGCCGACCACCAACCAGCCCACCACTCCCCCCAGCATGAACCACAGCAGGCCGATGAGATCGAACCCGACACTGGTACCGGCGATCAGCCCCAGGAAGATGACCCCGTACACCAAGACAACCGCGAGAACAGAATTGCCGGTGGCGTAGCTGTCGAAGAACAGCTCGGTGTAGAGCTTCTTGTCGAGCCGGGCGGCCCTGAGCATTTGGTTGAAGAGCATTGGGGAGCCTCCGACCTGGAGGGTAGCAAGGAGCTGCGAGCTGAGAGCTGCGAGCTGCGAGCTGCGAGCTGCGAGCTACTAGCTACGAGCTACGAGCAGCTTCTTCGCCGGTCGGCTCAGGCTGGGGCGGTCCTTCCATTCGGCCACTTCTTCCAGGGCGAACCACCTCACTTCGGTCGTGCCATCACCGGCCGCTGCCTCCGCGGAAACGGCGATGAACCCAAAACGGACGTCGAGGTGATCGTGGGCGGGTTCGTTACCCCGTTCCGGAAAACGGTGTACGTCGATGTCCAGCAAACCCAAGAGCTCCAGACCTCGGAGACCTGTCTCCTCCTCGGTCTCGCGCCGGGCCGCTCCTTCGAGATCGGCATCGTCACCGTCAACATGCCCACCGGGTTGCAACCACTTGTCCAGCTTGGTGTGGTGCACGAGGAGAAGCGACGACCGGTCCGGGGAAACTGTGAAAGCGCTACCGGTGAAGTGACCGGGATCGAAATGGGAACGGGACAGCGAATCGCCGCCCTGATCAAGCAGCGAAAGCATCAAGGCCAGGTGACCCGCCTCGCGCTCATCGATGGGACGATAGGCAACCAAGAGCTCTCTGAGGCCAACCAGGCGGGGATCAGTCATTAGGAGCCCGCCGTCCGATCGCGGAGAGCCGACAGCTGATAGCTCGAACTCGTCGCTAGACGAGTTCGATGATCGCCATCTCCGCACTGTCGCCCCGGCGGGGGCCAACCCGCACGATACGGGTGTATCCGCCCGGACGGTCGGCGTAGCGGGGAGCAATGTCGTCGAAGAGCTTCGTGACGATCTCGGCATCTTCGATCAGTTTGAGCACCTCGCGCCGCGCGTGAAGGTCACCCCGGCGCGCTTTGGTGATCAATTTCTCGGCCACCGGGCGGACGGCTTTGGCCCGGGAAATTGTGGTCGTCACCTTCTCATCCCAAAAGAGCGACCCGGCCAGATTGTTCATCATGGCCTTCTCCTGGGACGGTCCTCCGCCCAGTCGAGCGCCTTTGCGAGGGCGGGGCATTACTCGCGCTCCTCGTCCTGCACAGAATGGAGACTCAGACCGAGCTCGTCGAGCTTGGCTGTTACTTCTTCGAGGCTCTTCTGACCGAAATTGGTGATGTTCAGCAAGTCATCGGGAGACTTCACGACCAGTTCGCCGACGGTCTTGATTTGCGCACGACGCAGACAGTTGCGGGGACGCTCAGAGAGGTCGAGTGCCTCGATGGGAAGGTCCAGGTCGGGAGAGGCCGATTCGGCGACGGCCACGTCCCCCAGCTCCAGACCGACTCCCTCGCCCATGTCGGCGAAGAGGCCCAGAAGCTCTCGCAGGGTCTTGCCGGCTGAGGAAACTGCTTCGGCGGGTTCCAGGGCACCGTTGGTGTCGACATCGAGTACAAGACGATCGAAGTTGGTCATCTGGCCCACCTGGGTGCTTTCCACCCGATAGGACACCTTCCGGACCGGTGAGAATATCGAGTCGATCGGGAGCACACCGATGACGTCTCCCGCCTTGTTCTTCTCCGCGGTTCGATAACCGACGCCTCGTTCAACCGTCATTTCTACTTCGAGTTGGCCGCCGGCGGACAGGGTGGCGATGTGCGTAGAAGGGTCGACGATCTCAACGCCGGCGGGTGTCTTGATGTCTCCCGCTTTGACTTCGCCTGCGCCTTTGGCCGACAGGTACAGCGTTTGTGGCTCGTACTCCTCAGTTCTGACCACGACCTGCTTGATATTGAGGATGATGTCGACCACATCCTCGACAACGCCGGGGATGGTCGTGAACTCGTGCTGCACACCTTCGATCTGCAGCGAAGTCACGGCCGCACCGGGGATCCGGGCCAGCAAAGTTCGCCGGAGGGTATTGCCGATGGTGTATCCGAAACCCGGTTCGAGTGGCTCGACGATGAACCGGGATCGGGTCTCGGAGATGGGCTGTTCTTCAATTTGCGGGCGCTGGACGATCAACACTCTGGGTTTCCCCTTCTTAGTTTGTGAGAGCTACTTCGAGTAAAGCTCGACGATGAGCTGTTCCTGAACCGGTGTGTCGATCTGGGCCCGGTTCGGCAACCCCAGCACAGAGATCCTGCGATCGTCTGCGTTCACGTCGAGCCATTCCGGCAACGTGTGATCGAGCGTGTCGATCGAATGCTGCACAATGATCAAATCGCGGCTGCTCTCCTTGAGAGTGACCACATCGCCGGACCTGACCTGATATGACGGGATATCGACCTTCCCGCCGTTGACTTGGAAGTGACCATGATTGACAAGCTGGCGAGCCTGCGGACGAGTTTGGGCAAGACCTGCCCGATAAACCACATTGTCGAGGCGGCTCTCGAGAATCCGGAGGAGGTTTTCTCCGGTGATCCCCGCTTGCCGGGCCGCCTGCTTGTAGTAGCGGCGGAACTGCCGCTCGAGCACGCCGTACATGGCCCGCAGCTTCTGCTTCTCGCGAAGCTGGATGAGGTAGTCGCTCTCCCGCACACGACCGCGGCCGTGCTCACCGGGAGGATAGGGGCGCTTGTCGAACGCGCACTTCTTGGACTGACACAGAGGTTGTCGCGCCCGGCGGCACTGCTTGTGAGTTGGTCCCGTGTAGCGTGCCATGCTCAGCCCCTCCGACGTTTCTTGAGACGTACCCCGTTGTGGGGGATGGGCGTGATATCCCTGATTCCCGAGATCTCCATACCCATATTCTGAAGGGTGCGAACGGCGGTCTCGCGTCCGCCACCGTTGCCGGAGACAATCACATCGAGTTTGCGGACCCCATGTTCTCCAGCTCGGCGGGCTGCTTCCTCGGCTGCCACCTGGGCCGCATACGGCGTCGATTTGCGAGAACCCTTGAAGCCGACAGACCCACCGGAGGTCCACACGATGGTGTTACCTCCCACATCTGTGATGTTGATGATGGTGTTATTGAAGCTGGCCGTGATATGCGCCTGCCCATGGCTGATGTTCTTGCGTTCGCGACGGCGAACCCGCTTCTGTTGCTGTTCTGCCAACTTCAACCCCTACTTCGTGACCTTTTTCTTGCCGGCGATAGCCATCCGGCGACCCTTACGTGTCCGGGCGTTTGTGTGGGTGCGTTGCCCCCGTACGGGAAGCCCCCGACGATGACGCACACCCTGATAGGACCCAATCTCGACTTTGCGCTTGATGTTCTGTGCTACGTCTCGACGGAGATCACCTTCGACCTGGAAGTTTTGCTCGAGGAACCGGCGAATACGAACGACCTCATCATCGGTGAGATCACGAACCTTCGTCCCCCGGTCGATCTCGAGGTTGTCGCACACCTGATGGGCCCGGGTCGGTCCGATCCCATAAATGTAGGTAAGTGCGATTTCGAGCCTTTTCTCCCGAGGAAGATCGACGCCTGAAATTCGAGCCATCCATTTACCCCTGTCGCTGCTTGTGCCGTGGATTGGAGCAAATCACCCACACGCGGCCATGCCGCCGGATGATCCGGCACTTCTCACACATCTTTTTTGTAGAAGGACGGACCTTCATTGCCTTCTCCAACTCATACTGACCAACCCACCCCAAAATCCACCAATTGGTAGGCCTCCGGGGTGCCACCCAACCCACCCAGACACCGATCCTGGCCCGAGTTTGATGATGGTCCCCCATGCCAGAACCGCGCAAGCACGCTTCGACACGGGCACCCTGAGATCGGCCCAAGCGGACCGAGGGTACAAGATTAGCCGTCTGCGGGCGCTACGGCCAAATCGTCTTCCTGGGCACCAAGGAGGGTCATGACCCGCGGGCCCGCATCCATGATCGCCACCGTGTGTTCGAAGTGCGCCGACAAGCTCCCGTCGGCCGTCACGACCGTCCAGCCATCTTGTTGAACCGCGGTCTCATGCCCACCGAGATTGAACATAGGCTCGATACAGATTGCCATCCCCTTCCTGAGCTTCGTGCCGGTCCCCGGTTTCCCGTAGTTGGGAACCTGGGGATCTTCGTGCATCTGCCGGCCGATTCCGTGACCCACGTACTCGCGTACCACCCCGAAGCCGTGGACGTGGGCTTCGCTCTCGACAGCATCGCCGATATCTCCCAACCTGGCACCCGCCTTCACCCGGGCAATCCCGGCCGTCAAGGCTCGCTCCGTCGTGTCGATGAGCTTTTGCGCCTCCGCCGACACTTCACCGATCGGGAACGTGATAGCGGCATCACCGTGGAAACCTTCGAAGATGGCCCCGGCATCGATTGATAGCACATCACCCTCGACCAACCGATAGTTGGAGGGGATGCCATGGACGATCACACTGTTCGGCGACGTACAAATGCTGGCCGGGTAGCCGTGGTAACCCAGGAAAGACGGAACACACCCCCGCGAGCGGATCACTTCGGCGGCGATCACGTCGAGCTCCTTCAAAGTGACGCCGGGTTCTGCGGCCCGCTTCACGGTCTCGAGGACCACCGCCACCGTCCGGCCGGCCACCGCCATCTTCTCGAATTCCTTGCGGCTCTTGATGGTGATCATGCCCGCACGGCCTCCAGGATGTGCCGGGTGATTCGCTCCGGGGAGCCCGAACCATCAACTTCAACAATGCGCTCGCCGTAGAAACCGATCAAAGGTTCGGTCGATGCGTGGTACACGGAGAGCCGATTGAGCACCACATCCTCGGCGTCATCGGGGCGTTGCACGAGCAGCTCGCCGTCCTCATCACACAGATTGGCTTTGCGCGGAGGTTGATCGTCGATGTGATAGATGTGTCCTTCAGGGCAGCACCTCCGGCCGCTGATTCGACGAACCACTTCTTCCTCGTCGATAACCAACAAGACGACCCGGTCGATCCTGCCATCCGGATCGGCCTGGAGAATCTGAGCTTGCCGGACGTTACGAGGAAACCCATCGAGGATGAACCCGTTGGCGGCATCGTCGGCGGCTATCCGGTCCAGGAGTATGGCGACCACCAGATCATCGGGGACCAGTTCACCCCGATTCATGATTCCGTCCGCTTGCCGGCCCAGGGCCGTACCTGCGGCGATCTGCGCACGCAGCATATCCCCGGTGGAGATGTGGGGCACGCCGAGCGCCGCGGCCACCTGTTTGGCTTGGGTGCCTTTGCCGGCTCCTGGCGGTCCGAGAAAGATGAAGCGCATCAGTCAGTCTCCAGTCTCCAGTCTCCGCGATTCCCCTGCTTTCGGGACTCGGAACTCGGGACTATGTCAGGAACCCTTCGTAGTTGCGCATGGTCAGCTGGCTCTCGATCTGTTTCATCGTCTCGAGGGCAACCCCGACCACGATCAGAATCGAAACACCTCCAAAGCCGACGTTGACGTTCCAGATAGCCCCGGCAATCGAGGGCAGGATGGCGACGATCCCCAGGAATAGCGAACCCGGCAAAGTGATCCGGTTGAGGATGTGCTCCAGGTGCCGGGCTGTTTGGCTGCCGGGCCGCACACCGGGCACGAAACCTCCCTGCCGCTGGATCATCTCCGCCTGCCGAACCGGATCGAACTGGATGGCGGTATAGAAGTAGGTGAAGAAGATGATCAGAATGAACAGCAGGAAGATGTAGAACGTGCTGACACCCTGGCTGTTGCCGATGTTGATATCGATCCAGTTGCGGACGCTGGTCAGCCAACCACCTCCGTCGGAGGGAATGGCGGTCGCCAGGAGCACCGGGAAGTACATCATGCTGGTGGCAAAGATCACGGGGATCACCCCGGCGGTGTTCACCTTGAGGGGGATGTAGGTGCTCTGGCCGCCCATTACTCGCCGCCCGCGAACCCGCTTGGCAAATTGGATCGGGATCCGCCGCTGCCCTTGCTCGACGTAGATGATTCCGGCGATCATCGCTACGAACATCAATATGAAGACGCCGAAGATGACCACCCCGCCGGGACGACCGGCAGTGATCGTGTCGGCGAAGATGCTGGCGAAGCTGAACGGAAGTTGACTCACGATCGACACGAAGATCACCAGCGACATACCGTTGCCGACGCCCCGCTGGGTGATCAGCTCGCCGATCCACATGATGAAGGCGGTACCGGCGGTCATGGTGAGCACGATGAGGGCCACCCGGGGAGCCGTGTAGTTTTCCGGGGCGATCAGCAGGATGCCTCCGGTGAGTGACCCACGGCTGAACAGATAGGTGATCCCGGTCGACTGCAAGAGGGCGAGAACAACGGTGAGATAGCGAGTCCACTGGGTGATGACCTTTCGCCCCGACTCGCCTTCGTCTTGCAGGCGTTGCAGCCGGGGGATCACCACCGCCAACAGCTGCATGATGATGCTCGACGTGATGTAGGGCATGATGCCGAGGCTGAAGACCGAGAACCGCTCGAGAGCACCGCCGGAGAACAGGTTCAACAAACCGATGATGCCGCCTTGTTGAGACGACTCGGCCAGATCCTGAACCGCGTTCAGATCGACCCCGGGCACCGGGATGGCCGTACCCAGACGGTAAACGGCGAACATGGCCAGCGTGAACAGGATTTTCCGGCGCAAGTCCGGAATCTTGAACATGTAGCGGTAGATGGAAAGCATAAAGGGTTCTCAGTCCTCAGTTGTCAGTCTTCAGTTCTCATTCATCAGCCGGTAGTGGTCCGTAGCAGGTTACTGACTACTGACTACTGATTACTGATGACTTGCTACTTGATGATTTCGACGGATCCGCCGGCAGCCTCGATCTTGGCCACCGCCTCTTTGCTGAAGGCATGAGCGTGAACGGTGAGGGCTTTGGTGATTTCCCCTTCCGCCAACACCTTGACCCGGCCCCGCTTCTTGATCAATCCGTGATCTCTCAGATCATCGGGGGTGACGGTCGATTTTGCCCTGAACTCGTCGAGTCGATCGACGTTGATCACCGCAAAATACTCTTTGTTCGGATTGGTGAACCCCCGCAGTTTGGGCAGCCGCCGCGCCAGAGGCGTCTGACCACCCTCGAACCCCGGCCGGAGCTTGCTGCGAGCATTGAGACCCTTGGTCCCCCGGCCGGCCGTCTTGCCGCGCCGGCCACCCTCGCCCCGCCCCACCCGGATCTTGGTCTGTCTCGAACCGGGGGCCGGCTTGAGGTGATGAAGCTGGAGCTTGTTTGTCTTCTCTTGATCGGCCATGTCGTTCCTTAGTTCCCAGTTCCCAGTTTCCAGTCGTGAGTTCTTGCTGGCAACTGGCTACTACTTTTCTTCCACTTTCACCATATGCGCCACGCTGTGGAGCATGCCGCGCACATCGGCCGTGTCGCGGTGCTCGACGGTCTGCCCCAGGCGACGCAGGCCGAGGCTTCGCACGGTGGCCCTGGTCTTTGGTTTTTGACCGATCGTGCTCTTGACGAGCGTCACGGACAGGTTCTTGTCGGCCATCCCTACCCCTCTTCACCGATCTTGGTACGCAACAATTCCGATGAGCGGTAGGCAGCCAGCAAGGCCGGAGGGGTTACCTCCTCGGGACTCTTGCCGCGCAATTTGGCAACTTGTTCGGGGCGCCTTTGAGCGAGCAGACCTTGCATGGTGGCCCGTGCCACGTTCAGATGAGTCGGCGAACCGAGTGACTTGGCGAGTGCGTCGCGGATGCCGGCCGCTTCGAGGATCTGCCGCACGGCGCCGCCGGCGATAACACCAGTACCTGGGGAAGCCGGCTTCAGCATGACCCGGGACGCTCCGTGGACGCCGATCACTTCGTGGATCAGCGTGGTTCCGGCCATGGGGATGGGCACCATTGCTTTGCGCGCAGTTTCAATGCCCTTCTGAATGGCTGCCGGAACTTCCTTGGCCTTTCCGTATCCGACCCCCACTTTGCCGCGACCATCGCCGACGACCACCAATGCGGTGAACGAGAATCTCCGGCCACCCTTGACGACTTTGGCGACCCGGTTTATCTGTACGACTCGTTCATCCAGTTGCTGCAATTCGGCCATCGTCAACTCCTAAAACTTCAGACCGGATTCGCGGGCTGACTCCGCCAGCGCCTTGATCCGGCCGTGGAACGGGTATCCGCCCCGATCGAATACCACTTCAGAGACTCCTGCGGCCGAGGCGCGTTCCCCGAGCAGCTTTCCAACCTCGGCGGCCGTCGCGACGGTGAGCGTCTTGTCCCGCAAGGCCGCTTCCTGGGAAGAGGCGGCCACCAGGGTGTGACCGGCGAGATCGTCGATTATCTGAGCAGAGATGTACCGGTTGCTCCGGAACACCGCCAGACGGGGGCGAGATTGAGTGCCGTGCACCTTCTTGCGAACCCGGGAATGCCGGCGACGCCGGGCCTGTGTCCGTGACCCTTTCATCTGGCCACCCCTGCCTTTCCAGCCTTGCGGCGCACATGCTCGTCGATGTAGCGGATCCCCTTGCCTTTGTATGGCTCGGGCGGCCGCACTTTGCGAATATCGGCGGCTACTTGTCCGACGAGTTCTTTGTCGATACCACTCACGATGATGCGAGTCTGATCGGGAACTTCGAACGTGATCCCGTCGGGGGCCAAGACCGCAACGGGATGGCTGAATCCCACCAACAACTCGATGTCTTTACCTTTGAGCGAGGCCCGATAACCGACCCCGATGATGCTCAGTTCCTTGCGAAAACCCGTCGACACGCCTTCAACCATGTTGGCCAGCAGCGCGCGCGACAGGCCATGCAGGGCGCGGGTCTGGCGGTCTTCGTCCCGACGAAGCACCCGGGCTTCACCGTCTTCCACCACAATGCTGACCCTCTCATGGAAGGTCCGCTCGAGTGTGCCCAGGGGACCTTTGACCGTCACGTCCTGTCCGGCCACTTTCACGTCTACGCCGGACGCGATCGGAACTGGATTCTTGCCGATCCGACTCATGTCACCACACCTCGCAAATGATCTCGCCACCAAGACGCCGGCGACGGGCTTCCCGATCGGGGAGAAGACCTTGCGACGTGGACACGATGACGACCCCCAACCCGCCCTGCGAGCGTGGCAGGTCGGAAGCTCCCCGATAAACACGATGGCCCGGTGACGACACCCGACGGATTCCCTTGATGACCCGGGTTCGTCCCGGAGCATATTTCATGTTGACCGTCAGCTCATGGCCGGGTCCTTTTTCCTTCACGCCAAACCCCTCAATGAAGCCTTCGGAGGCCAGGATCTTGGCAACCTCCACTTTGACCTTGGATGAAGGCATCGAGACGGTGTGCTTCACGGCCTGGTTACCGTTGCGGATTCTCGTCAACATGTCCGCGATCGGATCAGTGTTCATTACCAGGACGCCTTTCTCACACCGGGAAGCTCACCGCGGGAAGCCAATTCCCTCACGCAGATGCGGCACATGCCGAACTTGCGGAGATAAGCGCGCGGGCGACCGCAGCGCTTGCACCGGTTGTACGCCCGCACCGGGTATTTCGGCTTCCGTTGTGACTTCGCTACCAGACTCTTCTTTGCCATACAATCCTCGTTTCAAGCCCTGATTTCAGTTCGACGGAACGGGAACCCGAAAGCCTCGAGCAGGGCCTTGGCATGCTCGTCGGACTCGGCAGTAGTGCAGATGGTTATGTCCATCCCCCGTACCGCGGTGACCTTGTCGTATTCGATCTCCGGAAAGATCAGCTGTTCGGTTACTCCAAAGCTGTAGTTGCCGCGACCGTCGAACGACTTCGGGTTGAGTCCGCGGAAGTCACGTACCCGGGGAATTGCCACCGCCACCAGACGATCGAAGAACTCCCACATACGGTCTCCTCGCATGGTTACCGAGACGCCGACCGAGTTGCCCTGCCGGAGCTTGAAGTTCGCAATCGATTTTCTGGCGCGATTCAGGCGCGGCTTTTGACCGGTGATGATGGCGAGCTCGGACATGGCAGCTTCGATCTGCTTGGGCTCGGTGATCCCCTCGCCGATTCCCATGTTGACAACGATCTTGTTCATTCGAGGCACTTGCATCGCATTGGCGAGGTTCAGCTTCTCTTTGAGAGCTGGGCCCACCTCGGCGTTGTACTTCTCTTTGAGGCGGGGGATCACAGATCACCTCCGCACTTCACGCAGGTGCGGTGCTTGACCCCGTCGACGTCGAACCGATGGCCGACCCGGGTGGGTCCACAGTCGCTGCAAATGATCATCACGTTGGACGAGTTGATCGGCATGTCTTTGTCGATGATGCCGCCCTGCATGGTCTGTCCGCGGGGACGCTGGTGTTTTTTCGACGTGTTGACCCCTTCAACGATCACTTTCCCGGTTTTCGGCATCACTCGCACGACGCGCGCTTCTTTGCCGGCATCCTTGCCGGTGATGACCTTCACTTTGTCGCCTTCGCGCAATCGCATCAGATGACCTCCGGGGCAAGCGAGACGATCCTCATGAATTTCTTGTCTCGCAATTCTCGAGCCACCGGACCGAAGATGCGGGTGCCGCGCGGCTGCTGGTTCTGGTCGATGATCACACAAGCGTTGTCATCGAAACGAATGTAGGTGCCGTCCTGCCGCCGGTATTCCTTGGCCGTCCTCACGACGACCGCCTTGACGACTTCACCGCGTTTGACGGTGCCGCCGGGAATGGCGTCCTTGACTGCACCGACGATGATATCGCCTAGTCCGGCGTAGCGTCGGCGAGATCCGCCCAGTACGCGAATACACAACACCTCACGAGCGCCACTGTTATCGGCGACCTTGAGCCGCGTTTCCTGTTGGATCATCGGGCACGCTCCACGACCTCTGCGACCCGCCAGCGCTTGGTCTTGGAGACAGGCCGCGTTTCGACGATGCGAACCGTGTCGCCGAGCTTGGCATCGTTGGTTTCGTCGTGCACGTTGAATCGTTTTCTGCTCCGTACGACCTTGTCGTACCGCGGGTGACGGATCGACTGCGTGATCTCGACGGTGATCGTCTTGTCACGGGCGTCGGAAACCACCACGCCGACTCTCGTCTTGCGTGTGGCACGCTCCTCGACCATCACATACCTTCCTTTTTCGTGGCCTGCTGGGCAGCCCAGGCTTCGAGTTCTTGTTCCCGAATCACCGTGGCGAGTCGGGCGATATCCCTGCGCACCTCACCGAGGCGGGCAGTGTTGTCAAGCTGGTTGGTGGCAAGCTGGAAACGCAGGTTGAAGAGCTCTTCCTTGGTCTCCTCCAACCGCTCTTCCAGCTCTAGCGTGGTCAGTTCACGCAGATCGACTGCCTTCACGTCTCCTCCCGCATCACAAACTTGGTCTTGATGGGCAGCTTGTGACCGGCGCGCCGCATCGCCTCGCGAGCCATTTCTTCCGGCACCCCGGAAAGCTCGAACATCACCCGGCCTGGTTTGACAACCGCTACCCAGAACTCCGGGTTGCCTTTCCCCGACCCCATCCTGGTCTCGGCAGGCTTCTGCGTGACCGGTTTGTCGGGAAAGATTGTGATCCAGACTTTGCCACCGCGCTTGACCGTTCTGGTGATGGCCACCCGGGCCGACTCAATCTGCCGAGCGGTGATCCATCCCTCCTCGAGAGCTTTGATCCCGTACTCACCGAAAGACACCTTGGTTCCACCCTTGGCCATCCCTCGCCGGCGTCCACGGTGCATCTTCCGGTATTTGGTTCGTTTCGGCATCAGCATCAGGCGTCACCACCCTTGCCGGCGCCGTCGTCGGACTCGGAATCTTCAGACTTGGCGTTGTCCTCGAACTCGACCACAACGTCGGCGGGCTCGTCGTCGACCGTCTCGGTTTCAACAGAATCGGGGCTGATCTCCGCCGTTTCAAAGACCTCAGCAACAAAATCGTCGATCGCCACGTCCTCCTCCGACACGACGGTTTCCTCGGCTTCGATCTCATCATCGGGCAAATCGAAGATGGGAACGATCGGCTCGTCGTCGACCGCAACGGTCTCAACCTCGGCCTCGTATTCGCTCTTGGCCGCCTGGGGAGCGATTCGCTTCCCGCCACCGGCTTCGATCAAACGTTTGCCCTCGCGTTTGCCGCCTCCGGCTTCGATCAGGCGCTTGCCGCCTCCGGCTTCGATGACTTTCGAGCTGCGCTCACCGCCGATGGCATGCTCGGCTCTCGCCTTGGCGGGTGCCACCCGGCCGGGACGGCCCGAGGCCAGGGCAGCTTCGGCGGCAACCTTTTCGCGGGTCGCTTTGAGAGAAGTGACCACGTCACCTTTGTAGACCCACACTTTGATCCCGATCGCTCCCACGGTGGTTCGGGCGGTCGATGTTCCGAAATCGATGTCGGCCCGAAGGGTATGAAGAGGCACCCGACCTTCGCGATACCACTCGCGACGTCCCATGTCGGCGCCGCCCAGCCGACCGTTGGACTCGACCCGAACGCCTTCGGCTCCGGCTTTCATGGCAGTGGCGACGGCCCGCTTCATAGCCCGGCGGAACGACACCCGGTTTTCGAGCTGATCGGCGATACCGCGAGCCAGCAACTGGGCATCGGTCTCCGGATCGCGCACCTCGATGATGTTGAGTTTGACCCGCCGGCCGGTGAGCTTCTCCAACCCGGCCCGCAATCGGTCCGCCTCGGCGCCCTTACGCCCGATCACCACGCCCGGACGGGCAGTATGGATCTCTATTACTACCTTGTCGCGAGTCCGCTCGATCTCGATACGCGACACAGCCCCGCGGGTCAACTCACCGTTGAGGTAATCGCGGATCTGCCAATCCTCATTGACCAGCTCGGTATATTCCTTGTCGCTGTACCAGCGCGATTTCCAGTCCGTGACCACCCCGAGGCGGAACACGTACGGGTGTACTTTCTGGCCCATTACGCCTCACTCTCCTCGGATACCACAATCGTGATGTGACAGGTTCTCTTACGGATCCGTGTCGCCCGGCCTCGCGCTCGAGGTCGCCACCGCTTCAGGGTCGGACCCTCATCCGCATAAGCTTCGGTAACAATCAGCTCGCCGGAGTCGAGAGCGTAGTTGTGCTCTGCGTTGGCCACAGCCGAATTGAGCACTTTGGTGACGGGGTCGGCCGCCCGGCGATCGGTGAAGGCCAGAACGTGGCGCGCCTCCTCGACGGGAAGACCCCGTACCAGGTCGAGCACCCGCCGCACTTTGTACGGCGACTGACGGATATGTTTTGCGTGCGCGCGAACCTTCATCCCCGCCTCGCTGCCTTCTCTCTAGCTCCCGCGTGACCGCGGAAGGTTCTGGTCGGGGCAAACTCGCCGAGCTTGTGCCCAACCATTGACTCAGTCAGGTACACGGGGACGTGCTTGCGACCGTCGTGCACTGCGATGGTATGCCCGACCATCTCGGGGATGATCGTGGACCGCCTGCTCCAGGTCTTGATGACCCGCTTCTCGCCCTTGCGATTGAGTTCCTCGACCTTCTTGACGAGATGATCGTCGATGAAGGGTCCTTTTTTCAAACTGCGAGCCATCGGCTACCTCCGACCCTTCTTCGATCGACGCCTGACAATGTCCTTGTCACTGGCTTTGTTCTTCTTCCTGGTCCGGCCTTCGGGCTTTCCCCAAGGGCTCACCGGGTGGCGGCCACCGGACGACTTGCCCTCGCCACCGCCGAGCGGATGGTCGACCGGGTTCATCGCCACCCCTCTCGTCTGGGGACGGGTGCCCTTCCAGCGGGCACGACCCGCCTTGCCGGTCTTCACCAGTTCGGATTCCGTGTTGCCCACCTGGCCCACCGTGGCGCGGCAGTCGAGCTCGACGTTACGCATCTCGCCGGAGGGCAGACGAAGCAGCGCCTTGTCGCCCTCTTTGCTCATGAGCTGTACGGCGGCTCCGGCAGACCGGGCCATCTTGGCTCCCCCGCCGGGGCGCATCTCAATGGCATGCACTGTGGTGCCGGCCGGGATGTTGCGCAAAGGCAACGCGTTGCCGGGCCGAATCTCGGCACCGGAACCCGATTCGACGATGGCTCCCGGCTTGACGCCGAGTGGAGCCAGGATATAGGCCTTTTCGCCATCGGCGTAGTGCAGGAGAGCGAGCCGGGCGTTCCGATTCGGGTCGTACTCAATGGCAGCCACCTTGGCCGGAATGCCATCCTTGGTGCGACGGAAATCAATGATGCGATACCGTTGCTTGTGGCCACCACCGCGATGACGGGAAGTGATACGCCCGTGAACGTTGCGACCACCGGTCGAGCTCTTCTTGGCGATGAGGCCCTTCTCCGGCTTCTTCTTGGTGATTTCCGAATAGTCGGAAACCGTCTGAAACCGTCGACCCGGCGACGTCGGTTTGAGTTTTCTTACTGGCACAGCAGCCTCCTATCGTCGGCTGCAGCGACCAGCGACCAGCGACCAGCGACCAGCGGCTGGCGGCTGGCGGCTGGCGGCTGGTTGCCACCACAACGCGTTGACGGTTGATCCTTCTTCATCTCTTCTTAAACCCCGAAAATGTCAATCGTGTCACCGGGGGCCAGCGTGACGAGGGCCCGCTTGACGTCACCGCGTTTGCCGACGACCCAACCGGTTCGCTTCTGCTTGCCCTTGCGGTTCATGGTGTTCACCTTGAGGACTTCTACATCAAAAATGTGCTGAACCGCTTGACGGATCTCCGTCTTGTTGGCTCGTCGGTCGACCTCGAAGGTGTATGTGTTCAAATCCTCGATCAGGTCGTACGACTTTTCCGAAACGACCGGGGCGCGGATGACGTCACGTGGGTCTCTCATGACTCATCCCCTTCCGCTTCAAAGCCATCGTCAGAACTGACAACTGATGACTGAGAACTGACGACGGGAATCCTCAGGCATTGACGAAGTCGGAGACGCATCCACCTCAGCCGATTCCTGAATGAAGTCCTGGTCGGACACGTCGTAAGAAGTCGCCGCCACCGATCCCAAAGTATCGGTTGTGAACAGAACGGTGTCGGCCCACAACACGTCGTAGGCGGACAGCTGACCTGAGCGGGTGATCGCCACCTGGGCGAGATTGCGGAACGAGCGCTCGGCAACTCTATCGGTCGGTCCCAGCACGATCAGTGCCTTGCGGCCGGCGCCGATGGCCTTGAGCAAACCACCGGCCGTTTTGGTCTTGGGCTCTACCCAATCGAGAGTCTCCACGACCTTGACCGAACCTTCCGCCGCTCTGGCCGAGAGCGCTCCCCGCAAGGCCAGCTTCTTCATCTTCTTGGGAGTGCGCTGGTTGTAGTCACGGGGATGGGGACCGAATACCACTCCTCCCCCTACCCACTGGGGAGAGCGGATCGAACCGTGGCGGGCGCGACCAAGTCCTTTTTGGCGCCATGGTTTGCGACCGCCACCGCGGACCTCACTTCGGGTCTTGGTACTCGCCGTCCCGGATCGGGCGGCGGCCATCTGGGCGGTCACCACTTGATGCATGACCGGAATGTTCGGTTCGACACCGAACACGGCCGGATCCAGTTTGATGTCGCCCTTGGGCGTCCCGTCACTGGCGAACAGCTGGGCCACAGGAGCGTCAGACATTGGCCTTCACCGCCTCTCTTACCAGGACCACCGACCCGGACGGCCCGGGCACCGAGCCGCCCAACATGAGAAGCCCGCGTTCGCGGTCGACGTCGACGATCTCCACATTGAGCGTCGTGACCCGCTGTCCACCCATGCGCCCCGGCATCTTCTTGCCCTTGAAGACCCGGGCGGGGGTGGCGCACGCGCCGATAGAACCCGGCGCCCGGTGCACTTTGTGGATGCCATGACTGGCGCTCTGACCTGAGAAATTGTGGCGTTTCATGACACCCTGGAAGCCTTTGCCTTGGGATATCCCGGCCACGTCGGCTTTGCCGCCTTTGACGAGAACGTCGGCGACGTTGATCTCCTGACCGACCTTGTAATCTTCCGGATTGTCGACCCGTAGCTCAACGAGGTGGCGGCTGGGGGCGACGCCGGCCGCGGCGTAATGCCCGGCCATTGGTTTGTTCACTTTGCGAGACGGCAGCTCCTTGAAGGAGATCTGGATGGCCGAATAGCCGTCTATTGAGGCCCGCTTGATCTGGGTCACATAGCACGGACCGGCCTTGATGACCGTCACCGGAATCGCCCGGGCGTTGTCATCAAACACCTGGGTCATTCCGAGCTTTTCGCCGAGAATCGCCTTCACAGCTTGATCTCCACTTCTACGCCGGCGGGAAGGTCGAGACGCATCAGCGAATCCACCGTCTTCGGGGTGGGCTCGAGGATGTCGATCAGCCGTTTGTGGATGCGCATCTCGAAGTGCTCCCGCGAGTCTTTGTCGACGTGTGGCGAACGGATCACGCAGTAGCGATGGATCTCTGTTGGAAGCGGCACCGGACCCTTGATCTTTGCCTGGGTACGAACCACCGTCTCGGCGATTTTCCGCGCCGATTCGTCGACCACTTCGTGATCGTAGGCCTTGAGCCTGATCCGGATTTTCTGTCCTTGGTCTGCCATTTAGCTCACTCGCTTCGCTCGTTCGCAGTCTTCAGTTCTCAGTTCTCAGTTGTCAGTTTCCGGTGGCCAGTTCCGATAACTGACCACTGACAACTGATAACTCTGAAGTAACCCTCCGGGTTACTTCAGGATTTTGGTGACCGTCCCGGCTCCCACCGTACGGCCACCCTCCCGAATCGCGAACTTCTGACCCTCATCCATCGCGATCGTGGTAATCAACTCCACCGTCATCAGCGTGTTATCACCCGGCATCACCATCTCCGTACCCGCCGGCAACGTCACCGACCCAGTCACATCCGTCGTCCGGAAATAAAACTGCGGGCGATACCCCGGGAAAAACGGGTTATGACGACCACCCTCCTCCCGATTCAACACATACACCTGCGCCTCAAAATTCGTGTGCGGAGTAATCGAACCAGGCTTCGCCAACACCTGACCACGCTCCACCTCATCCTTACCAACCCCCCGCAACAACACCCCCACATTGTCACCCGCCCGACCCTCATCCAACAACTTGCGGAACATCTCCACCCCAGTCGCTACCGTCTTCTTAGTCGGACGAATCCCAACAATCTCAACCTCCTCACCAACCTTCACCACCCCCTGCTCAACCCGACCCGTAACCACCGTCCCCCGACCCGTAATCGAAAACACATCCTCAATCGGCATCTGAAACGGACGATCCAACGGACGCTCCGGAGTCGGCACATAACCATCCACCGCCGCCATCAACTCCAAAATCGACGCAACCGCCTCCGGATCATCCCCCTCCAAAGCCGCCAACGCCGAACCCCGCACCACCGGAATATCATCCCCAGGGAACTCATACTCCGTCAACAAATCCCGAACCTCCAACTCCACCAAATCCAAAAGCTCCGGATCGTCAACCTGATCCACCTTATTCAAATACACCACGATATAAGGCACCCCAACCTGCCGAGCCAACAACACATGCTCCCGCGTCTGCGGCATCGGACCATCCGCCGCCGACACCACCAAAATCGCCCCATCAATCTGCGCCGCCCCCGTAATCATGTTCTTGATGTAATCCGCATGACCCGGCATATCCACATGCGCATAATGACGAGCATCCGTCTCATACTCCACATGCGCAATCTGAATCGTGATCCCCCGCTCACGCTCCTCCGGCGCCTTATCAATCTCATCAAACGACGTAAACGCCACCGAAGCATTCGACTCATGCAAAACCCGCGTAATCGCCGCCGTCAACGTCGTCTTCCCATGATCAATATGACCCATCGTCCCCACATTCACATGCGGCTTCGTCCGCTCAAACTTCGACTTCGCCATGGGATTACCTCCTGTTACTCGCCGCGCACCCGGGCCACGATCTCTTGTGCGATCGAGTCGGGAACGTCCTGGTAGGAATGGAATTGCATTGTGTGGGTCGCCCTTCCCTGGGTCCTCGACCGCAGGTCGGTGGCATACCCGAACATCTCGGCCAGCGGAACCTGGGCGGAGACCACCCGGGCGTTGCCCCGCTGCCCCATTTCTTCGATCTTGCCGCGCCGGGAGGACAAGTCACCGATCACGTCGCCCATGTACTCATCGGGCGTGACGACCTCGACCGCCATCACCGGCTCGAGCAGCTTGACCCCGGCCCGTTTGGCAGCTTCCTGTAACGCCATCGAACCGGCGATACGGAAGGCCATTTCCGACGAATCGACCTGGTGATACGACCCGTCGGTAAGAATTGCCCGAACGTCCACGAGGGGATATCCGGCCAAAATTCCCTGATCGAGGGCTTCTTCAATCCCCGTGTCGACCGAGGGAATGTATTCGCGGGGAACGTTGCCGCCCTTGATCTGATCGATGAATTCGTAACCGCCCCCGGGCCCGGTGGGTTCGAGGTCGATGACCACGTGGCCGTATTGACCCTTGCCGCCCGATTGCCGGACGTACTTGGCGGTGACCTTACTGACCGGGCCCTTGATGGTTTCCCGGTAAGCAACCTGTGGTCTTCCTACGTTGGCCCCAACATGGAATTCCCGAATCAGCCGATCGACGAGCACCTCGAGGTGGAGTTCGCCCATGCCGGCAATAATGGTTTGCCCGGTTTCGTCATCGGATCGCACGAGAAACGTGGGGTCTTCTTCCGAAAGACGGTGCAGTGCGTCGCCCAGTTTGTCCTGGTCGGATTTGGTCTTCGGTTCGATTGCCACCGAGATGACCGGGGCCGGGAAGGTCATTGACTCCAATTGGATTGGATGGGCGGAATCGGACAGGGTATCCCCGGTAGTGGTCATCTTCAGCCCGACGGTCGCCACGATGTCGCCTGTGTGAATCGTCTCGAGATCCTCACGATGGTTGGCGTGCATGCGCAACAGTCGACCGATGCGCTCCTTCTTGGCCGAGGTCACGTTGTAGATCTGGTCGCCCTTGCTGGCCTGACCGGAATACACCCGGAAGTATGTGAGCTTCCCGACGTGCGGGTCGCTCATGATCTTGAAAGCCAGGGCGGTGAAAGGCTCCGAGTCGTCGGCAGCCCGTTCCAAAACGATGTCTTCTTCGCCCGGTTTGAAACCTTGGACCGGAGGCAGATCGGCCGGACTGGGGAGGTAGTGAACCACGGCGTCGAGCAAAGGTTGGACACCCTTGTTCTTGAAGGCGGAGCCACAGAGGACCGGCGTGAAGTGACGCTCGAGCGTTGCGGTTCGCACAGCCGCATGAACCTCTGCGGGAGATATCTCTACCTCTTCGAGGAACTTCTCGAGAAGCTTCTCATCGACATCGGCGCACGCTTCGAGAAGTTTGCCTTCCCACTCGCGCGCCTGGGTTTTGTATTCATCGGGGATCTCGATGGTTTCCCAATGTTTGCCGTCGTCGCCCTTCCAGATGTGGGCTTTCATCTCAACGAGATCTATGACCCCTTGGAATTCAGATTCGGCGCCGATGGGCAATTGCACGGGAACCGGATTGCCTTCCAGTCGATCACGGATGCTCTGGACGGCGGCATAGAAATCCGCCCCGATACGGTCCATCTTGTTGATGTAGCAGATTCGGGGCACCTTGTAGCGGTCGGCCTGACGCCATACCGTCTCCGATTGGGGCTCTACACCGGCCACCGCATCAAACACGGCCACGGCGCCGTCGAGAACCCGCAGACTGCGCTCCACTTCAACGGTGAAGTCGACGTGGCCGGGGGTATCGATGATGTTGATCCAATGATCTCGCCAACCAGCGGTGGTAGCGGCTGAGGTGATGGTGATTCCGCGCTCTTGCTCCTGTTCCATCCAGTCCATGACGGCCGCGCCTTCGTGGACTTCACCAAGCTTGTAGGTCTTGCCGGTGTAGTAGAGGATGCGCTCGGTAAGAGTCGTTTTGCCCGCGTCGATGTGAGCCATGATCCCGATATTGCGGGTTCGGCTCAACGGGTACTGGCGCAAGTGCGTCAGTGCATCGTTGCTCTTTACGTTGCTCATTCTTTCCTCAGTCGCTATGCGGTTGTCAGGTTGGGGCTACTACCAGCGGTAGTGCGCAAACGCCTTGTTCGACTCCGCCATCTTGTGGATGTCTTCCCGGCGCTTGACCGCCGTGCCGGTGTTGTTGCTGGCATCAAGAATCTCGTTGGCCAAGCGCTCAACCATGGTGTTTTCTTTGCGCTTGCGGGCGAAGTTGACCAGCCAGCGGATCGCCAGCGAATTGGCCCGTTTGGGTCGTACTTCGACCGGTACCTGATAAGAGGATCCACCGACGCGCCGCGAGCGAACCTCGACGCTGGGGCGAATATTGTCGATGGCCCGCTTCAGAACGGTGAGGGGATCCTGACCAACCCGGCGCTCGACGATTTCCAGCGCGCCGTAGACGATCGACCGGGCAGTCTCCTTCTTGCCATCAAGCAACACTTTGTTGATGATCTGACTCACCAGCAGGCTTCGATAGACCGGATCTGGTTCGATGTGGCGTCTGGGTGCTGGTCCGCGGCGCATTACGACTCCCGCTTCGTTCCATAGCGTGACCGGGCTTGGCGGCGGCCGGAAACCCCGGCGGCGTCCAGTGTGCCCCTAATGACCTTGTAGCGAACCCCCGGCAGGTCCTTGACTCGACCGCCACGGACCAGGACGATCGAGTGTTCCTGGAGGTTGTGACCTTCACCCGGGATGTAGGCGGTCACTTCGATGCCCGAGGAGAGACGAATACGCGCTACCTTGCGCAACGCCGAGTTGGGCTTCTTGGGCGTGACCGTATACACACGGGTACATACCCCGCGGCGCTGCGGCGCACCTGCCAAACCAGGCGTTTTCTCCTTCTTGGGCTTCGGCTTCCGACCCTGACGGATCAGCTGCTGAACGGTCGGCACAGACCCTTCTCTCTTCTCTTCGGCACACCCCGACCCACCTTTGGGTGCGGGTATTTACAGACGGAACAGGGCGTTCACCAATGATGAAGGCACCCATCCAGCCACCCCATCGATCCGAAGCCACCAGGGCGACTCCAGGACACGCGGAAACGTGGCGGGAAAACCGAGATGGAAGTATATGCGCTCCCGGGATTTGTTGCAAAGCCGAATACCCGCTTGGAGACTCGAGGCTCGACCCAAGAACTGAGATCTGAGAGGTCGACCGCAGGCCGACCGACTGACAACTGAGAACGGCGAGGGTAGCGAGCCCGCTCGCTACCCTCGCTTCCGTGTTTATCACCGTTTCCCGTGCTGAGCTGCGCCGGCGGCTGCCGCAACTGATGTTCGGGTTGGTCGTCGTTGGGATCGGGTTCGCCCTCATGGTCGAAGCCAACCTCGGACTGGGACCCTGGGAAGTGCTGCATCAGGGGATCTCCAACCGGATCGGGGTCCCGATCGGGACGGTGGGGATCTTCGTCGGACTCGTGGTACTGGCCGCCTGGTTTCCACTCCGCCAGAAACTGGGTATCGGCACCGTGCTCAACGTGACAACCATCGGAATCGTGATCGATCTCACCATGCTGGCCATCCCTGACCTTCATTCACTTCTAATCCGCTGGCCGGCCTTGTTGGGGGGGATTCTGCTGGTCGGCATCGGAGGAGGCCTCTACATAGGGGCCGGCCTGGGACCCGGCCCCCGGGATGGGCTGATGACCGGGATGGCCGGTCGTGGCTGGATGTCGATCCGGGCGGCCCGCACCCTGCTCGAGGTGACCGCTTTGACGGCCGGATGGTTACTCGGCGGCACCGTCGGGATCGGCACGCTGCTCTTCACCGGAGGCATAGGTCCGTTGGTGCAACTGTTCCTGGGCAGGCTGACGATGGGCCCGATCACTGCGGTTTCGCCAAACATACCGGTTGGGGCTCGCCCGGACGCTGGGTTTGAGAACTGACTCCTGGCCCCCGGGTCATGCCGGTTGGCCCTGGACCGCCACCGGTTCCCGTAGCATCATCCGTTAGGTGATCTCGGGATCGCAGAAAGAAATCAGGAGGGATTGGCAATGCAAAAAAGGGGCAAGATATCGGTGTTCCTCGTGGTGCTGGTCGCACTGGCGCTGGTAGCCGGAGCGTGTGGCGAAGAGGTATCCGGGGAGGACTTCACGTTCGGGATGATTCTCGTTGGTCCCAGCGGTGACCGGGGCTGGAGTCAGGCCCACTATGAAGCGGGCCAGTATGTCGAGGAACAACTCGGCGCCAAGATGATCTTCCTGGACAAGGTCAATGTGGCCGACCTGCCGGACAAGACCGTCGACCAGGTGGCCGCGGACATGGTCAACCAGGGTGCCGAACTCGTGTTCCTCACCTCAGACGACATGCGAGACGGAGCATTGCTGGCCGCCGAGAACTTCCCGGACGTCCCCATGGTGTGGTCATCGGGTGACAACGCCTGGAAGGACGGCAAGGCCTACGAGCCACTCGACAACCTCGCCAACGTCATGGGCAGGATGGAGTACGGCAAGATGATGGCGGGCTGCGCGGCCGGACTCACGACCCAAACGGGGTCCATTGCCTACCTGGGTCCGCTCAAGAACGACGAGACCCGCCGGTTGGTCAATTCTGCCTATCTTGGAGCCAAGTACTGCTGGGAAAACTACCGGGGTGAGACCACTCTCTTGGAGTTCAACGTGAACTGGATTGGTTTCTGGTTCAACATCCCCGGAGTGACGCTCGACCCGACCCAGGTGGCTGCCGGCTTCTTCGATGCAGGTGCCGACGTCATCATCTCTGGCATCGACACCACGGAAGCGCTCGACGTCGCCGGACAACGGGCCGACGCCGGACAGTCCGTCTGGGCGGTCCCCTACGACTACGTAGGCGCCTGCGAAGGCAAGCCGGAGATCTGCCTCGGAGTCCCCTACTTCAACTGGGGCCCTGCCTACTTGAAGATCGTCGAGGACGTCATCAAGGGCGACTTCGCGGCCACCTTTGAGTGGAATGGTCCGGATTGGGACGATCTGAACAACGCGGAGACAACTGCGGTCGGGTTCATCAAGGGTGATGGACTGTCCGCCGAGAACTCGGCGACCCTTGACGAGTTCATCGACGGCCTCGCCTCCGGAGACATCAACCTCTTCACCGGACCGCTCAACTATGCAAACGGCTCTCCGTGGCTCGCCGCAGGTGAAACTGCTACCGATTTCCAGATCTGGTACAGCGAAGATTGCGTCGAGGGTGTCAGCGGAGGCTGCACCGGACAGTAAGCACCATCCGGGGAGGGAGACGCCCAACGGCGTCCCCTCCCCGGTGGTCCGCCACAGTCCCATCGAGTCCGGGAAGGTTTGCATGGACGCCCCCCCATCCTGGTCGGAACAGGTCGTCTAGCCTTCGGCCGACATGAGTCTCGAGCTGCGTGACATCCATAAACACTTTGGATCGGTTCGCGCCAATGACGGCATCGACCTGACCGTCGAAGCGGGAACTCTGCACGGCCTACTCGGGGAGAACGGCGCCGGCAAATCCACCCTGATGAAGGTCCTCTCGGGGTTCCATGCTCCCGACGCCGGCGAGATCATCCTCGACGGGGCACGCATCCAGCCTTCGTCTCCTCAAGATGCCATCGAGCATGGCATCGGCATGCTCCACCAGGATCCGCTGGTTTTCCTGCCATTCTCGGTGATCGACAACTTCCTCATGCAGAGCCCGGGAGGGATTCGGCTCGATCGTCGTGAGGCTCGAGCAGAGTTCGCGAAGGTCTGTGAACGGTTCCAATTCAACCTCGACCCGACGGCGTCGACCAGGTCGTTGACGGTGGGCGAACGCCAGCAACTCGAGATCGCCCGATTGCTCTGGTTGGGCGCCCGGGTATTGATCCTCGATGAGCCCACAACCGGCATTTCGGCCCCGCAACGGGTCAAACTGTTCGCAACGCTCAAGGCACTGGCCGCCGAGGGAATGAGCGTGTTGTTCGTATCCCACAAACTCGAAGAAGTAGAGGAACTGTGCCAACGAGTCACGGTGATGCGTCAGGGCAAACTCGTCGGTCACGCTGAAATGCCAACCCCCCCGGAACATCTCGTGGAGATGATGTTCGGAGCACCGGTCGAGGTGAAAGCTGCGGATCCGATCCCGTTGGGAGGCAGCGTCCTCGAGATCAACGGGCTCGATATTCGGGACCGGTTGCTCTCCCTGCAAGATCTCCATCTCGATGTTCGCAGCGGGGAAGTCATCGGCCTGGCCGGCCTGGAAGGGAGCGGCCAGAACACGCTCATGCGGGCTGTGGCCGGGCTGGTGGTCCCGACCGGCGGGAGTATCGAGCTCGACGGCCGGCAGGTCGCCGGGAAGCTCTACCGGGATCTGCTCGAGGTGGGCATCCAGTACCTCCCGGCCGGGCGACTCGAGGAAGGTCTGGTCCAGGGGCTCAGCATCACCGAGCATTTCGTTCTCTCCGACCCCGATGCGCCTTTCTTCGTCGACTGGGACGCGGCAGCCGGCCAAGCGGCCTCAGCCGTTACGGGCAACTTCATCAAAGGTCGGCCCGACAGTCATGCCGAAGAATTGTCCGGCGGCAATCAACAGCGTTTGCTGCTGGCCATGCTCAGGCCCGGCCTGCGGCTCCTGATGATGGAACACCCAACTCGTGGCCTCGACATCGAGTCCGCCAATTGGGTGTGGAGCCAGCTGCTGGCGCGCCGCCAAGAGGGGACGGCCATTGTCTTCGCCTCGGCCGACCTGGACGAGCTCTTGCGCTACAGCAACCGGATCCTGGTGTTCTTCTCGGGGAGCGTCATCGCCGAGGTCGATGCCGACGAAACCGATGTCGAAGAACTCGGTTTCCTGATCGGGGGAAAGGTCCGGGGGCGGTCGTGAACCGGATGAAGCCGGTGGGAAAGGCTCTGGTCCCCGTCATCGGGGCGGTGCTGTTTGCCATCGTGCTGGTTCTCCTCGCCGGCGCCAATCCTCTCCGGGCACTCGGGTTGCTCGTTGAGGGGTCACTCGGATCTGCGGCCAACATCTCCGATACCCTCACCGCCTGGGTCACCATGGTCCTCTGTGCGGCCGGCCTGGTGGTCACGTTTCGGGCCGGGCTGTGGAACATCGGGGTCGAGGGCCAGGTCATCTTTGGCTCGATCGCAGCTGCCTTTGTCGCCCGGTCTGTCGAGGGTCCGGTCGCGGTCATGATCATCCTGACCATGCTCGCCGGAATGGTCGGCGGCGCACTCTGGGCACTGCTGGCCGGAGCGCTGCGGGTCTACGGGAAGGTCAATGAGATCTTTGGCGGGCTCGGCCTGACCTTTGTCGCTACCAGCCTCACCACCTATCTGATCATTGGACCGTGGAAACGAGCCGGGGTTGCTTCCACCGGGGGAACGGAACCTTTCCCCCGCGATGCCTGGCTGCCGACCATCGGAACCCTGAGAGTCTCCGTCGTGGCGGTGGTGGTGGCAGCGCTGGCGGTTGTGGTGGTCTACTTCATGATGCGTGGCACCCGTTTCGGACTGCGTCTCAAGGCCGTTGGGCAGAATCTGCGAAGCGCCCTGCTGTTCGGCATTCCCAACAAGCGATATCTGCTGCTGGCGTTCGTCATCGGCGGCGCTCTGGCCGGCTTGGCCGGGACCATCCGGGTCACTGGGTTCCACCACAAACTGGTACCGACCCCGTCGGGCGCCCACGGCTATCTGGGAATCTTGATCGTTCTCCTGGCCGGTTTTGAGGCGAAGTGGATAGCACCGATCGCTTTCTTCTTTGCCGCCATCGCCGTCGGCGCTTCCCAACTCCCCCTGCAGATGCAGGTCGACTCATCGCTCGGAGGCATCCTGCGCGGAGTGATTGTGCTCTTCGTGCTGCTGTACGGGGGCTGGCAAGCCAGGCGTGCCGGAACCCGAACCGCGGTCGATAGTGCCGCCCCGGGGGTTCCGGCTGTACCGGGAGGCGAGGCATGAACGAACTCAACACCCTCATCTTCACTGCCACGCCTTTGGTCTTCGCCGTCATCGGCGAAACCATCACCGAAAAGGCCGGCGTCATCAACCTGTCGATGGAAGGCAGCCTCATGCTTTCCGCCATGGCCGGCTTCGTGATTGCCTACGAGACCAACAGCCTGATGCTCGGGTTCCTGGCCGGGGCTATCGTCGGGATGCTGGTCGCCCTCTTGATTGCCTTCTCCAGCATCCGCCTGCGGCTCAATCAAGTGGCCGTGGGTTTCGTCCTCTTCCAGCTGTGCGCCGACCTCAGCACCTTCCTCGGCAACGGATACGTGCGGGTACCGGGTCCCGCCGTCCAGGCCTGGTCAATTCCCTTGCTCGAGGATATCCCCGTCATCGGGCCGATCCTCTTCCGGCAGAACGTTCTCGTGTACGTCAGCTACATCCTGATCTTCGGAACCTGGTGGTTCATGTTCCGCACCCGGCCGGGCTTGAACCTGCAGGGGGTCGGGGAACGACCCGAAGCTGCCCACTCGCGGGGTATTCCGGTCAACCGGCTGCGGTACCTCTACACCGGACTCGGTGGGGCTCTGATCGGGATCGGCGGCGCTTCGTATTCGCTCTCGGTCAAGATCGGCTGGTCGTTTCAGCACACCCGCAACCTCGGGTGGATCGCCCTGGCCATCGTGATCTTCGGTGGATGGCAACCGATCCGGGCGGCGGTTGGTGCCTACCTGTTCGCCGGTTTACTGACGATCGCCCAACTGCTCCAGGAGCCTTTCCCGGAGTTTTCCCAGGTCCTGCCGACCATGCCCTTCCCGGTCATGATCCTCACCCTGGTCGTGATCTACAGCGACTGGCTGAGGAGGTTGACCGACCGGTTCCCGGCGCTGCGAACGGTCTTCGCCGGCGAACCGCCCACGGCCCTCGGAACGGTCTTCGAGACGGACTGAAGGCGCACTCCGTGCGCCGTACCAAGTACTGAGTACTGAGAACTGCGAACGCAACTCTCTATCGACTCTCCCGATCGTAGGGGATGGCCAGGGCGGCCGGGGCCCCGAACAGGCGGGCGCGCCTACCGCTGGTGGTGAGGATCAGAATGATGATGGTGGCCACAAACGGGATCATCGACAGGAACTGGGCGGGGATCTCAACGCCAAGCACCTGCAGGGTGAAACCGAGTTTGACCATGCCGCCGAACAGATAGCCGGCCAGCAGCGCCCGCCACGGGCGCCAGGCGGCGATGATCACCAGAGCGATGGCGATCCATCCCAGATTGGTGGCGTCGTCTGCCCAGGAGGGATTGAGCGCCAGCGGGATGTAGGCGCCGGCGACGCCGGACAGTCCCCCGCCGATCAGCACATGGGCGTAGCGGATCCGGTTGACGTTGAGCCCGGCCGAGTCGGCCGCGGCCGGGTTCTCGCCGACACTCCTCAACGACAAACCGGCCCGGGTATGGAAGAGGTAATAGCTGGCGGCCGCCACGACGATCCAGGAAACGTACACCATCGCGTCGTGTCCGAAGATCAGAGGTCCAACGATGGGCAGGTCCGAGAGTTCACTGCCGAAAAGCTGCTTGAACTGGGCCTTGGACGGCTCACCGACGAGAGGTGGTGAGGTGGTCCGCCCGATGAAGTTGGCCAGGCCTCGCCCGAAGATCGCCAAAGCCAGGCCGGAGACGATCTGATTGACCCGTAACGTCACCGATGTGAACGCGTGAATCGCCGAGAAGACGGCTCCGGCTACCAGGCCCGCCAGTACCCCTAGCGTGAGGCTGCTGGTCGCGAACGTGGCCCAGAATCCGGAAATGGCCCCCACCAGCATCATCCCGTTGACGCCCAGGTTGAGTACCCCGGATCTCTCGGTGAGCAGCTCTCCGACGGAGGCGAACACCAACGGAGTACCGGCCAGGATCGCCGCCTGAATGATCTGAATGATCTGTGCGTCGTTCATGCCGGTTGGCCTTCCGTTCTTGTTTCATCCAATCGTCCGACGGTGAACTGGTTGCGGAGAAGCCACTCGCCCGACACCGCAAAGATGAAGATCGCACCCTGCAGAATGATCACCGTCGAGTCCGGCACTCCGATGATCTGCAATGCCGACCGGGAGTTGGTGAGCGCCCCGATGAACAGCGCCACCGGTATCACTGCCGCCGCGTTGAGTCGGGCCAGAGCAGCGACGATGATTCCGGTGAATCCCAGCCCCAACTGGAGCGAGCGCGGCTCCATAGCTCCGACGACCCCGTCAACCAGAATCGCGCCGGCCAGACCGGCCATCGCCCCCGAGAGCAGAAACACGGACAGGATCTTCCTCTTGACCTTGATGCCCCCATACTCCGCGACGCGTGACGAGTCTCCGGCCACGCGGACTTCGTAACCCCACCGGGTCGATTTGACCATCCACCACACCACCACCGCCACCAAGACCGCGACGAACAGCCCGATATCGAGACGTCCCCAAATCTCCGGAAGCCTCAAGTCTGCGGCCAACGGGCGCCCTTGGGGGAACTGGGTGGCGGCCGGGTCGCGCCAGGGGCTGAAACTGCCGAAGATGAGGAAGTTCATGATTTCGAGGGCGATGAAGTTCAGCATCAGCGTCGTCAGAATCTCGTTGGTGCCCAGATAGACGCGTGGCAAGGCCGAGAAGGACGCCCACAGCGCCCCCCCGGCGGCGCCGGCCAGCAAGACAATGGGGATGCCTATCCAACCGGGGAAACTGTCGCCGAGGGCAATACCGGCCCCGGCCGCGACAATGGCACCAACCAGCAGTTGCCCTTCGCCTCCGATATTCCAGATCAGCATCTTGAAGGCGATGGCCGCCGCCAGGCCGACCAGAATCAAGGGGCCGGCTGCCAGCAGAGTCTCCGAGATGGCCCGGTTGCCACCGAGCGCCGAGTCGGCCATTTCGGCATACACCTCGAACGGAGCAAAACCGGTGACTGCCAGAAAAAGGGCACCGACGAGGAGAGCGCCGATCACGGCAACGAAGAAGACCACCAGCGAATTGAGTCCGGTGGGGTTGGGTCGCGGTGAGATCGTGAACCGGCGGCGGCCAATGGTGAAGCTCTTCATGCGGTCGCCTCCGACACCGTGCCACCCATCATCAACCCGATCTGCTCGACCTTTGCTTCATCACCGGACACTTCGCCAACGACACGGCCGTCGAACATAACCAGGATACGATCGGACAGTGCCATCACCTCATCGAGATCCTCGGAGATCATCAAGACCCCGACCCCGGAGTCGCGTTGGGCAAGCAACAGGTTCCGTACCGCTTCGGTTGCACCTACATCTAGTCCGCGGGTAGGCGAAGCGGCGATGAGCACCTTCGGATCTCTCGCTACCTCGCGGGCCACCAGGGCTTTTTGAAGATTGCCGCCCGAGAGCAACCGAATGGGCAGGCCTTCCCGGACGCCACGAATGTCGAACCGTGCTATGAGATCTTTGGCGTGCTCACTGAATGCCTGGGTTGACAGAACCGGTCCCTTGGAGAAAGGCGGATACCGATAGTCCTTCAGAGCGCTGTTCTCCTCGATGGTCAGCCCGGGTGCCAGGCCGCGCCCGAGACGGTCGCCCGGTACATAGCTCAAACCACTACCGATTCGCTCCAACACCCCGACGATCATGGGGACTCCCCCGATTTCGACCGATCCCTTCCTGATGACTCGCAGTCCGGCGATGGCTTCCGCCAGTTCTCGCTGACCATTCCCGGAAACACCGGCAATACCAACGATTTCACCCTCTCGCACCTCGAAACTGACGTCGGCCACCGCGTCACCCCTGCGGTCGCCCGCCACCGTGAGCCCGGCGGCCTTCAAGACCACGTTGCCCGGTTGAGAAACGGACTGCCGTTTGGGGAGTTCCAGGTCTCGACCGACCATCATCTTGGCCAGGCCCTTCTGGTCGGTATCCGCAGTATTGACGGTGCCGACACTCTTGCCATCACGCAGGACCGTCACCCGGTCGGTTACCGCTTGGATCTCATTCAGCTTGTGGGAAACGATGATGATCGATTTGCCCTCGGATGCCAGGAGCCGGACCGTGTCGAAGAGAGAATCAGACTCCTGCGGAGTCAGTACGGCGGTCGGCTCATCGAGGATGAGAATCCGGGCCCGCCGGTACAGCATCTTGAGAATCTCGACCCGCTGTTGTTCTCCAACCGATAGCTGCCAGATGCGGGCCGACGGATCGACGGGCAGGTTGTAGCGTTCCGCCAACTCCGCCGCCTGGGTCTCGATCTCCCGTCTGGAGAGCACAAAGCCCTGTTCGGGATGTCCGAGCGCCAAGTTCTCGGCCACCGTGAGGTTTTCAACCAGCCGGAAGTGCTGGTAGACCATCCCGACGCCCGCCGCCAGGGCGTCACTGGGCGACCGGAAGGAAACCGGCTCACCGTCGAGGATCAGTTCGCCGGCATCGGGGTGGTAAAGCCCGGCAAACACCGAGCACAGTGTTGATTTCCCGGCGCCGTTTTCACCCAGGAGAGCGTGGACCTCGCCCCATCGCAATTCGAAATCGACCGCTTCGTTGGCTTTGACGCCGTAGAACTCCTTGTCGATCCGGCGCGCCTCGAGGGCGAGGCGGACGGCCGGAGGAGGCGGGGCGTCCGGTTGGACGTCCCGCTCCTCGCCGTGACGATCGTCGGTATTAGCCGCCAGTTGGGCTCCCAATCACGTTGTCGACCAAGTAGTCCATCCCCAGGAGCTCGCCGAGTGGAGCGACGACCCCTTCTGCGTACCGTTCGGTGCCGTCCTGATCAACTATCGGACCGGCGAACACCTCAAAGGAACCGTCGATGATCTGTGCTTTCCGCTCCAGAATCAGATCCTGGACTTCCTGTGGCACCGATGCGCCGAAGGGGGCAATGTCGACCATCCCACCGGCCATGTCGCCGTAGAACTGCTCGGAAACCCACGTTCCGTTACGTACCTGCTCGGCCGTCGCCACGTAGAAGGGTCCCCAGTTCCAGACCGGTGCGGTCAGCCATGCCTCGGGGGCGAACCGCTCACCGTCGGAGTTGTAGCCGACCCACTTCGCACCGACGCCCTCAGCCGCCTGCCCGGTAGCCGGGGTGTCCTGGTGCATGGCCAAGACATCGGCTCCTGCATCGAGCAACGCTTCGGCGGCTTGCCGTTCGAGGTTGGGATCGAGCCAGGTGTTCGACCAGACAACCTGCACCTTGGCGTCGGGGTTGACTTCTTTCACACCGAGCGCAAAGGCGTTGATGCCGCGCAGCACCTCGGGGATCGGAAAAGCTGCAACGTAGCCGACCAGATTGGACTCGGTTACGTCACCGGCCGCCATACCGGTCAGGTAACGGCCCTCCTCTGCGGCGCCGAAGTAGGTTCCCATGTTCGCTGAGGTTTTGTATCCGGTGGCGTGCATGAACACGGTGTCCGGGTACTTCTCAGCAGCGGCCAGCATCGGATCCATGTAACCGAAGGAGGTGCCGAAGATCAGATCAACTCCGTCGGCAGCCAGTTCTTCGAACACCCGTTGGGATTCGGATCCTTCCGGGATGCTCTCCAGGAACTTGGTCTCAACGTTGGGGACCTCGGCTTCGAGCTGGAGCCGGCCCTGGTCGTGCGCCCAGGTCCAACCAGCATCACCAACCGGGCCGACGTACACGAAAGCTACGCGCAGCGGTTCCTCGGCGGCCCCCGTCGTCCCCGTGTCGCCACCCGCCGTCGTAGTCGTGCCATCCGCGTCGCCGTCTCCGCAAGCAGCTGCCACCAGTGCCAGAACCAGCACGACGGCCAGCCATGCCCACTTCCGTTTCATGTCCGCTCCTTCTGGTCTCTCAAACGTCTCTTTCGGAACCCCTTCGGCCCTCCGATCAACTGAACTATAGGCGAACGAGAGACACCCTCGAAGACGGGTGCTCCCGCGTGGCAAGGGGCACAACGAGAAAGACCCGGGCTACTGCCCGGGCCTGTCTCGAAGCTCGTAGCTCACCTTTCGAGGCTCTTAGCTCTCTTCGACCTGAGCTTCGGCCAGGTCGACGGTGACGTCCTCGTCCTGTTTGCCGAGGGAAGCCAGCCATTCGGCCGGGTTGGCCGGGAGCGATTCCACATCCCGCTCGGCGCCGGATTCTCCGAAGATGCCAAGGGCCGAAATGGCGGCTGCGCCCGGAAGCACCGGCTGGAGGCTCTGGTAGCTGGCGGCCCCCGTCCCGGCCGGAATCAGCTTGCCGATGATGACGTTCTCCTTGAGCCCAATCATGTAGTCGGACTTGCCCTGGATCGACGCTTCGGTCAGCACCCGGGTGGTTTCCTGGAACGACGCAGCCGACAGCCACGAGTCGGTGGCGAGGGACGCCTTGGTGATGCCCATCAGCTCCGGCCGACCCTCGGCGGGAGTCTTGCCTTCGGCCACCAGCGCTTTGTTGGTCTCCCGGAACCGTTTCTCATCCACGAGTTCGGCAGGCAAGTACTCAGAGTCGTGCGGATTGACGATGCGCACCCGGCGCAACATCTGCCGCACGATGAGTTCGATGTGCTTGTCGTGGATGTCCACACCCTGTGAGCGGTACACCTCCTGTACCTGGTCGACCAGGTACTGCTGCGCAGCCCGCACACCCTGGAATTCGAGGACCTCCTTGGGGTCAAGGGGCCCTTCGGTGAGAGCGGTTCCCGGCTCGATGATGTCGCCCTCGTGAACCCGCAACCGGGCCCGGCGGGAGATCTTGTACTCCGCCTCACCGTCCTTGTCGGACACGACGACCATCCGTGCGCCGCCTTCGTCTTCGTGGAGACGAATAGCTCCACCGGCCTCCGAGAGGACCGCCTTCCCCTTCGGGGCTCGAGCCTCGAAGAGCTCGACCACCCGGGGCAAGCCGTGAGTGATGTCTTCGCCGGCCACGCCGCCGGTGTGGAAGGTCCGCATGGTGAGCTGCGTGCCGGGCTCCCCGATCGACTGAGCGGCCATGATGCCGACCGCTTCGCCCATCTCAATCGGCTTGCCGGTCGCCAGACTGACGCCGTAACACATGGCACACACCCCGATGGGAGCATCACAAGTGAGAACCGAACGCACCCGGACGGTCTCTACGTCTTCGGCCTTTTCGAGTGCCAGCTGTTCGGGACGACCGATCAACGTTCCGGCCCGGAGTTTGACCCCTTCATAAGTCTCGACCAGCTTCCGATCGATCTTGACATCATCGGCGAGAACCCGACCGAACACCCGGTTCCGCAAGTTGCGGATGGACCGTCCTTCCTCCCGGATCTTGAGGCGAATGCCGCGATCGGTTTCGCAGTCCTGCTCCTTGATGATGACTTCCTGACTGACATCAACCAGGCGCCGGGTCAGATAACCCGAGTCGGCGGTGCGCAGCGCTGTGTCCGCCAGACCTTTGCGGGCACCATGGGTCGAGATGAAGTACTCGAGAACCGACAGCCCCTCCCGAAAGTTCGAGATGATGGGGCGCGGGATGATGTCGCCTTTCGGGTTGGCAACCAGTCCACGCATTCCGGCGATCTGACGGGCCTGCATGATGTTGCCTCTGGCACCCGAACGGATCATCATGTCGATCGGATTGAACTTCTCCGCCTTGAGCGTCAGTTCCATCGCGTCTTTGACCTGATCGGTTGCCTCGGTCCATATCTCGATCAGTTCCTGGCGTCGTTCGTCGTCGGTTATGACACCCTTCTGATAGAGGTCCTGGACCTTGTCGGCCCGAGCTTCAAACTCTTCGAGGATCTGGGTCTTGTTGGCCGGAGTCTTCACGTCTTCCAGCCCGATGGTCAGCCCGGCCCTGGTTGCATAGTGGAAACCGAGACTCTTGATAGCGTCGAGTACCTGCTGCACATCGCTCTTCTTGTAGTGCTCGATGATCTCCTCGATCAATCGACGCACGTCGGACTTGAAGATCACTGCGTTCACATACGGGAAGTCGGTGGGAAAGGCTTCGTTGAGCAGGGCCCGACCGATCGTCGTTTCGAATGGTTTGGTTCCGTCAACCGGTTCCTCGGTGATCAGCCCGTGCAGCGACCGGGCGAACTTCTCATGTTGTTCCGGCGTGCCGGCTCGATCGCCCACCCGAATCTTGACGGGTGCGTGCAGCGAAATGTCCCCGGCTTCGTAGGCCATGAACGCCTCATCAACATCGGAGAAGGAACGGCCCGCTCCTTTGGCGTCCTCAACGAGTTCGGATAGGTAATACACACCGATGACCATGTCCTGGCTCGGGGTCACGATGGGCCGCCCGCTGGCCGGTGACAGAACGTTGTTGGCCGACAGCATCAAGACCCGAGCTTCGGCCTGGGCCTCCGCCGACAGCGGAAGGTGGACGGCCATCTGGTCGCCGTCGAAGTCGGCGTTGAAGGCCTCACACACCAAAGGATGGATCTGGATTGCCTTGCCCTCAACCAGGACGGGCTCGAAAGCTTGAATTCCCAAACGATGCAAGGTGGGCGCCCGGTTGAGAAGCACCGCGTGCTCCTGGATGACATCGGCCAGGATGTCCCACACCTGCGGACGTTGACGTTCGACCATCCGCTTGGCCGACTTGATGTTCTGGGCGACGTCCTTGTCGACCAGGCGCTTCATCACGAACGGCTTGAACAGCTCCAACGCCATGACTTTCGGCAGACCGCACTGATGCAAATTCAGCTGGGGACCGACCACGATCACGGAACGGCCCGAATAGTCGACGCGCTTGCCCAGCAGGTTTTGGCGGAACCGGCCTTGCTTGCCTTTCAGCATGTCGGAAAGGGACTTGAGGGCCCGGTTGCCGGGGCCGGTCACCGCCCGGCCGCGGCGGCCGTTGTCGAAGAGCGCGTCGACTGCTTCCTGCAGCATCCGCTTCTCGTTGTTGACGATGATCTCCGGCGCTCCCAGATCGAGCAGCCTCTTGAGACGGTTGTTCCGGTTGATGACCCGGCGATACAGGTCGTTCAAATCGGAGGTCGCGAAACGACCGCCATCGAGCTGCACCATAGGACGCAACTCGGGAGGAATCACCGGCACGGTCTCGAGGATCATGGCTTGCGGGGCGTTGTTGCCCTCCCAGAACGGTTTGACGACTTTAAGGCGTTGGGTGGCCCGCTGGCGTTTCTGCGCCGAGTTGGCGCTGAGATCTTCCTGGAGACGCTCCATTTCCGCATCGAGGTCGAGGCGGTTGAGAAGATCCTTGATCGACTCGGCACCCATTCCACCGGAGTAGTACGCGTCGTAGCGATCAACGATCTGACGCCACAGTGGTTCTGACTCGATCAGCTTTTTGGGGGCCATGGTGCGAAAGATGTCGAAGGCCTCTTCAACGAGGTCGACTTCGCGCTCGGCCCGATCCTCACGTTCCCGGATCTCCTTTTCCACTTCGCGCCGGCGGGCCGAGATTTCCTGGGCTTTGGCGCCGCTTTCTTCCATCTGGGTGAGCTCTTGCTCCAGCCGCTCCAAACGACCCGAATTCCACTCCTCGAACTCCTCGCGAATGACCTGGATTTCCGCGTGCAGGTTCTCTTCGAGTTCGGGAAGATCTTTCTGGCGTTTGTCTTCGTCAACGTGGGTGACGAGATACGCGGCGAAATAGATGACCTTCTCGAGTTCTTTGGGAGACATGTCGAGCAGGTAACCGAGCCGGCTCGGGACGCCCTTGAAGAACCAGATGTGAGTGACGGGAGCGGCCAGCTCGATGTGACCCATGCGCTCCCGACGGACCTTGGCCCGGGTTACCTCGACGCCACAGCGTTCACAGACGATGCCGCGGTAGCGGATCCGCTTGTACTTGCCGCAGTAGCACTCCCAGTCTTTTTGGGGACCAAAGATGCGCTCGTCGAACAGACCATCCTTTTCCGGCTTCAAAGTCCGGTAGTTGATGGTTTCGGGCTTTTTCACTTCGCCATAGGACCAGGCACGAATCTGATCGGTGGTGGCCAGACTGATCTTCAGTTCATCGAAGAGCTGATGCACGGCGCTCCTTTTGTGTGGTTATGCGTCGATTTCTGATTCCCGGCGCTCGGGTCGGGAGAGGTCGATCCCGAGTGATTCCGCGGTGCGGAATACGTCCTCGTCGAGCTCACGCAGTTCGATTTCCTCGCCGGCCGAGAGCATCTCGACGTTGAGGCAAAGGCTCTGCATTTCCTTGACCAGCACCTTGAAAGATTCCGGGATCCCGGGTTCTGGGATGTTCTCACCCTTGACGATGGCTTCGTAGACCTTCACCCGCCCGGCCACGTCGTCGGATTTGATGGTGAGCAATTCCTGCAGGGCATAGGCAGCGCCGTATGCCTCGAGAGCCCACACTTCCATCTCACCAAACCGCTGGCCGCCGAACTGTGCCTTGCCGCCCAGCGGCTGTTGCGTGATCATCGAGTAGGGGCCGGTCGAACGGGCATGGATCTTGTCATCCACCAGGTGAACCAGTTTCAGAATGTAGATCTGACCGATCGTGATCCGGGTGTCGAACGGTCGACCGGTACGCCCATCGATGAGAACCGCTTTGCCGGCGCCGTCGACCAATTGTTCCCCATCCCGATTGGGGAGGCTGTTGATGAGAACCTCGGCGATTTCGCCCTCGCGGGCGCCATCGAACACCGGTGTGGCCACTCGGGTCCACGGCTTGGCTCCGGCGGCCGCCGGGCTGTCCGACTTGAAGGGAGCCCATCCCTGGCCGGCCGCCCATCCGAGGTGCGTCTCTAGCACCTGACCGAGGTTCATGCGAGAGGGAACCCCCAGCGGCGAAAGGATGATGTCGACCGGGGTCCCGTCCTCCATGAACGGCATGTCTTCTTCGGGGAGGATCTTGGCGATCACTCCTTTGTTGCCGTGGCGACCGGCGAGCTTGTCACCTTCGGAGATCTTGCGCTGCTGAGCCACATGCACACGAACGAGTTCGTTGACCCCTGGTTTGAGGTCGTAGCCTTCGGAGCGACGCAACACTTTCACGTCGGTGACCTTGCCGGCCTCGCCGTGCGGTACTTTGAGCGACGTGTCGCGAACTTCCCGTGCTTTCTCTCCGAAGATGGCCCGCAACAGGCGTTCTTCCGGGGTCAGCTCGGTCTCACCTTTCGGGGTCACTTTGCCGACCAGATAGTCGCCGGGCCCGACTTCGGCCCCGATGCGGATGATTCCGTTCTCGTCGAGGTCATGAAGGACTTCCTCCGCGACGTTGGGAATGTCGCGGGTGATCTCCTCGGCGCCCAACTTGGTGTCGCGGGCTTCAATCTCGTGCTCCTCGATGTGGATCGAGGTCAGTACATCGTCTTTGACGAGTCGCTCGGAGATGATGATGGCATCCTCGTAGTTGTGGCCTTCCCACGGCATGAAGGCAACTAGCAAGTTGCGGCCGAGCGCCAATTCCCCCTGATCCGTACTGTGCCCATCGGCCAGCACATCGCCCTTCTCCACTTTGTCCCCGACCCGGGCAAGGGCCTTCTGATTCATGCAAGTGCCTTGATTCGAGCGAACAAACTTCTGCACGGCAAAGGTGTGCTTGGCGTTGGTGCCGGTCTCCTTGACGGTGATGCTGTCTCCATCGACGTCGACCACCTCGCCGGTGACCGTGCTGATCACCATGTCTCCTGAGTCTTTGGCGGCCCGGGCCTCCACCCCGGTCCCGACCAGCGGAGCTTCGGCCCGAAGGAGAGGCACGGCCTGTCTCTGCATGTTGGAACCCATGAGCGCCCGGTTGGCGTCGTCGTGCTCGAGGAACGGAATGAGCGCGGTAGCGACCGAAACAATCTGCTTCGGCGAAACATCCATGTAGTCGACACTCTTCGGAACCACCTGGTCGATCTCGCCGCCGCCCCCGGCCTTGCGCACCAGCACCCGATCGTTGACGAATCGGCCGTCGTCGTTGAGGGGAGCGTTGGCCTGAGCGATGACGAACCGCTCTTCTTCACTGGCGGTCAGATAGTCGACCTTCTTGGTGACAATGCCATTCTCGACCTTGCGGTAAGGCGTCTCGATGAAGCCGTACCGGTTGACCCGCGCATACGTCGCCAGCGAACCGATCAGCCCGATGTTGGGACCTTCCGGTGTCTCAATCGGACACATCCGGCCGTAGTGCGACGGGTGAACGTCGCGGACTTCGAACCCGGCCCGTTCACGCGACAGACCACCCGGGCCCAGGGCCGACAGACGCCGCCGGTGGGTCAAGCCGGCCAGCGGGTTGGGTTGGTCCATGAACTGGCTGAGCTGGCTCGAACCAAAGAACTCGTTGATCGCCGAAACGACGGGCCGGATATTGATCAGGCTCTGGGGAGTAATCGACTCCGGGTCCTGGGTGGTCATGCGCTCGCGAACGACTCTCTCCAGACGGGTCAATCCCACGCGGACCTGATTCTGGATCAGTTCCCCGACCGTGCGGATACGCCGGTTGCCGAAGTGATCGATGTCGTCGGTCTGAACGGGCACCTCGGTGCCGGCCGAAGTAACGAAGGTCCGCGCTCCGGCGTGCAGGTGCACCAGGTACCGGATCGAATCCAGAATGTCGTCGTCGGTGAGCAGCCCCTGCTCCTCCGGGTTGTAATCCGCCGGGACCGGCCAACCGAATTTCTGATTCATCTTGTAGCGACCGACCCGGGTCAGGTCGTAACGCTTGGGGTTCTTGAACAGGGTTTGGATCAACCCGCGGGCGGACTCGACCGTGGTGGGCTCACCCGGCCGCAGCTTGCGATACAGGTCGAGCAGCGCCTCTTCCTTATCGGCGGCGGTGTCGCGGGCCAGGGTATTGCGAATCGATTCGGCACCGTTGAACAGTTCGAGGATCTCTTCGTCGGTCTCGGCGATACCGAGGGCTCGCAGAAACGCGCTGACGTACTGGCGACGTTTGCGGTCAACCCGCACACCGATGGTGTCGCGCTTGTCGGTGTCAAACTCGAGCCAGGCGCCTCGACCGGGAATCAACTTGGTAGTGAAGATCTCGCGGTCTGAGGTCTTGTCGGGTGTGCTGTCGAAGTAGACGCCGGGTGAACGGACCAACTGGCTGACAACGACGCGCTCGGTGCCGTTGATGATGAAGACACCGTTTTCAGTCATGATCGGGAAATCGCCCAAGAACACCTGCTGTTCCTTTATCTCACCGGTCTTGCGGTTGACGAACCGGGCAGTCACGAACAAGGGCCGCGAGAAGTGGGCATCGCGTTCCTTGCACTCTTCCAGCGTCCGGGGTGGATCACCGAACCTATGATCGGTCAGCTCCAAAGCGAGCTCACCGGTGAAGTCCTCAATCGGCGAAATGCCCTCGAAGATCTCTTTGAGACCTTCCTCAATGAACCATTGGAAAGATTCGTATTGAACGGCGAGCAAATCGGGGAGGGGAAGTACTTCGGGGATCTTGGCGAACGAGAAGCGGTCAGCGACGCGCGAAGTCAAGTGATTCTCCTTGGACCCTGGGATGGCTGCAGACGACGAAACGCCAGGTTAGCACGCGACCAACCAGACGGCAACCAGAGAATTTCGGCCGTAGACGGATACCCGCCTGCGGGGCTTGTGACGTAAAACCTACCCCATTTGGGCTACCGAGGTCAAGAGTCTTACGGCCCTCGGCCGCCAGACTCGGTTTCAGGTTTCAGGTTTCAGGTTTCGGATTCTGAACCGAGTCTGCATACAAAGAGTCCCGGACTCAGCCCGGGACCCTTTACCTGGAACCTGAAACGGATGCTTTTTGCCTATTTCACTTCGACTGAGGCGCCGGCGCCTTCGAGTTGTGCTTTGGCCTTCTCGGCCGTCTCTTTGTCGACGCCTTCCAGCACTGCGCGGGGGGCGCCGTCGACAACGTCCTTGGCTTCTTTCAGGCCGAGGCTGGTCAACGACCGGACCTCTTTGATGACCTGGATCTTCTTGTCGCCGGCGGCAATGAGCATGACGTCGAATTCGAACTGCTCTTCTTCCGCAGGCGCGGCAGCTCCGGCTGCTATCGGGGCTGCCATCGCCATGGGCGCGGCGGCCGTCACATCGAATCTCTCCTCGAACGCATCGAGGAACTCTTTCAGCTCGAGCACGGTCATCTCTTCGAAGACCGCAAGGAGCTCGTCTGTCTTCATCTTCGCCATGGTGTCTATTCCTCCTCGGCGGTTTCGTCGGACCCGGCGGCGGGCACTTCATCTACTTCTGTTTTTGCGGGACTCGTCTTGGGCTTGGCTTTGGAAGCGGCTTTCTTCTTCGGTGCTGGTTTTTCGGCGACCACAGCCTCAGGAACCTCCTCGACCACAGCCTCAGCAGCCTCCTCGACCACAGCCTCAGCAGCCTCCTCGACCACAGCCTCAGGAACCTCCTCGACCACAGCCTCAGGAACCTCCTCGACCACAGCCTCAGCAGCCTCCTCGACCACAGCCTCAGCAGCCTCCTCGACCACAGCCTCAGGAACCTCCTCGACCACAGCCTCAGGAACCTCCTCGACCACAGCCTCAGCAGCCTCCTCGACCACAGCCTCAGCAGCCTCCTCGACCACAGCCTCAGGAACCTCCTCGACCACAGCCTCAGGAACCTCCTCGACCACAGCCTCAGGAACCTCCTCGACCACAGCCTCAGGAACCTCCTCGACCACAGCCTCAGGAACCTCCTCGACCACAGCCTCAGGAACCTCCTCGACCACAGCCGGCCCTTCTATCTGTTCTTTCTTTTCAAGCAGTTGAAAGAAGACCGATGCCGCGTCTCGCATCTTGGCGCCCAGCAGACCTGCCAGCTTGGACATCGGGGCCTTGAAGCCGCCGGCGATCTTGGAGAGCAAGACCTCCCGCGATTCAATCTCCGCCAACCGGGAGATCTGCTCGGGCAGCAATAGTGCTCCTCCGAGAATCCCTCCCTTGATGACCAGCTTGTCGTTATCCGACGCGAAATCGCGCAAGACCTTGGCGACCGGAACCGGATCGTCGTTGGCAAAAGCCAAAGCGGTCGGCCCCATGAGCAATTCGGACAGACCCTCGAGGGACATATCTTCTACCGCCCGACGGGCCAGCGACATCTTGAACACTTGGTACTCGCCGTGGGCCTGCCGCACGTTGCGGCGCAGCTGTTGCTGCTGGGCCACGGTCAGTCCGCGGTACTCGGTCACGAAAGTAGCCCGTGCTTCGTCGAGCTGCTCACGTATCTTTTCAACTGCCTGGACCTTCTCAGGTCTTGGCATTACTCCTCCTCATCAAAACGGGGGCCCCCGCCGAAGACGGAAAGCCCCTTGTGAGGTCCAACCTGCGCAGGCGGGAAATCCCTTTGAGCCCGAATGGGCACCGACGGTCTTCGGCCGAGGTATCTGGAGTTGTGGGAACAGAATGTAACAACCGTCGTTGGGTACGCCAAGTCGCGACTCGACGGAAGTCATCAGTCATCAGTTGTCAGTTCTGAAGACCAACGGATCACTGAAAGGTCGGCCGCAGGCCGGTCGGCTGATAGCTGACGACACTCTGCCAAACCAGTAGACACCGGGCTCCGCTTGCGCGACACTCCGGGTGACAACTCAATTGTTTGCTTTGGGGGTCCTTGTCCAAGGGTGGTTGTCAACCGCCCCCACCCAAGACCGAAGCGCTATCGGGCACCGGTGTCACTCCGGCGATACGACAGCCCCTACCCTGTCGCCGCCGTTGAGAGGCAACGAGACGGCTTTCGCACCGCCGTCGGCCCTGGCTCCCACCATGGGGCCGCAGCGCCTTCGCTCGACGAACGAGGGCCCCCAAGCCTCGGCCTTACAGCATTTTTCCGACGTCCACTTTCACGCCCGGGCCCATCGTCGATGAGATGGACAGGTTGCGAATGAAACGCCCTTTGGCCGCGGCCGGGCGGGCCCTCACGATTTCCATCGTCAGGGCGTGGAGGTTGGCGGCTATCTGCTCATCAGAAAACGACACCTTGCCCACCGGGGCGTGGACGTTTCCGTACCGATCATTGCGGTATTCGATGCGACCGGCTTTGAATTCCTCGACGGCCTTGCCAACGTCAAAAGTGACGGTGCCCGCCTTGGGGTTGGGCATCAAGCCGCGCGGACCGAGCACCCGACCGAGCTTCCCGACCTCGGCCATGAGATCTGGGGTGGCGATGGCCACATCAAAGTCGAGCGCTTTCCCCCCCTGAATCTCCTCTACCAGTTCTTTGCCTCCGACGAGGTCGGCGCCGGCTGCTTCTGCCTCCCGCACCTTGTCACCCTGGGCGAAAACAGCGACCCGGACGTCCTTCCCGGTGCCATGGGGCAAGCTGACCGTTCCGCGCACGAGCTGGTCGGCTTTGCGGGGATCGATGCCGAGTTTGAATACGGCCTCGATCGTTTCGTCGAACTTGGCGAAGGACATCGACTTCACCAGTTGCACTGCTTCGGCTTCGGGGTAAGAGGCGTTCGAATCGAGATGCTTGCGCGCATCGCGATAGTTCTTGCCGTGTTTGGTCATCTTTCCTCCTGTGGTTCAAGCGGCCCGAACGTATGCCCGTGGCCTCCCATTTCCTCAATTGCGTTCCTGCGCTAGCAGGAACATCCCTCTCCCTTCAGGGGGAGGGTGCCGGCGAAGCCGGCGGGAGGGGGTTGGCGCTCCCCTCCGAGATGTCCACCTAGCCTTCGACCTTTATTCCCATCGAGCGGGCGGTTCCGGCGATGATTTTCATGGCCCCTTCGATGTCGTTGGCGTTCAGGTCGACCATCTTGGTCTCGGCAATCTGCTTTATCTGATCTCGAGTGACCGATCCCACCTTCTCCTTGTGGGGCTCCGCCGAGCCCTTCTCCAGACGGGCGGCTTGGCGAAGCAAGACCGCCGCCGGCGGGGTCTTGGTGACAAAAGTGAAGCTTCGATCCTCGTAGACCGAGATCTCGACCGGGACAATCGTGCCAATCTGGCTCTCGGTCGCAGCGTTGTACGCCTTCACGAAGTCCATGATGTTGACTCCGTGCTGTCCGAGCGCCGGACCTACCGGTGGCGCCGGGGTGGCCTGTCCGGCCGGAATCTGGAGTTTGAGTATCGCTGCTAGTCGTTTTCTGCCCATGTTCAGTCCTTGGTTGTCAGTTCTCAGTCTTCAGTTTGATCGGACATCAGCCACCAGGTCTGACGACTGGTGACTGACGACTGACGACTGATTACTGTTTTTGTATATCGTCGAAACCCAGTTCGACGGGCGTGTCCCGTCCGAAGATGTTCACCAACACCGTTACCTTCTGCTGATCGATGTTCATGGCCTCGATGACGCCGTTGAAGTCGGCAAACGGTCCGGCGACGACCCGAACGTTCTCGCCGATTTCCCAGGCCGGCTTGAAACGGGGGGTCTTTTTCTTTTCTTCTTCTTCCTGAACACCTAGGAACCTCTCCACCTCGCGTCGGGCGAGCGGAGTGGGTTTGATACCTGAGCCGACGAATCCGGTCACTCCCGGAGTGTTGCGGACCGCGTACCAGGAGTCGTCGTCGAGGTACATTCTCACCAGGATGTAACCCGGGAAGACCTTCTTCGGCGTGGTGACCTTTTTGCCACCTTTGAATTCGACGACGTCTTCCATGGGAATAGCCACCTCGAAGATGCGGTCCTCCATGTGCATCGATCGCGTCCGGGTCTCGAGATTGGCTTTCACCTTGTTCTCGTATCCGGAGTACGAATGGATCACATACCAGTCGCCGGGAAGATCGAAAGGGCTCACCGGACGAGGAGCTTCTTCGACGTGCTCCAGGTCTCCTTCGAGTACTTCCTCTTGTCTGTTCCTCAACCAGTTCGGCCATGTCGATCAGTTCCTCGCCAGGAGGAGTAGGACTCCTTCCTTGAAGATGAAATCCAATCCGAATACAAACAGAGTCACCGCAGTGCTGGTGATGATCGTAACCGTCGTGAACGCGATCATCTGCTCGCGGGAAGGCCAGGAAACTCGCTTCAGCTCGACCCGGACCTCACGCAGGAACTTCTGGATCCGAGCGAAAAACCCCAGCTGCTCCTGCCCCTTCTGGGGCCGCTTCTGCGGGCGCCGCTTTCCCTTTTTCTTCTGCAGCCGCTCTTCGCGCTCTTGGAGACGGCGCATCTCTCGATTCATGCCAACACCTTTTCGTATAGATAAGCAGGGGTGGAGGGACTCGAACCCCCAACCTCCGGTTTTGGAGACCGGCGCTCTAACCAACTTCGAGCTACACCCCTAGGGGGGTCCAACGTGACGGGCAAGTATAAGGCCCGGCGAAATCGGCTGTAAAACCCCGATCAGCCTGCCGGCTTCAGCCGGCTACGTCCCAATAATGCCATAGCCGCGGCGACAACCACTACTGAGGCAAAAACAATCACCCGGTCGAGACCCCGGTGAGTCTCCGTGAGCGGCCTGCTGAGATTGGCCATGACCCTCAGAACGAACCCCGGTGGAGCGTCTTCATCTGGATTTCGCATTGCTTTCAGGGCGCGGGAGATGAGGCGGTAATTGGCTGCCTCCGCCTGGCACCGAAGGCACGCTTCGAAGTGGAGCCGGTTGCGCGTCTCGAGCGGGCGGCCGCTCATGATGTGTTCGGGAACCCGGAATCGGACGAGTTGATGTCGCAGCCCGTTGATCATCACTCCCCCTCCAGCCCTCGAAGCTGCTCACGCAATCTGAGGTGGGCTCGATGGAGACGCACTTTGGCGGCGGTCACTGTGATCCCCAGGGACTCGGCAACTTCGTTGTGGGACCATCCGTAGATATCTTTGAGGACGACCACCGACCTTTGCGAAGGATTGAGGTCGTCGAGGGCGGCCGACAGCTTGGCTCGGAGTTCGATGGTCTCCCCGGCGTGTTCCGGATCGACCCCGTGCCGCGTATCCGCCGGCTCGGGGGACTCGTCGAGGGTTTGGGCGGCGTGCCGGTTCTTTCTCTTCTTGAGGGTCCAAGCCACATTGACGGTGATCCGGTGAAGCCACGTCGAAAACGCGGCATCGCCCCGGAAATTGGGGAGCGCCCGCCACGCTCGGATAAACGCCTCCTGAGAGACGTCGGCAGCAAGTTCGCGATCTACGACCAGTCGCAGGGCCAAACCAAATACCTCATGTTGATGAGCCTCTACCAGCTTCTCAAAGGCCTCGCTGCTGCCCTGTTGGGCTCGAGCAACAAGCGTTTCGATGTCGTCCGGTTCGACCATCTGCGGCTTCATCGCGTTACGTTCTTCGCATGATCATGGTGGCCGTCACCCGTTCCAGATCCCCGGCGACGACCTTGGCTTTGATCGATGCTTCTTCACCGTCGTCTGCTTCGACGACGCCGGTCACCACCGCCGGTTCGCCGGGACGAAGCGGCGTCCGAAATCGGAACCGGGCCTCGGTCAACGGCAGAGGCTGGTTCACCAGACGGGTGACCGCCTGGGCTGCCCAGGCGGTCATCAGCAATCCGTGTACTACCACTCCGGGAAGACCGGCGGCCACCGCCGCGTCATGATCGAAGTGAATCGGGTTCCAGTCCCGGGTGGCTCCCGCATACCGCACGAGATCCGCCCGGCTGGCCGATTTGGCTAGTTCGGGGAGCGCCTCCTGAACCGCCGGCATGGGCGCCGGCCCGGGAACTTCGTTTCGGGCCCGAACCGTAACCGGCGGCTCGGATTCCTCTCCCGGTTCGGTTTCCGGCGATTCAGAGGACATCACGAACGTGGAGCTGGAGTCGAGGGCTCGCTCTCCGGCGGCGTTGTCGACCGTCATGGTGAACGTGACGAAATAGCTCGATCCGCGGGCCCGGACCCTCTCGACCATCCCCCGGACCGACAAGACCTCCTCCAACGCCCATGGCAGATGCCAGCGGAAAGTCTGGTCGGCATGAACCAGCACCCGCGTGTATGGAGCAACTTCGGGGTCTTCGAGAAAAGCCGGAGCAACGTTGAAGAGAGCCAGGGAGGCGTAGGTGGGCGGAGCGAAACGGTTCCAGCGGGCCGGATCATCGCCGGTGGCCAGAAGGTACTCGGTCACTTTGTCGGTGCAAACCCGGAACGGGTGAGGGCCGTAGGCTCTTCCCGTCAATGAATCGAGCGGCATAGGTTCCCTCCTGAAACACCCAGGGCGGGCAGAGCCCGCCCTGAAGTCAAAGACCCGCTACTCCACCCGCAGGTAACTTCGTGAACGCACGCTAGCAGGCCCCGGGAGGGCTCCGCCGGGCGATCTAACGAGTCTCCCGGTGGTTGGTGTGGGTCCGGCACCAAGGGCAGTACTTCTTCAGCTCCAGCCGGTCCCTGGTGTTTGCTTTGTTCTTGGTCGTCACGTAATTGCGCCGCTTGCACTCTTCACAGGCAAGTGTCAAAGGCGGTCGTTTATCAGAAGGCATGGTCGCTTCGCTCCAGTTCTCAGTCCTCAGTTCTCAGTTGTCAGTTTCCGGTGGCCAGTTCCGATAACTGACCACTGACAACTGATAACTCTGAAGTAACCCTCCGGGTTACTTCAGGATTTTGGTGACCGTCCCGGCTCCCACCGTACGGCCACCCTCCCGAATCGCGAACTTCTGACCCTCATCCATCGCGATCGTGGTAATCAACTCCACCGTCATCAGCGTGTTATCACCCGGCATCACCATCTCCGTACCCGCCGGCAACGTCACCGACCCAGTCACATCCGTCGTCCGGAAATAAAACTGCGGGCGATACCCCGGGAAAAACGGGTTATGACGACCACCCTCCTCCCGATTCAACACATACACCTGCGCCTCAAAATTCGTGTGCGGAGTAATCGAACCAGGCTTCGCCAACACCTGACCACGCTCCACCTCATCCTTACCAACCCCCCGCAACAACACCCCCACATTGTCACCCGCCCGACCCTCATCCAACAACTTGCGGAACATCTCCACCCCAGTCGCTACCGTCTTCTTAGTCGGACGAATCCCAACAATCTCAACCTCCTCACCAACCTTCACCACCCCCTGCTCAACCCGACCCGTAACCACCGTCCCCCGACCCGTAATCGAAAACACATCCTCAATCGGCATCTGAAACGGACGATCCAACGGACGCTCCGGAGTCGGCACATAACCATCCACCGCCGCCATCAACTCCAAAATCGACGCAACCGCCTCCGGATCATCCCCCTCCAAAGCCGCCAACGCCGAACCCCGCACCACCGGAATATCATCCCCAGGGAACTCATACTCCGTCAACAAATCCCGAACCTCCAACTCCACCAAATCCAAAAGCTCCGGATCGTCAACCTGATCCACCTTATTCAAATACACCACGATATAAGGCACCCCAACCTGCCGAGCCAACAACACATGCTCCCGCGTCTGCGGCATCGGACCATCCGCCGCCGACACCACCAAAATCGCCCCATCAATCTGCGCCGCCCCCGTAATCATGTTCTTGATGTAATCCGCATGACCCGGCATATCCACATGCGCATAATGACGAGCATCCGTCTCATACTCCACATGCGCAATCTGAATCGTGATCCCCCGCTCACGCTCCTCCGGCGCCTTATCAATCTCATCAAACGACGTAAACGCCACCGAAGCATTCGACTCATGCAAAACCCGCGTAATCGCCGCCGTCAACGTCGTCTTCCCATGATCAATATGACCCATCGTCCCCACATTCACATGCGGCTTCGTCCGCTCAAACTTCGACTTCGCCATGGCGTTTCCTTCCTTTTTCGTCCCGTCGATTCCTGTCGTAGCGGCGGGCAGACTTGAACTGCCGACCTCTCGATTATGAGTCGAGCGCTCTTACCGACTGAGCTACGCCGCCGTAATCGAGTCTTCAGTTGTCAGTTCTCAGTATCTGGCGACTGAAGACTGATAACTGTCTACCGCGGATCAGCACAGCTGATCCGCTTCGAGCCCCCTTCCGGAATTGAACCGGAGACCTCCGCCTTACCATGGCGGCGCTCTGCCAGCTGAGCTAAGGGGGCCTGAACCTGCGGTCCAGGTTGGAGAATCGCCGGCGATTCTCCTGCCTTGTCTAACTTACTTGAGTCTGGCTCAAGGCGGCGCCAGGCACCGCGTGCCGGGAGAAGGATTTGAACCTCCGAAGGCATTGCCGGCAGATTTACAGTCTGCTCCCTTTGGCCGCTCGGGCATCCCGGCATGCCCGAAGCGCGCTTCAGGCGGCAGGTAGATTAGCGCCGTCGGCGAACTCCCCAAACGCCATCCCATCGTGAGGCGGCATAGCGCTACTGGTCCTGCCAAGATCATGTCGAAACACCACTCGCGATCGGAGGAGAGTCGGTGAACGACCTGGCCGACAAGCTGCGGCGCTGGGTGACCGCCGGTCTCATCGATGAAGCTCAAGCCGACGCAATCCGATCGTTCGAGATGGCGCCGGTCGATGAACGAAGGGTGCCGCTCATTGCCGAGGTGCTGGGGTATCTCGGTGGGTCGCTGGCGCTGATCGCCGCCTTCATCCTGGTCGGCGAGTTCTGGACGGACCTGCAGGTGTGGGCCCGGTTGCTTCTGGTCGGGGCGGGGACCGTCGCTTTCTTGACGGCCGGCTGGTTCATCAGGACGGTCGAGAACGAAGCGATCCGCCGTCTGTCGAGCTTCGCCTGGGCATTGGGGGCGGTCGGCGTGGCCTTCTGGTTCGGGCTCCTCGGCCGAGACGTCCTCGACGCGGAACCGGAGACTGCTCTCCTCATGGGTTCGGCGGCCGGCTGGGTGGTCGCCTTCCTGCTGTACCGCTGGTCACCCCGCGGCCTGCAGCAGATCCTGCTGGGCAGCGCAACGGTGGCCGGCGCTCTTTCGCTGCTGGCTCATCTCAACCAACCTCCGGAAGCGTTCTACGGGCTGGCGATCTGGGGAATCGGGGGGGCGTGGCTGTTCCTCGCCTGGGGTGGTCATCTCCGGCCGCCCACCACCGCCTTTGCCCTCGGTTCTCTGGCCGTCCTCTTCGGTCCCCAGACGATGAGGTTCGAGGATGCCACCTGGCCGCTGCTGTTGGGATTGGTGACCGCCGGTCTTCTGCTTGTCTCTAGCGTGACCTTGCGCAACACGATCCTGCTGGGGTTCGGAGCTGCCGGGATCTTCATCTTCGTGCCGCAGATCATCTTCGAGTATTTCGGCGACACGATCGGCGTGCCGCTGGCCCTCTTCCTGACCGGGGTGGTGCTGTTGGGGGCCGCCCTGCTGGTCGCCCGGTTGCGAACGGAGGTCGTTTCGGATTCATCCAACGAGGAGCAATCGTGACCCCCGAGCGTCGCGCCGTCGTGGCCGTCGTCGCGGCGATCTCGGTGCTGGTGGTCGTGACCGTTGTCATCCTGACCTTCGGAGTGATCCCGCTCCCCGATTTCCCCGCCCTGGCCGACCGGCCCGATCCGTCGATCCCCGGCACTGTCGCCTACATGGAGTACGGCGAGACCCCGTGCCTGTTCACCGTGCCTGCCTCAGGCGGCGAAGGACGGGAGGCCTGGTGCGGACGCGAGTACGTTGAATTTCCGGCCTGGACCTCCGACGGTTTGCTGGTGGTGACCGACTGGGAAGGCACGCCGACCTACCTCCTCATCGACCCGGCCACCGGAGATGAGGTAGACCGGGTGCCCGCCGGCGACCAGCTGGTTGACGGACCGCTCCCCTACCTGGGGGCCGATCGGCAGGAACGGGCCGACGGCGCGGTGGTCCGCACCGAGGGCCTGCGAGGAGGGACCTCCTCGGTGGTCGTGCGGCTGGACGGAACCGACCAGACGATCCTCTCGATCGAAGACGCTCCGTCCGACTACCGCTTCTATGAAGCTCAGTGGTCACCCGACGGCGAGTGGGTGCTGGTATCCGATACCGAAGGCCGCTTGCTCATCGTCGCCGCCGATGGAACCCCCGGGGCCCGGGTGCTGATGGACGGGCTTGAAGACTGGGGCCCCCAAGCTGCCTGGTTCATCCCCGGCAACGACACCTACACGGTGGAGATCGAGGGAAGGTAGAGCCGTCTGCAGACAGCAGACAGCGGACAGCGACAGCGGACAGCGGACAGCTTTACCTCCCCAACTCCTCCGCCTGCTTCCTGATCCGCAACCCCGGCACCACGAGTATCGCCGCCAGCGCCAGATCGAAGACGGCCGGCCATCCTCGCCACGTGAAATCGAAGATGGCCACCACTACCAGAGCCGCCCCACCGATCAGCAACCAGCGCGACGCCCGGGAGAGGATGGCAGCCTGGCGGTCGGCGGGGAGCGGCTCGAAGGTCCCGGCGACACTCACCTTCTCGAGGCTCTTCGACACGCTGCGGGACATCCAGGCGATGATCCCGGTGACGTAGACGAGACTCACCCCCACCCAGCCCGGCGAGACCAGCAACGTGATGGCAATGCTGGCTACCACCAGCACCAGCATGATCGGGTAGGACTTCTTGAGATAGACGAGCGCCCACTCCGGACCCTTGGTGGCAGCCCGGACGCTGACCAGGCCGCCCCACAAACCACCCAGCACCCCGGCAAACGCGGCGATCACCGCCCCGGTTTCGAGAGAAACCTCAACGAGCGCCACTAGACCCGGTACTGCATCTCTTCGAGACGCCGCACGCGGTCCTCGATGGGCGGGTGGGTGGAGAACATGCGGCCCAACCCCCCGCCGCCCCCGCGATTGCCCAGCGCTTTGAGCGGATCGGCGATGAAGAGTTGGCTCACCGCCGGATTGACGTTCATCGGGATCCGGGAGGTGCCTATCTCGAGCTTGCGCAGAGCGCTGGCCAGGTTGAGCGGCTGGCCGGTGATCGCCACCCCGGAAGCGTCCGCCTGGTACTCGCGGGCCCGGGAGATCGCCAGGCGGATCAGCATGGCGGCGATCGGAGCCAGGATCAGGCTGAGGATCGCCACGATCCCGCTGAGTGCGTCGTTGCTGCGCCTCCGTCCCATCCCGCCCCAGAAGGCCATCCGGGCGAAGATCGACAGAGCGGCGGCGAGCATGGCGGCAATCGATGAGATGAGGATGTCCCGGTTGCGGACGTGGGCCAGTTCGTGGGCCAGCACCCCTTCCAGCTCCTCGTACGACATCAGTTGCATGATTCCGGAGGTGACCGCCACGGCGGCGTTCCTAGGGTTGCGCCCGGTGGCGAAAGCGTTCGGCTGTGGCGAGTCGATCAGGTAGATCTTCGGCATCGGCATGTTGGTCTGCGTGGCCAGGTTCCGCACGATGGCGTACACCTGGGGCAGCTCGTGCTCTTCGACCGGCTTGGCCCGGCTGGCGGCCAGCGCCATCTTGGCCGAGAAGAAATACACGAAGAAGTTCAGGACGCCGGCGATACCGAGCCCGATCCACGGCGAGTAGCCAAAAGCCTGGGCAACCAGCACCACCAGGGCGCTCATGAAGGCCAACAATCCGACGGTTTTCAAGTTGTTCATCGTGCTCTTGATGGTACCGGGATGGCCGGATTGTGCGATGGGATATCACATGCGCTTTTGTGAATGGGTGGCCACGAAAACACAGAAAGCGCGGTGAGTTCTGACTCGCTAGAGTTGATACTTGGTGGCCTGGGAGGGCCCCTGCAAGGGGAAGAGACGAAGGAGGGCATTTCGCGAAGGTGTCTCGTTTCACTCACGTCGCGCTCTCGAAGATGTTGGTTTCCAATTCGCAGAGCCGTGGAACCGGCCGCAGAGGAGGTGACTCACGTCAGAGTCAAGACCCGCGAAATCAAACGTAAGGGCGATCCGCCACGAAAGGGGCACACGTTGAAACGAATGACATTACTGAGTTGCTTTGTACTTGTACTGGGCTTGCTGGTGATTCCGTTACCCGCCGGCGCCGACGGCCCTGTCTCCCCTCCGACCGAGTTTCCGAGAAACACGATGGCACCGGCCGGACCCGACGCCATGGACCTCTCGGTGGAGATGCTCGGTGAGGACGAGATCGCCATGCGCAAGCTGGCCGCCCAGGTGGGACCGGCCGTGGCGACCAACGCCTCACCGATCGGCGAGCCGGCCACGGTTGGTGATGAGTTCACAATCACCGTCTCCGACAACGGTCTTGGCACCGACTACAACGAAACCTTCGTGACGGTATTGGACGGTGAACACGGGATCATCCTCATAGAGAAGGCCGCCTACGACACCTTCGACGGCACCGACTACTACTTCCCCAATCCAAACGGCTGTTGGAGGCCGGAAGACGTCATTGCACACGACCAACTCGCCTACTTGCTGGGTGAGTTCGACAACACGATTTACCCGACCGATACCACGGTGTTCGGCGAGCCGCTGGCGCGTGGCGATGAAGGCAAGAAGACCTGGATCTTGATCTTCAACATCCGCGACGAGTCGTACTACGACTGCGCACAGACCAGCTATATCGCAGGGTATTTCTCGGCCTCTGAAAGCGCCGAGAACAATAAGAACATCATGCACATCGACTCGTACGATTGGGCCAACCGGACCGGACCCGACGCCGACCGGCCGTTCCTCTACGAGGGAACCTTTGCGCACGAGTTCGAGCATCTGATCCACTTCGACATCGACCCCGACGAGCCGTCCTGGGTGGACGAGGGTCTGGCCGACCTGGCCGGGTTCCTGTGCGGCTATGGGCACTCCAGTGGTCACATCGCCTATTACATGGTGTACCACCCGTTCACCGCCCTGACGTTCTGGGGCAGTGGGCTCGAGGACTACGGGGCCAGCTACCTGTTCCAGCTGTACCTGTGGGAGCACTACGGGGGCACGGCGTTCGTGTCGACGCTGGTGGACGAGCAGGCCAACGGCATCGAGGGGATCGAGAAGACCCTGGCCGCCTTCGGCTACCGGGACAGCTTCGATGAAATCTTCGACAACTGGACGGTGGCCAACTACATCGACGACACCAACAAGTCGGGCGGCAAGTACGGGTACGAAACGCTCGACATGGGCAGCATCGACAGTTGGGGCTACACCATCCCGTACGTGTTGGAGAACTTCTGGTGGGGTCCCCCGGATACAGCTCCGTTCACGATTCCGTCGTACTGGCTCGGCGATCCGCAACCGTACACGGCGCAGTACTACCGGTACAACAACGCAAAAACAGCGAACAGCTGGATCGATGGTGAGGATTTCGCCGGCACATTGGCCTACAGCGGTAGCTACGAGTGGTATTCGGATGCCGAGGCCTGGGCGTGGCGGAGTTTTTACCAGAGCTTCGACATCCCTGCGGTTGGCGCCACGCTGAACTTCTATGACCTTCTTCGATATCGAGGAGGACTGGGACTATGGCTACGTCGAGGTGTACGACCAGGACACCGGCGAGTGGTACACGCTCGATGCGGCGGGCACGGTGAACAACGTGGCCCACGGTCAGGACAATCCCAACACGCCGGATGGTCGGGAACCCACCGACTACGAGGCGGCCGGCCGCTGGCACGGCTTCACCGGCAATAGCGGAGGATGGATTCCGGTGTCGATGGACCTGACGCCCTTTGCCGGGCACGCCATCGATCTGTACTTCACCACCTGGCAGGACGGCGCCTTCACCCTGCAGATGATGTACGTCGACGACATCTCGATCCCCGCGATCGGGTTCTTCGACGACGTCGAAGCGGGCGAGGACGGCTGGGCCTCTAGCGGTTGGTACGTGACCGACGGCATCCAGGCCAACGGGTTCGGGGTGAGGACGATCGACACCAAGTTCGTCCCGATCGCTCGCTATCCAGAGCCAGCCAGCAACAACGCCATGACCCTGCGGGGAGTGCGCGACATGACGGTAGACACGGAGACCCAAAGTGGCGAGGATCGGATTCCCGCCACGCCGGTGAAGTCCGGAAGGGTGCAGGTGGCCATCGTGGCCAACCACGCAGACCACATCCTGCCCTCGAGCTACGAGTTCGGCGTCAGATAACCACTCCGAAACCGATTGATTGGTAGCAGGGGGGCCCGAAAGGCCTCCCTGCTACCTTTCTGAAGGGTGCCGCCTACCAGTCGCCCTAGTGGCGTTGTGGCATCACGATCTCGACGTCGGGGTCGCGCGTCTGATTGGGCCAACCGTCGACGACATTGGCGTGCGGCACCGTGGGCTTGGCTACCGGAACATCCGGATCCCGGGTCTCGTTGGGAGTGCCGTCCTGGACGGTGGCCTTCTCATCATCGGGTGCCGACGTTTCCTCGCCGGTATCTCCATCTCTGCCGAGTTCCCCAGCAGGGGTCTCTCCTGTGCTGATTTCTTCGCCAGCATCATCCGCAACAACCAATTCCGCATCAGGCGTCGCCGGATCGTACACCAACGAATCGGTTGTGATCTGGCCCGGAGCGGTAGTTGAAGGGGTTAGATCGTCCACCGGTTCATCACCACTCGACGCGCAGGCGGCAGTTGTCGTCGCTAACACAACAAGTGCGATCAGCAATAGCCCCTTCATAATTCACTCCTCATCGCACGCCCCAACCCACCCTCCATTCTGGTCTCTCTGTTGAGACGTGTCACGCCGACGGACGGTTCCCTATTTCCTTACCACCAACACCCGGAAGTCGCCGAGGCCCCTCGGGTGGAGCAACGTCTCCGCTTCGGTCCTGGTGGATCGCACCTTCAGGCGTTCCATCGGGTCGCCGTCGCGGGCCAGTTCCAGTTCCTGGTGGCGGAGCTTGCTGAGTTTTGAGCGCAATCCCAGCTCGCTGAGGAAGTCGTCCTGGCGGTGGTATTCGATGCTGGCTCCCAGCTGGACAGCCCGATCGATGAGCGCGGTGAAGTTGACGTCCACGGTGATGTCGGTCTCGCCCGGTTCGTCGAGAGGATGAGGTCCGAGGTGGTGGGCCCGGTAGGTGCGGAGCGTTCCCTCGACCCGGCGTTTCTCCAGGTTCTCGGCGGTGTCGCCGTAGTCGATGAGCAGGACGGTGCCGGGGTCGAGTCGGTCGAGGATCGCTTCCAGCCATTCACCTGCCGCTAGCTGCACCTCGACCAGGCCTCGTTCCGGCGCCGGCAAGCCGAATCTCTCGGCCCACTCGGCGACCTCGGGACGGGCGTCAACGGGTACCAACATCAGCGCTTCGTCCTCGACCCCCACCCAGCGTTCGGTCCAGCCATGACCGGTGCGGACCGCCAGGGCCACCGGGAGGTTGTCGAGGAGTTCATTGGCGATCACGACGCCGGAGAGGCGATCGGGGAGGTCATTGAGGGTGGGGACGATGTGGTCGGGCGGGAGGACTGCTTCGAGTGCCCGGCGAGCGGCGGGAGATGCTTCGACTGCCCAGGGGTCGATCGGCGTTTCCAGGGTGGCAAGGAGTGGTTTGAGGAGGGAACCGGAACCGGCCCCTACCTCGACGAGGAGTGCCCCCCTACCCCAGCCTGCGCTGCGCTCCGGCTGCGGTACCTTCCCCCCAAGGCTCGCTTCGCTCACTGGGGGGACTATCCCGGAACCATCGACCTGTACCCCGCCCGATCCTGCTTCGCTCGCTGGGGGGACTATTCCAGGAGCGCCCTCCGCGGTCCGCGGTCCGCTAAATGGGGTCGCCGCCTCGCTCTCAGACTTACCGGGCAAGGCTCTACCCCCATCCCCCTCGCTTCGCTCGGGTACTTCCCCCTTCCAGGGGGAAGTCGAGAGTTCCTGGTCGACGAATCTGGCCAGGGTTTCGCCGAAGAGGGGGCTCACTTCGGGGCTGGTGAGGAAGTCGCCGGACTTGACCGAGCGGAGTGTCTTCGATGTGAAGAAGCCGTCCTCGGGGTCGTAGAGAGCGGCCGCCATGAACTCCTCGAAAGGGATCGGGCCTTCAGCCCGGATCCGGTTCATCAGTCGTTCTTTCAAAGAAGCCATCAGTGCTCAGTCATCAGTCATCAGGTCCCGGTCTTTGCCAGAGACCATTCTGGCAACTGGCAACTGGCAACTGGCAACTGACGACTGACTACTGAGAACTCTTCAGATAAACCGCCCCCAACGGTGGGAGAGTCAGGTTCACCGAGAAGGGGCGGCCGTGGGCTCCGGTTTTGTGGGCCTCTACTCCTCCGAGATTGCCCAGGCCGCTGCCGCCGTAATAATCGGCGTCGGTGTTGAGGATCTCTGCCCAGTGGCCCCCGTGGGGCACGCCCATCCGGTAGTTGTAGCGGGCCACCGGGGTGAAGTTGAAAATGGCCAGGATCACGTCTTCGGTAGTGCTGCCCTTGCGCAGCCACGAGAGGGTGCTCGACTGCCAATCGTTGGCTTCGACCCACTCGAAACCGCGATGGTCCGTGTCCCATTCATGGAGAGCCGGTTCCTCACGGTACACCCGGCCTAGATCACCGACCAGCTTGAGGATGCCCCGGTGGGGTTCCCAATCGAGCAGATCCCAGGACAGCGAACCATCGTGGTTCCACTCGGACCACTGAGCCAGCTCGCCACCCATGAACAGCAGCTTCTTGCCCGGCTGGGCGAACTGGTTGGCGTACAGCAGGCGGAGGTTGGCGAACTTCTGCCAGTCGTCACCCGGCATTTTGGCGACCAGCGAGCCCTTGCCGTGCACGACCTCATCGTGGGACAGCGGCAGCAGATAGCTCTCGGTGAAGGCGTACAGACCGCGGAAGGTCAGATCGTTGTGGTGATACTGACGGAAGAACGGATCCTTTTGCATATAGGCCAGCGTGTCGTGCATCCAGCCCATATCCCACTTGAATCCGAACCCCAGCCCACCGATGTAGGTAGGGCGTGACACCGTCGGCCAGGCGGTCGACTCCTCGGCGAAGGTCTGCACGTCGGGAAACTGCCGGTACACCTCCTCGTTGAATCTGCGGAGGAAGGTGATCGCTTCGATGTTCTCGTTGCCGCCGTACTCGTTGGGAATCCACTCGCCGTCTTGGCGGGAATAGTCGAGATACAACATCGAGGCGACCGCATCCACCCGGATCCCGTCAATGTGATACCGATCCAGCCAGGAGATGGCACTGGAGATCAGGAAGCTCCGTACCTCGTTGCGACCGTAGTTGAAGATCCAACTCCCCCAATCGGGATGGAACCCCTTGCGATCGTCCGAGTGCTCGTAGAGATGGGTGCCGTCGAAGAAGCCGAGCCCGTGCTCGTCGGTAGCGAAGTGCGACGGCACCCAATCGAGGATCACGCCGATCCCCGCCCGGTGGAGGGAATCGATGAGGTACTTGAAGTCCTCGGGGGTGCCGAAACGGGAGGTCGGTCCGAAATAGCCGACCGACTGATACCCCCAACTTCCGCCGAACGGATGCTCCATGACCGGCAGGAACTCGACGTGGGTGAAGTTCATCCGCTGCACATGCTCGACCAGCAGCGGTGCCATCTCCCGGTAGGTCAGCGAACGGTTGCCTTCCTTCGGGTTTCGCCGCCACGATCCCAGATGAACCTCGTAGATGGAGATCGGAGCGCTGTGGTTGTTCCGGGCGGCCCGGGTCTTCATCCATTTGGCGTCGCCCCATTTGTAGACAGGTTCCCACACCCGGGAGGCAGTCCTGGGGGGCTCCTCTGAGAATGAAGCGAAGGGGTCGGCCTTGTCGACCTGGTAGCCGCCGAAGCGCGAAGCGATATGGAACTTGTACGTCTGACCCTGCTCGATACCGGGGATGAACCCCTCCCAGATCCCCGATGCTCCTTTCGGGTTCAGTGGATGAGCGCCGGGGTTGTAGAAGTTGAAATCCCCTACCACGGATACGTAATCGGCATCCGGTGCCCACACGGCGAAATATCCACCCGCCACCCCTTCCACTTCGACCAGGTGGCAACCCATTTTCTCGTAGAGCCGGAAGTGCGAGCCTTCGTTGAACAGAAACAGGTCGTCTTCGGTCAGCAGACTGAAGTAGGGCAGGTCTCGAGCCGGGGGTTCCGGGACGGGCTCAGTTGATGGTTTCTCAACGGGCTTCTTGGCAGCCGGCTTGCGGGAGGGAGCCGGTTGGGCTGGAGGCTTGGCAGCCTTTTGGGAAGCGGCCGGTTTGGTGGGCTTGCGTCTTGGGGTTTTCTCTTCATCGGCCGGCATGGGTCAACCGTTTCTCGGGCGTACAGCGGAGGCTAGCGCTCCGGGCCACAGGCCCGCGAGGTGGGAAGCATCAAGTGGGAAGTTTGAAGTGGGAACATCAAACCTCGACTTCAGACTTCTCAGCCCACCCAGGCCACCCACTCTTCGGGGAGGCTCTTGCCCAGAGCTCGCAGGTAGCAATCGAGTTTGCCGAACGAAATCAGAACGGCCTCCCGGTACGTGTGAAACTGGGCCATCGCCGGCATCTCCCAACCACCGCGATCGATAGGCTTGGCAAGGTCATCGTCACTCAACGCGGAAAGGGCGGCCTTCAGCTCGCCGTCCAATCCGTGCAACCAGCCGACCGCAGCTGCACCAGAGGTGATGCTCTCGCGCCCCGGTGCTTGCGTGGTGAAGTCCATCTTCATCGTCTCGAAGGACCGGGTGTACATCGATTCGACGTCGCCCAGAGCCTGCAGCACCTCGCCGACCGATGGACAGCCTTCGATCCTGAAGCTGAGATCTTCGGTGCCGAGGGTGGCGATGGCCTCGTCCCGCACCCCGTGGGTCATGTCCAGCAACCCGAAGAACTGTTGCTCGATCTGGTTCATATCACCCCTCCATAACGCCTAAAGAAAGACTACGTGGCGGACTCACTTCGTGGGCCGTACTTCGTATGGCAGCCAAGGTCACCAATCACGAGTCACGAGCAGGTCTGGTGGGAACGAACCCTCCTCGCCCTCGCTTCGCTGAGGGCTATCCCCCGGCCAGCGCTTTGGTGGCGTCCGAGAAAAAGGTGATCAGGGACGGGAAGAAACCGGCGGCCAGCACTACCGCCACCGACAGCCCCAGAGCCACCCCCAGGGAACCGGCCAGCGGAGCGGTCCGCACCGCTTCGTCGGGAGCGGTGGCCGGGACCGGATCCATCCAGATCGTCTTCACGACCTTGGCGTAGTAGAAGAGGGCTATCACCGCATTGACTGCGGCGATGGCGGCCAGGACCACCATCCAGGCCGAATCGGCTCCGATGGCGGCGCTGAACATGACCAGCTTGGCAATCCATCCGGCCAGCGGCGGGATGCCGGCCAAGGAGAAGAAGAAGGCGGCCGCCAGAAGCCCCAGGCCCGGTGCGTAGGAACCGAGCCCGCCCCAGCCTTCGATCTCGCCGGTCCCGGTCTTGCGGGCACCGGCGATTACCACGGCGAAGGCACCCAGATTCATGAAGGCGTAGATCACGATGTAGGTGACGGTGGCGGCAAACGCCTCGCCCAGCCTGACTCCCTCGGTGGTAGCGGCCGCCGCGAACGGCACCAGCATGAAACCGGCTTGGGCCACCGACGAGTAGGCGAGCAGCCGGACGATGTTGGTCTGGCGCAAGGCGGTGAGGTTGGCCAGCGTCATCGACAGGGCCGCCAGGATCCAGACGGCCGGACCCCACACCCCGGCCGCCTCCGGGAACGCCGAGTAGAGAATCACCAAGAGCGCCACGAACCCGGCCGCTTTCGACGACACCGACAGGTAGGCCGTCACCGGGGTCGGAGCGCCTTCGTAGGTGTCGGGTGCCCAGAAGTGGAAAGGCACGGCGGATACCTTGAACCCGAGGCCGGCGATCATGAACATGATGGCCATGATGAAGGCCGGATCGGAGGCCATCCCGGCTCCCTCGGCGGCGATTCCGGCAAAGGTCAACTCGCCGGTCAGGCCGTATACGAACGACATGCCGTACAGCAACAAAGCCGAGGCCAGCACTCCCAGCAGGTAGTACTTGAGCGATGCCTCGTTGGAACGGAGGTCACCTTTGCGCCATCCGGCCAGCAGATACATCGGCTGCGAAACGAGTTCGATGGCGATGAACAGAGTGATGAGGTCGCGGGAGGAGGCCAGCACCACCGCGCCGAGGATCGACAGCACCATCAGGAAGTAGTACTCGCCCTGGTAGAAGCGATCCGATTCGATATAGCTCACCGACATGAGCAGCACGAGGTAGCCGGCCACCACGAACAATCCCTTGAGCACCAGGGCGAAGTCGTCGACCACGTAACTCCCACCGAGCATCGATCGTTCGCCCACTTCGCTCACGGCCAGGGCAATCAGCGGAAGCGCCGCGAAGGTGACTCCCAATACCGCCACGATCGCCGTCCAATACTTCTGACGGCGGGGCAGGAAAAGGTCGAGCATCAGCACCACCACAGCAGTGACTGCCAGAGTGATCTCCGGCGCCAAGGCGAGATAGTCGATGTCCGGCGTCAAATCAGCCCCCAAACGCTTTCGTCACGAGAGAAACCACGGCGTCGTTGGTGGCGCCGAGCACCAGGCGCGGGAACACTCCGATCGCCACGATGGCCACCACCAGCGGCACCCAGGCCGTCAGCTCGTAGGCATCGACATCGTGGAAGTGCTTGCCTTCCCACTCCGCCGACGGTTCGCCCAGGTTGACCTTCTGCAGCATCCACAGCATGTAGCCGGCGGTCAGCACCGTACCGATCGCCCCCAGGACCATGGCGGTCCTGAACAGCGTTGTGTTGAGGCCGGCCAGCGGGCTGTAGGCGCCGAACAGAGCCATGAACTCACCCCAGAACCCGGCCAAACCGGGAAGACCGAGAGAGGCCATGGCGGTGAACCCGAGGATCCCGCCCATGATCGGCATGATCTTCATGTTGCCGCCCAACCGGGCCATATCCCGGGTGTGGTAGCGATGCGACATCGAACCGGCCAGGAAGAACAAGAGGCCGGTGATAACCCCGTGGGCCACCATGCCGATGATGGCGGCGTTGATGCCGACCGAGGTCATCGAGGCAATGCCGAGCATCACGAACCCCATGTGCCCAACCGATGAGAAAGCGATCAGCCGTTTCATGTCGGTTTGGGCCAGACAGGCGAGCGAGCCGTAGATGATGCCGATCACCGCCAGGATGGCGATGGCCGGCGCCCAATCCCGGGCCATCTCCGGGAGGATGGGGATGCTGATCCGGATGAAGCCGTAGGCGCCGAGCTTCAGGAGGATGGCGGCCAGCAGCACAGAGCCGACGGTGGGAGCGGCGGTGTGAGCGTCGGGAAGCCAGGTGTGGAGCGGCCACATCGGCACCTTGACCGCAAACCCGAGGAACAAGGCCCCGAACACCAGGAAGGCAAAGGTTCCGGTGAAGGCCCCGTTCGATCCCAGGTTGATCAGTTCGGGGATATCGAAAGTCCGGATCCCCGCCCCGGACTCGCCCGACTTGAAGTAGAGCGCCAGAAATCCCAGCAGCATGAACGCCGAGCCGAACAGGGTGAAGAGGAAGAACTTGATCGAGGCGTAGAGGCGGGTCTCCACTTCCCGGTTGAAGCCGGGAATCTTCATGACCGCCTTGTCTCCCCAGATCCCGATCATGAAGTACATCGGGAGCAAGACGAGTTCAAAGAACACGAAAAAGAGAACCAGATCCAGCGCTACGAACGTCCCGTTCATCCCGGTGGCCAGCACCAGCGTCAAAGCCATGAACCCCTTCGGGTTGTGCGGCTCGGGCCAGTGATTGAACGAGTAGATCACCGCCAGAACAGTGACAAAGGCAGACAGCACCACGAGGGGTAGCGAGATGCCGTCGACGCCGATGTGATATCCGGAGTTGATCGACTCGATCCAGGTGAGACTGGTACCGAACTGGAACTCACTGGCGTTACCGAAGTCGAACCGGAAAGCCAGCAGGGCGGCCAGCGCCAGGGTCACCACGGTGAACACCAGAGAGAGGGCCTTGATGGCAGCCTCGTTTTTCTTGGGGGTGAGAAGCACGCCGATCGCGCCTACCAAGGGCAGGAACACGATCAGGCTCAAGCCCCACCCGTTATCGAACCACCCCATTCGTTCGTCCCTCCTATCTGAAAATCACGAAACCGATGACCAGCAACACTGCGCCGATCACCGTGGCGCCCGCGTATTGCTGCACCTTGCCGGTCTGTAAGAGCCGCGTCTTGCCGCCGGCCCCGTCGGCGGTGAACGCAATCCCGTTGAGTGCCAGGTCGATGCCCAGCTGGTCGAGCCCGCCGTAGACGACGCCGGCCAAAGCCCGGGCCAGGAACCCGGCCGCGTTGACGATCCCGTCGAGGATGTACGAGTTGGTCCAATCGACGAACCTGGCGATGGGCCCCTTGATCGGGTTGACCAGGCCTCCCAGGTATAGGTCGTCCAGGTAATACTTGTTCTCCAGCAAAGGCCAGAGCAGCGGAATCCGGAAACTGTCGCGCGCCTGCTGGGTCTCGCGGTCCTTGAAGTACAGGAGGTACCCGGCGGTGATGCCCAGGAGGGCGGCCGTCAGTCCAATGGCCAGTACCGGCCAGTCGAAACTCTCGGGATGGTGCTCCTCGAAGAGGTGTGCACGGGTCCCCACCCACTCGGTGAAACCGGTGTAGAGACCGGGAATGTTCACCCAACCGCCCACCAGCGCCAGTCCGGCCAGCACCACCATCGGCACCGTCATCACCCGGGGCGATTCGTGCGGATGACCGTGGCCCTTGTAGGTCCCGAAGAAGGTGAGAAACACGGTGCGGGCCATGTAGAAAGCGGTGATGAAGGCGCCGATGATGCCGATCGTCAACACCGCCGTGTAGCCCTCGTAGTTGAAGGCAGCGAGGATCTCGTCCTTCGAGAAGAATCCGGCGAAGGGGAAAATCCCGGCCAGGGCAATGGTCCCCGCCACGAACGTGCCGAACGTGACCGGCATGCTCTTTCGCAACCCGCCCATATCGCTCATGTTGTTGGAGTGGACGCTGTGGATCACCGACCCGGCTCCCAGGAACAACAGGCCCTTGAAGAAGGCATGGGTCCACAGGTGGAAGAGTCCCGCCGTGTAAGCCCCGGCTCCCAAAGCGGCGACCATGTAGCCAAGCTGGCTGACGGTCGAGTAGGCGAGCACCTTCTTGATGTCGTCCTGCACCAACGCCAGCAGCCCGGCGATGATCAGCGTGATCGTTCCGATCACCAACACCAGGACACGCGCATCGGCGGCCATCTCGGCGTACAGCGGGAACATGCGCCCGACCAGATACACCCCGGCGGTGACCATGGTGGCGGCGTGCATGAGGGCGGAAACCGGAGTCGGGCCGGCCATCGCGTCCGGCAGCCACACATGGAAGGGGAACTGGGCGCTCTTGCCCATCGCTCCGATGAACAACAGGACCGCCCCGGCGATCGCTACGGCCTCAATCGCTTCGTTGTTGCCAACGACTGCGTCGAGGATGTCGGTAATGCGGAACGACCCGACTGGGATCGCCAGCACGAAGGCGCCGATGATCAACCCGATGTCGGCCACCTTGTTGACGTAGAAGGCCTTCATGCCGGCCGACGAGTTTTCTTTCTGCTCCCAGTAGTGGCCGATCAGCAGGTAGGAGGACAACCCCACCCCTTCCCAACCGACTATCAGCTGAATGAGGTTGGGGGCAGAAACCAGCAGCAGCATCGACCCGGCGAACAGGGTGAAGGCCGCAAAGAACCAAGTGACCCGGACGTCGCCTTTCATGTAGCCGAGGGCATAGGTGAAGATCAGGAACGACAGCAGCCCGACGACGAGGTACATCATCGAGGAGAGCCCGTCCACCACCCAGCCCCACTCGATGGCGAAGCTGCCGATCCGGGCCACCTCCACGGAATGCTCGTAGACGACCCCTTGGGTGACGTTCATGATGAAGAGCACCGCGGCGTAGACCGCCACGAAAGCCATCGCCCCGACCGCGATTTCGCCGCCTTGGCGGGGAAGCCGTTTGCCGAAGAACACGATCGCCAGAAAAGCTACGAACGGCATGATCACCAGCAGCCAGGCCCACTCGGCCAGGAAGCCACCGTCACCGAAGTCGGCGGCGTGACCGCTCCCCTCGGCGGCGGCCAGCGCGAAGTTGGTCAAGGTACTCATGGGGGCTACCACTTCATCAAATCCAGTTCGTCGATATTGGCAGAGGTGCGGTTGCGGAAGATCAGCAGGATGATCGCCAGCCCGACACCCACCTCAGCCGCCGCCACGGTGATCACAAAGATGGCAAAGATGTGTCCGCCGAGCTCGGCGTTCTGGAGGAAGGCCTCGAAGGCAATCAGGTTGATGTTGACCGCGTTGAGCATCAACTCAATGGCCAGCAGCACCATGACCGCGTTACGGCGCACCAGCAAGCCGTAGATCCCCAGCGAGAACATGAAGGCACCAAGGATGAGGAATTGATTCAGAAGCATCAGCCGACTCCCTTCGGGAGTTCGCCGTCTCGAGTCTCGAGACCCGAGTCTCGTGCTTCCGCAGCCTGCTCTTCCGCAGGTGAGGCGTCCTTGCGGGCCAGGGTGATGCCGCCGATCAGCGCAGCCAGCAAGACGAATGAGACCACCTCGAAGGGCAGCACGAACCGTTGCAGCAACTGCTCACCGATGGCCTCCGTGGAGGTTCCCCCGCCCAGGTTGCTGATCTGATCGTCACCAAAAGCCGTCAAGGCCGATCCGGCGGTAACGATGAACATGAGGAAGGCGGCCATGGCCGCCGGTGAACGGCGCCGGTGATCGACTTCGACTTTCGGGCCCGTCGGGGCGCGGGTGATCATGATCCCGAAGAGGAACAACACGATCACCGCTCCGATGTAAACCAGCACCAGCACCCAGGCGACGAATTCGGCGGAAAGCAGCAGGAAGAGCCCGGCCGTTCCACCGAGCGCCAGCACGAGGAACAACGCCGAATGCACCACGTTGGAGCTGGTGACGACCCGGATGGCCGAGACGGCCACGACCAGCGCCAGAACCAGGAACACCCAGTTGGTCGGTTCGCTGAACCAGTCGGCGAAGGTCTGCACTAACCCTCCAGCTCGGGCGGCTCGGGAACCGTTTGCAGCCAATCCTGCAAACGATCCATGTCGTGCATCATCTCGCCCATCCGGTACTCCGAGTACTCATATTCGGGAGTCCAGAAGAGCGCATCGAACGGACAGACTTCGACACAGATGCCGCAGTACATACAAAGGGCGTAGTCGATATCGAACCGGTCGAGTTCGGCCCGCACTTTGACCCTTCCACCGGGCTTGTCCGGGGGCCGCTCTTCTTTGTGGCCTTCGATGTAGATACACCAGTCGGGGCAGTTGCGGGCACACAGCATGCACACGGTGCAGGCATCCTGGTCGAGGGCGATGACTCCGCGGGCCCGGGGCGCCGGGATTTCCTTGACCTTGGGGTAATTGATAGTGACCGGCTTCTTGAACAGGGTCTTCAAGGTGACCCACAAGCCCCTGGCCAGGCCGGGAATGCGAGGCCGCATCAGAACACCACCTTGAAGACCGCCGTCACCAGGATGTTGGCCAGTGCGAGCGGAATGAGCCACTTCCAGGCCAAGCTTTGGAGCTGATCCTCCCGGAACCGGGGAAACGTCCACCGGAACCAGATGATCACGAACCCGATCGCCAGGATCTTCCCCACAAAGAAGAAGGGACCGGTCCAGGCGGCCGATACGCCCCAGAAGGCGTAGCCACCCAGGAACAGAGTGGAAGCGATGGCGGCCACCGCGAACATGCTGGCGTACTCGGCCAGGTAGAAGAACAGGAACCGGAAACCCGAATACTCGGTCAGATAGCCGGAGATCAACTCGGACTCGGCGAGCGGCATGTCAAAAGGCGTTCTGCTCAGCTCCGCCAGCCCGGCGATCAGGAAGATGAAGAAGCCGACGAACTGGGTGAACACGAAGGGCCACCCCTGGGCGATCTGCGCCTCGACGATGCCCTGCATCGACATCGTGCCGGCCTGAATCACTACCCCGACCACCGCCAGGACCAGCGGCAGCTCATAGGCGATCAGCTGGCCGGCCGCCCGCAAACCGCCCATCAGCGAGTACTTGTTGCCGGACGACCAACCCGCTATCAAGACGCCGATGGTCCCCACCGAGGAGATGGCCAGCGCATAGAAGATGCCGAGATTGAGGTCGCGCACCACGAAGCCGCCGCCCGGACCAAAAGGCAGGATCACAAACAACGTGGCGGTCGAGATCATCACCAGCACCGGGGCGATCTTGAAGACGGGCCGATCGGCGTTGTCGGGGATGATGTCTTCTTTCTGAATGAACTTCACACCATCGGCGAGTAGTTGTGCCCAACCGAAACGACCTCCGGCGAAATACGGGCCGATCCGGGATTGCATATGAGCCGAGATCTTCAGCTCGCCGTACCCGAGCACCAGCGCCGTCACCGGAATCAAGGCGCCGATCACCACCAGCTTGATCGCCAATTCGAGCCAGAAGTTCATGTGCTCGCCTCCTTCGGAGCCGAGCAGTACCCAGTACCCAGTACCCAGTACCCAGACTGAGAACTGACAACTGAGAACTGATAACTGACCGAACGAAGTGAGGTCCTCATCGATCCACCTCGCCGAGCACGAAGTCGAAGCTGCCCATGATGGCGACGATGTCCGGGATCAAGGCCCCTTCCATGAGTTCGGGCAGCACGGAAATGTTGGAGAAGGAGGCGGTGCGGATCTTCAGGCGATAAGGGCCGCTGCCGCCCTCGGAGACGATGTAATAGCCCATCTCACCCTTGGGGTTCTCGGCCCTCATGTACACCTCGCCCTTCGGCACCTTGATGACCTTCGGCACCTTGGCCTGGAGGGGTCCGGAGGGGATCGAGTCGATCGCCTGGATGACCATCTTGGCCGACTCGCGAACCTCGTCGACCCGCACCTGGTACCGGGCCAGACAATCGCCCGCCTCCCGGGTAATCACATTGAAATCGAGTTGGTCGTACGGCAGGTAGTTCTCGACTTTGCGGAGATCGAACGCCACCCCCGAGCCGCGCAGGTTCGGTCCACTGACGCCGTAGGTTGCTCCCTGCTCCGGAGTCATCACGCCCACGCCTTTGGTGCGAGCGAAAAGGATCTCGTTTCCGCTGATGAGCTGGTCGAGTTCATCACACACGGCCAGCACCCGCCCCATCGCTTCCAGACCGCCCTCGTAGAAGCCTTTGGGCAGATCCTGTGTCTGCTTGCGAGTGTTCGACCCCGACCCGGCGGCAGGTTTGACCCCACCGAGACGGTTGAAGTTGAGGTGGAACCGCCCGCCGGTGGCCGACTCCATGAGGTCGAGGACCCGTTCTCTCTCTCGCAACGCAAAGAACATCGGGGTGCCCGCACCCAGTTCGAGCGGATAGGAACCGCAGAAGATCAGGTGTGAGCAGATCCGGGACATTTCCGTGAGGATCAGCCGGATGTATTGGGCCCGCTCCGGCACCTCCAATTCCATCAGACGCTCGGCGGCGACGATGAAAGGAATCTCGTTCGAATAGCCGGCCACCCAATCGAGCCGGTTGATCAAAGCTGTGATCTGCGGGTAGGTCCGGACTTCGGAGATCTTCTCGTAACCGCGGTGCATGTAGCCGATGACCGGTTTGATGTCGCGAACCCGCTCCCCATCGACCTGGGCCACCAGGCGGAGTACTCCGTGCGTGGATGGGTGCTGGGGACCGATGTTGAGCGTCATCTCGGGGGTCACCAGCTCCACGGAGACCGCCACCTCGGAGAGGGCCATCTGGGCCTGGTGGTCCATTACGCTTCCGGATTCTCGGTCGACGGCATGGGTTCGACATCCACGTTGCCCGGCCAGGGCTTCACCTCGCGGCTCAGCAGCGGAAACGACTTGCGGAGCGGGTTCCCCTCGAAATCTTCAACCAGATACAGCTTCACGAGATGGGGGTGTCCGACAAAATCGATACCGAACATCTCGAAAGCTTCCCGCTCGTGCCAGTTGGCCCCCCGATAGACCCCGGTGGCACTCTCCAGAGTCGGGTCGTCCTTGGATACGTCGGTGGAGAGTGTGATTCGCTTGCCTTCCGACAGGTCGCCGACCGTGCAAAGAACCTCAAAACGCTCGTCGATCTCCTCGGCGGGCGGGTCGCCCACTTCGACCTCGTTTGACCAGTCAACGGCCGAGAGCCAGGAGAAGAAGATCAAGCCGAGCTCATCGCGGGCTTTGGTGAGCGCCTCGATCCATTGGTCCTTGCGGACGTGTGCTTTGATCATCCCGTGGCGGACGATCACGGGTTCCGCGTTGAGAACGTCGGCTATATGCTCCGCGTAGGCGAAGAGCAATTCGTGGGGATCGGCGGTGTCAGGCGGGTTGTTCGGCACGCTGATTCCACTTCTCCTGGAGGTTCTCGTTCTGGATTTTCTTCTGGAGGAGAACAATCCCCTCCATCAGCGCCTCGGGACGGGGCGGGCATCCGGGCACATACACGTCGACGGGGATGATCTGATCTACGCCCTTGGTGACCGAGTAGGAATCCCAGTAGGGGCCGCCGCAATTGGCGCAGGATCCCATCGAGATCACGTATTTGGGATCGGGCATCTGCTCGTAGAGGCGGCGCACGGCCGGAGCCATCTTGTCGGTCACCGTCCCGGCCACGATCATCAAGTCGGCCTGGCGGGGCGAGGCGGGCAGCGGAATGATCCCAAACCGCATCATGTCGAAGCGGGGGCCGGCCGCGGCGATCATCTCAATCGCACAGCAGGCGAGCCCGAACTGGTACATCCACAACGAGTATTTGCGACCCCAGTTGAGCAGCCAGGACACCGGTTTGGGCATCCCGAATCGTTCGATCACTCCCACTTGAGGACTCCCTTGCGGATCGCGAAGACGAGGCCCAACAGCAAGACGACAATGAAGATGCCCATCTCGACGAGGCCGAACACGCCGAGTCGCTCGAGGATGATCGCCCAGGGGAAGATGTAGACGGCTTCGACATCAAAGATGACGAACAGCAGACCAAAGATGTAGTACCTGATTTGCGATTGGCTCCAATCGGTACCGACCGGATCGACACCGCACTCGTAGGTCAAGAGCTTGGCGGGGTGAGGGTGGGCGGGACGGAAAATGGAGGCAACTCCGAGCAAGGCGAGCACCAGAACGACACCGAGCGCCGCAAACGCGGCCACCGTCACATAGTCCTGAAAGTACGGACTCACTCGACCTACCCCTCGTGCTCAAACAGGTGCGCACTCCGTGCCAGGCCGGGAGTATAGGAAGTCCTGATCGGCGCTCCCAAGTTTGCGCCGTCGACGATCGTTCGAGCAGGTACCGTGGGGACTCAGCCATCCGGGAGGTGCGATGAAGTCTGAGAAGGAGCGGGCCGGCGTGCTCGGACACTCGATGGCCTACATCGAGGTCGGGAAAGGTGATCCGATCGTTTTCCTGCACGGCAACCCGACCTCGTCGTATCTGTGGCGCAACGTCATTCCCCACCTCGCAGAGCACGGCCGGTGCATCGCACCGGACCTGTTGGGGATGGGTGATTCACAGAAACAAACCCCCAGTGGACCGGGGACTTACCGGTTCTTGGAACACAGCTCGTATCTCGATTCTCTGTTCGAGGTGCTCGGCGTTCAGAAGAACGTGACGCTGGTGCTCCACGACTGGGGCTCGGCATTGGGTTTCGATTGGGCCGGGCGCCACCGCAATTCGGTAAAGGGGATCGCCTATATGGAGGCGATTGTGCGGCCGGTTACCTGGGATGAATGGCCCGAGGACGCCCGGAGCTTCTTCCAGAGGCTTCGCTCGGAGGAAGGCGAAGAGATGATCCTGGCCCGCAATCTCTTCATCGAGCGGGTGCTCCCCAACTCGATCATGCGAGATCTGACCGAGACGGAGTTGAACGAGTACCGCAGGCCCTACGTGGACGTCGGTGAAGCCCGGCGGCCGATGCTCACCTGGCCGAGAGAGATCCCCATCGACGGCGCTCCCGCCGACGTGCACCGGATCGTCGACGGCTATTCGAAATGGCTGGCCACGAGCGAGATTCCCAAGCTGTTCATCAACGCCGACCCGGGTTCGATCCTGGTGGGCGCCCAGCGCGAGTTCTGCCGCACCTGGCCAAACCAGGCGGAAGTGACCGTCAAAGGTATCCACTTCATCCAGGAGGACTCACCAAACGAGATCGGGAGGGCCATCGCGGCGTGGCACGAAGGGCTCTGAGAGGTTTCAGGTTTCAAGTTTCAGGTTTCGTCTATAACGGATGACTGATGACTGATTACTCGATTCCCGACTACTCCGGGGGGAGCTTGCTCAATCTGGTGGCGGAGATCGAGCGACGGCTCACCGGTTCTGCCCGGGCCGCCGGGCTTCACACCCGGCTCGCCGATCAGATCCCGGCGGCCGACACCTACGTGCTTCTGCTGTTCGACGGCCTGGGCGATCATCAGCTCGAGCATCCCGGCGCCGGGCCGCTCCGGAAAGCACGGGCCGATGCTATCGATGCCGTCTTCCCCACCACGACCAGTGTCAATTTGGCGACCGTTGTCACCGGTTTGGCTCCCGCGGCTCACGGGTTGATTGCTCATCAGCTCTACGTACCGGCCGTGGATCGAGTAGTGAACACCCTCAAGTGGACCACCCCGTGGGGCGACCCGGTTGAGATCGACCACCCCACGTTCCTTCCGGCTCCCAACCTCTTCGAGCGTCTCCGGGTCGCCGGTATCGAGTCGATCACAGTGCAACCCGGCAACTTCGAGGACAGCCCGCTGAGCCGGGTTCTGTACCGGGGGAGCCGCTATGAGGCTGCCTGGACCGTAGGTGAGATTGTCGATGCCACGGTGCAACTCGCCGGGGTGGGCGGCCGCTTCATCTTCACGTATTTCCCTAATGTGGATGTCACCGCCCACGTCAACGGACAGGACTCCGCAGAGTACGCCGCGGCCCTGTCGACGGCTGCCGCGATCTGGGACCGGATCGCCGCTGCCCTCCCGGCCCACGCGGTGATGTTGGGAACGGCCGACCACGGTCACATCGATTACGCCGAGCAAGACAAGGTCTTCCTCCCGCACCAACCGGGCCCGGAGTTCTACGGTGATCCGCGCGCCGTCCTGATTCGCCGGGTCGACGAGGAGCTGTCGGCAAGTCTCTCCGGCCTTCCGGGTCGGGTGATCGAAGCCTCCGAGTATCGAGCCTGGTTGGGTCCGGGTCCGGACCATCCGAACCTGGCCGATCGACTGCCGGAGACCGTCCTGCTGGCGGACCGCGGCCGCTTACTCATCTCCCGGTTCATGGACAGACGGCTGACCGGCTATCACGGGGGTTTGGCGGAAGCGGAGCTGCGGATACCGCTCCTGCTGGCGGGCGGTTAGGGCACTCAAGAACGAGGCACACGCCGCCGAAAATAGGGAGAATCGAATCGGGAGCCACAATGAGACCGTGCCCACACTGCGGCGCCGACGTCGGCGACGCCTCGCCCGCGTATTGCCCGACTTGTCGTGGCCCGCTCCTGGGTCAGCGGAGGGAGATACCGCCGCCACCCCCCGGGGTTGAGTTCGACCGGTCCGCCGACCCTTTCAAGCTCGAAGGACAGGATGCCGAGTCGTACGTGGCTGCCCACGAGCCGCCCCCGGCACCCGTCATGGCACCGTCGCGCGGCTTTCCTCTCAAGAACGTTTTGCGCGTTGGGTTCCTTCTGCTGGTCCTCGGTCCCGTGGTCTGGGGCGCCGTCGACGGGGCTATCAACGGAGCCGACCGGAGCGATTCGGGTGTCATCTCGGAAGCGGGCGACCTCGAAGTGACCGAACTCCGGGCCGGCGACTGCTTCAATCTCCCGGAGGGGACGGCGGACAATGAAGAGATCCAGGAGGTCGAAGCGGTTCCGTGCACCGACCTCCATGAGAACGAGGTCTATGTGGTCACCAACTACGTTGCCTCAGACTCCTTCCCGGGGGAATCGGCCCTTTGGGATTTCGCCGATCAGTTCTGCCTGACCGCCTTCGAGACGTACGTGAGCGCGGCCTACGAGGATTCCGTTCTCGATTTCGGGTATTTCTACCCGAGCCGGGAGGGCTGGGACGATGGCGACCACGCAATCACTTGCGTCCTCTACGACTACAACGGGGTGATGCTGACCGGCTCGATGCGAGGCTCCGGCGGGTAGCCTCCTACTCCTTCAGCAATCCGTAGAGAAGCAGACCGCTGAGCGTTGAATAAATGTCGGTGGGGCTCAATCCCCTCGAGGACAACACCGAACTCTCCGGCAGGGTCATCACCACTTCCCAGAACAGAGCTTCGACCACATCCTTGTCGAGACCGGGGCGCAGACGACCTTCACGTTTCGCTCGTCCGTAGAGCTCGTCGAAGATCGCCCGGAGCAGCTGTCTCCGGCCCTTGCGAAGATCGGCGTGGATCTCCGGGTGAAGTGTCTCCAGTTCCGCCATTCCAGACATGAACCCGAGCGGCACCGTGCTCAACTCGGCAGCCATCCGGGTCAGAAAACCATCGAGATCCCTCTCCTCTTCGAGAGCCTCACGGATTCGATCGAATGCAGCATTGACTTGAAGGAAGGCCTCGCCGATCAGCTGCTGGCGGTCGGAAAAATGCCGGTACACCGTGACCCTGGTCACCCCGGCCCGGTCCGCCACATCATCGATCGAGGTCTTCCGGATCCCCTGCTGCAGGAACAGGTCGAGGCCGGCCCGCAAGATCCGATCCCGGGTGTTGTTTGAGTTTCCGGTCATGTTACAATCATTACTTGTAGTGTATCATTTGTAGCCCGCCAGGAGATCATCGGTGAAGACGTTCGTCAAGCTGCTCGCCACCATCGTACGCAAAGCACCGGCCCTCGCCATCATCGGCGTCCTCGCCCTGACGGCCCTCTTCGGCGCATTTGCCCCCCAACTGGTCCAAACCACCGGCATCGAGGTGTTCGTCCCCGACAATGCCGAATTGCGAGCGCTCGCCACCATCGAGGAACGCTTCGGAACCTCAGAAACGACCGTCCAGGTGGTGATCGAGTCCGACGATGGGGATGTCATCACCGCCCAGGGCCTGCAAACAGTGCTGGCGGTCGAGCAGGCGATCCGCAGCATGGAGCCGCCGGTACCCCTCAGTGATCGTCCGGATGGTCCGATCATCAGCTATCTGACACCCACCCTGCAAGCGGTCGACATACTCGGCTATCCAATTTCGGCCCTCAACGATCAAACGGTCAAGACGACCTTCCAGGCCTCTCTGGCCCAGGTGCCCGATGGGCAACGACAACTATTCGAAGGTCTCCTCTCCTCGACGAACACCGATCTCGAAGCGGTCACTTCGGGCGCCGGTTTGATGGTGGTCTTTCTCGATGTGTCGGGGTTGGAATTCGATGATTTGCAGACCCTGCAGTCCGAAATCGCCGGGGTCGTGGCGGGAGCCCGGGTGGGTCCTACCGCGGCCACCGCCTTCAGCGCCGAATCACTTCTGACCGTCGATCCACTCTCCGACGAGCTTCTCCGGTTGTTCATCATTGCCGGAGCCACCATCGCCGTGATTCTGGCCACGGTGTACTGGATCCGCCCGAAGGCCCGGCAGAACCGCAGTTCGGCGTTTCGCAGAACCTTCGCCGACCTGGGCCTGACCCTGGCCTCCATTGGAATGTCGATTGTGTGGGTCCTGGGAATCGGGGTGCTCCTCGGCCCCAAATACCTCGGCGTCATCGGCGATTTCAGTCCGCTGCTCCAGGTGCTGCCGGTGCTCCTGGTCGGATTGGGAGTCGACTTCGGCATCCACCTGACGGCCCGCTACCGCGAGGAATTGGGAGCCGGTTGGGAGGTCAGGCCGGGCGCCGAGCGTGCAACGGCAACAGTCGGGATCGCCCTGATTCTGGCTACGGCGACCACCGCCGTTGGGTTCCTCACCAACATCGCCAACCCCATCCCCCCGCTCAAAGATTTCGGCATCCTGGCCGCCATCGGAATCGTCGGGGCGTTCTTGATAACCCTGACCTTCATGCCGGCCGCTCGGGCTCTCCTCGATCGACGGGCCGAACGGTCCGGCCGTTTGCCTCGCCGCGAGTTCGAAGAGCCGGAGGATCGACTGGTCCCCAAGGTGATGAGCAAGACGGCTCTGGTGGCCGAACACTTCGCCATCCCGACTCTCGTTCTGGTTCTCGTGCTGACCGGACTGGGAGCTTTCGGGATGTCCCGGCTCGAGACCGAGTTCAGCCCCACCGATTTTGTTCCGGCCGATGATCCGCTCCGAACTACCTACGAAACCCTCGTCGAGGAATTCGCCGGCGGATTTGGAGAAACCGTCGATGTCCTCATCGAAGGCCCGATTGCCACCCCTGAGTTGCACAACGCCCTTCTGGCGGCCATCACCAACATGGCCGATACCGATCATGTCATCACTCTCGACGGACATGCTGCCGCCACCAGTCCCCTCTCGGTGATTGCCTCGCTCATGCAACCCGACCCCACCGGCCGGCCGGCCGACCCGGTGTTCGCAGAGCTGGCTCTCACCAAGGGAATGACCGCGGAGCTGACTATGAGCGCCGATGCCGACATGGAGGCCATCTACCGGGCGGCTCTCCGGGCAGCACCCACCGTTATGACCTCCGTACTCTCCGAAGGGGACGACGGGTCTTTGAGATATCTGAGGATCGAGGTCTCGACCCAGGCCGGAGAGGGGGCGGCCGGCCAGTTGGCGGCCGATCTGGCCGAAGATCTCCGGCCCATCTCCACCCTGCCCGGGGTGAGCGCCACCGCCACCAATGTCAACATCATGGCGGGCTCGGTCGTCAACGCACTGCAGGACTCGCAGAACACCTCGCTGATCATCACCGTGTCGGCAGCCATGCTGCTGCTGATCGCAACCTTCTGGTACGAATGGCGGCGACCCTTCCTCGGCGTCATCACGATCCTGCCCGTGATCTTTGTCGTCCTGTGGACCTACGGGATGATGGCGGTATTCGACATCCCCTTCGGACCGGTGACCGCCATGACCGCCGCCCTGGCGATCGGTATCGGAGTTCCCTATTCCATCCATATAACCCACCGGTATCTCGAGGATCGGACGCGGTTCGAAGACCCCGAAGCGGCGATGCGCTCCACGACGGGCCACACCGGCGGCGCTCTGGCCGGATCGGCCTTTACCACCCTGGCCGGGTTCGGGGTGCTGATGACCTCAGGATTGATCCCCTTCCAACAGTTCGGAGCCGTCACCGCCATGGCCATCGGCTTCTCGTTGATTGCCTCGGTGGGCGTATTGCCCAGCATGCTGATTCTCTGGGACCGCTGGCATCGGAAGCGCGGTGACGCGCCGGCCGAGAGGGAGTTGGTGGGAACCAGTAACCAGCAACCCATACCATTCTCGTGAACTGGAAACTGGAAACTGGAAACCCGCTTACGCTTCCCTCATGCTCCACCCGCCGCTGGTTTCCGACATCCTGGTTCTTCCCGGCACGGATGTGGAGGACGCCTGGGAGCGGTTCTACCCGTTCGAGGCTCTCCACCATCTCCACGAAATCTGCAATCCCATGCGGCACTCGGATCTGGAGGCCGTCATCGATGCGCTTGGTCCCACCGATCACACTCGTGTCATCGACATCGCCTGCGGCCACGGCGATCTGCTGCTCGAGATGGCCCGGCGGGCCGCCATCCACGGGGTGGGGGTCGACCTGTCACCGTGGGTGCTGCTGCGGGCTCATGCCCGGGCATCTCGAGCCGAATCGCCGGGCAGACTCGAATGGTGGCTGGGTGACGGTGCGGCGGTCCCCCGCCGGCCCGTCTGGGACATCGCTACCAGTCTGGGCGCCTCGTGGATTTGGCACGGTTTCGAAGGAACCGTCCGGGCTCTGACCGGGCGGCTTCGACCCGCCGGGCGGCTGGCCATCGGAGACTTGCGCCTCCGTGACGATGCCGATCGGGAGCGGCTCCGGCAAGCGGGTGCTCCAGAAGCCGCCACACCCACCCGTGACGAACAGGTGGCCATTCTCACCGGATTAGGGCTCGATCCGATCTCCGAACTGGTCGCCCCCGACGACGCCTGGGAGCAGTACCACCGCACGGTGCTTGCCTCGGCCGAAGCGTACGCCACAGACCATCCCGAAGCCGATTACCGCCACCTGGCCGCCGCCTGGATGGAAGACTTCCAGCGCGATCGGCAATTCCTGGCATGGAACATCTGGGTAGCAAGAAAGCAATAGCTGCGAGCGGCGAGCTTCGAGCCCACCAGGCATGCGCTAGATCGTCGCTCGTGCTCGTGGCTCGTAGCTCTTTTTCGTCATCGACAGGAACGCTCCGCCGATCGGAACCAGGTACGCCAGATAACCCACCACCATCAGCAGCGACGGATCGGGACGCCAGCCAAAGAGCGACTTGGCGAACTGGCCGACGATGTTGCCGTCCGGATCGAGAATGTTCACGTTCCAGAGCGGATCGACCAAAACGGGTAGCAAGCCGACCGCTTGAAACTCATGGATGCCTTTGGCGACCAGCCCGGCGGCGAACAAGACGATCAACACTCCGGTGACCCGGAAGAACAATCGGACATCGATCCGGGTGCCGCCCCGGTAGATGAGATAACCGATGGCCACCGCCACGGTCAGGCCGAGCAATCCACCGAGGAACTGCAATCCGTCGGCTTCGATCCCGACCGTCGTTGAGATGAGGAAGAGCGCCGATTCCAGGCCTTCCCGCAGGACCGCAAAGAAGGCGATGGCCGCCAGTCCCCCTGCCCCTCCGGAGGCGAGAGCCGTGTCGACCTCACCTTCGAGACGACCCCGGAGATGGCGGGCCTGGGACCCCATCCAGAAGATCATCCAGGTCAGGAGGCCGGCTGCTACCCAGGCGACAATGCCTTCGGCAATCTCTTCTGCCCTCTCGTCGAGCGAACCGATGGTGGAGAAGACCACGATGCCGGCAATTGCCGACAGAAGCGTCGCAGAAATGGTGCCGGCCCACACCCACCGGGCCTCCCGGCGGCGTCCCAGTCGATGCACATAGGCCAGCAGAATGCCGACGATCAGCGCGGCCTCGACACCTTCGCGCAACATCACCAAGAACGCCGCCATGACCTCACCGGGGAAGAGAAAGTTCGCCGCAGATTATTAACACTATGGAGATAGGACAAATAGGAAGACGCCTCCGGTTGCCCGGCTGCGGTTCGTCACCACGGGCGGAGGTGGCCCTCACCTGCCCGGCGGAAACGCCTCTGGCGTCGTCGGCCAGCGTCCGGTACTCTCCCGGGTTCCGCACGAGGCTCCGGTGGTTCGCGCCATCCTATTGGCCTCCCAGCCACCCGGAGTTGGCCGGGTCGAAAGGGAAACGCAATGCATCCGCAAGATCAAGGGAGACCAACGGGGCTCTATGACCCCTCCTACGATCACGATTCCTGTGGCATCGGGTTCGTTGCGGATATCCGGGGGCGGGCCAGCCGCCAGATCGTTGAGAACGGATTGACCGTCCTGACCAACCTCACTCATCGCGGGGCCGTCGGGGCCGACCACCTGGCCGGCGACGGGGCCGGGATACTCATCCAGATACCAGATGCCCTTTTCCGCGCCGAAGCCGAGTCGTTGGGGTTCGAGCTTCCTCCCCCGGGCCATTACGGAGTGGGCATGGTCTTTCTCCCTACGGAACGCCTCGGTCGCACCCTGTGCGAGAACGTTTTGGCCGAATTCATCGTCCGGGAAGGGCTCACCCTCATCGGCTGGCGGGATGTGCCCGTCGACTCGAGCTGGCTGGGCGAGAGCGTCAAGCCGCTCGAACCGCTCATCCGGCAAGTCTTGATCGGTTGGGGAGATCAGATTGCCGGCGCAGCTGAGTTCGAGCGCAAGCTTTTCGTGATACGGAAACAAGCCCACAACATGATCAAGCATCGAGTCCCGGACCTCATCGAGGGGGGCTACTACTACGTGCCCTCAATGTCGTCGAGGACGGTCACCTACAAAGGCATGATGCTGGCCGAGAACCTCTCCCGCTACTACGGCGACCTGGCCGATCCCCGTATGGAATCCGCCATGGCACTCATCCACCAGCGATTCTCAACCAACACCTTTCCCAGCTGGCGACTGGCCCAACCGTTCCGCTTTCTCTGCCACAACGGCGAGATCAACACCCTGCGGGGCAACGTCAACTGGATGGCGGCCCGCCGTCTCAATATGTCGTCGGAGATCCTCGGCGACGACCTCGACAAACTCTGGCCCTTGGTCGGTGACGGAGCCTCCGATTCGGCCACCTTCGACAATGCCCTCGAGTTGCTGATGGCGGGCGGATACTCGCTGGGGCACGCCATGATGCTGATGATCCCCGAGGCCTGGGAAGACAATCCGCTCATGGATGCGGACCGGCGGGCGTTCTATGAGTACCACGCGGCCGTGATGGAACCCTGGGACGGACCTGCGGCGGTGGCCTTTACGGACGGCCGTCAGATCGGGGCCACCCTTGATCGCAATGGACTCCGTCCGGCAAGGTACCTCATCACCGACGACGACCTGATCGTGATGGCCTCCGAGATTGGTGTCCTGGACATCCCGGAAGAGAAGATCGTCAAGAAGTGGCGTCTCCAACCCGGCAAGATGCTGCTGATCGATCTCGAGCAGGGTCGGATCATCAGCGATGACGAACTGAAGTCCGACCTGGCCGCCGCCCAGCCCTATCAGAAATGGCTCGACGAGACTCAGATTCGATTGCGCGAATTGCCTCATGAGGTGGCATCGATGCCACCCGATCCTCAGACTCTCCTCGATAACCAGCAGGCCTTCGGCTACACGAGAGAGGACATCGAATTCTTCATCCGGCCGATGGCGATCACCGGACAGGACCCGGTGGGCTCAATGGGACGCGACATTCCCCCGGCGGTGCTCTCCGACCGCCCCAAGATGCTCTACGACTATTTCAAACAGAACTTCGCCCAGGTCACCAACCCTCCCATCGACCCGATCCGCGAAGAGTTGGTGATGTCCCTGGTCTCTTTGATCGGCCCCCGGCCGAACCTGCTGGATCTCAACACCGGCGGAACCCACAAGCGACTCGAAGTCGATCATCCCATCCTTACCAACGTGGGTTTGGAAAGGCTGCGAAGAATCGAGAATCACGTCGACCACGCATTTCGCACGAAACGGCTGAGCATCTGCTGGCCGGTCGAAGAGGGAGCCTCCGGAATGCAGCCGGCTCTCGATCGCTTATGTGCCGGAGCTACCGAGGGGGTCCGGGCCGGATACAACATTCTCATCCTGTCCGACCGGTGCGGTGATGCCGGTCGAGTGGCAATTCCCGCGCTTCTGGCGACGTCCGCCGTCCACCACCACCTCATTCGGGAAGGGCTCAGAACCGAGGTCGGCCTGGTGGTCGAGACTGCAGAAGCCCGGCAAGTTCATGACTTCTGTCTGCTGGCCGGTTACGGCGCGGAGGCCATCAATCCCTATCTCGCCTTCGACACCATCGCCCACCTCGACGATCTTTCCGAGGTTCATCCCGAGGAGGCACAGAAGAGGTATGTCGAGGCCGCCAAGCAAGGCATCAAGAAGGTGATGTCGAAGATGGGCATTTCGACTTTCCAGTCGTACTGCGGCGCCCAGATCTTCGATGCAGTCGGGTTGTCTCGAGAGTTGGTCGATCGATACTTCACGGGTACTCACACGGTCATCGAAGGGATCGGATTGACCGAGATCGCCGAAGAGACGGTTCGCCGGCATCAGAACGCCTACGGGGCCTCGCACACTTACCGGGACGCGCTCGACGCCGGCGGGGAACTGGCCTTCCGTCTGCGGGGCGAAGAGCACATGTGGACCCCCGAGACCATCTCCACTCTGCAACACGCCGTCCGGGAGGGCAACTTCGCCAAGTTTGAGGAATACTCGAGAGCCATCAACGACCAGACCACCAAGTTGAAGAACCTGCGCGGCCTTTTCGAACTTCGTGTCTTGGACGAACCCCTCCCGCTGGAAGAAGTCGAGCCGGCCACCGAGATCGTTAAACGGTTTGCCACCGGGGCCATGTCATTTGGGTCGATCTCCTCGGAAGCTCACACCAACCTGGCCATCGCCATGAACCGAATGGGTGCCAAATCCAACACCGGTGAAGGCGGTGAAGAGGTGACGAGGTACGAGAGGCTGCCCGATGGGGATTCGGCCCGGTCGGCCGTCAAACAGGTCGCCTCCGGACGGTTCGGGGTAACCACCGAGTACCTGGTCAATGCCGCCGACATCCAGATCAAGATGGCCCAAGGGGCCAAGCCCGGGGAAGGCGGCCAGTTGCCCGGCCACAAAGTCGATGAGCGAATCGCCCGCGTGCGGCACTCGACGCCGGGTGTAGGCCTCATCTCTCCCCCGCCTCACCACGACATCTATTCCATTGAGGACCTGAAGCAACTCATCTTCGACCTGAAGAACGTCAACGAACACGCCCGGATCAGTGTCAAGCTGGTGTCCGAGGCGGGAGTCGGGACTATTGCCGCCGGCGTCGCCAAAGCCCACGCCGATCACGTTTTGATCTCCGGCAACGAGGGAGGGACGGGAGCCAGCCCCCTGACCTCGATCATGCAGGCAGGCTCACACTGGGAAATCGGCCTGGCCGACACCCACCAGACTCTGGTGGCCAATCGACTCCGGGGACGTATCGCCGTCCAGGCAGACGGCGGGATGCGCACCGGTCGGGATGTGGTGGTCGCCGCGCTGCTCGGAGCCGACGAGGTGGGCTTCGGAACGGCTGCTCTGGTTTCCGAAGGGTGCATCATGATGCGCAAATGCCACCTCAATACTTGCCCGGTAGGGGTCGCCACCCAAGATCCGGAACTCCGCAAACTGTTCCCGGGAAAGCCGGAACACGTGGTCAACTTCTTCATGTTCATCGCCGAGGAAGTCCGCCGGCTCATGGCCCGGCTGGGGTTCCGGACCTTTGCCGAGATGATCGGCCAGACCGATCGGTTGGATGTTCGCCCGGCCATCTCACATTGGAAAGCGCAGGGACTCGACTTCTCGCGCATCCTGCACAAACCGGCGGCCGGCCCGGGTGTCGCCATCCGCAACACCGAAGCCCAGAATCATGCGCTCGACTCAGTCCTCGACCGGAAGCTCATCGAGCAGGCCCAGACCGCTCTCGAATCGGGCGAACCCGTTCTCATCGAAGCACGGGTGCACAACACCGATCGCACTATCGGAGCAATGCTCTCCGGTGAGATAGCCAGGCGATATGGGCACACCGGCCTGGCAGACGACACCATTCGCATCCGGTTGCAAGGGACCTCCGGACAGAGCTTCGGAGCCTGGCTCGCCCGCGGAGTGACTCTGGAACTGGAGGGTGACGCCAACGATTACGTTGGCAAAGGCTTGTCGGGTGGGAAGATCATAATCCAGGCTCCCCCGGTCGGCCCCATCGTGCCGTACCAGAACGTCATCATCGGGAACACTGCGCTCTACGGTGCCATCTCCGGTGAGTGCTATTTCAACGGCGGGGCCGGTGAACGTTTTGCCGTTCGCAACTCGGGCGCCGTTGCAGTGGTGGAACGAGTCGGCGATCATGGCTGCGAGTACATGACGGGAGGCTGTGTCGTCGTTCTCGGCCGGACCGGATTGAATTTTGCGGCCGGGATGAGCGGAGGAATCGCCTACGTCATCGACGATGGCGGCGACTTCCGCCGGCGGTGCAATCTGGCGATGGTCGAACTCGAAAACCTCAATCCGGAGCCCGGCCCTCCCGCCCGGGCCCAAGCCGATCCGGAGATCGCGGCGCTCATGGCCGATCCGCTCCGCCATGATGCCTGGCGATTGCGAACCCTGATCGAGCGCCATGCTCGATTCGCCGACAGCTCTCGGGCCCGCCAGATTCTCGACCGCTTCGATGAGTATCTCCCACGATTCATCAAGGTGGTTCCGACCGAATTCCGAAGAGCGCTCGAAGAGCAGCCGCGCTCGACGAAAGAGGGATCGTGATGGGCACACCTACGGGATTCCGGGACTTCGAGCGGCGGGACCGAACCTATCTTCCCGTCGAAGAGCGGTTGGAGCACTTCCACGAATTCGTCATCCCCCTGAAACGAAGGGAGGTGGCCCGGCAAGGCGCCCGGTGCATGGATTGCGGCATTCCCTATTGTCACGCCGGTTGTCCCGTGGACAACCTCATCCCGGACTGGAACGACCTCGTGGCCAAGGACCGATGGCAAGAGGCCGGCGAGGTGCTTCATTCCACCAACAACTTCCCCGAATTCACCGGTCGAGTCTGCCCGGCCCCCTGCGAAGAGGCCTGCACCCTGAATCTCCACGGTGCTCCGGTGACGATCAAAACGATCGAGCACATGATTGTCGAAAAGGCATGGAAGGAGCGGTGGATCCAACCGCTGATACCGGCCCGGCGAAGCGGGCGCGAGGTAGCAATCGTCGGCTCCGGTCCGGCCGGTCTGGCGTGTGCGCAGCAGCTGGCTCGCGCCGGTCACAGAGTCACGGTTTTCGAGAAGAATGCCAAGATCGGAGGATTGCTCAGGTATGGGATCCCCGACTTCAAGCTTTCGAAGTCGATCATCGACCGCCGCATGTCACAAATGCAGGCCGAAGGTGTCGATTTTCGAGTGAACGATCACGTCGGCGTAGACACCCCCATCGAAAGACTGGTTATGGAATACGATGCCGTGGTACTGGCAGCCGGGTCCGAGGACCCTCGGGACCTTCCGGTACCGGGTAGGAATCTCGACGGAATCCATTTCGCGATGCCGTTCCTGACCCAACAAAACCGTCGCTTGAGTGGTGAGTCCCTCAACGGGTTCGAACCGATTACCGCTCAGGGCAGACGGGTAGTCGTTATCGGCGGCGGCGACACCGGATCCGACTGTGTCGGTACCGCCAACCGGCAAGGAGCGGTCTCGGTGACTCAACTGGAAGTCTTGCCCCGGCCACCTGAACAGCCGGATCGGTGGCTGGTATGGCCGGATTGGCCGACGAGACTCAGAACCTCATCCTCGCATGAAGAGGGATGCGACCGTCTCTGGTCGGTCTCAACCACGAGCTTCTCAGGCACGAACGGTCGCGTGGAGAAACTTCACGCCGTCCAGGTCGATTGGAGCCGGCGAGACGGATCGTGGCAGATGCGAGAAGTCGAAGGCACCGAATTCGACCTTCAGGCCGACCTCGTCTTGTTGGCTATGGGTTTCGTGTCTCCGGTTCTGGACGGCTTGCTGAAGCCGCTGGGGGTCGACCTCGATGAGCGCGGAAACGTCCTGGCCGGCGACGAGGATTACCAGACGAGTGTACGCGGGGTCTTCGCGGCGGGCGATGTGCGGCGCGGCCAATCCCTGGTTGTGTGGGCCATCAGAGAGGGACGACAGTGCGCGCGGGCCGTCGATGAGTTCCTCATGGGCGCCTCCAATCTCCCCCGCTGAAGGCCGTTGCCTGCCTCTTGCGGCATTCCATCAAACCGGCCGTGAACATGCAGCCGGATGAATACATCTTTCCTTTCGCAACGGCTTGTGGCATAGTGATTCCCAATGTCGATTGCCAACGAGCTCAACCAACTCCACGCCAGTGTTTGCAAGGGTCTGGCCGATCCGAAGCGCCTCCTCATCATCAACGCTTTGCGGGACGGCGAGATGTCGGTGGGTGAGATCTGCGAAGAGCTCGAGCTTCCTCAGGCCAACGTGTCCCAGCACCTGGCCATCATGCGGGAACGGGGCCTGGTCAACGCCCGCAAGGACGGCCAGTTCGTGTTCTATTCGTTGACCACCATGAAGATCGTGGAAGCCGTCGACCTGCTCCGCCAGGTCATGGCTATGCACTACGAGAACGCCCCGGTCTAGGACCGGAGCATCCTCATCTGATTACATGGCGTCGAAGGTCTCGTAGACCTCGACCGCGCCACCACCGGCCAATATCGGACAGCCTTTCGCCATTTCGACTGCCGAATCCAGATTGCCGGCAGCCAGAATCGAATAGCCGGTCAGCCCAGAAGCTCCGGCGCCGGTGACCGAGCCGTCGCGGCCAATCGAGGCCGAAGGCCCGAATGGGTTGCCGGCGTCGACTACCGCCGCACCGAGCCCTTCGTACCAGGCGCCCCAGGCGGCCATCACCGCGGCCTGCTCCTCTTCGGTTTCCGGCATACCGCCGCCCGTGTAGGCGAGAACATAGTTGGCCATTTGAACCTCCCTCGGTCGGCACAACGCCAACAAGCTACCGCGTCGTCGAAAGTTGCGAAGGGCGAGGTTTTCGCGATCTCAGCAACCAGCGCGAGCTTGAAACCTGCAACCGGCAACCGCGAGCGAAGCGAGCCTTATCCGGCTACGCCATCCCTCCAGTCGGGGACACTCGGCGCATCTTTCTCGAAAGAGCGTAGATAAGTGACCAGGGCCACAATCTGTTCCTGGGTCAACGGACCGCCAAAATCAAGTGAATAGGCGCTCATCTGTGTCCCGGGAATCCCGGTGGCAATCAAAGACTGGATCTGCCGGTCAACCGCGGACTGCAGGAACTCCTTGGAGTGGAGGGTGGGAGCGGTGGCGCCACCCCGGCCCTCCTGTCCGTGACAGCCCGAACAGGTCAGCGCAAACAGCTCCTCACCCTGGGCGGCCAGTTCGGTCACGCGACCTTCGGCGGCATCGGCACGCCGATCCGGCTCGGTGATCCGGTAAATCGGAAAGGCCAGCACCATGATCACCATCAGGACCAGGCCCCAGCGCATCCACTTGTTGGTCGATTCCTCGAGGGCCGGATCGGGTGGCCGTTCGGGCATCAGTGGCTCCCCTCTTCGCAAGACGGGCCTTTGACCGGCTCATCGATCGTCTCGGCCGTACCGATCGGCTCGCCCTCGACGGGGGCACCCGTGTCGACGATCACCAGGCCGTCGACGATCTCCACCGGGTACCGGCTCATAGCCCGCGGGGTGGGCCCTTCCCGGGCTTCCCCCTTGCGATTGAATACCGAACCGTGGCACGGACACTCAAACTGACCGGACGAGGCGCACCAGGGCACCCGGCACCCGAGATGTGGACAGGTCTCCGAGATGGCAACGACTTCACCCTCGATCTTGGTCAAGTAGGCCCGGGCCGCCGGCACCGCCACCACGTCGCCCTCGGGGACCGCCTCGGCGGGAATGGTGCGCACCTCACCGCCGAAACCGGCGGTCTCGCCCGGCTGCAGTATGTCCCAGGTGGTCCAGGCTCCGGCTACACCGATCAACCCGGCCCCGGCCATCCAGCCGCGCTTGAGAAACTCTCTCCGTTCTATTTCTTCGCTCATAGCTCTCCGTACCACTCTTGCCAGGGCCACACCCAACCCCAGTTGGGGCCGCGGAACATGAAGCCGATCATTGTCAGGACGATCCATATCACCATGAACACTGTGAAGGTCGCCACCGCCACCTTGCGGAACCGAAGTGAGAGACGGGGATTCCGGTCCATGTAGGGCAGGGCAACCAATCCGATGATGATGGCCCCCGGTACCAGAACCCCGGCCACCATCGGATGGAAGTGACTGAGCAGCTCTTGCAGCGCCGCGAAGTACCAGGGCGCCTTCTCGGGGTTGGGCGTATTCAGCGGATTGGCGATCTCTCGCAACGGTGCGTTGAAGAACAGGGCGAGCAACAACACCGCGACCATCACTACCAGCGCCGCCACCCCGTGGCGGATCAGCAAGTGGGGCCACACCATCACCGGCTCTTGCTCGTCGAGGACCTTGCGCTCACCGCCGGGAGGTTTGCCGGGGACGACTCCCAGTACCCGTTTGCCGTCGACGACGACCGGTTCCTGGTCACTCATCATCGCCTCCTTCCCGGGTGTCGAGCATGGCATCCTTGCGCCACCTCCACAGGTGGATGGTGAGCAGGATCACCACCGCGGTCGGCAATACCGCCACGTGGAGCACGTAGAAGCGGAGTAGGGTGGCCGACCCGACCGTGTCGCCCCCGATCAGGATGCCTTTGATGGTTTCGCCGAGCAGTGGTACGAATCCGGCCATGGCAGCGCCCACCGTCACCGCCCAGTAGGCCAGCTGATCCCAGGGCAGCAGATAGCCGGTGAACGACAACAGCAAAGTGAGAACCAGGAGGATGACGCCGATCACCCAGTTGAACTCCTTGGGCGACTTGTAGGAGCCCCGATAGAACACCCGCGCCATATGGGCGGCTACCACCAGAACCATTAGGTGAGCCGACCAGCGATGCACGTTGCGAATGTATTGCCCGAAGGCCACCTGGGTCTGCAGGCTCTGGATGTTGCCGTACGCTGAGGCCGGGGACGGCACATAGAAGAACATCAGGTAGATGCCCGACACCACCAGCGAGCCGAACAACACCACCGACGCCACTCCGAGGAACCAGGTGTAGCGAAAGGTCATCTCCTTGCGGCGCATCTTCACCGGGTAGATGTGCAGGAAGAAGTTGGCCCAGTGGCCGGCCGCCCGGTCCCGTTCGGTTGCCCGGTCGGTTGCCCGCCAGATAGACCGGCCGACGGTAGTTTCCCTCACTCGATCCATGACCTTCATACCGGTACTCCCACTCCCGTCCAGAGTCCCATCGACAGAGCGTCGGTGGGGCAGCGCTCGATGCAGAGCGCACAGCGGATACAGCTTGTTTCATCCAGGGTCAACGCCGTCCCGGCCGGAAGCCCGGGCGCCACCTCCTCAGAGGGGACGAGATCGATCAGGTCCAGCGGGCAGACATCGGCGCACAGAGCGCACAAAACGCATTTCGACGTGTCGAGGAGGATGTTGGCGAAGCACCGCAAGCAGCGTTTGGCTTCGCACCGTGCCTGGTCGGGGGTGAAGCCGGTTTCGACCTCGGCCAGCCCGATGCGGCGGTCGGTCGGCAGGGTCGGCACATCGACCCGCCCGATCCGGTCGTAGATGTCGTCGAGCCGGTGGAATTGCCGAAGCTGCACCATGGTGCCCGGCTTGCGTTCTTCGACCGAACCACCAAACGCCTGGTGGATCTCGGCGGCGGCCCGGCGTCCATCGGCGATTGCCTCGATGAGGGTCCGGGGACCCCGGGCGGCATCCCCGCCGGCCCACACCATCGGCATCGAGGTGGCCAGGCTGTCGGCGCCGACCTGGATTGTGCGACGGGGACTGATCTCCGGACCATCATCACCGAGGGCCGCCACATCGATCGCCTGGCCGATGGCAAGGATGATTGTGTCGGCGGCGATGGTCGCACGGTCATCTTGATCGAACGTCGGGCTGAATCGCCCCTCCTCGTCGAACACCGACAGAACCTTGATGGTCTCGAGCCCGGTCACCTTGCCGTTCTCCGTGACGATCCGGGCCGGACCCCGCCGGTTGAAGAACTCGATGCCTTCATGCATCGCCTCGTCGATCTCGAACTCGGAAGCCGGCATTTCCTCACGAGACTCCAGCGTCATCACCGTGATCTGCTTGGCACCCGAGCGGGCGGCGGTACGAGCGACATCCATCGCCTCGGTCATGGTGGCCCGCTCTTCCGCATCCTCATAGGCGCCCATCGCCTTTTCTTCATACTCGGCAGCGCGCAACGCGGTGCGGGCGGCGTCCATGGCGACATCCCCGCCCCCGATCACCACCACTCGCTCTCCGACGTCGACCTGGAAACCCTGATTGGCGTTGATGAGGAACTCGATGGCCCGCAGCACTCCATCGGCTTCGTGGCCTTCGATGTCCAGGCCGCGACCGAGGTTGGCGCCGATCGCCAATAACACGGCGTCGTGTTTGGCCCGCAGGTCGGCAAGCGTGACGTCTTCACCAAGTTTGGTATTGAGGTGTACGTCCACGCCGAGATCGACGATCACCTTGATCTCGTTGGCCAGCAGGGTCCGGTCGAGCCGGTACTCGGGTATGCCGAGCAGCATCATGCCGCCCAGCTGCCGGGTTGCCTCGTATACGGTGACCTGATATCCGAGGCGGCGCAGGTCATGGGCGGCGGACAACCCGGCCGGGCCGCCGCCGACGATCCCGATGCTCTGCGGACGTTCTTCGGACGGTGGGGCGGCTACCTGCTTCCAGACCTCGCCGTTCGCTTTCTCGGGTCCGAACTGCTCGGTGACAAAACGCTTGAGAGCCCGGATGGCGATGGGCCTGTCGATCTCCCCCCGCCGGCAGGCATCTTCGCAGGGCGCCGCGCAGACCCGGCCACATACCGAGGCAAACGGGTTGGGCAGCCGGGCGGTCAGATAGGCCAGTTCGTCCCGGCCGTCGGCGATGGCGGCCACGTACATACCGGCGTTGGTGTGGACGGGGCAGGCGGCCAGACAGGGGATGTTCTCATCGTAGAACTGCAGTTCCTGACGAAAGACGAGATCCCCGGCCATCAGATCCGTTCCGTCCTCTGCAACCAGATCAACCCGCCGATTCCGGCCGCCAGCATCACCATCCACAGCCCCGAACCGAGCAAATCACCGACCAGGCGCGGTGCCCCGGCGACCGCCTCCTGGGTCATCGCCCATGAAGGGAGCCAGGTGGTGGCCAGCACGAAGAACAGAAAGATCAAGATAGCCCGGCCGTAGGCGTTCCACCAGGTCAGCTCCTTCTTCCGGCGAGGCGAGGTGAGCAGGAAGACCAGGCCGACCACGAACACAGTTTGAGCCGAGCCGAGCATGACGAGATTCCAGGGGAAGGCTTCCCCTTCGTCGACCGGAGCGGGCTCACCGCTGCTCGAAACACCCAACCGGTTCTGCACGTAGTCGATGACTGCGGCTATTTCATCGTCGGAAAGCTGGTCTCCAAACGCCGGCATCTGGCCGTTGTAGGTCACACCGGCGACGACCAGCTCGCCCTGTCTGCCGTTTCTGATGACCCCTTCCACGTAGGCGGCATCCTGGACATTGGGATTGCCGGCCAACGGCGGGAACGTCCCCGACAACCCGGCTCCGGTGCTCCCATGGCAGGCCGAGCAGATGCGACCGAAGACCTCTTCACCCTGGTCCTCCTGGCCGGCGGCAGCCGGTGCCAAGAGAGCCACCAGCAGCAGTGCGATTGGCAACGCTTTCAGCAACAACTTGATGTTCCCCATCAGGCCCATGGCCGGGTCCCCTCCTGGTAGTGAAGGCGGCGCTCATCATAAACCGACACGGCGACGGCTCCGCAAGAACCGGCGGTTCGCATGACGTTGCAGCAAGCGCAATCGTTTCCTATGCTCGCCCCCGAATATCACCGGTGCCCCACTTCAGGCGATGGCGGGCACCGCGGAGGAGAAACGAATGGCCGATCAGCCGCAGATCGAAGAAACATCAGAGGAGTTCAAGCCCAGGGGCACCGTGGCGATCCTCGTCATGTTCGTGCTGGCCATCATCATCTTGTGGGGTTCGGTGTATGTGATCCTGCTCTCCCGGGGGGTAACGGTATGAGCGAGCCGAACGGGACCAAAGAGACGCTCCACATCGACCCATACGAGAAGAACTGGATGCGCATCTCGATCATCCTGGTGATTGTCTTCGCCGCCGCCGTTACGGTCGCCGGCTTCGCTCTCGGGTTCCAGGTTCCCTCCCCCGAAGAGCGGGTGGATCCCAACAACCTCACCGGTCCCTGGGAGAACCCCGGCCTCCGGGAGCTGTCCCCCGGTGTCTACGAGCTCTACATCATCGGTAATGCCACCACCTGGCAGTTCGACCCACGTCAAGTCGAAATCCCGGTCAATTCGACGGTGACCTTCTACGTCACCAGCCGGGATATTCAGCACGGTTTCAAGCTCCAGGACACCAACATCAACATGCAGATCGTCCCGGGCCAGGTGTCCAAACTGACCCATACCTTCGACGAGGTGGGCGAGTACCCGTATATCTGTACCGAGTATTGCGGTGTCGGCCACGCCGCCATGTTCGGAAGCCTGACCGTGGTGGAGAAGTAAATGGCGACTCAAGAGGGAAGAGGCATGCTCGCTACCTACGAGGTGACCAAGACCGATAAGCGTTTTATCGGCGCTCACATCCTGGTGGCCGTCATCGCTCTGTCGATCGGTACTCTCTTCGGTCCGCTCCAGGCATTCGAGTTGTCCGGTGTGGACCTGTACCCATACCTCCAACCCGTCTTCAAGTCCTACTACCAGGGCCTCACCATCCACGGCGTGCTCAACGCCCTGGTGTGGACGACATTCTTCATCACAGGCTTCTTTACCTTGACGACCCTGGTCGGCTTCAAGCGGGGCCTCCGTTACCCCAAGCTCAACCGGGTCGGGTTCTGGACAATGGTGGTGGGTCTGATCATGGCGGCCGTGCCGATCCTGCTGGACGAGGCCTCCGTCCTCTATACCTTCTACCCACCCCTGCAGGCCAATTGGGCGTTCTACGCGGGACTCACGCTGGTGGTGGTGGGAAGCTGGATAGAGGGTTACGGCTTCTTCTTCACTTACCGGGCCTGGCGTAAGGACAATCCGGATACTCGAACACCGTTCATCGCCTTCGGGGGATTGGTCACGATGGCCATGTGGCAGTTCGCCACGCTGGGTATCGCCATCGAGATCCTCACCATGCTCCTCCCCTGGTCGCTGGGACTGATCGAGGGCACCGACCCGCAGCTGGCCCGTACCTACTTCTGGTTCACCGGCCACCCGCTCGTCTATTTCTGGTTGCTTCCCGCCTACGTGTCCTGGTACGGCATGCTGCCCAGGCAGGCCGGCGGAAAACTCTTCTCCGATTCGCTGGCGCGGCTGGCCATGTGGCTATTCCTGCTGCTGTCGGTACCGCTCGGGTTCCACCACCAGTTCGTTGACCCGGGCGTTCCGGCCGGATGGAAGTACATCCACGCGATCCTCACCTATTCGGTGTTCCTCCCGTCGATGCTGACCGCCTTCACGGTTATCGCCTCCCTCGAAAGAGCCGCCCGCAACCGGGGTGGCAAGGGTCTTCTCGGCTGGGTGCGGGCCTTGCCGTGGAGCGACGGATCGGTGACGGCGCAACTGCTGGCCGGCATCCTGTTCATGTTCGGAGGGATCGGTGGGCTCACCAACGCCTCCTACAACATCAACCTTGTGATCCACAACACGACGTGGGTGCCGGGGCACTTCCACCTGACGGTGGCCACCGCCGTGACCCTCTCTTTCATGGGCATCTCCTACTGGCTGGTGCCGTGGATCACCGGCAAGCCGCTCTGGAAACCGCGCTGGACGGTCATCCAGGCGTGGCTGTGGTTCATCGGCATGCTCATCTTCTCCAATGCCATGCACGTACTCGGACTCTTGGGCGCACCTCGCCGGACTCCTCTCGGAGTGGCGCCGTACGTGCCGGAGGAGTGGAGCGGTCACCTGCTGAGGGTCGGATTGGGCGGTGCCATCCTGTTCGTGTCTGCCGTGATGTTCGTGACAATCGTGGCCCGGACCGCCTGGCAGAAGGAACGATTGCCGGTCGGTGCGGAAATCGAGATTCCGGTCGCCGAGTCGATGCAAGACCCTCAGCTGACGCCCCGCTGGTTGGACCGCTGGGTCCCCTGGATCGTCGCCACCGTGGTGCTCATCCTGGTCGCCTACGGCCCTCAGTTGGTCGACCAGATCGCCAACATCGACCTGGGGTCCGGCCGGGCCCCCACCATCCGCCCCTGGTAGCGAGCGAAGCTCGGCTCGCTAGGTGACGGCGATGATGGTGATCGCCAGCAGCACCAGGGCGATACCACCGACGCTGGCGGCGGTCGTGGCAAAGAACGGCGGGGGAAGGAAGGTCCCGCCTCCTTCGCTCTTGGCCGCAATGGCCAGGAAGAGGGTGGCCATGCCGGCGACCATGAACAGCAGGGCCAGCAAAGTGGGAGCGATCACGCCCAGAATCACGAGGACGACTCCTCCGGCTCCGGCCAGCTTCGACCGCAAGGAGAGCCGGGACCAAAGCGAGGCCACCGATTCTGCGGTCGGTTGTTCGCGGAGGGCCGCGAGGGGAGTTTCTGCTCGAGGAGCCTCGGCTGGGGGGCGGGGGGCGACGTCGTTGGCGATTCCCGCGGGAGGTGGTTCTGCCGGAAGTTCGGCAACCTCCGGCGATGCCTCCACCGGAAACAGTTCCATCGGAATCGCGGATGCCGCCGGTGGTGCCTCCACCGGAAACAGTTCCATCGGAATGTCGATGTCCACCGGAGACGGCTCCACCGGAATCTCGGAAACCGCCGGCGCCACCTCTACCGGGACGACCGGGGTCACCTTTGGGGCGGGTTGTGGGACGGTCTCCGGTTGGGAACGTGACTTCCGCCTGAGCCTCTTCTCTCCTTTGGGTTTCTTGGATCGCCGGGCCTTCGACCTTTCTTCATCGATCCCGAGTGTCAAGAAGAACCCGACGGGGTCCGCCACAGCAATCAGAAGCTCTTCGCCCTCCACGTGGAACCGGAAGTCACCGTTTCGCCGTTCCATGGCCAACCCTTTGACGGGCCAGTTGCCGATCTCGTGTTCCCCGGCCGCGACCAGGAGCCGGCCGCGATCAACGGTCAAGCTGGTCTCGAGACTGTCCCCGTCTTCTAGTCGGATCGTTCCCTTGAATTCCGCCATAGGTATAGGTATCGAACACCGGCGGGTCGATCTTTAGGCCCGTTCGGTTGGAAGGGGCTCTTCTGTAGAACTCCGGATCGATCCCCCCGACAGATGAAACTCCTTCGTTTTGGTTGTCCGGAACAAAGCGGGAAGAATCGCCACCGAAATGAGCAGACGGGTAACCAACCTCACCGAGTCGATCGACTGGGAGCTGCGGCAGGACAACCCGGTCCGCAAGACCCTCAATTTCGCCGAACGTGTCTCGCTGGCCGTGGAGAAGCCGATCGATCGGCTGGTGCGGCTGCCCCAGTTCAACCCTCTCTACCACACCGGAACGATCACCATCTTCCTGCTGATCGTCCTCACCGTCACCGGCATTTACCTCACTCTCTTCTATCAGTTCGGGACGGAAGCTTCCTACGAGGCCGTGGCCAAGATCGAAGCCAACTGGATCGGGCGGATCATGCGGGCCCTCCACCGCTATGCCTCGCCGGCGGTATTGGTCACCAGCCTTCTGCACGGCTGGCGCACCTTCTTCATGGACCGTTTTCGCGGGCCGCGCTGGCTGGCCTGGGTGACCGGGGTGGTGATGACCTGGTTCATCTGGATCATCGGCGTCACCGGCTACTGGTTGATCTTCGACGAGCGGGCGCAGGTGATCACTCAAACGCTGATCAGGGCCGTCGGCGACTGGCCCACCGGGGTGGCCTTCCTGATCAACAACGCCATCACCTCGGGGGCCGGAACCGGCTGGGTGTTCGTGGTGCTGGTGATCACCGTCCACATCGGTCTATCACTGTTGCTGATCCTGTTCATCTGGTATCACGTCAAGCGGCTCAGCCGGCCCAAGATCCTGCCGCCCCGTTACTGGATGTGGGTTCTGTTCGGGCTCCTGGTTGTGGCGGCGGTAGCCGTACCGGTGGGCATGCTTCCCGGAATCGATCCCGGGCAGACCCCTCGAGATCTCACTATCGACTGGTTCTACCTCTTCTACCTGCCCGCCGGCCTCAACTGGCCGCCTGTGCTGCTGTGGGGTGGTGGGTTCGTGCTGCTGGTGGCGGTGAGCCTCATACCCTGGTTGGCGATCCGGAAGCCCTTGCCGCCGATTGTCGTCCACGAGGATCTCTGCACCGGTTGTGGTCTGTGCCCGCCGGATTGCCCGTACCAGGCTCTGGAGATGGTCGACACTCCCGACCGTCATCACCGGCAACTGGCTGTGGTCGACCCGCTCATGTGTGTGGCTTGCGGGGTGTGTATCGGCAGCTGCCCGGAGATGGCGTTGACCCTGGGAGACCGGCCGGCCGAGGCAATCTGGTCCGAGACGCGGGCCGCCGTCTCCGGCGATGAACCGGTCGAGGTCGTCTTCACGTGTGAGCGGCATGCCTACCACGGGGCCCGGCCCTACCTGCAGGAACCTCACTTCGACGGGGAACAGCGGATCGTGGTCGTCCCGGTCACCTGTGTCGGCATGATTCACCCCCGCCTTGCTCAGGAGGCGCTCGACGCCGGCGCCTCCTCGGTCCGCGTGATCGGCTGCCCCCCGGAAGACTGCACCAACCGCGAAGGGAACGTCTGGCTGTCGGAACGAATGGTACGAAAACGCCAACCTCGCCTTCGCCGCGCCTATGCCGATGCCGCCCTTTCCACAACCTGGATTCCCCCGAACGACTTCGCCCGAGCCTTCGACGAAAAGCCGCCGGAAACCGGCGCCACCAGCTACGGATTCAAACTCCGCCCGGCCGACTGGAAGAGCTATCTGCCGGGCGTTGCCGTGTTGAGCGCCGCCCTGGCCGTGATGGTGTGGGTGAGCGACTTACCGTTCGACGCCTTGGACGACGGTGGGGCAACGGTTCAGCTTTCGATGGATCACCGCAGCGGTTACCCGATCGCCGGGATCGGAGTCGAAGGCAACCCCAGCGGCGAGCCCACCCGTCTCGTCCTGGAGATAGACGGCGCAGTCGCACTGGATCGCAGTTATTCGCCGCGGGGCGGTGGTCCGGCGGCCTCCGCCCCGGTGCTCGAACAGATCGAGTTCTTGCCGGGGACCAGCCGGGTCCGGCTCACTATGTTCGACCGGGCGGATTTGCCCGGCGGCACCGTGCTCTACGACGACACGGTGAGCCTCGGTCGTGGCGAGATCCTCAACCTGGAGTTTGAGGATGCGGCCCTCGGTGCCGACCCGGCGGCCGGCCGCGAGCTGTTTCTGGACACCCGCATCGGCGCCAACACCGGTTGCCGGATCTGCCACTCGCTGGAGCCCGGGCAGCGGCTGGTGGGGCCTTCCCTGGCCGGAGTGGCCGGCGCCGCCGAAACCAGAGTGCCGGGACTCACCGCCGAGGAGTATCTACGCCAATCGATCGTCGAACCCGACGCCTACCTCGTGACGGGTTTCCAGCCCGGAGCCATGCTTCCCGACGTTGCCGACGTGCTGACCGAACAACAACTGGACGACCTGGTGGCGTTCCTGATGACGTTGAGGTAGTTGTCAGCTGTCCGACAGCCTCTTCAGGGCAAAGTCGACAGCCTCTTCGAGAGACGATCCCGAACCCGTTCGGTGAAGTGCCTCGAAAACGTCCACTCCCAGCGACCGCTGCAGCTCGTCGATGGTCTCGTCGTACTCGCGCCCCATCGAGGGAGGCATGATGTGGGGAATGGCAGCCAGGGCCCGCCCGGCGGCACCGAACAGGTGGGCCGCCCGTTCGAGTTCGCCTTGGGCAGCGGCCAGATCCGCCCACACAAGCAGCGCAAAGGCCAGGATCACCGACTCCCGGCGCCGGCGGGCCACCTCCATACATGCTTCGAGGGCGGTCCGGGTCTCGGCCAACTCGTCCCGCCGGAGTGCCACCCGGGCCAACAGCCATAGGTTGGTTGCCTCGTAGAGGATGTCGGCCTCCCGGCGGGCCAGGGCCAGCGACCGCTCCGCCAGCATCCGGGAGCGGCGTTCATTTCCCAGGTCGAGGGAGACCCAACCGAGGTACATCATCGATTCCATCTGGCCGGCTGAGGACTGCTGCTCTCCAAACGCTTTGACTGCTATCTCCAGCATCTTCTCAGCCCCATGAAGGTCGCCGCGACAATAAGCCAGCATCCCCAAGGCGACCGTAATCGCATGGTTGCCGTACTCGTCCTGTGCTGATTCCCACCGATCGAGCTCATCCAACAACCGTTCGGCTTCGTCAAACCGCCCGATCCGGATGAGGCACTCGGCCAGCAATACACCCGCTCGAGCCGGTCGGCCCGCCTGTAGGTCACGTTGATAGGCCTCCGCCAGCATGTCGTGGGCGGCGTTGAGGTCTCCGCGGGCAAACGCCAGGAGACCCCGGGTTCCTGCGGCTCGCCCGAACATCTCGGCAGTTCCGAGCTTCGCCGCGCCCTCCTCGAGTTCGTCGAGCCAGCGGTCGGCAGGCCGACCGATCCCGATGGCGAAGCGTGCGCAGTGGTCCGCAGCCCGAATCCGATCCGGGGTAGGGCGCCGGGAGGAAGCTTCCAAAGCCACAGTCAAACTTGCATGGCCTTCGGCCGTCCTACCGGCCACCGTCCAATACGGGCACAGTCTGGCCGCGAGTTGAAGCGCGGTGTCGCCCCGGCCCGTTTTTGCCGCCCAGCTGAGTGCCTCCCGGCAGTCGTCGGCGATGGCCTCCCCCATCCGAAGTACATTGGACCAGCGGCCCGATTGGTAGTGGTCGAGCAATTGGCCCGCCTGCAATAAGCAGAATGTGAAGTGCCGCTCACGTGTGGCTTCGGAATCCCCGGCTTCATCCAGGAGACGGAGACCGTATTGCCGAACCGGCTCCAACATCGAGTAGATCGTCGCATCTCCCCGAATCTCGGCGCTCACCAGCGACGCCTCGACCAACCGCCCGAGGAGATCGGCAACCCGTGAGGCCGGCACCAATTCGCCGATGGTCACCGCCTCGGCAGCCTCGAGTCGGAACCCGCCCCGAAACAGAGCCGCCCGGCGCAGCAAGGCCTGCTCGTCGTCCCTTAGAAGCCGGTAGCTCCAGTCCATGGTCGCCTCGAGGGTCCGCTGGCGAGGCTCTGCGGCCCGGCTGCCGGTCGTGAGCAATTCGAATTGGTCGTCCATCCGCCGGGCCATTTCGTCCGGAGTCATCGACTGCAGACGAGCGGCCGCCAGCTCCAGACCAAGGGGTATGCCCGCCACCCGACGACAGATCACGGCGATCGAGTCGGCGTTGAATTCACTGAGGGCAAACCCCGGCTGCTTGAGTCGGGCACGCTCGACGAGGAGCTGCACGGAGGGCGACTCGGAGACTTCGGCCATACCGGCTCCCACGGCGGGGACGGCCAAAGGTGGCAGTGAGAAAACGGCTTCCCCGCCGACATCGAGTTCCCGGCGGCTGGTCGCCAGAATCCGCAACTCAGGGCATCGTCTCAGCAACGTGTCGGCCAAGCCGGCGACGGCATCGATCAAATGCTCGCAATTGTCCAGGACCAAAAGGCTGCGACGATCGCGGAGGTGGTCGACCAGAACCTCCCCCTCATCAACACCCGCTGGTCGGTTGAGTCCGAGAGCGCCCACCACTTCCGGCCCGACCAGTTGCGGGTCGTCGAGCGATGCCATAGGGACCATCCACGTCCCGTCGGGAAGGTACGCCGAAAAGTCGCGAGCTACTTCGATCGCCAAGGAAGTCTTCCCCACGCCGCCCACCCCCGTGATGGTCACGAGGCGGTGTTCGGACAGCAGTGCCCGGACTTCCGCCGCTTGTCTCCACCTGCCGACGAAACTGGTCAGGCGAGCCGGAAGCTCGTCCTCGATTGATTCCGGCACGACCTGGAGCAGCAGACCCGAATCGTGAAGAAGGATTCGGTCCTCCAGGTCGCACAACTCCGGGGAGGGCTCGATACCGAGCTCTTCTCCCAGGAGACGGCGGAGGTCGGAGAAAGCCTGCAAGGCTTCCGACTGCCGGCCCAGCCGGTAGAGCGCAACCATCAGCTGCCCGCGCAGGCGCTCTCGCAGGGGATACTCCTCGATCAGGTTCCGGAGCCGATCCAGCACCTCTGCCTGCCGGCCGAGTGCCAGCTCTGCGTCGATGGCATCCTCGAGCGCCACGAGGCGCAATTCATCGAGTCGGCGGATCTCAGGCTGGGCAAACGGCTCATAAGTGAAATCGGCCAGAGGCGGTCCTCGCCATAGACCTAGGGCACGCCGTAGCTCGGTCGCCGCCCGCAACGGATTGGTAGCCAGATCAGAGCGGCTCCGGCGCCAGAGTTGCTCGAACCGGACGGCGTCCAGTTCTTCAGATTCGATGTCCAGCACATATCCGGATCCCTCGGTCCGTAGTGGACCGCCACCCCGGGTACCACCGGCGGTCAACGCCTTGCGCAGTTTGGAGACGTGTACCTGGAGGGTCTTGAGGCCGCCCGCCGGTGGCCCCTCGGGCCACAGCTCTTCGAGAATGCGGTCGGCTTGCACGACCTGGTTGGCATTGATCAAGAGGTAGGCGAGCAAGGCTCGTTGTTTGGGTGCGCCCGGCTCGATCGGTCGGCCGCCCGCCAGAACCTGCATCGGTCCCAAGATGCGGAACTGCATATGTCCTCCGGGCCGGCCGTTCTTGTCAGTCTATGGATCGGTAACCGATCGTTAAGCGGTCGGGTTCATCCTGGGGGCACAGCTTGCCGGACGGCGAGCGGAACGGAGGAGAAGATGCGCAAGACAATCGTGATGGCGATAGTGGCGCTGCTGGTGCTCGGACTGGCGACTCCGGCTGCCCTGGCGAAAGCGGAACACACCGACTTCTACGGTGTCTACTTCCCGGCCGGCATCACGGATGGTGGCGAGAGCTGCCCCCACAATTGGGTGGCAGATCGGGCCTTCTGCGTGATCGAAGAGGGTGACTGGGAATCCCTGCCGAGCGGGCGGCTCCGCATCCGTGACATGATGATCTACGAACTGGCGTTCTCCTACACCGTAAATGATATGGGAGATGAGGTGGTTGAACCGCGCAAGACCGGCTACGACATCGTGGTCGCCAACGCCAACTTGGATGAATCGTTCAGCGGACCAACCTGGGGAACCTGGAACCTCTACAGCTTCGGTGGTGCATTGATGTTCACCGGCACTTTCACCGGCAAGTTCGAGAACGGAATTCCCGCCGTGCATTTCGTGGGTGAAGGGAACGGAGCCTACGACGGACAGAAGATGCGCGGAGACGTCGGCCGGGTACCCGACCCGTACAACATGTTTGGCACCATTATTGAAAAGGGCTCGCGGTAGCTCCGACCGGTAGTGCCGGCTGAGACAATCTGACTCGTGGGAGGAGCCCAGCCACCGGGCTCCTCCCGTAGGATCGAAGGGACGTGAGCACGATGAAGATCGGCCTGTACCTACCGCATTGGACCGGAGCGTGGGACGGGGAAGACCCGCGCTGGAGCAACGTCTTGGAAGCGGCCCGGACCGCCGAGCAGGTGGGGTTCGACTCGGCATGGTTGATCGGTCATCACTTCCTGCGGTTTGAGCAAGGCCGGCCCTGGAGCCTGTGGGACCCGTGGTCACTGCTGGCCGCCCTGGCTGCCGAAACCGAGCGAATCACCCTGGGTCCTCTGGTGTCGTGCACCGCCCACTACAACCCCGGTTTACTGGCCAGGACCGCCGCCACCGTGGATGAGATCAGCAATGGGCGCCTGGTGCTCGGGGTGGGGGGTGGCTACTTCGGAGCCGAGTTCCAGGCTTTCGGAATACCGGCCGACCGTCGAGTGGACCGGTTCGAAGAGGCTCTTCGGATCATCGTCGGGTTGCTGCGCGACGGACGGGCGGATCTAGAGGGCAGCCACTATCACGCGCACGATCTGGAGCTCGACCTACCCCGAACCCGCTCCGGCGGTCCTGCAATCCTCATCGGCGCTTCGGGGCCTCGGATGATGGCCCTCACCGCCCGCTACGGCGACATGTGGAACGCCTGGTTGCCATTCTCCAACGACCCGATCGGTGACGTCCGGGAGCTGCGTAGGAAACTCGATCGCACCTGCGAGCAGGAAGACCGGGATCCCGCGACCCTGGGCCGAACAGCCTCGGTGGCCGTCGGAGTGTTGGGCAGGACGGTGCGGTACGGACCTCACGCGATGGTCAATCTGGGCAACTCAACAGGCGAAGTCATCGAGAAGCTGGCTGCGCTGGAAAACGAAGGCATCGAACACGTCCAAGTGTGTCTGGCCCCCGCCACTCCCCAGGGCATCGAAGCACTGGCCCCGGTGCTGGAGAGGCTTCACTGAAGCTCCAAGCATCAAGCGCCACTCCCTCCGCTCACTCGTTCGGAAAAGCTTCTTCGGTGCCCAGCTCTTCGCTGCCGAGCACCGTCCGGGTCCCGTACAACTCCCCCGCCTCGGTCACCGTGTACTCGGCGGTTCCCCGCGCGTCCCGGTTGAGCCCGTCAACGGTGTTCCACTCGACCAGCAACTGGTTTCCTTCCAGGCTGCCGGTTCCTTCCTGGATGCTGCCGGTGATGATCCACTGAAGCTGGTAACGGTTGAGACCCTCACCTTCGATGATGGTCAGGTGCCCCCCGTATTCGGTGCCGAGCGGGTCGACGCCGTTGACGACGTAGGTACCGAGGACATCGGGCACGCTGCCGGGTGCGGCATCGGGAGCCAGATTGCTGCCCTCGTCCTCCCCGCACGCCGAGAGCGCAACCAGAGCAATAAGCAACAGAGAGAACAGGGTGCGACGCATGACGGGGGTCGAGTGTAGCCCGGGTGCCCCGATGCCCTACCCGGGCCGGATTTGCAGCCCCGGACCACCACTACCATGACCGGGTTCATGACGATGTGCTCGAATCCCGTGCCCGCGCCACACCCTCATCTCCCGGAACCAGCATGCTGAGTCGCGGCTGGAAGATCGGTCTGATCACTTTCGCGACGGTCGTCCTGCTGTCGGTGGTCGCCTTCGTGGTCTTCCAGCCGGTTCAGGTGCTCCCTCGGGTCCGCCTCGCCCCCGGGTTCACCCTCACCGATCAATCGGGACAGCGCCTCACCAGCGAGGATCTGCGCGGCAAGTTCGTGCTCTACAGCTTCACCTACACCAGCTGCCCGCCACCCTGCGGGGATATCGACACGACGATGCAGGCCGTCCAGGAACGGCTCGATGAAGTCGAGCTTTACGGCAACGAAGTCGAGTTCGTGACCATCTCGGTCGATCCGGAGCGGGACACACCGGAGACCCTGGCCGCTCATGCCGCCGAACTCGGCGCCCGTGACACCTGGCGATTCGCCACCACCGACAATGAAGGGACTCTCAAAGACATAGTCGGCGGCGGGTTCCGCACGTTCTACGAGAAGCGAGACGACGGGACCTTCATCCTGGATCCCGGATTTGTGCTGGTCGACGGCTACGGAATCATCCGCAACGAGTACCGATATCAGACGATTTCTCCCGATGTGGACCGGATCGTCCGCCATCTCGGCGTACTGGCCGAGGAGGTAGAGAACAGCAACGGCGCCGCCAGCCTCGCCTACGAAGCCGCCCACCTTTTCCTCTGTTACTCACCATGACCGAAACCAGGCCTCCCGCCCGCTCCCGTTTGCCCGCTTGGTTCCCGCCCCTGCTGGGAGTCCTGGTCGTGCTTGCCTTGTTCGCCTGGTTCGTCCTGCCCCGTTTGCGGCCCTACCAGTTCAACGGCACGCCGATCCAGTCCGTCATGCCGGCCACCGACTTCACGCTCACCTCGGCCGATGGTCCGGTGAGCCTCAGCGACTACCGGGGCAAGCTGGTGGTGCTCTATTTCGGCTACACCTTTTGCCCCGACGTCTGCCCGACCACTCTCTCCGATGTCAATCGAGCCCTGGCCCAACTGGGTGATAAGGCCGAAGAGGTTCAGCTGATCATGGTCTCGGTCGATCCGGCCCGCGACACCCCGCAGAAGCTGACCGAGTACGTCGAGTTCTTCAACCCGACCTTCGTGGGAGTCACGGGCACCGACGACGAAGTCCGCAGCGTCGCCACCCTGTACGGCATCTGGTACGAAGCCCACGAAGAAGAAGGCGCTTCCGGCTATCTCGTCGACCACACGGCCACCCTCAACATCATCGACGAGGAAGGTCACCTGAAGTTGTTGATCGGCTACGGAACCGGAGCCGATGCCATCGCCGCCGACCTCGACTACATGCTGCGATAGCAAAAAGATCTGGGAGGGAGGACGGAACCGTCTACCCGGAGGAGAAAGTGAAACGAGTCACATCACGGCTGGGTCTGGCCGGCCTGGCCATTGCTCTAGTTGCCACCACCGCTTCCTGCAGCGGAGACACCGGTATCGAGATCGCCGATGCGTGGGGACGACCATCCCCGAGCGTTGCCACCGCCGGAGCCTTCTTCATGACCCTCAACAACAACGGAACCGTCGACGACGCTTTGGTGGGGGCAACCTCCCCGGCTTGCGGCACGGTTGAGCTGCATGAGTCGTTCATGAACGACGAGGGGGCCATGGCCATGAGGCCGGTGGCGGGCGGCCAGATCGCCGTCCCGGCCGGCGAATCGACAGAACTCAAACAGGGTGGCTTGCACGTGATGTGCATCAACAAGCTCGAAGATTTCGCCGAAGGCGCCGAGCTGGAACTCACCCTGCAATTCGAGAATGCCGGTGAGATGACCCTCAACCTCGAGATCCGGGAGCCCTGAAGCGCCGGCCAGACGGTCTCGCAGCAAGGCTTGACCCCCATCCCCCTCGGCTTCGCCTGGGGTACTTGCCCGTTCCATGGGGAAGCTAGTTTTGACCGAGAAACATGGCCCAGTCCCTGCCTCAATCACAAGCGGAAATCTCGAGATCCTCCCGTTACCTGGCGCTCGACGCGCTGCGAGGTCTGATCGTCGTCTTGATGGCCGTCGACCACGCCAACTACTTCGTTGCCCAGCAACATTCGTCGGGTGAGCATTGGGGTGGGCCCTTTCCGGTCTACGCCGACGCTCTCAGTTTCATCACCCGGCTGATCACGCATCCGGTGGCGCCCGGGTTTGCATTTCTGATGGGGACCGGCATGGTCCTGTTTGCCGCATCACGCCGCAGCAGGGGCTGGAGCGAATGGGCGATCGTCAGGCATTTCCTCATTCGAGGAACGCTTCTCATTGCCCTTCAGTTCAGCGTCGTCAATCTGGCCTGGAACCTGGGACCGCAGCCATTTCCCGACATTTACATGGGGGTGCTGGCGGCTCTGGGCGGAGGGATGATCCTGGGAAGCCTGTTCATCCGACTGGGACCTCTCACCCTCGCCATCGTGGGGTTGGTCCTCTTGGTCGGTGTCGAATTCTCACACCCGGATCCCTCCCAATGGGGCCTCATCTTCGACCAGCCGCTGGGTCTGGTTTTCGGATACAGCGGAGGCGATGCGGAGTTCTGGTCCAACTACCCGATCTTCACCTGGTTGGAGCTGGTGATCTTCGGTATGGCGTTCGGCAAATGGATGCTGGCAGACGAGGAAGCACCATTGCGGCGGACCTGGCTGATCGGAGTGTTCGCTCTCGTCGGGTTCTATTTGCTGCGAACATTCGACGGCTTCGGCAACATCCGCCCCCGTTCCGGTGACGACTGGATCGGCTATCTGAACGTGGTCAAGTACCCGCCGGCCATGACCTTCACGCTACTCACCATGGGCGTCAACCTCATCCTCCTGAGCCTGTTCGCCCGGGCCCGAGGGTGGGCGAGTCGCCTCCTCGAGCCCCTGGCAACCTTCGGGCGGGTCCCGCTGTTCTTCTACGTGACCCACCTCTACCTGTATCTAGGTCTGGGTGCCTGGTTGCAACCCTCCGGGACCACCATCCCGGTCATGTACCTCTACTGGCTGGCCGGCCTGGGCATCCTGTATCCGCTGTGCGTCTGGTACGGCCATCTCAAGCAGCGACAACCGGCCGATTCGCTGCTCCGGTTTATGTAAGACCGGGCTGATCGTTGCGATTTGAGCAACTACGGTGATCCCGTGAATCCTCTCGGTGTCATCCTGGCCGGCGGCAACGCTTCGCGTATGGGGCGCGACAAGGCCCTCACCCAAGTCGCCGGCAGGGCGATGGTCGAGTGGGTGGCCGACGCCCTGACGGCGGTCACCCCCGACCTCGTGGTGGTGGGCCGGTCCGGGACGCTGGCCGGGTTCGAGTGTTTCCCGGACGACCGGAAAGGGCGGCGCGGCCCGATGGCCGGCCTGGCGACGGCGCTAAGGCTCGGGGAGGGCCGGCCGGCTCTTCTGGTGGCAGTCGACCAGCCGTGGTTACGCGTCGACACACTGATCGCTCTCCTCAAAACGGCCGGACCGCTCCACGCCGTTATTCCGATGGCCGGAGGGGCTCGCCAGGTCACCTGCGCCGTTTATCCGGGCTCCTGGGCCGAACGAGCTGAGGCCGAGGATGCCGTCGACGGTTCAATCCAGTCGCTCCTCGACGTGGTGCTGTTCCACCCGATCGAGGAACCGGAGTGGCGCTCCTGGGGTGAAGACGGCCGCTCCTGGTTCAGCGTCGACACCCAGGAGGACTTGCAAGAGGGCTTGGCACGGTACGGGCCACCGGGCCCATAAACCCTCAGGCGTTACTCTCACGTTTCTATCTCATTGAAAGGGGATACCCATGCAACTCGGTTTTCACGTCGCCAGCTTCTCCTGGGAGCAGGAACCCGCCCGGATGGGTGCCACTCTGGCCGAGGTCGCCGCCGCCGCCGAGGAAGTCGGGGCCTCGGCCCTCAGTGTCATGGACCACTTCTTTCAGTTGCCCGGGCTGGGCGGGCCGGGTGAACCGATGCTGGAGGGCTACACGGCCCTCGGGTATGTCGCCGGAGTGACCTCGAAGATCCATCTGCACCTGCTGGTGGGAGGCGTCACCTACCGGCATCCCGGGTTGCTCCCGAAGACCGTGACCACCCTCGACATCGTTTCGGGAGGCAGGGCCGGGTTCGGCATCGGTGCCGCCTGGCACGATCGGGAGCACCATGGGCTCGGGGTCCCGTTCCCCTCGACCTCGGAAAGGTTCGAGCGTCTCGAGGAGACTCTGCAGATAGCCAAACAGATCTGGAGCGACAACGACGGCCCCTACCAAGGCAAGCACTACCAACTCACCGAAACGATCGATGTGCCCGGACCCGTCCAGAAGCCCCATCCGCCCATCATGATCGGAGGTGGGGGAGAAAAGAAGACGCTCCGGTTGGTCGCCCGCTATGGCGACGCCTGCAACCTAGCGGCCGGTCCGTATTCCCAGGCCGGCCCCCCTGAGATCGCCCACAAGCTCCGGGTTCTCGCCGGGCATTGTGAGGCAGAAGGCACCGATTACGGCCGCATCGAAAAGACCATCATGTATCTGGGTGGTCCACCCGCCACCGACGAGGGGGGCGCGGCGTTCGTTGAGGAGATGCGAGCCTACGGAAACCTGGGCATCGACCGGGTCATGGTGATTCCCCTCGGTACCGACCCGGCCGGTTACGTCCGACGGCTGCAACCTGTGGTAGGGGCTCTCGCCACACTCTGAACCCGGCTGCGGTCCGCTCCCCCACTCCGCGTCTACCGGGCTGAGGTGGAATCCGACGACGGGTTCAACGGCTAGTTTGAGCGGCAAGAGCAAGGCACCCGGTCACTGCCGCGGCGGCGAACCCGAAGCGGGGGGTGCTGTGCTCGAATGCGAGTCGTACAACAGGAGAACTCGATATGGGTATCCGTCGAATCTTGTTGGTGATCGGCGTCCTCTCTTTGGTCTTCGCCGCCTGCGGCGGCGAAGAAGGGGCATCGACCACCACCGGTGTCACATCCCCAGCGGAGTCCACCACAACCGAGACCACCCAACCTGCCACCCCCGAAGGCCAGGCCTCAACCCTCGATGACGCGGCCTCGGCCGTCGTCCGGATCGAAGCGAGGGGAACGTTCGTCGATGCGGCCGTGGGAGCTTTCGAATCCGCCGGAACCGGGAGTGGGTTCATCATTGACCCGGCGGGGATCGCGGTGACCAACAACCATGTCGTGACAGGTGCCGGCCTTCTTCAGGTTTACGTCGGCGAAGATCAGACCTCGCCGATCAACGCCCGTGTCCTAGCGGTTTCGGAATGCTCCGATCTGGCGGTAATCGACATCGAAGGGGACGGTTTTCCTTATGTCTCGTGGTACGACGGTGAGATCAAGCCGGGGCTGGAGGTGTTCTCGGCCGGGTTCCCGTTGGGGACGGACGAGTACACGTTGACCAAGGGCATCGTGTCGAAGAACGACACGGTTCTCGAGTCGGCGTGGGCATCGGTAGACCATGTCATCGAGCACGACGCCCGCATCCGGCCCGGCAACTCCGGAGGGCCACTTCTCACCACGGATGGTCAGGTGGTGGGCATCAACTACGCCGGGGAAGGCACCTTCGACTTCAACTTTGCCATCAGCGTCGCCGCCGCCCGGGGGTTGGTTGAGAAGCTGCGCGAGGAATCGAATGTGGATGCACTGGGTCTCAACGGCAGCGCCATATTCGATGACGAGTCTGGCCTGACGGGTGTATGGGTCTCATCGGTCGAGTCTGGTTCCCCTGCAGACCTGGCCGGGATACTCCCCGGCGATGTCGTCGTTTCTCTCGAAGGCGTGTCGCTGTCAACCGACGGAACCATGGCCGAATACTGTGATGTGATCCGTTCACACACACCCGAGGACGTCCTGGCCGTCGAGGTATTGCGCTTCGACACCAACGAGTTCCTGGAGGGACGAATCAACGGGACGCCGCTAGAGGTCTCAGTGTCGTTCGCCAATGAGCTTTCCGGCACCACCGATGAGGGTCCCACGACGAGCTACACGGCGTATGTGTCGATCTACGACGACACCGGAGCGATCGTCGCGGATGTCCCCTCTGAGTGGTCGGACGTCGACGGCAGTTCATACACCGACAGCGCCGGCAATCTCATCTTCGACGTGAGCGCCGCCCCCGATCTGGCGGGATTCGCGGGTTCCTGGGACGTACCCGGCGTGAGTGTGACCGCCTCCTCCGACCTTGCGAACTTCGAGACCGTGGAGTCGATTCTCGACAATCTTCAAGCCGGGTATCTCGAGTCGTGCGAGGACGGTGGCCGCGATTTCTACGCTGATCCGATCTTCACCGGGTCGTATGACCTATACCTGGACTGTGGTGGGGTGGGAACCACGGTGGTGGTACTGGCGGCAGTGCCGGAAGATCTCAGCTACCTGGTCGTGGTGCAATTCCAGGCGGTGGCCGATCGCGACTTCGACGCTCTCGACACACTCCTCAACACATTCAACGTGATCGGCGGCGTCTGAGGACTTTCGCGACAATTCCCTCTTCCCAGCGACAGCCGGCGGGTGCATGGTTTATGAGGACGGCCGCGATCACACAAAAGCCCTCGTTACCGCATGGTCGGACCTTGAACAGGGAGGCAACCCATGGAAGTACAGAAGTCCGTAGCCATCAATGCGCCGCCGGAAAGAGTCTGGACTTTTCTGAGCGATCCCGAGCGGATCCTGCAGTGGTATCTCCCGCTGCAGAGATTCGAGTACGTGAGCGATGTGCGCCGTGAGGTCGGAGCGCCATTCAGATTCGAGGAGAAAGTGGCCGGGCGAGTCATGACCCTGGAGTGCGTGGTGACCGAATGGACAGAGCCCCAACGGTTCTCCTTCGAGATGACCTCAGGCGACATGATGAAGAGCTACCGGGAGACCTGGACGGTGGAACCGACCCCGTCGGGCAGCAGGTTCACGTTTGCCGAGCAGGGCGAACTCGCCAATCGCATGCTCGACCGGGTAGCCGGACCGCTCGCCGAACGCATGTCCGGGGCCACCATCACAAAGATGCTGGCGAAGCTGAAGATGCTGGCCGAGGCCTGAGCGGCGCCGTCGTGACTACGGCGTCGTCGCCTCGGCGTCCCGCTGCTGGTCCCCCCTTCGGTCGAGCCTTCCCCTCCCTTGCAGGGAGGGGCTATCGGGCCCCGACCGGCTCCCGTTCGCTGCTCACCGGGCGGTCCCGGCGCAGCCATCTGACCAGTTGGAAGGGACGGGTCAGGTACCGCACCGGGAACGTGATGATGTGCACCAGCCGTGAGAACGGGAACACCACCAGGAACACGAAGAACAACGATGCGTGGAACTGGAGGATGAAGGGCAGCGGTGCGATCAGCTCGGGTCGGGGCCTCAGCACGAACAGCGACTGAACGTAGGGCACGAATACTCCGGTGCCCCAGTAGGAGCCGAACCGGTACATCGTGGCGATCAGGATGCCGGTGATCACCTGCAGCACCAGCAGACCGAGCACTACCAGGTCCATGCGGGTGGTGACCGCCCGGATCTTGCTCACCCCGACCCGTCGATAGATGAGCATTCCCAGGCCGAACAGCGCCCACAGAGCCAGTGCCAGTCCGGTGATCTCCAGCAGGTACAGGCGGATGGGTGCCCGGTTCCAGACCTCGATCCCGGCCGGCAAGATGAGCGCCACGAAATGGGCGAGGAGGATCACCACGAGACCCCAATGGAACGGCACCGACCCCCAGAACAGCTTGCGGCCTTCGAGCAGTTGGGACGACAGCGACGATACCGTGAACGGCCGCCGGATCATCCGGTAGACGGTCCCCACGACGGCAATGGCGATGGCCACGTAGGGGAAAACGACAAAGAGCAGCAGGTTCCAGTTCATCCGGCACCTCCCACCGGAACTTCCAGGCGTTCGGCAGCTTCCGTCGCCGCGGCCAGCACGTGGCGATACGGATTGTCCGCCTCGGCCTCCTTCAGGGTCTTCCTCATCCTGGACACCGCCTGGGCAAACACCTCGACCAGGCCGGGGAAGGGCTCATCTGCTGCAGCCAGGTAGCGCAACACGGGTTCGAGGTGATCGGGCAGCTCTCCCCGGCGGTCGATCCCGATCTCATCCTGGGCCACCTTCAGCCCGGCCATGAACTCGCCGCGCTGGTAGTTCTCACCGAAGATCGCAAAACCGACATAGGGAGCAAAGATCGGCGCCAGGTCGAGGGTACGGGTGTGCAACTCCTCCCAACCGGCCAACGAGAGCTGCTCCAGGTCGGCCAAGAACCTGAGGAGGTGCTTCCGGATGGGTCCGCCCGGCAACGCTTCCCAGCTTTCCCGCAGCTTCTGCAGGCTTCCCGGACCGGGGTACTCGAGAGCGAGAGCGAGGGCGTGGTACTCGCCCATCACGCCCCCCTCTCCGGCGGCGTAAGATACCCGAGACCGGTCTCACCTTTGCGGGCCAGCGGATCCCCGTAGATGGACTCGGCGGCCATCTCCCGGTGATAGGGCGGGAACACAAACCGATCGGCGATGGTCGGCACCGTAGTCAACTGGTAGATCTCCTCGATTTCCTCCGGGGTCGTCCCGGCCGACCACACCATCCGCAGGGTGGCCTCGTCGATTTCTCCCTCGACACTCTGGCGACGTTTGTAGATGCGGACCGCCAGCATCTTGCGGAGGATTCCCCTGATCAACTCCTCGTTGCCGCCGGCAAACAAGTTGGCCAGGTACTTGATGGGCAGCCGGGCCTTCTCCAGGTTGTCGAACAGCTCGAAATCGACCTGTTCGGGGGGCAGATCGAGACGGGTCAAACCCTGTTCGATGGTCGACACGACCGGCGACAAGGGCGGAACGTAGAACATCATCGCCATAGTCCGGTACTCGGCGTGGAGCGGCAGGGCCATTTTCCAGACCTTGACGAACTTGTAGGCGGGTGACTTCTGGGCGGCGGCGATCCAGCCGTCGTCCTGTCCGGACTGCCGGGCCGCCGCGATCACCTCGGGATCGAAGGGGTCGAGGATCACCTCGAGTTGCCGGTCGATCAAGTCTTCATCGTTTCCTTGGGCGCCCCACTGGATCGAGTCGGCGTCGTAGAGCAGCACGCCCATGTATCGAATCCGTCCCACGCACGAGTGGGCACAGGCGGGGGCCTGACCGGTCTCCATGCGGGGGAAACAGAGGATGCATTTCTCGGACTTGCCGGTCGACCAGTTGTAGTAGACCTTCTTGTACGGGCAGGCCGAGACGCACATGCGCCAGGCCCGGCATTTGTCCTCGTTGACCAGCACCACCCCGTCCTCTCCGCGCTTGTAGATGGCACCGCTCGGGCAGGCAGCGATGCAGGCGGGATTGAGACAGTGGTTGCAGATGCGGGGCAGATAGTTGAACACCACCCGCTCGATCTCCGCCATCTGGGCTTGCACCTCAGAGGGGACGTCCTTCCAGTTCGGGTCGTTGGCCGCGTAGATGGCCGATCCGGACAGGTCGTCGTCCCAGTTGGGACCGGACTCGATGTTCATCGGCTCGCCGGTGATCGCCGAGATCGGAATCGCCGTCGGCTGATCGTTCCCTTCCGGAGCGGTAAACAGGTCCTCGTAGCGGAAGGTGAACGGCTCGTAGTAGTCCTGCAGATCCGGCAGCGCCGGGTTGTAGAACAGGTTGGCGAGTCCCTTGGGCCGGGAGTGCAGCTTCAGCTCGACCCCCACCCACCCTTTCTTCCACCCGCCCCGGTAGTGGTCCTGATCCTCCCAGCCGGTCGGATACCCCGAGCCGGGCCGGGTCTCGACGTTGTTCCACCACATGTACTCGGCACCCTTGCGATCGGTCCACAGGTTCTTGCAGGCGACGCTGCAGGTGTGACAGCCGATGCACTTGTCGAGGTGGAAGATCATGCTCATGTGGGCTCTGACGTCCATGCGATCCCCCTTTCAGTAGCTCGGCTGGTCGACGCGACGGACGTACACGAACGTGTCCCGGTTGACCCCGGTCGGTCCCCAGTAGTTGAAGAAGTAGGTGAACTGGGCGTATCCCCCGCTCATCAGCACTGGTTTGAGCCGGGCCCGGGTGAGCGAGTTGTTCATCCCTGCCCTCTTCTTGCGCAGCGGGGAAATGGGGATCCCGACGGTCCGTTCGGTGGCGTGATAGACGAACACCGTCCCCCGGGGAATCCGGGAAGAGACCACGCACCGCTGGACGAACACCCCGTTGTCGTTGAAGACTTCCGCCCAATCGTTGTCGGCAATCCCCAACTCGGCGGCGTCCTTTTCGTTGAGCCACACCGGGTATCCGCCCCGCGACAGGGTCTTCATCCGGATGTTCTCCGAATACGTCGAGTGGATGCTCCATTTGCCGTGCGGAGTCAGGTAGTTGAGCAGCATCCCCTGCGCTTCCGCCTTGGACCGCTCCAGCTCCGACATCATCGTGTGATCGGGACGCGGTTTGTAGGTGGGCAGATGCTCGCCCCAGTCCAGGTAGTTCTCATGGTCCAGATAGAAATGCTGCCGCCCGGTCAGCGTCCGCCAGGGAACCAGGCGCTCGACGCTCAACGTGAACGGGCTGTAGGCCCGGCCGTGGTTGACGATGGCACTCCAGGTGGGGGTGGTGAGCACCCGGCGCGGCTGGGCGACGATGTCGGAGAAGTTGGTGCGGGCCGATCGGGTTCCCTCGGCGAGGTCGGTGAGCGACAAGCCCGTCTTGGCTTCTTCTGCCTCGAAGGCCCGGAAGGCCAGCTCACCATTGGAGGCCGGGTCGAGCGCCAGGATCGCCTCGCACACCTCCCGGTCCCATTCGAGCGACGGATAGGGGCGGCCGTTCAACCCGGCCACCTCGATCCGGCGGGGTTGCCGGGAGGCTAATTCGGCATAGGCGTCACCCACCGGGATCTTCAGCCCGTGGGCGGCCACTCCGTTCTTCTCGATCCCCCGGCCCAAAGAAACCATCCGCTCGTAGATCCCGGGCAGGTCGCGCTCGATCACTCTTAACTTGGGCATGGTCTTGCCGGGTACGGCTTCGACCTCGCCGTTGAACCAATCCAGCACCTCCGGCTGAGCCAGTTCGTCCGGCGTGTCGTGCTGGAGAGGCATCATCACCACGTCCTTAAGCGGCTCCGGGAAGTGGGGAGCGGCCAGCTCGGAGACTCGCTTGGCCACGGCCTTGAAGATCGCCCAATCGGATTTCGATTCCCAGGCCGGCGCCACCGCTGCCTGCATCGGGTTGATGTAGGAATGCATGTCGGTGGTGTTGAGATCGTCCTTCTCGTACCAGGTGGCGGCCGGCAGAACGATGTCCGAGTAGAGCGCCGAGGTGTCCATCCGGAAGTTGAGGTCGATGACCAGATCCATCTTGCCGATGGGAGCGTCGGGTCGGTAAACCACTTCCTTGACCGTCTCTCCGGCCAGCTCCTCGGCGATGGCATTTGAATGGGTTCCCAGGTAGTGGCGCAGGAAGTATTCGTGTCCTTTGGCGCTGGTCCCGATGGCGTTGCCCCGCCAGATGAACCAGGTGCGCGGCCAGCTCTCCGGAGCATCGGGATCGTCGATGGCAAACTCGACCTCCCGGCTCTTCAATCCCTCCACCACGTAGGCGATGATCTCTTCCTCGGTGGTGGCGCCCATCGCCTGAGCCTCTTTGACCAGTTCCAGCGAGTTCTGTTTGAACTGCGGGAAGAACGGCAGCCATCCCCGGTGGACGGCCCGCACGTTGTGATCGATGGTGTGGTCGTCGAGTGAGGCGTTCTCGGGAACCACGTCGTAGTCGGTGTAGCCCCGCTCGTAGCGCCACTGGTCGGAATGGACGTAGTGGAACGAAGGGCTGTTCTGCTGGCGAGGCGCCATCCCCCAATCGGCGGCGAAGGCGATAGATCCCCACGACGCCTGGTTGACCACTTTCTCCTGACCGACGTAGTGGGCCAGCCCGCCACCGCTGACGCCCACCGACCCGGTCAACATCAAGGCCACGATCCCGGCCCGGTACAACAGGTTGTTGTGGTACCAATGGTTGGCGCCCGCTCCGATGATGATCATGTTCTTGCCGCGGGTCTTCTCGGCGTTGGCGATCCACTCCCGGGCGAAACGGATCACGGTGTCACGATGGATGCCCGTGTGGTGTTCCTGCCAGGCGGGCGTGTAGGGAGCGTGCTCATCGTCGTAGCTGCCGGCCACGTTGCCGCCCAACCCCTGATCGACTCCGAACTGGGCCATGGTGAGATCGAAGACGGTGGCGACCGCCACCTTTCCTCGGCCGGTCTCGACGTAGCGGACCGGAACCTGCCGGATGATGGTGGCGCCCGCCGTGAAGTCGTCGAATTCCACTTCGACCGTATCGACGAATGCGCCGGCAAAGGTCAGCTCCGGGTCGAGGGCCTCGCCGGTCTTCCCGTCGCGCAGTTCGAGGTTCCACTTGCCCTTGTCTTCCTCGGCCCACCGGTAACCAATGGTGCCTTTGGGCATCCGGGCCCGGCCGGAGGTGCGGTCCCACCAGAGAAGCTTCCAGTCGCCGTGTTCCTCGTCGGCGTACTCGGCGACCTGGTTGGCGCGCAGCATCTTGCCCGGCCGGCGATCGGCGATCTCCACCAGGAAGGGGAGGTCGGTGTATTGCTTGGTGTACTCCTGGAAGTAGGGGACCTGACGGTCGACGTAACTCTCTTTGAGGATGACGTGATCGACGGCCATCCAGAAGGCGGTGTCCTGGCCGGGATGGGCGGGAATCCACCAGTCGGCGTACTTGGCGACCTGCGAGAAATCGGGGCTGAACACCGTCAGCTTGGCGCCGGCGTGGCGCACCTCGCTGATGAAGTGACAGTCCGGGGTGCGGGTCATGTTGAGGTTGGCGCCCATCACCGCCACAAAGCGGGAGTTGTACCAGTCGGCAGACTCATGAACGTCGGTCTGCTCGCCCCAGATCTCCGGGGAAGCGGGCGGCAGGTCGCAGTACCAGTCGTAGAAGCTCATCACTACCCCACCCAGCAACGACAAGAAGCGGCTGCCGGCCGCGTAGGAGATTTGCGACATGGCCGGGATCGGCGAAAACCCGATCACCCGGTCCGGGCCGTGTTGCTTGGTGGTGTGGACCACCGAAGCGGCGGCGATTTCGAGAGCTTCGTCCCAGCGGACCCGGCGGAACCCTCCCTTGCCGCGGGCCTGCTGGTAGCGGGCTCGCTGGTCCGGGTCGTTCTGGATCGACTGCCAGGCCTCGACCGGATCGTCGAATTCGGCGCGGGCGTCGCGCCACAGATCGAGCAGCGCCCCGCGCACGTACGGGTACTTGACCCGGATCGGACTGTACAGGTACCAAGAGAAGCTGATGCCCCGCTGACAACCGCGCGGCTCGTAGGGCGGCAACCCGTCCTCGAGCTGCGGATAATCGGTGGCCTGCAGTTCCCAGGTGACAATGCCATCCTTGACAAACACTTCCCATGAGCATGATCCGGTGCAGTTGACGCCGTGGGTGGTTCGAACCCGCTTGTCGTGCTGGAACCGGTTGCGGTAGAACTCCTCCCAGCGCCGCTCGGCGGGCGCCTCGGTGTCCTTGATCCAGTCACTCATGATCTGCTCCTCAGTTGGCGGAGGTAGTTGACTCGATTGCGTTTGGGGAAGAAGTACATCAGGCCGAGCAAAATGGCCGCCCCCACCAGGCCAAAGATCCACAGCAGGTCGACCTGGACCAGCGTCTGAGTACTGATCGAGCCGAAGAAGGCGGCCAGGTCGGCCCGTTCCTGGTCGGTGAGAGCCTTCCCATCGAACACCGGCTGCATCGTCACCGAAGGTGGGTTGGCCAGCGTGGCGGCAACGGCTTCGGTGCCGCCGTAACGCTGGGCCAGGTCGGTCAGATCTGGTCCCAGGGTGGGTCCCCCCAGGTTGGTGTGAGTGCCGGCCGAGTGGCAGGCATGGCAGGCCGGGCCGCCGTTTTCGAGACCGACCCGGCCCAGGAATAGCTTCTCACCGACCGAAGCGCCGCCCTCGCCGACCGGAGCGAGGTCGGCGGGGATGAACACCCCGGCCTGGATATAGGCAATCACCGCATCGATCTCGGCGTCGCCGAGTTGCGCCTGAGCCGGCATCTCGGCATCGAAGATGACCCCGTTGACGTCGATCGGACCGGTCTTCCCTTCCCGGATCACAGTGGCGACATAGGCCGCATCCTGGATGTTCGGGTTGTCGAGGAGGGGCGGGAACGACCCGGGTACCCCGGTGCCGGTCCCCTGGTGACAGGCGGCGCAATTGGCCAAATAGACCTCTCGCCCGTCGGGTCCCTCCTGGGCGCCAACCGTCGACGGAAGCCACACGGCAGCCGCCAGTGCTCCAACGATCAGCGCCAGCTGCATCGACCGTCTCATGTGGTTCCGCCTCCCTCTCGGTTCTCTGGGAAAGGACTCATCACACTGCTTGATCCCCGTGACCGCGTCTATTTCTTTCTCACTTTCTCCCCCCGGGCCAACCGGGGCGTCGCCACTCGACGGGCGGGCGTCTCGGCCGCTTGCTCATGGATACCGGCGTCCATCTCCTCCGCACTGTTCGCCAGATCGGCAAACGTCGTCGCCGCCAGCCGGGCTGCCAGAGCGTTCTGGGCCTCGGCCCAGGGTATGTGCACCGGGCAGGAGTCCTCCCACGAGCACGGCCCGCCCCGTAACACGCAAGACTCGAGCATGATCGGCCCCTCGGCGGCTTCGACCACTTCTAGCAGGGTGATCTCCTCCGGGGCTCGGGCGAGGGTGTAACCGCCGCTGGGGCCCGCCACGGCGTCGAGGAGACCGTTCTGGACCAGATTGGCGAGGATCTGGGTGAGGTAGCGAAGCGGAATATCCATCTCACCGGCGATCTCGCGGGCTTTGCGGCGATCACCGTGATGGCGGGCAAGATCGAGTACGGCCCTCACCGTGTAATCGCCCTTACGCCCGAGAGACGCCTGCATGGTCCTACAGCATAGTCCTTAACGTTTAGGACGCAACTTGACGTTTATGTCGCGATCCACTATCAAACAGTCAGCGGACGTCGACCGGGAGGTGCCGGTGCAGATCCCGGTGACCAGTAGTCGGCGATCCGGAGACATCTCGTTTCAAAGGAGAGGAAATGAGCCAGGCCGGTCGGTCGTCGTCCCCCGCTGAAGCACCGCCGAAATTGCTCGACTTCAAACAAGAGCGCATCAGGACCCTGCACTACACGTGGATCGCCTTTTTCATGACGTTCTACGTCTGGTTCAACATGGCGCCGATGGCGACCACCATGCTGGATTCGGTCGGGTGGCTGACCGAGGAGCACATCAAGATCCTGCTGATCGCCAACGTGGCGTTGACAATCCCGGCCCGCATCATCGTGGGGGCGCTCATCGACCGGTTCGGTGCCCGGGTCGTCTTCTCCGGGTTGATGATCGTCATGGCCCTTCCGGCTCTGGCGTTCGTTCTGGCCGGCTCGTTCATGCAGATGCTGATCGCCCGCCTGGTGCTCAGCTCGGTGGGGGCCGGTTTTGTCATCGGCATCAAGATGGTTGCCCAGTGGTTCCCGCCCAAGTACATCGGACGGGCCGAGGGCTTCTACGCCGGATGGGGCAACTTCGGGTCCGCCTTTGCCGCCATGACCCTGCCCTGGTTTGCCATCACCGTCATGGACGGCTGGTTCGGTCTCGGCGACAACGCCTGGCGCTGGGCGCTGGGGGTCAACGGATTCGTCATGGGCGCCTACGGGGTCATGTACTACTTCCTGGTCCGGGACGTCCCCAAAGGTGAACATCTGCACAAAGCCAAGAAGACCGAACCGATGATGGTCACGTCCTACGGCGATCTCATCCAGTACCTCGTCTGGTCCTTTCCCCTCATGGGAGCGCTCGGTGTCCTGGCCTGGCGAATCAGCAACGTGAAGATCGACGGCGAGGCGGTGCTATCCGGTGGCGCCCTGATCGGGATCTACGGCCTGCTCCTGCTGGTTTACGCCGTGCATGTCGTCAAGACCCTGCAGATCAACCTGCCCTATTTGCGAGCCGGCGTCCCCGAGGACGAGAAGTACCACTGGGGCAGCGTCGCCGCGTTGAACAGCACGTACTTCGCCAACTTCGGAGCGGAACTGGCGGTTGTCTCGATGCTGCCCGCCTTTTACGAAAACACGTTCAAGCCGCTACTGGGTAGTGACGGCACACCGTTGGTGACCGCCACCGTGGCCGGAGTGGTGGCGGCGTCATTCGCCTTCGTCAATCTTGGGGCCCGCCCCCTGGGTGGCTACCTCTCGGACCGCATGTCCAACCGGAAGCGAACCATGTTGATCTATATGGTCGGGATCGCGATCGGATTCTTGCTGATGGGGTTCATCGGCCGGTGGGGCGGCGGGGTCGACGCCGATGGGCTTCGTACCGTGGTCCCCATGTTCGGAGGGGTCGCCTGGCTGGCCGTGGCCGTGGCCATCACCATCTTCGCCTCGACGTTCGTGCAGGGGGCCGAGGGCGCCACGTTCGCCATCATCCCCATGATCAACAAACGGATGACCGGCCAGATCGCCGGCATGGCAGGCGCCTACGGCAACGTCGGGGCGGTCATCTATCTGGTGCTCTTCTCGCTGGTCGACGCCAAGACCTTCTTCTTCATCCTGGCGGGAGGGGCAACTCTCAGTTTCATCGTGACGTTCTTCATGCTCGAGGAGCCGAAAGGTTCCTTCGAAGAGGTATTCATCCACGATGCGGAAGGACGGCTGGAGGCCTAGAGGTGAATCAGCACGGCGGGCGCAAAACCCCCTCGACCCGGGAGAGGAACAGGAATGGCTGATATCTACGAGTGGGACGTCGAGAACGAGGAATTCTGGGAGAGTACCGGCAAGAAGATCGCCAAACGAAACCTCTGGATTTCGATCCCCAGCCTGCTGTGTGGTTTCGCCGTCTGGCTCTACTGGAGCGTCATCACCGTACAGATGCTCAACCTGGGGTTCCCGTTCACCAATGCCCAGCTGTTCACGTTGTCGGCGATCGCCGGTCTGACCGGCGCCAGTTTCCGCATCCCCAGCAGCTTCCTCATCCGGATCGCCGGCGGACGGAACACGGTGGTCTTCACCACCGCCCTGCTGATGATCCCGGCGGCCGGGACCGGCTTTGCTCTACTGTCTCCGGACACGCCTTTGTGGGTCTTCCAGGTGCTGGCCTTCCTGTCAGGGTTTGGTGGCGGGAACTTCGCCTCCTCCATGTCCAATATCAGCTTCTTCTACCCGAAGCGCATGCAGGGATTGTCGCTGGGACTGAACGCCGGCCTGGGCAACGCCGGAGTCACGACCATGCAAGTGCTGATCCCGGTGGTGATGACCTTCGGGCTCTTCGGGGGTGGATCTCTGATTCTGGAGACAACCTCGGGGACCCTGATCGGCCAGATCGCCGCCGGGTCTGAAACCTGGATCCACAATGCCGGGTTTGTTTGGCTGCTCATCCTCGTTCCGCTCGCCTTCCTGGGCTGGTTCAAAATGGACAACATCCGGGCCGAGCATGTCTCCCCCCACATCGGCTCACCGCTCAACTCGTTTCTCAAGATCAGCGGCATGCTGGGTTTGGCGTCGATCCCCGCCGCCATCGGCCTCTTCGTGATCCTCCCCTCCCCGACCGGTCTGGGCTGGACCTGGGCGAAGTACCCGATCATTGCGCTGGTCATCTGGGGCACCGTGCTCCTCCTCAAGCAGCTGCGGGGTGAGCTGAAACCCAATCTGGAACGGCAGTTCAAGATCTTCAAGAACAAGCACACCTGGATCATGAGTGTCATCTACACGATGACCTTCGGGAGTTTCATCGGCTACTCGGCCGGGTTCGCCCTGGCCATCAAGGTCATCTTCGGTTTTCAGCACGTGCTGGTGGACGGGGTGATGACCCACGACCTCGTGAACCCCGATGGCCCTTCCGCCTTGACCTTCGCCTGGATGGGGCCCTTCATCGGGGCCTTCATCCGCCCGGTCGGCGGCTGGATCGCCGACAAGGTGGGCGGGGCCAAAGTGACCCAGTGGGTATCGGTCACCATGATCGTCAGCGCCCTGGGGGTGGCCTACTTCATGAAACAGGCGTATCAGTCGGCGACCCCTGAGGACTTCTTCGTGCCGTTCTTCCTTCTGTTTCTGGTCCTGTTCGCAGCCACGGGAGTCGGCAACGGATCGACCTTCCGCACCATCGCCGTCGTCTTCGACCAGGAACAGGCCGGCCCGGTGCTGGGGTGGACCTCGGCGGTGGCCGCCTACGGAGCCTTCGTGGTCCCCCAGGAGTTCGGCGAGCAGATCACCAAGACGACCCCGGAAATCGCCCTGTATGCGTTCGCCGCGTTCTACATCATCTGCCTGGTCCTGAACTGGTGGTACTACCTGGGCCCCAAAGCCGAATTCAAGAACCCGTAAGCTCGCCCTACCTGGCCGACAGCACCTCCCCGATCCATCCGAGGGCGGCCACGGCGGTGGGGAACCCGCACGTGGAGATGGCGGACAGGCCCACCTGGTTGATCTGGTCGGCAGTCGCCCCCGCCTCCAGGGCTTTACGGACGTTGGATTTCACCGCCCCTTCGGCCATCGCTCCCACGGCGATGCCGAGCTTGACCAGACGTCCGGTGCGTTCGTCGAGGGATCCGGCTGCATCGACGGCGGCCCCGAGGCCATCCAGGGCAGCCGCTACCCCCGGGTAGGTGTCGCGAAAACTCGTGTAGGGCTTGGGCAGGTATTCGGTCATGAAGCTCCTCAGGTCTATGCCTGGTGAGGTTACCGGAGGAGGCCCACCGTTCCCTTCTCCGCTAACTTCCCCTCTCATGTTCTGGTCGATCTCACTATGAAGCGGCGCTTCTCACTGCTGGTCACCCATCTGGGCGAACGCTTGGGCGCCGTCAGGACGGTGTTCGCCAACCGGAACCTGCGCCGTCTCGAGATTGCCTGGGCCGCCTTCAACATTGCCGAGTACGCCTTCGTCATCGCCCTCGGCGTTCTGGCCTTCGACCGGGGAGGACCCACCGCGGTGGGGCTGATGGCCCTGATCCGAACCCTCCCGGCCATCGCCGCCGGACCGCTGCTGGCCGTCCTCACCGACCGGCTGCCCCGCCAGCGTATGGTGACGATGAGCCTCGTCGGGCGGGCGGCCGCCAGCGCCGGGCTGTTCTTCATCGTCGGAGGCGACTCCCCGATCGGACTCGTCTACCTGCTGGCCGCAGTCGACGCCGCCGTCGCCACTTCGTTCTGGCCGGCCCACACTGCCCTGCTACCCGAGCTGAGCCGATCCCGTGACGAGCTGGCCGCCTCCAACGCGGTGGCGTCCGTGGTCGAGAACTCCGGCCTGTTGCTCGGCCCGCTGGCCGCCGGTCTGGTGTTCGTCATGTTCGACATTTCTGCCGTTTTCGCGGCCGGCAGCGGGGTGTTCGCCCTGGGGGCCCTGCTGGCCGCCACGATCGTCACCGACCGTCAACCGGTGCGTTTTCCGGCACACCGGGTCCGGGCCGAACTGCTCGACGGTCTGAAGGTGCTGCGAGAGAACCGGGGACCGGCCGTGGTAATCGGGCTGTGGACGTTCGAGTCGCTCCTCCTGGGAGCCGTCGATGTGTTCACGGTGGTAGTGGCCATCGACCTGCTGGAGATCGGAGATTCCGGAGTCGGATTCCTCGGCGCCGTCAACGGCGCCGGGGGGGTGATCGGAGCCATTGCCATGACGACTTTCTCGCGGGGCAATCCGTTCGGCCGGTATCTGGGATGGGGACTGCTCCTGATGGGCGGGGGCCTGCTGCTGGCCGGCGTGGTGCCGGCCCTGGTCACCGTCATGATCGGCTTCCTCCTGATCGGCATGGCCGGCGGACAGATCGACATTGCCGCCCAGACTCTCCTGCAGCGAACCGTCGGCGAGGATCACCTGGGCCGGGTACTCGGCATCTTCGAGGGCATGTATTGGGGTTCGTTGGGGATCGGGGCCTTGCTGGCCGGCTGGCTGGTGGCGACCACCGGCATCGGCCCGGCGATCATCGGCAGCGGGATCGCCCTATCGGTGGTGGCCATTCTGGCCCGACGGGTGTTGCGGTCCCTCGACAGGGCGATCGAAGTGCCGGGCGAACGAATCGATCTGCTGGCGAGTAACGAGATCTTCGGCCTACTCCCGATCCCCACCCTCGAACACCTGGCGCGGATCGCCACCACCTTGGTGGTAGAGCCGGACGCGGTGATCATCGAACAAGGCGGGGACGGTGACCAGATCTACGTCATCGAAGACGGCCGGGTGTCGGTCGAGGTCGATGGAAACGCGGTAACCACCCTGCAAACCGGAGACGTGTTCGGTGAGATCGCACCACTCCGCCATCTCCCCCGGACTGCCACCGTGCGGTCGACTGCCGGGACCACCTTGCTGGTCCTCGACGGAGACCAGTTTGTCGCGGCGGTAGCGTCCCACACCTCCTCAGCGGATGCCGCTCAGGCCATGGTGGCTGGCCGTCTGGCCGGAATCGGGCGAATCCGCCGCGGCCGAGGGCACTGAACCCGCTTCGTGATGCCGTCCGGCGGGCCCATCTAATGTCAGGGATCGGAAAGGAACCTCCATGACCGAACCCAACTACGTCCTTCGCAACCGGACCGCCTGGAACGAATGGGCGGCCGAGTTCTTCGATTCCGGCCGGCGGGATTGGGCCGCCGAGGAGCCCGTCTGGGGAATCTGGCGAGTTCCCGAGTCACAACTCCGGGTGCTGCCCAACGTGGCCGGCAAAGACGTGATCGAACTGGGGTGCGGCACGGGTTACGTGTCCTCGTGGCTGGCCCGCCGGGGCGCCCGGGTGACCGGCATCGACAACTCCCCCGCCCAACTGGCGTCGGCCCGCCAATTCCAGGAAGAATTCGGCCTCGAGTTCCCGCTGCTGCACGCCATCGCCGAGGAACTCCCGTTCCCCGACGAGAGTTTCGACATGGCGATCTCGGAGTACGGGGCTTCCATCTGGGCCGACCCCTACCGGTGGATTCCCGAAGCGGCCCGGGTGCTCCGTCCCGGCGGCGAACTGATCTTCATGGTCAACGGAGTCATCCTGATGCTGTGCATGCCCGACGAGGACGACGTGCCGGCCGAGCCGCAGATGCTGCGCGACTACTTCGGGATGCACCGGTTCGAATGGCCCGACGACCAATCGGTCGAGTTCCACCTCGGGTACGGGGACATGATCCGGCTGTTGCGCACCAACGGGTTTGTGGTGGAGGATCTCATCGAGGTCCGCCCACCGGAGGACGCCACTACTACCTACCCCTTTGTCACGCTTGAGTGGTCCCGCCGCTGGCCGTGCGAGGAGGTCTGGAAAGCCCGCAAGCAGGACTGAACGGGGGTCAATCGAGTGGGTGTCGCCACCGAAGCCGGGGAAAGCGGGCAAACCCGCGGTCTCTCCTTGATCCATCTCGTCGAGGAGCGCCGCAGACGAGCTCAAGTCGACGCCGGGGAGCCCGCCCGATCCTCCGTAGGTGGGCAGCGACCGGAGCTCCGGCGGGTCGGCCTCGCCCCGATCCAGCGCGGCCCGCACCGCGTCTTCGATCAGGGCACCTACCGGCCGGCCCGTCCGGGCCGATTGTTCTTTCAGTTTGCGCAACAGTTCGTCATCGATGCGGATGGTGGTTCGCATGATGTCATCTTGGCATCAGGTTCTAGCATCTTGATGCCAAACAGTCGGGTTGATTTGAGTGTCATACACGATATGATCATCGTATGACAATGTTCAGCTTTCGAGTGAACGACGACCAGGCGGCCGACGCGCAGCAGTGGGCAGCACGGCTGAGGATCGATCGCTCTGAGCTCCTCCGCGAAGCACTCCATCGCCACCTCGTCCGTCTTCGTGCCGAGGTCGATATTGAAGCCTGGACGGCTGCTCCGCTCACCGACGACGAGAAGGCGGTGGCCGACGTCGCAGACTGGGGTGCCGCCGAGGACTGGTCGGATTGGGCTGATGCAGCGAGGTGAGATCTGGTTCGCGGCGACCCGGGGCGGTGACCGGCCGGTGCTGATCCTGACTCGGGATCCTGCCGCGGGCCGCATTGGTTCTGTGGTGGTTGTGGCGTTGACTCGCGTCAAGCGCGGAGTGGTTTCAGAGCTGGACCTGGACCCCGACACCGACAGCGTCCCTACCGAGTGCGTCGCCAACTTCGACAATGTCCACACCCTGCCGCGGGAATCGTTCCGGCGTCGAGTCACCAAGTTGAGCCCGGCTCGGATGGCCCAGGCATGTCGCGTGCTGCGAGACGCAACGGGCTGCTGAGCGGACGGCAACCAGATCCCCGAAAGGGCCACCCAGCCCTACCGGTCCCGACGGCCGTGCGAAGAGATCTGAAAAGCCGGCAGGCAATAGCGACAGAAAGTCTTCATCCGGTCTCTCGCGCGCTCCGTAGAACTTGCGTCGTTGGGATACACCAAGGAGGTTCCACAATGCGACGCACTATGACTGTAGCGATGGCAGCCCTGCTGGCGATTGCCCTGCTGGCCGCCCCCGTATCCGCCAAAGGAAGTAAGGCGCCCAGTGGCGACTCCATTGTCGACATTGCTCTGGCCGTGAACGCCAAAACCGGCGAGTTCAGCACTCTTATTGCTGCGCTCGGCTCCGCCAATCTGGTCGACGCCCTGGACGGCAAGGGCCAGTACACCGTCTTTGCCCCGACTGATGAGGCCTTCGCTGAGCTCGGTCTCAACGCCGGCAACGTGGGTTCGGTTCCCGGCCTGGCAGACATTCTGCTCTACCACGTGACCGAGGGTCGCCGCTGGTCGAACAGCGTCTTCAACGCCAACAACTCGAAGGCGATCGAGATGCTGAACGGTGGCTACGTGTGGGCCAACCCGGATCTGAGCCTCACCGATGGCAGCGCAGCAACCGGCGACGCAAGAATCGTCGCTCCTCTGTTCAATCTGAGCGCCAGCAACGGTGTCGTCCATGTGATCGACTCGGTGCTAATCCCCTAACTTCCTCCGCACCAAACCGCACAGAGCCCGGGTCCCCTCCCCCGGGCTCTGTCGCGTGTTTGAGAAAGGGCCACTCAGCCCTACCAATCCCGACGACCTGCGACCGAACATGGGGACCACATGACCCGGGTACGGCTCAACGTCAACGGCGCGGACCAGACCGTCGATATCCCGGCCGGCATCCCACTCCTGTGGGTGCTCCGGGACTTCCTCGGGTTGACGGGCACCAAGTACGGGTGCGGGATCGGAGTGTGCGGCGCTTGCACCGTCCATGTGGACGGCCGGGCGGTGCGCTCCTGTTCGGTGGATGCCGACCGGGTGACCGGCCCGATCACCACCATCGAGGGGCTCTCCCCCGACGGCGACCACCCCGTCCAGCAGGCCTGGTTGGCGGAGAACGTACCCCAGTGCGGATACTGCCAGCCCGGCCAGATCATGGCCGCCGCCGCCCTGCTGGCCGCCGACCCCCGACCCGACGGGGCGGCCGTCGACGCCGCCATGTCCGGGGTGTTGTGCCGCTGCGGCACCTACCAGCGGATCCGCCGGGCCATCGAACGAGCGGCAGGTGTCACATGACAGACATGACCCGCCGCGAGTTCATCAAGGTCTCGTCCCTGGCCGGGAGCGGACTGCTGGTGTCCGTCTACCTCGCCGGCTGCACTCCCCGGGAGCGGGTCACGACCCAGACGATCGGCACCAGCACCACTACCACCGCCAGGCCGGAAGCAACCACTACCTCCACCGCCGCCCCGAAACCAACCACCACCACGACCTTCCCGGGTGACCCGAACGCCATCATCCGGCCCAATATCCACGTGTTGATCGACGGGACCGGAGCGGTCACCATCACTGCTTTCCGGTCGGAGCTGGGACAGGGCATCCGCACCGCCATTGCCATGATCGTTGCCGAGGAGCTGGACGCCGATTGGGACCGGGTCCGGATCGAACAGGCTCCGGCCGACCCCGACTTCGGGAACCAGAACACCGGCGGCAGCGTCAGCATCTCCGACCACTACGACCTGCTGCGCCGGGCCGGAGCGGCTGCCCGGGAGGTGCTGATGGCGGCCGCCGCCCGCACCTGGGACGTCAAACCCCAGGACTGCACCACCGAACCGGGGAAGGTCGTCCACCCGGACGGCGAGCAGCGGTTGACCTACGGGGAGCTGATCACCGCCGGCCTCGACGAGGAAGCCCGCGCCCCGCAACAGGTCAAGCCCTGGAAGGACCCGGCTCGCTTCCGCATCATCGGCACCCCCAACCCGCTCTACGACGCCCCGGCCCATGTGCGCGGCGCCACCCGCTACACGAACGACCTCACCCTGCCGGGGATACGCTACGCGGTGATCGCTCGCTGCCCGACCTTCGGAGGGCGTCCTCTCGAATACGACCGGGCGGCCGCCCTGGCCGTCCCCGGAGTAACCGACGTGGTGGAGGTCGAACGGGGAGTGGCGGTGGTGGCCGACCACACCTGGGCCGCCGTGCAGGGCCGGGAAGCCCTCCGGGTGTCCTGGGATCCCGGCTCGCTGGCCGGCACCACCAGCGAGGGGATTCGTCAGGGTCTGGTGGATCACACGCCGTCGGTGGGGTCGGGTTCGATCGGGGCGGCCTACGACATGCCCTACTTCGCCCACGCCGCGCTCGAGCCGATGGGCGCCGTCGCCGATGTCCGCTCCGACCGCTGTGAGGTATGGGCCCCCACCCAGGACCCGCAGGGAGCCCACGCCGTCGCCCGCCGGATCACCGGTCTGCCCGGCGAGGCGGTGATCGTGCACGTGCCGCCGGTGGGCGGGAAGTTCGGGCGCGGCCACAACGAGGACGCGGTGTCCGAGGCGGTCCGTCTGTCGCTGACTCTGGGCGCCCCGGTCAAGCTGATGTGGACCCGGGAAGATGACCTGGGCCACGATTTCTACCACCCGATGAGCCGCTACTCGGCGACGGCTCCCGCTTCGGGAGGGAAATCGCCGACCGTGAAAGCCGACTCGGCCGGTGATCCGATCCCGACCGGTGCCTGGCGGTCGGTCGGGAACCATCCCACCGCGTTTGCCCGGGAATCGCTGATCGATGAGGTGGCCGCCGCCAACGGGATAGACCCGCTGGAGTTGCGCCTGCAGATCATGGGCGAGAGGGCCCGCCGGGTCATCGAACTGGCCGCCACCCAGGCCGGTTGGGGTGATCCGCTCCCGGCCGGATGGGGCCGGGGTCTCGCCTACCACGCCACCTTCAACGTCACCCATGTAGCCCAGGTCGCCGAAGTGTCGGTGGAGGGCTCCCGCATCCGTGTCCACCGGGTGGTCTGTGCCATCGACTGCGGAACGGTCGTCAACCCCGATACGGTGCAGGCGCAGATGGAGGGCGGAATCGTTTTCGGGCTGACCGCCGCTCTCAAAGACGGGATCACCATCGAAAACGGAGCCGTCGTCCAGTCGAACTTCCACGACTACCGGTTGCTGCCCTTCGACGAGATGCCGGAGGTCGAGGTCCACATCGTGCCCAGCACCGAGCCCCCCACCGGAGTCGGCGAGATGGGAGTGCCGCCGATCGCCCCGGCAGTAGCCAATGCGGTGTTCGCGGCGACGGGACAGCGCCTGCGGTCGCTCCCACTGCGTTTGTAGGGCTCTCCCATTGTTGCTCCCCCGTCTCACGCCGAGGGAGCACGTGTCAGGAGGAAGCCTTCCATTCCTCCCGGCCCCCCATCCCGAAGTTGCGGAGCAGGACCGCCCGCTCCGGCACGATCTCGACGAAACACGTCTTGGCAGAGTTGTCGGGACCGCCCGGGGAGAACAGGTTGAGGTCGTAGGAGAACACCCCGTCCCACAACCGCCGCTTGTCCTCGAGCGAGGTCAGCACCGCCGCTCGTCCCCAGATCATCAGCGAATCCCACCCGGAGTGCTCCGCCACCTGATAGTGGAGCGAAACTGCCGGGTTGGTCTCGATGTTGCGGGTCTTGCGGGCGTCCGTTCCCACCATCACATACAGTCGGTCTTCGTGCCAGTCGGCATGGACTGGAGCCACATGCGGTTCGCCCTCCGGGGTGACGGTGGCCAGATGCACGATGGCCCCGAACCGCTTGTGCTCTTCCTTTAGGTCGCTGAGATCCACGGGGGAAGTGTACGGAATTGAGCCCTGCCGCGGCGATGGGGCGGACCTTCGCCCGCCCCATCAATGACAGTTGGTAGGTAGTCAGTTGCGAGGCGTCAGATACTTGCCCCACCATTTGCGGGCCGCTTCGATTCCGCCGACCCCAAACGCAACGGCAAAGGCCACTGCGAATGCACCGAACGTGAACTCGAAGATCCGGGTGCTGACCCGACCGACTCCGAGAATGTCCAGGGCGGTCAACGCGCCAAAAATGATCACGGAATAGCGAGCAACCAGCGCCACCCACGGGGCATTTCGGCTGGTAGCCCAGGGCTGGACCAAATCGCCGAGGAAGTTCCCAACCGCGGCCGCGATCACCAGGATCACGATCGACACAACCACCAGCGGCAGATATGCGATCAACCCGGATAGCAGATTCACCAGCTCCGGCACCTGCAACGCCTGGGCGGCCAGCAGGAACACTGCCAGGAGGAGAATTGCGTAGATGATATTGGCCAGAATCGACGCGCCGGTGTATCCGGCGTTGCGGAGGGCTGGACCAACGCCGGACTGGTCAATTACCTTCGTCACGGCCGGACGGTCGAGGATTCGCTGGATGATGCTCCGAATGAACTTGGCAATCCACCAGCCCACCAGGAGGATGAGAAGAGCACCAAGCAACCGGGGAGCAAAGTCGGCGATACCACGCCCAATTTCGTTCAAACCTTCCACAAACTGATCCCAAAACGAACTCATCGAATTACCTCCTCGTGTGTTACCCGATGTCGCTTAGACCTTCGGCGGCGAAAAACAGTTTCACAATTTCACGAGATCTCGCGAAGGTGAGGGGCCGCCCGCTCCGGCACGATCTCGACGAAACGCGTCTTGGGAGAGTTGTCGGGACAATCCTCAACTCAGCAGCGGGACGAGTTGCGGGCTCGGCCGTTGGGGCGGTTGGACGGGCGGCATCAGGTTCAACACCTTCTTCCACTCCTCGAGCGGGTGCACCGGCGGCACCGGGCTGAACACGTAACGGTCGGGCCGGTGCCACGTGATTTCGCCGCCTGGATCGCCGGCGATGGTCCATCCGTGTTCGTGGATGAGCCGGTGGTGGTAGCCGCATAACGTGATGAGATTGTCGAGGTTGGTGGGTCCGCCGTCGGCCCAGTGGATGATGTGGTGAACCTGGGTCCAGTGGGTACGCCGGCAGAGCGGGAACCGGCACCCCCGGTCGCGGGCTCGGACCAGCCGGGCCAGCCACGGCGGAATGGTGCAGGTGGTGCGGCCGACCCCGATGGGTTTGTGTTCCGGGTCGGTGAGGGCCAGTTGCAGGCGGGCGTCGCAGGCCAGCCGGCGAAGGGTGTCGTTGCTGAGCGCCGGGCCGTCATCAATCGATGCGGTGCCGATCCCGTACAGCAGCGTGGTCAGGTCGGTGTGCACCAGCAGTGTGGCTCGATCGTGGTCGCGATCTCCGGCTAGCGCCTGGGAGGCCAACTCGTAGAGGGCATCTGCACAGCGAGCCTCGAATGCCTCGTACACCCCGAATTGCGGATCCGGGTCGTACTGGTTGGCCCGGCGGGACAGCCAAGTGGCCAGCGCGGCCCCTTCCACATCGGCAGTATCGACGGTCATGTGGAATCCCGGGCGGTCGTCGTGAAACCACCACGACACCCACCGCCGCTCATGAGCCTCGACTACGTCGGCGCTCTTGACCGTCTTGTTCACCGCTCGCAGTTCGGCAACCGTCATCTCGGGGGCTCGTTCCGCCCACTCCGCTTGATTGTCAGACGTGACAAACCGGACCAGGGCCCGAAGCTGGTCCCAGGACAAGCGCCCGTTCGAGTACACCTCCCTGATACGGGGGAGTTCGTCGAGGACATGGGCGATCCTGATCCATTCGCGGGCGGTACCGATCGAGATGGTGTAGCGGCCCACCAGCCAGTCGGCCATCGAGACTGCTCCATCCTCCTTCCAGATCTCGATGGTCTCCAACCGGATCAACCCGGCCAGAACCTCCAGGCGGACGGCCAGTTCTCCCATCACCAGGGCATCCATCCGCTCCACTTCGGAGCTACCGGCGCTTTCCTTGTTGATCGTATCGAACATATGTTCGATGATATCAGCCCCATCTGACAAAACCTAGACCCATGTAATGGCAAGAAGTAAGAACTTCGATCCGCCGGATGCGGACCGCCCAACGCAGCGCATGGTGCATCGCCATTGAAAGGGCCAATGCGGGCCGGGGACCGACGACGCGGGAGCGGACCGTGCAGATGATCACCGACGAGCCATGGTGATCCCGCATCAGGGGGACATCTGGTGGGCCGAAGCCGAGGACCAGCGGAGGCCGGTCCTGGTGGTGACCCGCTCGGAGGCGGTTCCGGTGCTCAGTGGATCCTCGTGGCACCCATCACTCGCACCATTCGTGGCATCCCCACCGAGATCCCGCTCGCTAGACGGACAGGGGTGGCACGCACTGCCGAGAGGGTGGACTCAGAGACCACCGGGCCTGGCGTTAACAGGACCGGTGACGGTCTCCCGCCCGACCGGTGAGTGCCGTCCCCAGGGCCGACCGGCGAGTCATTCGAAAGACAACCCTGCGGTGTCAGCCGGTTCGTGAGCCAAGCCGAACCCCGGGAACCTGACCAACCGTAGAACCCGACAGAGGGTGACCGCCATCGCCTACGATCAGCGCACCCCAACATCCTCCCTGCCGGTTCTCGCGCACGAGCGGGTACGCGATATCGCTGTTGGGGGTGAGTGATCTGTGCGGTCGGACGAGCGCCGGTTCAGGGAGTGGATGCTTGTAGCTTTGGACGCGTTCACTTGCTGCCAGCGTTAGCGGCGAGTCCTCGGGGCAGGTGAATGGGTGGTTTGCCTGCGGCGTGTGGGTCTATCTGCCGCGCTACGAGCCAGCCCCGCTTTCTCGTTGCCAGGGTTCATCCGTGTGGTCGGCGGCTTGAGCGTCGTTCGCGTCGGTCCGCGAAGTGGGGGGGTGTCCCTCTCCGTGGTCAGGCCTCGACGGTTCTGTCAGAGTGGCGATGAGGGACTGCTGAACCCAGCGTCGGTAGTGATCGAGGTCCCAGCCGGCTTTGGCAGTGAGAAACCGGTACACCTGCGGATGACCGATGGCCCAGATGGTGGCGGCGATGTCTTCGGGAGGCAGTGTTACCGAGCGGGGGCGCATTGCCAGCTGTTGGGCGGCCTGTAGGTAGTTTCGGAACCGTTGCATGGCCCGCTGCTCCTCGAGTTCGGCAATAGCTTCGTCGTGGGCGGCTGCCTGGCGAATGGTGCGATGGATCCCGGCTGTACGTGGCTGCGCCTCTGCGAACCAGTCCGCCAGCACTTCTATCAGCTCGGCTGCGTCATCAGTGGCGTCGGTCCGGTCCCGCATGAATTCGGGCACTGGTCTTGGTGCCTCCGGACCTTGCGCCGCTTGATCCAGCACGGCCGACAGCACGCTGCTTTTCGGTCCGATCGAATTGTAGATCGTTTGGACCACGACGCCCGCCTGTGAGGCGATGCTCTCAAGGGTTGTGCCGGCGTAACCATTCTCTGCAAACAGGTCGGCGGCCGCCGCAATGATGGCGGCCCGTGTCTGTTCTATCTGTCGGTTTCTACGCTCGCGGGCATTGACACTAGCCATGCCGTTAGTATATCATTCCAGTCATTAGCATTACATTCTAATAAGGCACCGGATCAGGAGGGCACTCTGGTCCGCGGTCCAGATAGGAGCGCAAGAGATGTCCGATCCGGTATCGATCGAGAACCATGACGTGATCGTGATCGGCGGCGGTCAGGCTGGCCTGGCCGTTGCATATCACCTGTGGCAGGCCGGCCTCGACTTCATTCTGCTCGATGCTGATCAGCGGACGGGCGACTCGTGGCGGCGTCGTTGGGACTCGCTCAGGCTCTTCACTCCGGCTCGCCACGATGGGCTACCGGGTCTGGCGTTCCCGGCCTCCCCGGCGTCATTTCCAACCAAGGATGAGGTCGCCGACTACCTAACCCAGTATGTCGAACGGTTCTCACTGCCGGTCCGCAATGGTGTCCGAGTCTCGCGACTTAGGCGAGTCGACCGCCATTTCGAAGTGCTGACTCCACAGGGTCTGATCACTGCCGGTGCCGTGGTGGTAGCCACGGGAGCCAACCAGTTGCCCCATGTGCCCGATCTGGCGGAATCGCTCGATCCTCGCATCGTGCAGCTCCACGGCCACGACTACGAGTCACCCGGCTCAGTGCCGCCTGGCAAGGTCCTGGTTGTGGGCTTCGGGACGTCGGGCGCAGAGATCGCCGAAGAACTCGCTCTGGCAGGCCGTGCGGTTTCCATCTCCGGTGAGCCGACTTTCCATATCCCCGACCCTGTTCTCAAGCTGGCCGGGAACTTCTACTGGCTGTTCATCCACCGAGTGCTCACCCGGCGGACTCCGATCGGTCGCAAGGCCGCTCCCAAAGTGAAGGCCGGTGGCGCCCCACTGATCCGCATCTCGGCGTCGCAGGTCGAAGCGGCCGGAGTAGAGAGGGTGCCGCGGGTGGTTTCGGCCACCGAGGGCCGCCCGATGCTGGCCGATGGATCATCGGTGGAAGCCGACGTAGTTGTGTGGTGCACGGGGTACGCCCCGGACTACACGTGGATCGACGTGCCCGAGCTCAGATTCGACGAACGGGGCTGGCCACAGGCACCCTTCGGGCTGGCAGAGGAGGTCGAGGGCCTTGCTTTCGTCGGCGTCCCGTTCCAGGTGGGGCTGACTTCGACCCTGCTCGGCGGTGCCGGACGCGACGCCGCCATCGTGGTGGACCACCTGATCCAACACCGGACCCCGACTCAAAGTCCGACCGGCTGAATACGGCCAACACTTGGTTCCGTCAGTCCCCCACTGAGAGAACCGACCCGATCACCAAATACGGTGCCTTATCGCACATCCTGCCGAGTGCGCTGTAACGGCACGAATGTGCTCGGCTGTCCTGGGCCCGGTCGACCACTCGGCGTCAGGTCACTTGACGCGGGTCAATAGGCGCCATCGGCCTTCCGTGGCACCCCGGCGTCTTCATCGTCTTGCCGTGTCAGGGTAGGTTCGTGAGATGACTGGAATTCACCCCGCATATCGAACACCTCAGGGACTCGCCGATGAACTCAGGAAACGCCTGCTGGAGGAAGGGAACGCCGTACTGGGGACGGTCAACCCCGACGGGTCTCCGCACCTCACAGAGCTCCTCTTCTCACTGGACGAGCATGATCGCGTCCACCTGCCGACCCCACACGCGACCCGAAAGGTGAAAAACGTCCAAGCCCGGCCGGTGGCGACCTTCTTCGTGTCAATGGACAGCGGAGGTTGGGTGTCCTGCACCGGCTCGGCCAGGGTCATCACGGGTCAGGACGCGGCTCGTATCAATGAGGGGATCCGCAAGCGGTTGTTGACTGAGGCCGGTTTGGTAACCATTGGTCTATTGCTCGCTGCTCATGAAGACACGACTATCGAGATCACTCCGGATAAGTGGCTGTCGTGGAACTCGGCAGAGATCATGCCCGGAATCATCGAGGTCGGAGGAGACATCGAAGCGTATCCCCCAGGCACCTGGTTCAAAGACCTCAAAACCGAAGACTGAAAAGCGGCAGTCGAGAAGCCCCACGTCACGGACCCCATTCGTACGCCGAACCGCTCCAGATCACGGCGTTATCGAGTGATAGGACGCATTTCTGGTATTACCCACATATCCTCACGAATGCGTGCGCTCGTCTGTCGACGGGTCGACACTGAGCGTGGTGATTTGGCGTTGCCACCCTGCGTCGCCGCCAGAGTGCAACAACATGCCGGTTCGGGGGTGGGGTTCAGTTGCTGTGGCATGGGCGACTGGGCGTAGTTATGGGTTGTCTACTGAAGTCCCGTGTCAGGACGTGTCCTTGACGGCGCGAACCGCTTCATACCGCTGCCTTCAAGTGTGACTTCCCCGACCCGCAACGGCGGCCACAACCTCGGCTGCTTCATGGCTGAGCATCCAGGTGAAATGACCGTGTTCCGGCCAGAGCTCATAGTGGGAGTCGGGCAGGCGGTCGGCGAGCCAACGTCCTGCTGACGCTGGCACGGTCTTGTCTGCACCCCCGTACCAGAGTCGGGTCTCCACTGTGACCTGTTCGGGCTCGAAGCCCCACGGCTTGCGGTAGAGGCCGGCTTCGCGAGCGGCAGATCCTCCCCCCTGCCCGAGCGACTCCCGCGTCATCGCGAAGAACCATTGTTGCATTTCAGGCTGCGCCATGGCTTCGCGGTCGGTGTCGCCCATCGTCGTGAGAGATTGCTCAAGGAATCGGTCCTCCCGGCCTTTCTTGAACGCGTACGCCATCATCCCGAATTGGACCCTGCGAACCAGCCAGTTGGCGGACGGCCCCGAGATGGCCGACGCATCTTGCATCCCGGGCGCCTCGATTGGAGCCATGCCTACCACGATTCCGATTCGGGTCACCCGCTCGGGCAGGGCGTACCCGCACGCCAGCGCGTACGGGCATCCCCCCGACACACCCAGCACGGCAAACCGACCGATACCGAGTTGGTCGGCTGCCTCGGCGACATCACGGGGCCAGTCCAGGAACGTGCGGTTCGCCTGGAACGTCGACGGTCCGTAGCCGGGTCGGTTCAGTGCCACCACCCGGGCTTCCACGCCGTGCCGTTCGAGTACGGGCTGAATGAGCAGCAATTCTTGGCGATTGGTCGGGAACCCGTGGCAGTAGAGAACCGGCGGTGCATCCGGTGGACCCCATTCGGCGTACCCGAGTCGCCGACCATCAGCAAGATCGAGAACCCCGTCAACCATCACACACACCCCTACTCGAGAAGCCGGACAAAACAGTACACCCCTTCGAGGACCCCAAAGACCGGGAACATTCCCCAGACGAACACCCAGTACGTGAACGTATTCAGGCGGAACCCAAGATCGCGGTCCCAGATGAAGATCGGTATCGCCGTGTACCAGAACGGCACCGAAGCGGTCAGGGCGAGCAGGAATCCCCACCTTTGGCCGAGGAGCATCCCGATGCTTCCTGCGATCTGGAGCGGGGCCCAAAAGAAGGGATCCGCCCACGCATAGCCCTGGTTGAACGCATAATAGGCTTTAGGGTCGGTCGCCTCCGGGCTGCCGCCGTAGACGTTCTTGATCGTCCACTCGCTGCGCGGTCTAACGACCGCCACCAACTGCAGGGCGGCGAGGAGACCGATCAGCACCAGGCCGACGATGGCGACGATCCACGTCAGGGCGGTGACTTCCACAGGTGCCTCCTCTTGATGCGCTGCAGTGGGTGGCAGTGGGTCACGGCGCGGGCAGAGCCCTGACGGCGGCGATGATCGTGATCAGTCCCATGACACCCCAGATAACCAGCATCACCAGGCCCCACTTCACACTCGACGGGCTGCCGATGCGAAACCCACGACGTCGCAGTTCGAGGCGGGTGAGGATTCCTCGTCCCGCGAAGTAGACATACATGCCGCCGCCCACGAGACCGAAGTAGGCCCATCCCGGGTTATCCAGTATGAGCAGGAACCCGGCCACCGCCAGCGTCCACAGCGTCAAGGAGTCCCATCGGGCTTCGCCCCGGATGTCTGCCCAGTAGGCCGGTTCGACGTCCGCCTCTGCTTCCATGAGTTGCAGCTTCACCGCGGTTGCGGGCGCCAACCACGCAATCGTCTGCCCGCCCCAGGCGAGCAGTGACAACACCGCAACCACGATCCCCCATGCGACCTCCAAATCTGAACCTCCTTCTGAGCGTCAGGTCGGCAAACGCGTCCACCAATCGGGCACCACCAATGTGGCTGTGAGTAGCCCAACATCGATCACGACACCGACGACGATCCAGGGATGCCAGAAGGCGACCAGGATGGCGAGCGAAGCCACCGAGCCGATGATGGTGAGAGATTTCCAGACCGAATCCAACCCCCCAACGCTCCAGACCTTTAGGGCCAAAGCCGAAAACGCCACGACGGTGACAACGACCAACACCAATCCGACAACTCGCCGAGCCGAGTCGGGTATCAGCCACGACCCGTCGAAGGTGAAGGGGTAGTTCGGGTCGGCCGGAGCCGGCAACACGTACAGAACGTGAATGAGCCCATGTGCGAAAAGGGCGCCGCCGACCAGGACCGGAACCATCATCGGGTGTCGGCCATACCCTGCCGGGCGGCCGGTGCCGACTCGACACGATCCCGGATGGTCCGCAGCATCTTCTGCTCCATAATGAACGAACCTGGTTCCGACAGGGCAATCATCAACACGGTGGCCGGCGTGATATCGAACTTGGCCCGCCATCGGCTCACCAACCGGGTCCCGCCGCCTTCCATCGGGTAGAGGGCCAAACACCAGCTGGTCGACCCGTCCTCCAACACACTGACGATCGACCGGGGCGGGTCGATAGCGACCACCTCGAATCCCATTCCCGGCATCATCAGGATCTTGTCGCCGATCCCCAGGTTCTGATATTCGGGGATGATCCGGTGGGCGCTCGGTTGGAAGTCGTTGTCGATCCAGTCGTAGCTGTACCAGCCGGCTTTCCCATATCCGAGCTGGATCAGCCACGGCCAAATCTCCTCCGGGGCAGCCTCGATAGTGATAGCCCGGGTGGCCGGGTTGGCGCCGGGGATCAGATCGTCGCCCGGCAAGGTCATCGTCACCTCACCGTCGGTGGCACCCCAACGGATATGCCACGGCTTGACCACCCACAAGTACAACCCGAACAAAACTACCACAGCCCCCAACCACGAACCGGCGCCGGCCAGCCAGCCCAGCCACCACACCAGACCCACCAGCACAGCGACCGCAGCCAAAAGGATCGTCCCCACGATTGCCATGATCATCACCTGAGTCCGCACATCGCCTCCCGGGTATGGTCAAAGTTTCACATCATCTCGAACGACGTCCGGTTCCTATACCATGCTTGGGGTGCCTCGATACATGACGACCCCCAACCATCCGAGCCACACGATGAGACCCAACCCGAATACGATCCCTACATCCTCGAGAGCCGGGACAATCGTGAAGAGGCCCGCTGCCGCCATCACCACACCCAGGTAGTTCAGTGCCTTGGGAAGCACTCCGGCCCGCAAAGCCGCCAAACTCACCAGCAGAACCCAAATAGGTCCGGCAATCTCCATCCCGCCGCTCAACCCGTTGGCCACTGAGTCAACCGCCAACCAGAGCGATTCCGCTTGGGCCGGGTTGGTTCCGGAAAGATCGACCACCGTGCCGAAACCGATGTTCAAGATCATGCCGGCCGCGATGAGCAGACCGGCCCAGATGAGCCCGAATCCGGTGGCCGTCTGCGCCATTGCCGGCCATCCGGCTTTCAACCGCTCGTGTAAGGCGAATGCCAGGGGAACCAGAACGATGCTGAACACGATCAGAGTGATCAGGTTCCATACATAAATGGCAGCCTGATTGTCCGCCAGGAAAGCCACCGAACCGCCAGAGTCTAAGTCCCCGGTGGCGTAGTCAGACAGCAAAGTGGCAAACATGCCAATGCCCACCACAACTGTCGCAGCCCCGATCAGCGCGGCAACGCCGCCCGTCTTCTGAAGATCCTTCTCTGCCATTTCAACTCCCCTCCCGGTTTTCGTTCCCGGTCGATTCCCGCCAGCAGGACCCGGCACAGCCGCGTGATAGCGACCGGTGATTGTCTCCAAGCCTGATGGGTCGGTTGCACCGCCTCTAGAGGCCGTTGGTCCCGAGAGTTGGGGCCTTGGTCCCGACAGTCAGGGTCGGACTCATGGCGTCCTCGGATCGACTCACGGGCCGCCCATTCGTTGGTGAACCCGAACCGACCGGGTCGAACAGACCGTCCACGACAGCCTCGGAGAGAGCGACCCGGGAAATCAGGGTCTTTGTTGACGCGATGATGAGGCTATGGGACGGTCAGTGCCTGGGTGCGGGATCTGGCGAGCCTGAAGTGGATGGCAGCGAGAAGGAGATAGCTGACGGTACCGACTGGGCTGGCGGTGAGCGCGCCGACAATGGAAAAGACTCCCCCAGCCACCAGGGCCGGACCAGCGGCAGCCCTCCTGGCGAGTATGGCGATGGCGACCGCGGCCTGGAAGACGATCACCAATACGGTGACAGCGACACTGTTTGGCAGGAGCACTTCTTCGATAAGTTGTCGGGCTGGTCGGATCCACGCCAGGTTCGCCATGTCGCCATAGAACTTCTCGCTGTGTCGCAGCGTGTCGAACGTCTGAGCGCCGGCTCCAATCGCCCAAAGTACGCCGATCGCGAGCTCAGCTAGGTTTCTCTTCGTCATTAATCGGCTCTGACCGAGATGACCTGTTTGCCCGGAACGGCACCATGCGGGTCGTCGGAGACAGCCGGTGTGTCGGCCGGCATCCGTACCGTGACAAAGCGGGGACAGAGCGACGCGTGCTTCGTCTCACTGGCAAAGCTCACACTCCGCCCTCCTACGGCGTGGAAAGGAGCTGGGATGACCAGATCCATCATCAGCTCGACCTCGCCGGTCCAGGTTTTGATGCAGGCTCGGGCATCGGCTCTCTCAAATCATCGGACCGGATTCCAACCCTAGTCCCAGTCACAGTGAACGGCCCACAGCGAGCCGTTAAGGAAGGCGACGCCGGGGCCGATCGAGGCGTCAGCCACCGAAGCACCTGCCCAAGGTCACACCTATTTCCAGATATCGAGCGATAACGCACCCTTCGCAGAGTGTCCCCGAACGGCACTTCCCGGATCGGGTGGTCGAACACCCACCGTGACGATGCTCCTTCACGAGACGCGCTCTATCTGCCGGATCCAGAGCGACTTGCGTGGCTGATCTGGGTCCGCCCAGTCGTCGCTATGCGCTACTTGTAGACGCCTTGGCTGGCTTCATCCAGACAAGGGGCAAGTGGGCGCCGAGTGCCGGTTGTGGAAGGGAGTACGGCGACATAGGCCCTTACCAGTTGCCTGATTCGGGTGTCTTTTGGGTGCTCGTCAACATTGAAGACCCCCATCTCTAGAGAGATGTAGCGCCCGCGTCGAACCGTGGCGAAGTTGCCGAACCGTTCAGTACTGCTTGATGGCTTTCTGACGTTGTCTGCGTTCGCGGCGTTCGGGGGGCGCCGGCATTTCATCCTTTTGGAGGGCCCATCCCGCCCAGTCCTGCTTGAACATGGCGTATCGAGCGAAGCCGAGCGGGTTCTTGACCCGGGCGACGACCCGACCCGGCAACATGTACATGTTCCAGGTGCCATAGCTGACATTGAGCAGGTCACGGACGGGAATGTCGCCCAGCGGGTCGTAGGGCGACGACACCATCTCCAGCTTGCCGGCGCCGCTTCTGACATCGTCACGGGGTCGTAACAGCGCGACGTCCCGGACAAGTCTTGGCAGATAGTCGAAGCCGCCACCCGTACCCGGGAAGAACTTGAACATGAAGGCAACAATCTTCCGACTGGGGTAGCCCTCTAGGTCGTCGACTTCTGGCCCGATGGCGTCGAGAGCGGTTGCGCTGACGACGTCGCTGAGCTCGACTTCGATGTGCAGCACCTCGACGCCTCGCCGGATGACCCTGCCCATCACCAGGTTGTCGGTCCGTTCCAGTGTGATTCTCTCGGCGATCTTCTTGGGAAAGCCATGCGTCTCTCTGCCTGCGACCATCGCCATATCGTTGTCCACGGGCACCGCCAGGGGGTACCACCCCGGCTCGCCCTTGTACACGGCACTCAGGGACAGCCACCCCTCGTTATACGAGGAGGGACCGAAGTTGGTCTCCGGGTATCGGGCTACGAACGCCCACCCAAGAGGTTCGTCGGCCGGAACGAGTGGTTTCGGCAGGATGGTCTGCACAACGTCGGGGTCCGTGCGAAACACCGCCGACAGGATCTCGGCGTTTCTATTTTCGGGCACGAAGGGACCTTTCTGCCAGAGACGCTTCAGTTCGGATTTGGTCAGGGAGTACAACATGACCGGACTCCTTTCGCCTAGTCCCCCCAATCTCGCGCTAGCGAAACGTCAATACAAGCGTCAACGGGCAGATTCGGGCGGCCAGGGGGCGGCCCGCAAAACCGGACACGTCAATCGTGCCTTGCCAGGGCTCTGCGACGCCGATCAGATCACTCAATCTCGAGCCATAACGCACATTCCGGCGAGTGATCGATAGCGGCACCTCGGAGTGCGCCCCCTTGCCGCCGAGTCCACCACGTACGGTGACGAGTGGTTTGCTCAGAACTGCCGGATCGGCTCGGAACGAAGTGCGCGAGATCGCCGAGGGAGGTGAGTGATATGGGCGGTGGGTTCCTGCTGGCCTAAGGGTTGTGGTTCCACCAGTCGCTGGGTTCCCACGTCTCCCGGGTGCGGTACGGATCGAGGAGATTCCGGGTCGCTGAGGCGACAGCCCGGGCGGCAGAGCTGAGACACACCCAAACGGCCACTGCCAACAGGAAGAAGCCCAGTGGCTCGGTGAACCAGTAAGACGACACGATCGCTACGACCATTGCAACTCCGGCCAACACCGCCCATCGGGTGATCTGTTGGATGCGCTGGGTTTCACGGTGATGATGTTCCGCCCAGGCGACCGCACCCGAGCGGCGGGGGTGGAGTTCCAGAGGTCGGCCTCGATACGCCAACTCCCACTCGCCCGGACCCCGCAGCCGAATCCGGTACCGCCTTGCCACCAGATCGTCCTCATCGCTCGTCCACCGCAACCGACCCTGCGGCACGCCGATCCGCTCTCCTTCTGCGGGTGATCTCGTACGCATCATCGTGCTACCGCAGATCATTGTATCAATCGGGTCACTGACCATGAACGGGTTCCCTGACACCACGCGGAAGGCTGAATATGCTCGATGTTGACCGTCCCATCGCGCGCGCAGTATCGGCACCTCGGCGAGCAGCCTCGCAATTACTCAGCATCATGTCTGGATGGATCGGCCGGGTCTCAGAAGAGCCAGCGGAGCCGAATGGCACCCCACGCGATGTGCCACAGGGAGTAGTAGGCGAGCCGGAACGCGTACATCGACACGAAGCCGAAGCGGCGGAAGACGTGAAGCTGTACCAGTCCGAAGGCGAGCAGCTGAAGACCCGAGAACACCGCAGTCGCCGCCGTGGTGGCCGTCGCCGTCTGGAAACCGGCCTCAAGCAGAGCAACTGGTATCGCCAGGAGCCAAAACGCGCGATCGGAAGGGATGCCAGATCGGGCGAAGAGAGCGACCAGCAACGCCAGTGGTACGGCATGGAGGCACACCTCGACCAGGAAACCGATTGCCGGGTAGAAGAAGAAGGCGTCGGGGGCCGGCACATTCATGCCTCGGGGATACCGAAGCAGCAGGTCCGCACCGATGGCGGCCACAGCGAACAGGGGTACGGCTACGGCCGTGAACCGAAGACCTGCCAGCACACCTTTTCCACTGACGATCTCGAAGGAACCGTGGGACCGAAGGTAGGCAAGCGAGACGAAAGCGAGGGCCGAGACCGCGACCATCACCACCACGGGGTTGGTGGGGCCTACGTACCGCGCAAACACCGACCGATCAATGTGAGTTTGGACGACGGAGAGCGCCACCGCCACCAAGGCGGTCACACCCAGCACCGCGTACTGGACCCACACGATCACGCTCCATCCGACTCTTCTGCCGGCATCCCACGGCTCCAACCCGCCACACAGCACGTGCCACCCCGCCGAGGCCGGCCAAGGAGGTGGGTGTCGGCAACCCGTCTATCGCAGCCTATCTAGCGGATCGGCCCCGAGCCGGTCGGGTGCGTTGCCCGTTCGGGGAGGCGGGTGCAGCAGCCCCTCCCGATACCCGCTCTCGTCGAGAGCAGCGCCGATCATCAGATATGAGCGATGTTGCCCCAATCCTTGATGAGCACCCCACGGCACGTCGGAGGCGTTCCCTCGCCGCCGAGGCCACGACGAACAGTGACGAGTGGTTTGCTCAGAACTGCCGGTTCTGTAGCGGGGTATGACGGCCGACCGTGGTTGATTGACCAGCACTCGTCGATCTCCTACACTTAACCAAGAGGTTAAGTATGGAGACCAGCACGATGGATGATCTCTGCCAGGTGTTCGAGGCTATGGCTAACGAGCACAGGCGTGAGATGATTCGTGAGCTTGCCCTCCTACCCCGGTCGATAAGCCAACTGGCAGCGCTGCGGCACCTGTCACTGCCGGCGATTCACAAGCATGTGCGAGTGCTCGAGGATGCTGCCATGGTCCGACGGCGCAAGATCGGTCGGACCAACTTCCTGGCCCTCGAACGGGAACCGCTCAGACGCCTTCAGGCATGGATGGACCAGTTTCACCCTTGGTGGGGCACCGACGAGGAGTCGTTGGATAACTATGCCGAATACCTCAGTAACGACCCAACTACCAGCAAGGAGCAATCGTGAGGAAGTTTGTGTTTCTAGCCCACGGCGAAATGGAACGGACGCCCGAGTTCCAAGAAGCCCACATGAAGTGGTGGTCTTCGATTCAGGGCCATGTAGTGGACTCTGGCAACCCGCTGTTCAATGGCCGGAACGTGACCAAGGACGGAACCGTTTCAGAAATCACCCCCGACATGGCTCCTTCGCTGGGCTATTCGATCGTGCAAGCCGAGTCGATCGACGAAGCGGTGGCGTTACTTGCCGACTGTCCGATGGACATGCGGATTTACGAAGCGATGCCAATGTAAGGACCACGCTCCCGGGTCACCAGATGCGGCGCACCTACCGAGACCTCTCCCGGCGGCACCGTCGACACGATCGACGACGACCTTCGCTGGTACTTCGAGGAAGTCGCCGCGTCGGATGCGGCTATTGCTGAGATGGTGTCACTCGACACCGCCGGGGCAGGGCATGGCCGCCCGCTGCGAGCCACCCTCGTGAAGATGATCGACGAGTACGCCATCCACGCCGGTCAAGCCCACATGCTCAGGTTCGCAGCACTCGGCGAGATGATCCGATAGCCGGCTGTCGGGTTCAGAACTGATGCGCTCTTCGGTCTGGCGGCGACGCCACGGCGGGTCGCTGGGTCCCGTTCCTCAGTCAGCGTCCCGATAGGAGCGGTGGCTGTATGGTACGGATCAGGAGCACTTCGAGGCCGAAGGGAGGAAGCCTCATGCCGATCGTCGATTTCACGGAAGTCTCGACTCAGGGTCTCGAGTCGTCGCCGGTGGCCGACGCACTCGCCGGTTTGCGAGCAAATGAAGCCCGCTACTTCAAGAACAAGTACGACCACGTGTTCAGCGTTGAGCCGGCGAGTGAGGCGGCTGATGTGATCGCGTGGGTGCATCGGGTCCTCGATGAAGAGCGTGGCATCGTCATCGCCTCGCCTCCGTTGGAAGCCACCAGGTTCGAGGTCGAGGGCATCCGGATGGCGTATGTGTTCTACCAGAGCGGGTTGTCGATCAACGTGATGTATACCATCGAGGATGGGGGGAAGCGGGCTGTTGGGTTCAAGTTGGCGGATGGGATGGATGTCCCTGACGAACTGGCGTCGCGTTTCAAGTTCGCCCGACAGAAGTCCAAACTCGCCGGCACGATTCGCGGGTCGTTCTTCGTCATCAAGGGCGAGTATTGAACCCGCCGGATCGACCAGGAAAGACCTCTAAGCGCTAGTTCAACGCACTCGGCGAGATGATCCGCAAGCTCTGGTCCTGCTCTCCGGTGGTCTGAGGCGGAGGTCCCTGCGGGATACCTTCACCAGCGCCGATCACCAAATCGGGGGCACGAACGAGCATCCTGCTGAGTGCGCTGTATAGGCATCTCGGCGGGCGGTGCCTTCGGCCACTGAGGGTGCGATGTCGGAGAGCCGCTTTCGAGTCCTCGACCGCGGGCTGGGTTTCCGGGCTTGAGCGGCTGGATCTGGGAACCAGGCGCATCGGCGGCGTGGCCGTCAGTGACCGCTCGTCGGTTTGATGTCTTTGACGACGACCCAGCGGTGTCTGCCGATCATGCGGTCCTTGGTGAACCCGGCCTTCTCGAACGTGGAGAGTGCTCCGTGGAAGAGGAATCCGGCCGGGACCGCGTCTGCTGGCTCGGGGTAGCCCTCGACTCGGCCCCCGCCGAGCTCGGCGATCAGCTCGAGGGCTCCCGCCAGGGCAGCGGTAGCCACGCCGCGACGGCGATGTCCCTTGCCCACGAAGTTGCAGGCGATCCGCCAGTCCGGCAGGTCGACCAGTTCTTTCTCGTATTCTCTGCGGTTCTTGATGCGGGGCAGCTCGTCAGGTGCGCCAAACTGGCACCAGCCGACACAATCTTCACCATCGAAGACCAACGCGGCGTGGGCGGTGCCGGCCCGCACCCGGTCAAGCTTGCGTTCCCGGTTTGGTTCGACGGCGTCGGCGTGACTGTCATCGGCGGGGTGAAAGCCCATACACCAGCAGCCACCAAAGATCCCTCCGTTGGCCTCCACCAGGTCGGCGAAGGCGCCCCAGGTCGACTCGTCGAGTGGCCTGATCGTGTACCGGGACGATGTCACGAATCTACCCACAGATCGAGGTGCACCTGCTGAGGTGGGGAACCGTGGGGCCGGTCGGGGGGCACGTGGTCGGGTGCATGCTGGACGCCAACTCGTGGTTCGCCGTCGACCACGACCATGTGCCATCCATCGTCCCGATCGACGTCGCCACCGAGCACTCCCGCCCAGAACGCACTCTCCTCCTCGAGATCTGCGGCGTCGAAGGTCACAACCTGGGATCTGATCCTCATGCGAAAACGCTACACGGCCGGTGATCCGACCGCGCTTTGAGCCGCCTGCATCGGCTGAAAGTTCTCGACTGGTAGCCCACCCGGCAACCTATGCGCACCGATCACCGATTCTGGGACCAGAACGCACACATCGCCCAACAGCCCTGAGCGGCACTTCGAGGATCGGTGCCGATGGTCACTCAACGAAGTGCTCACGCGTTCGCTTCGTCGGCGAGGATCCGGTCGAGTGTGCGCCGGCCCATGCGATGCATTGGCGGGTTGCTCTCGATGTAGTATGCCCACCTGATGCCCGAGTCGGAGGACCGGGCCCGAGCGGCAATCGACGCTGCACTCGGCGCTCCTGCGGAATCCCCGTGAGGCGCCGAACCGCCCCTGATCGCGTTTTCCCTGGTCAAAGCGCTATGACGGACCCCTACCCCCCGATGTAGCTCATCTCCACCTTGGGGAGGTCAACGGTTTCCGACGAGCGGATCTCCGAGTAGCGATCGTCCCGGACTCCCCAGATCCCGGCCAGGGTGTCGCGGATCTCCTCGTCGGTGGCACTGGACCGCAGCAGGGCTCGCAGGTCATACCCCTTGGTGGCGAACAGGCACGTGTAGAGCGCCCCGTCGGCCGAGATCCTCCCCCGGGTGCAGTCACCGCAGAAGGGTTGGGTGACGGAGGAGATCACTCCGATCTCTCCGTGACCGTCCTTGTACCGATACCGGCGGGCCACTTCACCCCGGTAGCCGGGATCGAGCGGTTCGAGGGGCATCTCGGCGTTGATCATCGCCACGATCTGGGCGGCCGGCACGACATCGTCGAGCCGCCAGCCGTTGGTGTGGCCGACATCCATGAACTCGATAAAGCGGATGATGTGCCCGGTGTCCCGGAAATAGCGGGCCATCGCTACCACCGTATGGTCGTTGACGCCCCGTTTGACCACCGCGTTGACCTTGACCGGCCCCAACCCCACTTCGTGGGCGACGTTGATGCCCTCGAGCACCTTGGCGACCGGGAAGTCGACGTCGTTCATGGCCCGGAACACGGTATCGTCGAGCGAATCGAGACTGACCGAGATGCGATCCAGTCCTGCATCCTTCAACACCTGGGCTTTGCGAGCCAGCAGCGCCCCGTTGGTGGTCATGGTCAATTCGAGACCACCGAGTGCTTTGAGCGAACCGATCAGATGCTCGAGGTCCTTGCGCAACAGCGGCTCGCCGCCGGTGATCCGCACCTTGTGGACTCCCAGTTCTTTGGAGAGCCGCACCAACCGTTCGATCTCCTCGAAGGTGAGCAACAGGTCCCGGCCCAGGAACTCGAAGTCGCGGGTGAAGATCTCCTTGGGCATGCAGTAGGTGCACCGGAAATTGCACCGGTCGGTGACCGAGATCCGCAGATCCCGCAAAGGGCGTTTCAGCGAGTCGTATACCGGTGCGGTCATGAGTGAAGCATGGTACTGCCTGGTTGGCAGTGGGTCGGCGGCGAGCAGGCTGAAAAGATCGACCCCCCTGCGGCTGTAGCAGAGGGGTCAGAAGGGGCAAGCCGAGCACGGCTCCGGCCCCCTATTGCCCCAGCAGGCTCTCGAAGGCGGCGGCGAACTGCTCGAACGGCTGGGCGCCCTCGATGACCGAGGCCCGGCCGTCGAACAGCACCACGAAAGTGGGGGTGGAGCCGAAGATCCCCGACATGTCGTAGAGGTCGTCCACCACCCGCTCCAAAGCGGCGCGGCTCCCTACACATGCTGCGAACGCCTGCTCATCTAGTCCCAGCTCCCCCGCCAGACCGTTCAGGACCGCATCGGGTGGGTCGATCGCCCAGGCGTCGACCGTGCCGAACAGCAGGTCGTGCATCTCCCAGAACGCACCCTGGTCACCGGCGCACTCTGCCGCAGCTGCCGCGGCGAGGGCTTGAGGGTGACTCTGCAACGGTAAGTGCTTGAACACCCACATGACTTCACCGATGTCCACGTAGGCCTCGTCGAGCGCCGGTTGGGTTTCCAGGGCGTGGCGCTGACAGAAGGGACATTGGAAGTCGGAAACCTCAATCACCACCAGGTCGGCGTCCGGGTCGCCCCGGTAGGCGTCTCCGGCCCGGGTGTAGCCGGGACGGTCGGGGTCGGGCGCCAGCCCTTCCGCATTGGCCCAGAAGGGAAGGTCGGGAGCGTCGTCGGGCTGATCGGCGGCGACCGGGGCTTCCCCGGCGATCACCGCCTCGATGGTGGCCACAAACGTCTCGACCGGTTGGGCGCCGACCAGCTCAAAGGTCTCGTCGGTGCGGTTGTTGACGATGTGGAAGCTGGGAGTACCGGAGAAACCCAATTGGCGGCCCTGGGCAACCCGCTGCTCGACGATGGGCACGGTCCGGCCCGAGTCCATGCAGACCCGGTATGCGTCCAGGTCGGCTCCAACCCCTTCGGCCAGCCCGGCCAGGTAGTCGCCGTTGTCGGTGAGGGACGCCCACTCCCCCTGGTTCCCGAACAGCTCATCGTGCATGGCCCAGAACAGAGCGGCGCCTTGCTCGGCGACACACAGGGCGGCGGCGTGCCCGGAAGGGGCGGTGGGGTGCAGTTCGGCGAGCGGGAAGTCCCGGAACACGAAGTTGACCTGCCCGTCCAGCCCGTACTGCTCCAGCAGCCGGGGGGTGGTCTGGTTGAAGTGGCGGCCGCAGAAGGGGCAGAGGTAGTCCGAGAACTCGACCAGCGTCACCGGGGCGTCCGGGTCGCCCAGATAGGGGTATCCGTCGTCGGTGAACCCGACCGGGAACCCCAGATAGGTGCCGTCGGCTTCGGTCGGGGCGGGATCGGTAGTGCCGGTTGCATTGTCGCCGGGACCGTCAGAGCAGGTCCCGGCCGCCACGCAGTCGACCGTAGTGGAGGTCGGGTCGGTTGTGGTGGCCGTGGTTCCGGCCGAATCGGATGCGCAGGCAGCCAGGAGAACGACGAGGGCGAGCAATAGAGCGACCAGTCGCGTTCGCTGCCGAGAAGTGTGCACAAGCATGGAAGTAGCCTACGGCCTGTGGATCGATCCGCCAGTGGGACTGCCGCCTGGGAACTGTCCGTCGAGTCTGAGCCGCGCATCTAGAGGCGGGCAGCAGCACCATAGAGAAACCTTGCCCGGGCTCCGCCGCTTCGGTGGGTTCCCTTTCCAGGGGACTTATCAGCTCCGTGTCCGCCAAATCCGTGGCAATGCGGCTCGGGGAAGTTAGCTTCAGTTCTCGGTTGGCAACTGCCGATAAATGAAGTGTCATGATCGCCAATACGGTGCAACCGATCACCACTCGGCCGACCGGCCCGATCTCCCCACCCACCGAAGTCCTGGCGCCGGCCGCCTACTGGATACGGGACGAAGAACACACCTGGGCGCCCACTCCTTACCGGCTGGAAGATGATCGCCTGGTGTGGGGTCCGTTGTGGAGGTTCCGGGCGTTCCCGGTGCCGCCCCGGGTCTATCTGCACGAGCTGCGGCGCCTCGACCTCAAAGATGGACACCAGTTGCTCGACTTCTGCAACCAGTTCGGCGCCCTGGGAGTCCAGTCCGACCCCGGCACTTTCCTGCACCTCGAGGAGATCCGCCATCCCGCCGCCCTGCTCCGTACCTTGACGTCGATCTATCACCTGCACGAAACGGGACACCTCACCGACGAGGGCATCCGGGATTGGGAGTGGGACTCGGAGTGGGTTGATCCGCCGGGGGATGCCGTCGCCGCCCACTCGTTCTTCACCACGGAGATGAACCGGCTCCTGAATGTGGTCACCCCGATGGTCGGGTTCGGCAACAACAAGCAGAGCCCCTACACCCTGGCCGACGTTCTCGTCATCCAACTCTTCAACGACATCGCCGACGAAGTCGCCTACAAGACGTGCGCCAACGAGACCTGCCGGGGGCTGTTCGTCCATCAGATCAACCGCAAAACCAAGCGCTCCTCCCGGGCCGACGGCACCCGCTTCTGCTCGCCGCGCTGCTCGCGGGCTCAGGCCCAGCGGGCCTACCGGCGGCGCCGCAACGGCCACTAGACCCAAAAGCCTGGAGAAGCAAGACCGACCGCAGTCCAATATTCTGGACGCTCATGACGCCTATCGATATCGAGAACGCGCTCCGTGCGGCCGGACTACGCCCGACCTCCGTAACCGGTCTCGACGAAGTCGGGGACGGGTGGGAATGTCGCGTGTTTCGTGTTTCGCGGCCGGGAGTGGTCGATGTTGCTCTCCGCCTGTATACGGGCGACCCTTCGGGCGGAACCATGCGGGCCGAGATTGCCGCCTATCTCGCCCTCGCGGAGGTGGACTATCCGGCTCCCCGGCTGGTGGCGAAGTACATGGATCTCGACCCGCTGGGAGCACCCTTCGTACTGATCGAATGGCTCGACGGCCCGAGCGCCGAATCTCTGGGGACCTCTCCAGAAGGGCTCGACCTCCTGACAGAGTTGGCCGTCCGACTGCACGACATCAAGCCCGACATGGACCTCGTGGCCCGCCATGGAGTTCCGGTTCGCACGAACCAGGATCTGATCACCGGCCGGTTGAGGCTGCTCGATCACCGCAACCTGGAAGGCTTCCGTCCGGTGCTGCGATGGCTGGCCGATCAGGTTCAGGGAATCGGGGCCGTCCCGCTCTCATATGTTCACATGGATCTCCACCCGCGCAACGTGATCCTGACACCACGAGGGCCGGTGGTGTTCGACTGGGGCTCATTCGCAGTGACCGACCCGCGTTCCGATCTCGCCTGGTCGCTTCTCCTGGCGGAGACCTACCTAGGCCGGGATTCGGCAGATCACATCCTCTCTACCTACCGGAGGTCCCGGCCCAAGGGACTCGATGATCTTTACTTCTTCGAGGTGTCCGCCGTCTGGCGACGGTTTGCCACAATCATCGGGATGCTTCGCGAAGACCTTCCACCCGGGGTGAGGGATCAGGTGGTCGATGGGATCCGCCTCCTCGAACCCGCCTACCGGAGCTTGACAGAAGTCACCGGCCTCACGATCGGAGAGGTAGAAAGCCTCTACGGCTAACCGTGATAATCGGAAAGGCCGTCAGCGTCTGCTCCCCCTCCGACCTCTGTGCGTCGGCCAACCCCGGGTCAGGCGTGCAACGTCCGGTGAGTGTCTGGCTCCCAGTGATGGGCGAGCCTGACCAGAACCCGCTCCCAGGCGTCGTTGAAGTAGGCCATGTAGGTGTCCCAGTCCGTTCCCTCCAGGAAGCCGGTGTGGACCAGTCGAACCCTGGTAGAGCCGTCCTCCAGGTCGGAAAACGTGAGAACCACCCAGGTGTGCGACTCCCGGAGGGGATGGTCGGGGGTGGCGTTCCAGGTGAAGGACAGCATCTCGCCGGGGACGTAGCCGAGGAAGCGGCATCCTTCCGAACCCTGCCGGCCCGCAGGAGCGTCCGAGAGGAACAGAAGCTCGAAGGGGCCGCCGATCCGCAATTCGATTCGGGCGTCGGGCGGACCCCACCAACTGTCGATGCCTTCCTTGGTTGTCCAGGCGGACCACACCTTCATCGAAGGCGCGTTGACGATGACCTCTTTGACCAATGAGCGGATGTCCGCGCCGGTGCCGGCTACCCAGTTCTGCATTTACGGTTTCCTTTTCTCAGTACGGAAGGGGGAGCGACTTGCCGGTTTCGACGAAGGTCTTGAGGCCGGAGAGGATGTAGGGGAAACCGCCGGTGAAGTCCTCGTAGGTCTTGGACCCGGGCAGCACATCGTGCATCTCGACCGTCAGCTTGGTGGCGCCGTTGATCTCTTCGAGCAGCCACACCTCACGGGCCGGGCCCTCTTCTTCGAGATCGTCGTCCCAGTGGGCGTGAAAAGTCATCTCGAGACGATGGGGAGCGTCGATCGCCACCACCTTTCCATCGGCCACCAGCGACCCATCGCCGCCGAGGTAACGCACGTCGGCGCCGGGTTCCCAGGTCGATTCGACCCGGGTTCCGTAGTAGTACTTCTGCGTCTGCTCTCCGTCGACGATCGCTTGCCAGACGGTGGCCGGAGCGGCGTTGATGAAGAGTTCGTAGACGTGGACGGGTGCTGGCATGATTCCTCCCTCGACTTGGGCCTTCAGCCGGGTCAGACGACCCACCGTCGGCTCGGTGAATTTGCTGATCCACCGATCGTGGATCATCCGGATGGGCACCGGGTTGAGATAGTGCAGCTTGGTCCGACCCTGCCGGCGGGTCGTGATCAAACCCGACTGCTCGAGCACCCCGAGATGGTTCATCACCCCGAAGCGGGTCATCTCCGGCAGGTAGGCGCACAACTCGCCGAGGGTCTGACCGTCTCGCGCAAACAATTCGTCGAGCAGACGACGCCGACCCGGATCGTTGAGGGCCTTGAACACAGCATCCATCACCGTCGATAATATGTGAGAATTTACTCACCTGTCAAGCGAAAAGAAGAGGCCGCCCGGGGACGACCCCTTCCGTGATCTGTTGTGCGTCAGGCCATTGCCGCGATGTGCTGGAGGATGTCGGCACCCATCTTGATGCCATCATCCGCCGAGATGGCGGGCAGCATCATGATGTCGAAATACTCGCCCCAGTACAGCTCGATCTCCAGCATCGGGCCCAGGTCGGTCATCTCATATCCGGCCACCACCGCCGGGGTCCTGTCGCTCGCCCCGCTCGGCCAGTACTCAAACAGCATGTTGGCGCCTTCGGGCTCCTTGTAGTTGAAGCGCCGGCCGAGGCACTCCATCACCTTCTCGTGCGAAATACTCGGCTTCCAATAGAACAAACCAATCATCGTCATAGTGGGTATCCCTTCCCTGAGTTCCGCAGGACCAGATCGAGTCGCCGACGGCCCCCTTTCGTCGCTTCTCGCATCATCGCGCCGGAGCACCGGGAGCAGCTACCCACCAGAATCTGGGACGGCCGAGCCTAGAGATCTTCCTCATCGAACGGGAGCTGCAGGGTTTCCGGGTCGAAGGGCTCGCCTATCTCGTCCTCCGGCCACTCCTCGATGGCCGGCAGTTCGGCGGCCTGCACCACCTGAGCTTCCTCCGTTGGCCGGCGGTGTTTCCCCCCCGGCCACAAGGCCCAGTCGTAACGGCCCCGGGCCCCCGCCAGGCCCAGCGTCCAGGCCCCCAGCCCCAGCACGGCCAACAGCACGGTTACGAACACCCGGACGGCGGGCACGAGCAGGATCAATACCCAGACCAACACCCCGATCAGGTAGCCGAAGAGCGCCGAGCGGCGGCGTCGGGTGAGTTTCGACCCCAGGGCGGTCAGGACCGGCACCGGGGAGACCAGCAGGCCGAACAGCAGCATCCCCAGGAGCAGCACTCCAATCGGCAGGCCGATCACTGCCGAAGGCAAGGCGAGTTCGGGAGACGAGTCGATCACCTGGACGACGACGATGACGAACAAGGCGAGCGGAACCACCAGGATCAAGAACCCCACCACCAGAGAAAGGAACGTGCGGGTCTGAACGCTTTCGACTGCCATTTGGAGGGTGCGGGGCATCAGCCAGAACAGCAGGAACCCGAGACCGGTGATCGCAATGACTACCAGCACCCAGGTCAGGGTGAAGATCGCCTGGACCCGGACATTGGGGGTTACCGGATCCCGCCGGGTGAGCGCTCTCCCCACTTCCACGTCCGCAGCAATGTCGGCTTCCTGACCGGACCGGTACCCGAGGCTGCCCTCGATACGGGTCCCTGCCAGCACCTCGAGTTCCCGGACGGTGATCTCGATGTCTCGCTCGACGACGCCGCCGATCCGGGCGTTGTCGAACACCCGACCGAGGATGTCCCTCCCCACCCGGGCCCGCACATCAAGGGACAGAGTCCAGGCCTGCACGTCCCGCCCGACCGTGCCGGTGATGACCGTCGACCGGGCCCCGGTGAAGACATCGACTCCTACCTCGCCTTCCACCCGCACCACGTCGGCGGCCACCCGCAACGACCCCCCGACGGTGCCGGTGACCACCACCAACGGGGAGTAACCCAGCACATCGCCTTCGACGGTTCCGCTGATCTCCAACTTCTGAAAGGCGGCAACCACGAGATCACCTTTGACGGCCCCTTCGATCAGGACTTGATTGCCGCCCGCGTAGAGGTCTTCGTCGACGACGTCGCCCTCCCGAACCAGCACCGTGGCCGCCGCCGCCCGCTCGGCCAGAATGGTGGGTCGGTCGATGGCCTGAGCTGGTTCGGCCAAAGACAACAGGGACAAGATGGCCAGCATCAGAATGGTGAGAGCAGTGGCGGTCCGGCACTTGGTGGTGATCACGCCCTGAGCCTAAACCCCCCTCCCTGCAAGGGAGGGGAAGGCTCGACCAAAGGGAGAGCCAGAGGAGGATCAGGCCTTGCCGCGAGGCCGCGCGGCGGCGCTTGACCCCCATCCCCCTCGCTACGCTCGGGTACTTCCCCCTTCCAGGGGGAAGCCAATCCCATCCCCCTCGCTCCGCTCGGGTACTTCCCCCTTCCAGGGGGAAGTCGAAGCAAGGGTCTAGAAGGAACTGGGAGCAACCCCCAATATGTCCCGGTGAGCTTCGTGCCTAGACCGCCGCAGGACACCGCCCGCGCTCGTCGACTTCGCCGGGAACTGACCGACGCGGAGCTGCGATTGTGGCTGCGACTTCGTGCGGGCAAACTCGGAGTGCGGTTCCGCCGGCAGGAACCCATCGGGCAATATATCGTCGACTTCGTCTGCAAGTCGTCCAACCTGGTCGTCGAAGTCGACGGCATCCAGCACGGCGGCGGTTACGACCAGGGACGCGACGACTGGTTGCGAGGTCAGGGTTACCGGGTCCTGAGGTTTCTGGACAGTGCAGTGCTGAAGAGCACCGACGACGTGGTCGAGGCAATTGTGGCAGCTCTCGCGGAGGTCTGACCCCCATCCCCTCGCTTCGCTCGGGTACTTCCCCCTTGCAGGGGGAAGCCAATCCCATCCCCCTCGGCTCCGCCTCGGGTACTTCCCCCTTGCAGGGGGAAGCCATTGCAGGGGGAAGTTAGAACGGGAGGGCTTGGTTGACCAGGTCCAGCAGGGCGGTGGGGTAGACGCCGAAGGCGATCGTCACGGCGGTGGCGATGAGCAGGACCCAGCGCAGCGCTCCGACCGGTTCGAAACCGGCCCGGGGGGTGCCGGGGGCCTCGGCGTAGGCCGGTTCGTGCATGTACATCAGCACGATCACCCGCAGGTAGAAGAAGAACCCGGCCACCGAAGCCACCAGCGCCAGGATGACCAGCCACTCGAAGTCGGCTCGCCAGGCGGCGGCGAACACTCCGAACTTCCCGACGAAGCCGGCGGTCAGCGGGACGCCCGACATGGCCAGCATGAACAGCGAGAGGACCGCCGCCAGGAAGGGCGACCGCCGGGAGAGACCCTCATAATCGGACAGCGGTGAGCCGGCGGCGGTGGGCCCGGCGACGGCGGCCACCACCGCAAACGCCCCGATCAGCTGCACGGTGTAGACGGCCAGATAGAACCACACGGCCGGCATGCCCGCCTCCCCGGCCGTCAGCCCGGTGAGGATGAACCCGGCGTGGGCCACCCCGGAGTAGGCCAGCAGGCGCCGGATGTCGCTCTGGGCGATGGCCAGCAGCGTCCCGGTGGCGATGGAAAGGGTGGCGAGGATGGCGAGACCGATGGCCCACTCGGTGTCGTAGAGCGGGAAGGCGGTGATCAAGATCCGGCCCAGCCCGGCGAAAGCGCCTACTTTGGCGCCGGAAGCCATGAACCCGACGATGCCGGCCGGGGCACCCTGATAGGTGTCGGGAGCCCACACGTGGAACGGGGCCGCGGACACTTTGAAGGCCAGCCCGGCGATGAGGAGGGCCATGCCGATCAGCAGGACGCCCGGCTGGAGCAGCACATTCGCCTGCAGGAAGTCACCGATGTCGTAGACGGACATTCCCCCGGTGCCGGCAAACACCAGGGCCGCCCCGTAGATGAAGACCGCCGAGGCGAACGATCCCAGCAGGAAGTATTTGAGGGCCGCCTCGTCGCTCTCGGGCCGTTCCCGGGTGATACCGGCCAGCACGTAGAGGCTGATCGAGGCGATCTCCAAGCCCATGAACATCATGATGAGGTTGGCCGACACGGCCATGAACTGGAATCCGGCAACGGCCATGAACACCAGCACGATGCCTTCGGCGCCTCTCCTGCCCAACCGCTCGACCATGCCCCAGGCGGCCGCCAGACCGAGCGCTCCCACCAGCAGCAGGATGAAGGAGGCGATCACCCCGTAACCGTCGATGACCACCATGTCGGAGAACGCCAGGAAAGGTCCCTCTTCGGCCACCCGGTCCCACTGGAACCAGGTGACCACGGTGGTTGCCAGCATCGTGGCGGCCACCAACCAGGCGTGGACCCGGGCGGACGGTCTGCGGAACACGTCGATCATCAGCACCAGGACCGCTCCCAGGGTGAGGAGGATCTCCGGACCAACGGCCAGGTATGAGACGTTGACCAGGTCGCTCATGGCGTCCCCCCCGTGAACACGTCGGCGAACCGTCCCGGTTCGGGCACCTGGAAGTCGGTGACCTGCTCGATCCGATCGAGGATCGCTTCCGTGGCGGGGGCGATCCGGTCGAGGGCCGGTTTCGGGTACAGACCGAGGACCAGCATCAAGGCAATCAACGGCACAAAGATGGAGATCTCGCGGAACCCGAGATCCAGGAGCTTCTCGTTCTCCGGCTTGGTGACCGGCCCGGTGAAGACTCGCTCATAGGCCCACAGCAGGTAGACGGCCGCCAGGACCACTCCGAAGGCGGCGATGATCGCATACGGCTGGAGCGTCGTGTAGCTGCCGAGCAGCACCAGGAACTCACCCACGAACCCGTTCAAACCGGGCAATCCGATCGAGGCGAACGAAGTGAACAGGAAGATCCCGGCGTAGATCGGCATAACCCTGGCCAGGCCTCCGAAGTCGGCGATCTTCTTGGTGTGGCGGCGTTCGTAGATCATCCCCACCAGGAGGAACAAGGCGCCGGTGGTGACCCCGTGGTTGACCATCTGGATGACCCCACCCTGCAGACCCTGGCTGGTGAGGGCGAAGATCCCCAAAACGATGAAACCCAGATGGCTGACCGACGAGTAGGCGACCAGTTTCTTCAGGTCGGGCTGGACGATCGCCACCACCGCCCCGTAGATGATCCCGATGACGGCCAGGACCGCCAGCACCGGAACCAGCTTGACGGAGGCCTCGGGGAAGAGCGGCAGGTTGAAGCGCAGCAGACCGTAGGTGCCGAGTTTCAGCAAGACGCCGGCCAGCAGCACCGAACCGGCAGTGGGGGCCTCGACGTGGGCGTCGGGCAGCCAGGTGTGCAGCGGGAACAACGGCACCTTGATGGCGAAGGCCAGGGCAAACGCTCCAAACAACCACAGCTCGGTGTTGCTGCTCATCGAAAGCTGTAACAAGTCCGTGTAGTCGAAACTGATCTGCCCGGTCTGGGAGCCATACATCACGGCCATGGCGATGATCCCGGCCAGCATCAGGGCCGACCCGAAGGCGGTGAAGATGAAGAACTTGACCGCCGCGTAGATCCTCCGGTCGCTGCCCCAGATCCCGATGATGAAGTACATGGGGATGAGGATCACCTCGAAGAACACGAAAAAGAGGAACAGGTCGACCGACAGGAACACCCCGATCAACCCGGCTTCGAGGATCAGCACCATCGCCACGAACAATTTGAGCCGGTCGGTGATGGCGGTCGAGGCGGCCAGCGAGATGGGCACCAGGATGGTGGTCAGGACCACCAGCAGGAGGGAAATGCCGTCGACCCCGAGATGCCACGAGATCCCCCACGGCTCATACCAGGGAGCCTTCTCCACGAACTGAAAGGCGGCGACGCCCTTCTCGAAAGCGAAGAACAGGTAGCCGGCCAGCCCGATCGGGAGGATGCTCAACGCCACCCCGACCGGGAGGATCACTTCCCGGCGGGCTTGCGGAATGAGAGCGACGACCACCGCGGCCGCCACCGGAAGGAGGATCAGGACGGTGAGGATCGGGAAGTCCACTTACAACCCCCCGCTGCTCAAGAACCAGATGACCAGACCGACCACCCCGGCGGCCAGCACCAGCGCGTAGTTCCTGACCAGACCGGTCTGCAGAGGCCGGAGACCCGCCGAGATTTGCTTCACCAGCACCCCGACTCCGTTGACGATCCCGTCGACCAGCTTGGCGTCGAAGGAGAAGGCCGCCCAGTTCGAGGCTTTCTTGCCGGGCAACACGATGGTCCGGCCGTACATTTGATCGACCCAGTAGGCGTTCTCCATGGCGAACCAGGGGCGGCGAATCCTACCCAGCAGCCGTTCGCGCCGGTCCTCCGGACCCAGATAGAGAGCGGCGGCGATGGAGATGCCGACCACTCCGGCCAGCACCGACACGCCCGCCAGGATCCACAGCAAGGCCCCTTCCGGGGCGTGAGCCAGGCTCACCCCTTCGAAGGCCGGCTCCAGGAAGTGCTCGAGCCCCAGCCGGAAGGGCGTGTTGACCAGACCGCCGACCACCGTCAGCCCGGCCAGGACCATCAGCGGAACGGTCATCGTCAGGGGCGACTCGTGCGGATGGACCCCTTCGTCCCAGCGGGGTTTTCCGAGGAAGGTCATGATGAACATCCGGGTCATGTAGAAGGCGGTGATCATGGCGGTGACCAGCCCGATCGCCCACAACACGTAGTAGAAGCCACCTTTTTCGAACGCGGAGCCGAGGATCTCGTCCTTCGACCAGAACCCGGCCAGGGGAGGGATCCCGGCGATGGCGATGGTGGCGATCCCCATGGTCCAGCCGGTGACCTTCATCTTGGAGAAGAGGCCCCCCATCTTGTTCATGTCTTGCTGGCCGGCCATAGCGTGAATCACCGAACCGGCCCCGAGGAAGAGCAACGCCTTGAAGAACGCATGGGTCATGAGGTGGAACACCCCGGCCACATAGGCGGCCGACCCGACCCCGATGAACATGTAGCCGAGCTGGCTGATGGTCGAGTAGGCCAGCACCCGCTTGATGTCCCGCTGGGCGATGGCGATGGTGGCGGCCAGCAGAGCGGTCAGCGCGCCGACCGTCGCCACCACTACTGAGGCGGTGTCCGACAGGGCGTAGATGGGCGAGGTGCGAGCCACCACGTAGACCCCGGCGGTGACCATGGTGGCGGCATGGATCAAGGCCGAGACCGGCGTCGGGCCTTCCATGGCGTCGGGCAGCCACACATATAGAGGTATCTGGGCGGACTTGCCGGCCGCTCCGACCAGGAACAGCAGCCCGATGGCGGTGGCGGTCCCGGCCCCCAGCAGTTCCCCCGGCTCGTGCAGCACCTGGCTGTAGGAGAGAGTGCCGAACGTCGTGAACACCAGCATCAAGGCGATCATGAAACCGAAGTCGCCGATCCGGTTGACGATGAAGGCCTTCTTGCCGGCCGCCGCCGCCGACTCCCGCGTGAACCAGAACGAGATGAGGAGGTAAGAACAGAGCCCGACGAGTTCCCAGCCGAGGAACAGGAGTGCGAAGTTGTTGGCCAGCACCAGGGTGAGCATGGAGGTGGCGAACAGGTTCATATAGGTGAAGAACCGCCCGAACCGCTCGTCGCCGTGCATGTAGCCGACCGAGTAGATGTGGATCAGGGTGCCGACCCCCGACACCACCAGCACCATTAGCGCCGAGAGGGGATCCCACAACAGCTCGGCCGAGGCACCGAGACCCGGGATCCAGTCGAAGAGGTGCACCGTCTCCGGATGGGCATCCCCCCGGAAGAAAGGAACGGCGGCGATCAAACCGATCACAAACGACGACCCGATCATCGCCGAAGCGATCCACCCGGCCACCGGCTCCCCGATTCGCCGCCCGAAGAAGTGCAAGAACACCGTTCCCAACGCCGGAAGAGCAATGATGAGCCAGAGGAAGTCGGTCATCCGGCACCTCCGGCGCCGATGACCGAGTACCTAGTACCTAGTACCTGGTATCCAGCAATGGTCGAGGTACTAGGTACTGAGTACTGAGTACCGGCGAACGTAGTGAGCCTCATCCCTTCATCTCCGATAGTTCGTCGACCGAGGCGGTGGCCCGGGCCCGGAAGATCGAGACGATGATGGCCAGCCCGACGACCACCTCGGCGGCCGCCACCACCAGCACGAAGAAGACCGCGAACTGGCCGGTGAGGGTCTGCAACTCCCGCCCGACCGAAACGAAGGTCAGGTTGACGGCGTTGAGCATCAGCTCGATCGACATGAACATGACGATGGCATTGCGCCGCACCAGCAGACCGACCGCCCCGATCACGAACAGCGCCGCAGCGAGGATCATGTACCAGTCGACGGTGACCGTCATGGCGTCTCCTCCTCGTCGAGCTGCCGGCCCTCGGCCGCCTGCCGCCGGCGGGGCTTGTAGTAGGCCAGCGCCAGAGCCCCGACCGAGGCAATGATCAACAGAAGCGAGGTCGCCTCGAAGGGCAACAGCCAGGTCGTGAACAGCTCGTCGCCGATCGCTTCGACGGTGCCGTTGACCTCGGGTCCGGGGACGGCGGTACCGGTAACCCAGGTGAACCGGCCGCCGACCGCCACGAACACTCCGACCACCACCACGGAGAGGCCGACCAGGGCAACCAGGGGACGCTGGAACCGGATGGTTTCTTTCAGGTTCTCCTCTTTGTCGACCCCGATCAGCATGATCACGAATAGGAACAAAGTCATGACCGCCCCGGCGTAGACGATGATCTGCACGGCGGCCACGAAGTGGGCGGCCTGGGCCACGTACATGACTGCCAGCGAGAACAGGGTGAGCATCAGGCCCATGGCGCTGTGCACCGGGTTCTTGGCGGCCACCACGGTCAAGCCGCCCACCAGGGCCAGCGCTCCGAAGATGAAGAAAAGGATCAGCTCAGTCATCATCACCCTCTTCCGGCGGCGGGCCGGCCTGGCCTCGCTCGGCGGGCCGCAGGCCGACTCCGGCCGACGGACTCCACCCGACAATCCCCTCGTAGGCAGCCCGGCCGGCGGGAGCCGTGGCCCGCATCCAGCCGTCGGCTTCCTTCAGTTCGTCGAGGTTGACCATCGGATCCTGTTCGCGAGTGAACATGTGGTTGGGGACACCGTCCCGGTTGACCAGCAGCTCTTTCTTGGTGTAGATGGCGTCGTCCCGGTTGGTGACCGACATCTCGAATAGGTTGGTCATGGTGATCGCCTCGGTGGGACAGGCTTCCACACACAACCCGCAGAAGATGCAGCGCAGCATGTTGATGTCGTACACGAACCCGAATCGCTCTCCGGGACTGACCGGATCGTCTATCGGGTTGTCGGCGCCCCGCACGTAGATGCAGCTGGCCGGGCAGGCGCCGGCGCACAGCTCACAGCCGATGCACTTCTCCATGCCGTCGGGATGCCGGTTGAGGACATGGCGCCCGTGGAACCGATCCGGCTTCTGCCGGGACTCTTTGGGGTACTCGGTGGTCAGCAGACCATCACCAAAGATGGTCTTGCGCATCACCCGCAGGGTGACGGCGAATCCTTTGCGGAGATCGTTGATCATGCCCATGGCAGCTCCGAGCTTCCAGCTTCCAGCTTCCAGTTTCCAGCCCGTGATCGCACGCGGAACCACGCGTTCGTCAACCACGTCTCGCGAGAGCCAACCGACTCGTCACGGGCGTCGGAGACCAGCATGTCCTCAGCTGAATGCTGGTTGCTGACGGCTGATTGCTGCTTCAGCTCCATGGCACTCCAAACTGGCGGAATCCGATGACCACGGCCGAGAGCACCAGCCAGACCAGGGCGGCCGGGATGAGGCGTTTCCAGCCGAGCTGCATCAGCTGGTCGTAGCGCAGCCGGGGCAGGGTGGCCCGGACCCACATGAAGATGAAGATGAGCAAAAAGGTCTTGATGAAGAAGTAGATGACCGGCAGCACCCAGGCGAAGAAGCCGGTCAATCCGAAGGTCGGCCCGTTCCAACCGCCCAGGAACAGGGTGGCGGCGATGGCCGACATGTTGAACATGTTGATGTATTCGGCCAGGAAAAAGCAGGCGAACCGGAATCCGGAGTATTCGGTATGGAACCCACCGACGATCTCCTGTTCGGCCTCGACCAGATCGAAGGGGGCCCGGTTGGTCTCGGCGATGATCGAGATGAAGAAGATCACGAACGACAGGAACAAGGGAACGATGTTCCAGCGGGGGATGATGCCTCCCCAGGTTCCCGCCTGGGAGGCCACGATCTCGGAGATGGAGAGCGTTCCGGCGTAGAAGACCACCGGCACCAGCGCCAGCCCCATGGCCGCCTCGTACGAGATGGCCTGGGCGGTGGCCCGCACCCCGCCCAGTAGCGGGTACTTCGATCCGGACGACCAGCCGGCCAGCACCACGGCGTACACGGCCAGCGACGACATGGCCAGGATGAACAACAGCCCGACGTTCAAGTCGGTCCCCTGCATGGAGATCACCCGTTCGATTCCCCCCAGCGTCACGGTGAAGGAAGGACCGATCGGCACCACCATGAAGATCAGAAAGGCCGGAATCAGGGTCAGCACCGGGGCCAGCAGATACATGCCGACCTCGACCTTGTTGGGGCGGATCTGCTCCTTGAAAAGCAACTTCAGACCGTCGGCCAGGGTCTGCAGGATTCCCCACGGTCCGGCCCGTTCGGGACCGATGCGGTTCTGCATGTCGGCGACGACCTTCCGCTCGATCCAGACCAGCAGGATGGTCGCCACCATGAGGAGGGCGAACACCACCACCACTTTGACGAGCACGATGGCCACGTCCCAGATGTCCATCAGGCGCTCACCTCCTTGCCGGCGGTCAACTCAACGAAGAGACCGGCTCCGAGGGAAGGCGTCCACCGCTGATTGAACGGCAGGTACACCACGCCGACCAGCAGCGAAGGATCCAATGCCGCCGGCAGCCGGACCGTGGTGTCGCCGGCGATCACCTCGACCATCGCCCCCTCCTCTACGCCCAACCGGCCAGCATCATCCGGATGCAGATAGACCGCACTGCCGGGGGCCAGTGAGCCCAGGGAAAGACTGTTGCGCACCAAGACCCCGTCGTCGTACAAGGTCCGCGCCAGATGCAAGGCGAAGCTTCCTGGTGACTGGGAACTGGGAACCGGCCGCTGGTCGGCTCCGGAGGAGTCGGGGACGTATTCGAGCGGCTGAATCGCGTCGCCGTACGGGACCACCGCCCCTTCTTTCTCGTCCCATTCGAGCAGATCCCAGCTCATCCCGGCGTAGGCCGGGGCGACGTCGCTGATCTCCTTGGAGATGGCTTCCGCCGAAGCGAATCCGAGCGGCTTGCCCATCCGCCGGGACAGATCGTCCAGGATCGTCCAGTCGGCCTGGGACTGGCCGGGGCCGGTCACGATGCGGTTGACTTTCTGGACCCGCCCCTCGAGGTTGGTGACGGTCCCCTCTTTCTCACCGAAGGCCTCCGCCGGGAGGATCACGTCGGCCAGCTCGGTCGAGTCGGTGACGAACAGGTCGATCGCCACGACGAACTCGGCTGCCTCAATGCCTCGACGCGCGGCCCGGCCGTCGGGGACGTCCCGGACCGGATCGGCCCCGAGCAGCACGAGCGCTTTTAGGTCCCCGGTGCTGAGACCGTTGAGGATTCCCAGCGTATCGCGCCCTTCGTGGGTCGGGACCGGACCCCACACTGCTTCCAGTTGCGCCATCGCTTCGGGCTCCTCGACCGCCACCCGGCCGGGCAGCAGGTTGGGGGCCACTCCCATGTCCAGGGCCCCGAAGACGTTGGAGCGGCGGGCGAAGGGCAGCACTTTGGCGTCCGGAAGGCTGAGAGCGAAAGCCGCCACCGCTTCCGCCAATTGCGGTTGCTCGGTGAGTCCGGGGCGGCCGACGATCGCCACGACCGGGCCGTGCGAAAGGGTTTCGAGCACGGCGGCGTACTCGCCGACCCCATCGGCCAGATCGGCGAGCAGCGCCGGGCCCTCCCCCGGCCGGTAGGTCAGCTTGTGGGTGGCCCGATCATCGAGACCGGTACGCCGGGGATGCACGACCACCAGCTTGGCCCGGTGCTCCTGGACGGCGTGGCGGACCCGCAAGTAGAGCGAACCGGAATCCTCCTTGAGGTCGGGGGCCCACAGCAGAATCGTGGCGGCGGCATCGAGGTCGTTGATGGTCGCCCGGGGGGTCACCCCCACCAGGAAGCGCCCATCGAGACCGTCATCGAGCTGGGCGTCGAGGTGGTTGCTCCCGACTACGGTCCGCATGAACTTGCCAAAGGCGTAGGCGTCTTCGTTGGTGGACCGGGCGCCGCCGATGCCCCCCACCGCCTCTCCACCGTGTTCTTCGACGATCGAACCCAACCTCTCGGCCACCAGGTCGAGTGCCTCCGACCAGCCGGCTTCCCGGAATTCGCCGTCGACCTTGATCAACGGAGTGCGGAGCCGGTTCTCCGATCCAATGAACTCGAAGCCGAACCGGCATTTGTCGCTGAGCCAGCCCTGATTGGTGGCATCGTTGTCGACGCCGGTGAAGCGCAACACGTCGTTCTGGCTGGACTCGACTGAAATCCGGCAACCGACCGTGCAATGCGAGCAGCTGCTTTCTACCTTGCGGAGATCCCACGGACGGGCCTTGAACCGGTAGGCGGTGGCGGTGAGCGCCCCCACCGGACAGATCTGCACAGTGTTCCCCGAGAAGTACGAACTGAACGGCAGATCCGGGAACGTTTCCACCGAGGTGTGGTTTCCGCGATCCTTGAACTCGATCAAAGGATCACCGGCAATCTCATCGGCGAACCGGGTGCAACGGGCGCACAGAATGCACCGCTCCCGGTCCAGAAAGACCAGATCGGAGATGGGAATCGGCTTCTCGTAATGCCGCTTCTCCTCGACGAACCGGCTCTCCCCCGGGCCGTAGGCCATAGTCTGATCCTGCAACGGACACTCGCCACCCTTGTCGCACACGGGGCAGTCGAGCGGATGGTTGATCAACAGAAATTCGAGGATGCCCTCCTGGGCTTTCTTGGCGGTCTCGGAGGCGGTGTGCACCACCATGCCCTGGGCGGCCGGGGTAGTGCAGGAGGTGGTGAGGATGGTGCCCCGGGGGGTTTCGATTTCGACCAGGCACATCCGGCACATCCCCACTTCCTTCATGCGGGGATGCCAGCAGAAGCGGGGAATGTAGGTGCCGTGGTCCTGAGCGGCCTTGATCACCAGCTCCCCGTGAGGGACTTCGACCTCCCGGCCGTCGATGGTGATCTTGACGAGATCAGCCAAGAGGACACCCCCCTTGTTCGATGTGCTGAAGCAGCTCGTCCTTGAAGTACTTGGCGATCGAGGTGATCGGCGACACCGCCGATGGTCCCAACGGGCAGATGGTGGTCTGTTTGGGTGGCCAGGCAAGCCCCGGGCTGATGTTGTCCGAGACATCGAGCAACAGTTCGGCGTCGATGGGCCGGCCCGATCCCCCTTCGATCCGGCGCAGAATCATCTCCAGCCAGGTCGTGCCCTCCCGGCAGGGGGTGCACTGCCCGCACGATTCGTGCGAGAAGAACCGCACCACCCGCTCGGCGGCCTTGACCACACAGGTGGTCTCATCCATCACCACCACGGCTCCGGAACCGAGCATCGAGCCGGCCCGGGCACAGGCTTCTTTGGTGATCTCGTGATCGAGATGATGCTCGGGAACGAACCAGGGAGCCGAGGCCCCACCGGGAATCCACGCTTTCAAGGCCCGGTCGTCCCTGATGCCCCCGGCGACGTCGTAGATGAGCTCTCGCCAGGTGATCCCGTGCGGCAGTTCGTAGTTGCCGGGTTCCTTCACATGCCCGGAGACGGAGAAGAGGAAGGTACCGGTGTCCTCGGCGTGCCCGAGCGCCCGGTAGTCGTCGGCGCCCATCGCCAGGATGTGCGGCAGGTTCGACACGGTCTCGACGTTGTTGACGATGGTCGGCATCATGTAGAGGCCCTTGGCCGCCGGGAAGTAGGGCGGCTTGATGCGGGGCTCGCCACGTTTGCCTTCCAGGCTGTTGATCAGGGCGGTTTCCTCACCACAGATGTAGGCGCCGCCCCCCAGGTGCACAGTTACCTCGAGGTCGTAGCCGGTACCGAAGATTCCCTTGCCCAGGTACCCGGCGGCGTAGGCCGCGTCGATCGCCTGCTGGACCCGGCGGGCCGGTTTGGGGTATTCGCCGCGAATGTAGATAAACGCCTCATGGACCTCGTTGGCCACCGCGGTGATGATGATGCCCTCGATCATCTGATGGGGGTCCCGCTCCAACAACTGGCGGTCCTTGAAGGTGCCCGGCTCCGACTCGTCGCCGTTGACGACCAGGTAGGAGGGCCGCGGGGGGGCCAGGAAACTCCACTTGAGACCGGCCGAGAAAGCCGCCCCACCCCGACCGAGCAGACCCGAAGATTTGACCAACTCGACGATCTCGTCGCGGGTCATGCCCATGGCCCGGCGGGCCTCGACGTAACCGCCGGTGGCTTCGTACTGTGCCATCGTGTGCGAGTCGGCCGGATGTTCGGTCATCCGGGCGAAGAGGACCTGCGGGTGGCTCATTCGGCCACCTCCCGCACCGTGCCGTAGGGTCCAAAGGCGGGGAACGGGCCGACCGCCCGGTCCCCCTCGGCGATTCCCCAGTCGAACGATCGGCGTCCCCCGAATCGTTTCTGCATATCGTCGGTGTTCAGTGATTCCGGCCGCTCTTCCCTCAACCAGCGGCACAGGGCCCGGGCCTGATCGGGCGTAGAACCTTCGACCAGTTCGTAATTGACCTGAACGGCGGGCGCCCCGCCGCAGGCGCCGAGGCACTCCACATGCTCGACCGAGAAGAGCCTCTCGGCATCGGTTTCGCCGTGCGGGACACCCGTTTCGTCCTCGACGGCTTCGAGCACTTCGTCGCTGCCGAGCAGCATGCACGAGATAGAGGTGCACACCGACACCAGGTATTCGCCGAGTGGCTCGGTCTTGAACATACCGTAGAAGGTGGCCACCGATTGCACCTGCGCCGGCGAGTGTCCGGTCCAGGCGGCCACCTCCTCCATGCCCTCTTCGGTGAGGTATCCGTCTTCCTTCATGGCCAGATACAGCAGCGGCATCACCGCCGACCTCGGGTCCGGATAGCGGGAGATCAACGCTTTGGCGCGTGCCTGGGTCTCGGCAGGCCAGGAGCTCATGGCTCGCTCCTTCGGAGCGAGCAGTTGCAGGTTTCAAGTTGCAGGTTGTCCCACCCCCGCCGCCGTTGCACGGCGTCGACCCCTCCCGAGGGGAGGGGTGCCCGGAACCTGGAGCCTGAAACCTGAAACCTGAAACCGGTCGAGCGCAGCGAGACCATCATCTGTCCACATCTCCCATGACGGGGTCGACCGAGGCGATCGTGGCGACGCTGTCGGCGACCAGGGAGTCGGCCATCATGATGGGCAGCCCCTGGAGGTTGGCGAAGGAAGGGGCCCGGACGTGCATCCGGTAGGGCTTGGCGCTCCCATCCGAGACGAGGTAGCAGCCGAGCTCGCCGCGGGGCGACTCGACGGCCGCATACGCCTCGCCTTCCGGGACTTTGAAACCCTCGGTGAACAGCTTGAAGTGGTGGATCAGCGCTTCCATCGACTCATCGATCCGCTTGCGAGGCGGCGGCGTCACCTTGCGATCTTCGGTCCGGTAATCACCGGCCGGCATCTTCTCTGCCACCTGTTGGACGATGCGAAGCGACTGGAGGATCTCTTCCACCCGGATCCGGTAGCGGTCGTACACGTCGCCGTTCGAACCGACCGCGACATCGAACTCGTATAGATCGATCCCCGAATACGGCTGACTCTTGCGAAGGTCGTGAGCCACCCCGGTTGCCCGCAATGGGGGCCCGGTGATCCCGTAGGCGAGGCATTCCTCGGCAGAGATGACGCCCACGCCACGGGTTCGGCCTTCCCAGATCGGGTTGGATTTCAGTAGGTCTTCGTAGTCGGCCAGGCCCACCGGGATCTTCTCGATGATCTCCTCGACATCGTCCTCCCACCCATCGGGCAGATCGGCGGCCACCCCGCCGGGACGGATGTAGTTGTGGTTCATGCGCAGGCCGGTGGTCTTCTCGAAGAACGCCAGGATCAGTTCGCGTTCGCGGAACCCGTACAGCATCATCGACAGGGCCCCGACGTCCATGCCCTGAGTAGCCAGCGACACCAGGTGGCTGGTGGTGCGGTTCAGTTCGGTCATCATGACCCGGATGGCCTGGCCGCGGGGCGGAATCTCGACCCCCAGGAGTTTCTCGGTGGCCAGCGAAAATGCCAGCTCGTTGAAGAAGGGCGAGATGTAGTCCATCCGCGTGACGTTGGTGCCCCCTTGCATATAGGTCAGGGTCTCGCCCGTTTTCTCCATCCCCGTGTGCAGATAGCCGATGATCGGCTTGACCCGCCGGACGATCTCTCCCTCGAGTTCGATCTGGAGGCGCAGCACCCCGTGGGTCGACGGGTGCTGGGGACCCATGTTGATGATCATCCGCTCGTCTTCGGCGATCTCGTCATCGAGGACGTAGTCATCGGAAACCCGGACCCCGGTCTGTTCGACCAATCGCTGCCGGGTTTCATCCCATTGCATGGTCTGGGCGCCTTCGTCGGTGGATCGGCGCATCCAGTCGGGAGCCTCGTCGGAGGTGATCCACACCTCGCGGATCTCTTTCTTCCGGGGGCGGGTGTCGTCGGCCATCAGTTCACCTGCGGGGAAGATTTGAACTGGACGGGGACGGCTCCGACTGCGAAGTCCTTGCGGAGCGGATGGCCCACCCAATCGTCGGGCAGCAGGATCCGGGTGAGGTCGGGGTGGCCTTCGAAGATGATCCCGAACAAGTCGAAGACTTCCCGCTCGAAGAAGTTGGCGCCGGGGTAGACGGGCACCAGCGAGGGCACGGTCGGGTCGTCGGCCGGGACCGGCACCCGCAATCTGAGACGGAGGTTGTGCTCGAGGGACAGCAAGCCCACGACCACCTCGAACCGGACTCTGCGAACCCGCAGGTAGTCGACGGCGGTGAGATCCACCAGCATCTCGAACCCGGCCCGATGGGCCGCCGAGGCAAACTCTCTTATCTGTTCACGTGGTACGACCGCCGTGTCCTGGTCGCCCGAAAGTTGCCACTCCACATCTGCAAAGGGCTCGAGAAGGCCGGCCAGAACCGGATGCTCGGGAAGATCCCGGGCTTCTGCTTCGGTGGCCTCTGCCGGCGCCTCGGTTTCGTTGATCTGCTCGTCGGCCATCAGCGAGTTATCTCCCCGGACATGATCTTGTTCTGCAGCGTGAGGATCCCGTGGATCAGCGATTGGGGACCGGGCGGACAACCCGGCACGTACACGTCCACCGGGACGATCTGGTCGACCCCCTGCACCAGGGCGTAGTTGTTGAACATTCCGCCGGTCGAGGCGCAGGCCCCCATCGAGATCACCCATTTGGGTTCCGGCATCTGGTCGTAGACGTTGCGCAGCACCGGCGCCATCTTCTGGGACACCCGGCCGGCCACGATCATCAGATCGGCCTGGCGGGGTGAAGCCCGGAACACTTCCATCCCGAACCGGGCCAGGTCGTAATGAGCGGTTCCGGCCGCCATCATCTCGATCGCGCAGCAGGCCAGGCCGAAGGTGGCCGGCCACATCGATCGAGTGCGCGCCCAATCGGCCACTTTGCCGATCGACGTGAGGATGATGCCGGGGGGCGTGGTGCCCTGCTCCATCAAGCGGCCTCCTCATCCACGACGTCGTGGGTGAGGCGATAGCGGGCCCGCCTCGGGATGTTCCAGTCGAGTGCCCCGCGCTTCCAGACGTAGCCCAGGGTTTCGATGACCAGCAGGGTGAAGATGCCGACTGCCGCCAGCCCGAACCAACCAAGTTCCCGGAATCGGACTGCCCAGGCAAACAGGAAGATGATCTCGATGTCGAAGATGACGAAGAGCATCGCCACCAGATAGAACTTGACCGGGAACCGCTGGGAAGGCTCTACCTCCGGAACAATGCCGCACTCGTAAGGGGCAAGTTTCTCAGGCGTCGGACGGCGCGGGGAAAGCAGGTTGCCGAGGTTGATGGCGGCGACCGCAAATACGATGACCAGCAGGAACATGATGGCGATCGGCAGGTAGTCGACCAGGTTCACGTCGTCGCGCCTCCTTGTGCGGCCACAAGACTAGGGACGGATCGGCGTCTCAACCAAAACCGAAGCGCTTTGCCAGGCGGTCCACAAATCGACTCCCAAAACGCCTCCCCCCGGCCGGCTCCCGCGAAGGATTATCCCGACGCGAAGGATCCCCTCCACCAAGGGGATCCTTCGTCTCGTCGGCTCTGTTTTCCTACTGCCAGCTCAAACCTCGGGCGGGACCATGCCAGCTCAATCCTTGCCACACGTTGCCCGACCACGACGCTCCGGACCACGAAGCGCTCGACCAGGAGGCGCTCGACCAGGAAGCCCCGGACCAGGAGGCGCTCGACCACGACTTGCCGCTCCACGAGGCCCCCGACCAGGAGGCTCCCGACCACGAAGCGCCACTCCACGACGCACCACTCCACGATGCGCCACTCCACGATGCGCCGGTCCAGGTGGATCCGTTCCAGTCACCCCCCGACCAGGAGGCACCGGCCGCCGCCAGCGTCGACCAGGAGGCACCGTCCCAGGCCTGACCGAAGATGTCCTGCTCGCCGGTCAGCGGCACACCCTCGTCATACACGTGATTGTTGCCCCGGGCCTCTTCCAGGCTGCCGGTACCGGTGGACCATTCGAAGCTCTGCTTTCTCTTGGGGATTCGCTCCCAGAGTGCCGAGAACAGATCGACTTCTCCTGCTCCGCCGCAGATCGGATCCATCTTGCGGTTGCCCTCGGCCGAGTTCATCAGAATGCCTTTGACCTGATCCGGCGTCAGTTCGGGATTCTGATCGAGGAGCAATGCCACCACACCGGATGTAACGGCGGCAGCCTGCGACGTCCCGCTGCCCAGGAACAACCTGTTGACCACCGTTGCCTGCGGGTAGTTCGAGTCGGCAAAGGAACCCGGGTTGCGCAAGGAAACGATCGACTTGCCGGGAGCCAGCACGTCCACATGGCGCTCCGGGGTCCCGCAACTCGAGAAGTCGGCGATCGGGTCCTTGCTCTTCATATTCTGTCCTTCGCTGGCCCCGACGACGATGACGAAGGGATCGGTAGCCGGGTTGCGCAACCCCGAGCCGAGACCGTCGTTGCCGGCCGCCACCACCACCACGATTCCGGCTTTCCAGGCCTGCTCCACGGCGAAGGCCAGCGGATCAACGAGATAGTCCTGGGTCCCGTCGGTGCCGTACGAGAGGTTGATGACCCGGATGTTCATGCCGTTGTCGTTGCGGTGCTGCACCACCCAGTCGATGGCGGCGATGACCTGCGTCACGTCGGTCGCTCCCTGCGAGTCGGCCACCTTGAGGTTGACGATCCGGGCGTCGGGGGCAACTCCGATGAAGTGATCGTAGGCAATCGCCAGAGTCGCCTCGTTCACCGCGTCGTCCCGACCGGCGATGATGCCGGCCAGGTGGGTGCCGTGGCCGTAGGTGTCGAGGTATCGAAGATTGTCGGCTTGCGACTCGAAGGAGAGGTCCGGCCCGTTGATCACTTTGCCGGGGGCCGTCAGGCCGTCGACCGGAACGACTCCCGAATCGATCAGGGCGATGTCGATACCCTGTCCGGTGTAGCCCTGGGTCCACGCGTAGTTGGCGCCCACCCGCTGGACGACCCGGTACATCGAACCCTCGTACAGCATCGGGTTGTAGTCGGCGAGGAAGGAGGCGTCGTCCCAACCGGCCGCTTGCAGGCCGGGATCCGAATCCGGAAGCACCGGCACAGAAGGTGGAACCGCCAGCGCCAGAGCGGTCAAGCAGGCCAGCAACGGGACCAAAGCCCGGGCCGGCCGGAAGAGTGATCCACTGCGGTTCTCGGGTCTCGTCTTCATCCGAATCGCCTCCTGCTGATTGATCGACCGTTCCGCGGGGAAGTTGGGAATCAATCGCCGTGGACCCAAGAGGACTAGTCATCCCGGGGGCTGGCTCCGTCACGTACGATGCCGGAATGGACACCACCACTCCACCACCCTTGACGATCGTCGGCGCACGGCTTCGCACTCGACCGGATCTCGTCGACATCGAGATCACCGAGGGCGTCATCCACTCCATCGAGCCGGCCGGGACCAGGCCTCCAGAGGGTCAATCCATCGAGGCGCACGAGAACCTGGTCACGGAATCTTTTGTCAACCCCCACCTGCACCTGGACAAGGTCTTCACCCTCGGCGACCTGGGCGATGCGGCCCTGGCCGACTATCAGTCCGGGGCCATGGGCAGCGCCATGGGAGCCATCGAGAAAGCGGCCGCGGTCAAGCTCGGCCAGGACCGCGACGCCATGTTGACGGCCGGGAGGCGGGCTTTGGCGATGGCCGCCTACTACGGCAACACCCATATTCGGGCGCTGGCCGATGTCGACTCCAAGGCCGGCACCCGGGGTGTGGAAGTACTCCTGGCACTCAAGCACGAGCTCGCCGGCACCGTCGACCTCCAGGTGGTCGCCTTCGCCCAGGACGGCATTATCCGCGAACCGGGAACCGAGCACCTGCTCCGGCAATGCATGGATCTGGGCGCCGACGTGGTGGGAGGGATTCCCTGGATCGAGTTCACCGAAGCCGACATGGCCGAGCATGTCCGGATCTGTTTTGACCTCGCGGTTGAGTACGACGCGGATGTCTCGATGCTGCTGGACGATGCCGGCGACCCGGGGCTGCGGACCCTGGAGATGATGGCGGTCGAGGCGCTGCGCAGGAATTGGCAAGGGCGGGCGCTGGCCCACCATGCCCGGGCGATGCAGCTGTATCCGGATCCCTACTTCGCCCGGCTGGTGCCACTACTGGCCGCCGCCGAGGTGGCGGTGGTGTCGGACCCCCACACCGGCCCGCTCCACGCCCGAGTGAAGGAACTCATCGCGGCCGGAATCACGGTCGGCCTCGGTCAGGACGACATCTCCGACGCCTACTACGCATTCGGCCGCAACAACCTGCTGGAAGTGGCCTTCCTGGCGGCCCATTTGTTGTGGATGATGGCCGGCCCGGACCAGGAGGTGCTCTACGACCTGGTGACGACGTCGGCGGCCCGCTCGATCGGACTGAAGGATCACCGGCTGGAAGCCGGCGCCGCGGCCAATCTGGTCGTAGTGCAGGGTGAGAACGTCACCGAAGCCCTCCGCTTCCACGCCGCCCCGCGGGCGGTCGTGAGCCACGGCCGGTTGGTCGACCAGGCGGCCATGGCCGAACTGGCAGCCCTACCCTTGTAGAGCCATCGGCGCTCAGTTGAGTCGGGCTGTTGCGAGCACCTTCAGGTAGAAAGTCGCGCCGTCGGGACCGGTCTGCAACCAGATTCTTCTACGAGACGGCGATCGGACCAACCGTTCCGAGTACTTCCCAACCGGCGTCGCCGACCTTGAGGGCGTAGGTGAGCCAGATGCCGCACAAGCCGCCGCACCACATCTCCATATCGACCGTGGCATCGTTTCCGTCGATCAAGACGGGACCCAGCGTGATGATGGCCGCCCCCTCGATGGTCGGGCGAAGGTCCTCGGTGATGAAGTCGCTCGGATCGCCGATGAACTCCACCTCGCTGAGATTGGAGATGGCCGTCGATAAAGCGGCCATCTGATCGGACGTGAGCGGATCTCCATCCTTCAAGTGGTCGACGACCAGCACCTTGGGGAACACATGCCCTTCCCCGTAGGTCGTGTCGTTTCGGAGAAGATGCATGGTGGCCTGAACAAGGATTTCGTCCAAAGCCGGATTCTGCGAAACGGTGGTGGAGGTCGGACTGGTGGCGGAAGGACCGGGACCACCGGAGGGTGAATCTGTGGCGCAGGCAGCCAGCACTAGCACCAGCACTGCGGCGACGAGGGCGATTCGTTTCATGACCGTTCGACGGTGCCAGAAGCCACGAGGTTCCCGGCGTAGCATTCGAGCATGGACATCAATGTCACCTACGACCGCGATACGGCTCTCATCGTCGTCGACGTCCAGAACGATTTCGCCGACCCGGCCGGAAGTCTGTACGTGAAGGGTGGAGAGCATGTCGTGCCGCTGATCAACGCCGAGGTTGCCCGGGCAAGGGCTGCCGGGAGTTCGGTCGTCTACACGAGAGACTGGCATCCGGGCGACACCCCTCACTTCGCCAAGGACGGGGGCATTTGGCCTGTTCATTGTGTGATGGACACCTGGGGCGCCGAATTCCACCCCGACCTCTTGGTCGATGGGCCGGAGGTCAGGAAGGGCTCAAATGGTGAGGATGGTTACTCGGGATTCTCGATGCGAGATCCGGATACCCAAGAAGTGATCGCCACCGCGCTCGAGGGTCTGCTCCACCGTCGCCATATCCGCCGGTTGGTCATTGCCGGATTGGCCACCGACTACTGCGTCAAAGCGACTGCCCTCGACGGACTCGCCCGTGGGTTCGAGGTAGAGCTACTTAGCCGGGCGATCAAACCGGTTGATCTCCAGCCGGGCGACGGGCAGCGGGCCATCGAAGAGGTGGTAGCCGCCGGAGGCGCCGCTCGGTAGTGGCTTCGGACAGGACCATCCGTGAACTCGAGGAGCGCGCCATGCGGGCCCTGCCGGCCCTCGAGTCCGAAACCTACGACGGGTGGGTGCTGCGGGCGGCCGGCGGTTACACCGGCCGGGCCAACTCGGCTGCCCCGCTCGATCCGGGAGAGCTGGACCCGGCCGAGAAGATCTCTTACACCGAAGCCTGGTATCGAGCGCGGGGCCTCCCCCCGATGATCCGCCTGACGCCCGCCGCCCAACCCGCCGGCCTCGACCTCATTCTGGAGGAACGCAACTATTCGCTGCGAGACGAAGGGGTCAGCGTTCAAGCCGTCGAACTCGACGGCAGCTACTCCCAGGTCGGTCTGGTCGAGGTCGTCGAAGGGCCAATCCCCCGACCATGGCTGGTCATGCTGGCGAGTCTGCAGCCGCGGGTGGAGCTGCACTTCGCCGCGGCGAGCGATCTGTTCTCCCGACTGCCGTTCTCCAGTGCTTTCGCGGCGGTCCAGCGGGACGGCGCCCCGGCCGCCGTCGGCCGGGCGGTTCTGGAGAACGGCGATCTGGGCCTGTTCGACATCATCACCCATCCCGATCTCCGCCGCCGTGGTCTGGCCACCGATATCACCCTGGCCCTTCTGGATTGGGGCTCTCAACGCGGCGCCACCCGGGCTTACCTGCAGGTGGAGTCGGGCAACGACCCGGCCCTCCGCCTCTACCGGCGGTTCGGTTTCGAAGAGGTCTACCGCTACTGGTACCGGGTGGCCCCGGAGTGAGGTGCCAGTGACTTCCCCCTGCAAGGGGGAAGTACCCGAGCGAAGCGAGGGGGATGGGGGTCGAGCACTAGCCAGACGGCCTCGCGGCTATCGCCCGACCCTCCCCTGTCTCTCCCTCCGGTCGAGCCTTCCCCTCCCTTGCAGGGAGGGGGAAAGCACTCACCCCGGGAGAACTCTCACCATGCGTTCGAGCATCCGGTAGGCGTGCTCGCCGATGTGGCGGTCCTCGGGTTCTAGCAGGTTGGACATCACCTTCAACACCCATTCCATCAAGGGGCGGGACCGCAGACCAACGTGGGCCAGGGTCCACATGACCTGCGGGTATCCGATCGCCTTGACGAAGATCCGGGCCATGCGGTAGTACAAGCCGTAGGCGTCCTGGAGGGCCTGGGGATACCGCTGGAGCAGTCCGAGGTCGTCCGCAGCCAGCGCCTTATGAACATGGCCGGCGGCCATCCTTCCGGTTTCGTAGGCATAGGCGATACCCTCGCCGTTCCACGGGTTGATGGCTCCGACCGCATCGCCGACCAGAACCCAGTTGGTCCCGGCATACGGCCCGACCGACAAAGCCATGGACAGTTTGCCGCCCCGCGGCTTGGAGAGGGCCGCCTCGGGGGACAGCCCCCAATATGCGGGGGCACTGTTGACGTAGGCGGCCATCATGTCGGAGGTATTGACCGACTTCCATTGGCGGAAAGTCGACAGCAAGCCGACGCCGACGTTGACGGTCCCGTCCCCAAGCGGAAACACCCATCCGTAACCGGGCATCGAATCTCCGTTGGCATCGCGGATGTCCAGCTGGCTCTCCATATAGGGGTCGTCCGAGCGCGGACTGGAGAAGTAACCACGAGCGGCCAGTCCCATCGGATAGTCACGCCGCCGGTGAGTGCCCATCGCCCTACCAAAGCGGGTCATCGAACCGTCGGCAATGACCACCACCCGGGGGGTGAGCGTCTCATGCTCGCCGTTCATCGTGAGATTGACCCCGGCCAGTCGACCGGATTCGAGCACCGGAGTTGCCTCCGTGCGCTGCCGGACCACGGCACCTTGTTTCTCGGCGAGCATGGCCACTTGCCCGTCCAGGTCCAGGCGGCGGATCACACCACCCCAACTCGGGTAGATCGAGTGATCGGGCCAGGCCAGCTCGAGCATCAGGTCGTCACCGGCATAAGACCGCAGCCCGGTGATTTTGTGGAACTCCCCCACCTCGAAGTCGAATCCCATCTCGCTCAACTGGTAGATGGAGCGAGGGGTCAGCCCGTCACCGCAGGTCTTCTCGCGGGGGAACTGTTTCTTCTCGAGGACGGTCACCGAATGCCCGTATCGGGCCAGCCAATAAGCAGCGGCCGCTCCGGCCGGACCGGCACCGACGACCACCACATCAGGAGAAGAGGACATGGGACCAGAGGATACCGGGAGCGGGGAATATGGCGTCCGTGCACCCACCAGTCAGCAGTCAGCAGTCAGCAGTAGTCGGCAGTCGGCAGTCGGCAGTCGGCAGTCGGCATACCACGCTCGAGACTCGGGACTCGGGACTCGGGACTCGGGACTGGCGACCCCCAACTGACAGCTGACAACGGCCCCGGCGAAGCCGGGGCTAAGGAACCACCTCATACCCCTCGTTGTACCAACCGGTGATACCGGTCGACAGGTTGTCCACTTCGGCGAACCCGAGGTCTTCAAAAATGGGCAGCGCCTGGCCGCTCCGATTGCCACTGTTGCAGTACACGAGATAGTGGGCGTCCTTGTCCAGCCCATCCAGTTGCTCACGGAAATCCGCGGCATAGAAGTCGATGTTGATTGAGTCTTCGATCTTCCCGGCGGCGAATTCTTCGGAGGTCCGAATGTCGAGGATGACGAAATCGTCGGCACTCGAGTTCTCTTCGATGATTCCGGCCGCCTCGGATGGCGATACATTGTTGATCTGCTGGTTGAGCGCCGCGGTCGAACCGCAACCGGCCAGCGTGATCAGCAATGTCAACAGAAGCACCGAGACGCCCACAATACGTTTCATACCTGATGGAACCTTTCTTCTCCAGCCAACATGATACCCCCCTGGGTATATAGCTCAATGGGGGGTGGACGACGATCGAGACACGAAGAACGGTCGGGTATAGGCCGGCTTCGTTTTTGGCCTTGGGCCCGTGTCGTATAACGTGCCGTTTGTGAAATTGACGCGAATCCCCCGAGCGACCATAAACCGATTGCCGATCTTCTTGCGAGCCCTCGACGCCCTCCCCGAGGATCAGACCACGGTCTCCTCGAAGGAATTAGCGGAGCTGATCAAGGAAAATTCGGCCAAGGTTCGCAAGGACCTGTCGTTCATGGGCACCTACGGGGTGCGGGGCGTCGGCTACAACGTTGAGCACCTGCGTTTCCAGATCCGCCGGGAGTTGGGTCTGACCAGGATATGGCCGGTGATTATCGTCGGTGCCGGGAACCTGGGATCGGCACTAGCCCGTTACGGGGGCTTCGATGCCAACGGGTTCAACATCGTCGGCATCTACGACAACGACCCCAACAAGATCGGTACCACCATCGGATCCCTGACGGTCGGCAGCATGGAGGACCTCCAGCGTGAGGCCGAAGAGCAGCACGTTGAGATCGGGATCATCGCAGTTCCGGTGAGGGCCGCCCAGGAGGTTGCCGAGCAGCTGGCCGAGGCGGGTTTCAAATCGATCCTCAACTTCGCTCCGGCGGTGCTCCGGGTGAACCCGGAGGTCGAGATTCGCCGGGTCGACCTGTCGACTGAGTTACAGATCCTCGGTTTCTACGTCCAGCGGTCCCTGGCGGAAATCCAGGAGTCGTCCTCCTAGAGCAACGAATCGTCCGTCCGGATTCAGACGCTCTCGCGCTCTTGTTCGGCCTCGAAGCGATTGAGGGCAGTCAGGAACATTCCGAAGAGAATCAGTGACGCCAGCATGAAGGTCAGCGGGATGATGCGGATCTCGAACGCATTGAGACCTTCAAAATCGGCCGGGCGTGGCCCGCGCGGGGCGTACAGGACGAAGAGAAGACTGTTGATCGACGTCCAGCCAAAGGTGGCGGCTCCGGTGATCAGAAACGCCAGTTTCTTGCCGAGGTTGGTCCAGTTCAGGAGGTAGACCGTCCCGAAGAAGACCAGGATGGCTGCCAGAGTGAGCAACACCCCGGTAACCGCCAGGTTGGCCGAAAGGATCTCTCTGAGCAGTTCCCGCATCTCAGTCCCCCGTCAGCGTGTCGCCACGCAAATACTGCACGATCAATTCCAGGTCTGCCTGCGACAACACCGCTCCAAACGCAGGCATCCGACCCGACCCGACTCCATTCACGCCATACGGCACACCGTTCTCCGAGCCTTTGAGGATGAAGTCCACCATGTCGGTCTCTGAGAGGAACTGCACTTTGGGACGTCCGTTCCACAGGGCCGGCCCCAGGGCGCCCGAACCCGCCGGTTGAGTGAGCGGAATACCCGCCGAGTATCCGGCCGTGTGGCAGCGGGCACAGTAGGCGTTGAACAATCCGACCGCACGACCGGCGACCTCGGTGTCGCCCCCGAAGGTGGCCTCGGCAACCGCCGGGATGTCGATTACCCATTTCTTGTCGAGTTGTGCCTGCTCGAGAAAAGCCAGACCTTCTTCGGCCTGGCCGAGCAGCTTGGGCTGGTTGTCGGCCGTGGTCCGCAGACCGGTAGCCACCGACTCGAGCGCGGCTACCGCCCGCCGCGCCAGATCTAGGTCGTCTTCTCCGGCTCCGGTTTGCGGGTTCTCCGGGTTGAGGGTGGCGATCAGCGTTGGGTTGCCCAGCTTCTCGCCGGCCTCGGCGAAGATCGCCGTCAAGTCTTGTTCGACCCGGTCGGGAAGACCGTCTCCGTCGACATCGATTCCGCCCTCTTCTCCCAGCTGTTGCACCGCCCGCGCCGCCAGCGCCTCGGCGATCCCCACCTGCGCCGGGGCCGTCTCGATCGACTCGATCAGAGAAGCCTGCTCGGCAATCGCCTCGGTCATACTTGCCTCGGCCGTCTCCAACCGGGAGAGAGCCTGATTGACAGACGAGTCGATCAGCGCAAGGGCTTCGTCTTGCGGCAACATGAACTCGTCCGACTGGAGATACTCCATCAGCTCGTCGACCTGCTGCTCGTCCATCGGGCCACCCCCGGCCAGGCCCCAGGCCGGCATCGGCGAGTTGGCCCGGCCGTAGACAAGCCAGAACCTGACCTCTTCAGGGTTGTAGCGATAGAACACCGTGTTGATGGCCGGCGCCGACCAGGCAACGCTGATATTGCTCCGCTTCTCTATATAGGCCGCCACCCCTCCGCCACCGTCGGCACCGTGGCAAGTGCCACACTGGAACTCCTCGTACAGATGAGCTCCTCGCTCGAGGGCGACGGCGTCGAATTCCTCGACAAAAGCTTCCTGGCGGTTCTGCTCGCTGACGAAATAGATAGGCAGGGAAAGAGCCAGGATCGCCGAAAGCACCACTGCCGAAGCCAGGGTTTTATCCAATCTCTTCGACTCGAGCGTGTCGTCGGTAATGCCGGGGGCCAGGTTGGGAGCCACCTCAATCTTGCCCCGGCCCCGCATGCTGTTGGCCACCAGGAAGGCCAGCCAGGCAATGGCGGCCAGGGCCGCGACCGTCACGACGATGGTTTTGGTCTCCACCTATGCCCCGATCGCAATGCAGGACGGCCCCTGCGGGTAGGGAACGGTCTTGGCGGTGGCCCGGGCGGTTTGGATGACGGAGCCGGTATCGATGATGAATCGCCCGTCTTCGGTGACTTCCACGACAAACCGATCGAGATTGCGGGGGGCCGGACCCGCCTCGTATTCCCCGATGAAGTTGTATTTCGAGCCGTGGCAGGGGCATTCGAAACCCTGCGAGGTCGCACACCACGGCACCCGGCAACCGAGATGAACGCACTTCTGCCATAAAGCAATCAAACCACCGGCCACGACGGCTTTTCCTTCGAACTGCGGGCCTTCCGGCTCATCGAAGGGCATCACGTAGGCGCGGGCATCGGGAATGAAGAGCGGCTGGACCGACCCATCCGGCAGGAAGACCTGAGCGCGAATGTCCTCGACTGGTCCGGCGTCGATCTTGCTTCCGAAACCACCGGACAGCTTCGGCCAAATGAACGCCACCATCCCCAGCCCCATCAAACCGAGGTAGCCACCCCAGGTAGCCAGCAGGGCCCGGTTGAAGAACTGGCGGCGAGTGACGCCGGCCTCTTCGGGAGAGATCTCCACCACCCGCTGTACCTCCGCGACGGTAACCGCCGCCGCCGGTTCCGGCGGCGGAACCTCCTCCGCTTCCTCTTCGACGTCTGCGATGCCCGCTGGTGCGGTGGCCGGTGCCGCCAAGACGGGTGCCGTCTTCTCCGAGATATCGACCGCCAGAGCTTCCTTGGAGAGCGCCGCCCGCCAGTCCGCGGGCTTGTCCCCTCCCCTCCGGTAGGCGATGGCGAAGGCCGCCACGGCGGCCAGCACACAAACTACGGCAACGGAGACAATCAGAATCTGGGACGTCGTCATTCGAAGAAGATCCAATCCTTCAGATCGTCGAACCAGATACCGTCGGACCACGGGTAGCTGAAGTTGAACCCCGGTCCCCGGAACAGCGTGCCGATCATCGTCAGGGTTGCCGAAGCCACCAGGAAAAACGTGAAGAACATGATCGCGAACTTCCGGTCCGAAGGCTTGGTCGAAGGGTTGCGGTCCACGTAGGGAACCGCCATCAGACCGAGCAGCCCGATTACCCCCGGAACCGTGACTCCGGCGATCTGCGGATCGAAATACGAAAGCAGCTCCTGGAGCCCGAGGAAGTACCACGGCGCCTTGGAGGGGTTGGGAGTGGCGTTGAAGTTGGCGAGCTCCAACAAGGGTGCCTGCAAAATGACGCTGAGAACTGTCAGGAACGCCGTTACGGCCAGCAAAGCGACAAACTCGATCAGGAGCAGATGCGGCCAGACATTCACCTTGTCGGTCGGTTCGGTCTTGACCTGTTGAATCGATTTGGCCCGGACGACCGTCAGGAGGCGTTGCGGCCGCACCCCTTCCGGAGTCCCGGCCGGCGGAACCACCGGTGGGGCGGTAACGGTGGTGGTACGACCGGTGGTAACAGGCGGGGCGGTCTCCGGTGGTTCTGCGGCGGCGGGCGTTTCGGTTGTGGCGGCGGCCGGGGCGGGTGTTTCGGCGGCGCTGGCGGGAGGTGGCTCGCCACCCGTCAACTCCGCCAGCACCTCCTCGACCGGACGGCCGGTCGCCTTCGCCTTCGCTTCCGCCGAACGGCGCAACAACTTCTCCGAAACCTTCGAACCGGACGCTGCTGCGGCCGGCGCCGCTTCCACCGCCGCGGCAGCAGGCTCCTCAGGGGCGGGTTCGGCAGCCGCCGGCTCGCCGCCGGTCATCTCCGCCAGCACCTCCTCAACCGGACGGCCGGTCGCCTTCGCCTTCGCTTCCGCCGAACGGCGCAACAACTTGTCGGGAAGCTTCGAACCGGACGCCGTCGCAGCCGGCGCCGCTTCCACCGCCGCGACAGCAGGCTCCTCCACCGCCGCGACAGCAGGTTCGGGTTCCGAAGCGGCTGCCGACTTCGCCTTCGCTTCGATCTGTTCCAGACCTGAATCGCGGGCCGCGGCGGCTCGGGCCGAGACATCCTCGGGGATCGTCACCGCGGGAACTTCGAGACCGGCCTTGGCGTTCTCCTCGATCGGCTCCGGAGTTGCCTCCCCCGCGCCCGCCAACCCCATTTCGGCCAGCACCTGTTCGAGCGGAACGCCCAGCGCCTTGGCGCGCGCTTCGGCGGACCGCCGGAGAAGATGCTCTGGGAGTTCAGGCATGTGGCTCTCCTTAGAGTGGTCCCGAGATGCCGCCGTCTTTGCGGACTCGCCAGAAGTGGACGGCCATGAAGATCACGATGATGAAAGGTAGAAGAAGGACGTGGGCCACATAGAAGCGGAGCAACGTAGCGCCGGTGACCTCGGCGCCCCCGAGTAGAACGAACTTGACCTGGTCACCAAAGACGGGCACAAACCCGCCCATGTTGGTGCCAACCGTCACGGCCCACAAAGCCAACTGGTCCCAGGGCAGCAGATATCCGGTGAAGGAGAGGAGCAGCGTCAGAAGCAACAAGACCACGCCGACCACCCAGTTGAATTCGCGGGGTGGCTTGTAGGCGCCGTGATAGAACACCCTCGACATGTGGAGAAACACGGTGAGCACCATCAGGTGGGCAGCCCAGCGATGCATGTTTCTCACCAATGAACCGAAAGCCACACTGGTCGACAGGGCCTCAATGTCGGCGTAGGCGGCCGGCACGGTTGGCCGATAGTAGAACATCAAGAAGATGCCGGTGATCGTCAGCAAGATGAAGAGGAAAAAGCTCAGGCCGCCGAGACATAGGGTGTAGGACAGGCGTACCCCGTGACGCTTCACCTTCACCGGGTGAAGGTGATAGAGCACGTTGTTCATGATCACATATGAACGGTTGCGGGGACTGTCGGTGTAACCCTTCTTGAAAGGCGAGCCGGGCCGGAAGATGCTCTCCCAGGCCTGGCTGGCGCGTACTCGTTCTCCGACCTCACCCACCCTTTCGGCGAGGCTCGTCTTGTCTCCGTTTGCCAACTTATTGTCCTTCCCTTACCAGCGCACGCCGTAGGCGTACCCGTTCTTGAAATCTCGTTGCCCGGTGTCCACTGCCCACGGCTCGTACAACCCGGCTTCGATTGCCTCGTCGGCCACCGATCCGGCGAACTTACCGAGGGTGATGACCCCGGTCGGGCAACGGTCGATACAGAGCTGACACCGGGTGCACTCGGACTCATCCACGATGAAGAACCCGAAGGCCTCTTGGTCGTCGTTGGGATCGGCGACTCCATGGGCCTCGGCGATCGCCGCGGTAGAGAGGTAATGGATGCATTTCCAGGGACAGATATCCACACAGCCTTCACAGAGGATGCACTCGGATTGATCGATATGGAGAAACTGCTTGGGTCGCAGGCCGTGCTGGACATAATCGGTCTCGACCAGCGCCAGTTGATAATCGTCGCGAAAGGGCGGGGTTTCGAACCAGACATCGGTACGTGCCATGTCAGTCGCCCTTCACCAGAGGTCGCCCGTAAACGGACTTCTTCTCTTCGGCGGCCGCACCGGTCTTCGGCTTGCCCCAGTCCTGGAGCTTGTAGGCGAAGACGATCGCCGCTCCCAGCATGACGGTGTTGTAGATACCGGAGACGGCATCCTTGACCGCCGTCAGGCTCACATCGACCTCGTTGCCGAGCACCAGCCATTTGGGAATTGTGAAGGCGATCCGTTGCGACGTGAATTCGAGCGGTCCCTGGGTCAGGTTGAGCCACTCCGACGGCACAACCCCGAAATACAGGACCAGCTGGATCCAGGCAATGAAAGCGCCGAAGGTAGCGCGCGCCCAGGTGAGCTTTCGGCCCACAAACCAAAGGAAGAGGGCACCGATCACCATGAGCTGGGACCCGCCGAACCCGATGATCTGCCCGAGGGTGACCCACTGCCAGCCCCGGGGAATCCACCCGAGATAGTCGACCTGGACGGCTATTTCGACGCCGTCGATCAGTTCCGTCTCCGGAAAGGCGGCGTAATGAGCGATCACCACGCCCACCGCCAGCATCAAAGTGCCCACGATCAGGGCACCGGCACCCAGCCCCGTCCGCTGTTTCTGATCCAGCTCACTCAAGCGTTTCATCGCCGGCCCTTGGCTCCTCGCCTCCGAAAGACGCCGTACTCTACCGCGCCGATCCCAATCGGCAACGGTGAACGGGTTTCGGGGGCGGGAGCCAGGCCGCGGCAGTTCCCCCGTTCGGCCGGCGGGAGGGGGCTGGGGGGAAGGTGGAGCAGGCGGAGGCGAGGGGAAAAGCTCGCCCTAAACCCCACGCCGATCATGCATCGCTTGTCTCCCCTGTGTTCGGTCAATCTGTGGCCCGCGTTGCAGGCTTCTGCCTCCAGCCAGATCTTGGACTGAATGCCCTCGTGCGGGAAAAGAGAAAATTGCGCCAATGGCTCGATGCATTCTCGGCGATATTGAACTTCGCCAGTCGGTTTCGAATGGGTAGCCGGGGGACACGACCGGCGGCGAGGCTTTCGGGTGATTGCTGAAGCGTGTCGGGCCGCGGGCTCGAAAGTGAAGCTGCGCGGGCTGAATGGCTCTCCTTACGCCTTGCCGGCTTGGCGCGAACCCCAACGGCGCCGCCATAGACCTGTCGTCCGACGCTTTACTTGGGTCTAGTTTTTGTCAGTTGCTCTTGTTATCATCGAACATATGTTCGCCACGATGACAAGGGAAGTTGGGGCCGGTAGCCGTGAGATGGAGAGGCTGGACGCCCTGGTGATGGGCGAGCGGGCGGTCCGGTTGGAGGTTCTCGCCGAGATCGGGCGGTTGGAAGGCCGGGAGGTGTGGAAACACGACGGAGCGGTCTCGATGGCCGATTGGTTGGTGGGCCGCTACACCCTCTCGATTGGAACCGCCCGCCAATGGCTCAAAACCGCCCGAGCGTTGCAAACCCTCCCCCACCTCCGGAAAGCCTACGCCGACGGGAAACTGTCGTGGGACCAGTTGCAGGCGGTGATCGGATTCGTCACCTCCGACCACGACGCCGAGTGGGCCGACCGGGCGCCCCTCATGTCGGTCGCCGAGCTACGGGCCGTCAACAAGACCGTCAAATCAGCCGATGTGGTGGAAGAGCATCACCGGCGGCGAGTTGAGTGGTGGTTCGACGACGACCGTCCCCGATTCCGGATGACCGTGCAGATGGCCGACATCGAAGGAGCCACCCTGGCCACCTGGCTCACCCGACGGGCCAACCAGTACGACCCCGACCCCCAAACGGGCCTCTACGAAGATTTTGAAAGCCGCTGCGCCGACGCCCTCTACGAACTCGCTTCCCAAGCCATCGCCGAAGACCGCGACCACGACCGGGCCACCATCCTCATCCACACCGACTTGGCCACCCTCCTGGACGCCACCGGGACCGCCACGGTCGCCAACGGCCCGGCCCTCGCCCACGACACCCTCCGCCGTCTCGCCTGTGACGCCCGCCTGCAGTTGGCCATCACCAACCCCGGTGACGGGGTAATCGGAGTAGGGCGAACCACCCGCACCATCCCCCCCTGGCTCCAAAGACTCGTCCAAGCCCGCGACCAACACTGCCGGTTCCCCGGCTGCCGGCGCACCCGCTGGACCCAAATCCACCACATCGTGCACTGGGCCGACGGCGGACCCACCAACCTCGACAACCTGATAACTCTATGTGCCTTCCATCACCGGTTGATCCACGAACACGGATGGACCATCTCGGGGAACCCCGATCACCAAATCACCTGGCACCACCCCACCGGACACCCCTTCCAGCCCAAACCACCCGCCTTGCCGCTCAAACACTGGAAGCACATCCTCAGCCTCGCCCCACCGGTCCAACCACCACCGCTACTACAGGCGCCAGCACCACTCCTCAGTTGACGAAGGCTCGACCGACCAGGTAACCCGGCCCGGCCGCCCAAGATCTCAACCTTCTTCGTCGCCGGCGCCGATCAACTCGACCAATTCCTCAACCACGGCATCGGTTCGCTCAATCGGGAGGACGTGGCCGGCGCCTTTCAGCAGTACCAAGCGCGCTCCCGGAATGGCCTGGGCGGTCCGTTGCCCCTGGGATACCGGGAAGAACATGTCCCGATCACCCCACATCACGATCGTCGGCACGCCGATCTCAGAAAGAGAAGCCTCGAGGGGAACGTAGAACTCGGAGAGCCTCCTCAAAACCCGGGCGAAGATGACCCGAACGGTCCGCGCCTCCCCACCGTCGTTGTGCTGCGGTACAACTCCTCTGGTCTTCGAGGCGGCCCGCCCCAGCCCTCGCAAGGACACGGAACTGAAGAACACCCCGTCGAGGAGAGGCCCGACATACGGAAGCTTGAGCAGAGACAGCGGGAAGTCCACCGGAGTGTCGCTGAATACGTTCGTCGCCAACAAGCCAAGATGGCTCACCCGGTCGGGATGAAGACGGAGGAAGGTCAGCGCCACGGATCCGCCGAAGTCATGTCCGACCAGAGCAACCCGTTCGACCCCAAGGTCGTCCAAGGTCGCCGCCAGAGCGCGGGCCTGGGACTCGACCCACAGACTCTCGAAGTCATGCGGTCGGGCGCTGGAACCAAAACCGAGCAAGTCGACCACCACCACCCGGAAGTGATCGATCAGCTTCCCGGCCGCCGGTTCCCAATCTGCTCCGTTTCCCGGAAACCCGTGCAGCAAGACGACGGCCCGGCCCGAGCCTTCATCAAGTCGAACCGACATCTCCATGAGCCCTCCCTGGGTCCGATCGGCATCGCATATTAGAAACCTCCCGCCTTGCGTTGACGGGTGAAAATCGGGCGGCGAGAATGCCGCCCCACCGCACGGTCGGAGAGCCCTTCGGGTATGCTCCGGCGCCGGACACCGACGATTCGAGCCAAGGAGGGAGAGGGATTGGCAAACGCCACGACCACACCACGGTCGCTTGTCGATTTCCTGGTGCCCCGGGAAACCGATTCGGCCGCCCGGCGTCATCTGATCGCCGCCCTCGTCTTCCTGGTGGTGGCCGGGTTCTTCACGCTGCTGCTGTTCGTGAAGCTGGCGTATCCGAACTTCCTCTCCGGTCAGGCGTTCACCACCTACGGCCGGCTCCGCCCGATCGTGATGTCAACCACAGTGTTGGGGTTCCTCACCTTGATGCATCTGGCGGCCATCTACTACCTCGTGCCACGCCTGACCGGTGCTCGCCTCTGGAACGAGAGACTCGCCAATCTGGGCTTGTGGCTGGCAGTCGGGGTCAATGTCGCCGCGGTCCTGGCACTGGCGGCCGGGTTCTCGGATGGCCGGGAGTGGCTCGAGATCCCGTGGTGGCTCGACATCGCCGCCGTCGCCATGCTGGCGGTTCCAACCGCGGTAGTAACCCTCACCATGCGAAGCCGCACCGAGGAAGGCCTCTTCGTATCCCTGTGGTACTTCCTGGCCGGCCTCTACTGGGTGGTCGCCCTCCTGGCGGTGGGCAGCATCCCCAACCTCTACGGGGCGGCTTCGCAGATCCAATCCTCCTTCTTCGTATCGGGACTGATCGAGCTGTGGCTGGTGGGCATCGGGATAGGCACCGCCTATTACCTGGTGCCCAAGATCACCGACAATCCCCTCTTCAACCGCCAGCTGGCCCTCATCGGATTCTGGTCACTGGCGTTTGCCGGAGCGTGGGTCGGTCAGAGCCGTTTCATCTACGGCCCCGGCCCCGAGTGGCTGGAAACCACCGCTTCGGTGTTCTCGCTGGCCCTGGTCGTTGCAGCCATCGCCGTGGTCACCAACCTGGTCGGGACCATGCAAGGCAAGTGGTCTATGGTGCGCGACTCCGCTGCTCTGCGTTTCACGCTGATCGGTGCTTTCGTCTATCTCGTGGTGGCCATCCTGCGTTTTCTGCAAAGCTTCCGGTCCGTGGCGGCCATCATCGGCCTCACCAGCTTCGGCGACGGGACCGTTGTGCTGACCCTCTTTGGGCTCGGCAGCTTGTGGGCGGCCGCCTTCGCCTACCACGCCCTACCCCGGCTCATCGGACGGCGGATGTACTCCGAGCAGATCGCCGGGGTCCATCTGCTGGCCACCCTGCTCGGCGCCGGATCGCTGGCCGTGTTTTTGTGGCTGGCCGGTCTGGTCTCCGGTTATTCATGGGCGGCCGGGGCGTTGACCGGCACCTACGCGGCCGTCGGTGACGGTTTTGCCAACACCTTGGATCAGGTGCGACTTGTCTACGGTCTGGCGGCGCTGGCCGCCCTCGTTATGTTCGCCGGGCACGTTGCCTTTGCCTACAACGCCTACCGGTCTTTTACTTCCGGGGCTCCGACCGCCCACGAGACCCTGGTGGTCGGCGACCTGATCGAGGTGGGCCGATGAATAGCGAACTGCTGGCCGGCGCAGCCGAAGCGATTGGCGCCCCCCCGGCCATCGTGCAAAGGTCGGCTCAAGCTCGGGCCAAAGCCGACGGAGTCTCCCTTGATGGGGTTCTCTCTGCCTGGAGCGGTGGTGGGACGGTCGCGCCTACCACACCCACCGCCCCGGAACCTGCTGCCCCCGAACCTCAACCCGCCCCTCCCGTTGAGGATGAGGCGCCCGCCCAACCGCCGGCGCCTCCGGCTCCCCCACCGCCCCCGGCAGCGGCGGTCGAGGAAACGGCCCCGGAAGGTTCGCCCGTCCTGGAGGGACGGCGAGAGAGTTGGATCGCTCTGCTGGCCGGCTCGATCGGCCTGTTTCTGGTGGCTGCGTTGTTCGCCTTTGTGCTCCCCGCCCTCGACGCCACCCCCGCGGCACCCCCGCCGAGCGGGCTGAGTGCGTTGGGATTGGAAGGGCGAGAGATCTACGTGGCGGAAGGGTGCTGGTATTGCCACACCCAACAGGTGCGACCGATCGTCACGGATGCCAAGCTCGGCCCGGTCACCCAACCGGACCTTCTTGCATCGTTCTCCCCGGACACTTTGGGCATCCAGAGGATCGGACCGGATCTCGCTCATGCCGGCAGCCGTGAACCGACCAACGATTCGGCATGGCTCACCGAGTTCCTCACCGACCCCCGGTCGGTCAGAGAAGACAGCCTCCAGCCCGAGTACGGTCATCTCTCAGACGCCGATCTAACGGCACTGGTGCAATACCTCCTGGAGTCCCGATGAGCGAAAACCTGTCCGCAGCCGCTGAAGCCCTCGGCACCCCCGAGGCCATCGTCCAGCGCTCGGCGGCGGCCCGGGCAAAGGCGGATGGCGTCGCCGTAGAAGAGGTCCTGGCAGCCTGGGCTGGTGGCACCAGCGCCCCGGTCGCGGTCTCCCTGCCCGAGCCGGAAGTTTCGGCCGTCGAGGAAACCGTCGCCGCGCCCGCCGAGGTGACTGCACCAGCCCCGGCCGTCCCTGATCCGGTTCCGGAAACCCGGGTTGTCCCGGCGCGTCCGGTCCCGGAAACGGTCGGAATCGATGAGGCGAGCGAGTGGGAGTCCGTCATCACCGTCCGCACCTCCGGGTTGAAAGAGCGAACCAGGACGAGGGTGTCTTCCTGGTTGACGATCGCCTTCGTGATTCTTCCTCTGGCCGGGTTGCTGTACCTTCTGCAGTTCTCGGCCGGGCCTGATTGCGGCAACAGCGGACTGCTGGCCGTGGACCGGGCGACCGGTGAGGTTGTGAACTGTGACGGAACCCCCTTTGAGGGACGGGGGGCACCGGGCGGCGGACCGGCGGACTTCCTCGCCCGGGGACAAGCCCTCTATGCCGACGCCCAGGTTGCCTGCAGCGGATGTCACGGCAACAACGGCGAAGGGGGCGTCGGTCCGGCGTTCGCCGGAGGCGCCGTGCTGGCCACCTTCCCCACCTGCGCCGACCATGTTCAGTGGGTCCAGCTCGGCTCGGCCGGTTGGCAATCCGAAGTCGGTCCCGAGTACGGCGCCCAGGGCACCCTCTCCAAAGGCGGCATGCCCAATTTCGGCGACTCGCTCAGCGACGAAGACCTCCGGTCCGTCGTGCTGTTCGAACGGATCAGATTCGGCGGGGCCGACCTCAATGAGACCCTCATCGACTGCGGCCTGATCATCCCCGAGGCTCCGGCCGGGGGCGAAGGCGCCCCGGTTGACCGTCAAGAAACAACGGAGACCACCCAAGCCTCTGGCTAGACGGTTGCGCCGTAGGTATCCCGGTATACGAACTCTTCGACCGGTCGGCGACGGACGGGCCCGGACCGACCCTTGGGATAACCAATCGGGATGATGGCCGCCATCGACTATGCGGTGCAATCAAGTGCTGTGTCAAGCGGTTGGCGGTCGGCTACCTATCCTCAGCGATCTTTGAACGTCCGGGTTTCGGCAGCCAGGGCTTTCTTGAGACTCCGCGCGTCGATGATCCCCTCGCCGAGTATCCGGCCGGAGGGTCCGACAATCACCGGAATCCGGGCCGTGTACCGGCTCAGGAGAGCCGGATCGGTGTCGATGTCGTGCACTTCCACGAAGGCTCCCGCCTCGGCAGCCAGGCGTCGAACCACAGGTTCGGCCGATTCGCATAAATGGCATCCCGATCTGGTGAGAAATTTGAGAGAAAAAGTGCTCAAGATCCCTCCTGGGCCTCCGATATCAAAGACGGATGCGCAAGCATCCGGCCGAAGGGCTCCAAACCCTTCCGCACACGCGGGGGGTACGGTTGGTCATTCGTCGTAATCGACCTTAGGCACGTTCAATGACCTAAGGTTTTAAGGTAAGCCTCCCAGCCCGCCCCAAACGACGAGGACTGACAGTCCCCCCACCCTTTAGATGAGGCCCCCGTCGGGGGGTCTCATCGCGTGGGGCCGGACCTGGTTATCCTCGAGGTACTCCGATCCCGGAAAGCGCCGTTGCGACCTGCCACCACCATTGTGATCGTCGTTCTGTTGCTGCTCATCGCGGTGGCCGGCATCATCTTCGTTGTGCAGTTGTTTTCGGCGGCGTGACCGCTAGGCCGTGGCGCTGAAAGCGACCACGGTCCCCTCGGAAAGCCCGAACCATTCGTCGGCCCGGCCTTCTCGAACGGCCAGCGCCATGAGACCGTAGGAATCGATGTGCAGGAGGGGCTTGCCCGGCTCTACCTCCCCGTAGGCCACGACCCACGGCACCGCGTGATCACGCGTCCCCACCTTGACCTTGACGTCGGAGCCGGGATGAATCCCCAGAAGGGTCAACTCCTCCGGACCGATGTTGATCTGCGCATTGCCAAATCGATCGATCCACCAGGCCTGCCCGGAGAGCACCCCTGCCTCGACGTGGGAGAGCGGGAGCATCAAAGGCATGACACCGGTCGGATCGAGGTCGCCGCCGAGATCCGATAGGGTCGCCTCGCCACTCGCCAGCACTGCGGCGGCCGGACCAAACCGATCTCGACCGTCAAAGGTGGCTCCTTCGCTGGGAATCACCAGCTCCGGGTTCTCCAGCGCGACGATGCGGGTGGCCCCTCCCACCATGGCAACCGCCGGGGACAGCAAACCGTTGTCGGGACCGACAAAGAAACCCCACGGTGTCTCGGCCGCGATGGGCGTTCGGGCCGTTCCGACTCCGGGATCGACGACGGCCAGAGCAACCCCCTGGGGAAGATACTGAATGGCGCGCATCAAGGTGAGGGCGCCGGCCCGCACGTCGCCGGGCGCTACACCGTGAGTGATGTCGATGATCCGGCTGTCTGGTGCGATTCGAGCCACCACCCCGTGCACGACTCCCACGAACTCGTCCTCATAACCGAAATCCGAAAGAAACGAAATCGGAAGACTCATTGGACGCAGAACTCGTTGCCTTCCGGATCCTGCATCACGATCCAGAACTCGTTGTGGCGATCGAAAGTGTCGAGTTTGGTCGCTCCGACCTTGACCAGATCGGCGACATGCTCCTCAACGCGCTGCCGCCGTTCCCCCAGCTCATTGTTGGGGCCACCGCCGGCGTTGACATCGAGATGCACGCGGTTCTTGGCGCTCTTGCCTTCCGGGACTCGTTGAAACAACAGGCGGGGACCCTGACCGATCGGGTCGATCACCGCGGCCAGGTCGTGCCGATGCTCGGCCGGAATGCCTTGCTCGTCGGCGAAGTCATCCCAACTGGCGAATCCCTTGGGGGGCGGTTGGAGAACGTAGCCCAACGCTCGAGCCCAGAATCTGGCGAGGGACTCCGGATCGTGGGCGTCGAAGGTCACCTGAAAGGTCTTGCTCATAGCCTTAACGGTAATGAAGCTTCGGCGGAGTGCAAGCCGGGTGTCTGTTTGGCCCGCAGCAGTCGGTACCATTCCCTCCGTGCACGACAACCCACATGACCAACTGGTAGGCCGCCTGGTCGAAAAGGGTGGTGTTGTGATGCTGATAGGAGCACCCGACACCGGGAAAACCACCCTCGCCCGGCAACTGCTGGCAGCCGGGATCGAAACCGGCCGGATCGCCGCCTACATCGATGCGGACGTCGGCCAAACGATGGTCGGACCCCCCGCCTGCGTTGGCTTGAAGTGGGTCGAGTCGCCGGACGACATGAAGGATTTCAGCCAGGCTGATGATCTGCGTTTTGTGGGGTCCACCTCACCGGAGCGCCTGGTGCTCCAGGAAGTCCTGGCCACCGCCACCCTGGTGGAGGTGGCTCGCGAGCGAGCGGATCTCATCATCATCGACACCACCGGTGCGGTGTCCGGGGTCACCGGTCAGACCCTCAAGTACCACAAGATGGAGATGTGTCGGCCCGATGTCGTGGTCGCTCTCCAGCGTGGCAGCGAGATGGAGCCGATGGTCGGATTGCTGCGTCGTTTTTTCTCGGCGGAGGTTGAACTGACCACCGTTCACCCCGATGTCATCCCGGTGTCTCCGGAGGAACGCCGGGCTCACCGCACGGAACGGTTCGCCGAGGCATTCGCTCCTCCTCTCAACCGATTTCGGGTCAAGCCGACGGTCTTCGCCCCGGCGCTCCCTACCGGCCTCGATCTCTCCCGCCTGGACGGCATGCTCGTCGGCGTCCACGACGGGACCGGGCGTTGCCTGGGCCTCGGTGCTCTCGCCCACGAGGACGACGCCTTGCGGGTCATCACCAACATTGGCGAAGGCATGAAGGGATTGCGGCTCGGTTCACTCACCATAGATCTCGAGACCTTCGAGACCGCCCGGGCCAATCTCCGCGAAATCATGTTCGGGATGGATATGTAAAACTCGCCCTCAAGATTCAACTGCCTTCCTGCCGATACTCAGAGTGACGGGCAACCCCACTCCGAGTGAGGCAAGGAAGGGACATGATTCGCAGGACCGCAGCACTGATCACCACGATCCTGCTCGCCACGGCAGCGCTGGCCACCCCGGTTCTCGCCTCGCCGGGAGAGGAAGCCAGTTTTGTCGGCCTCATCAACCAGGAACGGGCTGCGCGCGGATTGAACAGCCTCGAGGTCTATTGGGATCTGGTCGACGATGCCCGGGTCCATTCCGGTGTCATGAACGACGCCGACGAAATCTTCCACTCTGCAAATCTTGCCAACGTAACGAACGGGTGGGCGGCACTCGGCGAGAACGTCGGCGTGGGACCGTCGGTCGCCGTTCTGCACACGGCGTTCATGAACTCGGCCGGGCATCGGGACAACATTCTGGGCGATTGGGACAGGATCGGCGTGGGCGTCACCCACAGCGACCAGGGCTACATGTTCGTGACAGTCGTCTTCATGAAGCTGGCTCAACCACAACCCGCTCCGGCCCCAACCTCGGCGCCAGCCCCGGCGCCGGTCCAGGCCGTCGCCGCCATCGCTCCGGCCCCCGTTGCTGCCCCGGCCGCGGTCGCCGCAGCCGATATTCAAGCTCTGCCCGCCCCGGCCCCCGAACCGGTCGAACGCCTGATCGACCATCTGCTGGAAGGTGCCGACTTCCCCTTCAGTCTGGTCTAGTGGTCTCGTAACGCGCTAAGGCCCAAGGAACCTCTGCGAACTGCCTCCCGCACTTCCCCGAACAGGCGGCGGTTCCGCTTCAGCACCTTGGGCCTTGCATAGCCGACAATACGGAGCCGTCAAGAACGAGTCAAGGACCCCGTTTGGGGCGATATCGCCCATCTGTTTAATGACAAACGTGGTTAGTTTTATCTATCTAGACCCGGTCTGGGGGGTTATCCCAGGACTTATCCACTTATCCACAGTAATCCACAGGTAGTTGTGCACAATCGTTGTAGACAAGTTTCTCAGGGGATGTTTTCGCGCTCGGTCAACCGCCCGTTATCCCGGCATAGAGTTCGAGCAAACGGTCCGCGGCCACTTCCCAGGAGAACCGGCCGGCGAACTCAACGGCCCCCTTCGACAACCGCTCCGCCAGGTCTTCATCGCGCAGGATCTTTATGGCGGCAGCTGCAAAGGCGGCGGGGTCCCAATCGTCCACCAGAAACCCTGAAGTGGCGTCCTCCACGGTGTAGGCCAGCCCACCCACCCGGGCAGCCACCACCGGCAACCCACAGGCCTGGGCTTCGGCGGCCACCAACCCGAACGACTCGCTTCGCGAGGGGACGAGCAAGACGTCGGCGGCCCGGAAGTAGGAGGCGATCTCTTCATGGGGTCGGGGCGGGACGAACTCAACCCGGCTCTGCAGACGCAACTCGGCGATCCGGGCGTGGATCTGTTCGAGTTCCGTGACGCCGTTGGGCCCGCTGGGACCACCCACGATGACCATCCGTGCACCGGGGATCTCGGCGTGGATCCGGCCGAACGCCTCAACCGCGACATCAAGACCTTTGAGCGGTTGGATCCTCCCGACGAAGAGAACCACCCGACCGGGGTCCCACCCCAGCAAGTCCCGAGCCTCTGGTTGGGAGCCGGGAGTGAACAACTCGTGATCGACTCCCGGATGGGTGACACACAGTCGGGCCGGGTCCGCCTGATAACGCCGGGTGAGATCGTCGGCCTCGTAAACAGTGGAAGCGATGACACAGTCAGATCCGGCGATCACCTCCTGTTCGGCTGCAATCCGAACCAGCGATTCGGGCGGCTCTCCGACCCGGCGGGTGGCGTCTTTGACTCGCCCCAGCGTATGAAACGAATTCGCCAGGGGGATCCCGACGGCCCGCTTGACGACCAACCCGGCCCAGCCCGACAACCAGTAGTGACTGTGGACCAGGTCGTAGGTATTGCTTCGCATATGGGCGATCACACCGTCGGCAAAAGGGGCGACGGTCTCGGGCAAGTGGGCCATCGGCTGGATGGTCGGGGGACCTGCCGGGATGTGAATGACCCGATACCCGGGTATGACCTCGACCTCGCGGCGCTGCAGATCGCCCGTCTCCCGCGTGAATACATCTACTCCCACTCCCCGGTCCACCAGAGTGCGAGCCAACTCGTCGATGTATACGTTCATGCCGCCGCCGTCACCGGACCCCGGTTGCACCAGAGGCGAGGTGTGGAGCGACAGAAAAGCCACTCGCCGGATCATGTGGCGCCCTCGAATCGAAAGAGGGGTCGCCGGGTGGCCCCCAACCGGAACTTGTAAGGCTCGTCGCCCTTGAGGAAGTCGAACACGCGATAGCTCTCCTGGATCGCCCGCTCGATGAGCAGGCTCAACAGCACCATGCCCGGCGAACCCGGGGCTTCTCGATCGTAGGCGGAGTTGTACAGGTAATAACCTTCACCGTCGGTCCAGGCGAAGGTGGCCGCGACCGGATCGCCGGCCTCACCGCTCAGCAGGTCAACCTGCCAGCCGTCCTGACCGGCCAGGGTCGCAAACCAGGTCAACATCTCCGCCGTCATGAAGCGGCCCTTGTTGCCACCCGAATCACGGTGCAGCTTCACGAATCGGTCGAATCCCTCCCCCACCCCCCGGGTGGTGGTCAGCTGCGGTGAGCCGTGTTCATCGTGGAAGCGCCGCCGTTTCCTCCGGATCTCGTGGCGTTGCTTTTTCCCGATTCCATCCAGGTAGTCATCGTGATTGTCGGGAAGCAACAACCGGGCGGCCACCGTGTGTTGCTCTGGCCGGGGGGCCAGACCGGCCCCGGCCAAACCCCGGCCGACGACGTCGGCTGCTTCAGCGGGCAAGGAATCAAACCGGTAATGGAGCCCGGATGGCTTCGACATCAGAAACTCGGCGATGAGTTCGGCGGCTTCATCGCCCAAAGGGCTTCGATAGTCGACCAGATCAGGGTGTCCAATCCACTGCAAACCCGATTCGCGGTGGACCAGCGGAATGAGCGCCGACCGGCCCTCGACCAGACACAGATCTCCGGTCGGGGAGAGATTCCAGAGCCCCTCGAGGAATCGGCGTCTCGGGAAAGGTCCGAGGTCCGGCGCAACCGCCGCGAGATCGAAAGCCGGGGTAGACCAATTGGTCCGACATCTCACCATGTCAGGCGGACCGCCGGTTCGATCGCCCCCTGTGGCACTCCTCCACCAAGCACGGGCGGGTGCGAGATGACTCTGAGACTCCGCCGGGCGGCCGCCGGGACCAGACCGAGTTGATCGAGCGCCGCCACCATGCCAACCCCCACGGCCCGCGGAGAGCCATCCCAGACTTTGGCGGCCACCCCCATCCGGTTTCGAACCGCCACCCCCAGGCAGGCTTCGGCACCGTGCTTGGCGGCGGCGTCGAGCCAGCTGGCGATGTGGGCGGCGGGTTGGCTCGAGTCGCTGGTCAGGGCGGGCAGGCGATGCATGGCGAGCCAGGCCGCGGCGAATCGGGGCCGGCTCGCCAGCTTGGCGTAGGCGTGAGCCATCGAGGTCACCGTTCCCCGAAAGGCCGGCACCCCGCAACCGTCGACCCCCACCGGCCCGGGATTCTCACCAAGTGCCTCATGGACCGCTTCGGCGATGCGCGACTGCAGCGGATGCTCTGGATCCAGATATCCATCGAGGGGCCAACCGGAGGTGACACAAGCCCGGAGCATCGCCGCATGTTTACCCGAGCAGTTGTGCCAGATCGCCCGTGGCTCCCGGTGACCGGTGGCGAGGAGATGCTCCTGGGCTCCCTCACCGAACGGCCAGGCCGGCGGGCATCTGAGGGCCGATTCGTCGAGACCGACCTCGGAGAGCATGTCGCCGACGATGGCAATGTGCACGGGTTGACCGCCGTGACTGGCGCAGGCCAGGGCCATTTGCTGCATGGACAATCGGGCGCCCCATTCTTGTGACACGGTCGCCTGGAACGGTTTGGCGGCAGACCTCAGGAAAAAGGGGCGTTCGAGGTCACCCGTTGATGCCAGGAGATTCCCCTCGAGGTCGACGGCGGCCACCGCCCCATCATGGACCGCTTCGACCAGGCCGTTGCGAACGACGCGAGCAAGCACCAGACGGGCTAGCCGACCGGGAGCTCGTCGGGGTCGACCTGCCCCTCCTTGTAACGCCGCATGATCTCGGCCTGGATCGAGTCGAATACGTGCTGCACCGCTTTACGGCCGGTAGAGATCTCCTGTTCTGTCTCAACCAGCACCTGCTGGATTTCGGAGAGTTCTTCGGCTTCACATTCGGGCAAACGGGAGAGAAAATCGTCTTCCAATACCCGGTCGATATGGCGGCGTCTCTCTTCCGGCAAATCCGGGGCGAGCATCTGAGGGATCCTCTGCTGTCGATCACCCGTCCGCTCTCCAGCCCCCAGGATCTCCGGGAGAGCCTCGATCAGCGAGCGGGTCTCCTCGCCGGAGCGCCGGTTGAGTTCAAAGGCAAGCAAGTCCATCCGGCCGTGCAGTAGACGCCGATAGAAAGACAGTTCGGTTTCGACTTCGTCTGTCATCCGACGGCGATCGCGGAGATCGGAAAGCTCGACCGATTCGAGATCGGCCAGAAAATCCGGGTCGAGGAGTATGTCGATGCGGCGGCGATATTCCAATGTCATGGGACTATCCGCACGCTGATTTGAGAGTGAAATAAGGATTCATAGCTGACCCGCCTCCTGGATGGATCTCGAAATGCAGATGAGGCGCACCCCCGTAGGCGTTGCCGGTGTTCCCGTTATAGCCGATCACTTGACCTTTTTGCACATAATCGCCGGTCGTGAGACCCGGCGCCCACCCGCTGAGATGCGCGAAGTAGTAGCCCGTCCGGTTATCGGAAGTCAACCAAACTGAATTGCCGCCCAACCCGGCGGTATACACACGCACGGTCCCGCTCACCGCGGCCACGATCGGTTGTCCCATCGGGGCAAACACGTCGGTCCCCTTGTGGGTCCGTCCTCCCGAACGAGGGAAGCCCCAGTCGTTGATGAAATGGATTGCCCCGGGATTCATCGGACATATGAAACCGGTCGTCACCGAAGCAGGCACTCCTCCGGCTGCGCCTCTGCTGCGGGCGGCGGCCAGGGCGGCGGCCGCGGCCAGCTGGGCGTCATACTCCGCCCGAAGCTTCCGGCAATCATCGTTGAGGGTGCGGTAGGCGGCCTCTTTCTTGTTCATTGCGTCTTCCATCAGCGCGGCGACGTCGAGGGCTTGCTGATTGAGGTCGACAAGTCGAGCCTGGTCTTCTTTCAGCTCTTCCTGCCAGGTCTCCATATCGTTCTTGAGAGCAGCCAGTTGGTCCAGGGACGAGATGTCCTCCTCGGTCACCACTTCGAGGAACTCCTGGCCGGTCAGCACCTGGTCCACCGATGAAGATGACAGAACGAACTCGGTCACCTGGTTGCCGCCGTCCATATACATCTCTACGGCCCGGCCTACCACCCGCTCCCGGATGTCGGCCACCGAGTCTTGCTTCTCCTCGATCCGGTCACGTAGCTGAAGGACCCGGAGGGAAACGCTTTCCAGCTCCTGGTTGACCGCGTTGTAGCGCTCCAGAGCTTCGGTCGCCCGGGCGGCGGCGTCCTCCCACTCGTCGAGCGCCGCTTGTGAGGTGGCGCACGCCGAGTCGACCTGCTGTTTGGTGACGGAAGAAGCCGGGAGAGCCGACCCGAACACCCACAACATGACCAGAGGAAGAACGATGAGGACGCGTCGCGCCCGGAGCCAATGCATGACGGGTATCAGAGTAGTGAGATCTCGGTCTCTTGAGAAGTCACCATCAGCGTTCAGCGGGGCGCTTCTGGTGAGCTCAGAGAAGCAAAGTAATCAGGGGCGCGTAAACCAGAGCGGCCAGCACAGGACCGTCCAGGGCCACCAGCGAGCCTTCGACTGCATCAGTCAGATAGATCTCACCGACTCGGAGGAGGCTGCCCATCGAGATTCCCGATACCAGACCGATCGCCACGACGATCCCCACCAGGAAGAGGCCAAAGAGGTTGAAGTCCCAGATGAACGAAACGACGACGGCGGTCAGTACCGTCGCCGCCACGGCCCCGGTTAGTGGATCGAGCGACGGGGTCTTGGCGCGAGACAACAACCCCGCCGTGGCCTTGCCAACGATGACCATGAGCAGGAAGGCCCAGATCAGATCTTGACCCTGAACCGTCTGAATGCGAACCAGGATCAGGGACCCGACGGCCAAAGCAGCCGCCAGCCCCACCGTGGCAGTCGACACCAGAGAAACCAGGTTTCGGTGACGGGGAGAGAAGACGCCGGCGACCAAGGCGATCGCCACGGCCAGGCCGGCGGCTACCCCCAACCCGATGCCTCTCGCCGCCGGGACCAGTTCGGCAACTTCAAAGCCGTAGGTAGCCAGGCCCCCACCCAGCACGGCCAGCAGGATAGGTAGCCGGAAGGGCCTCCAAGGTTCATCGTCTCCGGTGATGTCCCATACCCACAAACCGGCGGTCCCGACCAGGGCGGCCACCAGCCAGGCAGGTTCGGCAAACGCATTGGCCACCGCCAGTGCCGCCGTGATCAAGGCCACCTGGATACCGTTGACCGTCAAGGTGGCCTGATTGACTCCACCAGATACGGGAGGGATCAGTGCCAATTCGTCGAGGTCCCCGACCGGATCCTCGGCCGTGGCCGGTTGCCCATTGAGCCACACCCGGGCGTAGCTCAGGCGGCGGCGGAATTCCGCCCCGTAGCGATCGGCCGCCTCGTCGAGGACCGCCCCGACCGTGTGACCCTCAATCTCCACCTGGGAGGCACCGGCGAGTTCCCGGAGGTTGGCGAAGAGCCGAAGACGTGCCATGGGCACAGAGGTTAACGGCTACTCGGGTTCGTTGACGATTGGCGCCGCCGGTGGTTTGCCGGCCAGCCCGCTCAGGATGTTGATCCCGGTGGCGTTCTCCACCTGTTCGGTGAGCTTGATAACGGCGGCCGGAAGCTGGCTCAACACGTCGGGGATTCCCTGGGATCCGTTCCCCGAATCGATGACGGTGACCTTGTCGATGGAGACACCCTTGACCGTGTCGACGATCTGACCAAGCAGGTCGGGGAGCATGTTGAGTACGAAGATCCGCTGAGCGTCTTCGCCGGCCCCCTGGTACTGCTCGATGAGCCGCCTGAAGACCTCGATCTGGGCGGCGCCGTCTTCGATGATCTTGGCTGCTTCACCCTTGGCCCGCAGTTCCTTGGCTTCCTTTTCGGCCCGGGCCGGGGTGATCACGTCGGCTTCCAGGCGCCGCTTCTGCAATTCGATCCGTTCGGTTTCGAGAGACTGTTCGGCAACGGCCTTGGCCTTCTCGCCGGCCACCTCGGCCTCCCGCTCTTTGGCGACCGCCAGAGCCTCCAGCTCTGCTTCCCTCACCCGCAGCGCGTTGGACCGCTCAACGATTTCGAGGTTCGCATTGACCTGAGCGATCTCCGCCCGGCGCCGCGCCCCGGCCTCGGCTTCCTGAGCCTCCGTTTGGCGTTCGGCCTCGGCGACCCGGGCCTCCATGATGACCTGCGCCGTGCGCCGGCGTCCCACCGAGTCGAGGTAGTCGACCTCGTCGGTAACGTTCTGGATCTTGAGAACGTCCAGGTCGAGTCCCAGGGTGCGCATGTCGTCATCGGCCTCATCGATGAGTGTTTGGGCAAACTTGAGGCGGTCTTCGTTGACTTCCTCCGGGGTCAGAGTGGCCAGCACCCCGCGCAGGTTGGCCTCGAGAGTCTCTTTGGCGATTTTCTGCACGTACTCGGTAGGACGGGCCAGGAACCGCTCGATAGCGTTGTCGAGCACGCCTTCACGACTGGAGATCTTGACGTTGCCGACTGCCTGCACCGACAGCGGGATGGCTCCCTTGGAGTAGGCGTTGTGCACGTTGACGTCGATGGCGATCGTGTTGAGCTCCATCCAATCGACCTTCTCCAGCAACGGAATGCGAAGCGTCCGGCCGCCGCGCAACACGCGATATCCAGTTTGGCCTTCTTTGCCGCGTCCGGAAATCACCGCCACCAGGTTGGGCGGGCAGATCACGATGAACGATCGAACACTGATGAGCACCAGCGCAATCGCCAGAACGACGATCACGGCCACGGTGATGACTACTTCCATGTTGCAACCTCTCTACGACAGTTCTCGAAACGACGACACGCGGGCGGCGCCTTTGGTGACTTCGACGACCACCACAGATTCACCGACCTCGAACTCACTCTGTTCGTTGGCATCGAAGGGGACGGCGGTCAGATTGATCGTTCGACCCTCGACCTGACAGGTGATCCGACCTTTGGAGGCGACGGAGATGGGCACGGTCACCCGGCCCACCGCACCGCTCAAATCCCGATCGCTCACCTCGGTCTCGACCGAAGAACTCTTCAAGTACCGAAACACCCGATTGTTGAGGGAAGCCGCGAAGAGCCCCAGAACAATTGCCAGGATCAAGGCGACGGCGGAACCGGTCTCCAGGGCGGTCAGGATCAAGCCCGTTGCCCCGAAGAAGGCCAGGAAGAACACGATCGAACGAAACGACAGCAGCGACAGCACCGCCGCGGCGATACCTCCACCGAAGCCTTCCGCCGTTTCCAGGTCGGCGTCGACCTCCAGGTCCATGTCTGCGTCGACGTCTCCGCCTTCCCCCCCGAAGAACACAAAGAAGAGGAGGAACGGCCAGCCGACAATGGCAGCGAATGCGAATACAGCGGTCATGTCACCAAACCTAATCGTTGCTCCCGATCTACCCGGTCGAATAATCGAGAAACGACAGGGCAGTACGCCACCATCAATGGGTCATCCGGCCCTCGAAAGTCGGGGGTCGGGCGCGGTATGTTCGACAGCGAGGGTTCGACAATCGATCGGAGGCAGCATGTCCGATAAGAAGGCCGACCTGGCCGGACCCGGAATCGGCAATTACGAAGACCTCGCCAGAGTCTTGCCGAACGACTACCGGTCGCTCCTGACGCCCAAGGAGACCATGCAGGCGCTGTTCTCCGCCAAGCAGTACATCGAAGCGAACCTGGCCAAAGAACTCAATCTGATGATGGTGCAGGTGCCGCTCATCGTTGAGGTCGGCAGTGGTGTCAACGACGACCTCGATCGGGATGGTTCCCGCACCCCGATCGGGTTTCACATCTCCAACGACCACGACCAGCACCCGGTCGACGCCCAGATCGTCCAGGCCGCCACCAAATGGAAGCGAGTGGCGCTCCGCCAGTTCGGCATGGAGCCGGGTGAAGGGTTGCTGACCGACATGAAGGCCGTCCGCAAGGACTATTTCCTCGATCACGATCACAGCGCCTATGTCGACCAGTGGGATTGGGAAAAGGCCGTCACCGCCGACCAGCGAAATCTCGAATATCTGACCGACACGGTGAAGAAGATCTGGAAGGTCATCAAGGGATCGGAACAGCATGTCATGGAATTGTTCCCGGCCCTCCGCACCGACCAGTACGCGGATCTGCCCGACGAACTGACGTTCCTCCACGCCGAGGACATTCTGGGAATGTACCCCGACCTCCCCCGCAAGCAACGGGAGACCGAGGTGTTGCAGAAGTTCCCCGGCGTCTTCATCTACGGCATCGGCTGGACCCTCGAAGACGGCTATCCCCATGAGATGCGGGCCGCCGACTACGACGACTGGGTCACGCCCACGGTTTCCTCCGATGGGCGGCCGATGCACGGTCTCAACGGCGATATTCTGGTCTGGAACCCGGTCACCAGGCGTCGCCATGAACTGACCTCAATGGGAGTGCGGGTCACCAAGGAGACGCTGGTCAAACAACTCCAGATAACCGGCCAGATGGACTTCCTGCGACTCCCCTACCACCAGGCGATCATGAATGACGAGATCCCGCTGTCGATCGGAGGCGGTATCGGCCAGTCGCGCACATACATGTCGATCCTGAAAAAGGCCCACCTCGGCGAGGTGAGCGTCACGGTGTGGCCGAAGATCCTCAAGGATCTCTGCGCCGAGCGAAACATCTTCGTGCTGGAGTAACCTGATACGCGCGGTGCACAACCTCGAGCTCACCTCCACGAAACGGGAACTCCCCAATGGGGTGATGTTCAACGCCTATCCGGACAGCATCGGAAAAACTCTCGCCGATATCTTGAGCGTCCTGGGATTGCCCCAGTTCGAGGATGTCTTCTCCCTGTTCTATGTGCTTCCAACCTTTTTCAACAGCGACCTGGACCGCGGCTTTTCCATCATCGACTACGACCTCAACCGGGAACTGGTGTCGCCCGAGGACTTGGAGAGGGCGCACGAACTCAACCTCAAATTCAAGTTCGATCTGGTGCTCAATCATCTCTCGGTGAATTCTCCGCAATTCCGGGACCTGATCGAGAAAGGCGAAGAATCGCGGTTCAAGAGCTTCTTCATTGATTGGAATGCCTTCTGGGAACAGTACGGAGAAATGGGGCCGGAAGGCTTCGTCGTGCCCCATCAGGAGCACCTGGAACTCCTGTTCATGCGCAAACCGGAGTTGCCAATCCTCAAGGTACGTTTTCCAGACGGCACCGAGCGGCCCTACTGGAACACCTTCTACCAGGAGGTCAGTTTCGTCCACCTCGAGCCACAGGATCTATCGGAGATCGCCGGGATCACGCCCGATGCGGCGGAAAAGATCGTCACGCTCTTCAACCGGGCAATCGACGATCAGGAGCACCCGGCAGACATCGATTTCGGTGAATGGTCCGGGTACAAGTCGGCCGTGGTGTCCGTGGCTGAGAGCAGACGCACCTACCTGGGGCAGATGGACCTCAACGCTCAATCGGAAGAGGTCTGGGAGTTCTACGACGAGACCCTGGGGAAGCTCCACGACTACGGCGCCAGATTGGTCCGACTCGACGCCTTCGCCTACCTACACAAGCAGGTGGGCATGTCCAATTTCTTCAACAAACCGGGTACCTGGCAGTACCTGAATCGCCTGAAGTCGATTGCCGATGGCTACGACCTGGTGTTGCTTCCGGAAATCCATGCCGAATATGGCAGCGGCCTGCACGAGGAAGTGGCAGAGAATGGTTTCCCCGTTTACGACTTCTTTCTCCCGGCCCTGGTGATCGACGCTCTCGACCGGGGCACAAACCGGCATCTGCTGACCTGGATCGGCGAACTGGTTGAGAAGGACCTGCACACGGTCAACATGCTGGGTTGTCACGACGGCATCCCGGTTCTCGACCTCAGAGGCAAGCAATCCTCCACCGGCCACCGGCCGGGACTGCTGTCCGACGAGCAGATCGACACCGTCATCGAGAACATCCTCGAACGGGGCGGAAGGATCAAGAACCTCTACGGTCCGGACGGCACGAAGATCGCCTACTACCAGGTGAATGCCACTTACTTCAGTGCGCTGGGTGAGGATGAGCAGAAGCTGCGCCTGGCGCGGGCCATCCAGCTGTTCACTCCCGGCATTCCACAGGTCTGGTACTTGGACCTGTTCGCGGGCAAGAACGACTACGCCGCCGCCGATCGCGGCGGCACCGGGGGCCACAAGGAAATCAACCGCACCACCCTGGAGCTGGCGGATATCGAAGAGGGTCTGCAGAAGGCGGTCGTGCAGGACCAGCTGGATCTGATGAGACTGCGGAATACCTCTCCCGCTTTCGGGGGCAAACTGGAGATCGTCGAGACGGAGACTCACCTGCTGGATTTGACCTGGCGGAACCAGGGCCACTTCGCGACATTGCGGGCCGACCTCCGCAATCACAACTTCAAGGTGACGTATTCGGATGGAGCGGGGAACGAGCAGGAGCTCAACTACCCCGGATGATCCAACGACGGGGAGACTGGCTATGAAAATCCTGGCAACCGACATGGACCGGACGCTGCTTCCCAACGGACGTTGGGCGGGCGACGAGGAGGCCATTCCGCTGTTCAATGAATTGACAGAACGCCATGGCGTCTTGGTCGTCTACGTGACCGGCAGGAACCTGAACCTGGCCGAGCAGGCCATCGCCGAATACGGCGTCAGACATCCGCACGTCCTGGTCGGCGATGTTGGCACATCGATCAGGAAATACGCCGATGGCGAATGGTCATTCGACGAGGGTTGGGTCACCCACGTTGAGAACACGAGCCCGCGCTGGGACGCCGCAGCCATCAAGCAGGCCGTTGCCGGCATCGAGGGACTGCGGGAACAGGAGCCGGAACATCTCAATCCGTTCAAGCAGAGTTACTACGTCGACCATGACCGACACGAGGAGATCCTCGAAGCCGTAGATGCGTCCGTCAAGGGTCGCTTCGACGAGGTGATCGTCTACAGCTTCGACTCGCAAGACGGCAAGGGGCTACTCGATTTCTTGCCGGACAGTGCGACCAAGCAAACCGCGCTGGAGTATGTCGCTTCCCAGTACAACTGCGACAAGAAAGATGTCGTGTTTTGTGGGGACAGCGGCAACGACATCTTCCCGCTGACCGCCGGGTTCTGCGGGGTGTTGGTCCGCAATGCCGACGACCAGCTCGTAGCCAGCGTGAAGCGCGCCATGGAAGAAGACCCCGATCTTCAGGTCTACTTCGCCAAAGGCGGCTTCATGAGCCTGAACGGTTACTACGCCGGCGGCGTGATTGAAGGCGCCTTCCACTACGGATTCTTTGAGTCGAGCAACATCGAGTAGCGGTGAGGGTCCGGGACCAAGCCGGAGACACGCGGACTCGAGCGCTCGGCGGGGCCTAGGGTGGGTGCGATGCTGTCGGACCGGTCCGGCCCCCGGCCGGAAGAGAAATGGATCGATCAACTGGCTCCCAAGCTGGCCGACCTCCGGGAGACCCTGCAGCGCCTTCCGCCCCACGTGATCGCAGAACGGAGCGGAGCAGTTCTGAGTGACCAGTCTCTGCATCTGACCATGCTGTTCCGGCCTTACGCCGTGGACACGGACACCTACCTCGTCCGGCAGCCGGGTGGCCCCGAGGTGAACTCCTTCTTCCAGGCTCTGCTCCTGACCTATCTGGAGACGGCCGACGGAACCCCGCCGGCAGGTCGCTGGATGAGCTTTCGTGAACTGCCGGACGGTGGGTTCTACCACCAGGCGTTCCAGGGCTATTCGGGCGACCGGCTGGTCAAGAAATGGCAACTCGATCTGGAGGGATTCGCGACGGCGTGCCGGTCCCTGGGGGGCAGTCCCGTGGATTTGGGAAGTGCCGGATTCAGCCTCGAGGTCCTGCCCCACGTGAAGCTGGCCGCGGTCTACTGGCTGGGCGATGAGGATCTCCCCTCGCGGGCCACCATCCTGTTCGACGCCAATGCCCCCCGCTACATGGTGGTCGACGGGCTGGCCATCCTCGGCAGTCACCTGGTCGGCAAGATCCTCGCCACCACCTGAAACCTGGAACCTGGAACCTGAAACCTGGAACCTGAAACCCTAAATGACGCCCAGGTCCCGGCCCACCTTGGCGAAGGCGGCCGCTCCGTAGGCAAGGTCCTCTTCCGAGTGGGCGGCGGAGATCATCACCCGAATCCGGGCGGTGCCGAGTGATACGGTCGGGTAGGCGATCGCCTGGGCGAAGACGGCCTGCTCGTCGAACAACCTCCGCGAGAACTCCTGGGCCACCTTTTCGTCGCCCAGCATGACCGGGGTTATGGGGGTCTCGCTGTGCCCAATGTCAAAACCGGCCGAGCTCATCGTCTCCTTGAAACGGGTCGCGTTGGACCACAGCCGGTCGACCAGTTCGGTTGATCCCTCGAGGATCTCGATCGAAGCGATGCAGGCGGCTGCGTCGGGCGGGGTCACGGCGGAGGAGAAGAGGAAGGGGCGGGCCCGCTGCCGCAGCCAGTCGATGAGGGCCCGGGGACCGGCGACGTACCCGCCCATCACCCCGAACGCCTTCGACATGGTGCCGACTTCAACCTCGACTCTTCCATGCAACCCGAAGTGATCGACGATGCCACGCCCGCCCCTCCCGAGTACCCCCTCTCCGTGAGCGTCGTCGACCATCACCATCGCCTCGAATTCGTCGGCCGCGTCAACAATGCGGTCGAGGGGAGCGATATCGCCGTCCATCGAGAAGACTCCGTCGGTAATGACGAGAATGTTGTTGGCGCCTTCCGCCCGCGCCTCGGCCAGCTGGACCCGTAGATCGAAGAGGTCGGCGTGGGCGTAGATCTTCCGGCCGGCCCTGGCCAACCGCACACCGTCGATGATCGAGGCATGGTTGAGGGCATCGGTGATGATGACGTCGTCCTTGGCGACCAGAGCCGGGATCACCCCGGTGTTGGCTACGAACCCCGACTGGAGGGAGATGGTCGCCTCCGCGCCTTTGAAGGCGGCCAGCCTGGTCTCCAGCTCCTCGTGGATGGTCATCGTCCCGGCGATGGTCCGGACCGCTCCGGGTCCAATCCCGTAACGGTCGAGAGCGGCTTTGGCCGCCTCTATCAGCCGCGGGTGGTTGGCCAAGCCCAGGTAGTTGTTCGAGCAAAAGTTGAGCACTCTCTGGCCGTCGACGGTCAGCCAGGATCCCTGGGGGCCGTCGATTTTCCGGATGGTGTTGTACAGGCCGCCGTTGCGAAGTCCCTGCACTTGCTCGCCGAGGAATCCGATCTTGTCCATGGGCACCCTCCCGGGTCTCAACTCAAGGGACCGTCGGCATCGGCCGCGTCCGGGAACATGACCACCTTGCCGCAGTCCCCGGTCGCCATCAGCTCGAAGGCCTTTTCATAATCGTCGAGAGCGAACCGATGAGTCACCAGGGGCGCCAGATCGATGGCGCCCGAGCGGAGTAAGCCCCGCATCTTGTACCACGTGTCCCACAGCTTGCGACCGACGATCCCGTGGACGCTGGCCCCCTTGAAGATGATGTGATCGTCGAGATTGAAACTGAGATCTGCCGAGGTCAGACCGAGCAAGGCAGCCTCCCCCCCGGCTTTGAGAGCGCGAAAACCTTCATCGATGGCGCTGGGAGCCCCCGACATCTCCAGCAGGACATCGACCCCTTCTGATTCGGTGGCATCCATCACCGTCGAGAAGACATCCTGTTTGAGCGGGTTGATGGTCAAGTCGGCACCCATCGTCCATGCCATGCTCAGCCGGTAATCACTGACATCCGTTGCGTACACGGACCGGGCCCCCAGTGCCTTGGCCGCCGCGATTGCCATGACTCCGACGGGCCCGCAACCGGTGACCAGCACCTTTCGACCGGCGACTAACGGTACGGAAGCCGTGTGCACCGCGTTCCCGAAGTTCTCCTGGAGGGAGGCAATCGAATACGGCATGTCGGGGGGATCGACCCAGGCATTGATGGCGGGCACGACCACGTAGTCCGCATAGGCACCGTCCCGGTGAACCCCCAGGATCTGGGTGTTTTCGCAGAGGTGTCCTTTGCCGGTTCGACAGAAGCTGCACCGGTTGCAGACAACGTGTGACTCCACCGACACCAGCTGGCCGATCTCCGGTCCATCGACGTTGGCTCCCTTGTCGACCACGACACCGCACAGCTCGTGGCCGACGATCAAGGGCAGACTCACGTGATCGCGGGCCCATGGATTCCATTCGTAGATGTGGAGATCGGTCCCACAGATAGAGGTGGCCTTGACCTGAATCAGAACATCGTCCTCGCCGACGGCCGGCACCGCCACCTCGACCATCTCGAATCCCGGAACGGGTGCCTTTTTGACGACGGCTCGCATGGGGGTTCAGGCTAGCGATACGTCGCTGTGTTGTGGTCCGTAAACTTCGTCCATGCGGCGGGTGCTGGTCATCGGGGGAACCAGGTTCATCGGGCTCCACACGGTCGGAGCGCTGCTGACGGCCGGATGCGAAGTGGCCCTGTTCCATCGGGGCGATACCGAGCCGGACGATCTACCGCACTGTCGGCATCTTCACGGCGACCGCCGTGAGTTGCTATCCCATGTTCCCGCCTTCGAGCGATTCGGACCGGACGTGGTCCTGGATATGGTTCCTATCGCCCGGGCCGATGCCGTGGACGCCGTGCTGGCGTTCAACGGCGTCGCCGGTCGAGTCGTGGCCATCTCCAGTCAGGACGTCTATCTCGCCTACGACGTCCTGCGTAGTCGAGAGGAAAGACCCCCGGTCCCGCAACCAATGACGGAGGACGCCCCTCTGCGTGAACGGCTGTATCCGTACCGGGATCTCTTCCCCTCCGACAGCCGGATGTATGACTACGACAAGATCCCCGTCGAGCAGACCTACCTGGCCGACCCAGAGCTACCGGGAACCATCCTGCGGCTCCCGGCCGTGTACGGGCCCCACGACTACCAGCACCGTCCCTTCCCCTACCTGAAGCGGATGGTCGATGGGCGGCGGTGGATCATCCTCGATGAGCGGGGGGCCGGGTGGCGGTGGAGCCGGACCTTTGTCGACAACGCCGCCCAAGCCATCACTTTGACCGTTCTCGACGATCGGGCCTCCGGCCGGATCTACAACGTCGCCGAGCCGGAGGCGCTGACCGAAGAAGAATGGGTTCGAGCCATCGCCACCGGGTACGGATGGTCGGGAGAGATCGTTGCTCTGCCCACCGATCAGCTACCCGCACATCTCCGTGATGAAGAACTTGACTTCGCACAGGACCTGGTGTCCGACACTACGAGAATTCGCCGGGAGTTGGATTACCGGGAATCGGTCGAGCCGGCCGAGGCGATGGAACGAACGATCGAATGGGAGCTGGCCAACCTGCCGGAGGAACTGGCGGGCCACCGCCTGGATTACGAGGCTGAGGACGAGGCACTCCCCGATCTGACTTTGGACATCTAGCGGTCTGTCGTTGAACTGGTGCGCAGCTATTCCTGCGACGGGCCACCAGGGCCGGCTTCAGACGGCGAATACTCCGACAAACATGCTCAGGATCTCTCCCCCGGTCAGGACGGCCTCCTCGTATCGGGCCTCGAAACCGGCTTCGTTGATGGTTCGCAACCACTCATCCCGGGAGAACAGGCCGCACAGGTGGCGGTCGTACAGCACCGAGGTCCCGGTGGGTTCCTCATGGAGCAAATAGGCAAAATCGGTCACGTAGGTCGTGCCGCCGGGGTCGGGATCGCGAGTCCACTCGAGGTAGCGCATCCCCCGGCCGTCTCCGTCATTGCCTCCATGACTCGTTCCCTTTTGGAAGGTCTCTCGCACGTGATCGGGGACAAACAGGGCGGCTCCGCCCGGTTGACAGTGCTCGAAAGCGGTCCGCACCGCGGACCGTAGTTCTTCGAGGGTCGTCAGGTAGACGACCGCGTCGTGCACAAACACCGCGTCGAATTTCGTCCCGAGTCGAAGGGTCCGCATGTCTCCTAGATGGTGCTCACATTCCGGGTTGAGACGGCGGCTGACCTTCAGCATCCCCGGAGACCGGTCGACCAGCGTCATCTTGAAATGGGCTTTCAGGTGGGAGGCGTTGTTGCCTCCGCCACTCCCCAACTCGAGAACCGTCGAGACCGGGAACTGCGCTGCTCTTTCCAACACCTCCCGGAAGACCTCCGCCTCCTCGGCGTAGTCCTCCGGCGCCGAGAGCAACGGCCACCACTTGGCCAAATCCGTATACAGTCGTGGAAGGTCGCTCATGGTCTCAGGCTACGCCTTCGACAGCTATCAGCTATCAGCTATCAGCTATCAGTGCCGACAACGGACAGCGGACAAGGTTCTTTGGTTTTCGCGGTTCGGGTTGGACGCCTAGAGTGGAAAGGCGTCGACTTCCCCCACTTCCCGCACGTTTCGCGAGGAATTCGCGAAAAATGGTCACCGAATACCATTGACGTAATTACGTTCGAGTGATTATGGTGTCCGGGCTACACACCAGATGTCGTGGGAAGCTTCCCCCTCGACCACAACATCTAGTGGTATCGATGACAGTTTCTGGCAGGCACCGGGCTGGGTGGAGTGTGCCCGGATTGTGGAGGGAAAACACATGTTCGAGACAGGGACCAAGGGTCTGACTATCGGCCGACGCTTCACCAGGGCTGGCGAGGACCCCTATATGTCGATCGAGTGGACTCGACGCGACTCGAAAATCGCCAACCCCGACGGATCGGTGGTGTTCGAGATGCAGGACGCTGAGATCCCGGCGGCCTGGTCACAGGTGGCGACCGACATCATGGTTTCCAAGTATTTCCGAAAGGCCGGAATCCCCCAATACGACGATGAGGGCAAGCAGCTCTTCGATGAAGACGGCGAGCCCCTCCTGGGCCCGGAGCGCTCGGCCCGTCAGGTCTTCGATCGGCTGACCGGGACGTGGCGCTGGTGGGGCGAACAGAACGGTTATTTCGCATCTGCGGACGATGCCCAGGCTTTCGAGGACGAACTGAAGTACATGCTGGCCAATCAAATGGCCGCTCCCAACAGCCCGCAATGGTTCAACACCGGGCTCAACTATGCCTACGGCCTCACCGGCCCTCCCCAGGGGTTCTGGTTCGTCGACCCGGAAACGGAAGAGGTGATCCCGGGACCCGACTCTTACAGCCGCCCTGCCCCCCATGCTTGTTTCATCCAGGCGGTTGGCGATGACCTCGTCAACGAAGGCGGCATCATGGATCTCTGGACCAAAGAAGCTCGGCTCTTCAAGTTCGGATCGGGAACCGGGACCAATTTTTCGACCATACGCGCCGAAGGCGAGCCTCTGTCCGGTGGAGGAAAATCCTCCGGAGTCATGTCGTTCTTGAAGATCGGTGACCGGGCCGCCGGCGCCATCAAGTCGGGCGGCACGACCCGGCGGGCCGCCAAGATGGTCATCCTCGACGTCGACCATCCGGACATCGAGACTTTCATCAACTGGAAGAAAGCCGAAGAGGAGAAGGCCAAGATCCTCATCAGCAACGGATTCCCTGCCGACTTCAACGGCGAGGCCTACCAGACCGTCTCCGGTCAGAACTCCAACAACTCGGTCCGGGTGACCCAACAGTTCCTTCAGAGAGTCATTGACAACGGTGACTGGGATCTGATCGAGCGCTCGACCGGTGCGGTGCGCCGCACCGTCAAAGCCCGGGACGTCTGGCGCCAGATTGCGGAAGCCGCCTGGGCGTGTGCCGATCCCGGCATGCAGTTCGATTCGACCATCAATGAATGGCACACCTGTCCCGCCGGCGGGCGAATCCGAGCATCCAACCCGTGCTCCGAGTACATGTTCCTGGACGACACGGCCTGCAACCTGGCCAGCCTCAATCTGGTCAGCTTCTACGACGACGGGACGGGCTCTTTTGACGTGGAGGCGTACGAGCACTCCATTCGCATCTGGACCATCGTTCTGGAGATCTCGGTGACGATGGCCCAGTTCCCCTCCAAGGAGATCGCCCGCGGTTCGTACGAGTATCGGACTCTCGGCCTCGGCTACGCCAACATCGGGTCGCTGCTGATGCGCTCGGGGATTCCTTACGACTCCGATGAAGGGCGGGCCATTGCGGGAGCCCTCACCTCCATTCTCACCGGTCGCGCCTATGCCACCTCGGCGGAAATGGCGGCCGCCATCGGCCCGTTTGCTCGTTTCTGGGAGAACCGGGAGCACATGCTGCGGGTCATCCGAAACCACCGGCGGGCCTCCTACGACGCCCCCAGCGAGGAATACGAAGGGCTCAGCCACTACGTCATGACCATTGATCCCGACATGGCCCCCCGCCCTCTGGTGCAGGCCGCCCGCCATGCCTGGGATGTCGCCCTGGAAGCCGGAGAAGCTCACGGGTATCGCAACGCCCAGGCGACGGTGCTCGCCCCGACCGGGACCATCGGATTGCTGATGGACTGCGACACGACCGGAGTGGAGCCCGATTTCGCTCTGGTGAAATTCAAGAAACTGGCCGGCGGCGGTTATTTCAAGATCGCCAACCAGTCCATCGCTCCGGCCTTGCGACGGCTCGGGTACTCAGAAGACCAGATTGAGCGAATCGTCCGATACGTCATCGGGAGTATGACTCTGGAGGGTGCCCCGCACATCAACCGGGAGAGCCTGTCCGCCCGGGGTTTGTCCGACCCGGTGATCGACAAGATCGAAGCCACCCTCCCGAGCGTGTTCGACCTTCGCCATGCCTTCAACGCCTTTGTCCTCGGCGAAGAGGCACTCCAGGAAATCGGCATCACGGCCGACCGGTACCTGGCGCCCGGTTTCGACCTACTGGCATCGCTGGGGTTCTCTCGCAGTCAGGTCGTGGAAGCCAACGATGCTATCTGTGGATACCAGACGATTGAGGGTGCCCCCGAGCTGAACGACGAACACCTGCCGGTGTTCGATACCGCCAACAAGAACGGCCGGAACGGGAGACGGTTCATCTACCACACCGGGCACATCAAGATGATGGCGGCCGCCCAGCCGTTTATCTCCGGGGCGATCTCGAAAACGATCAACATGCCCCACGAGGTGACGCCGGAAGACATCGAGGGTGCCTACATGCTCTCGGCCGACCTGGGGCTCAAAGCCATGGCCCTCTACCGGGATGGCTCAAAGGCTTCCCAGCCTCTATCGGCGACGTCGGACGAAGGCGACGATCAGGAGGATGCCCAGGACATCAATGCCGCTCTGGCCGAGGAGAAGGCTTTCGCCTGGGGTCGTATCCCGGCCGGGGTTTCACCCACCGAGGCATACGCCCGGGGTATGCAGCCTCCCCGTTTCCTGTTGCCGGCCCGCCGCGGTGGGTTCACTCAGGAGGCTCGAATCGGTGGACACAAGGTGTTCTTGCGCACCGGTGAGTACGAGGACGGAACTCTTGGTGAGGTCTTCATCGATCTGGCCAAGGAGGGCGCCACGTTGCGCGGAATTCTGTCCTGCTTCGCGATCGCCGTGTCGAAGGGACTCCAGTACGGCGTGCCGCTCGAAGAGTTCGTCGACACATTCACCTTCCAAACCTTCGAGCCGCGCGGAATGGTTGAAGGTCACCCGAATATCAAGATGGCCAATTCGATCGTCGATTACGTGTTCCGGGCGCTGGGCGTCGAGTATCTCCAGCGTGACGAGCTGGCCCAAGTGCCACCGATCCGGGACATGGAGTTGCCGGAACCGGCCAAAGGTCTGGCCATCGAAGCCGGGGTTCAGCTGGATCTGACCGACGCGGCCATGGAAGATGAGATCGACATCCAGGTGGCGGCCGCCAGTTTCGTTGATTCTGACCGAGTACCCACCGGGCCAAACGGCCATCGGGTAGCCCAAAGAGCCCCGGTGGCAGTGGCCATGTCGACGGCCGACGCCGGCACCGCTTCAGCGCAATCGGCTCTAGCCGCCATGATGGGCGACGCTCCGCTGTGTGAGACCTGCGGTCACATCACGATCCGGGCGGGCAGTTGCTACAAGTGCCTCAACTGTGGTGGCACCACCGGGTGTAGCTGAGCTACAGGACAATCCGGTCGAGTCTCGAGAGGAGGGCCTTCGGGCCCTTTTCTCATGCTCGCCCGATGGGACAAAACGAAGTGGTAGCGGCTCCGGCAGCCGTTGCCCACATTTCTCTGAGAAATGGATCGGACTCGGAACCGGCCCGTTCGTTGACGAATTCGGTCAACTCTTCGGGGCTTTTGATTCCGGCCGTGCACACTTCCCGGGCAAAATCCATCCATTCTTCGCTGGTTGCGGTGTAGCCGGCCAAGGTAGCCGCCTGTCGGGTCACGGTCAGGAAGGTGTTCTTGATGATTTGAGGGGCATCATCGACCCCCAACGTGGTCGGAGTAACCGACCCGGATCCGCAGGCATTGGCAGCCAGGGTGGTGACCAATAGCAAGGCGGCATAGCGGTTCTTCATGGGGCATTCATCGGCTGATTGATGCCGCCGGTTGAGGGAAGTCGAACGGAGGACCTCTATCCGAACCCACGATCGTCTTGTTTGAGGGCGGTGTCGATCGACAGGGCGGAAGCGATCACCAGCGACAGCAGCGGTTGGGCAAGACGCCGATGGATCTGGACGACATAGTTGTCGGCGGTCGTGAACATCGTCTTGGCCAGACCCTCCCAGGTCTTGGTGATCCTGGCGACCTCGGTGCCGGTGGCATCTTCGATCCGGAAATTCCACGCTCGCCAGTTTTCGGCCTTGATCTCCCCCAGTTGCTGTCCCCCCGATTCGAGGCCGAAGTTGATCTTGCCGATCATGTTTCGTTGCACGATTCGACCCACTTCGTGGCCGTTGGGGTCTTCGACGACCACCGTGGATTTGAAGATCTTGGCGGGCCTGGTCAACCGCAGCACGACCGCTCCCGACCGATCGGTGATCTCCAGACGATGGGTGAGGAACTGGTCGACCGAGCTGACCAGGCGCAACGCCTTCTTGAGGGCCGACTGGCCGACCTGGCCGACCGCCCCGATCTGGTTGCCGTCCCGATCGAACACACCGTATTGATTGGCCAGCTCGATGAGCTTGGCCTTCTGATTGACTACCAGCACCGGCTCGGAGAACAGAGTGCCGCCTCCGCTCGAAGTGCCGGTTAGGCCGGCCCCATCCCACCCTTCGCCGGTGACCTGAGCGCGGATCTTGCCGGCATCATCGGCCTCATCCACAACCAGGGCCGAGTCGATCTTGTCCAAAGCATCGAGAGGATCTGTTCCCTGCCGGCCGTCATCGCCGACGTGCTCGGTCCAGGCGGCCCCGTCCCAATAGCGCACCTGATGGCGACGGTATGGATCCGCGTACCAGCCCGCTTCGGTGTTCACGGGCAGAGTCCATCCGTGGCGGGTCCCCGCCCGCACAGGTGGGTGCTCTCGACCGTCTTGAGGGTGAAACTCTCCCCGCTGTCGTCCGGAGTGCCGAACACCGTCAACCGGACCCCGAAGAGAGAATCGTCACCGAGCCCGATGACGTCGTAGGTCACCTCACCCAAATCCCTCACGGTGGGGGACTTGGCCAACCTGATCCTCGAAGCGGGTTCGTCGGAGGCCTGCGACTCCGCCACCATGAGTCCGAGATCAAGCATTGTCTCGGCTCGGGGTGTTTCACCCAGCAATTCGATCACTGCCGAGGTGACGTCGTTGGTGTCCCCAATCCAGGCAAGATATGCGCTGCTCGCCCACCCGGTCACGTCGTCGAAGGTGACTTCGTACCAGATCGAATCCGGCAATTGCCGCTCCTGACCGGTGGCGACCACATCATCGGTGAGTGGGGGAATCCGAATCACGACCGGCTGATCGGTTCCGGGTGCCTCACGCACGTTGAGTTCGCTATCGAAGGAGACCCCCACCACCGCCAGGATGTCGCCGGCTTCGGGGAAGAGGTCGATCGGATCGCCGGGAAGAGTGGTAGTCGTGGTGGTCGTCGGAGCCGTGGTCGTGGTGGTACTGGTGGTCGTCGAGGAAGTCGTGGTGATCACGGTCTCATCGCCCGCACAGGCGACCAGGGCAGCACACGAAGCCAGGATCACCAGACCCCGCCGAAGCATCAAGCGTTGGAAAGAACGGCTACCAGTCGAGTCCATCGTTCACGACCCTCCCGTCGGCTGCCTCCCATACTCGCAGACCATGCCGGGGTTCGGGTGAAATGGCTTATTCCTCACCCAGTCTGCGCAGAATCTGCTCGAGAGCCTCTTCGAGGGCAGCCACCCGTTGCTCCAGATCTGTGGGCACCGGAGCCGGGGGCGGAGCGCCCGGTTCGACCAGCAGGCACCAGTAGCGGCGTTCCTTTTGGCCGGGGTCCCTCTCCAGGTGCTCGACGAGCGGCTCATCGCGCTCGGTCAGATCCTTCAGGCGTTCCTCGACATCTGGTACCGATCCGAATGCGATGTACCGCTCCGTCCGGGTTCGCAACTCTGCTGCGGTTTGCGGACCCCTCAGCAAGAGGACCCCGATCAGCGCAATCTGCTCATCATCGATGCGCAAGGCGGCTCCGCTGTGATGTCCATACTTGAGGGCCCGACCCCCGGACACGCGAGTCAATCCGATCAGGCCGCGCCGGTCGAGCGAACCCAGCGTCTCGTCAACGGTTGCCTCGTCGAATTCGACCACCGGGTCCCGGTTGGTCTTCTGATTGCAGGCCGCCACCAAAGCGTTGACGGTCATCGGGTAGTAATCGGGGGTGGTCATCGACTTCTCGATGAGGCACCCCAGCACCCGGGCTTCTTCGAAGTTGAGCGTATCCATGAAGAGCAGCGTAGAGATCCGGTTCAGCGAGGTGACCGGATTTCCAGAGCACGCGGCATCCCTCCGGCTATGAAGGGACAGCCCCGGACGCCCGAACATGAGGCCCCGCAGGCTCCGCCGCCGCAGGCAATCTCAGTTTCACCCTGCCCCCACTGGGCGAGTAGTCCTTTGCGTATCAACAGATCGAGCATCGGCTCGAGGGCGGACGGTTCCACCCGGAGCCGGCGGCTCAGATCATCAAAACTGATCGGTCCGTCGGCTTCTTCGATACAGGAGAGGAGTCGTTGCAGCACCGCCGGTTACCCCCATCCGATCAGTTTGCCGGCCTGGAATACCAGCACCGCCATTCCCCACGCCAGAGTGGTCTGGCCGATGATGCTGGTCCACATCCACTTCGCTCCCAACTCGTGGCGCTCGGCGGCCACCGCCGCCATGCACGGCGTATAGAGCAGCACGAAGACCATGAACGCCAGCCCGGCCAGGGGCCCATGCCCGCCGCTCGACTCCTCGAACCCTTCCCGAACTGCGACCAGGAGACCGCCGGGTTGAAGTTCGTCCTCTTCACCCAGGAGATCGATCCCCACAATGGAAGGGACTGCTCGCAGGGTGTCGGCCGCCGCCCGCAGGAAACTGGATCCGACCTCCCGCAGATCCTGAGCGATGGGGACCGTCTCGGCTCCGATATCCGTCTCGAGGCCGTACACCTGCGACATCGAAGAGATCACGACTTCCTTGGCAACGAAGCCGGTGATCAAAGCGCCGGTAGCTTCCCAACTGCCGAATCCGGCGGGACTCAACACCGGGGCAATTGCCGAACTCACCGCTCCGAAGGCGCTCTCGTCGACTTCCACATCGGAAAAGGCCCCGCCTGCCACGGGAATCGCCATCAGGAGCCACACGACCAGGCTGGTGCCGAGGATGATGGTGCCGGCATCACGAACGAACGCGGCGGTCCGCCGCCACATCTGCAGCCACACCGCCCGCAAGGTCGGGAGCCGGTAGGGAGGCAACTCCATCAGCAGCGCCGAAGCAGTCTCCGATCGGAACACGGTCCGGCTCATGATGAAGCCCAGCACCAGGGCCACGACGATGCCCAGCAGGTACATGGCAAATACCACCGTGCTCCGCGAGCGGGGGAAGAAGACCGCCGCCATCAGCACGTACACGGGTAGACGGGCCCCACAGCTCATGAACGGGACGAGCAGCCCGGTCAGAACCCGGTCCCGACGCCGTTCCAGAGTTCGGGTGGCGTACATCGCCGGGACGGTGCACCCGAAACCAACCAGCATCGGTAAGAAGCTCTTGCCCGGCAATCCGAGCCTGCGCATGATCCGGTCCATGACGAACACGGCCCGCGCCATATAACCGGAGTCTTCGAGGACCCCCAGCGCCAGGTAGAGGGCCATCAAAACCGGGACGAAGACCAGAATGCCGCCGACCCCGGCCACCGCACCGTCGACCAGGAGGCTCTCGACCCAGCTGCCCCCCAGACCGAGAACGCCCATCAGTGCCGACATCCACCGGGAGACCGGTCCTCCCATCACCCCGTCGACCCAGTCGAGGAACACGGCCGATACGTCGACGGTGAGCTTGAACACCACCCACATCGATGCCAGAAAGATGGGCAGGCCCAGCCACCGATGGGTCAAAACCTTGTCTACCCGATCGGAGAGCGGAGGTTGGTCGCCGGTCGCCCGCGTCACCGAATCGCCCACCAGCGCATTGATCCAGTCGTACCGGCCGTTGGGTACCAACACCCCGGCGGCTGGCCCAAAGCTGGCCTCCAAGCGGGCTCGGCTCTCCTCGGCGGCGGCCAGTACCCGGTCGCCCCCGGTCAGCCCCGCCAATCTGACCCGCAAATCCTCACCGTCCTCGAGCAACTCCAGCGCCAGCCAGCGAGCCGGAAACCTATCTCTGATGGCCGGCCGGTCCTCGATGACCGAGACGATCGTGCCGATCTCCGACTCGAGGTCCGGGCCGTAGTCGATGATCAGCCGGCCGGTCATGAGACCGTCTCGGTGGCCACCGCCAGGACGGCGCCGATCAGATCATCGATCCCGCGACTGCGGCGCGCGACGGTTCTGACGACTCGAGCCCCGAGTCTCTCAGCCATCAACTCACGATCGATGTGGAGACCGCGGGCCTCGGCCGTGTCGGCCATGTTGAGTGCCACCACCGCCGGGATCCCCAGTTCGAGCACCTGCACGGTTAGATACAGATTCCTTTCCAGATTGGTGGCGTCGACCACCAGCACGACGACATCCGGGGTTTCCTCCAGCAAGTAATCCCGGGCGACCGACTCTTCCGGCGAAGCGGCTGCCAGGCTGTAGGTACCGGGCAAGTCGACCACCTCGAACTCGGTATCGAGAGCGGAGAGCCGCCCGGACCGCTTCTCCACGGTCTTGCCGGGCCAATTGCCGACGTGCTGGTTCGAACCGGTGAGGACGTTGAACAGGGTGGTTTTCCCGGAGTTGGGATTACCGGCCAGGGCGATCGACAAGCGTCTCATGCCCGGCGTCCGTCGCCGCCGGCCGTCACCCGGATGACCGCGGCCATCTCTTGACCGACCGCCACCCGGGCCCCGCGCACGGCGACCAGGATCGGGCCTTTCGACGTCTGCAATATGGTCAGAGCGACTCCCGGGGTCAGGCCCAGCTCGGCCAGACGACGAACGGTTCGGCGATCCGCATCGACCCCGGCCAATCGGACGGTCTCGCCTCGGCCGACCTCGGACAGGGCCCAGCTCATGGCGCCCTCACCAAGACGCTCTCGGCCTGCCGTCCGGCCAGGTGTATCTCGGTCGCACCGATCTCCAGCAGGCAGTGGCCGTCCCCACCGCGGGCCAGAAGCTTGAGGCCGGCACCCGGGGTCAGACCTTCCCCGGCCAGGAAGGCCTGGGTGGCCGGCGAGCCCGCCAGATGGGCCACGGTGCCCGTCTCTCCGACGGGCAATTCGGACAGCGCCATCGTCTGTTTGGAAGCCGGGCGACCGGGATGGGGTATCGGTCGACCCTGCGGTCCCGTGGTCGGATCGCCCAGGAGATAAGCCAGTCGGTCCGCCAGGTCGGGCGGCGTGATGTGTTCGAGATCGCAGGCAATGGCGTCGGCCCGGGCCGCCGAGAGGTCGAGCCGCTCGGCCAGAAAGAGGGCCCACAACCGGCGGCCCCGCAACACCCGGTCGGCGATCTCTCGACCCGGTGCCGTCAATTCGACCCCCTTGTAGGGGAGGTAGTCGACCAGACCCCGGCCGGCCAGCTTCTTGACCATCTGATTGACCGAGACCGGCGAGATCGAGAGCATCTCGGCCAGCCGGGCGAGGCCGACGGGACCTGTGACGCCCTCCTCCCCCGCCATGGCGATGTGGATGAGATACATCTCTTCGCTCTCGCTGGTGGCCGGATCTACAATCATTTTTAGTCCAACCTAGAAAATCTCGACGAGTTTGTTAAGGCCAGGCTTAACTCTAGATCGGGACCCGGATCGCCCGGTAAGGCCAAAAGTCCCTAAATCTGCCGATTTTGGCGTCGAAGTGACACCAGGCCCGGTGTTGGTTTGACGCCAAAACGATTGGGGATGGGGCGCTACGGCTCCAGCGTCAGGGCATATTGCTGCCAGCGCCAGGTGTCGATGCACATCTCATCGATCCCCAACTTCGCTCGCCAGCCCAGCTCCCGCTCCGCTTTGGTCACGTCGGCCCAGGTCTCGGCCACGTCGCCCGGGCGCCGTTCGGTCGGCCGCCGCGGAAGGTCGATGCCCGTCGCCCTTTCGAAGGCGGCGATCAGCTCCAGGACGCTGGTCCCGCGCCCCGTGCCGAGATTCCACACATGCCGGCCCGGAGCGGCGGCCAGCCGATCGAGGGCGACGAGATGGCCTTGGGCCAGGTCGACCACATGGATGTAGTCGCGGACTCCCGAGCCATCCGGCGTCGGGTAGTCGGTACCGAACACGCCGACTTCAGGAAGTTTCCCGCCGGCGACTTGCGCGACGATGGGCATCAGATTGTTGGGGAGGTCGTTGGGATCCTCCCCGATCAGACCGCTCTGATGGGCGCCGACCGGGTTGAAGTAGCGCAAGAGCGCAACGTTCCACCGCGGGTCCGAGGTGTGCAGGTCGGTGAGAATCTGTTCGATCACCTGCTTGGTCGCTCCATATGGATTGGTGGGCGGTTTGATCGGCATGTCCTCTCGGACCGGGACCTCATCGGGATCGCCGTAGACGGTGGCGGACGAACTGAAGACCACCGTACGGACGTTGTGCCGGTCCAGCACTCGAAAAAGAGCCGTCGATCCCCCAACGTTGGCATCCCAGTAGTCGAGGGGGCGCTGCACACTCTCCCCCACCGCCTTGAGCCCCGCGAAGTGGACGACGGCTTCGAAGTCGCCCTCTCCGACGATCCGTTCGAGAGCCGCCTCGTCGCGGATGTCGGCGACATGCAGCTCCGGAGTGACACCCGTGATCCGGGCCACCCGATCGACGACCGACGACTTCGAGTTCACCAGGTTGTCGACGATCACCACCTGATGGCCGGCCTCGATCAACTCGACGACGGTGTGGCTGCCGATGAACCCGGTGCCTCCGGTAACTAGGACTCGCATAATCAACAGGATACGACACGGCCGGCGCGACTAACCCGCCGGACGACCGGACCGACCCAAGCGGTGGAAAGCGATGGCCGCCGCATGTCCGACGTTGAGCGAATCAAAGCCCGCTTGCATCGGGATCCGTACTCGCCGGTCGGCCCGGGCCAGTGTGCCGGGTCGCAACCCGGAGCCCTCGGCACCCAGCAGCATCGCCACCCGGCGTCCGTGAACCTCAACCTCTTCGATGGGTATGGCATCGCGGTCGGGCGTCAAGGCCAGCAGATCAAAGCCGGCCCGACGGACCGCCTCCAGGTCGTCGGGCCAATTGACGAGCCGCACAAACGGAATCTCCAGCACGGCCCCCATAGACACGCGCACGGTGCGGCGGTAATACGGATCGGCACAGGTCGGGTCGAGCAGCACTGCGTCGATCCCCAGGGCGTGGGCGCTCCGGAAAATTGCCCCCAGGTTTTCGTGGTCGTTCAAGCCTTCCAGAATCGTCACCGCCACCGCGTCACGGATGACCTCCGGCAGCGTCGGCTGGGGAAGCCGGTCGGCGGTGGCAACCACTCCCCGATGCACCTTGAAGCCGGCCACCTCGTTCATGAGGTCTTGTTGCACGACATAGATGGGCAGATCGAGCGAAACAAGATGGTCGGTCAGACGCGGCAATCGGGCCGGGGTGACCAGCACGCTGCGCACGGTATGCCGGCTTGCCAGCAACCGCCGCACTACCTCGATGCTTTCAGCGATGAAGTACCCGGCGTTGCGACGAAGTTCGGCGTCGGTCATTCTGACGTAGTCGGCGATTCGTGGATCTGAGGCGTCTGTGATCTCGATTACCTTGGCCACCCGGCCATCATCGCAGAGCGCCTAGGATGTCGGGTCTTCGATCGGGCCGAACATCAACCCCACCCCACCACCAAAGACCGCCAACCCGCGCCTTCTGATCATCACGTCGCTCCTGGCCGTCTACCTGATTTGGGGTTCCACTTACCTGGCACTCCGGTTCATGGTCGAGGACTTCCCGCCCTTCCTCGGCAACGCCATCCGTATGACCACCGCCGGGGCGATCCTCTACGCATGGGTCGTTCGACGGGGAGCGCCGGCGCCGACGATACGCCAGTGGCGAAATGGGTTCCTGGTCGGTTCGCTGCTCTTCGTCGGCGGATTGGGGCTTGTGACCGTGGCCGAGGATCTGGGGATTGGTTCGGGGTTGGCGGCCACCGCGGTTGCCATGGTCCCGGTGTGGGCCGCAGTCGTCTCCGGGTTCTTCGAGAAATGGCCGACCAAGACGGAGTGGATCGGGTTGCTCATCGGCATCGCGGGGGTGGCGATCTTGTCGCTCGAAGGCGACTTCGACACCGTGCCGCTCGGTCTCCTGCTGGTCATCATTGCCACGATCCTCTGGTCGGTCGGATCGGTGTGGTCCAAACACCTCGAGCTCCCCAGCGGTTCGATGTCGACGGCGGTGCAGATGCTGGCCGGTGGCTTGCTGCTGGGCCTGGTGGGCTTGATCGGCGGGGAGAGCATCATCGCAGCCCCCGGGGCCAAGAGCTGGCTTGCCCTCATCTATCTCATCGGGCCGGGATCGTTGGTTGCGTTCAGCGCCTACGCCTACCTGCTCCGCACTGTACGGCCGGTGCTCGCCACCAGCTACGCCTACGTCAACCCGATCGTGGCGGTCGGGCTGGGCGTGACTCTCGGCGGAGAGAAACTCACCGGGGAAACCTGGATCGCCCTTCCCCTCATCCTGGCGGCAGTCGGTTTGATCGCCCGAAGCCGAACCTGATCGCTCCGGTCCCGGCCGGGCTGAATATGCTGGGGACAGCCGAAAGGATCTCGTATGCGTATCCAGTCCGATCAACTCGTCAGCCTCGGGTATGGCAAGTACGTGCGGTCCGACGAGGTAGTGGCCGTTGAGCCGATCACCGAAGGAAGGGGGCCGGGCCGTCGCTCGTTGGTTTGGGTGCGCGGTATCCCCCAACCGCTGGTGGCCTCCCGGGCCGAAGGCTCAATAATCGACGACCTCGTCACCCCCGCGGAAGAAGCCAGCCGTATGCGGCAGCAACGCAGCGCCCTGCGGCAGATTGCCACCGGCCTGGAGGGATTGTCCCCCGTGTTGCGCCGGGTTCTCAAGGAGGAGAGCGGCGTCGACGTTTCCGGGCTGATCGAAGAAGCCGAACGGGTACTCGGATAGGAGGCCGCGCCGTGGCAGATTCCGACCAGACCACCCCATCCAGAGATGTGCCGCCATTTCTCAACGCCATGGTGAAGGTGTTCTTGAAGACGCCGGTTCTGCAGACCGCCATCGGCAAACAGCTCGCCTTGCTGAGCTTCACCGGCCGGCGCAGCGGCAAGTTGTACACCATCCCGATCAGCTACGAACGGCGCGACGACTCGGTCCTCATACTGACCAAGAGAACCCGATCGTGGTGGCGGAACTTCGAGAGCCAACCGGCAGTCGAGCTGCGCCTGGCCGGAAAGACAGTGAAGGGCAAGGCCCAGGCTCACGTGGCGACCGACGCCGATCTCGACACGATCGTCGACTTCCTGGCGAGCCGACCGGTCGACGCCAAGGCCTACGGAGTTGTGCAGCTGCCGGACGGTTCGCCCGACCCGGAGAGCGTTCGCGCTCTCCTGCCTCGCAATGTGCTCATCCGGGTGACTCTCGACTAGTCCTGCCAGATTCTTCCTTCACAAACCTCGCTGATTGCGCTAGTCTGTGCACTATCAGTGGTGAGCATGGGAGGCTCGACCGAGAGCGAGCGAACATGACCCTGCCTGCCCTGGATTCCCCGATCGAACAGACCCTGGCGGTGGCCGCTCAGCGCGAACGGGGTTTGCAGATGCGGCTGTTTCCGGCCCATGCTCCCGACGACGTCGAGGCAGAGGTTGATCTACGGACATCGGACGAACTGGCCGGGATGTACTACATCGGCTAGGAGACGGCCGGACGATCTCCCAATGCGTCGAGCGAATCCGAGAAAGCCTCCAGAAGCACACCGGCGTCTTCCTCGGTGAAGACGAGCGGTGGGCGAATCTTGAGAACGTCGTTGTTCGGCCCGGTGCGCCCGATGAGAACCCCCCGCCGGCGCATCTCCTCCTGAAGCCTCATCGCTCTCTCCCGGGAGTTCAGATCCACCCCGACGAAGCTGCCCGGACCGCGCACAATTCCCTCGATTCCTCGAGATTTGAGCGCCTCCCTGAGACCTTCACGCAGGAACCCGCCGACCCGTTCGGCCCCTCCCGCCAGATCTTCTTCCAGTGTGATCCTCAACACGGTGGTCGCCGCCGCCGCGGCGACCGGATTGCCGCCGAAGGTCGAAAAAAAGTAGGCATCCCGCGCAAAGGTCTCGGCGATGGAGCGGGTAGTGACGACCGCTCCAATCGGGTATCCGTTACCGAGTGGCTTGCCCAGGGTGACCAGGTCGGGCACGATCCGATCTCCGGCAAACCCCCAAAATCGCTTCCCGACTCGGCCCAAACCTGCCTGGACCTCATCGGCTACAAAGAGCCCTCCCCTCTCCCGAACCGCTCCCGCCAGGTCGGCGAGATACCCGGGGGTCAGGTCGAAGATCCCGTCGCTGGAGAAGGCAGAGTCGATGAACAAGGCCGCCGGATCATGGCCGCACCGGTCGAGGCGGGCAATCGCTTCTCGAATCCGCAGCTTCTGGTCGTCCCGGCCGGGGGGCGGCACCGTGGCCACCCAGGGCTCGATCTGTGCCTCGGTCAACTCTTCAGGAGATATGGAGATGATGGCGTCGGTCCAGCCGTGATAGGCGTGATCGGTGACAACGGCACCACTGTTACCGCTGATCGTCTTGGCGATCCGCCAGGCGAGGTCGTTGGCTTCGGTCCCCGAGTTCACGAAATAACAGACCTCCAGCAGGTCGGGCAATGTGGCGGTCAGTTGCTCGCCGTAGTCGACGATCGCGTCGGTGAGGTAGCGGGTGTTCGTGTTGAGTCGTCCCATCTGGTCGGCAACCGCTCTGTTCACCTGCCGGTTGGCATGACCGACCTGCACGACGTTGTTGTAAGCGTCCAGGTAGCGACGTCCCGCTGCATCGATCAGCCAAACCCCCTCCCCACCGACCAGATGCAATGGCTCCGCGTAGGTGAGTTCGAAACCGGGTGGCAAGACGTGGGCGCGGCGATGCCGAAGCCGGCCCGAGCCCTCCGGAGCGGCCGCCATCCCTGCCGCAGTGCGGATGCCATCCTGGATCTCCTTCTCGCCGAGATCGAGCCAGCGTTCCAGCCCCTCGGCAACGGAGGCCGCGTCGAGCAGTATGTAGTCGGCGTTGGCAGGGTGCCGGACGGCCCGCCACGATCCGATCACGATCGACTGGGCGAGCCGCACGCCGATCAGGTCGCCGATCACTTCGACCTCTTCGCCCAGGAAGGGGGTGACATCGGAAACGGCGGAGATGAGCGGTCGGATCACCTCGAGGAAGTCGGGGGTTTCGAGCATGGCGTAGGAACAGGCGACCGCCACGTCCTGGCTCCGGGTACCGTGAACCAGGTCCCCGAAGTCGATGATGCCGGACACCTCTCCCCGCGCAGGGTCGATGAGCAGGTTGCCTCGGTGGAAGTCGTTGTGAATCGGCTGAGCCGGCAGGCCGGCCAGCCTCGGAAGCACCCGTTCGGGAAAGCGTTTCAGGATCGAAGCTACGGCTTGCCGCATCTCGGGATCGGTGATGGCCTCGACCCAATCAATCAGCGACCCGGCCGAACGGGCATCCCACAAGATCGTCCGGCCTCCGGCCGGATGGAAGAAGCCGCGCAGCGCCCGTTGCAGCCGGGCCAGGGTTGTCCCGATCGCCGCACCGAGCTGGGGGGTGGTCGGTGCCTTCCAATCGGTGATCCCCTCGAGGAATGACACGACTCTGACGGTGTGGTCGGCACCGTCGAGGGCCACCGTCTCCACCCGATGGTCCAGCCGGGACCTTCGCACTCGCGGGACGGGAACCGTTGGATCGACCGCGGCAATGTGCTCGAGAGCGGCCGCCTGCATGTCGATGGCGTCGCGGGGCTCTGCGGCGTTTCCGATCTTGATGACGAAGCGTCCCTCACCGGTGTCGATCAGCGCATTGAGATCACGCTCGCTGTCGAGGCGGGAGATTGTGCCTTCCAGCCCGAAGAATTCGCCGGCGACGGCCAGGATCCGGTCGTCGGAAGCTTCCGGGTTGGGGTGTTCGAGAATAGAGCTCATCCGCCGTCACCTTCCCCACTTCGAGCTTCGACCAGCAGACCGGACACGATCACCACCTGGGCGAAGAGTGCCGCGGTTCCGGCGAAAGATAGACCGACGGTGCTGGAAATCGTGAAGGCGATGGGCAGCAGCGCCCCGAGCACCCAGAGCAGCTGAAAGATGGTCTCCGCCCGGGTGAACGCCGCCCCGCGTTGTTCCCGGGAAGCGGTCTTCTGGAGCAGGGCGTCAAACCCGAACTTGGCCGTGCCCCAGGCCAGGCCGGCCGAAGCCGCCAGGACCACCGCGGCGGTGAGTCCGAAGATCTGGGCGGTGATGAAGGCGGCCGCCGCCTCGATGGCGAGGGCGGCCAGCACGGTCGGCTCCTCCCGGAGACGGCGAGCCAGAAATGGAGACACATACGACGCCACCCCGTAGCCCAAACCCGCCGCGGCCAGCAGCGCTCCGAATTCGGCCAGCGGAGCATCAACGTCCTTGAACACGAAGGCCAGGAGCGCCAGCAGGAAACCGTTCACGAACCGGACCACGGCGGTGGCAACCATCGGCAGGCGAGCCAGGCGGGGTACGGCCCTTCGCGATCTTCCCCAAACGGCGACCGGATCGTGTCTGGCAGGAGAGGGAACCTGCTGAGCACAAAGGGCGGCCAGGACAAAACATATGGCGGCCACCACCAGCGCCGGCCAGGACCCGACCCATCGCACCGAGGCCGCCCCGATGGGAACGACAATCGCCCCGCCGACGATACCCACCCGGGCCAGCAACCCGTTGGCGGCCACCAACGCCTGGGGTCCGGCCACCGTGACCGGGACCAACGTTCCCTTGGCGATGGTGTGCAGTCGGGAGAGCACCAGCAGAGTGAAGGCCAGCGGATACAACCAAAAGGTGTTGACTCCGATCGCCAGGAACAAGGCGATGGCCGCCCGCCCGGCAGAACTGGCCGCGAGGCTCGCCCGGTAGGAGCCGGGAAAGCGGGCGAAAAACCGAGGCAACAGCGGGGCAATCACTGCATACGGGGCGAGGGTCAGGAGCAGGTAAAGCGCCACCTTGTCCCGCGCCTCGGCGCTGGGCACCGAGAAAAACAGGGATCCGGCCAACCCCAGAGCAATCAGTGTGTCGCCGGCCACACTCGCTCCAAACTCGGCCGAGAGCCAGCGGAACGGGACTCCGTATCCGTCGAACACCCGGTCGTACGCCCGGCGCGGCAGACGGCGAGCCCCCTGGTAGGTACGGGCCGATAGAAGCTTCAGTTGACCTACCACGCTCTGAGCCCTCATCCCTGTGAGGTTACCGAGCGTATATGGGTTTCCCGTTCCGGCGCGAGTTTGTTGCCATGGGGCGGCCAGTTCGGTTAGGAGACGAAAGACTTGTAGGTCGACCAGTCGGGATCGGTCCTGGCCATCACCTGGACTTCATGGGTGGTTATCTCTTCTTCGAGAGTGTGGTGGTATGCCTCGATCCAGGTGCTCGAGTTGGTGTACAGCACAAACTCCCGCATGCCTCCGGTGGTGATGACTCCTACCAGAACACTCTCATCGGCGGCCTTGCTCACGACCTTGGACTCGATCCTGCCGAGTTGCAGATCCTCCTCGGGAGTGGGGAAGCCGTCGGGGGTTGGATCGTTGAGCGGAACGGCCACGCCAACCTGAATCGAGTACCGGCCCTTGAGTTGCTCGGCACTGGTGTCGAAGCGAGCAATCAGCGGTTTCTCGTCGTGGGTTCCGGTCAGCACCATCCAGGAACCGTCGAAACTGACTTCCCGGTGGGGGCGTTTTCGGAAGAGTGCCATCACCCCAGGATAGGAGGTCGGGGCAGGGTAACTCAATCACCCGCGGCTCCGCTCGAACAACGACCGCACCGTTTCGATCGTGTCGGCCTGGTCGGCCGACTTGTCCTCCCGGTAGCCTTTCACCCGCGCAAACCGCAACGCCATCCCGCCCGGATACCGGGTGCTGGCCTGGATCCCGTCGAAGGCGATCTCGACCACCTCCGTAGGTTGGACGTGGACCACATGGCCTTCCCGATGGGTTTCGAGCTCGAGAAACCGTTCGGTCTGCCGGCGGAGGGTTTCGTCGGTCAGTCCTTTGAAGGTCTTGCCCAGCATCACGAAGCCACCGGTTTGGGAATCGCGGGCTCCCAGATGCAAGTTGCTCAACCATCCGCGCCTTCGACCACTGCCCCACTCGGCGGCCAGGACGACCAGATCCAGCGTGTGAACCGGTTTGACCTTCAACCATCCCGACCCACGCCGCCCCGCTTCGTAAGGGGCGTCCAGGCTCTTGATCATCACCCCTTCGTGACCGTTTTCCAGGGCACTCTCGAAGAAGGACTCGGCGGCGCCGATGTCATCGACGATCTCCCGGGGCACTCGGTGCCGGGAGGGGACGGCCTCTTCCAGCGCGGCGGTGCGCTCTTGGGTGGGGAGATCGATCAAATCCTCCCCGTTGAGGTGCAGACAGTCGAAGAAGAATGGAGTCAGCGGCAACTCCCTGGGCAGGGTCTCGATGTTCACCTTCGACCCAAACCGGCTCATCGTCACCTGGAACGGATGCGGTCGACGATCCGGGCGCAGAGCGATGACCTCGCCGTCGAGGACGATCGACCCGACGGCGAGACTCTGCAGCACCGTAGCCACCTCAGGCGATCGATCGGTGATGTCGGCCAGATTGCGGGTGAAGACGCGGACTTCGTCACCGCGACGGTGAGCCTGGATGCGAGCCCCGTCGATCTTCCACTCTATGGCCGCCGGAGAATAGGACTCGAGCGCCGCCCGGACGCTATCGGCCGTCTGGGCCAGCATGGGGAGGAGGGGGCGCAGTACCTCCAGTCCTATCTCCTGCAGTGCGGCTTCTCCCTGAGTCAGCGCGATTTGAGCAACGGCTCTCAGGTCACCCTGGAATAAGACTGCTCTCCTCACTGCCTGGGCAGGCAACTCCGAAGCCCGGGCAATCGCTTCGACCATGACCCCCTCCGAGGCACCCTGTCGAAGATCGCCCAGGATCAACCGAACCAGGAACTGTTGCTCGGGCACAGTTACCCGGCCGAAGAGATCGTCGAGCAACCGCCGGCGTTCCGTTTGTGACCCGGCGCCACTGGTCTCGCCGATGGCGGTGAGGATCTCGTCGGCTTCGAGGAGTGTGAGGGTTGGCTGTGCGGCCGGAGCGACTAATTCGCTGAGTGTTGCGTAGCCAACTCCGATGGTGCCTTGCCTGATCACCCCGGTCAGGAACCCGACTCCGACCTCGATCTCATCCGCTTCGAGCCGATCGAGCAAGCCGACCAGCAACTCGTACTTGGCCAGCCGCTTGCGCGTGGCACCGACTTTGCCCGACGTTTCGACAATCTCGTGAAGGAGCATGTCTAGATCTTGGCGGATTCAGATGGTTGCGCAACCTTCCTCCGCCCGGGGCCTCGAGACGAGGACCCCGGAGCGGAGCGGGTCGTCAGCGGACCCGGATCGTGGATGTGTCTGTGTTGTTGGCGCTATCGGGGTCAACATCATGGGTGGTTACCGAAGCGCTGGCGACCAACCTGCCTTTGGCTGTGGCAACCCCGCTGATCACCACTTGGTGATCAGCTCCCGCCGACAGCCAATCGAAGCCGCAAGAGACCAGGTCGCCGTCTACAGAACAGCCTGAATTGTTGACGGTGAGGGCCCCGTGAGGCCCGGTGATCGTCACAGTCAACAAGGCGCCCGTGGCATCATCAGGACCAAGGTTGGAAATCGCGGCAGTGAACGAGAAAGGCTTGTCCCGTTTCACCGATTTTGCCGACCTGGCCAGTTCCAGTTCGAGATCGGCCAGGCCCGGCTCCGAGACAATCTCTGTCGTGTTATACAGAACGACCAATCCGTGGCTGGAGTCGGCCAGCACCACGTCCGGAGCGCCGTCGCCGTTCACGTCGCCCACGTCAAGACCGTGGGGGTTGTAATGACTGGCATACGGAATCGGATGCAGTTCTTCAGCGTTGAGCGACCCGGACGCCGTTTGGCGGAATACGCCTAGGTTCCCCCACCCGCCGTGAGCGGTGGCGACATCGGCCTTCCCATCAAGATCAAGATCGGCAACATCAATCGGTTCGGGAATGTCGTAGGCGGGGTACGAGACGACCGGATCCAGGCTTCCGGTGACGTTCTGGGCAAAGACCCCTACGTGTGAGGCAGGGCGATTGCCACCATAAGTGACGACAACATCGTTGAGGCCGTCTCCGGTGGCGTCGCCCACGCCGATCCCGCGAGTGTTGATGTTCTCACCTACTCGGTAGTAGGAGGGAGAAGCGAAGCCACCGCCGGCCAACTGATTCAAAACCCCAACATTCGGAGTGGCGTAGTACTGGCCGGACATGACCACGATATCGTCGAGGCCATCACCCGTGACATCTCCGATTTCCAGGTCCTCGTAGCCACTATGACTAACCGAATAAATCGTCACTTGACCCAGCGTGCCCGAGACAGACTGGAGAAAGACCGAAACCGTATCGGTTCCCCATCCGACCCCGGCGACATCGAGCCGACCATCATTGTTCAGGTCACCCAACCGGATCTTGTGGCCATCAGTGGTCGGGAAGAGAACGCCGGCGCCTAGCGAGCCACCTGGTAGCTGAGGAAAAACTTCGATCCCGGTCTCCTCGACACCAACGACCACGTCGGCCAGGCCGTCCCCGGTCACATCGCCAATGTCAACCGAGTCGGGTCGGCTCGTGTAGGTGCCGGCGGTCGCGTAGGAAACCGGCACCTGCAGTACACCCGTCTGGTCTTGCAGAAAAACAAAGAGCCGGTAGTCGTTGTCAGGGTCGAAGTAGTAGGAGGTGGTCATCACCACATCCTCCCGACCATCGTGATTGACATCTCCCACGGCAACGGCTTCGGGCCAAGACCCGACGTCAAAGGCCACGTAGGGCTCGAATAGACCCGCCGTCTGCGCACCCGCCGGCAATCCAGCACCCAAAAGCGCGACAACGACGAAGAACAAGACACTCGACCTACGCACAACTACCCCCGGCAAATCGTGGAAAGGAGAGAATATCACTAAGAGTGGTCGGGTTTCAATAGCCCCACCCCCGTTCTTGCGTTAATCTGGTGCGAATAGCGCAGGTTCTTGACGCAGGAACGAAACTAGCGGGCGCCGCGCACGACCCCCACGAAGCCGCCGCCGAAAACACCGGTGAGGATGCTCGGCCAGGCAGAGATGGCGAAGGCCTTGCCCAGGCTTACGTCGAGCATCCACCAGACCGCCAGCGTGATGACCAAGAAGGCGACCGGCAGGCCGGCACCGATCGAGAGGGCAACGCTGCGGGCAAACTGCCCCTCATTGATGTCGGGTTGACCGTGTTCGGTTATGTCGGACATGACCTGCTCCCCTGATCTGCGACCCATTATGGGCCAATTGCGTCCCCCGTGCCGCGTTCCGTTGATGCCGGAGCCAGGCCCCGGGCGGCCAGCAACGGTAACAACGCTTCCAGAGGCAACCCGGCGACGTTGCGACGCGAGCCGTCGACGGAGGTGATGAATTCGATAGCGGCTCCCTGGATCGCGTAGGCGCCGGCCTTGTCGAGGGGCTCACCGGTAGCGCTGTAGGCGGCGGCTTCAGCGGGAGAAATCGGGCGCATGGTCACAAGAGTGGTCTCGATACCGGTCTGTTCCTCGTCGAAACCAACGATCGCATAACCAGAGTACACCTCATGTGTCCGGCCGGAGAGCTGGAGCAACATCTGCGTGGCATGGGCACCGTCGGTGGGTTTGCCCAGGATGTGATCGTCGATGGAGACCACCGTGTCGACCCCGAGCACCCATCGGTCCGGTCCCACCCGTCCGGCCACCTCACGGGCTTTCTGACCGGCCAGGCGAACCACCATGTCCGACGGAGCCTCCCCGGGCAGCCCGATCTCCTCCACCCGGGGCGGGACCAACTCAAAGGCGATCCGGGCTTCGGAGAGGATCTGGCTCCGGCGGGGAGAGCCGCTGGCCAAAACGAGGGGCGTGTTCACCCCTACATTATGGACGGCTCGGCGGAAGTCACTACGATTCCGGCGCCGGGTCACCGGTTCCCGGGACATGGAGAGGACAGACATCATGAAATGGCGCGGACGCCGTCAGAGCGAGAACGTCGACGACCGCCGGCGTCAGGGCGGGAGCTCGATGTCGAGGATTCCCACCAGCGGCAAGATCGGCATACCGGCCATCCTGGCAATTCTGGCTGCGGTGCTATTCGGCGGAAACCTCGGCGGGGCCGGAGGCGGCCTCGACGACATCCTTGGGCAGCTGAACGGCGTTCAACCGCAGCAGGCGCCTGCCCAGGATCCGGCTCTCGATGATGCGCCCGACCCCGACGCCGACCTGGCCGCCTTCATGGGCGTCGTGCTGGCCTCAACCGAGGATCTGTGGGCGGACATCTTCGGTAATGCCGGCCGGCAATACCGGCCCGCCCCGCTGGTCATGTTCTCCGGATCGACCCAATCGGCCTGCGGCGGGGCCAACTCGAGGGTGGGACCGCACTACTGCCCACCCGATCAGACGATCTACATCGACCTCGACTTCTTCCGGGATTTGTCGTCTCAGTTCCAAGCCCCGGGCGACTTCGCCCAGGCGTACGTCGTGGCCCATGAGGTGGGCCATCACGTGCAGAATCTGCTCGGAATTAGCGACGAGGTCCGCCAGTTGCAGCAGTCCCGACCCAACGACGCCAACGAGCTTTCGGTGCGCCTCGAGCTACAAGCCGACTGTTTCGCCGGCATTTGGGCGTACAGCGAATTCACCCAAGACTTCCTGGAGCCGGGCGACATTGAAGAGGCCTTGGGAGCCGCGTCGGCGGTGGGCGACGACCGCATCCAGGAGAAGTCGACCGGGATGATCAACCCGGAAACCTGGACGCACGGGTCATCCGCGCAGCGGGTTGAATGGTTCCGGGCCGGGTTCGATTCGGGCGACCCGAACGTGTGCGATACCTTCGGCAACGATTTCTGAGCTCCAGTTAGCGCGACGACTGCGGTTGAATTCAATCGATCGAAGCGGAGCACTCTTGAAACGGCCGGCCCTCATCCTGACCATCGCCCTGGTGGCGGCCGCCTGCTCGCTCGTCACCGAGAGCCGGGGTGTTGAACCACCCGGCACCACCGACGCGCCGACCACGACGACCACCCTGGCATCCACTACGACCGTGTTGGCCGGCTTGCCGGTCGAGCTGACCGACTGCAGCAATCCTTCCACCGAATTCGCGATCCTCTGCGATACGTACCGGTTGCTCGATGAGGAATACGTCGATCCGATCGACGACGAAGCGCTAGCCGCCGGGGCCGTCCGGGGCATCGAGGAGCTCGAGCCGGCGGCGACCGAACCGTTGCCCCCCGGGCAGGTTGTCTGCGCGCTTCCCACCGACGCCTTTGAGGAGGCCTGCCAGGCCTTTGCCGAGGCTCAGACTGCCTCCGCTGTTTCCTCCGCAGATCTGGTCGAAGCGGCCGTCCGGGGGATGATCCACTACGGTCTCGAAGATCCTCATACCGTTTATCTGTCGCCCGAGGCATTGGCCCAGGTGACGGAAGACCAGTCCGGCGAGGTCTCCGGTATCGGGGCCCTGGTACGTGGCGAGGATCAGACCTCCGAGGACCGCCCCACGTGCACGGTGATGTCCGACACCTGCATCATGATCATCGTCGCCACCCTCGACGGGAGCCCGGCGGAGGCGGAGGGGGTGCAAGCCGGGGATGGCGTGGTGATGGTGAACGGTAGAAGCGTGGTCGGGCGGACGATCGATGAAGTGGTCGCCGAGGTACGCGGCCCGGCCGGCACCGACGTAACCCTTGGATTGCTGCGAGACGGTCGGATTGTCGAAACGACTATTACCCGGGCAGCGGTGATCGTGCCGGTGGTTAGCTCGGAGATGATCGAGCCCGGGGTCGGATATGTTGCCCTCAGCCAGTTCACCAACAACAGCGCCGATCAGGTGCACGAAACATTGGAGAATCTGCTGGCGGAGGGCGCCGATCGCATCGTCTTCGATGTCCGCAACAATCCGGGTGGATCGCTGACCGCTTCGGTCCGCATCGCCAGCGAATTCCTGGCCGACGGATTGGTTTTGCGTACCGAATCGCCGGACGAGACCAGGGAGTATGCGGTCGAGCCCGGCGGGGCCGCTACCGATCCGAACATCCAGATCGTCGTGCTGGTCAACCGGGGAAGCGCCTCGGCGTCAGAACTGGTGTCGGCGGTGCTCCAGGAACGGGGTCGGGCCACGATCATCGGTGAACCAACTTTCGGCAAGAACACCGTGCAACAGAGGTTCGACGTGTCCAACGGTGGAGCCCTCAACTTGACCATTGCCCGCTGGGTCACCCCGGAAGGCCACGATTCCGGGGTCTTCGGAGTCCAGCCCGATCTCGAGCCTGAGATCCCCGACGGCGCCGACACCGATGTGGTCCTCGAAGCGGCTCTCGATTTCTTGCGCGGTTGAGGGTCCTCGGTCCGGAACTACTCTTGACTCGTGAAGCTGGTCGGCAGGGTTCTGATGGTTCTGCTCCTGGCCGGAGCGGCTTGCCGTCCACCGGAGGCCACCCCCACCCCCGTCGAGCCCGTCGTCATCACGATCACCACCACTTCGACCGCCCCGACTACCAGCACAACAGTCGACACCAGAGAAGGCGATCCCGCCTGCCTACGCCGGGCGCAGTTCGGGGATCCCTCACAGTCTCTGTACGTCCTTCCCTTTCCGCCCGGCGCGAGGTACCAGGTCACCCAAACGTATTGCTTTCCGGCCGGCGGCCACCGCAATCAACTCGCATATGACTTCAATATGCCGATCGGCGCCGAGGTGGTGGCGGCCCGGGAAGGAACCGTCATCGACATACGCCAGGACTCTCCCGATGACGGCCGGGGTGACGGTGAACACAACTTCGTGTTCATCCAACACGACGACGGCTCGGTGGCTTTCTACGCGCATCTCAAGCAGAACGGAATTCTCGTCGAGCTTGGCGACCTGGTGCAGGCCGGCGAAGTGATCGCCCTCAGCGGGAACTCCGGGCTGACCGGAAGGCCTCACCTGCACTTCGGCGTCTACCAAGGAGTGCCCATGCAGGAAGGGCACGACGTTCCCGTCAACTTCAGCAACACGGACTATCCGTTAGACGGTTGGGGTGGGTTGCGCAAGGGCGGGGTGTATGAGGCCCAGGAGGACCCGGAGCTCCCGGCCCCGCAAGGCAACTAGCCTCAAATCAGCGCGAGGAGATGCACTTGGACTTCCAACCGTTGCCCGAACACGAAGCCTTTCGCAGGGTGGTCAGGGAATTCGCCGAGAGGGAGATAGCGCCGCATGTCGAAGAGTGGGACCGAACCCACACCTTTCCGCTCGAGGCCGTCCAGAAGATGGGCGACCTGGGATTGTTTGGATTGCCGTTCCCCGAGGAGTTCGAAGGCTCCGGCGCCGACTTCATCACCTTGTGTATCGCCATCGAAGAACTGGCACGGATAGACCAATCCGTGGCCATCACCCTGGAGGCCGGGGTTGGGCTCGGTGCCGGTCCGATCTATCAGTTCGGCACCCCTGAGCAACGAGAGCGGTGGCTACCCGACCTGGCCGCCGGTCGCGCCCTGGCCGCCTTCGGGCTCACCGAAGCGGGGGCCGGTTCGGACGCGGCGGCGACCCGCACCAAAGCGGAACTCGACGGCGACTCCTGGGTCATCAACGGCTCGAAAGCTTTCATCACCAACTCCGGGACGGAAATCACCTCGCTGGTGACGGTCACCGCCCGCACCGGGCCGGATGAGATCAGCGCCATCATCGTGCCGGCCGGTACCCCCGGGTTCACCGTGGAGCCGGCCTACCGGAAGATGGGCTGGCATGCCTCGGACACTCACGGCCTCGTTTTCGAGGATTGCCGGGTTCCCGCCGAGAACCTGCTCGGCGAGCGGGGCCGGGGGTTTCGACAATTCCTCTCCATCCTCGACGAGGGTCGCATTGCCATGGCGTCGATGGCGGTCGGGGTCGCGCAAGCGTGTCTCGACCACAGCGTGGCGTATGCGACCGAACGGTCGACGTTCGGGCATCCCATCGGCAGCTACCAGGCGATCGCCTTCAAGTGCGCCGACATGCAGGTGGCGGTCGATGCCGCCCGCCTCCTCACCTACCGGGCCGCCTGGCTGAAGGACCAGGGCCGGCCCTTCAAGCAAGCCGCCGCCATTGCCAAGCTATACGCCGCGGAAGCGGCCGTGTCGGCCACCCGGGACGCGGTACAGATCTTCGGAGGGGCCGGCTTCATCGACGAGACCCCGGTTTCCCGGCACTACCGGGATGCCAAAGCGCTGGAGATCGGCGAAGGAACCTCGGAAGTCCAGCGCCTCGTCATCAGCCGCGGGCTGGGCCTGCCCATCTGATCCGTTCTTGCGTCGATCTCCTACGGCATCCGTTCGGAATTGACGCAGGAACAGGAAAAACCTCAGTCGTCGAGCCAGTCGAGCGCCTTCTCGAGAATGAACTCGCTCACCTCGAGGCACCGGACCAGCACTTCGCAAGGCACCTGCCCACCCATGAAGGCTTCGGCCAGGGGAACCTGCACCCCGGCCACGATGGACAGCGTCCGCCGGGGCGCATCGGTAACCGCCGCGAACGAGTCGATGGCCGATACCTCGAGGGGAAGGTCGGTCCCGCCCACCGCGGCCAGCTCGGTGGCCAGCACCAACAGATCAGGGGGATGAGTGAGCGGCGGCAACGCCCAGTTGAAGAAGATCGGCAGCAGAAACGGCTCGGCGAGATCTGACACTTCCCCGTTTCGCTCCTCGATCACGTCTTCAAACGACAACAACGTCCGGGGATCGACCTCGACCGACAAATGGAGGTCGAGCGGGCCACCGCAGGCACCCTCGGGATGCAACTCGACCTCCCAGTTCTGGCCGAGTGAATAGGTCTCGACGAAGTGGCGCTCGGCGTGGATATGGAAGCCATGCTCGACGGCGTGAGCTTTCAAATCGGTGACGAACCCGGCGATGTCGACGGCGGTCAATAATGGCCTCTTCTGGAGACGTGTTGCAGCCAGGCTGCCACAACCCACCGGCTAGGACAAGGGGACGGCTCCTGTCCGCCGGCCCTACCATTGGCTCATGCGGGAACGATCCGACCTCATTGAGACGATCCGGGAAGCCGTCATCGGAAATGACGACATTGTGGAGGGCCCCTTCGGGCCGCGCCCGGTGATCTATGCGGACTACACCGCTTCGGGGCGGTCGCTGGCTTTCATCGAGGATTACATCCGCGAGGCCGTGTTGCCGGTCTACGCCAACACGCACAGCGAGAGCTCCGGCACCGGGCTCCAGACCAGCCGGTTCCGCGAGGAAGCTCGAAACATCATCCGGGAGGCCCTCGGGGCTACCGACGACCATGCCGTGATCTTCTGTGGATCGGGCACCACCGGCGCCATCGACCGACTCATCGGAGTGCTGGGCTTGCGGATTCCCGCCAACCTGGATGACGAATACAACCTGAGCGGGTTCATTCCCGCCGACGAACGGCCCGTGGTCTTCATCGGGCCCTATGAACATCACTCCAACGAGTTGCCCTGGCGGGAATCGATTGCGGACGTGGTGGTGATTGCCGAGGATGACGACGGCCACGTCGACCTGACGGACCTCGAACACCAGCTGGTGTCATATGCCGATCGTCCGCTCAAGATCGGCACGTTCTCGGCAGCTTCCAACGTCACCGGAATCATCACCGACGTCCGCAGTGTTTCGGTGATGCTCCACCAGCACGGCGCATTGTCTTTCTGGGACTTTGCCGCCGCCGCCCCCTATGTGGGCATCCATATGGGACCGACCGACGACGGGCCCGACGGCCGGCTCGCCTACAAGGACGCCATCTTCCTGTCTCCCCACAAGCTGATCGGCGGTCCCGGCACGCCCGGCCTGCTGGTGGCCCGCAAGGAGCTATTCCACAACCGGGTTCCGGCCGTTCCGGGTGGTGGGACGGTGGCCTATGTGAACCCGACCGAGCACCGTTATCTGGACGACATCGAAGTCCGGGAGGAGGGCGGTACTCCGGCCATCATCGAATCGATCCGGGCCGGGTTGGTGTTCCAGCTCAAGCAGGCGGTTGGGACCGACGCCATCCGAAGCCGCGAGGAAAGCTTCATACGCCGGGCCATCGAGTCCTGGTGCTCCAACCCCAATATCGACGTCCTGGGCAATCACGACGCAGAACGTCTTTCAATCGTATCGTTCGTCGTCAAGTTCGGGGAGCGGCACTTGCACCACAATTACGTCGTAGCCCTTCTCAACGATCTCTTCGGAGTCCAGTCGCGCGGGGGATGTTCCTGTGCCGGACCGTACGGCCACCGTCTGTTGGGTATCGATCTCGACACTTCTCACGAGTTTGCCAGGGAAGTGGCCCGGGGTTGCGAGGGCATCAAACCCGGATGGGTCCGGGTCAACTTCAATTACTTCATCTCGGAGGTGGCTTTCAACTACATCCTCGAGGCCGTTCATCTGATTGCCGAGCATGGCTGGAAGCTGCTTTCTCAGTACCGGTTTGATCCCGCCTCCGGACTATGGCAGCACCACAACCAGCCGGCGGACCCCCCGATGAGCCTCAGAAGCATCACATATGAGGATGGCACTATGGCCTACCCGGCCCACCGAGACCACCAACCGGAATCTGCCCTGGTCGGCCACCTGGAAGAGGTCAGGAAAATGCTGGAGTCGGCCGACCCCAGATTCGACCACCGGGCAGGCGATCTGGAACTCACCGGCGACTTCGAGCTTCTGCGCTGGTTCCCACTCCCCGGCGAAGCCCGGGAGCACTGACCGGTGCCAACCCTCAACGTCGCGCTCGTCTCGAGCACCGGGTTTCTCGCTGATCCCGCCGTTCTCTTCGCGGGCATCGTGGTCTTGGCCGTTGGGCTCAATTGGCTGTCGGTCCGGACCGGAATCCCTTCGATCCTCGCCTACCTCCTGGTCGGCTTCCTTCTGGGTCCGGTGCTCGACGTCCTCAACCCGGATGAGTTGCTCGGCGATCTCCTCCTCCCGCTGGTCTCGCTGGCGGTCGGAGTGATCCTTTTTGAAGGTGGTCTCAGCTTGCGTTTGCGGGAGATCCAGGGTCACGCCCGGGTGATCTGGCTCCTGGTGACGGTCGGGGTGGTGGTCACCTGGGCGGTCGGCTGGGGGGCCGCTCTGCTCTTCACGGATCTTTCGACCGGCCTGGCCCTGCTGCTGGGCGCCATCCTGGTGGTCTCCGGACCCACCGTCATCGGCCCGATGTTGTCGCACGTGCGCCCGGACCGTCCGGTCGGTCCCATCCTCAAGTGGGAGAGCATTCTGGTCGATCCGATCGGGGTCCTGTTGGCCGTCATCACGTTCGATGTGCTCTTGATCGGGACGGGAGCGTCGGCGCAATTCTTGGCGGGCCAGGTTGGTCTGTTTGTGCTCGTCGGCGTGGTGGTCGGCTCCCTGATCGGTTTCGGCCTGATCGTCGCCCTGCGCCGCCACTGGGTTCCCGAGCAACTGCTCTCTCTGGTCGGGGTCGGCGTAGCGCTCGTTGCTTTTGTCATCGCCAACAGCCTGGTCACCGAAGCGGGACTGCTGGCGACACCGACCCTCGGCATGATTCTGGCCAACCATCGTCGGGTGAGCACCGAGCAGATCCTCCATTTCTCGGAAACGATTCGAGTCCTCTTGATCGGAGTCCTATTCATCGTCCTCAGCGCCCGAGTCGGCAGTGACCAGTTGAGCCTGATCGGCGCGGGAGCCGTGGGAATTCTCGCCGCGCTGATCATCGTCGCTCGGCCACTCGCCTCCATGCTGGCCACGCTCGGAACCACCCTGTCGTGGCGCCATCGGGTCCTGATCGGCGCCGTGGCACCACGGGGGATCGTGGCGGCTTCGATCGCCTCGGTTTTTGCCCTGCAACTGGAGGCCGAAGGCGTTGGAGGGGCGGAGGAGCTGACTCCGCTCGTCTTTGCCGTCATTGTCGGCACAGTCGTGGTCTACGGATTGGGAATGGCACCGATCGCGCGGTGGCTCGGATTGGCCAAGCGTCGCCAGGAAGGCGTCTTGATCATCGGCGCCGGAACGCTGGAACGGACTATCGGAGCGGCATTGGCGGAACAAGGCCTACCGGTGCTTCTCTCCACCACCAACCGACGCGACCAATACCGGGCCCGGATGGCCGGGCTGGAGACCCACTACGGGAATGTGTTGGTTGAGGACGTCGATCTGGAATTGGATCTTTCGGGGATTGGCCGGGTGCTATCGCTTACCCCCAACGATGATGTCAACACCCTGGCCGTCACCCGGTTCGCAGGAATCTTCGGACGGGCCCAGACCTATCAGCTGGCCCCCGGCCGGGCGCCGGTCGGGATCGACAGCAGCGCCTCCACCCATTTGGCCGGACGAATGCTCTTCGACGGTGAGGCCAATTACGAAAGGCTTTCGAAGTTGATCCGAGCCGGGGCCAGCATCCGCAGCACCTCCATCACCCCCGAGTTCACCGTCAACGACTTCCGGGCCACCAACGTCGAGGCCGTACCGCTGTTCGTGATCAAGCCCAATCGGCGATTGATCGTCATCACCGGCGGCGAGGGAGATTCCTTTCGGGGCATCGGGGAGAACGACACCATCCTCTCGTTGATGGAATAGGAACGCGGCTCGGCACGACGTGGCAACCTCCGGTACCCTCGCAACGTGAGCGAGACGATCACCACCTTCCGAACCTGCCCATTGTGCGAGGCGACCTGCGGTCTGGAGGTGTCGGTTCGAGATGGGGCGGTCACCCGTATCCGCGGCGATCGCGACGACGTGTTCAGCCAAGGGTTCATCTGCCCGAAAGGGTCGACGCTGCGACAGCTCCACGACGACCCCGACCGCTTGCGGGCACCGGTCGTCCGCCGGGGCGACGGCTGGGAGGAGGTCTCCTGGGAAGCGGCCTTCGCCTTGGTCGAAGCCAGACTGCCACCCATTCTCGAGCAGTCCGGCCGGAACTCGGTGGCCGCCTATCTCGGCAATCCCAACGTGCACACGATGGCCGGGCCGCTCTACCTCAAGCCGTTGCTCAAAGCGATCGGAACCAAGAACATCTTCTCGGCGGCCACCGTCGACCAGATGCCCAAACACGTGTCGAGCGGTCTGATGTTCGGGAACCCGGATTCGATACCGGTCCCCGACATCGACCGCACCGACTACCTGCTCATGCTGGGCGCTGATCCCCTCGTGTCGAACGGGAGCCTGGCGACCGCTCCGGACTGGCCGGGCCGTATCCGGGCGCTGCAGAAGCGGGGTGGCAAACTGGTGGTCGTCGATCCCCGCCACAGCCGCACGGCCCGGGAGGCCGATGAGCATTTGTTCATCCGGCCCGGGACCGATGCATTGCTCCTCTTCGCCATAGTGGCCGTCTTGCTCGAAGAGAAACTCGCTTCGCCCGGACGCCTGGCCGACATGACCAACGGCATGGCGGAAATGGCCTCCTTGGCGGCCCGATTCGCACCCGAGGTCGTCACCCAACACTGCCGGGTCCCTGCCGAAACCATCCGCCGGATTGCCCGCGAGTTGGCCGCCGCCCCCACCGCGGTCGTGTACGGGAGAGTGGGGACCCATACCGTGGCGTTCGCGACGGTCGCCTCGTGGCTGGTCGACGTGATCAACGTGCTGATCGGCGGGCTCGACCGTCCCGGGGGCGCCATGTTCCCCCTGGCCGCCCATGCCCGACCGCCCCGGTCGGGCCGCCCTTTCCGCACCGGCCGCTGGACCAGCCGGGTGCGCCAGTATCCCGAAGTGAGGGGTGAGCTTCCGGTGGTTACCCTGGCCGACGAGATCGAGACGCCGGGCGAGGGCCAGATTCGGGTGTTGCTGACCGTGGCCGGAAACCCGGTGCTCTCCACTCCGGACGGCGCCCGCCTCGATGGAGCATTGGGATCCCTGGACTTCATGGTGAGTGTGGACCCGTACATCAACGAAACCACCCGTCACGCCGACGTCATCTTGCCGCCCCCCTCGCCGCTGTCGCGCGGCCACTACGACTTCGCCTTTTACCAACTCTCCGTTCGCAACATCGCCAACTATTCGCCGCCCACCCTCGGCAAGAACGGCGGGATGGACGAATGGGAGATTCTCACCCGGTTGGCCCTGATCGCCTCCGGACAGGGAGCCGCCGCCGACCCCGCAGTGGCCGATGCCTGGGGAATCGCCACCACCGTGAACCAGGCAATCAACGATCCCGAGTCCCCGATCTCGGGCCGTGATCCGGAGGAGATCCTCGGCCGGCTGAACCGGTACCGGGGGCCGGAACGGATTCTCGACTACCTCTTGCGAACCGGACCCTACGGTGACCGGTTCGGCTTGGAGCCCGACGGGCTTTCACTGGCCAAGCTGGCAGACAACCCTCACGGCGTCGATCTTGGCCCACTGCAACCCCGCCTTCCCGGGTTGCTGGCGACGGGGTCGGGCCGGATCGAACTGGCTCCCCCTTCAATCATTGAGGAGGCCGCCCGGTTGGCCGACACGCTCGATCAACCGGTCGTCGACGGCCTGTTGCTGGTAGGCCGTCGGCACCTCCGGTCGAACAACTCGTGGATGCACAACCTGGAGGTTCTGGTCAAGGGGAAGGAGCGGTGCTCGCTGCAGATGCACCCCGACGATGCCTTGACCGTCGGCCTGCGGGACGGCGAGGAAGTGCAAGTGTCCAACCTGACCGGTTCGATCACCGTTCGGCTCGAGGTCACCGACGCCATCATGCCGGGAGTGGTGAGCATCCCCCACGGCTGGGGCCACGACGTCCCCGGCGTTCGGTTGTCGGTTGCCGCCCGACGTCCCGGCGTCAACTCGAACCTGCTGGCTTCCACCGAAGCCTTCGACGCCCTGTCCGGAAACGCGGTGCTAAACGGGATCCCGGTGACGGTCTCGCAAGATTGAGGGGGAGGATCCCCGCAAGGATTGGCCGGCCCACTCTTGTCTGGGTTAGTATTAACCATATGGTTAAGGCAAACGACCAAAAGGTTGCCGCGGACACCACCACCAAGCGAAAGATCCTCAATGCCGCCGCTCTCCTGATCGCCGAACTCGGCTGGTCGGACGTCACCACCCGCCGCATCGCCGAGCGGGCCGGTGTCAACAATGCCCTGGTCCACTACTACTTCGGGACCAAGGAGGCGCTGCTCATCGAGGCCGCTTCGACCATGTTCGCCGAAGAATTCGAGGGGCCGATGACCAGGATGGCGGCGGCTCGGACCTTTGGTGAAGGGCTGCGGGCCTTCGTGGACTACCTCCGGGTCATCGAAGAACACGGCCCGGGCGTGACGGTTTCCGTCGAGGCATTACTCCGTGGTGTCCGAGATGAGGCGGTGCGCGCCTGGATCGAAGAAGTCCTTGGTGGTGCCCGCCAGTTGCTCGAGCAGTTGGTCATTGCTGCTCAAGGGCGAGGCGAACTTCCCGCCGATCTCGACGCCGGAGGGGCGGCAGCGGTACTGGCCGCCTTGCTGGACGGACTCGTCCTCTACCGGCTCGTTTTTCCTGATCTTGATCTCGACGCCGTCGAATCGTCCCTGCTGCGAATGATGGCGGCCTCACCGAAAGGAACTCAATGAACGGCCCTCCGACCGGAGCCACCATCGAACTGGACAATCTCGGCCGCACCTATGGAGAGGGGCCGACCGCCGTGCACGCTCTCAAGGGCGCCACTCTCAACATCCCACCGGGGCAATTCGTGGTGATACTTGGACCAAGTGGCTCCGGCAAGACGACCCTGCTGAATCTGATCGGATCGATCGATGAGCCGACCTCCGGCACGGTCCGGGTAGGCGGTCTCGACCTCGGATCACTCGACGACGGCGGCCGCATCGACTTCCGCCGCACCAACGTCGGTTTCATCTTCCAGTTCTTCAATCTCATCCCGACTCTCACCGCCGGCGAGAATGTCGAGTTGATTGCCGAGCTGACCGGATCCGATGGTTCAGACCGGGCCGAGCGAGTCCTCGAGCTGGTTGGTCTCGGCGACCGGATCGACCACTTCCCCAGTCAGCTGTCGGGCGGCGAGCAGCAGCGGGTGGCCATCGCCCGGGCACTGGCCAAAGAAACCCCCGTGTTGCTGTGTGACGAGCCGACGGGCGAACTCGACTTCGAGACGGGGCGACTCATTCTTGGGTTGCTCCACCGCCTCAACCGGGAAACCGGCCGCACGGTGCTGCTGGTTACCCACAACGCGGCGGTCGGCGACATGGCCGACCGGGTCCTGCGCCTCCACTCCGGTGAGATCGTCTCAGACACCCTGAACGATTCTCCGATCGGCGCGGGGGAGTTGTACTGGTGAGCACGCTTCGCACGAAGCTCCGGCGCGACCTCAGCCGTCAGAAGGCTCAGTTTGCCGCCGTCACCATCACGGTGTTCCTGGGCATCACGATGTTCGGGGCGACCTACGACTCGTTTCAGAATCTCGAAGCTTCCTATGCCCAGACCGCCACCGAGTTCACGTTTGCCAACCTGACGGTGGTGGGCGGCGACGTCGTTCGGTTCGCCGCGGATACCGCCGGCTTCCCGGGCGTCGAAGCCGTTTCGACCCGCACCGTGGCCGACCTGCCGTTTCGCCTGGGTGACACCAAGCTGCAAGGCCGGGTGGTAGGCGTCCCCGAGAGCGGACCGATCGTCAATCGGGTACTGGTGCTCGAAGGAAGCGGCTTGACCGGGCCCGATGGTGTTCTCATGGAGGAGCACCTCGCAAGCCACTTCGATATCGTCCCCGGGGATTCCTTTGATATCCAGGGACCAAATGGGTGGACCGAGGTCGAAGTCGTAGGGATCATCTCCTCCCCCGAGTACATCTGGCCGGCGGCCAGCCGGCAGGAAGTCATCACCACTCCGGACAATTTTGGTGTCGTCTTTGCCACCCAGAGCACGGCTACCGCTCTGTCGGGAATCGGCAGCCCCAACGAAGCCGTCGTCTACTACCAAGGCGGCGAGGAGAACGAGACGCTCTCCGGATCGCTGACGACCAGGGCCTACGCGCTGGGAGCTCTGGAAACGTTCACCCGGGCCGAGCAACCGTCCAACGCGGCGCTCGAAGAGGACCTGGCAGGATTTGAGGAGATGGGCCTGTTCTTCCCCATCCTTTTCCTGTCGGCGGCGGCCATGGCCGCCTACGTGATGATCACCCGATTGGTGTACGCCCAAAGACCGCAGATCGGCATTCTGCTGGCCAACGGCTTCACCAACCGCCAGGTGCTCCGCCACTATCTGGGCTACGGGATCGTGCCGGGTCTGATCGGATCCATCCCGGGGGCTGTGGCCGGTGTGTTGCTGGCCCGGGTCATTACCGGGCTCTATACCGGTTTCATCTCTGTGCCCATCACGGTGATCCGTTTCTATCCAACAACCCTCATCGCCGCCATCGCTCTGGGACTTCTTGCCACCCTATTGGCGGCCGCCGCTCCCGCCCTGGCCGCCTCCCGGCTATCACCCGCCGAGTCGATGCGTGGGTCGGCTCCACCCGGCCGGGGTCGAGCCAGTCTTCTCGAACGGCTGATACCACCGTTGCGTAACTTGCCGATCCGCTGGCGAATGACACTGCGAGGTATCGAAAGAAACTCTCGACGCACCATCTACACCGTCATCGGAGTCGTGCTGTCGTTGATGCTGATCCTCGTCTCGTGGGGCATGCTGGACACCATCGAACATCTTCTGAACCGCCAATTCGTTCAGATCCAGAAAGAAGATGCCCGGGTCTACTTCACCACCCCGGTGAACACCACGGATTTGGCCGCGCTGGACAACATCGAAGGCATCGCCGGTGTCGAACCCAGCCTCGAGTTGCCCATTGCCATCGAGGCCAACGGCGACCGGTACGAGACCTTCTTGATCGCCGTCGATAGGCAAACCGAGATGCACACCTTCTTCACCGGGAAGGACACCACGACCACGCTTCCGATCGATGGCGTCCTGGCCGGTATCGGGGTTGCCGACCGGCTCAACATCGTGGCCGGGGATGCAGTCTCGTTGACGGTCGGCGGAGTCGATCTCACCATGGACACGCACGTGAGCGAGTTCATCGACGAACCGTTGGGATCGATGGTGTACATCGCGGCGGGCTATGCCGAGGAACTGTCCGGCATCCCGCTTCCGGCCACCTCGGCCCTGTTGACCTATGAGGAGGGGGCCAGCAGCTCGGACATCCGCAACGCCATCGTTGAGCTGCCTCAGGTGGCGGCCTTCGAGGACGCCAAGGCCATCTACAACATCATGCAGGACTACATGGCCCTGTTCTACGTCTTCATCGGCGTCATGCTGGCGTTTGGAGCCGCCATGGCGTTCGCGCTGATCTTCAACACGATGAGCGTCAACATCGCCGAGCGTTCGCGGGAGGTGGCCACCCTTTTGGCCGTGGGTACCAAACGAAGCATGATCTCGCGGCTCATCACCACGGAGAATCTGCTGGTGGCCGCCATCGGAATCCCCCTGGGTCTGGTGGCCGGCTACCTGACCTCGGCGGCGGCGATGGCCAGCTTCCAGAGCGATATGTTCCGTTTCGAGCTTTACGTGAAGCCGTTGACGTTCGTCTGGTCGTCGCTGGCGATATTGATCGTCGCGCTCATCTCGCAATTGCCGGGCCTGCGGGCGGTGGGCCGCATGGATATTGCCCGCGTCGTCAAGGAACGATCGCTGTAATGGGCCGGGACATGGACCCCCCCACCGAAGAACAGGCGGTCGCCGAGGCGGACTTCGAGGCGTCCCGGCAACTTGCCCACCACTACAAGTCGCGCCCGATCCGGGAGATCCTTCAGGAATTGACCGACGCCACCGACCGGGATCTGGTACCCGGTCACTACGGGGAAGGCGAAGTGGTCGAGCGCCTGGAGAAGCGGATCGCCGCGCTGCTCGGCAAAGAGGCGGCCGTGTTCATGCCGAGTGGCACCATGGCCCAGCAGATCGCCCTGCGGATCTGGTGCGATCGAGCGGGGACCAATCACGTGGCGTTTCATCCGCTCTGTCACCTCGAGATCCACGAGCAGGGCGGTTACCAACGCCTCCACGGACTCCGCTCGACGCTGCTGGGAACGGCGGACCGTATGTTCACGCTGGAGGACCTCGAAGAACTGATCGAGCCCGTGGGAGCGATCCTGTTCGAGTTGCCACAGCGAGAGATCGGCGGGCAGTTGCCAACCTGGGCCGACCTGACCGCCATGGTCGGCCGGGCGCGGGAACGCGGCATTGCCACCCACCTGGACGGTGCCCGATTGTGGGAATCCAAACCGTTCTACGGTCGGGAGTACTCGGAGATCGCGGCCCTCTTCGACTCTGTCTACGTGTCGTTTTACAAGATCCTCGGAGGTATCGCCGGGGCCGCCCTGGCCGGACCGGCCGACCTGATCAAGGAAGCCCGCCTCTGGCAACGCCGCCACGGCGGCAACCTCGTTCATCTCTATCCCATGACTTTGTCCGCCGAGCTCGGTCTCGATCAGCGGCTGGACCGGGTAAACGAGTACTACCACCAGGCTCTGGAGGTGGCCGCGGCACTGAGCAGCCTGCCGGGCGTTCGGGTGGTACCCGACCCACCTCACACCAACATGATGCATGTGTTCTTGGAAGGCGATCAGCAACGGCTGCTGACCGCTGTGAAGCGAGTCGCCCGGGAACACGACGTTGATCTGTTCAGCAGCCTGACCGAAACGATCCTTCCCAACGTCCACCGATTTGAGCTGACCCTGGGCGACGCCTCGCTGGACTTCAGCGCCGACGAGGTGCGGACGTTGTTCGAGACTCTGCTGGAGTACGCAACGGAGTGAGCCGCCTCCGGGGTAGGCTCCGACCGCCGTCGAAGAACAGGATGGATCAAGTGAGCAGCCGCCCCCCGGTTCCCGTGCCATCAGTTGAATCCGATGCCTCCGAGATTGAAGCCATTGCCCGCGACTACGCAGAAGGCTGGTACGCCGGCAATGCGGAACGCATGGACCGTGCCCTCCATACCGCCCTGGTCAAACGGACCGCGCTCGAGGAGGACCCCGGGACTCTCCGGGATGTCACCAAGACTCGCATGCTGGAGCTGACCGCCGACGGCGGCGGCGGTGACCCCGAAGCGGATGTCGAGGTGTTCATCGACGACGTCTCAATCGACATCGCCACCGTCCGGGTCGTATCACCGGAGTATCTCGATTACCTCCATCTCGTCAAGACGCCGTCCGGATGGAAGATCGCCAACGTCTTGTTCCGAGACCGCAGCAAAGAGACAGCGGACCGCCGGCAGCCTCCTCAGTCCTCGTAGAGGCCAAAGCCCTCGTCGGGCATGTAGTCCGGCCACCCGTCGTACCACTCGGGCACCTCGACCTTTTCCAGCCGATCGGCCACCGGGATGTACGGCTTCAGATCGAGCACCGGCGACCCGTCGTAGGCGTCGATATCGACAATGGCGACGGTCCCCTTCTCGTGATCCAGGTCGAGAAGCTTGCAGGCCGTCACCGCGATCGGGTTGGGGCGATATTCGGCCCTGCAGGCGAACACCCCGGCTTGCACCCCCGGCGCATACGGCAGCTCGGTGACGAGCTTGGTCCGGCCGTCGGGGTTGTCGTGCAGGTTGGCCCACCACAAGACCAGCACGTGACTGAAGCGGTCGAGTTGCAGCAACCCCGGCCGGAAGGGCTCGAGAATCTCGAGCGTCACGGCCTGATCGGAGCGCTTGACGACCCCGATTGAGGCTAGTTGAAGAAGATCGGGCATGGTCGACACCTCCGTCCTCCCTCACTCCCAACCCTATCCGGTTGATCGCCCCTCATTGGTTCCCGGGACTTCCGGTGCGATAGTGAGTACCAATTTGAGACGAGGATCCATGTCCGTTACCAAACCCGCCAGCAGGTTGTTGGGGTCGGCCCGCGCCCTCGCCCGGCAAACCCCGGCCGACCGCAACCGGTATGTGGATTTTCTGCGGGCGGTCTCCATCCTGGCGGTAGTCATCGGCCACTGGCTGGTGATCACCCCGTGGGTGTCGGCCGACGGGGTTTTTCATGCCGATCACCTGCTCACCCGCTCCGTTCCGGCGCAATGGTTGACATGGATCTTCCAGGTCATGCCGGTCTTCTTCGCGGTCGGCGGCTACGCCAATGCCGTCTCGTGGGATTCGGCAACGAAACGCGGGACTCCTTACGGCGACTGGCTGGTGGCCAGGTTGCGAAGGCTCGTGTTGCCGGCGCTTCCCCTCCTCGCTCTGTGGGCCGCGTTCGCGCTGGCCACCTGGTCCGGGGTGCTGGACCCGCTGCTGGTCGAGGTCACATCGCTCGGCGCCCTCTCGCCGCTGTGGTTCCTGGCGGTATATGTGGCGGTCGTCGCTCTGGTTCCCTTGACTCGCAAGGCGTGGGTGCGATTCGGCGTGTGGTCGTTTTGGGCACCGGTCCTGGCCACAGTGCTGGTCGATATCGCCGCGTTTGGTTTCGAGGTGACCTGGCTGCGGTGGCTCAACTATGCGCTGGTGTGGCCGGCAGTCCACCAGCTGGGCTACCTGTGGAAGGACGGGCGGTTGGGCGGGGCCCGTTCGTCCGTCCCTTACGCCGTCGGCGGGTTGGTCGTCGCCCTGGGCGCCATTCTCCTGCTGGACTACCCGGTGGCGATGATCGGCATTCCCGGTGCCGACGTTTCCAACAGCGCCCCGCCCACCGTTGCTCTGCTGGCACTGGGCATCGGGCAGTTCGGTGTTCTTCTGGCCGCCGAGCGGCCCATGCGGCGCTGGCTGGACAAGATCGGGCCGTGGACCGCCACGGTGCTGGTCAACGGGATGATCATGACGCTGTTTGTCTGGCACTACACGGTGATGGTCGTCCCGGTAGTGGCGAACGCCTCCTGGTTCGGCGGCTTCGGCATGCGACTCGAACCGGACACGGGTAGGTGGTGGGCAACCCGACCACTTTGGATCGCTGCTCTGGTAGTGCTCATGGCGATCTTCGCTCCATCGGTCAACCGTTTTGAACGCCCCCGGGGACGCGACCCCGGTTCAGCCGGTCCGGCCCGGCCAATCGCCGGGACGGTGTTGGCCTGTGTCGGATTCGCCGGGGTCGCTCTTGTGGGCGTCTCCGTTACCCCCGACCTCTCATGGGTGGCACTGGCCCTCCCGACCGTGGGCATGCTGGTGGCCGGAGCCTTGCGAGCCAGACGGGCGACATGAGTTCCTGGAGCAGGGCCGCCGCGCTGGCAGACGCCACTCCCCCGTCGCGCAATCGATACGTCGATTTCCTGAGGGCATTGTCGATCCTGGCAGTTGTGTTTGGACACTGGTTGATGGCCGCCCCGCAGATAGTCGACGGAGAAATAGAGGTCCAGCATCTGCTGGTGGTGGCTCCCTGGACTCAGGTTGCCACCTGGGTGTTGCAGGTGATGCCGGTGTTCTTCGTCGTCGGCGGATATGCCAACGCGGCCTCCTGGGAAGCCGCCAACCGCAACGGTCTGGGTTATTCGACCTGGCTACGTTCGCGGATGAGCCGGTTGGTGATCCCGATCCTGCCCCTGGTGGCCTTCTGGACCGTGCTGGGGATATCCGCCGGGCGATTGGGAGTCGACCCGTACTTGATCCGGGTGGGGTCTATCAACGCCCTGGTCGCATTGTGGTTTCTGGCAGTTTATGTGCTGGCGGTGGCCCTGGTGCCCGTCACCAGAGCCGCCTGGAATCGGTTCGGTCTCTGGTCATTCTGGGCGATGGTGATGATGGCCGCGGCAGTCGATGCGGCCGCTCTCAGCGATTGGTTGACGGACGCCGGATGGGCCAACTACGTCTTCATCTGGGTAGCCGTCCATCAGTTGGGCTACTTGTGGAAGGACGGCGGGCTGGCCGGAACCGGGCGAGCGCTGAGCTGGGCGTTGCTGGGAGCCCTCACGGTGGCGTTCCTGGTGAGCCTGGGCCCTTACCCGTCATCGATGGTCGATGTACCCGGCTCGGACGCCTCCAATTCGGCCCCCCCGACGCTGGCACTGCTGGCCCTGGGCATCCTCCAGACCGGACTGCTGGCCGCCTTCGAACCGGTCGCCCATCGGTGGTTGTCCAGGTCCACTTGGTGGACGGCAACGGTGCTCGTCAACGGGATGATCATGACGATCTTTGTTTGGCACTTGACGGCCATGATCCTGGTATTGGGACTGGCTCTGTTGGCCGGAGGAGTGGGGCTTTCCGTCGTTCCGGCCGGAGCGGCCTGGTGGTGGACCCGTCCTCTATGGATGGTGGTTTACGGATTGGCGTTAGCGGTTGCGGCGATTCCCTTTGGTCGGTTTGAAAGGTCGAGGTCGGTGCTGAAGTCAAGCCCGGCGCCGATCTGGCCGGCAGTCGCCGGCACGGTGGCCGTCTGCGCCGGATTGGGCATGCTGGCGTATCGAGGTATCTGGAGCGAAGGCTGGCCGGGCGTCAACCTTTGGGCCGCCGGACTGCCTTTCGCCGGAGCGGCTTTGATTGGGTTGTTTCGGCGGGAGGAACCAACCTCGGTCAGCTGACGCGGCGGGCGGTCTCTAGCCAGCGACGACGGAGACGGCGGCGTTCGCGAGTGGTTGCTCCACCCCAGATCCCCACGGTCTGCCTGCTGTCGATCGCATAAGCCAGACATGACTCCTGCACAGGACACGTAGCACACACCTGCCGGGCCAGCGTTAGCTGAGCTTGATCGTCCTCAGTGGCAGGAAAGAAGAGGCGGGTATCGAGGCCGCTGCAGGCTGCCTCATCCCGCCAACCGGTGTGCCGCACCTCGAGATCAACGAAGTCGGAAAGACTCATGAATAACTCGCTATCAAACGAACATTTGTTCTGCCTGATCACGGTAACACAGCACCCTGAGACCGCGAAAGTCGAAACCCCTGCCGACTACCGATATCCACTCTTAGCGACGCTGCCACTACTTCATGTGTTGAGGATTGGGTGCCGTCCGGGCGACCGTCTCTCCGCCTGATAGCTTGACGACCATGCGCTCACCCGACTACGACGGCGGCGGGTTGGTCAATCTCATCGCCGAACTCGAGTTTCGTCTGACCGGCCAAGCTGCGTCGCCCCGGCTGAGGCCCGAGTTGGCGGAAAAGATTCCGACGGCCCACAGTTTCGTTTTCGTGCTGTTCGATGGGCTCGGCGACCACCAATTGGGTCATCCTCGCGCCGCTCGTTTGGCCGCGGATCGAGTGGGCGCCATCGACTCTTCGTTTTCGACCCAAACGACCGTCAACACTTCGACCCTGGCGACCGGGCTCCCCCCGTCCCAACACGGCCTGATTGCCTACCTGCTTCGCTCCCACGGCCGGGTGGTCAACACCATCTTCTGGTTCGACTCAGAGGGTCGGCCGGTGGAGACCGACTACCGGGCCTTTCTGCCGGCCCCCAACCTTTCCGAACGTCTGGCGGCGTCCGGCGCCGAAACGATCGTCGTCGAGCCGTCGGCGTTCGTGGACAGCCCCCTCGAACAAGTCCTCTACCGGGGGGCGACCATCGTGTCCGCCGAGAACGATGCGGCCTCGATCCGGATCGCCCTGGAACGGGCCGCCCAACCCGGCAAGTTGGTCGCGGTCTACGTTCCCCACGTCGATGCGGCCGCCCACGCGGCCGGGCAGGACTCCGCGCTCTACCGGGAGGCCCTGCACGATGCCGCCGGCATCTGGGAAGCCATCTCGACCGGTCTTCCCCCCGGGGCCGCGGCCGTCGGGACCGCCGATCACGGTCACGTTGATGTCCCCTTGGACAACCACCTCCGCCTCCCCGACCTGCCGGGGGTGACTTTCTACGGAGACTCGCGGGTGGTGTTCGTGACCGGGCATGTAGAAGCCGCCGCCTCGCTGACCGTCGAGTTCCCCGCCGCCTGGGTGTCACGATCAGATATGGATGGTTGGTGGGGACCGCCTCCCTATCACCCGGAATTCGAGCGCCGCCGACCCGACGGGGCCCTGGTGGCCGGCGATGGCTTCGCGCTGCTATTCCCCGGCAACGACGGACCGATGATCGGACAACACGGGGGTTTGACCGATCCCGAGATTCGTATTCCCCTCCTAGTCGCCTCACCCCGGTGACCAGAATCGCTTTGGCGTCGAACCACCACCGTTCCCGGTGTAACTTTGACGCCAAAACGGGAGAGAAGCATGCCTGATCGGCGACGGGTCGAGACCCGCTCGATTCCTGCCAGCCGGCGGTGGGTGGTCAAGGCGTTACGGGCCGGGCGGCGCATGACGCCCACGCACGGGTTGGTGCAGTGTGACATCACCGAAACCCTCGCCCACCTCAGAGTGTCCGATCCACCTCCGTCTGTGACGGGCTTCATTGTGGCCGCCGTGGCAGGCGCCGCGGCCGCTCACCCCGAAGTCCATGCCTACCAAAACTGGAGGGGCCGGCTGGTCATACACCATCACGTTGACGTGGCCACGCTCGTTGAGGTCGCCACTCCGGAAGGGTCGTTCCCACTTGCCCACCTTGTTCGGGATGCCGACACCCGCAGCCTGCCGGAGATAAGCGCCGAGATCCGAAGGATCAAAGCCGACCCTTCGGCCGGCGGTTCGGGGCGCTTCTTCCGGAAGACCGCACCCTTCGTGAGCCGGATCCCGGGCGCCGTTGCGCTCTTCTACCGAATAGCCGCCAAGTCGGTACGCATGCGTCGCATGACCGGTACGGTGTCGGTCACTTCGGTCGGGATGTTCGGCGGCGGCGGTGGCTTCGGGATAGGCTTTCCGACCATTCAGACCCTCACCGTGCTCGTAGGCGGCATCAGCAGGCGACCCTGGGTCGTTGATGACGAGATCGTCCCGAGAGACATCCTCGACCTGACCGTTACCGTCGACCACGATGTTGTGGACGGCGCCCCGGCCGCCAGGTTCGTGGCAGATCTGCGCCGGCGACTCGAGAACCCCAGCTTTGGCGTCGAACCACCACCGTTTCCGGTGTCACTTTGACGCCAAAGCGGAGAAAATCCTGAGGATCAGCGAGCGGTGAGGCGGCGGCGGATCTCGGTCGGGTAGTCCGGGAAGAAGCGGGCAATCACGGGCAGTTCGAACCGCGGGAGGATGGCTTGCTTGGGTTCTCGTTCGAGGAGAAAACGGAAGGACTCCTCCAACAGTTTCTGAGGGCCGTGCCCCTGGGCGAAGGCGGCGAGGTCGCCCGCCGTCACGGTCACGTCGTGAACCGAGTTCGATTGGCCTTCTCGAATCTCGACCCGAAAGACGTCGGAGCCGAGGGGTGTGACCAGGATCTCCGTCATACGATGACGATAGCTTCCCAGCTCGGAGGCTGACTCAGATCCCCGGGGTTCAAACGCCTCCGGGGAACCCGAGTTGCTTCCACGCTTCGAACACTCCGACCGCCAGAGCGTTGGCCAAATTGAGGCTGCGGGAGCGAGGCAACATGGGGATTCGCACGACGCCTTCGATCCGTTCCCACCCGAGAATCTCCTCGGGGAGCCCATTGGACTCCGGACCGAAGAGCAGCGCATCGCCCGGGCGATACTCGACCTCGACGTAGGAGCGCTGCCCGTGCTGGGAAAACGCCCAGATTCGGTCGGGTGCCGCAGCCGTCACGAAATCCTCCAGGCTGTCGTGATTGCAGACGTCGGCCCAATGCCGGTAGTCGAGGCCGGCCCGCCGCAACCGTGCTTCGTCGAGGGAGAATCCGAGCGGATGGATGAGGTGCAACGTCGTCCCGGTGTTGGCACACAGGCGCATGGCGTTCCCCGTGTTGGGAGGTATCTCGGGCCGGTACAGAACAACGTGGAACATCGCTCAGAAAAGACGGAGGTTGTTGGATTCGATCCCCCGCAGCAGGTCGTAATCGACCTCGACGGTGCCGATCCCGCGCGCCTCGGCCAGCACCTTCGCCTGCGGCTTGATCGACTGGGCGGCAAAGATTCCCCGCACCGGCGCCAGCCTGGCATCAAGATTGAGTCGTTCGAGGTAACGGGCCAGTTGTTCCACCCCGTCGATCTCCCCGCGTCGCTTGATTTCAACGGCAACCGTCCTCCCGGCTTCATCGTGACACAGCAGATCGACCGGACCGATGTCGGTCGGGAATTCCCGCCGGATCAGGGTCAGTCCCGCTTCCAGGACGTGTGGGTGTTCGGCCAAAAGGATCTGCAGATGGGCTTCAACCCCGTCCTTCTCGAGACCGGGATCAAGACCCATCTCGAGTGAAGAATCCTGCAGGACCTCATCGATGGTGATGATCAATCGTTCGCCGCGGGGATTGGTGACCACCCACTCCCCTTCTCGTTCTTCCAGATAGTTGGGGGCATTCATCCAGTTGAGCGGCTTGTAGGCGCCGCCGTCGGCATGGATGGCGACACATCCATCGGCTTTGACCATGATCAACCGGGTGGCCATCGGGAGGTGGGCCGTCAACCGGCCTTCGTAGTCGACGCTGCACCGGGCGATCATCAGCCGCATGGCCCGGGAGCGTAACAGTCAAGACACCGCTAGGTTCCCGGGATGCGCGATCGTACCGCCCAGACCTTATCGACGATCCACACCCTGACGTACCGGCTGACCGGAGGCCGGGTCGGGCGACGGTTGGTCGGCAACGACATGCTCTTGCTGACCACGCGTGGAAGGAGGAGCGGCCGGCCGCACACAGTCCCGTTGCTCTATCTGCCCGACGGCGACAACCTGGTCGTCATCGCCTCGTGGGGAGGCCGCCCCCAACACCCCCACTGGTACGCCAACCTCGAAGCTGATCCGCAAGCGACCGTGCAGGTGCTGGGGCGTCGCTGGAAGGTCACGGCCGAACCGATGGCCGTGGAAGAACGGAACCGTTGGTGGCCGAGAATCGTCGACGCCTACAACGGCTATGCGGTCTATCAGGCCCGCACCGACCGCCCGATCCCGGTGGTCAGGCTTCGGCCCGTCGGTTGACACTTCTCACACCCGGACGATTGTGTCCTCTTCAAACAGGTTTCCGACTTCAAACCCGAACGCCCGGTACACCGCGGGCGGCACGGAGATGTCGGCCAGCCACAACTCCCCCACCTGCGGAGCGTTCGTCAAGCCCGTCTTGGGTAGGCCCAACGTCATCGTGGCAGTAGCTTGCACACACGGCGTCGCCGCCATCCCGGTAGTCACGTTGAGCCCGCTGGGTGTGTCGAGCGAGAGTACCGGTGACCCGGAATCATTGGCCCAGTCGATCAGGTCGCGTGAATCACCCCGGGGATCGCCCCGCAAGCTGTAACCGATCAGGGCATCCACGATCAGATCCGCCTCCGCGACGGCCCCATGCATCACCGGGACCTGCATCTTCTCCAGGATGGCCAACTGGTGGCCGGGCACGCCGGCGAACTGGGCACCCGGTCGAGACAGAGCTACGGACACGTTCACCCCGCGGTTGGCCAGATGGCGGGCCGCCACCAGGCCGCCCCCACCGTTGCCACCCGGACCGGCCAGCACGACCGCCGCGTCGGGCTGGAACCGGCGTAGCGCCAAATCGGCCAGATTGCGACCGGCGTTCTCCATCATCTGTATCAGTTCGATACCAAGGTCCTCGACCATGATTCGATCGACTTCTCGCATCTGTTCTTCGGTGAGTGCCGGCATCGGGCCGCTCATGACACCTCCCCGTTATCACAAACACCCTATCTATTGGTTCCGGTTACGATCGAAAGCTGCGGTGGTGTGAGCCGCGGGTCCCAACCGGAGTCCCCAATGAGCATTCGCGTGCTGATAGCCGACGATCAGGTCCTGGTGCGAAGCGGATTCCGCCGGATCCTGGAAAAGGAAGCCGATATCGAAGTCGTCGGTGAAGCCGGCACGGGCGAAGAAGCCTTCGACCTCACCATCGAACTCGAACCCGATGTGGTGCTCATGGACATTCGCATGCCCCGGATGGACGGCATCGAAGCAACCTCCCGGTTGTTCACGTCCGAGGATGCCCCCCACACCAATGTCCTGATGCTGACGACCTTCGACCTCGAGGAATACGTCTACGACGCCCTCCGGGCCGGCGCCAGTGGGTTCCTCCTCAAAGACGCCCCCCCGGAGGAGCTGACGGCGGCGGTGCGGATCATCGCTCGCGGCGATGCGGTGCTGTCGTCAAATGTCAGCAAGCGACTGGTTCGAGAGATCGCCCGACGTCCCCGGCGGGCCGACCCGACCCGGTTCGAAGCACTGACCGGGCGGGAGCGTGAGGTGCTTCGCCTCATGGCCCGGGGCTCCACCAACGCCGAGATCGCCGGACAACTTTTCATCTCGGAGGCAACGGTCAAGACCCACGTCTCGCATGTGCTGGCCAAGCTCAACATCCGCGACCGCGCCCAGGCGATCGTCCTCGCCTACGAATCCGGCTTGGTGGAACCGGGATCGCTTGAGATCTAGCCACTACCGGCATCCTTTGGGACGATGCCTCTCCGTCTTGCGAATGACGACAGGGTGTCGGCAAACTACTATCGTTGGCCTCGCCGAGACGGCGGTTGGTTCGGAATGAAGAAGCCGGAGCGATCCGCCAGGGAAGGCCGGACCAACCCTCCGCCACGAAACCGTCCGGCGCGACACGGCAAGGGGTGCACGGCCCGGATGAGAGTCCGGGCCGTGTCACATTGGCGAGGAATGTCTCGCCCAATAGAACCGTGAACCTGCCAGCATCAGCCCGAATGTCAACAAGGACGACGAGATGACGCGCACAGAAATCGCGGCCCGGGCGGACGGGGCCGTGAAGGTCTACGGCGACGGCGAGGCACAAGTACGGGCACTGAATGGGATCGACGTCGAGTTCGCAGCTCAGGAATTCACGGCCATCATGGGCCCCTCCGGTTCCGGCAAATCGACGCTCCTGCATTGCCTGGCCGGGCTCGACTCACTCACCGAAGGTCGCGTTTACATTGGCAATACCGATCTCGGCTTGCTCGACGACGACGATCTCACCCGCTTGCGGCGTGATCAGGTCGGCTTCGTGTTCCAGGCCTACAACCTGGTGCCGACCCTGAACGCCATAGAGAACATCACGCTCCCGATGGCCATTGCCGGCCGCCGGCCGGACCAGGATTGGGTGGACCGCATCATCGACACGATCGGAATCCGCGATCGTCTCCATCACCGCCCAACAGAACTTTCGGGGGGAGAGCAACAACGCGTCGCTGCCGCCCGGGCGCTGGCCGGCCGACCCGACATCATCTTCGCCGACGAACCCTCCGGCAACCTGGACTCCAGTTCCGGAGCCGAGCTGCTCGGCTTCATGCGGGACGCGGTGAAACAGCTCGGGCAGACCATCGTGATGGTGACTCACGACCCCGCCGCCGCCGGTTTCGCCGATCGGGTGGTGTTCCTGGCCGACGGAGTGGTGGTCGGCGAGATGCTCGAACCGACCCGGGAGCGGATCCTCGACCACATCAAACTGCTGGAGGCGTGAGCCGTGTGGCGGGCAACTGTCAAGGGTTTGCTGGGTCACAAACTCCGCCTGGCGTTGACCGTGCTGGCCATCACCATCGGAGTGGGATTCGTCGCCGGATCGTTTGTTTTCACAGACACTCTCAGCAGTGTGTTCGACGATCTCTTCTCCGGCACCACGGCCGGAACCGATGTAGTCGTCAAGCCGATCATCGAGACGGGAAACGATTTCGGCTTCTCACTACCCGAAAAGATCCCCGCCGCGGTACTCGACGAAATCCGGGCCGTAGACGGAGTCGAAGAGGCTACCGGTTCCCTCTTCTGGTTCGTTCAGCTCCTCGATCAAAACGGTGAAATCGCCAGGACTACCGGACCGCCCACTTTCGGAGCTTCCTGGACTGACACCAACCGTCCAGGGGCGTTCTCTCTTCGGGAGGGGGAACGGCCGGCCGGCGACGGCCAGGTAGCCCTGGATCGCAAGACGGCCGAGCGCCTCGGCTTCGAGATCGGCGACACCGTGCAGATCGTCATCTTCGGACCGCCTGAATCCTTCACCCTGGTTGGCCTGGCGGGATTTGGCGAAGCCGACAACCTGGGCGGAGCCGGATTTGCCTTATTCGACGTTCCGACCGCCCAGCGAATATTCGGCGCGGGTGACGCGTTCGACACGATCGACGTGGCAGCCATCCCCGGCGTAGCGCCCGAGGTGCTCGTCGAGCGTCTCCAGCCGATTCTGCCCGACAAGGTCGAGGCGGTCACCGCTCAGAGCGTCGCCGAGGAGCAAGCCACTGCCTTCAAGGAAGGGCTCGGATTCTTCAATACATTCCTGTTGGTCTTCGCCGGGATAGCCCTCTTCGTCGGAACCTTCATCATCCAGAACACCTTCCGGATCATCGTCGCCCAGCGAACCCGGGAACTCGCCCTGTTTCGCGCCCTCGGAGCAACCAGCCGCCAGGTGACCGGCATGGTGCTCACCGAAGCAGCCATCGTCGGCGTCATCGCCTCCGGGCTTGGGCTGCTCTTCGGCGTCGTCCTGGCCAACGTGCTGGCTCTGGCGTATGAATTCTTCGGGGGCGACCTGCCCGAAGCCGCGCTCGAGGTGAGGCTCCGAACCGTGTTGGTGGCGATAGCGGTCGGCGTCGTCGTCACCTTGCTGTCGGCCCTGCTTCCGGCCCGAAAGGCGGCCTCGGTCCCCCCGGTGGCGGCCATGCGCGATGTCGAGTCGACCACCCTCCGATCGATGCGAACCAGGGTGATCGCCGGCGCCGGCATTACCGCCTTCGGCGTCGTCCTCGGTCTGATCGGGCTGTTCGTGCAACTGCCCTTCGATTGGATCGATCCGATCGCCCTGGTCGGGGCAGGAGCGGCCGTCGTGTTCATCGGGGTCGCCGTGATCAGTCCCTTCTTCACCCGGTCGATCGCCGGGACGATCGGACGGCCGTTCCCCCGGTTGTTCGCACTGCCGGGAACGCTGGCTCGTGAAAATTCCATGCGCAAGCCGCGCCGCACCGCGGCCACCGCGGCAGCCTTGATGATCGGCCTGGCGCTGGTCAGCCTGGCCACCATCCTGGCGGCTTCATTCCGGGGAACGGTCCGAGAGGTGATCGACGAGAGCTTCCGTGCCGATCTGGTGATCAGCGAACTCGGGTTTGGAGGTATCGGATTCAGCCCTTCGATCGCCGATGAAGTGGCCGCCCTCCCGGAGATCGATTCGCTGGCCCGAACTCGCTTCGGCCAGGCGGCCATCGGAGAGACCCCGGCTTTTGTGTCGGCCGTCCAGACGGACACCTTCCTGGATCTGTTCTCGATTGAGCTCATCGACGGTGGGTTCGAAGGGCTGACCTCACCCAGCGTGGCCTTGCGAAGCTCCCGTGCTGAAACGCTCGGTGTTCAGGTTGGCGATACCCTCGGCATCACCTTCGCCCGCACGGGTTTGGTACAACTACCGGTCGTGGCGATCTGGGAAGGACAGGGCATCCAGGCTTCGGTCCTGCTTTCGCTCGAAACGTTCGAGGCCAATTTCGTCGAACAACTCGACGCGCAGGTATTGATCGCACTGGCGGACGGAGTCACCATCGAGCAAGGCCGGGAGGCCGTCGAATCGGTCACCAGCAGCTTTCCCAATGTCCAGATCCAGGACCAGGCCGACTTCAAGCAACAAACCGAGAGCCAAATCAACCTGATCCTCAGTCTCATCTTTGTGATGCTGTTGCTGTCTGTGCTGATTGCCCTCCTGGGCATCACGAACACATTGTCACTGTCCATCATCGAACGAACCAGGGAGATCGGTCTGCTGCGGGCGGTGGGGATGAGCCGCAAACAGGTGCGACGCATGATCCGTTGGGAGTCCGTGATCATCTCGGTCTTTGGAGCGGTGTTGGGGGTGGGGCTCGGCATCCTTTTCGGCTGGGCAGTGGTTCGAGCCCTGTCGGACCAGGGTCTCATGTTCGTTCTGCCGGCCGGGCAGTTGATCGGAGCCCTCTTTGCGGCCGGCGTCGCCGGCGTGATGGCTGCCATCCTGCCCGCCTGGCGCGCCTCGAGTTTGAACGTGCTCGAAGCCATCGCGTATGAGTAGCTACGAGCTTCGAGCCGGGCCCGCCGGGTTTACATCGACTTCCCCATGCAAGGGGGAAGTACCCGAGCAAAGCGAGGGGGATAGGAATGGCTTCCCCATGGAAGGGGAAAGTACCCGAGCAAAGCGAGGGGGATGGGGGTCAAGCGCTGCCGCGAGACCGTCTGGCTGTCGCCTGACCCTCCCCTGGCTCTCTCCCTTCGGTCGAGCCTTCCCCTCCCTTTCAGAGAGGGGAGACCAGCTTCTTCAATGCCCTGGTCAAGGCCTGCGTGTCGGCCTTGGTGAGTCGACTCACAAAATGCTCTTCGACTCCGGACAGGTGGACCGGGGCCGCGTTCCTCAGAACATCTCTCCCACTCTCCGTCAGGACGACGTGTGTTCCCCGACGGTCCTCCGGACAGGCCCGGCGCTCGATGAGGTCCCGCTTCTCGATCCGTTCGACAAACCGGGTAGTGGCACTCCGGCTGAGTAGAAGCCGATCGGCCAATTCATGCATACGCAAGCTCCCCCCCGCCTCTTCGAGCTGAACCAATACGTCGTACCAGGTGAGGGGCAATTGGCGTTCGTTCATCAGTTCACGCTCGAGGATGCGCGTCACGGATGAGTGAGCCTCCAGGAAGAGGCGCCACGCCTCTAGTTGTTCCGGGGAAGGTGTTTTTCCCATGTCTTCACCAAAAAAGAATGTCAGTTATGTGCACTATGCAACTATTGTACAGCGCAATCACATCAATCAGGAGGTCTTTCATGAGCGATCTACCCACCACCCGCACCATCGATAACCGGACCGTTCCGGCCGTCGGCCAATGGACGATCGACCCGACCCATTCAACGGTTGCCGCAGTGGCGCGCCATCTCATGGTCACCAAGGTGAGGGGACACTTTGCATCCTTCTCCGGGTCCATCAACGTGGCGGAGAATCCGGAGAATTCCTCGGTCGAGGTCACGATCGATGCTGCTTCCATCACCACCGGTACCGAAGACCGGGACAATCATTTGAAGTCCGCCGACTTCCTCGACGTCGAGAGCTACCCCACTCTGACCTTCCGCAGCACCTCGGTCGAGGCCCACGGGGAGAAGTGGACCTTGACCGGCGACCTGACCATCCGCAACATCACACGGCCGATTGTGCTCGATATGGAGTTCCTCGGGGTCGCCAACGACCCGTGGGGCAACGCCAAGGCCGCCTTCGCGGCGACGGCCGAGTTGGAGCGGCACAACTGGGAACTGACCTGGAACGTCCCCCTCGCCCAGGGCGGAGTATTGGTGAGTGACAAATTCAAGATCGAGATCGAGGCGCAAGCAACCCTCTCCTGACCCAAACCGTTCTGGCGTCAATCTGGTGCAATATCCGTACCGGATTGACGCAAGAACGGAGTCACAGCTTGATCACGGTGGCGGTGAGGGGACCGACCTCGGTGACGACGACCGAACCCAAGGTGGGACGGACTTGACCGGGTCCCCAGAGGGTCTGGGGTTTCCCCGAGCGAACCGGCACGCTGATCGCTCCCAACGCTTTGCCGCGATTGATGATCACCAGCAGGCTTTCACCCTGCCAAGATCGGGTGAAGGCGAACGCGTCATCTGATCGCCAAACGAACCGCATATCTCCGTATCGAAGGGCCGGATGGCGGCGCCGCATCCAGGTCAGCGCGGTCACGGTGTCGAGCAAGGTTCGGTTCCACAGGCCCTCGTCATGCCACGGGAACCCGCCCCGCGAGGCAGGCTCTTCGCCCCCCGTCATCCCGACCTCATCGCCGTAGTACAACCCCGGGGCTCCTTGGGCCAGCAGCTGAAAGGCCGTGGCCAGCCGGGCCTTGATGGCATCCCCGCCGGCCGCGTGCAACAAGCGTTCGGTGTCATGAGAAGACAGGAGATTCTGGTTGACCGCGGTCACCTGGGGGGCGTACAAAGCCTGCATCCGCGTGTAGCCGTCGACAAACCGCTCTGTGCTCGACCTCCCGGTCGCGAAATAGTCGATGCACAGCTCCCGAAACGTGTAGTTCATGGTGGCGTCGAATCGGTCTCCTTGCAGCCAGGGCAAGGCGTCCCCCATGACCTCGGCCAGCAGGTAGGTGTCGGGATACGAGGCCTTGACGGCCGTGCGGAAGTCGACCCAGAAATCGTCATCGACATAGCGGGCGACGTCCATCCGCCAACCATCGATGCCGTACTCGGCAATCCAGTGGACGGCGACATCGAGGAAGTACCGGCGGGCTTGCGGGTTGGCCAGATTGATGCGCGGCATCGACGGTACGCCGTACCAACACTCATAACTGGTCTCGACCGGCGGACCATCGTCGTCGGCTTCCTCCAGCGCCAGACCCGACTCGTCGTGGAGCCGCCGCAGATGCTCCAGATAAGCATCCGGGTTCGACCAGTTCGATGCCATCAGTTGATGGGGCCGTACCTTGATTCGCACGGGGTAATCACCGACGACGAACCAATCCCGGTAGGCAGAATCGGCACCATGGACGATCAGGTCCGCGAACGCGAAGAAGTTGGGGTGGCAATGGTTGAAAGAGGCATCGAGAATCAGCTTTATGTCACGGTGGTGAAGTCGCTCGATGAGTCTCCGGAGCGCCTCGTTGCCGCCGAAGTGGCCGTCCACCTCGTAGTAGTCGGTGGTGTCGTATTTGTGGGTTGACGGGGACGAGAAGATGGGGTTCAGGTATACCGCGTCGATCCCCAGGTCGGCCAGGTAGTCGGCCTTCTCGGCGATGCCAATCAGATCGCCACCCTGGTGGCGCAGCCAGTGGGGCGGAGTCCCCCACGGATCGACGCCCTCCGGGTCGAGGGAGGGATCACCGTTGTAGAACCTCTCGGGGAAGATCTGATAGATGACGGCCCCGCGCGCCCAGTCGGGCACGGCGAACGGCGTGAGTTCATCCGGTTCGAGAGTCCAGCGATCGAGTCGCTCCACTGCGTTGCCGACCCCGGCCGGAACCAGGTAGACGGACGTCGAGAGGCCGCTGCGAAACGCGAACGTGTACGAGAAGGGCTTGGCAGGCCGGTCAATCGCTACCTGCCAGACGTCGAAGCGGGACCCCGGGACGGCTTTCTCCATCGCTACTCCCGATCCGTCGGACGGGACCAGATGCCCGTCCCGGAGACCCGACTCGGCCATCACCCGGAACTGGATTCGACCGTCGGCGAGCAGGTCGAGATGGGCTCGTTGGGCCGGATCGTACCGGAGGTCGTAGGGGAAGAGATGACCGTTGTCTTTGAAGAACCGGGCGTCGGGGAAATAACTCGTCATCGACTCTCAGTATCGGGTTCGAAGATGCTACTGGTTGTCTATCCCCTCGACCGTTTGGCGGCCACCCAGTCGAGGAATTGATCGACCGGCCAGGTGTTGACCACCTGGTTCCGGTCGGCCCAACCCCGTTGCGCATTCAAGACTCCCCACTGCATCTGATCCAATTCGCCAATGGTGTGGGCGTCGGTGCCGAGCACCAGGTAGATACCGGCTGCTCCGGCCCGGCGCGTCACCTCCGGGGAAATGTCGAGGCGCCGCAGGTGACAGTTGATCTCCAGCGCCGTGCCGGTTTCCGCCGCTGCCTCGATCACCGCGTCGATGTCGAGCTCGATGCCTGGTCGTGAACCAATCTGCCGTCCGGTCAGGTGGCCGATGGCGTTGACGGCCGGATGATGCATCGCCGCGATCACCCGGCGGGTCTGCGCGTCCCGGTCGAGATCGAACAGCGAATGCACGCTGGCCACTCCCCAATCGAATCCCGCCAGGAACTCATCGTCGTAGTCGACGTGCCCTTCCCGGTCGATGTTCAGCTCGCACCCGTGGAGGATGCGAATCGGCTGGTATCGCTCGGCCAGCCCGGCAATCCTCTTCCTTTGGGCGAGCATCTCATCGCGCGACGCCCCGTTGATGCGTAGGTCTTCCCCATGATCCGTGATGGCCACGTAGGCCATTCCCCGGGCGGCCACCGCATCGAGCATGTCTTCGAGTGCCTCGTGGCCGTCTCCCGACAGATCGGTATGGACGTGAAGATCTCCTTTGATGTCTTCGAGGCGAACCAGGTTGGGCAAGCTGTGCTCCAGCGCCGCCTCGATCTCCCCGGTGTCTTCTCGCAGAGGTGGCTCTATGAAAGGCAACCCGAGGTCGTGGTAGATGTCTTCTTCAGTGCGTGAGGCAACCACTTCCCCGGATTCGATCTCGGACAGGGCGTACTCGTTGAGGGTCCAACCCCGGTCGAGAGCCAGCTGGCGAAGCCGGATGTTGTGCGCCTTCGAACCGGTGAAGTACAGCAGGGCGGCGCCGTACTGGTCGGGATCGACAACTCGCAGATCGACCTGCATGCCGGCATGCGTGAGTACCGAGGTCTTCGTGTCACCTTGGCCGATGACCTCTTTGACGACGGGCAATCCGAGGAAGCCTTCCATTACTCCGGCGTGATCCTCGGCCGCTACCAGGATGTCGAGGTCGCCGATGGTTTCCCGGAACCGTCGCAGGCTCCCGGCATACTCGACCGCCACCACCCCTTCGACCGCCGCCAGCGCGTCAACGACTTCTGTTGCAATCGGGAGAGCATGCTCGATGGGAGTCCGCTGCTCCTTTCCGGATAGACCCAGCCGCTCGATCGCCTGGATCAGCTTTTCCTCGCTCTTGGGCCCGAACCCGGCAATGCCTCGCAACGCCTGTTCGTCGATGGCTCTCCGCAAGTCATCCACGGAACCGATGCCCAACTCTTCGTGCAGCACGGCAACCCGCTTGGATCCCAGACCCGGGATCCGGGTGAGGCGGACGTACTCGGGTGGGTAGTCCCCGCGCAGCTTCTCGAGTTTGGCGATTTTGCCCGTCTCGAGGTACTCCCGGATCTTCTGGGCCGTACTCTTCCCGATGCCTTTGGTGGCGATCAACTGGCTCTCGGACATGGAATCGACCTCGGTCACCAGGCCGTCGACCGCTCGCGCCGCATTCTCGTAGGCCCGTACCCGGAACGCCTGGGGAGACCCCTCGTCCAGCTCGGTGAGCAGGGCCAACTCGCTCAGCAGACGGGCAACTTCACGATTGCGGGACATGGCGCGAAGCATAGGTCCGTTCCCGGATCAGTTTGGAGGCGCTTTCCGGTGGTGTCGTCGGGACGCCAAAGACGGAGAAGGATCGGTAGGCTCGCTCGCAAGTCGGAGGAGGTTGAGAATGGGTGTGACACTGGCAGTCGGCACCGAGAAGGGTGCCTATCTCCTGCGTTCGGATGACGCGCGCGGCGCGTGGGACTTCGATGGGCCCATGTTCAAGGGCTGGAAGGTCACCGCGTTCGGCGAAGCGGGCGACGGGACCTACCTTCTGGCCACCGGCAGCAACTGGTTCGGGGCGGCTTTGCACCGATCGAAGGACCTCGAGGAATGGGCGCAGATTCTCGAGGGTCCCGCCTGGCCGGAGGGCGGTGACCGCAAACTCACCCAGATCTGGACACTGACCCGCGCCGGGGACGACCTCTACGCCGGGGTCGACGAGGCGGGCCTCTTCCGCAGCAACGACCACGGTGAGACCTGGCATCCCGTCGAGGCGCTCAACGAGCATCCCACTCGACCATTCTGGCAACCGGGTTTGGGTGGCCTGGCCGCCCACCGGGTGGTCGTCGATCGAAACGACCCGGACCGCATCTGGGTTGCCATCAGTGCCGTTGGGGTGTTCCGTAGCGACGATGGGGGCGCCACCTGGAACACGAAGAACGCGGGAGTTGTCCGGACGGTCGACGATGAGCAACACGACGATATCGGCTATTGCGTGCACGGCCTCGTCCAGGACCCCGATGATGCAAACCGTCTCTATCGCCAGGAACACCAGGGGGTGTTTCGGACCGACGACGGAGGCGACGGCTGGGAACGGATCGAACAGGGTCTCCCTTCCCGGTTTGGTTTTCCGATCGGTCTGGACGAGGAGACCGGCAGCTTGTTCGTGATTCCACTGGAAAGCGACGAGAATCGACTCCCGGTCGACGGAACCTTCCGGGTGTACCGCAGCGCCGACCGCGGCAACTCCTGGCAAGTTGCCGGAACGGGTTACCCGGAGGCAGCCACTTTCACCGCGGTCCTCCGCGGCGCTATGGACACGGACGGTCGGCGGGGCGTCTACCTGGGCACCACCGCCGGAAGGGTCATCGTCACGGCCGATGCGGGAGAGACCTGGACCACTCTGCCGTGGACCTTGCCCCGCATCCTGTCCGTTCGCGTCTTGTCGGACTGAAGGTCATGGCCATAATCGAGGTGCGGCTGCCGGGTCTTCTGGCCCAGATCATGGGCGGTTCGAAACGGTTGGAGGTCGAAGCCGACACCGTCCGGGGTGCCGTCGACCGGCTGTTGATCGAATACCCCATCCTCAAGGTGCACCTCTTCGACGAGTCCGGTGAGCTGCGGCCACACGTCAACCTCTTTCACAACGAAACGAACACCCGGTGGCTTTCGTCGATGGATGTCCCCGTGCAGAGCGGCGACGCTTTGACGGTGATGCAGGCGGTCTCCGGCGGCTGAACGAGCCGGTCTCACCTTCCGCTCGGTCGGACGGTTTCGGTTTGCTTGGTGGGGAGCCACATGATGTAGGCGGTGATCCCCATCGCCAGCAGGATCAAACCGACTCGCACCGCCGCGTGGTCGACGACCCAGACGGTGGTGATGGTGAAGGTGACGGCGATCGCGACGATGGCGATCAGCTTGGCCCGGGCACTGAACCCGACCCCGGCTCTCCAGTCCCGGACCAGCGGCCCGAACATCTTGTGGTTCAACAGCCACTCATCAAATCGCTGTGATGACTTCGAGAAGAAGAAGGCCGCCAAAATGATGGGCATGGTGGTGGGGATTCCGGGAAGAACCGTTCCGACAACCCCCAATCCCAGCGACAGGAAACCCAGTACCAGGTAGACACCTCGCAGCCAGCGATTCTCAACGACCTGCGCCATAGACCGGGAGGATATCGGGGCGAGGAATCAACGCCGAGTCGGAATCTTTCCGACACAGCGGCAGTTCGTCAACAGTGGCAATCATTTTTTGCCGACAGTCTGGTCCGGCAGTGGTACCCGGCGATGGGTTGGTACCCTGCCGATCGCATGGCCGATCAAGAAATACACAAAACCTGGCTGAGTTCAGGACGTTTCATTCCCCGCCGTTTTATCCGGCCCGCTTTGCGGTTCACCCAGGTCGAGGCTGCCTCGGGGATTGTGCTTCTCATTGCGGCCGTGGTTGCGGTGATCTGGGCCAACTCTTCCTTTGGTGACACCTACGACGAAATGTGGGAAACGGTCTTCCGGGTCGAAGTGGGTTCCTTCCACCTCGAAGAATCCCTCCGTGATCTGGTCAACGACGGCTTGATGGCCATCTTCTTTCTGGTGGTGGGTCTGGAGATCAAGCGAGAGTTGGTGGTCGGCGAATTGCGCGATCCGAAGGCCGCGGCTCTACCCGCCATCGCCGCGTTGGGCGGCATGATCGTGCCCGCCTTGCTCTTCATTGCGTTCGTAGCCGGAGAAGGCGGCGAATCAGCTCGTGGTTGGGGGATTCCGATGGCAACCGACATAGCCTTCTCCCTCGGGGTGGTCGCCCTGCTGGGGAGCCGGGTCCCGGTTGGAGCCAAGTTGTTCCTCCTCGCCCTGGCCATCGTCGACGACATCGGAGCCATCGCCGTCATCGCCGTCTTCTACACCGAGGAGCTCTCCTTCCCGTGGCTGGGGGCGTCGGTCGTCACCCTCATCGTGATGTGGCTGGCCCAGAAAGGAGGAGTTCGGGCCTCGGCGTTCTACTGGCCGATGGGATTTGTGGCCTGGTTCTTCCTACTCGAATCGGGGGTGCACGCCACTTTGGCCGGGGTGGCACTGGGTTTGATGACGCCCGCCCGGGCTATGTACTCGGACGAGGAGTACCACCGCAAGGCAACCCGTATCCTCAAGACCTACGCGGCAGAGCCGAAATCGCCCCACGGCGATGCCCGCGTCGACCATGAAGCTCGCCAGCTTGCCTCAATCGCCAGGGAATCGATCGCACCGCTGAACCGTCTCGAACACCTGCTGCACCCCTGGAGCTCCTTCTTGATCGTCCCCTTGTTTGCGCTCGCCAACGCCGGAGTTCGCTTTGGCGGAGTGGACCTCGTCGATGCCCTCACCAGTCCGGTGGCGCTGGGAGTCGGGATCGGCCTTCTGGTGGGCAAGATGGTGGGTGTCTCCGCCTTCACCGCTCTCGCCGTTCGGCTCGGATTGGGACGCCTCCCTCGCCACACCACCTGGACGCACATCATCGGAGTGGCCGCCTTGGCCGGAATCGGCTTCACCGTCTCCTTGTTCGTGACCGGGTTGGCGTTTGAAGACCCGGCGCTCACCGACCTGGCCAAGATCGGCATCTTCGCCGGCTCGGGGACCGCCGGGCTCATCGGATACTCCATCCTCCGTGTCAGCGGCCGCTCACGTTCCTCTTAGAAGATTCACAGCCTTCCATCCATGTGTCCCTTGGTATGTGAAATAATCTTAGTGGTATAGCATCAGATTACGTGATAGACTACGTAGAGACAATCAATGAGGAAAGGAGTGGCGATGGTGTTACGTTTTGCCGATCCGTTTGAGGAAATCAACCAATTTCTCGGCAGAGGCAATTGGCGAGGTGGGATGGCTCCGATGGATGCCTACGAGAAGGACGGTATGTACACCCTCCGGTTCGACCTCCCCGGAGTCGATCCGGATCATGTCGACCTGCTGGTAGAGAACAATGTCCTCACCGTGACCGCCGACCGCAAATTGGAAGATACCGAAGGCGCCAACTGGTTGCTGCGGGAACGCCCCACCGGGACCCATAGCCGGGAGGTTCGCCTGGGAGACCGCCTCGACACCGGGAAGGTCCAGGCCAACTACGACCAGGGAGTACTCACCGTGACGATCCCGATTCGAGAAGAGGCCAAGCCTCAGCGAATCGCCATCACCCCCGGCTCCCATGAGGCCATCACCGTCGAGTCCAGTTCCTGATCCGACGGAGCTCGCCCATCGGACACCCGGCCGAGCCATCGGGTCCCCACTTCCCCGGGGTTCCCGATAAACCTCGGCCGGGTGTCCCCGTACCGGGGTAGGGTGACATCATGGAACCAGCCCGAGAAATCATCTGCGTCGAGTGCGGTGGAACAGCCCATCTGATCACCCCGATACCGGCAGAGGAGGAACTGGAGCCGGGAGACGTCCTCGTCTATCGGTGCGCCGAGTGTCTCGATCGCTGGGACGTGGTGTTCGAGCCCGACGACATCGAAGAAACGCTCTAGGAAGCCTGCCGCCAACCGGTGATCGACAGCACGTTCTCGTCCGGGTCGCGAAAATCGGCGGCGAGAAGGTCCCGACCTTCGCTACTCATCACCACCCGCGGTTCGAATCTGAATTGCACTCCAGCGCGGGTTAGTGCCAGATAGACGGCGTCGACGTCATCGACCTCGAAGACGACCTCAACCAGTCCGGGCGGATGGTCTTTCGTGGTGTCGCCGATGGCATTCAAGGCCAGGGTCAAGCCGCCGCCATCCAGAAACGCGAATGTTTCGCCGACTCCCTGAACGGTCATACCGAGCCGGTCCCGGTAGAACTCCAGAGATCGCTCGAGGTCTTCGACCCGAAGAATGATGTTCGAGATCTTCGTCAGCCGGGCCGTCACGTTACTGAATCCCGGATCGATGCTGGCGGCGCGCGTATTCAATGGCGGGACAGCGGTCCATGATGACGTCGAGTCCGGCGGCTCGTGCCCGGGCCGCGGCTTCCTCGTCGATTACGTCCAGTTGCAGCCAGACCGCCTTGGCGCCGATCGCAATGGCTTCGTCGACGTGGACGCCCGCTTGGGATGATCTACGGAAGATGTCCACCACCTCCACCGGCTCGGGAACCGAGGCAAGGTCCGGATAGGCTTTCTCGCCGAGGATCTCATCGGCGAGCGGATTCACCGGAATGATGCGAAACCCACGTGATTGCAGGAAGGATGCAACCCGATGGCTGGCCCGGGCCGGGTTCTCGCTGAGTCCCACCACGGCCCAGGTCCGGTAGGCGGTGAGCACTCGTTCGACGGTTGCTCGATCTCCGTAAAGGTCCATATTGCTCCTTCAACCCACCCGAGGCTTCCCGGCATTCCCACCAGGGCAAAATCCCGGAGAGCAACTCGAATATCGACATTAGGCTCATGGGCGAAAGGGGTGGAATGCGTAGGATTCTCATGATCGGGCTGCTGGTGATCTTGGTGACGGCCGTGCCGGCGCTGGCCCAGACCGTCGAATGTCCTGAGTTCGAAGGAATCACTTGCGACGGGTGGGTGACCGACGCCGTCGGTGTCGTGGCCGACGACGCCCGGCTCGAGGATGCCGTCGGGCGGGTGGTGGCCACCTATGGCAATGAGATCGCCGTGGTGGTGATCGATGACAGCGGCAGTCGCGATACCAACGAGTTCGCCCAGGATCTGGGCAACGCCTGGGGGGTCGGCGATCCCGAACGCAACGATGGCATCGTGGTGGTCGTCAATCTCGGAGATCGGCGCACGGCCATCGAGACCGGTCCGGGGATATCGATACCGGTCTCCCAGCTCGATTTCATCGCCGGTCTGGGCAACAGCTTCTTCGGCGCAGGCGATTTCGACGGCGGTCTGGCCGCCATCGTCGGTGGAATCGAACAAACGCTGGCGGGGATGGGCCCCACCGAACCGACCGAGCCTGCCACAACCCAGCCGGGCGAGCCTGCCACAACCCAGCCGACCCCTCAGGATGAAAGCTCCGGTAACGGCGGTTGGCTGTTTGCGGGACTCATGCTGGCCGTCGGCGCCGGGCTGGTCGGGTCGGGGGCTGCCAACAGTCGGATGGACAAAGTCAGAGCGGTCCGCCAGAAACGGCAAGAACTGGTCGACGGGGAGCTGGCCCGGCTGAAGCCGGCCGGTTATGAGTTGACGCTTGAAGAAGAGCTGATGCTGGATCGGCCGGCCGAAGTACCCGACGTCAGCACCAAGGCGGGAATCGACGCTCTTCTCGCCCTCACCGGGGAACACCCAACCGGCAACCGGACGGAGCTGGAGGCCCTCTGGGCCCTGCGAGCCGTCGACGTGGTGGATCAGGCTCGGTTGGATGCCGAGGTGGAGATCCCCCTCGAGTTGCGGGTCACCGGAGAACAGGCCGTACTAGAGGAGACCGTCCAGCATACCGCGGCGGAGGCGGTGAAGCTGCCGACCGGAGACGACACTGCGTTCAAGGTCAAATTGGAAGAGGTGAACCGGTTGGTCGAATCGCTGCGCCCCTACCGGATCGCTGAAGCCAAACGGCGGCTGGCTCGGGAGATTTCCGGTCAGATAGTGCAGACTTTGATCGGCCCGACGGTGGTCTCCGACCTCGGCGTGAGACTCGCCCAAGCTGCGCCGGTCCTCGACGATGCTCTGCCACTCGATGCCTCGGTCGCCGATCTAGAGCGGACCTACGAGGCTGCCCGGCTCAAGACAGACCGGTTGGAGACCGTGTACGCCAGACTGCCGGACTCCATTGCCCGCCCGGCCGTGTCGGCCGCTCTGGCGGATTTGGATGAGGATCCGGATTCGGCGTTGGAACGGTATGAGTTGCTGAGAACCGCGCTGGAAACACGGGCCCGGGACTTGCAGCAGGACGGCATCGAGCTATCGGCTCTGGCCGCATTCCTGTTGCTCAACAATGATGAGGGCAGCCTGACGGAGTTCCTGGATTCCTATCACGAAGCCCGCCGGCTCGGTCACGAACCGGTGGTAGCCGTTGAGCTGGCCATTGCGGGCCTCCAGCACAAGGCGGAAATCGACCAGGTGCGGGATGAAGCGGCCCGCCTTGGTCTTCCCATCTCGATCACCGCCGCCTTGCTGCGGGCCGGGGATCGTTCGGTTTTGGCTTTCGGAGGCCTCCAGCACGATCTGGCCGGGCACGGGGTCAAGGGTGAGACCAAGCAGACGATTGCCGCCCTGTTGGCCATCTCGCTCGAACCGGCGCAAGCGATGCGCCGCTGGCTCGAAGCCCGCGGGGCCCTGGCCGACCTGGGACTGGCCGGATCGTATGCCGACGTAGCCGCCGCTTTCGGTGCCTCGGACCCTCGTGGCCCGAAAGCCTTCGCCCTCGCCTACGCCGCTCAGCGGCAGGCGTTGGATCGTTCGTCGATCGAGGACGCCGACCGCTTCGCTCCGGAGCTGGCCCACGAGGGGACCAAACGCCAGGAAGACACCTGGACGGGCCGGCCGATCCCTTCCGATCTGCGGGTGTTCGACCCGTTCACACTGCTGTACTACCACTGGATCATCACCAGGGGCGTCGATGTGGCCCTCGGATGGCGTCCCATCTACCGGGACAACTCCTGGTCCGGGAACCGGAACTCATGGTTTGGTGGCTTCGGGGGTGGAGGCGGCTTTGGGAGTGGAGGCAGCCGCGGGGGCAGCTCATCCTGGGGTTCGGGCGGCAGCTTCGGCGGGGGGTTCGGAGGCTTCGGAGGTGGAGGCGGTTTCGGAGGAGGCGGTGGCTTCGGCGGTGGAGGAGGAGGCAGCGGTTGGTAGCGGCCGATTCCTTCTATCCCGGACGGTCGGGCATACTCCTGGACGTATCCGGGTTGGATGGTGAGTTGTGATCTTCAAAAAACGTGTACGGGCCGTCAAGGTCGAATCTCTGGATGAGATCAAAGAGATGGCGGCCAGTGGCCGCCCGGTTTTGATCGACTTCTGGCGAACCGGCTGCCAGCCCTGCCGGACCATGGACGGCATCGTGGACGAACTGGCCGAGGAGTACCGGGAGACGGCCCACGTCGTCAAAGTCGATGTAGGCCGGGTACCGGGAGCGGTGCAGGAATTCGCTATCCGCTCGACACCGACCTTCGTACTTCTGGCCACCTCCTCGCGAGCCAAGAAGAAGGCCAGGGGGGAGACCGGTCCGGCCAAGGTGACTCAGCGGTGGCGGGCCTCCGGGCTGGTCAAGAAGGATGCCATGGCCCGGTTGCTGGAGAGCAACGGGGCTGAGGCCGGCAGCCGGTAGTCGGTAGAGGAGGGGTCAGGCGACCGCCAGACGGTCTCGCGACAAGGCGTGACCCCCATCCCCCTCGGCTACGCCTCGGGTACTTCCCCCTTTCATGGGGAAGTGGCTCAAAACCAGAACTGGCCCTGGCCGTGAGGGTCCGAGCTGAGGCCCCAGGCTTCGGTGATCAACCCTTCTTCGTTGGTACAGAAAACGTGCACTTCGTCGGCCGTATAGGTCCGATCGTCCCGCATCACGGTCGTGTGAGCGAGGACCACCGTATGCTGATCGTTGGCGACGATGTCGTGCACCTCGATCATGAAAGATTCGTGGGTTTCGTCCGCCAAACGACGCAGAAACTCGACAATTGCCTCACAACCTGCATGATCGCCGGCCAGGGGGGTTTCGCCCCGGACGTGCCAGACCGCGTCTTCTGAGAAGAGCTTGGCGAGACCGGAGAAATCCCCTTCGGTGAATGCCCGGTACTCCTGCTTGATTCGCTCAACGTTGGGGTGCGGTTCCATGTCACCTCTCCTACCCGGCAGATCAATGACGAGGCTAGTGCGGGAGATCGCTTCCCGGTCGCGCCGCGGGGACCGAAAACCGGTCCCCGCCGGTTTGGCCAAATCAGAGGATCAACATCAGGGCCGCGGTGATTGCACCGGCCATCCCCAGCAGCGCGACCACCAATCCGGTAACCACCCGGGCGGTCCAACTGTCGTCCTCGAGATAGCTCTCGTTGGCGTACACCCCCAGACCGATCATCACCAACACACCGCCGATGATGAAGGCGCCCATGTACCAGGCTTCGGCCAGGTCGCCCAGCCACCAGTCGTCGGGGGCGAAGAGCAGGTAAGCCCCGGCGATGGCGAAAACGAATCCCAAAATCGCCAGGGTGAACTCAACAGCCCGGGAACGAGCCGGCAGGGCGATGGGGGCGGAAACTGTCTGCTCCTGTTCGAGGATCTCGGACATGACACCTCCTTTCGACACCCTCGAAGGTGTTTCCATCTCGATTGTCTTCCCCGGGTGACGGCAGTAGTAGAGGCGAAAGGCCCGGCAACCCGGCTCAGCCGCTCACCCGTCGGACGTCGATCTGCTTGATGCGACGTTGCTCGATCAAGTCGACCCGGAACCGGTATCCGCTGGTCTCCACTTCGTCTCCGGCTTTTGGAACCTCGCCGGCCAGACCCATGACCATCCCCGCCACGGTGGTCCACTCCCCCTCCGGAAGATCCACACCGATGAGCTCGGCAAGGTCGTCGGCCAGCATGGCACCGTCAACCGACCAGTGGGCAACCCCCAACTTGCTGACGTGGGCGGGCGACACATGACCTTCGTCGGCTACTACCCCCAGCAACTCCTCGGCGATGTCCTCGATGGTGACGATGCCGGCCGTGCCACCGAATTCATCGACCACGACCGCCAGATGGGTTCCCTGAGCTTGCATGTCTCGCAGTAGCTCAACCACTCGTTTCCACTCCGACACCACCAGCGCCGGCCGGGTGAGGGTCTCTACGGTTTGCCGAGGCGTCGCCCCGGCCGCTCTCACCAGATCGCGCAGGTAAACCACTCCCTTGATCCGATCGAGGTCGCCCTGGTTGACGATCAATCTCCGGTGACCGGCTCCCACTGCCACAGCCACCGCATCGTCGATTGATGAGTCAACCTGAACGGCCACAATGTCGGTTCGGGGGACCATCACTTCCTCCGCGGTACGGTCCCCCAAACGGAACGCTCGCTCGATCAAGTGGCGATCGAGTGGAGTGATCTCACCTTCCTGCTCGGCGTCGGCGGCCAAGCTCAGCAACTCCCTTTCGGTGATGGTGGGAGCCATCGAGACCCCCTTGCCCGGAGCGTGCAAATCGGCGAACCACACCAGTCCCCCGACGATCGGTCGCAGCAGGAACGCGAGAAACGCCACAGGATAAGTCAAAGCGAGCGCCACCCGGGTCGGATGACGAAAAGCGTAGGTCTTGGGAATGGCTTCGGTATAGACAAACAACACGATGGTCAACACGACCGAGGCAATCACGATCCCCAAGTTGGAGAACCAGCGCTCGGCCAGCAGCCCGGTGATGGTGGCCGCTCCGATCTGAACCAGCAGAACCGCCAGCAATATGGCGTTGATCACATGCGGTAGCTCGCCCAGGAGGGCACCCAATCGCTTCGCTCGCCGGTGGCCTTCCTCCGCCAAGGTCCGCACTCGCACGTCGGACACCCGGGCCAGGGCCATCTCGGCGGCCGCAAAAACGATCGCCAAAACGAAGAACAGAACGAGCAAACCGATCAGTGGCAAATCGCGGTCTAGGTCCATGGAAGTAAGTATGGCCTCTCCCTCGGACGAGGGTAGGTCGCGCCCTCTCCCACCGGAGGTTGGGGGAGGTGGCCGAGGCCGCCAGGCCGAGGTCGGAGGGGGCAAGTCTACGAGCTACGAGCTTCGCTCGCCCATGGGGATCTCGACCACAAAGGTCGCTCCTTTGCCGAGTCCGTCGGAATGGGCGGTGATGTCGCCACCGTGGGAGCGCACAATGCTGCGAGCAATGGTGAGCCCGATGCCGGTTCCCGTGGAGTGGGGATCCTGGCCGGCCCGATAGAACCGGTCGAACACCCGGGCGAGGTCGTCCGGAGAGATCCCATGTCCGTTGTCGGTGACGGTTACCCGGGCCACGTCGCCCACCTGTTGCGAAGTCACCACGACCCGGCCTCCGGACGGCGTGTGACTGAGAGCGTTGCCGATCAGATTGGTAAACACCTGGGCAAGACGGTCGGGATCTCCCGAGACCGGGAGCGGAGAATCGTTCTCGACATCGAGAGCTACGGTCTGGTCCACATACTGCTGACGAAGGTAGTTGGCCACCTTCTCGGCTGCGGCCGCCAGATCGACCTTCTCAAACTCGAATCGGATCGCTCCTTCCTCGATCCGGCTCAACACACTCAAGTCGGCCGCCACTCGCTGGAGCCGCGCCGCTTCGTCCGCTACCGATGCGTAGACCTCTTCGCTCGGCTCCAAGACGCCATCGATGAGGCCTTCCATATATCCCTGAATGGTCGTCAAGGGGGTACGCAGCTCGTGAGCCACTTCCGAGACCAGCTGCATTCGGCGGACCTCCGTTTCTTGCAGGGTGGATGCCAGCTCATTGAAATCTGCGGCCAGCTCGGACAGTTCCGTGTCGGAAGGCAGCGGTATTCGCTCGTCGTAGTGTCCGCCTGCCAACCGGCCGGCTGCCACTCTGATGGCTGAGATCGGCCGCAAGATCCGGCCGGATACTGCTGCGGCCAGTAGAACGGCAACGACGAGACTGACCAGCAATCCGATCAAGAGAGCCCGGTCCAGTGCATCGAGGAAGGCCGCCTCGATCTCCTCATCTTCGGTGGGCCCGTCGGTCTGCAAGAGCACCCCGGCCGCATTTGGTCCATTGGCCCCGCCGTCCTGGCCGCCCGAACCGCCAGGACCGACTGTGCTGCCGGAGCCGTTGCCTCCTCCTCCGTCCCCTCCGGTCCCCCCGGACCCACCCGGGCCCAACGTGCTGCCGGTACCACCTCCTCGTTCCCCTCCGGACCCACCCGGGCCCAACGTGCTGCCGGTACCACCCGGGCCGGTTCCGTCGCCCGGGCCCGGAGACTCACTCTGTCCTTGTCGCAGCCGAAGCCCTTCCAGCTCATCCACGAAGATGGTGGGAGCCAGCAGTCGGGTGGTGAGAAATACCGTGAGTCCGCCGATGACCACAACCGTCAGAAAGGAAAGGAACAACCGCACGTTGAGTCGTCGGAAGAACCTCATCGCCGGTCGGCGATCAGTTTGTATCCAACACCCCGCACGGTTCCGATCACCTGAGGATCGGCTGCATTGTCGCCGAGCGCCTTTCGCAGGTTGCGGACGTGTACATCGACCACCCGTTCATCTCCGAAGAAATCCCAACCCCACACCCGCTCGACCAACTGGCGCCGGGTGAACACCCGGCCCGGAGCCGAGGCCAGCGCCCCCAGTAGGTCGAATTCGAGGGCAGTGAGTTCACAGGCTGTTTTGCCACGAGTGACTTCCCGCCGGGCCAGATCAACGGTGAGATCGTCAAACCGGAGCACCTCCTCTTCGGCCACCGCCCGTTCCCGGCCCCGCCGGAGGATGGCCTTGGCGCGGGCCACGAGTTCCCGCGGGCTGAATGGCTTGGTCAAATAGTCATCAGCGCCAACCGACAATCCGATCAGCTTGTCGGTTTCCTCGGTGCGGGCGGTGAGCATCATCACAAACACGTCCGACGTCTTGCGCAGCTCGCGCAGTACCTCGATGCCATCCATGCCCGGCATCATGACGTCGAGTATGACCAGATCGGGTTCGGCGTTCCGAATCTTGGCTAAAGCCTCAGATCCATCCTTCGCTTCCGCAACCTCAAACCCGTCGGCACGCAGATAGGCGGCCAGCAGATCACGGATCTTCTTCTCGTCATCAACGACCAGGACGCGTTGCTGCTTCATACTCTCTCAATAATAGGAACGAGCCCCGACCCATCGAGGTCGGGGCCGCGTTCGCCGGCGACGGTCACCTTCCGCCGTTGCCGCCGTTCTGACCGTCGCCGTTCTGACCGTTGGCGCTCGGAGTTCCGTCGCCATCCTGGTCACGAGCCTGGGCCCGATTCTGGACCTGATCGCCGTTTCCGTCGCAGTCACCGTCCTGAATCATCTGCCGCTCCCTGATCTGGACCTGATCACCGGCCGGTTCTTGCGCTTGCGTCTCGGTGCGAGTCCTCGTCTGGACCTGTTCGCCCGCCGGCTCGTGCAATTGGGCTTGGGTCCGGATCTGCTTCATCGCCCCATCACCGGTCCCATCCTGGAGCCGGGTCTGAACCTGCTCCCGCAGTTGGAGTTCCTCGCCGTCGTTCTCGACTTGCGCCCGTTCCCGGAGCTGAACCTGCTGTCCGGTGCAGTCGCCGGGGCAATCCGGGTTCGCTCCGGGCCCCTTGCCCCCGCCGGCCGCAATGGCGACCGTTGCAGAACCGAGGACCAGCACCGCTACCAGGCCCATCACCGCCAATCTCTTCCTCATCGTCACGACCTCCTTGGTCCGTGCCAACAGCATCGGTCATGGAGGTGAAGGGAAGCAGAGCCGGTTTATGAAGATTGGATGAAGGGAATCAGTACTCAGTAGTCAGTACTCAGTACCCAGACAGACTCGCCCGTACCAGGTACCAACCAAGTACTAGGTTTCTTCTTCCTCTTCCTTGACCCGGCCGACGCCGATCGTGAGCATCCAGGCCATCACGACGCCGAGGATCAAGGCCGGCACGATCTGGCTCTTCAAGGTCTCGACCGCCGACCCGAACGCCACCATCAGACCCTCCCGGGGTGTCAGGCGTACGTTGGGTGGACTGGGAGTTGCCACATTCGCCGTCAGTCCGGTGGCGAGAAGAGCGTCGGCACCTTCGATCTCATAGATTTGGTGGGTCAGTTCGGGGGGTCGCACATCCGGTGTCCCCATCATCGCGGTATCCCCGTCGCCCTCGTCTATGACGTTTGCCCCATCCGGAATATCGCTTTCCGAAGTGAAGACCTCGTCTCCGTCTGGACCGGGCACGTCCGGCGGAAGCGGATCGCTATCGCCTGTTTCCGAATCGCCCGTTACGACGATCACCGGAGGCTGGCCGGGTAACTCAACTGTGACCACGACAAAGGCCGAATCGCTCCCGCCCTTGCCGTCGACGATCGTGTACGTGAACGAGTCCGTGCCCGCCCAACCGGGCGAAGGCGTGTAGGTAACGGTGAATCCATCGGTGGTGGTCGCCCCGTTGCTCCCCGGCGAAACGGTCGCCAACCTCAGACGATCACCGTCGACGTCCGTATCGTTGGCCAGGACTGAAACCGTCACTGCGCTCGAACCCGTGATGGTGACGTTGTCGTCCTGAGCATTGGGGGGATCGTTGACCGGCTTGACCGTGATCACTACCGCCGCGGTGGCAGTCAAACCGCTGCCATCGCCGATCGTGTAGCTGAACGAGTCGATCCCCGACCAGTCCTTGTCAGGCGTGTAGGTGACGGTGGTGGAGGTCTTGGTGACGGAACCGTGCGCCCCCTGGTTGACCGATTCCACGGTCAGCGGGTCGCGGTCCGGGTCGGAATCGTTGGCGAGCACGGCGACGGTGATTGCCACGTCTTCGTTGGTGACCGTGCCGTCATCGTTCGCGACGGGCGGTTGGTTGGGCCCGGCCGTAACCTCCACGGTCACTGTGGCCAGGTCGAATCCGCCGTTGCCGTCGAACACTGTGTAGCTGAATGCGTCGGTGCCGGTCCATCCCGGGTCGGGCGTGTAGGTCACCTTGACGCTGTGGTTGACAACGCTGCCATGAGATGGAGCAGTGAAGGCCGACACCGACAAGGTGTCCAGATCAACATCGGAGTCGTTGGCCAGAACCCACACCTCCACGCCGGTGTCCTTGGGCGTAGTTTCGGTGTCGTCGACGGCCACCGGGTCGTCGTTGACCGGGGTCACCGTCACCGTGACATCGGTTTCGCTCCAGCCTCCCAGATCATCCGTGACCCGGTAGGTGAAGGTGTCGGTCCCGTTCCAGTCGGGATCGGGGGTGTAGGTGACGACCAGTCCATCAGTGGTCACGGTGCCGTGCGCTCCGTCGCCGACTGCGGTAATCGTCAGCACCACACTGTCGACATCGGTGTCGTTGGCGAGCACATTTATCGTCACTGGGGTGTCCTCGGGAGTGGTCGTGGCGTCGGGTTGACCCTGCGGGTCGTCGTTGACCGGCGTCACCGTCACGGTGACCAGGGCCGAAGCCGAGCCACCGTTGCCGTCCGAAACCGTGTACATAAACGTGTCGGTTCCCGACCAGTCCGCGTTCGGGGTGTAGGTGACATCTGTACCGTTGTTGGTGACGGTGCCATTCGTACCATCGATTACGCCCGAGACGGTGAGCGGGTGGCCATCCGGATCTGAGTCGTTGCCCAGTACCGGGATGGTGTGATACGAGTCTTCGGTCACGGTCTTGGCGTCGTCGACGGCCACCGGGTCATCGTTGACCGGCGTCACGGTCACCGTCACCTGGGCCGAAGCGAACCCCCCGCTACCGTCCGACACCGTATAGGAGAACGTATCCACCCCAAACCAGTCCGCATTGGGGGTATAGGTCACCGTCGACCCATCAGTGGTCACCGACCCGTTGGTCCCCAGGGTGACCGAATCGACGGTCAACGGATCGAGTTCCGGATCCGAGTCGTTGGCCAGCACATCCACCGCCACCGCCGTGTCCTCGGCAGTGGTATCGGTGTCGTCCATCGCGGTCGGATCATCGTTTGCCGGGTTGACTGTGATCGTCACCGTGGCCGTATCGAACCCGCCGTTGCCGTCGGTCACCGTGTATGTGAACGTGTCGGTTCCCGACCAGTCGGGATCCGGGTCATAGGTAACATCGGTCCCGTTGTTGACCACAGAACCGTTTGTCCCCTGCGTAACTGAGTCCACCGCCAGAACATCGAGGTCGGGATCGGAGTCGTTGCCGAGGACATCCACGGTCACCGCAGCGTCTTCGGGAGTGTTGTTCGTGTCGTCAACCGCGACCGGCGGATCCGGTTGAGCCGTCACGGTCACCGTCACCTGCGCCGAAGCGAACCCCCCGTTACCGTCCGACACCGTATAGGAGAACGTATCCACCCCAAACCAGTCCGCATTGGGGGTATAGGTCACCGTCGACCCATCAGTGGTCACCGACCCGTTGGTCCCCTGGGTGACCGAATCGACGGTCAACGGATCGAGTTCCGGATCCGAGTCGTTGGCCAGCACATCAATGGTGACGGCGGTGTCTTCAGGGGTTGTATCCGCGTCATCCACCGCGATCGGATCGTCATTCACCGGGCCCACGGTGACTGTCACCGTGGCGTTATCGAACCCACCGTTGCCGTCCGACACCGTATAGGTGAAGGTGTCGATCCCCGACCAGCCCGGATTCGGGGTGTAGGCGACATCGGTGCCGTTGTTGACCACCGACCCGTCAGATCCCTGAGTCACCGCCGAAACGGACAACACATCCAGGTCGACATCGGAGTCGTTGGCCAGTACATCCACCGTCACCGGTGTGTCCTCGACGGTCGAATCCGCGTCGTCGACCGCCACCGGTGGGTCGGGTTGAGCAGTCACAGTCACCGTCACCTGCGCCGAAGCGAACCCCCCGTTACCGTCCGACACCGTATAGGAGAACGTGTCGATTCCGTTCCAATCCGGATTGGGGGTATAGGTCACCGTCGACCCATCAGTGGTCACCGACCCGTTGGTCCCCTGGGTCACGGCATCAACCGCCAGCGGATCCAGATCCGCGTCGGAGTCGTTCCCCAACACATCCACAATCACGGAAACGTCCTCGGCAGTGCTGGCTGCATCACCATTCGCAGAGGGTGACTGGTTGGCGAGGCCTCCCTCGCAAGCGACCGCCTGGTAGCCGGCCAATTCCGAGAGCACCATCGAGGTACCGAACGGCTCACGCAGAGTGCCCGTCGGGGAGAGCATCCAGAATCGCCCGGTGGCGTCCAAGCTGACATCGGCTGTGGCCGATGCACCCCATACGACAAAAGCAGACCCGCTGTTTTTGTCGATCCACTGGATCGTATAGTCGGGACCGTCGTTGGAAGTCACCCCGTACATATGCCCGTAGCCATTGATGTCGATGCCGACCACGCTCTTCTGCGTCGCCCAGTGCGAGTCGAGAGCCACCGAATCCACGCCGGGACCAAAAGCATCAGGGATGAACGCCCCGGTGGATGGATCAACCCGAATGAGGAGATCCTTCGGCCCGGCCCGGTGATGAAACGCGTAGAGCGAGCCGTCGGTATCGAAGGCGATGGCCTGGATGTTGTCGTACCCGCCACCAAGTGGACCCGCGGTAGGGCTGAAAACTCCCGTCAAAACATCAATGGTGCCCAACCGGCCCGGCAGTGAGGCGTACAGGGTTCCGGTCAGAGGATGGAGAGCCGCCGACGTGATGCCCGACGTGCCGGTGGGTCCCACCAGCGTCTCGAGACCGGATCCCAGGTTGACCTGGGTGAGCGAATCTGCCCCACCAGCATCTCCGACCACATAGCACGCGCCGCCGACCCCGACCGTGACGGTAGCGGTGTCGAATCCGCCGTTACCATCGGCCGCCGTATAGGTGAACGTGTCCAGCCCCCTCCACCCCGGATTCGGGGTGTACGTGACGTCCGTTCCGTTGTTGACCACCGAGCCGTTGGATCCCTGAGTCACTGTGTCAACCGAGAGGACATCCAGATCGGCGTCCGTGTCGTTGGCCAGCACGTCGATGGTCACCGGCGTGTTCGGAGCCGTGGAACCATCGTCATCGACGGCCGCCGGGGCCTGATTGGCCGCGCTGGCCGTGATCTCTACGTTGTCGATGTAGAAGTCCTTGCCGGCCCCAAGAGCTCCAGCTTCGTAGGAGAACCGAATCGTGGTCGTTGGGGATCTGTACGGGGTGAGGTCGAGGTTGCCCGACCCTACATAGACGGCATCGTCACCCGTGGCGATGGCGAAGACCTCAGTGAACGATGCGGGCAGACCGGTGGCGGAGGCCCACACTTTGAAAGAGAAGGTCGCATCGGTGTTCTTTCTCCGGTAGTCGAAACTCAGTGTCGCACTGTCGTAGCTCGAGATATCAGCCGTTCGTTCTGCATATTGACCGGACCCATTGCTATTGAAACGAAGGACGAAATCTTCAACCCCATCGGAGTCAACCTTGATGTCGCCGGCCGTCTCATCTTGGTCCTCGCTATCCCACCATGGACCGGCCCAGGTCCCTCCAACCCCATCGTCGCCGCTGTAGCTGATGGCGTTGAACTCGTCGCGGAAGGTGTCGGTGGTGGCCGCACCCAGTGGCGGCGGGGCGGATGCGACAAAGCTGATGATCAAGACGAGAGCGATGAATCGGGTCAGCGACCTCATCGTTCTCTCCGGGAATCGCCCGTCGCCAGGACGTCGCTCCCTTCCGCTCCCCTTCCATTGCCTTTCCTACCGTTGCCGGCGAAACTGGCGGCAACGCCGCCGAACCGGCGGGTGCCGCCCTCGCCGGAGACGCCGGTGTCTTGCACAAACTCCGGTTCCCGGGCCAGCGCCTCAGATGCCCGCACGATGCTGAGAACAAACCGGGTTTCGCCGTCGACCCGCTCGTAGGTCAGATCACCGTCCATCTCGTCGGTGAGCATCTTGGCGATGGCCAGGCCCAGTCCGACGCTGCCGGTCAGAAGCGGCTCGGAACCTTCGTGAATGAACCGCTCAAAAATTCGATCCTCGATCTCCTCCGGGACGCCCGGTCCGTTGTCGGCCACGGTGAGCAGGAAGCGGGGACCGTCCGAACGACCCGAAATAGCTACGTTATCGCCGCCATGCTTGATGGCGTTGGACACCAGGTTCCTGATCACTTGACGGAACCGCATCTGGTCTGCCCAGATCATGACCCGGGGCACATCGATTTGTAGATCGGCACCACTTCGGATCATGGGAGCGGTGACCGTTGAGATCTCATCGGCGATGGAGACCGCTTCGAACTTGAAGTTGAGCACATTGGCGTCCAGGCGGGCGGCGGTCAGGAGGTCCTCGACCATCCGGGACAGCTCGGCGCTCTCACCGTTGATCAGCGTGATCAGCTCCATCGCCATTTCCGGATCGACGAGACCTTCGTCGATCAGCACCTCGGAAAACCCGTAGATGCTGGTGAGGGGAGTACGGATTTCATGGGAGATGTTGGCGATGAATTCGTCGCGTGCCTTGCGGAGCTTCCGCTCGGCCTCCAGCTTGACCTGCAGGGCCAGGTTGCTCTGCACCGCCTGGCGGTGAACCAGCCAGCGATAGATCAAGATGGTTCCGACCGGGATGAGCAGCGTCACCAGGAAGCGGGTGATGGCGGACACCAAACCTGCCAACGCTTCGGTATTCTCGATCTCTTCGGTGATGTCCTGCTGGGCACTCTCCAACGCAATGGTGAGCGAGGCATACTGCTTCTCGGCCACACCGTTGTTGAGCTGTAAGGCCTCATTGACATCCCCGGATTCAAGAGAATCCAGGATCTGGTGGCTGGTCGCCGCAAAGTCATCGAGCAGGCTCACAACGGTGGGATCGGCGAAGGCGCTCTCCCAACCTTCAACCCAGGCTTCGAGGTTATTCAGGTTGATCCGTGCTTCGTCGCGAGCGCTGGCCCCCGCCTCGCCGTCTGCAACGCCGAGTTGCTCGTCAACGGTGAACACCACCGCTTGCGCATTCGAGGCGCGGGCAATGGAGGCCGATCCGAGCGTGGCGTTGGTCCAATGGAGCGCCCGGGCGTTGGCGGCCACTTGCTCCGAGCCGTAGGCATTGGTGAACACCAGAGCCAGCGCCAGAAGGACGACGGCCGCGATCGCACCGCCGGCAATGGCCACACCGCGCTTGGGATCGCTAACGCGATTGGTGAAAGCGGAAACACGCTTCATCTCTTATTGTTTCGGCACTTCCGGGGCCAAAACTGAATGAGAAGTCCGCCAGTTTCCAGTTTCCAGCAACGCCAGCAACCAGCAACCAGCAACCAGCAACCAGGGCATACCACGTAAATGCTGGAGGCTGGGAGCGAAGCGGTCTGGAAGCTGGCAGCTACTACTCAACCCACTTATGGGGCCGGTTCTTGACTTCGTTGAAGCCCAGTTCGTCGCAGAACTCGAGGTAGGCGGCCCTCGGAACACCCCGCCATTCGAGATCTTCGAGGCTCTCGGTGAGCGGCACGTCTAGTCGCAATGTGGCCAACTGCCGATAAAGCGCCGCCTCCGCACGGTGATCACGCAGGTTGGCCGCCAACCGTTCGGCTCCCCGGACCCTGACATCCCAGTCTCCGGCATCGGCGGGAATCCGATCCAAATGCGTATACCGGGCAAGCAGCGTCGAGGCGGACTTGGCGCCCCAGGAGGGGACACCGGGGTAGCCGTCGGCGGTGTCGCCCACTAGACCCAGGTAGTCGGGAATTGACTCCGGACCGACGCCCCACTTCTCCCACACTCCGTCTTCATCGATGACGATCTCCCGCCGCCGGTCGAACATCACTACCCGGTCACCGACCACACATTGGGCCAGGTCTTTGTCGGGAGTGAGGATTACTACTCGGGCGACGTCGTCGGAGAACCGCCAGGCGGCGGTGGCCAGCGCATCGTCGGCCTCAAACTCCTCCATCTTCCACACCACCACCCCGAGCGCCTCCAGGGCCCGCTCCGCCAGCGGAAACTGGGCCAGGATATCCGGATCCAGACCCTCTCCGGTCTTGTATCCGTCAAACAGATCGTTCCGAAACGACTGGATCACCTTGTCGGTGGCCGCCGCCAGGTGGGTAACGTCCGGTTGGCGCAACAGAGACAGCGTCGACTCGATGAGACCGACCACGCCTTTCACTTCGCGACCATCCGGCGCTTGCCGGTCCGGTCCCCCACCGAAAAACGCGCGGAACAACTCATAGGTAGCATCGAGGAGGTGCAGTCGCATTGATCCGATAGTAAAGGAGCGACCATGGGTGACGTCGAGTCGGCGTGGAAAGAAGTCGGAGAGAAGTTCACGGAGCTCGGTTACAAGTTCCGAGACCACTACCGCAAGCTGGAAGCCGAGCGAACGGAGACCGGTGAAGCTGCCGAGGAATCCGAGCAGAGGTTCAAGAAGATAGCCGATGAGTTCGACACCGCGTTCTCATCGGTCGGCAATGCCTTCCGCGACGCGGAGGTCAAGGACGACGCCAAGAGTGCCGCCAACTCACTGCTGGCCGCTTTCGGAGCAACGTTCCAGGAGATCGGCGACGCTGTCCAGCGGGCGATCGGCCGGACCGGTAGCGACCTGGAGGCAGAGCCGGAGCCGGCAGCGGTCGAAGATGCTGCTGAGGAGATCACCGACGCAGTAGTCGACGAGCCGAAAGAAGAGGACGACCCGCCTGCCGATGTCTGAGCGATCTTCCACCCGCATGGTCCCGTTTAGTGGCAGCGGGGAGATGCGCAGCGCCTTCTTGTCACGCGATTGGGAGTTGCGCAAGGACGGTGGACTGATCGCCGTGGGGCGCCGGCAGGTGTGGCGGCGTACCTCGGAAGTCGAGCTGAGCGACGGTCGACATTGGCTGATCAGTCCCGCGGGATGGGGCACCGTTCAACTGACCGAACGGGATGATGTGCTGGCCCGCGGCGAACGGCTGAACTGGATCGGCCGGGCATGGGATCTGAGCGGTGAAAGCTTCGCCTATGAGCTGCGGGCCCAATCAATGGCTCTTCGCAAGTGGGCAATCGAGCTGGGCGGCGGCCAGGTCGCTCAACTCAGTGGCGGCGTCGCCTCGTTCAATCGCTTGCGCATCGAGACCAACCTGCCGGTTCCCCTCGAAGCGATCATGATCAGCTGGCACATCATCGTCCGTGCCTGGGAAGCTGCCGCCTCCGCGGCCGGCGGCGGCAGTTAGTCGACTTTTCCTGTCCCGCCCGTGCGGCGATGCATTGCGCGATCTGCGCGGCAATCCGCCTCGCTTCTCATTACGGGCACTGACTTCCCCCTGGAAGGGGGAAGTACCCGAGCAAAGTGAGGGGGATGGGGGTCAAGCGCTAGCCAGACGGCCTCGCGGCTATCGCCTGACCCTCCCCTGCTTCGCCCTCCGAGCGAAGCTTCCGCTCCCTTGCGGGGAGGGGAAACACAACGACCCGAAGGGAACGGCGCGGGGAGGGATGAAAAGAGAAACGAGAGGCGAGCGACAGATTTGGTTGCAGCTCGTCACTAGCTCGTCTTCCTCGCATATCATCTTGCGAACTACCAACCGGAGTGAACCATGACCGAGATGCTCACCTCATACGATCCCCGTACCGGGCTCCCGGTTGGTGAGGTCGCGATCACACGACCGGATGAGGTGCCCGCCGTCGTCGAACGTTCACGCAAAGCTTTCGATGAGTGGAAGCGCCTCACCGACCAGGAGCGCCGCGCCATTCTCAAGCGGTTCAAGCGCGTCGTGCTTGCCGAGGGTCGGCACATCGCCGAAGTAGTCCGTTCCGAGGCAGGCAAGCCCCTCACCGAGGCCTACTCGCTCGACGTTGTCACGGCCCTCACTGTGATGGACTACTACATCCGCAACGCCGAGAAACTGCTTCGCCCCCGAAAGGGAAGATCCTGGCCCTTCATCAGCACCGGAGGCTGGACCGAGTATCACCCGCGCGGTGTAGCCGGCGTGATAACCCCCTGGAACTACCCCTTCTTCCTGGCGATGATCCCTACGATCACCGCTCTGTCGGCCGGATGTTCGGTGGTCCTCAAACCGTCGGAGGCAACCCCGCTCACCGGGCAACTGTTGGGTGATCTCGCCGCTCAGGCGGGGCTCCCGACCGATCTGATCCAGGTGATCCACGGTGACGGGAGCCTGGGTGCGGCATTGGCCGAGAGCGAAGTCGACGTTCTCTCCTTCACGGGCTCGACCAAAGTTGGCAAGCTGGTGGCCGTCGCGGCGGCCAAACGATTGACGCCGATCGTGCTCGAGTTGGGCGGCAACGACGCCATGGTGGTGCTGGACGACGCCGACCTCGAGCAAACCGCCCGGGCGGCCGTGTGGGGAGGGATGGTCAACGCCGGACAGACCTGTATTTCCGTGGAACGGCTCTATGTCGTCGATGCCGTGTACGACGAGTTTCTGCGGGAGCTCGATAAGGCGTTCGACTCCATAGCGGTCGCTACCGAGGACAAGCGGGACATCGGACCGATCATCCATCCTCCCCAGCTGGAAACCATCGAGGCGCATGTTCGGGATGCCCTGGAGAAAGGAGCCCGCTTGCTGCGGGGCGGCAAACGGGCCCTCACCGAAACCGGCATCTACTACGAGCCGACCCTCCTGGTCGATGTCGACCACACGATGACCATCGTCAAGGATGAGACTTTCGGGCCGGTGATCCCCGTCATAAGGGTTGCAGACGAGAGCGCTGCCCTCCTCATGGCCAATGACACCCGCTTCGGATTGCACGGGTCGGTGTGGTCGAAGAATCGTGCCCGGGCAGCGCGGTTTGCCTCCCAGATGAAGTCGGGGACCGTCGCCGTCAACGATGTCGGGATCAACTTCATTGTTCCCACCGTGTCCTTCGGGGGCATCGGCGACTCCGGCTACGGGTCCAACTTCGGAGCCGACGGGATTCGCACCACCTATTGCTACGCGAAGAGCATCACCACGGCCCGGTTGCCCAGCCCAACCTCCAAGCTCCTCGGGGCTTGGTACCCCCGCAAACGAGGAATGCGGTACTGGAAAGCCCTCGCCAAAGTCCTTTTCCGCTGGTAAAGAGCGCAGTCAGCTATCAGCTATCAGCTTGATGCTTGATGCTTGATGCTTGATGCTCAGAACCTGCAACCTGCAACCTGCAACCTGCAACCTGAAACCGTCCGCCGGCCTTATTCCGCCAGGGCGATGCCGGCGATGGTGAGGCGGTTTTTGGTGTATTCGAAGAGGAGCCACCAGGTGCCGTCCTGGTTGGTGTAGGTATAGCGGTGGAAGTTGCGGATTTCGGCCGGTATCAAAAGGGTGGCGGTTTTGGGGGTTTCGGTGCGGGTTTGGCCGGCCCAGTAGGTGGCGAGGAAGGGCTGGGCGAGCCGTTCGGGGAAGAGGGCTTCCATGGCGGTGAGGGCGTCGGAGCGCCACCAACCCGGTTCTCTCTCCGGGGAGAGTAGGTTCTTGAGCCTGTGCAAGGGGACCACGACCGGGGTTCCGAACCGAACGGTGGCCAGGCCGCGATTGGATACCAGCTTCTGCATCGCCCGAACGTTCCCGCCGGTGAGGGCGGCGACGAATTTGGCGGCGAGTTGGTCGGCTCGTTTGTCGGTTTGGAAGGTTTCGTCGTCAATTTCCTGAGTGAGGAAGTGAGCGTCGATCCATCCTTCCCCGTTGGGGGTGTCGACCGGCATCCACGTGGTTTTTCCCTTGCGCTTGGGGGCGCCGGTCGATCGGATGTTCTGGGCGGTGGGGGGATAGTTGTAGACGGAGGTTGATCCGAAATCGGGTTCACTATGCACGGTTATCATCGATTCGCGGTCGACCAGCACGATCGACCAGAACCTCCGGCGGGCTCCGAAGAGGAACCAAGGCGAGGAGAACAAACCGCCGAAGATCAACGCCCAGAACAGTGCCAGAACCAGGAACACGAGGGGCAACTTCAAGGCATCGAAGCTGTCGAAGAATGCCCCGGCCAGGAGGCTGATGCCTTTCGAGCTGATCAACGAGATAGCGCCGATCTCGGAAGCAGCTTCGGGGCTATCGAAGGGCACGTCGGGGGCTCCCACTTCGCCGGCGAGGGTGTTGGCGGCGGCCAGTGCCTCGTCGGCCATGGTGACCGTGACCATCACGTCAACAGAAACGGTGCCGTCGCTAAGGATGTAGGTGAACGTCTCGGTACCGACCCACTCGGAATAGGCGTTGTAGGTCAATGTGCCGTCGACGACCTCAGCCAAAGCGTGTGTCACACCGCGGATCGCTACCACCGCCAACACGTCGCCGTCGACGTCGGTGTCGTTGGCCAGCACCTCGAGGACGGCGGGGCCGTATCGGGTGAACCGGTAGCTGTCCGGTCCGCCGACCGGCGAGTCGTTGACGGCGGTGACCAGCACCGATACCAAGCCACGGCTGCTCTTCCGACCGTCACTGACCAGGTAAGCGAAGCTGGTCCGGCCGTTCCAGTCGGCCGGAGGCGTGAAAGTGACGGTTCCGTCCTCTTCGAGGGTGGCCACCCCGCGTGACGGCTGCTCGATGCCCACCAGAACGAGCGCCCGACCTTCCGGATCAGAGTCGTTGGAGAGAGGATCGAGGTTCCCAATGGTGTCCTCGTCGATGGTCAAGAGGTCCAACGCCGCCACCGGTGCTTGGTTCTCGTTGATCCGCAGGGTCACCACCGCCAGGCCGGTGCCACCCCGGATATCGGTTGCGTGGTAAGTGAAACTGTCATCGGTGGCATCGCCGCCGGTGTGCTTGTAGGTAAACGACCCATCCGCACGGAGGGTCACCGTCCCGTGCGAAGCTGGAGTGACCAACACAGCGGTCAGGACCTCGTCATCCGGATCAAAATCGTTGGCCAAAACTCCCGGGGCAGGCACGGTAAGGGTGGTCTGCTCGTCCAGCTCGTAGAAATCGTCGGCGGCGACCGGATCCTGATTGTCGTCGGTCACCACCCATACGAACGACGTCTGCCCGGAGAGATTGGGAATACCATCGTCGGTTGCCGACACCGTCACCGCATAGGTACCCGCACCGGTCAAAGACACGATCCCGCTGATCAACCCGCTCGAGCTGATCGAAAGACCCGGGGGAAGGCCGCCGGCGGCAAACGTGATCCGATCCCCATCCGGATCAGACGCGGTGATCTGCAGGACCACCTTCAGCCCTGCTTCGGTGGTCTGCACCCCGGGGTTGGCCACCACCGGAGGCCGGTTGACGATCACCACATCGACAGTCCGGATCGCCGCCGCCGAGTTGCCCGAGGAGTCCTGCACGGAATAGGACACCGAATAGACACCCTCCACCCCGGTGTTCACCGCCGAGGCGTCGACCATGATCAACCCGGTCAGGTCCCCATCCACCGCGTCCCAGGCCGTCGCTCCCAACTCGACATAAGAACTACCGGCCGGGATGGTCTGAGGATTATCGCCCAACAAAGTGATCACCGGCGGCACGGCATCACCCAACACCTGCACCAGCCGCAGTTCCTGCAGAGCCGGGTTCCCGGAACTGTCGGAGACGTCGTAGGTGACCGGGTAGACACCCGGGACGAACGTGTTGACCGCCGTCGCGTCGATCACGATCGAACCCGAAATATCCCCGTCGAGGTTGTCGCTGGCGGTGGCGCCCAACTCGACATAGACCGACCCAAACGGAATGATCTGTGGGTTCGCCCCGAGCAGGGTGATCACGGGCGGGATCAGGTCCCCGACCAACACGGTTCGGACCACCTGTACCGCCGGGTTACCGCTCGAGTCGCTGACGTCATAAGTCACTGGATAGGAACCGATGGTTGACGTATCCACCAGGGTGGCGTCGATCACGATCGAACCAGTCAGATCTCCCTCGAAACTGTCCACGGCCGTGGCGCCCTCCTCCACATAGGGCAACCCAAGTCCGATCACCTGTGGGTCGGCGCCCATCAGGGTGATCACGGGCGCGGTCGTGTCGACAACGTCGACGGTGCGCGTCACCTGCACCGCCGGAATACCTTGCGAATCGATCACGTCGTAGGTGACGGGGTAGGAACCGAGGGTGCTCGTGTCCACCGCGGTGGCGTCGATCACCATCGAGCCGGTCAGGTCACCGTCGTAGTTGTCGGTGGCCGTGGCACCGAGTTCCACATAAGGCGTCCCGGCTTCGATGGTCTGCGGATTGGCACCGGTCAGCGTGATCACCGGGGCAGTGGTATCAACGACATCGACCGTCCGTATCACCTGGACGGCGGGGATGCCGGACGAGTCGGCTACGTCGTAGGTGACGGGGTAGGAACCGAGCGTGGACGTGTCGACCGCCGAACTGTCGATCACGATCGAGACCGTCAGGTCACCGTCGAGGTTGTCGGTGGCCGTCGCCCCCAGTTCCAGGTACAGCGATCCTGCTTCGATGGTCTGCGGGTTGGCACCCACCAACGTGATCACCGGGGCGGTGGTGTCAACCACATCGACGGTTCTGGTGACCTGCACAGCCGGGTTACCCGAAGAATCGGTCACGTCATATGTGACGACGTAACTCCCTAACGTGGAGGTGTCCACCGCGGTGGCGTCGATCACGATCGAACCTGAGATATCCCCGTCGTAGTTGTCGGTGGCGGTGGCCCCAAGTTCGACATAGGGGCTACCGGCCTCAACCGTCTGCGGGTTGGCACCGGTCAGGGTGATCACGGGGATGGTGGTGTCAACCACATCGACAGTTCTGGTGACCTGCACGGCCGCGTTACCCGAGCTATCCGTAACGTCATATGTGACGACGTAACTCCCCAACGTGGAGGTGTCCACACCGGTGGCATCGATCACGATCGAACCGGTCAGGTCACCGTCATAGTTGTCCAAAGCAGTGGCCCCAAGTTCGACATAGGGGCTGCCGGCTTCAATCGTCTGCGGGTTGGCACCCACCAGCGTGATCACCGGGACCGTCGTATCAACCACATCCACCGTGCGGGTCACCTGCACCGCCGGATTACCCGAGCTATCCGTAACGTCATAAGTCACCACATACGACCCGAGAGCGCTGGTATTCACCCCGGTGGCGTCAATCACGATGCTTCCTGAGATATCCCCGTAGTAATTGTCGGTGGCCGTGGCACCGAGTTCCACATACGGGCTGCCGGCTTCAATCGTCTGCGGGTTGGCACCAGTCAGGGTGATCACGGGGATGGTGGTGTCAACCACGTCCACGGTGCGGGCAACCTGCACGGCCGGGTTACCCGAGCTATCCGTAACGTCATAGGTCACCACATACGACCCCAGCGTCGAAGTGTCCACCCCCGAGCTGTCGATCACGATCGAACCGGTCAGATCACCGTCGTAGTTGTCCAGGGCGGTGGCCCCCAACTCCACATAGGGGCTGCCCACCTCAATCACCTGCGGGTTGGCACCCGCCAAACTGATCACCGGGATAGTGGTATCAACCACATCGACAGTTCTGGTGACCTGCACCGCCGGGTTACCGCTCGAGTCGGTGACGTTGTAGGTCACCACATACGACCCGAGGGCGCTGGTATCCACCCCCGAAGCGTCGATCACGATCGCACCGGTCAGATCCCCGTCGTAGCTGTCGGTGGCGGTGGCCCCCAACTCCACATACGGGCTGCCAACCTCAACCGTCTGCGGGTTGGCACCAGTCAGGGTGATCACCGGGACCGTCGTATCAACCACCTCCACCGTGCGAGTTACCCGCACCGCCGGATTCCCCGAACTATCCGCAACGTCATATGTGACGACGAAACTCCCCAGCGTCGAGGTATCCACCCCCGAAGCGTCGATCACGATCGAACCGGTCACATCCCCGTCGTAGTTATCCAGGGCGGTGGCACCCAACTCCACATAGGGGCTGCCAACCTCAATCACCTGCGGGTTGGCACCCACCAAACTGATCACCGGGATAGTGGTGTCAACCACATCCACGGTTCTGGTCACCTGCACCGCCGGGTTACCCGACGAGTCCGTCACGTCATAAGTCACCAAATACGAACCCAGCGTCGAGGTGTCCACCGCGGTGGCGTCGATAACGATCGAGCCTGAGATGTCCCCGTCGTAGTTGTCCAGGGCGGTGGCCCCGAGTTCCACATAGGGGCTGCCAGCCTCGATGGTCTGCGGATTGGCACCCACCAGCGTGATCACCGGGATAGCGGTATCAACCACATCGACAGTTCTGGTGACCTGCACCGCCGGATTCCCTGACGAATCCGTAACGTCATAAGTCACCACATACGACCCGAGGGTCGAGGTGTCCACCGCGGTGGCGTCGATAACGATCGAGCCTGAGATATCCCCGTCGTAGTTATCGGTGGCCGTGGCACCCAACTCCACATAGGTGCTTCCAGCTTCGATGATCTGCGGGTTGGCACCGGTAAGGGTGATCACCGGGATAGTGGTATCAACCACATCGACAGTTCTGGTGACCTGCACCGCCGGGTTACCGCTAACGAGTCGGTGACGTTGTAGGTCACCACATACGACCCGAGGGTCGAGGTGTCCACTCCCGAAGCGTCGATCACTATCGAACCTGAGATGTCCCCGTCATAGTTGTCGGTGGCGGTGGCTCCAAGCTCGACATACGGGCTGCCCACCTCGATGGTCTGCGGATTGGCACCGGTCAGGGTGATCACCGGGATAGTGGTATCAGCCACCTGGACAAGCCGTAGTTCCTGCAGGGCCGGGTTACCGGAACTGTCGGTGACGTCGTAGGTGACCGGATAGACGCCCGGAGTGGAAGTGTCCACCGCAGTGGCGTCGATCACTATCGACCCTGAGATATCCCCGTCATAGTTGTCGGTGGCGGTGGCACCCAACTCCACATACGGGCTGCCAACCTCAACCGTCTGCGGGTTCGCCCCCAACAGGGTGATCACCGGCACTGTCGTATCAACCACATCCACCGTGCGAGTTGCCTGCACCGCCGGGTTACCGCTCGAATCGGTCACGTTGTAAGTCACCACATACGACCCGAGGGTCGAGGTGTCCACTCCCGAAGCGTCGATCACGATCGAGCCTGAGATATCCCCGTCGTAGTTGTCGGTGGCGGTGGCACCGAGTTCCACATAGGGGCTGCCAGCTTCAATCGTCTGCGGATTGGCACCGGTCAGGGTGATCACGGGGATGGTGGTGTCAACCACCTCGACGGTTCTGGTCACCTGCACCGCCGGGTTACCCGAACTATCCGTCACGTCATAGGTCACCACATAGGTGCTGACCACTGCGGTGTTGACCGGATTGACAGTCACAATCGAGGCAGTCAGATCACCGTCTAGCGCATCCCAAGCAGTAGCCCCGGCATCCACATACGGAGAACCGACCTCGACAGTGACCGGATCAGAGCCCAGCAAAGTGATAATCGGTATACCGGTGTCAACCACGTCCACGGTGCGAGCAACTTGCACGGCCGGATTGCCCTGCGAATCGGTCACGTCATAAGTCACCACATACGAACCCAGCGTCGAAGTATCCACCCCCGAAGCGTCGATCACGATGCTGCCTGAGATATCCCCGTCGTAGTTATCGGTGGCGGTGGCCCCGAGTTCCACATACGGCGACCCCACCTCAATCGTCTGCGGATTGGCACCCACCAAACTGATCACCGGGATAGTGGTATCGACAACATCGACCGTTCTGGTCACCTTCACCGCCGCATTACCCGAACTATCCGTAACGTCATAGGTGACCGAGTAACTGCCCAACGTGGAGGTGTCCACTCCCGAAGCGTCGATCACGATCGAGCCTGAGATATCCCCGTCGTAGTTGTCGGTGGCGGTGGCCCCCAACTCCACATACGGGCTGCCAACCTCAACCGTCTGCGGATTGGCACCAGTCAGGGTGATCACCGGGACGGTGGTATCAACCACATCGACGGTTCTGGTCACCTGCACCGCCGCATTACCCGAACTATCCGCCACGTCATAGGTCACCACATACGAACCCAGCGTCGAGGTGTCCACCCCGGTGGCATCGATCACGATGCGAACCTGAGATATCCCCGTCGTAGTTATCGGTGGCGGTGGCCCCGAGTTCCACATAGGGGCTGCCGGCTTCGATGGTCTGAGGGTTAGCACCGGTCAGGGTGATCACCGGAATAGTGGTATCAACCACATCGACCGTTCTGATCACCTGCACCGCCGCATTACCCGAACTATCCGTAACGTCATATGTGACCGAGTAACTGCCCAACGTGGAGGCGTCCACCGCCGAGCTGTCGATCACAATCGAACCGGTCAGGTCACCGTCATAGTTATCCAGAGCAGTGGCCCCGAGTTCCACATACGGAGACCCCACCTCAACCGTCTGCGGATTGGCACCCACCAAACTGATAACCGGCACCGTCGTATCCACCACATCGACGGTTCTGGTCACCGTCACCGCCGGATTCCCGCTCGAGTCGGTGACGTCATAGGTCACCACATACGAACCGAGGGTCGAGGTGTCCACACCGGTGGCGTCGATCACAATCGAACCCGAGATATCACCGTCATAGTTGTCGGTGGCCGTAGCCCCGAGTTCCACATACGGCGACCCCACCTCAACCGTCTGCGGGTTGGCGCCCACCAGCGTGATGACCGGGATAGTGGTATCGACCACGTTGACGGTGCGGGTCACCTGCACCGCCGGGTTACCCGACGAATCCGTAACGTCATAGGTCACCACATACGAACCGAGGGTCGAGGTGTCCACACCGGAAGCGTCAATCACAATCGACCCCGAGATATCCCCGTCGTAGTTATCCAGGGCAGTGGCCCCCAACTCCACATACGGGCTGCCCACCTCAACCGTCTGCGGGTTGGCACCCACCAAACTGATCACCGGCACCGTCGTATCAACCACGTTGACGGTTCTGGTCACCTGCACCGCCGGATTGCCGCTCGAGTCGGTGACGTCATAGGTGACCGAGTAGCTGCCCAAAGTGGAGGTGTCCACCGCGGTGGCGTCGATCACGATCGAACCGGTCAGGTCTCCGTCATAGTTGTCCAGGGCGGTGGCACCCAACTCCACATACGGAGACCCGACCTCAACCGTCTGCGGGTTGGCACCCACCAAACTGATCACCGGGACCGTCGTATCCACCACATCCACGGTGCGGGTCACCTGCACCGCCGGATTACCGGAACTGTCGGTGACGTCATAAGTCACCACATACGACCCCAGCGTCGAGGTGTCCACCGCCGAGCTGTCGATGACAATCGCACCGGTCAGGTCACCGTCGTAGTTATCCAAAGCAGTGGCCCCAAGTTCCACATAGGGGCTGCCGGCTTCAATGGTCTGCGGGTTGGCACCCACCAAACTGATCACCGGGATAGTGGTATCAACCACATCGACGGTTCTGGTCACCTGCACCGCCGCATTACCCGAACTATCCGTCACGTCATAGGTGACCACATACGAACCGAGGGTCGAGGTGTCCACACCGGAAGCGTCAATCACAATCGACCCCGAGATATCCCCGTCGTAGTTATCCAAAGCAGTGGCCCCAAGTTCCACATAGGGGCTGCCGGCTTCAATGGTCTGCGGGTTGGCACCCACCAAACTGATCACCGGCACCGTCGTATCAACCACGTTGACGGTTCTGGTCACCTGCACCGCCGCATTCCCCGAACTATCGGTGACGTCATAGGTGACCGAGTAACTGCCCAACGTGGAGGTGTCCACCGCCGAGCTGTCGATCACGATCGAGACCGTCAGGTCACCGTCGTAGTTGTCCAGAGCGGTGGCCCCTAACTCCACATAGGGGCTACCGGCTTCAATGGTCTGCGGGTTGGCACCCACCAAACTGATCACCGGGATAGTGGTATCGACAACATCGACGGTTCTGGTCACCTGCACCGCCGCATTCCCGCTCGAGTCGGTGACGTCATAGGTCACCACATACGAACCGAGGGTCGAAGTGTCCACACCGGAAGCGTCAATCACGATCGAACCTGAGATATCCCCGTCATAGTTGTCCAAAGCAGTGGCCCCAAGTTCCACATAGGGGCTACCGGCTTCAATGGTCTGCGGGTTGGCACCCACCAAACTGATCACCGGCACCGTCGTATCAACCACGTTGACGGTTCTGGTCACCTGCACCGCCGCATTCCCCGAACTATCGGTGACGTCATAGGTCACCACATACGAACCCAGCGTCGAAGTGTCCACCCCGGTGGCGTCGATCACAATCGAACCGGTCAGATCACCGTCATAGTTGTCCAAAGCGGTGGCCCCTAACTCCACATAGGGGCTACCGGCTTCAATGGTCTGCGGGTTGGCGCCCACCAGCGCGATCACCGGCACCGTCGTATCCAGCACGTTGACGGTGCGGGTCACCTGCACCGCCGGATTACCCGAACTGTCGGTGACGTCATAGGTCACCACATACGAACCCAGCGTCGAAGTGTCCACACCGGTGGCGTCGATCACAATCGAACCGGTCAGATCACCGTCATAGTTGTCCAGGGCGGTCGCCCCCAACTCCACATACGGGCTGCCAACCTCAACCGTCTGCGGGTTGGCACCGGTCAGGGTGATCACCGGGATAGTGGTATCAACCACATCGACGGTTCTGGTCAGCTGCACCGCCGGATTCCCGCTCGAGTCGGTGACGTCATAGGTCACCACATACGACCCCAGCGTCGAAGTATCCACACCGGTGGCGTCGATCACAATCGAACCCGAGATATCACCGTCATAGTTGTCGGTGGCCGTAGCCCCGAGTTCCACATACGGCGACCCCACCTCAATCACTTGGGGATTGGCACCGGTCAGCGTGATCACCGGGACCGTGGTATCCACCACCTGAACAAGGCGCAGTTCCTGCAGGGCCGGGTTACCGGAACTGTCGGTGACGTCGTAGGTGACCGGATAGACACCAACCGTGGACGTGTCCACCGCAGTGGCATCGATCACTATCGACCCCGAGATATCACCGTCATAGCTATCCAAAGCAGTCGCCCCAAGCTCGACATACGGCGACCCCACCTCAATGGTCTGGGGATTGGCACCCACCAGGGTGATCACCGGGATAGTGCTATCAACCACATCGACAGTTCTGGTCACCTGCACCGCCGGATTACCCGAGCTATCCGTCACGTCATAGGTCACCACATACGACCCCAGCGTCGAAGTATCCACCCCCGAAGCGTCAATCACGATGCTTCCTGAGATATCCCCGTCGAAGTTGTCCCACGCCGTCGCACCCAACTCCACATACGGGCTACCGGCCTCGATGGTCTGCGGATTGGCGCCCACGAGAGTGATCACGGGGGGTGTTATGTCGAGCGGAGTGCAGGTATAGGCAGGCGAGAACTCGGAGGTTGAGCCAAACGGGGTGATGGTGCCTTCCGTGGCCGTGGCGGTGATGATGTCCCCGACAGATCCGGCGAAGGTGTGCGAACCCGGGGTCGGGACACCGCCGGTCACCGACACATCGACCGAGGAGACGAACGTCTCACCTTCTCCGTTTCCGGATGGGTCGGCGGCTGTATTGGCGAAGAACTCGACCCGATAGTTCCCGTCGGGGACATCGAGACCGAAATCGACATCGATGGTGCCGGCCGTCTCAACGGCGGAGGTGATCACCGGGAAGTTGAGCAGACCGTTGGGCCCGGTATCACCATCATTGCCATCATTCGGCGTTACTCCATCGCCGCCCAAATCGATTCCGAGGTCGTCATTGTCGAAGATCTGGTTCCCGAGGATGGCGTTGCCTGCTGCCGAGGCTCCGTTGACGATCACACCGAACTCAGCATTGCCGGCGACGGTATTGCCCTGCCCGGCTCCGGTACCTCCCACCAAGAAACCCGTTGTGTTGGACAGCAAGATCCCACCTCGCGGAGAGCTGGTGTCCGTCGCGTTGGGAACCGGATTCGTAGCTGCCGCGTCGAGGCCGATGATGTTGCCCTGGACGAGATTGCCCGTGGCGTCCGGGCCCCACGCGTACATGCCGTACCAACTGTTGCCGGAGATGACGTTGCCGGCGGCGACGCTTCCGATCACACCGTCGGGACTGTTGAGCAGGTAGACGCCGATTTGTTGGTAGGCCGGGGTGGAGTTGTAGGGCAGCGCGGCTGAACCGGCGGCATTGGTGCCAATGTAGTTGCCGATGACTTGCGTCCCGCTTGAAATCACCGGGGCGCCATCCGACCAATCGTCAACCATGACGCCACGCAACCGGTTGCCGGAAATGACGTTGCGGTCGGCGGCGTTGGTCCCGCCAATCACGGTGTTGGTAGCGCCGTATACGTAGATGCCTTCCGTTGAGTTGCCGACCTCACCGACGGCTCCGGTGGCGTCGGGTCCGATGTAGTTGCCGGCGATGACCGACCCGTTGCCGCCGAGAACGCCGACACCCGTGGCGAACCGGTTGATTACGAGGTCCCGGACCTCAGCGTCGTCGCCCGAGATCTCCAGGCCGTAGCCGCCAATGGCGGCGCCGCTCAGTTCCAACTCCGGGCCCGACGGGTTGGTGTCCAGCGCCGTCATCCCGTCAGCTGCGTCGTAGGCGGTTCCGTCGACGGTCGTGTCCGCCGTGGCAATCGGGGAGAAGGCCGCGCTGACCGCCAGGCTCCACCATTGGTCGGCGACCTGGGTGGCGTTGGTGGGAACTGCCGGAACAAAGCGCATAGCGTTCGGACCCGTGACCGTGTTGGCGTTGCTGATGAATTGGCGGAATGCGCCCTGAGCGACGGTCAGGTCCCCACCCTCCAGGTTGGTGACCACGTTGAAGGAGAACCCGAGGTCGGTTTGTTCGATCTCCTCGCCGACACTGAGGGCGACCCGCACCACGTGCTCGGAGGAAGGCAGCAGGGCTGCATTGTCCGAGACCGTGGGCCGCATGCCCCCATAGAGCGGCCCGGCCGTCGCCGCGAATGAGTAGGACCCGTCGTAGGCGACCGCTTCGACCGGGCCGTAGGTCTGCTCGGCCCATCCGGTGCCGCCGGCCGTCGGTACCAGCGTCGAGGAGTCGACGGTCAGCCAATACACACCGGCCGGCACAGACGAGAAGAAGTAGTGGCCGCCCGGTCCCGTCGTCTTAGACGCGTAAAGCGTGTCACCGGCGTCGGGTTCGCCGGGGACGGAACCGTTGTCGCGGTACATCCGCACCGTTGCCCCGGCGAATCCGGGATTGAGGAAGTCGCCGACGAACTCTCCGGCCGGGATGGCGTTGCCGCTGATGTCCTCGAAGATCGTTCCTTCCACCGATGGCGGGAAGAAGGGAGGTATCGCTAGAGCCACCGCCTGGTAGTCGGCGCCGTTGTCGAGGGTGCGAGGGTTGGTGGCGGCCGCGGTCGTCTTGCTGATCTCGTACAGTGCACCGCCGTCGGTGCCCCACATCTGGCCCGTCGAGTCGAAAGAGAGTCCACGGATCTCCGGAGTCAGAGTCCCGACGGGGTTGGTAGCGCCGTTCCAGCGGTTGATCCTCCGCAACTCGAAATCGCCCGCTCCGTCGGTAAAGACCCCGTAAAGCTGCCAAGAGTTCGGATCGAGGGCGACGTCGGTGACCTCCAAGAGGGCGCCACTGCGCAACTCTACGTAGTCGCGGGAGCCGAAGAACATGTTGGGAACGCCCAGACCGGTGGCCGTATCGACCACAAACAGCACGTCATGGTCACTCGGTTGATGATGAACGGCGAACAGGCGGCCGGTGAGCGGTTGGAAGGTGAGGCCGTGCACGTCGTCATACGTCACCGTGCCCTGGTCGCCGTCACCCGAACCGAACGTTCCGCCCAGCGGCGTGAAGACACCCGAGTCAACATTGAGGACGCCCAGGCGGTCGGCGTCTGCCGCGTAGAGGACACCCGAGATCGGTTCGATGGCCAGGCCGTGCAGGTTGATCGTGCCGGTCCCTGTTCCGATGTCGACCTCGTTGGTGACGGGATCGAAGTCGAGAGGATCGACCTCGGTTAGCAAATCGTCGCCGCCGCTGGCCCCACCCGTGTTGGCCACAACGTACGGGTCGGTGGTCGGAACGTTGGTGATGGTCCAGGTGAATGTGTCGGTGACCGGTGAGTTGACACCATCGGTGACCGATATCTCAACAGAATACGGACTCGAGAAGGCTGCCCGGTAGTTGACGAGACCGGTGATGAGTCCAGTGCCCGTATTGATCGACAGGCCCAGCGGAAGACCTGTCGCCGAGTAGGTCAAGGTGTCCCCGACATCCGGATCGGTAGCGCCGGCCGACAGGGAGATCCAACTGGCCTCAGCGTCGGTCCGGTTCAGCAGGTCCTGGTCGAAGACGGGCGGCTGGTTCCCGGGCGTCACCGTGTGGGCGGCAGAGAACTCGGATGTGGAATCGAAATCCGTGCAAGAGGCGTCGGTGCATTCGGTCAAGGTGGCGGTGATGATGTCTCCGACCGAACCGGGGAAGGCGGCACCCCACGGCTCGTCGCCAGAGCCGGTGTGTGTCAGCGGCGTTGAACCAACGAAGGTCTCGCCCTCGCCGTTTCCGCTCGGATCAGCCACCGTATTCGTGAAGAACTCGAAGCGGTACCAGCCGGCCGGGACGTCGAACGTTCCGGTCAGCGTCACTAGCCCACCGGTTTCGGTGGCGGAGTTGATCACCGGGAAGTTGAGCCCGTCGTTGGGACCAGTATCGGCGTCAAGTCCATCGTTGGGTGTGACGCCGTCCGGATCGAGGTCGATCCCCAGCCCGGCGTTGGAATGGATCGAGTTGCGAAGAATCGGATTGTTGTCGCTGGTATCGACGCCCACCCGGATACCGTCCGCGCCATTGAACGCAATGACGTTGGCCATCGTGCCAGCAGATCCGCCGATGGCGTTACCGGAGGTGCCGCCCTGGAGATAAATGCCGTCGCCACCATTGCCGAGGTTGCCCGTCCCGGTTGAGTCAACCCCGATGTAGTTGCCGATGACCGCGTTGTCCGCCGCTCCGGAGCTTTCGATGATCACACCCGTAGTGGTGTTGCCGGAGATGACATTGCGGTGGGCCGCCGTCGCCCCACCAATGGTGTTGTTGACCGCTCCAAAGCCCAGATGGATGCCGCGCAGGTTCGCTATCGAGCCCGTCCCGGTGGGGTCAGTGCCAATGAGGTTGCCCTGCACATCGTTCAGCTCGGTACCGGGATTCCACATATACACGCCGTCGCCGGTGTTCCCGGAAATCACATTCCCTGCCCCGACGGCCGTACCACCGATGACGTTGGACTGAGGGCCGGTGCTGATGCGGATTCCGGCGCCGTTGGGGATGGCTGCATCACCAGCCGCATTGAGCCCGACGTAGTTGCCCTCGACAGTGTTCGCGTCTGTGCCAGCGCCGGTCATCTCGATCCCCGAGGTTCCATTGCCGGATAGCAGGTTGCGATGCGCGGCAGTGGTCCCACCGATGGTGTTGGATGAAGCGCCACCTTGAATGGACACCCCGTAGGCGGTATTGGCCACTGCTCCAGAACCGGCGGTATTCAACCCGATGATGTTGCCCTGGACACTGTTTCCGGTTGTTCCCGCCCCGGAAAGCCGGATCCCTGACCCGAGGTTGCCGGAGATGGTGTTGCCGGCCGAAGGTGCTATGCCCCCGATTGTGTTCCCCGTGGCAGCTCCCCAGATCACGACTCCTCCGCCCAGGTTGGCTCGTGCTGCCATGCCGGTCGGATCCAGGCCGACGAGATTGCCCCAAACCACGTTGCCCGTTGAGGCGGCGCCACTGATTGAGATGCCTTCGTCGTCGTTGGAAGAAATCACGTTGCCGGCTCCGGCGACAGTGCCGCCGATGGTGTTGTTGGAAGAATCCGTGATCGTGACTCCGGACCCTCGATTCCCGACTCCTGCGGCACCGTCCTTGTCCAATCCTATGTAGTTACCCTCAACGACATTGAGGTTGGCACCATTGATGATCGACAAGGCAGCGGCACCGTTGCCGGTAATGACGTTGCGTTCACCAATGGTCGTCCCACCGACAGTTGTCGAGACAGCCGCGTTCAGGACGACACCCCCCCCGGTGTTCTCCTGCGCGCCGGTACCGGCCACGTCGAGACCGACGTAGTTACCGCTGATGGTATTCCCCGAGCTGTTTGCGCCGTCGATCTGGATCCCAGAACCAACATTCCCGCTAATGAAGTTTCGCGCGGATGCGATGTTTCCGCCGATCGTGTTGCCGTTTGCACCCGCGAACAGGTGGATCCCGTAAGCAAGGTTGCCGCGGGCGAGGGTTCCGGTGAGGTCGGTTCCGATGTAGTTGCCCTCAAAGGTGTTGTTGGTGGTGGCGAGGTTGCCGTTGCCGTCGATCGCTACACCAGACTCGGTATTGCCGGAGATGACATTGCCTTCACCGGCGCCGGTGCCACCGATCTGGGTGTTGTTGACCCCGTCGTAGATGACGAGACCGTGACGGCCATTCGGGACCTGGGTGGTTCCGTCGGCGCCCAGGCCGATGATGTTGGATTGGACGACGTTGCCGGTCAGGTCGTTGTCGAGTTCGAGACCGTCGTTGGCGTTGCCGGACAGCACATTCCCCCAGCCGGGCTGTCCAATGATGTTGTTGCTGCTGGTGATGCCAAGGGCTATGCCATCCGCAGCATTGGCGAGGGGGGCGTTTCCGGTGATGTCGGTCCCGATGTAGTTGCCGATGACCGTATTGCCGTCCGACTCGAAGATGATGATGCCATCGTTGCCGTTTCCGGAAATGATATTGCGATCCGCCACAGCCGTACCACCAACCAGGGTCGGGCCGGAGCCCGTACCGAGGTCGATCCCACTGCCGCCGTTGCCGCGATCGAGAAGACCTGACGGGTCGGTCCCGATGTGATTGCCAGCGATGACCGTGCCCGACGCCCCGGCATCCACATTGAACGCGTCATCGCCGAACCCGTTAACCGCCAGGCTGCGGATCTCGACACTGTCCCCGGTGACCGTGAACCCGTCGGCCGTCGCCCCGGCGGATGTTCCTCTGAGTTCGACGACCGGCGTGGAGGTCCATCCCGGTTGGGTGGTGCCGTCGATCGTGATGGTGGTCGAGATGGTCGGCAGCGCCGACCCGGGGGTGATCGTCCACACCCCTCCGCTGTGGCCCGTCTCGGTAGCCGGCATGTTGAAGTTGATCACGTCGTCCCCAGCGAGGGCATTGGCTTCTTGGATAGCAGCCCGGAGGGTGCAGGCAGGCTGGCTTTGGGAGTTGTTGGCTCCTGTGTAACAGACCCCGTTTCCAGGGTTGTTGTCGGAGGCGTTGCCGGTGGAGTTGACGACAAAAGCGCCCGACACCACCGTGACCGCCGCCGAGAACTCTGATGTCGAGCCAAACGGAGCGGCGGTTCCCTCGGTGGCGGTCGCCGTGATGATGTCACCCGTAGACCCAACGAAGGTGTGGGACCCGGGGGTCGGGACCCCGCCGGCCACCGACACATTGACCGAGGAGACAAACGTCTCACCCTCGCCGTAGCCCGACCCGTCGGTGACGGTATTGGCGAAGAACTCCACCCGATAGTTGCCGTTGGGGACGTCGAGGTTGAAGTCGACCGTGACCGTTCCCCCAGCCTCGGTCGCCGAGGTGATCACCGGGTAATTGAGGCGATCGTTGGCACCGGTGTCACCGTCACCTCCGTCGTTGGGGTTGACACCGTTGAAGTGAAGATCGATACCCAAACCGGTGTTTGCGTAGATCGAGTTGCCGAGAAGGGCATTGTCGACACCGGCATCGTCTGCGACCCAGATGCCATCGCCGCCGTTGTAGGCAATGACGTTGCCTTCACCGACCGCGTCACCACCGATGAGGTTGTCATGAGCGTTCTCGTGGACATAGAAGCCGTGGCCGCCGTTACCCACATCGAGCGCGCCGCCCGGGTCCGTTCCCACGTAGTTGCCCTGGATCGTGTTGCCGGTTCCGGCCGTCTTGTATAGATAGATGCCGTCAATGTTGTTCCCAGAGACCACGTTGCTGTCCGCGGGATCGGTGCCGCCAACAATATTGCCCGTGGTCTTGATGTTGATGCCCCACTCGTTGGCTTCCGCTGCGGTCCCGGTGACGTTGGTGCCGACGTAGTTGCCAACGATCGTGTTGCCTCCGAGGAACTCAATATCGATGGCGTCGTCACCGAAGTTGTTGAGAACGAAGCCGCGGATGGTTGTCCCGCCGCCGGTGATCCAGAACCCGTTCTCCTCACCTGCCGACACGTTGGTCCCATCGACTTCGATCACCGGACGACCGGCGGTTGCGTATTGAGGTTGAGTGCTGGCGTCGAGCACCATCGGCGTATCGATCTCGGGCAGCAGGCTGTTCGGCCGAATGGTGAACGCCGTTGGCGATGCTGTGTAGCCGCCGTCGCTGGTGGGGATATTGAAGTTGATGATGTCCGTCCCGGGGAAGGCGTTGGCTTCCTGGATTGCAGCCCGGAGGGTGCACTGGCCGGGTGTGGATGTCTCGCACAAACCGTCCCCGGCATTGGCGTCGGAGGCGTCGCCGGTGGAGTTGACGATTAACGGTCCCTCCACCGTCACGATTCCACCGAACTCGGAGCTATCGGTTCCGCTGATTGCCATTGCGGTGAGCTGATCGGACGCCGACACCGTGGCGGCCAGCGAGGCGAGCGGCAGGGTGAAGGAGAACCGGTTGGTCGTGTCGGTGCCCTGAGCGATCCCGTTGATCGCCCCCGGCCCGTAGGTCCCCGTTGTTGCGTCAGTGTCGTCGGCCGATCCTTCCACCTTGCTGATCAGCCACGTCTGGCCTTCGCCGAATCCGCTCGGGTCGGGAGCGGCCAGGTAGAGCTCGATGGTGGTTCCGGGCCGCGACCACCCTGTCACAATCAGGTCGGTTCCCTCAATCCGGGCGGTGTCGATGACGGGGTAGTTGAGGAGGTTGTTCCCGCCGGTGTCCCCATCACCGCTGTCGTTGAGCGTCACGAACGGCGAAGATAGGTCGTCGTCGCCGCTGGCCAGCAGGTCGATGCCGATCGAACCGAGCACGGTGCCGTTGCCATAGATGCTGTTGCGGGTGATGTAGACGTCGGTGTCCGTGCTGTCGACGACAACACCGCTGCCGGCGTTGTCGGCGATGACATTGCGCCGGATCGTCGTCGGCGCACCAATCACCTCGATGCCGTGCGGCCGCGTGCCTCCCCAACCGTTGGCAGTGATGGTGTTGTCTTCGTATGTGATCCACAGCGTCGGACCGCTGAACACACCGGAGGCGTTGTCGGCGATGAGGTTGCCGGTGACGTTGCCGCTGATCCAGACTCCGACCGGATTACCACTCGGGTTGAGGAGTCCGTTGCGCCGGATTTCATTGCGGAGCACCGTTCCCGAGTTGGAGCCGCTGTTGAAGTCGACGCCGACCCCGCCGGCAAAACCGATGACGTTGTCGCGCACGATGGCGTCGTCGGTTTCCCGCATGGTCAGGTTCTTCTGACCGCTCCGGTCAGCCGCGCCCGGATCGGTGAACGAAGCCGGGCCCGTTCCAATCACGTTGAACTCGGCCAGGGATCCGATGAAGTCCGGGTCGACGCCGTAGTTGGTTCCGAACTTGACATTGGCATCGAAGCTGCTCGCCGAGTCGCCGAAGCCCCAGATCGACACATGGCGCAGCACGCTGTCGTCGGCTTCGAATACGAGACCGGTGGCAACAACGGCTGTGCTCCGGTTGTTCCAGATCTCGAGTTCGGGATCGAGCGTCGGAGTCGTGTACGTGCCTGCGGTGCCGACTGCGATGCCGGCGCCGATCTGTGCCGCGTTGGTGTCGAGCAAGGTGGAGCCGTCAACGAGATCGAATGCCCGCCCATCGACGGTGGTCCCATCGTCGGTCACCGCCGGCAGCAAGTCGGTGACCGGGATCCGCCACCAGTCGTTGGAGCCGTCGGTGGCGTTGGCGGGTTCGGCCGGCGCGAACCGCATGATATTGGCGCCGGTGATGGTGTTGGCATTGGTAATGAACTGGCGAAGCGAACCCTGCACCGAACGAAGGTTGACAGCCGGATCATCGTCCCGGGCGTCGCCCCCGGCGGTAGTGGTAACGACGTTGAACGAAAAACCGAAGTCGATATTGGCCTTGTCGGCAGAGGCGATCGAGATCTTGGCGAGATGCTCGGCACCGGTGTACCAGGTGGTCAGATTGTCCGAAACCCCGGCCCGCCTACCCCCGTAACACGGCCCGGCAGTGGGATCGTTGACCGTACCGCCGGATCCGTCGGCACACTCGGACACGGCCGGGCCGTAGGTCTGCTCTGGCCAAACGTCGTTGGATGAAATCGCAGGTGCCGTCGACCGAACCGTCTTCGAATCGACCACCACGAAATACTTGCCGTTGCTGAGACCCGGGAACGAGTAATCACCGTTGGAATCGGTCGGAACGGTGGTCAGGTAGGTGTCGGTGACTTCGGCGATCCCATCGCCATCGGTGTCGCGGTAGAGGGAGACGTTGGTGTCCTGGACTCCAGGGTTGTCGACGTTGCCGATTGTCCCGTCGTTAAGGACGTCGCCGGCGATGTCTTCGAACACGGTGCCGCTGATCGTATAGGTGGCCGGTGGCGATCCCACCGTTCCCGGCCACAGGAACAGGAACGGTTGGTTCTTGACTTCAGCCGCGCTGGTCTGGATAGATGGCGATCCCCAGCTACCGCCGTTCCAGTACACGTAGGATAGGTCGCTGTTTCCGTCCTGGGCGGCCAGCATGACTCCATCGGTGCCGGGTTCCGGGTAGAGCATCACCGAGTTCGGATTACCCCCCGAACTCGGCCCCGAGAGTTGCCCCGACCATCCGCCCCCGGAGCTCCAGGTTCGGTAGCGCACTGCGCTCTGACCGAGCTGACTGTATGCCACCAGCGCCTGACCGGAGGTTCCCTCGAACGTCACAGCTACCACCGGAGCAGTGGTACTGGCGGCGGAGGTCGTGGCAACGACCGGACTGATCCAGCTGGTCCCGCTCCACGCCATCATCCAGATCTCACTGCCGTAGGTGAGTACACCCATCACGATCTGGTCGCTGAGCGGATCGCTCGCCAGGGTGGTCCACCGGGCCACCCCGGTGACTCCACCGGGTGCGAGAACCGACGTCTCACCGCTCCAGGCCGACCCATTCCACGTCCGATACGAGACACTCGAGGACCCCTTGCCGTACACCGCCAGAGCCGTCCCGCTCTGCTGCTCGTAGGCAACGTAGACGTCAGTCCGATCGTTGCCGGTCCCGACTGCGCTGAGAGTGACAGCGTTGCCCCAGCTCGACCCGTTCCACACCAGCGCGTAGTCCTGGCTGGTGGCATTGCTGACCACCAGCACCATCTCATCTGCATAGGGATGGGCGGCGAGCCGTAGCTGTTTGGGTTCTCCAGCCAGGGGGGTGGCGATGGTGAACGGACCGGTCCACGCCGTCCCGTTCCACACCTTGTAGGAGAGGCCGGCGGTGCCCGTGGTGCCGTTGTTGTAAACCATGATGGCATCGCCACTCAGCGATTCGTAAGCGACGTCGAAACCCCACCAGAAGCTGTCCGTGACGGTGCTGAGGGGATTGGCTGCATGCGCCGACCAGGCCGACCCGTTCCACCGCTCGGCGGTGACCTGGTTGCCGGTGTTGACGCCGACCACGATCGCCTCGTCCCGAGAGGGTGACTCGGCCCCCTGCATGATCCGGTACTCGCCGACACTCGCCGATGGAAGGATGGGGCCAAAACTCGCCCCGTCCCAGGTGCGGTAGAAAGGAGTGTTCTGACCGCTGCGACGCCACACAGCCATCGGGTCGGAGTGGGCCGGGGGATCGGCGGCACTGAAGCGCACCAGGTAGGCGTCGTCCGTCCCGCCCAGACTCGTGTCGTAGGCGCCGGCGGTGACCGGGAAGTCGCCGGACTGGGTGTAACCGGTGACCCAGGCCGCCCCGCTGCCGGTCAGCGCCACCGACGTTGCAGAATCGTACGAGGCGCCACCTACGTAGGAGGCGTACTCCATCGTCGAACCGTCTGCCGACAAGATGGCGAGCAGGCCGTCGCTGCTTCCTCCCAGGGTGGTGTCGTGGCCGTCGCCGGTGGCCAGCCCGGAGGACTGTGTGAAGAGAACGAAGTGGGCTCGGCCCGAGCCATCCACCGCTACCGCTTCGGCACGGTCGTATCCCACCCCGCCCAGGTAGGTCGAGTAGGCGAGCTGGGCGGACCCCGTCTGGGTGAGATCGAGTTTGGTGACGAAGGTGTCGTCGCCGTTGGACCGGGTCGTGTCGTAGGCGCCTGGCGTGGTAGGGAAGGTATCCGAGTCGGTGTAGCCAACCACGTAGAGAGTCGAGGCATCCGCCACAGCAAGAGCGCTCGCCCTTTCGGAGAGCCCGCCCGGCGAGGCGCCCCCGAGGAAGGTGGAATAAAGGAGGCTGGCTCCGTTGGCGGAGATCTTGGCGACCCAGCCGTCCTGCCCCCCGTTCTGGCTGGTGTCGTAGGCTCCCGCGGTGGTCGGCGTCCCAGTCGATGCGTTTCCGGCCAGGTACACCACCCCGCTGCCGTCCAGAACGATGTCCTGGGCGCCGTCGCTGCCGGCCCCACCGACGAAGGTCGACCACACCAGGCCCGTCCCGGTGGTGTTGACCTTGGTCACGAACGCATCGAAGGTCCCGCCGAAACTGGTGTCGTAGGAACCGGCCACCGTCGGGTAGTTGCTGGAGTCGGTGGAGCCGGCCACGACGGCCTGCCCGGATCCGTCGACGGCGATCGCTTCCAGATAGTCGTTGTCGGCCGAGCCGCCCAGGTAGGTGGAGTAGACCAGCGTCGCTCCGTCGGCGCTCAGCTTGGCGACGGCCCCGTCGTACAGCCCACCGAGGCTCGTGTCGTAGGCGCCGCCGGTGGTGGGGAAGTTCGATGAAGCCGTATAGACGCCCACGTAGACGGCGCCGGTCCCGTCGATGGCGATCCCCTTGCCGTTGTCCAGCCCGGACCCACCGAGGTAGGTGGCCCACAAGAGGGTGGTGCCGGCCGGATTGAACTTGGCGACGTATACGTCGTTAGCGCTGTTGGCCGACGTGTCATACGCACCGACGCTCGCCGGGAAGTTGGTCGAAGCGGTGTAACCGGTCACATAAACGTTGCCCGCGCCGTCGAGTCTCAGACTGGTGCCCGCGTCGGCGCCGTCAGCCCCCCCGAGGTATGTGCCGTACTCCAGCGTGGGGTCGATGATCAGCGGGAGCTTGTGGTCGTAGTCGCCGATCGAGAAGGACACGACGTTGTTCTCCAGGAAGTAGCTGCTCTCCACCGGGACTCGCTGGCCGTCGTTCTCCTGGTATGTCACCGGCGCCGAGAACGTGACTGCACGGCCGGGATTGAGACCGATCTCCAGGTTTCCCGCTTCGGTTATCGCCGTTGAGGTGGCGCCTTCGAAGTTGAGTGCAATCTCTGAGGGGTCGGCACCGGGTTGCACGATGAAGTCGTATTCGAGTTGCCGATCATTGCCGTAGTAGCGGAGGTCGATGCCCGGGTAGACGTCCCGGTACTCGACGGCGGCGAAGGTCCGGACCTTTGGCTGCCACTTCTCCGGCTGGTTGCCGAGGAAGTAGTTCACGTAGCCGGGTTGCTGACTGTGCGGGATCACCTCCCCGACGCCGGCACCACCGACCAGGTCCATCCGGACCGCGAAACCGGAGTTGCCGTTACCGAGGGCCAGCACGGCGTCCCCGCCGGCGAGGAACACCTTGTAGCCCTTGCCCCGGGCGACGTAGTCGACCGCGGCGTCGGTCTGTCCCAGGTTCTGCTCGAACGTCATCGGCAAAGCGAGTTTGTCCGGGGACAGGGCAACGTCGATCCGCTCGCTCAGCGGCAGGGTCGTTGTCACCGGGACCCCGGCAAGGGTCGTGTCGGTCGTGCTGGTGGTGGACTCGTTCGGGGCGGTAGTGGTCGTGTCGGCCGGAGCCGCCGAGACGACCACCTTGACCGTCCCCTGCGATGTCTCCCCGAGCTGGTCGGCGATCACGTACGTAAACGTGTCTGCACCCAGGAATCCCTCGGCCGGTTGGTATGTGACGGTGCCGTCCTCGTTGGCATAAGCCGTCCCAGACTGCGGGATCCCGACCTCAATGACCGCCGGCAGCTCGCCGTTTGGGTCGGTGTCGTTGGTCAACACCGGGATATTCACGGGGACGTCCCTGGAGGTCTTGACCATATCGTCTGCGGCCACCGGGGGCTGGTTGAGTTCAACTGTCACTGCAGCAGTTCGGGGTTCCTGATCCTCGAGGGAGGTCACTCCGACTTCGGCGACGAACTCGGTTTGCCCGCCCAGCTCAGCGTTGACGATCACCGAGTAGGTCACGGCGATTTCGTCGCCGGGCAGGAGCGTGAAGCCGGAAGCCACCTGAGGATGTGGCCCGACGCTTCCCGCCGGAGGAACCGAAGTGATCGTCACCTGGTCGATGCGGAACCCGGCGCCAGCAGGCAGATCAACACCATTGGTAGCGAACCGGATCTGGGTGGCATCGGAGATGAAGCGGCTGATATCGATGGTTTGGGTCTGGTAAATCGGTTCGGTGAAACCGGACCCGAATCCGGCCAGCAGATCGACGGGAGCGAAGTCCCCTTCACCGGCTCGGGCCAGCTCGAGGGAGAAGGTGGCGCCTTCCGGCAGGTTGATTCGCTTGTACCGGTAGGTCAAGTAGGCCACCGGGAAACCAGACAGGTCGACGGTGCGGATCGCGGCGGTGGTAGGTGCCTCTACGGACAGCACCAACGAACCGGCTTCGTCGTCGGTCAATATTGTCGCTCCGGTGGGATCGGCCTGGGGGATCCATGGTCCCGTCCACGGGTTGAGGCCGACGGAACCCTCCATAGTGCCGGATTCGAAGTCATCGGCCGCCACCGCGACAACCGAAGGGTTGAACGACACTCGGGTGCTGCCCTCTACCAAATTGGTCCCGGCGGGGATCGGAGCCGAAACCTGGACACCCGTTTGCGCTGCAAGGCCTTCGTTCTGAACGAAAGCGGTGTAGGTGATGGTCCGGCCGCCGGTGGTGGGTCCCGCCGGGTCGGCCACAATCGTGACCCGTACCGGGCTGTCTCCACCGATCGCGAACGGCAGGGGAGGCAGACCCATCACTACCAGCAACAACACCAGAAAGGTGACCCCGAGGCGGGCGATCCGGCCCGGACCAGAATTCCCCATAGACGCGGTGAAGGTCCCGATCTTCCCGGGACCCCCATGATGGTCGCGCCGGGCTCCAATCATGCTTCCGCCAGACTGTGCAGCTCGTCGGCAGCCATCACACTCACTCGACTATTGGAGGGTTGCTCGGCTTGGCGGCGGGGCGAAACGGCCACCTGGGTTTCGGCCGGCGCTCCGGTGGCGAGCGGCAGAACGATCACGAAAGCCGTCTCGTCCTCCTCCCGCTCGTAGTAGACGTTGCCGCCCATGCCCTCGATCAGGGACCGGACGATCGAGAGGCCCAACCCGACGCTTTCCTTGACGGCGGTCTGCTGGCCCTGGTGGATGAAGCGCTCGAACAAACGGGCTTCCAGCTCGACGGGTATGCCGGGACCGTCGTCGACGACCGCGCACACGAAGGCGGCGTTCTCCAGGACGCCGTGGATCCGGATGTTGGGTCCCCCGTACTTTCGGGCGTTGGACAGCAGGTTGCGGAGCACCTGGCGGAACCGGAGCCGGTCGGCTCGCACCATGCCGGGTTCGCACTCGACCTCGATCGACATTCCGGCCTTGCGCATCGGTTCGACCACTTCGGTTATCTCGTCGAGGACCTGGACGTCCTCGAAGGTGTAGTGCAGGGCGCCGGCATCGAGACGAGCGGTGGTGAGCAGATCTTCGACCATTCGTCCCAGATCGGCCGATTCGCTGACGATCAAACCGATCAGCTCGGAGGCCATCTCCGATTCTTTGATCTCGGGTTCCTCCTCGAGCAGCATGGCCAAACCGTGGATGCCGGTCAGCGGAGTGCGCAACTCGTGGGAAGCGTTGGCGATGAATTCCTCGCGAGCGTGCCCGATTTCCCGCTCCGCCTGAAGGCGGGTTTCCAGCTCGGACTGCCGCTGCTGGCGGCGCATCAATTCGCGATAGATGAGAATGACGGCCCCGGGGATGAGGAACGCCACCAGGAACCTGGTCATCGTGCTCATCCTTCCCAGGAACTCGTCGGACGATGTGATCTCGGCGCGGAGATCGTTCCGCAGACCGACCAAGACCTCGGCCACCGACCGGAAGGCCGAATCAAACTGTGTGTTGGCCAACTCCTGGGCGGCTCGCGAGTCGTTGCTCTCGAGCAGTGTGATGATCTCCTGGGCGGTCCTCTGAAAGGCCCCCAACCTGCCACCAAGCACATCGAGGGTTGCCGGCATGTCCTCGGCCAAACCTGAGGTCTCGGTGGTCGGGTCTCCAAAGAAGCCGTTGCGCATCTCCTGGAGGGCTTCTTCGGTCTCAGTAATCGAAAAAGCAATAGCGTCCGTCGAGTTGGTCCCGACCTCACGATCGACGGCCGCCAGGTAGACGGCCAGACCGAGCTGGGCGCGTACCACCGTCGAAGTCCGCAGGATCTCGTCGGCTTTGTGAAGCGAGGTAGCGTTGGTGGTGATTCGGCGACTGCCGTAGGCAACCGAGAAGACGACCCCCAGCAGGACGAGCAAAGCCAGGGCGGACAGGATCGAGACGAGGAGGACGCGATCCCAGCGCGAACTACCGCGCTCTTGCTGGTCGCGGCCTCCCAGATTCGTGACGAAACGCGTGAATCGACTCACCCCCCCTTTATCGACAGCGCGTCACCGGATATTTACCTCTTATTGCAAGCAAGACGCAGCTGTCGGCTATCAGCCATCGGCTCACTGCCGTCCGCAAATAGCCGGTCGGCTATTCCCAGTGGCGCAACGGGGAGAACCTCACGCCCGGCGCAGATGCTCCAACACTGCTTCGTGGATGGTGTTCCGCTCGTCGTAGAGGAGGCTGTTGTGGCGGGAGCGTTCCAACCACACCAGCTCTTTTCGAAACGATGAAGTCCGGTCCCGGATGATCTCAGCGCTTACCGGCCGAACCGACTCGTCGGCCTTCGACTGGATTACCAGCAACGGGCAGGTCACTTCGGCCAGACGGCGCTTGGTTTCGCGGATTAGGTCCAGCAGTTGGACCGCGGCCCTCATGGAGAAGCCTTCGTATTGAATCCAGTATCGAGCCGCCTCGCCCTCTGGTTCCGGCTCGTCGCCCTCCCACATTCGGAAACGCTGGACATACTGCAGCCCGCGGGCCAGCGGCCGGCGCCGATCGTGAAGCTTGATGGGAGTGTTCAATACAGCCAACGAAGCCGCACGGAGTTGGGCAGCCAGGTCCAGAGACAGCAACCCGCCCATCGAAAACCCGAACAGATGCACTCGATCGCAGGTCTCCGACAGTGTTTCGAAGCCACGGCGGGCGCTGTCGAGCCAGTCGCGGCGGCCCGTGGTCTCCATGTGTTCGAGATCGGTTCCATGGCCATCCACCAACGGTCCGAGTACGGTGAAGCCGCCGCCGTTGAGGTGCTCGGCCAGCATACGAAGATGGGCGGGAGTTCCCCCGAACCCGTGCACCACCAGAACGCCTTCACCGTTGGACCCTTGCAGATGGAAAGGGGCTGCCCCGGGGTGGAAGTAGGTCACGGCCATCGACTCTACCGGGGGGGCCGAAGCGAGAGAAGACAGAAGACCAGGAACCCCCGTCACCAAAGGCCACATGGCTATCCACTGATTATCCCTATGGATGTCCCCGTGCCACGTGAAACTCCAGATTCTGGCACTAATGCACATGCGAATATGCGTACCCACCTAGGGACTCTGACATACTGGCTCTATGCCAAAACCTCTGATCAGTGTTGAAGAACTGGCCGGACGGCTCGAGGACGATGATCTGCGGGTCGTTGACACTCGCTGGTATCTCGCCGACCCCGCGGAGGGTAGGGCGGAGTACCGGCGCCACCACATCCCGGGAGCGATCTTCCTGGATCTGGATGGTGATCTCTGTGCCCCGCAGGGACCGGGCCGTCACCCACTCCCCGATGCGGGTGTCTTCTCGGAGTTACTGGGCTCGGTCGGGATCGGTAACCGGCACCGGGTGGTCGTCTACGACGATTCGGCGGGATCGGTAGCCGCCCGTTTGTGGTGGATGCTTCGCCACCTCGGTCACGACCGGGTGCAAGTTCTGGACGGCGGTTACACCGCCTGGTGGAGGGCCGGCCTGCCGATCACCGCGGCAGTTCCCTCCCGGCCGGCCGAGACCTTCGTTGCCCATGAGCGCACCGACGACATGGTCACCGGCCGCGAACTCTCCGCCCGGCTGGGGTCGGTGGTGCTGCTCGATGCCCGGGCGTACGAGCGCTACGCGGGACACGAAGACCCGATCGACCCGGTGGCCGGTCACATCCCGTCGGCCGTCTCCGCTCCTTATGCCGAAAACGCTGGCCCGGATGGGCGTTTTCTCACGGCGCGGAAGCTCCGGAGAAGATTGTCGGCGCTTGGCGTGGGAGACAAACAACCCGTGGTCACCTATTGCGGTAGTGGCGTCACCGCCTGCAGCAACGTTCTGGCCGCGGTGGTGGCCGGGCTGCCCGCTCCGCTGCTCTACCCCGGATCATGGAGTGACTGGTGCACAACGCCGGGATTGCCCATCGCCACCGGCCCCGAACCCGGCTGAGACTTCCCCCTGCAAGGGGAAGGGGGAAAGTGCCGATAGTCCCCCTGCAAGGGGGAAAGTACCGCAGCGGCGGAGCCGCTGGGGTAGGGGGTCCGGCGGCGGAGCGGAAAGGGCGGACCTATATCTGACAACTGATAACTGATGACTGATGGCTTTCTCCCACCGCTACCCTCCCTCTATCCATCAAGGAAGCCCGATCGCCGACCAACTCACTCTTGCCGAAGCCGTCGAAGAGGCCGATCCGGCCAAGCTTCTCAAGCTGGTCGACGGCTTATGCAAAGGTCGCGAGTGGGACGCCCTGGTCGACCTCAAGGCTCGCTGCCGGCATGCGGTCGACCGCGGCAAACAGCTGTGGGCCATTGCCGATCACATCGAATACCGGCTGGCGCTCGAGGCGCCCGGCGAGTGGGCCGGGCCGATGGTCTTCGAAGGTGCCGGCCGATTCACGCTCGGTCCCCTACCCGAAGTGGCGGCATCACGCCACACCTGGGACGAGTTGTCCCCCTACCTTCCGGATGGGCCCGCCCGCACGGTGACGGCCTACGAACGGGTCGTGCGGGGAGAAGACCTCACGGAAGCGCACGGGATTGATCCCCTGATGATCGAACTGCCCCTGAAACTGATGGATTGGGAGCCCGTCTACCTTCTGGCCACATATCACGCCGACAAGACCGACTTCCCCGCACCGTACCTTCCCCGGATGCGCCAGGTGGAGCTGCCCCAGCTCTCTCCCCTGCCCGCCGATGAGTCCGATTCCATCGAGGCCCTGCTAAGCCTGACCCGACCCTGGACCGAAGAATCTAACGGCAGGGCCGAAGCCATCGTTGTCCATGGGGACAGTCTGGGGTCGATCCGTGCCCTCGGCCCGTCCCACGCCCGGTTGGCACCCATCACCCCCGGTTTGGCCTTCACGTTGATGGCCTGGACCGCTTCTAGCGGAGGAGCCCACGGCCGGCGCCCGGGAGCCGCGGCCGGTAGGTACGGCGCCTGGTGGACCGCCGCCGCGTTGACCGACCTGCTGGATGAGTGGCCTGTCGAACCGGATCACCTGGGTGCAGCCGTCCACGAATTGAACTGGTATGTCTGGTCGGATCTCATACCGCCGACCGGATGGACGTTCCACCTGACGGTCGAGGACCCGGTCCACGGTCTGGCCTGGGCGGTCACCGCGGTGGATGCGAAATGAGCCTCCAGTAGCCAGTAGCTCGGTTTCTTCTAACTATCCATACACTATCCATAGCGCCAGATGACCGGGAACCGGAAACTGGCAACTGTAACTGGAAACTGGCAACTGCGAGCGCAGCGAGCTATGCCAGTTCCAGCTCGAGAAGCTGGGAAACCAGTTCGGACCTCGTCAGGCCAATCTCCACCGCGGACCCATCGATAACGGCAGATTCCGGGGCTGCCAAATAGAGCATGTGAGTGACTCGCCCGGCTGCCGCCTTTCGACGTCGGGGACGGAAAGGCAAATCGGCGTCGCCGCGATCGGCCTCGTATTTATCGCGCAGTGTCGCGAAATGGTTCCGATAGGCGTCGAGGACCATGTCGGTGAGGTACCGGTCTTCCTCGGCTGCTCTTTCTGTGAATCTCTGGCTCAGCTCAACCGGCAGCGACACGTTGACGCGCTTCTTCCGACCCGGCTTGCGGATTGGGGCCTTCAGTGGCGGGCTCGGGCGTTTGGCTGGTTCGGCGGGTTCCGGTTTCCTGATCAGATCTTCGACCTTCGGAGTAGCGGATTCCTTCTCGAGGTCATCCGGCCTTCGGTCCTTCTTGCCCTTCTTGGCCTTTTTGCGCTCAGACTTCGGTTTGACGGCTCCCGGCGGCGTCTTCTTGGGAGGGGGTGGCACATCTACCTTGCGCTCTGTCTGGAACCCGCTGAAATCGAGGTCCTTGTCGGTCACGAACCGCTCCTCTCGGTGAAAGCAGCCAGGATCTCTTTGGTGAGGTTCTGGTAATCCTCGGCCAATCCGGAGGCGGTCTTCGAGAATCCGTTGGGTGATGCCCGATGAGGTTTCTCCCAGACTCGTTCGATCACCCGCCGCCGCAACGCTGCCGAAGCTGCCTCCTCGTACTCAAAGGCCAGCAGACCGTCACGGCGCATATCGGTTGAAGCCTTCCGGGCGTTGCGGATAACAGTCTCAAACACCGGCGCCGCCCCGGCCAGATTGCGCACCAACCGTTCCCGCGTGTCGGCCAGGATCCGCGTGTCCTGGCGGGCGAAATCGAAGAGCACCACGCCGAGCACTTCCAGATCGGGGTTTTCGCGGGATCGAACAGTGGCAAACGATCTGGCCACCCTGACCAGACCGTGCAGGGAACCGAGATCCCGCTTGGTCGGGATGACGAGGAATCGGGTGGCGATCAAGATGGCCTCGAGCAGCACGCCCCCGGCCGGGGGGCAATCAAGCAGCACCAGGTCATAGTCGCCGGCCAGAGGCGCCAGCACATCGGCGATGGCGGTGGCGGGGGCGGTTTCGTCGAGTAGCCGGGGTACCAGCACCGTCATGAGACCATCCATATCGTCGCCCCCGGGGACGGCGTCCAATCCGGGGCGGACGTTGCGAAGCGGCTTGAGCCGCCCGCCGTCCCGGATGGCCTCCATCAAGCGAGCGCCCTGGTCGGTCTCACCGGTCTGGGTGTACCCGAGGTCATTTCCGAGGTTTCCCTGCGGATCGAGGTCGACGGTGAGAACTCGCCAACCGCTCAAGGCCGCTATCCCGGCCACATTGGCGGCGACACTGGTCTTCCCGACCCCGCCCTTTCCGTTCGCAAAGGCAATTGTATTGGCAAGTGAGGTCATTGATTCATCCACTATGCCATATTGGATTGCCCTAGTACAGACATATGCCTTCCGTGTGGTCATCATATGGATGATCGGTGGTTTTGATGATCAGCGATAGCCCGCCGGTAACTAGTTCTCACACCGTGAAGAAAACGGCCCGAGGTCGCCCATTGAAACCTTCAAGGCCCCCTCGTCCCAGGCCGAAAACATCCCGTTGAGTGAATGGGTTGATTCGGCCACAGTGGCGGGCCCCTCCGAGTGAACGGGACAGACGGGACATCGTGAGCAAGCAGGCGGGCTGGAAATCAGATATCGGCGCCTCCGAGCGCGGAAGGCTGCAGACGAGCCGTGCCCAGGCACGTTTCTCTCGTCCTCTGCGGAGCACCATGGCCATCGTCGCCGGATTCACTCTGGTCCTGCAACTGCTCGTCATCGCTCCGGCAGATGCCGGAACTGCCCTCAGCCAGGTGTTCTCCTTCGCAGGCCGCTACGGGTCGGTGACGACCGGGGGCACCCTTCGCTCGCAGTCCAACTCAGGCAACGCCTGCTCTCTCAATTCGACCTCCACCGCCAACTTGACCGGGATTCCCGCCTCGGCCTCCATCACCGCCGCCTACCTGATTTGGTCCGGTAGCGGCTCTTCCGTTGACACGACCGTCACCTTCCAGGGATCGCCGCGCAGCGCCGATCGCACCTACACGGAGACCTTCGACCCCACCGGCTACAACCTTCGATTCTTCACCGGCGTGGACGACGTGACTTCGCTGGTGGCAACCACTCGCAACGGGAACTACACCTTCGGTGGTTTGACGGTGGACACCAGCTCCACCTACTGCAGTGTGCAGACGGTGTTATCCACCTGGACCATGTTCGTCGTATACCAGGATGCCTCGCAGCCCAACCGGGTCATCAACCTCTATGAGGGCCTCGAGTACGCCCGGGGGTCGGCTACCACCGCCACCATCAGCGGGTTCGTCTACCCGGCCATTGGCGGCGACGCCAAATTCGCGGCCGTCGTCCTGGAAGGCGACCCCGATCTCTCCGCCGCCCTCAACGGGTATGCCGAGCAATTCACCTTCAATGGGACAATCATGTCGGACTCCTACAACCCGGCTGCCAACCCCTACAACTCTGCCAGCAACGTCCTGGCATCGAGTGCGACCTACGGTCTCGATCTCGACTCCTGGAACGTCAGCACCCTGGTGGCCCCCGGAGCAACCTCCGCCACGCTGCGGGTCTCTTCCGGCGCCGACCTGGTGCTGGTAACGGCCGCCCTGCTCGAGGTTCAATCGCTCGTGGCCGATCTGTCCCTGACCAAGACAGTTTCCAACCCCACTCCCTCCCAAAGCAGCACGGTCACCTACACCGTTATTCTTGCGAACGCCGGCACCGACGCGGCGACCGGCGTGGCCGTCACCGATCAACTACCGGCCGGATTGACCTATCTCTCCCACACGGTCAGCCAGGGCACTTACTCGAGTCTTACGGGTGTGTGGAATGTCGGAACGGTCAACCCGGCCGGATCGGCGACGATGACCATCACCGCCCGGGTGACCGCCACGGGCGGGACTTCCATCGTCAACACCGCCCAGGTGAGCACATCATCGATCCCCGATCCGGACTCGAAGCCCGGCAACAATCTGCCGACTGAGGACGACCAAGCTTCTGCCTCCATCACCGTGAATCGCCCGCCCGTTGCCAACCCCAACAGCTACACGACCGCCGAGGACACCCCGCTCAACGTCGCAGCCTCCGGCGTGCTCGCCAACGACAGTGATCCTGACGGCGACCCGATCACCGTCACCGGGTACACGCAACCGGCCAACGGGGCCGTCACCGTCAACGCCAACGGGTCCCTCACCTACATCCCCAACCCCAACTTCAACGGCACCAACACGTTCAGCTATACGATTGCCGACGGCAAGGGCGGCACCGCCACCACAACCGTGACCGTCACCGTCACACCAACCAACGATCCGCCCGTGGCCGTGAACGACAGCCGGAGCACGAACGAAGACACCCCGGTCACCGTCACCGTGCTCGCCAATGACAGCGATCCAGACGGCGACCCCCTCACGGTGCAATCGATCACCCAACCAACCCACGGCGCCGCCGTGATCAACGCGGGCGGGACCGTGACCTACACCCCGAGCCCGAACTTCAACGGTGCAGATAGCTTCACGTACACCATCTCCGACGGGAACGGGGGCACCGCCACCGCCACCGCCAACATCACCGTCAACCCGATCAACGACGCCCCGGTTGCTCTCGATGATGGCTACGCCACCGCCGAGGACACGCCGCTAACGATTACCGCCCCCGGCGTACTGGGCAATGACAGTGACCCGGACCCCGGTCCATTGGCCATTGCCTCCTATACGCAGCCGGCCAACGGCACGGTCACCCTCAATCCCAATGGGTCGTTCATGTACACACCTGGCCCGAACTACAACGGCACCGACACGTTTGCCTACACGGTGTGCGATACGGGTTCCCCCCAACTATGTGACGCAGCCTTGGTGACGATCGGCGTAACCGCGGTGAACGACGGCCCCAACGCCGTGGACGACAATCGCTCAACCGCCGAGGACACCCCGATCATTGTCCCGGTTCTGGCCAACGATCTCGACCCCGACGGTGACCCTCTCACCGTCACCGCGTACACGCAACCGGCCAACGGCACCGCGGCGATCAACCCGGACGGGACCGTCACCTACACACCCGATCCCGACTTCAACGGACCCGACACATTCACCTACGACATCTCCGACGGGAACGGCGGCACGGACACCGCCACCGTCACCATCACCGTCACCCCCGTCAACGACCCGCCCCAGGCCGCCGATGACGGCGACTCGACACCGGAAGACACCCCCGTCACCATCACAGTCCTGGCCAATGACAGCGATCCAGACGGCGATTCGCTGACTGTGCAATCTCATACCAACCCCGCCGACGGAACGCTGATCGTCAACGGTGACAACACCGTCACCTACACCCCCGATCCCAACTTCGTTGGCATCGACAGCTTCACCTACACCATCTCCGATGGGAACGGCGGGACCGACACCGCCACCATCACCATCACCGTCAACCCGGTCCAGGACCCACCGGTGGCAGTTGACAACGCCTACACCACCGCCGAAGACACTCCCCTGGTGGTAGCCGCACCCGGCGTGCTGGGCAACGACACCGACCCCGACGGTGATTCGCTTACCGTCACCGGGAACACGGACCCGGCCAACGGGACGGTCACCGTCAACCCGAACGGGTCGCTCACCTACACCCCCGACCCCAACTACAACGGACTCGACAGCTTCACCTACGACATCTCCGACGGGAACGGCGGGACCGACACCGCCACCATCACCATCACCGTCAACCCGGTCCAGGACCCACCGGGCGCAGTAGACAACGCCTACACCACCGCCGAAGACACCCCCCTCGTGGTAGCCGCACCCGGCGTGCTGGGCAACGACACCGACCCCGACGGTGACACCCTGACCGTCACCGGGAACACGGACCCGGCCAACGGGACGGTCACCGTCAACCCGAACGGGTCCCTCACCTACACCCCCAACCCCAACTACAACGGACTCGACAGCTTCACCTACGACATCTCCGACGGGAACGGCGGGACCGACACCGCCACCATCACCATCACCGTGACTTCTGTCAACGATGCTCCGACCGCAGTCGACGACGCCGGAGCAACCCCCGAAGACATGCCGGTCACCATCTCCGTTGTGAGCAACGACACCGACCCCGACGGTGATTCGCTGACCGTCACCGCCACAACGAGTCCCGGCAACGGAACGGTGGCCGTCAATGGTGACAACACAATCACCTACACCCCCAACCCCGACTATTCGGGAACCGACACCTTCATGTACACCGTGTCCGACGGCAACGGCGGGACCGCCACCGCCACCGCCACCATCACCGTCACCGCGGTCAACGATCCACCGGTTGCCAACGATGACTTCGACAGCACCGACGAAGACCTCCCGGTCACCATCGACGTCCTGCACGACGACAGCGACATCGACGGCACCCTGGTGATCGCCAGCGTGAACGTCACCACAGATCCGACAACCGGAAACACGACTGTCAACGGAGACGGAACCATCACCTACACCCCCAACCCCAACTTCTCCGGCGTCGACACCTTCGAATACGAGGTGTGCGACAACGACGGCGCCTGCGACACCGCCACCGTCACCGTCACCGTCAACCCGATCAACGACCCACCAGAAGCACAGCCGGACTCAACCAGTACTCCCGAGGAGAATCCGGTGATCGTCAACGTGCTCGCCAACGACTCGGACCCGGACGGTGACGCTCTCGCCGTGGTGCTGGTCACCGACCCGGCTCACGGCACCGCCACCATCAATCCGGACGGGACGGTCACCTACACGCCCGACCCGAATTACAACGGTCCGGACGGCTTCACCTATCAGGTGTGCGACCCAAGCGGCGCCTGCGACACCGCCACCGTGACCGTGACCGTCAACCCGATCAACGACCCGCCGGTTGCCAACGACGATCTCGACAGCACCGACGAAGACCTCCCGGTCACCATCGACGTCCTGCACGACGACAGCGACATCGACGGCACCCTGGTCATCGCCAGCGTGAACGTCACCACAGATCCCGCCAATGGGACCACCTCCGTCAACGGAGACGGAACCATCACCTACACCCCCAACCCCAACTTCTCCGGCGTCGACACCTTCGAATACGAGGTGTGCGACAACGACGGCGCCTGCGACACCGCCACCGTGACGTTGACCGTCAACCCGATCAACGACCCACCAGAAGCACAGCCGGATATCTACTCGACCGATGAGGACACGACCCTGGTCGTCCCGGCGTCCGGAGTCCTGGTCAACGACACGGATCCCGACGGCGATACGCTTTCCGTCACGCTGGTGACGGTTCCGACCCACGGGACGTTGGGGCTCAACCCGAATGGTTCTTTCACGTACACGCCTGCCGCCAACTACGCGGGGCCCGACTCGTTCACCTATCAGGTATGCGACCCGATCGGCGCTTGTGACACGGCCGTGGCATCGTTGACGCTATCTCCGGTCAATGATGCTCCCGTTGCCAGAGATGACGCAGCGACCACCGTCCAGGACACTCCGGTAACCGTCCCCGCCCCGGGTGTGCTCGGCAACGACAGCGACGTTGAGGGTGATGCCTTGACCGTCACCGGGAACACCAACCCGGCCAATGGCACCGTGACCGTCAACGGGGACGGAAGCTACACATACACTCCCAATGCCGGCTACTCGGGACCAGACTCGTTCGACTACACCATCTCGGACGGGAATGGCGGGACCGACACGGCCACCGTATTCATCACGGTCAACCCCTTGCAGCCACCCACCGCCGTCGACGACTTCTACTCGACCGCCGAGGACACAACTTTGGTGATTCCGGCGGCCGGAGTGTTGGACAACGACACGGACCCCGAAGGCGACCCGTTGACGGTCGCCGGCTCCACCCAACCGGCCCATGGAACGGTCACCGTCGGCCCGGATGGTTCGTTCACCTACACCCCCAACCTGAACTACTCGGGACCCGACAGCTTCACCTATCAAGTCTGCGACATCTCGAGCCTGTGCGACACCGGGTCGGTGGCCATCACCGTCACCCCGGTCAACGACCCGCCCGTCGCCACCAACGACCTCGCCACCACCAACGAAGACACCCCCGCCATCATCCCCGTCCTCGACAACGACAGCGACATCGATGGCACCCTGGTAATCGCCGGCGTGACCGTCACCACCACCCCGGCCAACGGGACCACCACCGTCAACGCAGACGGCACCATCACCTACACCCCCAACCCCGGCACCAACGGCGTCGACACCTTCGAGTACCAGGTGTGCGACAACGACGGCGCCTGCGACACCGCCACCGTGACCGTGACCGTCAACCCGATCAACGATCCCCCCGTCGCCACCAACGACGCCGCCACCACCAACGAAGACACCCCCGCCATCATCCCCGTCCTCGACAACGACAGCGACCCCGACGGAGACACCCTCACCGTGGTTCTGGCCAACGCCCCCGCCCACGGGACGGTGGTGATCAACGGTGACAACACCATCACCTACACCCCCAACCTCAACTACTCGGGACCCGACAGCTTCGAATACCAGATCTGCGACCCAAGCGGCGCCTGCGACACCGCCACCGTGACCGTGACCGTCACCCCGGTCAACGACCCGCCCGTCGCCACCAACGACCTCGCCACCACCAACGAAGACACCCCCGCCATCATCCCCGTCCTCGACAACGACAGCGACATCGATGGCACCCTGGTAATCGCCGGCGTGACCGTCACCACCACCCCGGCCAACGGGACCACCACCGTCAACGCAGACGGCACCATCACCTACACCCCCAACCCCGGCACCAACGGCGTCGACACCTTCGAGTACCAGGTGTGCGACAACGACGGCGCCTGCGACACCGCCACCGTGACCGTGACCGTCAACCCGATCAACGATCCCCCCGTCGCCACCAACGACGCCGCCACCACCAACGAAGACACCCCCGCCATCATCCCCGTCCTCGACAACGACAGCGACCCCGACGGAGACACCCTCACCGTGGTTCTGGCCAACGCCCCCGCCCACGGGACGGTGGTGATCAACGGTGACAACACCATCACCTACACCCCCAACCTCAACTACTCGGGACCCGACAGCTTCGAATACCAGATCTGCGACCCAAGCGGCGCCTGCGACACCGCCACCGTGACCGTGACCGTCACCCCGGTCAACGACAACCCGACCGCCCTCGATAACACCTACTCGACCCCGGAGGACACCCCCCTTGTGGTGGGAGCACCGGGCGTGCTCGGCAACGACAGCGACCCCGACGGTGACACCCTCACCGTGCCATCGCACACCAACCCGACCCACGGATCGGTCACCGTCAACCCCGACGGGTCGCTCACCTACACCCCCAACCCCAACTATGTCGGGAACCGACAGCTTCGACCTACACCGATCTCCGACGGGAACGGCGGCACCGACACCGCCACCGTCACCATCACCATCACCCCGTGTCAACGACAACCCGACCGCCCTCGATAACACCTACTCGACCCCGGAGGACACCCCCCTTGTGGTGGGAGCACCGGGCGCGCTCGGCAACGACAGCGACCCCGACGGTGACACCCTCACCGTGCAATCGCACACCAACCCGACCCACGGATCGGTCACCGTCAACCCCGACGGGTCGCTCACCTACACACCCAACCCCAACTATGTGGGAACCGACACCTTCACCTACACCATCTCCGACGGGAACGGCGGCACCGACACCGCCACCATCACCATCACCATCGGCGGTGTCAACGACGACCCGGTCGCCCTCGACGACAGCGGAACAACACCCGAAGACACCCCCGCCATCATCCCCGTCCTCGACAACGACAGCGACCCCGACGGAGACACCCTCACCGTGGTTCTGGCCAACGCCCCCGCCCACGGGACGGTGGTGATCAACGGTGACAACACCATCACCTACACCCCCAACCTCAACTACTCGGGACCCGACAGCTTCGAATACCAGATCTGCGACCCAAGCGGCGCCTGCGACACCGCCACCGTGACCGTGACCGTCACCCCGGTCAACGACAACCCGACCGCCCTCGATAACACCTACTCGACCCCGGAGGACACCCCCCTTGTGGTGGGAGCACCGGGCGCGCTCGGCAACGACAGCGACCCCGACGGTGACACCCTCACCGTGCCATCGCACACCAACCCGACCCACGGATCGGTCACCGTCAACCCCGACGGGTCGCTCACCTACACACCCAACCCCAACTATGTGGGAACCGACACCTTCACCTACACCATCTCCGACGGGAACGGCGGCACCGACACCGCCACCATCACCATCACCATCGGCGGTGTCAACGACGACCCGACCGCCCTCGATAACACCTACTCGACCCCGGAGGACACCCCCCTTGTGGTGGGAGCACCGGGCGTGCTCGGCAACGACAGCGACCCCGACGGTGACACCCTCACCGTGCAATCGCACACCAACCCGACCCACGGATCGGTCACCGTCAACCCCGACGGGTCGCTCACCTACACACCCAACCCCAACTATGTGGGAACCGACACCTTCACCTACACCATCTCCGACGGGAACGGCGGCACCGACACCGCCACCATCACCATCACCATCGGCGGTGTCAACGACGACCCGGTCGCCCTCGACGACAGCGGAACAACACCCGAAGACACCCCCATCACCATCAACGTGTTGGGTAACGACAGCGACCCCGACGGTGACACCCTCACGGTTAGCTCAGCCACCGCCCCCGCCCACGGGACGGTGGTGATCAACGGTGACAACACCATCACCTACACCCCCGACCCCAACTACGTGGGAACCGACACCTTCACCTACACGATCTCCGACGGGAACGGCGGCACCGACACCGCCACCGTCACCATCACCGTCACCGCGGTCAACGACAACCCGACCGCCCTCGATAACACCTACTCGACCCCGGAGGACACCCCCCTTGTGGTGGGAGCACCGGGCGCGCTCGGCAACGACAGCGACCCCGACGGTGACACCCTCACCGTGCCATCGCACACCAACCCGACCCACGGATCGGTCACCGTCAACCCCGACGGGTCGCTCACCTACACACCCAACCCCAACTATGTGGGAACCGACACCTTCACCTACACCATCTCCGACGGGAACGGCGGCACCGACACCGCCACCATCACCATCACCATCGGCGGTGTCAACGACGACCCGGTCGCCCTCGACGACAGCGGAACAACACCCGAAGACACCCCCATCACCATCAACGTGTTGGGTAACGACAGCGACCCTGACGGTGACACCCTCACCGTGCAATCGCACACCAACCCGACCCACGGATCGGTCACCGTCAACCCCGACGGGTCGCTCACCTACACCCCCGACCCCAACTATGTGGGAACCGACACCTTCACTTACACCATCTCCGACGGGAACGGCGGCACCGACACCGCCACCATCACCATCACCGTCGGCGGTGTCAACGACGACCCGGTCGCCCTCGACGACACCTACTCGACCCCGGAGGACACCCCCCTTGTGGTGGGAGCACCGGGCGTGCTCGGTAACGACGTTGACCCCGACGGTGACACCCTCACCGTGCAATCGCACACCAACCCGACCCACGGATCGGTCACCGTCAACCCCGACGGGTCGCTCACCTACACACCCAACCCCAACTATGTGGGAACCGACACCTTCACCTACACCATCTCCGACGGGAACGGCGGCACCGACACCGCCACCATCACCATCACCGTCGGCGGTGTCAACGACGACCCGGTCGCCCTCGACGACAGCGGAGCAACACCCGAAGACACCCCCATCACCATCGCCGTGTTGGGTAACGACACCGATGTCGACGGCGATCCACTGCTGGTGGAGTCGGTCACCGACCCGACCAACGGGATGGCGACGATCAACGGTGACAACACCATCACGTATACCCCCGACCCCAACTATGTGGGAACCGATACCTTCACCTACACCATCTCCGACGGGAACGGCGGCACCGACACCGCCAGCGTCACCATCACCATCACCGCCGTCAACGACAACCCGACCGCCCTCGACGACAGCGGAACAACTCCCGAAGACACCCCCGTCACCATCACCGTGTTGGGTAACGACACCGACCCTGACGGTGACACCCTTTCGGTCACCGGCACTACCACTCCCGCTGACGGGACCGTGACGGTAAACGGTGACAACACCATCACCTACACCCCCGACCCCAACTATGTGGGAACCGATACCTTCACCTACACGATCACCGACGGCAACGGCGGCACCGCCACCGCCACCGTCACCATCGCGGTGGTATCAGCCAACGATCCGCCCGTGGCCGGAGACGATGCAACGACCACGCTTGAAGACACCCCGGTGATCGTCCCCGTGCTGGACAACGACACCGACGTCGAGGGAGACACCCTTGCCGCCAGCCTGGTTACCCAACCGGCCAATGGAACCGCAATCATGAACCCCGACGGGACGGTCACCTACACCCCCAATCCCAACTACTCGGGGATCGACATCTTCACCTATCGGGTCTGCGACAACGGCACTCCGGTGGCGTGCGACGAGGCGGCTGTGACGATCGTGGTGACGCCGGTCAACGATCCGCCGGTCGCGGGTGACGATGGAGACGCCACCGATGAGGACACGCCCGTGACTCTGCCGGTCCTCAGCAATGATGCAGACGTCGACGGAGACACTCTCACGATTGGCTCAGCGACCGACCCCGCCAACGGAACGGTGGTCATCAACGGTGACAACACGATCACCTATACCCCCGACCTGAACTTTACGGGGACCGACACCTTCGACTACACCATCACCGATGGGAACGGCGGAACCGACACCGCCACCGTCACCATCACCGTTTCTCCAGTTGGAGATCGCCCCACCGCACTCGACGACACAGCCACGACCGACGAGGACACAGCTGTTCTCATTCCTGAGGCGGATCTTCTCAACAATGACACCGACCCGGACGGTGATCTGCTGACCATCATCTCGGTCACCGATTCTGCCAACGGCACTGTGGTGCTCGAGGTCGGCGGTGATGTCACCTACACACCCGATCCCGGGTTCAACGGCACAGACACATTCACGTATCAGGTGTGCGATCCAGGCGGGGCATGCGACAACGCCGCCGTGACCGTGACCGTCAATCCTGTCAACGACCCGCCGGTGGCCGTTGACGACACCGCTACAACCATCGAGGACACCCCGGTGGACGTCTCAGTCTTGCTCAATGACGGTGACCCGGACGGTGACACCATAAGGGTCACACAAATCGTTACCAATCCCGCCAACGGAACGGCGACGATCAACGGTGATAACACCATCACCTACACCCCCAACCCCAACTTTTCCGGAACCGATGCCTTCCAATACGAAATCACCGACGACAACGGGGGTCTGGCAACCGCCTGGGTGTCCTTCATTCTGGTGAACCCGGTCAACGATCCGCCGGTGGCATTGGACGACACCACGACCGTTCCGGAAAACAATCCGGCCGTCATCACCGTTTTGGGCAATGATTCCGACATCGATGGTGATCCACTGTGGGTCACCGGCACTACCGCTCCCGCCAACGGGACTGTGGTGATCAACGGTGACAACACCATCACCTACACCCCCAACCCCAACTTCAACGGCACGGACACCTTCACCTACACCATCACCGACGGCAACGGCAGGACCGCCACCGCCACCGTCACCGTCACCGTCACCGCCGTCAACGACGACCCGGTCGCAGCAGACGACGCCTACTCGACCGGTGAAGACACCCCGATCACCATCCCCGCCCCAGGAGTTCTCGGCAACGACACCGACATCGACGGGGACCCCCTCACGGTCACCGCCAACACCAGTCCGACCAACGGGACGGTCACCGTCAACCCGGACGGATCCCTCACCTACACCCCCAACCCCGGATACGTCGGCCCCGACACCTTCACCTACACCATCACCGACGGCAACAGCGGAACCGCCACCGCCACCGTCACCGTCACCGTCACCGCCGTCAACGACGACCCGGTCGCAGCAGACGACGCCTACTCGACCGGTGAAGACACCCCGATCACCATCCCCGCCCCAGGAGTTCTCGGCAACGACACCGACATCGACGGGGACCCCCTCACGGTCACCGCCAACACCAGCCCGACCAACGGGACAGTCACCGTCAACCCGGACGGATCCCTCACCTACACCCCCAACCCCGGATACATCGGCACCGACACCTTCACCTACACCATCACCGACGGCAACAGCGGAACCGCCACCGCCACCGTCACCGTCACCGTGACTGCACCAGGCGTCGGCAACAGTCCCGTCAACAATGCTCCGACGGCGATCGACGACTTGGACACAACGGACCCGAATACGGCTGTGGTCATCAACGTCTTGGCCAACGATTCGGACATCGACGGCAATGGCCTTACCGTCGCCTCCGCCACCGATCCGGCCAACGGCACCGTGTTCGTCAATGCCGATGGCACCATCACCTATACCCCCGACCCCGGATACACCGGAACCGACACATTCACCTACACCATCACTGACGGCGAGGGCGGCACCGCCACCGCCACGGTCGGCATCACCGTCACCATCACCGGTGCACCGGCCAACAACCCACCCGCCTTCACGGACAATCCGGCCAACACCCATCAGACGGTGGCCGTGGGGGGGACCATTGCCGCTCTCACCGGAGGAGATCCTGACAACGATCCCTACGGCTACGTCCTGGCGGCCGGGGCCTTCCCGCCCGGCGTTTCCCTCAATCCGGACGGCACGTTCAACGGATCCCCGACGGAGCCGGGAACCTACGCCGCCACCGTCACCATCTGCGACGTCCATGGAGCATGCTCAACCGGAGTGTTGACGATCCTCGTCCAGGCGCAGCTTCCCTTCACGGGATTCGACGCAGGTGTGTCGGCGGCCTATGGACTGCTGCTCATCCTGCTGGGAAGCCTGTTGGTCGCGAGAACACGGCGGAGCCGGAAAAGGGTTAGCTAGAAACAGAGAGAGGGCGCCGCCGCAGCGACGCCCTCCCGGTTGTGTTGACAGTTGGTTTACGCAGCCTTTTCAGCCGCTTCTTCGTACTCTGGTTCGTCGATGGCGTTGGGCAGGATCAGGTTGGCGATGACGCCGACCACTGCCGCCAGGGCCAGGCCAGAGACCTGCACGTCACCGATCTTGATAGGTGACTCGAGCCCGCTCACGCCCAGCCCGAAGACCAGGATGAGCGCGGCCACGATCAGGTTGCGGCTCTGGGTGAAGTCCACCCGGGCATCCGACAGAACCCGCAGACCGATCGAAGCGATCATCCCGAACAGAACGATGGAGATTCCACCGAGGACCTCCACCGGAACGGTCTGCAGCAATCCACCGAACTTCGGGATGAAGCCCAGGAGAATCGCAAAGATGGCACCGATACGGAGTACGCGCGGGTCGTAGACCTTGGTGACGGCCAGCACACCCGTGTTCTCCGAGTAGGTCGTGTTCGGAGGTCCGCCGATGAGGCCGGCAAACATGGTGGCGATACCATCGCCCATGAGCGTCCGGTTGATCCCGGGATTGTCGAAGAAGTCCTTCCCGACCACCCGGCCGTTGGTGAGGATGTCGCCGACGTGTTCGATCATCGTCACGAACGCCACCGGGGCGATCAGCCACACGGCGCCGAAGTCGAAGTCCCCTCCGGCGAAGACGCCACCGAAGTCCGGCCAGGCAATCCACTTGGCGTCGTTGAAGGCCGCGAAGTCGACTTGGCCGAAGATGATGGAGACGACGTATCCGACAATGAACCCGGTCAAGATCGGGAGCATCTTGAAGAGGCCCCGAAACCAGATCGAGGCCACAATCACCGCCGCCAACGTAACCAAAGCCAGCCACCAGTTACCCTGCGCCTGGTTGATCGCTACCGGCGCCAGCGTGATACCGATCACCGCAATGATCGGTCCCGTGACCACGGGCGGGAACAGCTGCCGCAGTTTATGGCTGCCGTCCGGTATCACCGTCACCAGGAACGCAACGATCAGGTAGACGAACCCGGCGCCGATGATGGCGGCCCCGATGCTCACCAGGCTGTATCCGTCGGCCTGTGCCAATAGGATCGGAGCGATGAAGGCAAACGATGAGCCCAGGAACACCGGCACGATGCCCTTGGTCACCAGGTGGAACAGGAGCGTGCCGATCCCGGCTGAGAGCAAAGCAAGACTTGGGCTCAACCCGAGAATCAAGGGCACCAGGACGGTAGCCCCGAACATGGCCACCGTGTGTTGCAATCCGAGTACTACTCGGCGCTCAACCGCAATATCATCCATCCCCACTCCCCTCCTGAACGACGAAAGCCGCCACAAGGGCGGCCTCTTTCACATGTCCGTTACGTAGACGGTCATTGTCTACGGAAACTAGTACTTCACGAGCGCGCTATTCAAATGGAACGGGGTCCCAAATGCCCGTGCCAAAAGGCCCTAGTTGGGAAGACAGTTCCCAGTTTCCAGTTTCCAGTCTCCAGCGACCAGCGACCAGCGACCAGCGACCAGCGACCAGCATGGTGTACTTGGTCGGCGTCCTGTGGTACGCAAAGGAATGCGGGATTTCACAAACCTCAAGACATGGCAAAGGGCTCATCATTTGGTTCTGGAGATCTACAAGGAAACACGCTGCTTTCCTCCAGAAGAGCGCTACGGATTGACGAATCAAGTCCGGCGGTCGGCTGCGTCAGTTCCGGCCAACATCGCGGAGGGAGCTGGAAGGAGAACCGATGCCGATTTCGCGCGGTTTGTTGACTATGCACTGGGATCTGCCAACGAGACTCAATACCATCTCCTTCTGGCCCGCGACCTTGAACTCATGCCGTCAGAGACACACGAACGGTTGGTCGGTGAGCTACGAGAAATCCGCATGATGGCCAGTGCTCTTGCCCAGAGATTGAGGAAACGACAACACTCCACGCTCACGTAGAACTGATAGCTGATGGCTGGCAGCTGACAGCTGGCAACTCTCTACCCAAACAACCGGTATCCGATCAGAAGCGCCCGAGCTGCGTCACCCTTGGCCTTCAACCCTCCGGCGTTTTCGGCCATCTCGTGACGACCGGCAATCTCTAGCAGGAAGGCGAGGGCGGGTCCTTCGATACGCTCGGGTGTGCCGGCCTCCGGTTCGACCAGGCTCCCTCGCCCGTCGGTGATGACCAGGTCGGCGACAGTTCCGCCGGGCCCGCTCAAACCCATATAAATCCGGGTCCCGTCGGGCAAGCCGGCAGCTTTGACCGCTCCCCAACCGGTCAGGCGCACGGCCCGATCCACAACGAGATATTCGGCGGTGGGCTCAACCGGACTCCGCAGCGGGAGACCCAGCGAGAACCGCAGATCGAGCAAGTGGACGTAGAGATCGCCCAAACGGATGTCGGCGAAATTGGTCATGCTGGTCATGCCGAGCGGTCCGATGGTCGGTTCCTGCCACCCGGCCTCGTCGAGACCTCGTAGTCGCTCGAGCTGGGCCCTGGCGGCAGTGCGGAACTCTTTGAGAACCTCCTCGTTCGACCAGCTCCGACGGGCCGCCACTCCAGTATCGGTTACCTGATGCAATCCGGTGTGGTCGGTGGACCATCCCTCGGGCGGTTCGGGTTGCGGGAACCCCAGAAACAACGACTCCAAACCACCCAAGTGTGCAGCCAGATCCTTGATGTCCCATTCGGCGTTGGGTGTGGGGAGCGCCCACTGCTCGACAGTGAGGCCGTCCAGCACAGCACCGATGCTGGTCCAGGTTTCTTCAAGTGCCCGAAGAATCTCCATGAGGTGCGGAGGTTAGGGCATGAAGCGAAGTGCGGGGGGTTATTGAAACCCCCCTGGCTTCGCCGCGCGCGCCTCCCTCTATCCGAACGCGACGCAGGACACAGAATAACTCACACGCATGTAGTTTGTCTATGCCCAATCTTCTCAAGTTTCGCCCAATCCCAAAGCCGTCTCGGCGGCTCCCAGCTGCTGTCCACCGCCCAATACCGGGGCGAACAAGTCCCCGGCGCGCTGTAGACGATCCCAAATCGTGGCAATCGTGAAGTCGTCCGGACGGACTGTCTCGAGTTCATTCCACAAGAAGGGAGCTGACACCGGAGCGCCCGGCCGGGGACGAACCGAATAGACCGAGGCGATGGTCTTGCCGCCGACGTTCTGGTTGTGGTCGATGAACACCTTGCCGGCCCGTTTGGGAATGTCCCACTCCATGGTTATCTCGTCAGGATTGGCCGCCACCAGGAGGCGGCCGAGTGACTCGACGAACCCACGGACCCGGGCGTACTCGTAGACCGGGTCGAGCGGCACGTAGATGTGCAGGCCGGTCGCACCCGAGGTCTTGGGATAGCCGGTCAGCCCCATCTGGTCGAGAGCCACCTTGATCAACTTGGCGACCTCGACCACCTGACTCCAGGTTGCGCCTTCGGCCGGATCGAGGTCGAAGATCGCAAAATCTGGGTTCTCGATACTGGTCACCCGGGACAGCCAGGGGTGTATCTCGACACATCCCATATTGGCCAGCCACATCAGCGACTCGGCGTCGCGGGCAGTCACGAAGTCGATGGCGGCTCCCCGATGTCCTGAGTGGATGGAAGCCAGCGGCATCCAGTCGGGTTGATGTCCGGGCGCCTGCTTCTCGTAGAAGAAGTCACCTCCTGCGCCATCGGGAAAGCGGGCCATGACGATCGCCCGATCCTGCAGATGCGGAACAAGCACCGGGGCAATCGAGGCGTAGTACTGGATCAGGTCGCCTTTGGTATAGCCATCCGGAAAGAAGGGCTTGTCGATGTTGGACAACCGCAACGGACGGGCCAGACCGACCGGCCGGGCGTGGGACCCGTCAAGCACGACCCGGACCGGATCCGGGAACTGGACGGCACCCGAGGCGAGAAGACGCCCTTCCCGTTGTCCACCGCCGTCATCTGCCAGGGTTGCCCGAATCTCGGCCAGCATGGCGTCATGGCTTGCCTGTTCCTTGGCCTCCGAGATGATCACCATCCGCATCCCGGTTTCTCGAGCCGCTTCGACCAGCGGACCGATCCTGATGGTCCCCGTCCCATAGGGAATGTGCTTGATCTCGCCCTTCTCCCCGAACAGGTTGTCGGTGAACTGCGCCTGCAGGGGATCGATCATCCACCCGGGGAAGTTGTCGCGCAGAAAGGTCAGAACCGAGGCGAAGGCCTCCTTGGAAGTCAGGGCGCCGCCACTGATGGCATGGACATGCGCCCAATCGACCAGGGGCCTCACAAACGGGAATTCACCGGCCAGGAGGGCGATATCACCAAGGGTGCCGTAGGCGCTCTCCTTGCCGGCCGTTTCCAGACCCAGAGCCACCCCCAGATGCTGCACCTTGGGAGCCAGGTAATCGAGACGAGCCCGCACCAGATCGAGGAGTTCCGGACCGCTCCGCCCGTGCTTGTTCCCGAGGTGGGCGCAGATGATGCGCGAACCGAGAGCTTTGCCCAGTTTCATGGTGTGTTCGAGAGCGGCCAGGCACTGTTTGGCCCGGTCCTCTTCTTCGACGGTCAGGATGGCGAAATACGGGGCATGGACGGAGACCTCGAGATCTCGCTCGGCCGCCAGCTTGCCGAAGGAAACGCAGCGGTTCTCCTTCCAGGGGAAGTCCTTGACAAAGGGCAACTCGATGGCCTGGTGGCCGCGAGCAACCAGGTCGTCGAGAAACGCCGCGTCGTCATCACCCTGTGGTAGCCGGGAAATTCCGAAACGGATCATGGCCAGAGGTTATCGGGCGGGCATCCCAAGCGGACGGTACCCTGGCGGGCAATGCATACCCAGGCCACTTTCCGCTGGACATCCGAAGAACCCGATGCGGCTCGGGTTCTCACCCGGCTGATCGCCGATGGACTGGCCGTGGCCGACTTCGGGTGCACGGAAATCGAAGACCTCGACTACGCGCACGCTTTCCGGACGGTGGTCGGTCGCCGCAACTTCTTCCTGATGATCGGCGAGGTGGACGACGGAATTCGCCAGTGGCTGGTCTCCACCAAGAGCGAGCTGGGGATCTTCGCCTACCTGATGGGCTCCCGGGACTATCAGGAATACGAAGTCCTGGTCGGCGTTCTTCACGACGTCCTGACCTCGATTCCCGGACTCACCGACCTGCGCTGGTACACCCTCAACGACTACAACGAGCGCCCGGACGAGAGTTGGGCGGCAACGCCTGGGGATTAATCAGTCACCAGTTGCCAGTATCCAGTTACCGGTAGTCCCCCTAGAAGGAGAAGGTGCCACCGATAGTCCCCTGGAAGGGGGAAGGTACCGCCGCCGAAGGCGGGGGTAGGGGGTTGAGGCGGGGGTAGGGGGTTGAGGCGGGGGTAGGGGGCTGTAAGCGAGGGTGGGGGGTTTCATCGAACATACCCCTTCTCGGATGAACCTCGATGGCCCAAGATGGGCTCATTCCTGCCTACCCGCGTCCGCGCCACCATCTTCAACACGCCCGGCAGATGCGTCACCAAATGACGTCAGCTGAAAACTGCAGTATGGAACATGGTCCGCAGAGAACGCTTGGGATGGGGATTCCGGCGACAGGAACCCATCGGCCCGTACATCGTGGACTTCGTGTGTGTGACAAGAAGGCTGGTCATTGAGATGGATGGTGAGGGTCACGGTGGACCTTACGACCGAAAGCGCGATGCTTACCTTGAACGCTTGGGATTCCGAGTGCTGCGCTTCGAGAACGATGCTCTCGCCGACAGGGGTTGGGTCAAGGACCGGATCAAAACCTGGCTCGCAGACCCTGACCGAAGATAGCCCCCCTACCCCAGCGGCTTCGCCACTGCGGTACTTTCCCCCCTCCGGGGGGACTATCCGATCGAAAACTGTCGTCTCTCAGCTCTCCCTCTCGTCTCTCAATTCCCTGGTCATCAGATCCCGCATGACCTGACGGGGATCCTTCCCCTCATAGAGGGTCAGATAGACCTGTTCCGTGATCGGCATCTCCACACCCAGTCGAAGGGCCAGGTCACGAGCCGCCAGTGTGGTTTTCACTCCCTCGGCGACCGTGTTGGTCTCGGCGGTGATCTCGTCGATCGTTCGGCCTTTGCCGATCTCGAGCCCGACTCGCCGGTTGCGGGACAGATCCCCGGTGCAGGTCAGCACCAGGTCGCCGATGCCGGAGAGGCCGGCGAAGGTCAGCGCTTGCCCACCCTTGGCAACTCCCAACCGGGCCAGTTCGGCCAGGCCGCGGGTGATCACCGCTGCCCGGGTGTTGAGGCCGGTGCCGAGCCCATCGGCGATCCCGGCGGCGATGGCCACAACGTTCTTGAGTGCTCCGCCCATCTCGACGCCGATGAGGTCGTCCGACGAGTATGCCCGGAAGGTCTCGCTGGAGAAGAGGTCTCTAGCGCGCCGGGCGTTCTCAGAAACCCGGCTGGCGACGACGACCGCGGTGGGAGTCCCCCGGGCTACCTCATCGGCGAAAGAAGGACCCGAAAGTGCCACCAGACCATCAACAACCGGACCGGCCGCGACATCGGCGAACACCTCACTGGGGGTGAGCAGAGTGCCGACCTCCACCCCCTTGGAAACCGACACCAGAAGTGAGGTGCGAGCAAGGAGGTCCGCCCGTGACGAAAAGACAGAACGAATGAATTGGGTTGGGACTGCGTTGACGACAACGTCGGCAAGGGCCAGCTCCTCATCGAGATCGGTAGTGGCCGTCAGCGAAGGGGGGAGCCGAACACCTGCCAGGAACAGAGGGTTCTCGTCTTGTTGATTGATCCCGATGACAACCTCCGGTTCCCGAGCCCACAAAGTTGTCGGCACTCCCTGGCGAGCTAGGAGAGCAGCCAGGGCGGTCCCCCAAGATCCGCCTCCGACCACCAGCGTGCGGGGTTGTTCGCTCACACGCTGGAATCTAACGATTCCGAGTCGCCGGTCGACCAGTCGCCAGGAACCAGCCATCTGTCGCCGATCACCCGTCTGTCGGTAAAGGCCCACAGCACCAGCCTTCACAGGAACCCGGCAACTCGTAACTGGAATCCGCGAAGCTGACTACTCTCCCGGTGGGGCCTGTAGCTCAGTTGGCAGAGCAGGGGACTTTTAATCCCAAGGTCGTGAGTTCGATTCTCACCGGGCCCACTCGCGAGATGCCCGTATTCGTAGAGATGTCTGGTGATCCGCTCGAAGCTCCACCACCCTAGGGCCGCGGCTGGGCCGCGAGAGCGCGGCCCCGAGCCGCGCCAAGAGCCTCCGCCAGGGCCTCCATGTCGGAGGGAAACAGGTGGCCGTAGCGATCGATGGTGACGGTGGTCGATGAGTGTCCCGGGTGCTCCATCACACACCGTGACAACCCAATATCTGGGATCAGATCGATATTGCCACATATGCCTGTAATCCACTTGGGCTTTCGCGATGATCCGGGAGGAGCGTTTTCGGGGCTTGGGGAGGTGGGCTGATGTTGTGGTGGCCGTGTCTGGTTCGGGCTGGTGATCGGGGTGGCCGGCCGGTTGTTCGGTTGGGTCATCCGCAGTTGGATCGCTATTTGGAGTTCGTTTCGGCGCGGGCTCGAGCGAACACGGTGGTGGTGCTGCTGTTGGCTGCGTGTAGCGGATCGAGTGACGAGTCTGCCGATACCACGTTCGCTCCGACAACGACGGCCGCTCCGACAACGACGGCCGCTCCGACAACTTCGTTGGCTCCAACAGCGACGGTCGAGGACCAGGCGGTAGCCGTGACCGAGAAGGGTCTCGTGTATGCCACCTGGGGTGAAGAGCTTCTGACGCTGAGCATGTACGCCCCGGCGGAGTCCGGCGAGTGGCCGGTCGTGATCTTGTTCCACGGCCGGGGTGTCCCGATACCCCGATATGTGCCCCCTGACCTTGTCGCGCATGGAGCAATCGTGTTCGACGTGGAGTATCCCTTCGGCCGTCACCCCGTGACACCCGCTGAGGCTCTCATGAGGGATCGGGGTGCCGGGCATCGGGCCATCGCTGAGAGTGCGGCGTGCGCCATCCATTACGCACGCGCCCGGGCATCGGAGCAGGGAAGCGAATCGCCGGTAGTGGTGCTCGCCGGCCACAGCCAGGGAGGCGGTGTCGCCTCGATCGCTGCCCTGTTTGGGTCCGGTATTGAGGCCCGGTGGGAGGAGTATGCCCTCGCCCGGGGCGGGCCACCCCGCCAGGTGGACTGCGAGATCACCGACGGTTCGACCCACGTGGATGCGATCGTGGGGTTGGGCGGCACCCACGACATGTTTGTCGGATACGAGGAAACAGGCGGATATGGGCGTGACTTCATGCAGAACCGAGACCCGGACCTGTGGGAGTTCCTGTCGGCTCGATCGGCGAGAACCCGGATCTGAGGGTCCGTCTGCTCCACGGCGAGACGGACACAGTCGTCCCGTACGGGGTCTCGGTCGCGTTCGAAGACGTGCTGGCCGAAGCGGGATATGACGTGCGGCTCATACCTTTCGATGGTGGCCACTGGGAGCCGGGAGGGAGCGATCTGTTCGTCACGACGATCGTGGAAGTCCTCGGCCAATAGGTTCTGTGACTGGGCGATCCCACGGTCGGCTCTCCATCCGCTCGTGAACGCAGCCCTCACCACCCGCACATATCGGCACCTCGGAGTGCGCCCCCTTGCCGCCGAGTCCACCACGTACGGTGACGAGTGGTTTGCTCAGACCTGCCGGTTAGGGGCGGGTGGGTGAGATTCTTGTGGCGTATTCTGGTGTCTTGTGCCTTTACTAGGTAGAGGTCACGGATATGACGTCCATGCAGCTCAACAGAGTGTCTTTCGAGGAGTTCGTCGGCATGGTGGAGCCTCGATTGCGTCATGCGTTGGTCGCCGCGGTGGGGCGAGATCGTGGCCGTGACGCGACCGCTGAAGCGTTGGCGTATGGCTGGGAGCATTGGGGTGACGTAGGGGCGATGGCGAACCCGGTCGGATATCTGTATCGGGTGGGTCGTAGCCGGGTCCGGGTGCGTCGGCATCACATCGAGTTCGACCCGGCAGCAATGCATGAGGTAGCGGGCGCTGGATCGTCGAGGATCCCCGAGATTGAACCGGGTCTTCCCGATGCTCTGTCCCACCTCTCCGAACGGCAGCGGGTGGCCGTCTTCTTGATTTACGGCATGGATTGGACTCGTCGGGATGTCGCCGACCTTCTCGGAATCTCGGTGAACTCGGTTGGCTCCCATGTGGACCGGGGTCTCGCCAAGCTCCGCAAGCGGCTAGGGGTGAGCATCCATGAGTGATATCAAGACACAGTTGCGTTCCTATCTGGAGACCACACCGGAGGTCACCTTCGACGAGATAATGATGGCCACAACCCCCAGCACTGGGGCCGAGGCGGAGATGGTTCGTCCACGATCGCGGCGGTCGGGTCTGTGGCGGGGGCCGCTGATCGCTGTTGGAACCGCTGTTGCGATTCTCCTAGTGGCTATCGGATCTCTGCTCCTGCTCCGTGGAGACGACGCCGATGTCGTCGAAGAACCGATCCCTACGACGCTGGTGCCGCCGGCTACGACAGTCCCAGTGACGGAAGCGACGAGTCCGGTCGTCGGGGCATGGAACTCCATCCTGGCCACCACCGTCGCCAGGGAGGCACCCGCCGCAGCAACCTGCCCCGACGACACCAACCCGGACGTGCCGGGGCCGGTCGACCAGGTCCGTCCCGCGAACGAAGGGGTGGGGCTCGTGACGGCGGCATTCGACCGGCACGCAGGCCGCATCGTCTACGTCAACAACCTCGGCGAAACCTGGACCTTCGACGTGTGCACCAACACGTGGTATCAAATGCACCCGACCGGAACGGCACCCGACTTCCTGTCTGGCGGACTCGTCTACGACATCGACTCGGATGTCACCATCGCCCTCGGCTTCGAACCCATCTCGGTCTACGACGCCAACACCAACACCTGGACGCAACCAACCAACAACGTGGTCGGAATCGGCGACGGCCTCATCCAACCAGTCGGCGGTGCATACGACCCTGTCAGCGGGTTGATCATCACCTCCGCTTCCAGGAGGAGCTTAGAGACCAACTCGGACTCCTTGGAGTTCTGGGCCTACGACGTCGACACCAACGAATGGACGCTTCTCGGCCCCCTGCGCCGGGAACCCCGAGCCGAAGAAGGGTTCGAGTTCCTCGGTTACTCGGAACAACTCGACCGACTCATCGTCCCTGGTGGGATTGGTCGATCGTCCCGTTCGGGTTCGATTGTTTGGGAAGAGGGGACCATCCTCGTCGATCCCCGGACCGGTGACGTGACCGTATTGCTGATCGAAAGTCCCGGCATCGACATCCGGGTCTGGCCGGTCGGAACGTACGGAGCGGCCGGTGGCACCGTCTACGTCGCAACAATGACCTTGGACACCCCCCACGATATCTGTGGATTCGACGCCAACGTCAAGTCGTGGACAGCATGCTTCGACGCCCCCGACGACGCCGACATAGGACCCTTGGTCGGCGACGCCATCAACAACCGACTCGTCCTCCTCAACGCCGGGCCATGGGCTGGGACAATCCACAACGGTATCGGCGCCATCGACCTCAACACCGGCGAATGGACACAGATCCTCGCCCCATCACCGATCTCTTACCCATCAACTTACCCATCAACACCATGAACCCCCATACACATTTGAAGCCACGCATATCGAAGCCTCTTTGTGTCAAGTGGGTGTTTTTGGGAGCGTTGAGGGGGGCCGGGCGTTGCCGGCCTGGGGTGTAGGTTTGGGGGTGGCCCGGGGTGGTTGAGCTGAAGAGCCGGTGATCAGGATGTGAGGCCGGCCACGCAAGCTATGGAGACGTTCCTGGGTGCCCCCCGGGTCCTAACGCGTCTGTTGGTCGGCTTGGAGGCGTTGGTAGACGGCGTCGGAGATGCGTCGTTTCAACGCTCGGAGGGCTTCCTTTTTGGTCTTGCCTTCGGCAAGTTTCTTGTCGTAGTAGACCCGCCCGGGGGTGTCGAAGCGGATCTGGGTGACGGCGGCCATGTGGATGGCATGGTTGAGTTTGCGGTTGCCGCGCATTGATAGCCGGTGGCGGGTCTTGCCTCCGGATGACACTTCGATGGGGGCGGTGCCGTTGTAGGCGGCGTAGTGATCCGGGGTGGCGAAGCGGGTGGGATCACCGGTGTAGCCGATCAGGAAGGCGGCCACGATCGACCCGACCCCATAGACGTCGGTGACGGTGGTGCCGGAGGCGGCCACCGCCCGGCGGATCGTCACCTTGTTGGCTTTGATGTCTCGGTCCAATCTCCGAATGTCGCCCAGATGGGTTCTCGCCATGAGTCGGCGTTGTTCCCCGACCGGATCGAGGGTGCGTATCCCCTGCAGCATCCGACTGGCCTTGATAGTGGACAGCCGTTGGGGTATCCCACCCGGTCGGAGCTGCATCAACACAGCATGGAGGCGACAGACCGCCTGGGTTCTCAGACTGGTGAGCTCGTGGTGGCGTTTGGAAAGCATGCGCAACACCTGGGCATGGTCCTCGGGTCGTACTCGGGTCAGAGTGGGTTGACGCAACGCGGCGATCGCCACCGACCGGGCATCGTTGGGGTCGTTCTTATCCGAGCGGCCCGATCCGAGGACCCTCACCCGAGATGCCAGCACCGCTAGCACGTCCACCACCTGCTCGCCTCGGGTGATCAGCTGCTGGGACAACAAATATCCGAGCCCCCCGGCCGCTTCCACCGCCCAGAGGCGGCCATCACCATCCAGGCAGGAAGCCCACTCCACCAACCGGTTGGTCTGATACCGGTCGGCCGGGACCGTCAACTCACCCACCACCAGTTCCGTCTCATCGATCGCCACCGCCGTGTGAGTGGCCTTATGCGGATCGATTCCAATCGTTGTGACCATCACAAACCTCCTTCTGTTCGAAGGTCACGTGTGAGGCCACGGTGGGCACTCCTGATCACAACAACGGTTGCCTCTGGCGTTCGCCTCTTTCGAGCCACACCATGGCCAGGGTCCCGACGGGCCGACAGTTCGTTAACAAGACGCCCGTTTCCGACATCAGGCACTTCAAGAGCCAAACCCGTCGAGACCCCCAACGCTACGGCACCAACAGCACCGCAGCACCAACCACAGACCTATCAGGCATTCATGAGGGAGCGGGCCGTGTCAAGGGATGTTGTTTCGCGTTTTCATGGTGGGCGGGCGCGTCGAAACTGGCGACAGCGGATCGCTGGATCGGATCGGTTGTTCAGGTGAGGAGATGAGTGGTGCTCCTTGGTGGGTGGGGACACGGTTGTCGCCGGCTCCTACCCCGATGGGGGGCGAGGCGGTTCGGTGCCTGGGCATTCATCCGCCACGCACAATGTGGTGGGCATGGAGCGGTACGGCCACAGCAACAGCTGGGCTCATTCACATGCGTCGACCCGCACCAGGGGTGGGGTCATGCCTGATATCGAGCTCGCAGCCGTTGCCGTGTCCGAACCTCACGCCGCCTCCTTCAGGCAGCGCTCACCGTCCCGTATCCCGTAATAGACCAGGGTGAGGAGTTTGCGGGCGGCCGCCACCCGGGCGATGTTGGTGCCTCGACGTGCGGCGATCCGTTGGTAGCTATCTCGGATCGGGGTGCCGCCCCGCCAGCGGGCCACCGCCTCGACCGCCGCCCACCTGACCAGCGCTGAGCCTTGTTTGGTGATCGACCCGCGGACCACCTTGTCGTCGGATTCCCGATGTCTCGGCGTCAACCCGACCCAGGAGCAGAGCCGTTTCGGGTTAGGGAAACGGTCGATGTCGCCGATCTCGGCGACGAACACCCCGGCGAACACCCGACCCACCCCCGACAGCTGCTGAACAGTCCGATAGCCGGTGTCGTCGCGCAACCGGAGATGGATCCGGTGGTCCAGTTCGGTGACCTCCCGGTCATAGCGGCCGATCAGGTCCCGCAACGAATCGATCCGATACTCGTAGGCTTCGCCGAGCGGTGTCTCTTCGAGGAACCGGGCCCCATGCGGACCCCACAACGTCGTCAACGACGGTATCACCCCTTCTTTGCCCAACACCGAATGCACCTGGGACTTCAACCCGGTGCGCAGCTGAGACAACTTGTGGCGATACCGCACCAGTTCCCGCAACTGGCGCAGCGACCTGGGTGCGATCCACGACTCAGGCAGACTGCCCATCCGCAACAAGTCCGCCAACAAAGTGGCGTCCTTGTCATCGTTCTTGACCCGACGGTTCTCGAATCCCTTCACCCCCAACGGATGCGCCAAATGAACTCGGCCACCCGACTCCTCGATCACATCAGCAGCCCAATACCACCCCCACGTTGCCTCCAACACAACCTCCGGTTCCAGGCCGGCTTCCCCGACCGCCGCCGCCAACGCCATCGGCGAGTTCTCGATCCTCCGCGACGACACCTTGGCGCCATCCGGATCCAAGATCACCACCACCGACCGGCGACGATGCAAGTCAATACCCACGTAACGTGACACAACGGGCCTCCCTTCTCGAGGCGGACATTGACACCCCGAAGTATCGGGGAACCGTCAACGGGGAGCGGAGGCCCGCTCCCTCATCGCATCACCTCCGCGCTCGCCTGAGGATCTAGCCGATCTTTCTCAGAACTGCGCGAAACCAGCTCGTGAAGGCCATCGGATCCGTGAGAAGGGGTGCCCCGATCTGCGCGTACGCATCATTGACCTCGACGATGTCCATCGAATCCACCGCGAGAATATCGATATCGAAGCGAAAGGGCCGACAGGTTCTTCTCAGGCGATGCTCGTGGTCGGCAACGAGTTGGTTGGGAATCTCGGCCAGTCTGTGCAGGGCGCCGGTCAAACGTTGCTTGCGCCCTTCCGGTCCGCTCCACCATGTTCGGAACTGCGGCCAGACAGAGCTGCACGCCTGTCGCAGCGGATCCGTCAGGGTCTCGAAGTCAGGTGGGTCGAGAGGCACAAGTGTCGGCCGAAGCAACTGACCGGACCGATAGGTGGACAGGACGGTCCACCATTCCGACCACTCTTGGGACGTCCGGGCGTGATCTGAAATGGTCGGGGTCGCGCCAAGGGCAAATCCGTCGTCAAGGGCTGCACCAACCAGGTCGGGCAACCCAGAGACTGCGAGATCGCAGGTGGCGCGCACCGTGAGCGCGAAGTTCAACTCCTCGGGGACCCCGAAGTGAAGCTCCCAGGATGGGTTCTCCGAAAAGCGCAATGTAAGGTCAACCTCCGGGGCTCCAGTCTGCCAGCGCCGATCACAAAATCGGGCGCCATATCGCCCGTTTCCTCAAGTGCTCAGTATCGGCACCTCGTGCGCTACCTGCCGAGCTCCGAGGCGAACACGGACCGTGGCGTTGTCTTCCTACTCATGCGCTCGATCTGCCGGATCCCGAGCGCGGTTGGGCACTCGATATCGCTCGAAGACGTGTGCGACCTAGGTCGTCGACAGCAGGCATTGTCCTCCCTGCGCATTGGGATCTATGGGGACGTTCGACCGTTCCGGGATCGGTGGCCAATTTCGAAGGCCCCGGGGTGGATTCGAACTCTGCCCTCGTGAAGCGCGCAACGATGTCTTGAGCCAGGTCGCCCTTCGTTGGTACCCGCCAGTCGGGACGGACCACTTCCACGGATGTGGCTTCTTCGGCGAAGACGGCAACGAAGGCCTCTACATTCCCGGGCGTTGTGGGCGACCAGCCACTGCCCCATGCTGGCGGGGTTGGCCGGTGCGGCGGCTGGGGGAATCGGGATAAGGGTCACTCGGTGGTGGCTGGGTCATTCGGCGGGTGCTGTAGACGGCTTCGTCGAGTAGGCCATCATCGTCTGAAGTGAGGAACTCCACATGCTCGACCCGGAGGTGTACATTTCTCTGAGGGGAGGGGGAGGAGGGGTGGTGCGCCGGATTGTGCTGTTCGGGGTGCTGGTCTTGCTGCTATCGGCCTGTACATGGTTTGGTCCATCGAGGCTGGTTGTGTCACCTGAAGCGATCAGCCGGGTTGATGAGACGCTGACCGCCATGGCCCGCGACGGCATCTTCACTGGCTCTGTTTTGGTCGCTCAGGACGGGGAGGTGCTTCTCCGTGAGGGGTACGGGTTCGCGGATCGTGCCCAAGAAACCCCCAATACACCCCAGGCGCGGTTTCACCTCGGCTCCATCTCCAAACAGTTCACCGCGATGGCGATCCTCATCCTGCAGTCGCAGGGCACCCTGAGCGTCAAGGACCCCATCTGCGACACCATCACCGATTGTCCTGCGGCGTGGCGGGATATCACCATCCATCACCTGTTGACGAACACCTCGGGCCTGTCTCCCCGGCTGGACGACATCGTGTGGACCGCGGCAAGCGACCCGGCGACGCCGCCTGATCCTGCATACTTCATTGAGATCACCCAAGGGGTGCCGCTGGAGGCGCGCCCGGGCGAGCAGTACGCCTACAGCAATTACGGTTACGTCCTCCTGGCCCAGATCATCGAACAGGTCTCCGGTCAGACCTATGCGGGCTTCCTCGAGCAGGCCATCTTCGCGCCGCTGAATATGCGGGACACGGGTTACGAGGACGATTCGAGCGGAGTGGTGCCCGGATACACCGATCGCTACGCCACAACATCGGCGCCGTATGTGGCGCTGCCCATCTCCGACGGCGAAGGCCAGCTGTACTCCACGACCGAAGATCTCCTACTGTGGGACCAGGCTCTCAACACCGAGCAGCTACTGTCTGAGGCCGAGCTGGATCAGATGTATGAGCCCTTTGTCCAGGAGACCGAGTACCCGGGATTCGGCTACGGGTACGGTTGGTTGATCGGTGAGGATCATGACCGACCCGTCGCCGGCGGCGCGGGCCTGTCGTCCGGCTTCGCGACCCTCTACGTCCGATACCCGGAAGATGGACTGACGCTGATCGTGCTGATGAATCAGCGGGACATCAACCACTTCTCCATCTGGGGGGCCATCTCCAACAAACTGTTCGGGGAGACGCCTCCAACTTCCGTACCAGGGGGGTCTCCGTCTCCCCGGGGGCGAGAGGCTCACCATCTGGCCTATGACCAGGAATCCCATCAGGTGATCCTGTTCGGCGGCGCGACAGCCTTCTCCTGCCAGGGCGAAGGCGTGGGGTCAATTGACACTCTGGACGATACCTGGGCGTGGGATGTCCAGACACAGTCATGGACGGAGATGCATCCCGCCATCCGCCCGGCAGGGCGCGTCTTCGGTCAGATGGTCTATGACGCCGAGTCGGATCGCGTCATCCTGGCCGGGGGGACGGATGCTCTGGAACAGCCGCTGGGTGATGTGTGGGCCTATGACTTCAATACCGACTCATGGGAGCAGATCACCAGTGGGCCGGGGGCTCGCTGGCTGCAGAGCATGGTCTACGATTCCGAATCGGATCGGGTGGTCGTCTTTGGAGGCGTGAACGAACCCGGATGCATTATCGGGATCCCTGAGCTATTCCGGGATACCTGGAGCTATGACTTCAACACCGATACGTGGACTGAGGCAGTCTCCGACGTGCACCCCCCTCTGCCGGACGGATTGCAGTCCGCCTATTCGTCTGCGGCCGACCGCATGTTCCTGTTGGGCAGCTTCGACCCGACCGCGCAGTCCCGGCACCTGGACGTATGACCTGAACGCGAATGCCTGGGCGGAGATCGGCACGTCCTCGTATGTGCCGGATTGGCGCGCTCGCATGGTGTATGACTCCGAATCGGACCGGTTCATCGTGTTCCCCTACGCGTCGGACCGCTACGTCGTTGTTTATGACCTGAACACAGGCGGTGAGGAAAGAAGGGCGTTGCCCTCGGGCGCCGACCTTCCTGAGCCGAGAGAGAACGGCAGCATGATCTATGTGGAGGATCTCGACCGCGTGTTTCTGTTCAGTGGGTATCCGCTGAGCGGAACAGAATTCCCCACCGACGTCTGGTTGTACGACCTAGACGGCAACACCTGGGAGAAGGTGGAGCCGTAGTACGGAATCGAGGAGGTCACGAGAATCGCTTGCCAAGCGTTCGGGGTCGACAACTCGGCTCGTAGCGAGGGTGTACGCCGCGTGGACTTCATCGAACGATCAAGAGACCAATCACAATGGACATCACACTGAGAACCCCAGGGATCAGGAGATCTCTCCAGGCGGGGTCTCTTTTTTCGGTTCGCAGGTGAGCAGGAAGTCTTCGCTCGATGACCGGGTAGATCGTGAAATAGGCCAAGACGTACACCACCGCCATGAGTAGCCCGACGAAGATGCCATCAATCGATTGGGACTCCGCCCGTGAATCAAACACGAAGACGTTCGCCGCCATGAGACCCACCAAGGCCCACAACAGAAAGCCTCCGGGGATCACAAGGAAGGTCCTCTTGTCTCTCTGGCTCAATCCAAGCAACGGAAAAAGGGAAACAAACAGAAGGATCCCCACGACCGCAACGATCGAGAGAAGCGCAAAGAATGGCCACGCCGACCGACCACCGCGTCAGGGTTTTCTACGATGGACATATGCCATCCCTCCTCGCTAGACGGACAGGGTTGGCACGCACTTGCCGGGAGGGTGGACGCAGAGATTCATCCGGACCTGGTTTCAGCAGGACCGGCTACGGGTCTCCCACCCGACCGGTGAGTGCCGTTCCCAGGGTCCGCCGGCGTGTCATTCAAAAGACAACCCCATCATCCGAGGTGTCAGCCGGTTCGCGAGCCAAGCTGAACCCCGAGAACTAACCAACCGTAGTATCCGGCCGAGGGTGACAACCATCCACCACGATCAGCGCACCAACCCATCCTCCCTGCCGGATAGGCGTGGGTGACTGACCTTCGTGTGGCCAGTGGGTGGGGAGCTATCGTGGCCAGATGTCCTTCACACATTCTCCAGAGATCGAGGCGGTAGCTCGAAGAGTGTTGGCAACCTGGGGCCAAGGTGACGCGGAGACCATGTCGAATCTGTTCTCGTCCAGCGCCGATCTCCGGGTCCTCGGTTTCGACGCTGACGAGCAGTGGAGCGGTGCAGACGAGTTCCTGAAAGTCTTCACTGCCCAGATGGACGAAATGCCTGACTGGAGCATTGAGAATCACCATGTGGAGGCGTTTGAGGACGAATCGTTTGGCTGGGCAACTCTGCAGTCGACGATCGTCACTCCAGAGGGCGAAACGCCCATACGCCACACGGCCGTGTTCCGCCTAGAAGGAGGGGCTTGGAAGGTCGTTCAGTGGCACAACTCGATACCCGTCCCCAATCAGCAAGTATTCGGCGTAGAACTCACAACCACGTTGAATCGCTTGGTTGCATCGGTTCTCGATGCCGGCTCTGATCTCGCTGGAGCCTCAGGATCTGAAGGCACTGTGACTTTGGTATTCACTGACATTGTTGATTCGACGGTTCTCGCTCAGTCCGTCGGAGACGTTGCGTGGGCAAAGATGATTAGTTCGCATGAACGCACAATCGGACGCATTGCAGGCTCGCATGGAGGAACCGTTGTCAAGTTCCTTGGTGACGGATCAATGCTGGTCTTTGAATCCGCCCGTGCGGCGGTACGAGCTGCGGTCGAGCTCCAACGTTCCTGCGATGCAGAGCCCTATACCATTCGTATTGGCATTCATACCGGCGAGGTCATCCGCACCGCTAATGATCTCCTCGGCCTCACGGTGAACAAGGCCGCACGGGTTGCCTCTGCTGCCACCGGCGGTGGCATCATGGTCTCGTCCACGACCAGGGATCTCGTCGGCCAGATGGAAGGCGTGCGGATCGGCGAACCGAAGATCGTTCGACTCAAAGGGATTGCGGACGCTCACCAGATAGCTCCCGTCGAGTGGCAATGATCGACGTCGGCTATGCGCTCATCGAAAGATGAGATCCACGCATAACGGCACATACGTGCTCGGTTATCCGAGTGCTGGTCGACCACCGCCCGTGACGTCAGCGGATGCCTGCACCTTGGCTGGGGCCATCGTTGCCAGGGTGTTGATGCCCCCATTTCGATTCGAGGTGAAAACCGGGGCGGCGCGACCCGAACGCCCACGCCGGTCGGCCCGCCTTTCGCCATCACGACATCGTCGCTTGCGGCTTCCGTGCGCCTACAGCCTGCTGCCGATGCCGACAAAGACCTCGACGGGAAGTTTCGTGACGTTCGGTCCGTAGCGCTCCAACACCGCGGCGACGAACATGTCGCGCACAGCCCCGACCTGCTCCTCCGGCAGCCGGCTCAGGAGCATCGCCATTCCCGCGCTCATGACGTCCCAGGCGCCGCGCGGAGAGCCGACCTCGACACTCAGGTCCAACTTCTGCAGCGTCACATCGGCGAACCCCGCGGTGGACATGGCCTCGGCCAGGCTCATCGGGTCAATCTGAAGTCGGTTTCCCGGCGGGAGCTCGAGATCCGGGAGCGCGGTGTGCAGCGCCTGCTCGCAAAACCAGATGGGCATGACGTGCTCGGGTCGGCCGAAGATCACGACGACGCCCAGACCGCCGGTCGCGGTGACGCGGAACATTTCACGTAGTCCCGCATCGGTGTCCGGGAAGAGCATCACGCCGAACTGTGAGCAGACCCGCTCGAACGTGAGATCCTCGAGGTCGAGGTTTGTCCCGTCCATGACCGCGGTCCTGATACTGGTGACTCCTGCCTCCTCGGCTCGAGCACGCAAGAGGTCAAGCATGCCCGGGGAGAGGTCGGTCGCGAGCACCTCGGCACCGAGCTCGGCCGCAGGGATGCTCAGCGCACCGCTTCCCGCCGCCACGTCGAGCAACCGCATGCCTGGCTGCACGTTTGCGAATCGGAGAACTGCCCGGGCGATTGCAGTGAACGACGAGCTGAAGGCTTGGTCGTAACCACCGCCGAGGGCGTCCCAGGCATCGCGCGTCGCGTGCTCATCGCTCATCGATCTCGTCTCCGGCTCGGGTCGGCAGCCGTATGCCAGCGACTCGGAGTCAGAGAGTAGCCGTGCGGGATCACCGCAGCCACCGTCCCGCACCGACACCAGATATGGCGCCCTAACGCACATTTCCCCAAGTGACCGGGATCGGCACGAAAGTGCGCAATGCTGAGCCACTCAGCGTGACCATTGTCGCTCGCGGAACCGCCGATTGGTGGTTCTTGGGGATTTCTGGCGTTCGCCCATGAAGGTGTTGGGCGGCCTGCAGTCAGGACTCTGCGGGGCCGATCGCCGTATCGGCGTTGTTGACCACTGCGATCTCTCCGTAGGTGTTGTCTACGCACTTTGCGGCGAGTGCGGACGCCTGCGATCCGGCGATCCGTTCAACATCTTCGACGTAGAGATAGCCGCCACCTCCGTAGATTTCGTCACCGACCGCCATCGATTCACCCCGGGACGTGACCACTGCCTGGTTGTCGGCGTCCCATCGGGTACCGGCCGGCCACACGACGGGGTAGCGTTCACCGACTTCGTCGAGCGCCACATAGAGACACTCGCCATCGAGCTCGAGAACACCGCGCACCTCCGCAGCCATGCCCTCTTGACTGCTGGATGGCTCGGGATATCGCATCACTGGCCCATCGACTCCGGGACTATTGGACGATCCACACGCAGCTAGGACCATGCCAGACACCATGCAACCAAAGACGGTCAATCGGCGGGCGACTCGGAGACCGCGTTCGTTGTCAAAGGCATTGGGGGCCGGAGTATCCATGAGCTTGAGACGCTCAGCGTACCCGCCCGGTTCCAAACCAATGAGCCGGATTCGGTCTCATCCGCCCCGCGATGCTGTCCTGTCCGTCGGCCGTTTGCGACGTCCGGCAAGCGCAGGTGCACCGGATCGAGCGATATGCGCCATAACGCTCATGGGCGAGAACCACGCAGACCGGCACTTCTAGGTGCGGATGCGTCAACGAGCTCGGAGATCAGCCGAGATTCGAGCGGACCTCTGCGGCCTGATCGACGATCCGGCTCGCCCTCTTGACAGACGACTCCGCGCGGACGCTCCGCCGAAGGCGTCGAGCGTGCTCTGTCACGAAATCGCACACATCACTGAGCTCGGATGTCGAGTAGTGGTCTGCGCATTGGTCCACGTATCGGAGGAGATGCTCCAGGTAGGCGCACTTCTCCCAGAAGACGCCTTTCGGCGCAGTCGCTGCAACAAGCGGCAGATGGCAGGGATCGCGGTGACTCCAGAAGAAGTTGACCGAGCGCCAGTTCCCACGCTGATCCAACTCTGCGACCTTGTCTGCTGTGAGTTCGGCAAGCCAGTCGGCTTCGAGGGCTGGCGGTACCCGGTATTCGAGGTACTGCTGCTCAACGCCGTCGCGTGACATGTAGAAGCGCGATCCGTCGTAACGGAAATACAACTCCCGAGCTGCTTCTAGATCCGAGGCCACACTTCGACTCTATCCCGACATTCGGATCTGACTGGACCAGATCGCCAGATCCCGCGCCATAACGAGCACATCGCCGACTAGCGCAGACCGGCACGTCCGCGCTCGGCACTGTTCAGACTGTCGAACACGTTGACTGGAGACTCCCAGCTCCGATCGTCTGGTCAGTTGCCACTCAGTTCCCGGTGTTTGGTGGCGGTGGGTTGCCCGTCGACCTTGGCACCGCCTGCCGCGATGATGGGTTCGCCTCGATCAGCTTCGGCTCGAAACAACAGCGTGTCCTTCCCGGACCAGCTTGGCGATGGTCGGGTTCTCCGACAACCGCTCTCCGACCCCGACCACTAGCTCCCGACCGACCGCCGCGGCCAGTTTCTCGAGGGTGTCGAGGGTTGGCCGGGTGCCGCCGCCCTCCATGCGGGCGATGGCCGACTGCGTGGTTCCCATCCGCTGGGCGAGTTCGGCTTGAGTGAGTTTCGCTTCGGTTCGGAGCCGAAAGACCAACTCCCTGAAGGCGGTAATCCTGGCCTCATCGTCGTACGCGGCTCTGCCGGCTTCCGACAGCGCCCTGGATGCCTTCAGTTCCTCCCAGCCGGTTCGCTTGGACATCCGATCACTCCTCACCTGAAGTGTGTTGTTCCGCCATGCACCGCTCCATCGCTCGCTTCGCCCGGCCGACCTCAACCCGCTCTTGCCGCCGGGTCTTCGAGAACACGGTCAGCAGGATGACCTGCCTACCGGTGGCGATCCAATACGTCACCCTCGTCGCCCGGCCGTCCAGGTAGAAGCGGAGCTCTCGAAGCTTCCCATATAGCCGGCGGGTGTGGCTCATCAAGCAGCGGACCCTGGTCGGCCAGCCGATCGATGTGAAATCGCACACGGGCTTGGTCACCATCGCCGAGGGAGACGTACCAATCCCGAACCTCCGGCTCGAGTTCCACCTCACCCCACGACATAGCGCACATGCTATACCGAACGAAAAGGCATGGAACGGGATTCGTTCTTAGGCAGGATCACCCGTTCAGGCGTAGGAGGTGTTTCGTCGCCGAGGTGGACGACTATTTGACGCCGACCCATCACTCACACTCCTGGGCCGCGACTGGGCCGCGGGAGAACCGAAAACGACGGGAAAACTCGCGAACTGCTACAAGCCAAACATCAATGTTTATAAGGGTATTTGCCGGATCGGCCTATGGAGCCTGAACCCCCTGAGGGGACTCTAATCCCAAGGGCGTAAGTTCGATTCTCACCGGGCCCACCAAAAATATGCCCGTATTCATTGAGATATCTGGCGATCCGCTCGAAGCTCCACCACCCCAGGGCCAAGAAACTCCGCCAAAGCCTCCCTTCCGAGGGAAACAGGTGGCCGTAGCGATCCATGGTGACGGGAATGTTGTCACGATGCCTTCGGTGCCTTCACCGCCGCTATCGACCATGCGAGACCCCGCCTCAACCAGAACACTGGTCTGCCCGGTCCGCCCCCACCCGAACCCGATGTCGGTGCTCGGGTCGCTTGGCGAATCGCCAGACGCCCAACCGAACGAGATGCAGCCGAACGGCAAACACCGGGCCCCGACCTCGCGGCCGGATGAGTTCACGATCCTTGTCGACGACACCTTCCTGCCATCCGGATCCAAGATCACCACCACCGACCGGCGCCTTTGCAGGTCAACACCCACGTAACGTGACACAAGGGGCCTACCTTCTCGAGTCGGCCATTGACAGCCCGAAGTATCGGGAAACCGTCAACGGGGAACGGAGGCCCGCTCCCTCATCGCATCACATCGGTGCTGGGGTGCTGAATATCGTGCGAAGCCCAGCTGGTCACGGTGACGCCGGCGTCGTCGCTTGGGCGGGAATCCAGCCTTCAGCGCTCCACTGATGCTGGAGCACCTGCCCGTGCCCGCTGGGGACTAGCGCTCTTGGTGGGCACTCTTGTTCTTGCAGCTTGCGCATCGGGGAACCGAATTGGGGGTCGGGGACGTCTGATTGTGGAGTCCCTTCTACCCGTGGCTGAGGAAGTGAGTTGTGAACCGCAATCTGATGGTGATGGCGACCGTCGCTGTGTTGATCTTTGGGCTGGCGGCTTGCGGTGAGGGATCCAGTTTGTTCTCGACGGTGGATGCGGGCGTCGACCCGTCGTCCAACCTTGGGGGCGATGGGCTCCCGGTGCAGGTCTCCGGCGAGGACTATGGGCATCGACCAGTTCTGTTGACGGGAGTCCTCACCTTGCAGGATGGAGGGTGTTGGGCCATCGATTTAGGGGATGGTCCCCGCCTCGTGGTGTTCCCGGCCGGTTATACCAAGCCGGCAGATGACGGTGCGGTGATGAGGGGACCAGATGGCACCATCGTGGCAAGCGGAATGGTGGTCGACGTGGTGGGTGGTGTGGTGCCCGTGGCCGGCTTCCCCGGCGTCCCAGATGGGTATTGGGGTAACTACCTGAGTTTTTGCCGTCCCGCCATCCAGGAATTCGCGGTACTCGATACTCTGGAGCCGGCTTTTGATCCCCAGGCGCTGAGCGATGACGATCTGGCCGCGTTGGTGGAGGCCGCGGACCTCTCGAGTTCCTGGGGGTGTGGGATCGGGTTCGCAGCATCAACAGCGGACCAGCGTGTGGCACTCGTGATCCACCTTAAGGACGCGTCGGGCGACGTAGAGGCGCCGGTGAGCTTCCCTGCCGACGAGTGGATCGCCGAGATTGTGATTGGCAAGCTTCTCATGACCCAATGGTGTGAGGACGCCGTCGAGTCGTGGGAGCCGGAGGCGCTTGTCGTTGCCAGGTGGCCGCTCAGCGGCGGAGAACTCGACTTCACGCCTCCGGCCGAGCTGTGCACAGCCCCCGCCCCGGTGACCGCAACACTGCGCAACGCAACGGTTGAAACACCGAGTGGCGACATCGTTCTTGGCACGTTGAGCCTTGCCAACGATGCCTTCGGCTGTTTCGCCGGCTGAACAGAGAGGCGGACAGCCCAACCATGACATCGAGACGGCCTATCCGCCTTAATGCGGGTGGCCGCGTCGCCCCCGAGGACAGCGTGAAACCTGTGACGATTCTGGTGGCGTTCGCCTTGATTGTGACGGCCTGCGGCAAACCGCCGTCACAGAGTCCTGCATCAACAACGGTCGAACCCGGTCCAACGATCACCACCATCACTACCGACCTTGAAAGAGCCTGGAGCCCGGCATGGGAGCTACCTTCGGATATGAGTGCCGAGCTCGAAGCCGTGCTCGCAGAGGCAGGTGTCTGGATCCTGGTGCCGACTGCGGCGCCTCCGGCCCAGCCGGGTGAATCGTTGTCGGCGGAGATCCGTGTCAGCCATACCGTGCCTGTCGGTGAATCGGTCGCCGACATGGTGGTTCGGAGTCCGGACGGCTCGGTGTTTCTGAGCGTGCAGAGCCGCCCGGTCGGTGAGGAACCGATCTGTGGACCTCGGCTCTACCCGGCATGGTCGACCGAGACGATACGAGACGTCGCCGGCTGTTCCCTACAGGCCGAGAACGCGATCTCTTTTCTTGCATGGACAGAGAACGGACAGGATTTCGTCGCTCAGTTCGGGCCCGAGCTCCACATGGCAGAAGCCACCTCCTGGCTGGACTCCTGGGGATCCGTCGGAGCGTCATGGCCAACGAATCCTCGAGTGATGGGGTGAGGAACTGCGCGGATCTTCATAGAGGGTGAGACTGGGCCAGAGGTCGCCCGGCGAGACGGGTTCTCCGAAAAGCGCAATGTGAGTCAACCTCCGGGTCACCGGTCTGCCAGCGCCGATCACCAGATCGGGCGCAGGAACGCCCAATTCCTCAAGTGCTCAAGTCGGCACGCCGGCGCTCGGTTTTCACTGCGTTCGGTAGATGTCGCGGCGATGCCCGACACGGAGAACTATGACCTCGCGGCGTTCCTCCTCGATTCGGTAGAGAATACGATAGGTACCCCGCCGAGCACTCCAGATGCCCTCCAGCTCGTCACGGAGCGCCGCGCCAACTCGACGCGGGTTGTCCAGCAGCCGGCCGGTGATGAAGTCGATGACGGCGAAGGCAACCGGCGCCGAGAGCGTCTCCCGGATTGCCCGTGCCGCCGGCGCAGTCACGACGAGCTCATAATGCGGTTCGGTCACCGGGGCCGCAGAGCCCTCACGGCGTCAACACCGCGAACAACGTCGCCTTGCAGATAGGCATGATGAGCTTCGACGAGTTCGGCCACCGCGGCGGAGTCGCCCAGGACCGCCACCGTCTCTTCGAGTGATTCGAGGTCGTCAGGACTTATCAGAACAGCTGCCGGCGTCCCGTTCTTGGTGACAATGACGCGTTCGTGGTGTGATTGCACGCGGTCGATGAACTCGGAGAAACGATCTCGGACCGTACGCAAAGATTCACTTGACATGGGCACAATTGTGCCACACCCCATTGGCAATGGGAAGGCCCGTCCCCGATCACCCTGTTCTCGAGTCATAACGATCACTTGCCCAAATAGCGCCGGACGGCACCTCCGACGCCCGCTCGGCGCTGTCCAGACTGTCGACCACGTGAGTGGAGACTCCTAGCTCGAATCGTCTGGTCGGTTGCCACTCAGTCTCCGGTGTTAGTTGGCGGTGGGCTGCCCGTCGACCTTGGCACCGCCTGCCACGATGATGGGTTCGCCTCGATGAGCTTCGGCTCGAAACGAAAGCGTGTCCTTCCCGGACCAGGTTGGCGATGGTCGGGTTCTCCGAAAGCCGCTCCCCGACCCCGACCACTAGCTCCCGACCAACAGCCGCGGCCAGTTTCTAGAGGGCGTCGATGGATGAGCGGAGTCGGTCCAGGGCGGCGAGCCCGGCGTCGCTCGTAGCCCTTGCCAGGGCTTCGGCGGCGGGCTTGAGGACCGCCATGGGCTGCCTTGGAATCCACTCGATGTAGGCCAGAGCCGCGACGAGCGATTCGCGTCCAGGGTGGTCGACGATCTCGAGGCTCCAAATGAAGTGCTTCAGAAGCTGCGCGCCGGACCCCTTCAACGACTCCTTGGGCCCGCGCGGCCACCATTCGGTGAGACGATCGCCCACCACGTCCGGCCCGATCGCCTCGAGAATCGGTGTTGCCTTGGTGACCCACGTCTTCGGCATCGCCATCTGCTCCCCGACCCTCATTGCGAGCACGAGGTTCTCCCAGTGGGTCCTCTCGTCGCCACCGATGTCCGCCAGCGCCGACCGGACGGTATTGATCCACCATGCCGCGCTCGGGACCGTGCAGGCCGTCGAGATCGGTGTCGAGGACGAGGAGCAGGTCAGCGCTTCTCCTGATCGCCTGCACCACGGTGCCGCCGGTGGGGAGCCCGGCTGCGTAGACCTGGATCGCCTGTCCGAGAGCAGCGGACCACCCCCGGTCTCGAAGCCGGGCAATCGCCAGGTCGAAGGCAAGCCGAGTGTCGAGGCCATGTCCACAGTCATGCCGGGCCGAACGGAGCACGTGCATCAGCGCAGCTTCGTCCAGCACAGGCTTCTTGTTCCCGACGATGCCAGCGGCTGCGTACAAGAGCGGCCCGCGTCGCAGGTCCCCCGTGTCGCGAAGTCGGGGCATCTGATCGTAGGCAGCCAGGAAGAGCCCGAGGCGCTCCTCGTCGGTCAGCGAAGCGATCACCGACTCGAGCTGATGCCTCGCCGCATCCGAGAGACCCCACGGATGCACCTCAGTGGTCACGGCCGCGATGACACGATCGGACACTTCGCCGCCGATGGCTAGTAGCCCAGATATTGTCACGGGCGATATTCAAGCAGAGGGGGAGGCCGCGATCAGCCGGGACGCGGCTGGTGAGGTTTATCCGGTCCTTAATGATCGGTTGGGGTGGCCACAACTATCGGTTTGAGACGATGTGACTGCACGCTCTCACTACAAGGAGAAAGAACATGTTCTGGAAACGTTCTGCAGTCATCGTCTCAGGGGTCATGGCGGTCCTGTTGGTCGCGGCGCTGGCTTTTGCCGCCAACGGTGCCGACGATTCGCCGGCTACCACGTCGACCACGATCGGCTCGTTAACGCCGGCCGATGACAACGGGTTCGATGATCCCGCCACCCACGACATCAACGACGACAACGGCATCGACGACCCCGCCACCCACGACATCAACGACGACAACGGCACCGACGATGACAACGGGTTCGATGATCCCGCCACCCACGACATCAACGACGACAACGGCACCGACGATGACAACGGGTTCGATGATCCCGCCACCCACGACATCAACGACGACAACGGCACCGACGATGACAACGGGTTCGATGATCCCGCCACCCACGACATCAACGACGACAACGGCATCGACGACCCCGCCACCCACAACATCAACGACGACTCGGTCGGCTAGACCGCCACCCACGACATCAACAAACCGGGAAGAGATCCCCTCAACGGCGAGGGGATCTCTCGCGCCACAACGAGCAATCCCCCACAGATCGCGAGCAGCGCCATGCCTTGTAATTAATACCAGGCCCTCTAACTGGGTATTTGTTGTTGTTCCCCAATCCTTGTGATTTATGCGATTACGATGTATTCAAGAGGTGACGACGATGCACACCGTCGACTACTTGGGAGGAACGGATCTCCGAAGGCCTCGGATCAATTTCCGGCTGCCCAACCTCGAGTACTGCCGGCAGCTCGAACAGGCCGCCCGGGCGCATAACACGTCCGTCGGCGAATACGTTCGCTCCCTCGTGCTAGACGCACTCCGCCAGGAGCAGGATCAGAAGGAGATCGAGGAGGCGTCGACCTTCTTTGGATAGCCGCCGAAAACTTGCCTTCTAGGCCGGTTTCCGCCATCCCGCATGGGACGAGCGAAGTTTTCGTTCACCCTGTTGCTGTGGCGGCACGCAGATCGCCAGGCCGGAAGGCGATACACCATAGATCGATAGTTTGGACCGACCCGCTTGTGCTACTCGACGGTCGCCCGGAGCATCCAGGCGGTCTTCTCGTGAATGTGGATCCGCTGGGTGGCGAGATCCGCCGACGCCACATCTCCGGCCTCCTCGGCGGCGGTCACCACGCGGCGGGCCGTCCGCACGACGGCTTCGTGGCCGGTTGCCAGACGCCGGACCATCTCGAGTGCCTCGGGAGCATCGGTGTCATCGGAGATCGTCGACAAGCGAGCGAAGTCGGCGTAACCGAGGGGAGCCAGATGCCCGAGAGCGCGAATCCTTTCAGCCACTTCGTCGACCGCATCACGCAATTCGAGATACTGACCCTCGAACATCAGGTGCAACGAATTGAACATCGGTCCGGTGACGTTCCAGTGATAGATGTGGGTCTTGAGATACAAGGTGTAGGTGTCGGCCAGCAGCGTCGACAGGCGGTCGGCGATCTCCTGGCGGGCCGGCTCGGCGATTCCGGTGTTGATCTCCACGAGGAAGACCTCCCTTCTCCATTAACCCTCCCGGTTTGAGTCTAGGGCCGAGTCAGAACGGCGGTCTATCCGGTCAGCTCGGTGGAGGCTCCGGTAGCTGCTCGCTCACTCCCGCCCGGGGCAAAAGGGCCGGGATGATCACCAAGGCCGTCAACGCCGCCGTGGTCATCGACACCCACATGATCATCGAGATGTGGGGATGGATCCGAAACGGCGAAAGCCACAGGGCCGTGAGCGCGACCGCGATTCCCAGGGCGTTGGCGATGATTGGTCGACCGGCCCGTTCGATGGCTCGAAACACATAACCGTCCCCTTCAGTACGGGCGTAATCGATCGCCGCCACGAAGTGGATGGCATAGTCGATGCCCACCCCGATGACGATCGATGAGATCACCGCGGTAACCAGGTTGAGCTGGATGCCGGAGGCCACGATGAACCCAAGCAAGGTGGCGCTGGTGAGCAACAGCGGGGCCAGGCTCACCAGGGTCTGTCGCAGTTTGCGATATGCCAGCACCAGCATCAATGTCACGAGACCGTAGGCGACGGCCAGCGATATGAACTGGGCCCGCAGGACCAACCGGGCGACCTCATCCCAGATGACCGGCATGCCGGTCAGGATTCGGATCTCCTCGTTATCGTCGGCAAAATCGAGCCACTGCTGCAGGTCTTCGGTCTCGAACTGACCCGGCAACAGCATGAACCGCAAACCGTCATCCGAAGCCATCTGACCGAGGGGCAAAGGCGTTTCCCCGCTAAGTGCTCCTTGGAGTTGCTCATCCGGAACAACTCCCTGAAGGTCCGCCAGGCTGAAAACCGTCCGTACCCCCGGCAATCGTTCGAACTCCCTCGAGAGTTCCGCTACCGGGGCGAGACCGGCCAGGCCATCGGCCCGATCGAAGGCGTACTCACCAATGAGCGGGGTGGCCCCGCCAAACAGCTCGGCGGTCTTTTCAAACCCGATCCTGACGGGGTCATCATCCTTGAAATAGATCAGCTGATCGCCGTCCACCTCGAGCTGCGGGATGAACACCGCCGAGAAAGCGATGAGCCCACCGGCCAGAACTACCGCCGCCCATCGCCGGGCGGCCAGCTGTTTGACCGCCGAGGTGAGCCGAGGACCGAGTAGCGCCGTGTGGTGTTTCGCTTCGACGCCCATCCTGCTGAGCAAAGCAGGCAACGAGAAGAACGAGATGATTCCCGCGAAGACAATGCCGATCGCCGTGAAGGCACCCAGTTGCTCGATCGGTTGCACACCGGTGAACACCAGCGACAGAAACCCGGCCGCAGTGCTGATGGTAGTGAGAATCATCGGAACGCCGACCTGGCGAAGTGTCGAGGCCACCCGGTCGACTTCATCGTTGGTGCGGTCGACTTGCTCCTGATAGTGGGTCACGAAGTGGAGACCGTCGGCGGAGCCCATCACGATCACGAAGATCGGAACCAGGATGGTGACGATGTCCACTTCCCTCCCCAGGCCGAAGATGAACCCGAAGGTCCAAATCGATCCGAACAGGGCCGGAAACACCGCAAAGATTGTGAGCTTGCGATCGCCGACGTTGGCGTAGAAGACGCCCAGGAGCAGCAGGACGATGACCGGCGGGATGACAATCAGGAACCAGCCGATCTTGTCGATAACGGACGAGAAGATCACCGGGTTGCCGGAGAGGGTCAGCTCCAGTCCGTCCGGCGCGCTGATGTCGGCGACGGCTCGGGCCGTCTTCAACGAATCCCCTTCCGGAACCACCAACATGAGCGTGTGGCGGCCATCTTCGCTGACCAGCAGATCGGCCAGGGGGTTCTGGCCAAGCAGGGTTGTGATCATCTGCTCGGGAACGAGAGCGATCTGGTCCGGCGTTAGGGGCGCACCGGTGAGCGGATTGACCTCGGGAACGATCGACCCGACCTGAGCCACCCCTTCGACACCGGCCAACCGGTCCCGAAGCTCAGCCACTGCCACCAGGAGATCCTTTTCGAACAAATTGCGGCCCTCTGGGGCAGAGACCAAAACGTTGATCGGGTCGCCCGTCTCGTACTTTTCCTGGAGAGCGACCCACGCCTCGCCGGTTTCATTCCCCTCGGTGATGAACTTCGACACGTCGGCGTTGAAGGACATGCGAAACAGCATGGCCAACGAGACAACAGTGATGATCCCGGTGACGGCCAGCACTCGCTTGGAGTGCTCGACAATGAATCTGGCGACACGATCCAAGGTTTCGGCCACACTAGGACGTTCGTCAGGCAGGTGATCCGCACCCGACGCCGGTCCTGGGGATTATGCGTCGGCGGAATGGAAATGGGCCACTTATGCAGGAAATCAGTCATTCGGCCTAGAAGGAACCTCCTGCCGCCCAGATTCGGCCGGTTACTGTCCCTGTTTCCGGCGACGGACGGTGGACTCTCCATCCCGTCCGGAATGAAAAGGGGTAGGGCATGTCGAGAGAGAGGTCTGCGACACGAACGGGTTCTCGATCTGATCGAAACATCGATGGGGCACGGGGTCGACGCCGGGGTTATCCGCCTCAGGGTCGACGATCAGAACCTCGCCGGCGATTCGATCACCGTCCGGCCGTCGACTGCGTCAACTTTGGCTCCTGCTCCTATCTGGGTCTCAATGCCGACCCTCGCCTCAAACAGGGCGCGATCGACGCCGTCAACCGTTTCGGGCCCGTTTTCTCATCTTCGACGGCCTACACCTCGGTGGGTCTCTACTCCGACCTCGAGAAGGACCTCGAGTTGATGTTCGGGGCGTCACGTGGTGCTGCCGACTACCACGACGCTCGGCCACCTGGCAGCCTTCCGGTTCTGATCTCACCGGACGACGCCGTGCTCGTGGACGTCCAGTGCTCATGCCTCGGTTCACCTGGCCACCGATGTTCTGCAGAGGACGGGGAGTTTCGGTACGGAGCTGCCCCACAACGACATGGACGCACTCGAGACAGCCGTTCAGACAAGCAGTCGAGCAGCGTTCCGGTCGTATCTGGTATCTGGCCGACGGTATCTACTCGATGTACGGCGACGTTGCACCGGTGCAGGCATGCCGACCTGATGGATCGGTATCCCGACCTCCACGTCTACTTGGACGACGCCCACGGCTTCAGCTGGCAAGGCCTACACGGTCGCGGCTTCGTTCTCAATGAGCATGCCACTCCATCCCCGGATGGTGATCGTGGTGTCGCTGGCCAAGTCCTTCGGTACCGGAGGCGCGGCCCTGCTTTTCCCGGATCCGGACATCGCCCACCGGGTGTGGCTCACCGGAGGACCGCTCACGTTTTCCGGACCAATCCACCCGGCCGAACTCGGAGCGGGGTCGTGGTCTCCGCCGACATCCACCTCTCCGACGAGCACGCCGACCGTCAAGCCCGCCTTCACGCCCAAATCGAAATGGTGAAAAACCTTCTGATCGCCCATCGACTACCGGTCATGTCCCACGACCCGACTCCGATCTGGTTCGTCCGGCTCGGCAGCCACGACCAGGCGATTGAGTTGACCCGCCGATTGATGAAGGACGGTTTCTACGTCAACCCCTCTTCCTTCCCAGCGGTACCTCGCGGGTACGGACGGGATCCGGTTCACGCATACGCTCCACCAGACCGACGAGCAGATCCGTGCGCTCGTCGACTCAATGGCCCAACACATCTGCCGGAGTCGTTGATGAACTCGAGATCCTTGATCGACCTCACGATCGGCAACGGGCAGAGTCCGCCCGCTCGCGGATCCTGCGACAAGCTTCAGATCGCTCGACCGGGCGACGGACTCGGAACAGCTTCTGTTCTTGGCGCCTAATCGTGCCGATATCAGTCATGCATGCAATCGACGGCCCCGCGTCTCACACAGATGCCCAGGGGCACCTTCCAGTGGGCCTCCGCTGGGGTGTCGCCTCTTCATCTTCGGTGTGCTCGTCGCTTTGCTGATATCTGAGCGTCCTGGCCCCTCGCCCAGGCCGACGACGGTCGGTCCGGTTGGGGTGATGATCGGCTTCGGCTCCACCGGAGTCACCTGCTTCTGCAAGGGCGCCGATTGGACCGGGCGCGAGACGCTTGCCTGGACTCTCGTCGGAGCCGGGTTCGTGGTGCCGCAGTCGGTAGTCTTCACGGTCGTGGCGGTCGAGACGTAGCTGGCCGGGTACGCTTCCGGCTTTCGGTCCGACCGATCTCTTCTTCCTCGCGTCGTATGCCCTGATCCTCACCGGCTTCGGCATCACTACCTCACTTGACCACGAGCTGGGCGGCACGTATCCGGGTCTATTTGGATTCGCTGGTCGGTGCCTTGTCGCTGGGAGCAGTCATGTGGGTGATGGTGCTGGACGATCTGCTCGCTCGAGTTTTCACAAGGCAGCGCCTGGGACCGATGGGCCGGTTCCTTGTATCCGGTCCTCGATGTTGTCGCCCTGATGGTCGTGGTTATCGTCACCGTTCGTCGCAGCAGCTATCGCTTCGATCTCCGTCTGTTGCTCTTCGCCTTGGCGATGATCTTTCAGTCGGCGGCTGATTTGACATTCATGCATTCCGCAGTTGGGAAGACATTTCGGGATTCCGAACCAATCTATTCCGCTCTTCGTGATGGCCACCACGCTGTACCTGGCCGGCGCCTTGCTCATTAACCGTCAACCCAAGACCACGTGCCTATGCGGACCGCCGTGGCCCCATCATCGCCATGATTGCTCCGTACACGGCCGCGGCGGCCTTGTTAGGACTGCTCGATCTCTCAGACCGAAGGGTCGATTCTCACCATCGACGCTCAGGTGGTGTTCTTCGTCAGCCTGGTCGGTGGGCGTTCTGGTTATGCATCCGACAAGCGGTAGCCATCCGCGAGAACCGCATGCTGGTCGAAAGGCAACGATCGGATCTGGTTTCGTCGATTTCTCATGAATTGCGAACCCCCCTTACCGCCATTGTCGGGTTCCTGGATGTCATGGCTGATGACGAGGCGATCCTGGAAGAAGCCGAGCGGCGTGAACTAACCGAAGTGATCCACGAACAAGCCAGACACATGTCGCGAGATCGTTTCGGATCTGATCCTCCTCGCCCGCGGGTCGCCCGATGAGTTGACTCTCAAGGAGACTTCGGTATCCGTGGGCGATCTGGTGAAGAGGGCCGTCACGTCGGTGGAGAAGAAGACGACATCTCTCACTATCGAGGTTGAGGCTCAACTGCAGGCCATGATCGACGCCGGGCGGGTTCAACAGGTAATCGTCAACCTTCTGAGCAATGCCGTGCGGTACGGACAGGGTCGCAGCCTGATCGTTGTGCAAAGAGAGGGCTCTGATCTGGCGATCGAAGTCCACGACAACGGCCCCGGAGTCCCCAAGAAATACGAATTGGCTATCTGGGAACAATTCGAACGAGGCGCCAACCGGCTCAACGCCAATACTCCGGGATCCGGGATCGGATTGGCCGTCGTGAAGACCATCACCCAGGCTCACGGCGGAAACACCGGCTATCGCCAGTCCGAGCGTTTGGGCGGAGCTTGTTTCCGAGTGGTGCTGCCCGACCGAGTAATCGCCGCGTAAGCAAGCCGATTCTTCGTTGCTCGTTACTCGAAGCTCTCCGAAGCCCTCCGCCGGCGCCCGCCGGGGGAGGTAGCCGGGCAAAACGAGGCCAGAGGGGGCCACTGGTAACTGGAAACTGGCGACTGCGAAGCTCGTAGCTCTACGCCGTCCCAATCAGATCCTTGACGGCCCTGCGGAACTTGTCCACGTCAAAAGGTTTCGTCAGATACCCGTTGGCTCCGGCCAGTCGGGCCTTTTGCTGAGTTTCAGCGTCGTCGCGGGCCGTGACGATCAACACTGGTACCTTGGCGGTTCGTTCTTCGGCGCGGAGCCGGCCGAGAACCGCCCAACCGTCGACCTCCGGTAGGGCCAGATCGAGCACCACCAGCTCAAAGTCCTCCTTGGCGATCGCCTCGAGGGCCGCCGCCCCGTCGGTGCACATACGCGGATCGAAACCGGCTGCCACCAGCGTGAGCTCTTCAACCGTCGACGTCGCCTGGGCGTCTTCTACGACCAGAACCTTGCGTTTGCTTGTCGTATCGAGCATGGGGGCCTTGGTGGGTTCAACAATAGGAGGGAGGCGAGTCGTTCTCTCCTAATTGTCGACCTCCGCAGGTCCGATCTTGAGGATGAATCCGGCCCAGCGTCGAGTCCGCTGGTGCGAGGCGCCCCAGAGAGCGCCCCGCATTGCGCTACTTCTTCTTGCCGTCGTGGATGACGATGGAACCTCCACCGAGGGCCGTGGCCTCGTCCGAGTTGTCCGGTTCGCCAGCCTTGTTGTCATACACAACGACGTTTCCGTACCAGATCTTGATCCGGAACCTATCGTTCAAATGCGAATCGTTCTCGTTCCAGTCAGCGTCAAATGCAACCAGGAGGAACTCGTACGGAGAACCGTTCGGCGCCAGTTCACCGTTGATGGTGCCTTCACCTTTGAACTGAGCCTTGGCTCCCGAGATGACCAGCCAATCGTACAAAGTCGACTTGAACTTCAAGTCCCCGGCCTTGAACTGGAATTGTGTGTTCCCCTCGGGCGTCGTCCTGCCCTTCTTGTACTTGGAGACGAACCCGAAATTGGCCTTGCCGGTAACGTCCGGATCGGTGGAATCGCCCGGTGTATACGCGCCCGGTGGCGAATCGATCCAGCCGCCACCGGTAACGAAACCGCCGGTGGGGTCGTAGACGACCACGTACTGGTACAAAGCGGATTGGATCAACCTGCCATCGTTGTGATTGACCGTGATGGTGACCGGGTAGACACCCGGGGTCGTGTAGACATGTTCACCCGTGAAGTCCGTTCCGTCGTGGCTCGCGGTCGACGACGTTTCGTCTCCCCAATTCCAGGTTGCCGTTGTGTTCGACGTCGAAGTGCCGGAAACTTTCGCCTCCACCGATTGGTCGATCGCGCCGATCGGATCGATAACAGCGATAGCGCCAAGCAGGTCTACCACCGCGTACTCGACGATGAGATGGCTGGTGTTGCCTGCGACGTCCTCGGCCTCGAACGAGGGGTTCACGTCACCGGGGTTAGAAGTATCGACTTCCGGACAGCTTGCTACTCCTGAACCAGCGTCGACGCACAGCGACGAGAAAGGTGCAGCCGAGCCGGTGATGAACACCGCGCCCTGTAAGCCTGAAGCGATCACCGGTGGTGTCTTGTCAATCAGGACTCCAAAGGTGACGTCGCCGACCTTCACGGTATGGGGACCGTCGTCGGTGATCACATAGACGCTGGATCCGTTGGGAATGGCCGACTTCCCGTCGATGGTCACGGCCGGGTTGCCCGTCACTGTGATGGTGACTGATGAGGTGTACCAGCCGTTGTTGCCTTGAGTGCCACTGACCTCGACACCGCTGCCACTAGGCGGAGGCGGCAGCTCTTCGGCTTTGTGGAACAGGCCCTTGAACGTGCTAACGGCCACGTTGCCCGAGGAGTCGATTGCCTGGATCAGGTAGTCGAGCTTGCCGCCGACCAGAGCCGACGGATCGACCGCTCCGCCGCCCGACCAGGGACTGCCTTCCACCAGATCAACACTGACCCAGGTCGATACGCCCGCAGTGGTCGCTTGGCGGTAGAGGGCGACGACCCTGGCCACGTCAACATCGTCGCTGACATCGACGATGAACGAGGCCTGGTTGCCAACCAGCGCCGCCTGGATCTGGTTGAGTTTTGGTTTGGTGTAGTCGGCCGAGTCGGAGTAGTACACCGTGGCGTCGTAGTCGTTGAACAACCGCTCGGTACCGAAGGTGTCACCATCCGCAGGCGAGGTGAACTGTCCGGCAATGATGTTCAGTTGCTGGCGCCGCGCGACCGGGCCGACTGTCGACGGGCCGGGTGGCGCATTGAAGAGCGAAACCGACGCAAACGTGGTTGGGAAGACCATCTCGTCGCTTTCCACTTCTTGTTCATTGGCCGACAGGTCGATGATCGGACGTGCGTAGGCGATATCGACACCCGTGATGTCCGTCGTGGTGAGCGAGGTAATCATCGCTCCCCGAGCCGTCAGGGTCGGGTCGGTCGGAGTGACATCGGTTCGCACGATCGGCTGCAACGGGCGGAAATGGGTGAACTGCACGTCCCCGTCGACCGAGAAGAGCTGGCCGACTCCGGTCGAGGCCTGAGTGATCACCGGAGACGCACTCACGGTGGTGCTCTGGATTCCGGTGACCGGGTCGGTCGTGGTCGTCACCGGGGTGGGTATCGCCGGCGTACCGGTACCCAGCTTGTACATCGGCAGCCCATAGAACGTGGCTTCCTGCAGCGCCTTCTCGTCGTAGGCGCCGTACAACCCGAGATCGCCGAAGTACTGCTGCTTGGCGAAGATCATCGCCTGGCCGACGGTCATGGTCCCGTCGAGGCGTTCTGCGAACTGGGCCATGAGCCGCTCGGAGAGTGCCACCGACGTGGTGTCGCCGTACCCGTAGCCGGTGTTGGCGGCGTACAGGGCACCCTGCGAAGCGTAGGTCTGCGCCCAGTCCTGGTCGTTGTCGTTGAACACACCGACCGCGATGTCCGCCACGCTCAAGCCGGCGTGACAGCCCATCGTGAAAAACAGACTGCGGTCCAGGCCGAACCCCGTGATGTCGCCGGTAGTGAACAAGTTGGACTCGTCGCCGGTGGTGTTGCCCAGCGCCGGGAGGGCCCGGTTGTGGTCATAGTGGGCGTTCAGCGACCCGATTTCGATCTGACCGGCCCCACCGAGGTCGAGTGCCGCGATGAGCTGGCTGCGATCCCAGGTCTCGTTGATCAGAGGCGGTGCTGCATCAAAGTTGGCGCTCAGCGCAGCCTCTACCTCTTGCGAGCCGTCGGCCAGGAAGTCGTACCCGGCCGTCAGGGCGTCGGCGGTGGCCGGGTCGAGGGCTCCGTCGTACTCGATGAACTTCTCGATGGCCAGCACGATGTCGGGCCCGTCTCGACCAGGCGACCCAGGGCGAGATCGGGCACGTTGAGATACCGGTCGAGCCAGGGGATCGGATCGAGGTCGCCGTAGGGATCATCGGACAGATAGTGCTTGGTCACGAACGATCCGTACAGGGCGTTGTTGTCGAAGAACTCCAGGTAGGTCGACTCGTTGGCGATCGTGGTGAGGTCGGGCTTGCGGCCCATCGGGATCACCTCGTCCGAACCGACAATCGTCACATACCGGAGGGAGTCATGCGTCTGAGCAATGCCGTTGATGAGGGTCGTGATCTGACCAACGATGCCGTTGGCGGCATTGACATCGCAGGGATTGGCATCCCAGTCTGAGTAATCCACGCCGTCGACCAGAAGCACTCCGCCGACGACACCCAAAGCTCCCTGGTCGATGAGGCCGGGAGTTCCCGAAACGGTCGAGCCCTGGGTGATCAGACGCTCGAGGATCAGGTTGGCCTCGGTCTCACCTTCGGTGGCGGCCAACCGCTCCCAGTTGACGACGAAGAGCGAGTTGAGGTCGGTGGGCAGCGCCGGGATCGCCACGGCCGGGCCGCCGACGTCCGGCAACGCTCGTGCGGCGCAGACCGGGGTCGGGACCTCGGGAACCGTCTTGACTCGCAGCACATACGGATCAGGACTGCTCGCACCGCTGTAGCCGGATACCTGGATGGTGAAGGCCGAGTCCAGATCGGTGGCCACGGTCGAGACGCTCTCGCCGGCCGTGTCCCGGTTGGTCGAAATGGAAGCCAGCGGCGATGACAGCAGATCGATGTCGGCCAGCGTCTCGGGCTCTTCGGTGGCGTTGCCGCCGTAGTTGACCCCATCGTCCTCGAGCGGAATCGAGGAAAGCGGCGCGCTACGCGGCGTGACCGGTGATGCAGGAATGGCGCTGACCGGCCGGTACATGACCAGGTCGGTATCTTCACTCAGGCTGCTCAAGAACACGGCTACCCGGTAGCCGGGCGGAGGAGCCTGCACTTCCCAGTAGTCGACATCCGTCGCGTCGGTGATATGGCCAAGGTAGAGGATGTCGTTGAATGCCTGATCCTCTCCGGCACCGCTGCGATCTGCTGCCACCACCGTGACGATCGCGCTGTCGGCATCGGCCGTTACGGGATCCAGCGGATCGATGGTCAGATCGGCCGAGGCCGGATATGTTCCCAGACTCAAGCTGGGCACCACGTCGAACGAGAGCACATACCCGGAACCCGGGTCACGTCGAACATCCAGGCCAGAGTGGTGGTCCCGTCCTCTTCCACGGTGGCGGCCGGATCGGCGACGGTACCCACGCTCTCGGTGGCATCCGCAAAGAGTCGGCCCGACCCGGTGACATAGAGGAAATCCTCGGGGATGACCGTCGCCGCTTCAGCAGGCACGGCCGGGCCGCTTCCGCCTACCTCGAACGAGAGTTCGTAGGTAACGAAGTGATCGGCAGAGAACTCTTGCGCGCCGATCTGGTCCAGCGGCAGCGTCTCCCACGGGAAATCCGACCGCAGCAGGAACGCCATGAGGAGCTGGCCGAGAGCCAGATTCCCGAGATCGTCGGGGTCGCCAAGGGTCCCGGCGCCATACAGGAACTCAAGCGAGAGCGCGTCCACCAGATCGCCGTAGGTAGCGGAAGCCAGGATGGCGCCAGCTATCGATGCCGCCTGACGCCAGGGTCTGCGTTGCGCAATTGACAAGTTCGCAATTGACCAACAGATCGATACTGGACAGCGGAATGGACGACAGCGGAATGGAGGAAAACGGCGCGCCACCGATCTCCACTGTGAACAGGTCAATCGAAGAGAGTGGAATGGACGACAACGGAATGCTGGACAACGGAATCGACGACAACGGGTTGGCCGCAAGGCTGGCGGCCTCCAAGTCCGCCGCCACATCACCCAGCGTGTCAACGCTGTCGTCACAGGTCACGACCACCCGCCTCGGCTGCAATGAACGCGCAGAAACTCGGGTATCCATCGACGTCGATGCTGGAAAGGGGAACAGCCGACAGAGGGCTGGTCGACAAAGCTATGGACGACAACGGAATCGACGACAACGGGATCGACGACAACGGGATCGACGACAACGGGATCGACGACAACGGTGTCGATGACAACGGTGTCGACGTCGGGTAGCTCGCCAACAGATCCGCGAGATCGTTGGAGTCTTCATTCAGACCCAGACCGGCGCAGGTTGTTCCATCGGTTGACTCCGCGGCCAGCCATTCACATAAGCTTTGATCACCGATTTGGATCGACGACAGCGGAATGGACGAGAGCGGGATCGACGAAAGCGGAATAGACGAAAGCGGCGCGGCGAGTAGGTCAATTGACGAGAGCGGGATCGACGACAACGGCGCAGTCCCCAGCTCAATTGATGACAAGGGGATACTCGACAACGGAATCGACGACAGCGGGATACTCGACAGCGGGATTGAGGAGAGCGGTGTCGCTCCGAGATCAATCGAGCTCAGCGGGATCGACGATAACGGAATCGAGGACAGAGGTGCACCTTGGATCTCGAGACCAAGGACGGTGCTGCCGCCATTGCAGTCGAACTCCGAGGGGACGTCGACGCACAAAGTGGTCCCTCCCAGATCGTTGAGCGTTGCCGAACCCAGAGCGAGTGAGGGCAGGCTGATACTCGACAGGGGCGATCCGGCGATGCTCAACTGCCCGATGTTGACGTCAGCCAACCCCGGCGGATTCAGCGCCAGCAATTGCTTGAGCGTTACGTTCTGCGTTGGCTCGTCTCCGTAGATCGTGCCGTCCAGGATCGCTCCCCACCCACCGATGCTCGACAACGGAATCGACGACAACGGGATTGACGACAGAGGAATGCTGGACAACGGAATCGACGACAACGGAATGCTCGACAAGGGGATCGAAGACAGCGGCGAAGCGCCGAGATCGATCGAGCTCAGAGGAATCGACGACAAAGGAATCGACGACAGGGGTGCCGATCCAAGGATGTCGTCCGATCCGGTCACTCTCTCGATCGGGATGTCGACGATGGAGACCTCGACCACGCCGGGTTCGGAATCCGGCCCTTCGGTCTCGGTGTAGACGTTGAGGGACACGTCGCTCAACGACGGCGGGGCGACGACCTCATCGGATTCGAACGCTCCGATGTCGCAACCCTCACCCTGGGGCCGGGGAACCCCACGCTGGTCGACATCCTCACACGATGAAGGGATGGGCTCGATGCTGTCACCCGGATCGCCGGCGTCGATGGCCGGACTTCCGGTCAGGAGAGCATGCGTCTCGGTAGAACCACCGTTGTCCGCGAGAACATCAAGAAGAGGATCCAGAGGAGTTTCTAGGGAACCGACCTGATTGCCATTCACTCCATCGGCAATCCCACAACCGACGACTCCGATCAAGTTGTACCCACCGCTGGCGGTTGCCGCGCTCGAGCAGTCGTCCGCGGATACCGCGAGGCCGTCATCAACCTGATTGCCCGCGACTATCGAGTTGTCAATCCTGAGCGGGGCGGAGATGTTCTCGATTCCACCGCCGGAGTCGTAGGCCGTGTTGCCCGTGACCGTTGCGTTGTTGAGTTGGGTGCCCGCCGACAGATATGGACCAGTTTCGGGATCACACGAATCGATCGATATTCCACCGCCGGTCGATGACGAGTTTCCGCTGACGGAGCTGTTGAGGATCGAAATCGAATCCGAATCGCAAGCCGCGATACCCCCTCCGTTGAAGTCAGCAGTGTTTGTGGACACGGTCGTTGACTCAACGGTGAGTAGGCCATAACTGAAGACACCGCCGCCGCTCCCACCGCGGTCGTAGCTGTCGGCAATGAAGGCGGTGTTGCCAGAGATATCGGTTTCCCGAACAATCATCTCTGAGCTGTACCCGTTGGAAATCCCACCACCGTATCCATGTACGACGTTGCCGGTCACCGAGACATGCGTGAGTTCAGCAAAGCCGTCGTAGACAGCCAGGCCTGCGCCGAATGCCGGACAAGTGCCTTCGCACTCGTGTTCAAACGCTTCGTTTCCACTCAGTGAGCCACCCGTCATAGTCACGGTGCCATCCGAAATTGGGTAGCCGCCGCTCAGGTAGACGCCACCACCGTTCCCGTAGGCATCGTTCCCGTCGACAACAGTGTTGGTGAGCACTAATGAGCCACCGTAGTTGTAGATGCCGCCGCCTCCGCCGTTGGTGGCGAGGTTGTCTGGCCCGACAGCGGCATTCGACAGGCTGACAGTGCCGTTGTCGCTGTAAATAGCACCACCGCCATATCGAGCGGTATTCCCGGTCAACGTCACTCCATCAACAATGAGCTCAGCGAGGCTTACGTCAGTTTCGACGTATACGCCACCGCCGCTGAATCCGGCAGTGTTGCCACTGACCGTGCCGCCACTGACCTCGGCAAAGCCGGACGAATAGATCCCGCCGCCGTCCTCGAACGCTTGATTGCCGTCGACTGAGGTATCGGTCAAGGTGAATTCGGCAGTGGGGTCGTTGTAGATAGCACCTCCGCTGCCAACCGCCACGTTGCCGGCAATTGAGCTGTTCTCGACGAAGACCTCGCCGCCTTCATTAAAGATTCCGCCGCCGTTGCCGGGCGAATCGATCACCGCCCCGTAGGTGCGGAAGTGGAAATCCCTTTCGGGAGTTGGCGAGAGGCTCCCCCCGCTGTTAGTCCAGGTAATGCCGCCTGCGTATGGGTCTGCGGGAGGGTAGGCAACGTTGCTGAAGTACCAACTCACAGAACCTCCGCCCCACTCGATGGCGTACTGCTCGTAGGGAATGAGGCTCAAAGGCGGGGAAAAATCGAAGGGTATGAAGACGCTTGCACCCCCCGCGATCTCGGTGGGCGAAACAAACCGCTGAACCTCTCCCAACGGCGAGAGAAGGTCCGGGGATCCATCGACCACCGGGTAGATCCGAACGGTTTGCGTCGATCCCGCGTAGCCGCCGTCCGCTCGAAACTCAAGCTCAACGCGCTTCAGGGAGTCGTATTCGGGAGTAAAGCCTTGCAGAAGCGACTCCGCGGACCCGGTCGTTCCCGACGTCGTCTCGTTTTCCTGGTCGACCGACCCCAAACCGAACACGCCAGCTGTATTCCCCGTCACCTGGCTGCCCGCCTGAACGGCCAAGACCCCGTTGTTATAGATGCCACCACCGTCGCCGCCGTAATTCCCACCGGTCACCACAACGTCGTTGAGGGTCAGATCGGCGTTGTTCTCGATGACTCTTTCGAGGGTCGTCTGTTCGAGCGTCAGGTTCTCCAGCGTCACCACATTGCCCGGACGCACCCACACAACGGCGTCAGAAATGACCGACCGAATGGTGATGGCCGGGTCATCACCAATACCGATGATGGTAAGCCCATCAGGAAAACCGTCCTGAGGAACCTGGAAGAACTCGTAAACGCCGCCGTCTGCACCGGGCTGGACCTCGATGATCACTGGTTCGGAGCTACCCATGGCCTCGGTAATGGCTGCAGACACCGTACAGAAGTTCCCAACCTCACAGTCAGCACTGTCGACGGTGAACGTGACCGCGCGCGACCGACTGACCGAAGGGAATGGGGCTCAGGACGGAGAACACCGTGAGCAACGCCAGCAACATTGCCATTCCGATACGCGAACGACCGCCGTGCGTAGTTCCGAACCCGTCATCTGGTGGCCTCCCTCGCCATTACTCCTCGTACAGTCACCCGCCTCAGGCGGCAGACGCGGTCGTCACAATGTCACAAATCGTGAACTTCGTAAAGTGATTTGTTTCGACACGCTGTCGACGCAACGAGAGATACACTCAATATTCACATGCAGTTTCGGGGATTGTTTGCCGACACAGTGACAATCCGTCCGGTAAGTTGGTGGGTGCGGTGAGTGGTTGCCTCACTCCGCCGACCTACTCACTCCGAGCGTGCAATGACCGATCAGAAACACAACTTCACAAGTAGACCTCTACCTCCCCCGACTCGTGCTCGGGTGGGGTGGGCAAGAAGACTCTAGGTGCTACCGGGAAGTCGAGGGCACCCTCGTCCACGTCGACATCTCCGGCTTCACGGCGATGTCCGAACGGCTTGCCCGCAAGGGAATGGTCGGATCCGAGGAGGTGGCCGCGGTCCTCAATGCCACCTTCACCGAATTGCTGGCCGTCGCCCACGCCGACGGCGGGGACCTCCTCAAGTTCGGAGGAGATGCACTCCTCCTCCTCTTTCAAGGAAGCGAGCATGCTCGACGCGCCTGCCGGGCGGCGCACGGAATGCGCCAGGCCCTGCGCACCGTCGGCAACATCCAGACGTCCGCGGGCCGGGTGAGGCTCCGAATGTCGGTCGGCGTCCACAGCGGGATCTTCGACCTGTTGATGGTCGGAGCGTCGCACCGGGAGCTAATCGTTGCCGGTCCCGCCGCCTCGCAGACCATCGTGATGGAGGAAGCAGCCGAGGCGGGTGAGATCATGGTGAGTCACTCCACCGCGTCCGAGCTGGCGGCGGCGGATCTCGGAGCACCGCGAAGCAGCGGACAACTGTTGCGGCGGTCACCTGAAGTGGAGGGCGACGCGCCCTTGCCGACCCTGGCCCCCAACGCCGGCAACCTCGATAGCTTCGTGCCCGTGGCGCTGCGACCCGTCCTGCGGGCGGCCAGCCCGACCGGAGAACATCGCCGGGTCACAATCGGATTCATCAAATATGTCGGCGCCGACCGGATCATCGAACAAGAGGGGCTGGGCGAGTTCGCCGAGCGGATCGACGAACTCGTGGGCATCACCCAGCAAGCCGCCGACTCCTACGAGGTGACGTTCCTATCGAGCGATATCGACGTAGACGGAGGCAAGCTGATTCTCGTGGCCGGCGCTCCCGACGCTCACTCCAACGACGAAAAGCGCATGCTGCGCGCCGTCCGCCGGATTGTCGATAGCCGGCCGCGTTTGACGATCAAGATTGGCGTTAACCGCGGACACGTCTTCGCCGGGGATGTGGGTGCTCCGTTCCGGCGAACGTACACCATCATCGGCGACGCGGTGAATCTGTCGGCCAGAGTTATGGCGCGGGCGGCGAAAAGCCAGATCCTCGTCACCCCCAAGGTTCTGGAACATTCGGCGACGACGTTCGAGACGGAAACGGTCGAACCCTTCCACGTCAAGGGCAGGACGGAACCCATCGAGGCGGAAAACCTGGGTGCCATCACCGGAGTCAAAGATCGCGGGCTTCGTCGGTTGCCCCTCACCGGCCGCGAGGCTGAAGCCAAGATCCTCACTGATGGCCTGCAGTCGGCCCGAGCCGGGCGCGGTCGATCGTGGAAATCTCCGGCATCGCCGGGGTCGGAAAGTCTCGTTTGCTCGAAGAACTCCATGAGGCCTCCTCAGATCTCACTTCCCTCAATGCCAGCTGTGAGCGTTACGAGGCATCCACCCCGTACTTCCCTTTCCGGAACCTCCTGCGCCAGGCTGCCGGGATCGACGAAACCGCCGACCGCCGGGCGGCCGGAGTCCAGCTCCAGGATCTCGTCAAGCGTCGAGTGCCTTCTTTATTGCCGTGGGTCCCCCTGCTGGCTCTTCCGGTCGACGCCGAAGTAGCCGAAACTCCGCAGAGCACCGCCCTCAGTTCCAAGTTCCGCCGCCAACGCACGCACCAAGCGGTGGGCGACTTCTTGCATAACACCCTCTCCAGTCCGACGGTAACCACTATCGAAGATGTCCAATGGATGGATGACGCCTCCGCAGACCTCCTGCCGCGAGCTCGTCGATTCGGTCGCTCGAGACTCCCTGGCTCATCTGCGTCACCCGGCAACCCGAGCCCGGGGGATATCGACCGCGAACCGGGGGACCCCGGAGAGACCATCGATCTGCAGCCCCTCGACTCCGACGCTGCCTACCGCCTCGCCCTCGCCGCCACGGAAGACTCCCCCATGCTGCAGCACCGCCTGATGTCGCTCATTGACCAGTCCGGTGGCAATCCGCTGTTCCTGCTCGAACTGCTGGACCATACCGAAGGAACAGAGGATCTGCCGGACAGTGTCGAAGCCTTGGTTTCGGCCCGCATCGATCGGCTCGACCTGGAACTTCGCCGGCTCCTCCGCTATTCGGCCGTCGTCGGAGTCACCTTCGATCAGGACCTGGTCGCCGAAACGGCCGGCGACGCGGTTCCGGAAGCCCGCCAGCCGACCAGCTGGGACAGGTTGTCCGAATTCATCGAACAGGACGACGGTCAGTTGCGATTCCGGCACAGCCTCTACCGGGATGTTGCCTACGAAGGTTTGCCGTTCCGCCTCCGCCGTCAACTCCACGAACGGATCGGCTCCGTGATCGAAGCCCGCAGTGGCGACCACCCGGAAGAACAGGCCGAGTTGTTGTCACTCCACTACCTTCGGGGAGAGGACTTCGACAAGGCCTGGCACTACGCCACGCTGGCCGGAGACGAGGCCCGGAGCAGCTATGCCAACGTCGAGGCGGCCGAGTTCTACCTCCCCGCCGGGCCCAGCTGGCCGGCCGCCGGTTGCCGAAGATTCCGCCATCGGAGTTTGCCCGTGTTTCCGAGGCGCTCGCCGACGTCCTGGAACTGGCCGGACTGTACGACGAGGCCGACCGGGCGCTGAACGATGCACGAAAGTCGGTTGCAGACAACCCGGGCTGGCAAGCCCGGTTGATGGGCAAACAGGGACTCTTGCGCGAGCGCAAAGGCCTTCTGTCGCACGCTCTCAAGTGGTTCAGTCGCGGCCTCCGCCTCCTCGAAGACGAGGCCGATCGCAACCCCGCGCCGATCTGTTCATCAACTATGCCGGTGTTCGGTTCCGGCAGGGGCGTTCGCAGCCTGTATTGAATGGTGCGAACGCGCTCTTGAAGAACTTGAAGGTTCCTCCAATACCAAATCGAAAGCGCACGCCCTCCATGTGCTCGTGACGGCCTATGCGCACCTCAACGACCCGGCCAGCGAGTCGGCCGGCGAGCAAGCCCTGGCGATGTACGAGCAACTCGGGGACCTGGTCGGCCAGGCCAACGTTCTCAACAACCTGGGAGTGCGGGCCTACTACCAGGGCAACTGGGACCTGGCGCTCGAACACTGGACCCGGGGCCGTGAAGCTCGTGAAAAGGCCGGAGACGTAGTCGGAGCGGCCACCCAGGTGAACAACCTGGGGGAGATCTACTCGGATCAGGGCCGCTACGAGGATGCAGCCCAAATGTTTCGCACGGCCCTGCGGGTCTGGCGAAGCGCTCATTTCCCCGTCGGCATCGCCCTCGCCACATCGAACCTGGGAAGGCTGGCCGCCCGAGAAGGAAACCACGAGATAGCCGACGAGACGCTTCGAGACGCAATTGGTCTCTTCGAACAACAAGGCGCCGAAAGCTTCGTCGCCGAAGCGATGACCCGCTGGCCGAGAACTATGTGCTGGCCGGTGACTCAGAGCGAGGCCTCGCACCATCAAAGCCACTCTCGATCGCCTCTCGGGAAGCGAAGCCGCCCAGGTGTTGATGCCGACCATCCGGCTCGTTCGAGCTTATGCCCTCGCCCAACAGCACCGTTGGGACGAAGCGATCGCCGACCTGACTGAAGCAGTCCGGCAGGCCATCCAAGCTCATGGCGACTTCGAGCACGCGGTGGCACTCGATGCTCTCTGCCGGGTCACGGCAGTCTCCGGCATCGAAACGCCAGACAGCTGCGCGAGCGAGGCCCACGAGATCTTCACCAAGCTCGGCGTCGTCGCCATCCCGGAGGTGCCGCTTTCCGGTTCGCCGACGGCTCCGGACACCGAGCCGGCCTCAATCCTTTGAGGCTCCGCCAATCTGATCGACCGTCCCGGTCCCCGTTCACCGAAGCGTGAACATCGCCTGGTACAAGACGTCGGGTCCGGTGGTGCTGGCCCAGAACAACAGCGTGAAGCTGCCGGGTCCGAGCGGCACGAGATTGCCGTCGCCGTCCGTCACCTCAGTCGTATTCAGGTTGTATATGTAGCCCTTCGACTTGTACCGGAACAGGAAGTCCTCGTTGGCGTTGCCGGTGTCGTTCGGTCCCGGATAGAGGCTTTGCCCATTCGACTCGACTCGGATTTCCTCGGCCGTCAGATGGATGTTGGCCGCCGACAGGTTGTTGCCTGCTGCGTCGCACAGCTGCAGCTTGATCGGGACGGCGCCGGTCGCCGGTTGCTCTTTGAGCGGGTCGTACTGCAGGCAGACGTTGTAAACGATCACATCAAGCGTTCCGACCTGACTCTGATTCCCGACGAAATCGACAGCCCAATATTCGATGGCGGCACTCGAATTCTGCGCAAATGGTCCCGCGTACACCTCAGGTCCGTCGCCGCGATAAACCTAGATGGTCTCAACTCCGGACCCGAACCTATCCACAGCAGTGATCGTTATGACCGCAAAACCTTCAGTACCCTGAACAGCCGCCTCCACAACCGGTCCTGTGCCATCGATGGCGACAAACAGGAGACCTTGTTTGGAACCGGCAAACACCTGGAGGAGATGGCCGCCGTCACCGTCGATGGGGATTTGAATAGAGGTCCCCCGCTCGCCGCCGTCTGCACCCCGTCGAGGATGTAGGACGTGATCTGATCCTCCGAGGGTCGCGGTGGCGAAAACGTCGGTGCCCGACCGGCCCGGGTACCAACCCATGACCGGGTCACCCACGTCGGACACGGTGACGCTCACACCCTGATCGAGGGCAGGAGTGATGGTCTCGAAGTTCACACCCTTCCCCGTAGCAGTCGCAACGTTGGCGTCGGAGTCCACGGCCTGCACGATGTACTCAAAGGGACCGTTGTCTGTCTCGTTGGCGGGCCGACCACCCAGCCAGCGGGACTGACCGGGAACCTTGACCAAATCAACCGACAACCACGGACCTGAGGCATCCTCCGCGCGGAACAGCACCAGCACCCGCTCAACGTCGGTGTCCTCGATGGTCACATCGAAATGGACAATCGACTCGCCGTCGTATCGTCCGATGCTCTGCGCGATGTACGGGGCGACCCGATCACCGCCCACCGGGCGGTACAACACCTGGAGATCGACAGTATTGAAAATCTCCACTTCATCGGCACCCGTTTCGGTGAGGTGACGAGCCGGCACGACCACTACCTGGTCGCGCCATTGCCCGGTTGCGTCGAGGAATCGTTTCACCGGACCTACCACGTTGGCGGGGAACGTCGTCTCGCCGGCCTGTTGGCGGACCTCTGACCCGGAACCTGTGTAATCCTCACCGGCGATGGGGTTGAAGATGGTGGGATTGAAACCCTGCGGGCCCGATGAATTCAGACCGGTAATCAGCACGCCTCCCGCTTCACGACCGTTCGAGCCAACCTCGACCGACTCCTGCGGCAGAAGCGCGCGGCCCCGCACCTCGAGCAGATCCCATCCGCTATCCAACCAACCCTGCGTGCTGGTCCCGATCAAGGCGTAGTCGAGCGACAGGTTTCGGCTCTCCAGCATCGTGAAGGGGTCGTTGAACACCGGAGGCTCTATCCCGGTGGCCTCCGCCAGTGCCAGCGCGGTCGGTGCAGCGGACGCGGCACCTACCGAGAACATCGGGAGCCCGTAGTATGTGAATTCCTCGAGGACCTTCAGGTCGTAGGGGGTGATGGTGTAGAGGGAAGCAGCGTACTCCTGTTTGGCCGTGACCAACGCCCGCCCCACGGTTGTTGTCCCGAGGTGAGTAGCGAAGTTGGCCGACAGCCGTTCGGACAAGGCCACCACCGCGGTATCCCCATACCCATATCCAGTGTTACCCAACCACCCGTTACCGCGCAGCGCCGAGGTCTGGGCCCAATCACTATTGGCACCTGTTATCTGGACATCGGACAGGGACAGGCCGGCGTGACAGCCCATGCTGAAGATGAGCACGTTCTCCAGCCCGGGGATCGTCTGATAATCGTCGACCTCGAACAGATCCGTCTCGGTGCCGGCGAGATTCTCGCTGGCAGGCAGCAATCGCGATTGATCGAAATGGGCGTTGAGGGACACGGCAGCCAGGTCACCGTCGTCGAGCAGACCTGCGAGTGTGCCGGCCGTCCACGTATCGGTCAGTAGGGACGTCACCGAGAAGCCGGATGCTTCCAGACCGTCCCTGACGTCCTCGCCTCCGTCGACCAGGAAGTCGTAGGCGGTCACCAAGGCCTTGGGCTGACCGGCAGCCGTGCCCGCGTCGAGCACCCCGCCGTAGGTGATGAAGTTGTCGAGGGCACCGACGATGTCGGTCGGGTTCTCCACCAGGCGCCCCACGGCCAGAGTCGGCACAAAGAATTCGCGATCGGCCACAGAGATCCCTCGGTCCGTCCCGTAGGGGTCATCGCTGAGGTAGTAACCGTTGCCGAGGGCTCGCTTCAGTTCTCCGTCGGTTCCGATCGTGAGGCCGTGCTGGGCTTCGTTCGACACGAAGGTCCCGTCCAGCATTCGAGCGAACGGTATCTGCGAGTCGTCGCCGACCAGGACTACGTATTCGAGGTCCGGGTTGGCCGCCATGATCGGGTTGAGCACCGACGAACCGATTGCCCGCACCACGTCGTTGGCCGCCAGCGGATCACACCGATTGGCGTCCCATTCGTTGAGGGCAGTGCGTACGGCACCGTATGCGTCAACCGCCACGGCAGCAGCATTGACCCCGAGGGCATCCCAGTCGCCGTCATTCCATCCCAACGCCGGGTAACCCGAGTCGGCAGCTGCCGCGGACGAGAGCGTCGATGGCCGGTTGGGCGCCACCCTCGAAGGCATCGGCAAGCCACGCACCGTTGTATAAGAAGACCGTGTTGATGCCGGTGGGTGCCGCCGGATCACTTCCGCCAGAACCCAACTCCGACCTCAAAGGATCAGCTGCGCAAGCAGCAAACCCCAGCTCCGTGGTACGCACGCGCAAGGCAAAGGGCTGATTGCTGGTCGCTCCGTTGTACCCCGACACCTGAACGTAATAGGCACCGGGCCGAAGAGTGCCGGTGTTGATCACCTCGTCCGTCGTGCCCCGGTTGGCCGACACGGCGTGGAGAACGGCCCCGGCCGGCGGATCCAGCGGGATGTCCTGGAGAGTGTCCGGATCGAGCGCATCGTTGTCGGGATCGAGGTCGTAGAGAAAGTCTTCCACGAGTCCGTAGCCGATTTCCGGTTCGCCTCGCAGAGGATCCTGCAAGGGAGGCCCGAAGAGGGTCAGGTCGAGGTCTTCGGCGAGATTGCTGAGAATGATCCTGGCCTGAGCGTTGGTATTGAGATCGAACCGGTACAGCTCGGTCTCGCCCACCGTGGAGATGTGGGCTATCTCGAGGTTCCCGTCGAGGATCTGTTCGGTCGCGTCGGCTTCTTCGATAACCTCGATCGAGGCGGTAGCCGGACCGGCAGCATCCGATTGGGCGCCCGCCTCCCCGCAGGCTGTAACGCTTGCCTCGAAAACGCCGAGGTTCAACCCGGCCCACACCGGAACGCTCAGGGTGTGGGTTCCCGCGGCCAGGTCGAGATCCAAGAAGACCAGATCACCCGAGGTCAGACAGGTATCGCCGGCATTCTCAGGGAAGGCACCCGGTACGAGGCCGGGTTGAGGGTCCCCGTCGAGGCTCACATACGGGACGGTGGGATCGGGGACGGTTCCATCGGGCCGCGAAGGCAAACCCGGCGGGGAAGTACCAAACCGACATCGACCAGAGCCGTCGGACCCTGAACATCGAGAGTGATTTGGTAGTCGACCGAAGGTTGTTTGATCCCGAGGAAGTCGCTTGCCCGCACCGTACCGGTGTTGTCGGATGCGTCGGGCAGGGCCAGTGCATTGAGGTCGTCGAATACCTCCCAGGCCAGGTCGGTCGAGGGCACCAAACCCACGATGAGGTCGGCCAGGGAGTAATCGGGCGGTCCTGCGTAGCCCGCCAGCTCCGCCAGAGTCACACCGTCTACGAAGGCGTCGGCATCAGCGATCTCGCCGAGCGTGGCCGAACCATCTGAGCAGGTCGCCAGCGCGGTATCACAAATCGAAGACGGAGTGGTGGTGATCGAAGAAAGTGGAATCGATGACAAAGGCGTGGACGCCCAGAAGATAGAAGAGAGTGGGATTGACGACAGAGGGGTAGTAGCCACAATCGATGAGAGTGGGATCGATGAGAGTGGGATCGACGACAACGGGATGCCGGTCAAGCTCAGGCTCATCACGCTCTGGCCGCCGTCTTCGTTGGTCGAAGGGTCGATGCCGTACGGGTTCCCCGGCCCACAGACGGCATCGCCCAGAAAACTGCACCAATCGGCCACAGCCGTGTCGATCGACGACAGTGGGATCGAAGACAACGGAGTGAACCCCAAAAGGATCGAGGAAAGGGGAATCGAAGAGAGCGGCGTGGACGCGAAGCCGACGTCGTTCATACCCAGCACGTCTCCGGCTGAGCCGCCGACGATGTTCGCGTCCACCCAAGGTGGTCGTGCCGCTGCAACCCCCAGTTCCGCAAATCAATTGCTGGATGTCGACCGAGATCGACGACAGAGGAATCGAACTGAGCGGGCTCGCATTCATGTCGATCGAAGATAGGGGCAGCGAGATCAGATCTCCGAGGTGGGTGGCTTGCAGCGGGACGCCCTCCAGGTCGGATCCGGCGACGAGCCACTGGAGGCTGGCGCCGTCCGCGGTGGTGAGTTCCGACAGCAGGATCGAGGACAACGGGATCGACGACAAGGGGCTGGCAAGAACGTCCCCTATCGAGGACAGCGGAATCGAGGACAGCGGGATCGAGGACAGCGGGATCGAGGACAAGGGGATCGAGGACAAGGGTGCGTAAGCGACGTCGATCGAAGATAGCGGAATGGACGACAGCGGCGCGTCCTTGAGCTTGATCGATGACAGCGGGATCGACGACAAAGGTGTGGAGGCAATCGGAGTGCCGGCGTCGGCCGCGGACTGCAGGGACACCGTTATGTTGTCGAGCGGAACCGTGACCGCACCGACCTCGACCTGTGCATCGCTGGTTGTGAGCGAGACATCGAGAGCAAGCGGCTCGATGGTGACGATGATGGAGTCGAGTTCGCTCTGATTGCCGGCAATATCGGTCGCGTAATAGGAGACGGTGGTGTCACCGACCTCCATGATCGAAGGAAGGTCGACCGGTCCTGATGGATCAATGAGTGTCGTCTGGTCGCCGTCGCCGATACGATAGGAGACTTCTGCCACGCCCGATAGGTTGTCAGCGAGAGTCAATGTAACGGTCACATATCCGGTGGACGGATCCGCCTGCTGAGAAGCAACCACCGTGGGAGCTGTACGGTCGATCTGGACAATCAGCGGATCGGCCAACCCCACGTTGCCGTCGCCGTCCACCGCACTCGCCGAGACCGTCGTCGTCCCCTCGGCTGCAATATTGAAGGAGACATTGGCGGCCTCGACAATAGTTTCTTGGATCGGATCTACACCGGAGGCCGAGTACGTAATCGATTGAACACCGGCGCCTCCGGCATCGGTGGCGGAGACCGACACCGTCAGCGAATCATTATGCCAGCCTGCTCCGTTGGGCGAAGGATCAGGAGTGATCGTGACTACTGGAGCCGCCACGTCTAGTGATCCTTCGTGCGAGTCTGCCGGCGATGTCTGTAGCGCGATAATCCAACGAATCCACAATCGAGGTGGAAACCTCAAACTGGCCAGCTTCGTTGGGATCGACCGGACCACTATTCACCCAAAATCCGTCTACGCCGGAACGATCATCGACCACGGTGAACGTGACCGAAGAACCATCTTCCGCCACGGTATAAGAGACAACCGGCGGAGTGCGGTCGATCCGGATGGTGGTAACGGCGATGTCACTCGGGTTACCGTCGAAGTCTGTGGCGCGGACCTCTACCACGGTCTCTTGCTCGGCCGTGAATACCAACCCGGAAGGGGGCACTGGACTGAAGGCTCCTTCCGACCCCGTCCGGTACTCGATCGATGCGATCCCCGAGCCGGTTTCGGTTACATCAATTCGCACCTGCACCGATCCACGAGAGCGTTATGCCAACCATTGGAGTTCGGGGCCGGAATCTGTTCGAGGGTCACCACCGGTGCAATGGTGTCGGGTTCGTAGGCTCCGACGCGGCAAGCCGCTGGCCGGCCTTCCACGCCCCGCTGGTCGAACTGCACTAATCATCGATGGAGCCATCGGCGGCCAGCGCCCGACAGTCCATTCCCCGCTGGCGTAGTCGGGGTTTGCCGGAGTGAACGCCAGAGTCCACGTAGGCCCTCCGAAGTTGCTGGGTCCTGGGAAAGAGAAACCGGGAAGCTCCTGCACGGGTTCGGCCGGATTGCACCCCTGGGCGCTAGTCACAATGTTGTTACCCGTGAAATTCGGAGACCCGGAGCAGTCGTGGAACTCACCGTCCTGAGCGATATTGTTGGCGACAATCGAATTGCGGACAACCAGCGTTCCCCCATTGCGGAGCGTTCCCGCCCCTATCTTGTTAGTGGACTGGTTCGAGTACAGGGTCACGAAAGACAGGTAGGCCGTTCCGGCCGTGGACAGACCACCGCCGCCCTTGCCGGTGTTTTCCGTGATGGTCGAGTTGAGTACGGTCAGGTTGCCGTCGTTTTCGATACCGCCACCCTTGCGGGCGGCGGTGTTGTCGAAGATGAAGCTGCCGGAAATATGAGTCGTGCCGGCGTTGTAGATGCCACCGCCTTCATCTGCCGAGTTCTCGGAAAGCTCCGCATCAACAAGATCGAGCAAGGCACCGGAATGAACTCTGATCCCGCCACCTTTTTCCTGTCGGGCCTTTCCGCCAGTGATCCGAAGGTTCTCGAGGGTCAACACCACATTCGGAGCAACGTCTACGACCCGGGCGCCACTACCAGTCGGTCCCATCAGAGTGACCGCTGTTGCTGCTACCACCGCAACCGCGAATGGTGAGGTTCTTGCCTACGACCGCGGTAGTCGGGTAAATGCCCTCTTCGACGTGAATCACGCCACCCGCAGGAGCGGCGGCTATCGCGGCAGCGATAGTCGCGTAATCCTGAGGGACCACCACGTCTGGCGTCGTTGACCCACAGGTCGGATTCTGCGCCGCGGCAACGCCCGGCACAGCAAACAAAAGACTGGCAACCATTGCGATCGCGCTCCACAAGGCGAGCGGACGAGATTTCACTGTGCCTCCCATGAATCAATAACCCTTGGCGCGCGATATTGGCGCAAGCAGCACATACCTTCTCACAACTACACAAGGTTCGTAAAGAGGTTTTTTTCCGACGCGCGGTCTGATTACACACTTACGCGCAACTTTCACAAGGCATTAGCTCCAGAACGTTTACCGACGAGCGTCGATTTCGATCGTCAATCCCGCTTTGCCGGGGGTGAACTCGAAGGGCAGGTCCCGGGTCAACCGAATCCGCTCGGCGATTCGCTCCAGAAGGACATCCGAGTGAGCGGGGTCGTGATGAAAGGTAACCAGACGCTTGACCCCGGCCAGGCCGGCGAAATCCAGCGCATGCTTGAAGGTGGAGTGACCCCACCCGATCCGATCCTTGTATTCGTCGTCGGTGTACTGGGCGTCGTGGATCAGCACGTCTGCGCCCTGCGCCAGATCGAAGCCGGAAGTCCATCCTGGACGATCCGGGAAATTGGACACCCCGAGGGCGGGTTCGTGGTCGGGAAGGTAGGCGAGCACACAATCGGGCGACTCGATGCGGTACCCGAGGGTCGGACCTGGATGAATGATGAGATCTGCCAGGACCGAAAGCCTCCCGATCTCGAAGGTGGCCGGCGGATGGATCTCGTGAAGTATCACCGTCGGCAAGTCGCGCAGCAGGACGGGGAAAAGCGGCGGAGAAAGATACCGGGTCAAGCGTTTGCCCAAACTGAGGGTGGTGGAACCCGGACCCCATATGTGCACATCGACCGCTGGGGCAAACAGGGGCGCAAAGAACCCCAGGCCCTGAATGTGGTCCATGTGGAGGTGCGTCAGGAGGATGTCGAGTCTGGTCGTGCCGGCGGGCAGCTGATCACCAATGGGACGGATCCCCGAGCCGGCATCGAGGACCAGGATTTCGCTGCCCGGCCCGTGCACCTCGACGGCCGCGGTATCGCCGCCGTATCGCACCGTGTCGGGACCGGCACTGGCCAGCGACCCCCTGGTGCCCCACAACTTCGCTTTCACGAGCTGCGCTGCTGCCAGAACATGGCCACGGCGCCGAGATGGCGGCCTCCCTGACCTTCGACCGGAAAGGCGGTGATCTCCAGGATCCGCCACACATCGTCGAGGCCCCTCACCCGGACTGTGTCGTGGCTGGGCACCCGCCCGACCAGAGCGACAACGATGGGAAGTTCCTCGTTCGGATAGGGTGTCCCATCCAACTTGGTCGTTTGGAAACGTTCGGCGAGCTGATCTGCGTTGATCTCACCCGCCTCCTCGAAACGCACCCCCAGCAGACTCTCGGCGGGTTCGTTGTAGTAGAGGAGATTGCCGGCATCGTCGACCAACCAGATAGGGATGGCGAGGTAACTCGCCCACTGCTTGAGGAGGATGAGTTCAACCGGCTGCTGTGCCATGGGCCTTCCGATCGGCTGCGGTTTTCCATCATGACGTAAAACGGGAGACTGTGCACGCAGTTCCTGGCGCTAACGGGCCACATCACAACGCCAGACTCTCCAAACCACCGGCTTCCAGGACCTCCACCCCGTGTCGATAGCCGGTCTCGATCAATCGGTCGATGGCCGGAAAATCGAGCAGCCCAACGTCATTGACCGGGGGATGGAACACCAGATCCGCTTGTTGTTCCATGGCCTTGGAGGACAACACACTGCCCACCTCGGTCGTGCGGAGCAGGATATCGACCAGACCGGGGAGTTTCAGGGCGGAGGCAAACGGGTTGATGCGCCTGCCAAACACCTTCCACCCCGAGAGCACTCCATGGTGCGGAAGGTCTTCGGACCGAAGAGAGAATTCACCCCGCAGACTGACGGCCAGCACCGGCCCTCCGTCGTTCATTGATCTCATCACATCGACCGGCAGGTTGTTCATAACCGCCCCATCGACCAGCACATCACCGTTCCCCGAGTTGACCGGGGGAAACAGACCGGGGATGGAGATGCTGGCTCGCACCGCTTGCCAGACCGGCCCGGTCGTGTGGACCTGCAGGTGCCCCTTGGTCAGATTCGAAGAGACGCAGAAGTAACGATGCCAGAGATCTTCGATGGGACAGGTCACCAAAACCGTCCTGCAACATAGAGACGATTCTTTTCCCACCGGTCAGCGCAGCGGCCGGGGCCGTCACATCGATCGGACTTCCCCGGTCGATGAGAAACCGCTGCACCGCCTCACGGACTCTTTGAGCATCGTCACCACGGGCCCGGAAAGCCGCCATCAGGGCACCGAAACTGGCTCCCCCGACGACGTCGACCGGAATGCGAGCTTCCTCGAGGGCCCGCATGACACCGATGTGGGCCAAACCCCGGGCTCCCCCGCCGCTCAGCACCAAACTGACTGCCCGCCCGGAGAGGGATCGGGCCAAACGCCCGAAGTCCTCGGGGGAACCGTCGCGAACATGATGATGAGCTGCGATCTCCCGGCCGCTCCGCCACCGGGCCGTCCCGCTCGGCACGACGGTACCGGACGGGTGGACGATGACGAGTTCCGTCGTCGCCCGGGCGTCCGACCGGTCCCTGCCCAGGCTCGATTCAATCTCCCCGATATCCGGGGAGTTCCCCGCCCGGGCAACCAGCAACACCCGGTCTGCCTGGCGCAGACACCTTTCGGTCCAGGGGCTCAACTCGCGCTCCGCGACGTAGACGACCATTTCGTGTGAGGCTTCCTGGCGGTTCAACCACGTGGCGACCTCGAAATCGGCGGCCGACCCGGGCAACGAACCGACATGGTCCTTGCCCAACTCGGCCTCGATCAGCCCGGCGGAGACGATCGCTACGGTGCCGCCGGTCTGCAAGGCAGCTTCCAGCTGGAGGGCAAACCCGTCCACAGCTTCGCCGCCGGCCGTAACGATGGCGAGCGAGCGCACCCGACCGCCACCCGATCTGCGGTGAATGGACCGGCTGAGGCGGGCGACCATTAGCTTGGCGATCTCCAGGGTGACGGTCGGTTCTTCCCGGCCGACGTGTTCGAAGTCCTCCCGGGCGATTTCGAGGAGATGAGAATCCCGAACCGCCTTGACCGTCGCCGCATGAGGCCGGTCGCTGAGCAGGGCCATCTCCCCGACCACTTCTCCGGCAGATATCTCGCCGACCGCCGCCTGGGAACCATCGGGTTGCGCAGCGAAGACTCGCAAGCGGCCACTCACCACTGCGTAGAGCGCGTCTCCCGGCCCGCCTTCCCGCATGAGCGTCGCCCCGGCCTGTAGGTGGACCGAGCCCGAACGGGCGGCCAGCGCCCGCCGGCTCGACTCGGAAAGCCCGGCAAACAGCCCGATGCCTGAAAGCAGCTGAAGGGCGTCGTCTGGCCCGCCGATCGGTTCGCTCACCGTTCTCCCTCGTGGAGAAGGCAATATAGAGAACGGCGGATCGCTGTGGGGCTCAGAGTTCTATCCGCATGCCCTCATAAGCCGCGTCGGTGGCCGGGAACTCCTCCCGGGCCGCCTCCACGATGGCATCGATCTCCGCATCTGAGCGGTGGGGATCGTGGCTGACCAGCACCAGTCTCTTGGCCCCGGTTTCGACCGCCGCCTCGACGGCATGGTGACGGGTGCTGTGCCCCCAGCCGACGTAGAGACTGGGGTATTCGTCGGGGGTGTATTGAGCGTCGTGGATGAGGACATCGGTGCCGGCGGCGAAGCTTCTCAGCGTCTCATCGGAAGTCGGTTCACCTCGCTCGTAGTCGGTCGCCAGCACTATCGACCTCGAGCCGTTGGCGATCCGGTAGGCGGTAACGCCCTGCGGATGATGGAGCGGCGCGGCATCGACCGTCAACGGACCAATCTGAAAAGGTCCATTCGCAACGTCGACGTATTCCTTGTTGGCCGCCGTCTCGAAGATCGAAACCGGGAACCACGGTGGCCGGAGGGCACCCTCGACGGCTTCCTTGACCCCCATACCGTTCCAACTGTGTCCATAAAACGTGAACCGGTTGCGCTCGTCGTAGAGGGGTGGAAAGAACAAAATCCCCTGGAGGTGGTCCCAGTGGTAGTGGGTGAGGAAGACATGAAACTCGATGCCCTCCGCCGGAGTGACCAGGTCTTGGGCCAGGGCGCTGATCCCGGTTCCTCCGTCGATGATCACTCGCAGATCGGCTCCGGCGTCAATGTCGATGCAGAGGGTGCGGCCACCGTATTTCTCGGTGGTCGGTCCCGACACCGGCATGGACCCTCTGACTCCGCGAAAGGTCAGGATGACCGGTCGATCCGCCATTGCACTATCTCGATTCGTCGACTACGGGACGACACACTATCCGGTTCCACGGTTTGCGGGAACTGAATCTTGTCCGGTTAGGGCTTCTCCGACATGTAGCCCGGGCGATCGGTATGCTCGTCAACCGATTGATTCAACAATGGAGGATCCTCGGTGAAAGTATCCGCCTTGCGGCCACCGCGGCTGCGGACTACCGAAACTGAAGAAGAACGCAAGGTCACCTGGACCGAACTCTTCTACGACCTCGTGTTCGTGGTGGCCGTAGCCGGGTTGGGCGCCCGGCTCCTCGAGGACCCCACCTTCCGGGGAGCGCTGGTGTTCACGGGTCTCTTCGTGCCTCTCTGGTGGGCCTGGGCTGGTTTTACCTTCTATGCCGATCGTTATGACACCGACGATCTCGGCCAGCGGATCCTGGCCGTTGCCCAGATGGCCACCATTGCCCTGATGGCCGCCAGTATCTCCGGAGCCGAAACCGAATCGCTGATCGGCTTCGCCCTCGCCTATGTGGGCGCCCGTTTGATCCTCATCGTCATGTATCTCCGGGCCCGACGTCACGTGCCCGAGACCCGCCAACTGGTGGCTGGCTACGTGCAGGGCATGACGATTGCCGTTGCCTTCTGGTTGGTCTCGGTGTTCGTCCCCGAACCGTACCGCTATTTCCTCTGGGCGATCGGGCTGCTCATCGATGCATATACGCCCTACCGGCTGCGGAAGATCCAGGCCAAGGTACCTCTCGATGTCGCCCATCTCCCGGAACGGTTCGGTTTGTTCACGATCCTGGTTCTCGGTGAGTCGATTGCCGCCATCGTGGCCGGACTCGGGCACGAAGGCTGGATCGCCGGTCCGGTGACGACTGCCGTCCTGGCGGTGGTGGTGGCGGCCGGATTGTGGTGGGTCTACTTCGACAACCTCGACGGAACCGTGGTGCGGCGCCGGGCGGAACAAAAGACGGCCTGGAAGCCGACGGTGTGGATCTACGGCCACCTCCCCCTGGTCATCGGGCTGATGGCCACCGCCATCGGCTTGGAAGGGGCGGTCATCGGCGCCGGCGGACACGACTGGCCGGCCAATGAGCGCTGGTTACTCATCGCCGGGGTAGGTGGAGCGCTGGTCGGCATGGCCATCATCGAGGTCGCCACGGAAAGAATGGACAACGCAATCTCGAGACTGAAGGCGCAGTGGAGGGTCGGCGGCGGACTCATCGCCGGAGTCGTCGGGCTCCTCGGCGGTCTCTCCGGGCCCCTGGTGACCATGATCCTGCTGGTCCTGCTGATGGCCACCCAGGTGGGTGGCGACGTGTGGCTCAACGAACGGGAGTCCGCCAACGCCGCCGGCATTGACCCTCAGGCGGGCTGAACGCCCCCTGCCTCGCGGCGAGACCGGGATTTCTCAACCAGCGCAACCACTTCCCGGCGGAGACGATCGACGTCGTACGGCTTGGCCAGGAACGCATCCGGTTTGGTGACCGTCGACAATCGTTGGGACTCGGCCCCCTCGTAAGCCGTCACCACCAGAACCGGGAGATCGGCGGTGCGGGGGTCTTCCCGCAGGCGGGCCAGAACGTCCCATCCGTGCATCTTGGGAAGCCGGATATCGAGCACCACGGCATCGAACGGCTCGTTCAAGGCGGTTTCCAGTGCGCTGGGGCCGTCTTCACAGGCAACCACGTCGAACCCGATACGCTCGAGGGAAAGGACCAGCAAACGGCGCGGCACCGCCTCGTCTTCAACGACCAGGATCTTGCCTTCGTTCATTTCGGCTTGCGTCACGTCTGGCCTTTGGTAGTTGCGATCGAGTAAACCCTCGTCGGAGGCCTCCACCGTTCCCGACACCTTAGCCTCCCGGTGCATCACAACCCACCTCTCGCCGGCATGAACCGACAACCCGTCGGACCCCGCCGGGCGGATCTCTTCGGGCGATTCTCGAGATAGTCGAAGACCTGAGAAGTGTCCTTGCGGGGCGAGAGGGAGTGGCCGATTCATTGAGGGACGAGCGGCGGCCGGGACCACCCGCGAGGCCGCCCATCCCATTGAGCAGCGGAACGTTCTCTTCACCGGCCGATCTTCAGTCGTTGGTGGTGCCGGGAAGAGACCAACTCGCTTGCTTTTCGCCGGATTCCCGCCCTGGTCGGACCTGCGACCATGATGTGCCGGAAGACCCGGATGGTTACCATCTCGGACAGTCACTCAACGGAAGGTGTCCCCGTGCCCAATCTTCGGTCTCGCGTTGTCGGCCTGGGCTCGTTTCTACCTCCCCGCGTCGTGACCAATGACGATCTGACCAAGTTCATGGACACGTCGGACGAATGGATCGTCCAGCGAACCGGGATCAGAGAACGACGATGGGTGGAGGGCGAGACGTCCACCTCCGACCTCGCCCTGGAGGCAACCCGGCGAGCTCTGGATTCGGCAGGGATCGCGCCGGAAGACCTCGACATGATTTTCCTCGCCACCCTCAGCCCCGACCACTTCTTCCCGGGATCGGCGGTCTTTCTCCAAACGAAGCTGGGCCTGGCCGGAATCCCGGCCATCGACGTCCGCCAGCAGTGCACCGGTTTCATATACGCCATGTCGATGGCGGATCAATACATCCGAACCGGCTCCGCACAGAGAGTTCTGGTAGTGGGATCAGAAGTCCACTCCAAGGGACTCGAAAAGGACACCAGGGGCCGCGACGTCACGGTCCTCTTCGGAGACGGGGCAGGCGCGGTCGTTCTGGAAGCGACCGAGGTGGCCGACCCCAATACCGACTCGCACCTGTACTCGACCCATCTCTACGCCGACGGAGCTTATGCCCGCGAATTGTGGGTGCCGGCGGTGAGCACCGCCTTCGACGAGGAGATCGTCGACCAGCGGATGCTCGACCGGGGCGATCAGTACCCCAAGATGAACGGGCGGCAGGTGTTCGTCCACGCCGTGAAGCGAATGCCGGAGGCGGTCCACACGGCGCTGGCGCAGAACGGCTATCAGGTCGACGATGTCGATCTGTTCGTGTTCCACCAGGCCAATCTTCGCATCAACGAGGCGGTGGCCAAACATCTCGGCGCTTCCGAAGAGAAGGTATTCAACACGATCGAAAAGTACGCCAACACGACCGCCGCCACCATCCCGATCGGCCTCGACGAGGCCGTCAAAGCCGGCAAACTCGAACCCGGCATGCTGGTCGCGTTCGCCGCCTTCGGCAGCGGGTTCACCTGGGGGTCCGCTTTGCTGCGCTGGTAGGCCGACCGGCGGTTGACATCTCACTCTGCGTGAGAGCACAATGGGGGTCGGGCTAGCTGAGTAGGTTGAATAGCGGCTCTGTCCGCCGTTGCTCTGGGAGGCAACTGTGCTGAGGCACGAAGAGCGTGGGGCGTCCCTGGTTGAATTCGCGCTCGTGCTGCCTTTGATCATGATGATCGTGCTCGGCCTCGTGAGCGCGGGCCTTGCGTATAACGAGAAGATCGCCCTGGCACATGCCGCCCGCGAAAGTTCCCGATTCGGAGCCACCCTGCCGGTGGGCAATTTGGGAACACTCGACACTTGGCTTGACGCGGTCAAGTCACGAGCTATTGCAGATGCAACCGGCTCCCTTGATCCGGGAACACCTGGGCTTTCGATCTGTGTCGCCTATGTGTATCCGGATGGCAGCGGCGCCGACGACCGAACTCGGCGAGTTGTCGACAATGGCACACCTCCCGACGTGCACGAAAACCTGGACTGTTTCCCGGACGGTCGTCCGGGCGATGAGCGTCGTGTACAGGTCCGAGTTCGTCGAGACACGGAAATGGACGCCCTCTTCTTCTCGACCACCATTTCCATCGGTTCAGATGGAGTCAGCCGGTACGAGTCCGGACCGGGATCGTGAACCGCGGAACCGACCTGCACCGCGATGAAGGGGCTGCCCTCCTCCTCGTGGCCGCCGTTATGTTGTTGCTGCTGGGAATCGCGGCTATTGCCGTTGATCTCGGAGCGTTGAGGATGGACCGGCGGATCGACAGACTCGCGTCGGATCTTGCCGCGACCGCGGGCGCCGGATCGATCGACCCGTTAGCGGGCAGCGAGGGGCAGGCAGCCTGCGAGGCGGCGTGGGACTATGTCCTACTCAACCTCAGCGACGAGGGGGGAAACATTAGTCCTCCCGACTGCACGCCGTTCGCCGGGACCTGTGATCCCTCGGTCTCCCACAGTGCAACGGGAACGGCGGGGCCCTATCGGATTGGGATCACTTTCCCGGTCCTCGACGATGACCCTCTCCTCGATGGCCAGGCCTTGAATTCACTGGTCGACGGAACTCCATGTCAGAGGTTTGGCGTTCGTATCGAGCGAGACCGCGACTTCTCCTTTGCCGGTGTGCTCGGGTTCCCAGCCGGTGGTACGGACGTCAGGAGCGTTGCTCGCATCGGGGCGGGACCAGGGTCCGGTGAACTTGTGCCCCTCGTTTTGCTCGAGCCGTTCGATTGCGAGGCGTTGTATACGAGTGGACAGGGGCAGGTCACAGTGAAATGGTTTGAGCAATCGCCCGGGTTGATTGTGGTCGATTCAGAAGCCAGCGCTTGCAGTCCGGCCGATCCTTATTCGATCGACTCACAGGGTGTTCAAAAGGGGTGGATCCGGGCTCTGCCGGTACCCGACCAAAACATCCCGGCGGCAATCCTCACCTATGCCCGATCCGGTGCGCTGACCGCCGTCCCGGCCAATGCCTACGATCCCGGCGACCTCGTCGACCCGATTGATCCCGCCGACCTGTTCGATCCTACGGAACCGGTGGAAACGTGGTGGCGTTTGTATCCGACCCCGACCGGAATCAGCAAACGTGTAACCCGGGCACCCATCGATTGGCGCTACAACTGCCTGCAAACCTATCCCAATTACCTGGGAATCCCTATCGCCGGTTGCCCCGACTGGAACACAACCCCTTCCTACATCGTGGGACTCGAAACCGCCTACGGCCAATCTCCGGGCATGAGCCCCGGGCTCCCCAACCGCTGGACCGATTCGTATGACTGCAGCCCAACCGACCCACTGATCGAGGTTTCGGGCGACTGGTGGGTCGACTGTGAAGGAACCCACGGTAACCAGGGTTTCTCGGTGGGCAACGGAACCACGATCATCTTCGACGACGGGAATGTGGTGTTTGACGGACAGGTGCGCGTTTTCGGGTCGCTTCAGATCAATCCAGTCGACACCAACGACCACGTGATCTTCCTGCGTGAGGGTGACCTCATCAAGGATGCCCAGGCTTCCGTATCAATGAAACACACCTTTGTCTACCTGGGTGACGGGCGCGTCGATTTCAACGGCGGATCAGGTGGTATGGAGTGGACTGCACCGGACAATCTGGGGTCCGACACGTGGGGACCCCACTTCGATGACCTTGCCCTCTGGTCTGAGTCGACGGAGCGCCATCATGTTGGGGGCCAGGCCGGGAACAAACTCGAGGGGACGTTCTTCACGCCCTTCGCTCTTCCGTTCGAGTTGTCAGGACAAGGTACGCAGTTCCAGACTGAAGCTCAGTTCCTCACACGGAAGCTGGAGTTGTCCGGCCAAGCGATGGTGCAGATGTCTCCCGATCCTGATCGTGTGAACCCAATTCCCATACGAGAAATTCGCCTCATCCGCTAGATCCCTCGGCAACGGGCAACACCGAGAACATTTGACGCAACGCCTTGCTGAGATCGGTAGCTTCTTCTGGGAAGGGTCACACCTGAACGACATAAAGGGGAATCCATCATGTCCACACCGCCCGAGTTCGGAAACCTACCTGAAGACGAGTTGGTTCCTCCGCCCTACGAACCCCAGTCGGGCCCTCCTCCGCCGAGCGGAGCCAATTTGCTGCGGCGCAGCACCACCGACAAAGTGGTGGCCGGAGTGGCGGGCGGGTTGGGCCGATATCTCGGCATTGACCCGGTGATTCTGCGAGTGGCTTTTGTCGTGCTGACCATCGCCGGATTGTCCGGCCTACTCGTGTATATCATCGGCTGGATCGCCATACCCGAGGAAAAGCCCGGTGAGCAAGTGGGGACTGCCGAGCATTCGAGCGGCAACACCGCCCGGATGGTCGTCGGCGGTCTGCTGATACTGGTCGGTGGAGCTGTGTTGCTCGACAACGTGATCCCCAACCTGGGCAAGTTCTTCTGGCCGACGGCGATCATCCTGGTCGGCGCCGGGGTCCTATTCGGAGGCATCGGGAGGCGATCATGACCCTGCCTGCTGAAACCCGGCCGCGGCGGATCAGTTCCGCCCGAATCATCCTGGGAGCCCTCATCGTTCTGATCGGGCTGGCCTGGATGCTCGAAATCGCCGGGGCGGTCGATGAGATCCCCTGGTCGTACTTGCTCCCGGCGGCTGTGATCGTGATCGGGTTGGGACTGATTGCCGACTCGCGAGGCCCCGCCCACGGCGGGCTGGTGGCGCTGGGGATCGTCTTGACGATCTTCATGCTCATCGACGTGTCGGTGGCGAACTTCGACTTCACCACCGGTGGCACGGTGATCGGTCCTGTCTCCGAGCGGCCTGCCACGGTGGAGGATCTGGAGGACTACGGGATCTTCGCCGGGGAGTTGACCGTCAATCTGAGCGACGTGGAGTTCCCGACCGGGGAGACCGAAGTCAATGCCAGCGCTTTCGCCGGTTCGATTCGGATAGTTGTTCCCGACGAGGTGACCGTCGAATTGAAGGCCCAAACCTTCGCCGGCGAGATCCGGGCACTCGGCAAACGAGCCGAGGGTATCGGACCAAGACTCGAGGAGACCTTTCCGGGTGAAGCGGCCAACCGGATCCTGGTGCTCGACGTGACGACCTTTGCAGGGGAGATCGAGGTGACCCGATGAACGACCAACCCATCAATCGCGGCTCCATCATCGCCGGCGTGTTCTTCATCCTGATCGGAGCAGCTTTCCTGCTTCAGGAATTGGATCTTTGGAACCTCAAGGCCGTCTATGTCTTCCCGGTCCTGCTGATCGCCCTGGGCGTTGCGGTGCTCCTCGGCGGAACCAGAAGAGGCGAGAGCTCGTAGTTTCTTTCCCCCTCCCGCCGGCGGGAGGGGCCAGGGGGAGGGTGGAGAACAGTCATCAGTTCTCAGCTGTTAGTTTCCACCCCCTCCGCCAACTCGTGACTAGTGACTCGTGACCTGGAACCTGAAACCTGAAACCTGGAACCCGAAACCTGAAACCTTCCCGTCCGCTATCCGCTCAAACAGGCATCATCCGTCCTTGAGGAATCTCGCGCTCCGTTCCCGTGATCTGAACTAGGCCCACATCATCTGGACGCACTGTGGTGTTGGTGCATCCGCCCTGGATGTAACTCTGGTAGTTGACCAGCACGCTCTCAATCGGGATTTCGGCTCCGTCGGCGATGGCGCGGAACGAACTCCACCGGGCCAGTACCGGCGGATCGTCACATCGACAGAACGCCTCCGTCCAGACCATCGGCGCCGCCAGGTGAGTCCCCAACGAGTAGAGATCCCGCACCACGGTCGGATCTCCGGTGACCAGATTGGTCACTATGCCCCTCCAGTGTCCCGGTTCTGGTGACAGAATATGAAGGCGGTAGGGCACTCCCGTCTCCCACGGAAAGTCCCGGGTGTTGACATTTCCCAGGCTGCCGGGCAGCGCCGACGAGGAACCTTGCAGTTCGCCCGGGTCCCCGTATCCACCCCAGTTGACGGCCCGGTTTCCCGGATACGACGGATGCCACTGCAATCCCAGGTGGGCTCCACCCCGCGAGGCGGCGCCTTCGACGAAGGTCGCCTGCAATGCCCAGAAATAGAGCCTGGCAACTGAAGGTTCCACCAGCAACTCGAAGGTCACCGAGACCTCGTCGAGCGGCGCCGGTGGCACGTTCCAAATCAGATGAAACGACGACGCCCCGTTCGATGAGGTCGGGTCACCGGTTTCACGAACCGTTAGATTCGTGAAGAGTCGGGCGAAGAGACCTTTGGCCATCAAAAAGACAGTAATCAGTGGTCAGTCGACCCGGCCTGCCGCCGACCTTTCAGTCCTCAGTTTTCTGAAAACCGACAACTGATAACTGACGACTCATTTGCTCGGTATCTCCTCGAACGACGGGAACAAACGATCTGCTCCGGGGACCTCGGCAAGGCTGAGATAGTCGGCCAGGGTGCGCTTCTTGGTCCAGATCGCCATCACCCGCTGGTTGTCGGTCGAGCGGGCCGGAGCGTCCTCGTCGGCCCATTCCACCAGTTGCAGGAAGACATCATCGCCGGCCCGGAGGATCATCGCCGGCCAATCACTGATGAGCCCTTCATCCCGCATAGTGACCAGATCCTGGCGCAGCGCCTCCAGGAAAAGCTCCTGCCGACCCGCATGAACCCGGTATGCGCCGATCGCGATCATTCCCATCAGGTGACGGTACACGCACGGTCACCCAATCAACGCTCTTTCGCTGGGGTACACTTGGCTCCTCACGGGAGCTCGGAGTACCGGGCTGAGAGGGAGGCCGTCACAGCCTCCGACCGTTTGAACCTGTCCCGGGTAATGCCGGCGTAGGAAGCTCTCTCAGCTCGGCCCTCCGGCTTGTTGAACGGAGAGTCATGCCGGCAAAACGATCGAAACTGAAGCGAGCAATGGTTGCGGGCCTGGCCGCCGCCCTCGGGTTGATCGGATGCGCCGGCCCCGGCGAATCGACCGGGACTACCACCAACTCCACCCCCATCGAAGTTGTCCTGATGACCCACGACTCCTTTGCGGTATCCGACGAACTGCTCGAGGCCTTCCAACGCGAAACCGGCATCGATATCAAGCTGCTCCCCGCCGGCGACGCCGGGTCGATGATCAATCAAGCCGTGCTCACCGCCGACAACCCTCTGGCGGACGTCATCTTTGGAGTCGACAACAACTTGCTGTCCCGGGCGCTGGAGGCAGAATTGTTCGAACCCTACGAGTCGCCCCTCCTGGCGGCCGTTCCCGACTATCTGCAGGTCGACTCCCGCGTGACGCCCATCGATTTCGGCGACGTGTGCATCAACTGGGACAAGGCGTACTTCGTCGCGGCCGGCCTTCCCGCTCCCTTGACTCTCCTCGATCTCGCCGATCCCGACTACCGGGGGTTACTGGTGGTCGAGAATCCGGGCACCTCTTCCCCGGGGCTGGCCTTCATGTACAGCACCATCGCCCGCTTCGGGGAAACCGGCGACTACACATGGATCGACTACTGGACGGACCTGCGCGACAACGACGTACTCGTCACCTCAGGTTGGGAGGAGGCTTACTACTCGTATTACACGGCTGCGTCCACGGGCGACCGGCCGCTGGTGGTCTCCTACGCATCATCGCCCCCCTTCGAAGTCATCTTCGCCGAAGAACCGCTCGACGAACCTCTCTCGGGCGTCATGACCGAGGGATGTTTCCGCCAAATCGAATACGCCGGGATTGTGAGCGGGACGGAGGTTCGAGCGGCGGCCGAGCAGGTTATCGATTTCCTGCTCTCCACCCGGTTCCAAAATGACATTCCACTCAACATGTTCGTGTTCCCGGCCAACGCGGAAGCCGTTCTTCCGCCCGCCTTCATCGATCACGCCATAGTCCCGGACGATCCTCTCTCCATTCCCAGCGGAGAGATCGAAGAGAACGTGCAGCGCTGGATCCTGGAGTGGACGGAGGTAATGGCCGGGTGATCACTCGAATGATGCCCAACCGGAAACGCCGGGCCGGCAGGTTGGTGCTCATCGCTATACCTCTGGCCTTCCTTGGATACTTCTTCTTATATCCGCTCGCCGGGATTCTGGGAATCAGCTTGTTTGGCGATGGCGGGCTTTCCCTCGACCCCTTCTCGGTCATCGCTTCGAGGGCGTCGTTGCGGGGCGCCATCTGGTTCACGGTGTGGCAGGCCGTGGCCTCCACCGTGCTGACGCTCATCGTCGCGATGCCCGCCGCCTACGTTTTCGCCCGTTTCTCCTTTCCCGGGAAGAGTTTCTTCCGGGCAGCCATCACCGTGCCGTTTGTGTTGCCGACCGTGGTCGTCGGTGCCGCCTACCTCGCTCTCCTCGGCCCCGACGGCCCGCTGGGCCTCGATCTCCGGCAGACGATCTGGGCGATCCTGATCGCCCACGTCTTCTACAACTACGCAGTTGTGGTGCGAACGGTCGGAGGGCTGTGGGCTCACCTCGATCCCCGTCTCGAAGAAGCTGCCCGGATGCTGGGGGCCGGCCGCTGGCGAACGTTTCGGGAGGTGTCACTCCCCCTCCTCCGCCCCGCCATCGCCGCCGCCTCCTCCATCGTCTTCCTGTTCACGTTCACATCTTTCGGGGTGGTCCTGATCCTCGGAGGGTTCGAGTACTCGACGATCGAAGTGGAGATCTGGAGGCAGACGACCACGTTCCTCGACCTGCCGGTGGCGGGGGCCCTCGCCGTACTTCAACTGGTCGGCATTTCGGCGATTCTGGTTGCCTACTCCCGGTATCAGGAGCGCCGCAGTATCGAACAACAGCTTCGGCCGGCGATCGAAGTCGCCCGACCACCGCGCGGCCGGCGAGAGATCGGATTGGTGTGGGGAGTGCTCGGCTTCACCGGCCTGTTTCTCGGGGCGCCCCTCGCAGTACTCGTGGGCCGATCTCTCCGGGTTGGGGATGGGTACGGATTCGACGGGTACCGTTCCCTCGGGGAGGCCTCCGCCACGCTGGTTCCGCCCGTGGAGGCGATCGGCAATTCTGCGCTGTTCGCCATCGGCGCCACGGCGATCGCCATCGTCATCGGAACCATGGCCGCCACCATCATCGCCTACCATCGCGGAGCGGTTTCGCGCTGGTTCGACGTGTTGCTCATGCTGCCGCTCGGCACCTCTGCGGTGACCATCGGATTCGGCTTTCTGGTGGCGTTGGATACTCCGATCGATCTGCGGACCGCTCCGATCCTGGTGCCGATCGCCCATGCCCTGGTCGCCATTCCGTTCGTAGTCCGCACGGAAGTACCCGTGATGCGGTCGGTTCGGACCCGGCTCCGGGAGGCGGGGGCGATGCTGGGCGCTCCCCCGGCGAGGGTGTGGCGTGAGATCGACTTGCCGCTCATCTTTCGGGCCATGCTGGTGGGCGCCGGGTTTGCCTTCGCCATTTCGCTCGGCGAGTTCGGGGCCACGTCGTTCATTGCCCGGCCCGACGCGCCCACCCTTCCACTGGCCATCTTTCGGCTGCTGGGCCGGGCCGGGGCCGCCAATTTCACACAGGCGATGGCGTTGAGCACGATCCTCATGGGGATGACTGCCGTCTCAATCCTGGCCATCGAACGATTCCGGATCGGCGAAATGGGTGAGTTCTGATGGCCGGCCATCATGCTTGAAGCGCAGAACCTCTCCGTGAGCTTCGGCGGAAAGCAAGCTCTCGAGTCGGTCGATTTGCGCATCGTGGACGGCGAAGTGCTGGCGGTGCTGGGACCAAGTGGGAGCGGCAAGACGACGCTGCTGAGGGTGATCGCCGGATTGCAGAACCCCGACCGCGGAACCGTTTCGTGGGATGGCGAATCTCTCGATCAGCTGGCTGCTCACGAACGCGGGTTTGGTCTCATGTTTCAGGACTACGCGCTGTTCCCCCACCGGACGGTGGGCGGCAACGTCGCTTTCGGGTTGCGGATGGCCGGGTGGTCGAGCCACAAAATCAACGAACGGGTAGCCGAGGTCCTGAGCTGGGTGGGTCTCTCCGGCTACCAGGATCGAACAGTCGGCAACCTGTCGGGTGGTGAGCAACAGCGGGTGGCTCTGGCCCGGGCGCTGGCTCCGGCCCCTCGATTGTTGATGCTGGATGAGCCGGTCGGGTCGCTCGACCGGGGGATGCGAGAACGTCTGGTCGGTGAGTTACGCCACCTGTTCGTCGAACGCGGCATCACCACCCTCTACGTGACCCACGACCAGGAGGAAGCCTTCGGGCTGGCCGATCGGATCGTCATCATGAACAACGGATCCGTCTCTCAGGAGGGCACCCCCGAGGAAGTATGGCACCGACCCGCCGACGAGTGGGTGGCCAGATTCCTCGGTTTCGACAACATTGTGGACGCCGTCTTGTCGGGCGGAGTCGCCGAGACCACCTTCGGACGATTCGCGATCACGGCCACCAAATCTGGCCGGCACCGGGTGGTAGTACGACCCGACGGGTTTGCCGTATCGGAGACCGGGACCATCGGGGGAACCGTGATCACCCGCAGCTTCCGGGGCGGCCACTACCAGCTTCAGGTCGACGCCGGTGGTGGAACGCTCCTCGAGATGGAGATCGACGAGCACCCCGTCCCGGTAGTGGGCGAAACGGTGCAAATGACCATCGACCCCGAGGCGGTGGTGGTCCTCGACTGAGAGCTTCTCTGTTCTTGCGTCAATTTCGTGCGCTATGCGTCGGTGATTGACGCCGGAACGGCAAAAGACCCCCGGCCGGACCCTCTTGGGGAGCCGCTACCCTGGCCTCCATGAAGGCGTGGGTACTACACGACATCGACGGGCCCCAATCGTTCATGCTAGAAGAGGTCGCCACCCCCGAACCGGGCGCCGATGAAGTCAGGGTCAAGCTGGCCGCGGCGGCCCTCAACCACCTCGACATCTGGTCGTCGCTGGGAATGCCCAAGCCTCACCTCCCCCACGTGGCGGGGGCCGACGGCGCCGGCGTGGTCGACGCAGTTGGAGCGGGCGTGTCCTCGGTGATCCCCGGTCAGGAAGTGGTCGTCAACCCGAGCATCAGTTGCGGGGCCTGCCCGGCCTGCCTGCGGGGCAACGTCCCTCTCTGCGCGACCTATCAGATCCTCGGCGAGCACCGGTGGGGCACTTTCGCCGAATACGTCGTGGTGCCGGCCCGCAATGTCCTCCCCAAACCCGCCGACCTGGCGTGGGAAGAGGCGGCCGCCTACGGCCTGGCCACCGGGACCGCCTACCGGATGTTGCGCCGAGCCCGGCTCGGTCCCGGTGACGTGCTGCTGGTAGTGGGAGTAGGGGGAGGGGTTTCCAGCGCCGGTCTGGTGCTGGGCAGAGCCATGGGTGCCACGGTCTACGTCACGTCGACCAACACCGACAAGATCTGCCGGGCCATCCAACTGGGAGCGGCCGGCGGGTTCAACTCCAACAATCAGTTTGCCAAGGACCTGAAAGCGGAAATCGGGCGGGGCGCCGATGTGGTGCTGGAGAACGTCGGCCCGGCCACCTGGGACCAATCCGTCCGATCGCTCGAGCCCGGTGGCAGGCTGATCACCTGTGGTTCGACCAGCGGCACCAAGGTGGAGATCACCGTGCCCTACCTCTTCTTCAAGCAGCTGGAGATCATGGGATCGACCATGTTCGATCATGCGGAATTTGCGGCAGTGACCGGCCTGGTCGGCAGCGGACGAATTCCGGTGGTGATCGACAAGGTCTGCACCTTCAAGGACTTGCCGGCCGCTCTAACCCGGCTGGAAGCCGGTCTGCAACTCGGCAAGGTCGTGCTTCGTTTCTAGCCGGCCCCTGTCCAACCTACGGTGAGGAGTGACCCCATGGGGCGCCTATACTCCCCGGCTGTTCGCAACTTGGCGCGCCTCTCCCCCGCAGGGCTAACCTGTGCGACGCGAGCCAACCGGTGAGCAAACCCCCCTGGGGGCGTGGTGAAGCCTGGAGTTCACGCCGGCCTGTCAAGCCGGAGGTCGCGGGTTCAAATCCCGTCGCTCCCGCCAGTGGTTCTACTACTGCGCCCGACTGGGCGCACCCGGCCAGGTAGCTCAGTTGGCAGAGCACAGGTCTGAAAAACCTGGGGTCGGCAGTTCGATTCTGCCCCTGGCCACCACCAAAACCCCAGCGTGAGAGGCTATTCCGGCCCCACTAGCTGGGGTTTTCCGTCTAGGACACTTTTCATTGCCACTTGGCCTTTTTCAGCCCTTTTCAACATCTCAGCACAAATAGAGCACAAATGGAGGTGAGCCTTTGTGCGGATTCGGGCCGACTCTGGTCGGTCGGCGGCGCCAGGATTCCGAGTCTTCGCGTACTCCGTCGGATGCGATCTAGTGGTCGAGCCGTGTGGCTCACAACGGGTTGGTGGTGGTCCGTGTCGTCGCCACCCTTGCGGGTGATCGTCAGGGTGCGATGCCCGCGCTCCAACCCGAGATGTTCGATGTCGGCGTTAAGGGCTTCACTGATCCGCAACCCATTCAACGCCAAGAGACACGCCAATCCATGGTCGCGGCCACCGGCCAGCCCGGCCTGGACCAAGAACATGCCAAGTTCATTGCGGTCCAACCCGGTGGCGTTCGACTCGTAACTCAGTTTCGGACGGCGCACGTGCACCGCCGGCGACACCGGGATCAACTGTTCTTCGACGCAGTACCGATAGAACCCGGCAATCGTCGACAACCGACGCCCCACCGTCGCTCTGGCCCTGCCGTCTTGTTCGAGGCTCCGAGCAAACAACTCGATGTGGGCCCGCTTCACTTCGAACACCCGCAGATCGTGGCTGGTGCACCACACGAGCCATTGGCGCAAGTCCAAGCTGTAGGCATCGCGGGTGGTATCGCAGTACCCCGCCAGAAACCCGGCGATCGCCTGCCGCACCGCAAACGAATCGAAGTCCGGCGCCACCACCACCTATGAACGAAAAGCTACAGACTGAGTTCAAGGATCGAGAAACGGGGCCCTGTAGGGCCCCGTTTCGTGCTTCCGGTGCAGGTCTTCTTTAGTAGTCCATTCCGCCGCCGCCGCCTGGCATGGCCGGGGCGTCTTCTTTTTGTTCGACGATCAGCGCTTCGGTGGTGAGGAGCAGACCGGCGATCGAGGCAGCGTTCTGTACCGCCGAGCGGGTTACCTTGGCGGGATCGATGATCCCGGCCACGATGAGGTCCTCGAAGACCCCGGTCTGGGCGTTGAAGCCCATGGTTCCGCCGTCGTTGCGGACATGGTCGGCGACCACGCCGCCCTCAAAGCCAGCGTTGACGGCGATCTGGCGCAGGGGTTCCTCGAGCGCTTTGCGCACGATCGAGCGACCGGTCTTTTCGTCGCCGGTTCCGCCGCGCACCTTATCGAGTGCATCCTGGGCCCGGAGCAGCGCCACGCCACCGCCGGGAACGATGCCCTCTTCGACTGCCGCCCGGGTGGCCGACAGCGCGTCCTCGATGCGGTGCTTCTTCTCCTTGAGCTCCACTTCGGTGGCTGCGCCAACTTTGATGACGGCCACGCCGCCGGCCAGTTTGGCCAGCCGTTCCTGCAGCTTCTCGCGATCCCAATCGGAGTCAGAGTTCTCGATCTCCCGCTGGATCTGCTTGATCCGGCCCTTGACGTCGGCCTCGGATCCGCCACCTTCGATGAGGGTCGTGTCGTCTTTCGTGACGACAACCTTCCGGGCCTTGCCGAGCATGTCGAGTGAAACGTTTTCGAGCTTCAGTCCCACCTCTTCGGAGATGACCGTGGCGCCGGTAAGGAGGGCGATGTCCTGCAACATGGCCTTCCGCCGCTCACCAAATCCGGGCGCCTTGACGGCCACCGACGGGAAGGTGCCGCGGATCTTGTTGACCACCAGGGTGGCGAGAGCTTCGCCTTCGACGTCCTCGGCGAGGACCATGATGGATTTGCCGGTCTGCATGACCTTCTCGAGAACCGGCAACAGATCGTTGACCGACTTGATCTTCTGGTCGGCGACCATGACATAGGCGTCCTCGAGTACCGCCTCCTGGCGATCCGGGTCGGTGATGAAGTACGGGGAGATGAAGCCCTTGTCGAACTGCATTCCCTCGGTGAATTCGAGTTCGATGCCGAACGTCTGGCCTTCTTCGACGGTGATCACACCGTCCTTGCCGACTTTGTCCATGGCCTCGGCGATCTTCTCGCCGATGGTGTTGTCGGCTGCCGAGATGGCGGCGACATGGGCGATCTCGTCGCGTGAGGTGATCTCGCGGCTGAACTCGCCGATGAACTCGACAATCTTCGCGACAGCTTGTTCCATCCCGCGCTTCAGCTCCATCGGGTTGGCACCGGCGGCCACGTTACGGAGACCTTCTTTGACCATCGCCTGAGCCAGTACCGTGGCGGTGGTGGTTCCATCACCGGCGACGTCGTTGGTCTTGGTGGCGACTTCCTTGGCGAGCTGGGCGCCCATGTTCTCGTAGGGATCCTCGAGCTCGATCTCCTTGGCGATGGTCACGCCATCGTTGGTGATCGTGGGGGCGCCCCACTTCTTCTCCAGCACGACGTTGCGACCCTTGGGTCCGAGCGTGACTTTCACTACGTCGGCCAGTTTGTTCACTCCGGCTTCGAGGCCCCGTCGGGCATCTTCATCGAAGCGCAGCTCCTTTGCAGCCATTGATTAATCCTCCTGGTTCTTAAGCGATGATCGCGAGCAGGTCGCGAGATGAGAGGATCAGATAGTCCTGGCCCTCGAACTTGATTTCGGTGCCCCCGAACTTTGCGTAGACGACCGTGTCGCCTTCCTTGACATCCATCGGGACCCGTTCGCCCTGATCGTTGATCTCACCGGGCCCCACAGCCAGCACCTCACCCAACACCGGCTTCTCCTTGGCTGTATCAGGTATCACCAGACCAGACGCAGTACGAGCATCCTGATCGTCCTTGGCCTTGACGACCACACGATCGCCCAACGGCTTCAATTTCATAGCGGAGCCCCTCCTTATGGGTTAGCACTCCATGACTGAGAGTGCTAGATGTTAGCACTCTCCTAGGCAGAGTGCTAACACAAGTTTCGCAAGGCGAGCGGGTTCCGCAAACGGCGAGGGGCCGTTCCCACCCGGGCCAGGGCCGGACTGTCAACGACCCATGCCAACCAGCGATAATGAGAAATGAAGGGAGCCATGAGCATGACTCAACACACCACGAATCCGGCGGTCGAGGTCGGGGATACTGCTCCGCCAGCTTGCCGCCAGAGGCCCTACCGCGCCCACAAGCCTGACTACGCCACACACCCCCATGGCGTAGCCCTCTTCACTGCAGGGGCTCGGTGGCCGGCGGCAAGAGCTCGTGGATCTCGCCAGCCAACTCTCGGTGCTTCGCGCTCAGCTCAGACACCTTCTCCAGGTCACCGGACAGCAGCGCCTGGCGGAGCAACTTGCCGACCTTCCGCTCCTTCTTGATGAGTCGGACCAGAGTCTTGATGTCCTTCCGCTCCATGACACAAACCCTACACTCCAGCAACGGGCGATCCACACGCTCAGTGGCCACTCGCCAGATCGGCGAACGCTCCTCGACGTGCCGTTCGGGTGCACTCTCAGAAATGCTCGTTCTTGTCCGATATCGGCCGATATGGGCGGCCGGGGCTTGTTTGCCGGATGGGTTAGCCGAAGAGCTCGACCTCGATTGGCCGGTCGAGGTGGCGCAGTGTCGACGTATCTGCGATCTCAAGAGGACGCCCGCCGCCGAGACCGATATTGTGAGCGAGTGACACACCGGCCGTTCCCGGATTCGGGAACTCGGCACTCTCCTGAGTGGGTAGCATGCCGTGACGGTTGAGATGGCCTCAGCTCCGCCTTGAAGGGCAATACAATGAATCTTCGTGCCTCCCCTGTCGGAATCGCTCTCGCCGTGGCGTTGCTCGCCGGGGCCTGTGGCAGCGACGTGGCAACCTCCTCCGGGCCGACATCAACAACCGAAGCCGAGCAGACTCCAGGGGCGGGCGACGACAATACGGGAGCCACCCCTTCCTCCGGGCCGACATCAACAACCGAAGCCGAGCAGACTCCAGGGGCGGACGACGACAATACCGGAGCGACCCCAAACCTCCCGAGTGCCATCGCCCCCATCCTGGAGGACGCGCCAAGCCCCGCAGGCGGCACCGTGAAACGACTCGTGGTTCCTGGACCGCAAACCTCGGTGTTGGTTGTGTGTGACCAGGACGGGTTTCAGCCGTTCCTCTTCACTGACCAGGGCGATTGGGTGGGTTGTGAGTTCATCGCTGGGAGCGAAGCGGGTCCCGACTCTGGTCGCGCGGAACCCATCATGAGCGATGTCGACAGCCCCGCGGGTGGTACTGTCAACCAGGTCACCATTCCAGGTCCGCAAGCATCGATACTGGTTACCTGTGGAGCCGATGGCTTCGTGCCGTTCCTTTTCAACGATCAGGGAACATGGGTGGGCTGCCAGACCGGATGAGAAGCCACGCTGGACGGTCGTGAGGGCTTTGGCGGTGACGAGGTGGGTGATGGCGGTCAGGGCACACGGGGCACATACAGCTCGACCGTCTGCCAGGAATACGACGATGGCTCTCGCCGAGCACTCATCACTCGAGATGCTCCCGCCGATCGAGTACGAACTCCGACACGCCAACATCATCGCCCGAGATCAAGCAAGCTGACCGCGCGAAACCCAGGGCAGGCCACACGCCGCGGGAAACCAACGGCGATAACGCAAGTTCTTCCCCTCTCTCCCCGGACGCACAGATCACCAGTCCTCCCTCGCGATATCGCACACCACCAGCACTCTGGAACCGGCATGTTGTTGCACTCTGCCGGCGCAACGGGTGGCAAAGCGAGATCGCCACGCTGAGTGCCGACCCGTCGACGGCCGAGCGCACGCCTACGTGCCGATATCGAGCACTCGGCGAGATGGGCGTTCTTGTTCGGGATCTGGTGATCGGCGCCGCGCCCGTAGGCGTCGGGAGATTGGGTGAGCGTCCGCCCTGAATTCGGGGCCGTCGGCCTTCGTGTAGACAGATCAAGCCGGTGTCCCGATCGGCCGAACCCTTATCTTGTGATTCCCATGCGAACCCCCACCAGCAGCCGGAAATGGCGAGCGGTGGTCCTTCTGCTTCTCACCGCCGCCCTCTTGGCGTCGTGTAGCAGCCGGAACTGCGGTCAACCCGATCTCGAAGATGCCATCTTCAACACACCCTGGTCCACCAACACCAAACCCGACCACATGTCCTGCTACGACGCAGGCTTGGGCAGAATCGAGTTCGACATCACCTTCGAAGATGATCCGGACGCCACCCAACGCGCCCAGCGGCTCGAACAAGCTGCCCAACAAGCCGGGATGACAACCTCCCCCACCGGTCCCCTGGGAAGCTTCGATGGCCTGTCCGGAAGCGACGTCACCCTCATGGTGGCAGTTGGCCGAGACGGTGACTGGGTGGTCACTGTCCTCATCTACCGAGGGTTCGGTGAGGAATCAGGGATCCATCCGATCAGCCCCGAACTCAAAGCCCTCCTCGACGCAGTGGCCGCTGCCAACTGACCTCGGCAGCTTCCCCTGGCGGGCGAGCTGCCGCGGCACGCGGCTCAACCAAGCAGGCCGTGAGCCACTCACGAGTTCATTCCGAGTGCCGCGGCAGCGGGACCTCCACCGCGACCCGCGTCGCCCCCGAGCCTGAACCGGTAGCGCTGGAAGCGCCGATCGGGGATGGGTGTTTGAAGGTGCGTTATGGCGCGATATCAGGGTGATCTGGGTGGCTGGGTTCTGCTCTTGAGGTCAATGAAGCAACGTGTCGAGTATGAGCAGGACGCTCCCAGTCGTCGTAGAGCACCAGTGCAGCGAACGCTGACCATCCAGCAGCTCGAACACTCCGACCATCATGTGGGCGCCCCGACGCTCGCAGGTGAGCAACAGCACCGATAGCCGATACAACGATTCCACCGATCAACAAGACCAAAGCTACGCGGACCAGACCGGTCAGAGGGCGGTCGACGAGCACCGCAACGATGGCCACCAGCACAAACAATGTGGACGCCAACCCGACCATCCCCAGTGGTGTCCGGTAGTCACGAACCACCGCCTCGAACCCCGAGAGCCGCGTGCAGCCGACCTGTGGTTGGCGATTGCAGAGCGACCCTCTCCTCCGCCGGCCACCCCTCCTCAAGCCAACTTTCCGGTTCGGATCGCTCGGCGGTGGTAGACCCGCCAGTCAGTTCAATGACCGTCTGGCGGAGCTGCGCCGGGTTGACACCCAGGTTGGCGAGAACATGAGCCGCCACTCCGTCTCCCTCCCGGATCACACCCAACAGGATGTGTTCGGTCCCGATGTGGTTGTCACCCAGCTGCAGCGACTCGCGCAAGCTCAGTTTGAGGGCCTTCTTCGCGCGGGGAGTGAAGGGAATGTGCCCGGCAGGTGGCTGCTCGCCCTGACCGATGATGTCGACAACCTGGGTGCGAACCGAATCGAGGCCGACGCCGAGCGATTCGAGGGCCTGGGCGGCGATCCCCTCGCGTTCGTGAATCAAACCCAACAGCATGTGTTCGGTCCCGATGTAGTCGTGGTTGAGAAGGCGAGCTTCTTCCTGGGCGAGAACCACAACCCGGCGGGCACGATCAGTGAACCGCTCAAACACAATCCCTCCACGACCAGCTTGAGGGGAACACTATTCGCTCGAGCGAATCCCGACCTCCATAACCGAGCGCCTACCTGCCGCTACCGAGAACAGAGCGAAATGCTCGTCAGCGGCGTAGCGGATCCAGGTGAGTGGCGGAGCATCGGACACTCGGATCCGATCTTGCTCTGTCCGTCAGGAATGTCGCCCAGGTCGACCACGAGAACAGGGACGCCCGGGCCTTCAATCACGAACGCATCCACGGTGGGGTCGGCAGCCAGGATGCACGCCACCGTTGCGTCTAGGGCTGCCCGATACTCGGCTGCGGTGTACTGCTGTTGGTTCCACGGTTCGTACCTCACGTCCATCACGACGTCTCGTTTCCCGTCGATGACCTGACGGGCGCCGAGCGGTTCGGAGAGTTCGACCTGCCAGGAGTCGGCGCAATCGTCTCCTGCGAAACGGATCGGGAACCTCCGGTCGGTGACGGTGATCGTTACCGCCTCAGCGCCCTCGTCGACCGCAACGCTGTAGGTCCCGTGGCAACTGTTCAGGCCGAGTCCGAGACTGGTGCCGTCTGCTGACGCTCCCACCTCGTTGATCTCAACCCGTGAGCACGCCGAGAACACCAAGACCAGAAGAACCACGACCAGAAGTCTCACGACCCGGGCCTTCATGTCTTGTAGACGAAACACGTGCCCCATAGGTTCCCATCTCCGGCGAACCATCCGAGATCCGGCAGATATCTGCGACCCCCGGTTCACATGCCGCGAAGCGTTGGGTCAGGTGGCGTCACGTGCGGTGGTCGACCAGCGTTTGGAGAACCGCTCGTCGATGTGCCGATCCAGGACGCTGGAAGAAGCGCTCGTTCTCGTCCTCGATTTGGTGATCGGCGTGCTCAGCCAGGGGTCCGACGACGAGTAAACGATCGTCGGCCTACGATCGGAGTCGTGGACATCGAAGGCTCGCTGGCAGAGATCGTCGTCGCCGCGTCACGCTGGATCTCGGACGCTGGTGAAGTCCTGGCTATCGCCAGATACTCCCGAGCCGCCGGGGCGCGGGGCTACCCTCCTTTTCGACGATTCCGAGGCGTTTGCGGTTTGGGCAAACTCGCTACCCGCCGACACCAATCTTCTCATCCTGAAGGACTTCCAGCTCGACGCCGCGGCGCGGCGTCAGACGTGAGGCACCGGATCCCCAACGAAACGGATGTCGAGTGGCTGATGATTGTTGAAGGTGGTGGCTACCAAGGAAGAATCGAGTCATGGGAGTGTTCGGGCACCTCGGAGGTTCTTCTTCGGCTCGAGGATTACGACCGTGAGCAGGTGGCAATCGGTCGCATGCCCGCATGGAACCCCGCAGTCGATCCTCATGCTCCCGACACGTTGTCTGCCATCGTGCCGAGAGCAGACGGCACCACACAGCGAGGCGTCTACTAGAGCGATCCTGGAAGTGCCGATCTGTTGCGGTATCAGATATGGGCGAGTCCGCTCAGGGATCGGGCGATCGGCGTGGGCCACGGGAGGGTGGAAGGCATGGCGTGTCCGTTGGGGTGGATGGTTGCCAGTCCGTTCGATTCGGAAGGGGCGCTCGTCGGTTTGCCCAAGGGTCGCCTCGACTACTCGGCTTTCGTGTCGGACATTGTCCGAAAACTGACCGGTAGCATCCCACCATGGCGACCTACCACCCTGAGCTGACCAAGGCACGGTTCTATCCGCCATCCCTCGGCCTTCCCCGAACGCTGCCCTTGTTCCCGCGCCATTGAGGGGTTTCAGAAGCGCTTCATCAGTCCAAAGGCACGCCAGGTGTCGGTCAGCGAAACTGCCGATGTCTACTTCGTCGGTGCGCCGTCAGGACGTAAGCCCGCCCCGGCGCTGCTGTGGATGCACGGCGGCGGCATGGTGGTCGGGACCGCGGTCTCGGAGTTCTCCTTGACCCAGAAGCGGTACAGCCCCCACATGGATGTGGCGATGGCCTTCGTCGAATATCGCCTTGCCCCCAAGCACCCGTTCCCGGCAGCGATGGACGACTGCGCCGCAGCACTGGCGTGGTTGGCCGATCAACCCGATGTCGACCCCAGCCGCATCGCCATCGGTGGCGGGAGCGCAGGTGGCGGCCTGGCAGCGGGACTGGCTCTTCGAGCTCGAGATGAGATGGACGTCAAACCAGTCTTCCAAATGCTGATCTACCCGATGATCGACGACCGCACCGCCCAGCGAACAGACCTCGACGACATGCCGGTCAAGCTGTGGAACCAGACCTGCAACCGCTTCGGCTGGTCCTCATACCTGGCTGGTGCCACGGGTGACGACGTGCACCCACACGCTGCACCATCCACGCGGGAACTGTGGTTGTGGTTAGCGGCCGACGGCGAGGTCGAGGCCGGGTGTCTGCCGTTCGGTCTCGTCTCGTTGGGTTTGGCGTTTGGCGATCTGCCAGGCGACCCGAGCGGCGACATCACTGCTGGGTGGGGGCGGACCCAACGGATCGACGTCGTCGGTGGGTGCCGGTCCGGCATGGTCGATAGCGGCGATCTGGGCCGAACCGCGGTTGAGCGTAGCGGTGAGGCGATCGAGGGCATCGTGGCGACCCTGGTGGGTGAGGTGGGTGCACTGCTCATCAGCGGGTTCGGGGTTGGTGAGGTAGAGGGTGTTGGCTTGCCGGACCGCGGCTCATCGCCACGTAGGCCCATTCCCGGTCGGTGGTCCCGTCGACGATCACGAAGGTGCGGTCGGTGGTGACCCCTTGGGCTTTGTGCCCGGTGAGGGCGTAGCCGTAGTCGACGTGCCCCTGGTCGAGATACCAGACAGGCAGGTCTCGGGTTTCGGGGTCACGGTCGAGCCGCACGGTGACAGCGTGCCGTGGTCTGGGTCGACGGAGACGACGGTGGCGAGGTCGCCGTTGAGCACCCCGAGCCGGGTCTGGTTTTGGCGGCACAGGATCCGGTCCCCCGCCTGGAAGACCCGGTCCGCTGTTTCGAGGGCGGGTCCGTGGAGCCGGTTGGATGCGGTCGAGGTGGGTGCGGGCTTGTTGGTTGAGTTCGGTGACGGTGGTGTTGTTGTGGGCGATGAGCAGCCCCGAGGTGAGGTCACCGGTGGCGGTGACATGGCGATACCAGTCCTGGACGGCCCGTCCGATGGTGTCGTCTCGGTTCTGTCCGACGTTCACCCTGCCCCGCTGGCGGTAGGCCTCGATCGCTTGGTCGACGGATCCGTGGCGGAGTTGGGTGAGGGCGTTGCGTTCCCATGGGTGTTGCTGGCGGATGTTGTCGGTCAGCTCAACGGTGGGGAGCCGGTGTGGCGAGAGCCCGGAACAGGCCACCGGCGTCGATTTCGGGTAGCTGACGGTCGTCACCGATCAGGATCAGCTTCCCTTCGGCCCGTTCGACGAGGTCGGTGATGGCGGCGAGTTGGCGGGTACCGACCATCCCAGCCTCATCGACCACCACGATCGCTCTGTGGGGAAGACCGCGGTCTTTGGATTCGCCGATCAGTCGGGTGAGGGTGGTGGAGGGGATCCCGGTGGCTGTCTCAAGGCCGGCGGCGGTGCGGCCGGCCAGCGCCCCACCCAGGATCGGGGTGCCGGTGATGGTGGCGAGCTGGCCGATCACTTCCATCACGGCGGTTTTGCCGGTCCCGGCTGGGCCGATCCCGATGTCGATGGTGTTGGTGGAGGTGGCGAACCGGCGGACCATCTCCCGCTGCCCGTCGGTCAGCTCGGGGTGGCGTCGCAGCCTGGCTTCGACCAGACGGTCGGGTGCGGCCCATCGACCGGCACCGATACCAGCCCTGGCTTGTTCGATGATCCGCTGCTCGGTAACCAACAGCTCGACCGTTGTGTACTGTCCGGTGCACGCGTGCCGGGGAACAGGCTGCCGTCCCGGCGACGCATCAGCGAGCCGGCCGCTTCTGCTTCGGTCAGCTCATCAAGCCGGTCACGGGCAGCATCGAGGGGACCGTCGAGTTCGTCGACCTGTTCGGTGTTGGGGTGGGAAGAAGCGAGATGACCTCCCGGCTGCGCAGGAATGTTTCGGCGAGGTGTTCGATTTGGGTGCGGGTGCCGCCGTCGGGGAGGGCGCCGGCGATCTCTTTGATCACCTCGGCCCGTCCGAAGGTGGAGGCCCGTTCGGTGAGCCCATCGGCCGACGCCAACCGTTCGAACAGTCCGTCGAGTCGACCGGGGCGACTTCCCGGCTGCTACCCATGAGTTGGGTGAGCCGGTCGGGGGTGAGACCCACCTGGGCGGCCCGTTGCTTCCATTCGAGCTTCGAGTTCGGCGAGGGGATGATCCTGCTTCGGGGCCGGGTGGCCAACACTGCGACCTGCCGGGCTGCCGCCGTGTCGGGGAGCCCTTGGTCTTGGCGCCAGGTTTCGAGCTGGTGCCGCCGTCGGGAGAACGCTTCGATCTGCGGGCGGGTGAAACCTTCGATGTCGGCCATCCCGTTGCGGACCGGCTGCCACCGAACCCCCAACCGCTCCGTCAACTCCTTCCGCAGCACCGCTTCGTGGAGGTACCCGGCGGCCAGCTGATACCGATACAACAACCTCCCGTCCACGGTCCGCCACACCCCATCTGTGCCTTTGACTTTGTTGGCGACCACCACATGGGTGTGGAGTTGGGGGTCATCGGCCCGGGAAGTGAACTCGGTGAACGACGCCGCCACATACCCCGACGTTGGGATCGGCCAGGTCACCACCCGAAACCTCGGAGTCCCGTCCTCGTTGAGGACCGGGTCACCGTTCTCGTCGAGCACCGGGGTCTTGGAGGCGCCCCGGGTTGAGGACGCGACCGACTCCAAATACCCCAACGCCGAGGAGGTGGCCTCCTCGAACGCCTCCAACACCTCCCGGCGGGTCTCGTCGTCGCCGAGGGCCCACAGCAGTGACACCGACTTGTCCGCTGAGAAGGTCACATCCCACGCCGCTACCCCATCGCTGACGCAAGCTCCGACCCAGCCGTTCACCGGTGGCGGGGTGCTGACCGTCGAACAGGCGCACCAACCCCTCAGCGGTCACGGTGCCTTCTAGGCCCAGCTCGGTGGCGCCGCTGCCGCGCCACTTCCCGGTGGCGGTACCACCCCGCAGGTAGTAGTCCTCCCCCGGTGAGATCTCCCCCAGCTTCCGCAGGTAATAGTCCTTGGCGGCCTTGGCCAAACTCAACACCAGCCACCCCCCGAGCGGTAAACCGGTACACCAAAAGCAACTCGTTGCAGATGCGTGTGTGGTTGGAGGCGATCGGTCGAAAGGGCGCGCACCTGGGTGGAGGTGGCATGGCTGATCCGATCGGGGTCTCGATGGATCTTGGCTGTTATGGCTTTTGAGGAGCCGAGATGGTGGTCGGTGTTTGCTTCGAACGGTTCGTGATCCGAGTCCGGCATCGTCGCCGGGCGCGTCTCGGAGAAGGAGATCCCAGGGCCCGACCCAACGAAGGCCAGGCCTGCGATGCGGTTCCGATCTTCGCTGCGGTCGACGCTGCCAACAGGTTCCATGTCGGCTACTAGACACGACCACCCTCTCAGCAGAGTGTCAGTAGCCCTGTCAGGAACCCTCCAACCTGATCGCCGACGATCTCATAGATGACCCGTTTTGCACCGATCTCGAATATCTCCAAAAAGGCACTCTGAGCAGGGGAAACAACCGAAATAGAATCCGAATGAAAGGGCTGCTGACACTCAAATAACATCGAAATAACAGGGTCCCACCACCAAAGTTGGGGAATGAACAACCTCGAACCGCTGCTCTCAGCCCAACAACTCGCCGACTACCTCGAAGTACCCCTTACAACCATCTACGCCTGGCGCCACCGCGGAGAAGGACCCCCCGGCTTCCGGGTGGGAAGGCATATTCGCTACCGGCGGACCGACGTCGAGCTTTGGATCAGAGGCCGAATCAGCGAACGCACTGGCTGACCCTGCAGCATTCCCTACCTGGGCTCGAGCTCAGCAGCTCCTTCCTGGAACAGTTTCTCCAACAGTGCTCGCGTCGTGTCGAAGGCATCGGGGAAGAGGTGCCCATAGCGATCAAGCGTGACTCGTGCGGACCCATGGCCTGCGTGCGTCTGAACCTGCAGGGCCGGCGCCCCCGCAGCGATAAGGAAAGCGACGGACGTATGTCGAAGATCGTGGGGAGTGACATTCTCGAGCCCAGCCCGGGAAAGGGCCGGTTGCCAGTACCGGCGGTTGAAATTCGACCTGCGCAGCGGTCGGCCCTGCGATGAAGTGAACACCAGCGTCTCTTGGTCGTCCGGAATTCCTGAGAGGTGCCGGACTAATCGATCGACCACGCCGGGGGGCAGGGCGACTGTTCGCGCCCGCTCAGTCTTCGTACCCTTGAACAGGAACCCGCCGCCCGGCTTCTCGACGAGGGAGCGAGACACGATCAGCCTTCCCCGCGCGATGTCGACGTCACGGCGACGCAGCGCCACGGCTTCCCCCCAACGCAATCCACCGAACGCCATCACCAGGACGAGGGCGTCGTAATCCGGCGCTAGCGCGTCGGCCAATCGGGCCACTTCGGCGGGAGTGAGGTACCGCTCGCGCTTGGGTGGTTCGGGCAGGGTGATCCCTTCCGATGGGTTCTTGGCGATGTAGCCGTTCCGCATAGCCACCCGGAGGACGGCGGTGATGACCCTGAAGGCCTGGCGGCGCCGTGACAGGGACAATGGAAGCTCTGCCAACCATTCAGCCAGCCCAAGGTTGTCAATGTCGCCGACGGGTACGGCGCCCCATCGTGGTAGCACGTGAACGTCCAACAACGATCGGTACCCAGCGAGCGTGTTCGGCGACTTGTCCCGCAGGGTGCGGAACCATCGCTCCGCCAACCTGTCGAAGGTGGTCAGCGCTCGTTTCGGATCGGTGTAGGAGCCACTGATCAGATCTGCGATGACGTTCTCGAGAAACCAGTCGGCCGCGGCCTTGGTCGGGAAGCCGGCCTTGGTCTGCCGTTGCCCGGCCGGATCCTTCCAGACCGCTCGCCAGGCGATGTTGTTGCGGCTGGCGCTCTTCGTGGGATCCTTCTTGTACTTGTACGTGTGACTCACGGTCGGATTGTAGAAGTGAGCACTTTTCAGCACAAACAGGGCACAGAAAGTTGTGTCTAGCTGGGGTTATGTTAGGTCTGAAAAACCTGGGGTCGGCAGTTCGATTCTGCCCCTGGCCACCGGTAAAGACCGAACATGGGGTTGGTTGTGGTCCATTCTTCAACCCTGGGTCACCGTCTGCCAAAGCGGGAGGGTTTCCAGGTGCCTACGACTCGCGTCATTCACACCGAAAGCGCCCCGTTCCTCCAGGAACAGGTCCTATGAAGATCGCCCGCGCCGTCGTGCGAGGCGCTGAGGCGTCGTGAAGCGAGGGTTCCTCCTGGTCGGGCTGGTAGCTGCGGTCGGTGTGGCGATCGTGATGGCCGGCGCCGAGAAGTCTTTCGAAGTGGACGGCAGCTTCATCCTCTGGGACGAGTATCCGGGCAAAGCCGAAGGAGACCTGTGCACCGGAGAACGGAGCTTGTACTACGGGATAAATGCCTCGACAGAGGTGACCGTGGAGACCGTCACGGGAGACCGATTGGGAGCAGCCCCTCTGGGCAAAGGTCGAATCGCCTCCGGTGCCGAATTGGTGGACCTCGCCGGTTTGGCCCGTCAGCGGTCGACGCAGGACGAGGTTGATGCTGAGCTAGCCCGAATCCCGTTGGTTCCCTGTTTGTTCATGTTTCAGTTCATCGTCGAAACGGATGGGAAGAGCGCACAGGATTATGTCGTGCGCCTCGGCAGTTGGGGAGCCTTGACCATGTCGGAGGCAAACCTCCGCAAGACCGGCTCGGTCCAGCTCTCGGTGGGTCTGCGCTGAGGGTTGCACCGCGGATTCCCTCCCGGCCGGGCAAACACGGGAAGGGCCCCCGATTCGAGTCGGGGGCCCTTCCCAGCGATTCTGCCGCTATTGCCGTTTGTTATGGACTACGACGAAGGTGGGAGGATGACCGCATCGATCACGTGGATGACGCCATTCGAAGCCATGACGTCCGTCGTCACGACATTGGCGCTGCCGTTGAGGACGACGGTTCCGTCTACGACGGCGATGGCAATGTCCTCGCCTTGAACGGTGGTGGCTGTTTCGAGTCCGACCACATCGGCTGCCAGCACCTTGCCGGCCACAACGTGGTAGGTCAGCACTTCAGCCAGGGCCGCAGGGTCCGCCAACAGCCCGTCGAGCACGCCTTCGGGCAGTGCCGCAAAAGCCTCATCGGTAGGAGCAAAGACCGTGAACGGGCCTTCACTCTGGAGGGTTTCCACCAGGCCGGCGGCCTCAACGGCGGCGACGAGCGTATTGAAGCCCGCGCCTACAGCTACTTCGACGATGGTTTCTTCCATCGTCGCTTCGGTGGTCGTCGTGGTTTCTTCGACAGCATCAGCGGATGAGCATGCCACTCCCACTATTGCCAGCACAGATGCGAGGGCGATCAGTCTTGTCTTCATTTCAAATCTCTCCTGTTGAGCTTCGGTCCCTGCGGTGCAGGCTTGTGGATGTTGTACGGAGCTGCCGGCCGGGTGGATGACGCGGAAACCTTTCGACCACTCGGGCAGGAGGATTCCTCGCTCGGCGCAGAGGTCGTTGAGTACCTGGGGCCAGACGGTGATGCTCCCTCGCCTGCCACGGGATCGTCAGGACCCCAACTGGGGCAAAGGTCCCTGGTGTAGGGTTAACTCCGTCCGGCATCATTGCCGCAGAACCGCACCTTGCGGTTTTTGGTCGCGGGCGCGGAGGAGGGGTTTCCATGAGAGGCAAAACAGCGGGATCAATCTGGTTGACCCTGGGGATCGTGTTGATAGCGGCGGGTTTGGTGTTCATGTTCGTCGTTATCCCGGGGATGGCTCAGTGGCCCGATGATGTGGATTCGACCCGAGCCTATGAAGGCGAGTTGGCCGTGATGCTCAACGCCGAGGCGCTGGCCGCCATGGATGCAGCCAACATCTTCCTGCGCAACGTTCCGGTGACCATCGACCGCCATGTTCAGACTCTCGAGGTCGACGGCGATAAGGCTCTGGTCAGCGATTCGGCGGTCATGTCCGGCCCGGCCGGCCCGCTTCAGCAGGCCGAGGACATCTACTCGATCGACCGCAAGACTATGGAGAGCATTCCCAATTTCACCGACGACGCCCGGGTGACCGACCGGGAAGGCCTGGTAGTCGGGTTCCCGATCGGCACCGAGAAGACCTCCTACGTCGGCTGGAATGGTGACACCCTCGAGACCAATACGCTCAGCTTCGTGCGGGAAGAAGAACACGAAGGCCTCAACACCTACTACTTCACGGCGGCCTCCGGCCCTGATCTGATCACTGATCCGGTGCTGCTGGCCTCGTTCCCGGCGGCGTTGCCGCAGGCGGCGATCCAGGGTCTCGTTCCGGCCCTTGGTTTGCCGGACGAGATGCTTGCCCAGCTTGGGCAAATTCTTCCGATGCTTCCGGATCCAGTCCCGCTGGCCTACACCTACACCTATGAAACTGAGTATTGGGTAGAGCCCGACTCCGGCGTCCTGATCGACTACAAGAAGATGGAGTCGCGCTCGGTGGCGCTGAACGTCGGCGATCCGGTGCCGCTGGCCGAGGTGATGCACCTCGAGTACGCACAAACGGCCGATTCCGTGGCCGAAGCGGTGGCGGACGCAGAAGATGCCAAAGGCCAGCTCTTCTGGCTCGGCACGGTTCTGCCGTACGGGCTCATCGTGGTAGGCGCCATCTTCGCCCTGCTGGGCATCGTGGCCTTCAGCCGCAAACCGGCCGGCACGGAGAGCTAGGAAGCATTCGCGCAGATAATCCAGGTTCTAAGTTCGAAGCGGGAAGTGGGGAGTCCGAAGTTCGTTGTTGCCCCCTCCGCCGAGCCTTGTTCGGGCTCGCCACCTCCCCCGCTTCACAGCGAGGGAGGGCGCAAAGCAGCCAACTCCCGCCTGCCTGAAACCTGCAACCCGGAACCGCGCTCACTTGCGTTTTCGCTGCAGCAGCCTCCCCACCGTTTCTCGTTCAACCAGTGGCTCGACCGGCTCGGGTGCTTCTTCCTCCGGCTCGCCCGCCCGCTGTACCGACCGGCGGGTCACGGCCCCGGTCAACACCAGCCTTCGCAGCGTGACGTCGGTCATGAAGAGCAGCAGAGCAGCCCCGGCCAGCCACGGCCATATGACCCGCCGGGCCTTGCCGGTCACCGGTGCCGGATCAAACACGGCAGCCGCGTCGGGGTTCACACGACCGCCGGTCAGGGCAGCAATGTCCGAGCTGAGCCGTTCGTCCGGGTCCCGGAACGAGAACTCTTCGGCATAACTGGACACGGCCCCGGAGCTGCCCGAGGCCAGCGTGGTGCCGGCATTCTCGACCGACACCGCCACCCAGTACGCGCCGGAATCCGAGACCCGGACCAGTCCGGTGAATTCGGACCCACTGGTGCGGCGCAGCGGGACCATCTGGACATCCCCGTCGGGACTTCGCACCGTCGCCACCGCGGCCGCGTCCAGGGGCACATCGCCGACTTCGTAGCCGATGGAGAGCAGACCGCCGGACACCTCGACATCCGGGGGAGTTTCACGACCGGCCGGGAGAACGTCCCCGACGACCTTGCCCCAGAACTCCACGTAACCGTCCCACGGAAGCCAGTCGGCCGACCAGCGGGCGGTCGCATCGGAAGTCCAGGCGGTGACCCTGCCCAGCCCGCGCTGCCAGGAAGCCAGCAAAGGGTCCTCTTCCCCGATCAACAGGGGCAATAGCGCCGTGGTCTTGGGCCGGGTGAGCACGTATCCGTACAGCGGCGGGGTGGCTTCGAGTTCGGCGGTGACCTGAGATCGGTTCCCCAGGATGGGCGTAAACGATCCCTCCTGGGCCAGGGAGCGGGCTACCGTCAAGGTCTCCTCCACAAAGATCTCCGGGATCGCTTGGAGATCACGCCCTTCGTAGTAGCGGCCCCCGCCCAGCTCTGCCATCCGCCGCAGCGTGGTCCCGGCTCCTTCTCCGGTCCCCACCACCGACAGGGTGATACCGCTGTCGGCGATCTCACCGGCGATGGGCAGCAGATTGGCCTCGTTGGGGTCCCAGCCGTCCGTGAACAGGACGATGTGTCGCAGATCCTCGGCAGCGCCTTGCAGCTCCGTCAGGGCTTCCCGCAAACCGGTGGCGATCTCGGTGTCACCTTGCGGGATCAGAGTGCCGAGGGCCGTCTCGGCTGAGGCGGGGTCGGGCTTGGGTCCCAGGGGGATTGCCCAATCGGTTCCCGAGCTGAAGGCCAGCACCCCGACCCGGTCCTGCCCGGTGAGGGCTTCAATGGCGGCGGCGGCTCCCGCTCGGGAGATGTCGGTTTTGTTGATACCCCCTTCGATGAAGTTGTCACCACGGGCGTGGCAGGCACCCATCGATCCCGACGTATCGATGACCAGGACCTCCGCCACCTTCTGGCGTCGCACCAGGTCGTCCGGATTGCTGTTGACCGGGAGCAGTTCCTCAAATGCGGTGTTCTCATAACGACCCAGGCCGTACGCCTGGTCACCGCCGACGACCAGCAGACCGCGGCCCAGATCCTCCACATAGGCAGCCAGCCGCTCGGCGTCGAGGGCGGTGGGGGCGGCCAGGTTGACCAGCACGACGGCGTCGTAGCTCAGCAAGGCATTGTCTGATGGAATCGTGGAAAGCAGATCGACCTCGAAACCGGCCGCTTGAAGCCCCTGAACCAGATCACCGGCATCACCGGGTTTCCCTTCGATCACAGCCACCTGGGCTGGACCGAGGACCCGAACCAAACCCTCGGCGACATCGTTCTCGACCCGGGCATCAAAGGAAGCCGCCACTCGCGCCCCAATCCGCAGAAAACCCGACTCGACGGCCGGGTACTCGACGGTGAACTCATTGCGGCCAGCCTGCAATTGAACGTCCAGGACGTCGACTTCACCCTCGCCGGCCTGAACGAAGAGCTGAGCCGGACCCGCGGCATTGGCTCGAACCACGATCGTGGCCGGAATGTTCTCACCGACTCTGGCCGTCGCCGGTACCCGCACACCCTCAGCAACCGCGTCCGGTCCCCGGCCCGTGGCAGACGGCATGACATCGACGGCGACCCCCTGGTCGCCGAGATCGGCGGCTGCGGAGCGGGCATCCCCTTCAGTTTCCACACCGTCGGTGAAGAGCACGATACGTCGGGATCCTTCGGTGGGGAGAAGCACCGCGGCGGACCGCAGCGCCCCCGCCAGGTCCGTGGCACCATCTCTGACGGTGGCACGGACCGGTTCGGGACGGCGGTCTTGAGCAAGAGCGGTATCCACCTTGAGCTCCTCGCCGAAGACGGCCACGCCGGTCACATCTCCGGGCCGGGCTGCGGCCAACGCCGCCGCCACGAAGGACTCCTGTTCGGTCCGAACCGCCAAGGGAATCGAGGCCGACCGGTCGAGAACGAAGAACACCGTCCGTTCCGGAACCTCGAGGGCAAACGTGGGCTGCGCAGCCGACAGGATCACTAGAGCCAGCGTCCCGAGGCGGGCCGCCGCAGCCCACCGATGTTGTCGGGCCGGCACGGTGGGTGTCCCGGCTCTGGCCAGCAGCAACACGGCCGCCGCCGCCGGAATCAGAAGCATCAGCCACCACGGATCCTCGAAGGTGGGCAGACTCATCGCCGGCCCCCGGCGGTCTGTCGGACCCGGCTCAAGCGAGGGCGGGGGGCGCCGTGTCCGATCCACCATTCGACCAGCAGGAGCAGGAGAAGGGCGGAGATGATGAGGGGCGCCCATTCCTTGATGATGGCGGTCGATTCTGCTGCAGCGAGAGCCAGCGGCTCTGTCTCGATCGTTCGCGAGGTTCCCGCCGACTCCGCCGCCACAAACTGCCTCACCGCGATGGGGCCGATCCGAACCGAACCGTCCTCGGCGTGATAGGTGACCCGGTAGACCCCCGGCCTCCCGGTGTCCTCAAAAAGTGCCGCATCGGCCGAAGGGGTGACGGTTTCACCCGTCGGCAGGTTCACCCGGGTCTCCCAATCGGGAGGAGGGGCGAGGGCGATCGGAGTCCCGGCCGGCAACGGGGTGAGCGAGGCCTCCTCGGCGCCTCCGAGCAACTGCAGGATGCGGGTGCCCAGGACCGGAAAAGCCACCTGAACCGGCAGGTTGGACTGGGTGAGATCGAACGTGAAGTAGACGGCTCTCTTGTCATCTATCTCGCCCAGCAAGATGAGCGGCACCTCACCGGCCTTGACGAGCGGAAGCCAGCCCGGTGCGTCGACGATGTCGGCTTCTCCAATAACCAGCGACGAGAGATCGACGTCGTCCAGCAGCGGCTCGCCGGGTCGTTGGAAACTGGCGGCAGTGTTTTGGATCGTGCCGGTGATCGTGACCCCGGCCGGAGGGATGGAGGGCCGGATGAGCCAGGCGGGGGCGGGCAGATCGGTAGCCGCGCCACCGTCGATGACAATCACATCGGGCGCTTGTCCGGCGGCCGGGACAAACCCCGAAGCGGAAGCGATCAGGGCGTCCATGAAGATCGACCCCGGGCCGATCGTGGCAACCGCCCGGGCCGGACCGGCTCCGATCACCAGATAGGCGACGTCGTCGAGCGCCAGACCATCCGCCAGCGGTTGGCCGGACCCTTCGTACAGAGTTGCCCGAACCTCCAGACCGGGTTCGGCTTCGATCCGAAACCCGTCCCGCGCCCGGCCGCCGGCGGCCACCGAGAGCGGAGTAGTGATCACCGGCTGGGCTCCCGCCGAGACCTGGAGTTGAACATCGCGATCGGTCTCGCCGTAGTTGGAGACTTCCACGAACAGACGCACCCGGCCGTCGTCCGCCGCCTCGCCACTGAAGGCGGTGATGGCCAGGTTGTCCTCGGTCCCGGCAAAGAGCAGATGGTCGACACCGATCACCGGTTCTTCGAGAGTGGAAAGCTCGGAGATGCCGCCGTCGGAGAAGAGCAGGATCCGGGTGGGGCGATCCGGAGTCGCCAGGCTCCGGGCCACCGTTAGGGCGGCCGGGAGGTCTTCCATCCCGCCGCTGGGAACGAGACGGGTCACCGTGTCCCTGAGTTCGGCGGGGTCACGGGCCAGGGCGGCGCGGACCACGGGTCGGGGCCCCGCTTCCACGATGGAAACGACGTTGGTCGAGGAGGCATCCGAGAGCAGTTGGAGGGCGCGGTCCTTGGCCTCTTCCAGTCGGTCGGCCATGGCCATCGATCCGGAGGTATCGATCACAAATACCGTGTGGGGACCGAGCAGAGAGGCCTCGCGAAGAAACGGGCGGGCCAGCAACAGCACGAACAATGCCAGTGCGATCAGTTGGGCTATGAGGAGCGGGGTGATCTTCAATCGCTGCCAGGGAACCGCCGAAGTGACGGCCACCCCGGCCCGCTCCCACAGCATCACGCTCGACACCTCCTGGCGGTGGCGGCGAGTTCGGAGCATGTACAACACGATCAACGGAATGGCCAGGGCGGCCAGGGCGAGAGCAGCCGGGGCCAGGAAGTTCATCTCACGGCCTCGACGGCGGCCAACGCGGCAAGGGTTCGTTCTGTCGCTCCCGGCTCGGCCGGTACCAGGACATAGTCCAGACCGGCCCGGCGGGCCCGGGCGGCCGCTCCGGTGAGAAAGGCATCCCGGGCGGTGCGATAGGCCGCCAGCGCATCGGATGAGGTCGACAGGTCTACCGCTTGCCGGCTCTCGGAGTCGATGAGGCGCAGGTCGCCGGAGAGGTCCGGTTCTAGCTCGTCGGGGGCCAGCACGTGCAGCACCGTCCCCGAGCCGGCCGTCCCCATGGCGTCCATCGATTTCTCCCAGGCCGGGTCGAGCAGGTCGGATATCAATACGACCGGTCCGCGGACTGTTGCGTTGCCGAGCAGGCTGTGCATCGCCGGTGTCAGGGTCCCGGCGCCACCCGGCGTGAGCCCCTCGAGCCACCCCTCGAGCACCGGCCACCCGGAGAGGTGGCGACTGGGTGGCCCGGTCGCGAAAGATCGGCCGCCGGGGCCGGGCACCTGGATGGGGTAGACACGATCACCGCCGGCCAGCGCCAGGAACGACATCACGGCGGCCAACTCCTGGGCAACCCGGAACTTGGCCCCGAAGCCCATCGAGGCGGAAGTGTCGACTATCACCCGCAAAGGCAGTTCATCCTCGGCTTCGAACAGGCGCACCATGACGACCCCCAGGCGAGCCCGCAGGTTGTGATCGATTCGCCGGAAGTCGTCTCCGGGGACGTACTCTCGATAGTCGGCGAAATCGATGCTCTCCCCGATCTGTTTAGAGGCGTGACGGCCTGCCCACTTGCCCCGCACCCGCCCCCGGGTTCGAAGCGACAGCCTCTCCAACCGGGCACGCAACTCCGGGGACAGGAGCACGAGGCGGCCCTACGCCTCGGAGGCCGGACGCGGATGAGCTTCGAGAATGGCGCCGATGAGATCGTCGGGGGTGACCCCGTCGGCAGCAGCCTCATACCCGAGCACCAGCCGGTGACGCAGGGCCGCCCGGGCCACCCCCTGCACGTCCTCACCGGCCAAATTGGGTCGCCCGTCCAGCAACGCCAACGCCTTCCCACCCAGCACCATCGCCTGGGCGCCCCGCGGGCTGGCGCCGTAGCGGACATAGGTGCGCACCGGATCAGGGGCGGCTCCGTTGTTCGGATGGGTGGCCGCCACCAGCGTCGCCGAATAACGAAGCACGTGGGCGGCGGCCGGGACCTCTCGCACGATAGTGCTCATCTCGAGCAGAGTCGGCCCATCAACGGCAGGCTCCGGCCGGGCATCCTGATCGGTGGTGGTTCGCTGGAGGATCTCCACCACGTCGTCGGTGGAAGGAAAGGGGACGAGGGCCTTGAAGAGGAACCGATCGAGTTGAGCCTCAGGAAGTGGATACGTGCCCTCCATCTCGATTGGATTCTGGGTGGCCATCACAAAGAAGGGCCTGGGCAGGACATGGGTCACACCCCCCAGGGTCACGCGGCGCTCCTGCATCGCCTCCAGCAACGCCGACTGGGTCTTGGGGGTTGCCCGGTTCACCTCGTCGGCCAGGACGAGATTGGCAAAGAGCGGGCCGCGGTGGAACTCAAATCGTCCCTCCTGGAGGATGTTGGTGCCGAGGATGTCGGCGGGCATCAAGTCGGGAGTGAACTGGACGCGGCCAAACTCAACATCGAGGACACTGCCGAGGGTCTGCAGGAGGCGGGTTTTGCCGAGTCCGGGAACCCCTTCCAGCAGGACATGCCCCTCGCACAGCACGGCCAGCAGAACGGTGTCGACCAGATCGGTCTGACCGACGATGACCTTGCCCACTTCGCGGCGGATGCTGTCTACGGTTGATGCGAATTGCTCGGGTGTCATGGCTCCAACTTCGTGAAATAGTCGCGGACGATGTCCTGTAGGTCGGAAGGAATGGTCATGTGATCGAGAGCGTCGAGGGCTTGCCTGGTGTATTCCGCGTGCCGGTCGGCGTAGGAAAGAGCCGGAAGATTGCGAAGGCCGAAGCCGTCGGCTTGACCTACCACCTGACCGGGATCGGAGCCTTCGAGCTCAACCCGGACTTCATCACCGAGGCTGAAGTCGACGGGATCGAACACATCCGCCCGACCGACCGGATTGAACGGGTCGTCATCGCCCTGACCGGGGTTGACCGTACCGGTCCCGGTTCCCCCCTGCCCGGGCGTTCCCGAGCCGCCTCCCCCCGATACGTTTCCACCCGATACCTGCCCCTGACCCTGGCCCTGACCTTGACCCTGGCCCTGCCCCTGGCCTTGACCCTGGCCCTGCCCCTGGCCCTGACCTTGACCCTGTTGGGCGTCGTTGAGACCGTTTTGGGCGTCACGGAGCGCCGTCTGGGCCCGGGCGGTTGCTTCTCCGGAGGCGATTTGCCCCAGGGCGTCTGAGACGGCCCCGGCGGCGGCGTCGAGATGAAAGGAGGGATCCTGTCCCGCCTCCAGCGCATCCGCCGCCATGGCCAGCTGCTCGGCCAGCGTCCCATCGGCTTCGGCGGTGGCGGCCAGTTCCGTCAGCCGGGCCGCGGCGGCCGCCGCCTGTTCAGGGGTGAGGGACGCGGCAGTAGCCGCCAGTTGGCGCAGTTGTTCAACCAGGTCGGAACCGGCTGCCAGGGGTTGGCGATCGATCTCCCGATCGAGCGCAGCCATAGTGGTTTTGCGGGCGAGCAACGACGGGTCCGCCTGCTCCGCCAACTGCTGCCGAGCCTCTCCCAGCCGGGCGATGGCCTGGTCGAGGTTGTCGGCCTCACGCAACTCTTCGATGAGCGCTTCGAGTTGTTCCTGCAGGTCGGGGGGAAGCTCCTCGGCCTGTTCTTCGAGGGTGTCGGCAGTCTCTTCGATCAGAGCTTTATCGACACGCCGCTGTTCTACCACCGCGTCGGCCGGAGAAGGGACCAGGGCCAGGAGGAGGGCGGCGGCCAGGCCGAGCGCGGCGAGCGGCACCAGCGGTCCGGAAGGCCACACGTGGTCGAATCCGGTGAGCGGACGATTGGACGCCCAGCGTCCCGCCTCGCGCACCTGGCGCTGTTCCGGTTCGGACAGAGCGGCTTTACCGGTCAGTTCGAGGGCGGTGGACACCCGGTCGAAGCCACCCATCCGCTGGTCGGTCTCGATCGCGGAACGAGTCAACGAAGGACGTGCCACCAGTGACCACCCGAGGGCGGTCAGCCATCCTGCCACCAAGACCCCGGCGGCGGCCGGCTCCACCCAGGGCGCCGCCACGTATCGGGCGATGCCGATGACGGCGGCGGCCAGGACCGCGACCAACGCGGTGATCAGCACCAACCGCTGGATCAGGTCCATAAGCAGCAACCGCCGCCGGGCCCGGGCGATCAGGATCCGGACCGGTTCAGGCAGGGGCATCCACCGGCTCCTTTCTGCGGGGCAACCGGGGTCTCCAGAGGGTGGAGGGTCGAGGCACGGCCAGATGGCGACTGGCCCGCCACAACACAAACCCCGAGATGAGGACCGCCAGGATCAGAGAGCGGACCCACAGCGGGCCCCGGTTGGGGTCCCCCTGGGCGCCGGGCACGGCGGGTTCGGCGAATACGGCGCCACCGAATCCCCCACCGATCAGCCTCTCCGTCGCGAAGGGCACGCCTCCGAAATCGTTGAAGACCCGACTGCCCCATTGTCGTCGGCTGAGAAGGGTATCGATCGTGTCGAACGGGGTAGCGAGCACCATGAACTGATTGGTATCGACCAGCGGTTCGTCGACCGCCGACCCCATGGCGATATAGGGGTTGAGCCAGGCCGTGTACAACTCCCGGCCGGTCGGGCCCCACGTGTCGTTGCGGCTCGGGGCGAAGAAGTACACCTCCCCGATCAACGCCAGCGCGGTGACCACAACAATGGTGAAGGTCCACAGATACGCGCCGGCTACCGCCCCGCGGGTCGATTTGGCCCGGGCGGACACCCATACGGACAGGCTGCCGATCAAGATCGACGTGACGGCGATCACCGCCACGGCCACCAGCACGTCCACGAGGCTGACTCCACCGAAGAGGATCGGCACCACCATGATCGGGGCTACCGAGACCAGCAGCAGTAGTTGGTAGGCGAGCGACGAGCCCAACTTCCCCAAGACGATCTGGCCCGGTCTCAATTGACTGACCTGGAGCAGCGGGAGGGTGAGACGTTCGCGTTCTCCGACGATGGACAGCGAGGCGATGCCCGGCACCACGAGCAGCATGGCCGAGAGCAGCAGCAGGCTGACCAGCTCGAACATTATCCGGCCGAGAGACGAGCTGATCAACATCGGGGAGATACCGCCGAAGAACCCGGCGTTGCCCGCCCAGGCGCGGGCCAGCAGGTAGATCAGGTATCCGATGCCGGTGACCAGCACGATCCACAGGGTCAGAAACGTCACCGCTCGCTTGCGGCGGAACCGTTCTCGGATCTCTCGCATGGTGACCGGGTTCAGATTCATGATTGTTCGTCCTCGGTAAGCTGGAGGAATAGTTCTTCTAGCCCGGCCGAATCGACCCGCCAATCCCACACCGAGATGTCGCCGTTCACGAGCAACCGGAGCAGTTCGGCCAGCCGCTCGTCCACAACATCGGCGGTGAACCACAGATGATCATGCTCGAGGTGGAGTTCGATGGCATCCCCCGCTCCCCGCAGCAAGTCTTCCGCCGCCAGGAGCTGGTCGGCCGGGGTCCGCAGGGTCACCCGGCGGTTACCGATCAGGGCCGCCCGGATCTCCGCCATGGTTCCCTGCGCCTTGACGGAACCTCGATCGACGATCGCCATGTGAGAGCAGACTCCTTCGAGCTCCGAGAGGATGTGGGACGAAATCAGCACCGTCTTCCCCATCCGGCCCAGCTCGCCGATCAGCTCCCGCAACTGCACACGAGCTCGCGGATCGAGCCCGGAGGCCGGCTCGTCGAGGACCAGCACCTGGGGGTCGTGAACCAGGGCCCGGGCCAGCGAGAGGCGCTGCTTCATGCCGCGCGACAGGGTGTTGACGTCCGCTCCGGCTTTGTCCTCTAGATCCACCAGGGCCAGGAGGTCGGCAACCACGCCCGGGCGGGCTTCAGGCCGCAACCCATGAGCGGTGGCAAAGAAATCGAGATACTCGCGAACTATCAATCCGTCGTAGACCCCGAAGAAGTCGGGCATGTATCCGAGGATCTTGCGGACCTCCCTGGGGTTCTGCTCGGGATCATGGCCGGCGACGCTGACCTTGCCCCCATCGCGAGCGAGCAGGGTGCTGATGACCTCCATGGAGGTCGTCTTGCCTGCCCCATTTGGTCCGATCAACCCGGTGATCGACCCTTCGGGAATCGCCAGATTGGCGTCCGCCAGGGCCGTCACCGTTCCGTACCTCTTGGTAACACCGTCGAATTCGATGATCATGATGACGCCACCGAAAGGGCGAGCCCACCGGTCGGGAGGTCGAGATCGTTGAACTGGCCGTCGGTGAAGACGATGCGAACCATCACCTCGTCTGTGGGCGAAACATATGAGTCCACGGGGAAATCCCCGGGCCACGAGTATTCATCAAATCGAGCCGTCTGCCAGTTGTAGACCTCGAGAAGCTCAACGCCCGGGAGGTTGCCCCGCCGTTTGCTGATCCTGGCGTTCCCAGCGGCTCCCTGGCTCATCCGGAACCGCAACTCGATCGCATCGGCTCCGCTGGCATAAACAAAACCCGGATAGGAGTCGACGAAGTTGGCCCCGACGATCCGCACGATATCGCCGGCGCCTTTTGACACTCCCCAAGATGGCGGAGCGTCGAGAGGGACGACCACCAGTGCCGGACCCCGGGCGGCCTCCTGGTATTCGTCGACTGCCACTTCGACCAACAGATCGTCGGTGAACCCGAAAAAGTAGGGCCCGCTCTGCAAGACCCTTGCCTCCTGGCGGGCCATCGTTTCGGAGAGCGGCCAGACTCGCTGCCAGGGATCGGGTCCGCGTCCCGACCAGTCCCAGTTGCCCTGCGACATCACCGCGTCGGCGATCAGGCTGCCGCCTTGAAAGAACTGCTCGACCGTCGGCAGTGTGACGCTCCCCGACTGACCGGGGTCCAGAGGTCCGGAAGAGGCCCGGGCTGATTTTCCGTCACCGACCCCCCATGCCCAGAAGCTGATATTGCCTTCATTGTGCATGGTGGCCGTGAGATCGCTGCCGTCTACTTCCACTTCCGCGCGCAGTGAGATGGGGGCCGGGTTCCAGCGGGCGGTGGCGGTAGCCGCACCGAGATTGGGGAGCTCGAAACCGAGCCGGGTTCCGCCGTCGGGACCCGCCTCGACTCGCGCCTCCAACCGACCCCCCTGGCCGAACATCATCGACACATCCAGGGGGGCAACGCTCCACCCCGCCGGAGCGTCGAGGAAGTGCTCTCCTTCCCCGCCGGCGGCCACGATCAAAGTGGAAAGGGCTCGGCTGCTGTCGTGGTCCTGCACGACAATCGAGGCGTGCGTCACGATCCGGTCATCGAGCTGAGACCGGCCTGCTATCCAGAGGATCCCCAGCATGGCGACACTCACCGCAGGAATCGTGACCCAGGCCAGCTCGCGGCGTCGGAAACGGCGCAGAATCAAGAAATTGACCGGACCGACCAGGATCACATAGATGGCTAGAGCACCCAGAAGCCAGGGAATGGTGGGAGTGGCCGTAGCTCCCCCGGCCGAGGCGGCCTCGACCATCTGAAAGCCGAAGCCTTCGTCGAACTGGTTGGTCGACAGGCTGAGCGGCGGAACGTCACGAATGACCAGGCTCCAGTCGGCAACCGTCGCCGGATCATCGACGACCAGCAACTCTCCATTTCCGACGGTCGAAACGGTGGTCTCGCCGGTCAGAGCCGTCGAGACTCCGGAGGATCCCTCAATACGCTGTAGATCTTCAGCCGAGCCGACAATCCGACCGCCTTCACGCACCCAGTCACCCGTCGCCGACAGGATGTCCGGGCCGACTGCGGCCAGCGATCCTTTGCCGACGATCAGGTAGGAGAGCGGAGCCAGATGACCGCCCAGCTCTTCCGGACTCAGATTCAGCACGGTGAGGGGGTGATCGAAGGGAACGGTGCCGGCCGCGGCCAGGGCGGGCCCGACGACCGGCAGGCCGACGACTCCCACCAGAACCTCGCCCGCCTGATTGAGCACCGCGACGGTCTCCCGGACCAGGTGATCTTCGGATCCTTCGGCAAACAATTGGATTACCGCGCGGCTGTTGTTGCCGGTGGGCGGAATGGCCAGGACATACTCCTTGCTGCTGCCGGCCGGCACCTCGATCGCCGTGAAGAGATTCACACCTCCAATGGACACCCGCATATCGCCGACGAAGAGCACGTCGGCGGTGACCCGCACAGTCAGGCTGGTCGCCTCATAGGGAGCGACATAACCCTGGAGCCCGATGGTTGCTTCGACGGTGACGGCTTCCTGAGCGCGCGCCGAGGCCGGGACCGCCGCAATGACGGCCGTCAGCAACACCACAATGCGGATGCGCTTCATACACCCCCTATGACGCTCGGTGCGGCCCTTCAGTTCCAGCAATCTACCGGCCACCAACGGAGCGGTAGAGATCGGTGTCGGCCGGCGCCAGGGCCGGAGCCGGTTCACCCCGCATCTAGAAGCTTCCTCGATCTAGAATCGCTCGCTCCAGAGGAGGTTGTCCATGTCCGACCAAGATGAATCCTTCAGCCCCGCGGATGAAAAGTCCCCGGCCGAACAGCTCCGTGAGGCGGTTGTTGCCGCAAAAACTATCGCCGACGGGATCGAAGCGGCCATCGGTATGCCGGCCAGTATCGAAGAGGAGCTGATGCTCGAGGCGGCCGAACTGCTCGAAGTAGAGCTATCCGGGGACTAGTCCCGTCTATTCGCCCGACTCCGGAGCCGCCACCGGCCCGCCGGCGCCCTCCAGTGCGTCTCCGAAGACTTTGACGTAGTGCATCTCCCGGTGATCTCTGGCCAGGTCGAGCAACTCTTCGATGGCTCGCTCTGCCGCCAATCCCACCTCGTTGCCACGCAACCCGGCTACCTCGGTGCCGAACTGATGAGCCCGGCGGGCGCCCTCGCTTGCCAACCCGGAACTCGGTTCCACTCCGTCATCGAATGGGTGAAGCGCCCTGGCCGCCAGAGCGGCGTCTTTGAGCCCGCACCCGTGCTGATCCCGGAATCGTGTCTCCGCTGCGGTCCGGTCTGTATTCGCCATGGGAACCTTCCTAACTTTCGGCCTTCCACCATAGGCCCGGAGAGCCCGGTAGTGCCGGCCAAGTCGCCGATGAATCGCCGACAGTTCTCCTCAACCTTGGGTAGCGTCGATGCTGACTCGAGAGGAACACCCCCATGACCGAACAAGCCACCGGCGTCGTGACCTTCTTGTTCACCGATATCGAGGGTTCTACCCGCCTATGGGAACAAGAACCGGAAGCCATGAAGTCCGACCTGGCCCGCCACGATCATCTGCTCACCTCGATTGTTGATGAACACGGAGGGCATCTGTTCAAACACACCGGTGACGGCCTCCTGACCGTGTTCGAAAAACCTTCTCAGGCAATGGCGGCCGCCACGGCCGCCCAGATCGCCTTGGCGGCCGAGCAATGGCAGGCCGGCCCGGAACTCAAGGCCCGGATGGCGGTCCACACCGGCGAAGCGGAGGAGCGCAACGGAGATTTCTTCGGACCGGCGGTCAATCGAGCCGCCCGGTTGCGCGACGCCGCCCACGGCGGTCAGATCCTCGTTTCCGAGTCAACCGCCGGACTGGTCCAGGATTCGATGATCACGGGAACCCGCCTGATCGACCTCGGAGAACACCGGCTCAAGGATCTAGCCCGCGCCGAGCGCATCTATCAACTATCCCACCGGAACCTCGAACCGGAGTTCCCCTCGCTCAGGTCGCTGGAAGCCCTCCCCAACAACTTGCCGGTCCAACTCACCAGTTTTGTCGGTCGCGACCGCCAACTCGCCGAAGTGAAACGGCTGCTCGATGACCACCGGCTCGTGACCCTGACCGGCGTGGGAGGTGTCGGCAAGACCCGCCTTGCCCTGCAGGCCGGGGCGGATCTCCTCGATCGCTACCGGCACGGTGTCTGGCTGGTGGAGTTGGCTCCGCTGATCGATTCGGATCTCCTCCCCAAGACCGTTGCCTCGGCTCTGCAGGTCAGGGAGGACCCCAACCGTCCCATCACAGAGACCTTGGTCGACTATCTCGAAGAACGCCGGGCGTTGATCATTCTCGACAACTGCGAGCATCTGATCGAGCCGGTCGCCCGCCTGGCCGAGCGGCTGCTCCGCTCCAGTGCCTTCCTTCACATTCTCGCCACCAGCCGGGAGGGTCTGGCCATCAGCGGTGAACGACTGTGGCAGGTACCGGTACTCGCCAGCCCCGGCGAGATCGAATCCCTCGACCACCTGCCGGAGTATGAGGCGGTCCGGCTCTTCCTGGACCGGGCAAGAGCGGTGCGGCCGGACTTCGAGCTCACCGAAGAGAATGCCGACGCCGTCTCTGAGATTTGCCGTCGACTGGATGGCATAGCCCTGGCTATCGAACTGGCCGCGGCCCGGCTTCGGGTCTTTTCGGTCCAGCAGGTTGCGGATCGGCTGGACGACCGCTTTCGACTCCTGACGGGCGGGAGCCGTACTGCTCTCCCCCGCCAGAGGACTCTGGCAGCCACCATGGACTGGAGTTTCGATTTGCTCTCAGAGCATGCGCAGTTGCTCCTCCGGCGGTTGTCGGTGTTCCAGGGAGGCTTCACCTACAACGCGGCGGAGGCGGTTTGCAGCGACGATCGGCTAGACGAGGCGGCCGTGCTCGACCTCCTCACCGAATTGGTCGAAGAGTCCCTTCTCCTGGTCGAGCAGGGGCCTGAGACCAGGTATCGGATGTTGGAGACGGTCCGGCAATACTCCCAGGACAAACTCACCGACTCCGGGGAGGCCGACGGAATACGCCTCCGGCATGCGTTGTATATCTTGGACATCGCCCGGCGTGGCGAAGCCGGATTACTCGGCAAGGATCAAGCCACCTGGGTGCGGACCCTTCAGGAGGAACGAGGCAACGTCCGGGTGGCGCTGGCCTGGGCCCGCGATGCCGGACGACCCGACATCGGGCTGGGTATTGCCCGCTGGATGGGGAGGTTCTGGTGGCAACACGGACCATTCCCCGAAGGCCGGCGTTGGTTGGAACTGATGCTCTCCGAGGCGTCGGAAGAGCCGTCTTCCGATCGCGCCGAGGCTCTCCGCTGGACCGCCATGCTGGCTCTGCACCAGGGCGACCTGGTCGACGCCGATGTGCTGGCACGTCGTTCCTACGACACCTACGACGCGGCCGGAGATGCCACCGGGCGGGGCCTCGGCATGATCGCCATCGCCTTCGTCTCCTCGGCCCGCGGTGACCTGGACAGCGCCATTGCCAAGCTCCAGGAGGCTCTCGAGACTTTCGAGGAACTCAATGAAACTTTCTGGGCGAGCATCGTTCTCGCCAACCTGGAGTCGATGGTACGCAAGATGGGCGACCCCGAACGATCGGCCGGACTCGCTCAGAAGATGGTGGCGAACGCGCAACGCCTCAACGACGAGCGGCTGGAGGCACTGGGCCGGTCGGCGCTGGCCGTTCACGCCCTGCGAAGAGGCGATCTCGATGAATTCCGGGCTGAGTACCGGAGGAGTTTGGCCTGCTACCGCACTTCGGGCCAGCAACTCTGGCGAACCCAGGGAACCGTAAGCGTCGCCTGGTCCGCCCTGTCGATGGGCTATACCGATATCGCCGAGGAACTGATAGACGAGTTCAAACAGGTTGCCGAGGAGTCGCACTACCCGGCCGCCAGGGCCGTCCTGGCCCTCATGCACGGCCTGGTTTCCCTCTACAAGGGTGAGTTGGTTTACGCCGACGGTCAGCTCGACGACAGCCTCAGGCTCTTCGAGGAGTCGGGGATGCTGGAGGAAGCGATCTACATACCCGTCTTGCGAGGTCAGATCGCCCTCGCTCGCGGTGACCTCGATGCCGCCGAGGGTCTCGGCGAGAAGGCACTCAACAGCAGCACCGATCTGGGTGCAACGGGTAGCGAGATCGTTGCACTCCAACTTCTTGGAAAGGTCCACATACACCGGGAAGATCCCCAAGCGGCTCGCAACTGCTTGGCGCGCGCGCTCGAACAGGCTCACAAAGTCTCCGATTTCGAGGATTCCCTGACGACCATCGAGGCGTTCGCCCAGCTCTACCGTCTCGAGGGACGCTATTACGAAAGCGCCCGGCACTACGCAGCCGCCGATCATCTCCGCGACCGGGTTCGCCTCGCCCGGACCTGGTTCACGGAAATGGAGTACCAGGCTTCGGTCGGCGACCTCCGTCGAGAACTAGGCGAAGAAGTGTTCGACCAGGCCGTCCTTGAAGGCCACGAAATGACCCTGGAGGATCTGGTCGAAGCGACCCAGCAACCAGTAGGAAGCACTACTTAGGTTGCAGGTTTCAGGTTTCGAGCTACGAGCTACGAGCTCTGAGGCACCAAGCCAGGTTGCAGGTTTCGCTCGCCCCCTGAACCTCTTCGCAACTGTGGTCGCGGTACCAGGTACTAGGCGTTCCGGCTCGTCGCTCGCCGCTCGCAGCTCGCAGCTAGTTGCTAAACGTCACCGCCACGACGGGGGCCCAGCGCGAGGCCATGGTGCCGTAACGCTCGATGGCCTGGGCCATGTCGCCGGCCTCGAGGGCCTCGAGCGAAGCCCAGATGTCCCCGGCACTCTCGTCGAGTACCAGGTCGCTTTCGGGAAACAACCGGGCCACATCGCCGTAGTCGAGCTCCACCATGGCATCCTCGGGAAAATCTTCGAGCCATTCGGCCAGCTCTTCGATGTCGTCGGTGACCGTACTATCGAAACCGGCTTCCTTGAGAGCGATGAGAGCGCGCTCGAGGCGCTGGGAGGACAGCGTCAGAAGCGTTCGGTAGCGGAGACGGAGATGATCCGCCATTTGAACAATCTCGCGTTCCTGCGAGTCGAACGCCGAGAACCACCGGAGGGGTACGTGCCACGGAGAGGTGAGTATGTGCGACCGTTCCGCCGGTCGTTTCTCATACAGGCGCTGCAATTCCCGTCCGGCCCGGCGGGCGTTGCTTTCGGGCACGATCAGGTCGCCGCCGATGTCCCGGTAGGTGTTGTGGAAGGCCAGCAGTCCCTCCAGCATGCGCAGACGAGGGTGACGCGGACACACGTACCGCCGTCCCGACCATTCGGCATGCAAGGCATCTTCGTGCATCGATTCGCCGAGCAGGCCGTACCTCCCGGCCCGCAGCGTTCGAAGGGCACCGGAGTCGGGCGAGGGTTCTTGCGCCGGAAATTTCTCGGCGGCGATGTACACCCGGAGAAATGATGACGGTGTCATGGATCCGGATGCTAACGACCCGACGCGTCAACCTCCGGTCTCGACCTGTAGGCGGCCCGCCGGGTGGACCGGCGGCCCCCTCAAAGGAAAACCCTCCTCAGTTAGACTGCTCAGAGTTTCGACCTTCGAAAGGACCCACCCACATGGGCGTATTCTCTCTGGTCGCCGAAACCGGGCACGAGCAGGTTCTCTACGGTCATGATCCGAAGTCCGGTTTACGGACGATCATCGCAATTCACTCCACGGCTCTGGGTCCCGCTCTCGGCGGGACTCGCTTCTATCCCTACGACACCGAGGAACAGGCACTACGTGACGCGCTCCGCCTGTCACGAGGGATGACGCTGAAGGCTGCCGCAGCCGGCCTGGACCTGGGGGGCGGTAAAGCGGTCATCATCGGCGATCCCCGGCGCGACAAGAACGAGCGCCTGTGGAGGGCCTACGGGCGCATGGTCGACTCTCTCAACGGCCGGTACATCACCGCCGAGGACGTGGGCACCACCGCCCAGGATCTGGCCATGGTGCGCCGCGAGACCAGATGGGCGTCGGGTGTGCCGGTCGAGGAAGGCGGATCGGGTGACCCTTCCCCGGCGACCGCGATTGGTCTCCTGGCAGCCATCAAGGCCATTGCCGAATTCCTCTGGGGCTCTCCCGACCTGGCCGGAAGACGGGTGGCCATCCAGGGCGTTGGAAAAGTTGGTTACTACTTCACCCGTCTGCTGGTCGATGAGGAGGTCGAAGTGCTCATCACCGACGTTTACGAACCGGCGGTCAAGAAGACCGTGAAGGATTTCGGAGTCGAGGCCGTCGGGCTCGATGAGATCATGACCGTCGAGTGCGACGTGTTTGCCCCGTGTGCGCTGGGCGGCATCCTCAACGAGGAGAGCATCCCCAAACTCAATTGCGCGGTTGTGGCGGGATGCGCCAACAATCAACTCGAAAGAGAAGAAGACGCCGCACTCCTCGCCGACCGCGGCATCCTCTACGGACCCGACTTCCTGGTCAACGCCGGCGGTCTGATCAACATCTCGGAGGAACTGATCGGCTACTCAGAACAGCGAGCAATGCACCACGTTGATGCCATCGGCCAACGAACGCTCGGGGTTCTGCGGACGGCCCAAGAGCGGGGCATCATGCCACAGGAAGCGGCTATGCAACTAGCGCTTGAACGAATCGAGACGATCAGCGATCTGCGCCGGCTTTCCCGGGGTGGCCTCACCTGGACAGAAGTCGACGGGTCCTGAATGGTGCGGCCGTTGGAGATTCAGATCGAGCTCAAGGAAAACCACCGGGATTTGGGTCTATCCGACGAGCAGGTCCTGGCTATGTACCGGACCATGCTCGAAGCTCGTCGCGTTGATGACCGGATGTGGGCACTGAACAGACAGGGCAGGGCCCCTTTTGTCGTTTCTGCTTCCGGGCATGAAGGTGCACAAGTCGCCAGCATCATGGCCATGAATCCCGATACCGACTGGTGTCTCCCTTACTACCGAGACGTCGGTGTTGTCCTGGGTTGGGGTCTCCGTCCCCTCGATCTCTTCCTCGGGGTCTTCTCCCGCCAAGCCGACCCGACCAGCGGCGGCCGCCAGATGCCCAACCACTGGTCACACCGGGCCCGCCACATCTTCACCCACTCATCGACGATTGCGACCCAGTACCCGCACGCCGCCGGAATTGCCTACGCACTTCAGAAGGAGGGCGGTTCGGGGATAGTGGTCGTGTACGGCGGCGAGGGTTCGACTTCGGAGGGAGACTGGCACGAGGCCATGAACTTCGCCGGCGTACATCGGTTGCCGCTGATCGTGGTCATCGAGAACAACCAGTACGCCATCTCGGTACCGGTCGCCGAGGAGGTAGCCGGTCAGGTTGCCGATCGGGCACTCGGGTACGGCATGCACGGCGTCGTCGTCGACGGCAACGATGCCCTAGCGATGTACGCCGTCACCCGGGAAGCAGTCGATCGGGCCAGAGGCGGCCATGGTCCGACCCTGATCGAGGCGAAGACTTATCGCTACTACGCCCACACCTCCGATGACGACGACAAGTTGTACCGCACCCGAGAGGAGGTCGAATCATGGCGCCGCCGGGACCCGCTGATCTTGCTCAAGCAGTACTTGATCGAAACCCGACTGCTGAGCGAGACCCTCGAAGAGAAGATGGAAGCGGGAATCACCGAAGAGTTGGCCGAAGCCGTCAAGCAAGCTGAAGCTGCTTCGGTGGGCGACGATCCCCTCGCCCGGGTCTATGCCCTGGCGATCGAACCCGGAGATGCGGTTACCACCGTTGAGGCACTCCCCGGCGGCGATGAAGTCAACGTCGTGACGGCAATCAATCGGACATTGCACGAAGTCATGGCCGCCCACCCCAAGGCGATGATCTTCGGAGAGGATGTGGCAGACCCGAAAGGCGGCGCCTTCAAGGCAACCAAGGGCATCACCGAGGCGTTCGGCCGGGACCGCTGTTTCAACACGCCCCTGGCTGAGTCGCTGATCATCGGCATGGGAGTCGGCCTGGCTGCGGCCGGAAGGATCCCGATACCGGAAATCCAGTTTGCCGATTTCATCCACCCCGCCTTCGATCAAATCCTGTCGGAGGTTTCCCGCATCCATTACCGAAGTGACGGTGACTGGCAATGCCCGATTGTGATCCGGGTTCCGTACGGGGGCGGCATTCACGGTGGCCTCTACCACTCGCAATCGATCGAGGCGTTCTACGCTCACATTCCCGGGCTCAAGGTGGTCGTACCTTCGACACCGGCCGACGCCAAAGGCCTTTTGGTTTCCTCGGTCGAGGATCCCGATCCGGTTCTGTTCCTAGAACCGAAAAAGCTCTACCGGTTGGCCAAGGGTCCTTTCCCCTCCGGTCAATACCGGGTTCCATTGGGAAAGGCGGCGATCCGCCGAATGGGCTCCGACCTGACCATTGTGGCGTACGGGACCATGTCGCACTATTCGGTCGAGGCTGCCGGGATTCTCACCGGACAAGGCGTGTCGGCGGAGATCATCGATCTGCGCTCCATCAAACCTCTGGACTGGCCGACCCTGGAAGCGTCCATAGCCAAGACCGGCCGTCTTCTCATCGTCCATGAAGACAACGAATTCGTAGGTTTCGGAGCCGAGATTGCCGCCCAGGCAGCGGAAAAGGCCTTTGAACTGCTCGATGCGCCGGTGCGCAGGTACGCGGCTCCCGACGTGCCCGCCTTCCCCTTCGCCGCCCAGCTCGAGTCCATGGTGATGCCCAACACAGAAGGCATAGTCCGACACGCATTAGAACTCGTGGAGTATTGAGCTCGCTTCGCTCGCGGTCGTCAGTTCCCAGTTGTCAGTTATCAGTCCCCTCTCCCGCCGCTGAAGAGGGTGGAAGAAGGGCCGTCTGGCTGGCGCTTGACCCCCATCCCCCTCACTTTGCTCGGGTACTTCCCCCTTCCAGGGGGAAGTCAGTGCCCAGATTGAGAGGCGAGTCGAGACGTCGCCCCCATCGCGCAATGCAACACCGTCAGCGGGAGAGGAACCGACAACAGACCTCGCAGCTTGATGCTTGGTGCTCCTCCTGGCTCGCAGCTCGCAGCTCGCAGCTCGAGCTCGTAGCTCGTAGCTCGATGCTTGAACCTGAAACCTGACACCTGAAACCTGGTTACTCTTCCCCAATGCGCCTCTTCGGCATGTTCCTGGTCGCTCTCGCCGTGTTCATTGCTGCGTTGATGAGCTTCACTACCGCCCGCGTCGACCTCGGCTACCGGATCGGGGGCGGCACCCTTGAACGAGCTTCGGAGCCATGCGGATCGGTGTTCGGGATGCTGGCCCTCGGCGAGTACCGGGCCTCGGTGGAGGGAGAACGGCCCCCGCAAGCCCAGGCTATCGATCCCGATGGGTCGTCGCTTCGCGAGGAGTGCGAACTGGTGGCCCGGGCCCGATTGGTGACCATGATCTTCACCAGTGCGGCCCTCGCCCTCGTGGGGATCGCCATGATCCGGATCGGCGCTCGCCATGAAAAGCCCATTGACGAGCTCCGGCCCCTCCCGAAAAAGAAGTAGTAACGCCCCTCCCTGCCAGGGAGGGGAAGGCTCGACCGATGGGAGAGCCAGGGGAGGGTCAAGCGATAGCCAGACGGTCCCGCGGCAAGGCGTGACCCCCATCCCCCTCGCTTTGCTCGGGTACTTCCCCCTTGCAGGAGGAAGCCGGCGAAGCGAGCTTCCTACTCCCCGGCTATCTCTTTGCGAAGGGCCAGCGCGTCATTGGCGCGCTCTTCATCCAGTTCTTCCATGACGAAGCCCATGTGAACCAGGACCGGGGTACCGATGGTCGCTTCCGGTTGATAGAGCAGGCAGACGGTGTCGGTACGGGACCCGAAGTCGACTTCGGCCATGGGAACGCCGCCCGCATCCCAGATGCGGATGATTCTCCCTACCGAGCCAAGACACATCGGTCTGCTCCTCGTCGAACGCAGTAACACCAGCCTACCTTGCTGGGTACGATGGCTGCGAGTAGGAGAAACACCGACCATGAGCCAGCCATCAATCCGACGGGAAACAGCCGGTCCGATCCTTTTTGCCCGCTACGCCTACCCGCCCAACGAACGGGGGTATTGCGGGCCGCCTCAACACCAGACGCTGCTCGAGTACGGCGTATCGGGGATTGTCGACGCCGGTCTCGTGGAATTGGCCCAGGCGTTCGAGGGAGCGTGGCCTTACCTGCAGTTCATCGCCTCCACCACCGGGATCGCGGATCCCCTCGACCGGCGGGTGGTTGAGGCGTACTGGATAGGCAGCGACCTGCTCGAGCGGATCGATTTCAAGCTTTTTGGCGATTCGCTGCTCGACCGATTCCGGCCTCGGGCCGGATCAAACTGGGGGTACCTGGCAGAAGCCATCCCCGCCGGGGTAATGCCACATCACGCCTTTCATGTTTTTGGCATCTACCCGTGGGTGGGGTTGCTCGGCTCCGATCATGGCGACCATCCCCTGCAAATCCTTGATCGGTGCCGTATCCGCTGGGGCCGGGTCGTTTCGACGACCGGCGACCAGGTGGTGGTGGAATCGCAACCTCTCCTCTGGAACGGAAGGTCGCTGAGTCTGGGCCCCCCCAACACCGAACAGGCTGTGCGAGGTATCGACGGAGCCGGGTTTGTCGACCATCTCGAACCCGGCGACTGGGTGGCTCTGCACTGGAACTGGGTATGCGACCGATTGGACGAACGGACCCTCGCCAATTTGAAGCGGTACAACGGCCGCCAGTTGGAGATAACCAACCACCGGCTGGCTCACCCCGGACCGGCACAGATATTGGGGTGAGCCGGCCTTCTGAGCAGCTCGGGCTCGAGTTGAGGCCGAAGGTCGTATAGGCGCGGCGGGTATAAGCCTGACAAGATTCGGTGAGTCTCCGCCGAGGTCACGGTACCCTGGCCAAATGGCGCAAAGCCGAGCGCACGCCGCCCCCCGGATCTTCGGAATACCCGCGACTCGAGCACCCATCGTGGCGGTTCTCCGGCGTGGGCCGACCGACTGGTTCTCGATAGGGCGCTGGGACCTCGAGCAACCTGCCTTCGAGTCCGGCGCGTGGTTCAGAGGCACCCTCTATCCCCAGAAATGCGATCTGTCGCCAGATGGGCGCTGGTTGGCCTACTCGGCTCACAAGTTACCATCGTCCTGGCCGGCCGGGTCGATCTATGAGGCCATCTCCAGGCTCCCGTGGTTGACGGCGCTCGTGGCGTGGGAGGCGGGCACGACCTATACGAGGGGTTTCCACTTCGATGACGTCGCCGGACAATCGGACCTCGGCACTCCCGATTTCGGCGATGCCGGCCCCTGTCTTGCTCGCTTTGGGCTCAGGCTCAACCCACCCATTCAGTTTGCCGTCGAGCGTCGCCGCGGCTGGAGTGAAGCTCCGGGAACGCCGTCAAGAGAAAGCGGTGGTCCCTGGGACGAACAACGGCGGATCGAAATGCGGAAACACCAGCCCAACGGTCGTCTCATGCTGCACGTCGAAGGATCTTTCGCCGGATTCCGCACCTCTCCCGGTTGGCATGAACCGGCCGCCTATTATCTGAGCGACGGAATCGACCTCACGCCTCTCAATGGTGTTCAATGGGCAGACTGGGACTCACAGGGCCGACTTCTCGTTGCAACCGCCCAGGGTGCCCTGGAGATCCGGACGCTCGACGGCACGGACCAGACCGTTGTCTTCAAAGAGGACCTTTCTGGACTCGCCCCTGATCCAAGTCCGCCTCCCGAGTGGGCAGCGCACTGGTGAGCCGGCGAGGGACCACGACCCCTCAGGGCAGGGAGAAGGTCGCCACCAGCGGCAGATGATCGGAAATGGCCTCGGTGTCGGTGCTTCGCACGAAGTGGTCCCCCAACTCCAGGATCGGGTTGAAGAACACAAAGTCGATGGTCCGGTCGGGGCCCGAAACGGCCGGATCGTTCGGGTAGTGCGTGAACCAGGCGGACGCGTCGGGGCCGCTGGCCTCGGCGGGCGACGGAACCGACGGGTACTCGTCGGTGAGGACCTCCAGCTCGCTGTCTGCCTCGTAGTAGACCCGTTGATCGGGCGGCAGGTTGTCGTATTGCGGCCCGGGAGGCAGGAGGTTGAAATCTCCGCCCATCATCCATGGGTTCTCTGCTGCCGTCAGATCGGCGAGCAAGCCCCCGGTGAGCGCCACCTGTTTCTGCATGGTGTCGGTGCCCTGGGCAAAGGCGTCGAGGTGAGTGTTGAGTGCAACGAGATCGGCTTCGCCTGCCACCGGAAGGCGAACCTCCAGTATCGCCCTCCGGAAGTTGAACTGCTGCGTGAGCGGGTCGGAAGGCATGATCGGCAACTGATGTCTGGTGGCTTCGTCGATCCGGTACCTGGAGATGGTCGATAGTTTCATCCCGGCCGAGCCCATGATGCGCGGGTGCGGCACGAAAGCAGCTTTCCAATAGAAGGCACTGGCCGAGCAGGCGTAGTCGGATGGCAGCATTCCGAGAAGCCGCTCCAGCTGGTCTTCGCCGTCCGTCCGGGATGCTCCGTCATCGACTTCCTGCAGCAGGATCACGTCCGGCGACTCGTCGGCTATGACGCGGGCGACTTCCTGAAAGCTGACCGTGATGGCCTCCGGGGAGGGCCGCTCGTCGGGGCCCGATTCATCGAAAAGGTCGTACCAGAAGACGTAACCCTTGCCGGCCATGTACTGGACATTCCAGGACATCACCTCGACGGACTGGCCGGGTTGCAGGATCGGCGCGTCCTCGGGACAGTCGACGGCCTCGGTTCGCACGGAGCGGGGATGAAAGGTGGTGAGCCACACGGCCGCCACCAATAAGACGACTACCGCCAGCAAACCGATGAGAATCCGCTTCACCCACTTCATATTCCTACCTCCATGTACCGGACACTGTAGAAACTCAGTAGCTCGACGTCTGTGCCTCTCCTCTCCAACGGTGCGCGGCGGCGCCGCGTACCAATGAGCCGGGTCTCTAATGCCACGGTGCTTTCACCAGACGCGGGTGGGCAGGATTCGTGTTGTCGATCACCACGTCGGCGCGTTCCAGAGGTTGCACCGTTTTGCGGTAAATCCGCTGGGCAGGCAAATACCTGCGGGCATACCTCTCGCGTATTTCTGAGCCCCGGAGGCGAGCGGAATCGCGCAACATCGCACGGCGCAGGACCTCCTCTTCACCGACATCCAGGAATACGACCAGGTCCCAGAACGAGACGAGTTCGGGTCTCAGCAAGAACACCCCGTCGAACACCAGCACCGCGTTATCCGGTGCTGTCAACCCGGCAGTCTCCACCGGAAGGTCGGCCAGATAGTCGAACACCGCCGTTCGGTAGATACGGCTCCCGGCGGGACCAAGCGGTTCGAGCAGCTGGGACCGCAACCGCGGATAATCGAACGAGTCGAAGAAATACCCCTCGGGCGAGAGTTCACCTCGCCGGTATCGTTCTCGAGCCGGGCGGTGGAACCCGTCGAGCGAGGCGCTCACCACCGGTCGCCCACGATGGGAGATGGACACGGCGAGATGCCCGGCCAGGGTCGTCTTCCCGGCGGCATCGGGACCATCGACGGCCAGTCGAACGGCGGCAGAGTAGCTCAACACCCAGTCCGTGAGACGTTCGAAGATGAGGCTCCGCTCAGACATCGCCTGTCCGGTCAAAACCGGCGGCGGGAACCGACCAGACCCTCTGGAGGCTCCAGTTGATCCGCTCCCCGGGCCGGGCAATCGGTGCGCCGTCCCTGCGGATATCGACCGATCCCGACGCGGTTTCCAACCGGTAGTCCGTGTAGGGACCGCGGTACCAGACGTTGGTCACCCGACCCGGCAGATCGCCGCCCAATCCTGCCCAGTCGGGGCGGACGAGCAACGACGCCCATCCCGGCGCCGGCGCCCCTCCTTCCACCTTCACCGTTCTCCCCTCACAACGGATCACCATCTCGGTTTCACCGGGCTGGGCAATATCGACATGAAGGACTGAAGCCGGTCCGGTGAGACGGGCCGCCCACAAGTCGACCGGCCGGGCGTACACCTCTTCGGGTGAACCGATCTGCACGATCTCGCCGTCCCGCAAGAGGGCGATCCGATCGGCCAGGGCCAGCGCTTCACCCGAATCGTGAGTGGCATATACCGCCGCTGCTCCGGAGGCCCGCCGCTGTTCTGCCAGCTCCTCCTGCAGAGCGACCCGGAGGGTCGTATCGAGGTGAGCAGTCGGCTCGTCAAAGAGATACAGGGCGGGTCGCGCGGCCAAGGCTCGGGCAAGACCGACCCGTTGCTGCTGGCCACCAGAAAGCTCGGCCGGCCTCCGGTGGGCGAGGTCGGCAATACCCATTCGCTCCAGCAACTCTTGTGCTTGCCGGGCGGCCTCGGCCGGATCCGAACCCCGGCGGCGCAGCGGATAGGCAACAGTGGACAAAGCGTCGAGGTGCGGCCAGAGGGCATAGTGTTGGAACACAAAGCCGACGTCCCGGGATTCAGGAGCTTCCTGCCGACCGACCGTTGCCACCGTCCGGTCGCCCATCGCGATATCTCCGGCCGTCAGATCGATAAACCCGGCCACGGCATACAGCAACGTGGTCTTCCCGGACCCGGACGGTCCGAGGATCGCCACCACTTCTTCAGGACTCACTTCGAGGTCTACCGACCTCAAGACCGGCTCGGTGTTGTAAGCCACCGTCACGCCGCGACATTGGAGTGGCACCGTCATTGAGACGCTCCGCGACTGAATCGGCGGATAGCCAGGACCGGCAGAAAGGCCACCAGTACCAGGCTGGTGAGCAGAACCGCCATCGCCGACGTGACACCTACATCACCCAGCTGGCGGAGATTGAGGATCACCACTGCCAGCGTCTCGCTGCCCGGTCCATACAGAAGCGTGGACATGGTCAACTTCGTGGAACGCAAACAGGAAGACAATGGCCCAGGCCGCTGCAATCGCAGGTCGTAAGAGGGGCACGGTCACGGTCCGCAGCGCCGTCACCGGCCCGGCACCACCGCTCCGCGCCGCCCGATAGAGATCAGGGGGAATGGCGTCGGCCGAACCGGCGATGGACCGATGGCCCAGAGCCCAGAATTTGGCCAGGTAGGCGACCAGAATGATCAGCAGGGTGTCCCGCAGCCAGGGTCCGTAGGCCAACAGCACAGCCACGGCCAGCGCCGATCCCGGCACAGCAAACGTGAGAATGGCGGCGGTGCCGATCGACCGGCCACCGCGTCGGCGAGCCAGCGAGGCGGCCAATCCCCCGAGCAGGACCACCAGCGTGGCCGCCACGGTCGCTAGAAGCACGCTGCGCCCCAAAGCCGATCCGTATCTCCCGGCCAGCGCTTCGCCAAAATTGCCCAGGGTCCAATTGGCCGGGACCGGAGACAGGCCGACCGCTCTGGTGAGCGAACTCAATAGAAGCGCCAACAACGGAACGACCGCGGTGAAAGCCACGTAGGCCCAGACGGCCAGCGCCGGCCACCAGGCCGCACGGCCCTTGGCGCTCTCGGAACCGACCGGACCGGCGGTTCGCACGATGGACCGGGCCAGACCAAACCGGCGGTCGGCCAGGGCTACGACGGTGACGGTGACCACCACCAACGCCGCCGCCAGCACGAGCACTCTGGCGAAGGCTGCCGGAGCCGCCGAACGAACCAGATCCTGATAGATACGAGTGGTCATCGTGCCGAATCCGACCGGCAACCCAAGCACCGCAGGTATTCCGAACGAATTGACCGCAACAACGAAGGCGAGCGCGGCCGCCCCGAGCAACGCCGGACGCAGCAACGGCAACGTCACCAACCTCAAGGTTTCCCGGCCGGTGGAACCGGCCACCCGGGCCGCTCGCTCCAGGTCGGGAGCCACCCTCGTCGCCAAACCCGCAGCCACAATCAGGTAGACGAGCGGAACCGCGTTGACCGCGATCACGACCACTACACCGGCTCCCCCAAACAAGCCGGGTAGCACGAATCCCGCAGCATCATCGGTGAGCCCACCCGGTCCGTAGGCCTGCGCCCAGCTCAGAGCCGACACAAACGGCGGGGTCACCAGGGGAATCAGCAAACCTAGTCGCAGCCAGTTTCGGGCCGGAACGCGCAGCCGTTCGGTGATGAATGCGGTAGTTCCGCCGACCACCAGGGCTCCCAAGGTCGCGACCGCACCGGTCCACAAAGTGTTCACGACTACGGCACCGGTGCCGGCGCCCCGAAATGCTTCACCGGCCGATACCCAACCTTCGCCGATCGCTCCGCGGAACAACTCAAAGAGAGGAATGACTACCAGCAGCAGCAACAACAGACCGGCCACCCAGAGGCCGACCACGGGCCGGCGGAAGCGGCGGGGTGCTGCGAGTTCAGCCACCGAAGATCTCCCGATACCTGTCGAGCAGCTCGTCCTGCCGGTTGAACACGTCCGGCCAGGAAGGCGTGACGATCGGGCCGCCGTCGGCCTCCCAGGCCACATCCGTTCGCACCGGCTGCCAGCCCGTGCCGGCTATGGCTTCCTGGCCCGCCCGGGTCAAGACAAAGTCCACGAAGTCCCCGGCCAACTTCGGGTTATCGCTTGAGGCCAATATGGCAATCGGGCTGTAGATGACGATGGCACCCGGTTCGGGCCATACGATCTCGATCGGTGAGCCCTTGTCGATGGCGGTCCGCGCAGAGGACGCCAGGGTCATCCCGGCCGAGAACTGACCTTCGGCCACCCCGGTTACCACATCGCCCGGCGAATTGACCTGCACTCCTCCGTTGTCGGCCAACCGGGTGTAGAAATCCCATCCCAAACCATCGGCCATGGCCAGATAGGCCATGGCGCCCAGCGCCGAACCGGCAAAGGCCGGGTCCGGAACCGCCACAACGCCGACGGCCGGGTCAGCAAGGTCGGCCCATGCCCTCACTCCGGGACTCGCACCCGCTGGTTGGATTATGACCATCGACAGCAACCGGGTACCCCAGAAACGATCGGAGCGAAACTCGGCTGCAATCTGATCGACTTCATTGGGAGTGAATTCCCCCAAGAGACCGTCCGCGTCGTATTGCTGCATCGAGAGCGGGTCGGTCAGCCAGAAAATTTCTGCCTGGATGCCCCCCTCGCGTTGCTCGGCCGCGATGCGGGCGGCGAGTTCCCCGGTCGGAGCCCGGAAGACCTCGACGGTTGCCCCCGGATCTTCTCGAGCAAACGCCTCGACAACAGCATCCACCGTTTCCTGGGTGACCGAGGTATACACCGTGATCGATCGGGCTCCGCTCCCCCCGCCGGGGGTGCAGGCACCAAGCAACGCCAGGACCGCCAGCACGAGACCCACCCGACCAACACGAGTTCCGGGCATTTCTTGGTCGACCTTTCTCTAAATGCTTCATGCAACCATGCCTTGGCACCCGATGACAACAGCCAAGGTCCGGCGGCGGTGCACCGGCAGCCTATCCTGCAAGCAATCTCGACAACGGCAGCACATGTCTCTTCTCAATGATCTAACCCGAATCTTCGGTAACGCTTTCGCGGAGGCCGGTCTCGATCGCACGTTCGGTCTTGTGGTCGTATCCCAGCGCCCCGAGCTCGGTCAATTCCAGTGCAACGGCGCTTTGCCCGCTGCCAAGGCTGCGGGCAGACCTCCCCGGGAGATCGCCCAGGACATTGTTGACCGCGTCCGGGCAGACGATCGATTTGCCGGACTGTCGCTGGCCGGACCCGGGTTCATCAATATCAGCCTGACGGATGCCTTTGTCGCCGGGGCAATGCAGGAAGTGGCCGACGATGAACGCCTGGGGGTGCCGCAGGTCCAGCCCCTGAAGGTGCTGGTCGACTATGGCGGCCCGAACGTCGCCAAGGAGATGCACGTCGGCCACCTCCGGGCCACCATCATCGGTGATTCGTTGAAGCGGGTGGCGAGGTTTCTCGGGCACGATACGCTCGGCGATGCCCACTTCGGTGATTGGGGCACCCAAATGGGAATGCTCATCATCGAAATCGCCCGGCGGAATCCCGATCTCCCTTTCTTCGACCCGAATTACGACGGTGATTACCCGGAGCTCCAGGTCACTCTGGACGACCTCGAAGCCATGTACCCGCTCGTCTCGGCTCGCTGCGCCGAGAACCCGGAAGAGGCGGAGCGGGCCAGGCTCGCCACCTTCGAACTCCAGCAAGGACGGACCGGATATCGCGCCCTCTGGCAGCAGCTTCACGACATCTCCATGGCGGCTCACCGTCGCGACTTCGCCAGCCTGGGAGTCGAATTCGATCTGTGGAACGGAGAATCCACGGTCCATGACCGGATCGATCTGATGATCGAACGGCTCGAGCGAGCCGGGGTCATCACCAAGAGCGAAGGTGCCTTGGTGGTCGCCATCGACGAACCGGACGACAAGACCGAGATGCCCCCCTTCCTGGTCGCCAAAACAGACGGCGGTTTCCTGTACTCAACCACCGATCTGGCCACGATCGAGCAAAGAGTCGACGAATTCGACCGGCAACTGTTGCTCTACGTCGTCGATGCTCGCCAGTCGTTTCATTTCGAACAGGTGTTTCGGGCCGCCCGGCGAGGCGGCATTGCCCCCCAGAACGTCGGTCTGGAACACATCAAGTTCGGCACGATGAACGGCCCCGATGGCAAGCCCTTCCAGACCCGCAAGGGCGGTGTGCTCAAGTTGCGCGATTTGATCTCGATGGTCACCGAGGCGGCCGATCAGCGGCTCTCGGAAGCCGACATGGCCCAGGAGTATCCGGAAAGCGAGCGGACCGAGATCGCCCGGCAGGTGGGATTGGCGGCTCTGAAGTTCGGAGACCTCAGCAACCATCGCACCTCCAACTACCTCTTTGATCTTGACCGGTTCGCTTCGTTCGAAGGGAAGACCGGGCCTTATTTGCAATACTCGGCGGTGCGCATCAAGTCGATCTTGCGCAACGCCCAAGGCGCCGGTTTGGTGCTGGGCCCCTTGGTACCTCCGGTTGCCGAATCCGAACGCAACCTGGCCCTCTATCTAGCTCGCCTGCCCGAGGTACTAGCGCGCACCTTCGAGCTCCGGGCCCCCAATCATGTTGCGGAGTATTCATACGACCTGGCCACTCAATTCAATCGCTTCTACGAGGAATGCCACATCCTCCGCCAAGAAGACCCGGCCCGCCAGGCGTCGTGGTTGACCCTGGTCGACCTGACATTGCGGGAGCTCACCCTGGTGCTCGATCTGTTGGGAATCGAAGTTCCAGAACGGATGTAACTGTCGGGTTTCAGGGTTCCTATCCTTCGCGCCATGAAGATCAGACCCGCTCGGCCCGAGGACAAGGCGGCCATCGCCGCCTTCACCGCAGACACTTTCCAGTGGGGCGATTACGTAACCGACGCCTTCGACTCGTGGATGGAGGACCCCAGCGGCCTGATTTTGATTGCCGCAAATGAAATGGATGAAGCGATCGGCATGGCCCGGGCCACCATGCTCTCCCCCAGCGAGGCGTGGGCCCAGGCCGCCCGGGTGCACCCGGAGCACCGTCGCAAGGGAATCGCCGGCAGCCTCACGCGAGCGGGAGAAGCCTGGGCAACTGAACGGGGAGCAGTGGTTATGCGCCTGGTGACCGAGCATTGGAACGAGCCCGCCCAACGCCAGGTCGAAAAGTCCGGCTATCGATTGGTTGCGAAGTGGGCGATGGCGCAACGAGACATTGGCAGTTCGGTCCCGGCGATCCCCGGAAACGGAGGACGCAGAGCTCCGGCCGCGGAACGGCTCCAATTGGCCCCGGTCCATGAGGTGGATTCGCCTTTCCTGATCTGGTCTACCGGAGACCTGATCATGGCCGCCCACGGACTGTTCCCCGCAGTCGGATGGATGTGGCGTCGGATGTGCCTCGACGATGTGCTCCAAGCCGCCCGGCGGCGATCCCTGTGGGGTTGTCCGTCCGGGTGGCTGATCGGAATGGTCGACGACGACCGGTTCTGGGTTCCCTGGATTGCCACCGGACCCGAGGATGCCCATCGGCTTCTGAAAGCCGCCGTCGACCTTGCCGAGGAACAGGGAACCGAGCGTTTGCGCATACTCATCCCCCAGACCGACTGGCTCCTTCAAGCAGCCCGCCGGACCGGCATGGACCTCAATCCGCTCCTCCTCTACGAGAAGGCGTTGAAGTAGCTGTCAGCTATCAGCTATCAGCTGATAGTCCCCCTATCAGGGGGAAAGTACCGCAGCGGCGGAGCCGCTGCGGTAGGGGGTAGGAAGGCGAAGCGGAGAGGGTGACTCTTTCGGACAGCGGACGGCGGACTGCGGATCGCGCCTCTTTCCGCTAGAACTCAGACCATGACCCTGATCCTGCGACCCTTCGAGTTGTCGGATACTGCTGCCCTTCATCAACTGCTCAACGACCCGGAGCTCTTGGGCCGCCGGTATCTCGACCAGGACCGCCAGCCCCTGTCGCTCACCCAGGTCGAGGATCTGCTCGAGAAATGGACCAAACCGGACGGTGCGACCCGCCGGGCGATCACCGCGGGCGACGCCTTCCTGGGTATCGGGATGGTCGACCCGACCTGGGAGCGGCTGGCTCCGTTCGTGGCCGTGGTCATCGACCCCGCCCACCAGCGGCGGGGCCACGGGACCGCGGCATTGGACCTGATGCTGGAGCAACTGTTCGGGGCTACCCCCGCCCTGGCCGCCATGACCTGGATCGACGAATGGAACACCTCCGGGCTGCCTTTCGCGCTGAAGTACGGATTCCGGGAAGCCGGCCGGGCCCGGAGGGAAGGGATCCGGAATGGCAGGTACTTCGCCTCAGTTGGTCTTGACCTGACCCGCCAGGAATGGGAGGCCGGCCGTGGCCATTGAGGGAACTCGGGTTCGGCTTCGTGAAGAGCGGACAGATGACATCGATTTCGTCACCTCTCTGCGTAACGATCTCGACACGCAAGCGTGGCCCCAGAGTCTTCCCCCGCACTACACCCGGGAGATGATGGCCAAGCGTTACGAGGCTCGCGAGTTCTCTTTCGAACCGACAGAAGGGCGTTTCATAATCGAAGCGAAAGAGACCGGAGACCGGGTCGGGTTCGTGGGGTACTCGAGCCTCGAGCCCCGATTTTCGGCAAGCCTCGGCGTAATGGTGGCCAAGCAGTACTGGGGTTCGGGTTACGCCTGGGAAGCCAACGACCTCTTGCTCCGGTTCATGTTCCATGAATTGGGAGTACGCGTGATCCGGCTGTGGACCCACTCGCTCAACCCTCGGGCGATCGCCCTGGCGGAGAAACTCGGCTTCCGGGAAACTGCCCGATTTCGCAGCTCCATATATCGAAATGGACAGCTGGGCGGGTCGGTCGTGATGGACATCACTCGACAGGAGTTCTACGAGTCGCGCGATGACCTGATCGACACCCTTCCCGACCCGTTTGTGTAAAGAGCGACGAGCGACGAGCCACGAGCTATCAGTCGCCAGTCGCCAGTGCCAAAGGCCCACCAAACCCGAGACCCGAGACTCGAGACTCAATCCACAAACATCAAACTGAACACGATCAGCGTGCCGATCACCCACAGGGAATAGAGCACAGGCAGCTCGATCAAGTCCAGCCAGGGCCGATCGGCATATAAACGCCGCAGGCCCCACAGAGTGGCCGCCCCCAGCAACAACGTAGCCGTCAGGCCGGCGACACCCGTAGCCACGAGCACGTCATTGGCAATGGCGAAAGTCGAGGGAAGTTCCTCGATGTACTGGTCGAGGAAGCGTCCAACGAACAGCAGGATTCCTCCCACCAGCAGCAGCGAGCCCACCCGGATGAGAAGTATCTCGATCTCCGATCCGGTGCGGGTGCGTAAAGCCCGAATCGGCCCTTCGACCGCGACCCCGAGGGCAAAGGCACCGAACACGGCAATGACCAACCCGGATCCCAGCATTTCGCCGGTTGATTTGGTCAAGCCCACATCCAGGACCTCAAATCCGTCCAACAGGACCACGATGGCCAGCGACACCAGGGCGGTGCCCACCACCAGGAGGCCAACGTCGAACGTTGTGCCGGCAATCCGCCTAAACAGGCGGAACAACCGTCGGGCTTCCGGTTCAGTTGGTTCCTCGATCATGACCTGCGGATCATCCACGATCGCCACTCCTGGACTTCTCGGGCGGTCGGCACAGCCTACTCGGGTTCAGACTTCGCTCCGGTACTCCTGGTTTCGAACTCGCGCAACGATTCCCAGTACAGCTCAACCGGATGTGCCACCCGGAAGCGGGAATCGAGATGAGCCCGCAGCTGCATCTCGCAACCGGGGTTGGCCGACGCTACCAGCATCGAGCCGGTCGCCCGAACCTGAGCCGCTTTGTTCTCGCCCAGCTCATGCGAGGTGGCGGGCCGCAGAATTGAATAGAGACCGGCAGCCCCACAGCACTGATCGTCGGTCAGGTCTATCGGCTGGTATCCGGCCGCGGCAACGATGATCCGGGGCTCCTCGACGATGCGCTGGACATGCCGCAAATGGCAGGGATCTTGAACGGCCACCGCCCCCCGGTTCACCGAGATCTTCGGAAGTCTGCCCGCCTCGACGGCGGCGCCGACCACCTCGGTTATGTCCCGGGCCCGGTCGGCGATGATCGCCCCACCATCACCGGCCCATTCGGAGTACTCCTTGAGGTGGGCGCTGCAACCGGCGGCGTTACCGACCACCAGATCGAACCCGTTCAACGCCCGAACATTGCGCGCTGCGAATCGGCGGACCCGTTTGGTGTCTCCGTCGTGAGCAGCCAGGGCCCCGCAACAGGTCTGATCCGGCGGGACCACCACGCGATAACCCGCCCGTCTCAACAATTGAATCGAGGCTTCGTGCACTCCACCGAACCAAGGGTCCATCACGCATCCGGCCAGCAACGCAGCCGTGGCGATCTCTTCGCCCTGGGCCAAATGAACGGTGCCGCGGATACTCACCGGGGAAGGTTGACGGGCCCTCATGCCGGCCACACTCGACGCGATGCGGTCGGGGAGCAACCTGAGGGCGCCGGTCCGGCGGGCCAGGGCCAGGGTGACGGGGACCATGCGGAGCAGCCACGGGGTTGCCACCAGCCTCCCCACCACCACCTGGCGCAGTCGCATCGCATAATCGGACCGCTGAGCTGCCAGCTCCGCCCGGGCTCCTTCCATGGCCCGTCCGAAGGGGACCAGCGACGGGCAGGCGGCTTCGCAAGCCCGGCATTGCAGACAGAAATCCATCAGGTCTTCAAAGATGCCGTCGACGGGAACCAGGTCCTCGGCCACGGCTTGCATCGCCGCGATCCGTCCTCGCGGCGAAGCGGACTCGTCCCGGGTCAGCCGAAAGGTGGGGCAGTGGGGCAAGCAGAGACCACAATCGACGCAGGCGCTGAGCTCGGCCGGCCGCGGGGCTTCGGCAGTCACCCAACCCATCACAGGCCCCCGGGCAACCGGCCGGGATTGACTACCCGGTCGGGATCGAAACGGGCCACGACTCGACGTTGCAGTTCCATACCTGTTGGAGCCGTCCCCCAGGGGTCAATGGTTTGGTACATCATCGAGGGCGCATCGGTGACCACCAGGGCGCCGCCGCCGGTCTCCGCCCAGTCCCGCAAATCCATGAAGGTGCCCAGCTCAAAACCATCCGCACCCAGCCGGATCTCCCCGACTCCGGGCAGGGCCTGGTAGGTCCATGTCGCAGGTACCCGATCAATGGCCTCGCGCAGCAACCGGGGAGCGACCCGCAGGGAATACCGAATCGCCCCGGCCGGTCTTCCCGGCCAGTGCCAACCCTCCTGGTTATCGCCGTTCAGCTCAGCCGCCCGCGCTTCGACCTCGGCGGGTGTTCCACCCAGGAACACGAGAACCCGATCCCGTTCTTCGATTACCGCCAATGGTCGATATCCGTAGTCGAACCGGGGTTCCGCCAGGGTGACCGTCACGGCCGCCCCCGGAAGGGGCCAGAGTTTGAGACAGACCCGACCGACGAGCCCCAGCGAGCCGAACGAACCCGTCGCCAGTCGCGGCAAGTCATAGCCGGTGACGTTCTTGACCACTCGACCGCCTCCCCGAACAATCCGGCCGTCGCCCGTCACCAATTCGACTTCCAGCATCCGGTCGCGGGTCGGCCCGTATCGCAAGCGACGGAATCCCGAAACGCCGGCCGCCACCGTGCCGCCGACCGTGCCGCCTCCGGACACCTCGGGCAGCAGGGCGGTCTGTCCCCGCTCGGCCAGAGCGTCTTCGAGATCCGCCACTCGCACACCGGCTTCCACGACGACCGTCAGATCCTCCGGTTGCCAGTCGACAATCGAGTTCAGTCCGGCGGTCGAGACTACGATCGCCGGATCCACCCGTCCCCCGATTCCCTGGTGAGTGCCGCCGCCCCAAACCAAGACCGGTAGGGAATGCTGCGAGGCAACGGTCAGTACCGAGGCAACCTCGGCGAGCGTGGAAGGCGCAACGGTGACCGCCTCCGGAGTCCCCTCGATCGGGTCGGACAGGTAAGAGGCCAGTCGCCGCTGCAATGCTGATCTCAGCGAGGTCATATCCAGGTTCCCTCGGGAACCGGGCGTCCCATGTCGAAACATCGGGACCCGGCCGGGAGCACTTTGCCGGGGTTGAACAACCCATCCGGATCGAAGGCCTCGGCCAGCCGGGCTTGAGCATCGAGGTCGGCTTCGGAGAACACCAAGTGCATGTAGTCGCGCTTCTCCAAACCAATCCCGTGCTCACCGGATAGCGAGCCACCCGCCTCGACGCATATCCTGACCAATTCGGCACCCGCCGCCCGGACCCTATCGAGAACGCCGTCCTCGGAAGCATCGAAGGCCAACAGCGGGTGAAGGTTGCCGTCCCCGGCGTGGAAAACATTCATAATCGCCAGGTTGTAGCGATCGGCAATCTCGTACACCTTGACCATGACCTCGACGAGTTTCGTGCGAGGTACTACGGTGTCGTGCAAGTAATAGTCGGGAGCGGTTTGGGCAACGGATCCGAACGCGGCCTTCCGACCTTTCCAGAGCAGTGCTCTCTCTTTCTCATCTGTGGCGATCCGGATGTCCCGGGCACCGTTGGTTTCGGCCACCGCCCGAACCAGCTCGGCTTCCGCCTCGACCGCCGCCGGATGACCGGTGACTTCGGCCAGCAACACCGCCGCAGCATCGGTCGGGAACCCGGCCCCCACAAACCGCTCGACGGCAATGGTCATCAGGCGATCCATCATTTCCAGAGCAGCGGGAACCACCCCCGCGGCGATGATCCCCGATACCGTGGCCGATGCGTCTTCAACCCGGTCGTAGGCAGCCAGCAACGTGCGAACGGCCGGCGGATTGGGCGTGAGTTTGACAAGAGCCCGGGTCACGATGCCCAGGGTGCCTTCCGACCCGACCACGATTCCCCGCAAATCCAAGCCAATCGGGTCGGGGGCTTCGCCCCCCAGCACCACGAGATCGCCGGTGGCCGTCACCATCTCAACGGCCAGCACATGGTTGACAGTGCTGCCCTCTGCCAAACAGTGAGGTCCGCCGCTGTTGTTGGCCACGTTGCCTCCGATGGTGCAGGCCGCCTGCGACGACGGATCCGGGGCGAAGTGCAGGCCGTTTGGGGCCGTGTGCCCGCTGAGGTCGAGATTGAGCACCCCGGCACCAACCCAGGCCGTTCGACTCGCGGGATCCACCTCGATCTGGGTCAAGCGGGCGAGCGAAACCACCAGCGATGGACTGGTCGGGACCGTCCCGCCTGCCAGACCGGTTCCGGCCCCGCGCGGCACGACGGGGATCCCGTGACGAGCGGCGATCTTGACCACCTCGACCACCTCGGCAACCGTTTCCGGAAGGGCCACGCAGGCCGCCTCGCCGCGACCGATGCCGGCGTCTTTGCCGTACAAATGCCTGCGGAGCGGATCGGAAAGAACCCGTTCCTCACCCAGGAGATCGTGCAGATCTTGAACCAGTGTCACGGGCCTCACGCTAGCGAAGTCATGTCCCGCACAGACTCGGAGGTCGGACACCTCGGATGAAGCCGGACGAATAAACCCCTCGGTGCATTAGCTTGATTCAAAGTTCCCGGCAGGTAACTCACCAGCCGCGTCGGTGGTCTGACCCCCAATCCACGATAGGCAACCACATGCAACCCACTCGCCTTCGATCCAACAGGCGAATCTCGTGACGGCAGTCCACACGTTCCACATCCCGGTGATGGGAACCGGATTCACCATCGACACCCCCCTCAAGGTGGCCCGCTTCGGGATCGATAGCGTCATCCAGATCGTCGACGACGTGCTTATCGAGCAGATGCGCAAAGTGCACAGCCTCGCGGCCGGCGAACCGTACGAAGAGATCACCGATGATCAAGAGGATGCGCGAGCCGGTCGCATCACCGAGTATCTGAATCTGATCCAACTGCTGGTGGACCGGCAGATCGAGACGGTGAGAAGCCAGTCGTTTGATCAGGACACCGAGCTCACCCGCTACTTCGAAATGCTGCCCGACGGTCCCCTCAAGACCTCATATTGGGAGATGCGAACGGCCAATAACGACGACCGGATGTCCCTCGAGGCCGATCTGCGGCGCCGGGTGACGCCCGGATCGATCGACGTCAACATCATGACCAAGATCGATCGCGATACCTACCTCGGCAAGACGAAGCGGGCAGCCCTTTTCAGTGATGCCCTCTCGGGCTTGCGGGGATTTGCCCTCAGCAACCTCAGGTCGGCAGTGGTCTTGTCCGCCGGTCTGAACCCCCGGCTGTTCGGTTACATGACCGAGTTCGATGATTTCTTCCCCAACGAGGACGGTGAGCTCCGCAAGCGCATCGTTCTCAAGGTGAGCGACTACCGATCCGCTTTCATTCAGGGCAAGTACCTGGCCAAACGGGGGCTGTGGGTTTCTGAGTACCGGATCGAATCCGGCCTCAATTGCGGTGGCCACACATTTCCGACCAGCGGTCAGCTGATGGGCCCGATCCTGGATGAGTTTCGGGCTCGGCGGTCCGAACTGATCGAGGCCTTGCACGCGACCACTTCTGACGGTCTCGTCGCCGGTGGGCGTGCTCCTTTGAGCGAACCCTTGGCCCTGCGGATTACCGCCCAGGGAGGAATTGGATCCGTGGATGAGCAGGACCTGCTGCTCAACCACTACGAACTTGACTCGGCGGGCTGGGGCACTCCATTCCTGCTGGTTCCGGAAGTGACCAACGTCGATGACTTGCATCGAGCCAAGCTGGTCGAGGCATCTGATGACGACGTGGAACTGAGCGACGCCTCACCGTTCGGCATTCCTTTCTGGAATCTCCGCAACTCGGCCAGTGATCTGCTCCGCAAGGCCAGAATCTCTGTAGGCAAGCCGGGAAGCTCTTGCCCCAAGGGATACCTCGCTCTGGTCAACACAGAGTTCTCAGAAGAACCGATCTGCACGGCTTCGCGTAAATACGTGGTGCAGAAGCTCGCCCACCTCGACGAGGAGGGGTACACCCCCGAACAGCGGGCCGTGGTGGAGGAGGATGTCCTGGCCAAGACCTGTTTGTGCCGGGATCTGGCCGGCGGCGCCGAGCTCAGCTCCGGCATCAACGACGAAGCCGCCACGGCGGTCTGCACCGGTCCGAACATCGTCAATTTCTCGAGAGTGGCAACCCTGCGCGAAATGGTCGATCACATCTACGGACGGATCTCGCTGCTCACCAACCCTGATCGCCCTCACATGTTCATCAGGGAAATCGAGTTGTACCTCGACTACGTCGGGAAAGAGTTCCGGCGATTCGCCCTCGGGATTTCCGCCCGCAAAGAGACCTATTTCGATGAGGTCAAGGAAAACCTGCGGTCCGGTATCGGGTATTACGAACAGTTGGTCGAGCGTCTCCCCAAAGCCGACCGCAGGCGTTTTGCCGACGGTTTGGACAGCCTTCGCAACGCCGTACAACAAATAGGCGTCCTCGCCCCCGTGTAAAGACGGTTTTGGCGTCCTCGCCCCCGTATGAAGACGGGGCTGGCGTCCTCGCCCCCGTAGGAAGACGGTTTTGGCGTCAAACCACCACCGCCGGCGGGGCAAGTTTGACGCCAAACCCGCAGTTAGTTCGAGCGGAGGCGCTCCACCTTCCCGTTGATCAGACCGACCAGCATCTTGAAGCCCAGCATCTGGAAGCCGTTGAACGTCGCGTAATCGCTCGTGGCAAAGAACTCGCCGGGCTCGTCCCACACCCCGTGGTCGCCGGTGACCGCCCCCATCTGGACGAAGCCCTCATGGTCGATGTTGAAGTCGCAGCTCAGCCTCCCGTCGTGCGGGGCGACGCCAAAGCCTCGATTCCACCCCTTGGCTTGCAACGCTGCCCGGCACCCTTCGAACGCTTGCTTATCGAAAATGTATGAGTCGAGCCTTCTCCATTGGCCGTCCAGCTCGACCTCCGTCCAGGAGTGGGACACATGTTTCGGCATGGTCAGCAGCACGGCCTGGGAGACAAAGCCGCGCATGATGGAGGTGTCGATCAGCGCAAAGTGGACTCGTGATGGGATACCGGCCACCTTGCAGAGCGAATGCAAGAGGGTCGCCTTGGTTGTGCAATGGCCGACCCCGGCCTCGAGGACTTCCGAGGCCTTCAGCCCATTCCATCGACTGGTGAACCCGAACTTGATGTCATCGCGGACGAATAGAAACAGCTTCTCCAATGCCTCCCGAGACGATTCAACGCCTCCGGTGAGGCGTTTGGACGTCTCCTGAACCGACGGATGCTCGTGATCTGCGAATACCGGCATGGCAAGTCCTCCTCGTGTCCAGCATGCGAGCGAGGTCCAGGCATGTCAACCAGGCAAACTCCCCTTTTCGGCGTCAATGTTGCCCCTCCGGCGGTGTTGGTTTGACGCCAAAACCGTCAGGGAGTTCCCCAACCGCCGCCGCCGGGAGTCTTGACCAGCAAACGGTCGCCGGGGACCACCTCGATGGTGGTCTTGCCGGGGAGCCGTTCGGGTTTCCTGCCGGCGCGGATCAGCCAATCCTCGCCGCACGCTCCGGGCGCTCCCCCGGCCAGGCCCCAGGGAGGCACGACCCGGCGTTCTCCCATCAAAGACACCGTGGCCGGGGCGAGGAACTCGATCTCCCGCTCGATTCCCTCACCTCCCGGGTGACGTCCGGCGCCACCGCTGCCCCGACGTAGCTCGTACCGAACCACCCGGAACGGATAGTGACTCTCGAGCGCCTCGATTGGGGTGTTCTTGGTATTGGTCATCCCGGTGTGGATACCCGACTGACCGGCTCTCCCCGGCCGTCCCCCCTGCCCGCCGGCCAGCGTCTCGTAGTAGGCGAAATCGTCCGAACCGATCAACACATTGTTCATCGTGCCCTGGGAAGCGGCCGGAACCCGGTCGGGAGCCGCCTGCGCCAACGCCCCCAGCAGCACGTCGGCAATCCGCTGGCTGGTCTCGACATTGCCTGCCGCCACAGCGGCAGGAGGGCGGGCGTTGATCAGCGAGCCCGGGGGCGCGGACAAAGAGAGTGGCCGGTAGCAGCCGCCGTTGGTGGGGATCGTCGGATCGGTGGCCACCCGCACCGCGTAGTAGAGACACGACCGGGTAACCGCCTCGACTGCATTGATGTTTCCTTCGATCTGGCCGGCGGTGCCGGCAAAGTCGGCCCGCAGCCGTCCACCATCGATCTCCACGGCCACCACAATCGGTAACAACCTCCCTCGCCACTCCATAACGTCCTCGAACCGGAATACCCCGTCGGGGAGCGACGTGATCGCCGCGGTCATTCGCCGTTCGCCATAGGAGAGGAGAGCGGTGGTGACCTCCAGGTGGCGGTCGATCCCCTCCCGTGCGGCCAGTGCCACCAGCCTCCCGGCGCCGACCTCATTGGCCCCGAGTTGCGCGGACAAGTCGCCCAACCGTTCCGCCGGAGTTCGGGTAGCCGCCAGGAACGGCTCCACAAAGCTGTTCAACCACTCACCGTCTCGAACGGCGGCGACCGGCGCGACGACATGGCCCTCTTGGTCGACGGTGGTGGCATGAGCCGGCATCGAACCGGGGGCCTCACCCCCAACATCTGCGTGGTGAGCCCGGTTGCCGACCCAGCCGATCAACTCGCCGCCGAGATGCACCGGCCTAACCAGGGTCAGGTCGTTGAGATGGGTCCCTCCGTGGTACGGGTCGTTGACGGCGTATTGGACTCCGGGCTCCAGATCGATGCTCTCCAAGACGGCCGTGACCGAGGCCGGCATTGAGCCGAGATGCACCGGTATGTGCTCCGCCTGGGCGAGCATCTCGCCATTTGCGACGAACACCGCCGCCGAGCAATCGGCCCGTTCCTTGATGTTCGGCGAGAACGCGGTGCGGCGCAGCACGGCACCCATTTCATCCGCTACGGAGGCGAACTCGTTGCGGGCGACTTCGAGGGTGATCGGATCCACCGTCACCAGGACACCTCCAACGCCCCCGACGGGTGCACGGTGGCGCGTTCTCCGGGCCCCAGGAAGGTGGTGGCCTCCGGCTCCTCGATGATTGCCGGGCCGATTACTTCGGACCCCGCCGCCAGACCGGGCCGCCACCACACCGACGCCTGCCTGGGACCTCGGTCCGTCAACACCTCCCGGCTGCCCCGGTCCCGTTCACCGCTCGGCACTATTTCCGGCAGGTCCGACCAGCTCATGGCTGCCTCACCGATTGCCTCCGCTCGGGCGGCGACTACTTCGATCGAATGACCGGGTCGGGCGAAGCCGTTGCGTTCCCGATGGGCTCGATGGAAGCGATCCGCAAGTTCCTGCCAACCGTCGCCGGGCAGATAGGCCACCTGCGTTTCATGGGATTGGCCCTGATACCTAACGTCGACCAGGCTGCGGACCTCCACCGGCGATCTGCCGGTCTCGGCGATCATCTGCTGCTTGGCCCGGGAGGCCACCGCGGCGACCACGTCGTCGAGACGGTCATCTTCTCTCAGCAAAACGCCCTGAACCGCGTCGCTGCGGGCCGGGCTGAGCAGCAACCCGACTGCGCTGAACACCCCCGCATAGGGAGGGATCACCACGCCGACCATCTCCAACCGGCGAGCCAAAGCTATGGCATGCATGCCGCCGGCGCCACCAAACGCCACCAGGACGGCGGATCGTGGGTCGGCCCCCTCCTCCACGGAAACGGTTCGTACCGCCCTCTCCATGTGAGCTTCCACGACCTCGATGACCCCCAGCGCGGCCGATCCTTCATCGATTCCCAGCCGAACGGCCAGGCCGGCCAGCGCTCGCTGCGCTGCATCCCGGTCGAGACGCAGGGAGCCGGCCAACAAAGTGCCGGCGGAGAGCCGGCCCACGATGAGATCGGCGTCGGACACGGTCGGTTGATCACCTCCGCGTCCATAACAGGCGGGGCCCGGATCGGCGCCCGCACTTTGCGGTCCGACCCGCAAAGCGCCGCCCGGATCGATCCACGCCAGGCTGCCACCCCCGGCTCCCACGGTGTGGACGGCCACGGCCGGCATCCGGCAGGGATACCCGTCGATCGCCCGCTCGTAGTAGACCTCGGGCCGGGCTCCTTCGATACGGCATACATCGGTGGAAGTCCCGCCCATGTCGAACGAGACGAGCCGGTCGTATCCGAGCGCCCTTCCCAACTCGGCGGAGGCGACCACACCTCCCGCCGGGCCGGAAAGCAGCACCGCAACCGGAAGCCTGGCAGCCGCCATCACGTCCATCAGCCCCCCTGAGGACCGCATAACGAGAACCTCCTGGGCGAGCTGAGCTTCGACAACCCGCCTCTTCAGGTTGCGGAGATACCGGCCCGTTCCAGGCTCCAGATAGGCGTTCAGCAGAGTCGTGGAGGTTCGTTCAAACTCCCGGAATTCCGCTCCCACTTCCGAAGAGATCGAAATGGGAATCCCGTCCAGGACGGCCGCCAACGCCGCCGCTACGGCCCTTTCGTGGGCAGAACCCGCGAAGGCATACAACAACGAAACGGCAACGGCTTCCGGCCTGCTCCGTCGTACATCTTCGGCAAGCTGTTCGAGATTGCCGAGCGGCTCGGTCTCCCGCCCGGCCGCGTCGAGCCGACCGGCAACGCCGAAACGACACTCACGGTTGGCGAGTGGGGAAGGTCGATCGACCATCGGGTCGTAGAGGGCCGGCCGATCCTGCCGCCCGATCTCGGCAACATCGACAAACCCGGCCGTCGACACGAGAGCCGTTCTAGCTCCCTTGCGCTCCAGCAGAGCGTTGGTGGCCACCGTGGTTCCATGGAGAAGGTGGCCGACCGCCCGGCCTTCGAGAAGCGCCGCGGCCCCCGACAACACCCCCTCGCTCTGATCAGCGGTCGATGAGGTCTTGCCGGACCACAACCGGGAGCCATCCCAGGTGGCCAGATCGGTGAAGGTCCCTCCGACGTCCACTCCCAGCGCCGCACGGTCTGGAGACATCAGGACCTCTGGCTACGATGCTGGAAGTCGAAAGGATCGCAGATGCCCGTACAGATCGAGTCCACCCCGAACCCCAATGCCCTCAAGTTCACCGTCGGGGTCGACGTTGGCGGGCCCAAGACCTTCGTGGCCGGTCGAGACGACGATGATCCCCTGGCTGGAGCGCTTCTGTCGATTCCTGGCATAACCAGCATCTTCATGACCGCCGATTTCGTGACGTTGAGCAAGACTCCCGACGCAGATTGGGCCGTCATCGCCGGGCCGGCGCAGGAGATCCTACAGAGCTACTTCGGGGGCGTCTGAGCTCACCCTATCTGTTGCAGATCCGGCCACCAGCTTCTGGACTGCGCGCCACCGCGAGTGTTCGACCATCGTCCGGGGGAATGTGAGACCGGTTGGTTAGGCCGGATCACCCTGATCCGTCAGCCATAAAGTCAAGGGCCACCGGACACCGGCTCCGTCGGCAACCATTACCACGATCCGCCACCCGTCCTGTCTTTCGCTTCCCTCGATGATCTCTGGTTCGGCACCCCACGACCCGGCGATGTGAAGCGCTCCCGCCCGCACAGGGTCCGGTATCTCTTCAGACTGTTCCTCCCAGACCGACACCGGCGGTCCAATCGGAATCTCGACCGGCATGGGTAGGTCCACGACCCGCGTGGCTCCTTCGCCATCTACTTCAACGACGACATCAACCGCCTGTACCGGCAGCCGCACGTAACTTTCTTCTTCGGTGGAAGCCAGGAGACGGAACAACACAGTGGACCGAAACCGCTCATTGCCGATGGCCTCCACCCGGGAGGTGGTCGCCCACTCAACGTACGACGACGACGCGCCGTTCGGGGCTGCCGGAAGACGGGCACCCTCAGGCAGAGCATCGAGCACCCGTTGATGGTCTCCGGGGTTGCCGCCCGCTGAGAAGTAGTCGGACACAAACCACTCAGCCCTGGCCGAGGCGCTCATTTCGCTCTGACCGGGGGTCGCGGCCAGAAGGTCGGCCTCCGTGAGAAGTGGCGCCTCCGTTTGAGGCAGCGGCCACGGGGTGGTGATCGGCACCGCCTCGGTGACGGGCACGGCGGGAGATGGAGGCTCGGGCGCACTGCCGACCGAGCGAACCACCATTGCCGCGAGCGCCGCGACGGCGATGGCGCCGGCCGCCAGATAGGCGACCCAGGTTTTCTTCTCCCGAGAAGGCACCGCCAGTTGAGCCCACGGGATGTGTTCGTACATCTCCACGGGTTCTGCCGATTCGTCTGAACGTGACATGTCCACGCGGGCTCTCCTCATTCAACGGCGGGAAGCGGAATAGGATCAAGGTATGGGAATTGATCGTCCCATTCAAGGGGGCCGGTCCGGGCCCGGCATGACCGATTCCAGGGAACCCCATTGCAGTCCGCTAACGTTCTGGTGCCAATGACCAGTCGAAATCCAGATCCCAAGCCGGGCCGTTGGATCCTCCCGCTCATCATCGTGGGCATGGTGGGATTCACCTACTTCTTCGTTCAGCAACTGCCGGGCGCCACCCCCGAGGACACAACCACCACCTCGGAGACGACCACCACGACAGAGACCACGCCTGGCGGCGATGGGACTACTTCAACAACTGCGCCGAGTATTCCCGATGAGGTTCAGGCGTACGTCGACAAGATGGCAGGATCCCTAGCCGAACTGGCCGGAATTGAGGCCGACCTACTCGATGTCAACACCCAACAGGACGCCAGTCCCCGGGTCATCGTCTACGCGGACGCTCTGGCCCTCTTCAGGGAGGTCGAAGTCAACTCCTCGGTGTTCGCGGACGGGGTCGAGATCGCGGCACCACCGGCGGGTTACGAGACGCTCGCCACCATCCACGCGGATCTGGCCACCGCGGCCGGGAAGATCCGCACGGCCGGTCGCGATGCCCGGGTCGGATTCGAGGGACCAGACGCCCAGCCGCGTCGCGACGCGGTGGCAGCCTTCCAGGCCGCTTCGGCCGAGTTCTCTGCCGCCTACGATGCGCTGGTGAACGCCGCCCTGGCCACGGCCGGCACCGACGCCTGAGCCAAGCTCGGGGAAACGTGTCATGATCGGTCCATGACGTTTTCCGTCCGCGCTATCACCGAAGACGAACGCCCGGATTTCCGTCGGTTGATGGGACTCGCCTTCGGGTTCGATCCAACCGACGAAGGTACCGAGTCGTTCAATGCGATCCTCGAAACGGAACGTACCGTCTGTGCCTTCGAGGGCACGCAGATGATCGGCACTGCTGCAGCTTTCAGCCTCGACATGACGGTGCCGGGCGGGGTGCTCCCGGTGGCCGGAACCACCATGGTTTCGGTGCTCGCCACCCACCGCCGCCGCGGGGTATTGCGACAAATGATGCGGGCTCATCTCGACGAAGCGCGTGAACACGGGGATGTGCTGGCCGGCCTGTGGGCCTCGGAGAGCTCCATCTACGAACGATTCGGGTTCGGTTCGGCTGCCACCAAGCTCGCCGTCGAGATCGACCGGCGCCACGCTGCATTGCGGGGAGATCCCCGGGGTTCCGGCACCGTGCGCCTGGTGGATCTGGACGAGGCGAAGCGGTTGCTGCCCGAGGTTTTTGAACAGACCCGTCGAGGGCGACCCGGGATAATCGATCGTTCCGACACCGACTGGCAACACGGCGTGTTTCGCGATCCGGAAAACCGGCGGGACGGCGCCACCGCCTACCGGTACGCGATCTACGAGGAAGCAGGCGTACCACGGGGGTATGTGCAGTACCGCGGCAAGGAGGAATGGGACGACGATGGGTTCCCGAACGGTGAGGTGCGCGTTACGGAGCTCCAGGCGCTCGACCTGGGGGCCGCAGACGGTCTGTGGCGCTACATCGCCTCCATCGACCTGGTTCGCAAGATCGGCTACTGGAACCTCCCGGTCGACGATCCTCTCCCCTGGATGCTCGTCGACCCGCGCCGCCTCACGCGGAGGATTTCAGATTCGCTGTGGATGTGCCCGATCGACATCCCGGCAGCTCTGGCGGGTCGCCGGTACTCCGGGGAAGGTCGGCTGGTTCTGGAGATACACGACGAGTTCAATTCCTGGAACAACGGCACTTACCTCCTGGAGACGGATGGTTATGAGTCGAATTGTGAGCGAACCGCTGCCGCGCCGCAGGTCCGCTTGTCGGCGTCCGACCTGGGAGCCATTTACCTGGGGGGAACCCGACCCCTCACCCTGGCGTCGGCCGGAAGAGTCGAAGGATCGCTGATCGATCTCCAGCGGGCGGACGCCATGTTTTCCTGGTACCCCGCTCCCTGGTGCCAAGAGGTCTTTTAGCCGAGTGGGGTTAGCCGGGGGCCGTCGGCAGCGGCCAAAGGTAACGACAGCGAGAAGACGCTCCAATCGTCCCTGCGGAAGTAGGTGAGGTCTCCGTCCATCAGTTCGGCCAATCGTTTACTGACGGTGAGGCCCAACCCCACGGCAGCAGGTTGACCGCGCCGGTCGTGCGCCCGGTGATAAGCCTCGAAGATCAGGCCGTGATCTCTCTCCTCGATGCCGGGTCCGTTGTCGCATACCTCGACGAGGGCTCTGCCACCGATCACGCCGAGTTCGATGCGGACCTCGTTCCCGCCGTAGCGGATCGCGTTCGAGAGCAGGTTGCGTAGAATCTGTCGGACCCGGGCAGGGTCGGCCCAGGCCGGCGGAGCGATGCCGAGTGTTCTGATGGGTTGGTGATCCTGTAATGCGGCCACTGCGGCCACAACATGGTCGTGGAGGTCCACCTTCTCTTGAATCACCGTGAGCTTGCCGATGTCTGCTCTGGCGACAACGAGCAGATCTTCGACGATGTTGGCGACCTCGTTGCCCTGATCGGCAATCAAGCCGATGAACTCGACGATTTCGTCATCATCGAATGAGTCCCATCCAGCCTTGAGCTCGTTGGCCAGGCCGACCACCACGGTGAGCGGGGTCCGGAGTTCGTGACTCACGCTGGCCACGAATTCGTCTTTGGAGGCAACGAGGCGTTCTAGCCGTTCATAGGAACTCTGGCGTTCCCAGAAGGCGGCGATCATCTCCGCGGCCGTACTCAGAAACTCGATCTCATCCTCTCCCCAGATCCTTTCGGTTGCCCGGTCGGTGAAACCGACCAACCCGGCCCACTCGCCATCGACAAAGATGGGGATGTCCAGCTCTGACTTGCCGTTGCCGCCGGCATACGTTTCCGCTTCCGGTCCGGTCAGATCTCCAATCAAGAAAGCGTGGGTCTTGCCTATCGAAAGCGCAGCAAACGAGAGTGGCATGGACGACCAGGGAACCAATCCCCACAAGTCGGGGTTGATTTCCTCCCCGGGCTTGCTGGTCTCTCGAATGAGCGAACTGCACCAGCCGAGTTCCGGATCATGCACGTTTCGCTCGACAAAGACGGACCCTGCGTCCGTCGCTTCCAGCAAGGCGGCCAGCGCTATGTCGAGGGCGTGATCGTTCCGGGATTTGAGCAGCGCGGCCGAGCATTGGGCCAGGGCTCGCTCGTATCGAATCCTCCGATCCGTCTCCTCCAGGTTGCTCCGCAACAATCGCTCCGTGTCCTCGCGATCCCAGAAAGCACCAAAAAGGGCGGCCGAGACCTCGAGGAGCCGGATGTCGGCATCTGCCCATTCACGTTCATGGTCCCGATCGGCGAACCCGACCAAGCCAATCCATTTGCCCTTCACGAATATCGGTATTTTCAGCTCGCACAACACCGGAGTGGGATCGTCGCGGTAGAGCTCTCTCTCCGCTCCCGTGAGATCCCGGATGTTGAAAGCGAATGCGTGGCCGCGTTCGAGAAACGACCTGGAGGTCGGCTTGCGGGTCCAAGGAACCAGGTCCCAGTAGTCCGTTTCAGGCTCGGTCACTCCCTCAATCGCAACCTCGCGGATGGTCCGAGAGCACATCCCAAGCTCGAGATCCATGACATTGCGTTCCAGGAACGCATAGGTGGCATCCGTAGCCGACAGGAGCGCTTCGAGTGCGGTTCCCATGGCCGTGTCGTCTGCTGCTGCCAGTAGGGCCTGCGCGCATTCCGAAAGGGCATGCTCGTAGCGAAACCGGCTATCTGCCTCCCACTCGACGTCCCCGAGTTCCTGTTCGAGCACGTCGAGTGAATCAGTTCCGGCCAGGGTCACACCTGCGAATTCGAGCCCAGGCGACGGCACGTCAGATTCGGGTGGCACCACCCTGTCATCTTCTGGGACAAACATGCTTAGTTGTCGGTTGTCAGGAGTCCGTCCTTGAGCCGACGGGTGCGCGGCAAGGCTTGACCCCCATCCCCCTCACTCCGTTCGGGTACTTCCCCCTTGCCGGGGGAAGTCTCAGCTCCTTGAAACCTGACCCCTGCAACCTGAAACCGGGGAAGGCGCCTTGTGCGCCTTTCCCTCAAATGTCGTAGTACAGATAGAACTCGTAGGGGTGGGGACGAAGCCGCACCGCGTCTACCTCGGAGATCCGCTTGTAATTGAGCCATGCCTCGATCAGATCGGGAGTGAACACGTCCCCTTTCAGCAGGAAGTCGTGGTCGGCCTCGAGCGCAGCCAGCGCCTCTTCGAGGCTTCCCGGCACCGATGGAAGGTTCTTCAATTCCTCCGGGGGAAGGTCGTAGATGTCTTTGTCGACGGGCGGGGGTGGTTCGACCTGATTCTCGACTCCGTCCAGGCCGGCCATCAACATCGCGGCGAAAGCCAGATAGGGATTGGCTGCCGGGTCCGGGCAGCGGAACTCCAATCGCTTGAGCGCGGGTTTCTGCGAATACAGCGGAATCCGGACCGCCGCCGATCGGTTCCGCTGACTGAAAACCAGGTTGACCGGAGCCTCGTAGCCGGGCACGAGTCGGCGATAGGAGTTGGTGGTCGGTGCGGCGAACGCCAGCACGGCCGGCGCATGCTTGAGCAGACCGCCGATGTACCACCGGGCCATGTCGGACAGACCGGCGTATCCCGTCTCGTCGTAGAAGAGCGGGACTCCGTCCTTCCAGAGGCTCTGATGCGTGTGCATTCCCGATCCGTTGTCCTCAAAGATGGGTTTCGGCATGAAGGTGACCGTCTTGCCGTACTGCCAGGCGACGTTCTTGACGATGTACTTGAACAGCGTCACGTTGTCCGCCTGACGAAGCAGGGTGGTGTAGCGGATATCGATCTCCGCCTGCCCGGCTGTGCCGACCTCGTGATGATGAACCTCGACCTCGATTCCGGCCTCACCGAGAACCGCAGTCATCTCCGACCGGAGGTCCTGGAAGTGATCCGTGGGAGGAACCGGGAAATAGCCCTCCTTGTAACGAGGTTTGTAACCGAGGTTCCGTCCTTCTTCTTCGGCGCCACTGTTCCAAGCGCCTTCGACCGAATCGATCTCGTAGAACGCCGAAAACTGGTTCTGGTCGAAGCGAGCCGAATCGAAGATGTAGAACTCCGCCTCCGGACCCCAGTAAGACGTGTCGGCCAGTCCGGTCCCCAGCAGGTACTGCTCGGCCTTCTTGGCGACGTAGCGCGGGTCACGGTTGTAAGGCTCGTGGGAGATCGGATCGTGCACGAAGCAATAGAGCAGCAGTGTCTTGCGTTCCATGAACGGGTCTATCAGGGCGGAGTCGGGATCGGGTTTGAGGATCATGTCCGATTCCTGGATCTCCTGGAATCCGCGGATCGACGATCCATCGAAGCCAAAACCTTCGTCGAACGACTCGAGGTCCAACTGGCTGGCGGGAATGGTGAAGTGCTGCACCTGCCCGGGCAGGTCGCAGAACCGGAGATCGATGAACTCGACGTCTTCGCCGATCATCTCCATGACCTCGGCCGGGGTTTTTGTCATGACCAGTCCTCTCTTGCAATACGTTCGGTATTTTCTAGCGGAAGGCGATTGCTAGATGGTTGCCGGAGTGTGAACGCTGTGTTTCGGCCTACCTTTCCGGTTCGTCGGGGTTGCTCACCTCGGCTACCTTTGCCGCATAACACCGCAAGGAGTCGCCGGGATGGAGAAACAAGCTGAGTATGTGCTGCGAACGGTGGAGGAGCGAGGCATCCGTTTTATGCGGTTGTGGTTCACGGACGTGCAAGGCTTTCTCAAGTCGGTTTCGATCAGCCCGGCCGAGTTGGAAGTCGCCTTTGAAGAGGGCATGACCTTCGACGGCTCGGCGATCGAAGGGTATGCCCGTATTCAGGAGGCCGACATGATCGCCCGGCCGGACCCGGCCACCTTCCAGATTCTCCCATGGCGACCCGAGACTCAGGTGGCCAGCATGTTTTGCGACATCCTCACCACCGATGGGGAGCCGTTCGAAGGGGACCCGCGCTGGGTGTTGAAGCGCAACCTGCGCAGGGCGGCCGATCTCGGCTACGGGTTCTACGTCGGCCCGGAGCTCGAGTATTTCTACTTCGAGGACACCTCCCCGAAACCAAAGGTGCTCGACCGGGGCGGATATTTTGACCTCACTCCCCTGGATGTTGCTCAGGAGTATCGGCGGACGACCATCAATGCCCTGGAGCAGCTCGGCATCCCGGTCGAGTACTCGCATCACGAGGTTTCACCCAGCCAGCACGAGATCGATCTGCGCTACACCGACGCCTTGACGATGGCGGACAACATCATGACCTTCCGCTTGACCGTGAAAGAAGTAGCGATGGAGCACGGTATCTACGCCACCTTCATGCCCAAGCCGCTCGAGCAGCACGATGGAAGCGGCTTCCACATGCACCTTTCCCTATTCGAGGGCGACCAAAACGCCTTCTACGCGGCGGGCAGCGGGAATCGACTGTCGAAGACGGCCCAGAGTTTCATCGCCGGTCTGGTCTGCCATGCCCGGGAGATCACGGCGGTCACCAACCAATGGGTCAACTCCTACAAACGCCTGGTACCCGGTTTCGAAGCACCGGTCTACGTGTTCTGGGCTCGCAACAACCAGTCGGCCCTGGTACGGGTCCCCACCGTGAAAGCGGGGAAACCTTCGAGCACCCGGCTCGAGTACCGGTCGCCCGACGCAGCATGCAACCCCTACCTGGCTTTCTCGGTCCTGTTGGCCGCCGGTCTGGCCGGAATCGAGGGCAATTACGAGTTGCCTTCCGAGATGATGGGCAATGTGTTCGACCTCACGGCCAGCGAGCGGGCCGCGGCCGGTATCCAGCGGCTTCCCGAGACGCTTTCGGAGGCCCTCGATCTCATGGAGAACTCGGAACTGGTCGCCGAGGCGCTCGGAGAACACGTCTTTGACTGGTTCCTGCGCAACAAGCGGAAAGAATGGGACCGCTACCAGCACCACGTTTCCCAGTTCGAGCTCGAGGAATACCTCCCGATTCTCTGATGCTGGTCGCGGTCTATCCCCCCGAGCCCTCGAACGAATTGAGGGAGGCCCTGCTGCTGGCAGGAATCGAGACCATCCCCATGCCCGAACCTCCCAATTCGGAAGATTGGGACCTGGCGATCGTCGAGGTGACGGAGGAGGCCGCCGTTCCGTTGCGGGCGGCCCGCTCCCTGGTCGAGGATCTAGGTGTCCCGGTGCTCGTGCTGATCGACCGCAACCAGGCGGGTCTCCTGGCCGACGCCCGGTTTGTGACCGACTTCATGATCGGTCGGCCGGATCCCATCGAATTGAGAGTGCGGCTGGCTCGTCTCGCCAGGGAGGAGACCACCGGCGAGATCGTTCGATTCAAGGATCTGGAGCTCAACACGGCCACCTATCAGGCCGCCGTCACCGGCAGACCGGTAGATCTCACATATATGGAGTACGAGTTGCTGCGCTTCTTCATCGAGAACCCCGGACGGGTATGGAGCCGTGAGCAACTGCTGTCAAAGGTTTGGGGCTACGACTATTTCGGCGGGGCCCGCACGGTCGATGTTCACGTCCGGCGGCTCCGCTCCAAATTGGGAGAAGAACGGGCGAGCTGGATCACCACGGTCCGCTCGGTTGGCTACCGATTCGGATAAACCCAGACGTTTTTGGCGTCAATCTGCCACCAAATCCGGTGTTAGTTCGACGCCAAAAGCGTAGGGTGTCAGGAGCGAACACGGAAGGAAACCTATGGCAGCTCCCGACGCAGTAAGTGCCTTGAAGAAGGTCTCCCTTTTCAGCAGTTTGACCGACAGCCAGATCGGCACGGTGGCCAGTGAGGCCAACGAGCGCCTTTTTCACGACGGCGATCTGATTGTGAAACAGGGTGACACCGGCGCGGCCGGTTTCTGGGTCATCCTCGACGGCAGCGTTGAGGTACGAAGAGGGACGGTCAGCCTGGCAACCCTCGGTCCTGGTGAGTACTTCGGCGAAATGGCTCTCGTCTCCGACCATTCGACGCCCCGCTCGGCGGACGTCGTGGCCATCGATGAGGTCCACGCCATACAGCTGACCCGTTGGGACCTGCGCGGCCTGATTCTGGCCCACCCGGAGATCGCTTTGTCGATGCTGGCCGACCTGGCGGATCGCATCCGCCAGGCCGACGAAGCGCTGGCGAGGCGCTAGCCGGACGGCTCGCAGTCCGGCGGGTTCTCACATCCGATGGCGTGCAGGGTGCCGCTCACGTCGGCGACGAAAACTATCGCCGTGCCCGGCGCCGGAGAGGTGACCGACTGGGCGCCCAGGTTGTACCGCCACAACTCCTGGCCGTCTTTGTCCACCGCGTATACCCATCCGTCATCGCTGGTGAAATAGACGCCCCCATTGACGACCACCGGCCACCGGACCGCCCCGTCAAGGCCACCCAGCTCATCTGTCCCCGGAAAGGCCCACAGCCGTTGCGAGGTGTTCAGATCCCAGGCTTCCAGATAGCGGCCGTTCCCCGTGTAGAGGACCCCATCGGCGATCGCCGGGGATGATTCAACCGGCGCCGACAGCGATATCGAGGGGGCCGGACCACATGATCCGGCCCGCCGCGCCTCGATCGTCAACCCGTCACGTACCGGAATGTAGATCACCCCATCCGCAATCACCGGTTCTGACGTGATCGGCAACCCACCCCCCGGATAGCACTCCTCGCCGATCCCCGACTCGGCATCGATCTTCCACAGAACCCCGGCCTCGGTGCCTACATATACAAACCCGTCCAAACCAACCGGAGCAACCGTGACCTTGCTTCCCGCCGCAAACGGCACCTCCCACAACGGCGCCAGCGTGGCCGCATCCAGAGCCCAAACCTCCCCAGCTTCGGTCCCGAAGAAGGCCCGATCGTCCATGATCAAAGGAGCTGCTTCAATCGGATCCAACGAAGGGGTCCCCAACACCGGAAACACCTGCGCGGTGGCAATCTGCGCGAAGACATCCCGGGAGCGGAACCTCCCATCCAGGGACCCGAAGAACACCCGCATCTCCGTGTCGGTGGCCCCCGGGGCGGCCCCCGGAGCGGTCACTTCCGCCACCATCGGCGCCCCCGCCACTGGGCCGTCGGTGGGGACGCTCCACAAGAATGGTGGATCCGAAGTCACCACCAACCCATACAGGATGCCGTCGTCAGACCCGAACACCACTGTCTCCCCAAACACCGCCGGCGACGACCGAATACGATCGGCGGCCTGGAAATTCCAGTAGTAACCATCGGCCGAGGGCAGCACCGGCCGGGTTGACACCCCCGGCAAACCCGCCGCCCCCTGCGCTCCGATATCCGCCCGGAAACTCCACTGGGCCGCAATCCGATCGGTCTTGGCCGGAACCCCCAAGTCGTTGTCCCAGGGCATTGTTGTAGTCGTTGTTATGGTCGTCGTTGTGGTGGCATCCGTCTCCTCAACGGTCCCTTCATCGGGGCCGAACAGGTTGACGGCCAGGATTCCACCCACGGCCAGCACCGCGGCTCCACCCAGCCCGGCGGCCAGCAACTGCCAGAGCGGACGGCGGCGCGGCCTCCTCCGTAGGCCCCCGGCCCGGCGCTGCGCCGGACTGAGCAGTGTGTCCACCGAACCGAACCCGGCAGCCGCCAGGGATTCCTCCAACTCCCCTTCCAGTTCGGCGACTGCGGCTTCGTAAGCTTCGTCGGCGACGTCGGGAGCGGCCAGAGCGGGGGCGATGGCCGGCAGAGCGCTCCACTCCTCCCGCCATGCATCGGGAACATGGTCGGCCATTTCCTTGACCGCGGCGATGACGGCCGCACTGGCCGGCCGCTTCCAGAGGTCGCCGGCCTGAACGGCTTCGGCCGCCAGCGGGGGTACTCCGATTTGGACTGCCAGAGCGGCTGCTTCTCCGGCCAGGCGGGGATCCTTCTCGTAGATCGCCCGGGCCTTGAGGAGTTGGGCGGCCGTCAGATACCACTTGTTATTCAGCAATTCGTCGGTGAGAGTGAGTGCCTCATCCTCCGGCCATGGCAACCCGCGGGCGCCGTCCAGCGCCATCTGCAACACCCGGATCTTCAAACGCCACCGCCACCCGTCGATACCCGGTGGAGTTGTCTCAACCGCGCGTTGAGCCTCTTCGGAGGCTTCCGCCAGCCGTCCCAGACCCCTCAATGCGTCGGCCCGCAAGTACCGGGCGGCATTCTCCCATCCGAGTTGCTTCTGGACCGCCACCGCCAGCATGTCGTCGGAGGCCTTCAAGGCCTCTTCATAGCGATGAATGAGCAGCATGCCTTCGGCCGCGCTCATGTGGGGGATGTGGGTTATCGGCAGGCCCGCCGTATCGGCGTCTTTCATGGCCCGCTGCCGGGTCGCTTCGCCCTCGGTGATCCGGCCCCGCATGAACAACGCTCGCGACCACTGGGCTTCTCTGTCGCTTCGCCACGACACCCCTCCCAGCTGTTCCGCTTCGTCGGTCACTTCGGCGAACTGGACTTCGGCTTGCCGGGCCTGGCCACGGTCAAAAGCAATCCAGGCCCCATTGACGTGGGCCCAGTGGAGTTGCATTGAGGTTCCAACGCTTCTGACAATCTCCAGACCCTTTTCGTACTCGGCATCGGCCTCGACTCCAAAGCCCAGCCGGTTGATGATCCGCGCATGAAGGGTCAAGAGTGAGCCGTGCTTGGCCGGTTCCTCGATCGCCAGCGCTTCGTGAAGTCCGGCAGCCGCATAACTCTCGGCAACCTGGGATCGTTGCAGGTCGAGCGCTACCGAGGCTGCATACCCCAAGGCATCGACTTTGCGGGAACCACTCAGCAATCGCGAGGCGTGATCGGCGTCTTCGAGCGCCATTTCCAGCCACACGGCGGCCTGATAGCACTGTGCTCGAGCGAGACGCAGGCGGCCTTCGAGCTGGGCATCATCCGACCCGGATTCTTCACACGCCTGGAGAGCTCCCTGGACGATCGGCAAGGCCTCACCGAAAGCCTGCCGGTCGGCGGCGGCCAGGGCGGCGGTCGACAGAAGCCGGAGGGCCTCGTCCCATCGAGCGGCGGCCAAGTAGTAGCCGCCGACCACGGCCGGCTCACGAGAGTCCAAGCCGAGGGCCGACTTGGCATCCGCCAGTTCTCCAAACGCCCGGGCCCGGCGTACCTCTCCCATGCGATCGGTGACCCGCTCGGCCGCTGCCGCGTTCAACGGCATGAACCCCTCAACAGATTCCCGGATCAAACCTTCGCCGGCCAGAGTTTCACCCATCTCCAACACATCGTCGGAGGACATGGCGAGCAGCGACCCGGCCAGCGGCAACGAGACCGGCTTGGCGGCCAGACTCACAGCCTCAACGAGTTTGCGGGCCGGACGATCGAGTTCCGTCACTCGATCCCAAACGCCCGCGGCTTGCGGAGGCGGACCTGAGGCAACCAGCTTTCCCCCGTCCCAGGCCAGGGTCCCACCGGACATCCATTGCTCTGCCAAATCCACCAAATCTTGCAGAAGCCCACCGGAGCGTTCGATCAGAACTCGAGCCGTCTCGCCATCCGCGGTTATCGGAGCTACTTCGTCCACTGTGAGCGGTTCGAGGCGGAGTCGCTCAAATGAACCAACCCGGGTCGCGGTGTCGATGAGTTTCCGAAAGGCGAGTTCCGGGTATCCGGTTAGCTCGGTGTGGGCGGCCACGAGGAGGATTCCGGCGTTGGTTCCGGCCATCACTCCCTGCAGATTTGCCAGGGAAGTCCCGTCTGCCCATTGGGCGTCGGATATCAGGAGGGCCGTCGGCCGGGCCGGCGGTTCTTCCAACGAAACGCCAAGCACGCCCGCCAACCCCCCCGGGGTAGAGACGCTGGCAGGAAAGAGGGCGGCGCGCCGGGTCTCGATGCCCGCAGCGGCCAACCGTCGTTCGCATTCATCGATTAGTGCCGTCCGCCCCGAACCAGCCACCCCCTCCAGGGAGACAAGCGTCACCCGCCCCGCGCTCACTTCCGCAATTGCGCGGTCCAGCGTGTCGAGATGTTGCGCACGGCCGAGCAGTGCCAACGGGTTCATCTTCACCTCCGGGGTGGAGAGCATAGGCAAGCTGAGGCTCCTGTGTCGGACAACGGTCGGGTTGTCCGCTCAGTCCTCCCCGAGCAGGATCTCGAGCACCGTTCGATCAATGACCGCCTCATCGGACCAACGGTGCTCCAGGTTCTCCATCCCCACCCACGAGCGGAGCGCCTCGCGGAGATCAGCGCTGTACCCGCGACCGGCGCCGGTATCGATTCCCCTGGCGGTGAGCGCCCGTCGGATCTGGGCCGGCAGCGGGGCCTTGATCTCAACCCATTCGAGCGAAGCGGGATTGGGGAACAACAGCTCGTGGACACCCATCAGGCGCTCCAGTTCAGTAATCGGATCGGCATGATCATCAACCCGCAGGTCTACCGCCACGTCCGAACCTCCTGCGTAACCCCCGCCCGCCCGCACCACCAGGAGCGCGGCGGATTGGCGCCCTCTCCGATCTCCGCCCGCCGCGTCGCCGGCCGCCAGGGCCTGAAACAACCGCCGGGCCAGGGTCCCCTCGCTGGATTCGAACGAAGATGCCATCGCTTCGATCACTGGCGGGCCGGTGAGGATATTCCCCTGGCACGCATACCCCAGCCCGGTTCTGCCGCCCGCCCAATCAAAACAGCCCTCGCCGGTGGCCGTGGCCGATCCTCCCTGTGCGTCGATAATGCCGATCTGACGCTGGGACCTGAGATCGTCGCCTCCGAGTAGAGCAGCCGAGGTGGCCGGGGCATCGAGACCCGACTCCAGGAGCTGCAAACCGTCGTGTCCATACGACACGTTGGCGAACGCCTGCGTGGCGACCGCCCCGGCCCCGGCCCTGGCCCAGGGCACTACCGCACCCACCGAAAGGAACTTGGAGGCAACCGCCACGCCCCACTCCGGTCCCGCAAAAGGATCCCAGGCAACAATGGAAAAGGTCATGAATAGTTCCCAGTTCCCAGTTTCCAGTTACCACAGCCGCTCACTGCGTGGGTGACCAACAACTCAGGCCGGTTCACAACTGCCGACTGGTTGCTGGTCACTGGAGACTTCCTACCCAAACTCGATGCCCTGGGCGAGGGGGAGGTCGTCGCCCCAGTTGATGGTCGTCGTCTGGCGCCGCATATAGACCTTCCAGGCATCTGATCCGGCCTCACGGCCTCCACCGGTCTCCTTCTCGCCACCAAACGCCCCACCGATCTCCGCACCGGACGTGCCGATGTTCACGTTGGCAATCCCGCAGTCCGAGCCCAGATGCGATAGGAAGGTTTCGGCGCTCTTCAGCGAATCCGTGAAGATGGCAGACGATAGACCCTGGGGAACCCCATTCTGGACGGCGATGGCCTCATCCAGATCATCCACCGGGATGATGTAGAGCAACGGGGCAAAGGTCTCTTCCCGGAGGATCGGGGCACCCTTGTCTATCAAGACGATGGTCGGTTCGGCAAACGCCGCGCCGAGTTCGGGCAAGCGATGGCCTCCGCACAGCACCTTGCCGCCTTGCTCCTCGGCGATCGCCACCGCAGTCAACATCGTCTCGACGGCATCGGCGTCGACCAGCGGCCCCATGAGGGTCGCCGGCTCGAGTGGATCACCAATCGTCACCTGACCGTAGGCGTCGACCAGCTTCTGGGTCACCCGGTCGACCACCCCGCGCTGGACGATCAGACGTCGAAGCGACGTGCAACGCTGCCCGGCCGTGCCGACTGCGGCAAACAAGGCTCCCCTCACGGCTAGATCGAGATCGGCGTCATCCATCACGATGATGGCGTTGTTGCCGCCCAACTCCAGAATGGACCGGCCCAGGCGCTTGGCCACACCGGTACTCACTTTGTATCCCATGTCGCACGACCCGGTAGCGGAAACCAGCGGAACCCGGTGATCGTGAACGATGGCTTCACCGATATCGGCACCACCTCCAACGACGAGATTGAATACTGCCTCGAAACCCGACCCCTCCATAACCTGGTGAGCAATGTTGGTAACCGCGATTGCCGTAAGCGGAGTCATGCTCGACGGCTTCCAGATATTGGTGTCACCACACACTGCCGCGATGGCCGAGTTCCAGGCCCAAACCGCCACGGGGAAGTTGAAAGAGGTGATCGAAGCCACGGGGCCGAGCGGATGCCACTGCTCGTACATGCGATGTCGGGGACGCTCCGACATCATGGTCAACCCGTAGAGCTGGCGAGAGAGGCCGACCGCGAAGTCGGTGATGTCGATCATCTCTTGGACTTCGCCCTCACCCTCGGCAAGGATCTTCCCCATCTCCAGTGAGACCAGGGCGCCCAGAGCCGTTTTCTTCTCTCGGAGGGCGTTTCCCAGGAGTCGCACGTACTCGCCTCGCTGCGGGGCGGGCAACATCCGCCACTCGGCAAAGGTGGCCATCGACGTACCGACCACCTGCTCGTATTCCTCGGTCGATGCCCGGCGCACCGTGGCCAGCACCCGGCCGGTGGCCGGGTTGATGCTTTCGATTTCCCGCCCGGAACCGGGCAGCCATCCTCCGGCGTAGACGCCCGAGTTCGATTGCTGCAACCCGAGCCGGGCGAAGACCTCAGCCTTTTCCATGGTCATCCTCCACGAGTCCTCTCGTACTGCTCTACTAATACTTGCGTGCCGCGATCACTTCGATCTCGACCAGGAATCCGCCCGGAAGGGCAGCCACCTGCACGGTCGAACGCGCCGGCGGCTTCTCGTCGAAGTAGCCGCCGTAGATATCGTTGACTGCCGGGAAGTCGTTGATGTCGGCCAGGAAGATAGTGGTCTTGACCACATCTGCCAGAGAGAGGCCAACGTCACCCAGTATGGCCTTCAGGTTCAGCATGATCTGTTTGGCCTGGGCGGCAACATCGTCGGGACCCCGCTCGCCGGTGACAGGGTCAATGGCCACCTGTCCCGACACGAAAACGAAATCACCAGCTTCGACGGCCACCGAATATGGACCTAGGGCGCCGGGGGCGCTGGGGGTGTCCAGCACTCGCTTGGGCATGACATCTCCTCGAGATTGGGTACGGGCCTCAGCACTTGGGAACAACCCCAGGCTACCGGGCGAAGGTACGTAGGTTTCTCCAAACGAGTAAAGGGACCCGGCCGGGTCCCTTTTTCGAAGATGGGGTCATGTCTCAGCTGAAACTGTTGCCGCACCCGCAGGACTTGGTGACGTTCGGGTTGTTGATGGCGAACCCGGCGCCCATCAGCCCCTCCTGGTAATCCAGCGTGGACCCGCGCAGCATCTCGGCCGACTGGTTGTCGACCACCACCCGGATATCCCCGTATTCCTCGATGATGTCTGCTTCATCGTCGAGCTCGGAATCGAAGAACATCTCGTACGAGAAGCCGCTGCAACCACCGGGACGTACTCCCATCCGCAGAAACAGGGCCGGATCACCTTCGGCCTGGATCAGGTTTTTGATCTTGGTCACGGCGTTATCAGTGACGATGACCGCACGCGGCGGAACGGATGACTTGATCGAAACCAGTTGCTCCATGGACGGACTCCTCTGTCTCCTTCGGTGGACCGGCAGTATAGGTCACCTCCTGTCCATAATTCCCAATATCTGCGTAGTGCAAATACCTACGTAGCATGCACGGCTGTGCCAACCAAAGACCAGATTCTCCAAGCCCTGCGCGGCGTGGTCGACCCCGAACTGGGGGGCGACGTCGTCGAACTGGGCATGATCCCCGACGTCGCCGTCTCCGATGATGGATTGGTCACCGTGGGGATCGCGCTGACCATCGCCGAATGCCCGATGCGTTCGCAAATCGAACAGGACACGATCCGCAAAGTGGGAGCCATTCCCGGAGTGCGGGAGGTGAGGGTGGAGACCCGCGCCATGACCAAACAACAGCGGGCCGAAGTGATGAGCATTGCCAGGTTGAAGGCGAGAGAGAACGCCGAGCCCACCCTGGTCAATCCACTGACCCGCGTGATCGCCGTCGGCAGCGGCAAGGGCGGAGTCGGCAAGTCCTCGGCCAGCGTCAACCTGGCCCTCGCCATTGCCGATCTCGGGTACCGGGTCGGATTGCTCGATGCCGACATATGGGGCTTCTCCATCCCGCGCATGCTCGGCACCGAACAACGACTCGAAGCCGGTGAAGATCGGATCATCGTCCCGGTAGAGATCCAGGGCATCAAGCTGGTCTCGACCGGTTTGATTGTCGAGTCAGAAGAAACCGCGCTGATGTGGCGCGGTCTGATGCTCTCGAAGGCTCTCGAGCAGTTCGTCAAACAGGTTGCCTGGGGCGACCTCGACTACCTGGTGATCGACATGCCGCCGGGGACCGGTGACATCCAGATGGCGCTATCCCGATTGCTCCCCCAGGCGGAAATGGTCGTGGTGACGACCCCGCAGCAGGCCGCCCAGAAGGTGGCCATAAGGGTGGCGGACATGGCCCGCCGTTCCTACATGCCCGTGATCGGTGTTCTGGAGAACATGTCGGGGTTCGACTGCGGACACGGCGAGGTCTTCCACCTGTTTGGACAGGGTGGCGGCGACGAACTCGCCCAGTCTCTGGGTGTTCCCCTCATCGGTCGAATACCACTGGACGAGCAGATCGTCAGCGGCGGCGACCAGGGCAGCCCGGTTGTTCGAGCGCATCCCGGCAATCCCTCCGCCCGATCGTTCGCGGCAGCGGCCCTTCGCATCACCGAGTTGGTGCCTCCCGCTCAGGACGAAACCTGCACTGCCCGGGTAGCCCGCCTGCTCGAGGCTCTCGACGCGCCGGCCCAGGCGGACACGGAAGCTATCGCCGACCTCGTCTGAGCCTTCCCCGATCGTGTTCCGAGTCACTAGTCACTTGGAGGGAAAGCCAAACCGCCCCCAACTCTTGGACGTCGATCGTCGATACTCCATGTAGAACGTGCCAAGGTGATAAAGGGGCCCGCTGGGAGGCGAACCACCACCGGAAGCGCTGGGAGACAACCTAGATCCCCTTCCCTGGGGACCGCAAAGCAGAGGACCGGCCACAAGCCGGTCCTTTGCTGCGAGCTGCGAGCGACGAGCGACGAGCTGCGAGCCACCTTCTTCACGTCTCCCCTCGGACGAGCGAAGCTCGTCGGTACGGGGGGAGTGCCCGAGCAAAGCGAGAGGGGACTGAGAACTGATGACTGACAACTGCTCGCCCGGAGGGCGAGCTACCCGCACAAGCCTTTCACCAGCGGGTAGGGGTTGGCGGCCGCTCCTCCACCCGGGTGATACTCAAAATGAAGATGCGGTATGTAGTCGGGAGCGTTGCCCGAGGTGCCCATGTATCCGATCAATTCACCCACCTGCACCGTCTGCCCGACCGACAACCCGTCGGCCCAAGCTTCCAGGTGGGCGTAGTAGAAGCGGTCACCACTGGTTCCCGTCAACCAGATGCTGATTCCCCCGAGCCCCCCGCCGCCCAGACTGCGAATCATCCCCGATTCAACGGCCACCAGGGGGGTCCACCGTGCCCCAAGCATGTCAACCCCCTCGTGAGAGCGTCCCCCGGAACGGGGAGCACCAAAGGTATCGGTGTAGCTGGTGAAGCCGTCGACCGGGCAAGCCTGTCCGCCGGCCGGGGGTGGTGGCAGCGTCGTAGTAGTCGTCTCACCCGTGGTCGTGGTGGTGGTGGTGTCGACCGACCCGGTCGTCGACGTTGTCTCTCCTAGGGTGGTGGTGGTTGCCACGGTGGTGGTAGTCACCGTGGTGCTCGTGGCGGCCGCCGCTCTGGCCGCCTCGGCCGCCCGGTCGGCTTCCTCCGCCTGGCGAGCCAATTCCTCTGCTCGACGGCGGGCTGCTTCCTCCGCCCGGGCGCGTTCTTCCGCAGCTCTTTGGGCAACCAGCGTCACGTACGTGCTTTGGGCCGTCTCGAGCCGGGCGCTCAACTGGGCCCCGATCGTACTCAGGTCCGCCACCACTTCCTCCTGCTCAAAGCGGGCCGTATCCAGCTCGGTCAGCTGCCGCTCGTATTCGGTCTTGATGACCTCGAGATCACGCAGCAACTCTGTATCGGACGAGCCCAACTCTTCCAGATAGCCGAGCGCCACCTCGAGACCGCCGTCGAGGTCTTCGACAAAGAGAAGCGAAATCTGCGAAAGGCTCGATTCGATATACATCTCCACGGCGCGTGCTCTCACCAGTTGCCGGGTCGCGGCCAGCTCGATCTGGGATTCCTGAATAGCCGTCTCCAGACCGGCCACTTGGTCCTCTAGCTGGGCGGAACGGGACAAGGCCGCTTCATATTGAATCGCCAGCTGATCTGTTTCGAGCCGTATCGAAGCCAGTTCGGCTTCGGCTTCGGCGATGTCCTCCGGGGTCACCTGGCCGAGGGCTGGAACGGCCACGAGCGCCAACACCGACAGGACCGCCAGGAACCGGAGCCCGGTCCTCACGGCCTATCCAGGGACGCGACATCATCGCTACCAAAGGACACCCGACCATCGGTGTCCAGTTTGACCAGATGAGCACGCACCGACATGGCCGCCAGGGGATGAAGGGCGGGATCGACATCTTGATACACGGCCCGGACTATCTCCATGACGGTGTTCGCTCCAGTCTGGACGGCCGAGAGAACTTGCTGCTCCCGTTCGAGACGGTGCTCGATGTACCCGGCCACGATACCGGCCGGATCGTCCATCACAAGTCCGTGACCGGGATACAGCGTGGCGAGTTGCAGTTTCTGCAACCTTCGCAGACTCGCCAGGTAGGCGTTCATGTCCTCGACAACCACCGACGAGCCACCCATGATGTGGTCTCCCGTAAAGAGACTGTCCTCCACCAGGTAACAGAGATGGTCGCGGCTGTGCCCGGGAGTGTGCACGGCTTCCACTTCCTCGGTTCCAAACTCCACCCGATCTTGATCGGCAAGTAATTGGTCGGGCTTGAAGGCGGGCCCCGCCCCGTACCCGTAGACCGGAATGCCGAGGTCGGCGGCGAGCGGGTTGGCGAGTGGAGCATGATCCTCGTGGGTGTGGGTCACCAGGATCCCGACCGGTCGAAGATTCTCCAACGCCAGCATCATGGCCGCTTCGTGAGAACGGTCCAGCGGACCAGGATCGATGATCAGTGCCTCACCTCCGGAGATGGTCAGGTACGTGTTGGTGCCGGGACCGGTGAACAAACCCGGATTAGGAGCGAGGATGCGTTCGATTCTCACCACGAGCCGAGCTCTTGGCGAGTCATCCAGTTCCGAGATCTGGCGGAAGCATTGTCAGGGTGCAACATCGTCGCCACATTGTGTCACGACCCATTCGGTCGTGGGTCGTTGACTTGTCGGTACAATCGCCGATTCCGAGTATGGAGGCTCCAGGATCGCCATGAACAAGGCTGCCAGAGCGCAATGGCTGGGTTTGGCAATGCTCAGCGTCGGAGTGGCAATGATCATCGTCGATGCCACGATCGTGAACGTTGCCATCCCTTCCATCATCGAGGACCTCGGGATCGAGCTGGTTGATGCGGAGTGGATCAACACCATCTACTCGCTGGTCTTCGCAGCGCTTCTCATCACCTTGGGTCGAATCGGAGATCTCTACGGCCGGAAACGTCTATTCCACGCCGGTCTCGTCACGTTCGTGGCGGCCAGCATGCTGGCCGGGCAAGCACCGACCGGAGGGCTCCTGATCGCAGCCCGCTCATTGCAGGGCATCGGAGCGGCCATGATCCTCCCTTCCACTCTCTCGATCGTCAACGCCAGCTTTCAGGGCCGCCAACGGGCGATTGCCTTCGGGATCTGGGGATCCGTCATCGGCGGCATGGCAGCCGTCGGTCCGCTGCTGGGCGGATGGTTGACCACGAGCTATTCCTGGCGCTGGGCGTTCTACATAAACGTCCCGGTGGGAGCATTGGCATTGATCGGTTCCCTGACTTGGGTATCCGACAGTCGTGATGAGCAAGCCCAACGGGGGTTCGACGCTCTTGGGGTAGCCACAATATCCATTGGCCTCTCGAGCTTGGTATTCGGCCTAATCGAAGGTTCCCGGTACGGCTGGTTCGAGGCCACCCGCCCCTTCTCGGTTGGTGCATGGACCTGGTCACTGGGATCGGTATCGATCGTTCCTTTCGCTTTCGCCCTGGCGGCCATCTGCCTGCCGCTGTTCTTCCTCGTGGAGTCCCGTCGAGCCGCACTCGGAAAAGCGGTGCTGTTCAACCTCGCCCTCTTCCGTATCAAGAGCTTCCGATATGGCAATCTCACGGCTGCCACCTTGAGCCTCGGAGAACTGGGCATGATTTTCGTTCTACCGCTGTTCCTGACCGCAGTTCTCGGCTACACGGCCTTTCAAACCGGATTGCTGCTGCTGGCGCTGGCCGGCGGGGCCTTCCTGGGCGGTCCGGCGGCCGCCGCCCTAGCCCAGCGGTTTGGACCTCGACGCGTGGTCACGACCGGCATGTTGATCGAGGCAGTCGCCATCGCCAGCATCGCGTTCTTGATCAGTCCCGATATGACCGGCGCCCGGCTCATCCCTTCGCTGTTCGTCTACGGCGTCGGCGTCGGTCTGGCAACCGCCCAGCTCACCAGCGTGATCCTGGTGGAGGTCCCACCACGCCATTCTGGACAAGCATCCGGTATGCAAAGCACGTTCCGGCAGATCGGTTCGGCGTTTGGCATCGCCCTGGTCGGAACCGTCCTGGCTACCAGCCTCGGCACTCTATCGGCGGATCGTCTCACGACCGTACAGGGCCTTCCGCCCCAAGCCATCGAAGGGATCGCCGAAGCCACGAGGGCGTCGGCCGGTCAGATCATCAATCAGCTCGCCGATCAGCCGGACTCCGAACAAATAGTGGAAATCCTGCGGGGCGTGTTTGTCGACTCGGCCAAGCGAGCGGCTCTGACCGCCATGGCGTTTGTCCTGCTGGGTTTCTCTCTCAGCTGGTTGCTGCCCGACACCCGCCAGGTGGTAAGTGCGGAACCCGAGCCTGCCCACCTGCCGGGCGAGCCGTCCCCCGAAACGGCCGGAGCATGACCCCGGAGGAGCCTGCAGGTCTCATATCATCGACGGATCATCGTATCCGGCTTGGCCCGGCATCAGAATCTTGATAGCCCCGCCTTCACCAACCACCAGCTCCGGCTTGAGCCGGGGTGCCGGGCGGCACCTCGGCCGGGAAGAACGCCGTGTCAAATCCTCGCGGTTCGGACTCGGGAGTCACCCAGGTGGATCGGTAGGCGAAACGGCCGCCGTCTAGTACGCATCCGCCGTCTCCGGGGTCGGCTCCGCCATGCAATCGCGGAGTTCGGCAACCGTCATGGCCGATCCCTGTTCCCAGACCCGGGCGTAGACCTCGGCGGCGAGCACCGCTCGACACATGTCGAGATAGCGCTCCGACGCGTAGCGCTCGAAGTCGTACCAGGCTTCGAATGAGGCCCGTGCGTGGGTATGAACCCCGGCATAGAGGCGCACCGCTCGCTCGGCGCGACCCCCGGCCGCCTCGAGGCTTGCGTAGCGCCGTCCCAACCACACGACGAACTCGGCTTCTTCGAGCAGCTCGCCGGCCTCACACGCTTGACCAAGAGACTGCTCCAGCAGTTCGCGAGCTGCCTCGAGGTTGCCCTCGTCACGCTCCACCATCGCCAGTTCAGCCTTCACCGCGCATTCCTCGGCGAACATGCCCAAACGCCGGGCCGCGTCGAGCGCGTCGGTAAGCAGCGTCCGCGCCCGGGTCGGGTTGCCTTCGAACCGCTCGAGGGCGGCCATCCACTGCAGGTTGGCGCTCTGACACGGCGCATCCGACGATCGAAGGCCCAGCTCCAGGCCCTCCTCGAACAGCCGGCGTGCCTCCTCAACCTTCCCTTCTTCATACACAAGGTGAGCGAGCGCCTGCAAGGTGCAGCCGTGTGTGATCCCCACCGCCTGCATGGTTGCCACAGACTCCTCGAAGATTGCCCGGGCCCGCGTGGTTTCTCCTAGCTCGACCAAGCGGTGGCCGAGATTCTGCAGCACTCTCCACCGCGACTGCTCGTCTCCCAGGTCTCCGTAGACGGTGGCAGCTTGCTCAAAAGCTGCTGCGGACTCCTCGCCTTTGGACGCAAATGCGCCGTATCCTTCCAGAACCCGGCCCCGCCCAAGCGAGGTTGCGCTTCCGACCATCCGACGGAGCCGGGCATACCACTCCCGAGCCTCGGCCAGGTGCCAGCGGTGGAGCCAGAAACCGAAGAGAGCTCCGGCCAAATCGAGGGCCAGTTCGACCTCGTCCGACTCCTCCGCCCAGCTCAACACCTGCCGCAGATCGCCATGTTCGATCTCCAGCCGCTCCATCCAGGCACGTTTCCCGTCGCGGATGTCGTCGGCCGCGCCGACCACGAGATCACGGTAGAACTTCGCATGCCGGCGCCGCGCTTCGCCGGCAGAGGCCGTCTCCCGCAGCCGTTCCTGTGCGTACAGACGGATCGTCTCCAGCATCCGGTACCGGAGGCAACCGGAAGGATCGTCGAAGCTTGCGATCAGCGACTTGTCGACGAGGCGGGACACGACACCAAAAACCTCCCCAACCTCGCTCTCACCGCCGCCGCACACATACTCGGCCGCCTCGGGCGTGAACGATCCTGCAAACACCGATAGCCGGTTAAAGGCCTCCCGTTCGACGTCGGTCAACACTTCGTAACTCCAGTCGATCGCGGCTTGCAGCGTCTGGTGGCGAGGGGCAACGGTGCGTGGACCGCCGGTCAGGTGGGGTAGTCGATCTTCCAGATTCCTGGAAAGCTGCTCGAGCCCCATCGTCCGCACGGCGGCGGCGGCCAACTCCAGAGCAAGGGGCATCCCGTCCAGGCGCCGGCAGATCTCGGCCACCAGAGACGCGTTCCGATCGTTGATACGGAACCCGGCCCGGGCGGCCTGTGCCCGCTCCCCGAAGAGGCGCACAGAGTCGAGGGCCTCCAGGTTTGCTGTGGTGTCGGTCGGCGGCACCTTGAGCCCACCGACCTCAAAGACGACTTCCCCGGGCACCCCCAACACCTCACGGCTGGTGGCAAGGATCCGCAGACCCTCTGCGCCTTCCAGCAGTTCGTGAGCCAGCCGGGCCACCGACTCGACGAGGTGGTCGCAGTTGTCAAGCACCAGCAGCATTCGCCACCTGCGCAGATGCGCCCGCAGCCCTGCCACAATCGACCGGTCGGACTTCTCCATTACACCGAGCACCGCCGCCACTGTGCCGGCAACGAGATCCCCGTGCTGCAATGGAGCCAGGTCGATCAGCCATACACCGTCCGGGAAGGCCCCAAGCGCTTCCCTGGCGAGCTGCAAACCCAGACGCGTCTTGCCGGAACCCCCGGGCCCGATGAGCGTCACCAGCCGGGCGTTCCCCAGGAGCTCTTGGATTTCGATCAGCTCGAGGTTTCGTCCCACGAAACTCGTCAAGGAAGCGGGCAGGTTGTGGGGCGTCTGGATCATCGGTCGCAAGGTTGGATCCTGCAGCAGGATCCTTTCCTCGAGGTTCTGCAGGTCCTGAGATGGTTCGATTCCCAGTTCCTCACCAAGGTTGCTGCGGAGCTGCTGGTAGACACGGAGCGCTTCGGCCTGGCGGTCCGAGCGATACAGAGCCGTCATCCAAAGCGCCCAGGACCGTTCGCGGAGTGGGTGCTGGTGGGAGTGCTTCTCGAGTTCGGCGATGAGTGCAGCGTGACGGCCGAGCGCCATGGCGGCGGCCAGACGATCTTCCACCGCAGCGACGCGCAGCTCCTCGAGTCGCCCGGCTTCCAGGTGCGCCCATTCCTTGTCGTGGAATCCCGCCAGGGCAGGTCCCCTCCACAGCCGGAGGGCCGAGTCGAGCTCTTCGATCCCTGAAGCCGGGTCGGACTCGGCTATTGATCTAGCCCGGTCCAGGTGGTGTTCGAAGCGCACCGCATCGATCAGGTCCGGTTCGGTTTCGAGGAGGTACCCGGGAGGTTGGGTGACGATCAGGCATTTTTGTTTGGGGCGCCGATCGGGTTGGATTGAGTCGCGCAGCTTGGAGATGTGGTAACGCAGCGTCTTGAGACCGGACTTGGGTCGTTCCTCACCCCAGATGTTCTCGAGGAGTTGATCGGTTGACACCACCCGGTTGGCGTTGAGTACCAGGCACGCAAGGATCTCGCGCTGAGTCGGAGCAGCGATGTCAATAGAACCTTCATCGCCGACGATTTCGAATGGGCCGAGGATCCGATAATCCACGCTGGGACCTCTCTGTGCTGTCACAGTCTCACAGCAGAGCGCGGCCCGCAAGAGCTGAAAGCTGGAGGGCCTCATCCACCCCTAACCAGATCGCAACCTTGGCCTATCCCCCGTTTCGCACGGTGCGGGTATGGAGACATACCGCACCCTCGTTCTCGCGATCTCCTTCCTGCTGGCTCTCGAGATGAACGTGCCACCGAAGGAGGTCGAAGCAGCGGAGCCTCCGGCCCCGGCAGTAGTGGTGTCTCGAAGCGACGAGCAAGCGGGCCGGTTGGTCGATTGGGCAGTAGCCAGGTTCGCTCAAGCTGGTCTGGTCCTCCCCGCCGTCACCGTCGAGGTACATGAGACCAAGGACCCCTGCCACGGTCATCTCGGTTTGACGTTGAACACACCGGACTCGGCGACCGTGCACTTGTGCACACCCGGCGATGGCCGCGGTGTGGTCGATCGCCTCACCCTGGTCCATGAACTCGCTCACGTGTGGGTGGCCGGCTACGTCAGCACAGACAGCCGGGAAGGGTTCATGGAGGTGCACGGTCTGGAGGCGTGGTGGGATGCCGGAGACGGCTGGGAAACACAGGGTGTCGAGTGGGCAGCCGAAACCGTCGCCTGGGCGGTCTACGACGAGGGCGTGCGGATGATCGGCGAGGTCGATGATGACCTTGAGGCCACCCATCGCGGCTATCAGGTGCTGACCGGCCGGCCCGTCCCAGTAACCACCGTCCACGACCATTCCCTGGCGGAGAGGGCCCAGGTGCTATCGGCAGGGGCAGCTCCATCGGTAGACATAGCCGCTCTGTTGAACCCCGACTCATTGACCCTGACCGGGCTGCGGAGAGCTTGGAATGCGGCCGCAGGCCGGCGCGGTCTACCGGCCCGCCTGGGCGACTGGATCCGTGGCCCGGGCAGCTCGGTCGTCCGGACCTCAATAACCGACGCAGTCGAGCTGGTGGTCGTCGTCGGCGACACCGGAGCCGTCGATTCGGTCACCCTGGTCGGCGCAAACTCCGGACTGTGCGAGGCGTACGACACGCTGCTGGGTTGGGTTCTGCTGCTCGGAGCCCTCAATCCGGGGAATGCGGACCTGCTGGATGTCGAAACCGTCGAAGCCGCCCTGGTCGAACGTCACGGGCAGCTGCGCGGCATAGTCCACATCGCGGACGCCCAATGACGCACCGAGAGCACCGCCCATGAATTCGGGCGACCGTTGTCGTGTACCGCCCCGGAATCGCCGGAGGGAGTTGTCTCTGCCGACGCACGCGCCGTGCGGATGGATGCGTCGCCTAGGCGATGACCGGCCCGTCGTAGCCAGCTTGACCGGGCATGAGAAGTCGGATTCCGCCGTCGTCCGTAACGACGATCTTGGGTTCGATACGCGGGACCTGTGCCTGGGTTCGAGCGAATTCGACGGCTTCGCCCGCCGTGGCGAACCGCTCGAGGGTACGCAAAGTGAGGATGGTCGGTGGCAGCATGAACCATTCTCCGCGCTTGGCACGTTCCAGAGCCTCACCGGGAGGAGCCCAGACCGCGTCGGTGACTTCGTAATCATCGGGCCGGGCTTGGGTCCCCGGCGGCACCTCGGCAAGAAAGAATCGCGTATCGAATCGGCGCGGTTCCGTTTCGGGGGTGACCCAGTTGGACAGATAGGCGAGTCGGCCGCCGTCCAGAGCAGCTCCGGAATCCACCACCGCCCGATACAGGTCGAAACCATGAAGACCGACGAACTCCTCGTCTGGTCCTTCCGCCAGCACGAGCACGCCGGATTCCTCAGCGGCCTCCCGCAACGCCGCCGCCACCCAGGGCAGCATCTCCGGATCGTCGACACCGGTGACCGCCCGGCGAGCGATCTCGCTCCCATCTTCCTCGTCGACCGCACCACCCGGGAACACGTAGGCCCCGCCCACGAACTTCGAGGCGGACGCCCGGCGGACCATCAGTACCTCCAGGCCACCGAGTTCGTCCCGGAGGAGGCATACGGTTGAAGCGGGCCGCACCATCAGCGCGGCACTCGACCGCGGAAGAACGCCGAGCTTCTCCGCCGCACAACTTCGCGAAACGCCGGCACCATGAGCGCGAACCCCAGTGCGTCGGTGAGAAACCCGGGCGTGAGCAGTAGGGCACCACCGACCAGCACCAGGGCTCCGTGGGCCAGCTCCCGGCCGGGGAACATCCCCCGGCTTATCTGCTCGCGGACCCGAACCAGCACCCCGAAGCCCTGACTGCGAACCAGGGAGGCGCCCAGGATGCCGGTGAACAGGATGATTGCCAGGGTGGGGCCAAGTCCGATCCGGTCTTCAACGGCGGCCAGGACCAGCAATTCGATCACCGATACGGCGACGAAAATGACGGGAAGGCTCATGCGGGGCAGGATACCGCCGCCGGTATGCTGTTCTCCATGCCACTCCGTGACCTGCCTTCGGTCGACGCTCTCGTCCGCAGCCTTCCTGCCACCGACCTTCCGCGCCCTTTGGTCATAGAGTGTGCCCGGGCAGCCGTTGCGGAAGCGCGACAACAGATGAACGAGGGGCGCGACAGCGATCCGCACGCCATCGCCCTTCGGCTGGTCTCGCATCTGGCCGCTCAACGGCCCCGGTCGGTGATCAACGCTACCGGGGTGCTACTGCACACCAACCTGGGCCGCGCCCCGCTTGCTCCCGAAGCAGCCGAAGCCGCCCGATCGGCGGCCACCTCCTACGGAAACCTCGAATTCGACCTGACCACCGGCACACGGGGTGGAAGGGCCGGATACGTCCGCGACCTGGCCAGGGCTCTGACCGGAGCCGAAGACGCATTCGTGGTCAACAACAACGCCGCTGCCCTCTACCTGACGCTCGTCGCACTGGCCTCCGGCCGGCAGGTACCGGTATCCCGGGGCGAGCTGATCGAGATCGGAGGGTCGTACCGGCTCCCCGAGCTGATGACCGCCACCGGAGCCACGATGGTCGAGGTCGGTACCACCAACCGGACCCGCCTCTCCGACTACGAGGCTGCCGTTGGTGAAGAAACGTCCTTGCTCCTCAAGGTTCACCCTTCCAACTACCGGGTAGTCGGCTTCACCGAGGAAGTGGATCTCCCCCGATTGACCGACCTGGCCCACCGTCACGAACTACCTCTGGTGTACGACATAGGCAGCGGTTTGCTTGACGACAACGTGCCGTGGCTGATCGGTCCCCCACCCGGTTGGCTGGCCGGCGAACCAGGGGTACGTCAGGCTGTTGAAGCCGGCGCCGACCTGGTGCTGTTCTCCGGAGACAAACTGTTGGGCGGCCCCCAGGCGGGAATCCTGGTCGGACGAGGCGACCTGATCGCCCGACTGGCCAAACACCCGGTCGCCCGGGCGGTTCGCAGCGACGGGCCGAGCCTGGCCGCACTGGCCGCCACACTTCAGATGTATGCCGACGGTCGGGCAAGAGACATACCGTTTTGGGCCATGGCCACCGCGTCGACCGAAGAACTGCAGACCCGCCTGGACAACCTGCTGATCGGCTCCGGCGCCATGGGGAAGATCGAGGCGGGCGAGTCAGTTCCCGGAGCCGGATCGGCACCGGGCGCAACAGTGCCGACACCGGTCTTGGTTGTGCAACAGCCTTCAGCCGAGGTGCTGTGGGACCGCCTGTTGATGTCCGACCCACCGGTGATTGCCCGAAGAGACGCCGGCCGGTTGATCATCGACCTGCGCGCCGTCCATTCCCAATACGATCGAACCCTGACCGAATCTCTGCGGGCGGCATGCCGGTCGTAGGCACCGCCGGACACGTCGACCACGGCAAGTCGACCCTGGTTCGAGCCCTGACCGGCCGGGACCCGGATCGTTGGGAAGAAGAGAAAAGACGGGGACTGACCATCGACCTCGGATTCGCTTGGACGACCATCACCGACGGAACCGAGATCTCGTTTGTCGACGTACCGGGACACGAACGGTTCATCAAGAACATGCTGGCCGGGTCGGAAGCGATCGACGTTGCGCTTTTCGTGGTGGCCGCCGACGAAGGGTGGATGCCGCAATCCGAGGAGCACCTGGCGGTCCTCGATCTACTGGGGGTGCGAACCGGCGTGGTGGCGATCACCAAGGCCGATCGAGTCGACGACGAACTCATCGAATTCGTGACGCTCGAAGTCGAGGAGAAACTGGCGGGCACATCGCTGGCCGGATCGCCCGCCATCGCCGTGTCCCCCGTAACCGGCCTCGGCCTCGATGATCTGCGACGGGCACTCGAGGAGGCAGTCCTAGAGGTCGGGCCGCTGCTGGTGGATGTTGGACGTCCACGCCTGTGGATCGACCGTTCGTTCACTATCGCCGGGGCGGGCACAGTAGTAACCGGCACCTTGCTCGACGGTCAGCTTGCGACCGGCGATCAACTGGAGATCTGGCCGGGCCGGGTGCGAGGCAGGGTGCGGGGTCTGCAGAGCCACGAAAAGGAACTTTCCCGGGTAGCTCCCCACAACCGGGTGGCCGTCAATCTGGTCGGTCTCGAAAGAGCCGAAGCGACCCGCGGTGCCATGCTGGGCCGACCAGACGATTGGTTGTCGACCGAATCTGTTCTGGTGCAGATCGACACGGCCCGCTATCTCGACGAGCCCCTCACCAACCGCGGGGCTTTTCATCTTCACCTGGGCAGCGGGGCCTGGCCTGTGCGGCTCCGCCTGATAGACGGGGCCGAACTCGAAGGGTCCGGATCGGCCATTCTGCAGCTATCGCAACCGCTCCCCCTGAAAGTGGGCGACCGCTTCATCCTCCGCGAGGTCGGCCGCCGGTCGGTAGTGGCAGGCGGCCGGGTCCTCGATCCTCATCCTGCCGGCCGGATCTCCGACATCCGCCCCACCACCGGGACCCTGCTGGCGACGGTGGCCGCTCCGGCCGACGACCAGGCGAGCGCCCTCCTTCAGGTCAGGGGCCGGGACCTACTCGTGCGCCTGTGTGCGGACTCAGGTGGTGGAAAACCCCAAGGAGCAGTCATTGCCGGGCCGATGGCCTTTTCACCGGAATCGGCGGCGACTCTGTCCGCCGCCGCAGAACGGATGGTCGCCGCTTTCCATACCGATAACCCCCTTCGCCCGGGCATGCCGAAAGCCAGCCTGGCCAGTTTGCTCGACGTCGATCCCGCCGTACTCGACGTCCTGGTGCAGACCTCCCCGCAACTGCGCGACGATGGGGCAACCGTGGCGGTTGAGGGGTTCGGCGGGATCCTCACCGCCAGCCAGGAGACCGCCTGGGAAACCATCCGAACCACTCTCCTTTCATCAGGGCTGGCCGTCCCGCGGTTGAATGAACTCGGCATCCACCGGGAATTGCTTCACGCTCTGGTTCGAGAGAATCGGGTGGTGCGAGTTGGTGATGAGCTGATCTACCTGCCCGAACAGATCGAAGAGATCGTCCGGCGACTGTCGGACCTGCCTGAACGATTCACGGTGGCAGATTTCCGAGACGCCTACGGCTTTTCGCGCAAGTACGCGGTCCCTTTGCTCGAATACCTGGACGGCCGAAGAGTGACGATCAGAGAAGGCGACTTCCGAACCGTGAACCAAACGTAGGGAGGGTTTCAGGTTTCAGGTTTCAGGTTCCAGGTTTCAGGTTTCAGGTTTCAGGTTTCGCCCGCCCCCCGACCTCCTACCAACGGTGGCCGCGGTACTAGGTACTAGGTGTACTCGGTAGCGGCGATGGCTGTCGAGACCGCGCAGCCATTTCTGCGACGGGCCGCTAAGCCGTCTGAACCTGGTATTCCCGGCGCTCGACCTCGGTGAGACCGCCCCAGATGCCGTACGGTTCGCGGATGTCAACCGCCGACTCCAGACAATCAAGCTTCACCGGACATGCCTTGCAGATCGCCTTGGCCCGGACCTCGCGTCGTTCGCGTTCGTCTTTACGTTCGAACGTGCTGGGAGGAAAGAAAAGATGAGAGTGATTTCCCCGGCACAAGGCTCTTGGCTGCCAATTGCCTCCCGTAGACGTCATCACCATTGTTCCTCCTCCACCACAGAGCGCGGCAAACTTACCAGTAGGTCCTAAACGCCGCCAGGAAAAATCAGGAAAGGGAGGAAAAAATTTCGCGACTTCTTCACCGTCCCCCCGGCGGTGATATATCCGATTGGTACGACAGTTTTGTCGTCCTCTCCCACCCAAGGTGGGGGAGGTGGCCCAGGCTGCCAGGCCGAGGTCGGAGGGGGCGCGACGAAGGGTGGAAAGAAGCCGTACGCTGTCGGCTGTCCGAAGGCCGTTAGCCGCTGGCCGCTGGCCGCTGGCCGAACTTGATACATGGAACCTGAAACCTGGAACCTGAAACCCTCTCCTATCCCCGTTCGACCTCGAGCATCAACCCTTGTACAGCCGTCACCGTCACGGGATCGCCTTCTTTGATACCCGCGTCACGATGCGATCGGGCGCTCCACCGGGCACCATCGACCTCGACGATTCCCTCCGGATTCAGCGACGTCAGGGCCGATCCGGTGCGACCAATCAGTCGATCGCGTCCAATCGTCCCCGTTGAGAACCGTGATCGGGCAACCACCGGCATGGCGATCAAGTAGAAGAAGATGGCCGCCAGGACGGTGAGCACGATCCCCCAGGGGGAGGGGGTGATCTGCGGAGCAGCATCCGTGAGGAACAGACCCCCGGCCACCAATGCCCCGGTGGCCAGGATGCTGAGGATTCCGAAGGAACGCCGCTGAAACTCCGCGGTGTACACGAGTAATCCGAGACCGACGAGGGCGACGGCCCACCAGCGGATGGGTAGCACCGACAGCCCGTATCCGGCGAGCAGCAGCGAGATAACCCCGGTGGCGGCGGCCAAGCCGGGCCCGATGGCGTAGAACTCGAAGGCCGCCACCGTCAGGCCCATAACCAGAAAGAAGAAAGCAGCCTCGGGTCGAATCGACAGGCGAAGGAACCGGGCGAAGAGCCCCGGTTCGTGGAATCGCACCTGGGCAGTCGGCACAATTCGGGCGGTACCGTCTTCGCCGGCTTCCTCCCGGGCGGTCTGCAGCGTGGCCGTACCTCGCTGTGAATCAACTTCCCGGCCATTCAGCCACACCACCACCTGCCCCACCGAGGGAAGCGCGGCATCGACCAGACCCGGGGTCGCCCCTTCAACAATTACGATCTCATCGAACAGATCGGTCGACGAGGCGCCCGCCACGATCTCGATCACATCATCCGAGCCCGCCACCGTCGGCGTCAGATAGCCGATCTCCGCACCCGGGGCCGCCGTCTTCATCGGAGCAGCCAGGAGCAGTTGGGCGGCACCCCCATAGGCAACGGCCGGCGCCTCCCCAACCCACACCACCAGAGGCAGGGGTGGTTCCTTGAACAGGTCTATCAGGGCATCGATATCGCCGCTGAGTGCACCCTCCGAGTCGAGTTGCACGATGGCCGCCTGAGATCCGTTTGCGGCAACCTCCTCCAGCGTCTCTTCCACAAAGCGAATAGCGGTTTGATCGAGAGGCCCCGAAACCACGACCACATCGAGCGGGGCCGTCTCCTGGGCGCCCGCCACAGGCACAACCATGAGGGCAGAAACGACAGCCATAAGGAGAAGGAGGGGTCGATTCACGGGAGGCATGATAGGGAGTGGTTCAGGTTGCAGGTTGCAGGTTTCAGGTTTCAGGTTCCAGGTTTCGAGTCACGAGTCACCAGTCACGAGTCACCAGTCACGAGTCACCAGTCACGAGTCTCCAATCACGAGTCTCCAGTCACCAGTCACGAGTCACCAGTCACGAGTCACGAGTCTCCAATCACGAGTCTCCAATCACGAGTCACCAGTCACGAGTCTCCAATCACGAGTCTCCAATCACGAGTCACCAGTCACGAGTCACCAATCACGAGTCACCAGTCACGAGTCACGAGTCTCCAATCACGAGTCTCCAATCACGAGTCACCAGTCACCAGTCACGAGTCACGAGTCTCCAATCACGAGTCTCCCAGTCACCAGTCACGGGACCCGGGACTCGGGACTCGGGACCCGGGACCCAGGACGGGGGACTCGGGACTCGGGGCTCGCTACTAGAGTTTCCCGTCATGAAAGTACTTCTGGTGGCCGACGCGGCGTGGATCCAAAACGAGGCGGTGGCAGCACTGTCGGACCCCGGGACGGTCATTCGCCAGGTTGAAGACCCCCGGACGGCTTCGCAGGTGGCCGGCGAGTTCGAACCCGATGTGGTCATCGTCGACATGCAAGTCGGCTCGATGGGTGGCATGGCAGTCGCACGGTCCCTGCGGGAGGCTGAGTTCGCCGACGACCTCCCCGTCACTTCCATCGTGCTTCTGCTCGACCGCACCGCCGACGAGTTCCTGGCCCGCCGGGCCGCGGCCAATGCCTGGGTGGTCAAACCGTTCACACCCCAACAGCTAAGGGCGACGATTCTGTCGGCTACCACCAGCCTGGCCGGAGGAAGCAAGGCGTGAACTCGAGTCGGGTCCGGCGAAGCCCGCTTCGCCGGCTTCCTGGAAGCTGATCATGACAACTCTTCAGGTAATCCTGCTGGTCGTGTTCGGTTTCTGCATCCTTTCGTCGGGATTCCTCTCGGGATCCGAGACTGCCATCGTGGCGGTGCCGAGAGAGCGGGTACACCAGTTGGCGCAGCGCGGCAAGCGAGGACAACGACTCGAACTGTTGCTCGCCGACCTGGAACGCACCATCGGTACGCTGTTGCTGGCCAACAATTTCGTCAACATTCTCGCAGCGTCGGTAGCGACCACCCTGGCCATCGACCTGGTGGGGGATTCGTGGGGTCCCTGGCTATCGACCATTGCCGTGACAACCATCATCTTGATCATCGGCGAGATAACGCCCAAGACCCTGGCGGCCCGGCGGCCCGATCAATACGCCCTCACGGTGGCCGGCGCTTTGTGGACCCTGTCGCGCATGTTGCAGCCCGTCGCTCGACTCTTCGTATCGATCAGCAGGGCAATCCTCCGATTGCTCGGAGTGCACGCCACCCACGAGTCGAACCTCGTCACCGAACAAGACATCCGATCAATGGCCGTGTTGGGAGAAGAATCTGGTGAGATCGAAGAAGCTGAACGCGAGATCATCGACTCCTTGTTCTCACTGGCCGATCGACCCGTCCGCGACGTCATGACACCGCGCGTTGATGTCATCGCGCTCGAACATCCGGTTTCCGCCGAACAGGTCCGACAAGCGGTAGCCGAAACCGGGCACTCCCGATACCCCGTTCTGGACGTCGACGCCGATCTCGATCATATGCTCGGAGTGCTCTATTTCAAGGACCTCCATCGAGTGAAGGGTGACGGCGGGCCGGAGCAGATCCGTCGATTGCTGCGTCAGCCTCTATACGTACCGGAGAGCACTCCAGTGCTCACGGCTCTCCAGCAGATGCAACTCCGGCGAGTCGGGTTTGCGGCCATCCTCGATGAGCATGGGGGGGTAGAGGGGATCCTCACCATCAAAGACCTCGTGTCCGAGCTGGTCGGCGAGCTCCAGGACGAGTACGACCCGGGGGTCGCGGCGACGGTGGCCGTCGAAGGAAACGTCTGGATTGCCGACGGCCGCGTTGATGTGGAGGAGCTGGCGGAGGCGCTCGGCACCGAGCTTCCGGAGGGCCCTTATGCCACTGCCGGAGGTTTGTTCCTATCCGTCGCCGGCGACATCCCGGCGGAGGGCGACTCGATTGAAGTGGCGGGATATCGGATGACCGTTCTGGAAATGGACCGCCGCCGGATCGACCGGCTCCGCATTGAGCCGGCTGAATAGACCACGCTTGTGATCGGCTCAGATCACCGATGGTGATCGACCGGCCGGCGATCTTTGCTATCCGTATACCGGGATCGGCTGTAGGCTGAGGTTATTCAAGGCGGCCCCAGCCTCAGCTTGTCATTGCCACGCGGCGTTCTCCTAGAGATCAAGATCTCCGCCTGTACAACGATCGCTGTCGCACCAACGACCGGCGCCAACAGGCGACAGTTGAGAGGATTGACAACATATGCGGCACACCACGGGACTTCCTTCAATCGCCTTTGTGAGTACCTACCCGCCCACGTCGTGTGGACTGGCGACTTTCGCCGCCGCTCTGCGCGGGGCAGTTGCCGACGGGCGAGGCTCAGACGAGGGCCTGGGAGTGGTGAGCCTGGTGGATGCCCCGCTCGGCCGGCGCCAACCGGACTTCGTGCACGAGCATCTCAACGGCAACGGAGCCTCTCTCGTACGGGCGATCGAAGCACTTAACGCTCATGACGCGGTGTTGGTCCAACACGAGTACGGAATCTACGGCGGACCCGACGGCCGTGAGGTTCTCGATCTGCTCTCGGGCCTCAACGTCCCGGCGATTGTCACGCTGCACACGGTCCTCAACCAACCCAGTCCCAGCCAGCGATCGATTCTGGAACTGATCGTCGCCCGGGCGGAGCGGACGGTCGTGATGAGTGAAACCGCCAACCGGCGGCTCATCAACGGTTACCGGGTCGACCCGGCCAAGGTTCGAGTGGTCCCGCACGGAGCCAGAGTCAGCCTGGGAGGCCCGTCCCTGGCAGAAGGAAGGAGGCCGGTGGTGCTCACGTGGGGCCTCATAGGACCGGGCAAGGGACTCGAAATGGCGATAGAAGCCCTCGCCGGACTTCGAGACCTTGATCCCCTTCCCCGCTACATCATTTTGGGCAAAACCCATCCCAAGGTTCAGGCATCCCAAGGTGACGCCTACCTCGAGGGGCTCGTGACCCGGGTCCATGATCTCGGATTGGATGAGGTCGTGGAGTTCGACGGTCGGTATCTCGACACCGACACCCTTGCCCTGGCCGTCCGCCGGGCGGATCTGGTCTTACTCCCCTACGAGTCCACCGAGCAGGTCACTTCAGGAGTGTTGGTCGAAGCTCTCGCGGCAGGCAAGCCCGTGATCGCCACAGCATTTCCCCACGCGATCGAGCTCCTGGACGGTGAGGCCGGGATCGTCGTTCCGCACGGTAATACGAGTGCCATGACGGCCGCCCTTCGGAACATCTTGACCCACCCCGCTCTGGCGGTCCGGATGGCGGCCGAAGCGAAACTGATCGGCTCGCGGTTGTACTGGCCTGCCATCGCCCGCCGATACGATCGCCTTGCCACCAAGCTGATAGCCCGCCATCTTGCGACCCAGACTCTCCCGGCCGCCAACCCTCCCCGGAAAGTTCTTGATGTCTTCGCCAAGGTTGGTTGACGGACGGCCGGTGTCGAGCGAGACCTCCGAGCGGTCCGATCTTTCGGTTGGCAGCGGTCCAGCTGGTTCTCTTCCCAGACCCCAGTTCGATCACCTGCGACGAATGACCGATCATCAGGGTCTCTGGGAGCACGCCCGCTTCACCTCCCCGCGTTTCGAGCACGGCTATTGCACCGACGACAACGCACGGGCGCTCATCGTCATGAGCCGTCAGGCGAATCCCTCCCCTGATCTGGTCAAACTGGCCGGAATCTATTTGAGGTTCCTTCGAGACGCCCAATTGCCGGATGGTGGATTTCACAACCGCCGCAACTCTGACGGGTCATGGGCAGATGAGATTGGATCGGACGACTCGCAGGGACGGGCGATCTGGGCTTTGGGGTCGGCTGCCGGCCAATGTCCGGAACCCTGGATGCGTGAGGTCGGACTCAACCTGTTCGACCAACAACGGGACTTTCGCTCGACCTCTCCCCGAGCGAATGCCTTCGCGGTCCTGGGCGCCTCCGAGGTATTGGCTTCGGCCCCAAACCACCGGTCCGCCCGGCATATCCTGCGGCGGTGCGTCGGACACATACTCGTGCGAGATGATGCCCTCTGGCCGTGGCCGGAGGATCGTCTCGCGTACGACAACGCTCGTCTCCCGGAAGCCCTGCTGGCGGCCGGGGCGCTCCTCCCCAACGGCGGACTCATCGAGGCAGGGCTCCACCTCCTCGAGTGGCTGGTAGCCACGCAAAGACAAGACGGTCATTTCAGCTTTTCCCCGGCCACGGGGTGGGAGCCCGGTGAACCACGACCGGGCTTCGACCAGCAACCAGTGGAGGCTGCGGCCATGGCTGATGCTTGCAGCCGGGCCTGGTCACTGACCGGCGACGATCGATGGAAGGACCTGGTCCGGCGAGCGGCTCAATGGTTCCTGGGGTTCAACGACACCGGGGGCATGCTGTACGACCCGCGCACCGGGGGTTGTGGTGATGGCCTGGGTCCCAATTACACCAACCTCAATCAGGGTGCCGAGTCGACGCTGGCCGCCCTCGCCACGCTGCAGCAAGCGGAAGCCGTCGAACGAAACGACGCAGGCCGGCGGGCAAGGTCCGTGGCCTGAGCACTGCCGTCGCCTACGCTGGTGTTTCGCGTTCCGGCGCCGGGCAAACGGCGCAGACGGGCTGATGTATGCGAACCTTGATATGACACCAATCCCCGTCACGCGCACCGCGGTGCGGCTCGTTCCCAACCCCCAACGGGTAATCACCAAGCCGTTCTTGCCGGGGGAACAAGTCTTCCCCGACGGACGGTCCCGCGGCAAGCTGATCATCGAGCGGATCTTGGCCATGTCGGAGAGTGAGGTCGCCTCCACCCTGGCGGCCACCCAGAGCCGATTCGCCGACCGGCACGAAGGCCTCAACCGGACTCTCGAGTTCAACTTCGCTGCGGTGGCCGACTACGTTGACCACCCCCAGGATGTCTCCCTCCCGCGCCGATTGCTGATCGGCGCCTATTTCACGCACGAGTATTCCATCGAAGCAGCTTCCCTCAGCAATCCGTCGATGGTCCCTGCACCCGATCAGGTTGGTCTGAGTCCAGGAGAACAACGGTTCGTCATGAGCCTGAGGGCAATCGGCGAGGGACATATCTCGTCGATCGAGTTCCGGACGGGCGTGATAGATGCGGGCGGGAAGGTCACATTGGAAGAACCCAGCCGGTACGCGATGACCGCCCGGCGCCGAGCCCCTCTCTACGACAAGCCCGTGTTTACGACCAAATTGGAGGAACTCGGAGCGTTCAACAACATCAGCCGCATGTGCCTGGATCCACTTCCTGCGCACTTCACTTTCGAACAACTCGAAGCGGCGATCTTGGATCTCGATGGCCAGGGGGTGGATCGCTCCGTCGCCTTCCAGACCATCAAGGTCATCCACTGGTTGGCGTCATCGAACTATGCGAGCACCTTCCCGGCGGACTCCAAGATCTCGCAGAGAGTGATTTTCCCGGCCGGGCCCACCGAGAGCCACGGGATGGAGGATGCCCGCTTCGTTCGATTTACCCACGACGACGGAACCGTGGTCTATTTCGCCACCTACACCGCCTTCGACGGGATCCAGATCCTCCCCCAACTCATAGAGACCCCTGACTTCGTTTCCTTCCGGATCGCCACCCTCAATGGAGTCGCCGCCCAAAACAAGGGCATTGCCCTGTTCCCGCGCAAGATCGACGGCCGGTTTGCGGCCCTCTCCCGCCAGGACAACGAGAACAACCACCTCATGCTCTCCGACAACGTGCGGTTCTGGCACGAAACCGAGAAGATTCAAGAACCCGAGCGCCCCTGGGAACTCGTGCAACTCGGTAATTGCGGTTCGCCGCTGGAGACCGAGGCCGGCTGGTTGGTCATCACCCATGGAGTGGGTCCGCTGCGCTGCTATAGCTTGGGGGCCATCCTCCTCGACCTCGAGGATCCCTGTCGAGTGATCGGTCACCTGCAGGAGCCGCTGCTTGAACCTGCTGAGGACGAGCGCGACGGGTATGTTCCCAATGTCGTTTATTCATGTGGCAGCATGATCCACGGCAATCATCTGGTGCTCCCCTACGGCTTCTCAGACGTAGGGACCGGCATAGCGACCGTGCCGCTCGACAATCTCCTCACCCGGCTCACCGCGAAATAGACGCTCGACCAAACCTTGTGATCTGCCGGACGCACTCGGTCCTTTGGCCCGGTTCCGGCTCAGCGCTCGTTTCCTCCGGCTCGCCGGGTCGCATCGTGTTCAACGACGCGGCGATAGACGGCGAGGTACTCGTCGACCATCCGGTTGACATCGAAGCGTTGCTCGACCGTCCCGCGCACCGCCACCCGGTCGATGCTCTCCGAGGCGTGAACGGCAGCGACCGCAGCGTCGATGGACCGCACCAGGAATCCATTATCTCCGGCGCGAATCAGCTCGGGCATCGACCCGCGCCGGTTTGCGATCACCGGTGTTCCGCACGCCATCGCTTCGACGACACTGAACCCGAACGGCTCGTCGAAGTTGATGAGGTGTAGGAGTGCCCGCGCACCACCGAGCAATCCCCCGCGCTCTTCGGGACCTATGGGGCCCACGTACTTGACGCGATCCCCATCTAGCCGGGGTTTCACCAGCCGGTCAAAGTAGTCGTCGTCCTGGACGATCCCGGCGATGATCAGGGGGAGTTCGGCCTTCTCAGCCACCTCGATAGCCTCGACCGTTCCCTTGTCTGGGTGGATCCTCCCGAAGAACAGCAGGTATTCGCCGGGACTCGGACGCATTTCGAACGCCTGCATGTCGATTCCGTGGTGGATCGTGGCCACGTAATCGAGCTTCTCGTGCCGGTCGGCGTCGCTGATCGCTACGTAATAGCTGCGATCGTTGTACTGCTCGAAGACCGGCACGATCCGCGCAGACGAAAAACCATGAATGGTGGTGACCACCGGGGTGTCAACCAGGCCGCTGTAGGTCAGTGGTAGGAAGTCAAAACTGTTGTGGATCAGGTCGAACTCTGCGGCGCGTTCGAAAACGGCGGCGATGTGCAGGGCTTCCCACGCCTTGGCATCCAGAGTTGGGTCCTCTGAGTACCCCGTGGGCGCCACTCCGACCAGTCGCGCTGAGGTGATGGAATCGGCAGTCGCAAACAAGGTCACATCGACCCCGCGAGCCACAAGCCCTTCCGTCAGCAGGGATACAAACTGCTCCCACGGCCCGTAGTGCCGGGGCGGAACCCTCCACGAAATTGGGGCGAGCATCGCTACGCGCAGCGTTTCCAGGCGGCCGGGGACCAAATCGGCGGGCTTCATAGATCCGACCATATCGGACGATCCCGTAGGTAAGCGGAGCCGAGAATCGAACAACTACCGGCGACAGGCGGCGTCGGGTTCGGGATGGGGGTTGGGTGGAGCGACCTTGCGGAAGCCGCGGAGAAACCGATCAGACGACCTTGCTGGTCTTGCCCGCCTGGGCGTCCTTCTTCACTTTCTTGTCGAGGCGCTTCTGCTTGAGATCTTTGGCGGCAACCTTCTTGTTGCTTCTGCCGCCCTTGTCTTTGGTTCCCATCAATACCTCCAGGCCGGCCACCAAAACGGCAGCCATCTTCTATTGTCCCACGCAGCGCTCTCTACCTGCCCCGAGCGAGGCCAGACCCTCCGAGGTGAATAGACGAGGAGACTCCTGCGTAATGAAGAGTATGATGCCGGCAGTCATGAGCGCAGAGCTTCCGAGCCCCGATCGCGCTCTGGTATCCCTGGCCCGCAACGGGGAGCGAGATGCACGGGAGGCACTAGCCCGGCGGGTTGGTCGGTCGGCGTACGTTTTTGCGCTGCAACTCACCGGCAGACCCGACACTGCACACGACATCGCTCAGGACGGCGTGCTGAGGTTCTTCCAGCACCTCGACCGCTTCGATCCGAGCCGGCCGATCGAGCCCTGGCTGTATCAGATCGTTCGCAACCGCGTGCGGGATCTGATGCGCCGGGAAAGCCTGCGCCGGCACGAGTCGCTGGACGTGAGGTTGGAGCAGGGGCTCCCGGAAACTGTGGATAGGTCCGCGGACCCCGCCGCCGACGCCGAACGAAGCGACTTGCAGCGACTGATCTGGCAGGCCGTTTCCAAGTTGACGGAAGTGCACCGCGAAATCTTCGTGCTCAGGGACTATCACGATCTCTCCTATCGCGAGATCGCCGAAGTGCTGTCCATTCCCCAGGGCACGGTCATGTCACGGTTGCACGCCGCCCGGAAGAGCCTGCGGGAGATTCTCATGACCGATGGTATCTACCTGGGCGGACCGCCCAACAGGAGCGGCAATCAATGAGTGAAACGCGGCACGGATTCGACGAGGCGCTGATCTCTGGATACCTCGACGGCGAGCTTTCCCAGGGTGCAGAGCAACGGGTGCGACTCCACCTGGAGGATTGCCCTGATTGCAGGGCCATCGCCGAAGAGCTACATCGGCTCAAGGAGGTGACGATGACAACGGAGTTCCGGGTACCGGACGACACCCAGTGGGACGAGGCACCCCGCGGCCGCGGTTCCGGCTTCTTCCGCAACTTCGGCTGGCTGATCCTGCTGGCCTGGATCGTCGGAACGCTCGGGTATGGGCTCTGGCAGATAGCGACCGACACGGAAGAACTGTTCGAGGTAGTAATCGTCTTCGGAGCGTGGCTGGGTTTCGGCCTCGTCTTCCTCTCGGTGCTCATCGACCGCCTCAAGACACACAAGACCGACCGATATCGAAGGGTGGAAAAGTGATCGTTTCAACCAGTGAGAGCGTCGCCGGACATCGCGTAGTACGAACCCTTGGCCTGGTGCGCGGCAACACCATCCGAGCCCGTCACGTGGGCAAGGACATCACCGCCGCGTTCCGCAACATTGTCGGAGGCGAGATCTCGGAGTACACAAAACTCCTCGGCGAGGCCCGCGAGCAAGCCCTCGACCGGATGGTTGCCGAAGCGAAGGAAATCGGCGCCAATGCGATCGTGATGGTGCGGTTTTCGACGTCGATGGTCATGAGCGGCGCAGCCGAACTGCTGGCCTACGGAACGGCAGTGGTCGTCGAGCCTGAATAGCCCTGGCGGCACATAATCACTACCGGCACAAAGGCTTCATCCCGGCCTCTAACGGTCGGGCATTGACCAAGCGATTACTCGTCGAGGAGGGCCCGGATTCTCACTTTCGCTTCGAGCGGGAGTTCGAGCTTGCCGTGTCGCCGACCGAGGTCGCCCACCTGTTCAAGGTCGGAGACGGTGACCCGGCAGTGGTTGCAGGTGGCCAGGTGTTCGGCTGCGGCTTCTTCATCGCGAGGGTTCAAATCTCCGCTGAAGAGGTTGGGAAGCATGGAATCGAGATGATCGCAGGTAATGGTCATAGGTACTCCTGGAGACTTCTGCGCAGTTCCTTGCGGGCTCTCAGCAGACGCATCTTGACGGAGGATTCGGATATGGCCAGGGCTGCGGCGACTTCCCTGGTTGTCAGACCTTCCACGTCGCGGAGGACGAAAACCGCTCGCAGCGGCTGGGTAAGCCCGTCGATTGCCCGATCGAGGGTGGCAATGAGTTCGCTCCGAACCACCTCATGCTCGGCGCTGGGGGCCAACCGTGAAGTTGATCGCGCCAGAACGGCCGGATCCTGGGGTTCGTCGCGCCGCCGGCGGTGCGCTTCGATGGATTTGCGGTAACCGATCCGATAGATCCAAGCGCTGATTGGCCCATCACCCCGGTAGGAGCCCAGGTTGCGGAAGGCTGCAAGAAACGTTTCCTGGACAACGTCTTCGGCGAGGTGCCGATCACGCAGTAGACGAGCTGCCAGGGTGTAGACACCATCGGCCAGCTCATCGAAGAGCCAGAGAATCGTCGCCTGTTGATCCTCGTTGAGCGTCATCAGCGGAGTCACGCGGGAGAGTACGGACGGGGGCGCCTGACGGTTCACTTCGAAGGCAACATTCGGAGGCGGGGAAGAGCGGTTGCACCGATGGCGGACCCGGCCAGCAGAAGGGGAAGGGATGGGCCGCTCAACAAACCAACCGCCAACACCGCGATGGCCGCGACCAACCGCACGGTCCGGTCGGTCCTCGAGAGCCGTTTGAGTCCAACCGTTGAGTCACCGGCCACCAAAGCGAACAAGTTGTTGATGGCCTGTTCCGATTGTGCTCCGGTCAAACGAGCGATCTCCCGGTCGCCCCGCAGTGCAATCAACGTTGGCACGGCCCGCACTTTGAGTTCCCGAACCCGGGCCTGCTGCTGATCGGCGTTGATCTTCTCGAGTGTCACCCGGCCGGTATGCCGGGAGGCTGCCTCGTCGACCATGGGCTCCATGGCCCGGCAGGGCCGGCACCCAGGAGCCCATATGTCGACGACGGAGGGTGGTTCGTTCATGGTTCAGACACCGGCAGTTTGGCTGTTGGTGCGGAACCGGAAGGCGGCGTAGATCGGACACCAGCCGGCTATGCCGGTGATGAGGGGAATGAACCCGAAGAACTTGAGAAAGGTACCCAGGCCCCCGGAAACGACCTCGCCCCATCCGAGATACATGAGCACGGCTCCCAGGGCGACCCGGCCGATCCGATCCCAACCTGCTTCGTTCTTGAATCCCGACATTGAATTCTCCTTTCTTCAACCGTTACGACGCGTGACCCCGCTGATCGGTCACATGGTTTCTTCGCAGTGGGACCCCGGTAGTGAAACCGGGGTCCCGAACCGTCCCAGCGCAGCGGTCAGTCGTCGAGGCTGTCGTCTCCATCGTCATTGTCACCGTCGTCGTGAAAACGGCCCGATGAATCGCGGTTCGAGTCGTCTGAGCTGTGATCGTCCGACACTTTTGCGTCGGCGTCGTCCGAGGAGTCATCATTCGATTGGTCGTCCATATCGGAGCGGGCCCGGGTCTTGATCAGGCCGTCTTCCATCTCGGCTTTGAACTCGATCTCCGTAGTGCCGTTGCGTAACTCGACGTTGACCTCCCGGGAGCCCTCGATCTCGATGTCGGCCACGGTCCAGCCGGCGCTCGGTGTGGCGCCGACCAACTCCAGAGCACCGTTGAAAGCACGGAGCTGCACCGAGCCGGCTCCTCCAGCTGCGAAGCTCAGGGGATCAGTCGAAGGGACAGTCAACGCCATGTTGTCGTCCGAGGAGCTGTCGTCGGTCGACCCGTCAAGGGCTCTCACCCTGACTCGGGTCTTGACCAGGCCATCCTCGAGCTCGGCTTGGAAATCAATCCGCTCGGTTCCGTTGACGAACTTCACTTCGACTTCTCGACCGGAACCCTTCTCGACTTCAGAAACCCAGCCGCGGCCGGCGGCTACGTTGCCGACCGACAGCGAGGCTTCTGTACGATCAACGGTCACCTGTCCGGCGGCGCCGGCGTCGTAGGTCTCCGATCCGATGGCCGTCTGCGACGGGGTTGCGGCGCTCTGGGCCACGGTGGTCGACGTAGTTGAGGACGAGGACGACGTTGAGTCGTCGGGGGTTGCCCACGCCAGTCCGGCGACGAGCAGCACGGCCAGAACCGCGGTGCTGATTATCGAGATGCGCTTGATCATGTTTGACCTCCCTGGTGGCTTATTGGTCGACACCATCGTGTCGGGCGGGAAGTAACGGCGACACCAGGAGAGCAATAACAGCAGGCAAAACTTCCAGACGATTGACCAGGGCGAATCAGCGGCCGGCGGCGCCCGCTGGATGTCGATGGTTACTTCGCGAGAAGACGGCCGGCAGGGTCAGAAGCAGTCCCAAGACACAGACGGCCGCGACTGCGAAATAGAAGACCATGATGTCAGGGTCGAGGGCGGCTGGGAGGCCCAAACCAATCGGCAGGAGCCAGGTCGCCGCCCAGGCCCATCTTTCACCGCGCCGGAATGAAATCAAGATGACCAGCAGCGCGTATAGGTTGAAGAACGCAAACCCGGTGAACAGGACCGGCTCGTCCAGTGCGAAAATCAAGCCGAAGTGAGTCAGCGTCATTAGCGCGGCGGAGACGAGCAGGGCGATCCAACCGGTTTTGAATCGGGTGCCGTCGGTAGTGATGGAACTGGCTGACATGTCGATCTCTCCTTATGGGGACTATGGATTAGATGAGTTGGTAGCGGGGCGTATGGTCGGCGAGGCTCGTTGGGCGATACGACGAATGACTTCAGATGAAATGCTTTTCAGGGGCAGATCTTCCACTGCTGATGGCCACCGAGCGCTTTGACGTTGAAGCCCGGCGGAGTAGCACGAGGGAGGTGGCCGCGACCCATAGCCAGAAGACTGCGTAGGGAAGTAGCCAGATCTCACTGGTCCATACGGCCCGGCTGAGGGCCAGTCCGAGACCGCTTGCGATCGCGCACCATCCGAGCCAGCGAGCGAACACGCCGGTCGAGGCGATGACCCAGCCGCTGCATGCGGCGAAGCTGCCCAGGGCTACCCAGCCGTTGGCGAAGGACAGATTGCCCTCGTCGAATGCATAGCGGGCGATCTGTGCCGACGTGTCGTCCACTCGGAACGCGGCCGCCTCGGTGTTGGCCGCTAAAGCCAGCGCCAGGAGCACCAACCCGGAGGCCGCCGCGATCGCCGATCGCCAGGGCGGATCTCCCTCGGCATCCCGGAGCAGCATCGACAAGCCGATGATGAACCACAAAAAGGCAATCAATCCGACGGTCATCACGAAGGAGCCGAAATTGGCAAGCGGTGAGTGAATCGAACGGAGGTATACGAGTATGTCGGCCGCGGGGGCGTCGAACGCCGGCTCGAGCCCCGAGCGCGCCAGTGCCGGCACGAAGATCAGCACCATGGCGGCGAGGCCACTGATCCCGGTGGCTCGTGCAAGTCGGCGCCATGCGAGGTCTGTGGTTTGTCGCCGAGCGGCGATCGCTCCGGTGGTCATACGGCTTCGCCCTGCATGAGAGACCAGCCGAGTAGCGCGAAGAGAAGCATCCAGCCGCTGATGGCGAGCCTGGCTGCAACGAACGGGCCCGACAGGGCTGGGGTCATCGGAACGAAGACGTAGACGCCGATGGCCAGCGGCAGGAAGCGTCGCCACCCGCGCCATGTCCGGGAGCGAAGCACTCCGACACCGACCATCACGAGACCAACCCCGATCAGTGTGCTGGAGATCCCGTAGCTCACCTCCAGAACCGTGACCAAGGTCGAAGGCACAGCCGCTGTGGCGGCCAGAATCGCCACGCCCTCGGTCATGGTCAGCAAGGCCACGCCGACCACGGCCGCCGCCTGACCGACGCGAGGGCTCCGACCCAATCCAGCCGCCCCCGTGGCTCCCAACGCGATGATCCCCACGAGGAGCCCGAGATGTTGCACAACGAACCAGACCTGAATGAACGCGAACTGTGCGCTCTCCAGGGGGTAGCTGAACCGCTCAGGACTCACAACCGGTGTGACGACCGCCAGATAGATACCGCTGGCGGCACCGAGCAGGCCTGCCCACAAGCACACGATTCCTGCCCAGTGTCTGACATCCGGCCGACGGCGCCGGGTCTCGAGATCAACGGCCATGACCTTGCTTCTTTCTTTAGTGAGACACTAAAGTACTACTCTAGTTCTCGAATCACAAGTAGAGTTTTCACATGCCTAAAACCGAGAGCCAATCCCGACGCGGCAAGGCACAGGCAACGAGACGGAAGATCATTCGAGCCGCCCACGATGAGTTCACCGAGAAGGGATTCCACGGGGCGACGATCACCTCGATCGCCGCCCGGGCCGGCGTCGCCGCCCAGACCGTGTACTTCGTCTTCCACACCAAAGCAGGCCTGATCAGCGCCGTCATCGACGATGCGGTCATGGGTGATGCGGCGTCCATCCCACAAGAGACCGAATGGTGGAAAGCGATGCAGGCCACACCCGACCCCGTCCAGGCGGTAAGAACCTTCATTCTCGGCGCAGCCCCCCTGTTCCAACGGGCCAGCGCTATCTCCGAGATCCTCCGGGCCGCCGCCCAAGACGACGACGAGGTTCGACACACCTACATGGCCCACGAAGAACAGCGACGGGTCGCCTTCCAACAGGTCATAGAAACACTCGCCGACAAGACAGGTCTCCGGGCCGGTCTCACCATCGACACTGCCACCGACCTACTCATGACCCTCTTCAGCGATGGCACCTATCAATTCCTGACCACCAACTGCGGCTGGGACCACGACCAGCTAGTCGACTGGCTCTGCCAGGCCCTCCCTGAGTTGCTCCTCGAACCGCCGCAAGACTGAGCGAACAGACCGGACGCCAAATCGATGATCGAACCGGCCGACGCTCGCGGTCCGCGGTTCAGCCACCGCAACCGTCAACAACCCAACCACTCCCACACGACCTATGCCGCCGCCGGACACCCGCGCCCGACAAACCAGACCAACCCCCCTCATGTGACTGATAGTGCTGTGGACCAAAACCGCAGATCAGAGTGTTTCACGGACTGCTCGGAACTGCCGCGCATGGGCGTCGCGGACGCGATAGACGCGCGACGAAGACCGCCTCGTGTCTGGGCCAATTCGGCTGCCCTCACGCGACAGGCGACCTCGAGGAACCGGCGAATGGCTTCGCCGATGACCTCGCTCGTCGTGGTGTGGTGGGCTTCGGCGCGGGCCCCCATCGTCCGCCAGAGGGCTGGGTTTCGATCCGAGATGTGATGCCACTATCGGGCAGCTCTAGGCGACAGGAAGGCGTTGGTAGAGAATGGAGGTGGGACACCACCCAGATCGTGGGCACGAGAGGCCTGCCTCGTGTGTCCTACTGAATGAGGGCCGGGACCATGGCGCCTGACGATCAACTCGCAGGATCAGGGAACAACAAGGATCCAGCCGGCCAGGGACGCTCACGGTGGTGGACCATCGCCGACTACCTCTCCGAGGCCAGACAAGCAGGCGTTCTCGACGAGGAGACCTACCGAAGGCTGTTTCTGTTTCTCGATACGGGATTCGGCCCTGCCGTTACGGAACCTACTTCGGCCGAGTCGGTCGTCGCCGACGAACCGGAGTTGGTTGCGGTTTCCGAGCCTCGAGAGCGGACCGCGAGCGATTCATCCGGCCCACCAGTGGTCGGCCCGACACCAAGCCCGTTCCGACCCACTTCCCCGCCTGCCGAGCCACGGGTCCCTCACGAGCCGAGCCCCATCTACGGGAAGGTGCGAGATGCCTGGGACGCGGTGGCATCCGACGTCGCTCTTCACGGCTTCGCCTATCTCGGCGTGTTGCTCACGTTCGTCGGAGTGCTCGGTTTTCTGCTCTTCGCGTTTGTTGACATCCCCGACACCGTCCAGCCGCTTGTGGAGCTGTTCATCGCTCTGGTGTTCTTTGCCTGGTCGTGGGCTCTGCGCAGACAGAAGGCGATTCTGGTGTCTAAAGGCATGGAACTCATCGGCGGCATGGTTCTTCCGCTGATCTTGTTCGCAGGACTAGTCGACAACGCTCCATTCCCTCCCGATTTCGAGAACGGAGCGCTGGTAGTCGCCTTGACTGTCTCCGCATTCCTCCTGTCGATGGTGTACATCTGGATCAGCTCTAGGTGGCCCGACTCGATGCTCCGGTTCCTCGTCGCTCCGCTCTGGTGGTTGGCGGCCATGACGGTGGGGTTCGCGTTCAAAACCGACGAGCCGTTGCGAAGCGACGCCATCGCCCGTCTCGTGTCGGAACAACCGGCCTTGGCATCGGCCGGCTTGGCTATCACGCTGGTGGCCTGCCGATGGAAGCCGCGTCATCGGTTCGCCGTCCCCACCGTGACCGCGGCTCTGTTCGGTGTCCCCGTCGCGTACCTTCTGACGCTGGCCTTGGCGGGGAGCGAAGGTTGGGTTCATCCGGCCCCACTAGTCGTGCTGGGCGTTGCCACTTTCGCATCCGTTGAGCTGCTGGTCGGATGGTTCGATCGGACGCGACAGCTCATCCCGTTGAGGCCGTTGCTCCTGGCCGGAGTACTCATCCCGCTCAGCATGGCCCTGGAGGTGCCGTGGGTGGGATTGATCGCCACGGTTTCTTTCATAGCCGTGTTTGAATTCTCCGCTCGGCAAGCCCCGGATGAAGAGGTAGCCCATCTCCTCACCGCGGCCGGCGCCGTCATCGGCGCGGGGTTTGCCCTCAGCGAGCCCTGGTTGGCACTTCCCGCTTTCACGATGGTCACCGTCTGGTCGCATTACCGCCGCACACGACCGGCACCGCCCCGGGAAGCCCACCGAGCCCTCGGCGCCGTGGCGATGTTCGCCCCAATCGGTATCGGGTATTCGATCGTCCGGCTGATGGACAGCGGGCCGGACTGGCTGACGATGTCCCTCATTCTCTTGGTCGGAACGGCGGTGATCCGACGGCTGAGAAGCGACGATCCTTTCTGGGCATACTGGCCATCAACCGCTGCGTCCGTCGTGGCCTTGGGAGCCACGCTGGCCTGGACCAACGGCGGCCGAGAGGACCCGTGGGCCATCGCCGCCGTCGCTATCTGCGCCGTCGCTCTCGGAATGGGTCGACGGCGGCCCATGGTCCGGCTCTGGGTCATGTCGGCTCTGTTGTCGCTGGCGCTGGCAATGGTGATGGAGACTGCCGGGTGGGCTACCGATCAACGCTCGCTGACCTGGGCATCGATGGGACTTGCCCTGGTGGCAGCGAGCGGCGTGTGGCGCCGAGTCCCGGCCGGACACCTCGCCGCAGTGGGGCATCTGGTGGGACTCGGTGCCGTCCTCGCCCGCACCGGGGGCGAGATCGGCGCGCTCATCGCCGGCCAGTGGTCGGTCGGCTGGGTGGTTTCGGTCGCGGCAGGCGAGACGGGAGAAGATGCGTTCACCTCGCTTTTGGTCAGAACCGCCAGAACCTTCAAGGGACGGTGGACCGAACGGTTCGCCGCCGGCGCCCGTTGGGTTGCCCCGGTGGCCATGGTGGGAAGTATCCCGCCGGCGGTGCTGATGACGGCTGAACTCTGGGATGATTTCGCGGCCCACCGGACCTGGACGGGCATTTCTCTCGCGACGATCGGTGCCCTCTACGCCGGCCTGGCCCGGGTGGTCAGGTACGACCGTCCACTGCAGACACTGTTTGCTGTCGGAGCCATCGCGGCCACGGCCGTCGGCATAGCCCTCGCCTCTCCGGACCGGTGGCCGATGATTCTCGCCTCAGTAGCGGTCCTCGCCGCGGCGGCCCTGGTGCCTCGTGATCTCCGTCCGACCGCGTTCGTGTGGTTCGCATGGGTGGTGGCGGCGGGGCTCGTCCTGCTGGTGGCCGAAAAGGCCGGCGTTCCATTCGAATCACTCGATCTGGTTGCTTTGGCGCTGGGCGCGGCATTGCTGATCGGCGGCCTCGTAGTTGATGACCTGCGGTCCGGACGGCGGCGACCCGGCGACTATCTCCGAGAAGCCTGGCTGCGGTATCCCGTGGTGATTGGGGCCGCGGCAGTTTCCATAGCTATGGGTCTGATCTTCACTCGGGAACCCGACCAATACGGTTGGTGGTCGCTGGCCACGGCGGCCGGACTGCTGGTAGCCGCCTATCTCCTGCGGGCCGGTTCGGTGATGGTTGCCTCCTACGGGTTGCTCACCGTCGGGGTCACCGCCTTGGCGAACGGCTGGATGTTGGATCATCCGTGGCGAATGGCCGCGATCGCCGCACCGCTGCTGGTGATCTCCTGGCTTGCCGAGCGGCTCCAATCAACCGAGGTTGCCTCAAAGATCTGGCTCCGATGGGACTTGCCTCCCCTGGTGGTCGCCCACGGCATCGGCGGGTTTGCCCTGGCGGTCGCACCAGTTGAGGCCGAGATCGCGCCGACCGCCCTCGTTTTCGGAGTGCTGTCGGTCGTCGTCGGGCTGTGGAAACGCGCCAGGATCTGGATCGAAGCGGGCAACCTCCTCGTTCTGGCTGCGGCCTTCGACGCCGGAACCGGATGGCTAACTCTGGCGCTGGCCGCCACTGCAGTGCGAGCGGGAATCGGTGCCTACTTCGCACAGGGAAGCGAGCGACTCTCCTATCAGTTGACCGGAGCAACCTCGGCCGGTCTCAGCTGGCTGGCGTTCGCACTCTGGCAGGAATTCACGCTGCTCGACGCCGTCAACTATTCGGCCGTCGCCTGGGGGGCCTTCGCCCTGGCCCTGACCGGGTTGGGTCGGTTCTGGAGACTGCAACGCGATTCGGTGCAATGGTGGGGGGCCGTCTCCGTTGTGATCATGGCCATCGTTCTCGTCATCGCGATCAACCCGTACGGCGTGGGAATCCACGGACTCTGGTTGGCGGTCGGGATCGCCATGATGGCGGGGGCTTTCGAGCTGGGATGGAAATCTGTGGACGCCCTGCTCCGCTTTGCCGCCATGGTTGCCGCCGGAATCGGCTGGATCTGTCTTGCGCTTGGACTCGGATGGAGCACTACGCAAACCTCCACGATCACTGCCGTTTCATTTGGCGCCTTTTTGATTGTCGTGGCGGAAGTCGCCCGGTTGCGGTCCGGGGACAGTCCCCAGACGGCCCTTACGACTTCGGTGACGCGCGGCTGGGTCACACTCGGCATGATCGGAGTCTTGGCCCCGATCGCCGTGGAGGTCACCTGGAACGGAACGACTGAGGCCGGATACGGACTGGCCGCCGGACTGGGCCTGGCCGCCTTCGGCTCGGCACGTGCCGCTAAACCGCTCGGTGTCGGCTGGTTCCGCGAAGGTTCGGCTCTGGCAGTCCTCGGGTCAGTCAGTTTCTTGTGTCTCGCGATAGGTTGGACGGACGTCGGGTTTGCGGTCCTGATCGTGGTCCTCGGAGCCGCTTCGACCTTTCTTTCCCTCGCCATCTGGCATCGCCTTCCCAGCTCCGCTTGGCGCAACCCACTCATCGTCTTCGGTGTTGCCGCCAACCTGGAGGCGAGCGCACTTGCGGTCAGAGCCTGGCCCGCCCGAAGTCTGCCGATCGCCCTCCTGCTATCGGTCGGTGTTCAGGCCGTGGCGGTTGGCCTGTCGCGGGATCGCCCTGGAGTGCTGTCGGGCGGACCCCCGCTGATCGGCGCCGCCTTCGTGCTCGCCATGAGCGAAAGCCTCTCCGGTAGCGCCCAGTGGTACACGCTGCCAATCGGACTGGTGGTTCTCTCCGAACTGGAAATCCTGCGAAAAGTGCGACGCGACCGGGACGACATTCTCAACCGCCCCGATGCTCTGGCCCTTGAAGCGGCCGGAGTGGGATTGATTGTTGGGCCGGCCCTGGTGGAGATGTTCACGAGCGGAATCGTCTACGGTCTGGTGGCCTTTGCGGCAGCGGCTTTCTGCCTCTTGTGGGCGATCGTCACCCGTGTGAGAAGACGAGTGATCGCGGCTGCCTCGATTGCCATCGCCGCCTCCGTGTTGATGATCTTCGCTGCGGCCGCCGCCGGGTCCCCGGAGTCGGCCTTCATGTGGATCGTGGCAGTGGGAGCCGGCTTCACGATGATGCTGATCGCTGCCGTCGTCGAGGCATACAGGTCGAAGAGGGGTCATCTGATGACCCGATTCGACCAGTTGACCGTGGGATGGGAGTGAAACCCGTACCAGCGCTCGGGTTCTCTTGCGGCGAACTCTTCCCCACGACCGGGTCGAGGTAGATACTGGGGGTGACGGGGCCCCTGACGGGCAGACACGAACCGTTCGACTGGTGTGTCTATGTAGGTGAGGACCCCGGAAGGGAAGGGTCTGATGTCCCCGACCCAGGCACCGGAACTCGAGGAAGAGACTCGGATCTTTTCGGAGCTGTACCGGCCGCTCCGACGCTTCGCGGCAGTCGTTGGACCCCTCGAGACGGATCCCGACGATCTCCTCCAGGAAGCCGTGGCCCGGACTCTCCGGCACCGACGGCTCCACCAACTCGATAATCCCGGTGCCTACCTCCGCAAGACGATGGTGAATCTGGCATCGAACCAGCGACGTGGGTTTGTGATCAACCGCCGGGCTTTCACACGCTTATCCGCCACCAACGGCCGGGGATCTGGGGACGCCTACCCATCTGATCTGACTGACCTGATGCGTCTTCCGCCCGGAGAGCGGGCGGTCCTGTACCTGTCGGAGGTTGAGGGATACCGCTACGCGGAGATTGGTCGGATGTTGAGATGCTCCGAAGCCGCCGCCCGCAAGCGAGCCCTGCGGGCCCGGCGCCATCTCTACCGAGCCATCACGGGGGAGGTAGCCAATGGCTGAGGAACTCACTCGTGATCTGACGGCTCTGGCCGAGCGGGGAGAGGAGCGCGGCGCGGCCCGGGTGCTGGACGATGCTCGGCAACAAGCCGGATTGGGCCCGACGGGAAGGCGGCTCTCTCCGAGCCGATGGCGCCGAGGAGTACTCGTGGCCGCTACCACGGCCGCCGTCGTGCTGGTGCTCATCGGCGTGGTGGCGGTTCTGGGGCCCTTTGCCGGCGACGAGACTCCGGTGACTCAGCCGTCGGGTGAGTGGGTGGCCGGACAGGCGATTGAAGTCGGTGAGGTGATGGGCCCGATCGAAGCCGGATTCGGGTCAGTGTGGGTGGCAACCGGCAATGGGGTCGCTCGAATCGACCCGGGAATGCAGAAGGTTGTCGCCACCATATCCACACCGACTCCGAACGATCTCGCGGTCGGCGACGATGCTCTGTGGCTGGTGTCGACCATGGGCGGGGGATGGCGAACCGAGGTGGGGCCGGGCGGCATGGAGGAAGGGACCGGCTTAGGTTCCGTGACCCAGATCGAACCGAACACCAACACCGTGGTGGCAACCATCCCGGTAGGTGCCTCTCCCGGCTCACTTGCCGTCGTCGGCGATGAGATCTGGGTGACCTACATGTTCGATATGACGGTCTCGATCATCGATCCGAACAACAACACCGTGGTCGAAACCTTCGTCTTCGAAGATGGATCTGGCGTGGGCATGGAACGGTCCGCCGCCACGGTAGGCGACAGGGTATGGGTTCTGTCTGCAGCCGAATCCGACACCGACCGCTGGATGCTCTATCCACTCGACGCAGATTCGCACCGAGTCGAAACGCCTATCGACCTCTCCTCTCAACTCGCTCAGGAACTGCGAGCCTCCTGGATTGAGGGCCTGTACAGGGCGGGCGGCGATCTGTGGACCGTGGGCATGGTGATCTCGCACACCGGCGAGGCCGTGAACACGGAGGGTTTCGTGTACCGCTTCGACGGGGAAACCGGCGACCGGTTGGCTTCGATCCCGATCGGGCGAGGTTGGGGCGGGAGCATCGTCGACGCCGATGGAGTCGTGTACGCCACCGACTGTCTGGATGCCACCGTCAGCGCCATCGACGTGGCCACCAACCAGGTCATCGTCAGCGGATTTCCGGTCGGGCGGCCATCCCCCCGCGAAGGTGACTACAACCCGATGGACGAGACGCTGCACAGCTGCCCCGGAGGCATCGCCGTTCTCGGCGACACCCTTTATGTCAGCCTGCTGAACGACGGGACGGTCGTCCCCGTCGACCGCAACGCCGAGCCGGAAGCTCAGCAACAGTCCGTCTCCACGGAAGCGATTCCGGCGTCGTGCGCCGAGTGTGACCCGGACACCATCGGCGAGACGGCAATCCTCGAGGTAGGCGACGGTTTCATCACACTCACCCCGGAGACGGTCCGAGCGGCCGACTCCGAACGATGCCCCCTAGCCTGCTGGCTGCCCAGCTTCCGGGTGACCAACATCGGCTCACAGGTTCACAAGATCGACGTGATCGTCGACTGGGGTGGCCAAGACCCGGCCAATCTTTCCATCGGCGGCAGCGAAATGGGAATGATGGAGGGGCGCGCCATCGGAGTCAGCGGGATCTCCTTCGGTCCGGAGATCCATCTGCAACCGGGACAGACCATGGACGGATTCGGACTCGAATCCGGCAAATACCTGCTCATCTGCAACGAACCGGGCCACTACTCCGCCGGGGAATATGCCCTCCTCACCGTACTCGAACCCAGCGGCGAACCTCCCGCCCGGCGGGGTCTGTCTCTCGGAGAACTCGCGCCGCCTTGGGAAGCCACCTTGCCTGACGGCACTCCCATCTTCAGCGCTTCCCTCCTCGGTCGACCATCCCTGCTGGTCGTCTGGGGCGGCGAGCCCTTTGACGCCGGCTGGTGGCCACAGATCGAACAGGCACTCACAGAACTGGGGACTCTGAGCTCCGAGACAGTCAACATGTGGGCCATAGCGATCGGTATTCCACCGGCAACAGTTGAAGAACGGACATCGGGCTACAGCTTCCCGGTCATAGTCGATGAGGATCGCCGGATCCCCGAAGTGTGGGGAGGGGCCCCTTGGGCCTTTCCCACGAACCAACCAACTGTGGTGCTGCTGGACGCCGACGGACTGGTCGCCCGAGTCCTCGATCACCCACCACAGCCCGGAGAACTGAATGACCTACTCGAGTGGATCACCAACGGCCCCTAATCCCGGGCGCGCTGTACTGGGACACCGGCGAACCGTCCCAATCCCTGGAGGTGACGGCATGGCTAGCTCCGGGGATGCCGGGATCTTCCTGACTGCGCTTACCCCCACTGGAAGACCCAGCGTGTTCTGGTTCAGTCCCGACGCAGAAATCTGGCACCGGGCCGAAACGGCAGACATCTTCGGATCTGGCTGGTCGATCGCACGCGCCGCCGTCGGAGACGATGCAGTGCTTGTGGCCATCAGGGCCGATGAGGAACCGAGCGGCGAAGGAGACACTTTCACCCTTCCGCCGGTCGAGATCTGGATAGGGACACCCGCCTCGTAGAAAGGACTCAGGGATCGTCACCTCATGGCAAACGTACCAATGATCCCTGAATGGTCCCCGCCCAAGTCCTCGACCCGAGCTTGGGTGATGTACGACCTGGCCAATACGATCTTCTACTTCGGCGTGATCGGTTATGGGATCCAACTATGGGCGGGTGACATTGGAGTCGACCAACCTGACGCGGTGATCGGCTATGTGAGGAGTGCCGCCGGGTTGGTGGTGGCCTTCGTGGCACCCTGGTTGGGCAGCCGTACGGACTTCTGGGGACGCCGCCTGCCAACCCTGGCAGTCCTCACCATGTTGGCCGTAGCCGGAACCGCGCTATTGGGATTCGGGCCGACGTGGTTCACCTTCCTCGTGTTCGGCTTGGCGCTGACCGGGTTCAACACCGGCTCGGCGATCTACGACGCCTTACTCCCCGACGTCAGCACTCCCGCTACGAGGGGTCGGGTCTCGGGGCTGGGGGTGGGCATTGGCTACCTGGGTTCGGGGATTGGGCTCGGCATCTTCTTCGGCCTCAGGTTGGGCCTGGATTGGAGTTATTCACTCACATTCGTTTGCATCGGCTTCGCCTTCCTTCTCTTCTCCCTCCCGGCTTTCCTTTTCATTCGAGAACGCCCCCGAAGGCGCCCATCGGGCCGACCACCCAGACTTACGGAAACCGTTTCCTATCTGGTGGCCGCCTGGCGGCGAGCCTCGCAATACCCCGGCGTCGTGCGATTCCTGATAGCCCGCTTTCTCTACACCGACGTCCTCACCACGCTGACGGGCTTTCTCACGTTGTTCGTCACACAGGAACTCGGATTCGGAGAGGATCTTTCGGCGATCTTGATCGCCACGGCGATCGGAACCGCCATTCCCGGGAGCCTGATCGCCGGGCGGTTCGTCGAACGGTACGGCCCCCGTCGGGTCCTGGGGCTCGCCCTCTTGGTCATCGCGGTTGGAATGGTCTGCGCCATCGTGGCGGCGGTCGCCGACCTGCCAAACCTCGCCTGGGTCATCGGACCGCTCGGCGGAGCAGGGTGGGGGGCAATCCCGGCGACGGACCGGGTGGTGATGGCTCGCATCTCCCCACCTCAGCACCTCGGCGAGTTCTACGGCCTCTACGCCACCATCGGACGCTTCTCGACCATACTCGGTCCGCTGCTCTGGGGTCTCATAGCCGATGTTCTCGATCTCGGCAGGAACGTGGCGATGGGCATGCTCATCGGTTTGCTGCTGATCGCCTTGTCCGTTCTCCGTCGGGTCGATGACCGGGAGCGAGAATGGGTGGGAGAAACTCTCGAATGAGTCTGATTGGTGGCCGCTCGGTGTTGAGATGCCCCTAGCCACACCCGGCCCGCTCCGGCACAATGAGAGTAGCTCCGGAGGTAGCTATGCCTATCGTTGCAGCGCGATCCGTCAGAATCATTCCTCCGACGCTTGCCACACCGCCTGCCCACAGGTGGTGGGTTACGGGTCTATCTCTGGCTTGCGCAGCCTTGTGTGGATGGGTCCTCCTCCCCCTCTTCATCTCGGTCGGTCTGGTAGTCCTTGCAGCGGCTATGTGGCTGGGAGCGGCGGGGGTTGCGATCTTCCTAATCGGAGTTGGTTCACGACTGCGGTAGGAAGCAACTTGTGGCCGGCCATCAGCTACACGCGCGATGGAAACGACCCCCAATCCAGAAGCCGCCCCGGAGGGCGGCCCTGACCTGGTGTTTCTCTGGTCGGGACGGCCGGATTTGAACCGGCGACCTCAGCGTCCCGAAGGCTCCCGGTGTGGATTGAGGCGGACCCGTGCGGATCAAAACCCGAGGTCAGAGCGTTGCGGTGACCCGTGCGGACCGGCGTGGACGTCAACGGACGCGCGATGGAGCGGAACTGACCTCGGTCAGGCCACCTCGAGGAATCTGCGGATCGCTTGGCGGATGACCTCGCTGGTGGTGGTGTGCTCGGCCTCGGCGCGGGCCTCGATCGCCGCCCGCAGTTCGGGGTCGATACGGACCGGCACCACGTCGGCCGGTCCCGATCCCATCGAGGGCCGGCCACGGCGTCGGGTCTTGAGGGCTTCGACGTCGTAGTCGGTCTCGGCAACCTCGGTGGAGAGGGCGTCGATCTCTTCGTCGGTCAGGGTGCGGCCGCTGCGGCTGCGATGGGTCTTTGGTTCGGTCATGGCATGTCCTCCCTGGTCTGTGGGAGCAAGTCGTGGAAGGTCGGTCGGAGAGGCATGGCGTGAATCACCAGATTGACGTCGTCGGCGAGTTCGAGCCAGATGAGTTCCAGCAGATTGCCGGCATAGTCGGGTCCGATGGCGAGGACCTTGGGCGAATCGGATTCGGGGTCGAGATCGATGACGGTGATGGCATGGGCGAGGGCGTGGAGGATGTCGGCATCGTCGATACCGTGCTTGTAGGCCGATCGATGAATCTCCACATCACAATATTGTAATACGAAATATCGAGACATGGAACACCCAAAGCCTTGTTGGTCCGATCCGGCTGGCGTGGCGTCTCGTTGGCGGAGAAGCCCAGGCCTGGGTCAAGGGCTCCCGATGTCTTTCACACCGATCCGATAGGTGCCTGATAGGTCTGTGGGTGTGTTGCGGGTTCTGTTCCCGTAGCGTTGTAGGGGTCTTGGCGGGTCTGGCTCTCTATGTGCCTGCCACCTTCGGGTTGGCTTTCGAACGAGACGCTGAGCTCGCCGGGATTCCCTGCTGGCGGTGTGGCTCGAAACAGGCGTAGCACGCATGTCGGTATCAGGAGTGCCCACTGCTGGTTCCACCGACCCCTATTCGAGGAGGTGTGTGATGTCGGTGATTATCGGAATCGACCCCCACAAAGGGTCTCATGCGGCGGCGGCGGTCGACGCACGTGAGGTTGCTCTCGCTGAGATTGAGGTGCGTTCTAGTCGGCGCAAAACCCAGGACCTGTTGGCGTGGGCAGGGCGGTTCCCTGTTCGGCGGTGGGCGATCGAGTCTGCCAACGGTCACGGCTATCTGCTGGCCCAACAGCTGGTGGCGGCTGGTGAACATGTGGTGGATGTGCCATCCACCCTGTCGGCTCGGGTGCGGGTGTTGGACTCGACCCGCTCCCAGAAGAACGACCCCAACGACGCCCGTTCGGTGGCCATCGTGGCATTGCGCCAACCCGGACTGCGGGTAGTGACCACCGAGGATCATGTGGCGGTGCTACGGATGCTGGCCAAACGTCACAAGCAACTTTCCAGTCTCAAAACCCAAGCAGCGTGTCGGCTCCACGCCCTGTTAGCCACCCTGATCCCCGGCGGTTTGAGCAAAGAGATGGTGCCCCGCCAGGCCTCTGAGATGCTGCGACGGGTCCGGCCAGGGTCAGTGATCGAAACCGAACGCAAACGCATCGCCCATGACCTGCTGGCCACCGTGCGGCGCCTCGAACGCCAAGTCACCGCCTCGAAGGCCCGGCTAGCGGTGGCGGTGGAAGCAACGGGCACCACCCTGACCGACATCTACGGAGTCGGTCCCGTAGTGGCCGGGCTACTGATCGGCTACACCGGTGACTCACTCGCTTCGCCGACCCCGCCATCACTACGCCGCCTACAACGGCACCGCCCCCATCGAAGCATCATCGGGCCAGAAGAAACGGCATCGGCTCAACCCCAGAGGCAACCGGATGCTCAACCACGCCCTCCACCTCATCGCCATCACCCAGCTCCGCTACCCCAACACCGAAGGCCGCCTCTTCTACGAACGGAAACTGGGTGAAGACAAAACCAAGAAAGAAGCCATCCGGGCGTTGAAACGGCGCCTCTCCGACGTCGTCTACCGCCACCTCCAAACCGACCAACAACCGCGTTAGGGCCCGGGGGGCACCCAGGAACGTCTCTGTCGCGTGCGTGACCGGCTTTGCATCCTGAAACGCCGGCTCTTCCACAAAGCCACCCCGGGCCAACCCCCAGCCTACGCCCAACCACAACCCCGGCCCAGCCGGAAGACCAAACGCCCCAAAAACCCCCTTGACATCCAAACAGGCATCGATCTGGGCGGTTCGACCGAGTGGGCGATATGGCTCATATCTGGCGATCGGCGTGGGAATGGGATGTATGGACATCCACCCACTATCAAGGTAAGTTGATATCATGGATCCGGTGATCCTGGCAGGTGCCCGCAAGCACGGGGTCAGTGACAACGACATGCTCCACGCCTACCGCAATCCAGTCAGGGTCTTTGATCTCGATGGTCTTGTCATGCTGATCGGTGGTGATGAGTCCGGGCGCCTGCTTGAGGTCGGGGTAGTGGCGGGTGAGGGGGTGGAGTTCATTGTGCATGCCATGGAGGCCCGACCAAGATTACTGAGGAGATCCTGATGCCGAGATCCATCCAAGAGATCCTCGATCACGCTGACGAACTCGCCCAGCGGTTCGAGGATTACGAGCCGGCCGAGGGCGACGAGAGACCCGTCGAGGAGTATCTCCTCCAGCGTGCTGCATTGGCGCGTGCTCGCAGTGAACGTCAGATCCTCGATGCAGTAGTGGCAGCGCGCAGTGCAGGGATCTCTTGGGCGAAGATCGGCGAGCTTCTCGGAACTTCAGCACAAGCAGCACAGCAACGGTACGGGGAAGTCGTCGAGCAAGTCTGATGTTCTCCGCTGCCGGGCCGCACACAGTCGTGCCGATCGGGGGCGGGTGGGTGACAGGTGCGATACTGCTCGGAGATTGTTGTGATCTCGGGCGCACGGGCTTGTCGGTGCATTCTCGTCGGTTGCGCCTGTAGCTTTGAGCTGGCTATGCAGGCGCTGCCATGTCACAACTGCTCGTCTTCTCGGCAGTCGCGGTCGGAGTCGGAGACGACGTGGCACCAGTGGAAGTGTTGGTCTGGGCCTTTGGGCCGAGGGATCCCCAGGCGCCGCTGAAGTCGAGTTGTCACACTTGAGCTTGCTGGAATCACCGTGCCAGCGGGGATATCGAAACGCGGTTCATCATGGCCTTCGTTGACGATTGACCACCTCGCAGCGCATCCTTGGCGCACCGCAAGAAATGCTCGACCACGTCGAGCTTGGTCCAGCCGCGGTCAGGGAAGATGACGCTGGCGGGACCAGAGTTCGTGATCTCCGCCCCTATTGCAGAGCCATGGATTCCATCGGGTGGTCGATGGCTAGCTCTCTTCCGATGCCGGACAGGGGTCGATGTCGAAGGTGGTGCACTCGGCTTCGGTCAGTGTGCGGAGGGTCCGGGTGCGGGCCAGATCGAGCAACTGCTCCGAGTCGAGAGCGAACACATACAGCGAGCCGTCGAGCGTCGCAGCCGCGAGGGTCTTGCCGTCCGGAGAGAAATCGACATCACCGACGGCGGCATCCGCGACCTGGATGGCGGCGAGCGGCCCCCCAGAATCGGCGTCCACAACCAGCACCGAGCCGTCGGCGCCGGCAGAAGCGATAGTGGAGCCGTCGGGACTGATCTCGATCGAGAAGGCGCCCCCACTGTGACCGACGATGTCGAATCGTTTCTCACCGGTTGTGGCATCCCACACCGCCGGGGGTTGATCGAAACTCGATGCGACAATATACGATCCGTCCGGACTGAAAGCGATCCCGGTGGAGCAGCCGGGGTACTCCGTGGTCCAGAGGACCACCTCCGACGCTAGGTCCCAGACCGCTACGATCCCTCTGGGGCATGTGGCGGTTGCCAGCCTGTCACCATTGGGAGACGGGGCAACTGCCGACACCGCCCAGTCCTCATGATCGAGCCGATGCAAACGCTCACCGGTGGCGGCATCGTGGACCGAGGCCGTCGATGTCGCTTCCTTGTTATCCCAGTCCGCGAAGGAGCCTGTGCTGCCGGTTGCGAGAACGCTTCCATCGGCACTAAACCCCGGTGTCTGTCTTTCCTGGCCCTCGGTCTGGGCAAAGGACATGAGAACCCGGCCCGTGGTTGCGTCCCGTAGCTGAACCGGACCCCACCCCTCACCTACGGTGTCAATGGGTTCCAGGCTCTCGTCCCAGTCCTGGACGACGAACCCTTCCCCGTCGTTGGTGAAGGTGACCCCGTCAAAGGAGAACCAATCCAGACCGTCAATCGTCAGTTGTGGGCTACCGGTCGCGATATCCCAGATGATGAGTCCCGCAGAGATCCACTCGCCGTAGGCGCTCAACGAGATGAGTCTGGTGCCGTCCGGGCTGAAGTCTATCCCGGCGGTTTCCCCCCCGTGCGCGCCGCAAATACCTCTCCGCGACCTTCGGGCGAGACGTCGTAGAGACGCAATTGACGGTCGTTGCCGGTGGCGACGAGATGCCGGTCACCGGGGAGAAACGCCACACCATCGATCGAGGCGACGCCCGCGCCGAGAACCATCAACTCGCCGCCGGTGGCTAGATCCCAGATACGAACCGTGCCGTCATCGGCTCCCGTCGCCAGACGGGTGCCGGAGGAGTCGATCGCCATCGACAGCGGAATGCTGCTGTGGCCTCCCCACGTGGCGACCACCGCAAGTGTGGTGGAGTCGACCACCTGTATGTCGCCGTTTTGCAGACCGACGAACACATGCGTGCCGTCGGGGCTCCAGAGGAGACTGCCAACACTCGATCCAGTGTCGAGCTTCGACAGTTCCTCTCCGGACTCGACGTCTAGCACTGCGAGTTTGACAGATGCCCAGGTACCGACGGCGAGGCGGGTTCCGTCGGGAGAGAAAGCCGGCAGCGCCTCCAATCCACCTGGGTACTCAACGGCCCAGATCTCCTCGCCCGATGCGGCATCCCACATCACCAACGTGGTGTAGGCAGAGCTGAGAAGCCGCGCACCGTCGGGGCTATACAGGGTTCCCCCGGACCCGCGGTCATGCCGATCCTGCGACCAGATCTCGGTTCCGGACTCGACATCCCAGACCCGGACGGTACCGTCCGACCCGACCACGGCAAGGGATGCCCCATCCGGGGCGAACGCTGGGGCTGAATCAATCCCCGCATCGGCACCCTCGAGCGGAACCCCTAGCGTCGCAACCACAGTCCCGATGTCGTCGCCATTGCGTAGCTCCACGGTGTCGCCGGTGGACGACACAACAACCTGTCCGGAAGAGTCTGCCGCGAGGCGGACGCTGCGTCCCATGGGCAAGCTGTCGAGCGACGCCGCGGCTTCGAGCCGGGACACGCGCAGCGAACGGTGAAGGGCATCAGCCGCTTCCGGCAGCACCTCACCGTTTGCCGCCAGGCTGATTTCGGCAGCTTCCAGCCCGAGAAGCAACCCAAGCTGATTGTCCTCACCAATGGCGTCGATCGCAGCCGCCGCCAGCACCCGGGATCGGTTGAGCGACGCTTCCACCTCGGCCCGCCGCCTCTGCTGGTCGCCCACCACCGCGAAGATCGCGGCGATGACTGCGACAGCGGCAAACCCCGCCATGATGCTGCGCCGTCGTCTTCTCCGGCGGGTGGCAAGTGCGTCACTGTGGCGTCTGCTCTCAGCGAGGTATGCGCTCTCCTCGGCGCCGATGGCAAGGTCCGTGTCGCCGGCAAACGACTCGAAATGGTCGAGCCTCCCCCCGGTGACCAGGTATTCGGTCCGTTGCCCGGAAGCCCGCCACTCGTCGACAGCAGCAACCAAACGCCGATGCAGCACCAGGTCGTCTCGCCGGTCATCGATCCAGGTGCGCAGGCGCCCCCACCGGCCGAGCAGCGCCTCGTGGGCCACCTCGACAGTGGGCTCCCGCGATTCAGGATCGCGGTCGAGGGTAAGCAGACGATGCGCAACAAACGAGTCGAGTACTGCTTGGAGAGTGTTGCCATCGATTGCCAACCCGTGGAGTTCGGATAACAGAACCCGACGCCGGGTGTCCTCTGCCCCCTCGACCACATTGACCAGGCGCAGCAACAGCTGGCGCACCGCCTCCTGACCTGAAGCCGGTTGCTCCTGGTACAACTCCTCGGCGCGGGTGCTCAACGCACCCAGGACCCCTCCGGTGCGGCGATATCCCTCGACGGTGAGCCGGTTGCCGTCCCGGTGCCGGAACAGCTCGGTCAGCGCATACTCCAACAGGGGCAACCCGCCGGGTTGATCGGCGACGTCACCCACGATGGTCTCCGCCAACCCTGGGTCGAGCTCCAAGCCCTCGGCCCGGGCCGGACCCCCGGCGGCTTCGAGCATCGCGTCTCCCCCCGGCGTAGTAATCGATACCAACCCGCGCCGCAGCAGGTCGCCGAACTCCGGGTAATCCAGCGGCCGGTCGTAATAGTCGGCCCGCATCGTGACCACCACCCGAACCCGATGGCGAGGATCGGAAACCAAACCTGCCACCACATCGAGGAAACGGCGCCGCTCCCCGGCATCGGCGGTCACCGTGAACAACTCCTCGAACTGATCGATCACGAGCAACAACTCGCCGTCCCGCGGCAAGAGTCCCTCGACCAACCAATCCCAGTGTCCAGCCCGCAACCGCGCCTCGCGATCACCCGGACGATCCATCGCCACCCGCAACAGGGCTGCCTCCAGCTCGGCAAATGGGCGGGCTCCCGGATACATGTCGGTGATCAGCCACCGCTCCGAACCAGGCAGTGCACCCCGGCGCAGTTTCGGGATCAGCCCGGCGCGCACCAGACTCGACTTGCCGCACCCCGACGGACCGACGACCCCCACCAGCCGGTGCCGCCCCACCACCTCCACCAACTCCGCGACCAGGTGGTCGCGACCGAAGAAGTCCGGGGCATCCGCCTCCCCAAACGCCCGCAGACCCTTGTAGGGGTTTCGCAGCTCGCTCAGCACCCGTTCGGTTGCACCGCCCATCGCTTGGGTGAGCGCCTCCAGAAACTCATCGATCGACCCGTACCGGTCCTCCGGTGGTCGCTCCATGGCGCATGCCCACACCTCTCCCACGGCTGGTGACACTGCACCATCGGTCAGCATGGCCTCGGTGAGGACGCCAAGGCTGAATACGTCTGACGCCGGCGACCCATGCTCGCCGGCCAGCAACTCGGGTGAGAGATACGCCGCCGACGGTGTGCCCTCGACATACCGAACCGCCGTCTCGCCCAGCAGCGTGGCCATACCGAAGTCCGCAAGATAGGCATTGCCGTCGTCATCGAGCAGCACGTTGTGTGGGGTGACATCCCGGTGCACCACACCCCGTCGATGTGCGTACGTCAGTGCCGCTCCAACCTCGTGGAGCAATTCCAGTGCAGCTGCGGACTCGAGCGGTCCCTTCTCCAACCGATCGGCCAGGCTGCCGCCACGCAGATACGGCATGACCAGGTAGGCGCCATCCGGGTCACGCCAGAAGTCGAACAACGACACGATATGGGGATGCTCCAGGGCGGCCACCAACTGCGCCTCCGCCTCAAACCGCCGCACGAACTCGGGACGGTTGGCCAGCTCCGGCCGGATGGCTTTGATGGCTACCTCGCGTCCCACGCCCGGTTGGGCTGCGCGCCAAACAACACCGTGAGCCCCTTCTCCGATCCGGCCCAGCAATACGTAGCCCCGCAAGCGATCGGGAGCCGCTACTTCTGCCGACAGCGATGCGTCCTGAGTGAGAATTCGATTCTCCAACTTCTGCAGTTCCAGAGACAAGTCGAGTCCCGTGTTGCCGAGCTGATCACGGAGCCGTCCGAAGGCTGCAACCGCGTCCGCTTGCCTGCCCGAGCGGTACAGTGCGAGTCCCAGCTGACCCCACAATCGTTCCCGGGTTGGATACTGGCGGGTCAGTTTCTCCAGGTCGGGAATCACCTCACTGTGGCGACCAAGCTCCAACACCAGATCGACACGATCCTCGATTGCCCCCCGACGCAACTCGCTGAGACGCTCCCGCTCCAGGTGAGCGAATTCCTCGTATGCAAACTCGGCATAGGGATCCCCGTGCCACAACGCCTGAGCATCGTCCAAGAGTGCGGCGGCTTTCTCGGGATCGGTTGCGCGGATCTGTCGCGCCTTCCCGACCAGGTTTTCGAACACCAGCGCGTCTACCTGCCGCCACTCCACGTCGAGCACATACCCGGGGGCCCTCGTCTCGATGACACCCGAAACGCCCAGCGCTTCCCGCAGTTTTGAGATCTGATAGCGAAGCGCCCCAACGTCGGGCTGGTCATCACCCCAGACGAGATCTAACAGGCGGTCGGTCGAAACCACCTCGTTGGCGTGCACCAACAGCACCGCAAGCAACGCCCGCTGTCGCGGCGCGGTGACCGCCACCGGCCGGCCCTCGTTGAGTACCTCCAATGTACCGAGAACCCGGAAGTCCACCGAAGCCTCCCGGTCTATCTCAAGACTACCCAACGAGGTCTCGAGCTGGAAGGGTGAGGATGACCGGGCGGAAGAGGTCTCCCGCACCTCCTAGCGTTGCCCTCACGAAAGCCGAGGAGATCTATGCCCGAGAGACCTTCGGCCGCCCCGGCTCCGACGTGGCCATCGCCGAGGGGCGTTTCTCCCAGCCCACCACTACGTCGATGGTGTTGAAGTTGAACTCGGATCGATCCTGACCCGAGTCCTTTGTCTCATTCAGCAGCCCGAGGGATATCTCGCGTTGCTCGCCACCTTGACAAGGCAACGCACGAGGTAGTGATCCAGACTCTGGTCCATGTCGAGATCATGCCATGAGGTCGCGAGGAACGGACCGCATCAGAGCCGCACAGATCGCTCACGAACTCGAGCGATATCGCGCAACCGCTTCCGAGCCGAACCGGCAATCTGCGCTAGCAACCCATTATCTGGCAGGACTTCTCGTCATGGGCCGGGCAGGCCGTGGCAGTGCTTGTACTTGAGACCCGAACCGCACGGACAGCGTTCGTTTCGCCCGACCTTGGTCTCCACTTCAACTGGTTGAGCGGCCATCTTCGCTGCGAGCTCGACTCGGCGTTCGCGGGTCTCTAGCTCGACCTCCCAACTGCGGAGGTGGGCGTTCCACGCCCGGAGGCGTTCCTCGACGGCCGCCGCTTTCTCATCACGGTGGGCAACCTGCTCCTGGCGTCTGGCCAGCTCCTCCTCGGCCTTCTCCGCGAACACCGGCGAGTATTTGACGGGCGGATCGCCGAACACGCCGATCAGTTCTCGATCGAGCAACGTGGCGATGGCACGACCCATCGAGACGCCGGCAGAGTCGCAGTACCGCTTCCACGTCGACCACTTCGCCGCCGTCACCGGCACCCGCACCATCCGATACGTCTCGTTCTGCCCAAGGCCGGCCAACAGCTTGCGGTCCAGTCTCGCCAGAACGCCACGGTCAAGATCCATCACCGGCCCACCTGTCTACAAGTAGACACCCAGCAACTTGTTGCATGTGTGTGTGGGATTGACCGGGTGCTGTGCGCGAATCGCGTTGCGCCTGTCACTTCCGAGCGTTGGAGGAGTTCCTGCTGGTCTGGTGGCTGGGAGCGTCTCATTGTGTGGTCCCTCCTTTCGTGGGATTCGGTCCGGGTGAGTTGAGCTAGTCGATCTGGTGTGACGATCTCTGGTGAGTGTGGATCGATCCTGTGGTGCGCTGCTGGCTTGGGCTGGATCCGGGTCGAAGTGTGTTCGACGGGGAACCGCCCCCCAGGGGCCGCGGCTGATGTGGTGGCGATGTCCTTGGATCGTGGGACCTCCGTGACGGTCGGGCAGTGTGGTCTTCCGTCTTGGCGTGATGGCGGTCGGGTCGGAGCGGCGGAGGGTGTGGACATCGCCCGGATCGTCCTCTGGGACCCTGTCATTTCGATGTCAGCGACCCTCCAGTTGGGCGGTCAGAGTCAGGTTTCACCGGCCGAATCCCGATGGGATGGCTGGTCGAGACCGTTCGGTCCCGTGCAGGAATGACACCGAGATGACAGGGTTGCGGGCACTGGGCTGACACTCTGTGAACAGGGTGGCGTGATCCGATGTGGCCAGTCGATTCCACGGGAGAGCCCGCCATGTCGGTCGACAAGCTGTTGCTGAAGCCGGAGGAAGCGGCCGAGGTGTTGTCGATCGGCCGCTCCAAGGTCTACGAGCTGATCGGTAGCGGAGAGCTGGCGTCTGTGCGGATCGGGACCAGCCGGCGGGTTCCGGCCGAGGCTCTTGTCGAGTTTGTGAGCCGGCTCCAAAGTTGCGTTGCTGAGCCGATTGCCGGCGGCTGACGGTGAGCATTCATCTGCGCTGGACGGGAAACGGCGACCGCCGCTACGACGTCCGTCTGCGCGATCCATCCGGACGTGTGTATACGAGGACGTTCCGGACTCGACGTGAGGCGGAGGCGTTCGAAGCGGACGAACGAGCGAGCCGACGGCGGGGTGCCTGGTTGGATCCTCGTTGGGCCGAGGAGCCACTCCAGGCGGTCGCCGGGCGGTGGCTTCACTCGAACCCTGCCAAGCGTCCGTCGTCGCGAGCCCGCGATGAGTCGGCGCTCCGAACCCACATACTCCCCGCTCTCGGGGACAGGTCGATTGGGTCGCTGACCCCCTCCGACATCCAGCAGTGCGTCAACGACTGGTCCGAAAGCCTCGCACCACGGTCGGTGCGTCGGGTGTACCAGACGCTCTCGGCTGTCCTCAACGCTGCAGTACTCGACGATCGGATTGCCCGGTCACCGTGTCGAGGGATCCGCCTGCCCGCCATCCAGCCGACCGACCGGCCCGTGCTCACTGCCGACCAGCTGGCGGATCTCGCTGAGGTGCTGGGGCCCCACTATGGGTTGATGGTGTATCTGGGAGCGGTGCTCGGGCTCCGGTGGGGCGAGTGCGCCGGACTCCGCGTCGGTCGGATCGACTTCGACCGATCAACCATCACCATCGCCGAGCAGGTCACTCGGAGCCGCGGAGGTCGCTCCGTTATCGGGCCACCCAAATCCAACGCAGCTCGCAGAACCCTCGCCGCGCCACCCGCCCTCATGGAAATCCTCGCCGAGCATCTCGAACTACGGGGACTCACCATCGGGGACACCGACGCCTTCCTGTTCGCCACCCCCGACGGTGAATACCTCGACTACTCGAACTGGCTGCACCGGATCTGGTACCCGGCCCGACAACAGGCCGACGTCGCGTGGGTCCAGTTCCACGACCTCCGCCGGGCCAACGCCACCGGACTCGTCCTCGAAGGCATCGACCTCAAGACCGCCCAGACCCGCCTCGGTCACACCGACCCCAGACTCACCTTGGGCGTCTACGCCCAGGCAACCACCGAAGCCGACCGCCAAGCGGCCGACCGTCTCGGTGAGCGTTTCCTTCCCCGACGAGCCCAAGACCAGGGACGAGGTCTCGTCTGACGCGCGCGATGGACGCGCGATGGAAACGGCCCCCCAAACCAGAGGCCGCCCGTGCGGGCGGCCCTGACCTGGTGTTTCTCTAGTCGGGACGGCCGGATTTGAACCGGCGACCTCAGCGTCCCGAACGCTGCGCGCTGCCAAACTGCGCCACGTCCCGTGGCGCCGACATCTTACTCGCTCTGGGGACCATGCGATCGGGGGCCCGTCTACCCTGACGGTGATGGAGCTGCAGGAGCTACAAGACCTCATGGATCGGATCTATGGGCACCGCGATCGAGCCCGGGGAATCCCGGCCAACGTTGCCTGGCTGGCGGAGGAGATCGGGGAGTTGGCCCAAGCCCTCCGAAAGGGCGATCGGGACCAGCAGCTTCAGGAGTTTGGTGATGTATTGGCGTGGACCGCGTCGCTGGCCAACCTGGCCGGTTTGAGTCTCGAAGAAGCGCTGAGCCGCTACCGGCCCGGCTGCCCGCGCTGCTCGAAAATCCCCTGCCACTGTCCGTGAGGTGGCGGCCACACCCTCGAAACCGATACTGTCACCCCTCAGTGTCAGATCTGAACCGAAGAATCGCCTTCACCGCCGCCTTAGCGCTGGCTCTCTCGGTGGGCGCCGCTCCCCCGGCATTCGCCGATGAAGTGGCAGCTCAGGTGGCCGGTGCCCGATCCGAATCCCTTTCGCTGGTGGCAACTGCCGACCAGGTGGCCGGCGCCTCGGCTGCTTCCCAGGCTGCCTCCGGAAAGGTGTACCACGCAGATCTATCCGGGTTGCTCGGTCCGTGTGACTCGGTGGGCGAGGTTGTCGGCGCCGGCCCGAACGTCGCCGTCGTGTTCTCAGGATTCCGCCAAAGCCCCAGCCACTGGAGCATCATCACCAATCCCGCCTGGACCGCTTTGGGAACCGGCCAGGCCACCGGAGCTGATGGGAGGATGTACATATCGGTCGTGTTTTGCGATCAGGCCGGAAGTGCTACGCCTGCAGTGGCTCCACCGGCGGCCGTCTCGCCACCCGCTCCTTTGGCGTCAACTGCAGGAGTCGCGCCGGACCCGTCGCAGGAAGTCCCAACCCTCGATGGATCGCTACCGGCCGTCGGTGCCCGGCGTGCCGAGATCCGCGCCATGCTGGACCAAGAGGCTGAATCGATGCTTCCCGACTGGTACATCGGCGTGTGCGGAACCGACGACCGGGAACGGGTACTCGAGAGCACCACCTCGGAAAGCGGAGCCTGTCCCCTGGCGTCGTAGGTTCCAGGTAGGTCGGGGCTACACCAGCAGTTCGGCGATTTGAACAGCGTTGAGGGCGGCCCCCTTGCGGAGGTTGTCGCCCACCGCCCAGAGGTTGATGCCGCCCGGGGTGCCGACCGTTTCGCGGATCCGACCGACCAGAACATCGTCGATACCGGCTGAATCAAGCGGAGTCGGCACCTTCTCGGTCCAAACCGCCACACCGCCGGCTTCGGTCAACAACGCCTCGGCCTCCTCGGCAGATACGGGTCGATCAAACCAGAGACTGGCGACAATCCCATGGCCGACCATGACCGGCACTCGCACACAGGTCGGCTCCACCTTGAGGTCCGGAATGTCGAGAATCTTGCGACTCTCGTTGACGAACTTCCACTCCTCGTCGGTATATCCCTCGCTCTGGAGGCTGCCCGCAAACGGGATCACATTCCAGGCGATCGGGCGCGGGTACACCGCACCACCAGGATCCTGCCAGCCACCGTTCACCAGCGCCGGGAGGTCGGCACCGAGTTCGCCCACTTGCCTAACCAACTCATCCATGCCTTTCTGGCCGGACCCTGATACCGATTGATAAGAAGTGGCGATCATGGAGCGCAAGCCGGCGGCCCGGTGGAGCGGCGCCACCGCCATCATCAGGTCCATCGTCGTGCAATTTGGATTGGCAATGATCCCCTCGTGACGAGCCGCGGCCGCGTCGTTGACCCCGGCGACCACCAGCGGTACCTCAGACTGCATCCGGAAGGCCGACGAGTTGTCGATCACCACCGCACCGGCTGAAGCGAAAGCAGGAGCAAACTGCCGGGACCGATCCCCTCCGGCCGAAAACAGGGCAATCTCGATGCCGGACGGGTCCGCAGTGGCCAGGTCTTCGATCTCGACCTTTCCCCAGCGGGTATCCACCTTGGACCCCGCCGAACGCGATGATGCCAACAATCGAAGCTCCGAAACCGGGAAGTCCCGTTCCTCGAGAATGGAGATCATGGCCCGGCCCACCGCTCCGGTGGCGCCAACCACTGCAGTTCGTTTGGTGTTCATTGTTCCCCCGCCATGGTGGGTGGCTCGAAGGCGGCGTGCAGGACACGGACGGCTTCTTCTATCTGATGCAAAGCGACTACACAGGATATTCGGATACTGGAAGTGGAGATCATCTCAATGTTGATCTGATTCTCAGAGAGCACCCGGAACATCTTGGCGGCGATGCCCGGGTGAGACTTCATCCCCGCTCCCACCACCGACACCCGGGCGACTGCCTCGTCGACATCGACGCTGGTGGCCCGGATCTCCGGTATGACCTTTTTGACAACTTGGGTCGCCACGGCGGCATGTTCTTTCGGAACGGTAAAGCTGATGTCGGTGGTCCCGTCCTTCGACACGTTCTGAACGATCATGTCGACATTCACTTTTTCGGCGGCCAGCGGCTCGAAGAGCGCGGCGGCGACGCCGGGTTGGTCGGGCACCCCTCGCACCGTTACTTTCGCTTCCGAAGTGTCGTGCGAGATAGCACTGATGATCGCCTGTTCCATAGTTGTCTCCTTCACCCACGTGCCGGGACCGTCGTGGAACGACGAACGCACATGGAGGGGAATGTTGAAATTGCGGCCGAATTCGACAGAACGGAGCATGAGGACCCTGGCGCCGGTAGCCGCCAGTTCCAGCATCTCCTCGAATGACACCTCGTCGAGTTTGCGGGCGTCCGGGACGATGCGGGGATCCGCGGTAAACACCCCGTCCACGTCCGTATAGATCTCACACACATCGGCGTGATTGGCAGCTGCCAGGGCGACCGCCGTCGCGTCGGAACCGCCCCGGCCGAGGGTCGTGATCTCCTTTGACTGCGGATCGACGCCCTGGAAACCGGCGACGATGACGACCTTGCCTTCCTTGAGGCTCTCCTCCACCCGGAAACTACGGATTTCCTGGATCTTGGCCTGCCCATGGCTCGAATCTGTGAGGATCCCCGCCTGGGATCCGGTGAAACTCACCGCCTCAACGCCTTCCTCTTGGATGGCGATGGCCAACAGCGCCATGGCGATCCGTTCGCCGGCCGTAAGCAGCATGTCCATCTCCCGACCGGGTGGAGAAGGGCTGACCTGGCGGGCCAGCTCGATCAGCTGATCGGTGGTACCACCCATCGCCGAAACGACCACGATCACGTCATTGCCGGCCTTGCGGGTAGCCGCCACCCGGGCTGCCACCCGCTTGATCCGATCGGCATCCGCTACTGAAGTGCCGCCGTATTTTTGTACTATCAGGGACATCGCGTCGGGAGTGTACCCCGACGGCTTCGCCATCCCGACGATCCTCTCCGGCGGTATGTCTATAGTCCTTTCGCTATGCCCACCAACAAGCGTGAACGCCAACGCGAGAACCGCGCCAAGAAGCTCGAAGAGCAGAAGAAACTGGAGCGCCAGCGCAAGCTACGCAAGCGGGCCATCCGGTTCAGCCTGATCGCCGCGGTGCTGGCCGGACTGCTGGTCCTACCAACCGTCCTGGGCGGAGACGACGACACCACTACGACCACCAGTACGACCACCAGCGTTCCCACGACCACCACCACTACCGCTCCCCCGACGACCATCGACACCGAGGCTCTGCCGCTCAACTACGAGGGCTTCCGTTCCCAGACGACCGCTTGTGGTGCCGAAGCTCCCCCACCCGTGACCGAGATGACGTTCGCAGCCGCGGAAGATCAGGGAATCCCCGCAGACGCCGAGGCGACTGCCACCATCGCCACCTCCTGCGGTGACATCATCGTTGACCTCGACCCGTCAATCGCACCCGAAACAGTCAACTCATTCGTTTTCCTGGCAAAGGCCGGATATTTCGACGGCACTGTCTTTCACCGAATCGCTCCCGGCTTCGTCATACAGGGCGGAGATCAGACGGCGATCGGCACCGGCAACCCCGGGTATTTGGTCGCTGATGAATTCCCGGAGGTGGGCTTCACCTACGGTCGGGGGGTTGTGGCTATGGCCAACGGTGGTGCCAATTCGACCGGTAGCCAGTTCTTCATCGTCACCGCCGACGACGCTGGTCTACCCAATAGGTATTCGGTCCTAGGTTCTGTAGTCGATTCGGATGAGGTCCTCGATCGGATCATGGCGGTTCCGACGATCGGTCGGACCGGCACCATTGACGGGGAGCAGAGCCTCCCGCTGGAAACGGTGTACATCGAGTCGGTCACCGTGGAGGTGGGGTCGTAAGTACCTAGTACCCAGCGGCCGGCAACCAGCCAAGGCAGCTCAGATGACTCTTGGCTGGAAGCTGGTGGCTGGAAGCTTTGGGGGGTTGCCCCGGGATCGAAACTGCCGCGGTTACTCTCCTTGCACATGTCCGTCGATCTCCACACGCACAGCAATCGGTCTGATGGGTCGGATGAACCCGCCGACCTGGTCCGCAAAGCAGCCGGTCTGGGCCTCACTGCGGTGGCCCTCACCGACCACGACACGCTGGAGGGTATCGGCGAGGCGCACAGGGCCGCCGACGAGCTCCCGATCGAGCTGATTTCCGGGGTTGAAATCTCCTGCGAATGGCCCCCGGGCACTATGCACGTTGTGGTGCTGTTCCTGGAACCGGGGAGCGGACCTTTGCAGGACCGGCTGATTGAACTGCAGGCCGGCCGCTCGCAGCGGAACTACCACATCGCCGAACGGCTTCGTCAACTGGGGATCGATATTTCCATGGACGAGGTGATCGAGGAGTCATCGGTGGGGGTGGTTGGGCGTCCGCATTTCGCCGCCGTTCTGGTCCGTAAAGGAGTCGTCGGCGATATCCCCGCTGCCTTCAACGAGTTCCTCGGAAACCAGGCTCCCGCCTATGTGCCCCGATTGCGTCTGGAACCGGAGGAAGCCATCGGATTGGCGCGGGCCTCGGGCGGCGTGCCGATCCTTTCGCATCCGCACACGCTCGGTCACACGTCGGCCGGCGAGTTCTCGGCGACCTACCGGCGTCTGACCGAGGCCGGTCTGGTCGGAATCGATGCGTACTACGGCGACTATTCCCCCGAGCAACGTGAAGATCTGGCTGCCATCGCCCGGTCGTTCGGACTGATTCCCTCCGGCGGATCCGACTACCACGGGTCTTACAAGGAAGGGCTGGAATTGGGGTCCGGACGGGGAGATCTCGAAGTTCCCGATTCAGTGCTCGAAGAGTTGCGGGGTGTGCATCAAGATCTGGCCGGTGCCCGGTGAGCGTCGGCGGCCACGACCCGGAGAAACCACCAGGTCGGATGGGCAAAGCGGCCCTGGTGGTATCGGCCGGGATCTTGCTCTCCCGGGTGTTGGGCATGCTGCGCAACGTGGCTTTGGCCGGCTTGCTGGGCAACACTTCCCAAGGCGATTCCTTCCAGGCCGCCTTTGTCATCCCCGACGTTCTCTTCTATCTGATGGCCGGTGGCTATCTCACCGTGACCTTCATCCCGATCCTGACCCGCCACCTCGTGAGCGGTGACCACGAGGAGGGGCATCGGGCGTTTGCGGCCGTTTTCCGCCCGGTGGCGGTCGGCATGGTGTTGCTCACGATCCTGGCCATGATCTTTGCCGGATCGCTGACCGATCTCGTTTATCCGAGATTTGATGCTCGGCAGACCATCGAGGTCACCCGCCTCACCCGCATCGTGCTCCCCGCTCAGATCTTCTTCGTGCTGGGTTCCCTGTGGATGGCGGTCCAGTACGCCCACCAGAGGTTCGCCCTCCCGGCGGTCGCCCCGGTCATCTACAACCTGGGGATCATCCTCGGCGGGCTCATTGCGTGGGCGACCGGAACGGCGTCCGCGGCGGGCTTTGCCTGGGGTGCGGTGGGGGGCGCTTTCGTAGGCAATTTCGCTCTCCAGTGGTATGGGGCGCGCCGGACCGGGCTCCGGTGGGTGAAGGACGTTCCCCTCAGGCATCCGGCGGTCGGTGAGTACCTGAGGCTGGCCCTCCCCTTGATGCTGGGGCAGTCCATCGCGGTGCTCGATGAGCAGTTTGTGCGCCTTTTTGGGCAACTGACCGAGGAAGGGGGTATCTCGGCTCTCACCTACGCCCGCCGCTTGAACATGCTGCCGGTCGGAGTCATCGCCCAGACGGCCGGCGTGGCCGCCTACCCATTCCTGGCGCGGCTGGTCGAAGAGGGCAAGCTGAAGGAGATGACCGCCGCCGTCACCAAGACGATCCGTTACACCATATTCATCAGCGGCCCGGCGGTGGCGGCCATCCTGGCCCTCTCCCAACCGGCAGTTCGGGTGGTCTACCAGCGGGGCGAATTCGGACCGCAGGACACGCTGCTCACCGCCTCCGCCCTGGTCTTGTACGGGCTTTCTATACCCGCCTGGGGAGCCCACCAGATCTACGCCCGGGCGTTCTACGCCCGCCGCCAGATGTGGACTCCGGTCATCATCGGTACGGCCGGGACGATCGCAGCCGTTGGTGTGTACTGGGGGTTGAGCCGATACGACGAACCCGGTTTCGCCCTGGCCAGCACTCTGGCGATGGCGCTCTACACCGTGACGCTCGGCATCGCCTGGCATGCCAGGGCCGGAAACCAAGGCGTCTCCGAGATTCTGGGCTCGCTGTTGCGGAGCACTATCGGAGCCGCGATCGCCGCTCCCATTGCCTGGCTCGTCGTCAAGTGGATCTCCGACGGCGAGCTGCCCGGGTTCTGGGGCTCGCTTGGACTAGTGGCGATCGGGGCAACCGTCGTGTTGGCGGTCTACGCGGTCATGGCCCGCCTGCTGGGCTCGCCGGAACTGGCCGATCTGCGGAAGCGGGCGAAGTAGCCGTCAGCTGTCAGCTGTCAGCTGCTCAGGCCGAGATCTTCTCCGTTCCCAGATTGCCGACTCCGGTTCTTTGCATGTCTCCCCAGACCTTCCGACGAGGGTTCCAAAACATTGCCCTGATGCGCCACCAGACGGTCCGCTGCCGCATCCCCAGTTGTTCGCCCAGGGAATACCCCAACAACTTGGCGGCATCGCCCGGGGCGTTGTAATACCCGAACCGTTCATCCAGGAACAATCCGATCAACGAGTTTCCGGCACCGAGAACCAGCGAAACCAGGAAAAGGGGAATGGCAATCTCCCAGTTGAGGAAGCCCAGCCCCAGGGAAGCCGGCACGACAAACCACCCAACGAACTCGACGATCGGCGCCAGGAACTCAAAGGCCACAAAGGCGGGCCAACCGAGCATACCGACCGACCGGTAGCGCGGGTTGAACAGCATGCCTTTGTACTGCCAGATGACCTGCATGAGCCCGCGATGCCATCGAATCCGCTGCTTTCTCAGCACCTGACGGGTGCGAGGAACCTCAGTCCAGGCGACGGCATCGGGGGCATACACGATGCGATAGGGGATCCGCTTTCTGCGGTAGTGCCGGTGAAGCCGCATGGTCAGCTCCATGTCCTCGCCCAGGTGCCCTTGCCGGAAGCCACCGACTTCCACGATCGCCTTCTTCTGGAAGATCCCGAACGCCCCCGAGACGATGAGGAGCGAACCGAGGGCAGACCAACCAGGACGCGCCGACAAGAAGCTACGGATGTACTCGACCACCTGGGCCAGCTCGATGGGACGACGGGGAAGCGAGACGTTGGTAACCCTTCCCCGCCGCACTTCGCAACCGTTGAGCGGCCGGACGTTGCCGCCGACGGCAATGGTCCGTGACCGGTCTTCTACGAAGTGACGAACCGCCCGCAACAAGCACTCGTCGTCCAACACCATGTCGGCGTCGGTGGCCATCACGTAGGGATACCGGGCAATATTGATTCCGGCATTGATGGCATCGCCCTTGCCACCGTTCTCCTTGTCAACCAGCACAATGGGGAGGGGAAGTCTCGACTTGTAGACGCGGAGAATCACCTCTGTCTCGAGGCTGGGCCGGAACGGAACATCGATCGGTTCCATCCGGAACTCGTCAATCAGGCGCTTCACCGTCCCGTCGGAGCTGCCGTCATTGACAACGATGATCTCTTTTCGGGTGTACTTGAGCATCGCCATCGAACGAACCGATTCGGCGATTCCGGCCGCTTCGTTGTAGGCAGGAATGATGATCGACACGGGTGGCGTCGTGTCGGAGGTCAACATATCGTGGAGCCTTCCGTGCATCGACGTGAACTGGTCGCGGCGGAGAGAGAAGAACGAAACCACGCTCACGAACAGGAGCTGCAACTCCATCACGACGAAGAAGACGAGGATCACATAGTTGAAGAGTTCGATGAAGCTCATCCGGCCACCTTTTCGTCTGCTTCTTTGTCCTGCAGGTATTCGCCCCTGCCCAGCACCACCAATTGGTGAACCACAAAGCGGTCCTGCTCAGTTGCCGATCCGTCTTTGACGGCATCGACCGCCTTGCGGACCAACCCCATCGCCATCAGACGCTCTAGGGCAGCGTCCCGGGCGAAGCGGTCCTCGTCCTCCAGACCACGGATCAGCGCGGTAGTCCCCCCCGGGATCTCGGATAGAGATTGAGCGCTGTTCTGGCGCACCCACCAGTTCTCGTCGCGCATAGCCACCTGCAGCGCTTCGATGGCCCGGCCGTCCATCTGTCGTCCGAGAGCCGCGGCCGCTTGGGCCCGAACCTCCCATTCGGAATCCCGAAGTGCCCGGATCAGCGCCGGAACACAAGCCAGAGAACCCACGGTCCCCAGTGCGGCGGCCGCCCGGATACGCAGCTCGCCGTCTTGTGACTCGAGCCCCGACAACATGGCCGGTTCGGACCGCACGTCACCGATGATTCCCAGAACTCTGGCCACCAGCGGGAGGTGAGCGGATGCCGACGACAATGTGGGATCACCCAGGAGGGCATAGCGAGCCAGGTCGGGCACCGCGGTCGAGCCAAAAGCCACCAGGGTGTCGGCAATTCGGTTGGCTCCCCACTCGTTTTCCCCCTGCAATACCTCGAGCAGGGGACGCACCGCCCGCGGATCCCCGATCTTGGCAAGGGCCCCGGCCGCCTGCCACCGCACTTCATCAATCGGGTCCTGAAGTGCTTCCAGCAGGGCGTCGGCGGCAGCCGGATCGGCGAACTCCGCCAGGGCCTTCACCGCTTCTACTCGGACTTTTCGACGTTTCGAAGTACGCAACTCGGTTATGAATCGCTCGACGATGCCCAATTCCCGGGCCAGCCGGAGCAGGTTCTGTCGTTCGCCACCTTGCAGGAACTTCAAGAATTGGAGCAACGTCTCGAGAAACACGCCGTCCGGGGACCAACGCCTGAGCATTTCCAGCGGATAGCCGGATCGGGTTGCCATCTCACTCAACGCCCCGATGTAGGACGCCCGCCGGAACTCGTCAAAACGCTCGCGGCGATGGCGGACCAGTTTGTAGACGAACAGGCTCAGACCGGCGATTGCGGTGATGGAGCCAAGAATGGCCAGGAGGGGGAGAATCAACGCACTCATGGATCCCCCCACCGGAACGAAAGCGCGCGCGCTTCATCGGCCTCGCCGGTGCGTGGAGGCACGGCAGGCCGATGCGTCCACAGGTTGGGAGCGCACAGCATTCTTTCCTCCTCCGCTATTGCATCGGCACGCGACCGGGGCCCATTGACGAGTTAGCTGGGCGAGCGGAGAGCTAGAAGGTTTCAGGTTGCAGGTGCCAGGTTCCAGGTTTCAGGTTCCAGGTTTCAGGTTCCAGGTTCCAGGTTTCAGGTTTCAGGTTTCAGGTTCCAGGCTTCGCTCGCCCCCCAACCTCGCAGCAACGGTGGTCGCGGTACGAGGTACGAGGTACGAAGAAAAGCTGATAGCTGACAGCTGATAGCTGCGAGCGAAGCGAAGCCTAAACCTCCGGTTCGAAGCCCTGGGCGCGTAGATGCACCTTGACGCGGGCCAGTAGCTCCCGGACGCTGAAAGGTTTCCGGATGAAATCGACCGCCCCGAGTTCCAGACACCGCACGATGTCTTCTTCGGCGGTGAGTGCGGAGACCATGATGACCGGCATGTTCTTGCCGTCATCGATCCAGCGCTGCAGAACCTCAACCCCCAGCAAACCCGGCATCACCTGGTCGAGCAACACCAGATTGAAATCGGTGGTCAAACCCACCTCATATGCTTCGAGACCGTCGTACACCGTGGTTATCTGGGCTCCGACGCCTTCGAGGCTCCGAGCAATCAGCAACGAGACGACGCGGTCGTCTTCGGCAACAAGGACGTGGGGCTTACTCACAATCGCCACCGGACATTAGTCATCCAACTCTCCAGGTTCTGCCGTCTCCACAAGCCATTGAACAACCGGAAGGTAGACCCGGTAGAAGAACTCCGTCTGCGCGGAATGCGGCAGAGATCGCATCAGCGTCGCCGATCCGCTCATCTTTCGCAACGGGAACTCAATGCTGTTTTCGGATGCGTCCGCGGCCAGGTACAGCGTTTTCCCGTTTCGAACCAGGAATGGCCATTCGCTGGGAATCCCGAACTGCTCCAGCAAGGATCGGCCGCGGTCATTCACAGGGAGCCGCATCAACATGTTCGCCTCTGCTCCCGGACGGGCCGCAATGATCTCGAACCAGCCGTCTACTCGCGCAGACGTGGATCTCCCGGATCCGGGCAGTACGCCATCAGCCATCGGGAAAGACTTCTCCAACTCATTGGAGGAGAGCACCACAACCATCGCCCCGCCCGCCCGGGGCGCCAGCAACACAATCCCCCGTCCCGTGTGATCCCACGTACCTCCGGCCAGGTCGACCAGGCGGCCGGGAACGGCGGCCAGGTCGTTGAAAGATCTGCCTGCCCATCCGGTCGTCTCGACCCCGAACAGACCTTGAAGCTGCAGCGAGGCAGGCGAGCTGGTCGGCTCACCCAGGATATTGAACTCCCCGTATACCACGGTGCCGGCTGCCGCCCACTCGGTCATCAAATCGGAATCGCGAACCTCGAGCGCATCGGTGATCCGGCTCGTCCCCTCATCCGATACCTCGCCCGTATCGTCGAGATACACACCGTAGGCATCAACCAGCATGACCAGATCGGGCGGTTCGGCAGGCCAGGTACCTTGGGGGAGGCCGCCGGGAGCCGCACCGATGAACGAATCCTCGATGTCGAACGGTACTTTCTCGTATCCGAGCGCCAGGCCCAGCGAGGCATGTTCCAGAAAGGAAGCGTCGGGGACGGTCTGGTCGTAAACAACGATGTCGATTTTCTTGTCACTCCGAAGCCACCAGACGAGAGAAGCCACCCCGGGCCAGAGCAGCAACGGCAGCAGCAGGGACACCACCACCGTCAAGATGACAATGTGGGTAGCACGCTCCGGTCGGCGCACCTCGGGTCCGATCAACTGAGTGGTCACTCTTTAGACATCGGCTCTGTATTGAGCGCCATTGAGGAATGGAGTGCGAGTTTCAGGTTTCAGGTTTCAGGTTTCAGGTTTCAGGTTTCAGGTTTCAGGTTCCAGGTTTCAGGTTTCAGGCAACAAGCGGTGCGCCGCCCCGGAATCTGTCGCAAGTTGCGGCCGCGGGGCGAAGCACGAAGTGCGAGCCGATAGCTGATAGCTGATAGCTGACAGCTGCGAGCGGAGCGAGCTCAGCGAGCTCAGCGAGCTAACTCTCTCCGTTCCCGTTGTCGTTGTCCGAACCCGGAGTCGGCGAGAGCCCCTGGAACGAGGTTCGCGGACCGAGCACTACCTGCGGTCGACCGGACATTGCCCAGGAACCCGGGGTGGCAGGTTGACTGGGTATTGCCTGAGCGTTCAACTCCTCGGTCAGCGCAGCGTCGATAGCGGCCATTATGGCCGCCGCCTCATAGGGACCGGCTCCGCCGATAATCTCGACTTTGGGAGTGTTTTCGCTCATTGCAGTTCCACCAGTTCGATCAGGGTACCGGCCAGCGCTCGGGGATGCACGAACGCAATCCGGTGCCCTCCTCCGCCGATCCGGGGTTGACGGTCGATCAACTCGACCTCTTCCCCGGCCAGGTGGCGCAAAGCCTCCTCCAGCGAAGGTACGGCGTAGGCGATGTGGTGGAGGCCTTCGCCTTTCCGAGCTAAGAAGCGACCAACCGGGGTGTCCGGGCTCAGCGGTTGCAGCAGTTGGATGTTGGAGGCGCCGACCGGGATCATGGCTTCCTCGACTCCCTGCTCTTCGACGACCGCGCGATATTCGGGATGAACGTGGTATTGCCGCTCGTATTCGGCGAGAGCGTCATCCAGATCGTGCACGGCGATGCCGACATGGTCGATGTTGATCAATCTCATGTGGGCAGCCTACCGAGGGTAGATTGCGAAGGGTCTTGTATGTGGAGAGGAGTGAGCCATGGGCGCGGTCATCATCGGGATCGCCAGAACGCCCCTCGGCAAGTTTGGAGGCGGACTGGCCTCGCTGCGTGCGGTCGAATTGGGGAGCGAAGCCATCAAAGGCGCGCTCGACCGTGCGCGGCTCGATCCGGCTCTCGTCGACGAGGTGATATTCGGGCAGGTGCTCCAGGCCGGCGAAGGCCAGATCACGGCCCGACAGGCGGCCGTCCGGGCGGGAGTGCCGATGACGGTACCTTCGACCACCATCAACAAGGTCTGCCTTTCTGGTATGACCGCGGTGGCCATGGCCGACCGATCTGTGCGGCTGGGAGAAGCCTCCTTCGTCGTGGCCGGGGGCATGGAGAGCATGAGCAACGCCCCGTACCTCGTGCCCGGCGCCCGCTGGGGAGCGCGCATGGGCGATGCCCAGCTGATCGACGTGATGATGCACGACGGGCTCCGATGCTCGTTTGACCATTGCGCCATGGGTGAATCATCCGACTTGAAGAATGCCAAGCTGGGTATCTCGCGGGCACAGCAGGACGAGTGGGCGGCAGAGAGCCACCGGCGGGCGGCGCAGGCCGTCGAAGCAGGGGCATTCAAGGATGAAATCGTCACCATCCTGGTCCCCCAGCGCAAAAAGGATCCGATCGCCGTCGAACTCGACGAGGGGATAAGAGCGGACACGACGGTCGAGACATTGAGCCGGCTCAAGCCGGCGTTCACAGCCGAGGGCACCACGACGGCCGGAAACGCTTCTCAGATCTCGGACGGGGCCGCGGCGGTCATCGTGGCGGACCGTGCGGCCGCTGAGGCAGCGGGGATGGCGATCCTGGCCGAAATCGTTGCGTACGGACAGATCGGAGGCCCCGATGCCACGTTGCAGGAACGGCCCGCCGAAGCGCTGAGTGTTGCTCTGAAGAAGGCGGGAATGGCCCCCGGGGACCTCGACCTCATCGAAATCAACGAGGCCTTCGCCTCGGTAGCCCGGTGGTCGGCTCAGATGCTAGACCTCGACCACGACCGGGTGAACGTCAACGGCGGCGCAGTTGCTCTAGGTCACCCGATCGGAGCCACCGGCGCTCGTCTAGTCGTCACACTGGTGAATGAGCTCACCCGGCGAGGTGGCGGGATAGGCGCAGCCACTTTATGCGGTGGGGGCGGACAAGGGGACGCGTTGATCATCAAGGTGGGGGGATAAATGATTGAAGCACCTGAGAGGAATTTGGCTCTGGAGTTGGTTCGGGTAACAGAGGCGGCAGCTTTGGCCGCGGCCCGCTGGCAGGGGCGAGGTGACAAGGATGCCGTCGATCAGGCGGCGGTTGACGGCATGAGGACCATCATGGCCACCGTCGACATAGACGGAGTCATCGTCATCGGCGAGGGCGAAAAGGACGAGGCGCCCATGTTGTACAACGGTGAGAAGGTCGGAAATGGGAAGGGCATGGCCGTCGACGTGGCGGTCGATCCGGTGGATGGCACCCGGCTCACCGCCGAAGGGATGATGGGCGCCCTGGCAGTTATCGGTCTGGCCGAGCGCGGATCGATGTACGCCCCGGGAAGTCTGGTCTACATGGACAAGATCGCCGTCGGACCGGAGGCGGCCGGCATGGTCGACCTGGACGCGCCGGTCAAACGCAACCTGACCCGAGTAGCCAAGGCACTTGGAAAGGACGTCAACGACCTGACGGCCATCATTCTCGACCGGCCCCGAAACCAGAAGTACATCGATGATGTCCGACGGGCGGGCGCCCGGATCCGACTGATCCGCGACGGCGATGTGTCCGGAGCCATTTCCACAGTCCGGGAGGAAACCGGCATCGACATCCTGCTGGGGATCGGCGGATCACCCGAGGCGGTGATCGCCGCATCCGCTTTGATCTGCATGGGTGGAGAAATCCAATGCAAGCTCTGGCCTCGCGATGAGAGCGAAAAGGAGTACGCCCTGGAGAACGATCTCGATCTCCAACAAGTCCTCACAACCAAAGACCTGGTCGATTCCGACAACGTGTTCTTCGCCGCCACCGGGGTCACCGACGGCGAGCTGGTCGATGGAGTCGACTACTATGCCAACGGAGCACGCACGCATTCGGTGGTCATGCGTTCGAGGACCGGGTCGATCCGTTTCATCGAAACCCACCACGACTTGCGGAAGCTGCGGACCATGAGCGCAGTGGAATACGGATAGCGAGCTTCGCTCGCAGTTGTGAGTAGTCAGTCGCTCGCCCGAGGCTCGCTTTCAGTTCTTAGTCGGTGGCAGTGACTGAGGACTGATGACTGACTACTGACAACTCCCTCTAAATCGCTCCCCCTACACGTAGCGCCTCCACCAACGACTCCACCACCGGCACACCGGCTGCCTTGAGCTGATCGGCGGGGTGGGCGCCGCTGGTATAGAGCACGCAGTTGAGACCGAGAGCCGAAGCTGCGTCGGCGTCGTCCAGCGCATCCCCGACTATCAGAATCTCCGAAGGGACGGTCTGTCCGGCCAGGTCCTCATCGACGGCCAGCAGGTGCCGGGCCAGATACTCCTGTTTGCGATCACCGGGGGTCCCCCGCAACCCGTCAATCCGAACCAGGAACTTGCTCAATCCGCGGCGATCAACTTGCGGAACCAATTCATCGTGCCAGTACATCGATAGCAGGGACTGGCTCAACCCGCCTTCCTGGGCGGCCGTCAGGGCTTCCAGCGCGTCGTCGGCCAAATCTGCCGAATCCACCCGACGACGGTAGGAGGCGTGAAAGGCTCGATCGAAAGCCAACCATTCGGATTGTTGGATCTCCCGCCCGAGCAACCGCTCATAAAAGAGGAGTACGGGACGTGTGTAGTTCGCCCCGTACTCCTCAATTGTGATCGGCCGGCGATCTACCATCGCCAGCGTGTCGTTGACGGCCGCCACGACGACGGCGACGTCGTCGAGCAGTGTTCCGTTCCAGTCCCAGACGATGTGGTGCACCGTCGGGACATTAGGGAGTTCAATCCCAAGAGGCGGCCCGGCGATTGTCGCCAGACCGCCCCGGAAACGGCTCTGTCGGTTTCTTACTCGGCTACGCGGTCCTTCAGGCCCTTGGCCGGACGGAACTTCGCGTGCTTCTTGGCTGCGATCTGGATCGCGGCACCGGTGGCCGGGTTACGGCCGACGCGGGCCTTGCTCCGGCTGGTGTAGAAGGTGCCGAAACCTGAGACACGCACTTCACGATCGGCATCGAGCTCGACAGCGATGATGCCCTTGCCGGGGTCACTGCTGAAGATCGCATCGATCACTTCCGCGGCCTTCGCCTTGGACAGATCGGTCTTCTTCGCAAGCTTGTCCGCCATCTCGGTTTTGTTCACTCCGCCTCCCCTCGTTACTGCGGCCGGCATCTCCGGCTTTCGCGTGGGTACCGCAATCATGCGGTGTAGGAAAAACTACAGGGTTTTCGGAGCTTTTCCGAGGATTGTCGTCGACATCCTCCGGTCAATGACCCGCTTCGGTCGTCTCCATGAGCTGCTCGAAGCGCGTGTCGTAGGTGTCTGCGAGCGTACTCCACCCGAACCTGGACATGGCCCGAACGAGTTCGGAGGACATCGAGTGCACTTCTGATCGATGAGTGAGCGCCCATCGAAGCTGGTCGACCAGCACTTCGTCATCGTCGTACAAGCACGCCCGGTGGTAGTCACTTGGGATCAACTCCGGGTAGGAAAGCCGGTTGGGCAGAACCGGGAACGCGCCGGCGGCAATCGCCTCGACCACCGCTACACCGAAGAACTCATGAAAGGCCGTGCTGACAACTACATCAGCCCGGGACAGCAACCCAAGATAGGCCTCGTCGGGCGAAAACCCCTGGTAGATGAGGCGTTTTCCCAGCCGCTGCTCTGCTTCGGCGAACTCCTCGGGGACGTTGCGGAAATTCTCGCCGGCGAGTATCACCTCGAACTCGAGTCCTTCATCCATCAATCGATAGAGAGCACCGAAGAAGGCTTCGGGGTTCTTGTCGTACTCCCATCGCTGGTTCCACAGGACAACCGGCGGGCCATCAGCCTCTCTCCGTTCGACAAGCCGCTCCAGGTCGATCCCCACCGGCAGAACCTCCGATCGAGCCCGGACCGGCGGGATCGAATCGACGTGAGTGAAGTCCGGCAGGCTTCCGAGCAACCCGGGCAACACCGAGTAGAACTCCTCTAGGTGGTACTGAGAATTGAACAACACTAAATCGGCCGCGACCGTGCTCAACCAATTGGAGAACCCATACGAATGGTCGATATTGGCTCCCGGTGGCGGCGGGTAGGTGATCTGGTTCTCATGCATATAGAGGGCGACCGCCGGCCGACCCACCACGTCCCGGGTGAGACCAAGGAAGGTCGGGAGGTCGAGCATGTCGGAGGCAAGCAGCAAGTCCGGTCGACCTCGATCGGCGATCAGATCGCTGGTCCGTTCCGCCAGCGTCAGCGCGGCACCCCGCATCCGCCACTTCCAGAACCGGGCCGGAAGGGTAAGCAGGTCTACCTCATGGGCGCTGGTCCTGGCGTACCCCTCTGCCCAAGCCGCATGCGACCCGCCGAAGTAAGGCTCGACAAGCAGGATTCTCACAAGAGGAAGTTAGCCGTCGGCCACGTGGTCTCACCCCTGAAAGGGGGGAGAAACGCCGTCGCCAAATGCGACGGCGCAGAGGGGGGTCAAGCGACAGCCAGACGGTGTCGCGGCAGCGCTTGACCCCCATCCCCCTCGCTCTGCTCGGGTACTTCCCCCTTCCAGGGGGAAGTCGTTTCGCTACAGCTTCTTCCGGTATACCCGGTGGTTCTTGTGCGGCACGCCGCCGATCTTGACCAGGTCGCTGCGCATTTTGACCGCGGACTCGGCGATCTGCGTCAATTCGTATCTTTTGAAGCCGGCCGCTTTGAAGGTCGCCACGATCTCGGAATAGAGCAACGCGTTTCCTCCCCGTTTCTGGAACTCGGGCAGAATTCCGATGCCGTTGGCGACTACCCAATCCTTGGTGCGCATCGCCCGGAGCAGATGCAACACCCCAAACGGGAGCAGCCTCCCTCCCGCTTTTTGCATCCCGCCCGACATGTCGGGGAACGCGAGCAGAAAACCAACGATCCGTTCCTCCTGGGTGATGAGTTTGATGAGATCGGGACGGACCACCACCATGATGTTGGCAACGATGAAGTCGACCTCCGCGTCGGTCAGCGGTACGTACTCCCAGTTGTCAACAAACGAGTTGTTGTAGGCCCGGGCGATTCGCTCCGCCCACTCCCGAATCTCCTTCTTGGAGGAGAACCTCTTGATGGTCAGCCCGCCGCGTTCTTTGGTTCGGGCAGCCACCATCTGGATCCGCTCATCGAGATCCCAGTTACTGGCGTCGATGATGTGGGTGATGAAATCGACTTCCTTCTTGAAGCCTGCCCTGGTTGCCATATCGACGTAGTAGGGCGGGTTGTAGTTGAGCATGTTCATCGTCTGCCGGTGCTCGAAACCCTTTTCGAGGAGTCCGTACGCATCAAACGGCCCGAAGCCCTTGGGCCCGACAACCGCGTTCAAGCCCCGGCTGGCCGCCCACTCGAACGCGGCGGAGAACAACTCCTGGGCTGCTTCCGGGTCGTCGACACATTCGAATAGATAGAACTGAGCCTCCCGGGTCTTGTGGTACTCGTTGTATCTCGTGTTCTCCAGGGCGGCGATCCGACCCACGTCATGCCCGTCCCGGACCGCAATGAAGAAATCGGCCTGAGAATGCTCGTAGAAGGGGTGTTTGCGCGGGTTGAGCATGGCATTGATGTCCAGGCGAATCGGCGGAACCCAATTGGGATAACCGGCGTAGATCCGGTAGCCGATGTTGACAAACCGACGCACTTGACCGCGTCGGGATGTGTCCACCTTCGCGATCTTCAGCATGGTCCCTCCAGGTGTGTCATCTTCCCGCCCTGGCCAACTGACGCGCTTCGATCGTCGTCGAAACAAGGAACACCACAATCAGCGCTGCTCCTAGGCCACCGATGGCGAAGTCGTAAATACTCACGTCACCAAACCAGAGCGATACCTCGCGCACCCCAACAAAGAAGAGCACGGCATTGAAAAGAATGATGATCAGCCGTACCTCCGTGGGGCCGAATCGCCCATATGAGATGCGAAACTCTCCGGTGACGTAGGTACGGACATACACGAGCACCGACATGAGAAGGTACCCGATCAGGGCCACCGCGGCAATCTCAAACGTGACGTAGGGCGACAACCCGAGACCGAACACGATCAGCGTTTCGCTTACAGCATCCATCGTGTGGTCGATGAAAAACCCGAATTTGGGCCGCTCGATCTTGCGATAACGGGCCAGGGTGCCGTCGAGGCTGTCACCGAACCAGTTGATCACGAGTCCCAGGCTGGCCAGCCATAGAAAAGCGGCGGCCGAGGAACTAGCCCAGTACCCGGCGAAGGTCATCAGGGAACCAATGATGCCGATGGTGGTCAGCACATCCGGGGTGACCCGGCGAGGCATGTGCTCCGCCAGCCATTGGAGCGCAGGTCGCTCGAGTGGGCCGAGCAGGATGTCGTTGACTCGCGCGTGGGGCTTGGGCTCGCTCATGCACCCTCCTCCGGTGCAACATCGAAGGCCTTCCGGGTTTTCGAATCTCGCGGCCAGAGCGGGAAGAACATCAGCCATTGATCGGGATTTGCCCGGATGACAACCTCCGCCTGGGCGAGTATCAAAGAAGTCACATGATCGACGTCTCCGGGCGGGTCGGCACAATCGATTGGCTCGTTGTAATGGACTTCGTATCGCCCTTCCGGAGTTCGGATCACCCAGACGAAGAAGAGCAAAGCACCGGTTGCCAGAGCCATCCGGGCATACCCATTCCAGAGACGGGTCGGTCGGTTGAAAAGGACGACTTCGCTGGCTTTGCGCCCCGGCGGAACCGGGCGATCAACCGCGGTGAACACGATGCCACCCGACTCGAGGCGGGCCTCCGCCTCGATCATGGCCTCCTTGGAGGCCGGGGTCATCACGAGTCCGTGGTCCGACCGCATTTCGTTGACCAACCGGTAGCCGGGCGGTGGTGCCGCATATGAGATCACTTGCACCTCAAAATCGGTTGCGGTGATCGAAACCCCCACCAGGTCGAGCGCCCCCACGTGCGCGGAAACACCCAGCATTCCCCGCCCGTCGCGGCGCGCCTTCTCGAGCATTTCGAGAAGATCAGGAGGGATGGGTGCCAGTTCGCCGAGCGCTTCCCGACCGTGCGCCACCTTGTGGAAGAACTCAAAACCGGCCATCCCCGCGTGGTACAGGACTCGGGCAACGTGGCGGTTCAGGGTCGGATCATCCTCCGGTGTGTCGAGAACCACCGACAAGTTCGACTTGATTGCCGAGACCATACGAGAGTTCCGGCGACGAGCCGAGAGTCTGGTGATACCGCTGATGCCGGCCGAGGCAAGACCGGGAGGGATCACCTTCCCGAACCAGACTGCCGTCCGTAGACCTCTGTCCGTGTTGAGAAAATCCTGGAGGCGGCTCACCTACATCTCCCGGCGGCCGACCAGTGCTCGCCCGAGGGTGAGCTCATCGGCGTAGTCGAGATCACCGCCGACCGGAAGACCGCTGGCCAGTCGGGTGACCCGCACACCCAGGGGCTTGAGCTCGCGGGCCAGGTACATGGCAGTGGCGTCACCTTCGACGGTCGGGTTGGTGGCGATGATCAGCTCCTCGATGCCCTCGTTGGTGATCCGCTCCCGCAGCTCGGCGAAATGAAGTTGACCGGGACCGACCCCACCGATCGGAGACAGAGCCCCGCCGAGTACGTGGTAGCGACCTCTGAATTCCTGAGTCTTCTCAACAACAACGATGTCCTGGGCCCGCTCCACCACACACACGACCGAGTGGTCCCGGCGCAGATCGCGACAGATCGAGCATTCATCCGTCCCGGTGACGTTGAAACACCGAACGCAGGCTTTCACCTGGTCGCGCATGTCGGTAATGGCTTGCGCCAGGCGGGTGGCGTCGGCCCGTTCGACGTTGAGAAGATGGAAGGCCAGGCGCTGCGCGGACTTCTGGCCGATACCCGGCAGGCGGGATAGCTCGTCAATCAGCCGCTGAACCGGGCCTTCGAACATCAGCCCAACAACCCGCCAAGGTCCAATCCCCCGGCTATGCCGCCCATCCCGGCTTGCACCGCATCATTGGCAGCGGCGAGAGCCTGATTGGTGGCCGCCACGACCAAATCCCCGAGCATCTCGGCGTCCTCCGGGTCGATCACCTCAGGATCGATCTCAACCGAAACCAGCGATCCGCTCCCCGTCACGGTGGCCTTGACGACGCCACCCCCGGCAGTGCCCTCGAACGTCTGCGAAGCCAGCTGCTCCTGGTGCTGGGCCATCTGTTCTTGCATCTGCTGCGCTTGCTGCATCAGCTTGCGCATATCCTGTGGTCGCATTCCCATGGCGGGAAGAGTAATCGAGAAGTTCCAGGTTCCAGGTTCCGGGTTCCAGGTTTCTCTCGTGGAACCTGAAACCTGATACTTGAAACCGTCTTCAATCGTCGTCCACTATCTCTTCGATTACCTGGCCGCCGAGCAAGCCCTCGACGAGTGCATCCGGATCGGTGGCCGCCGATGGTGCCTCCAGCAGTTGATGCTTGTTCGGTAAGCCCTCCGCCGCCTCGGGTTCGGAGGAGAGGGGCCCCTCGCCGGTCATGCTTCCGGATCGGAACTGAATCCGAATCGATCCGCCGAGAAGTTCGGCGGCCCTCACCTGGACGACCTGTTGGACTAGATCATCTGCCTGAAGTTGCTCCAGGTGAAACGAGAGGTGATCGGGCAGGAGCAGCGTCACGGTCGAACCTTCGACGCTGCCCGGGCTTGCCTCTCGGAAAAGAGCCTGCCGGCGCGGACCGAGATCGTCGCGGATTCCGGCGACCAACGCCGGCCAAATGGCCTCGAATTGACCGATGGTGAGATCGGTGAGCGGCTCGATGGCGGTGGCGGCCGGCGGCGATCCGATCTCCGCCTCGTCAGGTTCGGAGGGCTCAACGAGAGAGGGTCCACCGGTGGCTCCCACCGCCGTCGTCGGTGTCTCAGCGACGGCGGCAATCTCGGCGATCCTCGGTAGGTCGTCGCCGGTTGCGGCTTCGTCGTTCGGAGGTTCCGCGATTGGTCTGGCTGCCACCGGAGGCGCCACCCCGAGCCGACGGACTCGTTGTTCTAATTGTTCGATCCGCGCCATCATCGAGGCAGGGTCACCCGCGGTCTGCGGTCGGGTCAACTTCAGCAAGGTAATCTCGACCATCAGTCTTTCCTCGCGACCCTCCCGGAGCCTCAGCAGTGCCTCGGCGAGATGGTCGACCATTCTCAGCACGTCGGCAGCCGGAAGAACCTGGGCCACTCTGATCCATTCGTCGAGCACATCGGCCGGTTCGTCTGCAACTTCGGCGAGATTGGGGGCGTAGTGGGCCAGGAAGACCCCTCGGAAGAAAGCGATCCCCTCGGCCACGAACCGGCGCAGATCAACGCCCTCGGCCGACAGGGCGGCCACCATCTCGATCGCCGCCCGGGCGTCTTGTTCGACCACGGCCCGGGCGAGATCGGCGTACACCTCCGAGTCGGCAAGTCCCAGGGCCCGGTTCACTCCCCGCACCTCGACAGAACCACCACCAAGGGCGGCGACCTGTTCGAGGAGGCTCAGGGCGTCGCGGACGGATCCCCGGGCGTGGCGGGCAACGGCCGTCAGGGCGGCCGGCTCAACCTCGTATCCCTCCTTCTTGCTCAACTTGTCGATATATCCGACCAGCACTTCCACTGCAACATTGTGGAAATCGAAACGCTGGCTGCGACTGCGGATGGTGTCGAGCAGCTTGTAGGGCTCGGTGGTGGCGAGCACGAAGTGAACATGCGGTGGAGGTTCTTCCAGCGTCTTCAGAAGGGCATTGCCGGCAGCTTTCGACAGCATGTGGGCTTCATCGAGAATGAATATGCGTTTGGCTCCGCCGACTGAAGCAACCGTCGTCACGCTCACCCGGATATCCCGTATGTCGTCGACCGAGTTGTGCGAAGCCGCATCGAGTTCGATGACGTCTAGCGAAGAACCTTCGGTTATGCCCACACACGAATTGCATGTGTTGCACGGTTCGCCGTCGTCACCAAGGTTCGTGCAATTCAATGCTTTGGCAAGAATCCTGGCGGTGGTGGTCTTGCCCGTCCCCCGGGGGCCGGCGAATAAGTAGGCGTGGGCCACTCTGTGTTCCTGGACCTCGCGTGACAGCGTTTCGGTCACATGGCCTTGGCCGATGATCTCCTCGAACCGCTGCGGTCGGTATTTCCGATAGAGAGCCTGATACTCCACATCGGCGATGGTAGCGGGAGGCTCTGACGGCGGAGCCGTCGGAGCCGGCTGGCTCCCCACTGCAAGGGGGGAGACGCGTCGGCACTCCGGTGCCGACGCAGAGGGGGGTCAAGCGATAGCCAGACGCTCTCGTAGCAAGGCTCGACCCCCATCCCCTCGCTTCGCTCGGTACTTCCCCCTTGCAGGGGAAGCCGTTCAGTTCTCCTAATAATCCGCCGATGACCGACAATGACGTTGACACTGCGAGGATGCTGTTTCCACGCGCCGGGAGAACTGACCATTGAAGACTGAAAACTGATGACTCAGGAATCTCATCCCTCCGTTTGGGCCAAGGGTCTCGTCCGCCGGTTTGGCAGCAAGGTGGCGGTCGATGGTGTCGACTTGTCGATCGGGCGTGGAGAGTTCTACGGGCTGCTCGGACCGAACGGTGCCGGCAAGACCACCACGATCAAGATGATCGTTGGTTTGTTGCGTCCGACCGAAGGAACGGCCGGGATCAACTCCCTCGACACCTGGCGTCAACCGCTCGAAGTGAAGCGGAAGATCGGTGTGCTTCCCGAGGAGTTCAACTTGTATGAACGGCTCACCGGCGCCGAATTACTCGACTTCACATCGGCGATCCATCGACTTCCAAGAGCGGACGCTATTGCTCGACGTCACGAATTGCTGAGTCTTCTCGACCTCGACGATGCGGCTTCCGACTTGATCGCCGATTACTCGAGAGGCATGCGGAAGAAGCTGGCGCTGGCCGCCGCGGTCATTCACGCTCCACCCGTCTTGTTCCTCGACGAGCCGTTTGAAGGCGTCGATGCTGTGAGTGCTCGACTGATCCGGGGCCTTCTGCAGCAATACACGGCTCGAGGGGCGACCATCGTCTTCTCTTCCCACGTCATGGATCTCGTCGAACGCTTGTGTACCCGGATCGGCATCATGGTGCACGGAAAACTGGTGGTGGAAGCCACCCCGGAGGAACTACGGCGGCAGTACGGCGTCGCTTCGGTTGAGGACGCTTTCCTGGAAGTCGTCGGAGCCGGCGACATGGATGAAGGATTGGAATGGTTGGGCGCCTCGTCTGGCTGAAGTGGCGTTTGCTGGTCAACGGTGTGCGAGCCGATCGGCAGCGCGCCTTCGGGCTCCCCATCGTCACCATCGGCGTGACCGCCATCGGGTTCTGGTTGGCGAGCAGATATGGTCAAGCTGCCGGAGATATGCCGGACGCCGCGGCCGGCGAATTCACCCTCTGGGTCATGCTGGTGGTCTGGTTGGCCTGGACCACCCTGCCCGTCTTGTTGTTCCCGCTCGACGAAACCCTCGACCCGGCCCGCTTCTCGCTTGCCCCGATCAGCCGCACGGAATTGATGGCGGGTCTCACCGCCGCCGGGTTGGTCACCCCGACCATCGTGGTGCCGGTTCTGTTGCTGGCCACCAACGTCGCTCTTTTCTCCGGACCCTTGACCGCCCTGGCGGCACTGATCTCCAGTGCTCTGCTCCTCGTTCATTTTGTGGTCGGAGGCCAGACCTTCACCGCCCTGGTTTCCCTCATCCTCCGCAGCCGTCGAGGTCGTGATCTGGCCGTGGTGATCGTCTCCTCGCTGGGATTGATGGGCTTCGCCCTTCAACAGACCATCGCCACGGCCGTCGGCGAATACGGGCTGGCGGGAGCGGTCGAGGTCTACCGCCTCTCTTCGTGGTGGTGGGCCCTCCCCCCCGTCGCGGCCCAGCAGACGGCCGTAGCCGCCGCCGCCGGAGCATGGGGCCAGGCCATCGTTGCCCTGCTGGTCTCGGTGGGCTGGCTGGCCGCCATCGTCTCGGTGTGGAATCGTTTGCTACTCCGCCTGGTAACCACCCCGGAGACGAGCCCGCTCCGGAGCACCAAACGGGTGCGCCGTACGATCTCCGATCGACCCGGGTGGTCGACGACCTTGGTGGTCGCCCGGAAGGAACTCCTCTTCTACGTACGGGATCCCCGGTTGCGGATGGTCTGGACGGGAGCCGTAATCTTTCTGGGAGTCATCGTCGCCACCCTGCTACTCGGAACCACCCAACTGAGTGACATCCAGCGGGCCAGTTGGCTGCCGTTGCTTGGCCCGATGGTGGTGATTTTCATTGGCTTGCCGGTCGCTCTCAATCAGTTCGGATGGGAGCGCAACGCCGCCTCCTTCCTCTTCGCCCTCCCGGCCGGGCCCCGACAGCTGCTCATCGGCAAGAACCTGGCAGCCGGCACGGCCTTGATCGTCGAGACGATGGCCTTGTCGGTGATCCTCGCCTGGGTGAGCGGAGGATGGGCAAGCATGTTGATGGTCCCACCGCTGGCCCTCACCGCCATCGGCTGTCAGCTCGCCGTCGGGAACATTGTGTCCGTGCTGGCTCCGCTCCGTTTGCCGGATATGGGCACCGATCTCTTCGCCCAGGCCACCGAACAGGGTTGCCTGGCGATCACCGCGCAGATGGTTTCTTTCTTCATAATCGGACTGCTGATGACCCCTCCGGCGGCCGCATATGTGCTGGTCGTCGAATTCGGCCAGAACCTCAGTCCGATCACCGTTTCGCTCCTTTCCCTGGTGTGGGGGAGCGTTATCTACATATTCGGGTTGTGGATTGCCGGCCGGGTGCTGCGGAAACGCATCCCGGAAATGGTGGCCATGGTGCAAACGGTCTGAAAGCTAGCTTCGCTCGCTTTCAGACCGCAGTAGTCAGTGATTAGTCCTCCGTGTTCAGTTTCTTGGAGAGACCCGAGAGCATTCGTTTGACTTCTCTGGTCCTGTTCGTCAACTCGTTGTACACGCCCAAAGGGAGCAGGCTGAGGTCCCTGGATAGAAGAAGCTGGTATTCAAGTTCGCTAGCCGATCCACCGGCGATAGTGAGGAATCTCGCAAAGTCGCCGCGACTGTCTCGGCCACATCCCTCGGCGATGTTTGTGGGAACTGAGGTGGCCGATCTCCTTATCTGTCGGGTCAGTTCGTATAGCTCATTCGGGGGGAAGCCCTTGGTGGAGCGGTACACCTCTAGTGCCAGATCGTGAGCCTTCTGCCAGACAACGAGTTTGGTGAAATCTTGCCTCGAAGCACATGTATCACGCCGTCGGCCGTCTACCTACCACTCTCTCTGGCTGACGACTGATTACTGATCACTGACGACTTCGGGATAGACGATCTCCCGTACAATCTCCACATGACATCCTTGCGTTTAGGTATCGACCTCGATGGGGTCGTGGCCGATTTCGTGGCCGGGTGGATCAGCCGGTACAACCAGGAATTCGAAGCTGATCTGACTCCCGCCTCTGTGCAGACCTGGGATGGTTTGCACACGCTTACGCACTTTCGCGACAAGGCGGAGTTCTGGAAGTGGGCCAGCGAGCATGGGGGCGGCAGCGTCTTTCGCCATCTCGAAACCTACGACGGAGCAACCGACGCACTCCACGAGCTGGCCGGGCACGGTCACGAGATTGTCATCATCACGTTGAAGCCGGACTGGGCCGTCCACGACACATTTGCCTGGATTGCCGACCACCGGATTCCCACTCGGGAAATCCACGTTACGGGTGAGAAGTGGAAAGTGGCGTGTGACGTCTATCTCGACGATTCCCCGGAGCAGCTGGATCGTTATCTCGAGAAACGACCCGATAGTCTCGTCTGCCGTTTTGTGCGTCCGTGGAACAGCCCAGTTGAGGGGGTCAACGACGTGCAAAGCTGGCCCGAGTTCGTCGAACGCGTCCAGGCCTTCGCGGCAGGGAGATAAGGGTCCTTCGCCCGTTTATCTACCGACCTCCGCCGACTGGGAGGGCACCACCTCTCCGTAGTACCCTTGTTCCTGCGGCAGCAGCCGCGCTGGAAGCTGCACAAAGGAGTACGTTCGAATGAAGTTCACCAAGGTACTGGTGCTTCTGCTGGTGTTGGGTCTGATCGCCGCCGCGTGTGCGAGCGATGCCGAGGAAACCACAACAACAGCGGCACCCGCAACCACCGCAGCAACAACGACGACAACAGAAGCGACCACCACTACCGAAGAGCCCATGGCGGCAGTCGGTTCGCCGGAGAACCCGGTAAAAGTGCTGTTCGTGCCATCGGTCGAGGCAGAAGTGATTGTCACCGGCGGTGACATCATGAAAGCGGCGCTCGAAGACGCCACCGGCCTCAGCTTCGAAGTCTCCGTGCCGACCTCGTATGCGGCCACCATCGAAGAGATGTGTGCCTCGCCGGACAACACCATGGGATTCATCCCGGGCCTCGGCTACGTGTTGGCCAGCAACCGCTGCGGCGTCGATGTGTCGTTCAAGGCCGTCCGCTTCGGATGGTCGGTCTACTGGGCCCAGATCCTGGTCCCGCGTGACAGCGATATCGAGAGCATCGAAGACCTCGAGGGCCTGACCTGGGCTTTCCCGGACACGGGATCGACCTCGGGTTACATGGTGCCGACATTGATGTTCGACGAAGCCGGCGTCACTCCCGGTGAGCGAGTGGAGGCCGGCGGGCACCCACAGGCGGCCCTGGCCGTCTATCGCGGTGAAGCCGACTTCGCCACGACGTTCTTCAGCCCACCGTTGACTCCCAATTTCGACTGGGCAATCGGCGATGACCCGGAAATCCCGGACGACATCATCGATTCGTGTGCCCCGAACGAAGACGGGTCGCGGCTGTTCTGTGGTCCTGAAGATGCGCAATGGCGGGTGCTCGATGCCCGGGCCAGTGCCCGTGCCGATGCGCCGGACATCATTCAGAAGGTGAAGATCCTGATGATCTCACCGGAGATCCCCAACGACACCTTGTCGTTCGGTCCGGAATTCCCCGATGACGTCCGTAGCCAAATTGAAGATGCCCTGGTGGCCTTCGCGGCTGAGTGCGACGACAACGAAGACTGTGCCTGGAATCAGTCGATCGGCAACCAGGACTTCTACGGCTGGACCAGCATTGATCCGGCCGTCGACTCGGAGTACGACAGCCTCCGCAGAATCGTCGACCTGGTCGGCTACGAGCTGGAGGGCTAGGAAAAGGCCTCTCCATGAGGAATCGAAACCGGGCAGGGGATCGGATCCCCTGCCCGGTTCGCGAAAGGCTCTCTGGGGGCGAGAAAGGATGGGCTAGCGAGGCATGCTGAAGGTTGAACACCTCACCAAGATCTACGAGGGAGGCACGCTGGCTCTCGACGATGTCAACTTCGAGGTCCCGGATGGCCAGTTCCTGGCCGTCATCGGACTGAGCGGTTCAGGCAAGTCGACCCTACTGCGATGCATCAACCGCCTGATCGAACCCACCGAGGGAACTATCACCTGGAACGGTGTCGACGTTACCAAGGCGTCCCAGGAGGAAATGCGCCGGATTCGTCGGCGAATCGGCATGGTGTTCCAGCACTTCAATCTGGTCCACCGTTCCAAAGTCCTGACCAACGTGCTGCAGGGAAGCCTCGGATATGTGAACCCGGCGTTGAGCCTGGTCAATCGGTTCCCCAAAGATCAAGTACGCAAGGCTTACCAGCAGCTGGCAAGGGTAGGTCTGGAAGAAAAGGCGGCCCAGCGAGCCGATGAGTTGAGCGGTGGTCAGCAACAGCGGGTGGGGGTTGCCCGGGCTCTCATGCAGGACCCTGAGATGATCCTGGCGGATGAGCCGGTGGCCAGCCTCGACCCGGTCCTGGCCCACAGCATCATGCAGTATCTCGAAAGGATCAACGACGAAGACCGGGTGACCGTGCTGTGTTCACTGCACTTCCTCGACCTGGTTCACCGGTATGCCGATCGCGCCATCGCCCTCAATGAAGGCAAGCTGGTGTTCGAGGGCCCGCCTTCTGAAATCGACGACGACAAATTCAAGGAGATCTACGGACAGGAGGCTGAGCGCGTTGGCTGACAGCAAAGACACCTCTCAGCAACCGCCGCTCGATCCGATGCCGCTAGAGCCCAAGCGTGGCCTGAAACGGACCATCTTTTTCATCCTGGCGATGGTTTTCGGTGTCATCGTCTATGCCTACGGGTTCGACGTCACCAGGGTCAATCTCGACGAGATCAAGTCCGAAACCCGTCAGACCCAATTGGTGCGCGTGCTGCGAGCGTTGGCCCGACCCGACCTACTCACCTACGAGCGTGTATCGACGCCCACGGACGCGGCCTTTGCGATGCCATGTCCGGCCGGAGGCTTCACCGCCGACGAAGTAGACGAGAATGCTCGCCACATCACGATTGAACCGGCCTGCGTCGAGCCGGGAGGCAAGATCACCGTCCGCGGCTCCAACTTCTCCGCCAATGCCCGGGGCACCCTCGTCCAGGTGCCACCCTCCGACGATCTCGAGCTGCGATTGGATGAGTTCCAGGTCGACGGCAACGGGGATTTTGAGATCGTCGTGAACACCCGGGAACGGGAGAGCGATCAGCCGCAGACCATCCGGGCGATCACCCGAGAGAACATCGGCACGATCTTCAACCCCGCCCAGGTTGAGGTAACCGATGACAGCGGAAACGTCTCCACGGTCAGATCACCGCGGATCTCCAAATCCACTACCGACACGTGGGACCGCATCATTGAGACCGTTTTCCTCGCCTTCCTCGCCACCACGCTGGGAACCATCATCGCCGTACCGCTCAGCTTCATGGCGGCCCGCAACCTGATGAGAGACATCAGTGTCCCGATGACCAAGCTGGCCCTTCAGCTTCTCGCCATGCCGATTGGAGTCGGGGTGGGCATCCTGGCCGCCGGATGGGCGAGAACGATCAGTGAACAGCTCACCGACTCGAACTTGCTGGTGGTTCTGGGATTGGTGGTAATACCGTTCCTGATGGTGCTGGCGTTCCGCTGGGCGCTCCCACCGGTTGAGGAAGAGCCACCCACTCCGGCCGAACGCAGCGTGCGGGCTTTGGTCATCTCGATCGCCTCGGTAGGCGGAATAGTGGTGTTGTTCTTGCTGGCCAGTCTTATGGTGACGGTCGGCGAGTGGCTCGCCCCCCGGCTGGCGAACTTCGATTTCCTCGGGTCGTTCGTGGCCAGCCTCGGCGACATCCTCAATGCCATAATCACCCTGCTCACTGCATTGGCGACGGCCGGTGTGTTGATGAATCTCGCCGGGAAGCTGGGTATGTGGATGAAGGGCCATCTCCCCGACGGGTTTATCAAAGTGTTCCGAATCCCGCTGGCCGCCGCCGCCGGAGCCGTCCTGGCCGTCCTGATCGGGATCGGAATCGGATCGCTCTATCAGATCACCGACCCGATGAAGATCTACTGGGTGCCGGCTGCGGTGGGGGCCGCCATCGGGTTGGCCTTGGCGCTCCGTGCCTATCAAAAGGAGCAGGTCGGGATCGGGTTGTCGATCTACTACATTGCCCGAACCATTTTCAACGCCATCCGGTCGATCGAGCCGCTGGTGATGGTCATCGTGTTCGTGGTATGGGTCGGCATTGGACCGTTCGCCGGGTCATTGGCCCTCGCTCTCCACACCGTGGCCGCCCTGGCCAAGCTCTACTCGGAGCAAGTGGAGAGCATCCTGCCCGGTCCGATCGAAGCCGTGAAAGCGTCGGGGGCGACCAGGATCCAGACCATCGTCTACGCCGTTATCCCCCAGATCGTCCCGCCGTACATCTCCTTCACTTTGTACCGCTGGGATATCAACGTTCGTATGTCGACCATCATCGGGTTTGCCGGTGGCGGTGGTATCGGTTTCCTACTTCAGCAGAACATCCGGTTGCTCAACTACCGGGCGGCCTCCGTGAACATGCTGGCCATCGCCATCGTGGTGGCGTCCATGGATTACCTGAGCTCGAGGATTCGCGAGCGGATTGTGTAGCTGAGGCACCCAGGGGCGCCTCGGCTGTTCTTGGGAACAGTCCCCCCACAGGGGAAAGTACCGCAGCGGCGGAGCCGCTGGGGTGGCGGGGCAGGCTCGCTTGGTGAGCGTCCTAACCTTGGGTCATGGCTTCTATGAACCGGCGCACTCGGGAGATTCGGGAGCGGGAAGAGCGTGATCTTCTGTCTCCTGCTGCCAGCTTGTCGACTAATACCAAGGGGCGAGAGCATCCTGAAGAACCGGATCGCTACCGGACCGCTTTCGAGCGGGACCGCGACCGGATACTGCATTCGAAAGCATTCCGGCGGCTCAAGCACAAGACCCAGGTGTTCATCAATCCCGATGGTGACCACTTCGTCACCCGCCTCACCCATACCCTGCAGGTGACCCAGATCGGCCGGGCGATGGCTGCCTCCCTGGGCCTCAATGAGGCCCTGACCGAAGCGATCTGCCTGGGCCACGACGTCGGTCACTCCCCCTTCGGGCACACCGGCGAGGAAGCCCTTACTCCCTATGTGGAAGAAGGCGAATGGTTGCACTCGGTACAGAGCGTTCGGGTGTTCCAGATCCTCGAACCGCTCAACCTCACCTGGGAGGTTCTCGACGGAATCCGGGCCCATTCCTGGAAGATCGATCCACCGCCCAATACCCCGGAGGGTTTCCTCTGCCGCTACGCCGACCGCATCGCCTACCTGACCCACGATGTCGAGGATGCCCTCCGGGCCGGGGTGTTATCCCACGGGGACATCCCGCGCGGGGCTCTGGCGGCCTTTGGTGAGCCGGGCACCGAGTGGATCGCCGCCATGATCGACGCCGTCATCGACGAGTCGCTGGAACAAGGGCGGGTGGCCATGCGCCCCGAAGTTCAGGAGGAGATGAACGAGTTCCGGGACTTCATGTTCCGACGGGTCTACTTGCGGGAGGAATCCCGACCTCAACAGCAGCGCGCCATTGCCGTCATCCGCGACCTGGTCGATCACTTCATCGAACATCCCGACCAGATCCGCGACACCTACCGCCATGACGACACCAGTCCCGTGGGACAAGCCATCGACTACGTGTCCGGCATGACGGACCGATATGCCCTCCGAGTTCACGACCGCCTCTTCCGCCCGGAAGGAATCGATTAGATCCGTTCTTGCGTCAATCCGATCGCCCACAAGCCCGAAATTGACGCAAGTTCGAGAACACGGCCCCGGACCACACCCCGGTTCGCCCGGCTAGCCTCGGGAGCGGAGGTGACCGCATGCATCTATCGAGCAGCAGCTTGTCGGACGGCCAGGCGATCCCGGGAGATTTCGCCTTCTGTATCCCCGATCCGGACACCCACGCCACTTTCGCTCCCAACCGCAGTCCGGCCCTGAGGTGGAGTGAGGTCCCGGAGGGAACCCGCACCTTTGTGCTGGTTTGTCACGATCCGGACGTCCCGACCAAACCCGACGACGTCAACCAGGAAGGGCGGGAGGTTCCTTCCGACCTCCCTCGCACCGACTTCTACCACTGGGTGCTGGTCGACCTGCCCGCGCACTTGAGGTACGTCGTCGACGGTGAGTTCTCCAACGGTGTGGCCGAGCGCGGCAAGCCGCCATCCGGGCCGTACGGTGCGCGCCCCGGTGTCAACAACTACACCGATTGGTTCTCCGGTGATCCCACGATGGAAGGCACCTACTACGGGTACGACGGTCCTTGCCCGCCGTGGAACGACTCTCTGGTACACCACTACGTGTTCACGGTCTACGCCACCGACCTGGGTCGCTGTCCGGTCGAGGGGGCCTTCGGCGGCCCCGACGTCCTGGCCGCCATCGACGGCCACATCCTCGCCCAAGCGTCGATCACGGGGACCTACACGTTGAACCCAAGGCTTCGATAGCTGCGTGGGGTCAGGAAACAGTCCCCCTTCAGGGGGAAAGTACCGCAGCGGCGTAGCCGCTGGGGTAGGGGGTGCCGCCCACCAAACGAAACTCTTTGGGAGAGGGGGAGGGGGGTCACGCCGCGCCGCGATACCGTCTGGCTTTCGCTCGACCCTCCCCTGTCTCGCCCTTCAGGCGAGCCTTCCCCTCCCTTGCGGGGAGGGGTCTACGCCAGCACTTCGTCGATTCGGTCGAGCACATCTTCGGGTAGATCGACTCCGGCGGCTCCCAGGCTCTCTTCGATCTGTGCCGGCTTGGTCGCTCCGGTGATCGCACAGCTCATCTGTGAATCTCGCAACACCCAGGCCAGCGCCAGCTGGGTCCTCGACAGACCCAGCCCGTCGGCGACCTCCTTCAAAGCCCGCACCTTGGCCTGGTTGGCTTCGCTGAAGAAGTAGCCGCGCATCTCTTCGTCTTCCGAGAGGCGGGCGCCTGCCGGCAACCCGTCGTCGTATTTGCCGGTCAGCATCCCCATCGCCAGGGGGCTCCATACCACCAACCCCATGTCGAATCGTTTGGCTTCTCGAAGGATGCGCTTTTCGACTCGTTCCCGATAGAGCATCGAATACTGCGGCTGTTCGACCACCGGAGGGTGCAACCCGTTGGCCGTGGCAAAGACAGTGGCTTCGGCCAAGCGGGAGGCCGGCCATTCCGACGTGCCCCAGTAGAGGATCTTCCCCTCGTCGACCAGGCCGCTGAATGAGGTAACGATCTCCTCCATCGGCACCTCATGGTCGTAGCGGTGGGCGAAGAACAGATCGACATAATCCGTGTTGAAGCGACGCAGGCTCTTGTGAATCGACTCCCGGATGTGCTTGCGGGACAGGCCCCGGTCGTTGACGTCTTTCGACATCGGCCAGTAGGCCTTGGTGGACAGCACCAGGGTTTGGCGGGGATAGTCGGCGAGGATCTCCCCCATGATCTCCTCGGCCTTGCCGTACGCGTAGATATCGGCGTTGTCGAAGAAATTGACCCCACCGTCGTAGGCGATCTTGACGATCTCGGCAATCACCTCTTTGTCGTGAACGGTGTCGCCGTAGGTGACCCAGGCCCCCAGCCCGATCTCGGACACCTTGATTCCCCATTTGCCCAGATAGCGGTATCGCATTTTCCTCCTCAGTCTTTTCCGTAACCTTCCGGCTCCAACCACAGCGGCTGGTCGATCGTCCAGTCCGGCCGGTTGCCCCACTGTTCCGAGAAGACAACTTCATTGGCCGGGCGGCGCCGAGCCGTGCCCCACCGTCCCAAGGGGTAACCCGCGGAGACGGCCGCACTGTTGGTCCACCCCTTGCCGGCCGGCACCCCTAACACTTCGAAGACTTCGTCGCTCTTGAACCAACCGGCGATGGTGGTGAGACAGGTGCCGATGCCCAAACCGTGGGCGGCCAGCATCATGTTCCACACGCCCGGGTAGACCGACGCTCCGGACGGATCGTTGCGGCTGAAGACGAACACCCAGAGGGGCACCTTTTCGAAGTTCTCGGCCAGCCAGGCGCTGGAACTCTGAATCGCCAGCGCCTGCTTGTTCCCCTGTTTCTCGGCGCGCTCGAAGGCCTTCCGGTAGACGGTTTCCTGAAGAGTCTTCCAGCCTTCCCGGTAGAGCTCCCCCAGCGAGACCTTGAGCGCCGGGTCGGTGACGGTGATGAACCGCCAGTTCTGCGAGTTGCCACCCGAGGGAGCCCGGATGGCGGCATCCAGCATGGCTTTGACTGCGTCTTCGGGGATGGGATCGGGTTTGACCCGCCGCATGGCCCTGGTCGTGTAAAGGGCTTCGTTGAGTTCCATGGGAAGAGGGTAGAGGTTTCGCGCCAAGCCGTTTCCGTTCCTGCGTCAATCTCGCACGAATAGCGCCCCAGATTGACGCCGGAACGAGGAATTAGGCTTGTCCGGTACGCCAGGAAAGGAAAGCCAAATGGGTGAGTACGTGTCTAAGGGGGCCATCAAGGTCCTGGAGATCATCGGAATCTCCGAACAAAGCTTCGACGATGCGGTCTCTCAGGCTGTTGCCAAAGCCGCCGAGACCATCGATGGGATCTCCGGCGTGGAAGTGATCAGCCAGACCGCCCGGGTCAAGGACGGCAAGGTCACCCAATACCACGCCACCGTCAAACTGGCATTCGCCGTCAAGTAAGAAACGGGAATGGGCCCCCAGCCGGGGGCCCATTCCTCCCCTGTAAGACCTGTTTTCTAACCTACCTGACGTTCACGTCGATCCACACGAGCCGATGATCCGAACTCGGGAACGGGAACGTCCCGACGAGCGGGAACAACGGGTCGGTACTCAGCGGCCAGAACACGCCTGAGTCCACGATCTTCATGTTCTTGCGTGGCAGGACGTAGTCGGCCCGCAAGTTGCCCGGGCGTAGAAGTCGGCGGGGCGAGGCACTCGAAGTCCGCGGTGTCGAAGGCCGGATCACTCAGGTGGGTGAGTTGGCACGCCCCCTGCAGCGCGTCCTGCTCGCGGCCACCCACACTCGACGGCGTCATCTTCGTGTTCACCTTCGGATGATCCAGCAACTGCTGGATCGCCCCCGGGATGCTATCCCCGTCGAGCGGATCCGAGTTCTGGTCACCGGCTATTACGAACCGGTCATTTCCGGAGAGCCCCCCGTAGACGCCGTTGTCGTCGTAGATGTATCCGCTCCGTCCCGGGTGGACGTAGTCCGCCCAGAACCGGATCTCGTCGAAGTTACGGGTGCCGTTGCGATCCTCCGGACCGTCAAACACAGGTGGAGTCGGGTGACTGACCAGGAAGTGCACAGTCTGTTTGCCGATCTCGATCGGCACATCCCAATGGCTCTTGGAGGAGAGCCGGAACGAGTCCAACTCAGGGCCGGGGGTGTACCAGGGTGTGCCCGACGGATCCATGGGCAGCAGGGCGCCGGGCATGTCCTTCCACTTGAACAACTGGAACGTGCGAACGTTGTCGTAGTCGATCGGGTACATCGACAAAACCGCCATACCGTACTGACCGGGGAAGAACCCGAAGCCGTACGAGTCGTTTGGCACGAAGTCCCCGGCGGCGCCGCTGTTGTCATAGTCGAAACCGGAGTAGATACCGGTGTTGGACGGTGCGATGTACGTATACGGGTAGACAATCGGGGCGGCGCTGCCGTGCGCCACGGACAGGTAGTTGGTCTGGAAGTAGGCCAGAGCGGCCGGGTCGTAGTCGAATTCATTGATCAGCAACACGTCCGGCCGGGTCCGCTGGATGATCTCGGCGATCACATCCGGTTGCGCACTCCCCGGCGCCGACAACTCGGCGGCAAGGTCACCGGCGTTGTTGCGGTTGAGTGAGGCGTTGAACGTTGCGAACCGCACCTCCTGAGGCTGACCGGCTTTGGCGGGCGGTGCGGCCATTGCCGCGGCCGGGAGGACCGCCATGGCCAGAGCCGCGACGGTCACGAGAGTAAGGAATTGTCTCCACTTCATGCTTCTGCTCCTCACTTGCACGTAGGGCGGCTGGGTCCGAAGACCCAACCGCCCTACCGCGTCAATCAGTGCGTTATTGGGCCTTGATGGCCTCCTGCCAGGCCTTCTTGTAGTCGAGAACCGCCTTGGCGTAGTCGCCGTCGGCGATGCTGGCGGCCGCATCGGCTATACGATCCCACGCGTTCTGGATCCGACCCTCGTTGCCGCCCGCATCGATGGCATCGAGGAGCTGCTTCAGGGCGAGTTGGCGGTCGGCCGTCATGATCGAGTCAATGGCCGATTGGACGTCGACCGTCTTCACCTTCATGAGCTCCTGAACAGCCTGATGCTCCCGGTCGAATACCTTGCCACCGTCCTTCGGATCGAGCGCTGAGTCACCGTCCCACCAGTCGAGATTCAGACTCTGGTCGATCCGGTCGATGGCATTTTGCACGAATTTGTCGTCGTTCTTGTTCCCGGTCGGGAATAGCAACGACAACTCATCGCGTGTTATCTCCTTCAGGTTCATCGCCGACAGATCAAGCCCAACAATGACCGGATCGTGATCCGATGACCGATAGGCGTCCGGCGCGTAGATCGCATCCTGATTTGGCCCCTTGAACGACGTGTCGTAGTCGATCAGATCGGGTTCGTCGGCGTTGATATGCCACACCGTCGTTCCCGTCACCAAGGGTGCCAAGGACGCATTGGCCAACCCGTAATCGAGATAGCCGGTCTGTCCGTCGAATACGTACGAGTAGGCCGCCTCACCCAGGTAGTCGAAGATGAGATCCTGGTATCCGGCACTGGTGAGGACGTCGATCGGATCTTCCTTGTCATAGGAGTTGAGATCCCCGATGATCAGAAAGTCCGAGTCACCGCTACCGGTTGGATCACCGGCCAGCCAATCGACCAATGCTTCGGCAGCCGCCTTCCTAGTCAGGTTGCAGTTGCCCGCTCCGTCGCCGGTGTCGGGATCATCGACATCGTCACAGGGCGAACCTTTCGATTTCAGGTGATTGACCGCCACGGTGAAGACGCCGCAAGGTGTCATTCTCTTCGAACGTCTGCGCCAGTGCTGGTCGGTTCTTCTCGTCGTTGAAACGTGGTGTCCACAGACGAATCGAGCACCGCGTAGTCACCAACTGGTGTCACCGAAGCCGGTTTGTAGATGAATGCCTGACGGATGGCATCGGTACCGATCGCTCCGGTCGCAACGTAGTCGTAGGTCCCCGCTCCCACAGCATCGTTCAGACCCGCCACGAGATCGGCGGTAGGACCGTCACCGACATTGTTTTCAATCTCGATCAGACCGACAACGTCGGCGTCGATCGCCACCAGCGCAGCGATGATCTTGTCGCGCTGACGGGTGAATTCGTTCGCATCGTCGGCGCCGCGGCATTCCTGATCTCCCGCCGGGCCACAGATGTCGTTGACACCGTCGTCCAAGGTGGTGAAGTAGTTCAACACGTTGAACGTGGCCACCTTCAAGGAGCCACCAACCGAGTCCGGCGAAGCTGTCCTCGGGTTAGCGTTGGTGTAGTCGGCACCTTTCGTGGGTTGAATCCGGTACAAACCGAACGCGTAGTCCATGACACCGGTCACATCGGCGACCGTGTCGCCGCCCCGGAACAGGTTGGTCAGATCGAAGACGCTGCCGTTCGGATGAATCGCCGGATCCGGATTCTGATTGGTCCGCCCGTCATCGAGCGTGATCCGGTCGAGCAGATACGTTCGCAGCTTCCGTCGATCGCCGCCGCCCCGGTTCGACCTCGGCCGTCGGCGTCAGGTTCCTTCGCGAGGTCAGCACAATCTCACCGAATCGATCAAAGTTGAAGTACTCCGATATGACCAGCGGTTGCGGGAAGGTGACCAGCATGCCTTCGTAGGGCTCGAAGTCATCGACGTTGGTAACCGGCAGCGACAGGACAGTCGGAGCGACACTGCCCGTGCCGCACGACCAGATCTGGCCGGCGGTGATTTCGGTCAAACCGTTGTACTCGGAGACCGCTCCGCGCACCCGCACCGCATGTCCGACGCTGACGTCTATGCCACCCGGCGCGTACACAAATACCCCGTCCGAGGTGGTCGCGTCCCCGTCACCGTTCGAATCTTGAACGTGGAAGCCGTTCAGGTCCCCGTTGTCAGGTCGAGCCATTGTTCTGGAAGTCACCGACTACGACGCCTTCGATGGCCACCTCGGTGCCGACCAACGGACTGGCGGCGCCATTGCCCTGGACGTCGTAGATCGCCGTGTAGGGGTCTCCACACGCTTCAGGCGGTGCTACATAGACCTCATTCGGCTCTCCGGGCGTGTTATAGGCCTCACCAAGACCGATAGACCCAACGAATCCTGGAATGCCGGCCAGGTCGAAGTCGTTGCGAACCCAGTCCGTAGCCGCACCCGTGTCGAAACCATCTGGTATGCGAGATGCGCCACCCGGAGCAAAGCTGCTGACCCCGTCGTAATTGGGACCGAGGGCAGGCACGCCGTAGGTGAGATCGCCTGCTCCGCCATCGTTGACGGCCACGGCATCGGTCACTTCACTCCACGGCAGCGTGTCGAACGTGCCGTCATTGTTGGTGTCGAGGTCGTCGTTGAGCGCTGCCGGTGAAGTCCTTGACGAGCAGCAGCGTGATCGTGCCGTTCTCGAGAGCGTTGGCCGGCAAGTTGACCAGATAGAATCCGCCCGAATTCGTGGTCCCGAGACTGATGACCTCGTCGATGATGCCGGCGCCCGTTGTGTCGCCTTCGATCTCGAGCACGGTGTAGGCCGCGATAGTCGGTATCGGGCAATCCGAAGATCTCGACGTACTCGACATCTGTACCGGTCGTGCTCGCCGAGAATTCGTTGATGACGGGATCGGCCGGCCCGCCGTTGCAGCTGGCGACGTGGGCTCCGAGGCCGTCGAAGGTGTTCGTTGCATAACCGGCCCACTCAACCGATGGGTCAAAGACGTTGCTCTCATCAGGCATCGCCAACACATACATCCGACATCCTGCGCAACGTGTTGTCCTGTGTGCTGGCCAAATCACTTCCCCATTCGGAGCCGGGGTCGACAGCCGAATCTGACCGATCACGTCGATGAGGGTGGTGCCTTTGCGAAGCGCCACTGCGTCGTCTCCGTTGAACCATCCCGCACCTTCGTCTGGTCCGCCTGGGCAAGGATGGCTGGATCGGCCGGGATTGAGCAAGTACATAGACGTCGCCATCCGCTACCGACCCCGTCAGGTTGATGGGGTGAGCAAACCGTGCTGGTGCCGCTCAACTGGAACGACATCGACGATGCTTGTAGCCTGACCGCCGCCAAGTCGACTGCTGCACCTGTTCCGTTGTATATCTCGAGTGCTTTGTTGTTCGAACTCCCCTCGATGTACTCAGAGATAAGCAGATCCGTCGTGGCCGCCCCCGCCGGCAGCAGCCGCCATCGGCAACAAAGCCGCCAGCATTCCGAATACCAATAGCAACGCAAGTCTTGTGCGTTTCACATCATCCTCCTGTGTTTCCGATCTCCCATTTACCGCAAAACAAAACGGCCCACGCCTTGGGGCATGAACCGTTGAAATGAACTGGTTGTAGTGCAGAACCTGGCACTCGGTGCTCCATCGAGAAACACCCGAACGCCAGCGGCACTTGTTCTCATCGCGAGCAATATGCTCCCCTTCGCAATCCCAGCCCGAACGACCACCCTAGCCAATCTCCAACCACCCTGGGTAGGGCGCTCTCGAGTCCCCTACCATGCCGCCATGGACTTCTCATCCGACGTCATCACCATCGAAAAGAACGGGCACATCGCCACGGTCTGGCTGAACCGGCCCGGACAAGCTCAACGCCATGAACCTGCCCATGTGGGACGACCTTCCCCGGGCCATGGACCTCCTCGGGACCGACCCCGAACATCCGGGTCGTGATCATCGCCGGCAAGGGCCGGGCGTTCACCGCCGGGATCGACCTCCAGGCGCTGGCCATGGTCGGGAGCCGGCATCGAAGGCAACTCCGAGGTGGCCAAACGCCAGGCGCTCTACCGCCAGATCAAGAAGATGCAGCACACGATGACCTCGATCGCCGACTGCCCCAAGCCGGTCATCGCCGCCGTGCACGGCTACTGCATCGGGGCAGGCGTCGATCTGATCACCGCCTGCGACATCCGCCTGGCATCGGACCGGACGCCACGTTCTCGGTCCGGGAGACCCGGATCGGCATGGTGGCCGACGTCGGGACGATGCAGCGCCTACCGAAGGTGATCGCCCCCGGCTACGTCGCCGAACTGGCCTTCACCGGCAAGGACATCTCGGCCAAGCGCGCCAAGGAGATCGGTCTCGTCAACGACATCCACGAAGACGTCCACCAGGCCGCTCTCGATCTGGCCACCGAGATCGCAGCCAACTCTCCCCTGGCTGTCCAGGGCGCCAAGGCCGTCCTCAAGGCCGGTCAGAACCGGTCGATCGAAGAAGCCCTCGACTACATGGCAGTGTGGAACGCCGCCTTCCTGCAATCGAACGACCTCCAAGAAGCCATGCTCGCCCATCTTGAAAAACGTCCGCCTGAGTTCACCGGCGAGTAGCCACCCCCGGTAGGGTTAGACGGAACGGGAGGACGGATCCGATGGAAGAACTCTCATTTCTGACCATGCTGGCCCGCCTCCTGCTGGCCACATTCCTCGCCGGTCTGATCGGCTTCGAGCGAGAAGCTACCGGCAAATCGGCCGGCCTTCGAACCCATGCCATGGTCGGATTCGGGGCTGCCCTGTTCACCGTCGTGTCGCTGGCCGGTTTCTCCGAAGGGGACCCGGGACGGGTGGCCGCCCAGATCGTCACCGGGATCGGCTTCCTGGGCGCCGGGGCTATCTGGCGCAGCGAGGACCGGGTGAGAGGATTGACGACCGCGGCGGGACTGTGGGCGGCCGCGGCCATCGGGATGGGCATCGGAGCAGGACTCATCGCGCTGGGTACCGCCGGGGCCCTCATCACACTCGGCGTGTTGCTGGGCTTGCGCCGGGTCGACCAGGCCGTCGCCCGCAGGACGGCAATTGCCCCACAGCAACTCGGCGTCACCGTCGATCATGTGGATCGCGTCAAGCAGGTCGTCAAGATGGTCGAGAGAGTGGACCGCACCGTCGATGAGATCAGCTTTGAAAGAAACCCCGATGGCACCGGGGTGCTGGTCATCGCCGTTGAGCCGGACCGCGCCAAAATGATCTCGGAAATGGTGCAATCGATGAAGGGCGTCGCCGACGTCGAGATCATCAGCCCGCTCTACTGGAAACGACGCGGCCGGTAGGGCCGGAAGGTGGAGGAAACAATGATCATCCCGGTCATATTGTCGGGCGGGGCCGGAACCCGGCTCTGGCCATTGTCTCGCGAACTAGAACCCAAACACCTGGTCGGCCTCATCGGAAGTACCACCCTCCTACAGAAAACGGTCGCTCGCCTGAACGGACTCGACGATACGGGCGCCCCGATCATCGTCGGCAACCATGCCCACCATCAGCTGGTGCTCGATCAGCTTGCGGAAATCGAAGTACAACCGTCGGCGATGCTCCTCGAGCCCATCGGGCGTAACACCGCTCCGGCCGCTGCGGTGGCCGCTATGGCCGCAACCGGGAACGGCGAAGACCCTATCTTGCTGGTGCTTCCGGCCGACCACATCATCGGTGACGTGGAGCGATTCCACGAAGCCGTTGAAGCGGGTCGATCCGCAGCCGCAGATGGATACCTGGTGACCTTCGGCATCGTCCCCGACGGCCCCCACACCGGATACGGCTACGTGCACAAAGGCGAGAGTCTGGCCGGGTCTCCGGCCTTCCGAGTGGAGCGCTTTGTGGAGAAACCCGACCTGGAGGCCGCCACCGAGTACGTTGCCTCGGGCGACTACCTGTGGAACAGCGGCATGTTCATGTTCCTGGCTTCCCGATACCTGGAGGAACTCGAGAAATTCGACCCGCGCATGGTGAACGATTGTCGGCGGGCGCTGGACGTCGGGGAAGAAACGGCAGACGCAGTCCGCCTCGACCGCGCTGCCTTCCAGGCGATCAAGGGCAACTCGATCGACTATGCGGTCATGGAACACACGGACAGTGCAGTGCTGATTCCGCTCGATGCCGGCTGGAGCGACGTCGGGTCGTGGCCCGCCCTATGGGACATCAGTTACCAGGACGGCCACGGCAACACAACCCAGGGTGACGTGCTGGTGGAAGGAACCACCGGCTCGTATCTGCGAGCCGAGAGCCGCCTGGTGGCCGTCGTGGGCCTCTCAGATGTTGTGGTCGTGGAAACTCCGGATGCGGTGCTGGTGTGCCACAAAGATCACGCCCAGGATGTCAAGAAGATCGTCGAACGACTCAGACAGACGAACCGGGAAGAAGCTGCAAGAAGGCTGGAAGTTTGAGGTGGGAACGAGGTGGGAAGGTCGAACTCCTCGAAGAGAGGATCACCCTCTTCCAACCTCAGACTTCGGCACCCCTAACTTCGCAATTGCCACCCTTGATGGCCGCCGACGGCGGTCATCAAGCCATCATCCGGCAGGAATTGACCGGAACCAGGCGAAGAGCTTTGGCGATGGCGTCGATCAGTTCGGCTCTCGTCACCACCCGGTCTGGTTCGAAGGGAAGAGGACCGAGCGAGGTACACAGGTCCACCACATCACCGGCCACCAGGGCGTTGATGGCTGCCTGGGCATAGTGCTCTTCGTCATCGATGAAGTAGTCAAAATCGGTCGGCTCCAATTCGAAAACGGCGGCCAGAATGGCTGCCATGTCCCCCCGGGTGATGAGTTGCCCGGGGCAGTACTGCCAGACTCCGCAACCCAGAGCCTCCTCCAGGGCGACGTCCGGCAGGAAGGTCTCCAGCTTGGGCGAGGGTCGAGGCTCGAAGGGCAGGTATTCGCCGATGGAGATGTCCGAACCCAACGCAGCCCTCAAGAGCGTTTCGGCGTCGCCCCCGGTCAACTCGGCGTCCGGGCATATCTCGAGGCCGTAGAGACCACAGCCGGCGATCAACGACAGAGACGCGAGCAAGTCGGCCGTCTCGGCGATCATGTGGTCATCGTCGTCATAGAACGCTCCGTCAAACTCGACCGGGACGGTCTCGTCAACCCAAGCCGCCCGTCGCAGGCTGTTCAGAGGATCGATCGCTTCTCCCCAAGGGGTGTGCAACTCGAAGTGAAGATGAGGCGGCGTCGGTTCAGCATTGCCGCTATCCCCTACCCACCCGATCACCTGGCCGGCCACCACCTGGTCACCGATCTCGAGACCGGGCAGCACGCCACCGCCCAACCCGTCGTCGGTCAAATAGGTGTCGTTGTTGAGATGGAGGTACCAGGAACTCCAGCCGTCATAGTGCTGGACGACTACCGAGACACTCGAACGATTGACCAGCGCCACGACTCCATCCTGGACCGCCAGTACCGGTGTCAGCCGGGGAGCGAACAGATCTACCCCCTGGTGATTACGCTCTCCGCCGTCTCGCTCGGCACCAAAAACGGAAAGCACCTCGAGCGGACCGGCCAACGGGAAGACCATGCGGTATCGGGTGGCCGCCGCGAAGTTCACCGGTGCCGATCGTAGGTCGGCCGCGGCAACGTCTGGCAGCGACGCTTCGGCAGTCATTGGGGTGGCCGGTATCAACGCCGCGCACAGCACAAGCGCAAGCAATATCGAGGCGGATCTAGAGCCCTTCACTCATGGTTCATCGGCAATGGGAGAAAGGGCTTGATAGAAAGGTTGCAGGTTTCAGGTTGCAGGTTGCAGGTTCAGTCAGGTTTCAGGTTTCAAGCAACAAGCACGAAGCAACGAGGGCTCACCCTCCCCCTACCCCCTCCCGCCGGCGGGTGGGGGAAGCTGGCGGCTGGAGGCTGGAAGCTGGTGGCTCTAGGCCTCTCACGCCTCCAGAAAGGCCTTCAGCTTGGCGACGCCTTCGTTGATCTCTTCCAGGTCGATGCCGGAGTAGGCGAAGCGGATGTGCTTGTCCGTTTCGTCTGGCCCAACCCGTCCGAAATGCAACCGGTTCGTGAACGACACACCGGTGTTGTGCAGGACGGCCCGGCGGAACTCCTCGTAGTCATTCATGCCCAGGTTGGCCATTGCCTCGGTGACATTGGGGTAGAGATAGAAGGTCGCATTGGGAACATAGGTGCGGACCCCACCAATCGAGTTGAGCCCGGCGGCGAGGGCGTCGCGTCGCTGGTGGAGGGTGTCGCGGATCGCCTCGACTTCGGACTGATCCCCGGTCAAGCCGGCCACCGCTCCATATTGGATGAAGTGGTTTGAACACGACTCGTCGTTGACGTTGATCTTGGCGATCACGTCGATGATTTCTCTGGGACCGATGCTGGCCCCCAGACGCCATCCGGTCATGGCAAATCTCTTGGAGAATGTGTAGAGGATCACCGTCCGCTCGGCCATACCCGGTTGCTCAACGAACGATCGGCTGGTCCCCTCGTACCGCATGTCGAAGTAGGCCTCGTCGGCCAGGACATAAAGATCGTGCCGGCGAACCAGTTCGGCGAGGCGTTCGTGCTCTTCCACCGAGCATTCGGCCCCTGTCGGGTTCTGAAGATCGTTCAGGATCAGCAGGCGGGTCATCGGTGTGATGGCCCGTTCGATCGACCGAAAATCGAGACGGAAGTTGCTCTCCCCCTCCACGTACCCGTAGGGCATGGCCACCCCGCCGTTGAACTCGATCTGTGATTCATAGATCGGGTATCCGGGGTTCGGGTACAGCACCTCGTCTCCGGGGTTCATGAGCGCCAGGATGAACTTGCCGATGGTCGGCTTGCCGCCCGGTTGGACGGCTACATTCTCCGGTCCGTATTCGACGTGGTGCGAAGCCGAGACGTCGGCTGCGAGCGCCTCGCGGAGCTGCGGAATGCCGGCGTTGGGGCAATAGCCGGTCTTCCCATCGTGGAGGGCTTTCCATGAGCCCTCCACCACAGTCGAGGGAGTCGGCAGATTGATATCACCCAGATGAAACGGGTACACCTTGTTGCCTTGGGCCGCGAACACATTCGCTTCGGCCGAAACGGCGAATGCCGTTTCGGTGCCCAGGAGGTCGATTCGGTCGGCGATGGTCACCATGCGGTCCTTCTTTCGTTATTGATCCGAAGTGCCGAGATCCTCGGCGTTGACGATGCTGGGGGCCGCCCGCGGCACGTCTCCGGCGAGAAATGGTGAGATGTCGTCGCTATCCCACACCGGGTAGCCCTGCAGGACGGCAGCCACATTGGCAGCGGCCAGGCTGGACATCCCCTCTCTTGTCCATACTGTGGCTGAGGCGATGTGAGGGACGATGACTATGTTGTCGAGATCGGCCAGGCCCGGTTTCATCGCCGGTTCGTCTTCGAAGACATCGAGGCCGGCCCGAAACTCCGGGTTGGCCCGACAGTGCTCGACCAAGGCCGCTTCGTCGATCACCGGGCCACGGCTCGAGTTGACGAGTATGGCGTCCGGCTTCATTGCCGCCAGGGCTTCGGCGTCGATCAGGTGATAGGTGCTGTCATCCAGGACTGTATGAATGCTGACCACATCGGCTACCCGCAGAACCTCGGCCACGCTGCCCAGACGCCGGCAGTTGAGGGGAGCTTCCCCCCGTTCGACCAGGAAGGCCGAGTAGTCGGCAACGTATCGTTCGAGGGCCAGATTGGGGTACAGGTCGTAGTAGACGAGGTCCATCTTGTGACCCTCGACCATCATCCGGGCATAGGCGCTCCCAATCCGACCCGCCCCGATGACCCCGACTGTCTTGCCGACGAACCGCTGGCCCAGGAACATGGTGGGCAACCAGCCCTGGTATTTGCCTCCCCGCATGAAACGATCGGCTTCGGTGACACGCCGGCCGGCCGCAAAGGTCAAGGCGACGGCCATTTCGGCGGTCGTTTCGGTCAACACCCCCGGGGTGTTGCCGACGGCAATACCGTTGGCGGTGGCCGCCGCTACATCAACGTTGTTGTAACCGACGGCACCATTGCTGTAGACAATCCCGCCGGCGGCTCGCAAGGCGGCGAAGACCTCGGCATCCCAGTTCTCGGTCAGCTGGCCGATGGCTCCATCACACCGGTCGCCGATCGCGGCGATGATCTCCTCATTGGACAACACCGCAGTGTCCGTACATATCTCTATGGAGCAGTCGGCCTGCCGGAGGATTTGCTTCCAGTGCTCGCCGGGCAGCTCTTTGGTCACGATGACCCGGTGACCACCGCCCGGATTGACGGTGGTCCAATTCTTGTCCGACATACCTTCGACCCCTTCCCCGTGCAGACCTCGATCGAATGGCTCTCCTACATCGTGAGAGCCATCACCGCCTTCTGCACATGCAGACGGTTCTCGGCCTGGTCGAACACCCGGCTCCAACGTCCGTCGATGACACCGTCGGCGACCTCGACGTTGCGGTCGGCGGGCAGCGGGTGCATGTAGATGGCGTCTTCGTCGGCCATCTCCAGGCGCCGCTCGTCGGCGATCCAGTCGGTGTACTTCGCCGAGATCTTGGCCGATTCCTCGTGGTCTGAGGTGGTGAGCATGGAGCCCCAGCTCTTGGCATAGACCACGTCGGCGCCCCGCATACCCTCCTCGAAATCTTCGACGATCTCGAAGCTGCCGTGGGCTTTCCTGGCGTTCTCCGCCGCCTGCGCCTCGATCTCCGGCATCAGTTTGAACTCCGGAGGCCGGGTAAGGCGAACGTTGGCGCCGTAGCGCGTCATGAGCAGGATCACACTTTGGGCAACGCTGACCGGCTTCTGATAGCTGGCTGCGTAGGCATAGCTCATATTGAAGGTCAGCTTGCGCGGATCGCCCTTCTGTTCGATAACGGTGAGCAGGTCGGCGAGAGCCTGGAACGGGTGATACCAGTCGCATTGCATGTTGAGGACGGGAGTGCGGCTCGCCTCGGCGACTGCCCGGATGTACTGGTTGCCGATTCCCCAGTCGACATTGCGAATGGCGATGCCGTCGTCGTACCGTCCCAGGATCTCTCCGATTTCCTTCCACGTGTCGCCGTGGCCGATCTGCGTGCTGGTGCTGTCGAGGAACATGGCGTGGCCGCCCAATTGGGCCATGCCGGCTTCGAAACTGGCCCGGGTCCGGGTGCTCGAGAAGAAGAACAACATGGCCAGGACCTTGTCACGCAACAAAGCGTGCGGCTCGCCGAGGGCCCGCTTGCGTTTCAGGTCCAGGGCCACATCGATGACCGTGTCGAGTTCGTCCTTGGTCCACTCCTGGGTGGTGATCATGTCCCGTCCGTGCAGGTAGGTCTGCATGTTCGCTCCTTGGTCAGGCTCCGACTTTTCGCCTTATGAGGCGGAAGCGGAGCAGGTCATCTCTGAAGAATGAGGTGGCTTTCACCACCGGTTCGTTGTCCTGGTCGTAGCCGACCTCCTCAAAACTGATCGAGGGGGTGCGGCGAGCCACGTCGAGTTGTCCGGCTTCGCGACTAGCCAGCGCAACCGGGACGATCTCCGACAGATAGTAAGAAAGGAATCGCTCGCAATGATCCTCCAGTAGTTCGTAGAGAGGTTTTTTGCCGTCGACGGGCCTGATCGGCACCGAGACCAAACGCTCCGGGATGCGGTTGGTGGTCAGCACCACCGGCAGGTCGTTCTCGAGGAACAGCTTCTCAATGACGACCACCGGCTCGCCTGAATCGATCTTCAACTCGACGGCTACTTGATCATCCGCCGGTTTCGTGCGGATCTCCCCGACCCGCACCGACGGCCTGTAGCCGTGGTCCCTGAGCACGTCCTCGTACGACCACATCTCCTCGAGACGCGATTTGATCTGCAACCCGGGTTCGTTGACAAACGTACCGGCCCCCTGCTTGCGGTATATGGAGCCTTCGTGCTCCAGGCGGCTCAGGGCATCGCGGATGGTCGTGCGACTGACCCCCAGATCCGTAGCCAATTCGGTTTCAGAGGGGATCCGTCCCGCCTCAAAGGCCCCCCCGACAATCCGCTCCTTGAGATGCGCCTTCACCTGTTCGGTGAGGGAGGGGTTGCGGGTGATCATCGAGTGAATCCTAACTAGCCGGTCGGGTCATCATGTTGTATGCTTGTATGACAAATCGTACATGAGGTCTCCGTCGCTGTCCAGCGACCGGATCTCTTCCCGGGTAAAGACCCCGGGACGGACCAACAAGAGGAGTGCTACATGCGCAGCTTCGCCGGACGGGACATCCTGTCGCTCAAGGACTTCGAGCGGAACGAGTTCTTCCACGTTTTCGAGATCGCCGACGAACTCGAGCCCATTGCCCGGGAGCGTCGCAATACCGACCTTCTGGCCGACAAGACCATGGTCACGGCCTTTTATCAGCCCTCGACCCGCACCCGCCTCGCCCATGAGGCAGCCATGCATCGCCTGGGCGGGCACGTAACCGGTTTCTCGGACGCCAAGATGACCAGGGCCGGCGACTTCTATCAAGAAACCATCAAAGACACCGTGCACATGCTGGAGTACTACGGGGATGTCCTGGTCATGCGTCACTTCCAGCAAGGTGCTCCCCACGAAGCCGCCCGTTGGGCATCGATCCCGGTCATCAACGCCGGCGACGGTTGGGGTGAGCATCCCACCCAGGTTCTCACCGACCTCTACACCGTACAGAAGGAGACCGGCAGCGTCGACGGGAAGACCTTTGTTTGCATCGGCGATCACCGCATGCGCACCATGCACTCCATCGGCTATGCCCTCAGCCAGTTCGACGCCGAAATGGTGATTCTGGCTCCCGAGGACATGTCCCCCACCGCCGAGTTCCTCGCCGAACTCGACGAGAAGGGCACCTCGTGGCGCATCGTCGAGCACATCAACGACGTGATCGAGGAGGCCGACGTCATCTACATGGAGCCGGTCGTCCAACCCGACTACACCCAGTCTCGCCAGGAAAAGCCCGATGAGTACGGGTTCACGCCGGAGAACTACCGGATCACCAAGGAAGTCATGAAAAAGGCCAAGGGCGATTCGATCGTGCTCCACTCCCTGCCCCGTATGGATGAGCTGCTGCCGGAGGTCGACCAGCTCAAGCATGCCCGTTACTGGCAGGAGGCCTACAACGGTGTCGTCATGCGGATGGCGCTGCTGGCGCTCGTTCTCGGCGTGACGGAGTAGACGATGCCCAGAGCAGTCATCGCCATCGGCGGAAACTCACTGATCACCGACAAGGACCATCAAACCGTCCAGGATCAGTACCTGGCGGCCGGAGAAACCGATCACCACATCGCCCAGATGGTCAAAGCCGGATGGGACGTGGCGATCTCACACGGCAACGGTCCCCAGGTGGGATTCATCTTGCGCAGGTCAGAGCTCTCACGTCATGAGTTGCACGAGGTGCCACTAGACGTGTGCGGCGCCGATACGCAAGGGGCAATCGGGTACATGCTCCAGCAGAACCTGATCAACGACTTCCGGGCCATGGGGCTCGCCAAGCAGGTGGCCACCATCGTCACCCAGGTCGAAGTCAGCCCCGACGACCCCGCCATGCTCAACCCCTCGAAACCCATCGGCACCTTCTTCGACGCGGAAGAAGCCCAGGTCCGACAGGAACGGGATGGCTGGGCGGTGGTGGAAGACGCCGGTCGTGGCTGGCGCCGGGTGGTGGCCTCCCCCAAGCCCGTCCGGATCGTCGAAATCGACGTCATCCGCACCTTGATGGATGCAGGGGTGATCGTCATCGCGGTCGGGGGCGGTGGTATTCCGGTCGTCGCCGATGAGAACGGTGATCTGAGCGGGGTGGCGGCGGTCATCGACAAGGACCTGGCCTCGGCCGTCCTTGCCAAAGACCTCAACGCCGATCTATTGCTGATCTCCACGGCAGTCGAAAAGGTCGCTCTGCGATTCGGAACCCCCGAGCAAGAGTGGGTCGATCGGATGACCCTGTCCGAGGTCAAACAGTATCTGGCCGAGGGCACGCACTTCGCGGAAGGATCGATGGCACCCAAAATGCGGGCCGTCGTGCAGTTCCTGGAAGCGGGCGGCGACCGGGCCCTGATCACCAACCCCGAGAACATTGCCAAAGCGATTGCCGGCGATACGGGGACGTGGATCGTTCATGGCTGATCATGTCACCGGACTCGTCTGTGTGATTTGTGGCACTGCATACCCGGCCGAGGAGGCCGGGTATGTGTGCCCGGATCACGGGAACGAGGGCATCCTCGACGTCCGGTACGACTACGACCTGATCGGCTCCCGAATCTCGCGAGAGTCGCTGCGCGACGAGCGCGATCCAACAATGTGGCGGTATCGACCCCTGCTGCCGGTGGCCCGGGACGTTGAGGTTCCGCCGCTCACCGTTGGAGGAACTCCCACCTACGACGCTCCCCGCCTTGCAGAAGCGCTGGGGGTCGGCCGCGTCTGGGTGAAGGATGAGGGCCGCCAACCAACCGCCTCCCTCAAGGACCGGGCCAGTGCTATGGCCATCGTCAAGGCCCGTGAACAACGCGCCGAGGTGGTGACAACGGCCAGCACTGGAAACGCTGCCGCGGCCCTGAGCGGACTGTCGGCCAGCATCGGCCAGAAAAACGTGATCTTCGTCCCGGAGACCGCCCCTCAAGCCAAGATCGCCCAACTACTTGCCTACGGATCAACCGTGGCTCTCGTCAAGGGCACCTACGGCGATGCCTTCGATCTGTGCATGGCGGCCGCCGCCGAATTTGGCTGGTACAACCGCAACACCGGATTCAACCCCTACATGACGGAAGGCAAGAAGACCGCCGGCCTGGAGATCCTCGAACAACTCGCCTGGCAAGTCCCCGACGCCATCTTCGTCAGCGTTGGCGACGGGTCGATCATCGGCGGCGTTCACAAAGCCGTGAAAGATGCGCTGGCGTTGGGATGGATCGATCACACCCCCCGCATCTACGGGGTTCAGGCGGCCGGCAGCGATTACCTGGTGCAGGCCTTCGAGAGCGGCGAGGATGTGCTGACCAAGGCGCCAATCTCGGCAGATACCGTCGCCGACTCGATCAGCGCCGACCTCCCCCGCGACCGTATCAAGGCAATGGCCGCCGTTATCGAAACCGACGGTGCCTACCTGCGGGTCGGTGACGACGAGATCCTGGCCGCCGTGCCTCTTCTGGCCCGTGGGTCCGGCGTGTTCGCCGAGCCGGCCGGAGCTGCTGCCTATGCCGGTCTGATCGCCGCCGTCGAGCGAGGCTTGATCGGACCCACCGATCGGGTCGTGGTCCTATCCACCGGCAGCGGTCTCAAGGACGTGGCATCCGCGATGAAGGCAGTGGCTGCCGCCGGAACCGAGCCCATGGTGGTGGAACCGAATCTGGATGCGTTGAAAGAGGCAATGGGAGGGCAGCTGCGAGCTACTAGCGACTAGCTACGAGCCACGCGGAACAAAAGACGACTGATTACTGGCTACTGAGAACTGAGGACTAAATCATGATTGATCTCACCACCTACGAAAAGACACTGGCCTCGGCGGCCACCCGGGCCAAAGAACGCTCGATCCGCATTCCTACCTTCAAGCAGATGCGTGACCCCTCGCTCATTCCTGACTCAATCAAGCAGGAACTCAAGTCGGTCGGGTTGTGGGATCTCGATCCACTGAATCTGTACCGGATTACCTGGCACAACGAGCCAACTCCCAGCGGCGGCGGCTACGGGCCGGTCAATTACGTGGAGCTTCCTTCGGAGCTGACCGGCACCTCAGCCCGGATTCTCCTCCTCGAAGGCAAGTGGTTCCCGACCGGCGCCCACAAGGTAGGGGCGGCTTTCGGTTGCCTCGTCCCCCGTTTGGTCACCGGGCAATTCGATCCGGTCACCCAGAAAGCTGTGTGGCCGTCAACCGGCAACTACTGCCGGGGCGGCGCCTACGACTCCCACCTCCTCGCTTGTGAGTCCGTGGCCATCCTCCCGGAGGGAATGAGCAAAGAGCGCTTCGAGTGGCTCAAGACGGTGGCCGGAGAAATCATCGCCACTCCCGGGACAGAGTCGAACGTCAAGGAGATCTTCGACAAATGCAATGAACTGCGGGCCTCCGGCGAAGATCTGGTGATCTTCAATCAGTTCGACGAATTCGGCAATTACCTGTGGCACTACGCCGTGACCGGACCGGCCATGGTCGAAGTGCTCGAGGCAGCTATGCGACCCGGCGACGAGTTTCGCGGTGTGACCCTGACCACGGGCTCGGCCGGGACGATCGCCTCGGGCGACTATCTCAAGCAGCTCTATCCCAACTCGAAGATTGCGGCCGGGGAAGCCATCCAGTGCCCGACCATCCTCTACAACGGCTTCGGCGAGCATCGCATCGAAGGTATCGGCGACAAGCACATCCCCTGGATCCACAACGCCAAGAACACGGACATGGCCATAGGACTCGACGACGAGGCAACCATTGCGCTCACCCGGCTCTTCAACGAACCGGCCGGCTCTGCCTATCTGGCAGATCAGGGAGTCGCACCAGAGCTGATTGAGAAGCTGCCGCTGCTCGGTATTTCCGGGATCGGCAACATGCTCATGGCCATCAAGATGGCCAAGTACTACGAGATGGGCTCCCAGGATGTCATCATCACCGTCGGGACCGACTCCATGGAGATGTACGGCAGTCGTCTCCGTGAGCTCAACGAGGAGCGGGGAGAGTTCACCACCCTCGACGCCGCTGCTGCGTACCACCGTTACCTGCTGGGACAGGGTGTCGATCACGTGCAGGAACTCGGCTACTACGACCGCAAGCGGGTCCACAACCTGAAGTACTACACCTGGGTCGAACAGCAAGGCAAGACCTACGAGGAGATCCAGGCTCAGTGGTACGACCCCGACTATTGGACGGCGATCCAGGCGATGGTCGAACCGATCGACGAGCTGATCGTGGCGTTCAACGAGCGGGTCGCCGGTTTGGGTTAGGTTTACCTACGACGGCCCCATGAGGACCGAACAGAGCGGAGAAAGGCATCAAAGTGTCTGAGACTGTCGCGGAGTTCATGGATCGGGTAATAGCGCGCAGCCCGGGAGAGAACGAGTTCCACCAAGCGGTTCACGAGGTCATCGAGTCGATCTGGCCGGTGATGGACCGGCATCCCGAATTCCGGAACGCCAACATCCTCGACCGGATGGTCGAGCCCGAGCGGGTGATCATGTTCCGAGTTCCCTGGGTAAACGACGAGGGTCGTGTCCAGGTCAATCGAGGCTATCGGATTGAGATGAGCAGCGCCATCGGCCCCTACAAAGGTGGCTTACGGTTCCATCCATCGGTGAACCTGGGGGTGCTCAAATTCCTTGCTTTCGAGCAGGTCTACAAGAACGCCCTCACCACCCTCCCGATGGGAGGAGGAAAGGGTGGCTCCGACTTCAATCCCAAGGGCAAGAGCGACGGTGAAGTCATGCGCTTCTGTCAATCGTTCATGAACGAACTCTTCCGCCATATCGGAGATCGAACCGACATCCCCGCTGGAGATATCGGCGTCGGCGCCCGGGAAATCGGGTTTCTCTTCGGTCAATACAAGAAACTGGCAAACGAATTCTCGGGGATCCTCACCGGTAAGAGAATGGAGTGGGGGGGCAGTCTCATCCGGCCCGAGTCGACCGGATACGGGACTATCTACTTCGCCGAGGAGATGCTCAAGACCCGCGATGATTCCATTCTGGGCAAGACCTGTCTGGTATCGGGGTCCGGCAACGTTGCCCAGTATGCGGTTGAGAACATCCTGCGGTTGGGCGGCAGGGCAGTCACGCTGTCCGACTCGAGCGGGTTCATCTATGACAAAGACGGCATCAACCACGAAAAGCTGGAGTGGGTCAAAGACCTCAAGAACGTCCGGCGCGGCCGGATCGCCGAATACGCCGACCAGTTCAATGCCGAGTACTACCCGGACCAAAGACCGTGGGCGGTCGAAGGCGCCGAATGCGCCTTCCCCAGCGCCACCCAGAATGAGCTGAGCGGCGAGGATGCCAAACAGTTGCTGGCCAACGGCGTGTATGTGGTCGCCGAAGGGGCCAACATGCCGTCCGAGCCGGAGGCCGTGCAGCAGTTCGTCGAACAGAAGATCCTTTTTGGGCCGGGCAAGGCCGCCAACGCCGGTGGCGTAGCCACCAGCGGTCTGGAGATGGCCCAAAATGCCGTGTTCAGCAACTGGACCCGGGACGAGGTCGACCAGCGGTTGCTGATGATCATGATCAACATTCACCGCAGCTGCCAGGAAGCAGCCGAACACTACGGAACCCCAGGAAACTACGTCAACGGGGCCAACATCGCCGGCTTCCTCAAGGTGGCGAATGCGATGCTGGACCAGGGCGTTGTGTGATCAGGAGGCGTCATGAGGAAAGACATTGGATACTTCGAAGGGACTGATTCGACGCTGCTGACCGCCCTGGTGTGTGAGGGCTACGACACCATTCCGGTCTCGAACGGCTATGACAACCACGGTCGCCACGTGCAGTTGATAAACCATGAGAACAAACCCGATATTCTCATCGGCTACGTCCACAAGGTCTTTGCCCCCGATGACGGCGACCCCAATTACACGACCTATCAGCAGATCTTCCATACCTGCAAGACCTACGGAGTACCCGTACTGCTAGAGGTGCCAACCGCGCTGCAGGACAAGGCCAGAGCGCTGTTCGAGGGAGTTCCCGACGTCGTGCAATTTGTCGACCCGGCCGACATGCTGCAAGTGGCGAAAGGCATCCTCGGCACCCCCGAGAAGTAGGGCTCGCCTCGCTCGCATTGGGAAGTCTCAGCTTCGAAGTGGAAGGTTCAAGTCACGCCATCGAGCGGGATCTGCCCGAATTCGCGCCTCCCCCCTGACGAGCGAGGCTCGTCGGCAAGGGAGGAGTGTCCGAGCGCCGCGAGGACGAGGGGGGGTTGGTTCCCGCCCAGCCTTCGGGTCGCCGGGCGGCCCGGTTCCTACTCCTCGTACCCGGGGTGATCGACCTTGGTGCCGCCCGGCCCCGACATGGCCGGCAGGTGTCCCATCGAACTCTGCAAACCACTGAGCAGCACGAACATGTCGGCCGCCGGGCTCAACGAAAGCGCCTGGCCTCCAACGGTGCCGTCACCGACCGTTGCCTCCAACAACTCGAACGATCCGACGTCGAGACGGGCCGAGAACGACGGTGACGAGTACTCCACAGCACCATTGACGGACAACCGGTGCGTCTCTCCCCTCCAGCGACCTTCAATAGATCCGTCGGCGAACACCATGAAGGCGTTGTCCTTCTCGGCTTCGAAATCGCCGCGATCCAGGTAGAGCCGTGGCTTGTCCCTATAAGGATCACCGGAGGTCGGACAAGCCGTGGTGCAGTTGCCGCATTCGTTGCAGAAGTCGGTCAACACGGCAATCTGCAAAGTCTGAGCCGCCCGATAGGCGTGTTTTTCGCCGGCCACCACCGTCGCGCCGTCGACGGTGAGCGCCGGCAGTGCAGCCGCAAAAGGCTCCATCTCGTAGGTCATCAACGCCATGTTCGGGCACACGCCCACACAGAGGCTGCAGATCTCGTGACAGTCCAGGCAACGGCTCGCCTCTGCCATGGCTTCCTCCGCCGTGAATCCCAGCACGGTCTCTGCAAAGCCGAGGCGCTCGTCTAGAGGAGAGAAGCTGATCGGAACCCGATATTCCCGGCGTGATCGCCGGACGACCATCTCATGAAGGTCGACCCGCGCCGGTGCTTCTTCATTGCTGTCCGGCGTCTCACCGTGCGCGGCGATGATGGCCGCGGCCACGGCTTTGCCATCGGCGGCGGCCTTGACAATCGATGACGGACCGTCGGCCGCCACGTCACCGCCCGCGTAGAGGCCCGGAATCGACGACTCGAAGGTGAACGGGTCGACTTCGATATAACCCCGCTTGGTGAGAGCCGGTTGCTCATCACCGAAGAAGTCCAGCACCGAATGCTGACTGATCGCCAGGATCAGAGTGTCGAGAGGGATCTCGAACTCCGAGCCCGCAACATCATGGGGGATCTTTCGCCCGGAAGAGTCACGGTCACCGCGATATTCGGTCTTCGTGCAAATCAGACCGGCGAGTTTGCCGTCCTCGATATGCAGGGCGTGCGGCGCGGCCAGTTCGACTATCTCCACTCCCTCTGCCTTGCAAGCGTGGATCTCTTCGGGGTCGGCCGGCATCTGATCGATGGTGCGCCGGTAGATGAGCAACGCCTCGTCGGCACCCACCCGCAGAGCCGAGCGGACGGCATCCATCGCGGTGTCGCCCGCCCCGATGACGCCCACCCGGGAGCCGATGGCTACCGGATCATTCTCCCGAACACTGCGGAGAAAGAGGAGAGCATCCATGACGCCTTCCGAGTCTTCACCCTCGACGTTGAGGCGTTTGGCGAGCTGGGCCCCTACCGCGACGAAGATCGTCTCGAATCCGTCGGCGCGCAGGTCGTCGAGAGTGAAGTCCACCCCGGCGGTCTGGCCGTAGCGTATCTCCACGCCCAGTTCCTCCAGGATGGCCATATCTTGATCGATTTTGGCTTGGGGCAGCCGATAGGCGGGGATGGCACCTCCCACCATGCCCCCGGCGTAGGGATGCGCCTCGAAGATCGTGACCGTGAACCCGGCGTAGCCGAGCGCCTGGGCAGCGGAAAGCCCGGCCGGTCCGGCGCCGATGATGGCCACCTTGGGGCCTCCCCCCGGCTTCTTCCGGAACATCACCGGCTGTTGTTCGTGGTCCATGATGAACCGCTTGATGTGCCGGATGGCCAGCGGTTGATCGAGGTGGGTTCGAATGCAGGTGTTCTCACATAGGTGGTCGCACACTTGACCGAGAATCGACGGCAGCGGGTTGTCCTCTCGCGTGAGCTTGACTGCTTCGAGGAAATCGCCGTTCCGCACCGCGTTCATGTATTGCGGGACTTTCTGATCGACCGGACACTCGTCGAGACAGGGAGCTTCGATGCAGTCGAATAGGCCCAGCTTGCGGGACGTCTTGGATCGGTCGGTGCGGAAGGACTCCTTCTCATACCGCCAATCGCGGCGGGTCTGCTCGGCGTAATGGCGCAAGTTGAGTCGGGCCAGCACCTTGACGACCAGGTCGATCAGTTCCCCGGTGCGGCCCTCATCAAAGCCGTGCGAGCTTGCCCAGGCGGCCACCCGTTCGACCACCGGCCCCTCGGCATTTGACAGACTCTCTGCCAGCGAGGCGCATTCGTCGGCGCCGAGGGCCAATCCGCTGTCGGTCAGCGAAGACCACCGGAGCAGGGGCACAAACTGGTCATAACCCTCCCGGGAGATAGCCGTGCGAGCGACGAAATCGGTCATGTCGACCGCTCCTACCGACTCGATGGCGCGATCAAGGTTCTCCATGTACTGCAGCATGCGCAGATATCCGCCCGTCTTGAGCAGGTCGGAACACACGGTCACGGTCTTCATACCAGCCGCCAGCAGGTCTGCAACGTTGAAGCAGTCTGCTCCCCCGGCGAAGGAGAGCATCAGGTCGCCACGAAAATCTTCACTGATCCTGGCGGCCAGGTTGGCGGTGACCGGATGGAGGGCTCGCCCGGACATGTACATCATCTCGTCGCGGTCGAATACCGTCCGCCAGTTGTCGACTTCCAACGTGTTGGACAGCTTCAGCCCAAATTTCCGGTCGTTATCTGCGGCGATTCGTCGAAGATTGTGGAACATCGGCACGGCATCGACATATTTGAGGTCGTGGCCGAACGCTTCGTCGGGAACCGGAATGTCCCCGAAAGCCAGATCATCGTTGATGATCTTCCGAACCCGATCGGCACCCAGGAGCGTCGGGTTGCACTTCACCGACGTATGCAGCTTCCGCTCTTCCAGGAGGTAGTGAGTGATCTTCTCGATTTCGTCGGGAGGGCACCCATGCATGGTCGAGAGGGTGATCGTGTCGGAGATCAGCGCCGGGATCTGAATGTCCCTGACTTCGGGATAACGCCGCGCGACGATGTCCACGTAGGCGGGCAGATACTCCGAAGCATCGGCCATCGTCTCGAAATACCACTGCACGTTGGGTTTGAGGATCCCCTCCAGGTTGTAACCGACACTCATGTTGAAAATCATCCCCGGCTTGTCGCCCGGGAACCCGAACTTGTGATGAAGCGCGTGGATCAGCACCCAGGCGCGCAGGTACTCGTCGAACGACTCGTAGACCTTCAGCTCCTGGGACCACTCGACGTTGTATCCCTCGTCCTCTATATCGATGCACGGCTTGTTGACGTCCAGTTCGTCGAGAGTCTGCACCGTCTTCAGTTCAATGAAGCGGGCTCCGACCAACCAGGAGACGACGATGTTCTGCGCCATCTGGGTGTGGGGGCCGGCGGCCACGCCAAAGGGGGTTTCCAGCGTTTGGCCGTACTTCTCAATCCGGAAGCGATCGGTCACTTTGGGCACAAAGAACGCCGACCGGGGAATGCCGAACAGTGAGTCCTTCTGCTCGAGTTCATCGAAGACCCAGTCGGTCAACTGCTCCATGGAGATCGGGTGGAATCGATCGGACATTTCCTCGCTCCTCTTCGCTCAGGTCTTCATAGGCGGGCATGCAGGCGAGCAGCCTGCTCGGCGGCTTTGGCACGAACCTCGACGGCGTCGACCCGGGTGGGCCTGCCGTTGCTGAAGACCACCTCGCCGTCGACCTTCACCTCCAGGGGCCGGACGCCCGGCGTGAATGCCAGGTGCCACGGATCCATCGGGTCGTACGACCACGTGACTTCATCGTTGCGGGCCTCCGGCATGATGTCCCAGCCGGTCTCCAACCACGACCAGGCTTTGTCCGGACCGCACGTGATATCGACGCTGCGCTGCATGACGTATGCCAGCCGGAAGGACTCGATCACGTTGGCCCCGATGCCGTCCGTTCCCAACGCCACCGGGTTCTTGAACCGGGCCGGATTGGCATACCCAACGGCGTTGTTCAGGTTCGAACGGGGGTTGTGAAGGATGGTCCCCCGCAGGGTGTGATCGGTGGGCAAGTGGACGCAGTGGCTCAGCAGCCAACTGTCTCGAGTCATGCCGTCGAGCCGTTGTGGAGCGTCGATGTCACCGATTCCCTCGGCCACGTGAATGTGAACGCCCACCCCGAGTTCCTCGGCAAGGCCCGCTGCGGCTTCCAGCGACTCGTCGGTGCACGTGAAGGCCGCATGGATACCGACCAGCGCCTTGTTGCCTTCCCGGATGAAGCGTTCGTTCTCTTCGAGACCCCGGCGCGCCCCCTCGGCTCCGTGCCGATCGGTGATCCCGTAAGCGGGCAAGACCCGAACCCCCACTTCGGCGCAAGCCTCGGCAATGACACTGAGGCTTCCCTCGATGGCGTTGGGCGACTCGTGGTGATCGACAATGGCGGTGGTGCCCGATTCGAGCGCTTCGACGGCGCCCAGCATGGCCGACCACCTGATCATCTCCAGGTCGAGCGCCGTGTCCAGCCGCCACCAGATCTGCTCCAGGACCTCCTGGAAGTTGGTCGGGGTCTTCGGGGGCGGGGGCATGCCCCGGGCCAGCGCCGAGTAGAGGTGGTGGTGGGCGCATACGAGGCCCGGCGTCGTGGCGGACATGATTCCTCCCCGCTTGGTCCTTGCTTGTTACTCAACCTACCCCAAGGTCTCAATCCCCGTTTTAGCGTCGATCTTCCACCACATGGGGGGCAAGTTTGACGCCAAAACCGTCATTTCATTCCCATGGGTAGGCGATTGCGCCATTGGCCGTCCACCTCGTGGAAGGCGGCGGCAACGGCCCCGGCGGTGGGAACCAGGCCGATCTCCCCCACCCCCTTGACTCCATACGGCGCTCCGGGTTGCGGCGCCTCCACCAACTGCACCTCAATCTCGGGGATGTCTTTGGCCCGGAGGATTCCCAAACTTCGCAACGTCATGTTGGTCGGCATTCCGGTTTCGTCGGTGGGGAATTCTTCGGAAAGTGCATACCCGAGCCCCATGTGAACTGCTCCTTGCACCTGGCCCTCGCACAAGGTTGGGTTGACGACCCGGCCCACGTCGTGGACCGCCACCACCTTCTCGATGTGGCCGGTGTCGGGGTCGGCAATCACCAGTTGGGCGGCATACCCGAAGGTCGAGTGGATGATCGGGTTCTCGACCCTTTCCTCGAGGGAGTTGGTCCAGTCGACCCGATATTCGCCGTAGTAGTCGACTCCCGGCCGGCACTTATTCTCCAGGGCGACCCGGCAGGCCGCCTGGACCCCCCCGGCGCCCATCAGGGTGCCGCGTGACCCGGTCGTCTGGCCGGCACCCAGTTCGCGGGTAGTGTCGACTACAACGCGAACCCGGTCGGGGTCGACACCCAATTCCTCCACGGCCACCTGCAACGCCACCGTGTGGATCCCCTGGCCCATTTCCGTCCAGCAGTGTCGGACCTCGACGGTGCCGTCTTCCTCGAATCTCACCACCGCCCCGGAGATCTCGAGAAAGCCGTTCCCGAGACCGGAGTTCTTGATTCCCATCCCCAAACCGACGGCCTTCCCGGCTATTCGGGCCTCGTCATATGACTCCTTGATGGCGTCCAGGCACAGACGGGCTCCCCGGCTGCCGTCGTCCATGATCTGACCTGGACCCCACACATCACCCGGACCCACCACGTTGCGGGATCTCATCTCCCAACTGTCGATCCCCACCTGTTCGGCCAGACGTTCGAGCAGGCCCTCGGTTGCGAACTGTGCCTGGTTGGCTCCGAACCCGCGGAACGCCCCACAGACCGGATTGTTGGTCCGGACCGCGACGGCCTCAACGTCGATATTCGGGAACACATAAGGACCGCTGGCATGGCCGGCGGCCCGTTCCAGCACCTTCATGCCGACCGAGCCATAGGGGCCGCTGTCGCCGACCATGCGGGCTCGCAAGGCCGTTAGCCGTCCGTCGGCGTCGCAACCGGCAATTGCCTCTATTCGAATGGGATGTCGCTTGGCGTGGATCAACAACGATTGCTCACGGGTCAAGGTGCACTTGACGGGCTTCTTCAACAGAAAGGAGGCGAGAGCCGTCTGTGCCTGATTGGACATGTCCTCCTTGCCGCCAAAAGCGCCGCCGTTCGACACCAATTCGACAACGACATCGTTAGTTGAGATACCCAACACCGCGGCAATCTGATTCCGGTCGTCCCACACTCCTTGACTACCCGAATACACCAGAAGGGGCCCATCATCCTGAGGTACGACCAGCGTCGATTCCGGCTCGAGAAAGGCGTGTTCCACCCGCTGCGTATAGAAGGTCTCCTCGACGACATGAGCCGACGCAGCCAGGGCGGTATCAACGTCACCACGGGCATAGACGGACCGCGACAGCACGTTGCCGTCCAGACCCCACACCGCGTCTTCGTCCGAAGCCAGCGCCGAATCGGGATCCGCAAAGGGTGGATGGACGGTGTACTCGACCTCGATCTGATCGGCCGCCGCCCGGGCCTGCCGGACGGTGCCGGCCACCACTACAGCCAGAACATCGCCCAGGTAGGAGGTACGGCCTCCTTCCGGAATGAACACCGGCCAGTCCGTGTGGATGATCCCCACCTTGAGGTCACCCGGCACATCGGCAGCCGTGTAAACGGCTTCGACTCCCTCCATGACCAGCGCCGGAGCCGTATTGATCCGAACCACGTCGGCCCGGGCATGATCGGCCAGCCGAAGAGCCGCGTGGAGCATCCCCTCGACCCGCATGTCATCGACATATCCCCGATCGCCGAGCGCCAGGTCGAGCGCTTCGTACTTGGTGCCTCCCGATCCCAGGCCGCCCAACGTTTCGAGGTGGGGAATTGTGTCGTCGCGCAACATCTCGATCGCCTCGAAAATCTTCGTGTACCCCGTGCACCGGCAGAGGTGGGCCCCGAGCCGTCCGGCCGCCGTCTCCCGGGTCAGGTCGCTCCCTTTCTGATCGAGCAACGCCTTGGTACGCACCAGAATGCCGGGCGTGCAGAATCCGCATTGCAGGGCTCCGGCGGCGGCGAAAGCTCTCGACAATCGGTCGCGATCTTCCTGATCGAAACCTTCCAAAGTGGTCACCGTCTTGCCGTCGGCCTTCTCTAGGGTCACCAGGCAGCTCTGGATCGCCTTGCCATCGAGAAGCACCGTGCATGCCCCGCACTGCCCGGAGGGAGAACATCCATCTTTTGGTGAGGTGATACCGAGTTCCTCGCGAAGCGCCGCGAGCAGGTGGGGGTGATCGGCCGATACCGAAACCAACCGACCGTTCACAGTAAACGAGCTGATTCCCGGCGTCGCAAGCGTCATGTCACACCCTTCACCAAGCCGGCTTCGAGCAACCGTAGAGCCCTCATCCGGTTCTGTCATCTTCACAGCTAGGTTAACAATCTGTCAAGGCGTCAAGGCCGGCCGCGCCGGAACCGGCGCTGCTCCCACGACATTAGAGTCTGGACAACCGACCGAGGAGCGAAGGGGTGTCCTGTAGAGCGGAGTTCATGATCGAACCCTTTGAGGAAGGCGCACCCGGACCCCACGTAATGGCCGCGATCGACGCAGTACGCGACCGGGGACTCGAACCAGAAATGGGCCCATTTGGCACATCGGTCAAGGGTGATCCGGCTACGGTGATCTCGGCGCTGCAGGCCATGCTGGCGACCGCCTACCGCGAAGGGGCCACTCGCGTGTCCCTGCAACTCGAGCGTGACGACGCATGACCCTGGTAACCCAGCACCCCGTATTCGCCGCCATCCAACCGCTGCTCACCCTGGTCGGAGGTGAAGTCCTCGCGCCGGCCGACCTCCAACCGGGTGACGTGACCGTCACGTGGGACGGTGAAGTGATCGGTGGCATTCGCTTGGAATCGCTTTCCAACGCGCTCGACCGGATGGTGAACCACATCGAGCAGGAGTTGGGGGGAAAGATCGCGGACCTGTCCCGCAAGGACAAACAGGCTGCGGTCCGAATGCTCGATGAGCGAGGAGCCTTCCAGTTGAGGAAAGCCATCGAGGACGTAGCGGCCATGATGGGGGTCAGTCGCATCACCATATACAACTATCTGAACGCGATCAGAACCGACTGAGAACGGGCGGGCGCAACAAGTTGACATTTTGTTATCCAGCGACGACGCTACCGACGTATCGTCGGTTCCGGGCGAGAGGAGACGCATCAGCGTGACGAGCGCAGTCGGCAAGCGTCGGACGCAGTCGAAATACCTCGCCTTTCTCATCCCAGTTGGGGCGGTCGTCGCTGCTCTCCTCATCGGGGCCATCATGCTCATCGCCCTCGGTGCTAATCCTTTGGAAGGCTTCCGAGAACTGCTCAATGGGGCTTTCGGAAGCAAAGATGCCTTGATTTCGACGGCGTTGAAAGCCACCCCGCTGCTGTTCGTCGGCGTCGGGATCACCATTGCTTTCCGCGCCAATGTCATAAACATCGGCGGCGAGGGGCAGATGGTGGCCGGCGGCTTACTGGCCACCATTGTCGCCTTGGGTCTGCCCGACCTTTCGGCCTGGATCATGCTGCCGGCAGTCCTCATCGCCGGCCTCATCGGTGGCGCTATGTGGGGCGCAGTACCGGGCGCATTGAAGGCCTATTTCGGCGTCAACGAGATCCTCAGCACGATCATGCTCAACGTCGTCGCAGTGCAGTTGATGAACTACCTTCTCCGTGGCCCGCTGATCGACCCGGGAGAGATCGAGCGTGGTACTCGAATCCCTCAGACTGAACGCCTCCAGGAGGGAGCCGACCTGCCGCTCCTCTTTGGTGATGGCCGATTCCACATCGGTCCCCTGATCGCAGTGCTCGTTGCCATCGCCGCCTATATCCTGCTGTGGCGCACCCCGCTGGGATACCGACTTCGCGCCGTCGGTCTCAATCCGGACGCATCGAAGTACGCCGGCATCCCGGTTAAACGAACGATCATGCTGGCTTTGACGCTGAGTGGGGCCATGGCCGGATTGGCCGGGGCCGTACTGGTGTTTGGAAGCGAGAGCCACCGGATGGTCACCGACGGCTCCACCGCCGGGTTCACCGGCAGTGCCGGCTTCAACGGCATCGTTGCGGCCTTATTCGGCGGGCTCCACCCGATTTGGACCATCCCGGCTTCTTTCCTTTTTGGAGGCCTGCTGGTCGGAGGCCTCGCTCTCCAGCGAGCCGTGCAGGTGCCTTCGGCTTTGATCCTCGCTCTCAACGGCCTGGTAGTGGTCTTCGTGGTGGCGACGGATCGCTACCGCAAACGCATGCTGGCGAGAGACGTCCGCGTCGATGTGCCCGAACCGCTGGCCACCCCATCAGAAACGCCGCCCCATGATCCGCCTGTGCCCGATGCCGAGGACACCTCGTGAGCGACTTCTTCACCACCGCCGTCCTGGTGGCCACTGCCGCTTCCGGCATCCGCCTGGCTGTTCCGTTGCTGTTCGCCTCGCTCGGTGAAACGTTTGGGCAGCGAAGTGGTGTATTGAACCTCGGTGTCGATGGGATCATGCTGCTCGGAGCGTTTGGTGGTTATTACGCCGTGCTGCAAACGGGCAGCGTCTGGCTGGGACTGCTGATCGGAATCGTTGTCGGTTTGCTGCTCGGCGTCATCTCAGCGGTGATATCAGTGACCCTGAAAGCCGAGCAAGGGATCAGCGGTATCGGTATCTACCTGTTCGGCCTCGGATTGAGCGACCTGCTGTTCCAAAAGCTGGTTGGGACCCCGCTGCCTATCACGAAGTTCCCCAAACTCGACATCCCGGTCCTGAGCGATATCCCGGTGATCGGTGAAATGCTGTTTCAACACAGCATCGTCGTGTACCTGGCCTTCCTGGCCGTGCCGGTCAGCATGTACATCATCAACAAGACGACTTTCGGGATGAACATCCGGGCGGTGGGCGAGAACCCGGAAGCCGCCGATAGCCTGGGGGTTAGCGTCAACCGGGTCCGCTACGCCACCGTCATCATCGGCGGCACTTTGGCCGGTGTGGCCGGCGCCGCGCTGGCTATTGATCTCGGCATCTTCCAGCAGAACCTCACCAACGCTCAAGGGTTCATCGCCATTGCCCTGGTCTACTTCGGGGCTTGGCGACCGGTCGGCGTGATGCTGGGATCGCTGTTGTACGGATTCGTCAATGCCATCGTGCTGCAACTCAAGACCCTGGCGATCATCCCGCCCGACTTGTCGAACTTCGCGGCCATGGCTCCGGCCATAATCACGATTCTGGCTTTGGTCATTGTCGCCCGACGCTTCAAGGCGCCGGCGGCGCTCACCAAGCCTTACTCAAGAGGAGAATGACCAAATGAAGGAGGAACATTGAAAAAGCGCACTATGACCTGGTTGATCGTTGTCCTGGCATTCACGCTTGTGGCAGCCGCCTGCGGCGATGACACGGGTGACACAACCACTACGGCCGGCGGCGGAGAAACAACCACGACCGCGGCAGCCGCCGAGGCGTTCAGGATCGCCATCGTGGCGCCTTCGGCGTCGAACGACCTGGCTTTCACCCAGTCGATCGTCGATGCAGTCAACATCATCAAGGCCGAGATGGGCAATGTGGAAGTACAAGTAACCGACGGCACGTTCGTGGTCGAAGATGCGGCAGGCGCCATCCGCGCCTACGCAGACGACGGGGTCGACCTGGTAATCGCCCATGGATCCCAGTACGGCGGTTCATTGCAGGAGATCGCCCCCGACTTCCCGAACACCTCGTTTGCCTGGGGAACCGCGGCGGACACCTTCGGTTTGGCCAACGTCTTCGCCTATGAGGCAGCCTCTGATCAGGGCGGATATGTAATGGGAGTCATGGGAGCCGCGCTCAGCGAAACCAACACCATCGGCATCGTTGGGCCGGTCGAAGTGGGTGACGCCAAGCTGTACGTAGACGGGTACAAGGCCGGCGTGCTGGCCCAGAACCCTGATGCCGAAGTGCTGGTCAACTACACCGACTCCTTTAGCGATGTGGCACTGGCCTCTGAGGCAGCTCAGGCCTTCGCCGCCAACGGGGCGGACGTGATGTCCGGCACGGCTCAGATGGTTGTGGGTGCGGTAACGGTTGCCAACGATCAGGGCATCCTCTGGTTTGGTACCCAGGCCAACCAGAAGAGCCTGGCGCCCAGCATCGTCGTAGCCTCCCAGGTATATCACTGGGAAGTCGTGTTACGCGACATCATTGCCAAGATCCAAGCGGGCACGCTCGGCGGTGAGGAGTACAAGATTGATCTCGCCAACGGTGGCGAGGTCATCGAATACAACGAAGCCTACGACTTGCCGGCCGATGTCAAGACCCTGGCCGAGGAAACCATCGCCGGGATCATCGATGGGTCGATTTCGACCGGCGGCTAGGAGGGAATTGTGAGGAGCGGCTGCGAGGAGGACTGTCTCACTTCGTACTCCGTACCTGGTGCGGCGACGTCAATCGTGGCAGTCGACCGGGGCGGGCGACCGCTCGCCCCGGTCCCAAGCGAGGTGGCGTCGTGAGCGAGACCCTCATGCTGGAGATGCGGGGGATCACCAAGCGGTTCCCCGGTGTCCTGGCCAACGACCGAGTTGATTTCGATCTCAGGGCCGGCGAGGTTCACACACTGCTTGGTGAGAACGGTGCGGGCAAGAGCACGCTGATGAAGATCCTCTACGGGCTCTATCGACAGGACGAAGGAGAGGTGCTCCTGAATGGATCTCCAATCGAGATCCAGAGCCCAACCGACGCCATCGATCACAACATCGGGATGATCCACCAGCACTTCATGATGGTTGAGAGCCTGACCGTGGCTGAGAACGTTGCTCTCGGGTTGTCATCCAACCGGGGTTTCCGCACCGATCTTGACGCCGTTTCCGAGCGGATTACAGAGCTCGGCTCACGATATGGTCTCAAGATCGACCCGAGTGCAACCGTCTGGCAGCTCTCGGTCGGACAGAAACAGCGGGTGGAGATCATCAAGGCGCTCTATCGCAACGCCGAGCTGCTCATCCTCGATGAGCCGACGGCGGTCCTAACCCCGCAGGAGGTGGATCAGCTCTTCGTGACCCTCCGGCAGATGACCGACGATGGCCGCGGACTGATCTTCATCTCGCACAAGCTGCATGAGGTCCTGGCTCTCAGCGACCGTATCACCGTTCTCAGACAGGGCCGCAAGACCGGTGAAGTCCCGGTGGAAGGGGCCACCCGGGAGAGTTTGGCCCGGATGATGGTGGGGCGCGAAGTGAAGCTCGCACCGGACAAACCGGAAGTCGAAACCGGCCGGGCGCGGCTCCGGATCGAAAACCTGACGGTGCTCGGGGATCGGGGCGATGAGGCCGTGCGAGGTCTCAACCTGGAGGTTCGGGCCGGGGAGATTCTCGGTATTGCAGGCGTATCGGGCAACGGTCAACGGGAGATGGCCGAGACCATTGGAGGACTACGCGAGCCGATCGGTGGATCGATCTACATCGATGACGTCGACGTCGCCGGCAAATCCCCCGCGGAGGTTCGCCAGGCCGGCCTCTCCTATGTGCCGGAAGGCCGCATGAAGAACGGCTGCATCGGCGAGTTCACCATCTCCGAGAACCTCCTGCTGGTAGATCACAAAGATCCCCGGTTTGTCAAGAGGGGACTCTTCGATTTCGGTGCGATCAAGGAGCATTCCGCCCGGCTGGTGAAAGAGTACGCGGTGAAAACCCCGACCCTGGAAACCACCGCTCGCAGCCTCTCGGGCGGGAACATCCAGAAAGTGATCCTGGCCAGGGAGATCTCCGGCACTCCCAAAGTCCTGCTGGCATCCCAGCCCACGCGCGGTGTGGATATCGGAGCCGCCGAGTACATCCACAAGCGCCTGGTCGGCCAGCGGGAAGAGGGCACCGCCATCCTCGTGATCTCGGAAGACCTCGACGAGGTGTTCGGACTCTCCGATCGCATTGCGGTCATCTACGAGGGACAAATAATGGGGATCGTCGACCCGGCCACGATCACCCGTCAGGAGATCGGTTTGATGATGGCCGGGGTCAGTCCGGACTCCGCTAAGAGTTGACCGGCGACGGCAAGCGATTCAGGGAAGGATCGCTCGAAGAGCGGAAACCAACCTATCGTCGGCTTGGGGCGAACGCACCGTGAACCGCAAAAAGGAGGCCAGCCGGCTGCCCGCCGGATACGCCCTCGGTACCAGCCCCTCTTTCATCAGAGCACTCGCCACCCCGGACGCATTGGGCCCCGCCTCGCACAACAGGAAGTTGGTAGCACCGGGCAGCACCCGGAAACCGAGATCCTCGAAGAGACCTGCCAGGCGAATCCGCTCTTCCGTTATCGAGGTGACCACATTCCTCATCCGGCCCGGCATTTCCAGCGCGGCAATCGCCAGATCGACCGAGAGGCTCGAAATGCTCCCGGGTGGCCGCACCCCATCGATCCTCGCAATCAAGTCGGGATGCCCGAGGGCATAACCCACTCTGGCGCCGGCCAGCCCGTAGGCCTTGGACATGGTGTGAAGCACGAGCAGGTTGTGGTGCCGGTCCGCCCACGAGGCCCAGTCGTCACCGGCGAATTCCGCGTAGGCGGCGTCGAGGACGACTATGCCGTCGGTCGCCGCGATGACCGCGGCGACCGCGGCGTCTCCGGGACGGTTCCCGATCGGGTTGGAGGGAGCACACAACCACACGACCTCAGCATCTCGGGCCGCGTTGATCACTTCGTCGGTCGGAAACTCGAAGTCGGGAGGCGACGCCTCGACCCCGACCACGTTGCCGTGAGCCTGGGCGGTGGCTATCTCATACAGCGGATAGGTGGGAGTGACCGTGACCGCGTTCTGACCCGGAGCCAGGAAGGCCCGGGCGGCCAGCAAAATCAGCTCATCGGCACCGGCTCCGGGCGCGATCTGATCGGGGTCGAGACCGGTGACCTGGGCGACCGCTTCTCGAAGGGTGCCGTACCCGGCGGCCGGATATTCGTTGAGGTTCCCGCTTCGACGGCGGACGAGATCAACCGCCCAGTCGGTCGGGAAGGGTGAAGTGTTGTGGTCGAACCGCTCGACCTGCTCTGGTTCCAGACCCGCCGCCCGGGCGATCTCCTCCGTGCTCGGCTGCCATTGATACTTCGGAAAGCTCACCGGCTGGATTCTACGACCGACTCGGTTGCCGCTCGTCCAGATCAATCACAACGTCGGTTTGCTTGGATGTCTTGAGCGGTGAGAGAGTTCCCAGCGACTCGGCGACTACCACCGCGTCATCTCCCGGCTCGAGGCGGAAATCACTTGGCGGGTTGATGAAGGAAGAACCGTTTCGGCTCACGGCCAGCACTGTTGCCTGATGATCGCGCCGCATGCGCGTAGCCAGTTCGTCGATCGAGGCACCGAGGTAGTCATCGGGTAGCTCAACCCGGTAGAGCTCAGACCCGTCTCCCCCGGCCACCATGTCTGCCACCACCGCCGACAGCCCGGGATACATGGCGGTGCGGGCCAGTAGATGGGCGGCCAACCGGGAGCTGACCAGCAGTTCGTCGACCTTGGTGCGCCGGAAGTGTTCTACATGTTTGGGATTGTTGACCTCGACTACGGTCCGCACCCGCGGTGCCAGATCCTCAATCGCCAGTACGGTGAGGATCGATCGCATATCGGCTTCGTTGGATCCATCCGTCGGGCAAATAATGGCTGCCGCGGCCTCCTCGATACCCGCCCGCTTGAGGTCGTCGGCATTGGTCGTATCGCCCCGTACGAAATACGCATCGTCCCCCGCCGGGTTCCGGTCGGCTTCATGGATGACCACGACCTCCCGGTCGAACTCGTCGGAGCGAAGCTCATCGATCAGGTCGCGGGCCGTGGAGTTCCATCCACAGACGACGATGTGCCCTCTATGTCCTGCTGCACCCATGCCCTGTCCCTCCTTCAACAAGAAATCGATGACAAATCCGACCAGTGCCCCGGTGATGGTGGCGAGAATCCCTATCCCAAAGAGGGCCAGAAGCCAGCTCACCACCCAGCCAAGCGGGGTTGTGACGTGCGAGGCGTCGCCCTGACCAAGGACCGTGGTGATCCCCCAGTAGAACGACTCGCCAAATGCCGCCAGGGTGAGCTCTTTCTCCAGGAGCGTGATGGCGATGGCCGCCAACGAGACGACCACTATCAAGCCCGACAGTAGGGCAACGAAGAATCGCCGATCGACTTGCTTGGCCACCCGCCGGACATGCCACATGACCCGACGAAGAAAAGCCGAATGAAAGAGTGCGCCGAGCCGCTCTCGCATGGTTCCTCCCTCTCCGGACCGGAAAACTACTCGACCAACTCGAGGCGTGACGACCAAAGTGTCTCCTCTGTGGAACTCGAGCCCACCCCCAAGCCGAGTAGCTCACTCCCGGAACCGAGTATCTTGGCCGCATGCACGTCGTTTCGGTCCAGGTTGGGTCTCCTCACACCCTGCAAGTTGGTGAGCGGGCCGTGGAAACGGGGATCATCAAGTCCCCGGTAGACGAAATCCTCGTCAATGTCGAGGGTATTGCAGACGACGCCGTGATGAATTCCCAACACCACGGCGGGCCGGATCAGGCGGTCTACGTGTATTCCTTCGAAGATTACAAATGGTGGATACAACAGCTCAATCGGTCGTTGGAGCCCGGGTCTTTTGGAGAGAACCTGACAGTCTCGGGGATCCCGGAGCTGGTTCGCGTCGGTGACCGGCTCCTCATCGATGGCGTCCTGCTCGAGGCGACGGCACCCCGCATTCCCTGCGCCACTTTCGCCGCCCGGATCGGGGATCCTGGATGGATTCGCCGTTTTCGCGACGCCCGGCGCCCGGGTTTCTACTGCCGGGTCCTCGAACCGGGCACCATCCGGGCAGGCACCACGGTGGAATGGATCTCCGCCCCCGCAGAGAACATCTCGCTGGTGGAGATGGTGGATCACGCCTACTCGAGCGATCTTCCGGTGGCGGACGCCCAGCGCGCCATGGCCTCCCCCATCTCGCATCGGGCCCGTGCTCAGTATCAAGCCCGGTTGCAGTAAGCCGACCGAGGCCTCGCCGGAGAATCTCCGCTGGCGATCGCCGCCCAACTTCTGACCGGCCCCGCCACACCGATGACGGACCCCCGATCCGGAAGCGCGTTTCCCGACGGCGGACGAGAATGGTGATTGTGTCGAACGTTGCCGTCATCGGAGCCGGACCCAACGGGCTGGGAGCCGCCATCGTCCTCCAACAGGCAGGTCGGTTGGTAACCGTCTATGAGAAGTCGGACACCTTAGGTGGTGCGGCCGGAACCGCCGAACTCACCCTGCCCGGCTTTCGCCACGACCTGGGTGCAGGCGTGCACCCGCTCGGCGCGACCTCGCCTCTGTTTCAATCACTGCCGATGGAAGAACACGGGCTCCGGTGGCTTCGACCCGAGATCCCGCTGGCTCATCCGCTCGAGGACGGGACGACCGCCACGCTGCACCACTCGGTCACCGTCACCGCCGAACGATTGGAGGCCGACGGACCACTCTACGAACGGGTGGTGGGAAAACTGGCCCGGCAATGGGACCTGATCTCGGAAGCGGTATTCGGCCCGGTGCTACGTATTCCCTCCCATCCGCTCGCACTGTCCGGGCTGGGATTGCGGGGTCTCCGGCCGGCCGAGATGGCTCAACGATCACTTCGCACCGGCCAGGGGCGAGCGTTGCTGGCAGGGCTGGCCGCCCATACACCCATGCCGCTCTCCCAACCCGGGAATACCGCCGTGGCCCTCGTGCTGGCGGCGCTGGTACACGTGAGCGGTTGGCCGGTCGCCGAGGGGGGATCCCAGGCCATTGCGGATGCCCTAGCCTCGATCCTCAGGGGAATGGGAGGGACCATTGAGACCGACCGTTATGTGCGAGACCTCGAGGACCTCCCCCCGGTCGAGACCGTACTTTTCGACACCGGGCCACGAGCCATGGCCACAATCGCCGGTCACCGACTGCCGAACCGCGCCGGACGGCGGTACCGGCGGTACCGCCACGGGCCGGGCGTCTTCAAGGTGGATTTCGCCTTGGCCGGACCGGTTCCCTGGAGCGCTCCGGACTGTCGCCGGGCCGGCACTCTGCACGTGGGCGGTCCGGCCGACGAAATCGCCCAGGCGGAACAGGCCGTGTGGGATGGAAGGATTCCCCACCGGCCTTTCGTGATCGCCTCACAACCGACGATCGTCGACCCCACTCGCACCCCCGCCGGCAAGCACGTGCTATGGGCCTACTGTCATGTTCCGGCCGGTTCTCCCATCGACATGACCGAGGCCATCGAACGTCAGATTGAACGTTTTGCTCCCGGGTTCCGAGAACTGATTCTGGCCCGGCACACCATGAGTCCCGCCGACCTCGAGGAATGGAATCCCAACCTGGTCGGAGGCGATATCGCCGGCGGGCGAACCGATCGGTTGCGAATGCTCTTCCGGCCGCAGTTGAGGCTCAACCCTTATCTAGTAGGTCCGGGCATGTACCTGTGTTCGTCGGCCACTCCCCCGGGTCCCGGAGTCCACGGCATGGCCGGCTATCACGCCGCCCGGGCCGTGCTGCGCAACTCCAATTGAATGCTGAACCCGTCCTACCGCCCGCCGGGTACACTCGCGGGTCCGATCCGACCGAGCCCAACGGCCCATACTGGAGGGAATGCGTCTGTGGGAATGACATCCGATCGGCACGCAGCAGGGAAAGGGGTCCGGTCTCGGCACGTTCGGTGGGGTCTTCACACCATCGATCCTGACCATTCTCGGTGTGATCATGTATCTCCGGTTTGGCTGGGTCGTCGGCCAGGCCGGTTTATCAGGATCGCTGGTCATCGTCACCATCGCCACGGGCATCACTTTCTTGACCGGGCTTTCCATATCCCAGATCGCGACCGACCAACGAATCCGGGCCGGAGGGGCCTACTACATGGTCAGCCGGGCTTTGGGAGTCGAGATCGGCGGTGCCATCGGCATTCCGCTCTACCTGGCCCAGGCGCTGTCGGTGTCCCTCTACACCATCGGCTTTGCCGAAAGCGTGACCAGGGTCTTCCCGATCTTGGATCAACGCATCATCGGTCTGATCACCACGGTCCTGGTGGCGGTAATTGCGCTTATTTCTGCCCGGGTGGCCATTCGCGCCCAGTACTTCATCATGGCGGGCATAGGCCTGTCGTTGCTGTCGTTCTTTCTCGGACATTCTGCGACGATCGAAGCAGCCGCCACTTTTGAGCGGATCGGGTTCTGGCAAGTCTTCGCAGTGTTCTTCCCGGCGGTGACCGGCATCATGGCCGGAGTCAACATGTCGGGAGATCTGGCCAACCCGCGCCGGTCAATCCCCCGTGGAACGATGGCCGCAATCGGCGTCAGCTACCTCATCTACATGGCCATCCCCTTGTTCCTCTCGCAGCGGGCCACGGCTGCCCAACTCGTGGCCGACCCGTTGATCATGAGGAACATCGCAATCTGGGGAGATGCCATTCTGATCGGCGTTTGGGGAGCAACCCTCTCCAGTGCCCTTGGCAGCATGCTGGGCGCCCCGCGGATTTTGCAGGCCATTGCCCGCGACAACATCCTCCCCAGGCCGTTTCGGTTTCTCGGCCGGGGAAACGGACCCCACGACGAACCGAGAGTCGGCACGTATGTAACCCTGGGTCTCGCGCTCACCGCGGTGGCGCTGGGTGACCTCAACGTCATCGCGCCGATCCTGACCATGTTCTTCCTGGCCACCTATGCGGTCGTCAATATCGTGTCGGCCGTCGAGCGTCTGCTGCGCAGCCCGTCCTTCCGACCTACCTTCAGAGTGCACTGGTTGTTCTCATTGCTCGGAGCGGTGAGCTGCTCGGCGGTCATGTTCCTCATCGATGCCCCGGCCACCGTTATCTCGGCGGTGATCGTGCTCGGCGTCTACCTGTGGCTGAAACGCCGCGGGTTGCGCAGTACCTGGGGAGATGTCCGGCAGGGCATGTGGCAGGCCATGATTCGCTGGGGTCTCTTCAACCTGGGAGTACAAACGAAAGCCCGCAGCTGGAGACCTCACTTCCTGGTGCTGGCAGGCAATCCGGACAAGCGCTGGTACCTCATCGACCTGGCCAACACGATCTCGCAGAATCGAGGGATCCTCAGCGTGGCCACCATTCTTCCCGAGTCGGCCTCCAGCACGGACCGCAAGAACAGTCTGACCGCCACCATCCAGGACCACCTGGAACAGCGGAACGTCGATGCACTTGTGCGAGTCGTGTCGGCTGCCACCCCTTATGAAGGGGCGGCAACTCTGGTCGAGGCGTACGGCCTTGGTTATCTGGTGCCCAATACCGTCTTGCTCGGGGACGGCGAGACCACCCAGGACCCGATCGAGTATGCGCAGATGATCGCCAGTTTCTACCGGGCCAACCGCAACGTCGTAATCGTCAGGGCCGACGAAGATCGCCTCTTCGGGAGACGGCGTCATATCGACGTCTGGTGGCAGAGCATGCGCGGCAACGGAAGTCTCATGGTCACCCTCGGGCACCTCATCTCCTCCAGCCTCACGTGGAGCAACGTCGGCCTGCACGTTCGCATGATCGTCAAGGACGAGGAGGGAGCCGCCGGAGCCCGGCAAAACCTCGCCGAGCTCATCTCGTCGACCCGGATGCAGGCTGCGGTCGATGTACTGGTCGACGACCGCCCTCCCCTCGACGTCATCAGCACGACTTCAACGGCGGCCGATCTGACCTTCATCGGTCTACCGCGGCCGATCGGTGAGATCGAGACATTCGCCGCCCATCTCCGCTTCCTGATCGAACGAACTCGCCACCTCCCGGCCGTGGCCTACGTGCTGGCTGCCGAAGATGTCGAGTTCGATCGGATCCTCCGATAACTTGACCCTCGACGACGGGTGGAACGCCCCGGCGCGCTTAGGCTGACGGTTTCCGACGAGGGCCGAAGATGGGATCGCGAATCCTCAGCACGAGCGCCGGCACTAATCGAGAGGCTTTCACGCCCATCGATTGGGCCCTGTTCGTTTCTATCGGCTTGATCTGGGGCTCCTCCTTTCTGTTGATCGACATCGGCCTGGAAGCCTTTCACCCGGGCCTCATAACCTGGATGAGGATCGCATTCGGGGCATTGATTCTCGCTCTGGTGCCGAGAGCCCGGCGCCGGATTGAGCCCTTCGACCGCCCCCGGTTGATTGCTCTCTCCTTCGTGTGGGTGGCCATACCCTTCACCCTGTTCCCGATCGCTCAGCAGTACATCAACTCGGCCGCAGCCGGGATGCTCAACGGTGCCATGCCGATCTTCGCTGCCGCGATCGCCACCATCCTGCTGAAGAAGCTCCCCCATGGAGCAGTGCTGGTCGGATTGGTCCTCGGGTTCGTCGGAGTGGGCGCCATCAGTCTGTCGTCCGGATCAGGTGATTCTTCCGAGGCCCTGGGAGTGATCCTCGTGTTGCTGGCCACCCTTTGCTACGGATTGGCCATCAACATCGCTGCCCCGATCAATCAGCAATACGGATCATTGGCCGTCAATGCCCGGATGCTGGCATACGCCACCATTTGGACCGCCCCTTTCGGCGCCACCGGATTGCTCAATTCGACTTTTGCGTGGGATTCGTTCCTGGCGATTGTCGTATTGGGAGCAATAGGCACCGGGCTGGCCTTCTTGATCATGGGATCGCTGGTCGGTCGGGTTGGGTCAACCCGATCTTCTTTCATAACGTACATCCTCCCGGTCGTCGCCCTGGTCCTCGGTGTCGTGTTCCGCAACGATCAGGTATCGGTCGTTGCTCTGGTGGGCGTCGTGCTGGTCATCGTCGGAGCGCTGTTGGCAGCCCGACGAGAGCCGGTCCCACGATCGGTGGTGCGGGCGGACGGCTGAGACGGTCGCCGGCAGTCCTACCACGATTACGCTGCTCCTCGAGGTGTCGGTGATCAAACTCACGATCAGAACCGAAATCAGGGTTCCGGCCGAAGAGGCATTCCTCTACGTGAAGGATTTCTCGAACAACGCCAAATGGCAAAGCGGAATCAAGTCGACCGATTGGACTTCACCACCGCCCATCCGGGTGGGTTCCACCTACGACCAGTTGGCCGACTACAAGGACACCGTCACCGGCTACGAGATCATCGCCATCGAGCCGAGCCGATCGATAACCACCGAGTCCCGCCGGGGGGCGACCTTTCCCATCACCGTCACTCGCCGGGTCGACCCCCTGGGCCCGTCCCGCTGTCGGATCACAGTTGATCTCGTCGGACACCCGCGGGGGTGGCGAAGGTTCGCCAGGCCTCTCGTTGTGAACACGGTCCGCAAGTCGATCGAAGCCGATTACCGGCGCCTGAAGCGCTTGTTGGAGGCGACCGAAGACGAAGATTGAGAAGAGAGCCGGATGTATTCCCAGACTCAGCGCGCCCCGGGATCGAACCTTCCCGCAGCCGCACATCAGACTCCGAGTAGAGGCCTATCGTGGGTGGCGACACGACTATGACCGAAGCACATCCTGGAATAATCCTCGTCGGACCGTTCTGGACAAGGTTGGAGGCAACCGACGATCTGGGCTGTACCGACGAATGTCTGCTCGGTCGCAACGACGTCCTCCGCATCGGTGCCCGGTTGTCCGAAGAGGTTTATCCGGCGTTTCAATTCGACCATCACCACGTACGAGAAGACATCGCAGAGATCGTCGCACTGCTGCTTCGCAACGATGTCACGGGGGCGGTCATCTCCGATTGGCTCGTCCACCCCAATCCGGATCTCGGTGGCAAGACCCCGCTCGGCTGGCTCGATCGCGGCCAACCCGAAAAAGCGGTGCTCGACTCGGCCCGCCGGGCGATTCCGGAGCTGCAAGCTGTCACAGCCGAGCTGAGAAGCCACAACCTCCCCTACGAGGGTCACTACGGGCCGGATTCCTAAGCCGCCCCTTCCGAGCGTTTGAGAGTCTGAGTCGCATCAATCGCCGCGGTTCGATTACGTCGTAGTCTCCGATTATCTCCACCCGGTGGCGACCGGAATCACGGGACGTGTGCAATAGTGTCGCCCCAAAGGCAGCTCTGGCTGATACAGACGGTCTCATTGGACCCGACCCGCGGGGGTCGGGTCCAATGATAAAGCCCCGTCTAGGGCAGTTCGTTGACCCGGTCGGTGCTCGGAGGAGCTACCGGGCTGAACGTCCCCAGGTAGTTGACGAGCGCCAGGAGGTCGTTGCCTCCATCGAGCCGCGGCGCCGTGATGGTCCCAAAGGTGGTGAAGTTGTCCCCGCCGTCGGCCAGGAAGTTGTTCACCGTGACGTTGTACGTCCCGGTCGGGCTGAGATCGACACCGTTGAGTTTCACGTTGCTCACCGTCACCGAAGTGCAGTCACCCGCCACGATGGTCTTGGCCAGGTCGTAGGTGAACCCCTCCGATACCCCGAGATGCAGGAACGGCCGGCTCGAGCCAAGCGGCTGGCACTGCTCTTCCAGCACCGAGATGATCTGTGCCCCCGTCATCGGGAACGTCACCAGGGTGTTGCCGAACGGTTGGAACGTGAACGCCTCCCCGTAGGTGACGACGCCGTCGCCCTCCGGAGGGTCTTGCGACTGGAGGTATGTCAGATCCGACCGTACTCCCCCGGGGTTCATGAACGCCACATCGGCAAAGCTGGCCGACGTCGACCAGAGTTGGGCGTCGGCTACCAGGTTGCCGGCCGGCGACTCGACCCCACGATCCGAACCATTGACTCCACCGCGATTGATGTCGGCGGTGATGGTCCCGACCGGGGTGTTACCGGCCAGGTCGTAGAGCGGCTGCCACTTTTTGATGATGGCGGTCATGGCCGGATCCGGTTCCAGGTCCGCCTGGATGACGGCGTGGTTGGTTGCTTTACTGAGATCGCGGCGAACGTCATCGGTCCGCTTGTCGAGGACCAGGTCAAACTCGGACACCACCCGGCCGTACGAGTAGGCACTGGTGACGATGCGCGGCTGGTTGTCGGCATCGGGAAGCACACAGTTGTAGGGCAGGTGCGTATGCCCGGTGATCAGCACGTCGATCTCGGGATCGAGGGCGTTGTTGATGGCCACGATCGGGCCGGAGATGCCGACACAGGCGTCGACGGCGCCGGGCGGCGGGGTCTGCGAGCCGCCCTCGTGCAGCAGCACGATGATGGCCTCGACGCCTTGCGCCTTCAAGATCGGCACGAGAGCGTTGGCCGTCTCAGCTTCGTCGAGGAAGTCCCACCCCTGGATGCCGGCGGCGGCAACCAGCGTGTCGGTCGCTTCGAGCGTCATACCGATGAAGCCGACCTTGACGCTCTCGATCTTTTTGATCCAGTAGGGCGGCAGCGGGGTCTCGCCGGTCGTCTCGTTGACGACATTGGCGGCCAGCCACTGAAAATCGGCGCCTGCATAGGGCTCGGCCGGGAAGTAGCAGCCGTCGACCGGGTGACAGCCGCCGTTCTGCATGCGGAGCAGTTCGGTGACGCCCTCGTCGAACTCGTGGTTGCCGACGCCAGAAACGTCGAGGCCCATGGCGTTCAGCGATTCAACCGACGGCTCGTCGTGGAACAGCCCGGAGAAGGCGGGCGAGCCACCGATCAAGTCACCGGCGGCGACGGTCAGGCTGTACTTGTTTCCGGCCCGCAGCTCGTTGAGCTTGGCGGACAGATACTCGGAACCACCGGCCGGGTCGTCAGCGACTGGACCGGGCGTGTTGGCCTCGAGGTGCCCGTGGTAGTCGTTGAAGGCCAGTAACTGAACCTGGACGAGTTGTCCGGGCGGATCGGGGTTGCCGGGCGGCTGGTGCGGATCGCCCTTCTTAGCGGACGCCGGGTCGGCCGAAATCGCCAGCGACGTCAGGGCTAGCAGGAAGGCGACTACGAGAGCGAACAAGCGGCGGCGCTGGTCCGTTCGTGAACCGCCCACCGTGTAGGTGGCGGGTGCAGACATAGGGATCCTCCTCCCAAAGGGTCCAGGCCCATCGTTTCCTGGGCACAAGGACTTGTTTAGCAGAACTGTCCGGAGAACGAAACCGGATCAGGTGCTGTATGACCCAAAACCTGTCCCGGATTCCTTGGGCTGCTGCTCCCGAGCGTCGAGATAGTTCGACGCGGGAGGATCTCTCCAGAGATCGCCCTCTGGGATCGACGTGGAACGATTTGCCCCGACTCCGGATCGACTCGAACCCAGAGATTTCCCTGGCCTACTCGCCTTCCGCCAGACACCGGCTTAGGTTCTCGACCAGACGACCGATCCAGTTCCCGCGATCTCCCGTCTCACCGTCGGGAAGCTGATCGGCGATTCGATCCCCACGGTATCGAGAACCATCCGAAGAGCCTCACGGGTGTTTTCGGCAGGGATGGTGCCGACCAGATGGACTGAACGGATTTGATGGTTTGCGGTAGTCACGAGGTCTCCTTCTCCCGGCGCGCTCTGAGCGCCCCGAGCGATTTGTCCGCTCCGGCTCTCATCGATCAGGAATTGGCACCACTGCGCTTGCGCTGGTTGCCGCGGATTCGTAGGGCCTGCCCCTCCACCGCTCTGGACAAGCGCGAATTCGTGACCGACACCATAGCTGCGCTCACCCCGCAGTGACCGGATGCATTGCCCCGGTCCTTCGGCGGTCCGGCGTCAAGCGTTGACCGTGACTTCCTTGGTCTTTAGGTTGTCGCCGGGATTGGAGTCCCCGATGAGGTCTGTTTTGGCTTCCAGGACGTGCAGGCCGAGAGAACTCGAAGATGTGTTCCACTCGACGGTGAAGGTTTCCACCGCACCCCTGGCCAGATTCACGGTGCGGGTCTCAACGACCACATTGTCGGTGGTGTCTCGCAGTACGAGGTCGAAACTGGTAGCGATGTTGCCCTTGTTCTCCACCTCTATTGCCACCGAGACAACGTCACCTTGCTGTACCGGACTGGGAGCGGTCAGGTTGGCCACCTTGAGGTCGTAGACCACCGCCTGCAACTGGACCGTCTTGGTCTTGAAGTTGTCCCCCGGGTTGGCGTCCCCGGCCACCACCGCCTCCACCCGCAAAACATGATCACCCACCGACCCCCCGGCGGTATCCCACACAAACTGGAACCAAGCGATCTCGGTACGAGCCAGACTGACCGGTCTGGTCTCGATCACGACTCCAGCCGTCGTGTCCCGCAGTATCAGGTCGAAGCCGGTGGCGATGTTGCCCTTGTTCTCCACCTGCACATCCACCACCACCTGCTCACCCACCCCCACCGGACTGGGAGCGGTCAGGTTGGCCACCTTGAGGTCGTAGACCACCACCTGCAACTGGACCGTCTTGGTCTTGAAGTTGTCCCCCGGGTTGGCGTCCCCGACCACCACCGCCTCCACCCGCAAAACATGATCACCCACCGACCCCCCGGCGGTATCCCACACAAACTGGAACCAAGCGATCTCGGTACGAGCCAGACTGACCGGTCTGGCCTCGATCACGACTCCAGCCGTCGTGTCCCGCAGTATCAGGTCGAAGCCGGTGGCGATGTTTCCTTTGTTCTCCACCTGCACATCCACCACCACCTGCTCACCCACCCCCACCGGACTGGGAGCGGTCAGGTTGGCCACCTTGAGGTCGTAGACCACCACCTGCAACTGGACCGTCTTGGTCTTGAAGTTGTCCCCCGGGTTGGCGTCCCCGACCACCACCGCCTCCACCTCCAACACATGATCACCCACCGACCCCCCGGCGGTATCCCACACAAACTGGAACCAGGCAGTCTCGTCAATCCCCAGACTGACCGGTCTGGTCTCGATCACGACTCCAGCCGTCGTGTCCCGCAGTATCAGGTCGAAGCCGGCGGGCATGTTTCCTTTGTTCTCCACCTGCACATCCACCACCACCTGCTCACCCACCCCCACCGGACTGGGAGCGGTCACGTTGGCCACCTTGAGGTCGTAGACCACCGCCTGCAACTGGACCGTCTTGGTCTTGAAGTTGTCCCCCGGGTTGGCGTCCCCGGCCACCACCGCCTCCACCTCCAACACATGATCACCGAGCGGTTCACCGGTCGTATCCCACGTGAAGCCTGCCTCCACCTTCACGCCAATCCCCAGAGTTAGCTCCTGGCGGTCTAACTCGGTCCCTGTGGTGGTGTCGGTGAGAACCAGATCGAAGGTCTCGGTGCGGTTGCCTTTGTTCTCGACATCGATCGTCAGGACCAGCAACCCGCCCTGTCCGATGTGGCCCGGAGCATCGAGGCCGCCCAGCGCAATGTCGTGTTTGGGTACCTTGACATCGACCTTCTTCGTCTGCAGGTTGTCAAGCGGATCGATATCACCAGGCACGACCGCTTCCACCTGAAGGTTGTGTTCACCAAGCGTCGCCCCGGTGCTGTCCCAGGTGAGGTCTACGGTTTGGGTCTGGAAAACGGCCAGCGAGACGGTGACGGTGTCGAGCACCTGCCCACTCGTCAGGTCGGTCAGCACGAGGTCGAACGTGGTGTCGTCGGCTCCCTGGTTGGCAAGGTCGGCGCGGACGGTGACCAGTTCGCCCACTCCGAAGGGGGTCACGACGTCTAGACCCGTTACGGCTATGTCGAGAGCCTCGGGGAACACGATGAACGACGGATAGGCGGTCGTGTCGTAGGCGAGGTTGGCGTTGGCATTTCCGGCCTCGGCCTTGAGCTCGATCACGTGGCCCGGGGCCAGGAGATAGTCGACATCCTGGAAGACCGTCGTGATGTGCACCCAGTCGCCGGACGGACCCAGAGGCTCTTGCTTGAACTCGATCTCCCCTATCTCCGTGTAGGTGCCGGAGACAGGATCGAAATCGCGGAGGAACCATTTGATCTTGGTCTCATCGCCGTTGGCGAAGCCGTCCTGGGCCACCCAGTAGTCGACCGTGATACCCCCGAGGAGTTGCTGATAGTCGTCCGCGGGAGGGAGACGCCAGGCGACGGCCCTCGCCGGATCGGTGCGGTTCTTGTCATATCCGCCCTCGTCCAGATGACGCCCGGGGTCGAGATCGAGGTTCGCAGAGTAGTTGTACAACGTCTGGGCAGTGGGGACCTGATGATCGGCCGTCAGCAGCAGGCGGGCCGAGGTGTGGCCGACCGGCGGAGTCGGATCATCATGAAGGTAGTAGGTGCGATCCTCGAAGGACGGAGCTGCTCCAAAGACGTTGGCGACGTTATCGGTTTGGTCGACGTAGATGGCTTGCGAGGAGTCCAAAACGACGAAAGAGGTGGCCACTACCAGGGTCGCCACCAACGCCAGCATAGCCGGATAGCGCCGGCTACGCATAGGCATCGCGAGGATCTCCTCTGGTTCGGCTCAGCATCGATGGTGCCCGATGGCGACCCCGGCCCGACCGGAACGGAGGAGCGATACGTCGGTGCCGGCCCTTGTGAGCAGCTTCGACGGCTCTGTCGGTTGGCCACGGGTCGTACTTGTCGAGCAGCGCAAATCGGGCGGACCAAATTGCCACAATCATCACCACTGCCCATATCCCGAAACTGAACCAGGCATCGGTCCACGCCCACAAAGCCGGTAGACCGACGAGCGGGACCATGATCCTGCCCACCCCCACGACCTGCTGTGGGGTCAGGGGAGTTGAGTCGCCTATCCGGTTGGCGTCACCTTTGGTCTGGTAGGTGCCTTCCTCGTTGACCGCCACAATCCTGTGGGTGACCAGCCCGGGCCGGCCTGCATCCCTGAACACCACCACGGTGCCGGGACCCAGCCCGTGTCCGTCGTGCGGGGCGGCGACGATTACGTCCCCGGCGGCAACCGATGGGGTCATCGAGCCGGAGGTGATGACGACCGATGACCAGCCCAGCCCCACGGCAGGAAGGATGGCCCACAGGGTCAACCACACGACCGTCAGAGATATGAAGAGCCCGGCCAACCCGAAATAGAAACGTGCCTCAGCGAAGGACCCGCTCCTTTCAGCCGGAACGGTTCGGGCCGCGACACCGACACGACGCAATGCAACGGTCGAGACGCTCTTCGTGTGCGGCGTTCCTGCCGTCATGCCGACTCCTTGCACAAACCGGCCAGGGTGGGACTCAAGCCACCCTGGCCGATGCCAGTTTCCCAGTCGGTTTCCTGCTACCTATTGGTTCTGGGCTTCCCAGACAAAATCGACGGAAGCAGACTGGCCCTGGGCGTTGTTGTTGTCCTGGACGGTGACCAGGAATCGGTAGGTCTTGTAGTCACCGGTGCTCGGAGCCCAGGTGCCAACTCCGCTTGCAAAGTCGGTGCTCGCCCCAGCGAACCCGGCCAGGGTTCCGCTATAGATCGACGAACCACTGAAGCCGGTGCACGCGACCTCTCCGTCCTGCGTAGCCGTGTCGGAGAAGCTCCCACCGTCACCAATCTCGACCTCCAGGTCGAGGTACGTGCCTAGAGAACCGGCCAGGCTCTCGGCGTACAGTGTCACGTCGGCATCAAGGCTGCCCGTGTAGGTCACCACGATGCAATTCTCAAGCTCGTCTCCGCCCTTGAGATCGACAGCCGTGAACATGGCTTTGGTGGTGTCATCGTCGGAAAGGCTCACGGTACCTGCTGTCCAACTATTGCCGGTGTTGTCGGTCGTAGCCGTGAAAGCGGCCCGAGAACCGGTCACGACTAGAAACCCGACCAGCAGCAATGACAGAGCAAGTGCCCCTAACCTCGTGGTATTGGTCCTTGACATGATTTTCCTCCTGGGAAACTGGAGTTCTATGGATATGTCGGCCACCTTGGAGACTGCTTAAAGGACTATCTCGAACGCCCGCAAATTGACTAGTCACAGGAACGATTTGACAGATGGCGACCGGCGGAATGGTGGGTGCGTGAACGCGAGGTGATCCGACGCCGACCGGGATCTAATCGTCCGGCCGAAAAGTCACCACTTCCAGTTGGTGGCGATCACCCGGAGATCCGCGGCGTGTCAATGCCGGTGAGAACCCGGAAAGCTTCGTTCTTCTGAGCCAGTGGTCCGTCCGGGATCATACCCCGGATTGGGTCGTCCACTAGACCCCATGCCAACGTGTTGGCGACGTCTTCGCTGCCCCGTTCACGCCACGGCGTTTCCGGATCGTTCCACGACTCCATTCCCCGTTGCTCGACATACTCGGTCCGTTCCGCTTCTGTGAGATTGAACTCGGACCAGGAGTGTCCAATCTCGTGAAGGAAGACCATACGCTCCTCGGTGCACAGGGTGATCTTCCAGGGAATGGAGCCTGAGCTGAACAGCCCTTGATTCCCTTGGCAGGCCGCCAAGTCGCTGTGCAAGTGGAACTGCAGCACCGGCAACTCGAGACCGGCCGCCGCGTACTGCTCCAAGGCCCAATCAACCAGGTCCTGTTGCTGATCGGTTCCCCCGTTGATCGTGTTGGTCGGAGTCAACTCCGGGGTGGTGGCGGCATGGTCCACGGCCCCCAATTGGCACTGCGACACCTGTGCGGGACCCGGCTGCAAACTGGAGATGGTCGCGGTGGTTTCGCCGGAGTGCAGACCAAGCGATATCACGACCGGGATGAGGAGGCGGGCTGCGTTCTTCATACCCGCAGAGTCCGATTCGCGCCCTGCCTCCTCCCGTCGTCCTCCTTAGCTGCCGGGAAAAGCGTTTAAGGATCTTGAAAGGTCTGTTTGGTCAGCTGATCACGACTCGGAGGGGTGCTGAGATGCGTAGCCTGGAGGAAGCAGGAGGTTCCTTAGTGGAATTCCGCATCCTCGGGCCTCTAGAGGTTCTCCGGGATGGCGAACCTCTAGAGGTCGGTCCCCACAAACAGCGGTCCTTGCTGGCCCTTCTCCTCCTTCACGCCAACCGGGTTGTGACGACCGATCACATCCTGGAGGAACTCTGGGGCGATGAGGCTGAAGGCAAGGAGAACGCCCTGTGGGTCTACGTGTCCCGCCTACGAGCCATTCTCGAGCCGGAACGTCGCAAGGAGGAGCACCCCGAGGTGCTCATCACTCGCGACCACGGCTATCAGCTCCAGGTTGATCAGGATTCAATTGACGCCTATCGCTTCGAGCAAGCCGCCGTCAGAGGCCGATCGCTCATCAAAGAAGACGCGAGCGCTGCATCCGGCGTCCTGCGGGACGCCCTGAAGCTGTGGAGGGGGTCAGCGCTGCAGGACTTCGGCTACGACAGTTTCGCCCAGGCGGAAATCACCCGGCTCGAGGAGCTGCGACTTGGCGCCGTTGAAGACGCTGTCGAGGCAGACTTGCGAAGTGGCCTGGCCGGCGAGTTGATCGGCGAACTGGAGCCCTTTCATGAGAAGAACCCCCTGCGCGAGCGCCCCGTCGGCCAGCTGATGCTGGCTCTCTACCGGGCCGGGCGTTCGGCCGACGCACTCCGGACTTTTGAACGCTTCCGCCGGATGCTGGGTGAGGAACTTGGTATTGATCCATCGCCGGAACTGTGCCGGCTCGAAGAACAGATCTTGCTCCACGATTCTCGCCTGCAGCTCCGCAGACCCAAAACCGTGCGAGCGGCAGCATCGGGCTCGGCCGTCAACCCGTTCCGTGGTCTGCGGCCGTTTTCAGAGGACGACGCTCACAGCTTCTTCGGACGGGACCAGTTGATTGCCGATGTCGTGCGCCGGGTTTCAGAAGGCGACCGGCTGATCGCCCTGATCGGACCAAGCGGTTCCGGCAAGTCGAGCGCCGTGCGGGCCGGCCTGATTCCGGCGATTCGCAAGGGGGCCGTGGCCGGATCGGACCAGTGGTTGGTCGCCCACATGCTGCCCGGCTCCGATCCTTTCATCGAGCTGGAAGCTGCCCTGCTGCGCTCAACGATCGACGCTCCGGACAGCCTGACCGAAGCGCTCCAGGCCGACGATGGTTCTGGACTCGTGCGGGCGGTGCTGCGAGTCCTGCCCACCGAGTCGTCTCGAATGGTCCTCGTGGTCGATCAGTTCGAAGAACTCTTCACCCTCGTTGAGAACGAGGGAGTGCAGAGACGATTCCTCGACCAGCTCGTGGGTGCGGTCGACGATGCGTACGGACGAGTGGTGGTGGTGATCACTCTGCGGGCCGACTTCTACGGCCGGCCCCTCGAACACTCCGACTTCGGCACACGAATGGGCCCGGGCGTCGTCAATGTCGTGCCCCTCACCTCGGACGAGCTGGAGGCTGCCGCGCTTCAACCGGCTCGCCGGAGCGGGGTCACCCTCGAACCGGCTCTGCTGGCCGAGCTGATCGCCGACGTTCTCGGACAACCCGGTGCCCTGCCGATGTTCCAGTACACCCTGACCGAGCTCTTCGACCGCCGGGTCGGCGACGTGCTGACTATCGACACCTACCGGTCCGTCGGCGGTGTTCAGGGTGCCCTGACCCGCAGTGCGGAAGAGCTCTACGAGCAGCTTGACCCGCTCGAGCAGGAGGTGGCCAAGCAGCTGTTCCTGCGGTTGGTAGCGATTGCCGAACACGATGAGTGGACCAGACGCCGGGTGCATGCTTCTGAGCTAGTGGCCCTCAACGTCGATGTCGTCACGATGCAGAAGGTAATCGAACTGTTTGCCCGTCGTCGCTTGCTCTCGCTCGATCGGGACCAGGTTTCCGGCGCCCCCACCGTTGAAGTCGCCCACGAGGCGCTGCTCTCCAGGTGGGAACGGCTGAAGGAATGGATTGAACAAAACCGCGACGACCTGCTCCGCAACCGGGAACTGGCGAACGCGGCCGGCCGGTGGGAAGTCTCGGGACGGAACCGGGATTACCTCTATGTAGGCGGGCGCCTTGACGAGGCAAAACGGTGGAGTGAGAAAAGCGCCATCACGCTCACCGATGGGGAGCGAGAGTTCCTCGACGCCGGCCTAGCCCGGCGTCGGGAGGAAGAGGACCGAGAGCGCGAGCGCCAAGAAGCACAAGACCGGTTGGAACGCACCGCCCGCTGGAGGACGAAAGGCATGGTGGCCGCGGTTGCCGTTCTTGTATTGGTGGTCGGCGGAGGGTTGTTCGCCGTCTTGTTGTCACAAGGCCCAAAGGTTGCTTTGGTGTATGACGGCTTCGACAAGGGACCCGCCACGAGGCTGATCCTGGACGGTTGGGAAGAAGCCCAACGCGAATTCAGATTTCGGGAGGCCACAGTCGTCCCACTCATCGATCCTCAAGAGGAAATGAGGGATCTTGCCGAGGCCGGCTATGAACTGATCATCTTCGGACTCTTTGACGCCGGCAAGGCCGCGTACGAGGTTGCCGAGGAGTACCCGGACACACATTTCGTAGTACTCGACGGAGACGGAACGTCGAGCGAGAACGTCACTACCTCCCACTTCAGGCGAGAGGGCGGCGCATACCTCATGGGGATGGCTGCCGCTCTCCAATCCGAAACGGGCCAAATCGGGTTCATCGGCGGCGCCCAAGTGGACACTACCGAATCGCGCCGCGCGGCATATACCGCTGGGGCGCGGTCGATTAGCCCTGACATCGTCGTGGATGCCGTGTACCTGGGTCCCTACCACTACTTTGGCTCGGCTTACCTCGACGTCGAGTTGGCCCGGGAGACTGCCGACGGCATGTACCGGTCGGGTGTAGACGTGATTCATCATTCCGCCTCCATCGCCGGAACGGCACTGCCGGCTGTCGCGGATGTGCTGACGAGCGAACTGGCACGCCGGCTCTGGGTCATTGGTTCGGAAGCAAACGAGCAACGGTTCGCCCCGGAAGGTCAGAAAGACAACTTCCTCACCTCGATGTGGAAACGCTGGGACCGCGCGTTGTTCGAATCCGTTGAGAGCTACCTGGCCGGCGAGCTTCCTTCCGGGCGCTATGAATTGGGATTGGAAACGGGCGCGGTCGACTACTCGACCGAAGGAGGTCTCGCCCCGATCCACGCCGCACGGCTCGACGAGACCAAATCGGAAATCCTGGCCGGCCGGATCGTTCCCCCGAGTGCCTCAGGGGAGCCCCCCCGGTGGACCCGGGAGCCGACGGTGACGGCCACTGTTCGCTTCGACGGCCGGACCTGCTCATCGGATACCGGCCCACTCGAGCTGGCTACCGGAGACGTGGTCAGGTTGAACATCGTCAACGAATCCGATGAAGTGCTCACATTTGCGATGGGAAAGCTGGCCGGAGGAGTCGACCCATCCGGCGTGTGGAACACAACCGAAGACAACCCCTGGGCGGCCGGTCTCATTGATTTCGAAGGAGGTGCCGTTCAGACTCTCACCGACCCCGGAAAAACGAACGCGGTGTCGATGCGGCTCACCACTGGAAGCTTCCTCGCCGACTGCTTCGTCGTAGATGGAGCCGCTTTTCCCGGCACATTGTTGACCGCCCGGTTCAAGGCCACTTGCGAAGGGACTCCCGTCGAATCCGCCGATCCGGCCGACGTCATACGGGCGCTATTCGTGGCTTTGAATGCCCGCGATCCCGTCGCGGTGTGCTCACTGTTTGGCGAGGATGCCACGGCCGATTTCAATTTCGGATCGGATCCGGTATCCCTGGGGGGAAACCAGCTGATTGCCGATGTGATTACCCCCAAGGATGATGACCTCTACAATCAAGACCAGGTCCTCACCGGGATTGAGACCACTGGACCGGTCGTGACCTCCATTTCTGAGTTTCGGTACTTCCGCGGCGATCCGCTCATCTGGTGCTCCACCTACGAGGTAGTGAACGGCAAGATCGTCAACCTCGAGGCTGGTCCCTGCCCGGCGACCGGCTGAAGGTCTACCTCAACTGCGTCACCAGGTCTCCGCACCGCGTTCACGAGTTCTCCACATCTCGGCGAGATCCTTTGATCATCGAATCGAGAAAGGAATCGATGATCATGCGTCGTAGTCCGTTCGGAGTGCTGCTCCTGTTAGGTATCGGCCTCATGTTGGGAGCTGCCCTGTTCGGTGGGACCGCAGCAGTCGGCAGCGTGCTGGCCGCACCTTTCGTGGTGCTGGGCTTCATATTCAAGATCTTCCTGTTCCTCCTGCTTTTTGGCCTCGTGGCCAGAATGTTCGCCGGCTCGGCTCGGCGAGGCAGCACCTGGTCTAACCCGCGCCGTGAGTCATGGTGTGGCGGAAACCGGTCGAGTTGGCCGGGCCATCGCAAGTCGTCGGAAGACGACGAGGCCGATCGGGCGGATGATCGCTTCGAAGAGTGGCATCGGATGGCCCACGCCCGACAAGAAGTCGACGACCATACGCCGCCTGTTGAAGACTGAACGACCACACTATGAGTCATGAAGACGATCCTGGTCGTTGACGACGAACTGAAGATCACCCGCCTGCTGCGCGATTATCTGCAGCAGGCGGGCTTCCGCGTGGTCACCGCTGCCGACGGTCCGACCGCCTTGATGACGGCCCGGGCCGAGCGACCCGACATGATCGTCCTGGACCTGGGACTGCCCGGCCTGGACGGCCTCGACGTGACCCGCACCCTGAGAAAGTCCTCCGATGTGCCGTTCATCATGCTGACCGCTCGGGCTGAGGAGGCCGATCGGATCGTCGGCCTGGAGCTAGGTGCCGACGACTAGCTGGTGAAGCCGTTCAGCCCGAAGGAGCTCGTGGCCAGGGTTCGTGCCGTGTTACGCCGGGTCGACGCGTCGGTCGAAGCGCCCGACCTGGTGCGAGCGGGCGACCTCGAGATTGATACGACAAAGCGCACCGTAGTTGTGGACGGCCGGGTGATCGACCTCACTCCCACCGAGTTTGAGTTGCTCTTGCACTTCGCCCGCTCCCCCGGGCGGGTCTTCACGCGGTCTCAACTTCTGGACACACTGCATGGGGTGGCGTTCGAGTCATACGAACGGGCTATCGACGCCCACGTGAAGAATCTGCGCCGCAAGCTGGAACCCGATCCGGCCCACCCGCAATATCTGCTGACCGTGTACGGAGTGGGGTACAAGTATGCCGATGGGTAGCCAATTCCGCGGCGGACCGCAGTGGTGGCCGGAGGGCGAACACTGGCCCCCGCGGGGTGGGCGAGGTCAGCAGGATTGGGCAGGGTTCGGTCGCCGGATCTTCAAGGCTGTGCTCGCCTTCGTGATCTTCCTCGGGCTGGTCGCCGCCCTGATCGGGGCGCTCATCGCCACCGCCGTGGTCGGAGTAGCCTCGGCCGGCCGGGTGGGGGTGATCCTTGCAACGCTCGTGGTGGTGGTGGCTGGAGGCTGGCTGCTGCGGGGGCTGGTTCGAAGAACCTGGAGCCCGGTACGTGACCTCATCGGCGCCGCCGGCCGGCTGGCCGATGGCGACTACAGCGCCCGGGTAGACGAACGCTCCTCAGCGGCGATGCGGGCAGTTGGCTCTTCCTTCAATGCGATGGCCGAGCGACTCGAGGAGGCCGACGAACAGCGCCGGCGGTTGATGTCCGATCTCGGTCACGAGCTACGAACTCCGTTGGCCGTGATCCGGGGCGAGATCGAAGCGGTCATCGACGGAGTCCACGACGGCGGTCCCGAGCACATGGAATCGCTCCTCGACGAGGTTGAAGTATTGGAGAGGTTAATCGAGGACCTGCGGGTCCTGACCCTGTCGGAAGCGGGGAAGCTGCCGCTGCAGACCGAGCACGCCGACCTCATGAAGGTAGTCGAAGACGTGGCTACTTCGTACCGGCCGACGGCCGCGGCCTCCGGGGTCGAGATCCTGGTGAAGGCATCGGCCGGGGTTGACCTGGAGATGGACCCGGTGCGGATCCGGCAGGCGCTCACCAACCTGGTCGTCAACTCGATCCGGGCCATGCCGGGCGGAGGCCGGATCACGCTCAGGGTGATCGTCGAGGACGATCGCATGGCGACCGCCGTGATCGATACCGGTCCGGGCATCGAACCTGATCGGCTCGAAAAGGTGTTTGGCCGCTTCGTGAAATCCGAAGACTCGCCGGGGAGCGGTCTCGGATTGTCGATTGCGCGGGGCCTCACTCGAGCGCACGGCGGTGATGTGGAGATCATCGCCAGCGGACCCGACGGGACTACCGCTTCGTTGTGGTTGCCCCGCTGACCCGAGGGCGTTTGGGGCTTCGGGCAGACCGAACTCCCCCATCGGAGACCGGCGGGGGCGAGGTAGTACATTTGGTCGATTGATCGAGAGGACCATGTGAAAACCCACCGAGATCCTCGCTACGACGTGCTCTTCGAGCCGGTCCGCATCGGGCCCGTCACCGCTCGCAACCGGTTCTTCCAGGTTCCGCACTGCAACGGAATGGGCTATCGAGACCCCAACGCCCTTGCCGCAATGCGCGGCGTCAAGGCAGAGGGTGGCTGGGCAGTGGTAGCAAGTGAGGAAGTGGAGATCCACCACACGGCCGACGTTGCTCCGTACATCGAGGGTCGGTTGTGGGACGACCATGACCTTCCGGCGCACGAGCTGGTGACGAATGCCATCCATGCACACGGATCACTGGCGGCGATTGAGCTGGTTCATACCGGCATGGCGGCCAACAACAAGTACACGCGAATCCCACCGATGGGACCGTCACACCGTCCCACCGCGGGGGATCTCTATCCGATCCAGGCACGACGGATGGACAAGGGCGATATCGCCGACCTTCGAAACTGGCATCGCCGGGCCGTCCTGCGCTCGCTGCGGGCGGGTTACGACATCGTGTACGTGTACGCGGGACACAACCTCGCGATCATCCAACACTTCCTCTCCCCTCGATTCAACGATCGGACGGACGAATACGGTGGCTCGCTCGAGAACCGGGCCCGACTGCTTCGCGAGGTGTTGGAAGACACCCTGGAAGCCGTGGACGGCAGGGCGGCCGTGGCCTGCCGGATCGTGGTCGACGAACTCATCGGCGATGCGGGGTTCACCCGCAACGAGATGGTGGAAGTCCTCGCAATGCTGGGCGAGCATCCCGATCTATGGGACTTCGTGGCCGGCGCCTGGCCCGACGATTCGGTGACTTCGAGGTTCGGGCCGGAGGGCGAGCGGGAGGACCTCATCATCGGGCTCAAGGAACTGACGACTAAGCCGGTCGTCGGGGTAGGACGATTCACCTCGCCGGACACGATGGTGCGGCTGATCCGGCAGGGCGTCCTGGACTTCATCGGAGCCGCCCGTCCGTCGATCGCCGACCCTTTCCTTCCCAAGAAGATCGAAGAAGGACGAATGGAAGACATCCGGGAGTGCATCGGATGCAACATCTGTGTCTCCGGCGATTTCACGATGAGCCCGATCCGGTGCACACAGAACCCCTCGATGGGCGAAGAGTGGCGACGGGGCTGGCACCCCGAACTGATCAGGGCGAAGGACGCCATCGAGAAGATCCTCGTGGTCGGAGCCGGTCCGGCCGGGATGGAAGCGGCCATGTCGGCGGGACGGCGCGGCTACGAAGTCGTGCTGATCGAGGCGACTCGCCGGTTGGGCGGGCGCGTCGCCGCGGAAGCCGAGCTTCCCGGTTTGGCGGCGTGGCGGCGAGTGCTCGACTACCGCCAAGGTCAGATCGATCGTCTGGACAACGTTGAGTATTTCCTCGAGAGTGCCATGGGGGCCGACGAGATCATCTCGTACGGGTTTGACCACATCGCCGTTGCGACCGGTGCAACCTGGCGGCGCGATGGCGTCGGCCGCCGGCACATCCGGCCGATGGACATCGATCCCGACGCCTCGATCCTCACTCCGGATGACCTTCTGGCCGGACAGCGTCCCGATGGCGAGCGGGTGATCGTGTTCGACGACGACCACTACTACCTGGGTGGTTGCCTGGCCGAACTCTTGCGCACAGAAGGCTATTCCGTGCTCCTGGTCACCCCGGAACCCGAGGTGTCGGCCTGGACCCACATGACCATGGAACAGCATCGCATTCAGGCTCGACTGCTCAATCTCGGTGTCGAGATCACCGTTGCTCATGCCGTCGAGCGGGTAGCGGACGGCGGCGCCGTGTTGAGGTCCGTCTACACCGGTGCGGAGCGTGCGGTGGCCGGCGACGCCGTCGTCCTGGTCACCAGCCGGCTTCCCAACGAATCTCTCCACCTCGAATTCCTGGACCTCCGCGAAGGGTGGAACGCGCAGGGACTCAAGTCGGTTCGCGTGGTTGGTGACGCTCTCAGTCCGGGCACCATTGCATCTGCGGTCTGGGATGGCCGCCGGTTTGCTGAAGATCTTGGCAAGGACGGACCGGAAGAACCCTTCAAGCGCAACGTTCCGGAGCTGGCCTGATGGACCCGAGCTCTTCCGTCACGGGCGAACTCATTTCTGCGATGCCGAACTCGGTTAGTTCGAGAAGCGAACGGCGCACGCCCGGAGGGACTCGAACCCCCAACCTTCTGATCCGTAGTCAGAATCAGGGGGGTTCGGCTGCCAGGGCGAATGGTTAAGAATGTCCTCTGACGTGGGGTTTTACTGTTCAACCTCTATGGTTGATTTGCAGTGTTTCTGATCCTCTCGCGGACCAAATGCGGACCAAACCGGACTGCCCGTCGGCCGCTCGGCTGCGGCCTGAACTCAATCGGCTTCATAGCGAGGTGGGTGATACACAACGCCGGCACGCCTCACGTCGAAGACACCGATCTCGTGGCGCAATAATCCCCTGACCAGCTCATCGATGTGAACCTCGAGCAATTCGACGGCTTCAAGCTGATGGCACCTGAGGAACACATGTCGGCCGAACGTGAACTTGCGACGCCGGCGCGTCGCTTCCGCATCGTGAGTCACCAGAACGGCGTTGCGATTGTCGGCGTAGGTGGCGACCGCATCGTCGTCTGCCCCGCCAAGGCCCGCTTCGACCACACTCCAGCATTCATGTCCACGCTGCCGAAGGAACGAACCGATCGCCTGGGCGTCAACGTCTTCATCCAGGACGAAGCGCATCTACGCGACCGATGACGAACTCGCCCCCGCCGCCTTGACGTCCTCCTCAGTCAAGCTTGGAAAGGCGTCCAGGATCTCCTTGGTTGTCTTCCCAGCCTCCAGGTAGCGCCTTACGGCCTCAACAGGTACCCGCGTTCCGCGGAAGACCGGCTTGGATGCCTGGACCTTGCGGCGCTTCTCGACAACACCAACGTGCGCGCTGCTTCGCTGCAGTCGACCCTGAACTCGGGACCGGATCGCTTGGAGGTCGATCACCTGCCACATCACTCCTTGAAATGGGCGGCGCGAGTCCTCCCACGTTCCGTCTCCGTGTTGGAATAGCACCTGGTCCCCTGACAGAGCGAAACGTACTTCTCGCAGGGGGGACTCGTAGCCCTGTCGCCGCAGGTGGCTGATGATCCGTCTAATATGCTGCAGCGACACTCCCTGGTGCCTCAACTCCGACGCGACAACCAGTTCAACAAGACGCGAAAGGGAATACAGGCGAACAACGTTGCGCGAACTGATCGCCCGTTCGATATCGGGTTTGATGAGATCGGTCTTCTCCCAGTAGCGGAGTCGCTGAGGACTGATCCCTGCTATCTCACCTGCCCGCTTATCTGGCACCATCATGTCATCGTCGGAGTGACTCACCTCGGCTCCATTCGCGCCAACTATTCCAGCGTAATGCCGGTCTGTGATAGAAGGGGCGCATTCCGATCATCGCAACGCGACCACTGTTCGTGCGGTCAATCCATCGGGGCACCGCACGCATCAGTGCCGATACTGAGCACTCGGCGGAAGGTGCGATATGGCTCGGGAACAGGGTGATCGGGGCGGGTTGGGGTCTCACGATGAGAACGTCAACACCTAACCCCAATCGTTCTCGGCGCCGACGTAGGCGAGGAAGCGCCAGTCTCCTTCGTCCAGTCGACGGAGGAACCATTCCGTTCGTTTCGCCGACGCTGGAAGAGCTTCAAGCTGGCTGGCGAAGAAGAAGCCGCGCCAGAAGTGCTGACCATCAAAAACCGAAGCGCCAGGATCGCGTACCGCTAGCGGTTCGTCCCAACTGACCTCGAAATTGCGTGTCACCGCTTCACCCTCTGCGAGCTCACCCAGTCTCGCTTGTGCGTCCTCAAGCTTCTCTTCGCGCCAACCTTGGATCACGCCCTGATCCAACCACTGGCGTATCGTCTCACCAACAGTTGCACCGGCTTCCGTTACCCACCTGATGTCCGGCGCATGACAGCCATCCGCACAATAGGGGTGTTGGAAAAGGGGACCCTCGGCCACAGGTACACAGCGAATGACCCGGGTGCCCGCCACGAACTCATCAGAGAAAGGCCCGCCACCTGTGACACCGAATTCACCGTCTTCTGTTTTGACGATGAGCCAGTGGGACAGGTCGAACACTCGAATGTCATCAACCGCGGTCTGCCTCTTCGCATAGATGGAGAACCCATCAAGCCGGTTCGCAACGACGCCAGCCAGGTCGTATCCGAGCTGGTCTCTGGTCTTGGCGAGTTTCTGGACGTCGCCCTTGCTCACCCGCCTTTTCTGAAGCTTGGTGTCCAACATTATCTTGATCCGGCCGTCGCCATCAGGGATCTGAATATCGACGTCGATCTGATGCTGTACCCCATGGACGTCCTCGAGCCGGAGGTCGTGGGTTACGACGGCCGGTGGAACCAGCTGATCGAACAGCTCAGCAGTGAACACTTCAAATTCACGCCAATTCACGATTCTCACACTTTCCCAGGGGTTCTGGTTCGTTGCACCGTATGGCATTCAACCACCGTCGACGGTCCAAAGGCTGTCGTCGGAAAGCTTGTCCTTACCAAACGGATTCGGCCGCCATTCGTGACACACCACATGGAAGGTTTCCCGACAGGCGCTCGCTCGCTCTGAATGCCCGATGGCTACGGTCCAGTTATCCGTCGAGGTTGTTCATTGGCCAGCAAACGTTTGACCAGAAGGAGGGTGTCACATGTCAACGGATACCAAGGATCTCGTGTTGCATGTCGGTCACGAACTGAAGATGCTCGCCTTCGCCGTTGCCCACTTCAGGCTTGCGGTAGAGGCCCAGACAGCCGGCGACGGCAGACCGCTGTGTGACAATGCGAGCCTCCCCGCGACCCACTTCATCGTTCCTCTCCAGGACTCGGCTCTTGCGCGCGGTCGAACCCTCCTCGACTTCCTGACGAACTACCGAGATCCGAAGAAGAATCTGTACATCCGCTCCTTCTACGATCCGGCAGGGGCACCGCACCCGACGAAAACGCCGACCTACGGACCGTGGTTGGATTTCATCAGCAGCCAGCTTCTTCACGTCGGCCGCCAACGGATCAATGGGCAGGAGTGGCCCGGTCGGCCTGTCACTCTTCCATGTGACGCCGAGGACGATGGCCGTCTCGACCGCCTCTGGGGATGTGTTCGCGATGTGATGGACCACCGGGTTGAGCACGCCCCACTGGCAGAAGAGCCAAAGGCGGCGATCCAATTGATGATGCTCAGGGCGACCGTCTACATCGATGGGTCAGCGACCTGGAAGAGCGTCCGTGACAACGACGTGGCGTTCCACACAATGGATCCGCAGGAGATCCTTAGGTCCCTCAGCCAATCATCCTGAGGTGACGCGTACCAGGTGAGCGGCATCAAATCCAAGCAACGGGTCCAGTCTCGAAGCCCCGGCAACCACATTGGGTGACGAGCGGAACGCACCCGGAAGTTTCTGATTGATGATGTGGGGGTGCTGCGGAACCCGGTTCCGTAGTGTTGGGGTCTCGGCGGGTTTGGCTCTTGGAGTGCCTGGCGTCGACGGTGGCGTCTTGTGAACGAACTGTCGGCCCGTCGGGATCCTGGCTGTGGTGTGGCTCGAAAGAGGCGAACGCCAGAGGCAATGTTTGTTGTGATCAGGAGTGCCCACCGCGGCTCCGTGTGACCTCAAGAAGGAGGTTTGCTGATGGTCACGACAATCGGTATCGACCCGCACAAAGCGACCCACACGGCGGTCGCTATCGACGAAACCGAGACGGTGTTGGGTGAGTTGACGGTGCCAGCCGACCGTTATCAGACAGCTCGACTGATGGACTGGGCCGGGAAACTCAACGGAAAAGGACGCATATGGGCTGTCGAAGCCGCTGGGGGTCTCGGCTATCTGCTATCCCAACAGCTGGTGGCTCGTGACGAGGAGGTAATCGATGTGCCACCGGTGCTGGCCTCACGGGTTCGGGTGCTGTCATCGGGGAAGTCAGACAAGAACGACCCCAACGATGCCCGATCGGTAGCGATCGCGGCGTTGCGTCAACCCGGTCTGGCACGGGTACGGCGAGAGGACCACGCCCAGGTGCTGCGGATGCTGGCTAAACGCCATCTCGAGCTCACCTCGCTACGAACCCAGGCGGTCTGTCGACTGCACTCGGTGCTGGTCCAGCTCCGACCAGGCGGGATACCACCCCGTCTGTCAGCAAACCGGGCCAGCCAGCTGCTCCGTAACATGCGCACCCTGGACTATGTCGGTGAACAGCGTCGTACCAGTGCCCGAACCCACCTCGCCGACATCCGCCGCCTCGACCGAGACATCAAAGCCAACAAGACACTGATCCGGCGGGCAGTGACCGCCTCCAACACCACAGTGACCGACATCTACGGGGTCGGACCCGTCGTGGCCGCCTTCCTGATCGGATACACCGGCAACGCAGCACGATTCGCCACCCCAGATCACTACGCCGCCTACAACGGAACCGCCCCTATCGAGTACTCATCTGGTGGCAAGACCCGGCACCGGCTCAGCCTGCGAGGCAACCGGAAACTCAACCACGCCATCCACATGGCCGCCGTCACCCAGATCCGTTTCGAAACCCCCGGCCGGATCTACTACGACAAGAAAATCGCCGAAGGCAAAACCAAAAGGAAGCCCTCCGAGCGTTGAAACGACGCATCTCAAACGCCGTCTACCAACGACTCATCACCGACCAACAAACAACCACAAGCTAGGGCCCGGGGGGCACCCAGGAACGTCTCCATAGCTTGCGTGGCCGGCCTCACATCCTGATCACCGGCTCTTCAGCTCAGCCACCCCGGGCCACCCCCAAACCTACACCCCAGCCGGAACACCCGGCCCTACCACCGCGCCTAAAAACAACCACTTGACACAAAGAGGCTTCGTTCCAGGACGGGTGGGCGAAAGCTGCGTTTTGGCGCAATAACAGGGTGATCTGGGACCTTTCGAAGTTTGGGGCTGATTACCTTCTGGGCCTAGAGCGTCGGTCGCAGGTAAAGTTGGCGCAGATGGAGGGGCTGGCGTTGCTGTCCGTCAACGTCTACAAGACGGGCTTCGTCACGGCTCAGCTGTTCTTCGGCACGTGGTTGTTCCCGTCGGCTATCTGGTCTACAAGTTCGGATTCCTTCCCAGGTTCCTGGGCGTCCTTTTGTTGCTTGACGGAATCGGTGTCCTGATCTGGTTCCTTCAGGCTCTACTGCTGCCGGACTACCCCGCGATCAGCTACCCAGCGTTCGCCCTGGGCTTCATCGCGGAAGTCGGGTTGGGATTGTGGCTGCTCGTTATGGGTGTGAAGGTCGTCGACTCCGGAGCGGGCCTGCCGGGCTGATCCGAGCCGTTCGACGTAGCCGCCATCTCGGCCCGTTCGTGGTGGGATGCCGCAGCTAGGCAGGCTGGGAGCGCAGCCGTTGCAGGAGGGGAGACCGTGTCTCCTCGGGAACCCGCCTCACAAGCGCTTCTCATTCGAGAGTAAGTCAGCGAACCTGACGTGTCGATAGCCAGTGCCGCAATAGTCATTGACCTAGGCCGTATCGTGCTGTGAAGATAGAGAAGATGACAGACCTTCCGGCTAAGAGCATCGCTGAGTTTGTTGAAGCTCTCGACGCGCTAACCGAGAGCATTGAGGAGAACATTCAACGCTCCCGACTGATCGGGCGGCGACTCCGCGCCATTCGACGCCACGTTACCGCCGGTCAGCGAGTCGTCGACGTGGTTGCCGAAGAAGAACGGCCGCTTATTGTCGAGCTCCTCACCCAGAACATCGAGTCGCTCCACTCAACCGGCTCCCGGTTCCGGTGGGCCCAAGCAGTTGCCATGCGGGCTGAAGGTCTCACCGTAACCGCCATCGCCGAGTTCTTCGGGGTGACCCGCCAACGTATCTCCGCCCTGCTCCAGCAACGACCACCGAAAGTCTGAACATTTGTGCGGAACGCCACGATGGTCCACTCTCCCGCCGACGCGGGCACACCAGACGAGGACGATCTCACCTGACCAGCCGGTCCATAACCAGCGCTCGACTATCCCGACCGAACCACGAGTGGGTGCACGATTTGGCGGTTGGCGCTGGGGCGTGGATCAGCGCTTGCGCTCGATGCTTCTCCGGGCGGCATGCCCGCATGACGGAAACTATGTCCGCAGGAACCCGACCAGGCACAGATCACCCGGCACCAGAAAGGGTGTGGTGTAGCCGTCAGACGGGACCGAAGAGGCGGCACCGCCGCTGGGGCGGTGCCGCTCGGTTGGGTTCAAGGGTCGCGGGCGACTAGTTGGAGGGGATCGCCGGCTCCGCTTCGCCTCGGTAGTAGGCCCACTCGTCGACTTCGGTTCCATCTGAGAAGACGCAGTAGCCGGTCTGGTTGCCGCTGTCATCTGTTCGTATGTCTAGGGTGCCGCCTTGCTCCGCGCAATAGACGGATGCCGGGTTGGGGATTCCTGATTGCTCATCGTTGTCATCGTTGCTGCCACATCCTGAGACACTCAGGACAATGGCAAGTGCGATAGCGATGGCTATAGCACGTTTCATGTCTTCCTCCTCGGGGTGCCGAACCTCGATACGGCGGAGAGGGAAATCCCTGCTCTGATCATGGGCCGGCGGACCCAGGTTGTTCCGATTCTTTCGCCCCTTTGACGATGGGAGGAGAAGCCGCTGTGGCTCCTCTGATTATCTCCATCGTGTGGGTGGACTACCTAGTCCCAGAGTTGTTCCGTTCCTCGCGACGTTTGACCCGGCGGGCAGGCCGGTCGATGTGATCCCTACAGTTTGAGCTTATGAGCTGGTTGCCGTGTCCGAATTACCGACCAGAGGACCAGCAGCGCCACGATGGTCACGACCTGCGACAAGATGATGACCCGCGTCCGGTCTGTCTTGGTTACTCCCTCTACCCGGTCTGGTCGCCTGGGTTTGTCCATCGTGTCCTCGAGCCTTGTCATATGGGCCCCTCCTTCCCGGTCGACCGACCACGGTTGATGAGAAACGTCGACGATTCGAGTCACTGGTGGCTGTGGCCTGCGGCGACGTCGGGATTGAGTTGGAGCATGATGCCCAACGTGTTGCGAGTGTCCCAGACCTCTGCGATCTTGTCGCCCTCGACGCGGTACATTGACACGCCGGTGTACTCGACCGTCTTGCCGGTCGGTGGCAGCATCAAGAAGTTGCCTTTTGATGTGCCCCGAGCGCTCCAGTGCACCGCCACGATGTCGCCCTGTGCAACGGTGAAGTAGTCGGAAATGGTCAGATCGGGGAAGGCTTGCCACCCCTCCTGCAGCCATCCACCTACTCCTTCGATGCCGTAGTAGCTGGCTTCGCAGGGCATAGCTGTTGGATGGATGAGGATGTCGGGCGAAGCAACCTCAACCAACGAATCCAGATCGTGTCCGATCAGCACATCCTCGAAGAACCGCCTAACGACCGCTCGGCTCTGTTGGGTGTCCGACGACAAAGCGCCAGAAAATGGCGGGATGGTGGGGAATTCGTGCGACCGAGCTAAGGAAAGTGCCCCGTCCTCTACCCGATAGATCTCAAGAGCTCGCATCTTGGTGTCCTCGGCGTACTGGGGAGGTCCCAACGCCACCACGACGTTGCCGAAGGCAGTCACGTTGTCGTATTCCAAACCGGCGGTATTCATCGTCGTCTGGAACAGCTCAACGTTGGCAGTTTCGGTTTTGCTGAGCGGGCGGGGCGGTGAAGACGGGGCAGCTCCCATCTGCTGCATCTCCACCAAGGGATCCATCCCGAACCAGCCCTCCACCAGTTTGCCATCTTCGAGGCGAACAATGTTCACCATGCCGTACTCCAACCATTCGCCGGTTGGTGGAATACCCTGATGGGGATCACCCGTGAAGTTGCCGTAGGTCGGCAGCAGGGTGGCGAGGTAGTCGCCCTCGGTGATCATCACCGGTATCGGATGCCACGAGTCCGGCAGCGCGGCTTTGAAGTGAGACCACACCTTCTCCATGCCTTCTGGTCCCAACTGCATCGTGCCACCCATCGGATGATGAAGCACGAAATCCGGGGCAACGACCTCGGGGAGAGTGTCCCAGGCGTCGGTGTTGAAGACCTCGATGAAGCGAATCGCGGCAGGCTTGTTCCTGTCCATAGTGTTCATGGCAGCTTCTCCTCTCATTTCACTAATCCCAGGGTGCAACATTCCTCGAGCGTTCGGGCCGACAGGCGGGCCGGTCGCTGTGATGCCTGCAGCTCCGTCAGCTCATCACTGCTACGCGATGTTCAAAGGTTGTGTCGGGTTGCACTGCACGCCGTTCGAATCCTTTGGTGATGAGCCAAACCGCGAACACCATTTCCTGGAGAGCTATCGGCATGGCTAATAGGAACAATGGGGAATCGAAGCCCACCCCCAGACCGAAGATGCCGACCAACCCGTAGGCGAATACCAACGCAGCTCCGACGAGCCCCCAGAGGGACAACCATCGAGGGACGAGACCCGACCGATACAACACATAGTTGAGCGTCAAGCTCCCCAAACCAAAGAAGATCAACGTCCCGATCAAGACCGACCAGTCATGTAGTGCCAGCAGAGCGGCACCCAGGAGGGGAACATCCGGGGCACCGGCCGGGCCGATTGCATCGGTCTGGCTCACCGTCAACATGATCAGAAGACCGACGACGCCGGCGACATAGAACACGTTCTCGAAAGCTCTCAAACCGACGTACCCGGCCGCCAAGCCTTCGGCATGTCTCCTCAGTATCGGAAACAGCAGGAACGCGGTTGCGAAGGCAGATGAGGCGGCGATGAGAAAGAGCAGCACCGCCAAGATGACTTGATTCTCATGAGCAGAAACGCCGATCAGATAGTCCGGTTCGTCCAAAACCGAACCCAGAGCGACCGAACCGAGTATGGAGGTAACCGTCGCAACTATGAAAAGTGCTCCTACGACTATTCCTGTCTTCCTGTCCGAATCCATTCTCCTTCTCCCTTCCTTACACGTCACCAACGGATCTTCGGTTGTGGCCTCTCCCGTCGCAACGGCCTGAAGCCGGGGCGGGCGGTCATCGTCTCCTCACGGCTCCACGGACGCCCCATCAACTCGGAACCGTGGTTCCAAGACCACGACGGCGGTCTCCCCGGATCGAAGGGCCGCATAGGCATTGAGGTTCTCGTCGATCTCTCCCCAGCGGGCCCAGAGACGTTCCCGCTCCCCACCCTCGGCCGCTCGCCCGGTGACGAATCGGGGGCCGTCGACCAGCTGGACCGCGACGTCGGGGTGGGCTTGCAGGTTGAGCCACCACGCCGGCTCGCCCTCGCCCCAACCGTTCATGGCCATCGTGACCAGGTTGGGGCCGTCCTCGAAGTAACCGAGGATCACGCTGCGCTCCCGGCCAGTGCGACGCCCAATAGTGGTGAGACGCATCGCTCCCCATCGGTTGGGTTTCGGTCGCCACAACCCGACACGACCACCGCTCACCCGGAGTAGGGCACGATGCCCGTACCAAAAAGCGCGGGCAAACCAGCGAGGTGGCAGAGGTGGCCGCTTCTTGGTTTCAACGTGCATAGATGAACCTCCTATCTCGACCATGGCTGGGAACTCAGGCTGGCTCGTGGCGGTAACCGACGAGGCGAGATCGGCCTCTCCCCGTCGGCCGGCGTGTGCCCCGCGGCGGAGTGTCTTGGCGATCCAGCATCGACGGTGCACCGACCACTCCTGTCGCGGGGACTCTTCAACATCCATCTTCGTCCTCACCGATGTCAATAACTAGTGCCGAAATACCTATTGACACGCATCACACCATCCTGCAAATTATCTACAGGATCAATCTCGTCGGTCCCTCCCGAGGAACGGTGAGGCTCGACCAGGGACAGTCCGAACTGGGAGTCTGAAACGGTAGAAGGAGCAGTCGTGGATCACAGACAGAAACTCGGCGGCCTATCCGCGCTCGGCGCGGCAGCGACAGTCGTGATCGGCATCGGCATGTACGCAACCCTGTTCTCCGACCTCACCACCGGAGACCCCGACCCAGGCGAATCCGTAGCGTTCATCGCCGACAATTACACCGCGTTGTACGTCTGGAACCTGATCGTCATGATCGCCTTCGGCGCCTTACTGGTTCCTCTGGCGCTGGCGCTCTACGAACGGCTGAAAGCAGGATCGAACGCGCTCGCACAAACAGCCACAGCTTTCGGACTCATCTGGGCCTGCCTGCTCATCGGTGCCGGCATGGTGACCAACATCGACCTAGGCACCGTCGGCGACGTCTTCGCCACCGACCCGGGTCGGGCTCAATCGGTATGGCTGGCACTCGACTCAGTGGAGAGAGGGTTAGGCGGAACGATTGAAATCACCGGTGGACTGTGGGTCTTCCTGATCAGTCTGACAGCCCTGCAAACCCGTGAGTTCCCGGCGGCTCTCAACTACCTCGGCTTGGCAATCAGCGTGTCGGCATTCGCCACGATCGTCCCAGCCTTCGAGCCGATCGGGATCGGCTGGGGACTCGGACTCATCGTCTGGCTCGGATGGCTAGGCGTGGTCATGTATCGCAGTCGCGAAACCGTGCCGGCCAGCCAATCGGCGAACATCCCAATACTTACCAAGTCCGGCTAGGTGCCCCAATGGACGACAGCTTCGTCTGGCCCGCAGGGGTCATGGTTGCAGGAGTGGGTGTCTGGATTGCACTGGTGGTCTGGCGTACGTTCATCAGCCGTCTGAGAGAATGGCCGCCGTGGGTAGAACCGGGGTTGTGTCTCACGGCAGGTGGCCTCATCGTTCTCTCCGGCTTCGCCTGAATGTTGATAGACGGCCCGGTCGTGGGCCAAATTGTTCGACTCGTTCTGCTGCTCGGCCTGGCCGCATACGCCTACCGGAAGATCGGCAAGGGTGTGGCTCTAGCCCTGATGGTCGCCTCGGTCGTTGTAGCCGTCCTCGCCCTGGCGGTAAGCCTCTAGCTCGGCCCGAACGAGTCCGTTCATGCGCAAACGGCCATAGACACTCCCGCATGGCCTACCTTCGTCTGGCGAGACCCTCACGAAGCCGCCACAAGGCGCATACCCCACCAGCGAATCCATACCGCCTAAGGAACGTTCGACCACCCGCCCATAACACACACCACCCGGAGCGATATCGAGCACCCACCAATGTCCTGGATCCGGCAATCCCGAGCTGATCTCAGATATTGGGTTGTCACGGTCGGTGGTTGTGGTTAGCGGCCGGCGGCGAGGTCGGGGCCGGGTGTTTGCCGTTCGGTCTCGTCTCTTTGGGTTTGGCGTTTGGCGATCTGCCAGGCGACCCGAGCAGCGACATCACGGCTGGGTGGGGGCGGACCCAACGGGTCAACGTCGTCGGTGAGGGTTGGCCCGGGATGGTCGATAGCGGCGGTCTGGGCCGAACCACGGTTGAGTGTGGCGGTGAGGCGATCGAGGGCATCGTGGTGACCTTGGTGGGTGAGGTGGGTGCACTGCTCATCGGCCGGTTGGGGGTTGGTGAGGTAGAGGGTGTTGGTTTGTCGGCCGCGGCTCATCGCCACGTAGGCCCATTCCCGGTCGGTGGTCCCGTCGACGACCACGAAGGTGTGGTTGGTGGTGACCCCTTGGGCTTTGTGCCCGGTCATCGCGTAGCCGTAGTCGACGTGCCCCTGGTCGAGATACCAGACAGGCAGTTCCCGGGTTTCGGGATCACGGTCAAGACGAACGGACAGCGTGCCGTGGTCTGGATCGACGGAGAAGACAGTGGCGAGGTCGCCGTTGAGGACCCCGAGCCGGGTCTGGTTTTGGCGGCAGAGGATCCGGTCCCCCGCCTGGAAGATCCGGTCTGCTGTTTCGAGGGTGGGTCCGTGGAGGCGGTTGGATGCGGTCAGGTGGGTGCGGGCTTGTTGGTTGAGCTCGGTGACGGTGTGATTGTTGTGGGCGATGAGCAACCCCGAGGTGAGGTCCCCGGCGACGGTGACGTGGCGGTACCAGTCCTGGACGGCCCGTCCGATGGTGTCGTCTCGGTCCTGTCCGACGTTCACCCTTCCCCGCTGTCGGTAGGCCTCAATCGCTTGGTCGACGGATCCGTGGCGGAGTTGGGTGAGAGCGTTGCGTTCCCATGGGTGTTGCTGGCGGATGTTGTCGGTCAGTTCAACGGTGGGGAGCCGGTTGGCGAGCGCCCGGAACAGGCCCCCGGCGTCGATCTCGGGTAGCTGCCGGTCGTCACCAATCAGGATCAGCTTCCCCTCAGCCCCCTCGACCAGGTCGGCGATGGCGGCGAGTTGGCGGGTACCGACCATCCCAGCCTCATCGACCACCACGATCGCACCGTGGGGAAGACCCCGGTCTTTCGATTCGCCGATCAGTCGGGTGAGCGTGGTCGAGGGGATCCCGGTCGCTGTCTCCAAGCCGGCGGCGGTGCGGCCGGCCAGCGCCCCACCCAGGATCGGGGTGCCGGTGATGGTGGCGAGCTGGCCGATCACTTCCATCACCGCGGTTTTGCCAGTCCCGGCTGGACCGATTCCGATGTCGATGGTGTTGGTGGAGGTGGCGAACCGTCGGACCATCTCCCTCTGCCCGTCAGTCAGCTCTCGGTGGCGTCTCAGCCGGGCTTCCACCAAACGGTGGGGTGCGGCCCATCGACCGGCACCGATACCAGCCCTGGCTTGTTCGATGATCCGCTGCTCGGTACCCAACAGCTCGACGGTCGTGTACTTCCGGTACACGGTGCCGGGGAACAGGGTGCCATCGCGACGCCGCATCGGTCGAGACACTACCTCTGTGACCGGCCCGTCGATCGCTTCGAGCTCGACGGGGGTGAGATCGTCGACGGAGCGTTCTGATAGGACGGGTACAACGTCGGGTGTGTCGAGGAACGTCTCAGCGAGGCGTTCGATTTGGGTGCGGGTGCCACCCTCCGGCAAGGCCGCGGCGATCTCTTTGACTACCTCGGCCCGGCCGAACGTGGAGGCCCGTTCGGTGAGCCCCTCCGCCGACGCCAACCGCTCAAACAGGGTCCGTGGATCGACCGGCGTGATGTCTCGGCTGCCACCCATGAGTCGGGTGAGCCGCTCGGGGGTGAGACCCACCTCAACGGCCCGCTCCCGCCACTCAAGCAACAGCTCTTCGAGGGGATGATCCTGTTTCGGGGCACGGGTGGCCAACACTGCGACCTGCCGGGCCGCCGGCGTGTCGGGGAGGCCTTGGTCTTGGCGCCAGGTTTCGAGCTGGTGGCGGCGCCGGGAGAACGCTTCGATCTGAGGGCGGGTGAAACCTTCGATGTCGGCCATCCCGTTGCGGACCGGCTGCCACCGCACCCCCAACCGCTCCGTCAACTCCCGCCTGAGGACGGCTTCGTGGAGGTAGCCGGCGGCGAGCTGATACCGATACAACAGTCGGCCGTCCACCGTGCGCCATACCCCATCTGTCCCTTTGACCTTGTTGGTCACCACCACATGGGTGTGGAGTTGGGGGTCGTCGGCGCGGGAGGTGAACTCGGTGAACGACGCCGCCACATACCCAGCCGTTTGGATCGGCCAGGTCACCACCCGAAACCGAGGTGACCCGTCCTCGTTGAACACCGGATTGCCCTGGTCGTCCAGGAGCGGGGTTTTGGAAGCGCCCCGGGTTGAGGACGCTACCGACTCCAGATACCCCAACGCCGCCCCGGTGGCCTCCTCGAACGCCTCCAACACCTCGCGGCGGGTGTTGTCGTCGCCGAGGGCCCAGAGCAGGGATACCGACTTGTCGGCTGAGAAGGTCACATCCCACGCCGCCACCCCATCCTTACGCAAACTCCGACCCAACCGTTCGCCGGTGGCGGGGTGTTGACCGTCGAACAGACGAACCAAACCCCCAGCCGTCACCGAACCTTCCAGACCCAAATCTTTGGCACCGTTACCGCGCCACCGGCCGGTGGCGGTACCACCCCGCAGGTAGTAATCCTCCCCGGGTGAGATCTCCCCCAGCTTGCGCAGGTAATAGTCCTTGGCGGCCTTGGCCAAACTCAACACCAGCCACCCCCAGAGCGGGCTGGCTGTATACAGCGGGCAACTCGTTGCAGATGCGTGTGTGGTTGGAGGCGATCGGTCGAAAGGGCACATACCTGGGTGGAGGGGGCATGGTTGATGCGATTGGGGTCTCGATGGATCTTGGCTGTAACGGAGTGGGTGGTCTCATTGTCAATGGCTTTTGAGGAGCCGAGATGGTGGTCGGTGGTTGCTTCGAACGGTTCGTGATCCGAGTCCGGCATCGTCGCCGGCCGCGTCTCGGAGAACGAGATCGCAGGGCCCGTCCCAACGCACGGCCACACCTGCGATGCGGTTCCGGTCTTCGCTGTTATCGACGCTGCCAACAGGTTCCATGTCGGCTACTAGACACGACCACCCTTTCAGCAGAGTGTCAGTAGCCCTGTCAGGAACCCTCCAACCCGATCGCCGACGATCTCATGTTCATTCCGGGGAGATCGGTGACAGGTCGTTCCGGACACATGTGTGACAGTGTTCCGGAGAGATGTGTGACACCACCGAGTTAGCTGCTGCATGCTGATCGTCGAGTCTCTCGGCGAGGAGGTCGGCGGTGGCGTTGAAGGTGGTGACGATGGCTGAGTTACGTCGAGAAGTGTTGATGGAGGCGGAGCGCACCGGCTTGACGGTGACCGAGATCTGCCGCCGCTACGGGATCTCGCGTCAGACGTATTACCGGTATCGGCGCCGGTATCTCGCTGAGGGCCTGTTCGGGTTGGAGGATCGGTCCCGCCGGCCGCTCCAGCCAGCGAACCAGATCCCGGCTGACCTGGAGGTCCGGATCGTGGAGATGCGCAAGGATCATCCCCGGTGGGGTGCGAGGCGGATCCGTGCCGAACTGACCCGGGCGGGGATCGATCCGCCGGTGGTATCGACGATCCATCAGGTGCTGGTCCGTAACGGCCTGGTCGCGGCCCGGCCGCCACGTCAGGGATGAGCCGACAAGCGGTTCGAGCGGGAGATCGCCAACGACCTGTGGCAGATCGACGCCACCCGTATCGTCCTCGCCGACGACACCGACGTGTGGGTCGTCGACGTCATCGACGACCACTCGAGGTTTCTCCTCGCCGCCATCGCCGGCCCTGCCGCGACCGGTGATCTGGCGTGGGACACCTTCGAGATCGCCGCCTCCCGCTACGGGTTGCCCCGCCAGGTGCTCTCGGACAACGGGCTGATCTTCACCGGCCGACTCCACGGCACCGAAGTCGCCTTCGAAGTGTCACTCAAGGACCTGGGAATCGAGCTGATCAACTCGGCGCCGTATCACCCCCAAACCCTGGGCAAACTGGAACGGTTCCACCGCACCGTCAAGGAATGGCTCCAAGACGAAGGACCAGCCGAAACCCTCGAACATCTCCAAGAACTCCTCGACGGGTTCCGGTTCCACTACAACCGGCAACGCCCCCACCAAGGCATCGACGATGCCACCCCTGCAGAACGCTACGGCGTCACCCCCATCGACCCTGATGTGACCCGGATCCCGGGAACCGGCGAGATGACCGAACCGACCTATCCGCCCGACGCCTACGTCCGCAAAGTCGGCGACACCGGCAACATCGGATTCCGAGGCAAACTCATCCACGTCGGGTTCCGCTACGCCACCGCCCAGGTGCAGGTCATCGAAGTCGACCAGCTGGTGCACATCTACCACGGTGACGCCCTCATTCGGGCCCTCACCATCGATCCCGACCGCTACTACCAACCAAAAGGAGAACGACAACCCCCACGACGACGAAGAAGTGTCACATAAGATCCCAGTACAAGGTGTCACACATCATCCCGGTACAAACATCGCCGACAATCTCAGAGTGACCCGTTTTGCACCGATCTCGAACATCTCCAAAAAGGCACTCTGAGCAGGGGAAACAACCGAAATAGCATCCGAATGAAAGGGCTGCTGACACTCAAATAACATCGAAATAACAGGGTCCCAACCCAAAGTTGGGGAATGAACAACCTCGAACCGCTGCTCTCAGCCCAACAACTCGCCGACTACCTCGAAGTACCCCTCGCAACCATCTACGCCTGGCGCCACCGCGGAGAAGGACCCCCCGGATTCCGAGCCGGCAAACACCTCCGCTACCGATGGGCCGACGTCGAGCGTTGGATCAGAGGCCGAATCAGCGAGCACACTGACTGAAGCATCTGGAGTTGGGCTTTCTCGTAACCGGGCTCCATCTGTCGGGAGCAACCGATAGCGTGGACTGAGACCTTCAGGAGGGCGCAATGGCTCACATAAGAAGACATCCCAGGATTCGGAATCGATGGCAGGCCGCTAGTCGATCCCTCCGGCAGGGAACGGGCCCGTAACTTTGCCCGGAAAGTGGACGCTGACAAGTTCCTGGTAACCGTGGAGGTCGACAAGCTCAGGGGAGAATGGGTGGACCCCCGCCTGTTCAAGATCGCCTTCGGCGAGTGGGTTGAGCGCTGGTGGGGACCACCGCGCACCTCAAGCCATACACGCTCGAAGGGTACGAGAGCCCTTCTTCGCGTCCACATCCTCCCACGATTCGGGAACGCATCCCTCGGACGGATCCAACCGGTCGACATTTCGCGAATGGGTGTCTCAGCTGCACTCGGCTGGATTGAGCGCCTCCCGGACTCGTCAGGCGTACTACTTGGTCGCTCAGATCCTCAGGGCTGCCGTCGAATCCGGGTATCTCACCAAGACTCCATGCATCGAGTCTCTGTGCCAGGATGCAGCGACGCGATATGCGCTTCCTCACCGCCGAGGAGGTGCGACGGATCGCCGAGCGACGCGAGAGCCATATGGAACTCTCGTCTACACACTCGCCTACGGAGGACTCCGGTGGGGTGAAGCGTGTGCCCTGCGTCAAGGACGTTGCGAGTTGCTTCGGTCACGTCTTCACGTGGCCGAGTCGCTCTCGGAGATCCGGGGAGGGTTTCACTTTGGGCCAACGAAGACCTACCAGGTACGGGCCGTAGTAGTGCTCCCGGCCTTCCTCCGCGACCGCATTGCCGAGCACCTCTTCCGTCGCACCGATGCCGATCCCGATGCCTTGGTCTTCACAGCACCGAAGGGTGGACCGCTGCGCAGAAAGGAATTCGACGCGGGACATTGGAAGCCGGCACTGGAGGAAGCCGGCATCGAGCACCTCCGTGTCCACGATCTCAGACACACCTCCGCGTCACTCCTCATCGCCACGGGAGCCAACCCGAAGGCGGTACAGGCACAACTGGGCCACTCTTCGATACAGGTACCTTTGACCGCTACGGACACCTCTTCCCGTCCGAGGATGCAGGAAGCCCTCGCTGCTCGGATGGACGCGGTGTATCTCGAATCTCTGACGGACACTAGACGGACACCTGACGGACACCAGGTCATAGATTTGCGAAATGGGCAAGCGCTCGTGAAATGATGCAGTCTCCGAAAACCCTTGCGGCACAAGGGTTTTCGGAGCTTTGG
>CAVQVN010000010.1:0-292222 GCA_963717135.1 uncultured Actinomycetota bacterium
CACCAGGCGTCGACCATCGCCGCCTTGGTGGTGTATTCGTCAAGACCGAGGTGGAGGCGGCCGGCTTCGGTGTAGTCGCGGACCGCAGCCCTGACCTCACCGATTCGGAGCCGGTCGAGCAGCAGACGGTCCACGTCGAGTTGCTGTCGCTGGTTGACCCGGACCAGGTCGTCGACTACCTGATCCCCGGTGGCGACGATCCGGTGGAACAGGCCCCCGGAATCCACCGAAGGCAGCTGTTTCGGGTCGCCGATCAGCACCAGCTTGCCGTCACACTGCTCGGTCTGTTCGACCAGCCAGGCGAGGTCGCGGGTGGACACCATGGAGGCTTCGTCGACGATCAACAGCGTGCCCGACTGGAGTTCCTGGTGGTAGCTGTCGAGGTGGTGGCGGAGCATGGCGATGGTGCCGGTCCACTGCTCGCCGAGGTCTTCGGAGAGTTTGCGAGCGGCAGCCGCCGAGGTGGCCACACCGATCACCGGATCGCCGGTTGCTTGCGATCGCGTCTGCGTAGGCACCGATCGAGTAGGTCTTGCCGGAACCACCCGGACCGACCACCGCGACCAGGCGACCGTCGAGATCAGCCAGATGGCGCATCGCTGCCTGCTGTCCGTCCACCAGGTTCCTGGCGGTCATTGCCTGCTCGAGGATGTCGCGGTCGACAGTGAGCGGCGAGCGTTCGTGCAAGGCCGTTAGCACTCGCTCTTCTCGTTCGAGCTGAAGACGGGTGGTGTAGCGGGCCTCACCGGGTAGGGCACGGAACCGCACGGTGTGACCCTGTTGGATCCACCCGGGTCCCTGACCGGCGGCCGTCGTCAGCTCGTCGGCGGAGAGCAGGACACCCTCGGGAAGGATCAAGCCCGGACTCGGCGTGGGGCAGCACGGTCGAGCACCTGCCCGGACCGTTCGGCGGTACGCAGCAGGGTCCTGGTGGCTGCCACAAGCTCGGCCGGGAGTGGCGCCCTCGGGGAACACCGCGGAGACGTGGGCGATGAGGTCCCGTTCGGTGAAGACCGCCTGGCGGTCCGACACCCATTCGAGCAGGCGGCCGGCGGCCTGCTCGATCGTGTCGGTGGTTGGGCGGAGCGACCGGCGGCGGTGCACCGACCACGGCTCGCACCGCCGCGACCACGTCCTCGGGTGCGTCGGCTGCCCGCCGCTGCCAGTGGGCGATCACTTCGCCGGTGACCCCATAGTCTTTCATCTCCCGAGTGACGGCCGCCTCCCCCGCCGGGTGGGTCTTGGGTTGGCGGGTCTCCAGGGTGAACGATCTGCCACACCCGCCGGTGGGCTTCTCCCCCCGCTCGGCCAGATACCGCTCCACCGCCTCGGCGATCTCGGTGCGGCGGGTGGAGAAATGCCGGATCAGCTCCGGGGAGAACCCGACGAGGTCAGCGGTCCCGTTGACGACCGGCTGCCAGGAGACGCCCAGTTGTTCGGTGAGCTGGTCGCGGAGCAACGCCTGGTAGACCGAGCCGCCGGCTTTGGCGTGGGCGTAGGCCCGTTTGGCGTCGATGGCCCGCCATCCGCCACCCGCCCACACCCGGTTGATCACCACCACGTGGGTGTGGACCTGAGGATCGTTGGCCCGGGAGGTGAAGTGGTCGAAGGCCGCCGCCACGTAGCCCTCCGAGTGGAGCGGTTCGGGTGGTGAAGCGTTCAGTCGCCCTCAGTCGTCCCGGTACCGGACTCCCAGCCGTGGATTGGGAGCACCGCTCCTCCATGTAGCTCGAGAGCCTCGGCGACGGCCCGCTGGTGAGCTGCGATCACCTCCCGGCGAACCCGATCGTCACCGAAGGCGTAGAGCAGCGACACCGACTTGGGGGCGGAGAAGGTGTGGTCGAAGGCGGCCACTTTGCCGTGGGTGCGAGTCACCGGACCATCGACTCCCCTCCGGATGTCTCATGGGCCATCAGCTTGGCGAACACCTCGGCGTCCACCGGCCCGCCGGCCTCCAACCCGACCCGCCCCAGACCCGATCCCATCCACCGCGATGGCGACTCGTGCCCGGCGTAGTAGTCGACCTGAGCAGGCATCCGCTCCCCCCTCAGTACCGGCACGTCCTCGCCCACCGAATGCCGCAGCTGCTCGGTGTAATAGGCGGCCTGGGAGGCGACGAGCTTGCCGATCGACTGCACGCTCACCCCTCCGCATCCAGATGATGCAACTGTGTGCGGTCAAACCGGTCGGTGGGCGAGAGGCGGGTGACTGTCATGGTGGCGCTCCTGTCAGGTGCGGGTGAGGGCGGCGAGGAGGGGGCCCTGGCAGGCCGAGCAGCGGCACGCCAGGGGGGTCGGTTGGGTCCAGCCGGTCGGCCAGTAGGCGGCGGTGGCGGCGCAGGGTGTGCAGAGGGCGTAGCTACCGGCGACGGGAATAAGGGTGTACTCGCCGGTCACCGGGATCCGAGCGTTGCAGATGTCGCAGATCCACAGTGCGTTGTCCTGGGGAAGGTTGGTGACTACGACAACTCCCAGCAGGTCGAGGTCGGCCGGGACGGCTCGCCCGGTTGCCACTCGCCTGCGGTACAGCTCCCGGTGGGCCTCCGGGCGCACGATGAAGCGGAGTTCGTCCCGGCAACGAACACAGATCCCCGCGGCGGTGATTCGGGAGCTGGTGTCACAGCTCGGGCAAACGTCTGGGATGGTCATGGTGAGCACTCCCAGCAGACCGCGAACGTGCGCCCATCGGCGAAGGTGACCGTTTCGGTGGCGTCGCGGATCCCGCACGCTTCACACAGTCCGATCATCACCGGATAGACAATCCGACCCGTCAGGGTGGAACTCGTCTCGTCCACCCTCAGCCCGCGTTCCGGCATGAGGATCACGGCGCTCCCCTCTCTACCTGATTGGGGAACCGGCCCGGATCGTGCAAGCGCAGCAGCGGCCACGACCAGTAGGCGCGACCGCCGATGGTGAGATGAGGCGGCGGGAGGCCGGAGAGCGCCGGCTGCGGGTCGGTAGGTCTCCACCGCGTCAACGGTGGTGCGGGAGACGTCGCAGCGGCGCGCGATGTCGGCCGCCCGGACCAGGTCGAGGTCCTCGATCACCTGCACCACCCGCTCGGTCAACCCCGCCGACATCGTCACTCCTCAAAGGGCCGCTCGGGGTCGTCGGGGTCGTACACCTTGGGCTCGGTCGGTTCGGGGCGTTCGGGTCTCTGGACCTCGACCATGGCGAACCGGATGGAGGCGGCCAGCTCGTCGGCGTCGATCAAGTAGCGGCGGCGGGTCTCCCCGGTGTCGGTGATCCATTCGTCCTGTCGCATCCGGCCGACCACCACCACCCGATCCCCTTTGTGCAGGGAGACCGCCGAGTGATCGGCCAGCTTCCGCCAGGTCACCACCGAGTAGTAGCTGGTGGACTGTTGCCACTCGCCGGACGCGTCCTGATAGTTGCGGTTCTCGGCGATCCGCAGGTCGGCCACCGCCACCCCTCCCGGGGTGTGGCGCAGTGCAGGGTCGGCGCACAGATTGCCGACCACGGTCACGTTCATATCCACTCCTTCCGAAGCGTTCCGCCCGGTTTCGTGACGGTTGTCACCATCCTATCACTATATAGCGATGTAACAAGACCTGATGATTGGGTTTGAGTTGATACGTATGTGGATGCTGTTGAACGGTCGAGGTGGTCGAGGATGCGCCGGGACACCCCGAGGACCCGCTCGCCGGTAGCCAGCAGCGTTCTTTGGGGATCCGGGGTGGTCTCCACCCAACCGGCCACGTAGGCCACCGAGTAAGCGGAGGTGTCGAGCCCGACGGCCCCGCACACCACGAAGGCCACCGCTTCGGCTTCCACTTCGATCCGCCCCCGGCAGGCAATATCGCCGGTATCGGCGTGCATCAGTACGTGGGCGAGCTCGTGGACGGTGGTCTTGGTGCGCTGAGCGGCCTCGAGGTTTTCCTCGACGATCACCTGACGTGCGACGGGGCGGGTCTGGCCGTTGGGCCCGTGGAGCGATGCCAACGTGAACTGGTAGCCGTGCTGTTCGATCAGGCCGACCGCCGCCTCGAGCAGCTGCGCGTCTCCCTCACCGGTGAGCAGACTGGGTGTGACCTCGGGGAGCGGCTCGCCCTCGGTCTGTGAAACGTCGAACACCGTGACCACCCGGAAGCCGGTCACGATCCTCGCCGCTTGTTCGCTCTCCGCTTTGTCGGCGGTGATCCGACGGGTGATCGGAGCGAGGATCCGGTAGCCCTGCTCCCCTCTCCGCACCTGGCGTCCGAGCTGCTGCCAGGTGCGGTACCCGGCCGGTCGGGTGACCATCGTCGCCCGGTCTTCGGCTTGGGCCCACAGCAGTAGCCAGTTGCCAAGCGAGTAGTCGTGGAAGCGGGCCGCCGTCACCATGGCAGCCAGCCACTCCTCCGAGGTGCGCAGCCGGCCGACCTCTTCGAGGAGCTGGCGGTGGAGGTCGTCAGCGGTGGCAGCGCTCATATCGACCTCGGCAGTTCACAGCCGGGGCACAGCAGCCAGGCCGCCCCGTCGCCGAAGGTCACACGGTAGCGGGCCCGCCGTCGGCCACACGACTCGCACCGCCGAACCGGGAACACCACCTCGGCCCGAACGTAGCGGTCATCGTGGAGCCGACACCGCCAGAACCGGAGCACCCTCCACCGGCGGAGTGACTCGTGGAAACACCCGCACGGATCAGTCGCCCCACGAGGTGGGGACACGGGGGTCATGTCCCCACCTCATCCAACTCCGGTTCCCGGACCGTCACCTGATGGGCAACTACCTCCAGCCGGCTACGCCTCCCCTCCTCGGCGGCCCAGAACCGCCGCTGCACCGCACCTGCTGCCCAGATCCGGATCCCCGGCTCCGCCACCGCCGAGACCAGCTCCTCGGCCGGGTCCCAAAGAGTGACCGGAATGACATCCACTCGCCGGGTGGGCTCCTCGGTGCGAACGGTGATCAGCAGACGGAGCAATCGGGTACCCGACTCGAACACCCGCAGCTCGCCGGGTGAGGCGAGCCTCCCGCACAGGACGACAAGGTTCAGATCCATGACCACCGCTCCCTTCTCTCGCTTGGTGGGGGCCTCTCGGCCGCAAGCGCCGTCCACCACACCGCTGGAGCGGAGTGCAAGGGGGTCGGCCCGCAGGGCCGACGGCGAGGACAAGAAGCGCAGCGGAGTCCCGCAGCCGCTCGCCCCCTTGCGCGCAGCGGGCGGTGTGGTAGGCCTTGCGGCAGGACGAGAGGCCCCAGCGAGAGAAGGGCCAGTTCAGTCTGGTTTGACTCCGGCTCGGATGCGGTCACATCGACGGAGACGGGAGCCGAGGACCAACCTGGGCGCCAAGACGAGCTCTGGCATCTTGCGGTTGGGCACCCATGCAACTGTGTGCAATGTCGGGCTTTTGGCCCTGATTATCTGAGCCGCCCGCCGGCGCCGTGGGTCGAAAACGGAGCGATTCTTCCTCGCGAGAGCAGTCACCAGTGCCATGGGACCGACTCACAGGGAGGGGCGGGACACCGCCCAGAGAAGGTGTCGGAGACGGGCAAGCCCTCGCGGTGGGTCCCTGTAGCAAGGATTCATCCCAGCGTAGCAAGGCGGTCTCGTACGCCGCGAACCGATCACGAACCAGAGCGAAGTCGCATGGTCGCGCAGGTACTCGAGTATCGGGATGGTGGGTCTAGAGACGGGAGGGCAGCAGGTTGAAGCGTTGTTTAATAATGTGATGATGAGTAATCATGTGGTATAGTTCAGAGATGCTACCCAGAGACGGACTCCGCTGCGGCCAGCGCCGGTCAGGCTCGCCGGCGAACCGTGAACCTCGTGGGGCCCCCAACCACTCGTCGGACGAAGCTGGCGGGATCGCCCTTCAGTACATTGATGTGCTAATGCCAACGGCGACCGCTTCAACGAGATGTCTATGACTGAGAACGACCGGCTGATATCGGCTCAAGAGTTGGCCAGCTACCTCGAGGTTCCGCTGGGCACCGTCTATTCGTGGCGACATCGCAATGAAGGACCACCGGGGTTCCGCGTGGGTCGGCACCTGCGGTTTCGCTGGCGCGACGTCGAAGATTGGATTGAGCATCGCATGCGACAGAGCCAACGGCCAAGAGAAAACTGGTACGGGTAGGGTGGGTGCGAGGTCAGCCGGTGAGCGCCAGTGGTCCTCCACACCTCGGTCGGGTTCAGTTCGCCGCCCTCCAGCCACCGGACGTCGAGACGCGGCCAGCTGAACTCATGGCCGCCAGGAAGTCACCAGCTCCCGACCACAGTGTTGCGGAATCGTGCATACTGAGACGTGCCACCGACCGGCGATAGCGAGGAGAACATGGCGAGGGGCGCAATTGATCGGCGTGAGAACGGCCGCTATCGGGCTAGATATGAGGGCCCTGACGCCCGGTGGCATAGCCGAACCTTCGACCGCAAGATAGACGCGGAGAAGTGGCTTACGGATCAGCTGGCGAAGGCAAACCGTGGCCAGTGGATCGATCCAAATGCCGGACTGATCTCATTTGCCGACTACACAACCAGCTGGCTGTTGGCGAAATCACGCATCAAGCCGAAGACTCGCGCCGGGTACCGCTCGTTGCTCGATTCAAGAATCCTTCCGGTTTTCGGTCGCACCAGACTTGCAACCATCGATCGGGCGATGGTGGGCTCTTGGGTGCGTTCGATGACCGAAGAGGGCCTGTCGGCCTCGCGGATCCGCCAAGCTCACCAATGCTTGGCAGCGATTCTTGAACAGGCCGTCGACGACGGAGTGATCGGACGTAATCCGGCGCGCAGAGTCGAGCTGCCCCGACTCGGTGAACCATCGCACCGCTACCTCACGGCCGAACAGGTCGCCCGATTGGCAGAGGCGATGCCGAGCCGCCAACACAAGACAATGGTTTATGTCCTCGCCTACGGAGGTCTTCGATGGGGCGAACTCGTCGCTCTGCGCCGCAGTCGGATCGATGTTCTGCGCCGCACGCTCCAGATAACCCAGTCCGCCACGGAGGTCGCCGGATACCTTGACTTCGGAACGACAAAGACCCATCAGTCGCGAACCGTTCACCTTCCGGCCTTCGTTTCCGAGTTGTTAGGCCGGCATTTGGAGGACGTCGAAGACGCGCCGGAAGCACTGGTGTTCACCGCCCCACGAGGCGGGCCACTCCGGTACCCGAACATGAGAAAGGCCGTGTGGGATCGTGCGCGAGAGCAGTCCGACGAGGATCTCGCCGATATCACACCCCACGACCTGCGTCACACGTGCGCGTCGCTGATGAGAGCAGCAGGTGCGGATGTGAAAGCCATCCAACAGCAGCTCGGCCACCGCAACGCGACCGTCACTTTGAACACCTACACGCACCTTTTTGAAGGTGATCTCGCAGAGGTGATGGACCGCCTAGATGCCCATTCCGCGACCGAATCGCGTCCTGAGCGCGTCCTGGGCGATGTTGTGGACCTTCCTCAGAGAAGCCAAAACCCCCGCTGAGCAGGGGTTTTGGTGGCTCCGGGGGTGAGACTCGAACTCACAACCTACGGATTAACAGTCCGGTGCTCTGCCAATTGAGCTACCCCGGAAGGGGCTTTCGAGCCCGAGATGGTACCACTGTGTGCCAGAATCGGATATTCGCGAAACGAACGACGGGGAGACAAGCATGAGATTCCGATTCGGCATGATCCTGGGGTTCGTAGCGGGTTACGTTCTTGGCGCCAAGGCCGGCACGGACCGGTACGAGCAGATTGTGCGCGCCTTCAAGAGTTTCATCGGGACCGAACCGGTACAACGTGTGGCGGATCGCGGTAAAGAATTCCTGGGCAACGGTATGACGGCGGCGTCGGAGCGGATTCGGTCGGTCGTCGAAGGCGGTTAGAAGCAAATGGCTGGAAGTTAGAAATCGGTTCCCAGCCTTTTCGCCGAGCCATGAACCTCGAACTTCCCACTTCCCCAGGCGAGCAACGCCTCAGCCTTCCCCGAGGAACCCTTCCAGGCGTTTGGAACGGGCCGGGTGGCGCAGCTTGGCGAGAGCCTTGGTTTCCAGCTGACGGATCCGTTCCCTCGTCACCTCAAAATGATTGCCGACCTCTTCCAGCGTTCGGACTTTGCCGTCGTCGAGCCCGAACCGCATGACGATGACCTGCCGCTCACGCTCGTTGAGGTCTTCGAGAGCCCGGGCGACATACTCCTGGAGGAGCTTGAACGCGGCGGCTTCTACCGGCACCACCGCTTCGGTGTCCTCAACGAAGTCTCCCAGAGTTGAGTCTTCCTCCTCCCCCAGCGGGGTCTCCAACGAGACCGGATCCTGAGCGATCTGGCGCAACTCGGTCACCTTGCCGGGATCCACTTCCATCTCGGCGGCTATCTCGTCGATGGTCGGCTCCCGACCGAGATCCTGCATCAATGCCCGCTGCACCTGCGCCAGCTTGTTGATGGTCTCGACCATGTGCACCGGAACCCGGATCGTGCGGGCCTGGTCGGCCAGCGCCCTCGTCGCCGACTGTCGGATCCACCACGTTGCGTAGGTGGAGAACTTGAAGCCCTTGCGATAGTCGAATTTGTCGACCGCCCGCATCAGACCCAGATTGCCCTCCTGGATCAGGTCCAACAGGGGCATCCCTCGCCCCACATACTTCTTGGCGATCGATACGACCAGCCGCAGGTTGGCCTCCACCAACCGGCGTTGGGCAGCCTCCCCGTTGCGGACGGTCAGTTCGAGAATGACTTTGTCTTCGGCGCTCAACGCCGACGACGACTCCTCCAACAGTTTGGCGGCGGCCCGTTGCCCGGCCTCGTTCTGCATGGCAAGTTCCACCTCCTGTTGCGGAGTGAGAAGTGGAACCCGCCCGATTTCCTGCAGATACATCCGGACCGGATCGGACACCGTGACCAACTCATCGACCGCCAGCGGAGCCACGTCGAGCGCGTCGGGCCCGTCCTCCTCAACCCGGACACTGAGGTTCGCCAACTGGTCGAATACCTTCTCAAATGAGTCGGCCGGTGCTTCGGCTTCCAGGAGTTCCTGTTGGATCTCGGCAACGGTCAGGAAGCCGCGCTGGCGGGCACGTTGAACCAGAATATCGAGAGGTTGGTCGTGGGGTGACACCTACCGGTCCCCTAAATCGCGTTTCTTCCGTTCCAAAGCTATCAACTCTTCGAACAGTGCGGAATAGGTTTCTGGTTCCTCCGACGGATTTGTTCGGTCGAGCGTCTGGCGCAACTCGGCGATGTTCCGCTCGATTCTCCACGCCCGGAGGCGATCGACCAAAGCCACCGGGTCGCTGACCGGCAGGGTTTCGAGGGCGAGCGCTCGCAGCAAAGCCGGGGCGCCCGCCTCGCCCTCTCCGATCAAAACTGCCAGATCGGGTGGCTCGCCGGGGGGCAGACCGGCGATGGCCGGGGCCAGCAGCAGGTAGCCGTCGCGTACCATGCCTTCGCTGAAAAGGGTGGCGTCGACTTCCGTATCGTGGAGGCGAGGATCGTTGGTGAGTATCGCTCGCAAGAGTTCCCGCTCAGCCCGTTCCACGCCGGAGCGCTTCGGTACCTCCGGAGCGGGCGCCCGGGGCTCCGACCGCCGGGAGGCGGATCCGCTCCTGATCTCGGCCATGACCACCTCGAACTCGGTACCCACCCGTCGGGCGACGAACCGGCCGTATTCGCGCCGGACCAGATCATCACCCTGGCGGGCTATCAGTCGGGCGGCCGCCCGGACGGCGCGGGCCCGCTGCTCGGGTTCAGACAGATCGAACCGATCCAATTCCCGTTCCAGTCGGAACTGGAGCAGGGGCAATGATTTCTCGACGGCCGACCGCATCACTTCGACCTCACCGGACTGCATCAGGTCGGCCGGGTCCTTGCCGTCCGGCATCACGGCAACCCGTAGATCGAGGTTGAGTTTCACGGGGATCTCGAGTTCGTCGCCGCGAATCGCCGCACCCGCACCCGCCTGGTCGGCATCGAACGCTAGGACCACCCGTTCGGCAAAACGGCGAAGGAGATCGAAATGCTCTTCGCCTAGAGCCGTCCCGCAGGTCGCCACCGCCTGTGAAAGGCCTGCCATGTGAAGGCCGATCACATCCGTGTATCCCTCCACGACCAGCGAATAGCCGGCCCGGGTGATGTCGGGTTTCGCCCAATTCAACCCGTACAGCAGCCGGGCCTTCTGGTAGATCCGGGTCTCCGGTGAGTTCAAGTACTTGGGTCCCTCGCCCTCGAGGATGCGAGCTCCGAACCCGACCGGTTCGCCCCGCAAATCGAAGATCGGGAACATGAGCCGTCCCCGAAACCAGTCGCGCAACCGTCCCCGGCTGGTCCGGGTCGCCAAACCGGCCCCGATCATCACCTTCTCCCCTACCCCGGCGTCCCGCAAATGGGTGATCAGACCGTCCCACAGCTCACCACCGGGGGCATAGCCGAGCTGGAACCGGTCGATCACATCCACGTCGTAACCCCGGCCACGCAGGTAGGACCGCGCTCCCCCACCGTCGTGGCCCTTCTTGAGCCGGTTTTGGTAGAAATCGACAGCCTGGCGGGTGGCTTCGATCAGCGACTCTCGCTCCCCCCGACGCTTCAACGCTTCCGGGTCACGCTGCAACGCAATACCGGCCCGGGCGGCCAGTTGTTCAACCGCCTCAGAGAAATCGAGACCCTGCGTGTCCTGCAAGAACTTGAACACGTCGCCGCCCGCCTGGCAGCCGAAACAGTGATAGAGCCCTTGCCCGATATCGATCGAAAGCGAAGGGGTCTTTTCCTGATGAAACGGGCAAATGGCGGTGAACGTGCGCCCGCGCTTTTTCACCGTCGTCACTCCTTCGAGCAACTCGACGATATTGGTCGCGTGGCGGACCCGTTCGATATCTTCCCTACGAAAGGCCATTGCAGCGAGTGTAGAGGGCCGGTACGTCAACCGATCCGGGGGTCACTCAATCAGAATCCAACGAAGAAGCCTTTCGTTCCATGATCGAATCGGCGATGCCAACCGCGACGTACGGCAATATCGCACCGCCGATCAGGGCCGCGTCCGGCGCAAACTGAATGAGAATGAAGGTGTAAAGAGTTGCCGCCGCAACCGCAATGATCCGCGACTTTCTGGTGTTTTCCTCTTCGGCCCGAACCGTGACCACCGCGCCGGCTCCGAAGCCCGCCACCAAACCGGTCACGATGTCCAGTGCGGCGATCGGGATCGCTATGACCAACCACAAACCCATCGCCTTGAGGACCGCTCCGCCGGCGCGCGGATGGCGGGTCAGGAAGGCGGCCACCATGAAAACGATCGGCACCAGTGCCAGCCCGAGGGCCAGCGGCGGGCCGGGGTCTGGTCCTCCTTCGGTCGAACCCGCTACGAAGGCAAACAGGATGAACGAGTAACTGACCAGGGTCGCCACGGTAGCGATGGTGATCGCAAACCACTTGCGACGCGGCGGCAAGACAAAGCGCTCGTCGCTGCCCATCAGGTCGGCGTACCTCCCCGTCCGAACGGGATCGTCAGCCCTTCACCGATCCGGCCGTCAAGCCTCGCACGAAGTAGCGCTGGAGGCCGAAGAACACCGCCAGCGGGAGCACCATCGTCAGGAACGCTCCCGAGGTGAGGAGATGCCACGCTTCCCCCCGGGTTCCGTTCAGTTCGGCCAGGGCTTGGGTCAGCACCCGGACGTCTCTGGTACCACCCAGGAACACCAGCGCCACCAGGAAGTCGTTCCATACCCAGAGGAACTGGAAGATCGCGAACGAGGCCAGCGCCGGTACCGAGAGCGGAACGATCAGCTTCCGGAAGATGGTGAAATGGTCCGCACCGTCGATCTGGGCCGATTCGATCGTCGACGCCGGCAGTGACCCGATGTAGTTGCGTAGCAGATAGGTCGCCAGCGGCAAACCAAACCCGGTGTGGGCCAGCCAGACCGCCATGTATGTGCCGTTCAGATCCAGGTCGGGGAAGATGGTGAAGCCACCGATCGCCGCCCCCTGGCTGTAGAGCTTGAGGATGGGGATAAGAGCCATCTGCAGCGGCACGACCAGCAGGCCGACCACGACGACAAACATGATCTGCCGGCCACGGAATTCCATCCAGGAGAAGGCGTAGGCCGCAAAAGCCGCGATCGTGATCGGGATCACTGTGGCCGGCACGGCCACCGCAATGCTGTTGAGGAAGGCATTCCCGAAGCCTTCCGATTCGAGCACGTTCTTGTAGTTCTCCAGGGTCCACTGCCCGGAGTCGAACAGATTGGGGATGGCCGTCCACCACCCGGTTGTGCTGACCAGGTTGGGCTCCCTGAACGAGCTGACCAGCAGACCAATGGTCGGCACCAGCCATATGAAGACGATGAGGAGGACGACCAGCTTGACCGGCCAGCGGTCCCAGAGGCGACGGAAGAATCCCTTTTGGCGGAACTGGACGTCTGAAGCCGTCTCAACGCGCGAGCTTGTGGCAGTCATCGCATCGCCTCCTCTGCGCGGAACCTTCGAACGTTGACGTACATGACCGGGACGATAGCCAGGAACAGGATCACGGCGATGGCGGCGCCCCGTCCGTTGTGGTCGTTTCGGAAGAACCAACGGACCATACGTTCGGCAATTACTTCCGTGCCGAACTGACCGTTGGTCATCACCCAGACAATGTCGAAGATCTTCAGGACGCTGATGACCATCGTGGTGGTCACCACCACGATGCTGGACATGATCGAGGGGATGATGACCCTCCAGAAGATCTGAATCTCGGAGGCGCCGTCGATGCGGGCTGCCTCGAGGATGTCATCCGGAACTGCTTTGATGGCCGCTGAGAGAATGACCATCGCAAAACCGGTCTGCAGCCAGATCATGATCACCATGAGCAGGAGGTTGTTCCACGGTTCCGACGACAACCAGGCGATAGGATCACCGCCCAGCCCCATCCAGATTCCGTTCAGCAATCCGATCTGCTCGCCAAAGCCCTCGGGACGGAAGCTGTAGATGAAACGCCAGACGATCGAGGCGCCCACGAATGAGATGGCCATGGGTAGGAAAATCATCGACTTGGCCAGGGCTTCGCCGCGGCGGAGGCGATCCACCAGAGTCGAAAACACCAAGCCAATACTGACCGAAAAGAGAGGCACGACGATGATCCATCCAACGGTGTTGCGAATGGATCGAAGCATCCCCTCGTCGGTGAACACGAACTTGTAGTTGTCGAGGCCGACGAACTCCTTCGACTGGGCGTCCATGAAAGAAATGACGGTGGTGTTGATCGCCGGGTAGACCAGGAACACCGTCAGGATCACGAGAGCGGGGCCGACAAATACGTAAGGCCGCACAGACTCGGCGAACCGGTTCGGAAGCAGGTTGACGACCAGGTCCATGCCCCAATACAGCGCGAAGACGCCGACGACGCCGACGACGATCGCCACTATGGCGAGCACAAGCCGGTTCGCCTCGGCGTCGCGAAGGAATTCGAAGGTGATCCACAGCAGCACGAAAGAGATGATGGGAACGGCCAGAGAGGCGACGATTCGCAAGACGGTGACGCCGGCAGCTCCTCCAGCCCCTAAGGCTTCCATGTCTGAGGTCTTCTCGATCACGGTACCCCTCCCGGGGCGATCGTCGCTCATGCCCTCTCCTTCATGTCGCCGCGTGTGCCACTTTACACAAATCGAAGGAGGGGCGACCTATCGGTCGCCCCTCCTTCTGTCAGTAGTTGTTCGATTAGTCGTTTACGAGGCCGGCCAGCTTGCGTCGATGTCCGCCAGGACACCAGGCAGACTGTCCGGTCCGCCGACCATGTAGTCGATCATGCCGGTCCAGAAGGAACCCGAACCTACTGCCGACGGCATCAGGTCCGAAGCGTCGAACCGGAATCCGTCTACCTTCAGGGCGTCGACTATGGCCCCGGCCGCGGTGGCTACGAGGTCGTCCCGATAACAATCCGGGCCCACGTTGATGTTGGGCGAAATCCGGGCAACGCCTTCGATCGAGCCCTGTGCGCACTGCACGTCGGCGTCGATGAAGTCCGCCAGGAACTCACGAACCTCGGGCGCATCCCGGAAGATGGCGGCCATCTCACCGGCACCCAGGGCGCCTTTCTTACCTTCATCGATGTCCGGGAAGGCGAAGACTGCGTAGTCTTCACCGGCCACCAGATTGCTCGCACCCTCTTCATCGCCGGGAGCGTTAAAGAAGTTGGTGATGAACGTGGCCTGCCGATGCATGAAGCAGCTGGGCGGATCGTTGAACATCGGGTCCGGGGCGTCGCGGAAGTCGATCGAGGGGATGTTCTCGGCACCACCAAGCACATAGCCGGGGGTGAAGAACACTTGACCCATGAGCTCGGCTGCCCGGGTCACTTCGGGGCTATCGAAGAGCAACTCGTGGGTGACCCACTGGTCGTACTTCTCCGGCCCGGCCGTCCGCAACATGATGTCTTCCATCCAGTCGGTGGCCGGCCAACCGGTCGCCGCATCGCTGCCGATCCCGACGCACCATGGGGCGCTTCCGTCGGCGACGATCTGATCGCTCAACGCAATCATCTCATCCCACGTCGTCGGAACGACGTACCCGGCCGCCTCAAAAGCTGCCTTTGGGTACCACACCAGGCTCTTCAGGTTGACGTTGGTGGGAAGACCGTAGTGCTTGCCATCGGCACCCACGCCGAGTGACATGAGATACGGTCCGAACAGACCTTCGAGTTCGGCAATGTCGAAACCGAGATCCTCGAGGGCAATCGCGTTACCCAGGTCTCCCTGCTCGACCACCGAACCGGGCTGTGGGTAGAGCGCGACATCCGGCGGGTTTCCGCCGTCGACGCGGATCTTGATTTGCTCCTCAAAGCTGTCCGAGCCTTCGTACTCGGCCGAGTAGCCCTTGACCGCATTGATCTTCTCGTCGATTACTTGCTGCACGGCCTGGGCCTCGATGCCGGAGAATGCGCCGAATACGCTCACCTCTCCGGTAGCCCCGCCGTCGCCACCGTCGGCTGCTGCCGTGGTCGTGGCGCCATCACCGTCATCGGCATCACCATCGCCGCAGGCGGCGGCAATCATGGCGAACGCCAGGACCATGACAATGAGCCATCTGTATTTTTTCATAAATCCTTCCTCTCAGGATCCACGCTCTCGAGAGCCGTGCCCTCGGAGCTCTCAATAGTCTAACTAATCGTCGCCCGACCCCAAGCCGGAGGTGTCGACGGTGATGGCCGTCTGGAAATTCGAGCAGGATAGATGCGGCCGCCTACGGGAGAGCGGCACGCGAAGAGCTTCGCCGGTCTCTAAGGAAGCCGCTCCCGCAGGTAACCCACCAGGCCTTCGATGGGAATCCGGTCCTGTTCCATCGTGTCACGATCCCGGACAGTAACCGCCCGGTCGTCCAGCGACTCGAAGTCGAAGGTGATGGCGTAGGGCGTCCCGATCTCGTCCTGGCGCCGGTATCGACGGCCGATCGACTGGGTTGCATCGAATTCGAGCTGATAGTGAGGGCGGAGCAGATCGGCCACCTTCTCCGCCTCGCCGACCAACTCCGGCTTCTTCGAAAGGGGAAGGACGGCGATCTTGAACGGCGCCAGCTTGGGATGGAGTCTCAGCACCACCCGCTTCTCGCCCCGCACTTCCTCTTCGTGGTAGGCGTCCATCAGAAATGCGAAAGTGGTGCGGGTGGCCCCGGCGGCCGGCTCAATGACATAAGGGAAGAACCGCTCTTCCGTCTCGTCGTCGAAGTACGACAGATCGGTTCCGCTGTGCTCGACATGCGCCTTTAGGTCAAAGTCGGTGCGGTTGGCGATACCTTCGAGTTCGTCCCAGCCCCATGGATACAGATACTCGACGTCGGAGCAGGCAGCTGCGTAGTGAGCCAGTTCCTCGTCGCCGTGGGCCCGGATGCGCAGGTTCTGCTCGGTCATGCCGAGGTCGAGGTACCACTGGTAACGGTTCCGGGTCCAATACTCGTACCACTCCCCGGCTTGCTCCGGCCGGCAGAAGAACTCCATCTCCATCTGCTCGAACTCCCGGGTGCGGAAAACGAACTGGCCGGGAGTGATCTCGTTTCGGAACGACTTGCCCACCTGGGCGATCCCGAACGGCAGCTTCTTGCGAGCCGCCCGGCGGACGTTCTCATAGTTGATGAAGATGCCCTGGGCCGTCTCAGGACGCAGATACACCAGACCCGTCTCGTCGTCGACCGGCCCCATGTACGTCTTGAACATCAGATTGAACTGGCGAGGTTCGCCGAACGTCCCCCGTTGACCACAGTTGGGACACAGGTTTTGGTCCTCGAGTTTGTCCGGCCGGTGCCGGGCGTTGCAGTTCGAGCACTGGACCAGCGGATCCGTAAAAGACGCCTCATGCCCGGAGGCCACCCACACGTCCCGGGCCTGGAGGATCGACGAATCGAGCCCCACTATGTCGCCGCGCAGTTGCACCATCGAACGCCACCATTCGTTCTTGACGTTGCGCAGCAGTTCGACACCGAGCGGGCCATAATCGTATGCAGAGCGAAGTCCCCCATAGATCTCAGAAGACGGGAATACGAACCCGCGCCGCTTGGCGAGATTGACGATGGTATCGAGGGTGATGGTCATGGTTACGCCTGTCTGGTTGAGAGGTGGACGGAAGATGGTAGTGGGAAGCGGGAAGTTCGAAGTACGAAGTACGAGGTACGAGGTACGGCAGCCGGAGGCTGCCTAGGCCTTGCCGAACCGTCTCTTGCGCTTCTGATATTCCGCGATGCAATCAACCAGGTGTTCCGGCGTGAAATCGGGGAACAAAACCTCGGGGAACACGAACTCTGCGTAGGCGGCCTGCCAGAGCAAGAAATTGCTCAGCCGGTGTTCTCCGGAAGTGCGGATGATGAGGTCGGCGTCGGGCATCTCGGGAATGTAGAAGTACGAGGCCAGAGTCTGCGGATCGATCGTCTCCAGATCGAGGTGTCCGGAAAGGGCGTCTCCGACCAGGCGACGGGCGGCCTCGGCAAGTTCGAGACGGCTCCCGTAGTTGAAGGCAAAAACCAGATTCAGGCGTTGGTTGGCTGCCGTCACTTTCTGGGCTTCCCGCATCCTCGTTTTGTTGAGGTCGGGTATCCGTGGGTCGTCGAGATCCCCCATGAAGTAGATACGAACGCCGTCGGCGTGGAGGTCGTCGCGGCGCCGCAGCAGCAAGTCCTGGTTGAAGTGCATGAGGAAAGCCACCTCTTCTTCGGACCGCGACCAGTTTTCGGTTGAGAAGGTATATACCGTCAGCCATTCGATTCCTACCTCGAGTGCCCCCTGAATGGCCTCGAACAGGGCCTTCTCTCCGGCGGCGTGCCCGGCCGTTCGGTGCAACCCGCGCTGTTCCGCCCAACGGCCGTTGCCGTCGAGAATGATTCCGATATGCCGAGGCAACCGATCCGGGTCCAAACGCTCCACCCCGGTCACGCGACACCCGCCAACCGGAAACAGCTCCGATGCGCACCCACACTCGCCCCTCCACCTTCGGCGATTGTGGCCGCGGTACGAGGTACGCGGTACGAGGTACGACGCATTGCGCGGGGCCTCCTCCCCCAACCGAACCCCTGCGCCCCCTTCTCACTCATCGAGCACCGCCAGGCTGGCCAGCCTCCGTTCTAGGTGGTACTCGAAGAATCGACGGGCAATACCCATCGCCTCTCCGGACAGTTGGGGATCCGGGTCGGGCAGATCGGCCAGGTCGGCGCCGGCCAAGACCGCCAGATAGTCCGTCAAACCCGAACGAAACCGAACCGCCCCGTCGGTTCGGCAGTTGTCGCACACTGCTCCGCCCGCCGCGAAACTGAACCGCATCGAATCGGCCTTGCGGCCGCAACTGGCACACGAATCGAGAGCGGGCGCCAGTCCGATCACCTCCGCCAGTTTGAGCAGAAATGCGGTTACCAGATCACGAGACGATTCTCCGTGTTCGAGAGCCCGCAGTCCGCGCTGCAACAGGAGAAAGAGCCGAAGCGATGGCTCCCCTTCGCTGGCAACCGCATCGACGGCTTCGACCATGGTCCCTGCCGCCATGACCCGGTCGAGATCGCCGCGCAGATTGGGAAACGTCTCGATGATGGACACCTGGGTGACGGTGTCGAGGTTCCGGCCTTCGTAGAGCACGAGATCGACGTGCGTAAAGGGCTCGAGGCGGCCTCCGAAGCGGCTCTTCGTCTTGCGGATGCCTTTGGCCACGGTGCGCAGTTTGCCGTGATTGGGGCTGAGGATGACGACCACGCGATCGGCTTCCCCGAACGGAAAGCTGCGGAGCACAATCCCCTGGTCGCTGCGGATGGCCATAGATGCGGGATGGTACCGGAGAGGGTCTCGGTATTCGGTAGCGGAGGAAGTCGCGGGCCACGAGTCACGAGTCACGAGCGACGAGCGACGAGTCACGAGCGACGAGCGACGAGTCACGAGCGACGAGCGACGAGCGACGAGCGACGAGTCACGAGCGACGAGCGACGAGTCACGAGCAAGCTCGAAGCTCGAAGCTCGATGCTCGAAGCTCAAAGCTCAACGCCGAAAGGCACCTAACATCTCGGCATGCCCATCCTCACTCAGACACAGATCGATGCCTTCGCGGCTGCCCATCCGGCCTGGTCGGTGCAGGGCAATTCGATCACCCGCACGTTCATCTTCGAGGACTTCGCCGAGGCGCTGGGGTTCGTTATTCGGGTGGGGGTAGCCGCCGAACGAGTGTTTCACCATCCCGATATCGACGTCAGATGGAACAAGGTGACGCTCCGCCTGACCAGCCACGACGTGGGCGGCTTGACCGAACGCGACGTCGAGCTGGCCGTCAAGGTCGACTCGTTTGTGACCACCAGCGCAAGTACCGGCTAGAGGCTTGGTTCTCAGGACCTGCGTGCCAACTCCCTCAAACATGCCTCGATCCAATCGGGAGGACGGAAGACGCCCGGCTCGCCTCCGGCAGCCCGTCGATAGGCTTCCGTCAGATTGGTGAGCATCCTGACGAGGATGGCCTTGGATTCAACAGGTTCGAGCCATTCGGGATTCAAGCGCGGCGAACCACCGAAACTCTCGGCTACCAGTACCGCCGCCTCGTCGGCGCCGATCGCCTCCCCGCCGTGGAACGGATCAACCAGTTGCCCACCGGCGAACACCAGGAAGTGGCCGGGAAGTGCGACGCCTTGCACTTCGATACCGGCCCGCCGGCCGACCGCCATCCACAACACCGCCAGTGATATCGGGATGCCTTTGCGGCGATCGATGACCTCGTTGAGAAAGGAATTGCGGGGGTTGTAATAATCGTCGATGTCACCACCCAAACCCTCGCGGATTGCCACAACTCTCCGGAGATCGAGATGGGTGGTTCCCTCGACAAGACCGGCCATTTGATCCAGAAGATCGAGGTAACCCGGGATGTCGATTTCCGGGTAGGCAAAGGCTGCGTATTCGAAGGCCGCCTCGGCCAACAACCCTTGGTCCGCCAGGGCGGCGACCCGTTCGGCTCGCCGTGCCGGCTCAACCATCGGCGATCATTCCTCGAACCCCAAACGATCTAGCAATTGCGGGTTTCGCTGCCAATCCTTTTCCACTTTGACTCGCAAATCGAGATAGACGCGGGCGCCGAGCAAAGCCTCGATCTCCCGGCGTGCCTCACTCCCCGCCGCAGCAATGAGCTCTCCGCCTTTGCCGATCACGATGCCCTTCTGGGACTCTCTTTCGACGATCAGTAGTGCGTCAACGTAGAGCATCCCGTTTTCGCGTTCTTCCATGTCCCTAACCAGGACCGTCAGAGAATGGGGAAGCTCTTCTCTGAGTCGATTGAGGAACTTCTCCCGCACGATCTCCCCGATGAGCAACTGCTCGGGCTGGTCGGTCTTCGCGTCACGAGGGAAGTACAGCGGTCCCTCTGAAAGCAATCTGGTCACTTCGCCGATGAGCGCCTCGAGCCCATCGGAGGTGAGCGCCGACAGGGGCACATATGCTTCGAAATCCCACTCGGCGGCCTCGGCCAGTTGCTCAACAATCTGACGGGGTGAAGCAATGTCGACCTTGTTGACCACCAGGATCACAGAGGTGCCGGCCCCCGATACCCGGTCCGCAATCCGGCGATCTCCAGGTCCGATTTCCTGTGTTCCGTCGAGCACGAAGATGATGGCATCGGCTTCAGCCAGCGTGCCGTAGACCAGATTGTTGAGACGTTCACCGAGGCTGTTCCGGGGTTTGTGCAAACCCGGCGTGTCGATGAGGACGATCTGGTATTCCGGTTCTCCGATGGCCGGGAGGGTCACCACTCCCCGAATCGTGTTGCGCGTGGTCTGCGGACGGGAAGAAGTGATCGAGACTTTGCTTCCGACCAGCGCATTGACCAGAGTCGACTTCCCGACGTTGGGTCGTCCGACGACGGCGACGAAACCTGATTTCACTTTTCCGTATCGATCCGGTGCATGACCGAGGCGTGTACCTGGGCGATCCGCCGGCCCTGGACGCGCATCACGGTCAACGTGACTCCTTCCTGCTCGAAGGATTCGTTCTCCCGGGGAACCCGGCCGGCCAACCCCAAAACCAATCCACCAACCGTGTCCCATTCCTCGCGCGGCAGATCGACATCCAGCAAATCGCCGAGTTCCTCGACGGATAGACGGGCATCGATCAGATATTCATGGTCGCCTACCTTCTCGATCAGGGGCGCCTCTGTGTCGTATTCATCAACGATCTCGCCGACCAGTTCCTCGAGAAGGTCTTCGATCGTCACCAGCCCGGCCGTCCCCCCAAACTCGTCGACCACCACCGCCATGTGGACCTTCCCCGCCTGCATGTCCCGGAGGAGATCAGAGACCCGTTTGGTCTCCGGAACGAAATAGACCGGTCGCATCAGCTCGGCCGCCGGCTGAGGCCCGGCCCCCTGGTCCATGATCCTCAAGAGATCCTTGGCGTAGGCAAACCCGACAATGTCATCGGTCCCTTCGCCGGTCACCGGAACCCGCGAGTAGCCGTGCTCGATGACCACATCGAGGGCTTCGTCCGACGAGACGTTGGAACCGATGGTGACCATATCGGTTCGAGGCACCATCACCTCCCGCACAATCGTCTCGGAGAACTCGAGCACCGAGGTGATGAGCCGGCGCTCTTCTTGGTCCTGGGCCGCTTCTTCGTCGGAATCTTCCGGCGTCTTCGGTTCCTCGTCTTCGGTGACCAGATCAGTGGCTCGATCCCCCAACCGGCAAGCGACATCGAGCATGGGGGCCAGTCGATAAGCAAGTCGACGCGGATGGTCGCGACCCCAGGCGCGGGGTAACAACTCGCCGAGTACCACCAGGGCCAGGCCGAACACCACCAACAGGAGTATCAATCTCCACCCGTAGGTGAACTCGGTAGCGGCCCAAGCAGCGGGGAGCGCGGCCGCCACCAACAACGCTGAGTGAACCATACCGATGGCCGGCTGCAGTCGAGCTCGATCTTCGAGAAGGTCGGCGACCCGCTGGGCGCCCTCGTCGCCCTCGGCGGCATCGTGAAGAGCATCTGCTCGCGGGGTCCGGACCAATGATGCCAGCGAGGCTCGCAGGCCCGCGGCCAGGGCCAACAGCAGAATCGAGCATACAAACGCCACAATCACGATCGCCTTCTCCCTGCAAGCTCCAAGAGCTGTCTCTCCCGATCTTCCATTTCCTCGGCGTCGGCATCATCCTGGTGGTCGTATCCGAGGAGGTGAAGTAACCCGTGAACTACCAACAAGGACAGCTCCTCGTCAAACTGCACACCGGCAGATTCGGCTTGAGCACGAACGATCGAGGGGGCAATCACAACGTCGCCGATGTTGAGCGGCGGCCCGCCGGGTCTCCGTTCCGGCACAACCCCCGGCTTGAGATGCTCAACCGGGAATGCCAGCACGTCGGTTGCCCCGTGTCGCTGCATGAAGCGCTCGTTGTACGTAGCGATCTGCTCCTCACCGACGAAGAGCAAGGTGACCTCGGTGTCTATGGGGAACTGCTCTTCACGTAGAACCATCTCGGCCAGCCGCCGGAGCGGCTCGGAATCTAGAGGGTCGTCCTGCTCGTCTGCGAGAAAAACACTCACGGGAGGAACTCCACGTCGGTCATGTCACCCTGAGAATGCTTTCCATCGTCATCCTCGGTCCGATCGGCTTCGCGGGTATCGTCGGAACCTGCCTGATCTCCGCCCGATGGAAGTGAGGGTTCGGGAAAATCCGGGTACGGGATCCGCTGGTGATAATGGCCGATCAAGGCATCGACAAAAGCCTCCTTGACCCGGGTCAGCTCACCCAGGGTCAGGGCACTCTCGGACAGCTGCCCGTCCACCACCTTCTCCCCGACGACCCTTTCGACGACGCGCCGAATCTTCTCGGGCGATGGATCGTCGTCTGCAAACACGGCTCGGGAGGCGCCTTCCAGAGCATCGGCCATCATCAAGATGGCGTTCTCCTTGGTTCGTGGCTTATGCCCGTGGTGGCGGTAGTCGTCGACGTTGACATTCTCCTCACCGTATCGGTCGATGGCTTTGTGATAGAAGTACCGCATGATGCCGTCACCATGGTGAGCGAGGACGCTATCGGCGACCAGCGCCGGGATCCGATAGACCTTGGCCAGCTTCATCCCGTCGATCACATGCTGGCGAATCGCCTGGGCCGACTCCTCAGGAGGCATGTTGTCGTGAGGATTGGATATCCCGAACTGATTCTCGATGAAGAACTGCGGGTTCTCGGTCTTACCGAGGTCGTGGTAGTACGCCGAGGCCCGCACCAGAAGGTTGTTGGCGTTGATCGACTTGGCAGCCCGATCGCCCAGCGTGCCGACCAATAGCGAATGATTGAATGTGCCGCGGGCCTTCTCCTCCAGCATTTGCAAGGCCGGGTGGTTTCGATCCGTCAAGTCGAGAAGCCGCAGTGTCGTGGTTATGTCAAAGAGGATCTCGAAGAACGAGACGGCGGTCACACCCACGAGCCCGGAAAGGAACCCATTGAGGAACCCGTACAGCGCGGCAAGCGCCGCAGTCTCCGGCTCTGAAGTGAAAAACCACGAAATGGCCGCGGCCAACGGGGCCAAGGCCATTGCCGTGTAGATGATGGCCTTCCGTAAATCGCCGCGGGCGGAGATGGACGACACAAACGGGATGGGCGTCATGGCCGAAAGCAACGCGAACAAGGACAGGCCCGGATCCCGGGTAGCGATGGCAGTCAGCGCTCCGACCGCCATCGACATGATCACTCCGATCCGAGCGTCGAAGAGAATGGCGGCCATAAACCCGAAGGTGGCGGCCGGAATCAAGTATCCGGCGGCCACATTGTCGGGGGTCAGGATGTCGATGAGCCGGGCGGCTCCGGCAGCCAACGCGATGAGCAGCCCAAAAAGCACGACCCGTCGTTCATTGGCCCAGAATTGTTGACGGAAACGAGCGAGGTAAAACGAGAGCATGCCGACCAGCATGGTGACGACGGCCAGCATGGCCAGTACTTCGAGGCCCGTCTGTTTGAGCAGGCCACCCTTGTCGAGGGCGGCGAGATGAAGGGCCGTAACCGTCTCTCCCTCCGCAACGATCTCCTCGCCCGCTCGATAGTCTCGGGTTTGGTCCGGCACGTCGAGTCGCGCTTGCTGTTGAAGAGCGGCAGTCTTGGCCTCGTCGGGCACCTCATTGATCTGCAGGTTGATGCCGACGGCGTCGCCGGCCGCCAGACTGGCCGCTTCGTTGTAGGTACCGTCCAGGAAAATGATCGGGGGATTGTCGGTGGCGAGCTCTGCCTTTACCTCGTCGAGTTCCTCGACGGTTTTGATACCTTCTCGAAGAACGACTTCCGCACCATCGATAGCCTCCAACCTGACCGTGTTGAGATAGGAGCTTTGCCCTTGAGCAACCCGCATGACGTCGGCAGTGGCCAGCTCGGTGAGGGTCGTGATGGTGGTGGGCTGGAGGAACGGTTCGATCGAGCGCAAGACCTGCGCCTGAGTTTCCAAATCCTGCACCATCGGAGCGAAACCGACGATGTCAAGGGTGATCACGTCATCCGGATCCGCCGTCAGGGTCTGGACGACCTCCCCGGTGCTGACGCCGAAGTGATCGAGACGTGGATCGTCCCCGTCCACAGAAACCATGATGTCCCCGGCGGCAACACCAGAGAACGAATACTCGCCGGCATCGTCGGACTCCACCGCGAATGTGGAACCTATTCCATCCACCAAAGTGACGGTTATCCCGGCTAGGACTGCATCGCCGACCTCGGGCTCATACTCCCCGTTGCCATCCCCGTCCAGATACAGGAACCCGGTGACATCGCTGGTCGGAATCACCGGTTCCGAGGTTGTGGTAGTGGACGTGGGCTCACCACCTTCAGCAGTGGTCGTGCTGGTCGTCGAAACGGTCGTGGTCGGCTCCGGCTCGACGGGCAGCGTCGAGGTCGTGGTCGTCGCGTCAGTCGGCAGATCGGGAAGGAATACTCCGTCCTTCACGGCATCAAACAGCTGGCCGATCTGTACGACGATTTCCTGGGTGCGCTCCGCGTCGGATTTGTATTCCGTGCCGACCTCGCCGGCAGCTGCCTCACGAAGTGTTTCAGTCAACTCGACGTCGGGCACCTCGGAAATGAAGGACTCCGCCAGAAAGGCACTTGGGGAAGGTTGGCCGATCTGGGGCGCCTCGATGTCGCTGCGCTGCTGGCCTACGAGCAGAGCACCCCAGGAGAGAACGATCGTGACAACGACAATTCCCGCTCTTCCCATCCAGCCACGAGTGAAGCGGGTGCTCACGATCCGCCGTTCTCTTCGAAACGCTGGTACGCGTCGACGATGGCCGCGACGATCCGGTGCCGGACCACATCGCGGGAGGTCAGCTCCACAAAAGCCACTCCCGGAATACCCTGTAGGACCTCGCGAGCCACCCGCAATCCCGACCCCCGGCCGATGGGCAGATCGACCTGAGTGATGTCACCGGTGATGATCATCTTGGAATTGAACCCCAAACGAGTCAGAAACATCTTCATTTGCGGCGGTGAGGTGTTCTGAGCCTCGTCCAGAATGACGCAGGCGTCGTTGAGAGTCCGGCCTCGCATGTAGGCCAGCGGGGCAATCTCGATGGTGCCCCGTTCCATCAGGCGGGCCGTTTCCTCCGGACCGAGCATCTCGTAGAGCGCGTCGTACAGAGGCCGCAAGTAGGGGTCGATTTTGGCGATGAGGTCACCGGGCAAGAAACCCAGGCTCTCTCCCGCTTCGACCGCCGGGCGGGTGAGGATGATCCTTCGTACCGCTCCCGAACTCAGTGCCTCCACTGCGGCTGCCATGGCGAGATAGGTCTTGCCGGTCCCGGCCGGACCAACACTGAAGACCAGAGTGTTGTCTCGGATCGCATCGATATACCGATGTTGACCGACGGTCTTGGGACGCACCATCTTGCCACGACCCACCGGCACGCCGTCGGTGAGCACCCCGGAAGGACTGGGCACATCCTCGGCCACCATCTGAATCACCCGGTCGACCCGGTCCGCATCGAGGCTTTCGCCTTCCTGCACCAGTATCAACAACTCCTCGGCGACCGTCTTCACCTCCGCCGCCCGGGCCGGCTCCCCCGAGATGAGGATCTCATTGCCGCGCACCACGATGCGCACATCGGGAAAGGCTCTCTCGAGCACACGCAAATGCACGTCGTGCTCTCCAACCAACTCGAGCATCAAGTGATTGGAAGGGACGCGTAGCCGGACTCCGGAAGCAGGGGTGTCGAGCAAAGAATCCTCGTTACGAGGGGAAACCATAGGGTGCCCGCATTATACCGGCAGGTCTCGTCATTAACGAAGCAACGATTGCGGTGGCAATCAGGTTTCTCATCCGGGCGGCCATCCGAGTGGACGGCCCCCGACCAGATGCACGTGTAGATGGAACACTGTCTGGCCGGCCCCAGGTCCGACATTGGTGACCAACCGCCAGCCATCCTCGAGCTGTTCATCTTCCGCAATCCGGGCGGCCAGCTCGAACAATTCGGTCAGCATCTCCGCATGAGCAGAGTTGAGCTGAGCCGCCGAGTCGGCCACATGGGCCTTGGGAATCAGCAGGACGTGAGTGGGAGCCGCCGGGTTGATGTCCCGAAAAGCCAGCACTCTTTCGGTTTCCGCCACCCGCTGAGAAGGGATCGATCCCTCAGCGATCTTGCAGAACAGGCAATCCGCCAACGATATCTCCTTCCACAGAGTCCTGTCCGGCCGAGGTTACCAAGACGTCGGCGGTGCGACCCACGAGCCTCGCCGGTCCGGCGGCGTGAACCCGGAGGTAGTTGTCGGTCAAACCGCTCAACCGGGGCCGTCTTTTTGCACCTGAGCCGGCCGGTCCGACCCGTTCCATCAGCACCGTTACCCGATCCCCCACAGTGTCACTCAACCATCGGGCTTGCAACCGGTTACCAAGCTCTCGGAGTTGCTCGGAACGATCCCGCACCGTAGCCGGGTCGACCCGCCGGGGATCAACAGCAGCCGGGGTTCCGGCCCGTGGGGAGAAACGAAATACGTGCACTTTGCGAAACCCCACCCTCTCCACGACGTCCATCGTGTTGGCGAAAGCTGCTTCGTCCTCGCCGGGGAAGCCGACCATGACGTCGGTGCTCAGGGTCAGGTCACCCAAAGTCTCCTTCGCCGTTGAGGCAATGTCCAGGTAGTGGTCGAGGCTTCCGGGCCGCCGCATGGCGTGCCAAAGCCCGGGATCTCCTGTCTGAAGGGGGATGTGGAGATGCCGGCACACTTTTGGCTGGGAAGCCAGGGTCTCGAGAAGTGGCAGATCGATCTGTGATGCCTCGATTGACGACAGGCGGATTCGCGCAAGGTCGGGCAGCGTGCCCAACTCGGCGATCAGATCGCCCAGCCGGTATCCCCCGGTTTGATCCCATCCGTACTTCCCAAGATGAACGCCGGTCAGAATGATCTCGCGGGTACCCGCCGCGACCATCGTCCGGGCCGCGGCGACGACGTCTTGGGCATTTCGGCTCGAGAGGTCGCCGCGAGTCCGGGGAACGATGCAAAACGTGCACAACTCGTCGCACCCGGTCTGGATCTTGAGATTGGCGCGGGTCCGGGCGGGAACGATGACCGGAGATGCTCGTTCGGGGATCTCTCCGGCGATTCGGGCGACAAGATGATCCTTGTCCTGGTTGGGAACCACCAGATCGACACCCGGGATCGCGGCGACCAACTGCGGGTCGGCAACGGCGTAACACCCGGTTACGACGATCCTCGAATGAGGGTGATCGGCGATGGATCTTCGGATCAGCTTGCGGGAAGCCTTCGACGCCTCGGCTGTGACCGTGCAAGTGTTGATGACGACGACGTCCGGAGCGACCGCCGTGGATTCGAACCCCCGGTCGGCGAGCGCCGCCCGGATCTCGTCGGACTCAGCCTGATTGAGGCGACAACCGAGCGTTCTGAGTTCGGCGCTACGCAGTGCCGGCGTCGGCGGCACCGATACTCACCAGCATATTGCCGAGGGCCGCCTCGTCCTCTTCCAGAAGTCCGGCCAGCAACTGCAAATCGCTCCGCCGGATGGTGAGAACTCGACCGTTGAAGTCCTGCCGCATGATTTGGATCGCCCGGAGGAAGCGCTCCAGGATCTCCGCGGTCGTTCCGTCGGTTGTCTCGAGCTTGCTGAGGTCGATAGTCACACCACCGCTCGACCACGATGGTACGGCGGTTTTGCCGCGCTCGATTTGGGGGAGAAGTTGATCAACCGGCACGCCGTAGAACGCCGCCAGACGGTGCATACGAGGTAGAGAAAGGGAGCGTTCCCCGCGTTCGTAGGCTCCCAACACAGATGCTTTGAACTCCTGGTGAGAAAGGGCCTCGACTTCCTGAAGCGATAGACCCTTTTGGCGTCGGATGGCGCGCAGACGCTCTCCGACCGTCTGGTTATACGTGTCCGTCATATTTTCCCCTCCGACCCTGCTCCGAGAGCGTACCAGACCCGCGCCAGCAACCCGATCTGCTAGTCACTCTACGTGATATTATACCCGAAATCGAGCAAAAAATGTCCCTCTACGTGCCCATTCTGCCGAGGTGACCGAGAACTAGTCCCGCGCCCACTACTGCCGCCGTCTCCACTCGGAGAACCCTAGCGCCCAGACCGACCGTTGTGACGGTCAGAGCCAGTTCTTCCGTCGAGAAGCCACCCTCCGGGCCGATAGCCAGGGTCACCTGTTCCGACGGCGGAGGCAACGGTCCGCCGCCCGGATGCAACAGCCAGGTCGAGGGAGGCAAGCCGGTCAGGGTGACCGGACCTTCGATCGGCATCAGCCACGACCCCCGGCTCTGTTCGAGCGCTCCGATGGCCCAGCGGGCCGCCTTGTCCGCCCCGGGCGGTTTGGATTGTCCGTATTTGGTGGTCAGCCACACCAGCCGATCGACCCCGAGTTCGGCGAGCTTTTCAACGATGAACCGGGCACGGTCGCTTGCCTGGGGCGGAGCGACCGCCACCGTCAAAGCCGGTGAGGGGTTGCCCGTGGTTACTTCATCCCCCCGCCGAACCCCGTGCGAGGTCAACGTCCCGGTTCCAATCGATCCCCGGCCGTCCGTGTAGGACACCGGGGTCAGTTCACCCGCTCGTAGGACGCGGCGCAGATGGTGGGTCTGCTCGGCAGTCAGGGCCAGCGTGTCCGATTCCCAGGGAGAAGGGATGTAGAGATGCGGAACGTGGCCCATCCTAAGGTCTAACCCTTGCGGCGGCGTCGCTTGGTCCGACCGGTATCCTCGCCCCGGACCGCCGCGTATGCTCGCAATGCGTCTTCCTCTTCCTTCGTCAGGGCATCCGGTACCAGAACGCGAATTTCGACGAGCATGTCGCCGCGCCCCCGCCTCCCCAAGCGCTCCACACCTTTGCCGCGCAGCGGAACAACCGTCCCCGGTTGGGTGCCCCGCGGGATATCAAAATCCTCAACCCCACCTTCGATGAGTGGCACCTCGATACGAGTGCCGAGGGCCGCTTGGGCCAGACCCAGGTCGACTCGCACGATGAGATCGTCGCCATCCCGAATGAACCGGTCATCCGGTTCGACATGGATCTCAACGTAAAGATCCCCGCGCCGCGCCCCCCGTTCGCCGGCTTCGCCCTGCCCGGTGAGACGCAACCGGGTCCCGTCCGAGACGCCTCCCGGTATCTCGACGCTCACCGTCCGGTCGCCGGGGGCAACTCCCCGACCGTGACAGGTCTCACAAGGAACTCTGATCATTTGACCGGTGCCGGTGCACAAGTCGCAGGCGGTCATGGTCATCACCGTACCCAGGAACCCGCGGCGGGCTACCCGGACTGCGCCCGCCCCTGCGCATCTGCTGCATGTTTCCGGATGGGTTCCGGGGGCTGCCCCCGAACCATCGCAAGTCCGGCAGCCGACCAGCGCCGCGAATTCCAGTTCACGGGTCACTCCAAAAGCCGCCTCGGCCAGGGTGATCCGGGCCGGAACCAAGACATCTCTCCCCCGATTGGGCTGCCGGGTCGGGGTGGCGAAGAAGCCGCTGTCGCCGAACACCGAGCGGATCAGATCGTCGAATCCTCCAAAGGAAGCGAACAAGTCGTTGAGGTCGATGGTGTCGCCCCGGTCGTACCGATGCCGCCGTTCCGTGTCTGAAAGGACTTCGTAGGCTTCGGCGATCTCCCGAAAGCGGGCTTCGGCCGTAGGATCGTCCGGATTGGCGTCGGGATGGGACTCACGAGCGAGACGCCGGAAGGCTTTCTTGATCTCCTCGGTCGTGGCGTCTCGGGATACTCCCAAAATGGCATAGAAATCTTTGCTCATGCGGAGCCGAGGCTCTCCTCCAGGTTCTCTCTGACTTCTTCAACAGCCGAGATCGCCCGCCGGTAATCCATCCGCATGGGGCCGATGACCCCTACGCTGCCGCCCGTCTTCCCCCCAACCTGGTAGGTAGTTGAAACGACTGCCAGATCGACTTCGTCCTTGACCGGTAATTCGCCCCCGATCTGGATGCCGGTGCCTTCCGGTACGTTCGTCAGAATGCTCAGAACCAGGGTTTCCCGCTCCAGCAACTCCAGCACCCGGTGGACCTTCGCCAGATCCTCCCAAAGCGAAGCCATCTGGCTGGTCCCACCGACGTACACGTCCCGGGTGACCTCCTCAGAACGGGCCGCGGCGTCCAACACCCCCGCCATCAGGTCCGCTACCGGGACCGGCCAATCTTTCGAACGCTGGCCGGCGGTGACCCTGGCTTGGGCCAATGATCCGTTTTGGAGCAACTCTGCCAGCAGTCGCTCGGCCGCCGCCACCTCTTTTGGTTCCACCGGCTCGGCCAGCCGCACCAGCTCTTGGTTTACCCGACCGGAGTCGGTGACCAACACCACCAGGACAAGCTGACCGGCGATCTGCACGAGGTGGACGCCGTGAATGGCTTCTCCCCCCAGACCCGGTCCGACTACTACCGACGGGTAGTGGGTGATTTCGGACAACAGGTCGGTGGTTTCCTTGAGCAACTCCCCCAGACCGTGATGGAAAGTGGAGAAGAAACCCGAGATTCTGGTTCGAGTCGAAGTCCGGAGGCGTTGAGGCGTGCAGTTGTCGACGTAATAGCGATAGGCCAGAGAAGTCGGTACGCGCCCTGCCGATGTGTGCGGCTTGACTACGTAGCCATCTCGCTCCAGGGAGGCGACATCGTTCCTGATTGTGGCCGGCGACACATTCAGACGCGTCAGGTCGAGGATGGCTCGGGAGCTTACGGGCTCACCCGTCCGGATATGCTCCTCGACGAGCGCCCGAAGGACCTCGGACTTTCGCTCGTCCAACATACTGAATACGTTAGCGCTCTCCTGGTTGGAGTGCTAAGACTGCCCTTCCTACCTCATCGCCGAGCAAGGGCCGCAAGACCACCACCCGGCCACCTCTCAACCCGAGAACCCCCGCCCTCCGCAACCGTTCTCCCCACGGGCTGGCCAGGAGCGCCGCACCGCCCTCGCCGGGCACGACTCCGGCCCGACGGCGCAGGCCCACCAGGAGTCGCTCCTGTTCCCGCTGCCACGGATCGAGGGTTTCGGCGCCTTGCCGAGGCCGGGTACCACTCTCGACTCCGGCGAGGTAGGCATCGAGCCTTCGAACGTTCCTCCGCCGAACGCCGTCGCGGTGACCGTGGGCTCCGGCGCCAAAGGCCAGGTACTCCCCTTGCGCCCAGGTGATGAGGTTGTACACGCAGGCATGACCAGGTCGGGCCCAATTGGACACCTCATAGCAATCCAGACCGGCCGACCGGCACAACTCCCCGGCCAGCTCGTAGGCATCAGCCTGCTTATCGGGATCCGGGGCGGGCGCTCCCGCCGCGATCGCTCTACTCAAGGCAGTGCCCCTTTCGACCGTCAAGGCGTATAGCGACAGATGATCCGGCTCCAAGCCGAGTGCCCGATCGACCGTACCCCGCCAGGAAGCATCCGTCTCGCCCGGTGTGCCGAAGATCAGGTCGATGTTGATCGACTGGAACCCGGACCGCCGGGCGATCGGCACCGCGGCCTCTGCCTGGTCCGGTCCGTGCATCCGTCCGAGCGACCGCAACACGTCGGCATCGAACGACTGGACTCCGAACGACACGCGGTTGAAACCGGCATGTCGCAACCCGTCGGCCAGGCCGGGGCTCCAATCCTCCGGGTTTGCTTCGAGGCTCACCTCGGCATAGTCGTTGAGTCCAAAACGCTCCCGGAGTTCTTGAACAACGGCGCCGAGTTGCTCCGGAGCCAGGCGCGAAGGGGTTCCGCCCCCGACGTAAACGGCATCCAGCGGCCGCCACTCCGGTTCCAGGCCGATCTCTTTTATCAGGGCAACTACATACCGGCCGGCCTCTTCATCCCGGCCGGCGACTACCGCAAAATCACAGTAGGGGCAGAGACGGGCACAAAACGGGACGTGAACGTAAGCCGCCGACCATTTTCCGGCAGCATCTGCCAGAACTGGACTATCGGCGGGACCGGAAGCAACCGTCATCGGGTTCCGGACACTTCACAGGCACCCCTTCCGGCGGACCGACCGACGGAGCAAGAACCCCACCCCTGACCAAGACGGGCATTAGTCATCCGCATCGGTCTGCAAAGCCGAGATAAAGGCCTCCTGCGGCACCTCAACCTGCCCGACCATCTTCATCCGTTTCTTGCCTTCTTTCTGTCGTTCGAGGAGTTTGCGTTTCCGGGAAACATCGCCCCCGTAGCACTTGGCAATGACATCCTTGCGGGCCGCCTTGACCGTCTCACGGGAGATGATGCGGCTGCCGACGGCCGCCTGAATCGGAACATCGAAGAGCTGCCTGGGGATCAGTTTGCGAAGACGTTCGACCATTCGTTTGCCGTACTGATACGCCTTGTCCCGATGGATCACCGTGGAGAAGGCATCGACCGGCTGGCCATTGAGAAGGATGTCGACTCGTACCAGATCGGAGACCCGGTAGTCGTGAGGCTCGTAATCCAGTGAGGCGTAGCCACGGGTGCGGGACTTGAGGTTGTCGAAGAAATCGAACACCACCTCGGCCAGCGGCAGGTGATAAATGAGCTCGACCCGCTCGGGGCTCAGGTATTGCATGTGCTCCATCGACCCTCGACGAGACTGCACGAGCTCCATGATCGTCCCAACGTACTCAGTGGGAGCAATGATCATTGCCTTGAGAAACGGCTCTTCCATGTGATCAATGCGGTCCGCACCCGGAAGGTCCTGAGGCGAACGGATCTCGGCCACCGATCCATCGGTGAGAGTGACCCGGTAGGCGACCGAAGGAGCCGTGGCAACCAGATCCAGCCCGTATTCGCGTTCAAGACGCTCCCGAATGATTTCCATATGCAGCAGACCCAGAAACCCGCACCGGAATCCGAACCCCAGCGCCCGCGACGTCTCGGGTTCGTAGACCAGCGCCGAATCGTTGAGTCGCAGCTTTTCGAGCGCTTCCCGGAGCCGCTCGAAATCCTCGCCGTCGGCCGGAAAGAGTCCCGAGTAGACCATCGGTTTGGGATCCTGGTAGCCGGGCAAGGGCTCGGCAACGCGACCAGCGTGCGTGACCGTGTCGCCCACTCGTATCCGGTCGATCTCCTTGACCCCGGTGATGAGATACCCAACCTCTCCGGGCCCAAGCTCGTCGACGCGGACAGCTCGAGGGGTCAAAACCCCCACCTCGGAAGCTTGATGCTTCTCCGAGGTGGCTGTGAACATGACGGTGTCACCGTCGCCCAACGATCCGTCCACGACCCGCACGTAGCAAACGACCCCGCGATACGCGTCGTAATAAGAATCGAAGACCAGAGCCCGCATCGGCCGATCAGCGTGCTGGGACGGAGCGGGCACATCGTGCACGATTCGTTCAAGGAGCTCTTCGATACCCCCGCCCGTTTTGGCCGAGACTCGTATCACTTCACTTGGATCGATTCCGAGAACGGAAGCTAGTTCGGCGGCGGCTCTCTCAGGTTGGGCGGCCGGCAGATCGATCTTGTTGACCACGGGAATGATCTCGAGACCGGCTTCGACTGCCAGGAAGGCGTTGGCCAGCGTCTGGGCCTGGACCCCCTGGGCGGCATCCACCAACAGGACCGCCCCTTCGCAAGCGGCCAGCGACCGGGAGACTTCGTAACTGAAATCGACGTGACCGGGCGTGTCGATGAGGTTGAGCACGTAGTCGCGGCCATCGGCGCCCCGATAGTTCAAACGCACAGATTGGGCTTTGATAGTGATGCCGCGCTCGCGCTCCAGATCCATCGTGTCGAGCACCTGCTCGCGCATTTCACGCTGGCTGATGGCGCCGGTCCGTTCGAGCAGGCGGTCGGCGAGCGTCGACTTACCGTGGTCGATGTGCGCGATGATGCTGAAGTTACGGATGTGCAACGAGGCTCCGAGCGAGGCGGTGTGACATTGTACCGGCCGCCCGCCCGCTGCTAACCTACTGACCCGTTCGAACCTGGAGCGATGAGCCCCGGCGCCGATCCCCCGGACTACGAAAGCGTCTTTTGCATGGCCAACATCAAGTCACAAATCAAGCGAAACCGCCAAAACGAGAAGCGCAATCAGCGCAACAAGGCGATCCGCTCGGAGCTCAAGACCCGAGCCAAGGCTGCTCTGGCCGCCGCCGAATCCGGCAACTCCGGCGCCGCCGAGGAGGCACTTCGTCTTGCCCAGCGGCGTATCGACACCGCAGTCTCCAAAGGGGTGCTCCACAAGAACACCGCCGCCCGGCGCAAGGCCCGGTTGGCCCGACAGGTCGCAGACCTGCTCGGCAAGTAGAGCATCAGTCGGCTATCGGTCGGCCCGCCCGACGATTGACGACGGACGACTGATTCAACTCGCCCGGCGGCCTTTGCCCTTGTACCAAAGGCACAGAGCAACCGTCAACCGCTCCATGGTCACCTGATGTAGATCATCGGGAGCCGTCTTCAACATCCGGTCGGCCCTGCTCAATGCCATGAGGGCGCGCTGCAACTCACTGTCACTGGTCGTCCCCCGGCGTCGCCAAGCTTTCTGAACGGGAAAGGAAGTCGGCTGGGCGCCCAGCCATTCGGCCAGCGTTTCCAGATTGGGGGCTACGGCCGCCAGGGCGCGCCGCCGCAAATCGCTCTCGAGGAATCCCATCAGCTGGAGGGGATGCCCGTGCACCAAGAAGTCCGCCAACCGGCGGAGAGCTTCGCCGATGTCTCCGGCGGCAACGGCATCTGCGTAGTGCCACATCGGCTCATCGGGGCGATTGCGAAATCGAGCCAGAATGTCGTCACGGGTGACTTCCTCGTCGATATCGAGTTGGTCGAGCGCCTGGCCCAGACTGGCTACGTCGGATCCGAAACGCTGCAGCAAAGCAGCGGCGGCGTCGGGGCCGATCTTGAGTTTCCGATCGCGGACCTCGGCGGCCAGCCAATCGGCGGCGTCCTGCTCTCTGAGTTTCTTCACCTCGATGACCTCGCCCAACGACTTGACCACCTTGGCCAGCCGGCCGGGCAACGCTCCGGTGGTGAGGAAGACCACGGTGACGGCTTCCAGGTCGGCTGCTTCGAGCAGTTCGACGATCACGTCGCCTTCGGCTGCCTGCACGGATTGGGCGTCGACAACTTCGATGCCCTGCCGGTCTCCAAAGAGCGATCCAGACTGCAGCGCCGGAACTATCGGCTCGAGAGCCGGCCGCAATACCCCGCCCTCTCCCGGTTCTTCGGCGCCCCGGCTCGGCACATCGATCCGCACTATCCCGGAAACATCCACACCGGCTTGACCCAACAACCGGCGGGATCTCTCCAGCATCTCCTGTCGGTCGGCCGGTCCGGCATCGGACGGTCCTTTGACATGGATGACGGGCTTCACTCACGAACCTCCGGGACATCCCGACCATACAGACGAACGAGATCACACGCGGCTTCCACGTCGTGCACCCGGATGACGTCGGCGCCGTATTCCAGTGCCAGGGTGATGTAGGCCATCACCCGGGGATATTCGCGCTTTCGAGGAACCGGGACCAGCACCGGATGGCCCAGCCGTCTCAGATGGCCGAGCCCCCGAATGACCTGCATCTGCTGGAGGGTGTACCGACGGTAGTCGCTGCGGTAGTTGATCGATAGACCGGGATCAAGCAGCACGTCGGTGATCCCGTCGGCGGCTAGTTGAGTGAGACGATCACCCAATCGGTCGGCCACGGCGACCGCCTTTTCATCGGAGAATTCCATCGAGCCCACTTCCAACGGATTGGCACCTTCGATGTACATCACAACTGCAGGTATCGCCGCTTCCCGAACCACCTCGACCATCGTCGGGTCCTGGAGTCCACCCGTGTCGTTGATCAGGGCGGCCCCGGTGCGCGCCGCGGCCGAGGCGACCTCGGGTTTCCAGGTGTCGACCGCGACGACGAATCCGTCGGCTACCAGGACCTCCAACGCCGGAAGCAACCTGTTCAGCTCCTCATCGACCGACAGTTCGGCATTCTCGAAGTGCGAGGACTGGGCGCCAAGATCGATGATCGAGGCTCCAACCTGCCGGTAGTCGCGGGCCAGGCGCAGCGCGTCGCCGGCCGACTTTGCCACCGTATGCTGATTGCGCGACTCGGGTGACACGTTGATAACACCCATCACGTAGGTCTTGTCACCGGGGAAATCGAAACGGCGGCCGGCCGCCTCAAAACTTGCTACGGGTTTCATTGCCCAAATCTGTCGATCGCGGCAGCGTAGCGGACCGGTGTGACTTCCCCGGCCGGGTCGGGAGGAGTGTCCCGGTCAACGCAGCCCGGCAAGGTTGGTCGGTGCGCCCCGGTCATGGATCGAGCCGAATGATGATGTCACCCTCCTCGTCCGTGCGGAGCACCTGCGCTCCGGTACCGGCCAGGGCGGCGATGACGTCCGCCGAGGGATGCCCGAAGGAATTGGGACCGACACTGACGACGGCGGTGGTCGCCTGGACCGCCTGCAGCCATCTGAGATCTGAAGTTGCCGCTCCCTGATGGGGCACCTTCAACACGTCCGCGGGCACCGTCCCGAGCTCCCGTTGGGCGATCACCTCGATGTCGCCGGGGAGGAGCACCGACCGGCCTTCCACGGTCGCTAGAAGAACCAGCGATTGATCATTGGGTGAGGCAAACCGGCGCATCGGACCCAGTACTTCCAGGTGGATACTGCCGACGTCCGCCGTCCAGCCGGCCTCCGGTACTTCCACTTTGATTCCGCGTGCTTCAGCAATAGCCACCAACTCCGTGAAGATCGGCCCGCCGTCGACAAACCCCGAGTGCCACAGCCGCCCGACCGGCACACTTTCCAAAGCCGCCACAATGCCGGATACGTGATCGGCGTGGGGATGTGACAGTACGGCCAGATCGATTCGGACGATCCCGAACCTGTGGAGTTTCCTGAGGAGTAGAACCGGATCCGGCCCACCATCGACCAGGACGGTCTCGCCGGTACTCCCCCGCAGCAGGATGGCGTCGCCCTGCCCGACATCGAAGACCACCATCGCCGGCCCGCGAAGCTGTTGGGCCGGCCACAATGTGATGCCCGCCAGGGAAACAGCGGCCACCACGGCCACCACCGGGCGTAGCGGACGCCACCCGGCCACCCCCAGAATGACGGCCACCGCCACCAGACCGCCCGGTTCCATTTGCGGCCACGGGGCCGCCACCCGGGCAATGGCCAGCACAATGTCTGCCGCCGCCACGGCCAAATCGACCAGCGGCCTTACGCCGACGAGCAGCCCCAATCCGCCGGATACGGTTGAGGTCAGTACCAGTGGAGCGGCCAGGAGATTGGCCAGCGGAGATACCAGCGGCACAGATCCAAAATGGGCAAGCAGCAAAGGAGCCACCGCGATCTGAGCGCTGATCGTCACTCCCAACGAAGCTGCCAGCCACCGAAACCGGGCGCCCTTGAAGATATCGGCGCCGGCGATCACTCCGACTGTGGCAGCCACAGATAGTTGGAACCCAACATCAGAACTGAGCTCCCCGGCAACCAGCAACACCCCGGCCACGGCCGCGCCCAGAGCGGACCATGGAGTGAGAGCGATACCGGCCGTCCGGCCGACGAGTATCAACCCGGCCATCGCCGAGGCCCGCAGAACCGATGGCTCCCAACGGGTGATCACCACAAACAGAGCTAATCCGGCGATCCCCATAACAGCCCGCCGTCGAGGACCCATGGCCAGGGGCCCGGTGATCACCCACCACAGGGCCAGGAACACCGCCACATTGGAACCCGATACCGCCACGAAGTGGGACAACCCTGCCTGCCGCAGACGCTCTCCGTCCAGGGCAGGTAATTTCCGCACGTCACCGATCAGAAAGCCGCTGACGAGGCCCGCCGCGGGTTTGTCGCGGAATCGAACCAAACCGCCGGCCACCCGATCGCGTACCGCGTTTCCCGCCTGAAACAAGGGATCGGCAGCCGAACCGAGCGGAGTCACCCGGCGAGCGGTGATTCGACCTGCATAGGGATCTCCCCGGGCGAGGCCCGGGATCGGGCGGGCGGTTCCATCGACCTGGACTCGCTGGTGGGCGACCACCTCGATCGGATCGGCAAGCCCGATCAGCAGAGGGGCTCCATCCCACTCGAGCCAGCTTCCTTGTTGCTGGAGGTGGGTGGGTTGCAGCAAGAACCAATCGCCGCTGCGTCCGGGTCGGACGTCGTCGAGAGCCCACCCGGCAACCCGCACGGGCCCGTCGAGGGCGGGGGCCGACAGAATGGCCTCCTCATCCGCCATCGCCAGTGTCCCGGAAACCGAACCTCCGACTAGACAAGCGGCCAGCACCAGCACTCCCCCGCGTCGACTCCAGGCGATTCCCGTCACGCCGATCAAGAGGGCAGCCAGAACACTCGCCCATCCGGCGATCCGGCCGGTGCCCGTCCCCACCCAAACCAGACCCCCGGCGGCCAGTGCCCACCATTCCGGACCGGAGGGAAGACGAAGACGCTCGACCGCGGATCTCACTTCATGACCAGCGCCTCTCGCATGGCTGCCAGCTTCCCCTCACCTATCCCGGGCACATCGAGGAGATCCTCCACGGTGGCGAACGGCCCGTGTTCCTCGCGGTAGTCGAAGATCCGTTGGGCCAGCACCGGACCAACTCCCGGCAGCTTCTCGAGATCGGCGACGGAGGCATGATTGACGTCCACCAATCCATCGTCGCCGCTGCCGGATTGTTCCCGGATGTCCGGATCCTCGCCCTTGACCGGCACTGTGACCTGATCACCGTCGCTTACCGGGGCCGCCAGGTTCAATAGGGAAAGATCGGCAACGGCCAGAGCGCCCCCGGCCGCCGAGATTGCGTGGGCAACCCGATCCCCCCATTTCAACGTCACCAGGCCGGGAGACCGCACGGCGCCGGCAACGTGAACGGTGATCAACGGCAACTCGGCCGGGTGGGCCTCCCCGGCCGGCCCCGTGGCAGTGATAGCCACCGGAGGGGGCTCGGCGGACGGAGCCCCCAACCAAAGACCGGCTATTCCGGCGAGACCCAGCACCGCCACTGCCGTAATTACGTGTGCCCGTTGCACGACCTACTCTCAGACTGGACATCCAGAGTCCTTGTATCAGCTGGCAGCGACGGGTTGAAGTAGGTTGCTACCTACCCGTCTTTTGGAGGAACCGAATGGATCAGTACCGCATCAAACCGGGGACTTCCGTTGAACTCTCTCGGTGGGACCCGGCCGAACGAGAGGCGTTCGAGGGTGACAAAGACGACGCTCGAACGACCCTGAAGGATCTGAACAACCGGTTGGAAGAGCTTCAGGAACTGCTGTACGCAGAAGGCAAACACAAAATCCTCATCGTGCTCCAGGCGATGGACAGCGGAGGAAAGGACGGCACGATCCGTCACGTGTTCGACGGCACCAATCCGCAAGGTGTCAAAGTCGCCAGCTTCAAAAAGCCAACCGACGAGGAACTAGCCCATGATTATCTCTGGCGGATCCACCAGCACACACCGGGCTCCGGGGAAATAACGATCTTCAATCGGAGCCACTACGAAGACGTGCTGGTGGTCCGGGTTCACGATCTGGTGCCACCCGAGGTATGGGGCCGGCGCTACGACCATATCAACTCCTTCGAGAAGCTTCTGGCCGATGAAGGAACCACAATCCTGAAGTTCTACCTCCATATCTCCAAGGACGAGCAGAAGAAGCGGCTTCAGGCTCGTTTGGACGAGCCGCACAAGAGGTGGAAATTCGCCAAAGGAGATCTGGCCGAACGAGCCCGTTGGGACGACTACATCCGAGCGTTCGAGGCGGCGCTGTCGAAGACGAGCACCGAATGGGCGCCCTGGTACGTGATCCCTGCCGACCGGAAGTGGTACCGGAATCTGCTGATCTCCAAGATCCTGGTCGAGACTCTGGAGGGCCTGGAGATGACCTACCCCGAACCAGAAGAGGACCTGGAAGGCCTCGTGATCGAGTAACCGCAGGAGCAACGGCGACCACCGTTCTGGCCTGATGATCGTCGCATGAGGCCTGACGCTTGATGTTGTTTCAACCCTGATGCTCTGACGGTGGCGCCCGGTCTTCTCTGGTTCTAGAGGCTCCACCGTCTAGTCGGGTGGGTGTTCTTTTGCATCGAGGGAACGATTCACCTCATTGACCGGGCAGTTCGTGGGCCTCTCCCGCCGGCGCGAGAGGGTGGCTCTTCTCGGACAGCGGACCGCGGACAGCTGTTTGTTGCTTGATGCTTTTTACTTGTTGGTCTTCTCTGCTCTGGAAGGTTTCGCCGTCTGGTCGGATGGGTGTTCTTTCACATCGAGGGAACAATCCAACTCGGTGGTCCGGACGGTCGAGAACCTCTCCCGCTGGCGGGAGAGGCTTCGCCGCTGATAGTCCCCCTGCCAGGGGGAAGGTACCGTCGCCGATAGGCGAGGGTAGGGGGTCAGGCGGCGGTGCGAAGCGGGTGGCTCTTCTCGGACAGCGGACAGCGGACAGCGGATAGCCGTTTCTTACTTGTTGCTTGGTGGTCTTCTCTGCTCTGGAAGTTTTCGCCGTCTGGCCGGTGGGTGTTCTTTTCACATCGAGGGAACGATCCACCTTCGTGTCCGGACGGTCGTGAGCCTCTCCCGCCGGCGGGAGAGGCGCGCCGCCGCCGGAGGTGGCGGTGCGGAGAGGGTGCAAGAACGATCCGCCAAGCCTCCACCCTTTCATCTCGAGGTAACCGACCACCTTGCTGGCTGGTTGCTTGCTGCTTGCTGCTTGATGCTTGCCTCTGGCGGCGGAGCGGAGAGGGTGACTCTTCTCGGACCGCGGATAGCGGATAGCTGCTGTTTGTTGGGGGTTGCTGGTGTTAGTTCGCTGTTTTGTGTCACACCCGGACGGTATGTTCAGGTTATGGAAACGGAAGCGACCATCGATCAGCTCGAACAGCTTTTAGTTGACGACGAAGCTCACATCGCTCGGTTGCGGGCCCGCCAGATGGTCGCCCTCCAAGCGTTGGACATCGCGCAAGTCGCATTGATGGACGGATCGAGGACTTTGTGCGAGTGGGTGGCGGCCCGCCTGGACCTAACCCCCGACACTGCCCAGAAACTCACCCAAACCGCCGTCCGTCTCACCGACCAACCCTCCCTGGCGGAAGAGCTGGCGGCGGGGCGGGTCACCTTCGATCGGATAGTCGAAGAGTCCCGCCTGGTTTCCTCGGGGGCTTCTTCTGAGCTGGTAGCCCAATCCCGGGGTTGGGATCTGGTCGGGATACGACGGATGGTGGCCCGCCACCAACCGATCAGCCGCTCAGGCGAACAAGACCTGTTCTCGGGTCGGTTCCTCTCCATCCAACCCACCTTGGATCAAACCTCCTACAAACTATGGGGACAGTTCCCCGGGATCGACGGCCAACTCATCGAACAAGCCCTCACCACCCGAGCCGACCAATACCCGCCCCTCCCCAACGGCCGGCGGTGTCCCCGAACCCAACGCCAAGCCGACGCGCTGGTCTCCATCGCCCAAGACTCCCTCGACCAAACCCCCACCGCCACCCCCACGTCAGCCCCGATGGTGTCGATCTTCCTCGACGCCCACCAAGCCGCTACCTCTAACGGGGAAACCGGAGCCACCCTCGCTACCGGACCCCGAGTAGGGCCGCTCACCTTGGAACAGATCCTCTGCGACGGCCAAGTCGAAATCCTTATGACCTCCCCCAATGGCAGCCCCCTCACCATCGGACCCACCACCCGCACCATCCCCCCCAAACTGAGAAGATTCATCCTCCACCGCGACGGCGGTATGTGCACCATCGCCGGGTGCCGATCCCGCTACCGGCTCCAACCCCACCACATCACCCCCCGCAGCCAAGGCGGAACCCACCACCCCTCAAACCTCACCACCCTCTGCTGGTACCACCATCATGTGGTCATCCACCGCCACGGCCACCAAATCGACCCCCACTCCCCACCCCAACGACGACGCTTCCTCAAACCCCAAACCCGCCCACCACCCTGAGCTGCATGCCAGCAGCTTCAGCCTCCACATCATCCACCCGAAACCTGAACCACCCCACCCTCAGCGGGGGTTTCGACGCGCCCGACCGGCCACCCAGTGGGCGAACCCACGCCGTAGTCTTCTCAGCAATGAACTGGAGACAGCGCTGAGCAACGATGCCGAAGCTATGGCCGCCGTGGTCAAGACCATTCATCCGCGTCTAAGCGATGTTGGGTTTCGCAAGCGTCGACACACGTTCAATCGATCTGCCGAACCGGGCATCATCCAGGTCATCAATTTCCAGATGGGACAAAGATCGCTGCAAGGCAAATTCACCATCAACTTCGGAATAGCGGTTGAAGAGGCTTGGTCGCTGAGAAGACACGACCCCACCGGGCAGTTCCCTGCATTCGTCAACGAATACGATTGCGAATTCCGTCAAAGACTGAGTCAGCTCCGGGGCGAGCCAAGGGACATTTGGTGGGATCTTCGCCGTCCGACCAAAAGCCTCTCGGCCGAGATCGGTGACATAGTCCTCGGGGAAGGCACCACCTGGCTGGAAGCCCGGGCCACTCGTGAGAGACTCCTCGCCATATGGCGGACAGGCGGGTCAGTCGCCCTGCCCAGCCCAACGCCGTTGCCTATCGTGGCGATCCTCAGTCATCTGAACCGCTTTGACGAGGCCGCAGCGACCCTGCGCAGGTATTACGGAGGAATCGCCCAGGTCTCTCACCAATCGTACGTCCGCGAGCTCGGTCGCCATTTGGGAATCGACCTACCCGCCCCTTCTTGAAGGGCGACCGCCTAAGCCCGATTGGCTTCGATCACGTCTGCGTACCAGCGGAAGCTCTCCTTGGGAACCCGTTCCCCCGTGACATGGTCCACCCAGACCAACCCGAATCGTTGCGAATAGGCCAGCGACCATTCGAAATTGTCGAGCAGGCTCCATACGAAATAGCCGTCTATCGGTACCCCCCGGTCAATTGCGGCTCGTACCGCAACCAGGTGTTGATATAGATAATCGATCCGCCGCTGATCCCGCACCGTGCCGTCGGACCCTGGACCATCACCGAAGCTCGCACCGTTCTCGGTTATCACTATCTTGGGAGGTTGGTACTCATCGTTGATCCGAACCAAGAACTCAGTCAAAGCATCCGGGGTGATTCTCCAGCCCATCTCAGTGAAGCCGGGCGGTGGATGAGGCCCCGGGGCAATCCCCGTGGACTCGGTCTCATCGCTACCGGCGGCGGCCGTCAGGCTCGTGTAGTAGTTGACGCCGAGGAAATCAATGGGGACGCCGATCTCGTCGACATCCCCGGGCATCTCAAACGGAGGCCGCGACGATTGAAAGCGACCTCGTTCTCGATAGCCGGCAACCATATCTTGGGGGTAGCCGCGGCCGAATACCGGATCGAAGAACCAACGATTGCGGAACCCGTCGAAGTGACGCTGAGCGTCTACATCGGCCGGGGCGCCGGAAGCCGGTGTCGACGGGCGACAGTCGAGGGCTATCCCTACTTCGGATCCGACCGAGTTGGCTCGAATCACCGGGACCGCCCGGCCGTGGGACAGAAGCAGGTGGTGACCGGCCGCCAGTGCCGCTTCCCATTCCCGCAGCCCGGGAGCATGAACGCCTTCAAGATGGCCGGCGAAGGCAGCCACCCATGGTTCGTTTTGAGTAATCCAATGCTTCACGCGATCGCCGAGCGCGGCGCTCACCACATCCGCGTAACGCACGAAGGCGTCGACCGTTTCTCGATTTCGCCAACCGCCGCGATCCTCCAGCGCTTGTGGCAAATCCCAGTGATACAACGTGACCCAGGGAGCAATCTCCACAGCCAGAAGCTCGTCGACGAGGCGATCGTAGAAGCTGAGACCGGCCGGATTGGTGTTTCCCACGCCTTCGGGGAGAAGACGCGTCCAGGCGATCGAGAACCGGTATGCAGTGACCCCGAGTTCGGCCATCAATCGAATGTCCTCGCTCCAGCGGTTGTAGTGATCGCAGGCCACCTCCCCCGTCTCGTTTCCGAGGATCTTTCCCGGCGTGTGGGCGAATCGATCCCAGATCGACTCACCCTTGCCCCCGGCGTGCCGGCCACCTTCGATCTGGTATGCCGAAGTACCCACTCCCCATTGGAACCCTGTGGGCATAGAGATAGCCATCAGCTCACTGTAGACCGGTGTCCAGTTGTGACCACCCGAAGCGCGCTTTGTCTCAAACTGACTGGGCGGTGTCGACCGGCTTTCGCTGCCTGACAACGAGAATCGCCGCCGAGACCAGCACCGCGACGGCGGCGAATAGCTGGTTGGCACGCAACCCCATCACGAGGGTGGCGCTATCGGTGCGGATGAACTCGAGTACAAAGCGGGCAATACCGTACATGATGACGTAGACCAGGAACAGATTGCCCCGGCGTAGATCAAAGCGTCTTTCGGCCCACAGCACGACCGGGATGACAATTGCCAGGTTCCACAGGCTTTCGTAGAGGAATACCGGGTGGAAAGTAGCCGAATCGGCATACTCGGACGGTCGGAAACGTTCGGCGATCTCGACTGCCCAGGGCAGATCGGAGGGAGTGCCGAACAGCTCCTGATTGAAGTAATTGCCCCATCTCCCGATTGCTTGAGCCAGGGGAATGCCGACGGCGGCCGCATCGAGGATCATCGGCACGTTGCCGTTGTTTCGCCGCACCAGCCACACGCCGACGATCACCCCGGCGGTGAGCCCCCCGTAGAGGGCCAGTCCGCCCTCCCAGATGGCAAACAACCGCCAGAAGCCTCGATCGGTGATCTCGCTGAAACGCGGGGCAACGTAGGCGATCCGGGCCCCGAGAACCCCGGCGACGACTGCCCACACGAGGAGCTTTTCGGCGATGGCAGTGTCACCGCCCATCCGCCCGTACCGGCGGGTGGTGACGATGATCGAAACCACCACCCCGATACCGATCATCAGCCCATAGAAATGTATGTCGAGGGGCCCGATCTCGATGATGTTGGTTGAGGGTGACGGGATGGACGCGAAGAGCATTGCCGGGCAACGGTAATCGACATGAGGAGTTGAGTGGAGGCGAATGTCCTAAAGAGGACCAACCGGTCCTTGCAACTGGGCGGCGATTTCGCGGGCCTCCACTTCAATCGAAATCGCCCGGTAGGCCTCCTGATGCGCCAACCCGGTCAAACGACCGCCGACATACCCGGCTACGTACTTCCAGAGGAACGGGACTACCCCCAGGCGTGCCCATTGCTGCGCATGGACCAGTTCGTGGACGAGGAGCGGGCCGAGCAGCGACGGCGCAGCCTCGAGCAGGTCGGCTCGGACATAGACGGTGGTTCTCAGCGTCATCGCCGAGACTGCCGTCCCCCACAGTCTGACGAGCCAGGAGGGCGCCGGTCGAATCACGATCTGCTCTAGATCAATTATCGGGAGAGCAGAAGCAACACGTTCGGCAGAGATTCCGGATGCAGTCAGCAGCGTCCGGGGGTTCACGCCACGACGATATTGACGAGCTTCGGCGGCCGGGAAATCACTTTGCGCACCGTCTTGTCTGCGGTCCACGACTGCACACGCTCGCCGGCCAATGCCACTTCGATGGCGTCCTCCTCACTGATGTCGGCCGGCACATCAACTCGGTCCCGGACCTTGCCGTTGACCTGGATCACCATCGTGACGGTCTCCTCAACCAACAGGTCCGGATCCCATTCAGGCCAGGATTGCAGGTGAACGCTCGAGCCGTGCCCCTGGCGGTGCCATAGCTCTTCTGTTACGTGAGGAGCTATCGGAGCGAGCAGCTTCAAGAACGCGTCGATCGCCTCTGCCCACGCATCACCGGTCACCGTCCTCTTTTGGAGGGTTTCGGTCATGGTGTTGCGCAGCTTCATCAGCGCAGCAATAGACGTGTTCCATTTGAAGACGCCCATGTCGTGGTCGACCTTCTGAATCGTCTGGTGCACGCTACGCCGTAAGGCTTGGGAGGCATCCTCAGAGGCTTCTCCGGCGGGTTCGTACCGGGCCGTTCCCAGTTTCCATACGTCCTGAATGAAGCGATAAGAGCCGAGTATGCCCTGGCTGTCCCACGGGCCACCCTTCTCCCAATCAAACGCAAACATCAAGTACGTCCGGACGGTATCCGCGCCGTACCCGGCCACCAGCTCGTCGGGATTGACCGTATTGCCCTTCGATTTGGACATCCGCTCAACCTCGAGATGGTGGCTCAACTGGGACACGTCGTTGGCGCCGGCAATCCGCGAGATATCCACAACTGCCGTCTCGGGGACCTCAACAGTGACCATCCCTCCGTCGGTCTTGACCTGCAGGAGGTTTTCGGTTCTGCGCCACAATTCCCCCACCACCACCCCCGGGCCGGTTTGGACGGAATCGTCGACAAACACCGAATCGGCTACGACCCGTTGGCCCTCGAAACGGCCTTCGATCCGAAGATGGTCGCCGCGCCGCTCCTCGCCCAGAATCTGGCCCTGGTTGCGCAACATCAAGAATGGCTCATCGAAAAGTCCGGCCGGATCCCGGCCGGACTCCTTCATGTGTTCGACCGTTTGGTCGAACACGCCCATGTCGCGCATGGCCTTTACGAAGAATCGGGAATACAAGAGGTGCATGACGGCGTGCTCGGCGCCGCCGGTATACACGTCTACCGGAAGCCAATAGGCGGCCTCCTCCGGATCGAAGGGGCCTCCCGAATAATGCGGTGACAGGTACCGGAACCAGTACCAGGACGAGCACATGAAGGTGTCCATGGTGTCGGTCTCACGGCGGGCGGGTAAACCCTCAGAATCAGTTGTCTCCACAAATGCCGGCGTAGCGGCCAAGGGACTGCGCCCTGCAAACTCGACGTCCTCCGGCAACACGACGGGCAGATTCTCATCGGCGACCGGCTCCACACTCCCGTCGGATCGGTGAACCATTGGAATGGGAGCACCCCAGTACCGCTGGCGGGAGATGAGCCAATCTCGCAACCGGTAGTTGATCGCTTCTGATCCGCGGCCTTTCCTTTCAAGCCAATCGATGGCGGCCGCGATCGATGGGTTGGCCCTGCCCTTTGCTTCGGTCGTCTCAATCCCGTCTATCGGCCCACTGTTCACCATGACCCCGGGCCCAACATAGGCCTCGTGCATAGCGTCGCCGGATGGGGCATCGGCGCCGGATGGGCGGATCACCGGCGTGACTTTCAGACCGAACCGGCGAGCAAACTCTAAGTCGCGCTGATCGTGAGCCGGCACGGCCATGATTGCCCCCGTCCCGTAGGTCAACAGAACGTAGTCCGCGATCCAAACGGGTATGCGTTCCTGGTTGACCGGATTGATGGCGTAGCCACCCGTGAAGACTCCGGTCTTCTCCCGATCCGTCTCCATCCGCTCCAGCTCCGAGCGGCCTGCGGCGATGGCCCGGTAATCGTCGACGGCCTGCCGATGCTCCTCTGAGGTGAGCGAGTCGACCAGCGGATGCTCGGGCGCCAGCACCATGAACGTGGCTCCCCACAGCGTGTCGGGGCGAGTTGTGAACACGACGATTTCGTCGCCTCCGTCGGTCACGAATGACACTTCGGCGCCTTCCGACCGGCCGATCCAGTTCTGCTGCATGATCTTGATGGGCTCCGGCCAGTCGATCTGTCCGAACTGCAGCAACTCGTCGGCGTACTTCGTGATAGCAAAGAACCATTGCTCCATCATCTTCTGAACGACCGGCTGGCCGGTGCGTTCGTCCTTGCCGTCTATTACCTGCTCGTTGGCCAGTACGGTCTGCAACGTCTCCGACCAATTGACCATGGCTTTGTCGCGATAGGCGATCCCGTACTCGTACATCCTTTTGAAGAACCACTCCGTCCACCGGTAGTAGGACGGATCGCAGCTGATCGCTTCGCGTTCCCAATCGAACATGGTGCCCATGGAGCGAAGTTGGGTGCGCATCCGGTCGATGTTCTCGTAGGTCCATTTGGCCGGGTGGATATTGCGTTGCACGGCGGCGTTCTCGGCAGGTAGGCCAAACGCGTCAAAACCCATGGGAAACAGGACGTTGAAGCCCTTCATGCGCATCACCCGGGCCCGGGCGTCGGACGGGGTCATCGCGTACCAGTGGCCGATATGAAAATCACCGGACGGATACGGCAGCATCGTGAGGGCATAGTGCTTCGGTCGAGACCAATCGACCTGTGACCGGTAGAGGCCTTCTGCCTCCCACCGGTCCTGCCAGTGCCGTTCGATGCTCTTGAAATCGTATGTCGCCACTACGTGCCTCCTGGAACGCAGCAGCGTACCAGCGGGGTGCGGATCCCCGGGACGCAATTGATTCCTGCTCTGATGGCTTCGCGAGTTGAGTCAGTCGGCAGGCAGGGTTAGCAAGTCCCGTTCGACGAGATCGGCGACAAAGGTTTCGACATCCCTCTGCAAATCGGCGGGAGCATCGGTGAGACCCGAGCGAACCGCTTCAACGAGATCAGCCAGTGAGGTCCCCTCACCGATCAGGTTCCAGATCAGGTTGCCAACCCTGATTGAGACCGTGACAGGCGCCGGAATCGAGGTGCAGGAGAACCCCACCTTCGTTTCCGGCAAGCTCCCGAAAGGCGACCCGCTCACTCCTCCGGACATGCTGATCGGATTCCACGGTTGCTCCTTATGCTGCCCGGCCACATGGTGAAAGATCGGATGTTACGACCACGTTGCATGGCCTCCGAACCTCGCCACGCCTCCAGTTGATGTCGCTACCCTCCAGCCCATGCCCTGGCTCATCCATCATGTGCAACTCGCCATCCCGGCAGGATCCGAAGATCGAGCCAGAGACTTCTACGGTGAGTTGCTCGGCTGCGAGGAGTTGGCCAAACCGGTCACCCTCGCCGATCGCGGTGGTGTGTGGTTTCGTTATGGAGGCGTCGAGCTGCATCTGGGGATCGAGGAGAACGATCGGCCGGCCGGACGGGCCCACCCCGGGATTCTGGTCGGTGATCTCGACGAGTTGGAGGCCCGGCTACGCGCCGCTGGGTACAAGGTCGAACCCGATTACCTTCTGCCCGGATACCGCCGTTTCTACGTACACGACCCGTTCGGAAACCGGCTCGAGTTCCTAGCCGTCTTGTAGTCACGAACTTGGGTCCATCACTCTTCCCAGGAACAGAAGCGCGCCGGTCTCCAGATCACGGAGAGCGAACAAGAAAGGCCGGTCGATCGTCAATTGCACGGTCTCCAACGGAGCAGCCGTGGCGCGCATCACCACTGCGGTCGCCGCGGCCGCTTCGGTGCCTTCCTCATCCACCGCGATATAGGCCTCATGGATGACATCGCTGATGAACAACCGCTCCGCGGTGGTCATCCCGGAGAAATCGGCGGCATCCGATTCGAACGCCGACGTCATACCGAGCTCCCTCAGTGCCGCGTTCAAGCCGGTCTGGGTTCGGAACTCGAATTTGGGCATGGTCACTTCCACCTCGACCGGAGCAAGCCGGCCCGCCACATCGGCAATGAACCCGTCGGGCAGCATCGCTTCGATCTGTGAGAAACGCCCTTCATCGGGGACTATCAGCAGCAGACCCAACTCGTTCCGTAGATACGGCATTTGGGCCGCTTGCCAGCCGTCGCCGGCCGCGTATGGGAATGAAGCCGACTGGGTCATCAGGGGCACTGTGACCGCGGCGGCGTCGGCCAAAGAGAAGTCCCCGTCGTACGTCAGATCCGGGTCGAACTGTGAAGCCCAGGTGGCATCCAGGCAAACCGCGTTCACCAGGACGAGTCGGGTCAAGGCGTTGAGCATGCCGGCCGGGATGAGATCGGTGATCTTGTCGTTGGTCTCCCCGGCGACCCACTGGTTGATGGCAAGGCGAGCTTGGTCGGCGGCCGTGGTGAAGTCGACCAGTTGCATCCCGGCTCCGTAGTTGACCGCCAGCGTGTCGAGGAATGGTTTCTCGAAGGGCAGACCTTGCTGTCCCCACAGGCTGTTGGCCGTGCGGACCAACACACCATCGTCTTCCGGGCCCTCGAAGCTGCGAGATTCCAACAGGGCGTCCAGGGCGTTGAAGGCCTCATGGACAGACTCATTGTCGAGCTGTAAATGGAGCACCGTTGCGATCTCCTCGGCGGTTGCACCTTCTGCTCCTGCATAGGTCATGGCCAAGGCGAGGATGATGCTGGCCGGCGAAATGACCAGGTTCCCGTCTCCGGCGGCCAGAACCCCGTATAGATCGGCTCCAAAGAGTTCCAAACCTGCCGCCGCCGCGGCAATCTCCGCCGGTGAAGCCGAGGCGGTCGCCCGAGCGAGATCGGACATTGCCATCGCGACTGCATCCGGACCAGCGGTCGGCTCCGTCGGATCGGTGCACGCCGACATCACCAGCACCGTAACAACGAGAGCCGCGAGAGCACGCGTTCTCATTTTGCCTCCTGTGGTCACTGTTGAGACGATCCCGGGGGTGTCCGAGGTTCCCGAGTTCTGAATCGACCTGCCGCTAGTAATGTCCCCCGTCCATGTCACCACCACGACCGCACGGACCGCTTCGACGCCTGTGGCGCTATGCGACCCCATTCCGCAAGCAGATCGTGCTCGCCTCGACATTCTCGATTCTGAACAAGACCTTCGACCTTGCTCCGCCGCTGCTGATTGGAGCGGCCGTCGACGTCGTCGTCCAACAGGAGGACTCATTCCTGGCAGGTTTCGGATTCCCCGACACCAGAACCCAACTCATCGTGTTGGCCGTCATCACCTTTCTCATCTGGCTGCTCGAGTCACTTTTCGAGTATCTCCACTCGATCGTGTGGCGCAACCTCGCCCAAAGCGTCCAGCACGAACTCCGGATCGACACTTACGCGCACGTGCAGGGTTTGGAGCTTGCCTACTTCGAGGACAGTTCCACCGGCGGTTTGATGGCCATCCTCAACGACGACGTCAACCAGCTGGAGCGGTTCCTCGATGCGGGAGCCAACGACATCCTCCAGGTCGCTACCACGGTGGTGCTGGTCGGGGCCGTGTTCTTTGGGCTGGCTCCCTCGGTGGCGTGGATGTCCTTCCTCCCGGTCCCTTTCATCCTGTGGGGTTCGGTGCGATTTCAACGGACGATCGCCCCCCGATACGCCACCGTGCGCAATCAGGCCGGGATGGTCAACGCCCAGCTCGCCAACAATCTGGCAGGCATCGCCACGATCAAGAGCTTCACTGCGGAAGACCGCGAAGTAGAGCGTATTCGGAAGGAGAGCACCCTCTACCGGGAGGCCAACCGGCGGGCCATCACGCTCAGCTCGGCCTTTTCGCCGCTCATCCGGGTCGTCATCCTGACGGGCTTCACGGCCACTCTGCTCGCCGGAGGTTTCATGGCGCTGGACGGCAGCCTGGCGGTTGGGGCCTACAGCGTCATGGTGTTTCTCACACAACGCCTGTTGTGGCCCCTCACCAGGTTGGGCCAAACGTTTGACCTCTATCAAAGGGCCATGGCGTCCACCAATCGGATCCTCGATCTCCTGGATACCACCCCGGCGATGGAAGACGGGCCAATGACCCTTTCCCGGAAAGATGTCGACGGGCACGTCGTCTTTGACGGCGTGTCCTTCGCCTACCTATCGGGTTTTCCCATCATCACCGATTTGAACATCGAAATCCCGGCCGGAAGCACAACCGCCATCGTGGGTGCCACCGGGGCGGGCAAGACCACTCTCATCAAGCTGCTGCTGCGCTTCTACGACGTCACGGCAGGATCGTTGCGACTCGACGGTCGAGATCTTCGTGACCTCGAGCTTGCCGGTCTTCGCAAGGCGATCGGATTGGTGAGCCAGGACGTTTACCTATTCCACGGGACCGTGCGCGAGAACATCGCCTACAGCCGTCCCGAAGCTCCTATGGAGGAAATCGTCGCAGCCGCTCAGGTCGCCGAGGCGCACGACTTCATACTCGATCTGCCGGACGGATATGAGACCATCGTCGGTGAACGTGGCCAGAAGCTGTCCGGCGGCCAACGGCAAAGGGTCTCGATTGCCCGGGCCGTGCTCGATGATCCCCCCATCCTGGTATTGGACGAGGCAACGTCATCCGTCGATAACGAGACCGAAGCGGCTATCCAGCGGTCGCTGGAGAGAATCACCCGAGATCGAACGACCATCGTGATTGCTCATCGGCTCTCCACCATTCGCCATGCCGACCGCATATATGTCCTCGATCAGGGTCGTTTGGCCGAGACGGGCCATCACGACGACCTACTCGAACGGGAGGGCCTGTATGCCGGGCTGTGGAAGGTCCAGACCGGAGAGGCTATCCCGTGGCATGTGGGAGGGGACCACTAGGAACGAGCGAACCCGGCCCAGCGCTCGCCCCACGACGGGTGACCGCAGTGAGCGACGGGCAAGTCCTCGATCATTTGGAATTCGGCCCCGAGCGCCCTAGCCAGGTCGTCGGTGAGCATGCCCCAGGGCGGTCCCCCTGCTTCCAGTTTCTTGCCGGCCGGGAAGACGATCGAGACGACCCGGCCGCCCGGTCTGACCAGACGGCGGGCAAGGTCACCAAACGCCGTCCGGTCGTCAGGGTGGACCGCACAGAAGAAGGTGTGATCGAACAGGAGGTCATACAATTCATCGTCCTCAAAGGTGAGAACGTCTTCGGAGATGAACCGGCACCCGAGAGGACCAAACCGACCCCGGACCAGCGGTTCCAGTTCGGAGGCATAATCGACTGCCGTCACCTCCCACCCGGCTGTGGCGAGCGCCTCGGCGTCGTGTCCCAATCCGCACCCGGGGACCAGGGCTCTCCGGCGACCGGGGCCTAAGCCGAGCCGGCCGTCCTCGGCCAATCTCGCCACCATCTCGGGGTGGGGACCTCCCAGATCCCAAGCAGGTCGACCGAGGGCGTAACGAATGGACCAGTCACGGCCGGTAAGCCTCCTCCCTCTTCTCATCCAGACAGCGTAGGGCGCCCGGCGCGACAACGAGTAGCCTCGCAGTAATGCCTGGCCAGTAGGGGAGCAACGAAGTGGAGACCAGCGCCAACAACGAAATGGCATCAACCGCCGAAGCCCTCATCGGTCTCGACCTGCAGTTACGCCGCCATCACTACCACAGTCCCGACGAGGAATCCGAACCACTCGATCTGATCGAACTCGGAGCCCTCGCCAATCTGGAGTGGGATGAGAATGACGGCCTTTGGGCACAGCTCGACGATCTCGTAACCTTTGACATAACCCCGACCGCCTCGTCTATCTGCATCTACCTCGACGAAGAGCCCGTGGTGACCTTGTGGGCAACCTCCACGAGCGAAGGAACCCATTGGCTGGCAGACTGGGATGCCGATCTGACCCAATCTGAACAGCAGCACTTCCTGAGGAAGATCAGGCTTCTCGGCACAGAGAGTACCCAGCGAGTGATCACGGCCGTCAAGAACCTTCGCGCCGAATCCGCCGAACCGGACGAACGAGCCATGGTCGCCTCAACCGTTCGGGAATGGCTCGCCCAACGCTGACGACCTGGTGGGCGTTCGATAATCGTTGCCGACGACTGATCCGGACAACGGCGGCCGGTTCGTTTGGGCCGTAGGGGTCATCGAGCCTCTTCAGACGAATGCCGTTCTGAGAACGGGCAACCATGGATCTACGGCAGATACTGTTCGACGATCTGGACGATGATGCCGTCCTGCAGGGTGAGCCAGTAGGGCGAAGCCCCGGCGCCGTACCAGAACCAACCGAGCTCCTCCTCCGCCATACCGGGTTCCGAGATCAGCCGAACCCAGGTATCCATGTCGACGGCGAGTTCGGCCGCGCACGGGCCCTTCTCGAGAAAGCATGCCTGGACTGTGACCACCCCAGGGTCTCCCAGGGTCAGCGTACGCAGCTTCGGATTGCGGTTCCGCAAATAGAAGCCGCCAGGTATCTGTTCGTCCTCCCCGATGACACCGTCTTGGCGGGCGGCAATGGTTGCCTCGTCACCTATGAGGAACTCGACGTAATCGGCTACCACTGTTCTCCCCACCAGATCGATTTCGTGGATCATTGCAAGTTGTATCTCGAGCTCGGGATCGACCAACACACTCAAAACGATCTCGTTCTCGAGGTCACGCGAGTCGGTTGCCGCGACGGGAATCCCGTGTGAGCCGGGTTCGAGGTCGAGCACGGTCTCAAAGGCTGAGATCCCGTCGTATTGGTCGTCGTGTACCTCCACGGAGATACCCCCGACGGTTACTTCGGCGGGGCGATCCAGCCAACCACTCACCCGTAAGTGGCCATCCTGGGAGTAGATGGTGGTGTGCCCGGCAAGGTGGATCACGGGTGGTTCTCCGGCCGGTGGAACAACTATCGACGTGTTAGTGGGCGCCGCGGTCGCGGTGGTCGAGGGTGGCAACGTGGCAGAGGTGGTCGTGGTTTGGCTCTCCTGGTTACCGCCGCCACAGCCGGCGGCCAGCAGCATACCGACGACCATCGTCATGGCAGCTCTGCCCACCAACATGGCGAGACCCGGGCGCCCACCGCGACCCCTGATGCGGGTGGGGGCTGTGTTCTTCATACGTCTGAGACGCATCGTCGCCACGGAGCGGTTCCCAATTCCCGGGGACAAGTATGGGTCCTCAGTGACCGGCCCGACCAGATCACAGGCCCACCAGAGCGACACAATGGCCGATAAGCGAGATCCCCTGCCCACTGGCAGAGGATTTCTCAATGATTTCCGGCTGCCGGAATGCCGTTAGGTCGCGAACGCGGCCGGCGTGGAGCTGAGGGGATTTGAACCCCCGACCCCTTGCATGCCATGCAAGGTCGGGGGGTTTCAAGGACTTGGCCGAACCCCTGAAACGCCCCGTCTTCATTGGGGCTTCACCTCTCATCGCTTCGCATCGTTTTACATGGTTTTCGGTTCTCTTGCGGCCCAGGCGCGGCCCAAGCTCCACCGTGTCACCGCCTGGTCGTACAACCCTGATCATGGCTACAACGGGAAGCGCAGGCGTGGGCCTGACGACCCGACCGGTCGCCGTTCCCGATGACGTCGACAACCCGACGATCTCAAAGGCAACAGGTTGGGTCGCCCTTCCCCCACACATCCGTTGGACCGGGCGGACCGACTACAACGTTTCTGATCGGCGGGATCGGATCAGCGCCTACGAGCAGGTCTTAACCGAGGGAACGGCCGACGACGTCCGCTACTTCATCGACGTCGACCAATTGGTCGATCTGTGGGACGAGTTGGTGCTCTCGCCGCACGTACGTGCCGCCTGGGACGTATGGTTTCGTCGGCGCGGTCGGCTGGCCTAGCGGATGCTCAGCCCGCTCCAGGAGAGGCTCAGGCGGCTCGTCGCTGACATCCAAGAGGCTGAAACTGTTGCGTTGGCCGGCGGCGCTGCACTCGGAGGTGCCGATCGAGGACACATGCGGTGAGGGGTGATATCGCTCATTTTTGGCGTTCTGGGGCACTCGGCGGAATGGGTGTTGGCTTCCGGGGTTTGTTGTTCGGGTCGCTGTTGGTGATCGCCCGACGGCGTCGTTCCGGTAACCGCTTTCAGTATCGGGGCTAGGGGAGGGTGCCTGGGCTGGCCCACCGCGAGAGCAGGTTCGCGATGCTTATGTCTGAGGCCGTCTTGCGGATGGTGTCGGTCTCTCGTGGTTGCGCCGACAGCAGCTTCATCAAAGCTAGGCCCCGAGCGCAAATAACGGTCACGGCCGGGGTGTTGTCGTGGGCGACTCGGGGTGCGACGGTGGTTTCGCCGGCTTGTCTGATTGTGTTGACGCAGCGTCGGATCACGAGGCAGGCTGGGCCCTTTCGTCGATAGTCGCGGGCGGTGAACAGCTCGATGATGAACGGGCCGTCTGGGGTGTGGTCCCAGGGAGCCTGGCGGACGGTCATGACCGCCGAGACGATTCGACCGTCTGCCTCGGCTTCTGGTGACGCTTGGTACCAAAACTCGCCGTAGCCGCCCTGGAACGAGGCCTCAATGTCGGCGATTGCTTCGTCGAGGGTGTCGCAGGCAACGCCGGGGTCGTAGGCCTCGAAGTACAAACCGGCGAGCTGGTGGAGGTCGGAAGGGTCACACGGGCGAACGTCCAAGCCGGTGGCCCTTATCTGGCAATCAACAAGAGTCGGTGGATGTTGTCTCGACTCGAACTGAGGTTTGGGCTGGCAATCAGCCGCTGCTCGCGCTCCCTGACCTCACGTAGCGGTCCCGGGAGATAACTGACTCCACCGGGGGCCTCGAGACAGGCCCGAATCGGCCCAGCGGATAGCCGATAGGGATGACGGCGGCCAACAAGACGTGGCGGGGCAGACCGAGAATCTTCTCGTAGGTTCCCGGTGGTGCCAACACCATTGGAACGGTCATCACTGCTCCCAGGCCGAGCGCCCGGGCGGCCAACAGCAGGTTCTCCGCAGCGGTGTAGGCGGTTGCCCACAGTTCTTGTTCCCGCCGGCGTCTGGCTTGGAATCCGACCTTGAGGGTTCCCACCCACCCGAAATGGCGAATTGCAGAAAGGACGGCGGAGGGGCGGCGAGCGAGCCGCTCTGCGAGTTGGTCGCGTTCCACGCACACGCAGACAATCGCTGGGGTTTCTTCGAAATGGTCGGCGAGATGGGTGACCGCTCGCAGAGTCCGGCGCCTCTGGTCGAGATCTTCACCCGGTCTGGCCGGTGCACGTTCCGCGTTGTCGATGAAGAAACCGATTCCCCTTCTCCATGGTTCGGCCATCCGCCGCATCACCGTACGGTCCTGGACGATGACGAAACGCCAGTTTTGGGCATTGGCAGCGCTGGGGCCGCGGATGGCGGCGTCGACCAGTTTGACCAGAAGCACTTCCGGTACAGGAGCCGGACGGAGACGACGCATTGATCGGGCGTTGTAGACAACATCGAAGAGGGCTGCGGCATTCTCCATCGGTTCTCTGCCTTTCATCTGGGGGCATATCTCAGCTGGCCGGCGGTTTCGGTGGGCTGGCTCGGTCAAGGCGACCACCGGAGCGCATTCGTTGCGAGGCGCGCACGAACGGTATGTAGAGCACCCGCGCAGGAGGTTCTCGAGGACGCGGGGCGGCATCCCCTCATCGCTGTGCCGGAGAAAAGCGAACTCTGCGCCGTTCACGGCTTCCGCATCCACGTTCGGCCTCCTTGGTAAGGGGCGCCGTTCATTGAGAACCCGGGAACTCCGATCTTCAGGCGGTGACCCGCTCCGCCTGGTGACCAGTCTTTCACCTGTCAAACCGGGGCCGTAGAGTCTCAGGTCACATTCGGGATCAATCCGGTTGACCGACACTCGGGCCGCCGCCGTCAAGCAGGCGAGATCGCTACACGATCCGGACTCCTACGATGGGCTGCGCAATCAGCCCACAGGGAGCACGCTGGCGCCACGGCACACAACGGCGCAGCATGCATCCTCATCCGTGGCATCGCCGCCAGTCTGATCGGCAGCAGGTCATTGTGCGTCCGGTTTCCGGGCGGGAGTCTCCGTCGCACATGGATAAACGCGTCGGTTTCGACCCATCCTGAACCCACAGTAAGTGGTCACGGAGCCACACGCGTCAGTGATGCCGATCCCGGGCACTCCCTGGGGCGCTTGTGAATTTCGATTGAATGTGGTCATGAGGTCCGCCATTCTGGTGTGGTGGAGATCTCGCTGGTGGGCGCATCGGAACCAGAGGCGGTGGTTCTTGAAGGGTTGGTTCCACACGTGGGCCGTTGTGTTCACTCGGGCACCGAGATTGCCAGAAGCATGGCCAGGCCGGTTCGACGTTCGCTGGTTGTGTGGCTGGTGCTTGTTGTGGTGTGTGTGGGGTGTGGAGACTCGTCGGGATCGATCCGGCGGGTGGATGGTGTGGACACGGGTACTGCCTATGACGTGACCGTCGGTGGTGGCTATGCCTATGTGGCCAGCAACGAAGGTTTGGTCATCATCGACGTGGAGAGGCTCGATGATCTAGCCCAGGCTGCCGTTGTGGCGTTGGACGGGGCGATATTCGGGGTGCACCTCGATGGAAGCCTCGCCTATGTGGGGGGCGGGGGACGGGCCCTGACGCTGGTCGATGTCGCTGATCGTGTCCGTCCGGTGGTGCTTGGTGTGGTCGAGGGGGGAGTTATCGAGGGGATTTGCACCGAGGGTACCGTCGTTTACGCCGGCGGGTTGTCCGGGGAGTTGTCGGTGTTTGATGTTGCCGATCCGGGGGCGCCGCGCCGCGTCGGCGGGTTGGTCGGGTCGGACATGATTCGGGATCTGTGGTGTCGGGATGATGTGGTCTATGCGGCGGTGCCCGACCAGGGCCTCCAGGTGATCGATGTCTCCGAGCCCGGCTCCCCGGTCCTTGTCACGATCGTGGCGGGGACGGAGGGTGCGCTCGATATCGATGTGGCCGGGGACCTCATGTTCGTTGGCTGTCACGGCAACGGGGTACGGATCATCGACATCTCCGATACCCGCTCCCCTCGCGTGCTTAGTGTGTTCGGTCGGGGTGGCGAGGCGTGGGGTGTGGCCACCGACGGGACCGAGCTGTGGGTGGCGGATCTTCAGGAGGGCGTGGAGGTATATGACGTGTCGGATCCGAAGCAGCCGATACTCGTGGCTTACGACGTTCGGTTCGCGCCCCACGATATCGAATTCGACGGTCGCTTCGCCTATCTCGCCGACCAAGACGACGGTTTCGTGGTGCTCGAACGGGTCGACGCAGACTGAGGCGATCCACGTGGAGTGTGTACCAATCCGGGACGCTTGAAGGAACGGCAGGTTGGTGCGCGAGTTCTGTTGATCTGGTGGAATGGATGAAAGGACGCCACGGGCCGTCGATGCTCTACCCCTTTTGTTCGGTGCGGGCCGTCTGAGCGCCACATGAGTCTTCTTCCGACGATGAACTGCGACGGAGAGAGCCTCCGCCCGACCGAGAACAGAGGGCTTCGGTAGGCTCCGACCGATACTGGCAGACTCGAGAAGGATTCCCATGAGCAGCCCTGTACCGGTTCCGTCGGCGCAATCGTCATCCGAAACGACCGAGATTGACGCCATCGTCCGCGACTACATCGAGGGCTGGTACGCCGGGGACGTTGAGCGGATGGATCGAGCTCTCCACTCCGAGCTGGTCAAACGGACGCTGAACAGCGAAACGGGTGGGCTAAGAACGGTTACCAAGGCTCGCATGTTGGAGCTCACCGCCGACGGTGGGGGCGGCACGCCCGACACGCAACTCGAGGTGGTGGTCGACGACGTATCCACCACCATCGCCAGCGCCCGGGTGCTGTCGTTGGAGTATCTCGATTACCTCCACCTCGTCAATACGCCGGCGGGTTGGAGGATCGTCAATGTGTTGTTCCGCAACCGAGCGTGACCACCCTCGAATCGCCGGCTCGTCACCGGACCGAACCCATACCCATCACCTGAGGCGACGGCGGTAGTCCGACCAGGAATCAAAAGCCGAGCGATAGGTGCCGTTCTATGGCACTTGGTTGAATGCTCGTTCTCGCTCAAGATTGGATGATCGGTGCGGGTTTCAAGACTGATGAGCCTCACATCGGAGAGCACGTGCTGCCAATCCGGTCGCGGGGCTTTGAAGCCACAGCAGCAGAAGCACAAGGCTGCGAATGGAGGCATCCACTTCCAGATCCGCGCTTCGCGCAGAAACGCCGCAATCTCCTGTCCGGTCTTGGGGATGCAGTGGCATCCTATAGGTATGCAGTCGCTCACCAGGGCCGAGGTGTTCGAGCGCTACGGCATTGAGTTGACGCGATTTGCTACATCGCTGGTCGGTCCAGCGGAAGCGCAGGATGTGGTCTCAGAAGCCCTCCTCCGAACGCTGTGGTCGAACAACTGGAAAGACGTGCGCAACCAACGCGCCTACCTGTATCGCTCGATTGTTTCGCAGGCTCGAATGAACCAACGGTCGACAAGTCGCCGCCGGGAACGAGAACGTCGAGCACTCTTGGTCCCGGTGGTCGGGGCTCACGAGGTTGATGTCGACGTGTGGAAGGCGTTGGGACATCTCACGGTCGATGAACGGGCGGTCATCTTCCTGACCTACTGGGAAGATCTCACAGAACGCGAGACCGCAAGCCGAACCGGAGCGAGCGAACGTACTGTTCGCCGCCGACTGGGCCGGGCTCGCCACAAGCTAGGGAGGTTGCTAGATGAGTAACCAACTCGACCAACGCATCCGCCAAGCAATGCAGCACGTTGTCGATGAAGCGCCGCCCCCTCCCGAGATCCCAGCGCCCAGGGCGACTGCGCCCGTGGAGCGTTCCGGGCTCTCGAACTGGATTGCTGCCCTCGCTTCGGCCGCCGTCATTCTCGTATTTGTCGGCGGCGCTGCCCTGCTCTTCGGCGCGACCGACACCGATCTTGGCGAATCAACAGCTCCCACTGCGGCCGTCATATCATCGCCGTCAGGTCAGACGGTGAGTGTCACGGTGTCGGGTGTGTCGGGTCGGATGGGGGATGAGTTCGCTGCGGTGCTCTACGAGGGTGGTGACCTCTCCAATCTGGATCGTGAGGCTCTTGGAGGGTTCTGGGCGGTCATCTCGAGCGACGACCAATCGGTGACAGAGGTTGTTCGCCAACCCGGAGAGTTCCACATAGGACGGTTCCCATACGTGTCCGATGCGGCATTGACGGTCGAACCCGGCACCTACACGCTGGTGCTCTGGGTCGATGAGATGTTGGGCCCGGTCAGCCGATGGGTCCCTGTCAACAGCTACGTCCCCGGCGACCCACTCATTGAAGGTACGGACCTCTACGGCTGCCACATGGTCTTCGATGTCGGCGATGACCCCCTAACCGAAGTGGTGATCCCGGCGAATCTCCATCACAACGGATGGAACGTCGACTGCGTAACAGGAGTAGCAATCCCAGGCACCAACGCTGCCGCAGCCGTCGCACCGTACGGCTTCGACCATTGGGAGGACCTCCCCACTGCGCTGGATCCCGTCACGGGTCTGGACGCGGGACAGTCGGTAGGTGTGACGGTGTCGGGGGTCACCGATCATGTCGGTCATGAGCTAGCCGGGGTGCTATACGCCGGTGGGGAGTTGCTCGACCTGGACGTCGACGCCCTCGGAGGATTCTGGGCGGTGATCGACGGCGACGACTACACCGCCACCGAAGTCATCCGCACACCATCAGCCAACTTGCTGGGGCGCTTCCCGTTCGTGTCGAATGAAGCCCTGATGGTCGAACCCGGCACCTACACCCTGGTGGTATGGGTCGACCACGGACTCGGAGGCTTCGAACGCTGGGTGCCAGTCAACAGCGACGGTCGCGGACTGTATGGCTGCCACTACACCTTCGATGTCGGCACCGACTCCCAGACCGCCATCACCGTCCCCGCCAATCTTCACCCCGACGGATGGAACGTCGACTGCGTCACCGGAGCCGTCACCTCCGGCACCAACGCCGCTGCAGCCGTCGCACCACCCGAGTTCAACCAGTGGGAGGACCTCCCCACTGCGATGGATCCCGTCACTGGCCTCCACGCGGGGCCGTCGCTGAGTGTCACGGTGTCGGGTGTGTCGGGTCGGATGGGGGATGAGTTCGCTGCGGTGCTCTACGAGGGTGGTGACCTCTCCAATCTGGATCGTGAGGCTCTTGGAGGGTTCTGGGCGGTCATCTCGAGCGACGACCAATCGCTGACAGAGGTTGTTCGCCAACCCGGAGAGTTCCACATAGGACGGTTCCCATACGTGTCCGATGCGGCATTGACGGTCGAACCCGGCACCTACACGCTGGTGCTCTGGGTCGATGAGATGTTGGGCCCGGTCAGCCGATGGGTCCCTGTCAACAGCTACGTCCCCGGCGACCCACTCATTGAAGGTACGGACCTCTACGGCTGCCACATGGTCTTCGATGTCGGCGATGACCCCCTAACCGAAGTGGTGATCCCGGCGAATCTCCATCACAACGGATGGAACGTCGACTGCGTAACAGGAGTAGCAATCCCAGGAACCGACGCAGCCGCAGCCGTAAACCCGTATGTTTTGCCCTGATCCTGGTTGTGTCGCGGAATCCAACAGCGTCTGATTCTGACCCCTATGCTCCCCGCCGATGTTGGGTTTCGGGCGAGAACAGCGTTCAGTGGTGGATACTACGTGGTCCTTACGTGTGACTATCAGTGCACGCCGGGTCGCCCAGATCACTCACCACCCCGAACGGTATGACGCGCCCACCAGCGTCCTCGAACCAGCAAAATGGGCGCATCTCGAGTTTGACATCGTCACGGTGAGTGTTCGGGAACCCGAGCGCAGTCGTGAGGATATGTGCGCGGCCGTTCAAGTGACTTTCGACTCTTGTCTCGGGCGAGGCTGGAGGGCTAGAAAAGGGCCATGAGCGATTCGAAGCCACGCAATGGGCTGGTGATGATGATCACCGGCGGCCTGATGCTGCTCGCCTCTATCCTCTACTTGCTGCTGGTGGATGACCCATTCCCAATGTGGTTGATCATCGGCGGAGCTGGTGTGATGTTCATCGGGGTCGGGTCTGCGATCCAGAACCAGCGTCCAGGGGGCGCCACTCCCTAGCAACAAATCCGCAGCACCTACGTGATGCGATGAGGGAGCGGGCCTCCGCTCCCCGTTGACGGTTCCCCGATACTTCGGGGTGTCAATGTCCGCCTCGAGAAGGGAGGCCCGTTGTGTCACGTTACGTGGGTATTGACTTGCATCGTCGCCGGTCGGTGGTGGTGATCTTGGATCCGGATGGCGCCAAGGTGTCGTCGCGGAGGATCGAGAACTCGCCGATGGCGTTGGCGGCGGCGGTCGGGGAAGCCGGCCTGGAACCGGAGGTTGTGTTGGAGGCAACGTGGGGGTGGTATTGGGCTGCTGATGTGATCGAGGAGTCGGGTGGCCGAGTTCATTTGGCGCATCCGTTGGGGGTGAAGGGATTCGAGAACCGTCGGGTCAAGAACGATGACAAGGACGCCACTTTGTTGGCGGACTTGTTGCGGATGGGCAGTCTGCCTGAGTCGTGGATCGCACCCAGGTCGCTGCGCCAGTTGCGGGAACTGGTGCGGTATCGCCACAAGTTGTCTCAGCTGCGCACCGGGTTGAAGTCCCAGGTGCATTCGGTGTTGGGCAAAGAAGGGGTGATACCGTCGTTGACGACGTTGTGGGGTCCGCATGGGGCCCGGTTCCTCGAAGAGACACCGCTCGGCGAAGCCTACGAGTATCGGATCGATTCGTTGCGGGACCTGATCGGCCGCTATGACCGGGAGGTCACCGAACTGGACCACCGGATCCATCTCCGGTTGCGCGACGACACCGGCTATCGGACTGTTCAGCAGCTGTCGGGGGTGGGTCGGGTGTTCGCCGGGGTGTTCGTCGCCGAGATCGGCGACATCGACCGTTTCCCTAACCCGAAACGGCTCTGCTCCTGGGTCGGGTTGACGCCGAGACATCGGGAATCCGACGACAAGGTGGTCCGCGGGTCGATCACCAAACAAGGCTCAGCGCTGGTCAGGTGGGCGGCGGTCGAGGCGGTGGCCCGCTGGCGGGGCGGCACCCCGATCCGAGATAGCTACCAACGGATCGCCGCACGTCGAGGCACCAACATCGCCCGGGTGGCGGCCGCCCGCAAACTCCTCACCCTGGTCTATTACGGGATACGGGACGGTGAGCGCTGCCTGAAGGAGGCGGCGTGAGGTTCGGACACGGCAACGGCTGCGAGCTCGATATCAGGCATGACCCCACCCCTGGTGCGGGTCGACGCATGTGAATGAGCCCAGCTGTTGCTGTGGCCGTACCGCTCCATGCCCACCACATTGTGCGTGGCGGATGAATGCCCAGGCACCGAACCGCCTCGCCCCCCATCGGGGTAGGAGCCGGCGACAACCGTGTCCCCACCCACCAAGGAGCACCACTCATCTCCTCACCTGAACAACCGATCCGATCCAGCGATCCGCTGTCGCCAGTTTCGACGCGCCCGCCCACCATGAAAACGCGAAACAACATCCCTTGACACGGCCCGCTCCCTCATGAATGCCTGATAGGTCTGTAGGTGTGTTGCGGGTTCTGTTCCCGTAGCGTTGTAGGGGTCTTGGCGGGGCTCCCGCTGAGGGAAACCGGGTACGTCGTCCCATATGTCGGACTCCAAGGTTTCCGGAGTGCGCGAAGTCTTCCGAACAACTCCCCGACTCAGGATCCTTTGCGCGCTGCGCGCCAACGAGCAGCGAATACGATCGCCAAGCCCACCACCACGAGGATTGCCGTCTGTGGCACCCAATTGATCAGTGTGTCAGAGGCGGAATGGCTGGCGGAGTCGATGCGGACGAAGTTGGCGACAGAAGCGACGATGATCGCCGCAGCGAGGACCCATCCGAGCAGGCCGAGGCGGCAGGTCGGTCGCACCACATCATCGTCGGACATCGGAGTCGTTCTCCTTTTGCGTGTCACGCAGCCTAACGCCAGGTGGGTGGGGCCTGGCCTCTCCCCACAGTCGCCGGTCCGGGCGACTTTGTCATATGCACCCACCCGATCTGACGGTGGGGGAAGCCAAGGACCGGGTTCGAGCTGCCATCGCATCGTCCGGCTCCAATTCCCGAGCAGCGGACCAAATGCGGGCCAAGGGAGCTGTCCGGTGGGAGCATGCCGCTCCTTTGCGACGGCGCGTGTGTTTTCTACATCGACCTTCTGAAGGAGGCTCCCGGGGCGGTACCATGCAATCCCATGGGAACCTCTGACAATGGTCTGACGGTTGCGGTCGTGGTGGCGCACCCGGACGACGAGGCGCTTTGGTGCGGTGGGCTCATGCTCCGCCACCCGCGATGGCGGTGGCATGTCGTCGCCTTGTGCCGGGGTGACGACCCGGACCGGGCGCCGAAGTTCGAACGGGCGATGGCGCATTTCGGTGGCGCCAGTTCCATCGGCGCCCTCGACGACGGGCCGGACCAAGATCCCCTGCCTCCTGCCGAGGTGTCGGCCGCCGTCCTGCGGCTGCTTCCAGATTCTGATTACGACCTTGTGATCACGCATGGCCCCTTCGGTGAGTACACCCGCCACCGCCGCCACGAGGAGTGCTGCCGGGCCGTCGTCGAGCTGTGGGCAGCCTCCCGGCTGATGGCGCAGCATCTGTGGATGTTCGCCTACGAAGACGGGGGCCGGTCGTACCTGCCGCGGGTCCGCGCCGACGCCGACCGCCGCGACGCCCTGCCCGAGGCAATCTGGGAGGCGAAGCGTGATGTGATCGTCGATGTGTACGGCTTCGCCCCGGAGAGCTGGGAGGCCCGGGCCACGCCACGCGTCGAGGGCTTCTGGTGCTTCGACTCGCCGGCCGCGGCGTCGGAGCGGGTCGCGGCGTGCGGGGACCTGCCGTGAAGGTGCTGATCCTCTACGACTACCCGCCGTCTCCCGCCGGCCTCTCGACCCAGGGCCACCTGTTGCTGCGCGGACTGCGCGAGATGGGCGTGGACGTCCACGCTTGCCATTTCGAGAGCCCCCAAGAGAAGGAGTGGTACTACCGCTGGTTCGAGCCGGACGTCGTGGTCGGGGTCGGCTTCTGGGGGCACACGCCCCACCTGGTCATGCACCCGCATCGCTACGGCGTGCAGGCCGTGCCCTGGCTGGTCGCCGACGGTTACGTCGCTGCGTATCACGAGGTGCTCAACGAGCTGCCGCTGATCCTGGTCACGTCGAGCTGGGTCAAGGAGACCTACATTCGCGATGGCATCAGGGAGGACATCATCGAGGTCCTCCCCGTCGGGTGCGACACCGAGGCGTTCCGGCCGCGCCAACCGGACGATCCGAAGGTGCGCGCCATCCGGGAGGAGCTCGGCGTGGCCGACGATCAGATCCTGATCCTCACCGTCGGGGGCGACGCCGCCTCCAAGGGTGCCCAGGAAGTCCTGCAGGCCCTGGCGCTCATCGACACCAGGGCCCCGGACTGGAAGTACGTCTGTAAGGTCTGGCCGCAGCCGAGATCGGTGGCGCAGAACCTACTCGACCTCCAGCTCGCCTCCCAGCTCGGGATCGACAAAAACGTGACGTACACGGCCAACGTTGTGTCGCGCAACTTCATGCCATACCTGCTGGCGGCCTGCGACATCTACGCAGCGCCGTCCCGGCTCGAGGGGTTCGGCATGATCCACGTGGAGGCGAACGCCTGCGAGAAGCCCGTCCTGGCCGTGGATGCCATGGCCTTCCGGGACACGATGGTGCACAGCGAGACCGCCTTCCTGGCGAAGGTCGCCCAGGAGATAAAGGTCGCCGACGCGATCCTCGGCGAGGATCACGGGTTTGAGGAGGATCACCGGGTGATCTTCGCCGCCCTCAAGACCGCCGACTATCGCGCCGATGTCCAGGACGTCGCCCGCTACCTCCTGCAGCTGATGGAGAACGCCGACCTGCGTCGGCGAATGGGGGAGGCGGGACGGCGGCGGGTCGTCGAGCGATACGACTACCGAACGATCGCGCGCCGCTTCGTGGAGCTCGTCTCGAGCCGTCTCGGCTTCGTGTGACCCAGGAGGGCATGCAGATGACGCGAAGGGCTGACTCAGCGGTCGAGGCGGCAAAGAAGGCGGCAATCGAGGTGCTGCGGAACAACGCTCGCGGACCCTGCCAGGGATTGCCCCGCACCGCGGGGTGGGGCTATCCAGAGCCCTACACGCGCGATCTGATGATCTCGGCCCTCGGCGCGCTCGTGAGCGGCGACAACGTGCTTGTCGATGCCGTGCGTCGGACGCTGGAGGCGCTCGCCCGCAACCAAACCGAGCACGGCCACATCCCGTCTCTCGCACACGACGCGAGCAACCTGGGGGCGAGCGACACCACCCCGCTGTTTCTCTTCGGGCTGGGTCTCTATCGCCTGGCAGCGGACGAGCCCGGATTCCTCCATGAGGCCGCCCGCAAAGCATTGACCTGGTTGCGCTACCAGAGCCCGGACGACCAAGTCATGGTGGCACAGCTCCCGACCAGTGACTGGCGAGACGAGCAGGCGGTGTTCGGCTACGGCCTCTACGTGAACACCATCGTGTACTCGTGCCTCCGTCTCCTAGGAATGAACAGGGAGGCCCAGACGCTGCGAAGCCAGATGAACCGGCTGCACGTCCGCAGCGACCGCAAGAATCCCCACGTCCACGAGGGGCTTGTGGTTCCAGACAAGCCGTACTTCGCGCTCTACTCATACAAGCTGTACCACAGCGAGCGCTTTGACCTGCTTGGTAACAGCCTCGCGATTCTCAATGGCATCGCCTCGCCCAGCCGTGCCGAGCGGATGGTCACCTGGATCGAGGCGGAGACCCGCCGCCTCCAGCAAAGCGGGAACCTCGCCGTCGACCTACCCCCGTGTCTGTTCCCCTTCATCCGGCCGGAGGACCCCGACTGGATGCCTCGGTACGCCCAATACAACCGTCCCGGCGAATACCACAACGGCGGTGTGTGGCCGTTCGTGTGTGGGTTCTATGTGGCGGCGTGCGTGGCCGTGGGCAGAACACGCCTGGCCGCCGAGAGGCTGACGGCGCTGACGCGGCTCGTAACCCCATCACACGAGCGCCAGCTCGAGTGGGGCTTCAACGAGTGGGTTCAGGCCCAGACCGGCGAGCCGTGCGGTCGCGACTGGCAGACGTGGTCGGCGGCGATGTACCTCTACGCAACTGCGTGCGTTGAGCGCGGTACGACACCGTTCTTCGACCAGGTGCGATCGACGGCGAAATGAGTCCACAGGGGAGCCGGACGGCACCCGTCACGGCCGATGGGTTGACCTTTTATCGGTGGCTATTCGGTGGAAGGGACAAATTGTCGGGATGCGAACTGTGCTGCGACCCGTCCGTGTCGCACCTTGGCCCCACGAATTCTCTCGAAGTAGCCCGAAGCAGACGCTTGGAGGAGCGGGGCCCAGCCCAACCTCGGCGTCGTAGGAGTACTCCCCTTTGAGTCCGCTCTGCCATCATCGCCTAGAAGTCGAAAAACCCGACATTGCCAGACCTCGTTGACCCGTCGCCTGTCGCCAACGCTCCGCCCGGCATCGGCTTCTCCATCCGGGAATCAGCCAAACGGGAGAGCGCATAATCCCGGACAACAAGGTCTTTCAGCACTCAAAATGCGTCCTCGATCCGGTGCGATTTCAAGGGGTGGTTGCAACGGCTTGGGCGAGTTTTCTTGATGGTGTCATCCATTCGAGGGTTTGTCGAGGTCGAGTGTTGAGGCTGGGCGAGTCAACGTGGCTATTTCGACCCGAGACAATTACCGGTCCGTCCCCCGTAACCTGGTGCTGTCCACCTTCGGATCGGTTCCGGTCGGCGCCATTGAACCGGGAGCCATCCGGGAGTGGATCGCCGATCTCGTCGCCGACGGCTACTCCCCTTCCACAATTCGTCGGGCCTTCACCTTGCTGCGAGAAGCCCTCGAACTCGCCGTTGGCGATCAGATGATCCCGCGCTCCCCCTGTCGGAACATCGCCCTCCCCAAGGCGGACCGCACCGAGATGCGATTCCTGACCATCAACGAGGTCGAAGCCCTCGCTGATGCCATCCGGCCCCGCTATCGCGCCTTCGTCCTGACCGGCGCCTACACGGGCCTGCGCCCCGGCGAGTTGGCCGCCCTCTGCATCGACCGGCTCGATATCCTCCGCCGTCAGCTCCGGATCGAGGAGCCGATCAAGACACCGGCTACCCGCCGCACCGTGAGCTTCCCGCCGTTCTTGGCCGAGGTGCTGGCCGCCCACCTCTCGGTCTACCCGGGCAAGGACGGCTACGTGTTCACGGCACCTGAAGGAGGCCGGCTCGGGCCCAGCCTATTCCGGCAGCGGATGTGGTATCCGGCGGTTCGAGCCTCAGTGGGCGAACCGATGCGGCCCCACGACCTGCGCCACACCCAAGTGGCGTTGCTCATCGCCGCCGGAGAGGACCCCTATGTCATCTCGAAACGGCTCGGCCATGCCTCGATCCGTACCACCTACGACATCTACGGACACCTCTTCGAGGGACGCGACAGAGAAGCTGCCGACGCCCTTGAGACGGCCCGAACCGAAGCTGTTGCGGCCCAGGTGCGGCCCAAGGGCGGCCCAGCCATCACCCGGCTTCATCCCTGAAACTACGAAATCCCCTGTGTTCACAGGGGATTTCGAGGTGTGGAGCTGAGGGGATTTGAACCCCTGACCCCTTGCATGCCATGCAAGTGCTCTGCCGAGCTGAGCTACAGCCCCATAATTGCGGTGCGTGATTGTACCAGCCGTCAGACCTCTGAAGCCAACGTCTTCGGGGCCAACCGGGGAGCATCGCCCCACAAACGTTCGAGGCCGTAGAAGTCCCGGATCTCCGGTTGGAAGATGTGCACTACTACGTCGCCGTAGTCCAGCAAAGCCCACTTGCCTTCTGGTTTCCCCTCGACTCTTAGCGGACGGCGATCGACGGCTTTCAGCTTCAGTTCGAGGTCTTCGGCCAGGGATTGCACATGAGGCCGGGAAGTGCCGGAAGCGATGACGAATACGTCTGTGATCCACAGCAGTTCCGAGACATCCAGAAACACGAGATCGGCGCCCTTCTTCTCATCGAGCACTGCGGCCATCTCGTCGACGAGAGCCTGGGTTTCGGTATTCACGGCGATAGGTACTCGACCTCCTAGGCGGGGATGTCCCGGCCGACAATAATAGTGAGATCCACGATTCCAGAGGGCTGCCGCAGTTCGAGCAATACCTCACCGCTCCCGAGGATCCGTTGCACGTCAATTGCGTCCTGCTGATGTTCAAGACCCTGGGCGATCACCTGCGTTTCTGCAAAGTCGTCGCGGTCGGCGTTGTCCGTCTTGACAATCCGGTAGCCCTGGTCCACCAACAATGCGGCGATGGGTCCGGTCGTGCCGATTCGTCCGTTCCCGTTGAGCACTTCGACCCGGGGGCGTGGTTCGGCCCGGATAACTAGATAGGAAAACCGGTCGGACACGAAAGCCGAAGCTGCGCTGCTCGGCAACTGATATCGCTCAGTATCACCACCGGCAGCTTCGATCCGCCGCACCGGCACGGCCGTCATCACAAGGTCTGCGTCCTGGGCGGCGGTCAAGACCGTACGCAAGGCGGTCTCCGAATCACCCACCGCTCCCAGAGTCATACGCTCACCGATCTCATTGTCCTCATCAATTGCTCTGAGGACGGTCCGCCACACGGAGCCTTGACGGTCCAGCCACTCGAGTTGGTCACTGTCACCTTGATTGGTCAGCAGGGTCACCAGCGTTTCGGGGTCGCGCTCCGCCGATCCCGCAGCCACCAGGACTGTGAAACCATCGGATTCGGGCAAGATGAGCGGATTGGGCACGTCGACTGTCAAGGGCCCACCAATGGCAGCCGTGAAACCGGCCCCGTCCAAGTGGACCACGGCATCGATCCTCGTCCCGAGCAGATTGGTCACCGTGGTAGCGGCCAGCGGCGGGCCATTGAATCTGACCATATCCGCAATTTCGCTCTCCCCAAATCCGGGAAGGATGGCAAGCAGCGAAGGCGGGAACAGCACCACTTCCGCTCCGCCCGTGGGGTGAGCGACAAGAAGCACAATCGAGTCGGCGCGACCATCTCGATCGGTGACCACCAGCAACGTTGACGAACCCGATTCGGATGGTCGGCTGATATTCGGGTTTGGTTCTGACTTGTCCCTGAGCGTCAACCAGGACAGGCCCACCGACGTACCGACAATCAACACGGCTCCCACTAACGCCAATCCGATACGCCACCGGGCTCGAGCAGCCATCGACTGCCGGGCCGACCGATTGAGCTCGCGTGCACTTTTGGGGGTTTCGTCAATGATTCCGGAGCGGCGTCTTCGGCCGCCCCCCGAGCGAACGGCCAACCCCTTGCGTCGCTGCGGTCTCTTGTGACGCGGCTCAGCCATAGACGTTGTTGTCCTCGATGTACTCCCATACCGATTCGGCAACCATGAAGCGGCAGGTCTTTCCGGCTTCAGCCCGCCGGCGAATCGTCGTACCCGATAAAAGCAACAAAGGCATGTCGAGCCAGGTGAAGGGAACGGGGATGGCCGCCTCCACCTGATCGCGGTCGACGCCCGGCCGGGGTGCCACCGCCAGATGGGCCCGAGAGACGACGTACTCCCACCGTTGCCAGGTCTGAATCCCTTTGGCCGCGTCGGCGCCCAGAATCAGGACGAGTTCGTCCTGTTCGTCGAACTCGGCCAAAGTGTCTGCCGTGTACGTCCAGCCATCCCTGCGCACCTCCCGTTCGTCCCCCTCGAAATAGGAGACGTCCCGGACGGCCCGAGAGGTCATCTGCCAGCGATGCTCGGCGTCGCTGACCCGACGATCTGCCTTCTGCCACGGGGCTCCGGCCGGCACAAAGGTGACCACATCGAGATCGAGGTCGCGATAGGCCACCTCACCAGCAATCAGATGAGCCACGTGAGGTGGATCGAAGGTTCCGCCGAGTATGCCCCTGCGCACATCGACAGATTAGGCATGTCACTTCAGCTCGCGAACTGGAACAAGCCGGAGGGCTACGGACGGCGCGGCCCAACGGCAACCAACAACCGAAAGAGGGTCGAGATAGGTGTCCCCGACGCGCACCGAGAAGTGCAACGCCGCAGAGCCGTGGGCCGCTCCACTGGTTCCCAAGATCGTCGACTCGGTTACACGATCTCCACGCTCCACCAGAAGGTCGGCCAAATAGGAGTAGCTAGTCCTCAAGCCTCCACCATGATCGACCGTTGCGGTCTGATTGCCGGCCACGGATCCCGCGAAAGTCACCGTTCCCGGACCGGCGGATCGAACCTCGGTGCCTTCGGGAACGGCCCAATCAACACCCCAATGGCCCGAGAAACGCCCGGTAGGTGCGAAGCCCGCCAGCCGCGGCCCCTCCACCGGCTTCTCGAGACCCACGCACGGTCCAACCTGATTCGGGGAAGCCGACAAGACAACTGCCAACACCGAAGCGCCGAGAAGTCGCAACAAGTTTCACCTCCTGGCTAACCCGCCCCGCGGAACGTACCGCACCGAGCACCGGTTGAGAAGGGGTACGCCTCCCGATCACCTCGGCCGATGATCGAGTACCTTTGGATTTCCATGGACGAGCCCGAGCTTCCCTCGCCAATTGCCTCGCTGGTTGCCTACCTGGCAAACCTCCCCCGTGTGGTGGCGGTTACCCGGCGACGGCCGGGAAAGTCGAGCAGCGAACCTACTGAAACCTGGGATCTTGGTCTCTACCACCGGGGAGGCTTCGATCCGGATGATCTCGTCCACCTCGATGGTATTCGAACCGCCCGCGCAGACCGGGGAAGAAAGGGAAGCGACTGGTCGACCCTCCTGGTGGACGGGATGACGGTGAACATCCATTGCCGCGATCTGGATGTTGTCGAACACTGGGCTCGCGAGGCTCAGCAAGGGCGCTTCCAAGTGAAGGAATCACCGGGTCATCTAGCCGGAACTCCGACGTACACCCTGGCGGCAGAAATAGCCTCAAGCCAGGTTTTGGCAGGCTCACTAGACCTGAACGTCGGCTACCCGGATAGGCTGGCAGAAGCGGGAGCAATCCACTGGCGATATCACGCCGGCACCAGTCTTGATCACGCCAGTGCCCGGGCTGCTCTCGGAGACCTATCCGGAGTAGTGCATCACCTGGCTCGAGCATATGCAGAGGCGGCGCACGCCCGGTTGTGCGAAGCTCGAGAGTGGGCTCTCAATGAGAAGGAAACGCTCGAGCAGGCCGAATTGACTCACCTGAACGAGATTCTGACCGCCCTCAATACTGATCCGGTGACCCTCACACAGCGAGTGATGCAGGCAAGAGCCCTCCTGCTCGACTGAACGTCGAGGGTGGCCTCCTAAACGACCGCTTCGATCGAGATCCTGGCAAGGAGATTGAGGACTTCCTGACGAAAATCATTCGGCTGGAATGGCTTGGTCACGAAGGCGTCGGCGCCACCTTCATCGGCCCGGCGCCGTGACTCCTCTTCGGCGTGAGCCGTGAGTACCAGTACCGGCAGTTCCTTGGTGCGGGGGTCGGAGCGAAGTCGATCGAGCACTTCCCACCCGTCCATCTCCGGGAGCCCGATGTCGAGGACCAGAAGGTCGGGTTTCTCCGAAATCGCCGCGGAAAGGCCGGTCGGCCCGTCCTCTCGCATGATGACCTCGAGACTGGCCGGACGAAGACAGACCTCAATCAGCCGTCGAATCACAGCCGAGTCCTCAACAACCAACACTCGACGGCCCACTTGGCATCTCCTTCTTTTCCAACCCTTGATTGCTCTTCAGTCGTTCATCCGCCGAAGAAGCGTCCCTGTCTCTCTATCGACAGGTGTCACCCGATTCTTTATCCGAATTCGGTGGGCTTCCATTCCGCACGCAGACTGTGCGCCCGATGCCGGGGAAGAGCGAGTCGTTCGACAAACGCCTCCAATTGCCGCAGGTTGCGAACTTCGAACGCGCCGTCACACCGGCCGGAGAACATCGACATGACCGAGTCGCCGGTATCCCAATACGTCTTGGGTTCCGGGTTCAGCCAATAGATGGCCCGCGAGGATTCGGCGATGCCGGCCATCACGTCGGTCGGTGAATCTCGGTAGTTGTTCCTGGCATCACCGGTGATGATCACGGTCGAACGGGGAGTGAGATCACCCCCGTATCGATCCCAAAACTGTGCAAGAGCGTGGCCGTAATCCGAGTGTCCGTCGAGCCACACAACCTCCGCCTCCAGAGCGATGCGCTCCAGAGCCGACTCAAAGGAGGCCCCGGCTTCGAAGAATTCAGTGACCTCGTCGAGAGCATCGACAAAGACGAAAGACCGTAGTCTCGAGAACTCCCCGGACATGGCGTACACAAACTGCAAAGTGAATCGGGCGAAAGTTGCCATCGAGCCGCTGATATCACACAACAAGAACACCTCAGGTTTGGATGGGCGGGGCGACCGGAACTGCGGTTCCATCGGAACGCCGCCCGTCGACAATGAACGCCGCACTGTGCGACGGAAATCGAGTCGCCCCCGCTGCCCGCGCCGGCGCCGCTGAGCCAACCGGGCCGCCAGTTTGCGGGTCAACGGATGGATCACCTGACCGAGCATCGCCAGTTCCTCGCGGGAAGCGTGCATCAGGTCCATGTCCTCGATCAAGGGCCGGCGAAGCGTCTTGGCCACCGCTTCCCGTCCCCGATCGGCCACCAACCTCCGGCGTATCTCGGCCCGTATTTCCTCCCGGAAGTCCTCGATCCGCTCTTCGTACTCCTCCCGAAGGAGCCGCTCCTCCAGCGGAGTGAGATCCGGCGAATCAGCCGCCCGGGCGATCAACCGTTCCAAGACGCCGTCGATATCGAGGCGACGCAAGGTCCGATACAGGTAATACGTGCCTCCGACCGGGCGACCCCGCTCCATTCCCGCCAATTTCGCGACCGAACGCCTGGCCACCGCCCCGAGCAAGCCCCGGTCGCCTTCGAACAGCGCCCGCATGAGAGCTTCGATCAACGACGCCAGCTCTGCTTCGGCTCCTCCCCCGGTTCCTACGTGCCGACCATCTTGACCCTTTCCTTCGATTCGAGGGACCTCGGTGAGGTCCTCTCCGGGTGCCGGGCGCAGCAGGGCGAAATAGACCTCGAACGCGGTTTCAAACGCTTGGTAGTGGCGGGCGTTCTTTACCAGAGTCGATCCCAGCGCGGCTTTGAAAGCCTCCCGCTCCCCTAGGTCGATGAAGCTGAGCGCCTCCGCCGCGTCAATAGCTTCCACCATAGAAACCGGGATTCCTGCCTCCCGGAGCTCTTCGATGAACCCGGTCAACAGGCTGAGCATCAGACGTCTGCTGGGTCGGGAAACGAGGTACTCAGGTCGCGAGAAACCTTCTCAATGTCATTCTGGTACTTGAGCAACACGTGCAGCGTCTGATCGACGGTCTCCGGCTCGATCTCGTCGACACCCAGAGCGAGAAGAGTGCGAGCCCAGTCAATCGATTCGCTGACCGACGGGGGCTTCTTGAGCTGCATGTTGCGGATGCTGCGAACCAACCGGGAAACCTGATCGGCAAGATGATCGGTCAGTTCGCCGACCCTGGCTTGCAGAATCTCTTTCTCCCTCTCCACCGAGGGGTACCCGATATGGAGAAAGAGGCAGCGCCGCTTGAGAGCTTCCGAAAGCTCACGGGTGTTGTTCGACGTCAACACGACCAACGGCTGAGTAGCGGCGACCACTGTTCCCAGCTCAGGAATCGAAACCTGGAATTCCGACAGCACTTCCAGCATGAGTGCCTCGGTCTCGACCTCCACCCGGTCGATCTCATCGATGAGCAGTACGACCGGGTCTGGAGAGCGAATGGCTTCGAGCAGCGGACGAGCCAGCAGGAACTCTTCAGAGAAGATGTTTTCCTCCAACTCACTCCACCCCGAGCCGTCATCCGCCTGGATTCTGAGCAACTGCTTTTTGTAGTTCCACTCGTAGAGCGCTTTCGACTCATCGAGCCCCTCGTAGCACTGCAGCCGGATGAGCCGCCGGCCGGCAACTCCGGCCAAAGCTTTGGCAAGCTCGGTCTTGCCGACGCCGGCCGGGCCTTCCACCAAGATGGGCTTGGACAGTCGATCAGCCAGGAATACCACTTGGGCAATCCGATTGTCGGCCAGGTAACCGAACTGGCGAAGACCCAACTTGACCGCGCCCGGGCTCTCCAAAGTCTGCACCGTCACGTCCGGATCTGGCCATCGCCAAACAACACGTACCGCTCGGAGGTCAGCGCTTCCAGACCCATCGGGCCGCGCACGTGAAGTTTCTGGGTGGAGATCCCGATCTCGGCTCCAAAGCCGAATTGCTCCCCGTCCGTGAAGCGGGTCGAGGCATTGACCATGATGGCGGCCGCATCGATCTCCTGGGTGAACCGGGCCGCGGCAGTGAGATCTTCGGTCACGATCGCCTCGGTGTGCCCGGTGCCATAGGAGATGATGTGATTGATTGCCGCGTCGAGGTCGGGAACGACTCTCACCGCCATGATCAGATCGTGATACTCGGTGCCCCAATCGTCTTCCGTAGCGGGCAGCATCTCATCGACGAGAGAGCAGGCACGTTCGTCACCGCGCAGCTCAACGCCGGCATCGAGCAACTGCCGGGCGATTAGGGGTAGGAACGAATCGACAACGGCCTCGTGGATGACCAAAGTCTCCGCGGCGTTGCACACCCCCGGCCGTTGCACCTTCGAGTTGAAGACAATAGGCCCGGCCTTTTCCAGGTCGGCGCCTGCGTCGACATAGACATGGCAGTTTCCCGCCCCATCGATCACGTACGGAACGGTTGCTTCCGCCTCAATTGCCGCAATCAATCCGGGCCCGCCGCGCGGAACCAGCAGATCAACCCAGTCCTTGGCCTGCATGAGTTCCTTGACTCCCGCCCGAGACGTGTCTTCGACAATCTGGACGGCCTGCTCGGGTAGGCCGACCTGATTCAGGGCGGTCTGCAGCGCGGCTCCAATCGAGCCATTCGACCGTATGGAGTACGAAGACCCCCTCAACAGCGCGGCGTTGCCCGATTTGACGCAGAGCCCGGCTGCGTCGGCGGTCACATTGGGCCGGGCTTCATAGATCACGGCGATCACTCCCAGCGGTACCCGGACTCGTTGGAGCCGAATCCCGTTGGCCAAGGTCCATCCCCCGGTGATCATGCCGACCGGGTCGGGCAGATTGGCAACCGATCGTAATCCCGCCGCCATTCCGCTGATCCGATCCTCGGTGAGGAGCAAGCGATCAAGAAGGGCTCCCGAGACACCTTCGCCGCGAGCTTGCTCCATATCGGCGGAGTTCGCCGACAGGATGATCTCCGCCCGCCGTTCCACCTCATCGGCCATTGCCAGCAGGAGGCCGCGCCTGGTTTCACCAGTTTGACGGGCCAGGATCCGACTCGCGGACCGGGCTCGCTTTCCGAGTTCGTTGATCATGCGGCGAGTGTAATGGCATAGCTCGGTTGGCCGCCTGGCGCCGGGTCCGGCGAGCTACGCTATCCGGCAACCTGCAAGGAACCCAATGAGGATCGTCATAGTTGGGGCGGGAGCCGTTGGCTCCTCGCTTGCCGAACGTCTGTCCGGCGAGGGCCAGGACGTTGTCATCATCGAAGCAGATCGCGCCAAAGCCTCTGAAGTACAGGAAACACACGATGCCCTGGTGATCAACGGCAACGGCTCGAGCCAGAGTGTGCTGATGAAGGCCGAAGTGGACAAGGCGGATCTGCTGATTGCCGTCTCCAACAACGATGGTGCCAACATCCTGGCCTGTCACACTGCCAAGGCCCTGGGAGTCAAAAGAACCGTTGCCCGGGTAGAGGACCCGAGCCTGCACGAAGGTCTTGAAACCCTGGGGGTCGACGTCGTGATCAACACCGGCGAAGCCGGGGCCCGCGAACTGGTCGGTCTCGTCGGACAAGCAGGGGTTTCCGATCTGGTCCAGTTTGCCAATGGAAAACTGTCACTCATAGGCGGCACGGTCCAAGGCACGTCGGTACTGGCCGGACGTTCTCTTGCCGCGTCCCGACGTTTGACCGACTGGGAATGGGTACTCACTGCCGTGGTTCGCGACGGGATCACCACTGTGGCCCACGGCCAAACCGTCATCGAAGAAGGCGACCACATTCTCGTAATGGTCAGTGCCGACGACGCTCACCGGGTCGGTAAATTGATCGGCCTGGCCCCCCACCCGATCCGGCGGGTATTCATCGTCGGGTCGACGCGTCTGGCCGTCCGGACGGTTGAGCATATCGTCAACGAGGGGTTCGACGTTATTGTGATCGACTCGGATCGAGACCGCTGCCGAACGCTGGCCGAACAGCACCCCCGTCCTTTGTTCGTATGTGGAGATCCAACGGATCCCGAAACGTACGCCGATTTCGACCCGAGCGAGCGAGACATGCTGCTTGCTCTGACCGGATGGGATGAGATCAACATCGTGGCGTGCCTGGTTGCCAAAGCCCAAGGGATGGCAACGACCGTGGCTCGTTTCTCGCGGATCGATTACGTAGCGCTGCTGTCGGGACGCGGCATCGATGCAGCCGTTTCGAGCCGATTGGCGGCCGCCAACGCCATCCTTCGGTTCGTACGTCGGGGACTCATCCACTCGGTTGCCACCTTCAAGGATACGACCGCCGAGGCGATCGAGATCGAAGCCGAACCACACGCCCGGTTGATCGGAAAGGCAGTCAAGGATCTCGCTTTGCCGAGCGGGGCGGTGATCGGTGGTTTGTTGCGCGACAATATCGCCAAGGTGCCGGATGGCCTGACGGTGATCGAGCCTCGCGACCACCTGATCATCTTCGCCGTGCCGAGCGCCATCCCGGAGGTGGAGAGGTTGTTTACCTAGTGCGGCTGGCGCGGAGACATCCGGGCTTGATTCGCATCCGGCGACCGGAACGATTCCCGATGTTGTACCGGCTGTCGTACATCGTCGGGGCGGTCGTGACTGGGACCGGAGCGGCCATGGTGCCGCCGGCGTTGGTGGCGACTTCCTACGGAGAGGGTCGTACCGCGGTCCGGATTCTCATTTCGGCAGTCATCACCCTCATCGCCGGCGGGGTGGGATGGCGGGTGGTAGGGCGACCCGGCAAGATCACGGCCAAAGAGGGTTTCGCCGCCGTCGGACTGGCCTGGTTTGCCATGGCAGCTTTTGGCACGCTCCCCTATCTGCTCACCGGCTCGATCGACAGCTTGACCGGAGCCTTTTTCGAGACCGCCGCCGGGTTCACCACGACCGGCGCTTCGGTGGTGCCCGACCCCTCGGTGCTCTCGCACGGGATCCTCATCTGGCGGGCCGAAACCCAATGGTTGGGTGGTATGGGCATCATCGTATTGTCGATCGCCATCTTGCCGCTGCTCGGCGTCGGAGGGGTGCAACTCGCCAAAGCCGAATCGCCCGGTCACCAGCCCGATCGGCTGACTCCCCGCTTCCGGGAAACCGCCAAGCGCCTCTGGTTCGTCTACGTAGGGTTCACCATTCTCGAGACGATCCTGCTGGCCTTCGGCGACATGAACCTGTTCCAAGCCGTGGCCCATGCGATGACCACCATGTCGACGGGCGGGTTCGGCACCGAGGCAACCTCGATCACCGGGTTCAGCCCCTACACCCAGTGGGTGATCATTGTCTTCATGTTCATCGCCGGCGCCTCGTTTGCCCTTCACTATCGGGCCCTCAGGTCCCCGGCGGAGTACCTCAGGAATGTGGAGTTCCGGCTCTACGCCGCCCTCCTCCTCGGGGCGACGGCTGTAGTTACCGTTGCCATCATCGGCAGTGGCCCTTTCGAACCCTTCTTCCGGGATGCGCTCTTCACCACCACATCCTTGATGACCACCACTGGATATGCCACGGCCGATTTTGGATCATGGGTACCGGGCGTACAGATTTTGGCGGTTGGTCTCATGTTTCTCGGCGGCATGGCCGGCTCGACCGCCGGAGGAGTCAAGACATTTCGCATCGCCGTTCTAACCAAAGCCGCCTCTGCCGACCTCCGCCGCATCATCCATCCGCGCGGTGTCTTCATAACCCGATTTGGGAAAGAAACGGTTTCCGATTCGATAATGGAGAGCATCCAGACCTTCTTTCTCTTCTATATGTTCCTGTTCATGTCCGGGACGGTCATTCTCGGACTCATGTCCTCCGAACTCGATCTGGTGACCTCGGCTTCGGCCGTTGCTTCATCTCTGGGCAACATCGGCCCGGGCCTCGGTGCGGTGGGTCCGACCAGCAACTTCCTGGCGATTCCGGACACCGGCAAATGGCTTCTGTCCTTCTTGATGATCGCCGGGAGGCTGGAGGTCTTCCCGGTGGTCTTGCTGTTCACCCGTAACCTATGGAGACGGTGAAGGTCTCCCGCCGCGACTTCCCTATCATCTCTTGAATGCGAATTGTCATCGCCGGAGCAGGCCGGGTAGGTGGAGATTTGGCTCATGAACTCGCCGACCACGGTCATGACGTTTCAGTAGTCGATATCTCCAAAGCCGCGCTCGAAGAACTCGGTACGACCTTCAACGGTTCGGTACATCTTGGGCTGGCCTACGACGTGGGAGTACTCAAGGAAGCGGGCATCGAGTACGCCGATGCATTTGTGGCGGTCACCGATTCCGACAACGCCAACCTCATGGCCGTCCAGTTGGCCAAAGCGGTCTTCATGGTTCCGAAGACCATCGCCCGCCTCGACGATCCAAGCCGGGAGCGAGCCTATCGAGAGCTCGACGTTGCCTATATCCCGGCCTCCAAACTGATCTCGAAGGTGGTCTACGAGCAGGTGGTCGAACAGGAATTCCGATTCCATGTCACCTTTGAGGATGGGGAGACAGAGATTGTCGACATGCGGCTCGGACCGGCCGCCGACCAGCTCCGGGTGGCGGATCTGGAGATCGAAGACCGGCTACGGGTCGCCGCCATCAGGAGGGATGGCAGAACCTTCATCCCGGATGGAAAGTTTGTTCTCAAGGACGGCGATATGGTGGTAGCTGCCGCCCGGAAGGGCGTGATCGGCAAGATCCGGCGCTATTTGCGGACGGAGGCACAACGGTGAGAACTCTGATCATCGGGGGCGGCAAGGTGGGGGCCAATCTGGCTCGAGCTCTCAGCGCGGTCGACCACACGGTCACCGTCGTCGAGGCCGATCCGGGCAGAGCCCGAGATCTAGGCGATCGATCCCGGTTCCTCGTTCTAGCGGGCGACGGAACAGAGGTGGACATGCTCAACCGCGCCAACGCAGCTCGTTCGGACTGGGTTATCGGGGTCACGGGCAAGGACGAGGCCAACCTGGTTGCGTGCCAGCTGGCCAAGACTCTAGGAGCCAACCGAGTCATTGCTCGGCTCAACGACCCACGTAACCGTGCTACCTTCCTCGCCCTCAACCTCCCGGTGGTGGCGGTCACCGACCTGATCGTTGATGTCATTTCACAGGAGATACAAATGGAGGTTTCGGAGCTCGAGCGCTTGCGGGTCTTTGGTTCCGGGAAGCTGAGCCTGGTGGAAATCGACATCCCCGAGGACGCCGAGATCCGCACCGTGCTCGAGATCGATATGCCGCCCCAATCGATTCTGGTGACTTTGCTACGGGGAGAAGACGTGTCCGTGCCCAACGCAGGCACCCAACTACGGCCCGGTGATCGGGTGCTGGCCGTCACGGCGATTGCCCACGAGACCGAGTTGCGTGAAGCGCTCACAACCCGCTCGAAGGCGAGGGAACGCAGTTGAATATCGAGACGTCAGGTCGGAAAGGCCCGGATCCGATATCGAGAGGACCCGGACGCTCGAATCTGCTGGGCGCTATCTCTACCGTCATCCTCGAGGCGGTCCTGACGGCGGGTCTGGCCGTCGTCGGACTCGGTATCTCATTCCTGATGTTGTGGCTCGCCGGGTAGCGGAATGCTCATCCGCCCCAGCCGTGAAGACTTGCGCCTCGTTGGATACAACCTGGGCCGCATCCTGATTGTGGTGGCCGCGGCCGGTCTCCTGCCGCTGACGTGGGCGCTGATCGCCGGAGAGTCGGCTCCGACGGCCTCGTTCCTGCTGATGATCGGCATCTTTGCGTCGCTCGGGTTTCTGCTGATGCAGCGCCCACCGAAGGAAAGCCATTTGGAGTGGAGCCACGGAATGGTGATCGTCAGCCTCACCTGGTTGATCGTCCCCGCCATCGGGGCCATCCCGCTGGAGCTATCCGGTCACTACGGATCCTTTGTCGATCCCTTCTTCGATGCAATGAGCGGCCTCACCACCACCGGTCTGGCGTTGATCCAGGACCTGGATCATTTGGCTACCTCGCTCAACTTTTGGAGGCACCTGCTCCACTTCCTGGGAGGACAGGGCATCGTGATTGCCGTGCTGAGCGTCTTTGCCGGCGGCGGAGCGATGACGCTGTACTACGGCGAAGCGAGAGACGAGAAGATCTTCCCTTCGGTTCGCTCGACCGCTCGCTTCATCTGGCTGGTCAGCGTCGTCCACGCCGCTTTCGGGATAGTGACGCTGGCGGCGGTCGGTCACTTCGTGCTCGGGTTCCGCCCGTTTCGAGCCATCTTCCACGGCGTCACCATTTTCATGGCTGCCTTCGACACCGGCGGATTTGCCCCGCAGAGCAGCAGCGTCGGGTATTACCACTCGGGAGCTTTCGAAGCGGTCACGGCCGTACTGATGATCGCCGGGGCTTTGAGCTTCGGTCTTCATTTCGCTCTCTGGCGTGGCAGGCGGCAGGTAGTCAACAACCTGGAAGTCCGGACCATCCTCGCCACATTTCTCGGGACCGCGGCATTGACTCTGGGGGGGCTGGCGAGCGCCGGACTGTACCAATCGCCGTTCGGGCTCGGCCGGCAGGGATTCTTTCAAATCCTCTCCGCCCATTCCGGGACCGGTTTTGCAACGATCCCTTCCGCGGAACTGGCGTCTTGGGGTGGCCTGGCCTTTGGTGGCATGGCAATCGCCATGGCCCTCGGCGGCATGGCATCCTCCACGGCCGGTGGGGTGAAGTCGTTGCGGGTGGGGTTGACCGTCAAGGCTTTGAGCTCTCAGGTCCGCCAGGTTCTGCTACCAGAAGGGGCGGTGGTTTCGACCAGGTACTGGCACAACGGTTGGAAGCAACTGAATCCCGGCCTGATTCAGGCGGTGATGGGCGTATCGCTGCTGTACGTGGCCCTCTACTTGTTGGGAACGGGCGTTGGCTTGATGTATCACCTTCCTCTCGAGTCGGCGCTCTTCGAATCGGTGAGCGCCGGGGCCAACGTCGGTCTGTCGGTCGGAGTCACCGATCCTTCCATGCCGCTGGCTCTCAAATTGACCTACGTCCTGCAGATGTGGGCCGGCCGGCTCGAGTTCGTGGCCATTTTTTCGCTGATCGGCTTCATGTTCTCTCTCGGGCGGGGGAAATGATGCGAAGATGCTTGGCCGCCGTCGCGGTGCTGGTGGTGGTCACCATGACCCCGACCGGCGTCCTGGCCGCAACCGACATCAGCGTCGACGAATTGCTGGCTGGTGGCGCCGCCTTCGATGGTCAGACCATCACCGTGATCGGAGAACTGATCGGCGATTACGGTTTCCGCCGAGACGGATCGGCGTGGAGCCAACTGAACGGAGATTCCTACGCAACCGCACCGTTGCTGGAGGGTGGAGATTTGACGGGTTCGAATGCCGGAATCGGCGTACGAGCTCCGGCCGACCTAATCGAGAATCTCGATCCGCCGGGTGACTATCACCACCGTGGCCCATTGGTCCGGGCAACGGGCATCTGGAAATACCACGACGAAGATCGCTCCGGCGAGACCTACTTGGACGTCGAGTTCATTGAGGTTCTCGAGCCCGGCAGAGTGTTCGACGAGACGGCCAATCCTGCTGTGCTGGCCGCCGGTGCATTGTTTCTGCTCACCGCACTGTGGTTGGGGTACCGCAGCCGTAGAAGCTCAGCTGATTGAGTCGTTTGAATCGACCAGGATGACCAGATCATCGCGGTGAATGACCTCCCCGCCCCAACCTTCCATCGGTACCGACGAGGAGTGTCTGCCAAGCAGCGGAGCCAATGCCTTCGACGAGAGGGTAACCAATCCTTTGCCGACCAGGTTTCCGGCCGGATCGAACACCTCGACGGCCGCCCCCTCATCAAAGCTCCCGCGAATCTCGGTGATTCCCACCGGCAATAACGAACTCCCTCGAGACAAGATAGCGGAGGCGGCCCCTCGATCGACCCAAAGCGACCCTTCGGCAGGCTGCCCAAACGCGATCCACAGCTTTCTCGAAGGCAGGCGGGAACCGTGGGGCTCGATCCAAGTACCAACCGGGTCGCCGGCCGCGGCTCTTACCGCTACCCGTGACTCCTGTGACCCGGCGATCACGGTCGGGACTCCCGACCAGGCAGCCATGCGGGCGGCGGCAACTTTGGTGGCCACACCGCCGGAACCCATCGGTCCCGACCTCCCCGCTGCCACCAGGTCGAGGATCTGGTCTGTGTGCTTCACCGCCGTCAGCAACTCGGCCTCATTCTCGAGGCGAGGATCCTCCGAATAGAGCCCGGCCGTATCGGTCAGCAAGACCAGCAACGCCGCTCCGACGAGGTGGGAGACGATGGCCGCCAACCGGTCATTGTCTCCGATTCGAAGCTCATCGACCACGACCGTGTCGTTCTCATTGACGACGGGAACAATCCCGAGAGTCAGCATTCGGTCGAGCGCTTGACGGGCGTGCAGGTACTGGCCACGATTGGCCAGCACGTCCTTAGTCAACAAGACCTGGCCGACCAATCGGTCCCGCGCCCCGAATTCGGTTGCGTACCTCTCCATCAGTCGGCCCTGTCCGACCGCAGCAGCGACTTGCAGGCCGGGAACATCGGCCGGTCGCCGATCAAGCCCCAGTTCTAGCAACCCGGCCGCCACGGCACCGGAAGACACCAGGACCGTGGGATGACCCAAGGACCACAGCTCGACGACCTGATCAACGACGGAGCGCAGTGCCGCGTGATCAAGACCACCGCTCACCGAGGCCAGACTCGACGACCCAACCTTGACCACCACCGGTTGGCCGGTTGGGGCCGCACGGCGGGTCGTCATTCGGCCTCCTGGTACTCGAAGATGAGATCACCGATGCGGACTTCGTCGCCGGGAATTGCCCCTGCTTCTCGCAGAGCATCATCGACGCCGAGGCGAGCCAGCCGAGCGGCTGCGTAATCGGCGGCTTCGGGTCTGGTGAGATCGTCGAGACCGACGGCTCGTTCTGCCACCCGGCCCTCGACTACCCAAACCCCATCCTCACGATGCACTTCAAATCCACCCCTGACCGGTCGGTGCAGCACGAAGCCTTCCCTCGCCGGTGCCGTGCGGGTCGCCAGATCAACCGCATCGGCCACCGCGTGAAGCAATCCGGCCATCCCCTCACCGGTTACTGCCGAAATGGTGTGGACCGGCACCCCGATGGCTTCCACCACGCCGCTGATCCCGTCCTTGACGTTGGGGAGATCGCACTTGTTGACGGCGACGACGCGCGGCCGGCCGGCCAGCTCGGCCGAATGCCGGGTCAGTTCATCGACCAGCACGTCGTGTTGACGATCCAGGGTCTCCGTCTGAAGGGGGGAAGGGTCTAGCAGTATCACCAGGGCCCGAGCACGTTCGACATGCCGGAGAAACTCGTGTCCGAGACCTTTTCCTTGGGCAGCACCTTCAATCAAACCGGGAATGTCGGCCAGGACGAACTCTCTTCCCGCAAATGAGACAACACCGAGGTTGGGCTCCAACGTAGTAAACGGATAGTCGGCAATCTTGGGACGGGCGGCAGACACCTGTGAGATCAAGGTGCTCTTCCCGGCATTGGGAAACCCCACCAGAGCGGCATCGGCCAGTAGCTTCAGCTCGAGCTCAAAAGGTGCTCCGTCACCATATTCACCCTGTTCGCAAAAACTGGGGGCCCGGTGCATTTGGCTGACCAGCGCGGCATTTCCTCTCCCACCCCGGCCACCCTCCAGCACGGTTACCTGCTGGCCCGGTTCGACCAGATCGGCAATCACTACCCCGTCTTCGTCACGTACGACGGTTCCCAGGGGAACCGGGAGAATCAGATCTGCCCCTTGCTTGCCGGATCGCAGATCGCCCTGGCCGTGGGTTCCGGCTCCAGCCGCGTGATGAGGGTTCCGCTGGTAGGTGAGCAGCGTGGCCATGGATGGGTCGGCGCTCAGAATGACGTCGCCGCCTTTGCCACCGGAGCCTCCGATTGGCTTACCTCTTGGCTTGCCACGAAGTTTCTGGAAACTGACGACTCCGGCGCCGCCATGACCGGCGCGCAAATGAACGCGAACGCGGTCAACGAACACGGGGGAAGTGTTCCCTACTCGGGAAGCACGTCTACCAAGCGCCGGCCGTCTCGCCGGTCATACTTGACGACCCCGGGCGCCGTGGCAAACAGCGTATCGTCGCTGCCTTTACCGACGTTATTCCCCGGGTGGATCCGGGTTCCGCGCTGTCGGACGATGATGGTCCCGGCGTTGATCAATTGGCCGTCGAACACCTTGGGGCCGAGTCGCTGTGCTGTTGAGTCGCGGCCGTTCTTCGACGACCCGCCGGCTTTGGTCTTGGACATTGGGTTAGTCCTCCTCGGTCTTGGTCGTTGCCTTGGTTCCACCCTCGGTCGGGTCGATAGCCGACACCTCTGTGGCGGCCGCTTTGGTCTTCTTCTTGGCGGGCAGCTGAATCGTAGTTACTTCCAGAGTGGTGTACTTCTGGCGGTGGCCTTGCCGGCGGCTATAGCCGGTTTTGTTCTTGTATTTGAAGATATCGACTTTGGGGCCCTGCGCCTCTCCGAGCACCTTGGCCTCTACCTTCAGCTTGCTCAACTCAGCGCGATCGCTGATCGCGATGCCGTCGGCATCGACGATCAGGAGCGGCGTGAATTCGACAGTCCCGTCGGCGCTCTTGAGACGCTCGACATCTATTACATCACCTTCGTGCACCTTGGACTGCTTGCCGCCGGTGCGGATAATTGCGTACATGGATCTACCTCGATCTGAAGCCCGGTAACTCTAACCGTTTCCGGGTGATTGCCAATACTGATATTGCTCAGCATCCTCCTCGAAGCCTGCCGGCTGATGGCACATCGCCTTTTCAGGCGTCGACTACCGGTCTGCCCTGGGTGGCCGCCTCTTCGTGGAGGAGCACTCCCCGCCCGCCACAGGTTGGGCAGACATCCGAAAAGGTCTCCAACAGCCCCTCCGATACGTTCTTCCTGGTCATCTCCACCAAACCCAGATTGGAGACATCAAACACCTGCGTACGGGTCTTGTCTTTTGCCAGGGTTTCCCGGAGCCTCCGTAAGAGGGCCAGCTGATTGCTCTCGGTCTCCATGTCGATGAAGTCGATGACGATGATGCCGCCGATGTCCCGCAACCGGAGCTGTCTGCCAATCTCCTCGGCGGCCTCCAGATTGTTCTGCAGGACCGTTTCTTCCAGGCTCGAGCTGCCCACGAATTTCCCGGTGTTGACGTCGATGACGGTGAGCGCCTCGGTTCGATCGATGACCAGATGCCCACCCGACGGCAACCAGACTCTGCGGTCGAGGGCCTTTCGCAACTGGTCCTCAACGTGGAATCTCTCGAACAACGGCAAAGAGTCTTCGTAGAGCTGCACGGTTCTGATGAGATCCGATCCGATGTCCTTCAGATACTCGATCACCGCCTCGTAAGCCTCAGGGTCGTCGAGCATCAACCGCCGGAACTCAGGCGTGTAGTGCTCCCTGATTACCCGCAGTAGCAGTGCCGGTTCCTGGTAAACGACCCGCGGCGAGTTTCCACCTTTCCCGGCGTCTTGGATTTCGCTCCACCGCCGGGTCAGACGTTCGATATCCGCTCGAATCTCGTCCTTGGAAGCCGCCACCGCAGCGGTCCGCACGATGACCCCGTAACCCTCTGGTTTGACGTCGCGAATGATGTCGCGCAACCGCTGTCGATCGTCATCCGGGAGGCGCCGGCTGATGCCCTGGACGTCCGAATCGGGAACCAGCACGAGATAACGACCCGGCAGAGAAATCTGATTGGTCAGACGGGCACCTTTCTCGCCCATCGCATCCTTGACCACCTGCACGAGCACCTCGTCGCCCTTGCCAAGGGCTTCCTCTATGCGTGGTCGCCGCTTTCCGTGCTTGGCGGGGTCGTGCAGGATATCGCCCGCGTAGAGAACTCCATTCTTGGCCTCACCGAAATCCACGAACGCGGCTTCCATTCCCGGAAGGACATTGCGAACCTTACCGAGATAGACGTTTCCCACCACAGAAGCCTTGTCGGAGCGAGCAACGTAGTGCTCCACGAGAACCGGGCCTTCCATCACAACGACCTGGGTCTGGTGCGGGAGAACCCGGACGAGCATCTGCTTTCGTTCGGTTTCGGGTGCGACGATGATCTCTTCATCCCGCATCGCGGTGCGTCCTCGCCCGTTGGCCGGGCGCCGCTCGCGAGCACCGGTCGGCCGCTTGGGTTTGGGTTCTTTCCTGAGATCAGGCTTGGACGGTGTTTCCTTGATGCGTCGCACCTCGACCACTTGACGTCCCACACGCCTGGTCTTGCGTTCGACGATCGATTCGCTGCCGACGCCCTTGCGAATGACTTCGGGCGCCTTCCGGCGAAACATTGCCATAGAGATGTACTCCTCCTCCGGCGTCGTGCGCCGGGTGTAATGCGGTTACCCTCCGGTGGGCCCTACCGGCCGCCGGGGATAAGACGAAAAAGCAGGTGGGATGCGCCGGAAGGCAACCGGCGACGTGGCCACGATGTGCTGCTACCCGAGGATCCATGCGAAGCATGCCGGAACCGGGTAGAAACGGCGATAGGATACCCACCGCTCTCTCCGTTCGAATTCGCGAAACGATGGCCACCGACTGGCGGCCGCTCTTAGCGTAGCACGCAGAGTGGTTCTTGACGGCGAAGCCGTCTAGAACCAGCCACCAGCCACCAGCCACCAGCAAAGTTCTCGATGAAGACTGGGAGCGAAGCGGTCTGGAAGCTGGAGGCTGCGCAGGGGCGCAGGCCCTACTCAATCAGTTTCGGTTGCTCGGGTTCCGTTGGGTCGTAACACAGCCGGCACCTGGCTTCGTAGGCGTCGGTCGCCCCCAGCACGACCAGCTCGTCCGAGTGCACGATGCGCTGCGTGTATCCGGCCGGGGCACCGCATCGGTGGCAGACGGCCAGCATCTTGGTGACATACTCAGCATGACTGGCCAACGTCGGGATCGGTTCGAAGGGCCGACTGAGATAGTCGAGATCCAAGCCGGCCACGATTACTTGCTTGCCGGCCTTGGCAAGGTGATCGACTACGTCGACCAACCCTTGATCGAAGAATTGCGCTTCATCGATACCGATCACCACGGTGGCATCCTCAACCGCCTTGAGCAGAGCACCCGAGTCGACGACCGGACTGGCCTCCACCGATAGGCTGCTGTGGGAGACCACTTCGGCCTCGGCGTAGCGGATGTCGATGGCCGGCTTGAAAGTCTGAACCGGGATGCGAGCAATCTTGGAACGGGTCACCCGCCTGATCAACTCTTCGCTCTTACCCGAAAACATCGGACCGCAAACAACCTCAACCCAGCCCTGCTCACCCCGTCGGTACATAGCTAGCAAGCGTAGCAACCAGTCGCCAGTTGATCTGGCCTCAGTACTTAATACTGACAACTGGAAGCGAGCCGCCAGGCGAGCGAACTGACAACTCGTTTGATCGAGCGGCAGCTCGATCAAACGATATACGTCTCCCCCGGCACCGGGGATCGCCGCAACCAGACCGAATTGGCGACCCCCAGCGAGATGGCCATGGTCACGAAGGCCGATCCTCCGGCACTCATGAAGGGAAGCGGCAACCCGGTTACCGGAGCGATGCCAACCGTCATCCCGATGTTCACATAGATGTGAAAGGCGAACATCGCGGCAATGCCGGCCACCACCAGCACCCCGTACCGGTCCCGCGCGTTGACGGCAATGACGACCAGTCTCCACATGATGACGGCGTACACCAGCAGTACCAGAGCCCCGCCGACAAAACCGAGTTGCTCCCCGACGGCAGTGAAGATGAAGTCGGTGGTTTGGGCTGGGACGAAGTCGAGGTTCGTTTGGGTCCCCAGAAACAGCCCCTTTCCAAAGAAACCTCCGCTTCCGATAGCGATCTCGCTCTGAATACGGTTATAGGCGGCACCGAGCGGATCCGCCGCCGACGGGTTGAAAACGCTCTGGAGTCTTTCGATCTGATAATCCTTGAGAAGCTCGAGTTTCCAGATCGCCAGTAGTCCCGCCCCGGCTGCCGCCATCAGAACCGTCAGCTGGCGGATGGTCGTCCCACCGATGAACAGCATGACGATGGTGATGAACGTAAACACGAGCATGGTCCCCAGATCCGGCTCGATGTAGATCAGCACGGCCGGGATCGCCACGATCACCAAGGTCTGGGTGAGCCTTCTCCAACTCATGCCTTCTTCTCTGGCCGGTACCAGCACCGAGGCCAGAACCAGAATCATGGCCGCCTTGGCGAATTCCGCAGGTTGAAGTTGATACGACCCGAGAGGAATCCAACGCTGGGCGTTGGCAACCGGGTCGAACAGGAAAACCGCACCGAGAGCGATCAGCGTGGCGATGTAGATGAACGGCGCCACGTTGCGCCATTCCCGGTAATCGATGAACGAAGCGACAAAGAACAAGACCAGACCGACTGCGGCAAAAATCGCCTGATCGACCATCTCCCCGGTGGGATCCAGACCTCGAGCTTCGAGTCGACCCCGGGACGCCGAGTAAACCATCAACACCCCCAGGGCTGACAGCACGACCATGGCCAGAAAGAGGATCACGTCGGGCGTTGGGCGGCGGCGGTCGGAAACCGCGGCCGGGCTGGTGCGGGCGAGGAGAGTCATCAGTCCCCCTCAACCTTCGGGTCGATAACGTCGGTGGCCTCCAAACCCAGGAGGTGCTGGATAATGTGACGGGCGACCGGGGCGGCTACCCGTCCACCACTGCCGCCCTCTTCAACCACGACCACCACCACGTAGCGGGGATTGTCGATCGGAGCCACCCCGGCAAACCAGGCTGTGTTGTCACGGTTATTGCACTTCCGCAACTCCCCCACACCTTCGCATTCCTGTCCCATTTGGGCGGTCCCGGTCTTCCCACCCACCCGATAGGCGTCGCCACCCATGTCGGAAAAGGCAGCCGCGGCCGTGCCGGCCGTCGTCACCCTCCTCATATCCGCCAGCAGGGACTGGGTGGTCGACGGGGTAATACCGACGTTACGAACCGGCACCGGTTCGTATTCCTCAATGATTTGGCCGTCGACGTCAAAGACCCGGTCGACGACCCGCGGTTGCCAGAACGTTCCCCCATTGGATAGCGTGGCGTACGCGGTGGCGAGTTGCAGCGGCGTACTCAAAACCGCTCCTTGACCAACGGCGGTCTGCATCAGATCGCCTCCCAGCCAACCCTCGGGCCGAACCCGCCAGGGTTGCTCATCGAGCCACAACTCAAACAGGTCTCGGTCGGGCACAATGCCTTGTGCTTCATAGGGGAGATCGATTCCGGTGCGCTCTCCCATTCCCACCGCCCGCGCCCAATCCTGGATCACATCTTCCCGCTCGGTTTCCTTGAAATCGTTCCAGATGCGCAGGGCGATCTGCCAGAAGTAGATATTGCAGGAACGTTCAAAGGCCGTATGGAGATCCTGGAAACCATCGTCGTTAGGCCATGTCCAGTTTCGCCAGACGAGTTGGGAGGCGTCGGTGAAAGGAGCGTTGAGCCGAGAACTGCACTCGATCAGGTCGTTGGCCGACAATGTGCCTTCGGGGAAGAGCCGTTCTTCGACCGCGGTCGTATAGGTGATGGCCTTGAACGTGGAAGCGGGAGGGTAGAGCGCCTGAATAGCCAGATTACTGAAGACCTTCCTCTCGAGAAGATCGTCAAACTCGCCCTGCGTCAGACCGCGCACAAAGACTTCTGGGTCGAAGTCCGGGAAGGAACCCATGGCAAGGATCGAACCATCGGTCACATCCATGACGACTCCCGCCGATCGTTCCGCGAAGTTGGTGTAATCCCCGGTGGCGACCTTCACCCGATTGGCCAGACGAACGCCCTCCTCGAGCGCATGCTCGAGAACCAGTTGCGTGTCCATGTCGAGAGTCAGCTGGAGCGTCGCTCCGGCCCGGGCGGACTCCCCGCCCAGGGGTTTGAGCACTTTGCCTGCGGCGTTCACCTGATTGGCTACATACCCGGGCTCTCCCTTCAACAATTCGTCGTAATAGCGCTCCACCCCGGATTTGCCGACCGTGCTGTTGGGGTCGAGGCTCGGGTCCTCCTCGAGATCCCCCGGCGATGGCCGGCCGATGTGGCCCAGTACATGGGCCATCACGTCGCTCTGCGGATATCGGCGTACCGGTACCTCTTCGATCTTCACCCCCGGTAACTCATCCTGATGCTCGAGGACGTAGAAAGCCGTGTCGGTATCTACTTGGGCCAGCAGAAACCGGCCTCCCGAGCCTGCTGCCTCAAATGCCGATGAAACTTCCACGGCGGCGAGCTCGAGCAACCCCGATAGTTGCTGGATCACCCGATCCTCGTCGTCGAGCAGAATCTGTTTGCGATCGACAACGATCCACGGCTCCAGACTGCTGGTGGCCATGGGTGTCCCGTCGCGGTCGATGATGTTGCCCCGCGGCGCCAGGGTCGGATCGAGGCGTACAATCTGGTCGACCGCTTGCCGATCGTAGGTCTCGCCCGCCGCGATCTGAACGAACCAGAGCCTGGTGAACAACAGGGCGAACATGGCAACGAACAGCAGGGTCATCCAGGTGAGTCGCCAGCTGAGTTTCACAGCACCAGGTCCCTTCTCCGACGGCCGACCAAGACGAGGGTGGTGAGCGGAAAGATACCGAAGGCCAAGACCAGGTTGTATGCGGGGATCAGCACGATCTTGCGGAAGACGAAAGGATCCCGGAAACTTGCTTCCCCGAAGAGGGTTCCAATCACAACCATCAATACCACACCGAGCAAGCTGAGCAGCACCACGGCCAAGCCGGTCGCCACCACGTTGATATCGAAGCGGTCGCGGGTCCGCACGGTCGCATAGGCGATCACGGTGAGAACCAGCGCCCGCAGTCCAAGCGGCGAACTTCCCAGCAAGTCCATGAGTAAGCCGGATGTGAATCCGAGGAGGACGGCAGGTTCGGCGTCCAGGCGGCGGGCCACGGCGATCACCATCAACATCACCAAATCGGGGGCGACCTCGAAGATCTTGACTTGCGCGAGGAGGGTGGTTTGCACAATGACGGCCAGCCCTACCGCCAGAAGTGACAGACCGATCGCCCGAGTCCTCATGAGTCACCGGCTCCTGATTCGGTTTCCCCGGCCGGCGGTTCACCCGGAGGCGGCTCTTCTTCCTGCTCGGCCGCAAAGGTCCACTGCAGGACAACAACGAGCTTCAAGCGGCTGAAATCGGCAAGCGGGATGGCTTCGGTCCTGATCTTGGCCGCTTCCGGACTGTCCGACTCGGCGACTTTGGCCACAGGCAATCCGGGCGGAAATTTGGTACTGCCGGATGTAACCAGCAGGTAGTCGGCAAACACTGGTTCGGTCGCCGGATTCACCTCAAAGATCATCGTGCCGATTCCCTGCCCGAGCAGTGTGCCTGCCTCGCCTGTCTGGGATTCCACCCTGACGCCGCCGGTCGGGCGGATTATCGGCACCACGGTCGCCGCGTTGCTGGTGACGACGCTGATCTCGCCTACCAGCGCGCCGAACTCGTCGACCACGGGATTCCCAACCACGAGACCATCGTCGGTGCCCTTGTCAATGGTGAAACTCGAGTCGAAGTTGTCGCCCCGGGCAATGATCCGGGTGGCCAACGTGGGAATCGATTCATCAGGCAAGGTCAGGTCGAGGATGCGCCGGGCCGTCTCCAACTCGGCTTCGATGGTCCCGATCTCATCAACCCGGGCCTCCAGCTCGGCGATTCGCGACCGCAGGGCCTCATTCTCGTCTCGTAGTCCCGCGAGGTTGGCCAAACCGTCGATGAAGTTCGCCACGGGAGAGACGATCGAGGTGGCCAACTCCTGGACCGGGGCGAATACCGATTGAGCTCCTTCCCGCAAGGTCCCGGCCACACCGCCGCCGGAGGTGCGGATATCGAACGTCATGAGAAGAAAAGAAAGCAAGACGAGTACCGCCAGCATTGGTGTCGCTCGATCCTGATGGCGTCGTTCTCTCATGGCTTTGCCATCCCCAGCCTCGACCACCCTCCAGCCATCTCAGGCGCGACTCGACGAGACCAGAACCCCCTGCAACGCGTCGAACTCTTCGAGGCATTTCCCCGAGCCGACCACCACCGACTGAAGGGGTCGGTCGGCAGTCACGATCGGCATACCCGTCTCATAGGCGAGCCGCTCATCGATGCCGTGCAGCAAAGCCCCCCCACCGGTCAGCACGATTCCCCGCTCCATGATGTCCGCCGAAAGCTCGGGCGGGGTCTTGTCGAGGGTGAACTTCACTGCATCGACGGTCTGTTGCACAGGCTCTTCAATCGCTTCTCGGATCTCCGGGCTGGACAGCACGATCGTTTTGGGAAGGCCGGAAACCAGATCGCGGCCGCGAACCTCGGCGGCCGGTTCGTCGGCGTACGGGAAGGCCGATCCGATCGCCATCTTGATCTGCTCGGCGGTGCGCTCCCCAAGCAGGAGGTTGTACTCCTTCTTGACCCAGTCGATGATCGATTCATCCAATTCATCGCCGCCGATGCGGATGCTACGAGACACCACGATTCCCCCAAGCGAAATCACTGCCACCTCGGTGGTACCACCGCCGATATCGACCACCATGCTGCCCGAAGGCTCCCCGACCGGGAGGCCCACCCCGATGGCGGCGGCCATCGGTTCCTCGATGGTGTAGGCGCGACGGGCTCCGGCGTGATAGGCCGCTTCCTCGACCGCCCTTCGCTCGACGGGGGTAATGCCGGAGGGTACGCAGATCACGATGCGCGGCTTGGCCCAGCGCCGCTTGTGGACTTTCTGAATGAAATAGCGGAGCATCTTTTCGGTTATGTCAAAGTCGGCAATGACTCCATCGCGAAGTGGGCGGATTGCCTGGATATAGGAAGGCGTCCGACCGATCATTCGCTTTGCTTCCATTCCCACCGCCAGGGCGCGGTTGTTACGGGTGTTGATCGCGACCACCGACGGCTCATTGAGGACGATGCCCGAACCGCGTACGTATACCAGCGTGTTGGCCGTGCCGAGGTCGATGGCCATGTCCTGACCGGCAACAGCGAAAAGAGAGTCAGCCATAGGAGTCCCAGATCCGAGAACCCCGATAGCTTACCGGTCGCCTGTCGGAATGGCTATGTCGAACTGGCCACCGGGAGGTGTCGGAGGGGCACCGGTAGTGAACGAGGCCGTTCGCCTTCTGCTATCGGCGGTCCACCAGGCGGATGGCGGTGAGTGGACAGCGGACGGCTTTATTCCCCAAAGAAGATCCCCAATTCGCGCTTGGCGCTCTCGATCGAGTCCGAGCCATGCACGATGTTGTTGGTGACTATGATCCCATAATCGCCGCGAATGGTCCCGGGAGCCGCTTGTTTGGGGTCGGTGGTGCCCATCAGAGTCCGGGCAACGGCGACTGCCGATTCTCCGGACCACTCCATGGCGACGACCGGGCCGCTGGTGATGAAGTCGACCAATTCTCCAAAGAAGGGCTTCTCCGTGTGTTCGGCATAGTGCAACCGGGCCATAGCCTCGTCTATCTGTAGACCGCGGATCTTCTCGAGTCGAAGTCCTTTGCGCTCAAAACGAGCGATGACTTCGCCGACCAGGCCGCGTCCGACCCCATCAGGCTTGATCATTATGAAAGTGTTTTCAATGCCCATTTATGCTCCTCTGGCTGTATCCGGTTGCGATGGTAACGGTCTATGCGGCTGCCGGAATGCCTCCGAGCCGGCCGAAGCCTCGGAAGAGCCCGCCAAGAGCAGTCGAGCTTCCCCAACGACGTAGAGGGACCCGGTCACCAGTAATGCCCCGTCAAGCGGAGTCGCGGCGCGAGCAGCCGCGATCGCCGAGGGAACCTTGGCTTCCTCGAACACCTCGACCTGGGGGCCGAATATCCGACGGGCGGCAGTTGCCACCTCCCCGGCGGGGCGCGCCCGTTCGCTTTGGGGCTCGGAGGCATAGAACCTGGTGACGTGCGGCTTGAGGTGAGCCAGCATGGAGTCCATATCCTTGTCGCTTAAGACTCCCATCACGATCGTCCATTCCAAGGAAGGGAACTCCTCAGAAATAGCACCCGCCAGTACCGCGATGCCCTCTTCGTTGTGACCTCCGTCGATCACCACCAACGGGCGGTGTCCCAACACCTCCAATCGCCCGGGGGAAGACGCCGCGCCGGCACCTTCCACGGCCGCGTCGAGCGCCAGCGCCCTACCGAACAACTCCTCGACCGCGGCCACGGCCACCGCCAGATTGATTGTCTGGTGTCGACCGTGGAGCGGAAGATAGAGCTCGGGGTACGTTCCGTAGATGCCTTCGACCTCGCACAGCCAACCGCCCACCGCCCGTTCGGCCTCGGCCACCCGATAATCGTGGCCGTAGCGCCGCAGATCGATAGACAAGGAGGCTGCGTGGCGGAGAGCTTCCCGATCGGCGTCCTCGGGCATCGGTCCGGCGATCAGAATGCTTCCCGGTTTGGCGATGGCCAGCTTCTCGCGGGAGATCTCGGCAACAGTGCTCCCGAGGTATTCGACGTGTTCGAGCGATACTCCGGTTACTACCGCTACCTGCCCGGTGGCGGCGTTGGTAGCGTCGAGCCTGCCTCCCAACCCGACTTCCACAATCGCCACATCAACTGCCTGAGAAGCGAACCAGGCCAGCGCAATCGCCGCCGTCAATTCGAAGTAGGTGGGTCGTTCGCCACATCGCTGTTCAAGCAGGTCGGCAAACGGCGCGACGTCGGCCACGGCCTCGGCGAAATCTTCTTCGGTGGCGTGTACCCCGTTGATAGAAAAACGCTCTTCAACTCTCTCCAGATGCGGCGAGGTGAAAGTCCCGACCGTCAGGCCGTGAGCTGCCAGCAACGAAGTGGCAATCCGGGCCGTCGAGGTCTTTCCGTTGCTGCCGGTGATGTGGATGATCGGATATGTCTGCTGAGGATCGCCGAGCAGCTCGAGCAACTCCCGGGTTCGCTCGAGACCTGGTTTGACTCCCAAACCGATGTGGCGGTCCAGAAAGGCGACTGCTTCCTGATAGAGCATCACGACCTCACTCACCGGCCCAGCTCGGCGAGTTGGGAAGCAATCCTCTCGACCAGGGCGCTCAACTCGGCCTCCTTGGCTTCCTCTTTGGCGATTACCTCAGATGGTGCCTTCTCCTTGAATGACCTATTGCCCAACTTGCGACGGGCGAGCGCCAGGTCGGTGGAGGTGGCCAGCAGCCTCTTTTCGAGCCTGGCTCGCTCGGTCTCCACGTCGATCAAGTCGGCTAATTCGATGTACGCCTCCAGCGACCCGGCCGTGACCCTCGTGAATCCACTCCCGGACGGCGCAGAGTTTCTGAAATCCGGTCGGGTGGCGGCCAAACCTTCGAGTTGTTCATCCCACCAGGGCTCGGCCAAGCCCTCAGGATCAAGGATGGTCACCTTCAGCGGAGCACGAGGGGCGAGACCGTGTTCGGCCTTGAACCGGCGGAGACCCGTGACCAATTCTTGAAGCGATTCGACTCCCGCCACTTCGACGGCGGTGGGAGGATGCGGCCATCGGGATCCGGCCAGTAGATGCTTTCCGACCAGGACACTCCAGAGTTCCTCGGTCAGGAAGGGAATGGCAGGATGGAACAGCTTGAGCAGATCGCGAAGCACCACCCCTATGGTCTCCCGGGTGGTCGGAGCGGTGGCCGGATTCCGCAGGGGCGCTTTGGACATCTCGAGGTACCAATCGAAGACTTGCGACCAGGCGAAGTTGTAGAGCAACCCGTAGGCATCGGAGAAGCGATACAAATCGCTGAGCTCATCAAATCGTCGCACGACCTCGGTGAGACGGTGGAGGATCCACCTGTCGATCGGTCCCGGATTCTCCGGGTATCCGCCGTCGGCGGGTACCGATTGTGGCTCGAGATGATGGAGCGCGAACCGGACCGCGTTCCAGAGTTTGTTGCCGAATTTGCGGGCACCAACAACCCACTCCGTGTCAAACGGCACATCGTGGCCGGGGGCGGCTGCCTGAATGAGCGCCAACCGGAGAGGGTCGGCCCCATGTTCGGCAATCACGTCGAGTGGATCGATGGCATTGCCGATCGATTTAGACATCTTGCGACCCGCCGCGTCCCGCACCAGACCGTGAATGACCGTGTCGGCGAATGGAACATCGCCCATGAAGTGCAGACCCATCTGCATCATCCGGGCGACCCAGAAATAGATGATGTCAAAGCCGGTGATCAACACCGCATTCGGGTAGAACCGGGTCAGGTCGTCGGTACGGTCGGGCCAACCGAGCGTGGAGAAAGGCCACAGCGCCGAAGAGAACCACGTGTCGAGTACGTCCTCGTCCTGCCGAAGCGCCGACCCTCCACATTGTGAACAGGAGGTGGGGTCCTCACGGGCGACGATGGTTTGTCCGCAATCGTCGCAATACCAGGCGGGAATGCGGTGGCCCCACCAGATCTGGCGGCTGATACACCAATCGCGCAGGTTTTCCATCCAGTGGAAGTAGTTGTTTGCCCAGCGCTGCGGGACGAACTTGGTCCGGCCATCCCGCACCCCCTCGATGGCAGGCAAGGTGAGGTCACGGACACTCACGAACCATTGGAGCGAGAGATATGGTTCGACCACGGTACCGCACCGATAGCAATGCCCGACACTGTGATGATGATCGTCAACGTGGTCGAGATGGCCGCGTTTGCGGAGGGCGTGCTTCACCGCTTCCCGGGCTTCGAAGCGGTCCATGCCGGCGAATTCCCCACCCTCCCGGGTAACGAACGCCTTTTCGTCGAAGATCTTCACGGCCGACAACCCGTGCCGTTCAGCGATTTCGAAGTCGTTCGGATCGTGGGCCGGAGTTACCTTCACCGCCCCAGTGCCGAACTCCGGGTCGACCGCCCGGTCGGCCACGATCGGAATCTCCCGACCGACCAACGGCAGCTGCACCATACGCCCAACCAGGTCCAGGTACCTCTCATCATCAGGGTGCACAGCGACCGCGGTGTCGCCGAGCATGGTCTCCGCTCGGGTGGTCGCCACCGTGACACCGCCGTCACCCTCAACGAATGGGTACGTGATGTGTACCAGCTCGCCGACCTCATCTTCGTACTCAACCTCGATCTCGGCTATCGCCGTCCCGCAGCGAGGACACCAATTGATGATGCGATTACCGCGGTAGATCAATCCCTCGTCGTGGAGGCGAACGAAAACCTCGCGCACCGCGCGGCTGAGTCCGTCATCGAGGGTGAACCGTTCGCGAGTCCAATCCACCGAATCGCCCAGCTTGCGCATCTGCAGGCTGATCCGGTCACCATATTGTTCCTTCCATCGCCAAACGGCTTCGATGAAGGCCTCCCGTCCCATCTTGTGCCGGTCGGTTCCTTCGTCGGCCAGGCTCCGCTCGACGACGTTTTGAGTAGCAATCCCAGCATGATCGGTGCCGGGCAACCACAGGACCGCCGCTCCCTGCATTCGTTTCCGACGAACAATCACGTCATGGATTGTGTGGTTGAGAGCATGACCCATGTGGAGCGAACCGGTGACGTTGGGCGGCGGAATCACCAGACAGAACGGCTCCCCGTCCGGATTGTGCTCGGGGCGGAAGACGCCTGCCCTCTCCCACTCGCCGTACCAGCGCGACTCAACAGCCTTCGGCGCGTAGGTTGAATCCATCACGTCATTCGTCCGCCGTCTCGGTAGCCCGTCACACGGCGCGGTAGGCCGCGCCAAGTTCGAGACAAGAGCCTACCGTGCGAGATCTGCTCGCCGATCAGGAGGCCTGTCAGTACCTGAGGTGGTAAAAATCGAGCCGCGAGTGCCAACCCTCTTCCACCACGACCGCCTCCTCTTCCCTACGGCGGATTGCCAGCAGCACCAACCACCCCAGAGCCAGCAGCGCGAAGGCGATGCCGCCAACGCCACCATTGATCGCGCCGGTGAACGGCAGCGTCTCGGGTGGAGTTGAGGTGGAGGCGGTGGTGATCACCTGCGGAAGAACTTCCGGGGTCTCGAAGATGCCGGCATCCCAGGTGAGGTCGGTCACTCCGGACGGCAAAGTAATCGCTCCGGTGCGTCCGGCCACACCGGCGTCGCTATCTACCGCATCATCAGCCGCGTTAATAGGGCTGACCTCGAAACCGGCCGGAAGCACGAACTCCACCTCGTAAACCCCGGCGGCCAACCCAGTGAACAGGTACGTCCCACCGGCATCGGTCACCGTTGTGGCAATCACTAACCCCCGATTATTCAACAGGTTGACCGCGACCCCAGCCACTCCGGCTTCGAAGTCGCCCTGATATCCGTCGGCGTTGGCATCCATCCACACCAAATCACCGATCGCTCCCGTCGCCGGAGGTGGTGGGGGCGGAGGCGGCGGCGGACCGTCCTCCTCACACAGCTCGGTCGGGGCGTTGAACTCTCCTTCTCTCCAATCACCGAAGGTGCTGGTGCCATCGCCCCAAGGACCAATCGGATCAACAAGAATACTCACCGTGGCAGTGCCAGCCGGCGCCGTCAACGGTCCCCCATCGAACGACAACCCGGGCATCACAAAGGCTCCGTCTGGCTGGCGAAGATACGTAACCCCGCCGTCGTACGAGACAAACACTTCAACAACAGGATTGGTCAGATCCTCAGGCTCAGCAGGCGGCACGGTGGCGGTTGCCGCCGTGATCGTATAAACAAAATCGAAAGTACCGTCGCTCTCCAGACAATCCGGGTTGAAATCGATGCCAGGATAGTGAGCCAACGCGGGTACCGCCGTGACAACAAACATCGCGGTGACCACCAGCGTCAGCGTCACGGCCCCCAATATTTTGCGATTAATTGCCGTCATCCTTCTTCCTCCGGTGAAGACAATGTCGGTTTACGAAGGCGATCAGCCTCCAATCACCGCCTGATCTCATTAAAGCAGCACGAAACGAAACGACGACTAGGTCGATAGACCTTTCCGGCTCTATTTCTCGACAATCTCACCATGTGTCCTTTCGCCTGCGACGTATCGTCCACATTCGAGGAGCTCTGGGCGTCGGCCCGGCAGTAACCGGCACCGTCTTTCTTCTCAACTCGCCGCGCAGTCTTCAGACCATCCTGGGCAGGCCCGCCGGATTGAAATGCATCAAGCGAGTGAGGTCGAAGAGGAGGCGGTCGGCAAGCGCCACCATACAGCGGAGCGCAATACGAAGAGGGGGCCCCGCCGTGGCGGGACCCACCCTTCATCATGTGCCCTTTGGTCAGGAATCTTTCCAATCTCAACCGCCCAGCATCGCTTCCTCTGTCCGTTCTTCCCTTCTCCGCACCGCCAACAGCACCAGCGATCCAAGTGCCAGGAGTGCAAAGGCGATACCGCCGGCACCACCGCTGGTCGCGCCGGTGAACGGCAACGTCTCCGGTGGCGTTGAGGTGGTGGTGGTGATCACCTGCGGAAGCACTTCCGGAGTCTCGAAGATGCCGGCATCCCAGGTGAGATCGGTCACTCCCGAAGGCAAGACGATCGCCCCGGAACGACCGGCCGCTCCGGCGTCGCTATCCAGCGCGACCAAGGCAACCGCTCGCAGCGGACTCACTTCGAAGCCCGCCGGAAGAACAAACTGAACCTCGTATGTTCCTCCCGCCAAGCCGCTGAAGAGGTACTTCCCGGAGGCGTCGGTTACCGTCGTGGCGATCACCGACCCACCACTGTTGAGCAGATTGACCGTCACGCCGGCCACACCAGCCTCGAAATCACCCTGATAGCCGTCGGCGTCGGCATCCAACCACACCAGATCACCAATCGCTCCCGTCTCCGGAGCCGGTGGTGGCGGCGGCGGTGGGGGAATGTCCCGCGTGTTCGTGAAGGTGCAGACGACCGTCTCACCGGCCTGCAAACTGATCTCCTCAGGATCCGATTGGTCGCCGCAAACCGCCGACGTCAGAGTCCAGCCCGCGGACTCAAGTTCGGCAACGGCATAGGTGCCGGGTGCGAGAGCGCCCGACTCGTAACTCTGGCCGTCCGACAGGCTGAAGCCGCCTTCCAGCCAGGAGGCAGTGAAGGTGAACTCATCCTCGGATTCCGGATTCGTCACCTTCTGGACGATGATCTCACCGGAGCACTGTTTAGTTGGGGCGTCGAACGTCGCTTCCCTCGAGTCTCCCAACGGCGGTGTTCCATCGCTCCAATCGGCAATCGGATCCGCCATGATCGTCACCGTGCTCGTACCGGCCGGTGCGCTTCCCGCACCGGTAAATGATGGATACACCCCAGGCGTGCCGTCCCACACAAAAGCCCCCGTCTGGTCAAGAAACGGTGTTCCACCATCGTACGAAATCCAGACCTCAACAGCTGGATTCTGCATATCCTCGGGCAGGGTCCCGATATTGGTCTCGGCGGTAATAGTGTAGGCGAAACCGAACGACCGATCTCCCTCCAGGCAGTTCGGGTTGAAGTCGATGTCCGAATGATGCGCTGATGCGACTCCAGGAATCGCCAAGAATGTTGCGAGGACCGCGACAATAACCGCGACTCGCCCTAATGACTTTCTCATACAATGCCTCCCGTATTTGCCCAATACTCAGCGGTGATGTAAGAAGACCCCCAGATCATCACCCTAAGTGCTTTTCTTGTCTCTTTCCGTGCTAGTCAAGCACGCAAGACGACCCCTGACAATGGGTCTTCCGACCCAAGCGCAAGTTTCACCCCCTGTCAAGGCCATCTCGTCACCGCTCCTCCTTCGCCACTCTACGTAAGACTCTCGCCCTATGTGTCCATTGAACCACTTATAGTGGTCTTTGACAAGGATGCCGGATAGCCAATTGCAGTCCGCTTCGAGGAACTAGACATTCCGGGCCGGACGACTCGCTGGTCGGGAATGCTGTTGGCTTTCTCGTTCGAGTCGCAGTGCCCGAGTGTTTCTACCACTTTTCGGGCTACAAACGCTGCCTTTTCCACTTTGCGGCGAGCGGCCAGCAGGACGAGGCCGCCCAGAGCGGTGAGGGAAGCGGCCAGCACCAAAAGTGTTATGGCTCAAGATGCGAACGGGTCAAACCGAGCTAGTTACCTCCGGAACGGGCCCCGAAGACGTGAATCGGCCCAGCTCCTCAAGGTCCCACCTACCTTGTCTGGTACTTGAGGTCGTATCTAGTACTTGGGGTCGTAATGCCGCAGCCGATCGTACCAGTCATCTGCAACGATGACCGTCTCATCCTCGCGGCGACGTGCCGCCAGAATGAGCAGGCCACCCAGAGCCGCAATAGCAACTGCCATACCGGCCGCGGCTCCGTCGGAGCCGCCGGTGAACGGCAGAGTCTCGACGGAGGGCGACGCCGTGGTCAGAACCTGCGGCAACACTCGTTCCTCCCTGAAGATCCCCGCATCCCACGAAAGGTCTACTGCACCCGCCGATAGAGCGATGGGAACGGTGCGCCCGCCCACCCCGGCGTCGCTGTCTAAGGTGTCGCTAGGCCCATTGGCGAGAGGGCTGAATCTGTAGCCGGCAGGCAATCCAAACTGAACAAAGTACGTCCCTGCGCTCAAGCCCGTGAACAAGTATTTACCGCTCGCGTCAGTAACTCTGCTGTCGATGGTGACCCCACTGCTATTCAGAAGAATCACTGTCACACCGGGAAAACCAGGTTCAAAATCGCTTTGGTAGCCATCGGCATCGAGATCCGACCACACCAGATCTCCTATGGAGGCCGATGGAGTCGGGCCATTCCCATTGGGCGGCGACGGGCGTACAACGGTAGTTGTGTCCTCGTTCGACTCAACCGGGTTCTCCGCCCCGTCGTAGCCTTGGCCCCGGGCAACGTTGGTGACCGAGCCGAGATTCAGGTCGGCCTGGGTGATCGTGTAGGAGGCCGAACAGGTGATCGACTCACCCGGTGCCAAACTGACCGGCGTATCCGGGCACACCGCCGTCGCCTTATCGTCTGTGATCGAGAAGGGACCATACAGGGTGACATTCCCCGTGTTCCTCAACAGGTAAGAGTACGAGATCGCTTGCCCGACGGCGCTGTAGGTCGACGGCACGGCAGACTTATCCAGCAGGATTGCTGCGGTCCTGACTGCATCCACGGTCTCATCATCAGGGTTAGAGGGGACCTGGCCCTCGCCGTACCACGCATACCCGGTGGCAACGTTGGTCACGGAGCCGGCATTCAAGTCGGCCTGGGTGATCGTGTAGGAGGCCGTACAGGTGATCGACTCACCGGGGTCCAACGTCTCCGGTGTTCCCGGACACGCCTCATCGGTCACCTTGTCGTCTGAAATCGAAAAGGGATCATATAGGGTCACATTCCCGATGTTCTTCAACACATACTCATATGAGATCACCTGCCCTACCGCGCTATAGGTCGACGGCGCGGCAGACTTGTCGAGCAGCAGGGTCGGACCGGTCTGGAGGGCATCCACGGTCTCATCATCAGGGTTAGAGGGGACCTGGCCCTCGCCGTACCACGCATACCCGGTGGCAACGTTGGTCACGGAGCCGGCATTCAAGTCGGCCTGGGTGATCGTGTAGGAGGCCGTACAGGTGATCGACTCACCGGGGTCCAACGTCTCCGGTGTTCCCGGACACGCCTCATCGGTCGCCTTGTCATCCGTGATCGAGAACGGACGCGACAGCGTCACATTCCCCGAGTTCGTCAGCACGTAGGAGTACGAGATCACTTGACCGACGGTGTCATAAACCCCCGGGTTAGCCGACTTCACCAGGGAGAGCCCTGGCTCCGGTAGCTGGGTATTGGTGATGACACACGTGGTCTGGGAGTTGGCCAGAACGTCGAACGTTGCCGGCACCGCCTCGCCGTCCTGTTCGCATATGATCGAGGTGAGGGAGAAACCCGCTTCCGTTGGGTCGTCCTCTGAGACGGTGTAGGTCCCCAACTCCAGGTCGACAAATTGAACGGAGTCGCCCCCTTCCTCGAGAACAGCTTCAATCGACGGCGCACCAAGGCCGGTCAGGTAGGCGGAAAACGGCCCCGCCAAGCCTTCCCTCGGTTCGGTGTGCTTGCGAATGATCACCGTTCCGCACGAATTGAACGTGAACGTTCCGGTGCTGATATCGACGTGATCCTTGAGTGTGGGGTTAGCTTCTGCCTGTCCGGTCTCGGTCAAGACCTTGGCCCCCACAAATGACTTGCACTGATTCTCAGGAAGGATCCCGCTCCCGGTGAGATCCAGCGCGATCTCGGCAAACCGGGTGTCTCCGCTGACCGCATACTCGGCAAGAGATGGGTTGAGGGAGACCTCATTCCCCCAGCTACTCCCGTTCCAGGCCAGCATGCTGACCTCGATGAGTTTGACATCCGAGTCGTACTCGAACTTGATCAGAAGGTCATCGCCGCGCCCGGCCGCCGGACCTTCCAGCGGCACGTAGACGGTCACCTCGCCGGTGTTCTCCAGCCGCTGCCAACCGAAAAGCATGATGACGTGACCATCCGGCCTGCGTTCGTAACCTGTCCACACCCTGCAAATGTCGCCCTTGCTGTTCGCCTTGTGAGCTTCGACGAGCCAAGGGTCGTCCAGCTTGGTGCTGGGCACCAGGCTGTCGTCGGCGGTATCGTCACACTTGTCGGCAACGGAAGCAACGTGGTAGGGATCGCCGGAGGTCGAGTCATCCCAGTCGTTGGGCGCCGCCGTGTTTCCATCGATAGAGAAAGTGGTGACGCTACCCGGAGCCGCTCCCGCAATCCCCAGTGCGTTGTATCCAACCAGAGGAACGATGAGCAAGACCGCCAGAAGAACTCGAATTGCCGCCCGGGAACGGATACGAAGATCGAGCTCCCGTCTCTCAGCATGACGCCCACGAGCCATTCCCGTTGCCTCCTATACCACATGTGACGCGAAGTCACCAACCCTCAACTGTCGCGTCTTCCCGCCTTCTTTGGCCGGATCTGACCGTGGGCATGAACCCACGCAGAACCGGCTCTGTGGGTCAACTTATACCCAATCTCTCGTGCCCGCAATAGGCCAAGCGACCTTCTTCGAATGGTCAAAAGGGTTTGGTGCCGATCAGGCGCTTTCCTGGTTGAGTTCGCGGAGTGGAATCAGGGTGGGGTTCATCCGTTCGGCGACCACCCCCTCGTCGATCACGACTCGGCCGATGTCCGATCGGGAAGGAAGGTCGTACATGGTGTTGAGCAATACCTCTTCCAGTATGGCGCGCAGCCCGCGCGCTCCTGTTCCGCGCGCCAGAGCCTGATCGGCGATCGCCTCGAGGGCATCGTCGGTGATGGCCAATTCAACGCCATCGAGCTCAAAGAATTTTGTGTACTGGCGGACAAGAGCGTTTTTTGGTTCGCGCAGAATGCGGATCAGAGAGTCGCGGTCCAGATCGTCGACGGTGGCCACGAGCGGCAACCGTCCGACGAACTCAGGGATAAGTCCGAATTTGATCAGATCTTCAGGTAGGGCTTTGGCAAGAAGCTCGCCGGACCGCCCATCAGACCGCCCCCGGATATCGGCGCCAAACCCGATCGCCCGGTTACCTACCCGCCGGCCGATCAGATCTTCCAACCCGGCAAACGCTCCCCCGACGATGAACAGAACGTTGGTCGTGTCGATCTGGATGAACTCTTGATGAGGGTGTTTGCGGCCTCCCTGCGGGGGCACCGAAGCAATCGTCCCCTCCAAGATCTTGAGCAACGCCTGCTGGACTCCCTCACCGGACACGTCACGGGTGATCGACGGGTTCTCTGCCTTCCTGGCAACCTTGTCGATCTCGTCGATGTAGACAATCCCGGTCTCTGCCTTCTTGACGTCGTAGTCGGCGGCCTGAATGAGCTTGAGAAGGATGTTCTCGACATCTTCTCCGACGTAGCCGGCTTCGGTGAGAGCCGTGGCATCGGCAATCGCGAAGGGAACGTTGAGCATCCGTGCCAAGGTCTGGGCGAGAAGCGTCTTCCCACAACCCGTTGGGCCTACCAGCAGAATGTTGGATTTTTGGAGCTCTACCTCGTCTTTGGGTTGGAGGCCGGCCCGAACCCGCTTGTAGTGGTTGTAGACGGCAACCGATAGGACCTTCTTGGCTCGGTCCTGGCCAACCACATAATCGTCGAGGAAGGAGTAGATCTCCTTTGGTTTGGGTAGTTCGGCGAACGTGATCTCTTCGGTATCAGAAAACTCCTCTTCGATGATCTCGTTGCAAAGGTCGATACATTCATCGCATATGTAGACCCCCGGCCCGGCGATGAGCTTCTTGACTTGTTTTTGAGACTTGCCGCAGAAGCTGCATTTGAGAAGATCTCCGCCCTCACCGAATTTGGCCACGCTCAGTCCTCCTTGCCGCCCGCAACGGCGGCAAGTTCACGCTGGGAAAGGATGGCATCCACGATGCCGTAGTCGCGGGCCTCCTCGGCCAGCATCCAGAAGTCCCGTTCAGTGTCGAGTGTCACTTTCTCGAGGCTCTGGCCGGTGTGCTCGGCGAGGATGCCGTTGAGTTGCTCACGCATCTGCATGATCAAGCGAGCCTGGATCTCGATGTCACTGGCCTGCCCCTGAGCACCACCGCTCGGCTGGTGCAACATGATGCGAGCATGGGGCAGAGCAAACCGTTTGCCCTTCTTCCCTCCCGACAGGATCACCGCGGCTGCCGAAGCCGCCATCCCCATGCAAACTGTCGCAACGTCGGGCTTGATGTACTGCATCGTGTCGTAGATGGCGAACAGCGACGTGATCGAACCACCCGGAGAATTGATGTACAACATGATGTCTTTGTCCGGGTCTTCACTCTCGAGGTGCAGCAGTTGTGCCATGATCAGGTTCGCAACCGTGTCGTCGATCGGAGTCCCCAGGAAGATGATGCGGTCCTTGAGCAATCGGCTGTAGATATCAAACGCCCGTTCGCCCCGACTGGTCGACTCGACCACCGTGGGGACCAGGTAGTTCTGGATATTCAAGCTCATGGTTCCACAGTCTCCTCTTCGTCGCTTTCCGGGGTGCTGAGGTCGATTCGGTTGCCGGACTCATCAATGGGCACGGCAGACTCCAAGAGCACCTCGAGGGCCTTGCGTTTCAGGATATCACCCATCACCGCCTTCTCCCGGACACTTTCCGCGAACTCGGCCCGGTACTCTTCAACGTCCCTTTCGGCGCGGCCGGCCAGGGCTTCGACCACTTCGGCGAGTTCCTCGGGAGAAGCCTCCAAGCCGGCGGCGCCGGCTACCGCTTCCAACAGCAGATCGGTGCGCAAGTTTCGATCGGCCTGATTGCGCAGATCGTCCACGAAAACCTGCTGGTCTTGACCGGTGACCCGCAGGTAGTCGGCAATAGTGATCCCTTGTCCTTCCAGTTGGTGAGCAAACCGGTGGAGAGTGTTTTCCATCTCGGCATTGATGATCGAATCCGGAAGCTCGAGATCGATTTCGGCCAGCAGCGCTTCCAGGACGCCGGTTCGAAGCTCGTTACGGGCGATACCGCGTTTGACCTCCTCGATCTGTTCACCCAGCTGCTTTCGTAATTCATCGACGCCGGCGAATTCGGTGACCTCGGCGACCCATTCGTCCGTCAAGTCGGGAAGCCGCTTCTGGCGTACCTCTTTGACCAACACCCGCATGGTGACCACCTGGCCGGCCAGATCCCCGAAGCCTTCCGGAAGCGGGGCGTCGAATTTCAGAATGGAACCGGCGGTCGATCCGGGAAGCTCCGAATCGAGACCTTCGATGAAGGATGCGGATCCGACCTCATAGAGCAGGTCGTTGGCTGCCGCTTCTTCGACCGGTTCACCGTCACGGGTGGCGCTCAGATTGATGGACACGAAGTCACCATCTACAGCCGGCCGGTCGGCAGGTTCGAGATCGGCGAATTGATCGCGAAGCCTGGCGAGCTGTCGCTCAAGTTCCTCTTCGGTAGGTTGGGGTTTGGATACTTCTATTTCCAGACCTTCGTAGTTGGGAACTCGATCGAGAACCGGCCAGGTGGTGATCTTGACCTCGACCTCGAGACCATCCTCGACGTCCTTCATATTCTCGATCTGCGGCGGTACAGCCGGGTTCAGGTCTGCGGCCAGCAGAGCGTCGGCAACCAACGAAGGCAGGAGATCGTCGATTGCTTCGCTGCGAAGCCGTTCGGGCCCGATCGTCGCTTCGACGATCCGGCGAGGCGCTTTACCGGGACGAAACCCCTTGATATTGAGGTCCCTGGACAGGCGGCGGGCCGCCGAAGATTTGGCGGCTTCGAGATCTGCTTCGGGAACCTGCAGGGTGAGGAGCTTCTCAAAGGGACCTGCGTCTGTGACGTTCGTATTCAAATGACTACCTCGCTTGATCGAGCACGGGCGCGCACGCGCCGTTGGTGAGGGTGACCGACGGGCTTCGAACCCGCGACCTCCGGGACCACAACCCGGCGCTCTAACCAAACTGAGCTACGGTCACCATGCGCGGACCGGCGGGCGCCCCCGGGAGGATTCGAACCCCCGACCAAGAGCTTAGAAGGCTCCTGCTCTGTCCTCTGAGCTACGGGGGCAGACTTGCAGTCACCAACCCGGCCAGCCGTGTGTACCTTACGGTCCGCAGAGCGGGTGAAGGGAATCGAACCCTCATGGCCAGCTTGGAAGGCTGGAGCTCTACCATTGAGCTACACCCGCACACCGGCGACACAGAATAGTGCAACCGGTCACGTGTCGGGCTGGCCGGATTTGAACCGGCGACCCCCTGCTCCCAAAGCAGGTGCGCTGCCAAACTGCGCTACAGCCCGTAGCGATGCCGCGTACAAAGTACTAGGTGCAGAGAGGCAAGCACGAAAACGCGAATCAGTTTCCGCTGTCGCGAACGCGGGAGCTAACCTGCTTCCGGGTCGCTAGCTCAATCTGGCAGAGCATCGGACTCTTAATCCGCAGGTTGTGGGTTCGAATCCCACGCGACCCACGACAGGTCCCGGCCAAGGCTCGGGACCTCTCCGTACGAAGCGGGCGTAGCCGAATTGGCATAGGCGCCAGACTTAGGATCTGGTGGGCGTAAGCCTGATGTGGGTTCGAGTCCCACCGCCCGCACCGATGCCGGACGCCGAAAAGAAAGAAGCCGGCTTCATCGACACGAATGGAGCTCCCGGTAGCCTCCGCACCGTAGGAAGACTCGAACGTAGGGTGTTGAGGCTTCGGGTACCGGGTCCACCGTCCCGGGACCGGGTGGCAGGGCGATCCGATTTCCGCAGCTACCCCCGCCGGAGCGTTTCGGCTAGAGCTCGAAGAGCCCTTCCCCGATGGCTGATGGCGTTCTTCTCAGCTGCCCCCAACTCGGCCAGGGTTCGTCCGTCCACCTCGAACACGGGGTCGTACCCGAAACCAGAGGCGCCGCGCGGGGCATCGATGATCGATCCTTCCAGCACGCCCTCGACAACGATCTGCTGCCCGTCCGGCGTCACCAGTGCCATCACCGTCCGAAAGCGCGCCGACCGATCTGTTTCTCCCGAGAGTTGCTGAAGTAGAGCTCGAACGTTGTCGGCGTAGGACGCCTGCTCCCCGGCAAACCGGGCACTCCGTACGCCGGGCGCGCCATCCAGGGCGGCGACTTCGAGCCCCGTGTCGTCGGCCAGCGCTGGCCACCCGGTAGAAGCGGCGACCGCCCGCCCTTTCAGGAGAGCATTGCCTTCCAGGGTGGGCTCGGACTCTTCAACGTCCGGCCAATCGAGCCCCTTCACGATCTCGCCCACGAGTCCGAGGCCCAACAACACCGCCTCTATCTCGCGAACCTTGTCCTCGTTCTTGGAGGCAACGACGAGGCGATCGATTCTCATGGAGCCACAGACCGCCGCTGCAAATCAAACAATTCCTCGATGCCCTTGGCGGCCACATCGAGCATGGCGTTCAGTTCATCTCTCGTGAACGGAGCTCCTTCCGCGGTGCCCTGGACCTCAACCAGGAGCCCCCGGCCGGTCATGACAACGTTCATATCGACATCCGCCGCTACGTCATCGACGTATTCGAGATCGAGCAGGATTTCACCGTCGACTTGTCCCACCGAGATGGCCGCCAGGAAGTCGTGAATGGGATTGGCCCCGAGACGACCCGCGTTGACGGCATCCTGGAAGGCATCATGCATGGCGATCCAGGCGCCGGTGATGGCTGCCGTTCTCGTCCCACCGTCGGCTTGGAGCACATCGCAGTCGACTCGCATCATCATCTCCGGTATGGACGACAGATCAACAACCGACCGAAGCGCTCTCCCGATCAACCTGGAGATTTCCTTGGATCGTCCACCTGTGTAGTTGTCCCTGCGGACCCGCTCGGCGCTCGAACCGGGCAACATCCCATATTCGGCGGTCACCCACCCGTCGGTGCTCCCGCGCATCCACCGCGGTACTTCCTCTTCGATCGACGCGGTACACAGAACCCGAGTGCGGCCCATCTCGATCAATACGGACCCCGGTGTCATGTCCGTGTATCCCTGGGTGATCCTCACATGCCTCAATTCGTCTGCCGATCTGTCTCTCGATGTCACACCGCTCTCCTTGGACTAGACACTCGAAACCAATCCGGGAACCGCCAACCCGACCGGCTTGCCGAACGTGAACTCGGCCTCTTGTAACGATCGGTCCGGGTCGAGTGACGGCCAGATATGCGTCAGAAGCAACGTCCCGGCGCCGACCCGGCGGGCAATCTGTCCGGCTTCGCCGGCCGTGAGGTGATGCGACCAGGGCTTTTCCTCGGCAGTACCTTGAAAAGTCGCCTCACAAAGGAAGAGATCGGCACCGGCGGCAATACGAGCCCACTCCCCTCCTGGTCCGGTGTCGGCCGAATAGGCGAATACGCGGCCATTGTTCGCGACTGCCCGCATGCCCAAGGTCGGAACCGGATGATCGGTGATGACAAATTCGAATCTGATCTCACCAACGGTGGCGCTATCTCCATCGGCCATAACGCAAAAATCGAGGGTCTCCCCAAGTTCGTGATCCGGATCGCCCAAGAAGCCTGTGAGTCGCTCGACGAGGCGGGCCGGCACATAAGTGGGGATCGCGGTCCGGGGCCGACCACCGTATCTAACCGCATAGAAATAGCCGAACACATCGATGCAATGATCGGCATGCACGTGCGAGAGGACCAGCGCGTCGAGGTTGGCAAAATCGATCACGCTCTGCAGCGCGGCAAACGTCCCGGACCCGGCGTCGATCCACACCGACGTCCCCTCGTGTTGGAGGAGATATCCGGCCGTCGGGTGGCCGGGGGTCGGGTACGTGCCGTTGGAACCGAGCGTGGTGATTCGCATGACCAGGAGTGTACGACACCACCCCGACAGGGGTTCAGATGACCACCTGCAGATCGATTTCGGTGACGATCCCGTTCCGGAGATTGAAGCCCCTGATCTGAGGAGGGTCTGTCGGCCGGACTATGAAATAGATCCAATCGGGTTCCGCCGCCAGCCGGAGATCGGTGGTCGACGGAAATGCCTCCGAATGAGGGTGGGAATGGAAAGCGCCGGCCAGCTCCCAACCGCGAGATTCTGCATGCTGCAGGGCGCGGAAATGTTCGGTGGGCTCGATCGTGTAGCTCGTTTCGGACCGGTCGGCATTGGTCAGGCAATAGACCATCCGCCACCGTCCGTCATGGTCGGTGGCCAGCAATCCGCATGCCTCTTCCGGATAGCTGAACCGGCTGTGGGCCACCATCGCGTCGAAGATCTGAGCAGGGATTTCAGTTTGGCGGACCGCACGCCTCGAGCCTTTCACGAGCGGTCGGCCCCGGATCGGAGGAAGGCAAGAGCCGTTTCAGGTGAGGTGGTGCGCGGCATCGGGGGAAGAGACCGGAGGATGTGCCGACCGTAGCTGCGTTTCATCAGCCGGGAATCGAGCAAGGCGACCAGTCCCCGGTCCTCGGTAGTTCGGATCAATCGTCCGGCCCCTTGGGCCAGGAGCATGGTGGCGCGGGGCAGGTCGATCGCATGGAACGACGACAGTCCGGCGCGCTCGGCTGCTTCACGCCGCGCCGCCCACAAGGGGTCGTCGGGTCTGGGAAAAGGCAACTTGTCGATCACCACCAATTCGAGTGATCGACCGGGAACGTCGAAACCCTCCCAGAAGCCCATGGTGGCGACCAACACGGAGGTTTCGTCCCGTTCGAATTCTTCCACCAATCGTCGCTTTGGCAATTCCCCCTGGACCAGCACCACATATGGCACCATTTCTTTCAGGCGGTCCGCCAAGGCCTCGAGCATCCGGTAACTGGTCGTCAAGACCAGAGCACGCCCACCGGATGCCTCGACCAATCTTTCTGTCTCCAAGAGGGCAGCGGCCTCATAATCGGGAGACCGGGGTTCGGGGAGCCGGGCAGCGACGTAGATCATGGCTTGCTCGTCGTAGTCGAATGGGCTGCCCACTTGCACCGACTGATACTTCAGCAGCGAATCGGTATCTTCCTCAAACCCGAGCCGACGTGCCACCGGACGTACTGAACCTCCCACCGACAATGTGGCACTCGTGAGCACCACAGGTCGGACGGATAGGAGGTGTTGAGCCAGCAAGGGCCCGACTTCAATGGGGGCCAACCGGAACGAGGGGCGAGCGCCTTCGCCCTCCACCCAGGCAACGTGACCTTCAGGTGGGTTTATGGCCGCGGCAATGTCACCGGCCAGATGACCGCCGAGCCGTAACACCCGGGCCCGAGCCCCGAGCGACCCCGGGGTCGATGGTTGGCTATTGCGAACTGCCTTCAATACTTCCCCTACCACGGCGGCGGTCGTGGAAAATGCCCGACCGATTGGGGTCGAGGCGGGATCGCCGACTCTTCCGAGCGGGGCTTGTTTCAATGCGTCGTCGACCTCGCGCACTCGACCGGTCAGATCTTTGGCGAGACTCCGACCGGCATGTCCGCCCAGGTACGAAGTGGCGGACCGCTGGAAATGCCAGAACCGTCCCTCGGTCATGTCGATCCCCAACGCGGAGGCCATGGTGTCTTCGAGACGATGTGCTTCGTCGAACACCACCAGGTCGTGCTCGGGAAGTACGCTGCCGCCCATCATCAAATCCGCGCCGTAGAGGTGATGGTTGACCACCACAACATCGGCTTCCTGGGCCCGGTCCAGAGCTGCCATGGCGAAACAACCATCACCCTGAGGGCATCCGTCTCGTCCCGGGCATTCGAGGCCGGCTACCGACAGTTCCGCCCACAACTCGTCGGAAACCTGTTCCGGCAGATCGTCACGATCCCCGGTGCTATTCAGATCAGCCCATTCCGACAAGAGCCTGACCGTCTCGGGTAGCACCTCTTCCTCGAAAAAGCCTTGCTGAGACGAGCTCCCTTCTGCCTCGAGCCGCTCGACCAGGCGAGACCGGCACAGGTAGTTCTTGCGACCCTTGACCGTTGCCCACGAGAAGGTGATTCCGAGCTCAACAAGTACCTCAGCCAAAAAGGGGAGATCGCGGGTAGAGAGCTGATCTTGCAGGCTCTTGGTGGCGGTCGATACGACCACTTTCTGGCCCGAGCAGACCGCCGGAATCAGATATCCGAAGGATTTTCCCGTCCCCGGGCCGGCCTCGCACAACAGGTGCGTGCCGTGCTCGATGGCTGAAGCCACCGCCTCGACCATCTCCACCTGACCGGCTCGACGCTGCCCACCGTCCTTATGACCCACTACGTGGTCAAGGGCCAAATGAGCGCGGTCGGTGAGTGTACCGGAGGGGACGATCTGCGAGGTCACGATGGATCATGGTAGGTCCGGCTCGGGTATGTGTGACCGTTCCCAGCCCACATCATCGGAGGGGCAGGCGTGACGTGGATCATCGAGGCGATCGCGTGAATCTCTTGTTCAAGAGGTCTTGGTGGATCCTGGTTTCTCGTCCTCGTTGTCAAAGGCTATCCGGCCGGGATCTCGCTTCTGGCCGGTCTCGTCGTCGGTGACCCGTAGGTCGCCACCACGCTCTTCCTCGATCACGTGCTCGATTTCGGGGCGGTAGATCCTCATCAATTCCATGAAGGCCATGGCCCCCGACCCGGCCGGGGCCCGCTTGTATTTGTAGTACACCCAACCGCGCTGCTCGGCGTAGAGCAAGAAGCGATGGGCGCCGAGGCCGAGCAGAGCCAATCCGGCCACAACTCCCCCGACGATCAGGACAACTTCCACACGACCATGGTGGCACGCGATCGAATGGAGTGGCGAACCGTTTTCGGCAGATCAGGACGCGAGACGGACCCTCGCCGTGGCGAGGGTCCAATCGGTGGAGGTGCGGGGAGTCGAACCCCGGTCCTCTGAGGCTTCAGCGCCGGCATCTCCGAGCGCAGCCGACAGCGAGCTTTCGGAGGGTGGGACTCTGTCGGCGAGTTTCCCTCCCACCTATCCGGAATGGTGCTTGCCCCGCCGGTCCCGGAATCCCGGCGGGCGCAGCCTACGTTGGCGACGCCTGATCCGATTGGTGTAGGCGGCCCTCCCGGTCAGACGGGTTGCGTTACTTACGCAGCCAGTGCGAAGTTGTCTTCGGCACTTATCGTGTTTCCGGCTCTTTAACGAGGACTCCGGAGACCTCGGCTCGCTTCCGTCGCTTCAACCCTCAAAGTCGAAACCAAGTCACCCCCAGGTGCTTGATCAGCCCTCCCAATGTAACCGATCCCGGCAGTTGTCGCAGCCGACAACATCAAACTGACGCAGACCCGGACCATTCGAGGAAGAAGGTCTGCATATCGCCCTTTCCCTTGATGCTGATTGGCCCGCGGCTTTCGAATCGAAACACACCGTCGAGGCGAGCTCGAATCCTTTCGGTTACCTGTATGCGATTGGGTTCCCCGTGGGAAGCCATCCGGCTGGCGGTGTTGACCACATCTCCATAGAGGTCGTAGGCGAGCATCTGCTCCCCCACCACCCCGGCAATGACCGGACCGGCGTCGATGCCGAACCGGAGTTGGAGTGGGCTGTCGCCGTCAATGGACAGGACTCTGGCTGCTTCGCGCATGGCGAGAGCAAGCTCGGCCACGGCATGTACGCCGTTCTCGGCGGTGCCCGATAGACCTGCGGCGACCATGTAGGAGTCTCCGATCGTCTTGATCTTGTCGACACTCCTGTCCTCCACCAATCGGTCGAACACCGAAAAGACTTCGTTGAGTCGCGCGACGATTAGCTGCGCCGGCACCCGTTCTGTCGCAGATGTGAACCCCACCACGTCGGCAAACAATACGGCGACATCCGGCAATTGATCGGCAATGAGGACCTCCCCCGCCTTGAGTCGGGACACGATCGAATCCGGCATGAGGTTGGCCAAGACGAAATCCGATCGTTGCCGCTCGGTCTCCAAAGCGTCGTGGGCGCGTTCAGTACGCGGATATGTAGAAGGAGAGCGGGAAGTACATGATCGTCACCAGGCCGACAACATTCAGAACCATCAGGCCGATCACCACCGGTCTGGGAACTGTCGGTGCCGTGGACACGAGAGCCGGGTCCACGAAACCCAGCCCGGCCGCAATCATCACGAAAACGGCCAACAGGACGACGGACCACTTCCGTTCCATCACCATGAGCGAGAGAACCGGAGCGAGGGCCGCGAGCATGACGACAGAGCTTCCGTTGAAATAGCCACCCAGGACCCATTGCAGAACCGGGGGGAAGGCCAGAAGGAGAATCAACTGCACGTTCCGAAAGAGGGTGTCCTTCTTGGTTCTGGCAAGGACGAGGAATGCGAGTCCGGAAACTATGACATACGCAGCAGGAACAACAGCTGCCTCAAGTAACCCGAGAATCGCATAGGTGACGGGCCAGATGCCGACCACTGCCACGGCCGTCATAGTGGTCAGGGTCAAGACACGCTTTCGTAGGCGATCGTCCGCAGTGTCGTGAGGACCAAGACCGGCGTCGGCCAGGGCGGCGATCCATCCGGCCAGACCTTCGCGGGGATCTACCTCAAACGAAAGGCCGAAATCTCCTCGGAATTTCACCGGCTCCAAATCTGACACATGACAGAGCTCCCTGGGAATCAGAATCGAGCAAGCATATCCAGAATCTCTTCCAAACCACCCAATTGCCGTGGTGCATATGCTGTGCCCGAATTCGAAAACCCTTTCGCTCACCCGTCTATCGTCAGAGCCAAATGGTCAATAACAACGACAGCGACCGTGGGCTTGATCAACGTCTCCGCCTCGAGCTGGCCGAAGTGGTGGGCCCGGCTCATGTGCTCACAGAACAAGACATGGTGGCCGGTTACGTCACCGATTGGACGGGGGCGTGGAATGGCTGGACCCCAGCCGTCGTCCGACCCGGCACCGTCGAGGAAGTCCGCCAGGTCGTCTTGGTCTGCCAGAAGGCAGGCGCTCCGATGGTCGCCCAAGGTGGCAACACCGGGTTGGTGGGCGGGTCTATCCCCCACCGGGGAGAGGTGGTGTTGTCACTTCGCCGGCTGACCCGAATGGATCCGGTGGACACGATTTCGGGTCAGGTAACGGTCGGGGCCGGTGTGACGGTTGCCGATCTGCAAGATCATGCCCGCAGGTCGGGTTTCGAATACGGAGTTGATCTGGCCTCTCGCGATTCGGCGACGATCGGAGGGACTATTGCCACCAATGCCGGCGGCATCAGGGTCATCGCCAACGGCGACACCCGCCGTCAGGTGCTGGGGCTCGAGGTGGTCCTGGCCGATGGAAGTGTGATCTCCCGTCTGGCCGGAATCGAGAAAGACAGCGCAGGTTTCGACCTCTCACAGTTGCTGGTGGGCAGTGAGGGAACCCTGGGAGTAATCACGGCTGCCCGACTTAGACTGTCACCGGTGGTCGACGGCGAACGCCACGTGATCTTGTTGGGAGTGCCTCACCCGTCGGTAGGTCTGGGACTGCGCGGACCGGATGTCACGGCGCTCGAGTTTCTCAGCCACAGCTGTCTGGCCGCGGTCGCCCAACGCCTGGGCCGTAAGGTGCCGACCGCCGGGAGGCACCCCTACTACGTACTGATCGAGTCGAGGCGCCTCCCGGACCTGGCCCCGGATTCCGACGCGGTGGTCGACCGGAGGCTTTGGGAGTTCCGGGAAGCGATCACCGAGACTCTGAGCGCGCGGGGGGTCCCCCACAAATTCGACGTCGCCGTCCCTCTCTCCAAACTCGATTGGTTCGTTGCGAACGCGGAGCGACTGGCCGGCGAAGTATTCGTGTTTGGCCACCTCGCGGAAGGAAACTGCCACATCGACGTGCTCGGACGTTCGGACCACGAGACCTTGGCCGATCAGGTGTTCGGTCTCGTTGTCGAGTGTGGTGGAACGGTCGCCAGCGAGCACGGCATCGGTGTCGCCAAGGGTCGTTGGATTCACCTGACCTGCTCCCCCGCGGAGCTGGCGGTGAGAGAGCGGATCAAACAGATTTTTGATCCCCAGAGAATTCTCAACCCGGCGGTCCGGCTGGGTCAGGAGGAGTAGAGAAGAAGCACTCCCTACGCCTAGACCCGGCCCTTCCTCCGCACCGCCCGATCCATTTCTCGTTTCTGCTGTTTCTCTTTGAGAGCGTGACGTTTGTCGTATCGAGCCTTGCCCCGCCCCAGGCCGAGCTCGACCTTGGCTTTACCTTCCTTGAAATACATGCTCATGGGAACCAGGGTCAGGCCCCGTTCGGCCACTTTGGAAGCGGCCCTTTCGATCTCTCGCTTGTGCAGCAGAAGCTTGCGGTCTCGCTCGGGATGGTGACCGCCTTCTCGCGAGAAAGAATAGGGAGCGACGTAGGCACCGATCAGCCAGGCCTCGCCATCACGAAACATGACATAGGCGTCTTTGAGGTTGGCATTGCCGCTGCGCAGGCTCTTGACCTCGGATCCTTGCAGGACGAGTCCTGCTTCAAAGGTCTCAATGATCTGATAGTCGTGGCGGGCCCGGCGGTTGGTGGTGATGGGCTTCACGACAAGTACTTCATCGGGTCGACCGGCGTGCCCCACTCTCTGGTCTCGAAGTGAAGATGGGGTCCGGTGCAGTACCCCGTGCACCCCACATACCCGATCACGTCACCGCGGGCCACCGTCTGCCCCTCTGAGACCAGCATCGAGCTCTGGTGGGCATAGAGAGTGCTCAACCCTCCTCCATGATCAATGACGATCGCCCGCCCGTAACCGCCCCAGGTGCGAGCCATGATCACAGTTCCCGCTTCGGCAGCCTTGATCGCCGTGCCGGCCCCGGCGTTGAGATCTATGCCGGTATGAAGCTTCTTGGTCCCGAAGATCGGATGAATCCGGTAGCCGAAGTAAGACCCGACCGCGGCATTGATGGGCCAGCCGATGACTCCTGGGCTTTCGCTCTCGCGGGTCTGTCTGGCGGCCAGCTCGGCGGCAATCTGCTCAGATTCTTTCTCGAGCGCCGAGACCTCACCCTCGAACTCGGAGATCTCCCGGTTGACTCTCGCCAGCAATACTTGAGCCTTGCCCAATTCGTCTTCAACCTGTTGGCGGCGGGCCTCAACGTCGGCCCGGTACTCCGCCAATTCTCCGCGTCGGGCCTCCAGGCCGGCCAGCAGCTCTTCGGTTTCGACTTGACGAGCCGTGACCGCGTCCTGATGTTGCTGTTCCTGGGAACGAAGCACTTCGAGTGAGTTGATCACAGCTTCGCTGTCGGCAATGACGTCCCCCGCATATTGCATCCCAAGCTCGACTTCCGACACATCTGCGGTGGTGAAGACGAGCGAGGAGAGGCCCGCCCCTCCTGCCATATATAGCTCGACAGCCCGCTCCCGAATCAGGCGGCGCGTGTCCCGCACCTCCAATCGGATTTCTGCGAGTTGTTGTTTCAAGTCGGCGATTTGTGCGCCGATATCGACCAGGAGTTGTTCTGTGGTGGCAATTGAGGTTTCGACCTCCGCAAGACGTTCCTCGGCATCCACCAATTGGGCTCTGACCTCGGCCATGCGCACCTCGGCGGCGGCCAGCTCAGACTGGACCTCGGCCCGTTCGCCCCGCTCGGCAGCGATCCGAGCATTGAGCTCCTTGATCTCACGTTCGATCTCGCTGAGGCGCTCTTCAGAAGATTGGGCCAGGCCCGGGGTGGCCGACAGCAAGAGCGCTCCAACCAGCAGCAGGAGTGCGAAAAGCCGCACGGCTATACCTTGAGAAACCGGCGGAGACCGAGAGCACTGCCAACGACGCCGGCGGCAGCGCCGAACAGCAGGATGAGAATTCCCCATTGGAGAAGGAAGCCATTCCCGACCGAAAGGCGAATGAGGAAATCCTCAGGCTCGAGTCCCGACAGGAAACTGTGACCGGCCCACACTGCGCCCACCGCCAGCAAGGCACCCACCAGACCCTGCAACATCCCTTCCAGCAGGAAAGGGATCCGAATGAACCAGTTGCTGGCGCCTACGAGCTTCATCACGCTCACTTCCTCGCGACGGGCGTAGATCGCCATCCGGATCGTGTTGGCGATCAGCACGACCGAAGCGGCACCCAGCAGGATGGCCAGACCCAAGCCAAGCGCGTTGAGGATGCTGCTGATATTGGAAAGCTGATCGAACCGCTCTCCGGCCGTCACGGTTTTTCTGACCGCCGAGTTATCCAACAGCCGGAAGGTGATGTCACGGTAGAAATCGACATCGGTCAGTTTGATTCGAATCGAGGCGGGAAGGATCGAGGCATCGGTTTCCTCCAGCAGGGCCGGTTGATCGGCGAACATCTCCTTGAATTCGAGCCAGGCGCAGGTTTTGTCGCAATAGGCGGTTTCCGCTACCTCATCCCACGACTGAATCTCACGCTGCAAGTCGAGTTGAGTCGCCTGGGAGACGTCGTCCTTCATGAAGACGACAACGTGCACCCCCTCCTGCCATCTGGTGGTGTTGACCTGGAACAGCTCGTTGACCACGAGGGCGCCAAAAGCCAACGTCAGGGATACAAACACTGCGAGAATCGCCGCCAGCACGACCAGGGCGTTTCGCCGCAGGCTGGTGAAAGCCTGCCGGACGAGGTAGGCGGCCCTGCTCACGTCGAAGCCTCCGCTTCGGGGAGGTCGGCCGGTGGCGGGTTCTGAGGTGCCGCGGACGAAGGTGATGCGACGGGATCGGCCGTCCGAGGTGCAGCGATCTTCGCCGACGAATCATCGTCGTCGACCCGGAAACTCTCGTAACGTCCCCGGCTCTGATCCCGGACCACCCGCCCGCGTTCCAATTGAACCACCCGCCGGCGCATCGCATCAACGATGGCATGGTCGTGGGTGGCCATCAAGACGGTGGTTCCGGTTCGATTGATGCGGTCGAGGATGCGCATGATGCCGACCGAGGTGGCCGGGTCGAGGTTACCGGTCGGCTCGTCGGCCAACAGGATCGGAGGTCGATTGACGAAGGCCCGGGCCACCGACACCCGTTGTTGCTCACCGCCGGAGAGCTGCAGAGGATAGCGGTCACCTTTGGTGGCCAACCCCACCAGTTCGAGCACCTGGGCGACCTGGCGATTGATCACGGTCTTGGGGCGTCCCAGAACCTCGAGAGCGAAAGCAACATTCTCTGTGACCGTCCGGTTGGGAAGCAGCTTGAAATCCTGAAACACCGTGCCGATTGAGCGGCGCAGATTGGGCACCTTCCAGCTCGGCATCTTGGTGATGTCCTTACCCGCCACCCAGATGTTCCCGCGGGTCGTGTGCTCCTCTCGAAGCATCAAACGGATCAACGTAGACTTGCCAGAGCCGGAGGGCCCGACCAGGAAAACGAACTCGCCTTTCGGAACCTCGAGGCTGACGTCACGAAGAGCGACTATGCCGCCCTCATAGACTTTGGTGACATCTTCAAGAAGAATCATCGGAGACCAAACACCTCAGTGGGATTCCGCGAGCGAAAGAGCCCAGTCATTCTGCTTTGCCCCTACTCCGCCGCGCCGGTCGTCAGGTTACCAGTGGCCCCACACCATCAGTAATCAATCTGCAGACGGCCCACCCGACTGCTCCTGGCGCGCCCGGCGCCACTGCAGGTATGCCTCGACGAAGGGATGCAGGTCACCATCAAGAACCCCTTGCACGTTGCCGACCTCGAGATTGGTACGAAGATCCTTGATCATTTGGTAAGGCTGCAAGACATAGGAGCGGATCTGCCGTCCCCAGGCGGCTTCGTCTTGATCGCCCCGGATCTCATCGAGGTGCTCCCGCCGCTCCTGACGGGCGAGCTCGGCCAAACGGGCCTTCAGGATGGTCAGGGCCCGGGCCCGGTTCTGGAGTTGTGAGCGCTCTGCCTGACAGACGACCACCACGCCGGTCGGGAGATGGGTCAGCCGCACTGCCGAGTCCGTGACGTTGACGTGCTGACCTCCGGCCCCCTGCGAACGAAAGGTTTCAATCCGGAGATCGTCGGTGTCTACGGCCACGTCTTCCTCTTCCACTTCGGGGATGACGTCGACCCCCACAAAGGAGGTGTGGCGCCGGGAAGCCGCGTCGTACGGGCTGATGCGAACCAAACGGTGCACCCCCCGTTCGCCTTCGAGAACTCCATACGCATGATCCCCGGCGACGGTGAGGGTGGCAGACTTTGATTCCGGCCTCATCCCCCGGCGTGATCTCATCGACCTCTACCCGGAAGCCCCGATCCTCGAGGTACCGGAGATACATGCGGAGCAGCATTTCGGCCCAATCCTGAGCATCCACGCCGCCTGCTCCGGCGTGCACGCTGACGATGGCCGGGTGATCGTCGTATTGACCGAAATAGAGCGATTCGGTTTCAAGCCGGGAAAGCTCCCGCTCGATGCCCGCCAATTCGTTCCTGACCTCATCCTCGGCAGCCAGGTCGTCCTCTTCAGCTGCCAATTCGAGCAGTACCGCGGCGTCGTCGAGAGTATCGGAAGTCTCCTGCGCCTGGTTGATCACCTGCTCATAGCGGGCCAGCTTCCGGTTGACCTCTGTAGCCCGCTTGGGATCATTCCAGAGCTCCGGCTTGCTCGCTTCCTCGCGCAGAGCGGCTAACTCGCGTTCCTTCTGGTCGACGTCAAAGGAACCTCCGGGCGTCATCGAGGCGGGCACGGAGCTCTTTGAGCAAGGCGCGGGGATCGATGCTGTTCATGAGATAGAGATAGTAATCAGTCGCCAGTCACGAGTCGCGAGTCACGAGTCACGAGTCAGGAGTCAGGAGTCAGGAGTCAGTGAGGGAGCCGTACAAACTGCGGAACTGGGGACTGGGAACTGGGAACTGGGAACGGTTGCCTAAGGCGGAGCCGTCAGGCTACTGCGCCGTGGCACCTTTTGAATTTCTTGCCCGATCCGCAGGGGCATGGATCATTCCGGCCCACTTTGTCCGACACAGCTTGACGGACTGCCCCGCCTCCGGCGGCGGCAGCCTGGGCCTGGAAACGCAACTGCTCTTGTTTGGCCTTCTCGGCCTCCTGGGCGACCTGAACGTGGAAGAGATAACGAACGGAGTCCCGTTTGACCGAATCCACGAGATCTGCGAAGAGGTCGTACCCTTCCCGCTGGTACTCCACCAGCGGATCGCGCTGACCCATTGCCCGCAGGCCGATGCCCTGCCGCATGTAGTCCATTTCCGACAAATGCTCGCGCCATTTGTTGTCAATGACCGAAAGCACCACAGTCTTCTCGATTCTGCGAAGCACCTCCGATCCAAGTTCCTCCTCACGGCGGGCGTAGACGGCGTGGGCTTCCTCGACCGCAGCATCGGCGACATCGCCGGCATCGAATCCGTCTCGACCGTCGAAGGCCTCACGACCCAGTTCCGTGGGGTACAGCACGGTGAGCTGGCGGATCAACTCGTCCCAATCCCAGTCACGGGGAGCGGCCTCACCGAGCACATCGCGGGCCGTGCTTTCAGCCGTTTCCGTTATCCATTCGCTGGCAAGATCAGCGCCCTTCTCACCGAGCAAGATCCCGTTGCGCCAGGCATAGATGACCTCTCGTTGACGATTCATTACCTCGTCGTATTTGAGCACGTTCTTGCGAATCTCGAAGTTCTGCGACTCGACCTGTGCCTGAGCTCGTTCGATTGCCCGGCTGACCATCTTGGCTTCGATGGGCACATCATCGGGTATCCGTAGCCGGTCCATGATGGCCGCTACTCGCTCTTTGGCGAACCGCCGCATCAGATCGTCGTCCAGGGAGAGGTAGAACCTCGACTCTCCGGGATCGCCCTGCCGGCCCGAACGACCCCTCAACTGGTTGTCGATTCGCCGCGACTCGTGTCGCTCAGTACCAACCACGTACAGGCCTCCGACCCCGAGCACTTGGTCCCGCTCGGCCTGGGTCTCGGCCGACAGCCGTTCTAAGGCTTCCGCCCGGGCTCTCTCGTACTCGGCGGTGCCTTCTTCGAGGCCGGCCCGCTGCATCTCCTGTTTTGCCAGCTCTTCGGGATTGCCACCGAGCATGATGTCGACACCTCGCCCGGCCATGTTGGTAGCCACCGTCACGGCTCCGAAACGGCCCGCCTGGGCAATGATCTGCGCTTCCCGGGCATGGTGCTTGGCGTTGAGCACCTCGTGGGAGATTCCGTGTTTTGATAGGGCCTTCGACAAGCGCTCCGACTTCTCGATCGACACGGTGCCCAACAACACCGGTTGGCCCGTCTGATGGCGAGCGACGATATCGTCCGTTACAGCATCAAACTTGGCCACCTCCGTCTTGTAGACGAGATCGGGTTGATCCACGCGGGCCAGAGGACGGTTGGTTGGTACCTCAACCACTTCCAACGAGTAGATCTGGGCGAATTCGGTGGCTTCCGTCTTGGCGGTGCCCGTCATGCCGGCGAGCTTGCGGTACATACGGAAGTAGTTCTGGAGAGTGATGGTGGCAAGAGTCTGATTCTCTTCTTTGATCTTGACGCCCTCTTTGGCCTCAATCGCCTGATGGAGGCCCTCGGAATAGCGTCGGCCGTCCAGCACCCGCCCGGTGAACTCGTCGACGATCTTCACCTCGCCGTGATCGATGAGATAGTCGACATCCTTGAGGTAGAGCTCCTTGGCCCGGAGGCCGGCATCGAGATGATGGACAAGATCAACGGAAGCGAAGTCGTACATGTTCTCGACGCCGAGCATCTGTTCGACGCGAGCGACGCCTTCTTCGGTGGTGATCACTTGCCGTTTGCCTTCATCGACCTCGTAGTCCTCGTCGCGCCGCAACCGGGCGGCGATCTTGGCGAAGTCGCGATACCACTTGACCGTCTCCGAGACCCGGCCACTGATGATCAACGGCGTGCGCGCCTCGTCGACCAGGATCGAGTCGACTTCGTCGACAATGGCGAAGTGATACCCGCGATGGACCAGATCGGCGGGTGCCATGGCCATGTTGTCGCGGAGATAGTCGAACCCGTATTCATTGTTGGTGCCGTAGGTGATGTCGGCTGCGTAGGCAGGACGCCGTTCGAGAGGCGTCAAGCCGGCCTGGATCAGCCCGACCGTGAGGCCCAAGAAGCGGTGAATGCCCCCCATCCACTGGGCGTCCCGGGCGGCGAGGTAGTCGTTGACCGTCACCACATGGACACCCTCTCCGCCGAGGGCATTCAGGTAAGACGGCATGGTCGACGCGAGGGTTTTGCCTTCACCGGTCTTCATCTCGGCGATCATCCCCCGATGGAGCGCTCCCGCCCCGATGACCTGGGCGTCGAAAGCTCGCTGGCCCAGAACCCTACGACCGGCCTCTCTCACGACGGCGAAGGCTTCTGGTTCGATATCGTCGAGGGTCTCACCCCGCGCCAGACGGGCGCGAAACTCGTCAGTTTTCGCTCGCAACTCGGAATCGGTCAACGAGGCAACGGCCGGCTCGAGCCCGTTCACGTCTACCACCAGCGCTTCAAGCTCACGCAGAACGCGCGTTTCCCCGGCGCGAAGAACCTTGGTGATCAACGACATACGGACCTCATCATATCCGGGAGGCGGCCTTGACAAGCCTCAAACGGGCTGGATGACTATGCCGACCTTTTCGAGCAAGGCGGCAGGATCAACGCCTACCTGCCCGGGGATGATTTGATCCAGGATCATCCGATCGGCACCCGCGATCGGCTCAGGCTCCTCCAACAGGGTGCCGTCGGCCGTCTTCACCAACACCAAATCGGGGACGCTTCCCGCCTCAACGGTTTTGGTGACCATGGCCACTTCTCCGCCGTCGAGCAGCAGCAACGACCCGGGTGGATAGATGCCCACCAGATCGATGAAGGCTCGGACGAAATCGGGGTCGTAGAACGTCCCAGAGCCCTTCAACAGGACCCCCAACGCCCGGTTGGGAGTCTCTGCCCGGCGATAGGAACGGCGAGTTGTGATCGCGTCGTATGTGTCCGTAGTCGCCACCAGCCGGCTGAAGAAGTGCAGGTCATGTTCTCGTCGCGCGACTCTCGGATAACCGCTCCCATCGAAGCGAGCATGGTGCTCGAAGGCAACGGTGGCCGCAATCTCTTGACCGGGCGCCGCCGCCGCCATTATCGAGGCAGCGCCCTCTTGCGGATGGAGTTTGATCTGGTTCCACTGTTCGTGATCGAGTCGACCGGGGTATTGCAAAACCGAGGAGTCGACCCGGATTTTGCCGATATCGTGCAATAACGCGCCGATGGCCAGCACCTTCAGTTGATCCCCTTCCAGGCCGGACATACGCCCCAGAGAAATGGAGAGAATACAAACGTTGACCGAGTGAAAGAACGTGTACTCATCGTGGCTCTTCATGGTGGAGAGCAGAAGAGAGGCTGCCGGCTGAGAGATCGTTTGCTCGACCAATTGCTCGACTGCCCAGGAGGCAACGCTGAGATCGATCGGTTCATCTGTGTCGAGCACCCCCGCGACGCCGCGCAAGACATCAAGAGAGCGTGTGTATGCACGACGCAGACCGGCAGACGAAGAATCAGATTCGAGATCAGATTTGGAGTAGGGCGATTCGTTCAACCGGACGGTGCTCTCGGCCGGTACGTCACCGGAGAGTCCCGCAACAAAGGCACCCAGGTCTGCAATGTCGGCTCCGGCCACCGGCGACACAAAGGTGATCGATTCGATGCCACGACCTTGCATAGTCCGCAACAAGGCGCTGGACTCGATCGACGCATGGGCGAGCAAAGTCCGATCGAGATAGAAAGAGTCCGTCAACAAACTCAAGACGACCTCACCGCCGGCTGCCGATGCCAACCCTTCGGCCGAGGCGGTTGCGGCGGTCAGAGCTTCACCCGTTGTCGGGTGTCCCGTGGGATACAGCGCCATCTGTCGGGAAAGTGCCTGGAGGTCCTTGAGGAGTTGGCGAGCGCGGACATCCCTCATCATGGTCCAGCCTCCAGAGCCGCGCGGGCGGCCGAGCGCAGGTGCCGCGCCTTGGCCGACAAAGCGAACCGCTTCTTGGCGAGACTATCGAGAGCCTGTCGAGCATCACTGCTCGATCGATCCCCCAATACCCGGATGACGCGCTCTTTCTCCTCTGTATCGAGGGTAGTGGACCACAGCGCTCGAATGAGTAGCGAATCAGAATCGCCGGTCCCGCGGACTCCGAGCATGGCAATGGCAGATTGCCGGACGGTTTCGTGGGTGTCCGCCAATGCCTCAGCAAAGTAGTCCACATTGCCGGTGTCCAGACTGCTCAACGATCGGAGGACCTCCACCCGAACCCGATGATCGTCGTGGGAGAGCAAGCGGCGGAGGGCCGGGACGCAGGTCGTATTGCCGGAGCGGCCGAGGACGACTGCCAGATTCCGCACAACGAACCAACGCTGGTCATCGAGTCGCTCAATCAACCGGCGAGGGTCGCGAGCCGCTTCTCTACCGAGCACGTCGAGGAAAGCCCGGCGCCGAGCCCGGTCTTCTTCGGCGGCCATCATGTCGACAAGTTCGTCGATGTGGCCGGGAGCCAGGATCGAAAGTAGGCGTTTCGCCGGCCCGGACTCATCGTCTTCGGCCTGCCGGGCGACAAGAGCATCGAGGACGTCAGAAGCGCCCGCTTGAGCAATTGCATCAGCCACCTCGGCCGCGCGCTCGACCGGGTAGGTCGGATGGTCCACAGCTGCCCGAAGCCAGAGCTCGGCTCGTCGGTAGCGGCCCCGCCGGATGCTGGCGCTGATCTTTCCGGTCAACACCCGCATGAGCCTGCGGAATCGGTCGTCTCGTTCTTCGACGGCCAGCAACCCTCGGAAGGTGTCGAGGGTTTCGTAGAAGTATTTGGCCGGATCGGGGAATTGCGTGCGCAGCGACGCAAACGCCTGCCGTTTGGGTAACTCGCCCTCGAGGTCGGCCATTCGTTCCTGAACTCTCGCCGCCACCAACTCGCGCGGTGATCGCACGGATCCAGGCGATTCGAGCAGACTCAACAGTTCTTCGGGGCGTTTGTCGGATTGGTCGGTCGCAATCCGGGCGTAGTCAAGTAACAGGGAGAACCCGCGCGAGTCGAGGCGAGGGGCCAGAGCCGCCAGATCGTTGCCGGCGAACTGGTCGAGGAACACCCGGTCAATCCGATCCTCATGTCCGGAGAGGAAACCTCCCACCACTGCAACCTGAGAGCCCTCATCGAAATAGAAAAAGGCATCAACAAAAGCCGTCACAATCGTCTCACGTCCCGCCACATCGTTCTCATCGACCCGGGCGAACGTGTCGCGATACCGTTCGTGAAATATCCGGCTGAGCCTCTCCCTGTCACCGCCGGCTTCCTCAACCAGGTTGCGGGCGAAGGCCTCCGGGTCGGCCGCTCCGGCCATGACTGCCTGAACCCCAGCGTCGCGCTGGACTGTCTCGACCGGCCCGATGACCGTGTTCAACAAGGCTCGGGTCACCGCGGCAAAGCACGTGACACCTTCCTTGGCCAGGACGGCGCCAATCCCGCCGGCCGCGTGGAGATCCTCCTCGTCCTTGGAGAGGACTCCCAGGAACGTGACGATATCGGCATCGGAGGGTTTGCCGGAAAACCCCAGCACCTCCATGTTGTGCACAAAACATTGCTTGACGAGCCGTTCGGTCGCGTCGCGCTCGACCGGAACATCTTCGCCCCTAATCAGGAATCCGCCGGGGCCGACCTCCAGGGACAACTCGCGATCTCCGATCGCCTGGCGCAGCGAATCGGCTACCCGTTGGAAGGCGCCCTGGGAGGCAGGATCCGGGTACAGATTGAACACGGTCCAGGCCGCAGACAAGGCTTCGACTACCGAGGAAGCGCGAGCCAGGTCGGTGGTCATCCGTCGATATTGATTAAGTCTTCTCGAAGCGCGTACATGACTGCCTCATTTCGAGAATGCAGGCCGAGCTTGTCGAGGATATTGCGAACATGGTTCTTGACAGTGTTCTCGGAGATGTAGAGCTTTTCACCGATCTCCCGGCTGGTTCGTCCATCGGCGATCAGCTGAATCACCTCAACCTCGCGACCGGTCAACGTTGGTTTCCGCCCCACCACGACATCCCGGTGTTTGAGCAGCTGGGCAATGGTTTCGAACAACTTGCCGCCCATCATGGGCGAAACAACGGCTCCGCCATTGACCACCCACTTGATGGACTCCACCAGCTCGGCAAAGGGCGTCGTTTTGACGATGTAACCACGCGCGCCTGCCTTGATAGCGGCCAGCAAGTCTTCTTCCGACTCGCTGGAGGTCAGCAGCACCACCTTCGATCCCGGCGAAGCGCCGATGATCTTGTCGACCACCTCTACGCCCGACATGCCCGGCATCAGAACATCGAGGACGACTAAGTCAGGCTTGAGTTCCTTGGCGAGCATGAGCGCGGCCATCGCATCGGCGGCCTGTCCGACTACCGAAAACCCGGCGTTCTCAAAAGCGGCCGACAGTCCGGCGGTGAACAAAGGGGCGTCATCGACGACAAGGACCTTGGTCATGCAGGCTCAATCAGGCCGAAGGCGCCGTCACGACGGCGGTAGAGCACACTGGGTAGATCCGAGTCGGCGCTCTGGAAGAAAAAGAAGTCGTGCCCAAGCGTATCCATCTGCAGCGCAGCCTCCTCAGGCGTCATTGGTTTCATCACAAACTGTTTGACCTTGACAATATCGAGTCCGTCGGACTCAAAGGATTCTTCGACCAAACCGCCAGGCTCATTGAGATGTTTGTTGTCACCGCGGCGTGAGCGGGTAATCAGGCGACCCTTGAGTTTCTTCATCTGCTGACCAAACCGCTCCGCGGTGATGTCGAGGGCGGCCTCCGGCGTGCTGGCTGCACCCGCCACCCGGACGACGTTGCCGGCCGCCGCGGCGGTGATCTCCACCCGAAAGCGTTCGTCGGCAATCCGCGGGTTCTGTTCTTCGGTTACTTCAACATCGGCCGAGCCGACGCCGTCAAAGAACTTGGCGGCCCGAGCAATCTTATTCTCGGCAGCCTCCCGAAACCGATCCTCGATATGGAAATTGCGGCCGTGCATCTTGACGTCCAAGATCATCCTCCTGGATTGGGACACCCACAGTCGTGTTCGCTCGGAGAGGGCGGGAAAAAGAACCATTGAATCGGCTTCGCCCCGCCTCTTCGAATCGGATCACACCACAACTCTACCTGCCGATGTCGCCGTCACACCGTAGATCGCGGATTCCCCAACAACTTGCCGGGCAGCCCGCAGCGTGGCACCGGTGGTCAGAACGTCGTCGATCAGGAGCAACGGTCCCCGCGGAACCGGTCGGGATCTGAACCGGATTTCGGCTCTGAATTCCCGCCGGACGCCGGCCCGGGCCCGGGCCCACGCCGGCGCTCGCAGGGTATCGGCCAGCGGCAAACCGGTCAGAGCGGCTACCGCAGCGGCCAGTTCGCGGCCCGGATCGACCCCGTATTTCCAGGTCCGGAGCGGTACCCGTCGAACCGGGATCAGCGTTCCATCTAATCCTTCCATCACCTCGGCCATGCGCTCGGCCAGCAACCCGGCAGCCTGCCGGATCCCCTGGTATTTCAGCCGGTGCACCAACACGCGAGCCGGACCGGCATGCAGGAAACCGGAACTCACCAGCAGACCTCCCGGCAGCCGTCTCGGAACAACCGGAATCAGCGACCCCCGGCATCTTGCACAGAGGAAGCCTTTTGCGGTCATCGAACAAACCAGACACACCATCTGGCCACCATAAGGGGTGTCACCCACAGATTCTTCGTGACATGACCACTCAGAGTGGCTAAATTGAGGACGGGACTCACGCTGGGAGGCGAAGTGAACGGAACCGTCGAGGTCAACCGCGAGCGGCAGAGGCTACGCCGCTTGCGCAAACTCGCTGCCGTCTTGTCCGTGGTGACCGTCTGGATGTGGTGGCGAATCGCCAACGGTGAGACGCCGTGGCCCGCCTTTCCCCAGTTCTCCGACGAGGCCTTGTTCTGGCTTCCCGGAATCATCATCATCCTCTTACTGGCAATGGTCTTGATCGTTCCCATGCTGGGTAACTCCCGTTCACCCCATGTCATCTTCCGGGCCGAGCAACTCAAGACGAGCTTCTCGGATGTGAAAGGTCTTGGTCGAGTGTTGGATGAGGTTGGCCACACCCTGCGGGTTCTGCTCGATCATGAGACATTGCGAAACAAGATGGGCGGCTCACCGCGGCGAGGTGTTCTGTTTGAAGGTCCTCCCGGCACCGGAAAGACCCACGTAGCCAAGGCCATGGCCAAAGAGGCCGGGGTTCCCTTTCTCTTTGTCTCCGCCACGGCTTTCCAGAGCATGTGGTTCGGGATGACGGCCCGCAAAATCCGCTCCTTCTTCCGGGCTCTCCGCAAAGCCGCCCGCGATGAGGGGGCGCGATCGGGTTCATTGAAGAGATCGATGCCATTGGTCTGAGTCGTGCCCGGGGCAGCGCCATGTCACCCGGCTCATCGAAGATGATCGATCGGTCGGTCAGCAGCGATACCGGTGGAATCGTCAATGAGCTTCTCATCCAGATGCAAAGCTTTGACGAGCCGACCACAAGAATGCGGCTGATCGGATCTCTCAAGAATCTCGTCAATCGACTCTTGCCCGAACACCGACATCTCGCCATCCAACCGGCTCCTTACGCCAACATCCTCTTGATCGCCGCAACCAACCGGGCGGAGGCCCTGGATGCAGCCCTGCTTCGCCCGGGCCGTTTCGACCGGGTGCTGCATTTCGGACTGCCGGGGCTATCCGGCCGTCGCGAACTGATTGATTACTTCCTCGGCAGCAGGGCCCATGAGGATGACCTCGAAACAGATCGCGTAAGGGACGAGCTGGCCGCCGCCACCCTCGGGTACTCGCCGGCTTCGCTAGAGCGACTGTTTGACGAGGCCCTTCTTCTGGCATTGCGAGAAAACCGGACCGCGCTATCCGTCAAGGACACCCACACTGCCCGCCTGGAAATCGAAGTCGGTCTTCCCGAACCGATCGACTACCCCGAGGACGAGCAGCGAACCATCGCCGTGCATGAAGCGGGGCACGCCACAGTTGCCTACCTGGTCGGCAAAGGCCGCCGGCTCGAAATGCTCTCGATCATCAAGCGCAGAGAAGCTCTGGGTTTTCTGGCCCATCGCCTCGTCGACGAGCGCCATACCCAGAAAAGCAGCGAACTCATCGCCTTGATCCAGATCTCGCTGGGCGGAATGGTTGCCGAGGAGTTGTTCTTCGGCGAGTCGGGTACGGGCCCGGCCGGCGACCTCTCTTCGGCTACCAAGGTCGCAGCGGAAATGGTGGGGTCTCTGGGGCTGGGAGGTTCGCTGGTGTCGTTCCGGGCCCTCGACGGCGGCCTGCTCGGCGGCAATCTGGTTGCCAAGGTTCTGGCCGATGCCCAGGGTCGGGCAAGCGTCGAAACGATCCTGAGCGAGAACAAGGGTGAGGTGGGCCGTCTCCTCGCCCGAAATCGTCACATCGTTGAAGCCCTTCGTGATGCATTGCTCACCCGCCATGAACTGATCGGCGACGACATCCTCGACGTGATCCGGTCCGCGGAAGCCAGAAGCCCAATCGGAGATTCAGTCCAGATCATTGATCTACGAGAAGTACCTAGTACCTAGTACCGGATACTGAGTACTGGGTACCAGGTACTCTCACGTTCCCTCTTTCCAGGTTGCCAGGTACTGCCGCTGTTCATCGGTCAGTACTTCGAGGCCGCAACCGAGATGTTGGAGCTTGATCCTGGCTACTTCCTGATCCAATTCTTCGGGGAGGGTGTAGACCCTCGGTTCGAGCCGGCCGGCCTGCTTCACCAACCATTCAGCTGCCAGAGCTTGATCCGAGAAAGACATGTCCATCACATCGGCGGGGTGCCCTTCAGCCGCGCTCAGGTTGACCAGCCTTCCTTCGGCCGCGACCAGCAGTCGCCTCCCATCAGCCTGGATGAATTCCTCCAGGTTTTCTCGTACTGGTCGCCGTTTCACCGATTTGGCGGCCAATGCTTGGAGATCCAGCTCCACGTCGAAATGGCCGGCGTTCGCAAGGATGACGCCATCCTTCATCAAATCGAAATGCCGGGCTCGTAGAACATGCTTGTTGCCGGTCACAGTGACGAAAATGTCGCCGACCGACGCGGCGTCGTCGGCGGTGAGAACCCGATATCCATCCATGGCTGCTTCCAGAGCGCGGACCGCGTCGACTTCCACCACAACCACTTTGGCGCCCATTCCGCTCGCCCGCTCGGCCACTCCCCGGCCGCAGTCCCCGTAGCCGACCACCACAACCGTGGATCCGGCCAGGAGGACGTTGGTGGCCCGCAGGATGCCGTCCATCGACGATTGGCCCGTGCCGTACCGGTTGTCAAAAAGGTGCTTGGTGGCGCTGTCGTTGACTGCCACCACCGGAAGCCGCAAGGTTCCGTCGCCCGCCATGGCCCGCAATCTGATCACACCCGTAGTCGTCTCCTCGGTCGAGCCGAGGAGCTCGAGATCTGTCCGCTCGGTGTGCAATACGGTCACCAGATCCGCTCCATCGTCCATGGTGATATCCGGTTTGCTGTCGAGGACCGCATGGATGTGCCGGTAATAGCTGTCGGAGTTCTCCCCGCGGATGGCGAACACGGGTATGCCCTCATCAACGAGTGCTGCGGCAACATCGTCTTGCGTCGACAACGGATTCGAAGCACAGAGGTAGACCTCTGCACCGCCGTCTCGCAGGGCCAGCATCAGATTGGCCGTCTCGGCCGTGACATGGAGGCAAGCAGCGATGGTCCGGCCGGCCAGCGGCTGCTCGGCACGAAAGCGTTGGCGAATCGTTCCAAGCACGGGCATGCGGCGGCCGGCCCAGGCCACGCGCCGGGCACCCATTGCGGCCAAGCCGGGATCCGCAATATCGAAATTCATGTTCACTCCTCGTCGAGCAGGCCCTTGAGATCTTCGATAATGTCGACCGGCACCGGGTCGACTCCTTCTTGTTCGGCCAGGAAAACGGAGACCAGGTCCCCGACCAATGCCAGGCCGGCAACCCGGGCCAAACGGGAATCGCCCTGCGACCACACTTCTCCAACGACCGGGACGCTGCCCGAAATCAAGCTGGTAGTGAGAGCGAAACGGCGCTTGACCTGGGAATGCTCATCACGATCGCGGAGGAGAACGATGCCGACCATCCGCTTGGTCAACGCCTCCAGAGCCGACCAGCCCACAATCTCGTTGTGATCGAGTTCCGGAAGCTCCGACCAGAAGGCCGGTCGTTTGCCATTCTCGTTTATCTGAGTCTTCCAGCGCTGCGCAACGGGAGCCGTCAGACCACTGGAGCCGTAGATGAGAGAAACGCGGCCGGCCAGACCATCGGCCAGATCGATGGCCAGCCGTCCGGCCGGTCCCGACCTCCCATCTCCCCAGAGCTCCCGTACCACGGAGGCTGCCTCGCCCAGGGAACCGGACTGTTCTGGGGCGATCGTGGCGGCCTCCAGCAAACGCAGCAACCCGCCGGTCAGGTAGCCGAGCGCCGCCCGTGGCTGCAATCCGTTCGGTATCCGAACGAAAGGCAGATCTCGCTGAACGGCCAGATCGGCCAGCGCGCCGCCTCCTGCTATCACGGCCACGGGCAATCCCAGGGCGAGCGCCTCGGATACCGCCGATCGGGTCTCCTCGGTATTCCCCGAATACGAGACTGCGACAACCAGCGGCCGCACCCCGGTAGCCCACCCCGGAATGGAATACCCCTTGTTGACGGCAATCAGAGCGGAGGGCACGACCGCCGCCGCCATATCCCCGGATATGGCCGAACCGCCCATCCCACAGACCAGAACGGTCTCCGCCGGGGTCATGACGGGCACGTTGAGATCGGCGGCCCACTGGTACTGATCGCTCAAACCGGCCAGCATCGACCACATGGAATTCATGAGTCGCCTCGCCTGGTCGCTTCTTCGATGAGCATGATGGGGATACCGTCTCGAACCGGATACCGCAAGCCGCAGCCGGTACACAACAATTCCGGGTCTTCCTCTTTCAGATCGCCCCGGCAGGACGGGCAGACCAGGATGTCCATCAGCTCTTTGGGGATCATCGGACCGCCTCCACGATTGTCCGTACACTATTGACGAGCTCCGCGACGGCCGCAGCGTCGGGAGCTTCCACATTGAGTCGCAACACCGGCTCTGTGTTGGACGGCCGAAGATTGAACCACCGGTCATTCCATTCGATTGTCAAACCGTCGGTTTGATCCTGGCCGGCGTCGGCAAACCCCTCGGCGACCACCTCGAGGGCCCGGGTCTGATCCGTCACATGAAGGTTGATCTCCCCCGATGCCGCGTAAGGCTCGAATTCCCGACGCAGCTCCGACAGCGGCCGACCATCCTCGGATAACACCTGCAGCAGCACCAACATGGCGAGCATGCCGGAGTCCGCCCGGTAATTGTCCCGGAAGTAGTAGTGACCGGAATGCTCACCCCCGAACACGGCGCCGGTTTCAGCCATGACTTGCTTGATATAGGAGTGCCCGACCCTCGTCCGAATCGGCGTTCCGCCGGCGGCCCGCACCGACTCCGGGACCGCTCGACTGGTGATCAAGTTGTGCACGATGGTGGCGGCGGGCTCTCTGCGCAAAAACCAGGCTGCGATGATGGCAGTGGTAGTGCTACCCGACAGCGGGAGGAGTTGGTCGTCGACAAAGAAGGCTCGATCCGCGTCACCGTCAAAGGCGACTCCCAGATCGGGGCGCTGGCGTTCCATGAGCGCGAGCAGGTCGCGCAGATTCTCGGGGTTGAGGGGATCGGCCGGATGGTTGGGAAAGGTCCCGTCCGGATCGAGATAGAGGCCCGACAAATGGGCAGACAGTCGATCGAACACGGACGGCAGTACCACTCCTGCCATGCCGTTTCCGCCATCGACGGCCACCGAGAGGGCTCCGATACGGTCGGGGTCGACGATGCTGAACAAATGCCCGATGTACCCGGGGAGAGGGTCAAACGATTGGATCGTTCCGGCAGAGGGGCGGTCGGGAAGGCCCGCCATCGCTTTCGCCTTGATCTCCTGCAATCCCGTGTCGGCACCGACCGGGGCAGCCCCCTCCCGACAGAGCTTGATCCCGTTCCATTCCGGCGGGTTGTGCGACGCAGTGATCATGGCCCCGGGAACATTGAGACTGCCCGATATGTAATAGACCGTGTCTGTGGCAACCTCGCCAATGTCGAGCACGTCAACACCTTGGGAAGCCGCTCCGGCCATGAACGCTCCGGAGATAGCCGGGGTCGACAAACGGCAGTCATAACCAACTGCGAGGCGCGTCGCTCCAACAAACCAGGCAAATGCCGCCCCTATCCGGCGGGCGGCGTCTTCGTCAAGATCCCCCGTATCGGTCCGTCCGCGTATGTCATATGCCTTGAAGATATTCTCGAGATCGCCCATTGCCCATCCTTGCTGCCGGCGCCGGATCGCATTGTAAGACCGGCACGAGGATCGTCCGGATCAACAGGCTCCGACCCGTCCCTACACTGCACGGCGCACATGCCGGACTTGTCCAATTTTCAGGCCGTCTCGGTCGTTCTGCCTGCCTACCGGCTGGGCCAGGAGATCGCCGCCAACATGGCGGCCGTTGATGTTGCTTTGCCGGGTGCGGAAATCGTTGTGGTCGACGACGGAAGCGATGATGCGACGTACGAAGAGGCACAGCGAACAACCGCCCAGATACCGCGGAGCAAAGTGGTCAGGCACAAGCTGAACCGGGGCAAGGGAGCAGCGCTACAAACCGGTACCGGGGCGACCGTGGGCTCGATCGTGGTCTTTCTCGACGGCGACCTCGACCTACCGCCCGCTCAACTCCCGGACTTGCTGGACATGTTCGCCGAAAGCGGTGCCGATGTGCTCGTCGGAGCAAAGCGGTCGGAGATGCGAAGCGGTCGATACCCCTGGAAGCGCCGAGCTCTGAGCCGCTTGTTCTCCTTTGTCACCCGAGTCCTCTTCCGCCTCCCCATCGATGAAACCCAAACCGGGCTCAAGATCTTCAAGCGTCCGGTACTCGACAAGGTCTTCGCCGACTTGAGCGTATACGGCTACGCCTTTGACTTGGAGCTTCTAGTCCGCGCCGACCGGGCAGGATTCCGGATCATCCAGGTCCCCGTGTCATTGGAGGTCGGGGCTTCTTCCGCGGCCCTTCGCTGGTCGACGCTGTGGGAGATGGGCAGGGACACGTTTCGAATCTTCCTGTGGTCCCTTCGACGAGTCGATTAGACCGCCAATTCCTCGCTCGTTCTGGTCCCCAGCGCCTTCTTGAAAACAAGATCGCGATATGAGGCAAACTTGGGTATCAGGATGAAGGCGGTCGCAACCAGCGAGGCCAGGTTGACCTGCAATGCTGTGCTCGAACCAAAGATGCGTTCGGCAAGCTCGACCAGCCCCACCGTGGCCGCCCAGGCCCCGAGGTTGACTGCGTAGAACACAAGCGTTTCCCGGAGGGAGCCTCTTGCCTCCCGGAGCTGGAAGGTCCAACGCCGATTGAGCACATAGGACAGGCCCGTGGAGAGCACAAAGGCCCCCGTGACCGACCAGAAATCTGACAACCGCACCACCGAGAACAGCACATTCAGAATCACGAAGTAGACGAGGGTGTTCAATCCGCCGATCACCCCCAACCGTAGAAACTGACCCCTCGCCTCCCGTGTGACCAACGACTGCAGATAGGATTTCATGCTCTCGATTTCCGCCACGTGTAGATGCCGCTTCCGACGACGAACAACAGGCCCGCAATGCTGAGGGCCACTCCGAGTTGTTCGGCAAAACCGGCGCGAAACTCGAGGGAAACGTTCTCTTCGGTCGGGACCACCACCATCAATGCCGGCGCGGCCCGATAGGGCCCATCGGCACCATCGGCCTTCCAGTTGGGGAAGTAACTGACCTTGACGAGATGGGGCACCCCAATCGCGGTGGTCCGGAACGAAATCTGGTGGTCGTCGACAACCACCTCGCTGACAACGCCGGCGTCGGTGATCGGCCGGGTTCCGATACCGGCGAGGTCATCGCCGACTCGCGGCCAATCATCAGGACCTTCCTGAACCAGCCATTCGTCCAGCTCACCTGCTCGGTCGTACCAAGCGAGTGCCGCCTCATCGAAAGAGTCCCCTTCGAACACCGACGGGACAAACCGGGCTACATCGACGGCGGAGGAGGCGGGGAGTTCATAGATCGAGAAGGGTGGGGAAGAGCCCACCTTTTGCAGGTCCGATCTCAGGTCGGCTGCTTGTTCGGCTTGTTCGGTATAGGTGACGTAGTAGCGGACGTCGTACAACGCCAGATGCTCGAGGCCCCGATCGAAGTCAAACGTGTGGTAGTTCAGCCCGGGGACCGGTCGAGACGGTGACACGCTCATCTCCGCCTGGTTGAGGAAATGAAATGGGGTGGTCAGCGACGATTCGAAGAACAGACCCTCCATCGACGGGTGCGTGCCTTCCGTCCAGTAGGGGATCAGCATCAGCGACATCGGGGTACCGTACTTGTTCTGCTCCTTGTCGTATTCCCATTGCACGCGACCGGCCGGGAGCTCCGCCAGGGTGACCATCAAGGCTTCGTACTCGGGCCAGGGTTCCTTGCCCTCATACCCTGAATAATTCCAGCGAGCCCAGCCCGGGATGAAACTCAGACCGGCCAGACCGACAACCAGGAACGCCGACACGGCTACCAGCGGAGCCGCCACCGGCACATCCACGAAAGCCGGGAAAGCTACCGTCGCGGCCAGAGTCAGAAGGCCTATCCCGAGCGTCACCCACCCGGCTGTCGAACCCAGGGATATCTCCGGGATCACCACAAACGCCACGACCACCAGGGTGGCGATGAATCCACGAACCCACCACACGGACGCTTTCTCTGGGAGTCTCCGGGCCAGTTCACGAATACCTTGCCCGACGGCCAATCCCGCGAACACAAAGACCCCGAAGTAGAAGAAAGGAAGAAATCGCCCGTTCCATAGCTTGTCCTGCCAGGTGCCGAGGTCGGGCAACAAATCCGGGACCAACAAGATGAGCCAGTAGTAGATCACCGGCCAAACGGCCAGGACCACGAACGGAACGATCCGGGGGGTACGGCGGATAGCCCACACCAATCCGAACAAAGCCGGAACCAGGAGCCACCACAGCTCAGACGGCAGAACGTTCTTCCAATCCCGCAAAGGGACCCAGGCCATATCGGCCGAGTAGCCGATTCGAGCGAGGAGCGGAACCGCCCAGAACCCGGCGATGGCAAACCCGATCACCCAGGTCGCCGCCACCGGCTTCGCTCCTCTTTTCCACAAGAGGAGCGGAATCGAGGCAATGATGATCGCCAGCGTCGTGATCAGGTGGGTTAGTGCCGTGAGCGCCAGCACCATCCCGGCTATCGGCACAAGCCGACGGTCGTCCCGGACGATCTTGATCAGGAGGCCGAGATAGACCAGCGCAAGAGCAAATGACCACGAGAAAGAAAACTCACCCGCCAGTGTGGACGGGATGTTGCCGCCGTAGATCGAGTAGCTCTCCATGAACACGAATGTGCCACCGGCGGCTGCGCCCACCAACGCACTCGGGCGAGCGAACCGCATGGCCCGGAGCAGGAAATAGGTCGCGCCGGGAAGTGCCAGGAGCCCGAGAATTGTGACGAGCTTGAAAGCGACCCCGTAAGGCAGGACTACATCCAACAGCACGGTGACCAGGGCAGGCAGAGGGAAGTAGAAATAGAAGACGGGGAAGCCGCCAAACCAGCTATTGCTCCAACCGAGGATCCGACCTTGGGGTAGAAGAGTGTCACGCAGATAGGCAGGTACCAGAACGTGCGCCCCCATGTCCCCACCCGAAGGCGTGTTGGCCGACAGCAGGAGGACCGGATTCATTACGACCAAGACCGCCAGCATCACCGCCCCGAGACCGGTCATGATCACCCAGCGAGGTAGAAGGTCGGCTTGGTCCCTAAGCAGGGATTCCCGGGTTGAGGATTCCATCAGGTGGAAACGACGCCCCAGCGTCAGGTGCGCTGCTTACGCGCCAGTTCGAGGACGTCGGAAAGGGACATCTGTTCTCCGTCCCGGTTCCACCACTTCTCTTCGCATTTGTGACACGAGTAGAAGTGGATTTCGGTCTCGTCGGGGAGCTTCTGTTGGATCTGGATCACGTCACGCGCGCCACAATTTGGACAATGCATGACATCCCTTCGCGCTAGGCCGCACATAGCTTACCGAAACAGCCGATATACAACGAGGATCGAGCGACGAGCGACGAGCGACGAGCGACGAGCTACGAGCTACGGCCGGTAGCTGGTAGCCGGTGAAGGCTTACCATCACTGGAAACTGGAAACTGGTCACTCTTCCAGTAGTTTCCCGATGTAGCGGCTTCGGCGTTTGCCGTTTTCTCTCCAGTACGCATACCAATACGGCCCGTGCGGGCAAGTCGTACATCCCGCCTTGCCACATTTGACCCACTGGCGACGGAGGCTGACCTCTGATTCAGTGCCGGGACTCAGCGCTCCGGAACCTTCCAGGCGAGCGCGAGCGAGGATCAGCAGGCGACGGAGTTGATGCTCATCGAGTTCCTTGACGGCATCGATGAGATCACGATCGAGTGACAAGGCGGTCTCCTCGGAGCCCGCGGACCCCTAGGCCACCTCGAGCGGTGCGAACAACCGGGTGACGTTGCGGTGGTCGGTCAGTGTCCACCCCAACGGTGGTGTCATCCGGTTGGCATGATCGGCGCAAAGAGGGTACCCCTCGCCGGGGCCGACGGCAGTTACAAGATCGTCCAACCAGACGGCTCGGTCGTCGTAGTTGAATGACATGACGGCGGCGCCGGGCCCGCCACAACGAGCGCAGTTTTGAATCATGGACTGAACTTAGATGGCCGAGCGGGCAAGAACAAGGATTGCCGCCTCAAACGAGCCCGGCCCGACGCAGAGCCCTCCCGATCTGAGGGGAGCTCACCTGGCCTTCGAAGACACCGACCGCCGTCCCCTGCCGATCGATCACCACTACCGCCGGAACCCGGTCGATTCCGGCCGACCGAAAGAATTCGGCTCCCCCTTGATAGGCGATCTCGCGCACAAGGTCTTCCGGAGTTCGATCCCGAACGGTGACTCGAACCGGATCACAGGCATCACAGTCCGTCGACGTGAAGAGGACCACTGCCGGCCACGGCCGCAGAGATTCGGTGCGAACCGCCCGCCGGCGGGATCCGGTCCGGTACGCGGTCCAGAGACCTACTGTCCCGACAACAACCCCGATCAGTCCCACGATCAGCAAGGCCCGGCCGATCTCATTCACCGATGGGAACTCCCGAGGAAAACGACGTCGCTCCATCGATCTCGGCGCTCCACGCGGCCGAGAAAGGATCGGCCGATTCTGCGATGACACCCGAAACGCCAACCTGATCGAGCAAGACCCGCCGAACCGTACCGGCCGAAAGGATGATCTTCCCGGGATCTGCGACGGTGCCACCGGCATCGAGGGTTTGATAAGTGATCGTTATCGACTCGGCGCCGGTGTTGAGGAACCACAGTGAAGAACGAGCTGCGCTGTTGGCTCCCGCACCCGGAAGCATCCATCTCCTGGCCGCCAGCGGTGCTCCCGACGTAGCAGCCACTTGGCCGTCGGCTTCACCGACCACGACGGCCGATACCGGGCCATCGGCCCGCAAGCGCACACCATAGGCACCGTCCGCCAGGCCGCCCAGGGAGATCCGATCGTTACCGTGGGCCGGGATCAGCCCCTCCATGACACCCTCGACCGGACCTTCCGCAGTGAAAACATCGATTGTGTAAGTGACTTCAAGGCTGCCACCGTTGGACACGGCCAGAAAAGGCTGCAGTTGCCCGACCGCGACAAGCGGAAACTCCCAGACCTCGCTACGCCCAACATCCGTCCAGACGGCCTGATCCGTCCCGCCGGTCTGCACCATGGCGGGAATGATCCGCCCTTGCTCGGTCTGTACCGTCACCGACAGTTGCTGCCGGAACGGCAGTAATTCGCCCAGCGCCAGAGTCCGCCAGGACCTACCGGGAACGGACAATCGTTCGAGTTCCGGAGCAGGCTCGAAACCCTCTTCACTGGTCACCTCCACCGTGACCAGCGCATCCTCAGGAAACGGATTGAACAGTTGAAGATCAAGGGGACGGTCTTGCACAGTTGTGCCTCCAGGCAGAATCCACACTTTGCTGGCGCTCGAAGGACACAGATCCGCGGCCAGCAAGCCATCACCCATGACCATGACCCCGGCCGCAGCCGGAGCATCGGTGAATTCGACGACCGAGGGAGACAGACCCAGGCTGAGAACCGTCGAGAGGGGGATGGCGCTGGCTCCGGGCCCGGGCAGCGACTCCGGGTAGGTTTCGCGAACCTCACCGGCGACCGGGAACGTCAGTTGCACATCAACATCGGTCAAGGAGACAACACTGACGAGGGTGTCTCGCGAATCATCGGCGACTGCCCAGGCGCAATTCGAGAAGTTGCTGGCCACCGCCGGCCCGGCACTAGTGGTGGTAACGGAAGTGTCAACCACCACCGGTTCAGGAGCGGGAGCCAACCATGCGGCCACTGCCAGCACTCCAACGAGCATGAAGACGAGGGATCGTCTCATGACGTCTTCCGATCATGACCGACTGCGGTCATGACGACCAACATCGCGAGCATCCCGGCCGCCCCGAAGGCCCAGTTTCGATTAGCGGAATCTCCTGAGAACGTAACTCGCCCGTTTGCGACGACTTGGTTGGCCCACCCGGCCGCGGCCCATTCCTCACCCCAACGATCATCCTGATTCTCGGCAACATAGACCGACCCCACGGCAGGTTCGGTTGCCACATAATCGGGACGGTCCCACACCCACGCCTTCCCGTCCGCGCCGATTGCCCGAGGGCTCAACACTTCGCTTTCGAACGTTGTGTACGCCAGGCCCGGCAACTGTCGAAAGTCAAGTTGCGATTCAAGGGCCACCTCGAGGGGATTGGGCCCGGTAAGAACGATCCATCTGATGCCAAAGGGTGCCAGCGACTGCCCGGGCCGCAAGTCGTCACCGGACAGAATCCGTTCCAGGACCTGATCGAGAGCTGTGTCGCCCTGGCGAGCCGCCGGCAGCCACGCCTCGGGGAATATCGGCCCGGTCCCCGGGACCACCCGGTAGTAGAGCCCGCCAATCGTCCGCTCCTCCCCGGGAAGGTCATGGCCGGTACCGACGATCAGGATCCGATCGGCACCGTGATCCTGAGCACGGGCACTCGCGAATTCGAGTTGGGAACTGAACTGATCTTCGGGGAGTCCCAGCCGGCCCGAGGGAATGAGCAGCGCCGCCCCGAGAGCCACTGCCAGACCGGCCAGAGCAGCTCCTCGCCCGCCGATCACCCGCCACAAACGGGCGCCATCCAGCCGGGCGGGCAGGTCGATCACTACACCGACCACGATGGCCGTTCCAACGGCGGCCATCACGTAGCCGGCGACCACCGGCTCCCTTCCCACCCCGAGCCCGGCCGTCCGGGCCAGAAGGGACCCGCCCACTGCCAGGGTGCCTCCCCATCCGAGCAGGCTTGCCGCCCGACGGTTCCCCATGATGAGCCCGAGAATGAGCGCCACCGCGAAACCGGCAACGCCCCACAAACTTGGAGCGAAGTACGGCGGTTCGCCGTGGTCCACAAGTTGAGAGAACGAAATCCGATACAACCAGGGAAAGAGCAGAGGCAAGGCCAGGACGGTCGCCGGAATCGATCTGACCACCGCCGACCATGGCCCGTCGTCGGCAACGACGGCGCGGATCAACACTGCCGCTAAGGGCAAGAGAAGGGCTACGGGTGAGAAGCACGCCAACCCCCCGGCGGTCAGTGCCGAGCGACCCAGGTAGCCGGCCCTGGCTCTAAGAGTCGACGGCCACGGCGCGATCACCGAATCTACGGCCCACGGAGCCAGGCCGATCGCAATCATGCCGGGCCAATCTCCGGATCCAACCAGCATGCGAAAGGCCGGTCCCCCGACCAGAGCCAGCGCCGCACCGTATCTGGCCAGCGGCCCGATCTCCAGCCTGCGGAGCAGCCGAACCGTACCCAGCCACCCGACGGCCACCGCCCCCAGGGTGAGCAGCACCTCGGCCAATCCGGTTTTGGAAAGCACGATCAACTGAACGAGGGCGGTCGCTCCAATCGAAGGATGGAGCGGCGCCGGACTCCCGAGACCCGATGTGTTCCAACCACCTGCGTACGAACGCAAGGTGGCCCACGCCGAATCCGGCAAAGGCTGGGAAAAACCGGCCGACGGGATCCCGTCGGAGATGATCGAACGGCCGGCAATCAACAGGAACCCCAGGGCGCCCACGGCCGCGTAGAAGCCTGGTTCGTGCCAAAAGCCTCGACCCCGCTCGACTATCCCCGACCAGCGGCCTTGATCCTCGACACGGATCGATGAGGAGAGGCGATCGCCGAGTTCTCTCATCAACACCGAACCGCGCACCTGATATCGAAACAATTCCTCGTCACCGGTCATCCTCGACAGGTGCAACCGGCGGCGGCGCGCCACCGTCGATGGCAGGTGAAAGAGGTTCCACCCCCATCCCGCGAATAGGTCGATTATCGCCCTCTTGCGGCCCAGGAAGGTCATGGCCAGCGCGTACAGGAAACCGACCACCATGGCCGAAGGGATGGTCCAAGCCAGGGTGATCGGGCGATAGACCTTGATCAGAGCGCGGAGCCTGCCCGCCTCTTCTCTCCACAAGGGCGTCTCCTGAGAACAGAGCCCGGCGTGCAGCACCTCGGACGAGGGGACCACCACAATCCGTCCACCGGCGGCCCGCGCTCGTTGAGAGAAGTCGATCCCGGCAGCCTGAGGAGCCAGCAGCGGATCCGTACCCCCTAGACCTTTGAAAAGGTCTTTGCGGACCAGCGTCGAGGCACCGTGCACGAAGGCGACATCTCGCACCACGTCGTACTGCTCCTGATCCATCTCCTCCGATTCGAGGCCGGAGTACGGCACGAGGAATGCATCGGTGGCGCCTCCCACCGACTCGAGCATCCCGGGCCGGTCGGTTCGCAGAAGCTTGGACCCGGCCACGGAGGCATCAACCCGCTGTGCCCCTTCGACCAAGGCAGCCAAAGCGTTCCGGCGGGGGGCGGCATCGTCGTGGACCAGCCACACATGAGTGGCGGCAATGGGGAGCCAGGCCATCAAACCCCGCATGTCGGACACCCACCCGATGCCCCTGGTTCGGGCGATGCTGCTCGCTCGTTCGCCCCCTCCGACCACAGCGGTGTCTACCGTCTCGTAGGATTGTTGGGCAAGTGCGTCGAGAGTGGCGGCGATCCGTGAAACATCCCGCACCACCACCGCAGCAGCCACCACCGCGCGAGCGGTGGGCGCGGCCGTAGCCTGGAAGTAGTCGGGGATCGACATGAGAGTGCCATTGTGGGCCGCAAACGCAGGTATCGCAATCTGCGGGGCACCACGGATCGCCGTGGGTAACAGAAGGGACTGACGTGAAAAGGGTCGTTTTGCTTTCAGGAGGGGTGGGCGGAGCCCGCCTGGCAAGAGGGTTGGCAGCTCTGGACGATATCGATTTGACGACTGTGGTCAATGTTGGCGACGACGAGACCATCTACGGACTGCACGTTTCTCCCGACCTCGACACCGTCGTATATACCATGGCAGGTATTGAAGGCCCGGAAGGATGGGGCCTCACCGCCGATACTTTCACCGTGATGAAGCGGTTGTCGCTTCTCGGGACGGACACTCGATTTCGGATCGGAGACCGCGATCTGGCCACCAACCTGTTCCGCACCCAGGAACTGCTGGCCGGCGTCGGCCTCTGCGAGGTGACGGCTCGCCTGGCAGCCGCGCTGGGCGTCCCCGGTAAAATCCTCCCGGCCACCGAACACCCCGTGCGTACCAAGGTCAAGACCGTCGACAACGAGTGGTTGTCATTCCAGGATTACTTCGTGATGCGAAGCCACCAGGACGAGGTTGCCGACCTCCGGTTCGACGGAGCGGAGACGGCTGCTCCGTCTCCCGGCGTGTTGTCCGCAATCGAAGTAGCGGATGCGGTGATCATCGGACCATCGAATCCGCCGCTCTCAATATGGCCCATCCTGGCCGTAAGGGAGATCGCCGCAGCAGTCGAATCGGCTGAACGGGTGATAGCCGTCAGCCCTCTGTTCGGCGGCCGGGCGCTCAAGGGTCCGGCCGATCGAGTGATGGCGTCCCTGGGGCTTCCCCCCGGGAACGCCGGGGTCATCGCCGCCTATGGTGGTTTGCTGTCCGACGTGGTCATCGACACCGGTGATGCCGGCGAACGAGCCCAACTCAGCGAGTACGGGCCGAAAATCCACGTAGGCGATACCCGCATTGCCGATCCGGGCGCTGCCTGGTCGTTTGCGGACTGGTTGGTCGATCTGCTTTGACGGTGGAGATAACCCCGATCCACGGGATCGGCGACATAGGTCCCGGAGACGATCTGGCCGAGATCATCTTGTCGGCCCTCAATGCCGCCGGGTTCTCCCTGCGGGACGGCGATGTTCTGGTCGTTACCCACAAAGCGGTCTCCAAAGCCGAGAACGCCATGGTGCAATTCGATGACGACGAAGAAGAACGCCGCCGAATCATCGCCGACCAGTCGGCGACCGTTCTACGCAGACGAGGCGATCTGGTCATATCCGAGACCCATCACGGTTTCATCTGTGCCAACGCCGGCGTTGATCGGTCCAACATGCCGGTAGGGTGGCTGGCCTTGCTTCCCCGGGATCCGGACAGATCCGCCCACCGGTTGCGGACGAGGATCCAACAGGCGACCGGATCGAAGATCGCGGTGGTGATCAGCGACACTTTTGGACGGCCTTGGCGAAGGGGCCTGACCGACGTCGCCATCGGGATCGCCGGTCTGCCGGCATTGATCGACTATCGGGGGACCACCGACACCTTCGACCGAACCCTGACGGTGACCGAAGTGGCGCTGGTCGATGAAGTGGCGGCCGCCGCGGACCTGGTGATGGGGAAGGCCAAGGGGGTCCCGCTGGCGGTGATTCGCGGTTTGGAGTTTCCCGCTGAGGAAGGTCGAGCCACCGACCTGATCCGCCCCGCCGACGAGGATATGTTTCGATGAAGTTGTCAGTCGTCAGTTCTCAGCAATCAGCAGAGACAGTCGCCTTGCGGTGTCGCGCTCAGTTGACGGACTGACGACCGATCACTGATAGCTGATAACTACAGACTCCTTCTCATCCACTCAACGGTCATCGCCAGGCCATATTCCAGGGAAGTCCACGGTTGCCAGTGGAGAACACTCTTGGCGGCAGTGGAATCGAGCGCCGACCGGGTGATCTCCCCCGGCCGCCGGTCGGCAAACACCGGCAATTGGGTGAACCCGATGTCGTCCGCCAGAGCCTTGAACAATCGGAGCACGGTGGTCTCGCAACCGGTCCCGATGTTGAGGAATCGACCACCGCCGATTCCGGCGGCGCGGACGAAAGCATCGACCACATCGTCGACGTAGACATAGTCCCTGGTTTGCAGACCGTCCCCGTAGATGACCGGACGTCGCCCGTCGAGCATCTGCCTGGCAAAAATGGCGACGACTCCGCCCTCACCAAACGGATCCTGGCGCGGTCCGTACACATTGGCCAGGGCCAGGACGACGAAGTCGATCCCGAAGGCGGCCTGGTAGAACCGGAAGTAATCCTCGGCCACTTTTTTCGAGATCCCGTACGGAGAACCAGGATGCTTTGCATAACTCTCTTTGGCCGGCAGTTTTACTGCATCCCCGTAGAGCGCTCCGCCGGTTGAAGCGAACACCACCCGCTCCGCCTCGACCCGCCGGGCGGCTTCGAGGAGATTGATCGTCCCCAGGACATTCACACCAGCGTCATGAAGCGGATCGTCCACGGACTTCACAACCGAGACCTGGGCGGCCAGATGGAACAAAACGTCAGGAGCGAAATGCTCGACCGCCAAGACGAACTCCTCATCGCGGATATCCAGTTGATGGAACTTGATCCGCCCGCGCGCCCGTACCTCGGCCAGATTGTCCAGGTGGCCGGAGGTGAGGTCGTCGACCACCAGCACATCCCAGCCCTCATCCATCAAGCGTCCGCAAAGATGTGAACCGATGAACCCTGCGCCGCCGGTGACGAGGGCCCGGCCGTTCACTTGCGGATGCTCTTGACAGGTACGAACCGGTATTTGACGAGAGCCCACAAGGCCGGGAACCCATCCCTCCAGGAGATCTTCTTGCCTTCTTCGACCTCGCGGCCGGCGTAGCGGACCGGGACCTCATAGATCCTCACTCCGGTGCGAAGTAGCTTGGCCGTTATCTCGGGTTCGATGTCAAACCGGTTCGAGGTCAGGTGCAGAGACCTGACAAGATCGCCTTCGATCAGCTTGGTGCAGGTCTCCATGTCCGACAGCGTGGTGTTGTACAGAACATTGGTGACCAGGCTGAGGAATCTATTCCCCACCCAATGCCAGAACATCATGTTGCGGCGCTCACCCGTGAAGCGTGAACCGTACACCGCCCTGGCTTCACCTTCGAGGATTGGACGTAACAGTTTGGGCCAATCTCGCGGGTCGTACTCGAGGTCGGCATCGTAGATGACCACAAAATCGCCGGTCGATTCCTGAAACCCGCGACGAAGCGCAGCCCCCTTCCCCAGGTTGGTGGGCTGCTGAAATACGCGAACGGTCGAATCGGCGAGGCGCTTGATTATCTCGCCGGTACCGTCGGTTGAACCGTCGTCGACGATGAGGATCTCCCGATCGACGGGTAGTTCCGTGGTCCGGGCCCGGCGAACCGCTTCGGCGATCGTCCGCCGCTCGTTGTACACCGGAATCACAATCGAAAGCTTGGCCATTTTCCGACACTCCACTTCACTTCTTTGGCGCCAAGCTTAGAAGGCCGCACCGGGCGCGGGTTGCTACCGGCCCATTCCGAAGTACTTCATCCCCAACCGGCGCACCGCGTCCGGATCCAGCACATTGCGAGCATCCACGATCGTTGTCCCGTTCATGACGTCGCGCACCTGCCTCAGATCCACCGCTTGGAACTCGGGCCACTCCGTGGCGATCAGCAGAACGTCCGCTCCATCAGCAGCTTCAAGCGGTCCCGCCACGATTACCACTCCGCCCATGTCGATCGTCGCTTGCGGGTCATAGGCGCGGACCGCAGCGCCGCGAGAGACCAAAAGACGAGCTAGTTCGACGGCCGGCGAGTCGCGAGTGTCGTCGGTCCCCGCCTTGAAGGCCAGCCCCCACAGACCGATGGTCGGCTGATCAGCACCGTCCGGCAATCCTCTCAGAACCTTCTCTACAACACGATGCCGTTGTTCATCATTGACCTCGATCACGCCTTTCAGTAAGGCAAAGTCATAGTCGGCCTGCTCGGCGATGGCGACCAGAGCACGTGTGTCTTTTGGGAAGCAGGACCCGCCGAATCCGGGACCGGGGCTGAGGAAATGGTGACCGATCCTCCGGTCGTATCCCATGCCGAGCAACACGTCTCGCACATCGGCACCAACCGCTTCGGCCAGGTTGGCCATGGCGTTGGCGAAAGTAATCCGGGTTGCCAGGTAGGCGTTGGAGCCGTACTTGACCATCTCGGAACTGATCGGATCTGTGACGACTACCGGAGCGTCAAGACCCCGGTACAACTCGATCATGAGTTCGGCTGCGTTTTGGTTCTTGGTCCCGATCACTATCCGGTCGGGGTGAAAGAAGTCCGACACGGCACTTCCCTCTCGCAGGAATTCCGGATTGCTCAGAACCGTCACACCGGGGCTCCGGTCGTCGAAGAACTGCTGATACTTGGCTACCGAGCCGACCGGAACCGTCGATTTGAAGACGACCAGCACACCCGACGCCAACTGCGGCACAATCTCGTCGAGAACCTCAGCAACAATCGACATGTCCGCAGCACCGTTATTGCCCTGAGGTGTGGGAACCGCCACGAAGACCACCTGGGCTCCTTCGACCACTCGGCTGTTTGATGCGTGAAACGACAGCAAGCCGGTTTTGAGACCTTCCTCGATCAACCGCTCGAGGCCCGGCTCGAAGATCGGGGACTTACCGGTCTTGAGCAGCTCGAGCTTGGGGGGGTGCCTTTCTCCCACCTGGACCCGGTGACCGAGCGAAGCGAGCCCGGCCGCTTGCACCAAACCTACATATCCGGCTCCGATTACTGCTACTTCCATGTGCTTCTACCTCCGGAGGTAGATATCGACGAGTTTGCGGCCGACCCTAAGCCCTGCGTGTTGAGGGTCGCAGGCACGTACTCATCACTGCATCATCGGGCGTCGGAGCCGACGATCACGATCACGTCGATTCCGTCGGGGATCGTTCCGGGTCGGAACTCTCCGAAGCCCAGCGCTTCGGCCACCAGGGTCGCCTGGGATACACGATCGGGCCCGGCCAGAAGCACCGTTGTGGTGAAGTCGTCGGATTCAGCATCGCCGATGGCGACCACCACGAACCGCGGGTCGGAGAGCTCCCCCGCCCATCTCGCCGCCGCGCCCGGTATGCCGTTTCCGTTCAGGACCTGAACCCGAACCGGACCCTCGGCAGCGACCGCCAGAGGCTCACCGGTGCGGAACGCCGCCAATACAGACCCGGCGGCGGGTTCGTCGGGAAGTTGGTAGGAAGCGCCGTCGATGGTCCGGGTCAACGACGGCAAGGTGACCGATTCAACGGCAGCCGCGTCGAGCGAACGCATTGACCAGATGAGGTCGATGAGAGAATCCTGATTGAGGGCTGCATCGACGGTCACGAAACTCCCCAGCGTCTCAATGAGCCTCCCGGCTTCTGCAATGGTGGAAGGATGTTTGGCTTCTGAGATGATCGCCAGGATCAATTGTTGCTGCCGGTGAGTTCGCCCTATGTCGCTGGCGTCGACTGACGTCCATCGCCCATCTTGTAGTTCTTGATAGGTCCGAGAGCGGGCGTAAGCAAGCGCCATAGGTCCCTGGAGGCGTTGCCGACCGGCAGGAACGTCGAGACCCGATTTGAGATCGCGGGCCGGGAACGGAAAGTCGAGCGTCACTCCCCCGAGGGCATCCACCAGGCTGGCAAACCCAAAGAAGTCGATCTCGGCGTAGTGGTGGATCGGGATTCCGGTGTAATTGGCGACCGTCTTGACCGTCAGGGTGCCTCCGCCGAAAGCGTAGGCGGCATTGATTTTGTCGGTTCCGTGACCGTCGATGTCCACTCGGAGATCTCGAGGCAAGCTGAGAACCCGAAGCTTGCCATCGTCCGGGAGGAGTTGCACGACCATGATGACATCGGCCCGTTCACCCCCGAAATCGCCGAAGTTCCCCTCAAAGCCGTCGGGCAGATTTTCTCGCGAATCACTTCCGATCAGGAGGAAATTGAGAGGCTCCTTGTGGGAAGTCGGCCGGTCCGACAGGGCAGCCACAACGTCTTCGTTCTTCTGCAGTTCAGCATCGATTTTGCCGGTGTAGTAACGCAACGCCAGATACCCGCCGAACACCACCACGTTGGCGAGTACCAGCAATGAGATGACCATCCGTTTGAGCCACTTTCGGGGTGGCGCCGGCAACGCCGGTGGGGCCGGGGTATCAACCATTGAAGCGAGATTAGTAGCCGGTTCGGAGCATCTTTGATGCCCGGAACCAGTTAGTCGTCAACCGAGATTGTCGATCAGTGGAGCAGGCAGGAAGCGAGCGAAGAAATCGATGAGGCGCCGGAGGGCGTCGGCGGCCGCCGCTGCGTCGTAATCGACCGCTCCGTCATCCATGAAGCCCCCGGCCACGCCCGAGTAAGTCACGAACGATCCCTGCAGCAAGCGCTCGTCATCCACTCCCGACCCCGGCGCGTCGACCGCCCCATGGAGACCCAATACCGGGACGGCCAGGCGCTCCAGGGCACTCGCTAGGGCACCGTCGTCGGGCAGGACAGTCGAAATCATGCTCACCGCTCGAACCTCCGGGTGATCGGCGCCGTACACCACGGCGGTTCCGCCCGCCTCCCCAAACCCGATGATGCCGAGGTGCTGCTCGACCACCCAATGGACGTCTGCGCTCATCAGGAACCTATGGCCCCGGGCGACAGGGTCGAATGCATCGTCCGTAGGGGAGCCTTTTCCGACGCCCAGAGCTGCCAGGCCGTGCCGGGCCAGTCGGCGGCACAAGTCCTTGTGAAAAGCCCTCAATCCACCGTCGGCCAGGACCAACACTGCCGGAAACTGTCCGGCCTGATCGGGGCGCGCCAGGTACCCGGCCGAGTGTCCACTCCCCCGCGGCAGGTCGTACCTACCGTAAAGGATGGGATAGGTGCCCTCGTGGGCGAGCACGCTCACCGGTTCTCCTCATCTCTCGTCGTTCTGCCAGGGTAGTCACGAGCCTGCCTCAGCAACGGTTGCCACCTATCTGACTTCCCACACCTCGCCCGAGGAGAGCCGCAGGTCGCCCGTGGCGGTCTCCACCACGAGTCGACCTTGCTCATCGATATCGCGCACCACCCCGGTTCCCTCAGGGCGCCACCGGACGTCCCGGCCGATCGTTGAGCAGGCGTTCCGGTACTCCTCTCTGCCCCATCTGTCCGGTCCCCGGGCGATGCGCGCCAGCAAATCGTCGCACCAGCGGACCGCCAGATCGACCCCGGCGTCCCGACCGGGGTCGTTCTCAAGAAGACTTCCAAAACCGGTTGGGGCATCCGGCCACCACAGATTGACACCCAGTCCGATCACAACCAGGTCAGCGGCGGCTTCCAGCAGCAACCCGGCCATCTTGGTCTCGGCCCGGACCAAGTCGTTCGGCCATTTGCAGGCGATATCCTCGCCCAGGGCAACCCGAGCGGCCAAAGCGGCCACGAGGGAGAGACGCGGAAACTGTCCGGGGTTCCAGCCAGCCGGGCGCACCGCCAGCGAAGCCGCCACCGCTCGGGGCGCCGTCTGCCAGCGGCGGCCGAGGCGGCCCCGCCCGGCCGACTGGCGAGCGGCTACGACCAACACCGGAGCCTGTTGGGCGCGGGCGAACGCCTCATCCTGAGTGGATTGGATATCCTCCAGCTCGATCAACGCGTATGGTGTAGCCAATCGACGGTCCCATGAGTCAAACGTGAGACCAATCTATCCCCGGGGTGAGGGTGGGCACGGAAAAACGAATCGAAGAGTTGCGCAGATTGCGCGACGAAGCTATGCACGCCGGTAGCCAGCGCGCTATCGACCGCCAACACGAACAGGGCAAGCTGACCGCTCGGGAACGACTCGAACTTCTCCTGGACAAAGGCTCTTTCCAAGAGATCGACATGCTGGTTCGCCACCAGGCAATCGGATTCGGCATCGAGAGCAAGCGGCCCGCCGGAGACGCAGTGGTGACGGGTTGGGGAACCATCGAAGGGCGAACAGTATTTGTCTTTGCTGAGGATTTCACGGTATACGGCGGCAGTCTGGGAAGAGCCGTGAGCGACAAGATTTGCAAAGTCATGGATACCGCCCTCAGCGTCGGGGCACCAATCATCGGACTCAAGGACTCCGGCGGTGCCCGAATCCAGGAAGGGGTAGCTTCGCTGGACGGATATGGACGAATATTCGAGCGGAACGTGCGAGCTTCCGGGGTCATCCCCCAGATTTCGGTGATCATGGGTCCGTGCGCGGGCGGAGCGGTCTACTCGCCGGCCATCACCGACTTCGTCTACCAGGTGGACGGCTCCAGCCACCTATTCATCACCGGTCCCGACGTTATCAAAGCGGTGACCGGTGAAGATGTCACATTCGAAGAACTGGGAGGGGCGTTGACCCACGCCGGGACGTCGGGAGTGACCCATTTCGCCTCTCATGATGGACCGTCGGCCCTCGAAGAGGTTCGGTACCTGGTGTCCTTCCTGCCCCAAAACAACATGGAGGTGCCGCCCTACTTCACTCCGGTCGACGCCCCCGACCGAATGGACGATGACCTTGACTCCATCATTCCCGACTCGGCCAATCAGCCTTACGACATGGTCAAGCTCGTTGAGCATGTGGTCGACGACGGCGACTTCTACCAGGTTCACGAACACTTCGCCCAGAATCTGGTGGTCGGTTTTGCCAGGCTGGACGGTTATACGGTGGGGGTAGTCGGCAACCAGCCGTCCGCCTTGGCCGGGACTCTCGACATCAATGCATCGGGGAAAGGCGCCCGGTTTGTGCGCTTCTGTGATGCTTTCAACATCCCGCTGGTCGTCTTCGTCGATGTGCCCGGCTTCCTACCCGGGGTGGGGCAGGAACACGGCGGAATCATCCGTCACGGCGCCAAGCTGTTGTATGCGTTCAGCGAAGCCACCGTCCCGAGGTTGTCGGTTATCACCCGCAAGGCTTACGGCGGCGCCTATGTCGTCATGAACTCCCGTGGCATTCGGGCCGACGGTGTGTTCGCCTGGCCTTCAGCCGAAATCGCGGTGATGGGAGCCCAAGGCGCGGTCAACATCATCTCCCGACGGGAGATCGCCGGCGCTGAGGAACCCGAGAAGCGCCGCACGGAGTTGATTGCCGAATACCAGGAGCGTTTCAACAATCCGTATCGGGCCGCCGAGCTTGGTCTGGTGGACGAGGTGATCGAGCCGCGCCAGACCCGCCCCAAGCTCATCCGGGCCCTCGACATGCTCCGCAACAAGCGGGAGACGCTTCCGCCCAAGAAGCACGGGAACATCCCCCTGTGATAGAAGACCAGCGCCCCCGCCTCCAAGGAGCTTCCTAGCATGGCCGATATGCGTTCCCTGCTGATAGCCAACCGAGGCGAGATCGCGGTTCGCATCATTAGATCTGCCAAGGAAATGGGCTTGCGAACGATCGCCGTCTATTCCGAACTCGACCGCGATGCTTTGCACGTTGATCTCGCCGACGAGGCCTGGAATATCGGGCCGGCACCGGCCGCCGCCTCGTATCTCAATATCGACCGCATCGTTCAGGTCGCCCAGGAGGCCAAGGCCGATGCCGTTCACCCCGGCTACGGCTTCCTCGCCGAAAACCCGACATTTGCGCAAAGGGTCATCTCGGCCGGCATCATCTGGGTGGGTCCGCCACCCGAAGCAATCGCCACGATGGGCGACAAGATCGCCTCCCGCAACGCGGCCGCCAGGGCAAAAGTCGAATCCGTCCCCGGCACTCTTGAACCGCTCGATTCCCCCGAGGACGTTCGCGCCGCCGCCACCGAATTCGGATTCCCGATAGCGATCAAGGCAGCTCATGGGGGCGGCGGCAAGGGTTTGCGGGTGGTCCACAAGGAGGACGAGCTCGAATCCGCCTTTGAGGGTGCCCGACGCGAAGCCGACGCCTACTTTGGCAATCCCGAGGTGTATGTGGAGAAGTACCTCGATTTCCCCCGTCACATCGAGGCTCAGATCCTGTGCGACGACCACGGCCACGCGTTGTTCCTCGGGGAACGGGATTGCTCGGTGCAACGCCGCCACCAGAAGCTGATCGAGGAAACCCCCTCACCGGGATTGGATGACAAGACCCGCGTCAGATTGGGTAAGGCAGCCGTCGCCGTCGCCAAAGCATGCGGCTATCGGAATGCCGGGACGGTGGAATTCCTCATGGACCGCAGCGGCAGATTCTTCTTCCTGGAAATGAACACGCGACTCCAAGTCGAACATACCGTCACGGAGATGGTGACCGGTATCGACATTGTGCAGGAGCAATTGAAGATCGCTCAGGGTCACCCGCTTGCCATCGATCGGGTCAGTCCGGCCGGACACGCAATGGAGTTCCGCATCAACGCTGAAGATCCATCCCGAGATTTCCTCCCCAATCCCGGTCGAGTGGCCGAATACCGGGAACCCGCCGGTTTTGGTGTCCGGGTCGACAGCTGGATCCAGCCCGGGACGAGGATCTCGCAGTACTACGACAACCTGATGGCCAAATTGGTCGTGTGGGGACCCACGCGCGCCGACGCTATCAGCCGCGCTCGACGGGCTCTCGGTGAATTCCACATTCGCGGAGTGGCCACGACGATTCCGGCTCACCTCCGGGTCCTCGACCACCAGACGTTTGTGGAAGGGACCCACCACACCCGGTGGGTCGAAGAAGAGCTCGATCTCGGCGGGATCGCTAGATCGACGGCACCGGCTCTTCCGGAAGATGAGGCGGTTGCCCAGCGTGAAATCACGGTTGAGATCGGGGGCCGCCGCTACCTAGTGACCTACTGGATGCCTGAGCTGCAACCGGCCAGTTCAGGGCGGAGACCGGCGCCCCGCCGCAAACCGCCCAAGCTCACCCAATCGGTCGGCAATCACACCGGGGAAGCCGGCCTCGTCACCGCGCCCATGCAGGGCACCATCGTCAAGGTCCACACCGAGGCAGGACACAGCATCAATGCCGGAGAGCCCATCTGCGTCCTGGAAGCGATGAAGATGGAAAACGAAGTCCGTAGCCCCATCGAAGGCGAAGTAGTCGATCTCCGGGTTCGTCCCGGTGACACCGTGTCCAGCGGTCAAGTGATCGCGATCATTCGGTAGAGCGAGAGCTGAGAGCTGAGAGCTACGAGCTTGGTCCGCGGTAGGTTCCGAAGACTTCGCGCAACACATCGGAGACCTCGCCGAGCGTCGCCGCGGCGAGGAGGGCCTCCTTGATCGGGTAAAGGAGATTGGTGTCGCCACGGGCCGCCTTCCCAACGCGATCGAGGGCTGCGGCAACGGCCGTCTGATCTCGCCCGGCCCGGACGCCGCGCAATGCTGTGATCTGGTGCTGCTCAGCGTCGGGGTCGACAGCCTGTACGGGTACCACCCCGCTCTCATCGACGAACCGATTGACACCGACGATCACCGACTCACCACTTTCGATCCGACGGGCTGTCGTATAGGCCGCCTCCTCGATCTCGGATTGTTGGAAGCCGGCTTCGATAGCCGCCGGGGCTCCCCCCAGCTCAGCGATCCTGGCCATCAACTCGCCGGCTTTCTGCTCGATTCGGTCGGTGAGATCCTCGATGAAGTATGAGCCGGCCAGCGGATCGACGGTGTCCGTGACTCCCGACTCGAAAGCCAGGATCTGTTGGGTGCGCAGGGCGATGCGGGCCGACACGTCCGTGGGCAGACCAAGCGCTTCGTCGAAGGCATTGGTATGAAGCGACTGGGTGCCGCCCAGGACGGCTGCCAGTCCTTGCATGGCTGTGCGCACGATATTGTTTTCGGGTTGTTGAGCGGTCAGTGTGCTGCCCGCGGTTTGCGTGTGAAACCGCATCGCCCATGATTTCGGATCCTTCGCTCCGATTCGTTCTTTCATCAGATGGGCCCACAGACGGCGAGCGGCCCGGTATTTGGCGATCTCCTCGAAGAGATGGTTGTGGGCGTTCCAGAAGAAGGAGAGCCGGGGAGCAAAGTCATCTACCGGCAGGCCGGCGGCCAGGGCGGCTTCCACGTAGGCCAAACCGTTGGCCAGGGTGAAGGCTATCTCCTGGGCAGCGGTGGAACCTGCTTCCCGTATGTGGTACCCACTGATTGAGATGGTGTTCCAGGCGGGAAGTTCACGGGCGCAGTAAGAGAACAGGTCTGTGACCAATCGCATGGAAGGCCGGGGCGGATAGATATAGGTGCCACGGGCGATGTACTCCTTGAGAATGTCATTTTGAACGGTTCCCCGAATCGCCGGGGCAGGAACGCCCTGCTCCTCGGCAACAATCTGATAAAGCAGTAGCAAGACGGCGGCAGTCGAGTTGATCGTCATCGAGGTGCTGACCGTCCCGAGGGGGATATCTGCAAAGAGACGGCGCATGTCTTCGACGCTGTCGATAGCCACTCCCACCTTGCCTACCTCACCGGACGCCATCGGGTGATCGGAGTCCAAACCCATCTGAGTCGGCAGGTCGAACGCCACGGACAGACCCGTCTGCCCGGCGGCCAGGAGTGACCGGAATCGGGCGTTAGTCGCCTCGGCGGTCCCGAAGCCCGCATATTGACGCATCGTCCAGGTCTGACCCCGGTACATAGTCGGATAAGGGCCTCGCGTGAAGGGGTACTCGCCGGGGTCGCCGACCGTCGGCGGGGACTCGCCTGCTCCGTACACCACGTCGATTTCGATACCGCTCGAGGTGAGGCGGGGGGAAGCATGCGATGACTGTTCCGGTTTCACAGGTATCCTATTGACGCCGAAGGGGATGCTAACGGCAACTTTTCCGACTCCCCCTTCGTTAGGTAGCTCGGAGATGTCAAAAGCTCCCATTCACGAACTCGAACGGCGAGACGTCAGCAGGCGGTGGTTTGTCGCGCTTGCCACCTTGCTCAGCATCGCTCTGCTGTCATCCACGTGGATCGGGCTGTTCTCTTTCTTCGGGACCAACTCGGCATACGGCATTTTCAACGACCTGGAGCGCAAATACGTCCCGGAAGTGGACGACCTGTTGCTGGATCTGCCCGACCTCTCCCAGGTATCGAGGATTTTCACTCTCGACGACGTTCTTCTGGCGGAATTGCACGACGGCAAGAACAGCGAACCGGTGCGGTACGAGGAGCTACCGGACATAGTCATCAAGGCGGTCTTGGCTGCTGAAGACGCCGAGTTCTTCGAACATGAAGGGGTCGATTTCGCCGCCATCGGTGGGGCCGCCATCGACAACCTGCGGGGGGTGACCCGCGGAGGTTCGACGATCACCCAACAGGTCGTCAAGCAGAATTTTGTCGGCGACGAGGTCACACTGCAGCGCAAGATCCAGGAGGCGATGGTGGCGGTGGAACTCGAACGCCGCTACCCCAAGGAACAGATCCTCGAGTTCTACATCAACTCCGTTTACTACGGCTGGAGTGCCTTCGGAGTCAAGACTGCCGCCCGTGAATACTTCGACAAGACCCTCGAGGAGCTGACCATCGCCGAGGCGGCGACACTCTTCGTGCCCATCCGCAACCCTTCCACATACGACCCGCGCCGGCAGCCCGAACGGGTCCTCGACCGGCGCAACGACGTGATCGACACGATGGTCACGCACGAGATGATCACCCCGGCCCAAGGGGAGCGAGCCAAAGCCGAGCCGTATGTCATCCAACCACATCCCGAGTTCCACGGGCCCGCCGACCACGTGGCTGCCGAGGTGCGACGGGCCCTGCTCAACGATCCCGAGTTCTCCTTCCTGGGTGCCACCAACGAGGAACGCAAGAAAGCCATCTTCGGTTGTCCGTCTGACGATGTGACCTGCTCCGGCGGCGGCGGGCTCAAGGTCTACGTGACGATCGACCTCGACCTCCAGGAGAGAGCCAACGCCATCCTCAATTCGTGGTTACCGATCGCCGACCCGAGTGCTCTCTCCGACGACGCTCTGGCCGCGTGCATCCAGCGCTATAACAACGCTCGGATTCCTGTGCCCGAGCCGAACGACCTGCGATGCGTCCCAACGGGAGCCATCGCTACCGTCGACAATGTCACCGGCGCCATCAAAGTCATGGCCTCCGGCCTGCCGTTCGACGTCGAACAGTTCGACCTGGCCATCCAGGGAAAACGCAACCCGGGCTCCTCCTTCAAACCGTTTGCCCTCACCGCCTATCTCGAGTCGGGCGGATCGCTCAATTCCTTTTGGGATGGCCGAAGCCCGAAGGAGATAGATTGCCCGTTCTGCAACCCCGACCCCTGGGTCGTCCACAATGCCGGGGGCGGCGGCGGGGGAATGTCGCTGTTTTCAGCGACCCAGAACTCCGTGAACGTCGTCTACGCCCAGGTCTCCAAGGAAGTCGGCCCCGACCGCATCATCGACGTAGCCCACCGGATGGGGGTCAAGTCGGAGTTGCCGGCCGTCTATTCGTTGGCCCTCGGCGCCGGAGCGGTCAGCCCACTCGAGATGGCCTCGGCCTACTCGAATTTCGCCACCAACGGACTGCACGCCGATGCCTACTTGATCGAGCGGATCGAGAACACGGCAGGCGAACTGGTCTACTCCAGAGACGTACAGCGGATCCAGGTGGTCGACCCGGCCATCATGGCCGCGGCCCGCCGTCCCCTCATCCAGGTAGTGGCGGCGGGTACTGCCACGCGGGCCCGGCTCACCCCGGCCGTACCCCAGGGAGGAAAGACGGGCACGCACCAGGATTTCAATGAAGCCTGGTTCGTCGGTTTCGTTCCGGACTACTCCACCGCCGTGTGGGTCGGTTATCCCGACTTTCAGGCACCGCTCCGCAACCTGACAATCAACGGCGAGTTCTACAGCCGCGTGTTCGGCGGCACGGTGCCGGCTCCCATCTGGAGGGAGTTCATGACCTACCTGTTGCGGGACACCCCGGTGGGCGACTTCCCGGAGGACCCACCCGGGGTTGATCAGTACTTCGTCACGCCCAGTACCGAAGTGCCGCTGGTGGTTGGGCTCATGCAGGATGAAGCCGTAAAGGATATCTACGACGCCCACCTGAGCCCCAACGTCGTCGAGGTGGGCTCCCTCGAGGAGCAAGGAGTCGTCCTCACCCAGGATCTCGAAGAAGGTTCGAGCGCCACCCACGGACAGGTACTGACGATCGAAGTTTCGTCCGGCATCCCGCCCGAAGCACCGCTGCTTGACCTGCGCAACTTGACGGTCGATGGTGCGGTGGTGGCCTTGAGTACCTTCGAGGAGGAAACCAGGGTTGCTCTCGAGTTCTCCGTCGGTTTCCGAGACGTCACCGACCCTTCCCGGGTTGGCGTCATCATCGAAACCAACCCGGCGCCCGGGGCCATCGTCAAACACGGCCAGTCGGTGCAACTCATCGTCGGCAGGTTTGCACCGTAGGACGGTTTCAGGTTTCAGGTTTCAGGTTTCAGGTTTCAGGCAGTTTCAGGTTCAGTTGTGTTGCTGATGACTGAGAACCGACGACTGACAAGCAAACCTTTCGCGATCTCTCCTCAATCCTATTGATATCAAATTGGTTTACTTGATATCAATAGCTCATGCGATCCGCCGTTCCCGGGGATGAACGCGACCTTCGTCCTCCCGTCGCGATCACTGCCGCACCCTCCCCGGGCGGGGCGGGTCGCCGATCTGTCTGGCGACGACCCAATATCATTGCCCGCCTGTTCGAGGATGAGGTTTCCGGTTTCCCCGCTCACCATCCGTACGTGCGTCGCTTCTGGACTGCCGCGATCGGCCCGGGCGGAGTTGCGGATCTCCTGCGTCTGATTACGGCGGCCGTCAAGCAGAAGCCGCTCCCCTATCCGGAATACCTCCACCTACTCATCAGTGCCGGGCTCGTCGTGTGGTCACCCGAAGTGGCTTGGGTACGGCGATCCGTACCCCCGCTCGGAGGAGCTCAACTACGAAGGATCACGCCGGCCTTGCGGGCCGAACACCAGGTCGAAGTGGCAAGTTTCTTCAGCACCGGTGAGGGGACCAGCCATCCGCGGTGAGCTCCGCAACCGGGTCACCGCACTACGCTGTCGCCAGTCGGCAGAGGGCAAGCAAACCATGGACATTGATTACCGCCAGTGGATCGCCGGCATCAGAAACGAGATCCGGGAGATCTCAGTGGACCGGCTGGCCGAGCTTCAGAATGGCAGCCTCCTCATCATCGATGTTCGCGAACCCGACGAGTATGAACAAGGATCGATCCCCGGGGCCCATCTGATCCCGCGTGGGCAATTGGAAGGGGCGATCGGTGAGAAGGCTGCCGACCCGGAAACCCCCATCGTGCTGTATTGCGCGGTTGGTGAAAGGTCGGCCCTGGCGGCCCGGTCTCTCAATCAGCTCGGGTACCGGGACGTGTGCTCACTTGCCGAAGGATTTGAGGGATGGAAACGGTCCGGCCGGGAATGGGAGGTCCCGGACGTTCTCGCCTCCGACCAGCGGGCTCGCTACAGCCGGCACTTGCTGCTTCCTGAGGTAGGCGATGAGGGCCAGCGGCGTCTCCTGGGCTCGAAGGTCCTCGTGATCGGGGCGGGCGGATTGGGCTCACCGGCGGCGCTCTATCTGGCCGCGGCCGGAGTCGGCACCCTCGGAATCGTGGATTATGACGTGGTCGACGTGACCAATCTGCAAAGACAGATACTGCACAACACCGATCGTTTGGGCCGGCGGAAGGTCGATTCGGCTCGCCAGACCCTCAATGCACTCAACCCGGATGTACAGATAGTGCCAGTCGCCCACCGCCTGACCGCCGACAATGTGCTCGACACTCTCGAGGGCTTTGATGTAGTAGTTGATGGCACCGACAATTTCCCGACTCGCTATCTGGTGAATGATGCCTCGCTGCACCTCCGGGTTCCCGTCGTGCATGGATCGGTCTTCCGATTTGACGGCCAGGCGAGCGTCTTTTCGCCTTATGCCGGGCCTTGCTACCGGTGCCTGTTCGCCGAGCCACCCCCGCCCGAGCTGGCGCCGTCTTGTGCCGAGGCAGGGGTGCTGGGGGTGGTGCCCGGCATCATCGGCTCGATCCAGGCGGTCGAAACCATAAAACTGATCTTGGGAATCGGAGAGCCGCTGGTCGGCAGACTGTTGACCTACGACGCTCTCGATCAGGAGTTTCGCCTTCTCAACGTGCGCCGCGATCCGGCCTGCCCGGCATGCGCCGATGAAGCTCGGCCACCCAGGATCGTCGAGTACGACTCCGAGTGCCGGCCGGCCGGCACCAGCGCCCGGCGCTGAAAGTCACAGGCCGGCGCCCACCAACTGCAAGGTACGGGCGAGGAACGACGCCATCTGGTCACGGCGGACCAGGCCGGTGGGGTTGAAGGTAGTTGCGCTGGTTCCGGTCGTGATACCGAGTTGCTTGAGCTGATTGATGGCTACCTGAGCGTTGGGCTGGATGGAACCCAGATCGGCAAAACCTTGATCGAAGCCGTCGGGAAGATCGATGCCGGTAGCTGCCACGATCCTGGTCAGGAACAAGGCCATCTGCCAGCGAGTCACCGTACCCTCCGGGTCGAAGGTCGTGTCGGAGGTGCCGGTGGTAAAACCGAGTTGCTTGAGCTGATTGATCGCCCGTTGCTCGTCTGCAGACCGGCTCAGGATATCTGTGAATCCTTGAGATCCGCCGTCGGGGAGGTCGAACCCGGCGTGGGGCCACAGACGGGTCAGGAAGAGAGCCATCTGCCACCGGGTCACCGGCTGTGACGGGCAGTATGCGTCCGGCGAACAGCCCTTCGTGATCCCGGTATCCCAGATCGTCTGCACGGATTGGGCGTGTTCGTTACCGTCCAGATCCTTGAATGGAATGTTCAGGACGGCCGGCGTGGAACCCCCACCCACCACATCGAAGTAAGAAGAACGCAGGCCGAGGGTGCTCTTCACCGACCGACCCGACCGTACCAGCTGCTGGCCGACCCCGTTGAGAGTGCCGGAGATGACTACCTCGGCGGCGCTTCCTGATTCGTTCCGGGCGGTCACTTCCACCGAGGTGACCGAATCCAAACCGTAGAGCCCGGCCAGGTCGGCCGCAGCCACTTCCTTGGTCCACGAGGCGTACGGGTTCTGCGCGAGAGGATCGACCGACCAGGGATCCGGCACCCCGGCGAGGTAGGGAATGAGACTCGTGTGCCCCAGACCGGATACGTTGCTCTCGGTCGCTCCCCCCGACGAAGACGAGTAGTAGGCGGTGATGATCGTCTGCTCGGGTGCGGCCGGATGGGTCACCACCCGGCCGGCGGTCTCATTGACTGCCTGCACCCAGCGGTCGCCGTCCAGCCCCGACTCCTTGGACCATCCAACGTAGTTCTGATCGACGACGGTGCTGAAGAGCTGGCACCAGCATTGTTCCTGGCGGCTCGAGGTGAAACCGGCTTCGGGTCCCCACCGCAGGGTCTGCCTGACGCCGTAGGTGCGGGCGGCGATGGCTTGGGCCTTGAGCGCCTCCATCGACCACGACGACGGCACCTCACCGATTCCGTAGGCATAGTCCTCGAGACCGATTTCCAGCACCACATGAAAGCCGCCGGAACTGTTGGGTCGAGTACGCAGGGTACCCCGGGCGTAGGTTCGCCCCGTGTCGGGGAAGAACACCCGGGTGTTGGGCTGATCCAGCCACGTGATGCTGGTCCGGCAGTTGCCGGGATTGCCGACCGCCGTCCCTTCCTTGAAGAACTGGCAGACACCCCCTCCCAGGGCTCGCAGTTCCCAGTTTTCTCCAGGCCCGGCAAACTGGGTGCCGTTCAAGGGCGGCAGGCAGTCCCCTTCCCCGTCGCCTGCCTTGCAGAGGCCGGCCTGGCCGTTCTGCATCTGAAACCGAAGCACCGCCTGATTCTGATGCAGCCCGATCCAGAGCGGATCCGGATCGGTCATTACGAAACTGTCGGGCGCCAGTACCTGGGCGACGCCATTGGTGCTGGTCCCGGTGTAGTAGTAACCGACGATCTGCTCGGCGGTCCAGCCGGACTCGGCCATAGCCCGGGCCCCGTACTGGCTCAGCCCCACACCGTGGCCCCAACCACTTCCCTCAAAGGAGAAGACGGCGGGGTTTTCGGCCAAACCGGCCGGCGCGGGAAGAACGGTCAGAAGCAGTGCGACGACTGCCACTATCGAACCGATTCGTCTCACGTTGCCTCCGGGGTCCATCCGAGCGATCTCATCGTTCTCATGAGAAACGAGGCCATTTGCTCTCTAGTCACGATGCCGCCCGGATTGTAGGAGGTGGGGGTCGTGCCCTTCGTGATTCCCAGCTCGGCAAGCTGGTTGATGGCGGTCTGGACGCTCACCGGCAGCGTCGCGATGTCCACAAACCCGGGCCCGATCCCGGCGGGCAGATCGTAAGGGCCGAGACTCCACAAGCGGGTGAGGAACAGTGCCATCTGGAGCCGGGTCACGCTCCCCTCGGGGTTGTAGGTCGTGGGGCTGGTTCCCGTCGTGATCTGCAGTTGGGCCAGCTGGTTGATGGCAATCTGCTCGGCGGGAGGCCGCCCTACGATGTCCACGAAACCCTGGTCGGCGCCGTCCGGCAGGTCGTATCCCAAGGCAGTCCAGGTGCGCGTGAGGAACAGGGCCATCTGCCACCGGGTGACGTTGCCCTTTGGACAGAAGGTGGTTGGTCCGCATCCCTGGGTGAGGCCCGCTTCCCAAGCCTGGATGATGTCGGGCTCGTGCTCCGACCCCTCGTCATCTTCGAAGGGGGGCAGGAAGGAGCCGAGCCGGAAGTCGAAGACCGCCGGTCGCGGAGCCGCGGCGCCGCTGTGCGGAACGCCGGTGATACTCACCCGGTAGCGGCCGACCGGCTGAAGCACGCCCTGGGAAGTGCCGTCCCATACCACCTCCGCTTGCGCTCCGCTTCCTTCGAGGCGCGACACTTCGGTGCCGGCGGGATCCAGGATGGAGACCGTCCAGTTCATCGGTTCCGTGAATCGGGCCGCCAAGGTGGCAGGCTGGTAGCCGGCCTGCGGGAATCCTTCAATGGGATCCTGATCCGGCCAGCCGCCGTAGATCTTGGGGCCGCCCTCCGCGGCGATCCCGGTCTTGAACCAGTCGAGCAGGGCGTAGCAGGCCCCTCCGGGACAGGCGGTGATTGAGGCGTCTTTGTGCCCGGCCACCGTGGGGAACTGGACGATGGTTCCTTCCGGGAATTTGGTCGATCCGTATGACTCGACGGTCACGGTGCCGAGTGGATCGACATGGTGGATGTCGAGTTTCCAGGCCGCCAACCGGCGAAGGGCCGTCTGGGCGGCGTCGGTCGGGGCAGAAGCAGTGTGATCGCCGATGAAGGCAACGCCGGTCGAGTAGCTGTTGAATCCGCCGGTGTGCGCCCCGATAACGCCGGCTTCGATCCCGCCACCTCGACCCTCGTAGATGGTCCCGTACTTGTCGACGAGGAAGTTGTACCCGATATCCGACCATTCGCGGACGTTGACGTGGTAACTGCAGATGGCGTAGACGAGATCCTTGCCTTCGTCGGGGCCATAGCCGTTGGAATTCGATCCGTGGTCCGTGTGGTGAATGAACAACATCTGGACCCGGTCGGCATAGTCGCGCTCCGGCGTCTGGCCGGCCAAGCACGCGTCGCCTCCCCATTCCTGCCTCGACACCATGGCCGGTTGGTCGGGCTGGGCCACGGCCGGGGCCCGGCGGCCGAAGGCGATCCGACTGAAGAACAATTTCACCCTCTCCCAAGCGCTGAGATTGCGCCCGGCCGTCTCGACGTACTCGGCTTGCAGATCAACGCCCCGACCCTCGATCCGATACTGAATGAACCGGGCCTTACCCACCCACACCGGATCGCTGCCGTCTCGCGAGGCGGCCGCTTCAACCCCGCCCGGATCCGGTCCGTGATCCGGATCAGCATGCAGGGCCACCCAGGGTCCCCAGGCAGTCCCGTCGGCGCTGGCCCTGATCCAGGCTTCGGCGGGAGCGTCTTCCCACGACAACCCGGCCGCGGTGGCATCGACCTCCAGGGGCGGACTCACCCAGACGGTCGACCCGGCCGGCACGTTCAGCTCCAACGACCCGGTCTCAGCCGGGGGCGGGACGGGTTCGAGGGAAACTTCGGGCGCCAGGAACAGGACGGCGACCAGGGCCGGTCCGGCAACCGTTCGCAACGAGAACCTCACCTGCGCCACACCTCCTTCGCGACCCTCCCGTCTATTCCATCGGTCGCCCGGCAGGTCTGCTTGACGAAAAGTCTAGGGCCGACCTCGCATTGGGTCCGCTATCTCCGGAGCGCTCAACGGCGAGGGGTAAGCCGTCCGACCGGCCAGAAAGAGCCCGGCGGCGAACCACCAGGCCGGCTCGAAGAGCACCGTCTGGCTCATCGCGGGAAGGAAGGCGACGACGAGTGCCGCCGTGCCGGGCACTCCGCGACCTCTGGTGAGGATGAGACCGAGAAGCGCGGCAAAGGCCGCCAGGCCCGCCAGACCCGTCTCGGCGAGGAGTTCGAGCACCAGGTTGTGCGGTTCTTGGCCAATGCTGTTCGTTTGCCAGCCGACGCTCAAGCCGACCCCGGTCCAGGGATGATCCCGAAACATCTGTACGTATTCCGGCCACACATCGGCGCGCTCTTCTGACTCGGCGAACGCGTCCGCGAAGCTATCGCTCGTCTCGAAGAGTCCGGTGATCGACGCCAGCAGATCCCAACCCTGGCTGAACCGGAAGGCAAACTGGAGATCGAGGTCGCCGCCCCGGCCCGAGACGTCCGCCGCGCCCACCGAAGCGAGCAACACCACCGCCGTGAGGCCGGCCGCCCCGAGCTGCTTGGCAATCTCGCCGCGAGTGCACCAACCCCTACGTACCAGCAACCACGAGGTGAAGGCGAGACCCAAGAACAGAGCCAGCCAGCCGGTGCGGCTGAAGGCCATGACCACGGTGAAGGCCAGTCCGCCGACAACGACGGCGTCGAGCCATCGGCGCCCGCTGACCGGCTTTCGTGCGCCACCCACCAGGGCCAGGACGACCCACAGGTTGGCCCAGGCGGCTCCGTATCCCGGATCCTGATGCCAGTTGGTGAGGGCCAGGAACCCGGTCTTGAGATAGGCGGGTTTGGCGACTCGGAACAATCCGGGTAGATCGTTGATCGCATTCAAAGTTCGCGGACCGAAAGCGCCGACCAGGACAAAGGAAAGAAGATATCCCGACAATGCCATGGCCGCCCCGGACCAGAAGACGACCCGAAGCGTTTGTTCGATCATGCCGGGCGCCCGGAGGCTCCGTTCCGTGACCAGCAGCACCAGCGTCCCCACCACCAGCGCCAGAGTCAACCGCAGGAACCTGTCGAGATACTGAGCCTCCGGCCAGCCGGTCAACACGACCAGGAGGAGGACTGCGATCGCCGCCGGCACTACCCGTTCCCAGGGCCAGGCTCGGGTTCGGATCCCCTCGAACAGGTCCACCCCGGTCAGAATGATCAGGACGACCAGGAAAGGCTTCCATGAGATCCACGCCGACAGGAACACCGTGTGGATGGGGAGCACCGCCACCATGGCCAGAAACAAGCGCCGCTGCCAAACGGTGGCCCGGCTTGTGATCTCGTTGCGTGATGATGTAGAGCTCTCAGTCACTCTCGATATCCCATCGTGCAGGACGTCTACGCCGGATTCCCCCCTCGTTGGTGCCGGCCTTCGCGGTCGAGCGAGGGAGGTGAGGCCGAACAGAGCACCGGGGCAGGTTAGCTCCGCGTCGGAGAGGTAACCTGCACTTCGTGCATCATCTGCCCTCCGTCAGCGTCCTCCTCGGTGTGCGTAACGAGGAGGCGGCCATCGACGAATGCCTGGCCTCGTTGGCTTCCCAGGACTACCAGGGATCCTGGGAGGTGATCGTCGCCGACGGGGCCTCGACCGACGGGACTCGGTTCCGGCTCGACGCCTGGTCGGACCGACTCCCCCACCTGACCGTGGTCGACAACCCGCCCCGGCTGCAGTCCCACGGCCTCAATCGAGCGGCGGCAACGGCCGGCGGCGAGGTTTTGGTCCGGATGGATGCCCACACCCGGTATTCCCCCGACTACATCACCCGCTCGGTGGAGGCCTTGTCGGCGTCCGGTGGGGTCGCCGTGGGAGGCGGCCTGCATCCCGAGGGCCGCTCGAGTTTCGGGAAAGCGGTGGCAGCGGCGATGAGATCCCCGCTGGCGATCGGCCCGGGAAAGTTCCACCATGCCGGGCGGCCCGGACCGGCCGATACCGTGTACCTCGGCGCCTTCCGACGAGCAGACTTTCTGGAGATCGGCGGCTACCGGGCGTTTCCTTCCGAAGTGGCGGAGGACGCCGACCTGTATTTCCGGTGGAGGAAGGCCGGCCGGCTCGTCTACCTGGATCCCGCCATCCGGTCCTTCTACCAACCTCGCGAAGCCCCGGAGGCGCTGTGGCGCCAATTCTGGCGCTACGGGATGGGCAAGGCCGACATGTTGTACGTGAACGCGCGCTGGCCGTCGTGGCGTCCGCTGGGACCCATGGCGTTGGTGGTGGGCTTGGTGGTTGCGGCAGGTCTGGGAGCAGTCACCCGCCGATGGGCCTGGTTCTTCGTACCGGCCGGAGCGTGGCTGGCGGCCGTCGGCGCAGAGGGAGCCCGGATCGCGCCCGGTCGGGCCACATGGCGCCGAGCCGTGGCCGCCATGATCATCATGCACCTCAGCTACGGGATGGGCCTCCTGCGCGGCTTGCTACGCCGACCCTCACATGTGCGCTCCCGGGTGGTGCACCTGCCCCCCACCGATCTCCAACATCTCCGATAGTCACGGCCCTCGCGTAGCTCGCTTCGCTCGCAGTCGTCAGTTATCAGTTGCCAGTCCGCTCTCCCGCCGGCGGGAGAGGGTTACGAGGCTCAGTCGCCCTGGTGGGGCGTGTGGTACCAGCCGCCCCGAAATCTGGCCAGCACCCGCACGGGGATCCACAGGAGACCAAACACGGTCAGGAGCGGATAACGCCATAGGTATCGGCCGGGCACGCCGTCGCGAGCGAGGAAGGCGATCGGAGCGAGCAGCTGGACGATCGCCGCTCCGGTCCACAGCCACCAGGGGAACAGGTACCTCGATGGGGCAATGCCGGCGATCACCGCCAGGAGGGCGGTCAAGAGAGCCAAAAAGGTCCGGCTCGGTTGAGTGAGCCGCACCGCCACGTCGAAGAATCCCGGCGACCGGCCGGTGATGGCGCGCCTGATGAGCTCCGGACCCCATCGGCGGCCGACCTTCCGCTTGCCGCCCGACCAGCGGGCCCGCTGCCGCACCGTGACCCGCAGGGAGTTCGGTTTCTCGTCCCTGACGCGCACGTCGTGTAGCCACGCCACCCGACGCCCGGCCAGCACCAGGCGAGCCATCAGCTCCTGATCTTCGGTCGGTGAGGATCCGAACCCGCCGGCGGCGTTCAGCGCTTCGGGAGTCAGGCACATTCCGGTTCCGCCGAGGTCGGCGCTCCACCCGAGGTTGTGGCGGGCCAGTTGCACCATCCGGTTGGATGCCCAATAGCTGAGCGCCGAGGCCGTCGCCAGGGCGGAAGCGTCGGGGTTGGACACGTCCAGGTAGGCCTGCAATACGGAGCTTCCGGTCTCCAGTTCGGCGGCGAACCGGTCGAGCAATTGGGGTGGCACCCGGTTGTCGGCGTCGAGGATCACGAGCGCCTCGTCGGGTTCGAGGGGATGCCGGTCGAGATGCCAGCGGAGGGCGGCACCCTTCCCATCGGGTCCCGTGCGCCGCTCGTCGACCTCCACTCGCCCGGAGGCGACCAAAGCGGTGTCGTCGGTGCACCGGTCGGCGATCACCCACACCGAGAACCTTTGATAGGTCTGCGCGTCGAGATCATCCAGGAGCTTCCCCAGCACCGTCGCCTCATTGTGGGCCGGGACGACGACCCGCAGGCGCCTCGGGTTGATGGCCGGAGATGCCGGCACCGGATTGCGCCATCCCCACAGCGCCACAACGAGGTTGTAGGCGATCAAGACAAGCAAGAGCGTTTCGGCGGCCAGGGCGAGAACCCGTAACATGACCGGATGGAGAGTAGACGCCTGACCGTCGGTTTCGGCCGGATGCCGGAGGCGTTGACAACGTGAGCTTCGCGCCGGACTCGATCGCGCTGGTGCTGGGCACCCGTCCGGAGATCATCAAACTCTCCCATATCATCCGCCGGTTGGGACCGGCCGCCCGGGTAATCCACACCGGCCAGCATTACGACGCCGATCTGTCTTCCTCCTTTTTCGCCGAGCTGGCCCTGCCGGAACCCGACATGTTCCTGGAAGTCGGGGGCCGGGCCCGCGGCCATCAGATCGGTGAAGCCACCGAACTGCTTGATGGGCACTTCGCGGCCCGGCGGCCGCAGGCGGTGGTCGTGCAGGGGGACACCAACGCCGTCCTGGCCGGAGCCCTCGCCGCCAACGCCCGGGAGATCCCCCTGGTCCACATCGAAGCGGGTCTGCGCAGCTTCGATCGAGCGATGCCCGAGGAACACAACCGGGTCGTCGCCGATCACCTGTCCGACTTGTGCTGCGCCCCAACGGGAACCAACGTCGCCAACCTGGCGGCCGAGGGCATCACCGGTGACCGGGTAGTCCTCACCGGCAACACCGTGGTCGAGGCCGTCACCGGGCTGCTCCCGTCGAGGGAAGAGCGCCGACACCTTCTCGACCAACACAGCGTCGAAGCAGGCCGGTTCGTCCTGTCTACCTTCCACCGCCCGGAGAACGTCGACGAACCGTCCACGTTCGAAACCATCCTGCGTGAGCTGGCGGCGCTGCCCTTCCCCGTGCTGCTCCCTCTCCACCCTCGCTCGGTGAAGCGGGGCGGGGAGTTCGGGCTGGAGCCCTTGCTGGCACAACTCCGGGTAATGCCTCCCATCGGGTATCGAGCCTTCCTGGGTCTGGAAGCCGAAGCGGCGCTGATGATCTCCGACTCGGGTGGTGTCCAGGAAGAGGCCAGCGTCGTCAAGCGTCCGGTGCTGGTCGTGCGTCATTCGACCGAACGGCCGGAAGTGCTGGGGACGTTTGCCGAGCGGGTGGAACCCGGCCCGGCGATCGGCACGGCCGCGGCGCGGGTGCTGGATGACCCCGCCGTCGTCCATGCCGATCTGGCGACCCGGCCGTCACCCTATGGGGATGGCACGGCCTCCGAACGTTCGATACGAGCCCTGGCCGGCCTGCTGGAACGGGGACGAGCCACTTCGCTGTGAACGCCGAGCGCCGTCTACAGTGATCGCTATGCAACGGCCCACTCGGCGACGTTCCCTCTTGACCGCACTGGCGGTGCTGGTTCTCTCCACCACCCTCGCCAGCCTTCCGGCGATGGCCGCCGGCGACCCCTACGAATCCGATCCCCTGCGGCTGGTTCCGTTCGCCGAATCGGTGCAGCGCGTCTACACCCAGGGACCCGACACGTGGGAAGTGTGGATCTGCGACATCCCGACCTGGAGTACTCCCCTGAACCTTTCGGCCGTCGTCACCGGCCTCAACGACGCGGTCACTCCGTACTACGAGTGGCTGTCGGAAGGTGCCTACCAACCCACCTTCATTGCCGGCGGCTCGGTGTCGGGCACCGATGTCGTCCCGCCGCAACCGGACGGACGTGAGGACTTCCGCGTGCCGGACTGTGAGAGCAAGGTGCGGGCCGCCTCGCCCGGAACTGCCAACGGAGCGCTGATCGTGGTCGACGGCGGATTCGACGGCGGCTACGGCACTGCCGGAGGAGTATGTCCCGAGGATCCCTACGTTGGGTGCCTGGAGACCTTCCCGGCCAATTTCCGGATCGCGGTGATGGGCGCCGCGGCGGTCACCACCGTGGCACCGTTTACCGAACCACAGTGGATCACCGCCGCCCACGAGATCGGACACGCCCTGAACTGGACCCACTCATACGGGGGCCTGACCACCCTGCCCGGTTCGACGACCATCAACCAGTACGACAACCCCATGGATGTCATGAGCGGCGACGTCCAGGATGGTTTGCCGATCGGGACCATCGCCTACGATCGCTATGCGGCGGGCTGGATCGATCCCCAGGACGTGGCGATCCATCGGGGCGGCACGACCACCTATGAGCTGGGAGCGGTCGGAGCAGGGAGCAGACAGATGCTCGTCATCCCGATTGACGACGAGGGGCACTTCTACGCCATCGGGGCCCGCCGGCGCGTCTCTTTCGACATCGACCTGCCGAAGGCCGGGGTCGAGGTCTACGAGGTCGATCAGCGCCGGTCGGCCTGCACTCTGCCCGACACCTGGCCGGACACCTGGCCGTGTTTCGCCACCTTCATCAGGGTCGCCCAGAACCCGGCGGTGAAGGGCGTGACCGGCACTGCCCATGTCCTCTCGATCGACGAGGAACTGACCCTCGGCCTGATCACCATCAAAGTGGTGGCGGCCGCCACCGACTCCTTCTCGGTCAAGGTCACCGACGCCCGGGTGGGTTTCCGATTCATCGACGACGACGGAAACGAACATGAAGCCAACATCGAAGCGATCGCCTCGGCCGGGATCACCACCGGCTGCAACCCACCCATCTACGACCGCTACTGCCCGCAGGACTCGGTCAACCGGGCGCAGATGGCCGCCTTCCTGATCCGGGCGCTCGGCGAAGAGGACAACCTCACCCCCTACCGGGGCTATTTCCCGGACGTGGCAGCCAACGCCTGGTATCGCCCCTATGTGGAACGCCTCTACGAGCTGGGCATCACCACCGGCTTCCCGCAGGACAACACCTACCGCCCGACCGCCGTGGTCAACCGGGCGCAGATGGCCGTGTTCCTGATCCGGGCCTTCGGGTACGACGGCGATATCGGAGGCGTGACCGGTCTGTTCGACGACGTGGCCACCGGCGCCTGGTATGCCGGTGAAGCAGAATTGCTTTATCAGCTGGGTATTACCACGGGTTGTTCGACCAACCCGCTTCGGTACTGCCCGGTCGATCCGGTCAAGCGGGATCAAATGGCGTCGTTCCTGGCCAGGGCACTCGGCCTCTAGGCTCGGTATTCGTTCGCAGGTCGGCGCTCGGGTTGCACCGGGTGCAATCAGCCGGCTTCGATCACCCCGAGGGCTTCTTCGAGGCGGCGCCGGGCCCGCATGACGGCGATGCGCACCGCCCCGGACGTTGCCCCGTAGCGACCGGCGATATCGCCGTAGGGCAGACCGGCGACGTCTCGTAACCACAGGAGTTCGCGGTCCCGGGGCGGGAGTTCCAGCAGGGCGGACCGGACCGATTCATGTTCGGCTTCGATCACCATCTTGTCTTCCGGTCCGTCGTGGGCGACCTCCGTTTCGCGCGGCCGGGGAGTTCTCTTCCGGCGGCGCAGATGATCGTGGAACTTGTTGCGGGCGATCCGCCAGAACCAGGCCTCGAACGTATGCGGATTGCGAAGCCTGGGTAGGTGGCGAACGATGGATTCGCACGTTTCCGAGGTGAGGTCCTCGGCGTCCTGGGTCGAGAAACCCATACCACGGTAAAAGGCAATCAGCTTGGGAACCCCCACCGACAGGATGAGCGTCAATGTGGCCCGGTCACCATCGCGGGCTGCTTCGACGGCCACGGCGTCAGGCGGCCACGATCGGTCGAGCAGTGACCGACCACCGGAATAGCCGAGCGCTCGGCTGGGAGCTGCGCTGTGATCCCCGCCCGGGTCAGGACTGAGGTGGGAGGATGATGATCCCCCCGCCGGAGTTGCCACCGCCGTTTCCTCCGTCGTCGCTTCCACCTGGAAGCGTAGTCGAGGTCGTCGACGAACTGGTTGTAACTTCCGGATCCCCCGGCGTGGTCGTCGAGGGCGCGGTCGACGGTACCGTGGCGGTCGTGGTCGACCCCGGCGCGGTGGTCGAGGTGGTGGTGGTGCTCGTTCCGGCCGCGACCGGAGTCGCCCCCGGGTTGGTCGCGGCAACGCCGGCGGCCGCCGTACCGGCTTCGGCAGCCGTCTTGGTCAACTCGGCGGCCAGGGCCTCGACCTCGACCGGCTCCGCGGCCGTGCCGATCGCCTGGACGTTCCTTAGCAGCGCTTCGGCGGCGATCCGCAAAGCGGCCACCGCATCAGGCGGCGCCGCGGCGACAATTTCGGAGTCGGCCGACGGTGCGCTGGTGAGGGGAGCCTGGCCGGAGGTCGTCGGAGTGGAAGACGCAGTGGCCGCTTCGGCAACCTCGATGGGAGGGGTGACGGTGACGAGCGCCGATTGCTGCAGGGCGCTGACATAGGCGTCACCGGCCTGGTGGTAGCCGGTTTCGGACAAGTGCCTAACGGCCTCGTCGATCAATTCAACTGCCTCTCTCTCCCGACCCCGATCGATCAGCGTGATTGCCTCCAAAAGCCGCTCTTCGCTGCTGGGTGCGTTGGGTCCGACGAAGCGCCCCACCCACTCGTAGGCTCGATCGACCGAATACAGCATGTCACCGGGCACCGCCTGATCGGCAATCGCACCAAGCACGCCTCCGGCGGCGAATATCGCTACCGCCGAGACGCCGACCACCGCCAATCTCCGGCGCGCCATTCGTTCTCCGCCACTTCGCGCGCGCGCCACCGACCGGGCCGCGATCTGTTCGGCGAAGGAATCGGGCACTCGAGACTCGATACGAGCCGCTAATGCCCGCAAGCGCTCTAGTGGGGATGCAGACATAGTTCCTCAAGGGGAACGACGCTCAGTGTTCGTCTCCGTTACGTCAGGATATCGCGAGGTTGTTCGAAGTGGTGTTATGACACAGCAGAGCCCCGGCCCAAAGGCCGGGGCTCTGACTATTCGGCCTGATCAGATTTGGCTGATCAGGAAGTTGTGGCCGACCAGACGATATCGACGCCAACTTTGGCTACCGATACGTTGCCGGTCTTGTTCGCAATGGCGAAGGCAACTCCAGCCTCGAACTGCGCAGGCGTGGCGGTAGCGCCATTGACCTGCCACTTCACGGCACCACCGGTGCCGAGAGTGAGCCCGAGATCCGCGTCAACCACTGCGTAGTCAACCAGGTCGAGGGTGCTGCCGGACGTGCCGAACGAGTACACACTCAGAGTTGTGCCTACGTTGAGCACTGCCGGGACGCCAGAGTAAGCGGCGTCCGTCAACGCCAGCATCGACTTGGTGCTGGTCTGCGTGTCGGCGATCCGCCAGCTGATAGCGTCACCCGGGGTCAACTTGGCGGCGAAATCGGCGGGCGTTGCCGCTGAGCCGTTCACCATCAAGATGTCCCAACCGGTGCTCCAGTCGACACCGGCAGTCGTCGAGGTCGACGACTTGTAGATGTCGAAGGTGGTGCCAACGATATTGGCAGCAGCCTCGCCGGTCTGAATCGTCGGAGCCGCATTCGTCAGCGCCCAGGTGCCTTTCGCGGCCGCGTACGAGTACACGAGCGAATCACCCACGGTGGCTTCGGTGAGGAAGTTCGCCAAGGTATCGACGGTTCCATCGATGGTGATCGCATCAGTGCCGATGGGCACTCCAACAGCGAACACCTGGCAGGCCGTCTCGATTGAGTACGACAGGTCGTAGATGGATCCACTCACCGAACCGTTGGTCAACGTCAGCGTCCGTGCCTTGGCAGCGGTCGATCCGTCTCCACCGGTCACAGCGAGCGTATCGCCGACACTGGCGGCGGCATTGAAGCCGGCCAGGGTGGTGGCCACTCCGTCGACCGAGTAGAACTCGTTGGCGACGGGCACAATGAACGTGGCCAGCGTGTTATCACTGACCGGCTCGTTGATCGCCAGCGGACCCACTCCGGCCAGGACACCAGACGTCACTTTGACCCCAGTGGTCAGGTTGTGAACGCCGGTACCCGGCGAAGCCTTCCCGTTGTTGCCCGCGGTAATCAGCGTCGCGCCGACGACATCGAGCTGGTTAAGGGCCAGTTCGAACGCAGCCAACGTGGCCGGAACACCGTTGACAAAGAACTTGTCGGTGCTCTTGTAAGCGACCGTCACCGAAGCGCAGTTCGCTTCATCGGCCCAGTAGTACTTGTCGCCGGCCGTGTCGACCTTCCAGACGAATGCCCCAAGTCCGGTCGGAGCGACGTTATCCGCCGCCGCGGTACGGGCCAGGAACAGAGCCATCTGCCAACGGTTGACGTTCCCGTTCGGGTTGAACGTGGTAGCCGTCGTACCGGTGGTGATGCCAACATCGAAGAGCTGGTTGATCGCCTTGGCGGCGTCAGCCTGGACTCCCGTCAGGTCCGTGAACCCACCACCCACGGGGGTAGCCGGCAGGGCAACGCCCGCCGCCGTCACGAGACGGGACAGGAACAAGGCCATCTGCCAGCGGTTCACAACTCCGTTCGGGTTGAACGTGGTGGCCGTGGTTCCGGTGGTAATCCCCAGCTGCTTAAGCTGGTTGATCGCCGTCACCGCGTCCGCCTGGATCCCCGTCAAGTCTGTGAAGCCCTGATCGGCGCCACTGGGAAGCGTCACTCCGTGCACCGTCGCTTGACGGGTCAGGAACAACGCCATCTGCCAGCGGGTCACCTGATTGTTCGGGCTATACGTCGTGGCCGTGGTACCGGTCGTGATCTTGTAAAACGCGATGCAGTTGATCGCGCTCACAGCATCAGCCTGTACACCGCCGATATCGGTAAACCCGGCAACCGGGATGCTGCTGGGGCATGTGGCGCTCGTATCTACGACCGCTGCGCCGGCCGCCACCGGGATCACCATCAAACCGGCGACCATAGCGACAACAGCTAGCAGCGATACAAGCGACCGCCCTTTCATAATTGTGGGCACTAAGACCCTCCTTCCCTTTCTCGTACGTACGTACGTCTCGCGCGATCACAGTGAGCACGCGAGAACACCTTTTGTCTTTCCTTATAGGAACGACGCCCGATCGGCGGTCCTGTTACATACCGATGTCGAGCGTCACCGGCGGAATGCTAGCGCACCTGGGTGTTACTACCAACCTTCCCAAACAGGCGCGGACCCGCGAAAGCTAGGAGCCGACCACCCGGTCGTAGGCGGCCAGCATCTCGCCGATCTCGAATCGACCGGGCAGCCCGGCTGCAGGCGCCGGGGACGCCAGCGCAGCCTGCACCGCTTCGACAAAACCGGGGTAATCATCGGGATCAACCAGGCGTACGCCGGCGTCTTCCAGCTCCGGCAAACCGCCCACCCGGGTGGCCACAATCGGAACACCGAGCGCCAGCGCTTCCATGGCAACGTTGGGGATTCCCTCGGTCCGGCTGGGAATCACCACCACGTCGGCCAGCCCGTAGAGGGTGGCGATCGGATCGACCAGGGGCTCCCAGACGATGGTCCCCTCGGCGGCGGCTCTCTCCACGTCGTGTCGCTCGGGTCCGTCTCCCGCCACCACCACGGTGGTGCCGGGCAGATCGGTGCCCAGGGACACAGCCCAGGCAGGTCGTTTCTCCTCCGAAAGCCGGCCGATGAACGCCACGACCCGGCGGCCGGAGGCGATCCCCAGGTGGCGGCGCAAGGCGGCCACCTCGTCCGGCGAGGAGACGGCCGGCGGCTCGATTCCGGTGAGGAGCACCTCCACCGATTCCGGGGGGCGTCCGTCGGACCGCAGCCGGTCGGCCAGGCCTTGATAGGCGGCCAGGGTCAGGTCGAGGTGATGACGGGCCGCCCGGTTGGCCTCCAGGTGCCCCACCTCGTTGAAGAGCTGGTCGACGATCCGTAGTTTGGGAAAACGCTCCCGCAGCCGGGGCAGCACCCGGTACAACCACCCGGAGCCGACTTTGAGGATCACCGGATCGTCAAGGGCGGCGATGAGTCCGATCAGCTGGCCGAGCCAGCCGTCTTCGGAACCGAGGCTGGGCAGCCGGTACACGAACGGCGTGATCTCGAGCAGATGCGGGGTCCGGTCGATCATTCCCGCCGCCAGCGGCTCGGTGGTGACCACCACCACCGTGCGGCCTTGCTCCATCCAATGGCGGACCAACTGCTCGACCTGGCCGTCGGCTCCGCCGTGGGTGAACCAGGGCAGGACGACCAGCACCGGGCGGCCGGCCCCCTTGGGGATCATACGCGGGAGGGCCTCCACGTCGACCGGCGGGCTTTCGGCCGGGGGGTGGGGCGCGGCGTACCCGGCGGCCAGCCGGGGATGGAGGCCGGCGATCCGCTCGACCAGGTCGCGATGCTGGGCCCGTGCCTGAGCATCCCGCGATGCTGCGGCGCTGTGGCTGTGCACGTATGTGAAGAGCGGCTCGGGAATCGCTTTGCCCCGGAACCCCAGCTCGGCGGCATGGGCCCACAGTTCCCAGTCCTCGTACCCGCCGGCCATGTCGGACGAGAATCCACCGGTCTCGGCGAAGACCTCCCAACGAAACACCGAGCAGACCGGAAGGTGGTTGGCCTCCAGAATCAGGAAGGGGTCGAGATCGGACGTTTCCCACCGCCCCGCCTCGTCACCGACCACGTCCACCCAGGGGTAGGCGATGCCCACGTCGGGGTTGGCCAGCAGCAGCACCGCCGCCTTCTCCAGATAGGTGGGGTGCAACCGGTCGTCGGGATCGAGACAGCAGATGAACTTGCCCTGGGCGGCGCCGATGGCTGCGTTGCGAGCGGCCACCACGCCCCGGTTGGGCCCGTGGAAGACCGAGACACCATCGAGCTCCGCCGCCTCGTCGAGGGCGGCCAGGGTCTCCGGGTCGTCCGAACCGTCGTCCCACACCACGATCTCGACACCCTGCAACGTCTGTCCGTGAACCGAGGCGATGGCTCCCAGCAGGTCCCGACCTTTGTTGTAGACCGGGATGATCACCGACAGCAGGGCCGGGCGGCGGCCGCCCAGGTTGCGCAGGTCGGCAACGACCGGCGGCACCGACTCCGCGGGCCGGCCCGAACGGCGAACCCGGCCCGCCACCCGGTCCTTGGCCGTCCAGGCGCGAGTCACCAGCTTCCAGGCCCGGCTGTCGTAGATCTCCTGCAACTCGCGACGCACCCGGGCGGCGTCGGCGAGTTGCGACTCGGCCAGCGCCAGCCGGGCCGACAGCCTGCCTACCTCGACCCGGGCCTCGCTGGCGGCGATCCGCTCCCGGTCCTCGAGTGCTTGCCGGCGAGCGGCGTTCAAGGCCCGCAACGCCACCCGCACGAGCGGTGGGAGCTCCGGAGCGGAGGTCGGCGACTGCAGCGCCTCCGCCACCCGATCGGCTTCAACTTCGACCCGACGGACCAGCTCGGCTGACCAGGGCCCGTCGCTCGTCCCCACGGTCCTGCTCGGCCTGTGCCTGGTCCCAGGCGTCGGAGATGGCGGCCGGGTCGCGCAGCATGTCCCGGTCGAGCCGTACCGCACTGGAGAAGAGGTCCCCGGCACTGGCCAGCTTCGGATCGTCGGTTGGGAACGGAACCGTCGGCATCCCGGCCGCCAGTCCCCACAACGCGGCATGGAACCGGTTGGTGATCACCGCCGAGCAGTCCCCCAACCGGCGGACCTTGTGCTGCCACGGCGCATCGCCGGCCACTGCCTCCGCTCCCGGCAGTGCTTCCAGCGGCGCCAGGACTCCATCGTCGAAAGGCTCGAACGGGATCAACAGAGGTTTGAGGTGACGGGAACTCAGGAACTCACCGACCGCCCGGACGATCGCTTCGTGTTCTTCGATGCCGGGGAAGGATCGCAGCACCACCGCCACCGGACCGCCGTCGGCCGGCCGAGTTGGAAGGGACTCATAGGCGAGGGCCAGGTCGGCAGACACCGGCCAGTCGAGACCGGCCGCCTCTCGGGAGATGCGATCTCGGAAGCTCCCGTAGGCCACGTACTCATACGCCTGGCGGGCAAAAGCCTTCGCTTCCGGGTTGCGGATCGGACCGAACCCGTTGGCCCAGGCGACCACCGGGATCCGGCGGGCGGTCGCCTCCAGGATCAGGTCGGCCCAGAAGAGGATCGGCGAGGTGGCTTCCTTCCAGGTATCGGGATCCCACCCGCCCAGGTCCTGCATGAGCCCGCCACCGGGCAACACGACCGCCTCGACCCCGTCCCATTTGCCTTCGTCGGGGTCGAGCACGAAGCGGCCCAGGTGGCCGTCCCACAACTCCCCGCCGACCCGCTCCGACAGCAACCGCCGGGCCACGGACCGCAAGGCCAGGTCGCCGACGTTGTGCGTCCAGTAGTAGCCGGCCAGCAAGATCACGTTGCACCTCTTTCGGCCGCCGCTTTGTAGGTCTCCACCACTTCCTCGGGGTCTCCCAGCATCTTGACGCGCCCTTTCTCGAGCCACATCACCCGGTCGGCCATCTGGACCACCTTCTCGAGGGCATGAGACACCAGCAGGACGGCCGTTCCCCCCGACATCAGAGCCTGCATCCGGTCGTAGGACTTCTTCTGGAAAGCCTGGTCGCCGACGGCCAGGACCTCGTCGACCACCAGCACGTCCGGGTCGATGTCGCTGGCGATGGCAAACCCGAGACGGGCCAGCATTCCCGACGAATAGCTCCGGATCGGGACGTCCATGAACTCATTCAATCCGGCCCAGTCGGCGATGGCCGGGGCTCGCTCCCGCATGACATCGGGTTCTCGGCCCAGCAGGGTCCCGAACAGCACGACGTTCTCGTAGCCGGTCAACTCGGGATTGAACCCGGCTCCCAGGGAGATCATCGGGGCCAGGTCGCCCCGCACGATCACCCGGCCGCGGCTGGGCGGCAGCACCCGGGCCACCACTTTCATCAGCGTGGTCTTGCCCGCCCCGTTGGGTCCGATCAGCGCAAAGGTCTCCCCCCGGTGAACCTCGAAGGAAACATCGTCGACCGCCCACAGCTTTTCGTAGGTCACCTGCCGCTTGACCAGCTGGATGGCAAACTCCTTGAAGGTCCCCGCCCGGTTGCGGGCGAGCCGGTAGGCCAGCGAGACGTTGGAGACCTGCACCGGCGCCGGTTCGCTCACAGTGATCCCACCAGTTGCTTCCAGCTCTTCGAGAAGACCCACACGCCGAGCGCCAGGAAACCGAGGGCGGTCCCGAACATCACGACAAAAGTCCACCAGGGGGCGAATTCTCCCTGGTAGACGAACCCGCGGAACACCGTCAGGTACGAGTACAGCGGGTTGGCCTGGACGAAGGGCAGAAAGCGTTCGGGAATTATGGAGATGGGATAGAAGGTCGGAGTCAGATAGCTGATCAGCTGGACGCCCACCCGGGTCAGATCCATGATGTCGTAGAAGAACACCGCGGCGGCCGCAATCAGCAGGCCGATCCCGGTCACCAGCGCCAGCATGGCCATCGCCGGAATCGGAATCAGAATCACGGTCCACGGGATTCCTACCCCGGCGATCAGCTGGATGACCAGCAACGGGATCAAGCTGAGCAGAAAGTTGACCAGCGCGGCAACCGCCGACGCGAAGGAGAATACCTCGGCCGGCACGTACACCTTGGAGAGCACCTGCGAGCTATTGGTGATGGCGGCCCCGGTGGCGATCACCCCCTGCGAAAAGAAAGAGATGAACAGCACCCCGGACAGCAGGTAGACGATGTACGGCTCACCGGTTTCGAAACGGCCGCCGAACAGCTTCCCGAAGACCAGCCACATGACGGCGGTGGTCAGCAGCGGGTTGAGCAGGGTCCACCATACGCCCAGCACCGACCGTTTGTACCGGACGGTCAGGTCGCGAGTGACCAGCAGCCGGATCAAACCGCGATGCTTCCAGAAGTTCTGGAGCTCGGTGATCAACGGGCGCCGAACTTCCGCGGAGTCGTAGTAATGCTGAGTAACCATCAGGAATTCCGGCGGTGAGGATTGCCGCGTGCCAGCAGGCTAGTGGTCTGTCGTTGAAATGGTGCCGCCGGTCGGCGAGCCGGCGCAGCAACCGGCCGACCGGCTCGCCGGTCCGGGCCCGGGACATCCTGTGATCCATCCAGAGCTCACGGCACCAGCCTTTCCGGGCCCCGATAATGGGTGGCCGGGCGAAGCAGCAGGTGTGGAGCAGGTTCCAGCTCATCGCCCAAGTCCCATCCAAGGGCCTCGAACATCACCGCCAGCCGGGCGCCCCACGAGTGCTGGCGGCGGGCCCGAAGAACGTCGGGGCGGGGACCCCGCCGCGCCAGGTCGACGGCCTCAACCAGATCGGCGGCCACGAACACGCCCTCCAATCCGCCCAAGGATTGCAGGGGGGGCGCCGCCACCGGAACCCCCATCGCCAGGTACTCGAATACTTTGAGCGGGCTGACGGCGTGGGTCACCGCAGACACCACAAAAGGCACCAGTCCCACGTCGAAGCGGCCCACATAACCCGCCAGCCCGTGGCGAGGCTTGAGACCCAGGAAGTACACGTTGGCCGGCATCTCCGGCCGGGCGGCGGGGTCGTCACCGATGACGACCACCCGCGCCCCCCGATGGTGTCCCGCCAAACGAGCGAGCGCGTCCCAGTCGAACCAATCGCCGTAAAGCGAGCCGTGGTAGCCGAACACCGGCCCATCGCCGGGCGGGAAGTCGTCGGGCAGTTCGGGGAGGTGGCCCGAGAAGAGCCGGGTGTCGACTGCATTCGGAACCAGCACCACCGAACGGCCGGTCGACGCCTCCAGGCGGTGGGCCAGGGACGCCGCGGAAGCGACCAGCAAGTCGGCTTGCCCGGCAATGCGTTGCTCGAGGCGAGGCCGATACCAGTCCGCCCCCAGCGACCGGGCGGTCCAGTCGTCGATCAAGTCGTACACCACCCGGTACCCGGATTCCGCCAGCCGCTCGATCGCCGGCAGCAGCGGACGGGCGGGCAATTCGACCACCAGCAGCCGCGGCGCCGAACCGAGGCGGCTGACAAACGATTCCGGGTCGAACTCGTCGAGCCGGTACTGCTCCAGGCGGGGATGGATAAACCGCAAGCCCAGATCGATCGACTCCTGCGCACCAAACAAGGAGACGTGAGTGACGTGATACCCCCGGCCGACCAGTTCCAGCGCCATCTGCGCGGCCCGGCTCCCGCCCCCCACGTCGTGCATCGGCACCGCCGCCAACAGCACGATCGAGCCGCGCCCTTCGATGGCATCCTGCCGCCCCGCCCCGGGGGTTTCCCCACCGGAGGGAACCAGGGCCATCCGGTGCCCGGCCGCCCGCAGGCGGGCCACCAGCCCCGGCAGCGGGCGCGGTCCGGCCGGAAAGCCGCCTACTTCCTCCCAGGCGGACCGGCGGAAGGCCACCGCCATCGGAGCCAGGCGGGGCTCGGGCCGGCGCTTGCCGATCCGGCGCGGCCAGGAGACCCCGGCCAGCACGGCGGCCGCGGTATCCGGTTCCGCCAGCAATCCGGCGAGTTGCTCACCGGTGGAAGCGGAAACATCGGGAGGCACGACCACGATGCCTTCCGGAGCGGAACGCACTGCTGCCGCAGTCATGGCGGCGGCCCTCCAAGAGGGCGTCGGCCCCGGAGGACGTGACCTCCTCACCCGGTAGGTGTCCGGGGCGTGCCGAAGCCAGCGGGCGTGCCCTGACTCGAGGAAGACGTCCACGTTGACCCGGGCCTGCCGGGAGTAGGCGGCCAGCCGGAGCGCCGTCAAGAGGGGGGCCGGGACCAAAGGGCGGAGGAACCGCTTGAGCCGATGGGACACCCTCACGACGACTCTCCTTCTCGCGGAAACCCGATCCAGGGAGGAAGCGGACCTTCCTCCTCGGGCGCCTGCCGGACCACCGGAAGCCGGCCGACCGTGGCCGGGAGCGCCCATCCCTCGGTCGGGAAAGCCACCCCGGGTGATAGTCCCGGTAGGTTCGACCGTCCCGTCCCCGTCGATGGACACCACTCCCTCGTGAGGCGACGCCGGGTCCAGCACCGCCCAGCGCCGCCAGAGGGCCGGCCGACCGTTCCAACCGGCGGCGACGGCGTGCGGCGAATCCTCGAGAGCCAGGGCCAGCCGTCGCAGCGCCGCCGGGCCGGCGCCGACCAGGTCGTTCCACCAGATGATCGTCTTGCCGTGAGCCATCCGAACGGCCGCGTCGACCGAAGCGCCCTCCCGAAGGGGCCAGGAGCGCTCGCCACACAGGTCGCCCAGGCCGGCCGGTCGACCTCCGACGGCTATCACTTCTACATCGTCCAGATCCTGGGTGCGAAGGAGCGACGGATCTGAAGACTCCGAGATCAGCACCGTCACCCACGGGTACCAGGCGGCCTTGAGCTCCCGGGCACCTTCAAAGAGCCGGGCATGGCGCGCGACCATTTCGAGCCTGGCGTGCTCGAAGCGTGCTTCCGTTTCGACGCTCATGGACACACCATGCTTCCGGTAGCGGAACAACGGGCGCGGCACCTCGACCTGGTCCCAGCCGGCGCCGAGCAGCCGCAGCCAGAGGTCCCAGTCTTCGTTGCCCGAGGTGAGATCCTCGGCGTAGCCGCCGACCGCCTCCCACGCCTCCCGGCGGAGCAGTACGCACCCGACCAGCCCGTTGGAGAGGAGCTGCTGGTACGGGTTGTAGGGCCGGGTCACCCACACGGCGTGCTGATCGCCGAACAACTCCGACCAGCAATGTACAAAGGCCGCCTCCGGATGGCCCGAGATCGCCTCGTGGAATTCGGCCAGAAACGTGGGAGCCAGCTCATCGTCGGCGTCGAGAGGAACGACGAATCTGCCCCGGGCCCGGCGTATGCCGGCGTTGCGGGCCCCGGGCAGCCCGGTGTTCTCCTGGCGAATCAACGTAGTGCGGGGGTAGTCGAGTCCGTCGAGTTGGGCAATCGTGGCCGGTTCGGTCGATCCGTCGTCGACGACGATCACTTCGAAGCTCGGAAAGGTCTGCACCAGGACGCTTTCGATCGCTCCTCTGACGAAACTCCCCTGGTTGAAGCAGCAGATGACGACGCTGACTTCGGGGGCGGCGATCTCGCCGAGTTCACCGCTTCTGATCCGATCCTGCACGACCCGGGCCCTTTGCCGTTCGCGGCGCCGCTGTTCGTCACGCCCGACGTCGACGGCGCCTCGGAGCCGCTGTTGGATCCGACCGGGCAGTATCCGGGCGACTCGGCGGGCCACAGGCAAAGGAACCAGGCGCGCCGCCACCCCGAGCGCCCGGGACCACCATCGAGCCGGACCGACCGTCGACTCTTCGAGGCGCTTGACTGCCGCGGTGGCGAGCCCGGCCTGGCTTCGAGGGTGCCGCACCTGCACGAAGTCCGGCGGGGAAGCGGCCGTCCACACCCGGTCTGCTTCCAGATCGAGGTATTCGATCAATCGCCGACGTTGTGTGTCCGACCCGACGATCACTCCGTCTGCCATGCGCAGCTGTTCCCGACTCGCCACATCGACGGGAGGCGGGGAAGCCGCGTCCACCCAGACCATGGTCGGGGTCCGCCCGATGCCGCATTCGTCCCGGTGCGCCAGCGCCCAGAAGGCGTTACCTCCGGCTGCGTCGAACAGGACGGCTCCCGCCGGCCGTCCCGACACCTCATCGGCGAGAGCCCGGGCGGTCGCCCGGTGACGGTCGGGAGGGGAACCATCCGCCGGGGCGATCGTTACCCGCTCCAGATCGACAACTCCGGTATCGAGCAGGCGGGCGGCCGTCTCCCACACCAAGCTGCCGGCTTCCTGCCCTACCCATACGACCCGGGGACGTGCCCCGTTCATGGGCTGGGCCGGCTTTCGATCGAGCCAACCAGGAATCCGGTCGACTGGGCCGCCACCTGTAAAACGTGTCCGACCGGCAGATACAGGTACTTGGCGGCACCGTCGACCCAGCGGTACTTCGGCCGAATCCGGCGCCGGATCACCAGCGTCAGAGGTATCAACATGACGGCCGCGACCCCCAGTCCGGCGCCCGGTCCGAGCCATCGCCCGGCGACAACGCCGCCGGCCGCGGCCGCCAGGACACTGCCCCCGTATGCAACGATCAAGCGTCGGTAGGCCGCCCCTCGCACCCGGGCGTGGCCGTCCGCTCTTCCCCAGGTGAACGCTTTGGCGACCATGGCTCCGAGGCCGGGCGGCGGTGTCCACACGACCAGCGCCTCCGGCACGAAAACGGCGCTGAAACCCGCCCGGCGGGCCCGTTCGCCGAACACGGTGTCCTCGGCCGCGATCATTCCCTCCGGGAACCCGCCCACGGCTTCCCAGACCTCCCGGCGGAAAGCCTGCGAGGCACCAGAGGGGATGTAGTTCACAGGGTCTACCTCCTCGCGGACCATCGTCATCAAGACGCCCGCGCTGGTGGAGGCGGTGGTCGAGCCGTGCGGCCGGTAGAAGCCACCAACCCACCGCGCACCGGACTCGAAGGGTTCGATGAGCCTCTCCAGCCAGGTGGGCTCCGGGACACAACCGGCGTCCGTGCAGGCAATGATGTCTCCGGTGGCGGCCAGAATGGCCGCGTTGCGGTTCTCGGAGCGGCCACCCGGACCATCCACCACCCGCACGACCGGATGGGCGGCGGCGAACTCGCTCAGGATCGAGCGGGTACCGTCGAGAGACCCGCCATCGGCGACAACGATCTCAGTAGGAGGTCTGGTCTGCCCCAGCAGCGCCTCGACCAGCGGGCCGACGGTTTGCGCTTCGTTGAGCACCGGCACGACGACACTGACTTCCATAGCGGGTCATTATGGCCGACCTTCCGTCCGGCCGTTCCGGCCTATTGAGCACCGAAACCCGACAACACCGTCCAGATGCTCCTTCCCAACACCTGAAGGTCGAGCCACAACGACATGAACTTCACGTAGTAGAGGTCGTAGGTGAGCTTCTCGATCGTGTCGGCTTCGTCGTCGGCGTAGCCGTAGTTGACCTGCGCCCAGCCGGTCAGGCCGGGTCTGATGAGGTGCCGGAAGGCATAGAACGGAATGGACTCAGTGAAGGCTGCCACGAACTCCGGCCTTTCCGGGCGCGGCCCGACCAGGCTCAGATCGCCTCTTAACACGTTCCAGAGTTGGGGAATCTCGTCGGCGCGGAACCGGCGCAACGTTCGCCCCACCCGCGTCAGCCGATCGTCGTTGGCCTCGGCGAAACGGGGGCCGTCCGATTCGGCATCGTGCACCATGGTCCGAAACTTGTACAGGGTGAACACTTCACCATTCCTGCCGACCCGCTGCTGCCTGAAGACGGCCCGGCCCGGAGAGTCCATCCGGATGGCGGTCCAGATGACGGATCCCAGCACCAGCCACACGGGGAGGGTGATCAGCACCAAAATGAAATCGATGACCCGCTTGACCGGAACATAGGTTGCGGATCGTTCGAGGGGAGCGGACAGCTCCCAGCCGTCCGCCAGGTGAACTACGGCAAACCGGCCGGTGTGTTCCTCGTAAAGGCTGGCGAGGGAGCGGATGGTGTAGCCGGCGATGTTGCTGGAGGCGACGAACTGGGCGACCCGTTCGGAGAGGACGGCCCGCAGGTCGACCGCCAGGGTCACGCCCGTTTCGAGCGGGACCGGGATCTCGTCGCTGCGCGGATCGAGCACGTCGATCACATTGGCGTGCGCCGCCATGCGCAGATGGTCGGGGAACTGCTTCTCCCCGGTGATGAGCAGCATCGACTCGGTCCACGGCCGGGTCCGGCTGACGGCCCGGTGAAGCAGGGTGACACCCAGCATCGTCCCCGCGGTGATTCCGAGAAAGGGTCGCGACCAGTAGGTACGGAACAGCACGACGGACAGGGCGGCCACCCCGATGGTGACCACCGTAATGGTGACCGCCCGGCCGTAGGAAGGCCGGGGAACGGAATTCCCCCAGGCGCGCAAGCTGACGTAGGAACCTACTGCCAGACCGACAACGAGAAACCCGAGCAGAGGCCCGATGTCGGACCGCACCGTCCAGGGTAGGAGGTGGTCGAACACGATGAGGGAGGCGACCACCGTCCCGAGGACCAGCGATGCGAAATCGAGCAGGGACGTCCGAACAAGGAAGCGCCTCCGCATGAGCGATCAGCCTAGCTCTGTTCGGCGACCCATGGCAGGCCCGTGCGGCATCAGGTCGCGATCGTAGAGATCGATCCCGAACCGGGCGACCACCGAAAGGATCTCATCCACCTCCGCTCCCTCCATCTCTTTCGCCCATCGACCCAACCGGCTGGTGGAGGGAGGACCGGCCGCCTGTTCGACGCGCCGCCAGTCGTCATCATCGAGTTGCCACCCGAGATAGGCAAACAGCTTGCCGGCCTCCGCGACGGGATCAGTGACCAGGGCCTCGTACGTCACCACATGAAACATCCCGCCGACAGCCTGACGGAGGGGGACGAGATTCTCGACCGACCAGAACACCGCCCGGCGCTCGGCCTCCGATCCGAATTCCCCTTCACCGAGCCACTCGAATTGGGCCAGATGCTCCCGAACGAGCCGCCGCGAAGCGAGCAATCCCTTCGGATCCATCGCCCATCCGGCGGTCTTCTGACTGAGGATGGTCGAACATGGATGTCGGATGATGTACACCACCTTCACGTCGGTGGTCCGGGCCAACCACCCGATCAGGAGATTGGAGCGAATCGCCTTGACGACCCGCTTGCCGGCCAGCGCATCGCGGAGATGGTCGCCGATGGTCCAATGCTCGGCTATGCCCTCGAATCCCTGGCGCGTCCAATCGTTGTCGTATCGCCCCCGATAGATGTCCTTGATCAATCTGCTCCAGCTCCGGGAGGTTTCCTCCGGGCCGAGGTATGGACGCGTGTTGGAGTGCATCAGGTCGACCGTCGCTCGCGACAGTCGCACCCGCTCCGGGTGGAGGGGCTCGAAAACGGAGGACGTTCCCGGCACGGCCCCGACCAGCTGCCCGAGCCACGTGGTGCCGCTCCGCCCGCTCCCGGCGATCCACACCTTGCTGGTCGGCGGGCGCCGGATCGGAAGAGATCTCACGAAGCCAGATCCTCCGCCAGGGCGACCAGGGTTCGCACCCCGAATCCCGATCCGCCTTTGGTCTGGTAGTGCTCATCTTCGGGCCAGCGAGCCGGCCCGGCGATGTCGAGATGCACCCACGGAACCTCACCCACGAATTCTTTGAGCAGCAGCGCGGCGTTGATGGCTCCTCCGTACCGCGGTCCGGTGTTCTTCATGTCGGCGACGTCGGAGTCGATGTTCTTGCGGTAGTCGTCCGGGAGGGGCATCGGCCACAATCGCTCACCCACCCGGGCCCCGGCTGCCAGCACCGCATCGAGGGTCTCCCGGTCGTTGGACCATGCCCCGGCGATCTTGTCACCAAGCGCAACGTGACACGCTCCGGTCAGCGTGGCCAGATCGACGATCAGGTCTGGCTCCGCCTCCGCGGCCAGGGACAGGCCGTCGGCCAGCACCAGCCGTCCCTCAGCGTCGGTGTTGAGCACTTCGATCGTCTTGCCGTTGCGGGCCCGCAGGACGTCACCGGGCCGGGTGGCGCCTCCCCCGGGCATGTTCTCGGTCAGCGGAGTAATCCCCAGGAGCCGGATCGGGAGGCCGAGCAAAGCAATGGCCTGCACGGCTCCGAATACGGCTGCCGCTCCGGACATGTCGGTCTTCATCGTTTCCATGCCCTCGGACGTCTTCAAAGACAAGCCGCCGGAGTCGAACACGATTCCTTTGCCGACGATCGCCAGGAAGCTGGTGGCGCCGTCGGGTTGGTACTCGAACCGAACCAGCCGCGGCGGACGATGGGCGCCGGCCGAGACACCGAGCAGGCCTCCGAGGCCTTCGGCGATGATCTGCGCTTCGTCGAGGATGGTCACCTCAACCCCGGTTTGACGGCCGATCTCGAAAGCCAGGCCGGCCATGGTCTCGGGCGACTTGCCGGCGGCGGGCTCGTTGACCAGGTCGCGCGCCAGGGTCACGGCATCAACCACGACCCGGGCCCGCCCGGCTGCTTGCATCGCCGCCTCCGCCCCCTCGCCGACGAAGCGCAACCGCTCGGTCCTGGCCGGCTTGGGCTTGGACCGGTACTTGTCGAACCGGTACTGGGCGAGGAGAAAACCTTCGGTCACCACTGCCGCCGCCCCATCCAAATCGACCTGATGAAGGGTCGTCGCCAGGTCAACGGCCCGGGAGGCCCGGCGTCCCAATGATCCGGCAGCCTGACGCAACCGTTCGCCGTCGAGTTCCCCGCCCAACCCGACCAGGAAGAGCGTCTGGAACGGCAGCCGGCCGCCCGTAGGTATCGCCACCAGTTCCCCGAGCTTGCCGTTGAAATCCTCCTCATCCAGGTAGGCATCGAGCCATTCCCCCAGTTGGGCGGCTACCCAGTCGGCCCCCGGACCCCATACCAGATCTTCGAAAACGGGAACGGCGAGCGCCTCGCCGGACTCCTCTTCCAGACCTCGGCCGGCCAGTATTTCGATCATTCTTCTCCCTTCAAATCGATGCGGGACGGCAGCCATTCGGTTTCCGACGTCCGGACGAGCATGTATATGTAGTCGGCCAGCCGGTTCAGATAGCGAATCACTTCGCTCTGGTCCAGGCCCCCCAGGCGGGCGTAGGTGACGCACCGCCGCTCGGCCCGACGGATCACCGTCCGGGCATGATCGAGGGCAGCACTGAAGGGGGTCTGGCCGGGGACCACGAACTCGGAGGGAAGTCCAACCTGTTCAACCGCTTCGTCGATCCACTGCTCGAGACGTTGCACCATGTCCGGGGTCGTCAAGCTCACGGCCGGTTTGAGTTTGGTCCGATTCTCAGGCAGCGTCGCCAGTTCTGCACCCACCACGAACAGATCACGCTGGATGGCGAGTATCCGTTCGGCGACCGCGGCGGGCGCCTGAGCACGGGCCGTTCCCAGCACGGCGACCGCCTCGTCGACGGTACCGTATGCCTCGGTGGCGGAGTCGTCTTTTGAGACCCGACCGCCGTACAGCAGGCCGGTCGTACCGTCGTCACCCTTCTTTGTGTAGATCTTCAAAGCCCGGTGAGTCTACCGGCGGCCAACAGGCCGACGCTCTCGGCTACCAGCGCCCGGCCGGCCACCCCGGCTCCGATCACCGTCAGCACCGACAGATAGGACAGGCCGGTGGCGGCCATGACCGCCGAGTAGGCAGGCTCCCTGAGTGCCAACCACACTCCCAGCACCAGCAGCACGCTCAGCAGGCCCAAAACCAGAAAGGCCCATCCGATGCCGGTTTCCGTCGCCGACCACGACAGAGCACCCTGCGTGAACAACCAGCCGGTGTCGAGGACGATGCCGGCCAGCGCGGCCAGTGCCAGACGCCGGAGCGGCCGGCGGGGAAGCCGGGGGTCCACCAGATACCAGTGTCCGAGAAGCATCTCGTCGGTCACCCCGCCCAGAGCTACGGCTCCGGTCACCGCCGCCGGCCAGGTGCCGAGCGAGGCTGCGACGATCAAGAACCCGAGAGAAGCGATGCCGAATCCGGTGGCTGCCGCGCCCGGACGTCGGGCCGTCACGGCAGCAGCCAGCAGGGCGACGGTGGCGATTCCCGCCGGCACCCCGCCCCCGGCCGCCCAGGCCGCTCCACCCAGCAGGAGCCCGACCCCGGCCGCCAACCACAGGAACCCGGGGCCGACCACCCGCCACAGGGCGATCATGGCCGCTCCGCCCGCTACGCCTGCCGACCAGGTGGCGAGCACCAGAGTGGGGTTGAGGGTTATGTGATGTCCTTGTGATCGAAGGCAGACGAGCCTAAAGGACTGGTCGGTGAAGCGCTATCAGATCGTTGGTAGCCAAGCGGAGACGCGCTCGGCAATCGCCGCTGAGGTGAACCCCCACTCCTGGGCGATGACTTCTGCCGGCGCCGACGCTCCGAAATGATCGATACCGATGTTGAGACCGTCCGCGCCGGTGATTCGTTCCCAGCCGAAGGTAGAAGCCGCCTCGATGGACACGACCGGCAACCCGTGGCCGAGGACCCCGGCCCGGTAGGCGGCATCCTGAGCGAAAAAGGCTTCCCAGCACGGGAGGCTCACCACCCGGGCCGAGATGCCTCCGCCGGCCAGTTCGTCGGGCCGCGCCCAACGCCGTAGAAACCTCTGACCCGGTCGCCACCAGGACGACATCCTTGCCTTCCCGAAGCACGTACCCACCTCGCTCGACCAGCCCTTCCCGACCGGTTCGCTCGAGTACCGGCAATCCCTGGCGGGACAACACGATCACGGTGGGTCCGGTAGTCCGGTTGAGGGCAAGCTCCCAGGCCTCGATCGTCTCGGTCGCGTCGGCGGGCCGCACCACCCACACATTGGGCATCGCTCGCAAAGAAGCAAGCTGTTCAATCGGCTGGTGGGTGGGACCGTCTTCGCCGAGGAAAACCGAGTCGTGGGTGTAAACCCAGATGCTCGGCACCTCCATCAATGCCGACAGACGGACCGCCGGGCGCATGTAGTCGTTGAACACGAAGAAGGTGGCGCCGTAGGGACGCAGGCCACCGTGTACCGCCAGACCATTGACGATGGCCCCCATGGCGTGCTCGCGGATCCCGAAGTGGATGTTCCGCCCGGTTCGATCCTCGATCGAGAACGGCCTGCTGAAGCTGATGCTGGTCTTGGTCGATTCGACCAGGTCGGCGGCACCCCCAAGAAACCCCGGCATCTTCCCGGCGATCTGATCGAAGAGCTTGCCTCCGGCGGCCCGGGTGGCGAGAGTCTGGCCCGGCTCGAATCCGGGATTCTCGAGCCTGATTGGCTTCGGGTGGAAGTAGGCATCCCAGAGGGATGCCACCTCCGGATTGTCGGCGAACAGTTCGTCTTTTCGATCGAGCCACAGCTGCCGGGCATCGCGCCCTTTCTGCATGCTTTGCTCGAAATAGGCCCGCACCTCGTCCGGCACGTAGAACGGCTCGTCCGGCCAGCCCATCAAGTCCTTGGTGAGCCGGACTTCCTCGGCCCCGAGCGGAGCCCCGTGCGATCCCGGGGTGTCCTGCTTGTTTGGTGATCCATGCCCTATGTGGGTGTGGCAGATGATCAGCGACGGGCGGTCCTCGATCGCCAGGGCCTCCCGGGTGGCGGCTTCGATGGAGTCGCGATCGTGCCCGTCGATCTCGAGGGTATGCCATCCGACCGCCCGGAATCGGGCGGAAACGTCCTCTGTGAAGGTGATGGAGGTAGGACCGTCGATCGAGATGCCGTTGCTGTCGTAGTAGTACAGCAAGCGTCCCAGTCCCAGATGCCCCGCCAGCGACGAGGACTCGGCCGAGATGCCCTCCATCAGATCACCATCGGAGACAAACCCAAACGTCCGGTGATCAAAAAGGACTTCACCAAAGACGGCCCGCAGGTGTTCCTCGGCCATGGCCAGGCCGACCCCCATGCCAAATCCCTGCCCCAGCGGACCGGTCGTTACCTCGATCCCCAGATCGATGTGACGTTCCGGATGCCCGGCCGTCACCGACCCCCACTGACGGAACTGCCGGAGGTTCTGCATGGTGATGGGGAACCCGGATACGTGGAGCAGCGAATACAACAACATGGACCCATGGCCGTTGGAGAGGACGAATCGGTCACGATCGATCCACTTCGGATTCGAGGGATCCACTTTGATGAACTTCGTCCAGAGCACGGTCGCCAGATCCGCCATCCCCATCGGCATCCCCGGATGACCCGAGTTCGCCTGTTGAACACCGTCGATCGCCAGACCCTTGAGGGTATTGACGGCCAGCTGTGCAAAGTCCTTGGTCATGCATCCTCCTCTAGGTAATGAGCGTAGCGACGGATTCGAAGTCCGGTTTTCGTTCTGCTTCCGGCCGAGTACAATCAACCCCTATCGCTACTCTCCGTGGCAGCCGCGGCTGCTACCTGCAAGGAGCCATTCCGTGTCCCACAACCTCATCGAACCGCATGGCGGTGCCCTGACAGACCTCATGGTCGACCAGGCCCGCGCTGAAGAAATCAAGGCCGTCTCCCGCGATTGGCCGTCACTCGATCTCGGCGACCGTCAGATTTGTGACCTCGAGTTGCTCCTCAACGGAGGCTTCTCCCCTCTAACCGGTTTCATGACCAAAGCCGAGTACGACGGTGTGTGCGCCGATATGCGTCTCCCGGACGGCACGCTGTGGCCCATCCCCATCGTGCTGGACATCTCTGAGGAGTTGGGGGCCAGGCTGGAGCCGGGATCCCGCCTGGCCTTACGTGATCCCGAAGGCGTCATGCTGGCGGTGCTCCACGTGGAAGACCGGTGGACCCCCGACCGGGAACGCGAAGCCGAACTCGTGTATGGATCAAGGAACCCCGAACACCCTGGAGTCAATGAACTCCTCAACGGAACCAACCCCGTTTATGTGGGCGGCCGTCTGGAAGGCGTCCAGTTGCCGGTTCACTACGATTTCCGACCCCTCCGTTCCACCCCTCGCCAGGTTCGCGAAGAATTCGTACGACTCGGGTGGCGGAAGATCGTTGCCTTCCAGACCAGGAACCCGATGCACCGGGCGCACGTGGAGCTGACTCTGCGGGCCGCCAAGGAAGTCGAGGCCAACCTGCTGATCCATCCGGTGGTGGGCAAGACCAAACCGGGTGATGTCGACCACTACACCCGGGTTCGCGCCTATCAGGCGGTCCTCGACCGCTACCCCCGCTACACCGCCAAACTCTCTCTCCTCCCTCTGGCGATGCGCATGGGAGGGCCGCGCGAAGCTCTCTGGCACGCCATCATTCGCAAGAACTACGGTGCCACCCACCTGATCGTTGGTCGAGATCACGCCGGGCCGGGCAGCGATTCACGAGGCGAGCCGTTCTACGGTCCCTATGACGCCCAGGAGATGCTCAAGCAGTACGAAGAAGAACTGGGGGTTGCGATGGTCCCCTTCAAGATGATGGTGTACGTGGAGGACCTCGACGAGTACCAGCCGGTCGACGAGTTGGCGGAGGGCGTCCGAACTCTGAGCATCAGCGGGACAGAGCTCCGGGATCGTTTGGCCCACGGCCGCGACATCCCCGAATGGTTCACGTATCCGGAGGTGGCCCGCGAGCTTCGCCGGACTCACCCACCCCGTTCCAAACAGGGATTCACCGTGTTCTTCACCGGCTTGTCCGGTTCCGGCAAGTCCACCGTAGCCAACGCGTTGCTGGTGAAATTACTCGAGCTCGGTGGCCGGCCGGTGACGCTGCTCGACGGGGACATAGTTCGCAAGAACCTGTCCTCAGAACTGGGATTCTCCAAAGAACACCGCGATATCAACATCCTCCGAATTGGCTACGTCGCCTCCGAAATCACCAAGAACGGCGGGATCGCAATCTGCGCGCCCATTGCTCCTTACGATCGCACTCGTCAAGAAGTTCGGAAAGCGGTCGAGGCAGAGGGCGGGTTCTCGCTGGTGCACATCTCCACCCCGGTGGAGGTTTGCGAGGACCGTGACCGCAAAGGCTTGTACGCCAAGGCTCGAGCAGGGATCATCAAGGAATTCACGGGGATCTCCGATCCCTACGAAGAACCGACCAACGCCGAAGTCGTGATCGATACCACGGACATCAGCCCGGAGGAGGCAGCGAATGCGATCGTCTTGCACCTCGAAAGCCAGGGCTATATCGAGGGCAACGGCTACCGCGACTGAAGTTAGTACCTTGTCTCCCCTCTGCAAGGGGGAAGACGCGCGGTCGCCAAGGGCGACGGCGCCGCTGGGGGTTGGGCGCCACCCTCACGATGGGGCGGCAACGCTTGACCCCGATCCCCTTCGCTTCGCTCGGGTACTTCCCCCTTCCAGGGGGAAGTCGATATGAGCTGGGAACAGTGGTTTACGACGGCGGTGATTCTCCTTACCGTCGTGGTGCTGGTTCGGGATCTGCTTCCCCCGTCGGTGGCGATGACGGGCGCCATGGTGGCGGCGTTGACGGCCGGGATCATCACGCCGGCCGAAGCGCTGGCCGGTTTTAGCAATCCGGCACCGGTAACCATCGCCGCCCTCTACGTGCTCGCCAAGGCTGCCGACAAGACGGGTGCGCTGGCCCCCCTCATGGGCTCCTTGCTGGGCGACAATCATTCCCAAAGGATGACCACCGTCCGGTTGGCGATACCAACAGCGTTCGCCTCATCGTTCTTGAACAACACCCCGATTGTGGCAATGCTGATACCCCAGGTAGAAAGCTGGGCCGAGGCTCGGGGCCGATCGCCATCCCATTATCTACTTCCGCTCTCTTATGCGGCCGTCCTGGGCGGCGTCGTAACTCTGATGGGAACTGCCACCAACATTGTCGTTTCCGGGCTTTTGGAAACAGCCGGCTATCCACCCCTCGGATTCTTCGAGATAAGCAGGATCGGGCTCCCGGTGGCGCTGGTCGGCGTGGCACTGATCGTCATCCTGGCTCCGGTTCTCATGCCGGCCCGGCGTTCTGCCACCCAGGCCAGCCGGGAAGAGGCCCCGGAGTTCACCGTCGACGTGATCGTCAAAGCCGGTGGGCCCCTCGACGGCGCATCGGTGGAAGCAGCCGGTTTGCGAAATCTGGCAGGTGTCTTCCTGGTTGAGATCGACCGCGACGATGAGACGATTGCCGCGGTGGGACCGGACCAGGTTCTGCATGGGGCAGACCGGCTCCGATTCGCCGGTCGCGTTGATAATGTGGTCGACCTGCAAACCCGGGACGGTCTGACCCTGGCAGAACAGACGCATGTCGATCTGATCGACACACCGCAAGCTGCCCATTTCCAGGCGGTGATCGGCATCGGTTCTTCCCTGTCGGGGCACACGCTGAAGGAAATCGGCTTCCGGAGTCGTTACCAGGCTGCGGTGGTGGCCATCCACCGCGCCGGACAGCGCATCAAAGAGAAACTCGGCGACATTGAACTCCGGGCCGGAGACACCCTTCTGGTGGTGGCCGATCCCGGTTGGAATGATCGTTGGGGTGACCGCCAGGACTTCATCCTCATCAGCCCGTTGGCCGGAGTAACGAGAGTCCGAAGCCGGCGGGCATTGACGGTGGCGGCCATCGCCGTGGGCATCGTGGGCACCGCCGCTACCGGTTTGCTGCCGATGGTCACTGCCGCCCTTTTGGGAGGAGCCGCCCTGGTCATATTCGGCGTTGTCACCCCGCGCGAGGCCAGGGTTTCGGTCGATCTCGACGTCATCGTTACGATCGGTTCGGCGTTCGGTCTGGCCGCCGCCATGGAAGCATCGGGTCTGGCAGCCACCATCGCTCAGGGGTTGGTCGACGGTCTGGGAGCCCTGGGCCCGGCGGGTCTCCTCGCCGGTGTGGTCGTGGCCACCGTGATCCTCAAAGAGTTGATCACCAACAAGGCGGCGGTTCTCCTGATATTCCCAATCGCCATTGCCACCGCTCAGTCGGCCGGAGCCAACCCGCGGGGTTTCGCCCTGGCAGTGGCGGTAGCGGCGGCAACTTCATTTCTGACGCCGATCGGTTTTCAGACCAACATGATGGTTTACGGACCGGGCGGCTATCGATTCACCGACTATTTGCGGTTGGGACTCCCCCTCACCGTGGCCGTAGTAGCCGTGATCCTGGTGGGCGTGCCGATCATCTGGCCATTCTGAAGGAGCATCATGGACGAGAGGGATCTGATCACGATCGAACGCGCCTTGCTTGCCGCCCGGCAGGCAGTGGCCGGCTTCACCCCGGGTGAGATCGAATCGGTGTTGAAGACCGGCGGCGATCCGCTCACCGAGGCCGATCTGGTTGTCAATGAAGTTCTTAGGAGCATCTTGCCACAGCCCGGTGAGGGTTGGCTGTCGGAGGAAACCGCCGACGACTCGACCCGGCTCGAGTGTCGCCGGGTCTGGGTGGTCGACCCAATCGACGGCACCAGGGAGTTCATTCAAGGCATCCCCGAATGGTGCATCTCTATCGGCCTCGTCGAAGACGGGCAAGCAGTGGTGGGCGGGATTCTCAATCCCGCAACAGACGAGTTGATCGTGGGCGCGGTGGGCCATGGAGTCAGACTCAATGGATCGTCGGTCGCCATGCGCTCGACCTCGGACCTCCGGGGCGCGCTGGTGCTGGCCAGCCGCAGCGAAGTCAAACGAGGTGAATGGCGTCCCTTCTTCCGAGAACCGATCTCCATTCGCAACGTCGGATCGGTCGCTTACAAGCTTGGCCTCGTGGCCGCCGGTCTGGCCCACGCCACCTGGACCCTGGTCCCCAAACACGAGTGGGATGTGGCGGCCGGCGCCGCTCTGGTGCGAGCCGGAGGTGGTGTGATCATGAATCCCGATGGGACCCCGGCCGTTTTCAACCAACCGGATCCCAAGCTGACGGGGTTCGTCGCCGTGGGGTCGGGACTGGCCGATCAAACCATGGAGCTGATCCGACGGGTCCAGAGGGAAAGCTGAGTATCCCTCAACTCACGACTGCCAGTCCTCGATCCGAGCGGTTGAGCCGCTCGACCCCCGTCTCGGTGACCGACACGATATCCTCGATTCGCATCCCGAACCGATCGGGCAGATAGATTCCGGGCTCGATCGAGAAGGTCATCCCAGGCTCCAGTTGGAGGCTATTCCCCTCAACGATGTAAGGATGCTCGTGAGCCTCCAGACCGATTCCGTGCCCGGTGCGGTGTATGAAGTAGTCCCCGTATCCGGATTGCTCGATTACCGCCCGGGCGGTTCTGTCGATGTCTTGGGCGGCGACCCCTGGACGAACCGCTTCGACGGCTGCCGCCTGGGCCTCTTCGAGCACGGCGAAGATCTCCCGATACCGGCGGGACGGCTCTCCGACGTGGAACGTCCGTGTGGTATCGGAGCAGTATCCATCCAGCTTGCCACCGAAGTCGACCACTACCGCGTCCCCTTGTTCAACGACTCGTTCGCCGGCCTCGTGGTGAGGAGACGCCCCGTTGGGGCCGGAAGCGACGATGCTGAAGGTGGCCGTCTGGTGGCCTTCCTCGACCACCAGGTTGGCGACCAGCTTGGACAGATCCACCTCGCGTTTGCCCGAGAATCGGATCTCCCGCAACCGGGCAGCTACCCGGTCGGTGGCGTGCGCCGCTCGACGGAGGGCATCGATCTCGGCCGGACCCTTTCGCATCCGCATCTCGCGGGTCAGCGATGAGGCAACCTCGAATCGTGTGTTCGGCAGGGCCTCCTGAAGGGCCAGCAAGAAGGTGGCCCACGTTTGATCACCGATGGCTACCGACTCGACTCCCCACAAGAGCTCGGCAACGATGGCGATTGGATCTTCGGTCTCCGCCCACGGGAGTAGCTCGAATATTCCCGGCCGCTGCACAACACGGGGAGCTTCCAACTCCGGGACCAGCAACACCGGGCCCCGATCCCGGGCGACGACCAGCATCGTGAGCCGTTCGAGCGGCATCGCTTCGTAACCGGTGAGATAGGGCAGATCGGCACCTACCGAAGCAAGCAAAGCATCAACCGCCCCGACCTCCATCAGCCGGCGAATGGTTTTCAATCGACCGGCATAGTCGAAAGTCATCTTCGACCTATTTGAACCGGAACCGTCACCCCGGAAGCTTCTAGTGACTCGCGGGCGTGGTACGAGGATCGAACCAGGGGACCCGCCTCGACCTTCGAAATACCGATACCTTCTCCAAACCTTCGATACTCGCCGAATTCATCGGGATGCACATAGCGATGCACCGCCCGGTGGCGAGCCGTCGGTCGGAGGTACTGCCCGATCGTGACGATATCGACGCCCACCGCCCGGAGATCGGCCAGTGTGCCGATGACTTCCTCTTTGGTTTCACCCATCCCGACGATCAGCCCCGACTTCACGGCTCCTGTCGGGTTGATCCACTTGGCCCGGGCCAGCAAGGCCAGCGATCTTCCGTAGTTGGCCGCGGTACGAACCTCGCGCTGGAGGCGGAGCACCGTCTCGGTGTTGTGATTGAGCACCGACGGGTTCTCTCCCATCACCGTCTCGAGGGCGGCCCGGTCGCCTTTGAAATCCGGGATGAGCACCTCGACATCACAGGCCGGAACCCGGTTGCGGATCTCTCTGATGGTGGCGGCAAAGATGCTCGCTCCTCCATCATCCAGGTCGTCCCGGTTCACCGAGGTGACCACTGCATGACGCAACCCCATCTCGGCGACGGCGGCCGCGGCCCGGAAAGGCTCAAAGACATCCACCTCGGCCGGCTTCCCGGTCGTGACGTCGCAGAAGCTGCACGCCCTCGTGCAGCGGTCCCCCAGGATCATCAAGGTGGCCGTGCCCTGGCTCCAACACTCGAAGATGTTGGGACACCCGGCTTCCTCGCACACCGTGTTCAAGTCCATGCCGCGCATCAGCTTCTTGAGGCCGGAGTACTCGGGGCCCATGTGGGCCCGTATCTTCATCCATTCGGGCCGCTCGGGTTCGCCGGGCAGCAAACCCCGCTCGGTCGACGGCGACCTTTCAGGCGAGGGGTCAAAGGTGCCTTCCTCCACGAGGCGGTCGACTTCAAATCCACGCGGTCGTCCTTGCCCTCGCACAAAGGCACCAAGTTGCAGGTCGGCGCCCGAGCGCTCGAACGTGGAGGCGAAACGCCGACTCAGTTCCTCGACCACCTCCTCGATAGTGACCGGCCGGCCGAGAACCTCGGTGATCGATGTGACTCGCCGATCGGTGATCCCGCACGGGTTGATGTGCGTGAAGTACGAAAGGTCCGGGCTCACGTTGAGCGCAAACCCGTGCATGGTCACCCCTCGGGCTACCCGTACGCCGATGGCCGCCACCTTGCCCCGATCGGTCCACACACCGGGGTAGGCAGATTCGGCCCGGGCCTCGACCCCGAGGGCTGCCAGCGTTTCGATCAGCACCTGCTGGAGCCTGTCCACGTAGCGCTTGACGCGCTTGGAGTCCGCCAGAGCCAGGATGGGGTATCCGACCAGCTGACCGGGTCCGTGGTAGGTGATGTCGCCGCCCCGATCGACGAGAAACAACTCAGCCGCCAGCTCCTCCAACCGGCGGTCGGAGACCAACATGTTGGATCGGTCCCCGTTCCTCCCCACCGTGTAGGTGTGTGGATGTTCCAGCAACAGGAGATAGTCATCGCTCGATCTTCCCGTCACCCGCCCTTCCCAGAATGCTCGCTGCAGATCCCACGCTTCCGCGTAGGGGACCCGCCCGAGCCACCGGGTTCGCAGGAGCGCACGGTTAGGAGTCTCGAGTCTCGAGTCACCGGTCGCGAGGGAATCAACCGCCGATCGCTTGCTGACCGCTCGTAGCTCATCGCTCAATTGAGTTCTTGCTCCCAGTCCCACGTCTCGAGGTTCTCCTTGATCTTGCGCAGGAACAGCACTGCCGTCGATCCGTCGAAGGCGCGATGGTCCCAGGTCAAGCCGAGATAACCGATATGCCGGATGGCAATCATGTCCTGACCCTCGTCGTTGGTGATGACCGTGGGACGTTTGGCGACGGTGTCGGTGGACAGTATCCCGGTATTCGGGACATTGATGATGGGGGCAGACATGAACGATCCAAAAGGCCCCGGGTTGGTGATCGTGAAGGTGCTGCCGGCCACGTCATCCGGTTCCAGTTTCCCATCCCGGGCTTTCTGGGCGAGGCCGCGGATCTGGCGAGCGAGTCCAATCATGCGGAGCCCATCGGCGTCGGGGATCGACGCCACAATTAAGCCACCCTGGTCGAGATCGATGGCGATCCCGAGATTTATCCTCGTATGGAATACGGCCTTCTTTTCCTCCAGGTAGTACGAGCTGTTGACTACCGGAAAAGCCTTGAGCGCGTCCATCGTCGCTCGGGCGATAAACGGCAGATAGGTGAGCGAGAAACCTTCCCGTTCCTTGAAGGCGGCCCGGTGACGCTGCCGGACTCTCTCCACCCGCTCGTAGTCAACTTCGATCGAGGTCCACACATGAGCGGCCGTTTGCTTGGCCTGGATCATGTTGGCGCCGATCCGAGCCCGCAGCCGATCGAGATCGCGGACTTCGTCGCCCGCCAGCAGCGGGATAGCCGGCCCGTGCGGGGCTGCGGCCGGGGCAACCGGTGGGGTGGCGGCCGCGGCTGCGGCCGGGGCGGTCGTAACCGGGGCCGGGACGACCGGTGGGGTGGCGGCCGCGGCTGCGGCCGGGGCGGTCGTAACCGGGGCCGGAGCGACCGGTACCGCGCCTGCGGTGTCGAGGTAATCCAGCACGTCGCCGCGGGTGATCCTTCCCCCGCGGCCCGATCCCTCGATCTTGTTGAGATCGATGTCGTGTTCTTTGGCGAGTTTGCGCACGACCGGAGACAGGAACCGTGTCGAGTCACCCAACTCCGGCGGTGGTGGTTCTGCACCTGCCGGCGAAACGGGTGCGGGTCTGGTCGCAATCGGCTCAGCTTCGGGTTCCGGCTTCGGAGCCGTGTCGGGCGGAGCCGGGGCGGGTTCCGCCACCGGGGCGGTGGACGGGACGGCGGCGGCCACTTCGACGGCCGGAACCTCCCCGGCTTCGCCGATCACGATCAGCGGAGTGCCGACGGGCACGGTAACGCCTTCCTCGACGAGGATTTCCAATACGGTTCCGCCGACCGGAGAAGGGACCTCCGTGTCGACTTTGTCGGTCGACACCTCGAACAGGATCTCGTCGGCGGCGATCGAATCACCCGGCTTCTTAGCCCAGCTGAGAATGGTTCCTTCGGTTACCGTTTCTCCCAACTGCGGCATGCTGACCGTCGTGGCCATGTTGTCTCCCTTGCCTTGTCGAAGAACTCAATGCAGGCTCCGGCCTGCGGCGGTGAGCAGGGCTTCACCGATGGCCTCCGACAAGGTCGGATGGGCATGGATGAAGGCTGCTGCTTCTGCGGGTAAGGCTTCCCAACCCACGGCATACATCAATTCGTGAATCATCTCGCCGGCCTGGGGGCCGACCACGGAGGCTCCCACAATCGGACCGTCTTTCCGGGTAACGATCTTGACCAGCCCCCGGTTCTGCCCGATGATCTTGGCCCGGCCCACTCCGGTGAAGCCGTGCACGGTCGTCTCGACTTCCATGCCCATCTCTCGGGCCCGGGCTTCGGTGTATCCGACTTCTGCCATCTCAGGATGGGTGTAAACGACCAGGGGCACCGCCCGGTATTCGACCGGAGCAGGTGTCCCGGTGGCAATGAAACTGATGGCGGCGATGGCCTCGGCAAAACCGGCGTGAGCCAACTGGGGGGTGCCGGCCACCACGTCACCAACGGCGAATAGCCCGGGTTCCGCGGTCATCATCGTCGCCAGATCGACTTCGATGAACCCGCGATCGACCACCGCTCCGGTGGTTTCGAGACCCACCCCCTCCGTTTGAGGGGCACGCCCCACCGCCACCAGCACCACGTCGACTTCAATCGACTCGTCTCCGAAGGGAACTACGACGGTTCCGTCCCCAACCCGGGCGGCCTCCACCATCACCCCGGTTCTGATCTTCACGCCGCGGCGTTTCAACTGTTTGCTCAGCTCCGCGGCGGCGGCGGAGTCGGCCCCCGGGACGATCTGATCCATCATCTCGAACAGATGAACTTCGCTCCCCAGGTCCACCAACAGGCTGGCAAATTCACACCCTATGGCGCCGGCTCCGATGATGGCCACCCGCCCCGGTTGCTGCTCCCAGTCGAGCGCCTGGTCTGAGCTGACTATGGAGATTCCATCGAGTGGATAGCCCGGAATGCTGCGGGGTACCGAACCGGTGGCCACAATGACGTTGCGGCCCTCGAGAACCTGCTCGCCCTCGTCCCCACCGACGATCACCTTGCCGGGTCCTTCCAATCGGCCGAAGCCCGCGACAATCTCGACCCGGCGCGCCTTGAGCAATCCGGTCAGGCCTTTGACCAGCCCATTCACGACCTCGTTCTTCTTGGCGAGGGCGGTTCCCCAATCGAGGGAAGGTTCGCCCGCCTGGACCCCAAAGGTGCCGGCATCCCGGACGGTGGTGAACACGTCGGCGGTATGCAGCCAGTGCTTGGCGGGGATGCAACCCCGGAGCAAGCAGGTACCACCCACGGTGGGGTCTTTCTCGACGAGGGCCACCGAGAGCCCGTGATTGTGGGCATAGAGTCCGGCGGCATATCCACCCGGTCCCCCACCGATGATGACGACGTCGTACATGGATTTCCTCCGTGTGAGACACCTGAGACTAGTGCCGACCCTCGCCTACGACCCGAGCCTCCCGGCCCGGCCCGGGTACGCTAATCGCGTGAAAACCCGCTATCTGCTCATCATCTCCATGGCTACTGCCCTGGTGATCCTGGGGGCTTCCGCAGTGTGGTTCCTGATGGCGGTAGGAAAGTAGCCGTCCGCGTGCGGCTTCGCTCGCAGTCGTGAGGTGTCAGTCGTCAGTTGTCAGTTGTCAGTTGTCAGTCCCCTCTCCCGCCGGCGGCAGCGGGTGGAAAATGGGCCGTTGGCTGGTGCTTGACCCCCATCCCCGTCGCCCCGCTCGGGTGAGACGGTAGGGAGCCGGCGGCCGGCGGCTGGTCGCTTGATGCTCGTCGCTCGTCGCTCGTCGCTTGCTGCCCGCAGCTCGTCGCTGGCAGCTCTCTTCTTAGGACTTCCGGCCCTGGTCAACGGTGCCCGCGAGCAGCAAGGTGGAACTGAGACGCAAGGTCTCCAGGGCCCCCGTCGGCCGGGTTCAGCCCGACGCTCGGTGTCGGACTACCGACCACGGGGGCTCGATAACGTGGCGAGTACGCTCGGGTTGAAATCAGAAGGAGCGCCGGTGGGACCCATAACCAAGACGGTTCGAGTGAGCGGTAGTTCACCGCGGTCGATCGAGGATGCCATCGCCGGAATCCTCGGGCGGGCCGCCGAAACCCTGGTGGACATCAAGTCGTTCAAGGTCAGAGAAGTGGAGGGTACGGTAGATAGTTCGGGAGCGCCGGCCGAATACACCGTCACCCTGGACATCCGTTTCGTCGTCAAAGAAACCGCCACCGAGCACGGGTGATGATCTCCGAGAGCAAGGAACTCGGGAGCGGCACCTACCGGATCATCCTGCCTCTCCCCTTCCCCGACCCCAGCGCCGTCAATTGCTACGTGTTCGAGGGGGACGATGGATTGACCCTGCTCGACTGCGGCGTCGACGGCCCTCGAGAGTTCGGAGTGCTGACCCGCTCACTGGAGGGTTTCGGATTCGTCTTGTCCGATTTGCACCGGCTCGTCGCTTCCCATCTTCACGTCGATCACATGGGCATGGCCAAGCGCATCATCGAGACGACCGGATGCGAATGGGTGATGCATACCTCGGCTGAGGCAGAGATACCGCATTACAACGATTGGGGACTCCGGTGGGAAGCCCTCGCCGGGATGGTGCAGGCGGGCGGAGGCCCCACAGATGCCGTCACACGGTTTCGTCGAGAGCAGATTCGCCCGACGTGGTTTTCCCAAGCGATCGCGCCGAGTCATCCGGTCCATGACGGCGACAAGATCCCTCTGAGCAAAAAGCGGCATCTGGAAGTGATCTTCACTCCGGGCCATCAGGCGAATCACTTGTGTTTGCGGGACTCACAGACCGGACGGCTGTATTCCGGAGATCACGTCCTACCTCGTATCAGCCCCTTCATCCCCTACACCGGAGAAGCTACCGACCATCTCGATGCCTACCTGAACTCGTTGGACCGCGTCGTCGAGCTCGATGCTCGAGAAACCTACCCGGGCCATGGGCCGACCATCGAGCGGGGCTCGGCCCGGGCACATCAGATCCTGTTGCACCACCAACGTCGCCTGGACGCCGTGCTCGGCGTGCTGATCGAACACCCGGCGACGCCCTGGGACGTCATGCAGACCATCTTCCGGCCTCGTCTCACGGCACTGGAGGAACGGTTGGCCTTTCAGGAAACGATGGCACATCTGGAATACTTGCGGCGGCACTTTCGGGTGACGAGGGCCTTGGTGGACGGCGTATGGTGGTACGAGAAGAACGATTCGTAGCCTGTCACTCGTTGCCTGACGCTTGATGCTTGCTCTCAGCTCGTAGCTGGCGACTCGTAGCTTCTGAATCCTCGATTCCGGGCTTCGGCAAGCTCGTCCGGAGCAAAGCTCGACAGTAGGTTCTTGACCACCAACTCTTCGGACTCGACGCGCTTCGATAGCTCGGCAAACTGCTCCTCAACGTCACAGTCGTAGACGACCATCGTGTCGCGAACGCCCACGAACCGATGGCCACCAAATCGTCGTAACCTGCCCATCAATCTGCTCCCTGTCGACCAATCGCCTCTTCTCCGCCGTCCCACTCCCGCCAGTCCTGCCACTCGGCCAGCTCGTCTTCATCGGGCTCCTCGACGAGCAGGTCACTGCCGGGGGTGTCGACGTAGGTGATCCTGTCTATCAGTTCTTCTTCGGTCCCAAACTCGAGGTAGCCCATCAGCCGGTAGCGTTCTTGCTCGTCCGGAACCCAGAGCGCCACAATGGGGCGATTCCCGTCTTCGCCCCTGGTGGCGATGAGCTGGGGGTACCGGCGCACCAGCCCGGCCAATCCGTGGACGGCGCTGTCAACGCCGCTCCCGTCGAACAAGTCGGAGGTGACCTCCGAAGTCACCAACTCTGCGATCGTGTCCAGGTCGCGAGCGTTGAACAACTCAACAAACTCGTCGCTGACATTCTCAACGGCCGTGTCGGGTCCTTCATCGGATGGTTCCGTTGTCATTGGCTCCCTCCACTGAAAATACACGGCACAGGATCCCCAATAGGAAGCAGGAGCGCCGGTGGAGGTGCCACCGACCTGCGCCATTCCGGAATTGAGCTGGGGGCCAGCGCCAGGAAGACGGCCAGCATGAGGCGGCCGGTGAGAACCCGCATCTCAGAACCGGGCGGCTTCACGGTAGGTCCCAAAGACACTTTTCAGTCTGTCCACAATTTCTCCCACGGTGGCCCGCCGCCGGGCTGCTTCCACCAGCAAGGGCATCAGATTGGCGTCGTGACGAGCGCCGGATTCCAGCGCGGCTAGGGCCTCCACGACTGCGCCTTGGTCCCGGACCCTACGCACCCCGGCCACTCTGGCCCGCTGTTCCTCCTCGACGGTCCGGGCGATTCGGAGAATCTCGATTGGCACTTCTTCATCTTTCACGAACCGATTGACTCCGACTACCGACCTTTCCCCAGAATTAACGGCTTTCTCGAACTCATAGGCAGAGTCGGCAATGGCCGACTGAAAATAGTTCTCCTCGATGCCGCGCAACACGCCTTCCAGCATTGAACCGTGGCCGAGCCGATCCACTGTCTGGAGGATATCTTCGACCTGTCGTTCCATGCGATCGGTCATTTCTTCGACGTACCAGGAACCTCCCAGCGGATCGATGGTGTCTGCTACACCCGTTTCCTCGGCGATTATTTGCTGGGTCCGGAGGGCCAATTCGGCAGCCGCTTCGGTGGGCAGCGCATACACCTCATCCAGGGCGTTGGTGTGCAGGCTCTGGGTCCCGCCCAACACCGCCGCCAGCGCCTCGATGGTGGTGCGGACGATGTTGTTGTCCGGTTGCTGGGCGGTCAACGAGACGCCGGCGGTCTGCGTGTGGAAACGCAGTTTCAACGATCGTTCGTCTTGGGTCTGGTAGCGGTCCCGCATCCAACGAGCCCAGATTCGTCGGGCGGCCCGGAACTTGGCGATCTCTTCGAAGAAATCGAGGTGAGCGTCGAAGAAAAAGGAAAAGCGGGGAGCAAAGTCTTCGATTCGTAGACCGGCTCGAAGACAAGCCTCCACATAGGCGAAGCCGTCGGCCAGGGTGAAGGCCAGTTCCTGTTGAGCGTTGGCACCTGCTTCCCTGATGTGATATCCCGAGATCGAGATGGTGTTCCACTGCGGCACCTCGGTCCGGCAGAAGTCGACCATGTCGACGATCAAGCGCAGATGGGGCCCGGGGGGGAATATCCACTCTTTTTGGGCGATGTACTCCTTCAGGATGTCGTTTTGCAGGGTGCCCTGCAGGGTCTCCCAACTAACTCCCTGCTCTTCTGCGGCAACCAGCAGGAAAGCGAAGAGGATTGCGGCTGGGCCATTGATGGTCATCGAAACGGACACGTCTCCCAGCGGAATAGCCTCAAAGAGACCGGCCATGTCGTCGGCCGAGTCGATCGCCACTCCGCATTGACCAACCTCTCCGATTGCGGCGGGATCGTCCGAGTCGTAGCCCATCAGGGTCGGCATATCGAACGCAACCGACAAACCGTGCTGACCTGCGGCGAGCAGTTTTCGGAACCGTTCGTTGGTGTCGGCGACACCGGCGAATCCGGCAAACTGGCGAATCGTCCAGAGTCTGCCGCGATAACCGGTCGCATGAATGCCGCGGGTGTACGGATACGCGCCCGGGTATCCGATGTGGTCACCGACCTCCTCATCGTCCGCCAGGGCGGGGACGTCTTGAAAAGAGAGGCTCACAAATCGATCGCGCCGCTTCGGTTGCGCCTCGTAGCGACTCTCCCATTCCTCCCGTCCGGTCAAGGTTTCCTCCCGACGGTGACCTCCGCCCCGCAGTTGGGGCAAGGAGCTACATCGATCTCACCGACAATAAAACCGAACGAGCACGCCGGGCAGGTCGCCTTGGGGGACGGCGCGGCCGATTGGGGAGCCGGCCGCGGTACGGTCAGCGATGGTTCCGGGGCGCCGGCCGGGCGGACTTCGTTGACCGCCCCACAAGCCGGACACGAAAACCGGCCGGCTCCCTGAACGGGGAATTCAGTTCGGCACTTTCCGCAACGAACGCTCATCATGATATTTCCTCCACCGGTTCCCCCACCGCGCCGAGGTCGGCCAGGTACGCGGCCTCGCCGGCCAGTACGGCGCGTATATCGTCCGGGTCATAGCCGACCCCATGACGCCCTTTGATTTGCCCGGCAATGTACTCGACGGCCGGACCGTGACCGCCGGCAACGACGGTCAATTCCCCCGCCTTTTTGCGATCCGCCAGACCTTGCAGGTAGTACACCTCCCACTCGAGAATGCGCCGCACGCCTGCCTGGCCGAGTCGTCCGCGCACTTCCTCGTCCAGGTCGGCCATCACGAAGTCGACGGCATCGTCAACTGAGTAGATGAGCCGACCGTCGCTCGAGCGCCGTTTGGCTTCTTGCCAGACCATGGCCGCAATCACGATGAGAAAGACGGCCAGTAGCAAGGCAGCGACCATGACCGCAGTCCTGGGTGTCACCTTGATCATGCTACCGGCGCCTCCTGCCAACAGCCGCCGGGCCGGGGAGGCGGGAACCGCGCGGGTATTGTCGAGCGGTAGAGGAAGGAGGCGGAGTGGATTTTGCTCTCATGACCGAACCCCAGTTGGGTGGAACGTACGAAGAACAACTGGCCGCCGCCCGTTGGGCAGAACGGGCGGGCCTGGTGGCCTTCGCCCGGTCCGACCACTACTACTCCAGCCGGCAACCAAGTCCTGACGCCACCGATGCGTTCGCGGTGCTGGGTGGGCTCGCCCGGGAAACCGAGCGAATCAGGCTCTGCGTACTGGTCTCGCCCATCACGTTCCGCCACCCGGCCGTGCTCGCCAAAATGGCCGCCACCATCGATCATATGTCCGGCGGACGGCTCGATCTGGGGGTGGGCACCGGGTGGCTGGACCTCGAGCACGATGCCTTCGGCCTGCCATTTCCGGCGTGGGGCGAACGTTTCGGTCGATTGGAAGAAGCATTGCTCTACCTGCGGGCAGCTTTCGCCGAGGGCCCGCAGTCCTTCGGGGGCCGCTACTACGAGCTGGAAGCAGATGTGCGTCCCAAACCGGTCGCCTCGATCCCCATCATCGTCGGCGGTACCGGCCCCGTCCGTACGCCCCGATTGGCCGGAATCTACGCCGACGAATACAACCATTTCATCGCCGACGCGACCGAAATCGCTCCCAAAGTCGAACGGGTCCGCCGGGCGGCTCGGGAGGCAGGCCGCAACCACCGAGAGATCGTGGTGAGCGTGATGGGTCCTGTGCTGGTCGGCGTCGACGAGGCCGACTACCGCAGGAAACTGGACGGCGCCGCCGCGGCCCGAAACGAGGATCCCGAGGAGTTCGAACGTCGATGGTCATCACACGGCATCCCGATGGGGACCTCCGCCCGGGTTGCCGATACACTGGCGGGGCTGGCCGAGGCCGGCGTCACCAAGTTCTACGTCCAGCATCTCGACCTGTCGCAGTTGGCAGAGCTCGACCGGACCTTCGCAGTGTTGCGAGAGTAGAACCTCCGCCCGAGGGGGTTCAAGAATGGGGTCGGCTGGTCGATAATGGGTATACAGTCGATAGGGCATCGGAACTGTTTCCGTACAACAAGGGGTGAAACTTCATGCGTGCACGTCTGACATTGATGCTGGTCATCACGGCGGTGATCGTCGCGGCCTGCGGCTCCCCCGATGACGCAGCCCCGTCTTCTTCTACAGCTCCGGCGCCGTCGACGACCGCGCCGGCGGCCCAGGCGGTCGCGTACGTCTACTCGTACGAACCGGGCGATCACCACGAATACGGCTTCACGCTGAACCAGAACCTGCAGATGAAGGTCGAGGCAGAAGGTGATGATGATCCATTGGGCGAGCAAATGCCCGGTGACATCAATGTCGTGACCTCCATTGCCGGTACGGTGTCTTACGACATCACCGAGGGGCCGGAGCCGGGAACCCGTCAGATCTCCATTTCCGGCGTGTTCGACCAGCTCGACATCACCGGTACCGTTGACGGCGAACCCGTCGAAGCAGGGATGGTCGAAGAAGGAACGATCCCTGATCTAGTCGAAGTCCCGGACCTCAGCATCGTCATCGATGAACACGGCCGCCTCGTATCTGTGGATGGGGAGGAGATTCCGGACGATCTCCCGTTCTTCGGAGACCCGTTCAGCGAATTGGGGGACTTCACTTCCGGTGGCCTGAACGGTCACTTCGGTCCCGCTTTCCCGGACGAACCCCTGGCGGTCGGTGACACCTGGTCGTTCTCTCAATCTGAAGAGATCGAGGGGCTCGATACTGCCGTGTCGGTCGAAACAACCTACGAGGTCACCGGTACTGAGACCCTCAACGGGCACACGGTGGCCGTGATCGAGTTCACCACCGAAACCTCCGAAGTCGAACTCGACTTGGGAGAGATGTTCCAGGCGTTGTTCGACGCCTTCGGGGAAATGGGCGCAGAACTGGGCGATGAGACCGAAGATTCCACGGTGGACATCCCCAACATCACCTTTCTGATCAAGGTCGCACCTTCCACGGCCGGGGGCACTGTGTGGTTCGATCAAGAAGCCGGAATCGTCCTCAGGTCCTCGCAGGACACCGTCACCTCGATCTCGATGGTGATGGATTTCTCGGATACCGAAGAGGCGGTCCGGACGGAGGTCACCATGGATCTCGAAATGCAGTTGGAAGCAGAACTGCTCGAAAGCCCACCAGCCTGACAAAGACATCATCGGTTTCCGGACCCACCTGGAATTCCACTATGTCCGTGGTGTATTTAGGCTGTGGTCATGTCCACCCAACCACTGCTTCAGATCGAGGGGCTCCACGCCCGTGCCGCGGATGCTGAAATCCTGCGCGGTGTCGACCTCACCGTAGAACGCAACGAGATCGCCGCGCTCATGGGCCCCAACGGTTCGGGCAAGTCGACCCTGGCGAACGTTCTCATGGGCAATCCCAACTACGAGGTGACCGCCGGCCGGGTGCTGTTCAAGGGGCAGGACGTAACCGAAATGCCGACCAACAACCGGGCCAATCTGGGGATGTTCCTGGCGTTTCAATATCCCGAAGAGATACCGGGTGTGTCCGTTGTCAATTTCCTGCGCACCGCCCTTTCCAACCGCACCGGCGTCGACTACACGGTGCTGGAGCTTCGCCTCAAAGTGATGGATGCCATGCGGGAGCTTGGAATGGAGTCGAGTTTCGCCGACCGCTACCTGAACGAAGGCTTCTCGGGTGGTGAACGGAAGCGCAACGAAGTGCTGCAAATGGCCGTTCTCGAGCCGGAGCTGGCCATCATGGACGAGACCGACTCGGGTCTCGATATCGACGCGCTGCGGATCGTTGCCGATGGTGTCAACCAGCTGACCGGCCCTGAGCGGGGCTTCCTGATCATCACGCACTATCAGCGGCTTCTCGACTACATCACTCCCGACGTCGTGCACATCTTCATGGACGGCCGGATACTCACTTCAGGAGGCCCCGAGCTGGCGGTGCAATTGGAAGAGGATGGATACGACGCCTTCCGGACCGGCTCCCCGGTGTGAAAGACCCGGCCGGAATGATCGACTTTTCGCATCTCCGGGCTGATTTCCCGATACTGCAACGCCTCATACATGGCAAGCCTCTCGTCTTCCTCGATTCGGCGGCCTCTAGTCAGAAACCCGTTCAAGTCCTGGATGCCATGGACAAGGTCTATCGCACCCAGTACGCCAACGTGCACCGGGGTGCCTATCTGCTGTCCGAGGAATCGACCACCGCCTACGAGGAAGCGCGGGGCAAAGTGGCGCGGTTCATCAACGCAGCCTCTCGATCTGAGGTCGTTTTCACGAGAGGCGCCACCACGGCGTTGAACACCGTCGCCTTCGGATGGGGCATCGATCACCTGAGCTCCGGCGACAGGATCCTGCTGACGATGATGGAGCACCACGCCAATATCGTCCCCTGGCAGCTGGTTGCCCGCCGGACCGGCGCCGAATTGGTCTACTTACCGATGACCGCCGACTTTCGGCTCGACCTCGAACGGCTCCCCGAGCTCCTTGATGACCGGGTCAAGGTCGTCGCCTTCACCGGAATGTCAAATGTGACCGGGACGATGCCGCCGGTAGCCGACATCGCCAGGATGGCTAACGACCACGGGGCGCTGGTGGTAGTCGATGCTGCCCAATTGGTCACTCACGCCCCGGTCGACGTCCACGAACTTGGAGCCGATTTCATAGCGTTCTCCGGCCACAAGATGCTGGGTCCCACCGGAATCGGGGCGCTTTGGGGTCGCCCCGCCCGCCTCGAAGAGATGGAACCATTCGAAGGTGGAGGAGAGATGATCAGCGACGTCCGTCTCGATGGTTCGACCTGGGCTCCGGTCCCCCATAAATTCGAAGCCGGCACCCCCCCGATTGTCGAAGCGATCGGCCTGGGAGCGGCCGTCGACTACCTCGAGAAGATCGGTATGGAAGCGGTCCGCCGCCATGAGCAAACGGTGACCAGATACGCTTTGGAGAAATTGGCCGAGTTGCCCGCGGTTCGAGTGTTCGGACCGACGGATCCCCAAGAGCGGGGGGGCGTCATCAGCTTCGCTCTGGCAGATGTCCATCCCCATGACATCGCCACCATTCTCGATCAGGAGGGTATCGCCATTCGAGCCGGCCATCATTGCGCCAAACCGCTCACCCGGGCGCTGGGAGTGCCGGCCACGGCCCGCGCCTCGTTCCAGATTTACAACGACAAAGAGGACGTTGACGCACTGGTGGCCGGCCTCCACCGGGTATTGGAGGTCTTCCGTGTCGATTGAAGGTCTGTACCGCGAAGTCATCCTCGACCACTATCGGAACCCACGCAATCGCGGGACACTCGACCACCCGGACGCCCATGCGGAGGGAAACAATCCGCTTTGTGGAGACGAGTTGACCCTCGATCTCCGTCTCGAGGGTGACCGGATCGCCGAGGTGGCGATCAACGGACAGGGGTGTTCGATAAGCCAGTCCTCGGCGTCGATGATGAGCCAGGCCATCAAAGACAAGACTCTTGACGAGGTCCGGGACCTCATTGCCGTGTTCAAGGCGATGATGGACATCGAGACGGCGCCCTCCCAGGCCGGTTTCGATCCCGACCGGCCCGGGGCGGTGCTGGGCGATCTCGAAGCGCTGCAGGGGGTACGCAAATTCCCCGTTCGGATCAAGTGCGCCAATCTGGCCTGGACGACGCTGGAAGAGGCCCTGAGCAGTCGTCAGTGATGACTCCTAACCCACTCCGCCTTGGGTCATACGTTTGAGGTCGAGCGCTTTGTCGATCTCCTCAGCCGTCATCAAACCCTTCTCCAGCACCACTTCGCGCACGGTGCGGCCCGTCGCAAATGCCTCTTTCGCCACCACCGAACCGTTGTCGTATCCGATGTACGGATTGAGAGCGGTGACCACGATGACGTTCTTTTCCAGCAAGTGACGGGCACGTTCCGCATCTGCCTCGATGCCGTCGACGCATTTCTCCGCCATAAGCCGGCAAGCCGCCGCCAGCAGAGAGATCGACTCTCCGAGATTGCGGGCCATCATCGGCATCATCACGTTGAGCTCGAAATTGCCGTTGGCGCCTCCCCAGGCGACGGCGGTGTCGTTACCCATGACCTGGGCGGCCACCTGCATGGCCATTTCCGGGATGACCGGATTGACCTTGGCCGGCATGATCGAGCTACCCGGCTGCAACGCCGGCAGCTTGATCTCAGCGATCGCCGTCACCGGACCTGAGGACAACCAGCGGAGATCGTTGGCGATCTTGAACAGGGACACGGCCACGGTCTTCAAGGCTCCTGAGGCGTTGACGATGGCGTCTTTGGAGGCCTGGGCCTCGAAGTGATTGCCTGCTTCGAAAAACCCATAACCCGTGCGCTCGGCCATGACGGCGATGACCTTGGCCGCAAAACCGTCAGGACAATTGATCCCGGTCCCGGTCGCCGTACCACCCAGTGGCAGTTCTTCCAGCTCGGGGACGACTTTCTCTACCCGCTCCGCTCCCTTGCGGATCTGTGCCGCGTATCCGGAGAACTCCTGACCGAGGGTGATCGGTACCGCATCCATGAGGTGGGTGCGTCCCGACTTGACGACGTCGCCAAACTCGGTTGCCTTGGCCTCCAGCGACTCGGCAAGCTGGACCAGTGCCGGAAGCAGGTCTTTGCTCAGCGCATCGACGGCCGCCACATGCATGGCGGTCGGGAATGTGTCATTCGAAGACTGGCCAAAGTTCACATGGTCGTTGGGATGGACTGCCCTCGAACCCGGCTCGGCACCCAGGAGTTCAGTCGCCCGATGGGCGATTACTTCGTTGCTGTTGGTGTTGCTGGAGGTTCCCGAGCCGGTTTGGAACACGTCAACCGGGAATTGGCCGTCCAGTTCCCCGGCCATGACCTCGTCGGCAGCTTGCCTGATGGCTTTTGCCTTGTCCGGATCCACAAACCCATCGGCTCCCGAGACTTCGGCGGCGGAGCCTTTCATCAGGCCGAAAGCCCAGATGATCCTGCGGTCGATCCGAAGACCCGAAACCGGGAAATTGTCGACGGCTCGCTGGGTTGACGCTCCGTAGAAGGCATCAACCGGCACCTTGACCTCGCCCATCGAGTCGCGCTCAATCCGATACTCCACGGCCAGCTCCTCTCCTATTCGGTTTCTCGTAGCGTAGGCGTCGCCGGCGGGTCCGACCCAGGGGCCTAAGTCCTTAAAACTGGGCAATCAAGACCGCCCGGCCTACTGCCGATAGAGAGGTGACGACGGTGGCAATCAGCACGTCGACCGAACGAAGAAGGACAATACGTGAAGCGCATTGTGCGCCGGCCCCACGGTTCCCAGGTGGCGGTTCGCGGCTCCACCAAGGTGTGGGTGCTCAGCTCGATAATCGCGCTCACTGCCGTCGGCATCTGGTATTCGGTAGCTGATCTGCCGGTGCTGCGCAGCTCGCCACGACTGCCCTGGTGGAGCATGGCCATAGGCTTTTACATAGCCGAATTGGCCGTGGTGCACCTGCGTTTCCGAAAAGACGCCCACTCGTTCTCGATGAGCGAGATCCCCTTGGTGTTGGGCTTGTTTTTCGCCGCCCCGCTGGATCTGGCCATCGGGCATATGGCGGGAATCGCCGCGGTCTACGCCTTCCACCGGCGGCTACCTCCCATCAAATTCACTTTCAACATCGCTCAATTTGCGCTTCAAAGCGCGGTGGCCGTGACCGTATTTCGTGGCATCGTGGCCCTGGGAGATCCACTGGGGACGGCCGGATGGATTGCGGCCGTGGCTGCCAGTCTGGCCGCCACAGTCGCCGCGGACCTCTTGATCAATCTGGCCATTCGCCTCACGGGTGGACGGATCGCGAGAGCCGACCTGATCCAGGTGCTGGCTCTCAGCGCTCTGGCCGGCGCCATGAACGCCAGCCTGGCCGTCAGCGGAGTTGTCATCCTCTCTGCCGCGCCGGCCGCCGCCTGGCTGGCACTCATGCCTCCCTTGATTCTCTTCCTCGCGTATCGGGCGTATGTGTCGCAGCGACACGAGCGATCCAAGCTGGAATCGCTCTATGAGGCGACCCGGACGCTCCATAGGTCCCCACAAATCGAGACGGCCCTGGTGGCGGCATGCCGCGACGCCACGCGGATGCTCGACGCGGAATACGCCGAGGTTCTTCTCTTCTCCGAGCGGAACCGTCTAGAGACCTATTGGACCGCGGTCGGACCCGGAGACCGATTAGCTGTGATGCAGCCCGCCGACCTGGCGCCGGGTGCCTGGGAGAGACTGGCAGATGTCGGCCGGGCCACGTTGCTGAATGAACGCGACGCATCCGGGCTGTGCCTTCCACCGTCGGCAGACCGGGGACAGATCAAGGAAGCCATCGTCGCCCCCCTCACCGGCACCGGGGGCGTCGTTGGAGTAATCGTCGTATTCAACCGGGTGGGTGACATCAGTTCCTTTGCCGCGGACGATGTTCCGCTGCTGGACACCCTCGCCAGTCAGATCAGCGTATCGCTCGAGAATGGGCGGCTGGAGGACTCGCTCGCGCAGCTCAAGGCGCTCAAGGAACGTCTCGAGGAAGTCATCAAATCGAAAGACCAGTTCGTGGCGTCGGTGAGCCATGAGTTGCGTACGCCGCTCACCGCAGTGGTGGGGCTCTCTCACGAACTCCACGACAATTGGTCGATCTACGATGGAGGCGATGCCCGCGAGATGGTCGATCTGATCGCCACCCAGAGTTCCGAGCTCTCCGACATCATCGAGGACCTCCTGGTGGCCGCCCGGGCCGACATCGGTACGCTCACCCTCCAACCCCGCCGGGTCGATTTGCGGGCCGAACTCGATGCGGTGATCGCCGGCCACTGCGTAAACGGCGGGCCTGCAGTGCCGACTGTCGCCATCGAACGTGGATCAGATTATGTATGGAGCGACCCTCTCCGTTTCCGCCAGATCATGCGCAATCTGCTGTCCAATGCGGCCCGGTACGGTGGAAGCAACGTCTCCGTACATGCCTACCGGGACGGCCCGGTGGTAACCGTCGCGGTACACGATGACGGGCCCGGGGTACCGTCCGATCGGGCCGACTCCATCTTCGAACCTTATACGTCGGCCCACGAGCCCGGCACCCAGCCCGGATCAGTTGGCTTGGGATTGGCCGTGTCGCGCACCCTGGCACGGCTCATGGGCGGGGATCTCATCTACAACGGGAAGAGCGGCAGTGCGTTCGAGTTGACGATCCCGACCGAAAACCCCTAGAGACCACGACCTCCGGATCAGAGGTCGAACGGCGTATCTGTGAAATACTCTGAAACGGCTTTCTCGCGGGACGGAGGGGCGGGTAGTTCAATCCCCAAACGCTCACGGACCGCTTCATAACCACCGTCCTCGAGTTCTCCGGCCAGCTCCGGCCCGCCGGATTCAACGATCCGGCCGTTCATCATCACGTGGATCCGGTCCGGTGTGAGATAGCGAAGAATGCGGCTGTAGTGGGTGATCATCACTACCGCCATGTCCGGGTTCCGCATCGCCTCAACCGCCTCGGCGACCTCCCGGACGGCGTCAATATCGAGACCAGAGTCGATCTCGTCGAGGACCACCACCTGGGGAGCCAGCACTGCCATCTGAAAGATCTCCGACCGCTTCTTCTCTCCCCCGGATAGATCCACATTCACAGCTCGATCGAGGAAGGGTTCCATTCCGAAGTCGCCGGCATCCGTCTCGAGCCGCGCGACGATTTGATGGTGGGGGATGGCTCGCTCATCGGCGATCTCTTCAAGAAACTCCCGAAGACTCACGCCCGCCACCTCGACCGGATACTGAAACGCTTGCAGAAGCCCCAACCGGGCACGGTCCGTCACCGACTTGTCGAGGAGTTCAACGCCACCCAGTCGTGCTGAGCCTTCTACCTCGTAGTCCTGTTTGCCGGACAGAACGTGACAAAGAGTCGATTTCCCCGAACCATTTGGGCCCATGATGGCGTGGAACTCCCCAAAAGGGACTTCCAGGTCGACGCCTTTGAGGATGGCCGTCCCGCCCACCGACGCCTTGACATCGCTGATCAACAGAGCGGCACTGGTCACGGTTCCTCCTGGTCGTCGAGGAGCAGATACAGTTCTCCGTCCTCGATCTTGGTCTGGTACACCGTCACGGGTTTGGTGGCGGGCAGCGAGACCGGAGTCCCGCTGCAAATGTCGAAGGCCGCCCCGTGCCGGGGACATTCGATCTCGGTGCCGAACAGATCTCCCTCGGAAAGTGACGCCTCTGCATGACTGCAACGGTCTCCAATTGCATACACCCGGTCACCGATCCGAAACACGGCGACGCGGTGTTCGCCTGCCTCAATCCGGATGCCGCGCCCCTCGGGAAGCGAGACGGTACTGGTGATCTTGGTCCAATCGGTCATCACACACGGCCCTCTAGTTGGGCTTCGACAAACTTCCGATTGACCGCCTCGCGCAAGGGTTCGGCCAGGGCAGCGTGCGGCAGCCGGTTGATGACTTCTTCAAAGAAACCATGAACCATCAACCGGGCTGCGCGGGATTCCGAAAGACCCCGGCTGGTCAGGTAGTAGAGCGGCTCCTCCTCCAACGGTCCGACGGTCGAGCCATGTCCGCAAATCACGTCATCGCTCAGGATTTCCAGGTTGGGCACCGAGTGAGCCGAGGCGCCTTCAGACAGAACCAGATTGCGATTGGTTTCAAAGGCACTCACCTTGGAGATGCCCTTGTCGATCTTGACCAAGCCGGTGAACACCGACTTCGCCTCGTCTTCCACCGCCCCCTTGAGGAACACGTTCGAGGAGGTATTCGACCCGAGATGGTTCATGAAGAGCCGGTAGTCGAGGGTCTGTTTCTGCTCACCAAAGAACAACCCGACCAGATCTGTGGAAGCACCCCGGCCGGCAACGTCGAGAGTGAGATGTAGACGTCCCAGCCGCCCTCCCAGCCCTACCTCCCCCAAGCGGGCGTTGGCATCGCGCCCGATCAGGACCCGTTCGTGGAAGATGCTGTACGTGTCGTAGCCGAACCGCTGCACGGTACTGAGTCGGAGACGGGCCCCGTCGTTCACGAAGGCCTCGATCTGAGGGTTGACGACCAGGAATCGACCTTCGGGTGAACGGAAACCGACTACGACGCTTGCCTCCGCGTTGCCTCCAACCACGATGGTGATGTGCGGGAAGGAAACGGTGCCTTCCACGGTGGCTTGGACATCGACATAGAAGGGCTTGTCGATGTGGGCGTTGGCGGGTATCAGCAGGAGTATCCCGTCATGACCGAAGGCATGATGGGCGGCCGAGAACACATCGAGGTCGGGGGGGACGCCCGTCCCCAACACTCCAGAGAAGGCGTCTTCGGCGAAGCCATCCTGGAAGGAAACAAAAACGGCATCGTCGCCGTGGGCCTGAACCTCGACCACCGTGCCGTCGACGATCGTGGCTTGTCCGGCCGTCGACCCGAGGGCGATCGCGATCTCGTCGTCGGCCTCCATACCGGCATCCGGTGAAGGAGCCAGATCGAGATCCTTCAGTTGGAAGGGAAGATCGACGTAGCGCCACACCTCCTCGGCGGATTGGGGCATCTCCAGCTTTTCAAAGAAGCTCAAGCCCTCCCGACGCGCCGCGGTCACCCAGTCCGGGACTCCTTGGTTGATTTGATCAAGTGTCTCCGGGCGAAGCGGTAGAGCCGGACGGGATTGCAAAGCAAAGACTCCTCGAAGGTGACGTGACGACATGGTATTAGCACTGGGCAGATAGGAGAAATGAGGAACGTTCTTCGTTCCACTCGTTGCCTCCCCCGCCGGCGAACGAAGTGAGTGGATCAGGGGGGAGAACCGGCGAAGCCCGGGAGGGAGGCCGGGGGATCGTTCCCGAAGCGATGCTCGACGACCGCCGCTAGCGGTTGAGCGCGGCTCTGGCTTTCGCAAACACGTCATCAAACATGTCTTCGGTCAACCGTCCCGTGAACGTGTTCTGCTGGCTGGGGTGGTAGGAGGCGATCAGTCGCGGTCCGGCGGGACGCAGATCGACTTCCAGTCCGTGGGCGAACCGGGGGGATGGAGCAGGGATCGGACCCCCACGATCGCGCCATACTCGCAGTAGCTGCGAGAACGCCATTCCGCCGAGGGCAACTACCACCTCAACCTCGGAAAGAAGGTCGAGTTCGGCCTCCAGCCAGGCGCGACAGGTCTCCTTCTCGTCAGGCCAGGGTTTGTTGTCGGGTGGGGCGCACTTCACGATCGAAGTGACGAAGGCGTCGCTGAGAACGAGTCCGTCCATTCTCGAGGTCGACTCCGATTGATTGGCGAACCCGGCTCGATGCAGCGCCCGGTACAACCAGTCCCCGGATCGGTCGCCGGTGAACATTCGGCCGGTGCGATTGGCTCCGTGCGCGGCCGGGGCAAGACCGACGATCAGGAGCCCGGCATCGGGATCCCCGAAGCCGGGAACCGGATTCGACCAGTACTCCCAGTCGTGAAACGCCGCCCGTTTCACCCGGCCGACTTGCTCCCTCCACGCCAGCAACCGCGGGCAGCGCCGGCAACCGATCAGCTCTTGCTCCAACGTGGCCATACCCATGGGCGGAACTCAGTCGGCACCCAGGTCCGGGCCGGCCGGTTTCAAAGCGCCGGGCGTGTGGTTGCTGTTGGCATTCCACAGCATCCAGCCGGTCCCGTGCCGTTCGGCCGCATCGATCTCTGCCCGCACTTCGGTGGGGCCGTAGTAATAGTCGGCCAGCCAGGGACGCATGACGGCCGTCGACTGCAGCCGGGGCATTCCGGCGGTCAGGGCCGCATCGACGATCTCGAACGGATAGTCGAAGGGATTCTCATAACCGAACGAACCATCCGAATAGTGATCCGGGTAGATCATCGGGCTGAGAGCGTCAACGACCTCGGAGAGGTCCTCGGGACGCTGCCCGATGCCTTGATCGTCGGGGACGGACAGGGTGATGGCAAAGACGTCCGCCGACACGGCGCAACCCATCGGATTCAACAAGTCGCGGGCTTCGCGGAGAAAAGCGGCAATGACCGCGACGCGGGCCGCCCCGGCCTCAGGATCGTTGTACGCCCCCAGGTAGGCCGAGCCGCCATCAAACTGGACTGAGCTTCCGAAACCGTCGGGAAATCGAACGTAGTCGAACTGGATTTCATCAACGCCTGCCTTGCACGTTTCAACTGCCAGATCGATGGCGTATTGGCGAGCCGTCGGATCGGTCGGGTCGAGGAAGTATTGTCCGTTCTTTTCGAACGGCGTCCCGTCTCCGTTGCGGATGGCCAGATCGGTTCGAGCTCTGGCGGCGATTGGGTCCTGAAAGGTCACAATCCGGCCGATCATGTAGAGGTTCCGCTCTTTCATCTGATCAACAATGCCTTCGAGCTGATAGAACTCTCTGGTGGCCTCCACTTCCCGGGCAAGCGGAACCTCCGAGGCGTAGTAAACGCGCCCCGACTCGTCTTTCAGATCAACGACCAGCGCGTTGATCTCGGTCGTATCGGCCAGGTCGAGCAATCCGTTCCAGGCCTCCAGATTCTGCGGCGTCCACCCGGTGATATGCAGTGCCTTGACCACCCTGGGTTCGAGGACGATATCCAGGGTGCCGGCCAGACCGTCCCAGGCCGCCGTACCCGGCATCCAGGCAGGCCGGCTCACCGAAATCCCTCCGGCCACAGCCCGCTCCAGACGAAACGAACCGTTGGCGCCGGTTACGGCTTCCACGTCGCCGAGTCGGACCTTGGCGGCGGTCAACCCGTTTCCGGTGGCGTCCGTCACGCGACCCGTGAGCACCACCGGTTCCAGCATTATCTCCAATGGATCGTCGCTAAACACCTCGAGATTGGCGGTCGCCTCGTGGAATCCGGGAAAAGCTGCTTTGACGATGATGGTCCGGCCTTCCCAGAGGGTCGAAGCGATTCCGGCGCCGTCGGTCTCTGCCATCGCTCCCTGGAAGTCGACCTGCGCTCCGGCGAGAGCATCGCCCGCCTGGTCGATCACGCTGACCGAGATCGACGGAGACGGCGGGGGCGGAGGGGCCGGTGTCTCTCCAACCACCACCATCGACGTGTTCAGACAGGCGCTCGCTCCGAGGGAAACCGCCACCAAGAAGACCAGGCTTGAGCCTTTTGTGGTCGAACGCCGTTCGCGATCGATGTGCATAGGACGAGAGGGTACTCAACTTGCGATGGACCACGCGAAAAAGGGACCAATCCACATTGTCACCGTCACTACAACGTGATACCTTGCCAGAGCTGGAAAAACTAGGAGATGAGACAGCTTGCCCAAGCGCGGCCGTGATTCAGTCCCTATGTACGACACGGTGGGCATCTACCTCGAAGAGGTATCGGCCCATACCTTGCTCGACGCCGAAGACGAGGTGCGATTGGCGAGGGCCATGGAGGCGGGACGCAAGGCTCAACACCGGCTCGATTCGGGTGAGGATCTGACACCCACCGAACGCGCCAGACTCTACCGCCTCACGCATGCCGGCGAAGAAGCCAAGATGACGTTCATCCGGTGCAATCTGCGCCTGGTGATCTCGATCGCCAAACGTTACGCCGGGCGCGGACTCGATCTCCTCGATCTCATTCAGGAGGGAAACCTCGGTTTGATTCGAGCGGTCGAGAAGTTCGATTGGAGGAAGGGTTTCAAGTTTTCCACCTACGCCACCTGGTGGATCCGTCAAGCAATCACTCGCGGATTGGGCAACCAAGCCCGCACCATTCGGCTGCCGGTCCACATGGTTGATGTTGTCAGGACCGTGCAGGAGACCGAACAGGCGCTGGCCGAAGATCTCCGGCGGCCTCCAACGCTGGCCGAGATCGCCGAGGCAAGCGGACTCGATTGCGAGCGAGTCCAAGCCGCGTTGTCTGCTCCGTCCGACACAGTTTCTCTTGATCGACCGGTCGGTGAAGAAGGAGACGCCGAACTGCAGGACTTCGTTGAAGATGAGACCGCCCCGGATCCTTTCGGGCATACGGCGGCCGTAATGCGGCGGCTTCACCTGATCGATGCTCTCCAGATTCTCGAGGAAGGCGAATGCCAGGTGCTGATGATGCGATTTGGCCTTGACGGCGGCGAACCTCGGACCCTCTCCGATGTGGGCAAGATCTTCAACCTGACCCGGGAGCGGGTGCGTCAGATCGAAGGGCGGGCGATTTCCAAGCTCCGGCACCCGTCGTGCTCCATTGACCTCGAGTCACTGCTGTAATCTGGCGCCATGGACTTCGAATTCACTCCCAACATGCTCATCATCGTCGCAGCCGCGGCCTTCGGGGGTCTGCTGGGAGGTGTCCTGACCGGTCGCAGAGCCTCCGTCGTCGGCTCGATCCTCATGGGCACCATCGGTGGTCTCATAACGACGGTCCTCACCCGCGCGGCCGACTTTCCCCCTCTGGTCGAGGTGGCCGGTTACTCCGTGGTCTACGCCGTTGCCGGCGGGATTTTCCTGGCCGCCGTCGTCGGCTTCGGCAGTCGGTAGGCGCTTCGACCGGCGGTTGGTGCCGTCCCCGCCCCAGACTCACCGCAATCTGAGCGAACACACCGCATCGGAACCAATCAAACAGAGTCGCTCCAAGGAAGATGGCGAGTGAACATCGATGCGGCTGCCCCAACCCAAGCCAACGTCAATGAGACGCGGCACTAGACAGAACGGGTGATCCCCCCGTCGACCCTGATGTTCTGGCCTGTTATGTAGCCGGCCCCGGGTGACAAAAGGAATGTCACGGTCTCGGCGATCTCCGCCACCGTGCCCGCTCGACCCACCGGGATTCTGGAAAGAGTCTGCTCGTCCACCGGATGACTATCGATGAACCCGGGCAGCACGTTGTTCATGCGTATGCCGTCGGCGGCATACGTGTCGGCGTAGAGCTTGGTGAAGCTCCCCAGGGCGGCCCGCAGGGCAGCCGAAACCGGGAAACCGGGATCGGGTTCGTAGGCGGCGAACGTCGAGATGTTCACGATCGCTCCTCCCCCGGCGGCTTGCATCAACGGGGTGACGAGACGCGCCATGCGCACGACATTGAGGACCACCAGGTCGAGTCCGGTGTGCCAGTCTGCATCCGTGATGTCCAGCAGCCGCCCCTGGGATGGATGTCCGGTGTTGTTGACAACTGCATCGATCCGGCCGAATACGTCGCGGGTGGTCTGCACGAGGGTGGCGAGGTTGGCCGGGTTAGTCACCGAGCCGCTCATCCCGATGCCGCCCAGTTCGGCAGCCAGCTCGACGGCTGCCCCGGATGCCGACATGAGGGAGACGGAGTAGCCGGCGGCGGCCAATTCCCGGGCGATGGCCGCTCCCATACCTCGCCCCGCTGCCGTAACGATGGCCGTCTTCTGGCCACGGCCGTTCATAGCCCTCCCGCGATCGTGCGATAAATCTAAGTCTGTTCTACCGGCAACCCGGCTTCGACCCACGCCCGGAACCCTCCGATAACATCACCGGCCCGGTGGAACCCGAGTTCTAGCAATGAAGCGGCGGCCAGGCTCGACGAGTAACCATCATTGCAGACCAGGATGATCTGCTGCTCAAGATCGCTCAACCGGTCGTCTGCGTACCCCGAATCGGGATCGCAGCGCCAGTGAAGCAAAGAAAGCGGAACGTGTATAGCTCCGGGAATCAGGCCCTCCCTGCGGCGGTCGTCGCCACATCGAGTATCGACGATGACCGCACCCTGCCCGGCCGCAGTATCGGCCTGCAATGGCTCGAACCGGTTAATCCGCCGGCGGGCCTCGTCGAGCAGATCCTGAATCGTTGTGCGGGCGGCCGCCTGGTCCGAAGCCGGTCGCTGGAAGGCTTCGTCGATCACCAGAACGCTATCCGACCGCCCCGGCTTCCACCATATTGAGCTCGATCAACCGGTTCATCTCGACGGCATATTCCATGGGAAGCTCCTTGACGATGGGTTCGATGAAGCCGGCCACAATCATCGAAGTGGCTTCATCCTCGCTCAAGCCCCGGCTCATCAGGTAGAAGAGCTGATCCTCTCCGACCTTGGAGACGGTTGCCTCGTGACCGATCTGCGCGTCGGCTTCTTCGATCTCCATATAGGGATAGGTGTCCGACCGGGAATGGTCGTCGAGGATCAGCGCGTCGCAGCGTACGAACGATTTGGTGCGCTCCGCCCCGGGCTCGACCCGGACCAGTCCCCGGTAACCGGCGCGGCCGCCACCCCGCGAGATCGATTTGGAAGTGATGGTTGAGGTGGTGTCGGAGGCCGCGTGGACCATTTTGGCGCCGGCATCCTGGTGCTGGCCGGGTCCGGCGAACGCGATCGAGAGCACTTCACCATGAGCGCCGGGCCCCAGCAACCATACCGCCGGGTATTTCATGGTCAGCTTCGAACCGAGATTGCCGTCCACCCATTCCATCGTGGCGTTTTCGTAGGCCGCCGCTCGTTTCGTGACGAGGTTGTACACGTTGTTGGACCAGTTCTGGATAGTGGTGTACCGGCAACGTGCACCTTTCTTGACCACGATCTCTACGACCGCCGAGTGGAGCGAGTCGGTCGAATATGTGGGGGCCGAGCAGCCTTCGACATAATGGCAATAGGCGCCCTCGTCGACGATGATGAGGGTCCGCTCGAACTGGCCCATGTTTTCGGCATTGATCCTGAAATACGCCTGGAGCGGCTGATCGAGGTGGACACCGGGAGGGACATAGATGAAGGAACCACCCGACCACACGGCGGAATTGAGGGCTGCGAACTTGTTGTCGTTCGGCGGAATGATCGTCCCGAAGTATTCCTTGACGATGTCCGGATACTCCCGGACCGCGGTGTCCATGTCGGTGAACAGCACACCGAGCCGCTCGAGGTCCTCACGGTTCCTGTGATAGACGACCTCAGACTCGTATTGAGCGGTGACCCCGGCCAGGTACTTCCGTTCCGCCTGCGGAATGCCGAGCTTCTCGTAGGTCTCCTTGATCGAATCGGGCACCATGTCCCAATCCTTCGCCTGACCTTCGGTCGGCTTGATGTAGTAGTAGATGTCATCGAAGTCGATCTCGTTGAGGAGACCGCCACCGCCCCACTGCGGAATCGGTTTGCGGAGCCACCGCTTATAGGACTTGAGCCTGAACTCGAGCATCCAATCCGGTTCGCCCTTCATCAGCGACATTTGCCTGATGATCTCCTCGTTCAAGCCCTTCGCGGGCTTGAAGACATAATCTTCCTTATCGCTCCAGCCGAGCTTGTACGCACCCAGGTCGATGTCGACAGTAGCCATATCGTTGGTCACCCCAATTTGCACTACGCGGACAGTGGATACTAATACCGGGCGGGTCCTACCACATCGGTGGGAGCTGTTTCGGTCTTCAGTGGTCGTTTCGTGGTTCCAGGCGCTGGCAACCAGAACTCCTTGACAGATCGGGGCAAGCGTCGTGTTCGAATAGAGGCGTCGAGGAGGAAACGGACCTCGTCGTGCGTCGGCGTCCCACCGCATCGAGCAATCGTCATACGCTCTCCCCTCCTGAAGCGCTAGAGCCAAGTATGTGTCCCAGCTGATAGTTTCGTCACCATGCCGGTGATCGTGGTGGGCGCAGATACTCCGTCGGGGCAAGCCATAGTCGAGGCGCTGTTGAAAGGTGGCGGCGAGGTGCGAGCCTTCGTCACCGACCGGGAGGTCGGGACTGCGCTCAAGCAACAAGGGGTCAAAGTGGCAATCGGGGATTTGTCCGACGGCTCCCATGTCGAAGCGGCGGCCCTTGATGCATTTACCGCGGTGTTGGTTGCGGAGGCGGCCTCAGATGGAAGGCCTCATCCGTTCGCGTCAGACCCGGAAGGCGTCTGGGCGGGTTGGACGTTGGCGATCCGCGAAGCAGGGATAGCGAGGGCGATCTGGGTAGGTGAGCCGGCTCCATCAATCGTCGTCGGAAGCGCCCCTGAAGTGCGGATGGTTGCGGTGCGCGGCAGGTCCGAAACAGAAATTGCCGGCGAGGTGGCGGATCTCAACGACCGTGACCAGCTGCCATCCGAGCCCTGAAACCGGGGCTACTTGAAGTCCGTTTCGCCTCGCTCGATGGCCAGTTCCAGCATCCAGCGATCCCAGGCATCACGGAGGTAGGGGTAGGGATTGACGGCTTGCCCACCGATGTGCAACTCGAAATGGGTGTGGGCACCCCCCCACTCGGCGTTCCCACTGTCGCCCACGTATCCGATGATCTGGCCGGCCTCGACGGTGTCGCCGACCGCCAGGCCTTCCGCAAACGCGTTCTCGGGGCCGCCCCGGTGATCGTCGGTCCCGGGCGTGTCGTTGTTCAAGTGCATGTACCAGGACCTGACACCGTCTCCGTGGTCGATCACGATGTGGTACCCCGCCCGTGGGGTTCTGAGCATGGTATCGATGACGCCGTCAAGCACGGCAACGACCGGGGCCAGCTTGGTGCCCATCAGATCGGTCCCCTGGTGGCTTCGTCCCTCCGATCGGGCCATTCCCCAGGAGTCTACGAAGTCCGTCTGCTCGTCGAGTTGGGGAAACCGGATCAACAGGTCTCCAGCGGCCGCGGTCGGAGGCGCCGCGGCAGTGACCATCGCTAGGGCAACCACCAAACTTGTGAATACGCGTCGAAACACCATCTCGAGCCTTCAAAGGAAAAGCCCAACCTGACCGGTCGGGCCCCGTCACCCTAAGTGGGCTCGCCGAAATATACAAATCCATGCATGGCAACTTCTGCCAGACTCAGCATCGACGATCCCCGGTTCGGCTCACCGGACCCAAGCCTCGCGCCGAGGGCGGCCCGGGGGCCGCCCTCTCGACGATCTCCAGTCGGGTTTTCTACTTCTTGTTGCCCCGGGCCTCGGTCTTGTCAGCCTTCTTGTCCAGGACCCAGGCGGGCGGTCCGTCGCCGTGATCATCCCCGGCGCCGACTTCCGTCAACGGATTCACTTCGTCGGGGTCGAAGTTGCCCTTGCCGAAGTCGTCATGAGCAAACTCCTTGGCGAGCTGGCCTTTGGGCTTGCCCGACAACTCTGCAGCCGCCAAAAGGGTCTGGCCATCGTCGCTTTTCAACCAGTGCACAAATGCCGAAACCATTGACCCGTGGTTGGGCTTCTTGATCTCAATCGGAAAGCAACCGACGAGGTCATCTGCTGGGTCATCGACCTGGAAGAATGTGGAGCCACCGGTGACAGGCTCGGGGCTCTCACATTCGAATGCCTCGGCTTCTGTTTCAACTGCCGCCGCCTCTGGGTCAACTTGGGAACCCCAGTAGAACACGAAACCTACGAGGTCCCCGGCCCAGTCGAGCACGAATTGATAGCTACCCGGATCGAGCGCTTCTTTGGCCTCTTTCGTTTCAACCCCGTCGTCGGCCAGGGCCGCCCCCATGGTCCCCAGCACCAGGAGCGCCACCAGCGTCATGATCCCCCAGCGTTTCACTACCTTCATGCATCACTCCCATCGCGTTTGAATACCACTACTGGTGGTCATCGTCATTCTATTCAAACACTTTAGGTGACCTTCGAGATGGCAGTCGACGGGGTATCTACCCGGCGCGTATCGTGGCGGCATGATGGTTCGTTCGCTTCGATACCACGGTCCCGGTGATCTTCGGGCCGAGGACGTGCAACTCCCGCCGTTGGAGCACGGAGACGTCGCAGTAGAGGTCGAGGTGTGCGGCGTGTGTGGTTCCGACCTTCACTTCCTCGATGGCTCGGCCCGCCCGGGGCACGTCCCGATAACGCTCGGACACGAGATCGCCGGACGGGTCACGGAGTCTCAGGATCCTTCTTGGACGGCCGGTGATGAGGTTGTAGTAGCCGCCGGAGTCGTTTGCGGATCATGTGTCACCTGCCGGAACGACCGGGAAATGATCTGTGAGCGGATGGCCATGACCGGCATCGACTTCGATGGAGGCTTGGCCGAGAAGGTGATCGTGGCGGGAAGCGCGTTGCTCGCCCGACCCGCCGGCCTTTGCCCAGAGATCGCAGCCACCGCGGTCGACGCCGGAGCGACGGCCTTTCACGCCGTCACTTGCAGGGCCAGGGTGCAGCCGGCCGACTCGGTACTGATCGTCGGGGTCGGAGGGCTGGGCTCGTACGGTCTGCAGATCGCCCGGATCAGGGGCGCGGTTCCGGTCATCGTCGCCGACCGTGACCCCCGGGCTCTCGAACGGGCCCGGGAACTCGGAGCCGATGAGACCATCCTGGTCGAGCCGGGAGTTTCTGTAGGCCGGGCGGTCAAGCTGCTCACCGGCGGGGGCGTCGAAGCGGCCCTCGAGTTCGTGGGTCGGGCCGCCACTCTCGACGGAGCGGTCAAGTCATTGCGCCCGGGGGGAACCGCCGTGGCGGTCGGGGTTGGGATGGAGCCCCTCACCACCCTGCCACCGGTGTTGTGGGCCCGAAACGAATACGCCCTCATCGGCTCGTTTGGTAGTCACCGACGCGACGTCGAACAGGTGCTCGAGTGGTTGGCCGACGGCACGCTGCGAGCGCCGCTCCTCGAACGGATCCCGTTGCAAGGCGCCGAGCGAGTCATCATGGCACTGGCCGATGGGACCCGACCGGCGGCCGGGCGTTTGATGGTGGCACCGGAACGCTAGTGCGCCCCAACCCCGGCCTCACCGCAATCTGAGCGAATATCTCGCAACGGTCGGTCGGAACCAAAACAAACTGCGCGACGAAGTCACTCCAAGGAGAGGGCGAGTGAACAACGATGCGGCTGCCCCAACCCGAATATCCGTTTCGAGACGCAGCGCTAGCTCTCTCCCCAGTGGCGTCGAGCGGCTTCTTCGAGTTCGTCGAGCCTGGTGTAGTAGTCGGGGAACTCGTTGAGGTGGGCCAGAGCGATCTTGCCCGTCACCATGGGGTCGTCGCCGGTGACGTTGGTGTCCGGGTCCCGGGTGCCGTGTTCCAGCTCCACGTTCAGACCCATGTGAAACTGCTCCAGATCGAAGTCTTCTTCGTCAAACTCGATGCCGATTGCATCGGCAATATTTTGCGCGTCTTCGAGGGTGAACGGCATGGTTGCCTTCCTTTCATCGCAAACATCATCTCTCGAAGAGAAGGCCTTCGCCACCGGCGAGTGTCACATTCGCGCCGCCAGAGGGCCACATCCCGGTCAGTTGCTCTCGGCCTTGCGCCCGACGATCTCTTGTTCAAGTGTCTCGAGCCCTAGCTTCATCTGCTCTGATGAACCGGCGCCTTGACCGGAGCGTCGCTCCTGACGCCTTCGGGCGGCTGCCGCCGCTACCGACCCGGAAACGATGATCAGGTACGAGACAACGTACAGCCACAACAGCAGCAGTGCGACCGCTCCGAAAGTCGCGTAGGTAGGTCCCAGACCGCCGGCCGAGTTGATGTAGTACTGAAGGCCAAGCGAGAACCCGACCATTCCAACCGTCGCCATGAAGGCGGCCGGCCAGGCCCCGGGCAGACGGCGGGGCGGCGCAAACCGATACAGCAGCCAGAAGAACCCCAACAGGCTCACCGACGCCACCGGAACCCGCAGGGCCGCCCAAAGATTGATCGGCCAGGCCAGGTGCGTGATCTCCTGAAGCCAGTCCCGTATCGACCTTCCGGCGATGATCAGCACCAACGAGAGCGCCAGAGCGAGACCCACCGCAACCGTCAACCCGGTGGCAATGAGCCGCGTCTCCCACCAGGGTCGGTCTTCATCGATCCCCTCGACTCTCGTGAGAACCCTCATAATGGTGAGTACGCCGCGCGTACCGAACCAGAGAGCCAGTACGGCCCCGACCACAATGACGATTCCCTCCCGATCCGAGACGATGCGGGAGGCGTCGCTGAGGGCTCCACCGATGAACTCGGCTACTTCGACGGGAGCGATCAGCGAGATGACCCGGATGGTTTCGGAGAGAGCCTCATCGGTCTTCCCGAAGAACGACGCGGCCGTGAGCAGGGCAACGGCGCCCGGCACCAGCGCAAAGATGATGTTGTAGGCAATGGCGCCGGCCAGCACGCCCGGGCCCGCAGCACTGAAGCGCACCCAGAACTTGACGACCGGCATCTCGCCGAGGCGATCGAGGATCCGTTCAAGTGCCATCCCCCAAGGTTAGGACCGATCACCGCCCGGTTTGTGATGTTCCCCAACTGGATCTTCGTACACTGGCGCGGATGCGACGAAGCTCTGCGCCCTGGCTGGTTGTGGCGGTGGTCCTCGCCGGGTGCAGTTCCTGGCTGGGAGCCGACACCTCTGAAACGACCGGCTCGACTGGGGGGGTGTCGACTACCACTACCACCGTTACTACCACCACCGCCGCAGTTGGCACCACCACCGCTACTACCACCACCGTCCCCACGCGGGAGCCGGGGATCGTTCCCGGATGGACGGTTGGAGAGCCCTGGGGATCGGTTGAAGGGCTCACAATGTTTCGCGGCAATCCCACCCGCACCTACTACGGCGAGCCGCCCCTTCCGACGAACCCCGAAGTGTTATGGACCTACCCGACCGACGGTCCGATGTGCAGCACCTCAACCGTTTCCGGGACCACTACAACCTGGTGCGGAACCGGGTGGACGGGCCAACCCGTCGTGTACGACCGCAGTGATGGGGTGACCGAAGTGATCTTTGGGGCCTACGACAAGAAGGTTCACTTTCTCGACGGATCCACGGGGTTACCGACCAGGCCGCCCTTTCAGACGGGTGATCTCATCAAGGGATCTGTCTCGCTCGATCCCGACGGCTACCCGCTGCTCTACTTCGGCTCTCGGGACAACAAACTGCGGATTGTGGCCCTCGATCGCCCGGAGCCGGAGCTGCTTTGGGACCTGGACGCATCTGCCGTGCCGGGAATCTGGAACAACGACTGGGACGGCAACCCGGTGATCCTCGACGATCTGCTGCTCGAAGGTGGCGAGAATTCCTGGTTCTTCATCATCAAGCTCAATCGAAGCTACGGCCCCGACGGCCGGGTGGCGGTCGCCCCGGAACGCCTGGTCGAGATCCCGGGATATACCAACGACCTGCTCTCGCGGGTCGGTAGCAACGTCTCGATCGAGAACTCTCCGGCCGTGTTCGACAATAGGGTGTATTTCGCGAATTCCGGAGGACGGATCGTGGGTCTGGATCTGGCTCAAATAACCGACGGCGAAGCTCCCATTGTATTCGACTACTGGGTGGGGGACGACGTCGATGCCACGATCACCATCGACCATGAAGGCATGTTGTATGTGGCAGCCGAATTGGAGCGATTCAACGAACGTTCCAAAGAGCTCGGCCAGTTGGTCAAACTCGATCCCTACGCCACCGACCCGTATGTGTGGGGAGTTCCGGTACCGCCCCGTGGCCCGGGAGACGGAGGAATCTGGGCAACCCCGGCCCTTGGAGACGGAGTGCTCTACGCATCGACGCATCCGGGTGAACTACTCGCAATCGACACCAACACCGGCCAAGTCCTGTGGCGAGATGAGATCGGCTATCACGCCTGGTCCTCGCCGGTCATCGTCGACAACAACCTGCTGGTATCCGTCAATTGCGAGACGGGCGGTGGATTTCGGGCGTATTCCCTGACAGACCCGGCCACTCCGGCCCGGCTATGGCAATACGACCACAATTCCGGCTGCTTCGAGAGCACCCCGGCCGTCTGGAAGGGAACCATCTACGTAGGATCTCGCGATGGCCGCTTCTATGCGTTGGGGGAAAAGTAGTCAGTCATCAGTTGTCAGTGTGTTGACTGACCGCTGAAAGGCGGCCGCAGGCCGACCGACCGACCACTGTTCACTGCGGCCTTGAGGCCGCTTCATTCCCATTTGAAGAGGAGATAGGCAGCGACGGCTGAGACCCCTCCGATGCCGAGTACGGCCATCGAGTGGCCCACCGCCCAGTCTCCGCTCAACCAGGGCTCCTGCAACATCCTGATCACCGGGGTGAGGGGGACATACTCGCCGATGGTGGCCAGGGAGCCGGGCAATACCTCGGGGGGCGGCCCGGCCCCGGACACGAACATGAAAAGGAACCAGAACAGCAGACCAACCGACTGAGCGGCCCGGGCGGTGGGAAGCACCGTTCCGAGCAGAATCCCAAAGGCAGAGAAGCAAATGGCACCGATCGCAAACGCGGCCAGAAAGAGCAGGGCCGACTCGGGGACGGCCACCGTCGTGGTTGGAAAGGCCACCGCCAGCAAAAGGCCGCTACCTATTGTCGAGATCAGCACCGCGACGATCAGCTGTGAACTCAAGAACATCGAATGGGACACCGAAGACACCCGCAGTCTGCGCAAGACCCCCCGCTCCCGATACTCCGCAATGTGGGCCGGTACGCCGATTATGGCAACCCCGGCAATGGCCAAGCCGACGTAAGCAGGCGTGTACCAGTTGGTGGGCCCGTACCCACCGTAGACAACCATGTCACCATCCGCGGCTTGATTCGCCTCGTTGCCGAAGACCCCCCCGAGGACGTACAGGACCATGAGCGGCAAAGCGAATGTGAACAAGACGGTTACCGGTTCACGCAGGAACAGCTTGCTTTCCACCCAGGTCATCTTCAGCAACGAGTTCATCGGTCTTTCAATCCTCCAAGCCGCGTCCGGTCAACCGAAGGAAGACATCTTCCAGCGTTGCCTGCTGGACTCGCAGATCGTCCGGAACGATTCCGTGACGGACCAATTCGGAACCAACCAAGGCCAGAACCGGACCGTGACCGGCCACTGCGATGTGCGTACCCCGGCGGGACACGGAATCCACCCACTGGATGTCTTCGAGAAACGACACGTCGGGGCAATCGGTGCTGAAGTGCAGGAGCAGCTCTCCCCCATGCTCGGCGATCAGGCTCTGCGGGGTTCCGGTCGCCACCACCCGGCCTTGATCCACTACTGCCAGACGGTCGCAGAGATGCTCGGCCTCGTCCATGAAATGGGTGACCAACACCAGAGTGGCCCCGCCGTCGCGAATCGCTTCGATGAGTCGCCAGGTGGCTCGCCGGGCCGCGGGGTCGAGTCCGGTTGTCATCTCATCGAGAAACACCACTCGAGGTTCGTTGACCACCGCCAGGGCAACCAACAACCGTTGACGTTGGCCCCCGGAAAGGCTCGAGAAAGAAGCTCCAGCCTTGTCGGTCAGGTTCCACCGGTCCATCACTTGACGCCAGTCGGGGCCTCCCGGCAGGAGGGAGGCAAACAGATCCAGGGCTTCCCACACTTTGAGACGGGCCGGTAGCGCCGACTCCTGCAACTGCGAACCGACCAGACGCCGCAGCTTGGCTGCGTGGGTCCGGGGATCCAGACCCAGGATACGGACGTTCCCTGCATCAGGAACCCGCAGACCCTGCATACATTCAACGCTGGTGGTCTTCCCGGCCCCATTGGGCCCGAGCAGCCCGAAGATCTCACCCTCCTCAACTTCGAAAGAGACATCCTCGACGGCGACCAACGGCCCATAAGTCTTGCGAAGGTGTTCAACGGAGATGACAGGAGCCACGAATTGAAGCTACCAGTCCCCAGTCCCCAGTCCCCAGTCGCAAGCTGCAAGCAACAAGCAACAAGGACATCCCATTCTCGTGACTCGTGACTCGTGACTCGTGACTCGTGACTCGTGACCCGTAGCTCGTAGCTCGTAGCGGGGATACGTCAGGACATTCCTAACGGTTTTTAGGGGGTCTAGTTCCGCCGGGACATGCCTTACACGTGGTGTAGGAGGCTGTGGTCTGCGGGTTGGTGGTAGGGGTCGACGATCGGGTGGTTGATGGGGTAGTCGTATCGTTTGGCGGGTTCGCCTTTGTGGCGGATTTCGAGGCGTTGGTCGGCGGTGGTGATGGTGGCTGTGACGAGTCCACCGGTGGGGATGGTGTCGCCGGTGGGCCAGTCGACGTGGGCGATGCGGATGGTTCGGTGTTCGGTGACATGGCGTAGGAAGGTGACGCGTCCTGTGGCAAGAGGGATGTGGAGGTTGCCTTTGGAGTCGAGGTGGTCGGTGATGGTGATGGGTGGTGGCCAACGCAGTGTGTTGGCATGGTTGGCGATGTAGTCGGCGGGGTAGCGGGTTCCGCACACCGCGGGATCTAGGACGGGTCTTCGGGTGTTGAGCCAGTCGACGGCCCGGTTCGACCCGGCTCTGAGGGCGTCGAGGCTGTCGAAGTGTTGGACCCAGATGGTCTTGCGTTGCCATTGGTTGTTGACGGCTTCGGCGTGGTTGGTCCACCCAACGACGCCCGGTGGTGAGATGAGGGCTTCGACACCGAAGTAGAGACACGCCCGGATCCAGGTGGTGAACGGGTTGTTGGGATGTGTTGTTGATGAAAAGGCGTTGTCGATCCCCATTGCCAAGGGGATTGACAGGGTCGGCCATGCTGTTTCGAGTAGGAGGGTCACCGCGTTGATCATGCTGCGGTTGAGGTATTGGCCTGCGGCGATGCCGTGGGAACCGACGTCTGAGATCTGGAGCGAGTTGAATCTGATGCCGCCTTCGAGCCAGCGGTCTTGGACCCAGTCGGCTTGCTGCCACACCCCTGGGGTTGTCACAACCGGCAGCGGTAGCTTGACCCCTGATCGCTCTAGTCGGGTCTTGGAACGGGTGACGCCAGCTGCGTTCAGGATTCGTTCGATTGTCCGCAGCGACGGGACCGGTGTGAACCGTTCGTGTTCGAGTTCGGCGAGGATGGTCAACGCCCCGATGTTCGCTACCGGGTTCCTGTCGAGCCGCCGGCGGATCTCGAGAACCTTGGCGATGACATCGGGCGGGGTTTTCGTCGGCTGGGTCTTCGGAGCCCTCGACCGGTCAACGAGGCCATCATCGCCGTCGGCACGGTGACGGTTCCGCCACTCATACACCCACCACCTCGACCGGTCGACACGGCGGGCAACCTCGGCGACGGGCACCCCATCGTCGACCAGGCGCATCGCTTCACGCCGACGCTCCACCTCAGACTCGAACCCAAACCCAGCAGCCACGAAGACCTCCCACACGACTGGGAGGATTCTCCAAGTGTTAGGGATGCCCTGGCGGAAACCTGTCAGGGATGTCCTGGCGGTACTCCCGTAGCTCGTAGCTCGTAGCTCGTAGCTCGCAGCTCCTAAAGTGCAAGACATGGATTTCCAGGCCGACGATCTACTCCCTGCCCCTGAGATTGATTTCGCGATCCTGGCCGACGGGGTCCACGCCTCGGCGGGCAAGATCTATGTGCTGGGTGGTGGCTGGGACACAATCTTCGTGCAGCAGTTCCCCGCCCGTCACCACACGCTCGGTTTGGGCCTGCGAATTCGAGTGCCGTGGACCCGAACAGATGAGGAACTCACCCTGACGGTGGACCTGGTCGACGAAGACGGCAAGAGCCTTTTCGGGGAGCGCCAACCGGTCCAAAACTTCAGGGTTGCTCGACCGCCCGGATTGCCGGACGGCAGTGATGTCGGGTTTGTGCGCACAATGACCTTCAACGGGCTCGTGTTCCCGAGACCGGGCGGATACGCCTTCCGGGTGCTGATCGACGGCGACGAACGGGATCGGGTACGGTTCCGAGTTCTCGCCCGGCAGCCGGGCTGAGCCCATTTGGTCCGACAGGTTCGTAGCATCTGAGAAGATGTCCTTCGAGTTACCTATCTTCCCGCTTGGCTCTGTTCTCTTCCCGCACACCGTTCTGCCCCTTCGCGTCTTTGAGCCCCGTTTTCAGTTGCTCGTCGATGCCTGTCTGGTCGGAGACGGCAGATTCGGCGTAGTTCTGATCGAAAGGGGCTCCGAGGTCGGTGGCGGTGACACCCGCTTCGAGACCGGCACAATCGCGCAGATCGCCAGAATCGCCGACCTGGAGAACGGCCACCGGTTGATTCTCGCCGTGGGAGGCGGAAGATTCAACGTTGTCCAATGGCTTCCGGATGACCCCTACCCCCGGGCGCTGGTCGAGGAATTCGACCAGCAAAGCGAACCAGACGCTGATCTTCCGATCGCCGAGACGGAGAGGAAACTCCGGCGTGCTTTCGCTCTGATGTCCGAAGCCGGTTACGACATTGGAGATACCGGATTCCAGGTCTCAGATGATGCGAATGTGGCTGTGCAGCAATTGTGTGCTCTGGCGCCCGTTTCGTCCCTCGACGCTCAGGAACTGTTGACCACCGATCCAGGCTCCGAGCAACTGAGGCGCCTCCAATTACTGCTCGAAGACGAGATCGCCGTGCTCCAACAGCAATTGGCAGCCGGATAGTCTCGATCTGGCCCCATCATCAGGCTTATGAACAATCCCCGGGACACAGACAGACCGGAAACACCGATTTGGATGAGGACTCACCTCAACCCCTAGCATCAGCTCTGTGACTGCCAAAGCCGATTGGTACAAAGACGCGATCATCTACGAGGTTCACGTCCGGGCCTTCCGGGATTCGAACGGAGACGGGACCGGCGATTTCCGGGGACTGACGGAGAGGCTGGACTATCTCCAGGATCTCGGCATCACCGCCATTTGGCTGCTCCCGTTCTATCCATCGCCGCGCCGTGACGACGGCTACGACATCGCCGACTACAACTCGGTTCACCCCGCCTATGGAACGACCAGGGATTTTCGGCGGTTCTTGCGGGAAGCTCATCGGCGCGACTTGAAAGTGATCACAGAACTGGTCGTCAATCACACCTCCGACCAGCACCCTTGGTTCCAGCGCGCTCGACGAGCCGAATCCGGCTCGATTGAACGAGACTTCTACGTGTGGAGCGATACCCCGGATCGGTATCCCGAAGCCCGGATAATCTTCTCGGATACCGAAACCTCCAATTGGGCGTGGGACCCTGTTGCCCGTGCCTACTACTGGCACCGATTCTTCTCCCATCAGCCCGACCTGAATTACGACAATCCGGCTGTTCGCAAAGCCATCTACCAGGTTCTCGACTACTGGCTGGACATGGGCGTCGACGGCCTCCGACTCGATGCCGTCCCCTACCTCTTCGAACGGGACGGCACCATGTGCGAAAACCTTCCGGAAACCCACGCCGAACTCAAAGCCATGCGGGCACATATCGACGGTCGTTACGAAGGCCGCATGCTGCTCGCCGAAGCCAACCAATGGCCTGAGGACGCCGCCGCCTATTTTGGCGACGACGACGAAGTCCAGATGGCGTATCACTTCCCGCTGATGCCGCGACTCTTCATGGCCATCCGCATGGAGAACCGGTTTCCCATCATCGACATCCTCGAACAGACTCCCTCCATTCCGTCTGGTTCGCAATGGGCCCTGTTCCTCCGTAACCACGACGAACTGACCCTCGAGATGGTTACCGACGAAGAACGCGATTACATGTACCGTACCTTCGCCGAGAACCGCCGGGCGCGGATCAATCTGGGTATCCGGCGACGGTTGGCGCCGCTGCTGGGAAACAGCCGGCGCCAGACCGAATTGATGAACGCTCTGTTGCTATCCCTTCCGGGAACGCCCGTGGTCTATTACGGCGACGAGATCGGCATGGGGGACAACATCTATCTGGGTGACCGGGACGGTGTCCGCACACCGATGCAATGGAGCAGCGACCGGAATGCTGGCTTCTCCGAAACCAACCCTCAGCAGCTGTATCTCCCGGTCATCATCGACTCCGAGTACCACTACGAGACCGTCAACGTTGAGGCCCAGGAACGTAATCCAAACTCTCTGTTGTGGTGGACGAGACGTATGTTGGCCCTCCGACGACGGCACCCGGTGTTCGGACGAGGAACCATCGAGTTTCTGCACCCGGAGAACGGGCGGGTGTTCGCGTTTCTTCGCCGGGATGAGGAAGAAACCATGCTGGTGGTGGCCAACCTGGCTCGCCACAACCAGTATGTGGAATTGGACCTGTCCGAATTCCGGGGCATCCGCCCGCTGGAGCTGTTCGGGCGAACGCCCTTCCCCCCGGTCGGCGAGCCGCCGTATCTGCTGACGCTTGCCCCCCACAGCTTCTACTGGTTTTCAATGACCCCGGGCTCCGGTGATCTTCACCTCCCCCAATGGGAGGGAGAACGAGAGCAGTTGGAGCTGTCCGGCGGCACCGAGACCGCCTTCCAGGATCCCCTGCGAGGCGACGTAGAGGCGCTACTCGCCCGCTACGTCCCGGGCCGCGTCTGGTATCACGGGGGTGATCGCAAGATACGTCACGCCCGTCTCGTCGATGTGATACCCCTTCGAAGGGTGCTGGCGGACACCTATCTGGTGTTGGTCGAGATCGAATACCTGGACGGCGACCCTCAGCGGTATCTGCTGCCGTTGGGATTCGCCTTTGGCGAGCGAGCCACCGAGATCTGGGCTCAGCGTCCAGAGTCCATCCTCTGTCGGGTGGAAGGCGACGCCGGTGGTGGAATCGTCTACGACACCGCCTCGTCCGAAGAGTTTGCTCCGGGATTAGCCCGCCTGATGGGAGACCGCAAAAAGGTACCGGGAGAACTCGGCGGATTGCGGGCTTCCTCGACTCATGGATCGGCAATGCCGGACGGTCTCGATCGGCTCGACGTGCGCTCCGTCGACGATCGCCAAGGTCATACGTCGATAATGTTGGGCGATCAGTTGGTCCTCAAGCTTCTCCGCCGGATCGAAGCGGGTATCAATCCGGATCTCGAAATCAGGAGATTCCTCACCGAAAAGACCCCGTTCGGGAACCTGCCGGCGGTGCGCGGCTGGCTGGAGTACCAGTCCCCCGGTGGGGAGGCCACCACCCTCGGGATCATTCAGAGTTATGTACCCCACGAGGGAGAGGCGTGGGATGGCGTCACCGGCTCACTCAGCCGCCTGTTCGAAACTGTGCTGGCCGACAACCGGCTACCGCAACCGGAGGTACCGCCGGGAAGTCTTGTTGCCCTCACGCGTCGAATGCCTCCCTCGGCGCTCTTCGAGTTGATCTCGGAAGACGTGCAATCTGCCGAGACGTTGGGCACACGAACGGCGGAATTGCACCGTGCCCTTGCCTCCAATGACGACGACATCGACTTTCGACCCGAACCGTTCACCACCCTGGCCCAACGTTCGCTCTACCAGTCCCTGCGCGGCGAAGTCAGACAAGCGTTCGCCAGAACCCGCCAAGCATTGGCGTGGCTCCCCGAGGAAACCCGCTCCGTAGTCGAGCAGACCGTGAGCCGTGAGGGGGAGTTGATCGAACGCCTGCGCGGCCTGATATCGATCAAGATCGATGCCCGGCGAATTCGCCTGCAAGGAGACTTCCGGCTCGAGGAGATCCTGGGATCCGGGAACGACTTCGTGTTCTTCGATTTCGCCGGAGACACCACCAGACCCATGAGCGAACGACGCCTGAAGCAATCGCCGCTTCGAGACGTGGCCGAACTGATCCGGTCCTATCACTACGCCGCCCTGGCCGGCCTCGAGGAGCAACTCGAGACCGGAACAGCCACGACGGAACGGTTGGCGGATCTCGAACCATGGGCAACTGCCTGGTATCGCTGGGTGAGTGCCGCCTTCCTTCGGACCTACCTCCAGGGCACCGCCGGCACCGGGTTGATCCCGTCGGACGAGACCACTACAAGAGCGTTGCTCGACGCCTTCATGCTCGAGAAAGCGGCTCGCGAACTCGCCTGGGAAGTGCACAATCGCCCCGGTTGGGCGCGGATCCCCGCCCAGGGCATCCTCGATGCCCTCGGAGACCGGGAACACACCTCTCAGTGACAGACCGCTAGCAGCCGGCCAGAGGGATTTCCGGCCGTTGGGTGCGGAAAGCGAGAAGGGTCTCCAGGATGCCGGCAACCTGCGTCTGATCATCCACCCGGAAGCGGGCCCGGGTAGCCCGGGGTCCCACCTTGAGCCCCACATCAACCGGTCGCAACACCGCGAACGCATCCTCGTCGGTCACATCGTCTCCGATGAAAACCACCACGTCGGCCTGCACCCGGTCCCGGAGAGCCACTAACGCGTCTCCTTTGTCCGCGGCCGACCCGACGAACTCCACGACTTTCTTCCCTTCGATCGACACCAAGACGGGAAAATCGAGACCGATTCTTCGCGCTTCGGACTGGGCCGCCGATTGCCTCGCCGGGTCGACGTTCCTGAAGTGGAACGCCACTCCGGCCGGTTTCGCTTCGAGCCGCGAACCAGGAAACTCGTCGCAGAGGTCGGCCAATTGCCGGCCCAGCGCGGCCAGATCCTGGCGGGCTTGCGCCTCAACATCCGGAGAGCCACCGGCTGCCTCGGCTCCATGGCTGCCTATCAAGGTCACGCCCGAAGGGCGGCCGGAAAGCGCTTCGAGCACGGACAGTTGGCGCCCGGAGAGGATGGCCGCATGCGTATCGGGCAATACAGCCAGCGAGGCCAGCGCCGACATCGCTCTTGCCTCTGGATAGGCACGGTCCGGATCGGTGACGATGGGAGCCAGCGTTCCGTCGTAGTCGCTGGCTACCAGAACGACTCGGCACGCGGCCGTTCCCCGCAGCGCCTGGGTCAGAAGCCTCATGGCTGGATAGCCTCGATACAGGTTCGCGCCCATCGAAAGACATCGGAGCGCTGTACCTGGCGACGAAGAGCTCGCATTCTGGACCGTTCTTCGGCTAGGGAGAGTTGGAGAGCCCGCCACAGCGTCTCGGCGACTCCGTCCACGTCGTACGGATTGACCAGCAAGGCCTGCCGAAGTTCCTCGGCAGCTCCGGCAAACTCGCTCAGCACCAGCACGCCGTTGTCGCCCGATCGAGACGCGACGTACTCCTTGGCCACCAGATTCATGCCATCGCGGAACGGGGTCACGCACATGACATCTGCCATTCGGTAATAGGCGACCAACTCTTCCGCTTCGAGGCTTCCATACCGGTAATGCACCGGCATGTGATGCAGTTCTCCGTGGGAGCCGTTGATACGGCCGACCAGTCCTTCGACCTCTTCTCGCATCGCCAGATAGTCCCCCACCCCTTCGCGGCTGGGAACCGCCACTTGAAGGAAAACGACATCTTCGGCCCGCTCCCTATGGCGTTGCAGGAGCGTGTCAAATGCCCGGAGCCGCACGTCGATGCCTTTTGTGTAATCGAGCCGGTCTACCCCCAGGATCACTTTTCGATCGGCGCCCAATTCCCGCCGCAAAGCAGCAACTCTCTCTTCAACCGATCGCGAGGCCCCCAGCGCTCCGTACGATTTGGTGTCGATCGAGATCGGAGCAGACATCAGTTGCACCGATCGGTCTCCCGCTTGAAGCCGGCGGGTGGTTCCCTCACCCTCCAAGAAGCGGCGGACTGCCCGGCCGAAGTTGTGCCTTCCCAGCCGTGTTTGGAAGGCGACCACATCGGCTCCCATCAGACCGTGGAGGATCTCTTTCCTCCACGGCAACCGGGCCAGAATCTCTACGGGAGGAAAAGGTATGTGGAGAAAGAACCCTATTCGCACATCGGGTCGCAACCGGCGCAACATGGCAGGGACCAGCTGGAGTTGATAATCGTGGATCCAGGCAATATCTCCGGGCCGTAAGGCCTCCGCCGCCTGTTCGGCGAACCGGCGGTTCACCGCCACGTAGGGATGCCACCAATGCCGGTGGAACTCGGGGGAACGAATGGCGTCGTGGTAGAGGGGCCAGATCGTCCCATTGGAGAAACCCAGATAGAAGTCGTCGATCTCCGGCTGGGAGAGCCGGACCGGCCGTTGTTCGATTCCTTCGTGGATGAAGGGCGCCGGAGCATCGTCGGCAACACCCGTCCAGCCCACCCAGCTCCCCCCGCGTCCCTGGAGGAAAGGAGCGACCGCGCTGACCAAACCTCCCGGACTGGTTTCCCATCCATGTTCGGTCCGGCGAAGCGGTAATCGATTGGCCACGACGACGATGCGATTGGTCACGATGCGAACCTTCCGGCTATTCGATGGTCGGGGGGCGACGTCCCGACTTCTTCTCGGACCGGCGCCGTTTGTCTTCGAGGCGCCGCTCCCGGGCTGCTCTGCCCGGTTTGGTCGGGCGGCGCTTCCTGGGTTTGCGCATGGACTCCTCGAGCAGGCCGGCGAGACGCCGTCGAGCAGTCTGGCGATTGCGCCATTGCGACCTCGAATCGGCCGCCATCACCCGGATCACGCCATCGGGAGCGCGGCCCCCCAACCGTTGGATAATGTGCTCCCGCAGATCGGATGGGAATGTTTCAGAGGATCTCAGGTCGAAGCTCAGCTCAACCCTGCTGCTCGCCCGGTTGGCATGCTGCCCGCCCGGACCACCTGAGGGATCGAACCTCCACTCGAGATCCCGGGCCGGGATCCGATAGCCGTTGACGGCGAGATCGTCCATGGCCTTCAGGGTACCGGCCTGACTGGATACCCGGCGGTCAGTCCGACGACCCGAGTCGCGACCGATCGACTTTGCCGAGGCCGGTCCGGGGAATCGAGGTAACGAAGTACCAGCGGGTGGGGATCTTGTATCCGGCCAATCTTCCCCGCAAGAACTGATCGAGACTGTGCCCATCGACTCCAGCCGCCACCACCGTGGCGGCAACTATCTGGCCCCACTCCGGATCCTCGATTCCGAATACGGCGGCTTCGACGACTTCGGGGTTCTCTTCAATGGCGGCCTCGACCTCCAGCGGATAGACGTTCTCGCCCCCGGTGATGATCGTGTCGTCCGCCCTGCCGAGGATCTCGAGACTGTGGTTGGTGTCGAATCTGCCCAGATCGCCGGTGGTGAACCAGGTGCCGGGGGGTCTCGGACGGTCGTGGATGTATCCGGACGAGACGGCCGGACCACGGATCTGCACGCGACCACTGGTGCCGGCGGGAACCTCCTGTGACTCTTCATCGACGATTCGCACGGCCATCCCGGGAACCGGCTCCACGACCTTGTGGCGCGCCAGGGCTGCAGCGAGAGGAACCGTTGCCACCTGCGAGGCCGCTTCGGTGAGCCCGTAAGTGGACAGGACCGGGACCCGACCGGCAGCCGCCCTGGCCAGGAGAGTTTCGGAAACCGGGCCCCCTCCCAGCAACACGGCCCGCAAGCCGGGAAAGGGACCGGTGTCGACATCGAGCACTCGCGCCAGCATGGTGGGAACCAACGAAACGAGAGTTATGCGGCCCACCCGCAGGTGAGCAACCACCCGGTGAGCATCGAATTGGTCCAACACGACCGCCCCGCCCTGTCGAGCCGAGCGAATCAGAATCGACATGCCGCCGATGTGAAAGAGAGGCAGGACCGCCAGCCACACGTCCTTCGGGCCATGATCGAGAACCTGCGCCGAGGCGCCGGCAGCCGCTTCGAAGTTTCCCCAGGTGAGTATCACCCCTTTGGGGCGACCGCCCGTCCCGGACGTGTACAGAATCGAGTGGGGGGAGTCGGCATGGGGAGGATCGGCCCGGTGGGGCGCCCCGGTCGCAAGACCGTCGAGCTCGAGAGAGGGGCGACCCAGGTCTGGTCGGTCACCGTGGCCGAGCACCAGAGACACCGCCGCGTCCTCAATCTGGTGAACCGTTTCACGCGCCGCCAGCCGGGTGTTGAGCGGCACAACCACTGCTCCGGCGCGGGGCACGGCCCACAAGGCCCGCACGGTGGCGAGGTCGTGAGTCCCCCAGACCGCGATCCGATCACCATCCTTGACACCGCATCTCACCAAGTTTCCCGCCGCCCGGGCAACCTGATCGTCGAGTTCCTCGAACGTCACCCGTTCGTCGCCGTGGACCATGCAAAGACCGGTGGGGTCTTCCGCTGCTCTCGAAGCCAACCAGTCGTGCATCAGATGCTTTCCTCCAGCATCACTACAGTAACTGGCGGCCTAGTTAGGGAGGGGCAGCCCCATGCCCACGGTTGAGGTATCCGAGCTCTTCGAGGCGTCGGCCTGGAACGTCGTGGACGAGTTCGACTTCCAGGACATCACGTATCACCGGGCCGTAGATCACGGATCGGTCCGGATTGCGTTCAACCGGCCAGAGGTTCGCAACGCCTTTCGCCCCCAGACCGTCGACGAGCTCTTCACTGCTCTCGACCACGCTCGGATGACCAGCGATGTCGGTTGTGTGCTGCTGACCGGGAACGGACCTTCGCCGAAGGACGGCGGATGGGCGTTCTGTTCGGGCGGCGACCAGAGGATCCGAGGCGCCGACGGTTACAAATATGCCGGTGAGGAAGGCATCGATCCGGGCCGCCTCGGGCGCTTACACATTCTCGAGGTCCAACGCCTGATCAGATTCATGCCCAAGGTCGTCATCGCGGTCGTCCCCGGTTGGGCCGTTGGTGGAGGCCACAGCCTCCATGTGGTGTGCGACTTGACCATTGCCTCCCGCGAACACGCAGTGTTCAAGCAGACGGACGCCGACGTCGCCAGTTTTGACGGCGGGTACGGCTCGGCGCTGCTCGCTCGTCAGGTTGGACAGAAGAGAGCCCGCGAGGTCTTCTTCCTCGGCGCCGATTACACCGCCGAGCAGGCTGTGGCGATAGGGGCGGCCAACGCGGCGGTCCCGCATCGTGATCTCGAAAAGGTCGCCCTCGAGTGGGCCGCCGAGATCAACCGGAAAAGCCCCACCGCTGTTCGCATGCTGAAGTACGCGTTCAATCTGCCCGACGACGGGCTGGTCGGCCAGCAACTCTTCGCCGGCGAAGCTACCCGGCTGGCGTATGGGACCACCGAGGCGGCGGAAGGACGCGACGCCTTCCTTGAGAAGCGAGAGCCGGATTGGTCGGACTATCCCTGGCACTTCTGAGCTGTTGATGAGCAGAGCCGGCTCCTGGTGGATCGCCGCTCGGCCCCACACTCTGTGGGCGGCGGTCGTACCCGTTCTAGTCGGCGCCGGTCTGGCGTGGGGTGATGCCGGATCAAACGATGGGCGGGCCTTCCGCTGGGATGCGTTGGGAGCGGCGCTCATCGGAGCCCTGGCCATTCAGATCGCCGCCAACTTCGTCAACGACATCTTCGATGCCCGCAAGGGGGCCGATACCAAAGACCGTATCGGACCCACCCGGGTAGTTGCCTCCGGCCTGTTGTCCGAGCGAACCGTTTGGATCGGTACGGCCGCGGTGGTGGCGGTAGCAGTGGCGGCCGGCGCCTATCTGATAGCCATCGCCGGATGGGTCGTTGCGGCGATCGGCATCACTTCGCTGTTGGCCATGCTCGGTTACGTCGGTGGGCCCAAACCCTACGGTTACTTCGGCATGGGCGAGGTGTTCGTCTTTCTGTTCTTCGGCCTGGTGGCCACCGTTGGGGCCCGGTACGTCCACGACATGGCCGCCCCTCTGAATGCCTGGCTGCTGGCCATCCCCATCGGCTTCCTGGTGACCGCAATCCTGGTGGCCAACAACGTCCGGGACATCGACACAGACCGGGCCACGGGTAAGAACACTCTCGCCGTCTATCTGGGAAGGGACCGCACCCGCGCCATGTTTGCCGGATTGGTGTGGGGCGCCTTTGTAGCGATCCTGACCTTTGCGCTCGTCGGGTGGACGCCCCGGTGGACGCTGATCGCGATGATCGCTATGCCGCCGGCCGTTCCCATCGTGCGGACGATCTACCGGGACACCCAGGGACCGCCCCTCATCAGGGCATTGAAAGGCATCGCCCGACTCCATCTCTTGGTCGGTGTCCTGCTGGCGATCGGCGCCGCCTTGGCGTGAAGGCCGATCGTCGCTAATCGACTGCATCGTTGGTCCCGTCGCGGCGCCCGCCGCCCAGGCGCGCATACCCACATGGTCGCGGTGGCGACCGGCGCTAGATCGGCGCAGTCAGGAACCTGCCAATCAACTTCGCTACGACTCGAGGTTGCTCACCGATCACCGCGTGTCCGGCATCCCGGACGATGTGCAATGTCGCGCCTGGCAGAGATCGCATCATGGCATTGGCGAGAGACGCGTACTTTTCGTCCCCGTCTCCCGCCAGCACCAACACTGGCATACTCAACTCTCCCAACCGCCCTCCCAGATACGGCTGGGCTCCTTGTCCCATGCCTACCAGCGCCGCCGCCAGGCCTCCCGGCGTGTTTTCCAGACGGCGGGCAACGTCGGCTTCCCGCCAGGCTGGCCCGCGCCTGTCCAGACCGGCGAACATCGGACCGTTCAGCCATCGGTCCACGAACGACGCCAGATCCCCCCTCTCCAACTCGGCCGCCAGCACCTCATCGGCGCGCAACCGCTCCTCTCGCTCGACCTCATCCTCGATCCCCGGAGAGGTCGAAACCAGCACCAAATGTGAAACCAGTCCGGGTCGTTCGAGCGCCACGGCCAGCGCCAACCTTCCCCCTTGTGAATACCCGATCAAGGGGACGGGACTCCCGACCTGGGCAAGCACCTCCGCAACACCGGCTATCGCCGAAGCGAACGTAGCCGGGTATCCAGCCGATCGACCATGACCGGGCAGGTCGGGGGCCAAGACCGCTTTGCCGAGCAATTCCGCCAGTTCCGCGAACATCGCCCCAGTCTGCGTGAACCCATGCAACGCCACTATCGGGGACGGCTTCCCCGCATATCGACGAACCCACAACCCAGCGCTTTCATCCATGGGCTGTATTGTGGCCGCCCATGAGGCAGTCGAACCGCAACTACGCATTCACCACCGAATTCGTTGACGCCCTGGCCGGCCTCGGACTACGCCATGTATGCATAACCCCCGGCTCCCGCAACAGCCCATTGGCACTGGCGTTCGCTGATCACCCCAGGATCACCGATTGGATCCACCACGACGAGCGCTCCTCGGCTTTCTACGCTCTGGGTCTGGCCAACGCCACCAGTCGGCCGGTCGCAGTGGTCACTACCTCGGGTACCGCTGCCGCCGAATTGCACCCGGCGGCGGTCGAAGCCCACCTCGCCCGGATACCTTTGTTATTGCTGACGGCCGATCGACCGCCCGAACTACGCGACGTCGGAGCACCCCAGGCCACCAACCAGGCCGATCTGTTTGGCAAATCCGCCAAGTGGTTCCACGACGTGGCCGTCCCCGATCCGCAACTAGGCAACTACCCCACCACCCTGGCCTCCCGCGCCTGGGCGGCCGCCCAAGACCTCCCGGCCGGTCCGGTACATCTGAACTTCCCGTTCCGCGAACCACTGGCCCCGGTGGTCGTCCCGGGTGATATCGCCGAGAATCCCGGAATTGAACTACCCCCGGCCTACCTACCGGGTCGACTTGAAATCGACCGTTCTGCGATCGAGGAGATCGCCGAAGTGATTTCCGGTCGGCGGACCTTGCTAATCGCCGGTCCGCTTGATCGGCCTGGATTCCCCGCGGCCGTCACTACGCTGGCCAGCCGAGCCGGTTTTCCAGTCGTGGCCGATCCACTCAGCCAACTCCGCGCCGGCGATCACGACCGGACTCTGGTCATCACCACCGGAGATCCGCTCGCCCGGGTGGGAAGCCTCGACGGCGATCTCAAACCGGAGTTCATCATCCGCTTTGGAGCCATCCCGACCTCCAAGGCGCTTTCGACCTGGCAAGCGGATCACCCGGAGGTCCCGCAGTACGTGGTCGATGACGCCGGGTGGAGGGACCCGGAAGGGAGCGCCGCCACGATGGTCCGCAGCGATCCTGTCTCCTTCGCCGGTCGGCTGGTCGAACTGGTCGAGCCCGCACCGGCCGAATGGGCGGCGAATTGGGAGGCGGCGGAGAAGACCGCCCGCCGGGCACTCACCGATCAGCTCACCTTCCCGAGCGAACCGGCGGTGGTAGCCGTTCTGGCGGGAGCCATTCCCGACGCCACGATCCTCTACGTTGCTTCTTCGATGCCCATCAGGGACGTGGACGCCTTTTTCCCGTCGATCGACCGACAGGTCCGTTTTCTGTCAAACCGAGGGGCCAACGGGATCGATGGTCTGATCTCCTCGGGTCTTGGCGCAGCCGCCGGAGGCCGCCACGTTCTCATTTTGAGCGGCGATCTGTCGCTCCTGCATGACCTCACGGCCCTCGGTACGGCCGCCCGATTCGATTTGCCGGTGACGGTCGTCGTGATCAACAACGACGGAGGGGGGATCTTTCACTTCCTGCCTCAGGCTGCTTTTCCCGAGCACTTCGAACGATTGCTCGGCACACCCCACGGCACCGATTTCCAGGCCGCCGCCGAGTTGTTCGGCATAGAGCACCACCTCGTCGACAACGAGGCTGTTTTTGAGGATCTCGTGGCAACGCCGGTCAACCATCCTCGTCTGATCGAAGTTCGTACGGATCGCAGCGAGAATGTCGCCATCCACGAACGGGCCTGGCAGGCGGTGGCTCGGAGTTAGCGGTCTGTCGTTGAACTGGTGCCGCAGCCCTATCTGCGATGGGCCACTAGGCCTCGGCCAGCAGGTTCAATAGAGGTCGGAACTTCAGCCGGGTCTCTTCGAGTTCTGTTTCCGGGTGCGAGCCGGACACGACCCCGGCGCCGGCATAAAGGCGGGCCGTGTCCCCCCTGACCAGGGCGCATCGGAGGGCCACGGCAATCTGCCCGTTACCGGCGCCGTCCACCCACCCGATCCCGCCCGAATACCAACCTCGATCAATGGTTTCGGCTTTGCCGATGAAGGCCAGCGCCTCGTCGCGTGGCACGCCGGCGACGGCCGGGGTCGGATGCAGCGCCCCGGCGACCTCGATCACGGATCGGGACGGCTTGAGAACTCCGATCACCTCAGAGGCGAGATGCTGGACGTTGGACATCTTCAACAAGGTAGGGGTGGGGGGTGCCGTCAAGTTCTCGGTGATCGGATCGAGCCGAGCCACTATGTCGTCAACGACTACCGCGTGCTCATAGCGGTCCTTGATGCTCGCCATGAGGATTTCACCGATTGCCCGGTCTTCGTCTTCCCCCTCCCCCCGCGGTGCCGAGCCGGCCAACGGTTGCGAACGCACTCGATCGTCTCGGCGCTCAACGAGGAGTTCCGGGGTTGCGCCGATGAAAGTCCCGTCCGCCTCTTGCCAGCCGAAGGCGAAACAGCCCGGATACGTAGACCGCAATCTCGCTACCAGATCGAACGGGGCGGCCGGCACATCAGCCCGCACAATCACCGAGCGGGCCAACACCACCTTGTCCATTGTTCCCCGCCTGATGGCGTCGATCGACTCCTGGACGATATCGACCCACTCAGCGGGGGCGGGACGAGATTCGATGGCATGGTCGGCAGCCTGCATGCTGGTCGGGGGGCGCTGCTCTGTCAGATCTGCCAGCGTAGCCAGCACATCGGACGCGGCGCGGCCGGGCGGAAGCGCTACCACCAGGCGCCGCGAGTTCGCTCCAGCCACGATGGCTGCCTCGGGGACCACGGCGGTGGTGGACGTGAAACCATCCCATTCGGGACGCTTGGGACCGTTGGGATCGAAGGAGAAACCGACGAGGGCGCGAACATGCGAGTCGATACCGTCCATCCATCGGAGAGAGGTCGCCAACGACTCGAATCGGTCTTCGCCGTATGGAGCAACCGTCCGCCAGGCAACCCCCAACCCACCGATCTCAGATTCACCGGGCTTTCCGAAATAGCAGGCGGTCGAGAACAGAATCGCTCCCGATCTGACCAACTCCAGCGGATCGACGTTGACCGCTACAGAGCCAGTCCGGTATTTAGTGGGATCGCCCGAAAGCTGGCGGGCGAGCGAATCGAGGGCGGAGGACGAAATGAGCACCGCCCGGCATTCTAAGTTGAAGGCGATTTTTCAGCGGGTTGGATGTCGTCCAATTCGAAGGAGACGTCGCTTTCAACCTTCACGACACCGTCGACCCGCCGCACCATCTCCTCGAGCAAGCGTTTGTCGGTCCTGGTCGGGAGTTGACCGGCCAGTACCACGGCTCCTTCTGTTACCTCCACCTCGAGGGTATCGGCGTCCAACAGAAGAACCCGCTTGATGAGGTCTTCGCGGATCTCATCTTCGATGACGTCGTCGGGTCGCGTGAAGACGGTGACCACGTCCCCCCGGCTGACGATGCCCTGCAGCATCCCCTCGTCGTTCACCACCGGCAGCCGCTTGACATGGTGGTGGGACATGACCCGGGCCGCTTCCGTGACACTTGCTTCAGGGTAAATGACGACCGGATGGGTGCTCATCACTTCACCGACGGTTTCTGCCTCCACAACGGTGTCCGGCTTGTGCATGAGAGCGTCGAGCAGTCGTCGATGGCTCCGATCGGCCTCCCTCTCCAGAAAGTCGGCCTCGGTGATCATCCCCACCAACTTCCCGCCATTGTCGACAACGGGGAGACCACTCACACCTCCTTCAACCATCATGCGAGCAGCCGCCTTGAGGCTGTCCTCTGGAGATACCGTCAACACATCGATCGTCATGATGTCGAGCACCCGCACCGTCACCCTCCTTTGACGACCAGCACATCGCAATGGGCGAGGTGTAACACCCGATGGCTGGTGCTGCCGAGGAACAGCGCAGCCAGCTCACCCCGCCCGCGTGATCCGATCACGATCAGCCCGGCACCGACCTGTTCCGCGTATTCGACCAGTGCGTCCGCCGGGTACCCGTTCAAGTCGACCCGTTTCACGGTGACCGACGTCTCTTCCAACAGAGGTTCGGCCATCTCCCACACCGAATCCCGCTGAGCCTTTTCCAGCTGAGCAATATCGGCCGGCACTTGATTCAGAACGGCCAGCAGCGTGCCGGGGATATGGACCGCATGGACGGCATGGAGCTCACCGCCAAGCGCTTCCGCCATCCCGATGGCCTTGCGAAGGCCGATCTGGGCGGATTCCGACTCGTCGATCCCCACAACAATGGTCATGGCAGTGGCTCCCCCCATTGTTCGGGTGGGTACTGCTGCTCCTTGCGGGCCGCCAGCCGGGCGGCGTATGCAGCAGCTTCTGTCCTCCGGGTCATTTCGAGTTTGCTGAGCAGGTTTGACACATAATTCTTGACCGTCTTCTCGGCCAGGAACATCTCGTCGGCGATCTCCCGGTTGGTGAGACCGTCGGCAATCAGATCGAGAATCTTGCGTTCCTGCGGAGACAACCGGGCCAGCAGCGGATCATCCGGTTCCTCACCGCGAATCTTTCGAAAGACCCGCTCGGTCATGGTGGGATCCAACAGGGATTCTCCTCGTCCGACCCGGCGGACACTCTCCACCAGCTCATCGCCTCTTATACGCTTCAGCACATACCCGGAAGCGCCGGCCACGATCGACGCGAACAGGGCTTCCTCGTCGGCAAATGAAGTAAGCATGAGCACCTTCACATCGGGCCACCGCGAACGGATTTCCCGACAGGCCTCGATGCCGGTGGCATCCGGTAATCGCACGTCCATGACGACGACATCCGGCGAGTCGTATCCGACCCGCCGCACACCCTCCTCGGCTGTTCCGGCTTCCCCAACGACCTCGATGTCCTCTTGGGCGTCGAGCAACGTCATCAAGCCCTGTCGGACTATTTCGTGGTCGTCCACAATCAGCAAGCGCAAAGCCTCGTCTCCTCTGTTCAACCCCAGGCTACTTGCACCCGCCCGGCGACGCGATGTTCGTAATCGAAGCATGCAGCCCGACTCAGTGTCGCGTGTCCCCGGGCGGCAGGTAGCCTGGCGGCGTGCATCAACCAATCATCCCGTCTGATCGACTGGCGAAGCTGGTGACTGCGGCCTCGGCGGTCACACGCCAAACCGATTTGACCGCGGTGCTCCGAACCACAGTCGATACCGGCATGGAGCTCACCGGAGCCGCTTACGGGGCACTCGGGGTGTTGGGGGAGCACGGCGCCTTGATCCAGTTCGTGCACGCCGGGCTCGACCAGGAGATCGGCGCGGCCATCGGATCCCCTCCGCAAGGGCGAGGTCTGTTGGGCGTCATCACCGAGATGGGCAAGACGGTTCGTATAGATCGGATCACCGATCACCCTGACTCCGTTGGTTTCCCCACCCACCACCCCCTGATGGAAAGCTTCCTCGGAATGCCAATCACCGTCGGCGGAGAAACGTTTGGCAACCTCTATCTGACTGAGAAACCAGGTGGTTTTACCGGTCAGGACGAAGCGCTCGTCGAAGCTCTGGCCGCCATCGCCGGCTCGGCAATTGCCACCGCGCGGATGCACGGCCGGTTGCGGCGGGCGGCTGTGGTGGAAGATCGTGAACGGATCGCTCGCGACCTCCACGACGCCATCATCCAGGACCTCTTCGCCGTGGGGCTTTCTCTGCAATCGCTGGGACAGAAGGTCGCGGATCCCACAGTCAAGTCCAGTCTCACCGAGTCGGTTCAGCGCCTCGACGAGGCGATCGCATCACTCCGCAAATTCATCTTCGATCTGCGCCCACCAGTGTGGACCCGCCGCAGTCTCAAGGGAGAGCTGTCCGATTTGATAGGACAGCTGGCCGAGCCCCATGGGGCGAGTGTCGCGCTCACGGTCACCGGCGATGTCAACGACCTTCCCGGCGAGGTCGTCAGCGACGTCGTCCAGGTCGTGCGGGAAGCGACCTCAAATGCCCTTCGCCATTCCGGTGCGGGGCGCGTGAGCGTCAGCGTGCACCGAGGAGCCGACCGGATCGTCATCGCCGTGGCGGATCGAGGACGGGGCTTCGACCCCGAGACAGTTGAACGAGGCATGGGTCTCGACAACCTGCGAGCCCGGGCCCGGGATGCCAACGGCGATGCGGAGATCACCAGCCGGGCCGGTTTCGGCACGACCGTCAGGGTCGTGCTGCCCGTCTAATTCGAGGCCTTTTCGACCAGACCGGGGCGGAGCCGTTTCTCAACGAAACGTTCGGCAACTGCCACCGCCAAGAAGCTGGCCACCGACAGAGCGGCGATCACCAGCCATTCGATGGCGTCAATCGGAACCGTGGAAAAAAGCTCATTGCCGAATGACGTGTAGACAACGCCCAGCTGGAGGATGACCGGCACCAGAACGGCGATAAGGAGGGTGGGGTTACCGCCGAAGCCCACTTTCCAGACCCCCGGCCCTTCCGCCCGCACGTTGAAAGCATGGAGCAGCTGAACTGCCACCAAGGTGGTGAACATCAGCGTGCGCACGTATCCCCAGTCCGCCCCTTTCAGGTAGTGACCGTAGACGGTGACCGCGAGGGTGGCGATCGCCAGGATGGCTCCTTGGCCCAGGATCCGCAGCAGTCGAGGGGGCGCCAGCATCTCGCGCCCACGGTCTGGAGGAAGGGACATGATGCCCGGCACGGCCGGGTCCAGTCCCAGAGCGATGGCCGGCAATCCGTCGGTAATGAGATTGATCCACAACAGCTGGGTGGGTAGCAACGGCTCTCCGAGCGAGCCGAAGAAGACGAAACCGAAGAGCATCACCAGGACCTCGCTGGCGTTGCACGACAGCAAAAAATAGACCACCTTCTTGAGATTGGCGAAAATGGCACGACCTTCCCGGACCGCGCTGACGATGGTGGCGAAGTTGTCGTCCGTGAGGACCATCGCCGACGCCTCCTGGGTGACGGCCGTCCCGCTCCCCATCGCCACGCCGATATCGGCGGCCCGCAACGCCGGCGCGTCGTTGACCCCATCGCCGGTCATCGCCACGATCTCGCCTCTGGCCTGCCAGGCGTGCACGATCTTCACTTTGTCGACCGGATCGACGCGGGCGTATACCTCGTTTCGGTCCACCTGCGTGGCCAGCTCATCTTCGGAGATCTCCCGGAGTCGACTGCCGGGCATGACCCGGCCTTCCTTGCCGAGGATTCCGATCTCCTTCCCGATGGCCCCCGCCGTAACGGGATGGTCGCCGGTCACCATGACTACGCGAATCCCCGCCTCGCGGGCGATGGCCACGGCCGGCGCCGCTTCGGGTCGCACCACATCGCTCATCCCGACGACGGCCACGATCACCAGGTCGGTTTCGGCGGCTTCCAGATCAGCCGGCTGCTCGGGCAGCTCCCGATAGGCGAGAGCAAGGGTGCGAAGCCCGTTGCCGGCCATCGTCGCGGCGACGGCCAGGGCGGCTTCGTGCCGCTCCTCATCGAAAGCTTCGGTGCCCCCTTCGGAAGCGACCATTGTCGCCCTCTCCAGGACCATCTCCGGGGCCCCTTTGACCGCCAGGAAGAACTTGTCTCCGATGGAATGGAGGGTGCTCATTCGCTTGCGACGACTATCGAAAGCCACCTCATCGAGGCGGGGGTGGTGGTCCCTGAGGGGCCTCGGATCGATACCCATGTCGTCGGCCAGCGCCAGGAGAAGGGCGGTCTCGGTTGGGTCGCCCAACGGACCTTGCGGTCCCAACTCCCCGTCGTTGCACAGCGCGGCGATCTGGGCGAATCGTTGCACCCTCTCGTCAGTTACATCGGTCTCGGCCGGAGACCGCCGAACGTCGGTGAACGCAATCTCACTCACCCGGATCTTGTTCTGGGTCAGAGTGCCCGTCTTGTCGGTACAGATGACGCTGGCCGAACCGAGCGACTCGACCGCCGGCAAACGACGAACGATCGCGTGCTCTTTCGCCATCCTTTGAACGCCGCGCGCCAGTGTGATCGTCACCACGGCCGGCAAACCTTCGGGAATGGCTGCCACCGCCAGAGCCACCGCCGTCAGGAACATCAGCGGCGCGTCAAAATCCTGCAGGACGCCGAGTGCGAAGATGAGCGCGGCAATGCCCAGCGCCAGCATTCCGATCCTCTTCCCGACCCGATCGAGGGAAACCTGGAGCGGGGTTGGTGGCTCGTCTTCGCTCAACAACTCGGCGATCTGGCCCATCGCCGTTTCCCGGGCGGTGGCCGTCACCACCATCCGAGCTCGTCCGGCAGCCACTGCGGTGCCGGCAAATACCATAGAGGTTCGATCCGCCAGTGAGGCCGCCGCCTCTACGGCTGCCACACCCTTTTCGACCGGCAACGACTCGCCGGTCAGCATCGCCTCGTCAACCTTGAGATGGGCCGAAGTGACCAAACGGCCGTCGGCCGGGATCAGATCCCCTGCTTCCAACACCACCACGTCGCCCGGTACCAACTCGGCGGCCGGAGCTCGTTGTTCTGCGCCGTCGCGGACAACCCGGGCATCGGGAGCAGTCATGTCTTTTAGGGCGGCCAGTGCATCTTCCGCACGGCTCTCCTGGGTGTAGCCGATCGTGGCATTCAAGAAGACGATGGCCAGAATCACTATGGCGTCGATCCAGTCATTCAAGATGACACCGCTGATGAAGGCCGCCACCAGCAAAACCCAGATCAAGGCGTCCGCGAACTGGTTGAGAAAAAGCCGGATTCGCGAAGGGCCCTTTTTGGCCTGCAGGACATTGGGTCCGTGCTCGCTGAGGCGGCCGGTCGCGTCGGCTGCGTTGAGCCCCGATTCGATGTTGGTGCCGAGCTCGGATTCAATTCGGGAAACGACGAGAGCATGCCAGGCAGGAGCCTGTGTGGATTGGTCTTGCATCGTCATGAAGGAACCACTCTAGAAGGGTGTCAGACCGCCCCATCCCGACCATCGTCGGGTCGGATTAATATACCCCGTAGGGTATACAAGGAGGTCTTGATTGCAGCTGGAAGAAGCGACGATCGCCGAAGTGATACCACGTTTGCGCCGGATTGAAGGCCAGATAGCCGGCATAACCCGCATGGTCGAAGCGAATCGCGAATGCCGTGATGTTGTACAACAGATCGCGGCTGCGGCGAAGGCTCTCGATCGGGTTGCCTACAAGATGCTCGCCGCGCATCTAAAGAGCTGCCTGCTCGATGAGGAATCTGCCGCCGCGTCCGGTTACACCCCCCAGGAGCTCGAGAAGCTGTTTATGGCCCTGGCCTGATCGGAGATAGCCCATGAAACAAACACGTTATGGAATGGTGGTGACCACCAGTCGCTCGATGGCCGAGGCCGAGGCCGATCTCAGAGAAAGCCTGGCCGGTGAAGGTTTCGGGATTCTCACCGAAATCGATGTCGCCGCCACGCTCAAGGAGAAACTTGGTGTAGACCGCCCTCCTTACAAGATCCTCGGGGCCTGCAACCCTTCGCTCGCCAATCGGGGACTGGAAGCCGAAGAAGACCTGGGGTTACTGCTCCCGTGCAACGTCGTGGTTTACGAAAGAGGTGATGAGACCGTGGTCGCCGCTCTTGAGCCGCAATTGATGGCGGAGGTCACCGACAACCCTGAGCTGCAGGACGTAGCCACGGAAGCACGCGGTCGATTGGAGAAGGCACTGGCCAAACTCGAGGATTGAGCAACTCGGCTGTCTGCGTTATTGGGGCAACAATCATCTGTCGACGACTGCAACCTGAAACCTGAAACCTGAAACCCGAAACCTGGAGTTTCACTAGCCTCTAACCGAGAGGAGACCGTTTGCCGGCCAGAATCGTTGTCCTAGGGGGAGGAATCGGCGGCTTGTTGACCGCCAATCTGCTGGCAAAGCACCTCGATCCGTCCCAGGCCTCCATCACCCTGGTCGACGCCACCGGAGTGCACGTATTCCAACCCGGCTGGCTGTACGTCGCCCTCGACCAGGCCAATGCCCGATGGTTGGCGCGCGACACGCGAGCCCTGCTCCGCCGCGAAATCCGCCTTGTCATTGATCAAGCCACCAATATCGATTCCGCCGATCGCCGGATCTCCCTGGACCGCGGTGATCACCTCGACTTCGACTACCTGGTCATCGCTACCGGGGCGACTCTCGCCCGCGACGAGATCCCCGGCATGCGAAAAGCGACGCACGACTTCTATTCGTCGGCCGGTGCCGAGCGTCTTCGTGAGGCGTTGCGCGGTTTCCAGGGTGGCGATCTGGTCGTGTCGGTCCCTCCGATGCCGTACAAATGCCCCCCCGCGCCGGTCGAGTTCACACTGCTCGTGGATGAGTACCTGCGCAAGCGCGGCATCCGCGCTCGAACGAGGATCACCTACGTAACCCCGCTCGATCGGATATTCCCCATTGCTTCCATCGCCGGGATGGTCGGCAATCTCTTCGAGGAACACGACATCGATACTCGCTTGGGATTCGATCTTCAACGGGTGGAGGCGAACGCACTTATCTCCGATGGCGGCGACCATGTCCCGTTCGATCTGGCAGTGACCATCCCACCCAATCGCGGGGCCGACATCGTGACATCTTCGGGTTTGGGGACTCCACAAGGCTGGATCCCGGCCGATCCTCGCACCCTGGCCGTCAGGGGTGCCAAAGACATCTTTGTCGTGGGTGATGCCAGTGATCTGCCCATTTCCAAGAACGGGTCCACGGCCCACTTCGAAGCTCCCCGGGTCGCCGAGCAGATCATTGCCGCCATCGAGGACCGTGTGCCCAATCCGGTCCGGTCGCGCTATCGGGGGCTGGTAATCTGCCCGTTTGAGGTCGGTGGCGGCAAGGCCACGGTTCTGGTTTTTGATTACGACCGTCCTCCAAAACCTCTGCGACCAAGTCGTTTCTGGCATGCGGCGACCTGGCTCTTCAACCGGGTCTATTGGTTCACGGTGAAAAGCGGCAGGCTTTGACGGGAAGCGGGAAGCGAGAAGTGGCAGACGAACCGCCGAGCACGGTTGAGGGAATCGGCGGGGTTTTCCTTGACAGCAACGATGCGTCGGCGTTGGCCGGCTGGTACCAGCGCCAGCTCGGCATCGATTTCAGTGAGCACCCGGAAGGCGGCTCTTTCTACGTCGTCTTCCAGACCCGAGATCCGGTAACGGGCGAGATCCGGCAAAACCCCGTGTTTGCGATCAACCAGACTGACGCTCGTCTGGCGCCGGCCCAACAGAGGGGCCTGACCGTCAATTTGCGGGTAAGCGATCTTGACGAGGTCTTGAACGGGCTCACAGCTCGAGGCGTTGAAATCGACGAGCGTCGCGTCACCTGGGAGGGTGGCAAACACGGATGGATCCACGATCTCGACGGGAATCGGATCGAGTTGTATGAGGAACTCGAGCTTCCCCCTGAGTCGCCTTATCTTGATGTGCGCCATCGTTCATCTCACCTGGGTCCCAGCCAATAGGGTCTTTCGGCCCCATAGTCAGCTGCAGAGAGGGACCTACCGTGCAGGACATGCACAGTCTGCAAATGTCCCAGCACGTGACGCGCTCATGAGCATGCTCACCACCAAGGATCTTCAGCAGCTTCTCCACGTCGATCGCTCCACCATCTACCGCATGGCCGAGGCCGGTCAGTTGCCCGGCGTCAAGATCGGCCGGCAATGGCGGTTCCCGGCCGATCGCTTCAACCGGTGGCTCGAGGATCGAAATGTGCGTTCGACCGCAGAGATTCCTGTCCCGACCCTCGACCTCAACGGCAACACGCTCGCCGGGTTGCTCCCGCCCGAGTACATCCGCTCAATCGGTGATCTCTTTGGCGAAATGCTGGGAGTGATGGTGGTGGTGACCGATATGAACGGCACGCCTCTCGCGCCACCATCGAACCCGTGTGGTCTATTCACACTTGTCAATGAGTACCCGGGGGCGGTCGAGCGGTGCGTCGCCGGTTGGCGAGAACTGGCCCACGATCTCGACCTGGCCCCCCGCTTTGCTCCGAGTCACCTGGGCTTGCTGTGTGCCCGCAGCTACCTGCGGGTCGGCTCTGAACTGAGGGGCATCATCCTCGTGGGAGGCGTCGCACCGGGGCAATGGCCTCCCTCCGCCGCAGAGATCGGGCAGATCTCCGCCGAATTCGGCGTCGACCCAGACTTGATCACCGATCACCTCGATGAAGTCTTCCATCTCGGCGCCGACCAGCAACGGCGAGTGCTCGCCCTTCTCCCCCGCCTCGCCAGATTCCTCTCTGAAGTGATAAACGAACGCAAACAACTTCTCGGCAAGCTCGACGCCATCGCCACGCTGGCCGGGGCTACCACGAACTAAAAGGAGCTCACGAATGAAGAAACTGCTGGTCCTGGGAGCCGGAACCGCCGGCACCATGGTGGTCAACAAACTCCGTCACCGGCTGGCCGAAGACGAGTGGCAGATCACCGTCGTCGACCAGAATCCCACCCACTACTACCAACCGGGTTTCCTGTTCATACCGTTCGGTATGTACGGGCGTCATGATGTCGTCAAACCGAAGCGCGACTTCATCCCCCCCGGTGTGGAAATGATCCAGGCAGAAATCGAGGAGATCGAGGCCGACAACAACCGGGTGAAGATCGAAGGCGATCGCTGGCTCGACTACGACTTCCTGGTCATTGCCACTGGAACTCACATTGCTCCGGACGAAACACCCGGTCTCGAGGCGCTCGGCGACGAGGGCCCCGACAACGTGCACACGTTCTACACCCTCGAGGGTGCCTTGAAACTGGAGAAGCACCTCCGCACGTTCCGGGGTGGGAAACTGGTGATGCACATCACCGAGATGCCTTTCAAGTGCCCGGTCGCCCCTCTCGAGTTCATTTTTCTGGCCGACTGGTGGCTCCAGGAACAAGGTTTGCGGGAAGATACGGAGTTGACCTTCGTCACGCCCCTACCGGGAGCCTTCACCAAGCCGGTGGCATCAAAAGCGCTGGGCGGAATGCTGGAAGACAAGAAGATCGGTCTGGTTCCCGACTTCAATGTCGAGCAAATCGATCTCGACGCCAACAAGATTGTCTCCTTTGCGGAGGAAGAGGTCGATTACGACCTGCTCGTTTCGGTGCCCCTCAACATGGGCGCCGAAGCGATCGGCCGATCTGGATTAGGCGATGAGTTGAACCACGTCCCGGTCGACAAGCACAACTTCCTGTCGAAGAAGCACGACAACATCTTCGCGCTGGGGGATGCGGCCGCCCTGCCAACTTCGAAGGCGGGATCGGTTGCCCACTTCGCCGTCGAATTGTGGACCGAGAACTTCCTCCGCTACATCGACGGGCTCGAGATGCTCGAGCAGTTCGACGGCCACGCCAACTGCTACATCGAGTCCGGGCACGGCAAGGGTCTGCTCATCGACTTCAACTACGACACCGAGCCCCTCCCCGGCAAATACCCCCTGCCGGGGATCGGGCCGTTCTCGCTGCTCCAGGAAACCGAAATGAATCACTGGGGCAAGTTGATGTTCCGCTGGATGTACTGGAACATCCTCCTCAAGGGTAAGGAAATGCCGGTTCCGGCCCTGATGTCCATGGCCGGCAAGTGGAGCGCCGGCCGATGACTGCCGACACCATCGCCCCGTCCTCCCTGGAGGAGATAAATCGGAAACTCGACGCCTTGAGCGATCGGATCGAATCGATTGCCAACGAAGCCGCCATCCAGCGCCGGCGCCGCGACGCGTGGGTGGAGTTGCTGGAAGACGTTCGCCCGGTCACCACTCAGGCTTTCGAGATGGCCGTCCGGCAGCTCGACGAGGTCGAAGAATACGTCAATCTCAGCGATCTCGGCCATCTTGCCAAGAGACTGTTGCGCAACACCAGAAACCTCGAAACGATGCTCGACCAGCTCGAGGGCTTGATGGAGCTGGTCCACGACGCAACCCCTATCGGACGACGGGCCTTCATTTCGCTGATGGAGAAGCTGGAGGAATTCGATCGCAAGGGATATTTCGAGTTCGTTCAAGAAAGCTTCGGAGTCCTCGACGAAATAGTCGATTCCTTCACGAAGGAAGATGTTCGGGCCTTGGGCGAGAACATCAGCCTCATCCTCCAAACGGTCAAGGAGATGACACAACCCGAAATCATGAGTTTGGTCAGCCGGACGGCTTCCACCGTTCGGGAACAGGAGCTTCCGGAGAACATCACCTTGCGGAGCCTGATCAAGCAGATGCGAGATCCGGCCGTGAAGCGAGGGATGGCCAAAGTGCTCATGACCTTGCGCACGGTCTCTGGTGAGGGTACGGATACCCGCGAAACGACGAAAACCGAGTTGTAAAGAAAGGAGATAGCCACGATGGCTACCGAAATGATAGGTGGAGTAGAAGTCCACGTGGACGACGAAGGGTTCATGACCGACCCGAGTGAATGGAGCGAAGAACTGGCTCCGGCCCTTGCCAAGGAGATCGGTATCGACGAGTTGACCGACGGTCACTGGAAGGTCATCCGCTTCCTGCGGGAGGACTTCGCCCAGGAAGGCCAGACGGCCACTCTGCGCCGGGTCTCGACGCTGGCGAATGTTCCTACCAAGGACCTGTACGCCCTCTTCCCAAAGAAGCCGGCCAAGAAAATGTCGTACATCGCCGGGCTCCAGAAGCCCGTCGGATGCGTGTAAGCAGAGCCCGCTCTGCCTGATCAAAGGAGAAGCACTTGCCTCCCAAGTTTGAAGACGAAGCAACCGATCGGAAGCTGTGCATCATCGTTTCCAAGGGAACCATGGAATGGGCCACCGCGGCCATGGTGCTCGGCAACGCCGCGACCAGTGAGGGTATCGATCTCCACGTGTTCTTCACGTTCTGGGGATTCGACGCCATCATCGACAAGCGGATGGACAAGCTGAAGATCTCACCGGTAGCCAATCCATCGATGAAGGTCCCCGGCACCGAGATCGGCATGTCCAACATGCTGGCCGGCCTGCCCGGCATGACGGCCTTCGCTTCCTCAATGATGAACAAGGAGATGGCGAAGCTCGGTGTGCCCCCACACCGCGAATTCATGCAGATGGTGCACGACGCCGGTGCCAAGTTCTGGGCCTGCCGGCTGACTTTCGACATGATGCAAAACACCATGGGTCTCACCAAGGACGACCTCTGGGACGGTGTCGAAGACATCATCAGCGCCAACGACTTCATGGAGCTCTCGGAAGGAGCACAAATAATCTTCATCTAGGGTCCAATTGGTGGAAACCGGGGGCTTGGCTCAGCAGGTACCTCGTACCTCGTACCTCGTACCTAGTACCTAGTACCTAGTACCGCGACCAAGACGGCGGGAGGTCTTGGGGGCGAGCGTGGGTGAATCGCCTGACCGGCTGGGGCGAGCGTGGGTGAATCGCCCGACCGGCTGGGGCGAACGCCGGTCCATCGCTTGACCGGTCCGTGTGGTGGGCGAACTTGGCCCGTCGGCGCTCCGCCGGCGGGCCGTTCTCCTGATACGGGACGAACGCGATCGGGGTGGGGACTTACTGCCCTAACCTTGTTCCGTGGGCTACGCCACCATGAAGTCCGGCCCAACCCTCGAGGAGGCACAACCGTGGACAAGAAGGTAGCCACCATCGACGGCAACGAAGCCGCCGCCTACGTGGCACACAAGACAAACGATGTCATCGCCATCTACCCGATCACGCCGGCCTCACCGATGGGTGAACTGGCCGACGCCTGGTCGGCAGCCGGACGGCCGAACCTCTGGGGTGAAGTTCCCGAGGTGATCGAAATGCAGAGCGAGGCCGGGGCGGCGGGAGCCGTGCACGGTTCGCTCCAAGCCGGTGCCCTGACCACCACCTTCACCGCCTCTCAGGGTCTCCTGTTGATGATCCCGAACATGTTCAAGATCGCCGGCGAATTGCTCCCGGCCGTCATCCATATCTCGGCGCGCACCGTCGCCACCCACGCCCTGTCGATTTTCGGCGATCACAGCGACGTGATGGCGGCCCGATCAACCGGGTTTGCCATGCTGGCTTCGTCGTCGGTTCAAGAGGCCCACGACCTTGCCCTCATCGCCCATGCGGCCACGCTGGAATCGCGAATCCCCTTCATGCATTTCTTCGATGGGTTCCGCACATCTCATGAAGTCAACAAGATCGAATTGCTGTCCGACGAAACGATTCGCGCTCTGATCAGCGATGAGCGGATCAGGGAGTTCCGTTCTCGGCGGCTCAGCCCGGATCAACCGGCCATCCGCGGGACCGCCCAGAACCCGGACGTCTTCTTTCAGGCACGAGAAGCTGCCAACCGCTACTACGACGCCGTCCCGGACATCGTGCAAGCCACGATGGACCAGTTCGCCGAAGCGACCGGCCGGGGCTATCGGCTGTTTGATTACGTCGGGGCCCCCGATGCCGAACGCGTGATCGTGCTCATGGGATCAGGAGTCGGAGCAGTTGAGGAAACTGTTGAGGCACTCAACTTGGGCGGCGAAAAGGTCGGCCTGGTAAAAGTACGGCTTTATCGACCGTTCTCTCCATCAGCGTTGATCGGTGCCCTGCCGGCGACGACCAAGTCCATCGCCGTTCTCGATCGGACCAAAGAACCGGGCGCGGTGGGTGAGCCGCTCTACCAGGACATCATCACCGCCATCACCGAAGAACTGGCGGGCGGGCGTACTGCCTGGAAATCGTTCCCGACCATCATCGGTGGCCGTTACGGGCTCTCGTCAAAGGAGTTCACTCCGGCCATGGTGGCCGGCATTCTCGCCGAACTCGAGAAGCCGGAGCCGAAGAATCACTTCACAATCGGCATCGTTGACGATCTCACACACACGAGCCTCTCGTACGACGACGGCTTCTCGACCGAATCCGAGGGCGGCACGCGGGCAGTCTTTTATGGCCTGGGAGCAGACGGAACGGTGGGTGCGAACAAGAACTCCGTCAAGATCATCGGTGAGAATACCCCCCTCTACGCGCAGGGACATTTCGTCTACGACTCGAAGAAATCGGGTGCCACCACCGTTTCTCATCTGCGGTTCAGCAAGGAACCAATTCGCTCCACCTATGAGATCCAGAGCGCCAATTTTGTGGCTTGTCACCAATTCAACTTCCTCGAGAAGATGAACGTGCTGGCTTTGGCGGAAGAGGGCGCCACGTTCCTTCTCAACAGCCACTACGGACCCGGGGAAGTCTGGGATCAGCTCCCGGCCGATATTCAACGGCAGATCATCGACAAGCGACTCGAGTTCTATGTCGTCGATGGAGACAAAGTGGCCGGCGAGGCCGGTCTGGCCGGTCGGATCAATACGGTCCTCCAAACATGTTTCTTTGCCCTGTCCGGCATCCTCCCCCGCGAGGAGGCCATCGAAGCGATCAAGGAAGCCATCGCCAAGACATACGGAAAATTCGGAGAGACGGTCCTGCAGCGCAACTATGCCGCCGTCGATGGTGCCCTGGCAGCCTTGCACCGGGTTGAGGTGCCGGCTGCGGTCACGGCCAAGTCCAACGGCCACAAGCTCATCCCCGACTACGCACCCGATTTCGTCCAGCGGGTGACGGCCATGATGATGGAAGGCAAAGGCAATCTCCTGCCCGTCAGTGCGCTACCGGTCGACGGGACCTTCCCGACCGGAACGACCCGGTGGGAGAAACGTTCCATCGCCGACCAGATCCCGATCTGGGATCCGGAGATCTGCATCGACTGTGCCAAATGCGCCATGGTGTGCCCGCATGCCGCCATCCGCATGAAGGTCTACGCACCTGAGGCTCTGGAAACAGCCCCGGCCAGGTTCCCATCCAAGGATTGGCGCAGTCGAGATCTTCCCGACATGAAGATGACCATCCAGGTGGCTCCCGAGGACTGCACCGGATGCGGCGTCTGTGTGGACGTCTGCCCGGCCAAGAGCAAGGAGATCGTGCGCCACAAGTCGATCAACATGCGACCGATCCTCGAACACGTCGACCATGAACGGAAGAACTACGAGTTCTTCCTCGAGATCCCGGAGATGGATCGGGCCGAAGTGAAAATCGACACGGTCAAGGGTTCGCAGATGCTCGAGCCGCTGTTTGAATTCTCCGGCGCCTGCGCCGGGTGTGGAGAGACCCCCTACGTCAAGCTGATGACCCAATTGTTCGGCGACCGGACGATCATCGCCAACGCCACCGGCTGTTCTTCGATCTACGGCGGCAATCTTCCGACCACGCCCTACACCACCAATTCGGATGGTCGGGGACCGGCTTGGGCGAACTCCCTCTTTGAAGACAATGCAGAATTCGGGCTCGGAATGCGCCTGGCGATCGATGCCGAGAAGGCACAAGCCCGATCGCTCGTCTCGGCTCTGGCCGCAGACATCGGAAAGGGGTTGGCGGACGGCCTGCTGACCGCCGATCAGAGCGACGAGATCGGCATCGCGGCCCAACGAGGAAGAGTGGCGCAACTCAAGGAACGATTAGAGAAGATCGAAGGCGACGAGGCTAAGAACCTGCTGGCCATAGCCGACACGCTGGTGACGAAGAGCGTCTGGATCGTCGGAGGGGACGGCTGGGCGTACGACATCGGCTTCGGGGGCCTCGATCATGTGCTGGCGTCCGGCCGTAACGTCAACATCCTGGTGCTGGACACCGAGGTGTACTCGAACACCGGTGGCCAGGCATCAAAAGCCACCCCCCGCGGGGCCGTCGCCAAGTTCGCCGCCGGCGGCAAGCAAACGCCCAAGAAGGACCTCGGCCAGATCGCCATGGCCTACGGCAGTGTGTACGTGGCGCAAGTGGCTTTGGCCGCCAACAACATCCAGGTTGTCAAAGCGTTCGCGGAGGCCGAGTCTTTCGACGGCCCGTCGCTGATCATCGCCTACAGCCAGTGCATCGCCCACGGCATCGACATGGAGAAGGGTATGTCCCACCAAAAGGAAGCGGTGGACAGCGGATACTGGCCTCTGTTCCGGTACGACCCGCGGCTGGAGGACGGCCACCCGTTCCATCTTGACAGCAAGAAGCCGTCGATTCGCTTCAAAGAGTTCGCCTGGCAGGAGGCTCGCTTCGCCATGCTCGCCCGTTCGCAGCCCGAAGAGGCCGAGAGACTCTTCCGCCTGGCTCAGGACGACATCGATGAGCGGTGGAGCGTCTACGAGCAGATGGCGGACATCGAACGGAACTTGCCGGGAGATCTCGAGGACGAGGAGGTGGAGGCATGAGCGCTGATCTGCGTACCCATTACCTGGGTTTGGAATTGGCACACCCGGTCGTGCCGTCTTCGTCCCCGTTGACCGGAGACCTCAATACTCTCCAGCGCCTCGAAGACGCCGGGGCACCGGCCGTAGTCCTTCCGTCGCTGTTCGAAGAACAAATCGAACACGAAGAGATGGAAGTTGCCCGATTGCTCGATTTCGGGGCGGAGAGTTTTGGGGAGGCAACCTTCGGGTACTTCCCGGAATTGGAGGACTACGCCACCGGGCCCGGGACCTACCTGGACCTGGTCGGCCGGGCCAAGAAATCACTTTCGATCCCGGTGATCGGCAGCATCAACGGCACCTCAAAAGGCGGGTGGGTCAAATACGGCAAGCTCATCGAAGAGGCGGGAGCCGACGCTCTCGAGCTGAACATCTACTTCATCCCGACGGATCCGAAAGCGTCGACGGCGCAGGTCGAACAGCAATACCTCGATCTCGTCATGTCCGTCAAGGGATCGATTTCGATCCCATTGGCGGTGAAGATCGGGCCGTTCTTCAGTTCGATTCCCTATATCGCCAACCGGCTGATTGAGTCCGGCGCCGACGCACTGGTGCTTTTCAACCGGTTCTATCAGCCCGACATCGACGTCGAAGGCCTGAAAGTCCAGCCGAACCTGCAGCTCAGCACGTCAACCGAACTACGCTTGCCGCTTCGTTGGACGGCAATTCTGCACGGACGTCTCAAGGCTTCGCTGGCGGTGACCACCGGGGTTCATACTTCCGAAGATGTAGTCAAGCTCTTGCTGGCCGGGGCGGACGTGACGATGATGGCTTCGGCGCTTCTCAAGAACGGCCCGGATCACTTGCGGCACGTAGTGCGCGGTGTCGAGCGCTGGCTCGATGACCACGACTATGACTCGATCGAGCAGCTCAAGGGCAGCCTCAGCCAGGCATCATCGCCGGATCCCGGCGCCTTCGAGCGGGCCAACTACATGAAGAGTCTCGTCACCTACGCCGGCCCGTTTGCGTGAGAAGCTATCAGTAGTCAGTACTCAGTACCTAGACAACCTCATTTGGTACAAGGTACTAGGTACTGGGTACTAGATACCAGGTACTAAGTACTCGGAACTGCTCGTTCGCCTTTGAACGGTGCCACGTCGTAACGGCCGGCCATCCGAGCCGCCGTGTGGCGAAACTCACGCAACAAACCTCCCGCCAGCCCTCTGGCCAGCGTGCCGCCTGCGTGGAAACGCTGCGACAAAGGCCACTTGAGCTCATCCACTCCGCAGAGGGCCGCGCCGTTCGCCGTTTGTATCTGTTTACGGATCATCATGAGCGCGGCAGCCCGCTTGTCGGCAGGCAGTGCGGCGGTCCGATCAATCTCGTGTAACACCGCCTCGGCGGCCGCGAGACTATGAGACACCGCGGTGTAGGTGGCGACGTCGATGAGGCCTCGCCGGTACTTCAATTCGTTGAGCCGGCCCGCCACCTGATAGCTGGCCAACGCAATCTCCTCACGAGTCATCGCCTCAGTCTCGAACGACAGCATGTCCTTCCAGGAGATCTGTGTCAAAGCTTGGCGGTGTTCCTCCAGAGTCCGATAGCGAACCCGGTATCCGAATGACGGGTCTTCAAACGCCCGGCTCCCCGGATCGAGAAAAGGGCTGAGCGGTGAAACGTAAGCATGGAGCCGGCCACTATCGCCGAACCGCTCCAGCAAATCCCGGTAGTAGTCGACTGCTCCGAGCGCCTGGCCGTAGGTCTGGTGCGGGATCCCGACCATGAAGAAAAGATCGAGCTTGCGGCAACCGTGTTCCAGGGCCCCGGCGATCGTCGACTCGAGCATCTCGTTGGAGAAAGCGAATTTGCCGTTGACCCGTCGAAGCTCTTCGTCCTGCGATTCGATGGTGATTTCCAGACTCCAGGACCGGACGCTCCTCTTCACCATCGAAAACAGGTCTCCGTTGGCAGGAAAGAAGAGTTCGAGGATCAACTCGTTCGGCACGTCGAGTGCTTCCAGTCTGGCGAATATTTCTCTGCACCGGCTCATGCCCCCGATGCGAGGATCATGCACCATGAAAATAGGAGCCCGGGAAAAGCTCGAAATGGTGTGCACGTCGGCAGCCAGCTTCTCCGGCGCCCGGTAGGCAGGCCGGGCCCGCCGGCCGATCTGGCGGTAGGCGGAGGCCGAACCACCACACACCGAACAATCCTGGGTGCAACCGCGGCTGTTCAAGATCATCGTTAGTGGATAGCGCATCCACTCGAGGTACGGGATCAGATTGGAGAGATTGCCGTATTTGAAAACCGATCGCATCGCGTACCGGTAATCGGGCACGTCGACATAATCCAGATTCGTCGGGATGAAGGTCAGCGGATTGACCACCACCGATCCGTCCGACCGTTTCCACGTCAAGTTCTCGACGGCCCCGAGATCCGTACCCTCTCGCAAGGCCTGTAAGAGCTGCCGAACCGGCTCCTCTGTTGAGTCACCACGGACGACAAAATCGACGAAGGGGTACTCGATAAGCTCATCGTGATAATACGAAGCCGATAGACCCCCAAAGAGAACCCGGCTCTCGCGATGCAACCGCTTCACCACCTCAGCAATGGCCAGAGCCCCCTGGGCATGAGGAAGCCAGTGGAGATCGATCCCGAATACCGTCGCTTGCTGCCGGGCAACATAGCGCTCAACGTTGAACCTGGACCGCTGCATCATCCGGTGGGCGAGGTTGACTATCTGAACGTTGTAATGGTTCTTCTCCAGGAATGAGGCAATGCTGGTCAAACCGACCGGATACATCTCGAATTCACCGGTGGAGGGCACCGCGTCTGCGATCGGGCCTAGAAACACATCCTTCCCACGGAAGTCGTAGATCGACGGCGGGTGGAGGAAGATCAGATCGCGTCGAAACGGATCCCTCATGGGTGACCTGCACAAATATGTGCCGACCTGTGGATCATCTCGCCAATCCCAACGTGCCGTGCCCACGCTAGAGCGATGGGTGGTCCCCCGGATAGGGACCGGCGGCCATCTGTTTAGAGGACAACGGCACGTCCCAATCCATGGAGGAATCCACGACGGCTCGCTCGGCCCGGAGCCGCGCGTCGGTCAGCTGCTGCCGGTAATCCTCGGCCGGCCCACTTGCCCCGGCAAGTCGGCCAGTTCCGGTGACCAACCCTCGGCGATCGGCTTCACCCGGATGCGAGCGTCAACCGCCTTGGCACCCTCGCCGGGAGCCAGCACCATCACCGGGTTCAGATCCATCTCACGAATCTCCGGTATGGCATCCGCCAGAGCCGAGACCCGGAGAATGACCTCTTCCACAGCCGGGATATCACCGGCCGGGTACGACCGGTAGCCCTGGAGCAGTTTGGCCGATTTGATTTCCCGGACCATTCTGGAGGCATCGGCGTCGGTGACCGGATTGATTCGAAACGAGACGTCGCCGACCAGCTCGACCAGCACCCCTCCCATGCCGAACACGATGAGCGGGCCGAACAATGGGTCTTCCGTCATGCCGACCAATACCTCATGCCCTCCTACCACCATTTCCTGGACTAGGACCCCTTCGACTTCATCAACCACTGAAGTGACCTTGTGGAACGCATCCCGAACCGCCTCCTCCCCCTGCAGGTCGAGTAACACACCACCGAGGTCGGATTTGTGGAGCGCGGAAGGAGAAAGCACCTTGACGGCCACCGGCCGGCCGATTTGGGCGGCAACCTGAGCGGCGTCATCGGCGGTTTGTACGACCACCGACTGCGGGAGATGGATGCCGAATGAACCGAGCACACTCTCCACATCGTCCGAATCCAGCCACCCTCCTTCCGGACCCAATCTTTCCAGGGCCTTGGAAACAATCTGGCGTCCGGCCTCTTTGTCTACATCATCGAAGGCGGGGATCGTTCCTTCCGGCGTGTTCAGCCACTCGCCGTATCGAACGGCCCGGGCCAGCGCGACGGCCGCCGCCTCCGGAAAGAGGTAGGTGGGGATGCGTACGTCCTTGCCACCCAGCAGATCGGTGGGGTCGTCGTAGGACATGAATACGGAGAGAAAAGTCTTCTTGCCCTGGTGCTGCACGGCGGCCTCGCGCAGAGCCGCGGCGATCTCGACCGTGCCACTCGGGCTGGCCGGAATGTAGCTGGCGATCACCGCGTCGATCTCATCGCTTTCCAGCATCGCGTTGAGACAATGGGCGTACTCGTTCGCACCGGCCGAGGCGATCAGATCAACCGGATTGCGAGTCGAAGCTTCCCCGGATAGCACTTCCCGCAGTTTGCCCTGCAAATCTTCGGAGAACTCGGGCAGCGTCAGACCATTGGACTCCAGCGCATCGGCAGCCAGGATGCCCGGGCCCCCCGCGTTGGTGATGACTCCCACCCGGCGTCCGGTCGGAACAGGTTGGTTGGCCAGCAGCACCGTCACATCGAAGAGTTCCTCCAGGGTGTCCGTACGGATCACACCCGTTTGATGGAAAAGCGCATCCACGGCGACATCGGCGCTGGCCAACGCACCGGTGTGGCTACTGGCAGCCCGGGTACCCGCAGAAGTCCGACCGGATTTGACCGCCAGGATCGGTTTATTCCGGGCGATTCGTTTGGCAATCCGAGCGAAACGACGAGGGTTGCCGAAGGACTCGAGATAGAGAACGATCACGTCGGTGGCCGGATCGCCCTCCCAATACAGAAGCAGGTCGTTGGCACTGATGTCGGCCTTGTTGCCGACCGACACAAAGGTCGAGATGCCGATGTTGTTGCGAAGCGCATAATCGAGGATGGCGATTCCCAGCGCGCCGGACTGGCTCGACATGGCGACATTGCCTCGCGGAGGGAATACAGGAGCGAACGTTCCGTCCATTGAGACGGCCACGTCCGTGTTCAGCACACCCATGCAGTTTGGCCCGACCATCCGCATTCCGGCCGAACGCACCACTTCGAGTAGATCGCTCTCAGTTCGTCTGCCTTCTTCTCCCAACTCGGAAAAACCGGCAGTGATCATGACGATGCCTCTCACACCTTTGGCGGCGCACTCCTTGACCGCCTCGAGCGCAAAGCGGGCCGGCACGACCACGAAGGCCAGATCGACAGCGTCGGGAATGTCTCCCACCGTCCGGTAGGCCCGCACCGAGTTGACCACATCCGCGTTTGGATTGACCGGGAACACCGGACCCGAGAAGTTGCCCTTCACGAGGTTGTGGAACAGGCGCCCCCCAATCGAGGCTCGATTGCGGCTGGCCCCGATCACCGCGATTGAACGCGGATAGAAGATCGGCAGAATGGAGGCCGCCACGGCCCTCTTCTCTCTTTCCTCTTCTGCGGCCCGGGCATTCTCCGAATACGCAACCGGGAAACTGACGCTGTACACCGCCTCCTCGAGGGTGCGCTCCAACCGGTATCCGGAATTCCGGAACAGACGCATCATCTGCACGTTCTCGGGAAGGACAAAAGCTCGAAATCCGGTGATCCCCTGTTTGCGGGAGTGGGTGGTCATCAACTGGAGAAGCTGGCTACCAATACCACGACCCTGGTGCTCATCCTCTACCGCAAAGGCAACCTCGGCATATTGCGGGTCGTCCTCGACCCGGTCGTAGCGTCCGACGCCGATGATGTCACCTTCGTGAATGGCGACAAATGCCATCCGGTCGTCGTAACTCACGTTGGTGAAGTACTCCAATTCCTCCGGTGAGAGGTCCTTCTTGACACGAAAGAACCGGAAGTACCGGGACTCAGGTCCCAAGCGATGGAAGAACTCGTGGAGCTTCTGGGAATCGTCCGGTTTGATGGGGCGAAATCTCACGACTCCACCGTCTCGCAAGGCAGTATCGATTTCGTACTCGGCCGGGTATTTGCTCACGTGGCCCCCTGAGTGGTGTACTCGTTGATTCTGGCACGTGTAGACGATTTCGAATTCGACCGGGTCGCAGGCTCCCGGCCGCCGATGGAAACACCCGGTAGGGTGGTCGGGAGACGAGTCCGGTGGGGAGGTCTTTGTGAGTGTCGTCGTCTTCCCGTTCAAGGAAGAAGCTCACGACGTGGTCATCCAGAACGTGCGGAGAGCGGCCGGCCATACCCGCGTCACCAACGTCGTGTGCATGGGTTTCGACGAAGCATCGACCTTCGACGCCCTGGCCAATGCCATTCCGGCTATCGAGGAGTCGACAAGTACACCCGTGACTCTGCTCCTCCAGGAACGGATCGGCTCCCGACGCCCCGGAAAGGGCGACGCCATGAACACCTCACTCCGCTATTTCCTCGAACAATCGACCGATGAGCGGCTGCACTTTTACGACGCCGACATCACGAGCTTTGACGCCGATTGGATCGACCAGGCAGAAAGGGCTGCGGACGCCGGCCATGAGGTGGTCCGCCATTACTTCCCGCGTTCGAGCACCGATGCGATGATCACCTGGATGATCACCCGAACGGGGTTTGCCATGTTGTGGCCGGATACCGAGCTGCCGCTGATCAAGCAACCCCTAGGCGGAGAACTGCTGTTCACGCGGCGCGTGGCCGAACACCTGGCAGCCGATGAAGCCGTCCAGCAGCAGAGCGACTGGGGAATCGACACGCTGTACACATTCGCCACGGTCCGGTCCGGGTTTTCCGTGTTCGAAACATATGTTCCCCAGGGCAAAATCCACAAACTCTATGGCAGTTTGACCGACATCCGGACGATGGTGATCGAGTGTTTCGCCGCCTTGCAGAGCCTGCAGGGCCTTCCGGTCCAAATGGGAACGCCCCACGAGGTCGAGGAGCCGACCGAGGTTCCGGCCGCTATCAAAGCGAAGGTCGCCTACGACGTCGAGAGCACGCTGCAACTCCTGGCGGCCGGTTGGACGCCGCATCAGGAGGAGCTGCTGGGATCGTTCCCGGCGGCGGTTCGAGACGGAATGCTGGCAGCCCGCGTCTATCCCCGGTTTTCCTTCATGGATGACCGCGCCTGGTTCGAGTCCTTCGCGCACCTCCTGAACCGTTTCACCTTGGGTGACCCTGATTGGGAACAGCTGATGTTCAGACTCTGGATAACCCGGGTGTTGCACTACACGGTTTCCGAGGCCTTGCGGGGCTACGACCATGCCCTGGCTCACCTCGATCGCATGGTTGAGTCGTACCGGCGCATGGACCGGTAACCACCCGGGAGCCACAAAGCGGCGCCAAGATACGTCGGTTCAGTGCTGCATTCTCTTGCCCGGTCCGTACGGCAAGATGTCGATGAGTTCCCCGGCGGCAATCCGCCCCTGGATCGAATTCCAGAATCTCGCTTCGTAGATCTCTGAGTGGTGGCTCTCGAACAACTCCCGGAGTTCGCCGCTCAGTCCTAGGTAGGATCGGAACTCTTCGGGAAAAATATCGTTCTCCCCCACCGAGAACCATGGCTCTGCAGCCATCTCCTGCTCAGGCGTGATCGGTTCCGGCATGACCCGGAAGTTGCACTCTCTCAAGAGCGTCAGCTCGTCGTAGTCATAGAACACGACCCGGTCGTGGCGGGTCACGCCGAAGTTCTTGAGCAGCATGTCGCCCGGGAAGATGTCGGCAGCGGCCAGATCTTTGATGGTCTGTCCGTAATCAATAATGGCGGCCCGGGCGGCCCGATCGCTGGCCTCCCGAACGTACAGATTGAGGGGGATTACCCGTCGTTCGAGATATGCGTGGTCGATCACGACATGATCGCCTTCGACGGATACGGTCCTCCCGGCCCTGTCGAGCAGTTCGGTTAGCAGAGCGTCGGTGAACCGGCCCCGTTCGAACTTGAGATGCTCGAATTCCTGGGCGTCCACCAACCGGCCGGCCCGGTCGTGGCGAAAGACGAGCTGGTACTTGTCCATGACAGCTTGACGAGTGGTTTTCTTGGGGGGGTCGAACGCATCGCGAATCACTTTGAACACAATGTCGTAGCCGGGCATGGTGAAGGCGACCATTACCAATCCCTTGGCCCCACGGGCAAAATCGAACTGCTGGTCGGAGAGCGCCAGATGACGAAAGAGGTCACGGTACAACCCGGTCTTGCCGTGCTTGTTGTAGCCGATCGAGATATAGAGCTCGGCGCTTCGTTTGCGGGGGGTCAGGACGGACAGAAAGCGAACCAGGTCGTAGGGCCGCTCGGCCTCCACATGGAAGTAGGCCCGCGTGAAGCTGAAAAGGGTGCTGACGTCGTCTTCTTCCAGCAACACGGCATCCACCACAATTCCCTCTTCTGCGTTGGCCAAAGCCAGAACGAGCGGGATGACGGCCAACCCGCTGTATACCCTCCCGATCAGGTAGGCGCGTTGGCCCCGGTAGAACACATGCCGAACCATCTCGATCCGTTCGATCGAACGCAATGCCCCCACTTCCGGGAGATGGGAGATCAATCGCGACGCAGCGGCCGCCGCATCGCGGCGTTGATCAGCGTATGAAATCTCGAACGAATAGTCACCCAAGATCTCCTCGAGGAGATCCACCGCAGACCGGTGGTCGGCATACGCGCGATACACCGGTGCCACCGAAGTGGTGGGCGGGCTCTCGAAGTCCGTATCGACGTATTCGATATTCGGATCGAGGCCAACGGTGGCGAAGATTCGCCGGGTGATCGAATTGAAGAAGGTCTCGGCCAGGTCCCAATCTTCGCGGTCGGCGATCAGTTCCGAGTAGTGCGCCTTCATGGTCGCCCAGGTTGACTTGTCTTCGACCTCGGAACCCAGCCCGACGTGAACGCCGGCAACCACCACGTCTACAACGGTCTTGTACAGATCGAGACGCTCGGTGGCGTCGGCCTGCAAACCCGGCCAATCGCGTTTCTCGAAACGTTGTTTGGCTCGCTGGGTGATTTCCCAGAACCGTTCCTGGTAGGAGGCGAAGCCTTCCAGAATCAGACGGGCGGAGGCGGCGGCGAGTTCGTTCATCACGGCGCCCAGTCTGGCATCACGAGCGACGAGCGACGAGCGGCGAGCCACGAGCTGCGAGCCACGAGCCGCCAGCCACCACACTCGGGACTGGGACTCGAGACTCGAAAGACTCGGGACTCGGGACTTGAAACCTGAAACCTGAAACCTGGAACCTGAAACCGGCGCAGCTCCGCTACGCCTCCACCTGTTCGAACACCTCGCGCTCTTCCGCAAAGTGGCAGGCACTCAGATGGCCGGTGCCTCGATCGATCAGGGCCGGCTCCTCTTGCGCACAGAGTTCTTGCGCCTTCCAGCAGCGGGTGCGGAACCGACATCCGGACGGCGGATCGGCCGGGCTGGGGACATCGCCTTCCAGCAGAATCCGCCCTTCACCAGTATGGCGCAGATCGGGATCAGGAATCGGCACGGCCGATAGGAGGGCCTGGGTGTAGGGGTGGGTGGGGTGTTCGTAGATCTCAGCCTCATCGCCGAATTCGACGATCTTCCCCAAGTACATGACAGCCACTCGATCGGAAATGTGCCGCACGACCGACAGGTCGTGGGCGATGAAGATGTAGGAAAGACCAAACTCGTCTTGTATGTCCTCCAGCAGGTTGACGACCTGGGCTTGCACCGAGACATCGAGGGCCGACACCGGCTCGTCGCAAATGATGATCTCTGGATTCAGCGCCAGAGCCCGGGCCACGCCGATTCTTTGACGCTGCCCACCGGAGAACTGGTGTGGAAATCGATTGATGTGATCGGGATTGAGACCCACCAACTCCAGCAACTCAGCCACCCGATTGCGTCGCTGAGCCTTGGGCACCACCCCCGAGTGGATGGACCATGGCTCACCGACGATGTCGCCCACAGTCATGCGGGGGTTGAGCGATGCGTAGGGATCCTGGAAGATGATCTGAATGTTGCGCCGCAGGGCGCGAAGTTCACGGCGAGGGACTGTCAGGATATCCTGATCTTTGAAGACGGCCTTGCCACCGGTGGGCTCCTCGAGCCGCAACAAGGTCCGCGCCACGGTGGACTTCCCACATCCCGACTCACCCACCAAACCCAGCGTCTCCCCTCGGTGGAGTTCGAAACTCACACCGTCGACGGCCTTGATCGTCCCGACCTGCCGCTTGAGGACGATCCCCTGGGTGATCGGGAAGTATTTGACGAGATTCTCGACCCGCAAGATCACCGAGTTGTCACCGGCCACGCAGCACCTCCTCGGCAAAATGGCAGGCACTCTTGCGCCCTGGGGCGATCTCCTCGAGAGGTGGAATATCGGTGAGACAAATCTCCCGGGCGAACGGGCAGCGAGGATGGAACGAACACCCGGGTGGAACGTGAAGCAGATCGGGAGGTGACCCAACGATGGCCAGGAGTTTCTCACCGGTCTTCATGTCCGGCCGGGCCAAAGAGCTCATGAGACCAAGGGTGTAGGGGTGGGACGATTGGTGGTAGACCGGACCGATATCGCCGGTCTCGACAATCTTTCCGGCGTACATGACCGCCACCCGGTCGGCGACTTCGGCCACCACGGCCAGATCGTGGGTGATCAGAATCAGACCCATCCCGGTCTCTTGCTGCAGGTCGGCCAGCAGTTCCATGATCTGGGCCTGGACCGTCACGTCGAGCGCCGTGGTCGGCTCATCGGCGATGAGCACGTCCGGATCGAGAGCCAGCGACATGGCAATCATCACGCGTTGCCGCATGCCACCCGAAAACTCGTGCGGATAGCTGTTGACCCGCCGGCGAGCATCGGGGATCCGCACCCGCTCCATCAACTCGATCGCCTTTTCCTTGGCCTCCGCTTTGGAAGTCCCCCGGTGTTTGCGAAACATCTCGCCGATCTGCCAGCCGACGCTGAAGACCGGATTGAGGGCGGTGAGGGCATCCTGAAAGATCATGGCGATTTTGGCGCCCCGCACCTTGCGCCGTTCAGCCTCCGGGAGGGAAAAGAGGTCAACCCCGCGGAAACGGGCCTCGCCGTTGGTGATGAACCCGGGGGGCGTATCGATGATGCCCATGATCGCCTGAGCGCTGACCGTCTTGCCCGATCCCGACTCGCCGACGATGGCCAGTGTCTCACCCCGATCGAGCGTGTAACTGACCCCATCAACGGCTTTGACCACTCCGGCCCGCAACCGGAACTCCACCTTGACATCATCCACTTCCAGCAATCTGGCGGTCGAGTCGAAGAGGTCGTCGGCAATCACCTGGTTGGATCTGGTAGCCATGTTCACCGTAGTTTCGGGTCGAGAGCGTCCCGCAGGGCATCGCCCATCAGGATGAAGCTGAATACGGTCATGCTGAGGAACGCCCCCGGGAAGAGCAACAGATGGGGGAACTGGAGAATCCGGGTTTGGGAGCCGGCGATCATCAGCCCCCACGAAATGGCCGGCAATTGCAGGCCTACTCCCAGGAACGACAGAGCTGCCTCCGCCGAGATGATCACCCCGACCGTAATGGTGGCGTAGACGATGACAGGGGCAATCGCATTGGGAAGGATATGGCGGACGATGATCCGGAAGTCGTTGGCCCCCAGAGCCCGCGCCGCGTCGACGTAGTCCTGTTCTTTGGCCGACAGAACGGCCGATCGCAACAGACGCAACATAGTAGGCCAGCCGAGCACAATGAGAACCAGGCTCACTTGCCACAGGCCGCGTTCCTGCAGCAGGCTCAGGATGACGATGCCGCCCAGAATGGTCGGAATGGCAAACCAGATATCGGTGATCCGGGCGATGATCGTGTCGAGAAAACCCCCGTAGTATCCGGCCAGTGACCCGAGGACCAATGCGATGAGCACCGCGAACACGGTCACGATAATGCCGATCGAGATCGAGACCCGCGCCCCGTACACCGTGCGAGCGACATAATCACAACCCTGGAGGTCGAAACCGAACCAATGCTCGGCGCTTGGCAACGCCAGCGAGTTGCGCAGATTGCAGGCTCGGGGATCGGCATTGGTGAACAGCGAAGGCGCGATCGCCATGACGATGAATAACAGAATCAGCAAGGCCGAGATGATGAACATCGGGCTCTTGCGCAGTTCCTTCCAGGCATCGCTCCACAGGCTGGCCGGTTTGCCGACCGGCTCCAGTTCCTCGGCGGTCAACAATTGCCCGGCGACGGCTGCTTCGACGACCGGCTCGGCTTCTTCCGACTCGAAGTTACGCCTTCCCTGGTCGTCACTCATAGCGAATCCGTGGATCGAGGACGGCGTACATAGCATCAACGACGAGGTTGGACACCATGTAGATCAGCACCAGGAACGTCACAATCCCGACCACCACCGTCCCTTCCTGCCGGCCGACAGCATCGAACACCGCCCGGCCGATTCCGGGCAGGTTGAAGACCGTCTCGGTAATGATGGCACCTCCCATCAGAGCTCCAAGGTCGACGCCCAGGTAAGTTATCACCGGGATGAGGGAGTTGCGCAGTGCATGTATTCCGACCACCCGGCCCCGGCGCAACCCCTTGGCGGTAGCGGTCCGCACGTAGTCCGCCCGTAGATTCTCCACCAAGCTCGTGCGGGTCAAGCGGGCGATGTAGGCGAGCGACACCGAACCGAGAACAATGGCCGGCAGCACATAGCTCCAGTTCCCTTCCCGGATGCCTGCCACCGGGAAGATCTTGAACTGCACACCCAACAACAGCTGGGCCAGAAAGGCCAGCACGAAGATGGGTATCGAGATCACGGCCGTGGTGGATACAAGGACGAGATTGTCCATGAATCCCCCCTTCCTGATCCCCGCCAGGATCCCCGCCAGGATCCCGAGAATCAATTCGAAGATGAACGCATAAATGGCCAGCCGGAAGGTGACCGGAATCCGTTCGGCCATGATGTCGGTGACCTCGCGCCCACGGAAATCTGCCCCGAAGTCACCCTGAACAATGCCGCTGACGTACAGCCCGTACTGCTTGAGGAACGGCTCGTTGAGATTGTACCGATCGCGCAAGGCGTCGAGGGTCGACTGGGACATCTGCCGGTCGCCTGCCAGAGCCCGGATCGGGTCGCCCGGAATAAGGAAGACCAGCGCGAAGATGAGGAAGGTCGCACCAATGAACACGGGGATGAACAGCAGTAACCGTCGAATCAGATAGCGACCCATTGAGGCTCTTTCCCGAATCTGAGGAGTCACCCTAGTACGAAGATCCGGGCGGAACCAACGAAAGGAGGGGCGGTCAAAGACCGCCCCTCCTACCTAGTAGATGTTGGTTACTCGGTAACGCTGATCTCCGTGTAGTTGATGTCGCCAAAGGCATCAACGTACAGACCGGATACCCGATCCGAGGATGCGTAGTGGTTCAGCGAGAAGTAGATCGGAGCAATCGGGACGTCGGCACAGAGGACATCCTCTGCAGCCTGGTAGTCCGGGAGAGCCGCGTCCAGTCCATTCACGGCGGCCGCATTGCCGGCTGCCACCAGGGCATCGAACTCGGGGCTGTTGTAGAACGTGTTATCTGAGCCCACCGGCGGCGCGTTATACGACGCGAACAGTGGCTCCAGGAAGTTCTGTGGTGACGGGTAGTCCATACCCCAACCAAGACGGAACGGCCCGGTGAGTCCCTGCGCGTCCGACAACGGCAGATACTCCGCAAACGGGAGTTGCTCGAAGACGATGTCTTCCATACCGAAGGTCTCACGCCACATGTTCGAGACAGCTTCCACCCAGGCGTCGTGTCCGGCACCGCTGTTGAACCACATGGTCATGGTCCCCGTCCATCCGCCGGCGCTGTCGTACAGCTCTTTGGCTGCAACCGGGTCGTACTCCCAGTTATCGCAGACGAACTCCCGGTAGCCGGGCAAGCTCGGTGGGATCACCGAGTTGGCTCCAACCCGGGCACCATTCAGGACGGTGGAAGCGATCAGATCACGATCGATCGCCATCGAAAACGCCCTACGCAGATCGAGGGTCAACTCCGGCAGATAGGCCGGGAAACCCAGGTAGGTGAAGGACGTCTGTGACGAGGTCTGGTAGTTGTCGCCGAAGTCGCTGGCGGCGTTGGGAACCTGTTCGGTCGGGATGTTGTCCATCACGTCCAGGTTGCCGGCCAGCAGGTCGTTGTAGGCCGTTGCCTGATCGGCGTAGATCTGGAAGATAATCCCAGCAGATTGCGGGAAATCGTCGCCCGCATAATCGGGGAAGTACTTCGTGGCAATCTGCACGTTGTGCTCCCAGACGCCGTCCATCATGAACGGACCGTTGCCGATCGGCGCTTCGTCAAAAGCGGCCACCCGCTCCTCGGCAGTTGTGCCACCGTCGAAGAAGGCCTGGGGCAGCGGGAAGTAGGCCGCGTAACCCACCTGAACCGGGAACTGCGTGTCGGCGGCCGACAACTCGACCGTGAAGGTCATGTCGTCAACGACGGCCAATCCTGACAGCGTCTCGGCGGTCGGGTCACCCTCCTCGGGGTTCAGATCGTCGTAACCGGCGATGCTGGCGAGGAAGCTGTTGTTTTGCTGACCGTTGGGACCATAGGCCGTGAAGTTCCAGGCGTTCACGAATGAACTGGCCGTGACCGGCTCACCATTGTGGAACGTCCACCCGTCCTTCAGCGTAATGGTCCAAGTTCTGGCCGCCGTCGTCCGAAACGATCGAGTCGGCTACCTGGTTGCGCGGCTCGGACGTGCGAACGTCATAGTCGACCAGGCCCTTGAACAGGGCTCGTAGCACTGCGATACCTTCCGACTCGTTTGAGGTGCTGGGCGTCAGGTGCTCGGGCTCGACAATATAGGTCGAGAAGACACCCTCCGGGCCCATCATTGCTTCAGTAGTCGTGGTGGTATCGCCTCCGTCACCGGAGTCTGCGGTTGTGGTGGTCTCGCCGGGCGCCGCCGTCGTCGTGGTCTCCTCGGCGCCGTCGCCGCATGCCACGAGGATCAGCGTCAACACCGCGAAGACCGCGATAAACCGCAGCCAACCCTTGCTGGTTGATTGCATATGTGTTCCTCCTTATTGCCCTAGTGCCGCGAACGCGGCAGGGGATGTCGATTGTTAATCGCTCCCCTTCAGAGCTACCCCATTGTATCCAACATCTCGGTTCATGCGCCATTCTCGCCAAACCACCACCACTCAAAGTGGTTGTTCAAACGCACGCGAGTCCGGGAACCAGGAGGTGTTGCCCGACCAACGACGCCATCGAGCGGAGCCCCCGATCACTCGGGGGCTCCGTGGAGGGAGGGATAGGTTGTAATTATCAAGGTAGGACGGAAAGGTGAGACCGGGGTGAAGGATGGCTAAGAGTTTGGTGAGAAAGCCGGCTATCAGCTGAGATGGTGTTCGCCCGGTCAATCCTGCAGCTCGGCGAACAGCGTCCTCGCGACCGCAAGCAGTTGATCTTCCGTCAGGTCTTCGATCGTCGAGATTGTCATATGGATTCCGTTGGTGAGGAACTTGACTGAGGCGAAGCAGACCGTCGACTCGTCACCGAGCCCGGCCGATGGGCAGTCGGTGCTCGGCCGGTGCGGCAATCAGAGTGGCAAACGGGGCCATCTGAACGAACAGGAGACCAGAACCCCATTTGCGTCCCGTGAATGGACCGGCAGGCTCGGTTGGCTCCGACGCCGGTACGCTACCGATGGCGGCGGTTATCTCTTCGTCGCTCAGGAGCGAATATCCATCTGTCGGTGATGCTGGCCGGAATGTCGTTGGTCCCATCGCCGTAACTCCCGTTGCTTTGGCTAGAAGCTGGGAGCGAAGCGATCTGGATGCTCGAAGCTCCTTATCGTGCCCGGGGTGGGATTTGAACCCACACGCTCCTCTCGGAGCAGCGGATTTTAAGTCCGCCACGGCTGCCAAATTACGTCACCCGGGCCTGGTCAAACCTTAGATGACGGGTTGACCAGGACCGGCGATTCTGTGGCTCGGTTGTGTTGACCGGCTCAACTGCCTGCGAGTCGCTCGATCGTGTAGCCCAACGCCTGGTCGGACCGGTGTCCAGATGTTGTGAGCATCTCCAGGCGACCCGGATACCTCTCCTCCATCGCCCGAAGTGACGTCAACTTCAACGCCAGATCGTTGCCGGTCGCTTCGTTCATGGCTGCGATCCGATCGGCGGCCACGAAGTTTTCAAAGGCCAAGGTGGCGGCAACCTCGTCTTCTGAAACCCCTACGTCGTCAACAGACAACAAGATCCCGGCGGTTACGCCTGCGACGATCAGGACCGCCAGCACGACCCACATGGTCCATTCGAACCGGCGTCCGGTTGGAGTTTCTGGGACCTGCCAGACTTTCGGCCTCTCGAGCAGCGTCATGACATGCCCTCCTTGCTGCTAGATGCGGAATGTTCGGAAGGTTGACGACGCGTAGATCCGGAGAAAGAAGAGCAGAGGGACCCGCGTCGCGAACCGACTAAGAACACCCGGTGCACAATCCTTACCTCCTGCGCACCCAACTGCATTTTCCTCCTCATCTCATCCTGGCGATAGGGTCTTTCGAACCGTCCGTGGGCGGTAACCTCCATCTCATGGATCATTTATGGGCAGGGTGGCGGAGCACCTACATCGAGCGAGTCGGAGATCCCGATCCGGGTGGCTGCCTCTTTTGCCGTCTCCCCGACGTGAGCGACGCAGAGTCTCTCATCATCGCCCGCGGCCAAACGGCCTTCACGGTGCTCAACCGCTACCCATATACCACCGGCCATGTCATGGTGGCCCCGTATCGCCACGTACCCGAACCAGGTGATCTGAGCGAAACCGAACAGTCGGAAGTGTGGGAATCCCTCGCCACCGCCCAACGAGCCATCCAGCAGACGATGTCCCCGGACGGATTCAATCTGGGCGCCAATCTCGGGCAGGTGGCCGGCGCCGGAGTGCCGGGCCACTTCCATCTGCACCTGGTGCCGCGCTGGGCCGGTGACGCCAATTTCATGACCACGGTCGGAGCCACCCGAGTGCTCCCGGAAGACCTGGCCGACACCTGGGAGAAAATCCGAGCTGCGCTCGAGTAGTCAGTCATCAGTCATCAGAATTCAGTCATCAGAATCTGAACTGAGAACTGAGAACTGAGAACTGATGACTATTTTGGTTCCCTCCACGCCGCGTTCCGAACCACTCCCCCCTCGTCCCCCTCCACTACACACGGTGCCGCACAATCCAGTGGCTCCACCCACGGAGCAACCACTTCTCCGACCGGGTTGTCATGGCCGGCCCGGTAGTCGGCGTAGTGGGCGTGCAGACACTTGACGCCTCGCCGGCTACCGGCCACGCCTCCGGTCGGCAGGTGCCGGGCCCCATCCGGAAGCAGATGATCTCGCTCGGCGGCATACCGGACGCCGGCCGCCCGGAATCGAGCCTCGATGTCCGGGTCCGACTCAACCCACCGTTCCAGTGCTCTGACAGCACCGGTCGACTCGACTCTCCCCACCCGTATGTTGGCCAGTGGACAGGTCAGCCAGTAGCGAGTGGGGAACGGAGTGCCGTCGTCGAGGAGCGGGGGGACCGCCACGACGACCGGTAACCCGAACGGACACCGGACCAGGACATCTATCGAGGCTCGCAACGGCCGCTCGAGCTGAGCGGCCGCAACCTCCTGATCGTTCATGAGCCGTCGTTCAACCCAGCAGGTCGCGACCGGTCAGGAAGTCCCAGATGCCCTGCCACCAGCTTCGATCGATTTCCTCGATAGGTTCGGGCGGCGGTGGAGTGAACTCCACCTGCTCCTCCGGTGGTGCCACCACCACGTAGGCCACCTCACCCTCCCGGACGTAGCCAAAATCCTGACGAGCGATCTTCTCCACTCCCTGATCTGTCTGGAGGTATTCCGCCGCGGCCGTCAGCCGGGCGTTCTCCTCTTTCAGAACCGCCAGCGTCTGTTCCTTCTGCTCAACCAGCTCCTCCTGGGCCAGGATCTGGCGGAAGGGGAAGACGTTGGAGAACACGAGCGCCATAGCCACCAGCAAGAGCAGAGTGATGACCCAAAAGGCCCCGGTCTTGCGGGTGGCGCCGATCATGAGCGATGCCCGATCGGGTCCCAACCGGCGTAGCGGGCTTGGTCACCCAGATACTCCTCGATGCGAAGCAGCTGGTTGTATTTGGCGGTCCTCTCCGCTCTCGCCGGGGCTCCCGTCTTGATCTGGCCGGCGTTGGTGGCCACGACCAGGTGGGAGATGAAGGTGTCCTCTGTTTCTCCGGAGCGGTGGCTGACCATCCGTCCGTATCCGGCCCGCTCGGCAGTCTCCATCGTGTGGAGTGTCTCCGAGAGCGATCCGATCTGGTTGACCTTGATGAGAATGGCGTTGCCGATCTCTTCCTTGATCCCCTTTCGCAGAATGCCCTCATTGGTGACGAAGATGTCGTCACCAACCAGCTGGGTTCGACTCCCTATCCGTCGTGTGTGCTCTTTCCAACCGTCCCAGTCGTCTTCGGCGAGGCCATCCTCAATCGAAACCAGCGGGAAGTCATCGAGCAGACCCTCCAGGAAGTTGGTCATCTCCTCGGAACTGAACTCGCGCCCCTCGCCGTCTAGAACGTACTTGCCACCCTGATACAGCTCGGAGGCCGCCACATCCATCGCCAGAGCGATGTCATCGCCCAGCTGGTAACCGGCGTTGTGGATCGCTTCCGACAAAATCTCGAGAGCCTCGCGATTGCTCGATAGGTTCGGGGCAAAACCGCCTTCGTCGCCCACGTTGGTCGAGAGCCCTCGCCCGCTGAGGACGGCCTTGAGGGCGTGGTAGACCTCAACTCCGGCTCGCAGCGCTTCGCGGAAGCTCGGAGCGCCGCCCGGTACGAGCATAAATTCCTGAATGTCGACGGAGTTGGCAGCGTGGGCGCCACCGTTGAGAACGTTGAGGAACGGCACCGGCAAAACCCGGGCAGATGGTCCACCGAGATACTTGAACAACGGAATGTTGAGCGCGGCGGTCGAAGCGCGAGCGGCAGCCAGTGACACGGCCAGGATGGCGTTGGCGCCCAGCCGGGCCTTGTTGGGCGTTCCATCCAGATCGAGCATCACCTGATCGAGTGCTTCTTGATCTGTTGCGTTCCGACCCAACAGCGCGGGTGCGATCTCATCGTGTATGTTGGCGACGGCCCGCGTTACGCCCTTGCCGCCGTAGCGGTCTCCGCCATCTCGAAGCTCGACGGCTTCGAGCGCCCCCGTCGATGCTCCCGACGGAACCGCGGCTCGACCAAAGGCGCCGCCAGCGAGTAGCACCTCGGCCTCGACGGTCGGGTTCCCCCGGGAATCGAGGACTTCACGGGCCCTGATCACATCGATCGTGGTCATGGACCCTCCTTGGTTTGCAACGTTAGCCATGATTGCTCCAATTCCCTGGGAAATCTGTCTCGTCAACTTTGGCGGCTTCCCACAATTTGTCCAATTCAGGGAGGGTCAGACCGGCCAGGTCTCGCGATTCCTCCATCCGCCGGAATCGTTCGCCGAACCGGTCGACGGCCCGGCGAAGGGCCACTTCAGGGTCGATGTGCAGATGACGCGCCAGGTTCACTGCAGAGAACAACAGGTCCCCCAGCTCGTGTTCGGCCTGCACCCGGTCGGGGAGGGCCTCCTCGAGTTCGGTGACCTCTTCGCGAACCTTGTCCATGACCGCGGCCGCATTCTCCCAATCGAACCCGACGGTGGCTGCCCGGCGTTGAAGTTTGGCGGCCCGCTCCATTCCGGGGAGCCCCGCCGGTACATCATCCATCATCGAAGACCGCTGCTTCTCGTCCTGCTTGATCTGCTCCCAGTTCTGCAGGACTTCCTGGGCCGTTGTGGCTTCGACATCACCGAACACGTGGGGATGGCGGCGGACCAGTTTCTCCCGTAGCCGCTCGGCGACATCTTCGACATCAAATGCCCCGGCTTCCGACGCCATAGTGCTGTGGAAGAGCACCTGGAGGAGTAGGTCACCTAGCTCATCTTCGACCGCGTCGTAGGCGACAAAATCGGCTTCACCGGCCGGTGCCTGGACGGGCAGCCGGGCCAGGGCTTCGACCAATTCGTAGGTTTCTTCGACGAGGTTCCGAACCAGGCTGTGGTGGGTCTGTTCCCGGTCCCAGGGGCATTCCGCCCGAAGCTGCTTCATTGTGGTGATCAACCCCGGCAGCCCGGCCTGTGCCTCGCCAATGAACAAAGAGGTACGCAGGCCGGCATCTTCTCCGCGGAGCGCCTCGAGAGCAACGGTCTCGACTCGAGCCTGCTCGGTGCCCAGGTCCGTCAACACGGTGATCGGTGTCCCGATGGGAAGCAGCCGGGCGAGTGTGTCGCGCACGTCGATGAGAACCATCGGGATGTCGACCTGGGTAATGACTGTCGGCAGGTGAAGCAACAATGGCTCAGGGAGATGGTGGCCGTTCAACACGGCCAGCCCATCGCCGATCGGATCGACCCCAACTGCGAACAGCACCAGGTCCAGAAAAGATTCACCGCCCATCACTTCGACCGGAATGCCCGCCCGGGCGGCAGATTGGCGAATCAATCCGGGGGTGCGCTCACCGACGTGGGGGCTACCCGGCACCGCGAAGACGACCCACGCCTCTGAAGCAGCTTCCACAACCCGGTCCGCCAGCCGTCGGTAGACAACATCGAACGTACCTGCCGACTCGTAGAGATCATCTCCGCTCTCGACAACTCGCAGCCCACTGAGATGGCGGGCGGCCGGGTGTTCCAGGGTACGGACGATCACCGTGGCGTCGGGGTCGAGCAGCAGCCGGGTGGTCTCAGAGGGGATCCGCTGGTAGTCGCCCGGGCCGAGGCCGACGATGGTGATGCGTCCAGCCATCAGGCCGGGGAGACGACCCCGAAGGATGGCTCGGTTTGCCAGGTCCCGTACCTCTCGGTAACCACTATGTCGGCCGTGCCCAGGGCCTCGAACACCCATGCGTCGAAGAGGTCGGCACCAAGTGATGCCGTCAGGTCGGTGCGGACCTCATCGAGCGATGGCGTCTCGCGGGAATCAACTATCAGCACGTGGTACCCGAACTCAGATTCGATTGGTCCCGTGACCTGGCCGATTTCCGCTTCCAGCGATGCGGTGGCATACGACGCCACCAGATTGGTGGAGGGATCCGAGATGCAGCCGATATCTCCCCCGGCCGCGCCGGAGCCGGTGTCGATGGATAGCTCAGCCGCCAGGTCCGCAAAATCCTCTCCGCCGTCCAGACGGTCGATAACGGCGAGTCCCTCCTCCTCAGTCGCGACCAGTATGTGGCGGGTGCAGACGGTTGACAGTCGAGGGAGAACCTCGGCGTAGGCGGCCTGGATGTCTTCTTCGGTGGTTCCTTCGGCCAGCCGTACCTGGATTTCGGGGAGTATCACCTGCTGGAAGGCAACGTGGCGGATGGTTTCCTCGGTGATCCCGTTGGTCTCGAGATATTCGTCGAGTGGACCTTCGGCTTCGATGCCGGCGATGAACAGGTCGTACTGTGCATCAATGGCGGCGGGGTCCTCGACAATGGAGTACTGGGCGGCGGCTGCCTGCCGCACCGTCTCTTCGACGATCAGCTGAAACAAGTCCCGGTTGAACTGATCGCGGTCGGTGGTGGTGCTTTCGGCTCTGATCGCCTCGACCTCTTCCAGGGTGATGGTCGTCCCGTTGACTGTGGCGACGACGGCTCCTCCGCCGGAACAAGCTGTCGCAAGAACAGCAAATACGAGAAGTAGGACGACGAGTCTGCGCACGGGATTCACCTTTGTGTCAAGAGAACGGAAGCGGAAACCATGGTAGGCAGGTATCCGCGAGAAGTGAGAAGTGAGAAGTGAGAAGTGAGAAATGAGAAGCGGGAAGTGACAAGTGGGAATGACTTCTCCCTGCAAGAGGTAGTACCCGAGCGCAGCGAGGGGGACGGGAATGACTTCCCCCTGCAAGGGGGAAGTACCCGAGCGCAGCGAGGGGGACGGGAATGACTTCCCCCTGCAAGGGGGAAGTACCCGAGCGCAGCGAGGGGGACGGGAATGACTTCCCCCTGCAAGGGGGAAGTACCCGAGCGCAGCGAGGAGCATGGGGGTCAGGCCTCGCCGCGAGACCGTCTGGCTATCGCCCCACCCTCCCCTGGCTGGCCTACGGCGAGCCTTTCCCCTCCCTTGCAGGGAGGGGAACTGGCCACATCTCTGCCAGAAAAGCGAGCAGCTTGCTGATGATTTCTTTCCCCGGAGGAGCGGGAAGGAAGATCACGCCTTCCCCGGCTCGCAGCACGGCCCGCGGGGCGATCCGCGACAGCCTGACCTCCTGGGAGGCCGAGAGGTCGACGGTGGCCAAACGAACCTCATTCCGCAGTTTCACGATCTCATCGATGCCGACCCGAAGAGCTTCGACCCGCAGCCGGGCCACGTCGAGGAGCGCAGCTGCCGTTTCCGGCACCGGGCCGTAGCGATCCAGCCATTCGCGACCGACATCCTCCACCTGTTCGTGGGTGGCGGCCAGGGCTAGTCGCCTATACGCCTCGAGCCGGGCGCCCTGATCGGTCACGTAGTCGTCGGGAAGATGCGCATCCACCGGAAGATCGATTCTCACCTCGGCCGGTTCGACTTTGTCAACAGGAGACCCTTCGAGCTCTTGAACGGCTTCGGCAACCAGCTCGGTGTACAGGTCGAATCCGACCGCCGCGATATGACCGGATTGCACTTCGCCGAGGATGCTCCCGGCGCCCCGGATCTCCAGATCCCGGAGAGCCAGGGAGAACCCCGATCCAAGGTCTGTGGCCTCCCCGATGGCTTCCATTCGCCGGTAGGCGTCCTCACTCAACGACTGACCGACCGGATGGAACAGATAGGCATAGGCACGCTGGCTCGACCGTCCAACCCGCCCCCGCAATTGATAGAGCTGGGCCAGGCCCAGCAAGTCGGAGCGTTCAACGATCAACGTGTTCACCTGGGGAAGGTCGAGGCCCGACTCGATGATGGTGGTGGCCACCAACACGTCGTATTCACGATTCCAGAAGTCCAGCATCGCCTGTTCGAGCTGCCCCTCGCTCATCTGCCCGTGGGCTACGGCATATCTCGCATCGGGAACGAGCTCACGGAGGTGGGCGACCGCCCGTTCGATCGATTGCACCCGATTGTGAACATAGAAGACCTGGCCCTCCCTCAACATCTCGCGCCGGATGGCCGCCGACACCGCCTGTTCGTCGTAGGGTCCGACGTAGGTGAGGATTGGATGGCGATCTTCGGGGGCCGTGCGTATGTGGGAGACATCGCGAATCCCGGTCAGGGCCATCTCCAAAGTTCGCGGGATTGGGGTGGCCGTCAACGTCAACACATCCACCCCCACCCGGAAACGCTTGATCCGGTCCTTGGCGTTGACCCCGAAACGTTGCTCCTCGTCGATGACCAGCAGGCCGAGATCCCTGAACCTGATGTCATCGCTGATGAGGCGATGCGTGCCGATCACCACGTCCACTTCGCCGGTGGCTATCCCGGCAACCACCTTTCGCTGTTGTTTGCCGGTCAAGAATCGGCTGAGCATTTCGACCCGGACCGGATAGGGCGCATACCGATCCGAGAAAGTCTGAAAATGTTGCTGGGCAAGAAGGGTCGTCGGACACAGAATCGCCACCTGCTTGCCTTCCATGACCGTTTTGAAGGCGGCCCGGATCGCCACCTCGGTCTTGCCAAAGCCGACATCGCCGAATACGAGCCGGTCCATCGGGCCGGGGTCCTCCATATCGGCCTTGACATCCTGGATGGCGGCCAATTGATCGGGAGTCTCTTCGAAGGGAAACGCCGCGTCGAGTTCATGTTGCCAGGGCTGGTCCGGCGCGTAGGCGTGGCCCTGGGCCCCCGCCCTTGCCTTGTGAAGCGATACGACTTGCTCGGCCACCGCCGCCACAGCTTTCCGGACCTTGGACCGGGTAGCCGCCCAGTCGGAGCCACCCATCCTCGACACCCGGGGGGTCTCGCCGCCGGTATATTTTCGGACAGCTGCCAGCTGATCGGTCGGGACATAGAGTCTGTCCTCGGCGGCATAGGCCACGACCAGGTAATCGCGCTCGACCTTGGCGATAGTGCGGGTGGTGAGACCTTCGAATCGCCCGATTCCGTGTCGGTAGTGCACAACGTAGTCGCCGATGGCGAGATCTCGATAGCCGGAGGTGTCCTGGGCCGCCCGGCGGGGTCCGGTGCGCCGATGCGCCCTTCTCCGCCCGGCCACTTCTTGTTCTCCCAGGACCGCAACGCCCTGGTCGGGAAGTACGAACCCGCGGTGAATTCCAACCGGGAGAATCGCCGAGGCCGCTCGATCGAGCCGGTCGGTTCGGGTCAGCGACAACCCCTCTTCGGTGAGGAGCCGGGCAACTCGATCGGCGGCACCGGCACCGTCCATTGCGACGGCCACATCCATCTTCCGACCAAGCAGACGGGTCAGACCGGCGGCTACCGAGGCAGGGTCCCCCGGCGTTGCGTCAAAGCCCAACACGTTCAACGAACGGTCCTCAGGGCCCGCCGCGGCAGGCGGTGCGTCGAGAAGGGGACGTCCGTCGAGAGCGTCCTCCAAATCGAGATAAAGCGATGGATGGTCACCGGCCTCTGGGGCGCCGTGACCCCAGGTGGGAGCGAGCGCCGCGGCCAGCTCTCCCTCCTCCTTGAGGAGGTCACGGCTGCGGTCGCACGCGCGCACTCGATCGAAGACGATCAGCGACCCCTCTGGAGCCAGCTCCGACAACGCCGTGAGGGGCGGCGCCAGCCATGGAAGCCAGGACTCCATCCCGGAAAAGAGCACACCTTCGGATAGGCGATCCCAGGTCGACGCCGCCCAGGCTTCCTTCTCGAGCAGCAGCCGGGCTTCGACCGATACTGCCGAATCCGGTCGAAACTCTCTGGCCGGATAGGCAACAAAACCGTCGACCTTCTCGACTGATCTCTGGCTGGAAACACTGAACACCCGGGCATCATCCAGGTGATCACCCCAGAAATCGAGGCGCACGGGTTCCTCCGCCTGAGCGGGAAAGAGATCGATGATCCCACCCCGGACCGAAAACTCACCTCGGGCTTCCACGCGATCGGTGCGGTGATAACCGTCGCGGGCCAGGCGCTCGATCAGCCCGTCAAAACCGACGGTGTCGCCCACTCGGCCCGAGGTCGGTTCGCTGGGGGAAGGACTGATCCGTTGCGACACGGACCGGGCCGAGGCCACTACCAACGTCCCGGACCCGCCTTGCGTAAGCAAGTGGCGAGCCTCGGCGCGCCGGGCCATGGTTGCCGCGTTGGGCGACACGTGTTCAAACGGCAGCGTTTCCCAGGCGGGCATGAAGACAACTTGACTGTGGAACAGACTCACGTCCTCGGCCAGATCCTCGGCATCTCGCTCCCCGGGAACGATCGCCAACACGGGACCGGTCGATCGGGCGGCCATCCCTGCCAAAAAGAAGGCGCGGACCGCGGGCGGCACTACCAAACGGCCCGGCGGACTGGGAAGATGGTCGGGTCGCCACCGATCGACGAGCGGGGCGAGTGGTGCTGAAGTCATCGTCGGATGAGAGTAGCGGCGCCCCGTTCCTGGTCGGTCAAACTGCCGGGTAGGTCTCCCGACCTATGGATTTCCGCGGAAATCTCGACCATCTGAGGTAATTTCGTTGCGACAGCGACCACCTTTGGCCCCAAACTGAACCGGCTATCTCATCGCAATGCCCCCCAGCGACGGTTCAGCCTCCCAGCCGGGTGGTCGTTGTCATGGAAGGGGTCAGTCATCAGTCGTCAGTCATCAGACTGGCGGCTGATGTCCTAATGGACTGATGACTGAGAACTGAGCGCTGACGACTTTCGTTCGAGCGCCTAGCGCTCGAAAGCCGGCAGTTCTCTCGTCACCAGTCCCTCTTTCACGAACCACTCGATCGTCCGTTTGATCGTCTCGCGGGCGGGTGTGTATTCGAGTCCGAGTTCGTGAGTCGCCCTCGATCCGTCGTAGGAATGACCGAACGACATCACTCTGACTATCTCCCGACAGATGCGAGGTTGGCGTCGCATAACCCGCGACCACCCTTCGGCGATGGCCGCGGCGCCCATGATCAGGTTTGCGGGCAAGCGCCGCAGGTTGAGCTGACGACCGGTGACGTCCTCGAGCAGGTGTACCGCCTGGTCGGTGGAGAGAGTGAAGCCGCTCAAGATGTAACGCTCGCCGGCCACACCGTGTCTCTCAGCCAGCAGATGCCCGCGGGCGCAATCATCTATGTCGACGATGCTGAACCGGGAGTCGACCACCCCGGGAATCCGGCCGTTGATCAGGTCGAGGAAGAGCCGGCCGGTGCCCGAGGCCCGTCCGGGACCCTGTACGGACGAGGGATTGACCGCCACCACCTCGACGCCGGTCTGCTCTGACAAAACCGCTTGTTCCGACTCGTACTTGGAACGCTCATAGTTGGAGAGAAACCAACCACGGTGGGGTGCCGCCTCATCCCCGATCGATCCCCGCTCCTCTCCCAGGGTGGTGGCCGAGGAGGTGAACACCATTCTCCGCACACCGGTGGCGGCGGCGGCTCGAAGGGTGTTTCGCGTACCGTCCACGTTGACCCGGTACAAAACCGACGGGTCGGCGAGGCACATCTCGTTGGAACCGGCCACGTGGAATACGACGTCGCATCCTTTCATGGCCTCGACCATCGAGCCGTAGTCGAGGATGTCGCCCATGACCGGTTTGGCACCGCACTGCGCCACCGTGGACGCCGCCCGGTCGGAGCGAGCCAACGCTTTCACATCCCGATCTCCCGCAATCAGGTGCCGTAGGAGAGCTCGGCCGACGACACCGGACCCACCCGTAACCAGGGTGGTCATGACCGGTCGGCAGCCCGGACGACCGACCAGAAATTCGCAACGTACTGCCAACCGGAAGCGATGGTGATGGCGGCCGCCAGCCACATCGCCCACTCATCGAGGTAGAGAGGTCCCCAGGGTTCGGCCAATCTAATCATGGCCAGACCGATGGCCACGAACTGAGCATTGGCCTTCAATTTGCCCCAAATCGAGGGCTTCACAACCCGACCCTCGAGCGCCGCCATCCCTCGCAGGGCGACGACCGCGAACTCCCGAATGATGATGATCAAAGCCACCCACACCGATGCCCGGTCCACCGCAATCAATGCCAATAGCGAGCCTGTAACCAGGAGTTT